>CAVZAA010000001.1:0-1155894 GCA_963773105.1 uncultured Actinomycetota bacterium
TTCAGGATCGTCGCATGGTGCATCTGCTGTCGGACGCCGGCGATGCGCGGTGCCGGGTCGGCCTTCTGCTATGGGCTGGGACGCCGATCACCACCCAGCTCTGCGCGAGATGCGGCGGCGCAGCGCCGATGATGCTAGCGCGCGGGGGCAGGCGGGAGGTGGCGGTCTTCCCGGTTGCATGCCGGCGGCAGCGGCTCCTCGAGCGCCCCCAGCAGCTCGGTAACGGCGGTGCGCACTTCGCTGGCCAGCGCGCCACGCTCGTCAAGGTCAACCGCCCGTGCCCAGGGCCAGGTGCGCCGGACTTCGATGCTAGGGCGCAGATGGGCGTCGCCGCGGCCTAGGCGGTGAAGGAACGCGTCGAGCTGCTGGTCATCTTCGGGGCCGGCGTACTGGCGTTCGCGCAGCCAGGGCCACAGCTCCTCCCGGACGCGGTCGTGGCGGTGCGCGCCGACCTGATGGAAGTCCTCTCCTGACCAGCGGCGGATGTAGTCGGCGGGGTCGAGGCGACAGTTCGGGTAGAGGCGCTGGGCCTCGGGGGCGTTGTGGAAGGCGAGGTGCACCGTGGGCTGTGCCTGCCAGGTGCCAGGGTGTGCTGCCAGGAAGTCGATGAGCCTCTGTGCCCTGCCGGTCCGGTACAGGGCCTCGGCTTTTGGCTTGAGTTCAGCCGCCCTGGTGACGAGCACCAGGCTGTCATCTCGCTGCTGAAGCCAGATCCGCTGAGTTGACTGCGTCCCGATCACCGCGTCCAGCATCAGCGCGGCGCCGATGAGAGGCCCTCGCGTGGGCTCGACCTCATTGAGGCCAGTGGCCTCCCGCGGCAGTGTCACCAGCCGCCGCCGACGCCGGAGGTCGTGCCCGCCGGCGCGGCCGAGCGTGGTGAAGGGCAGCAAGTGGGCGAAGTGCTCTTCGGCGAAGGCAACCAGGTCCTCCAGCAGCACCCGCTCCGGGGGGGGCGAGCAACCCGCGTTCCAGCAGCGCCCACCAGTCTTCCAGCAGCTCGTGCCAGCCAAGTGCCACCACCTGCGAGTGCCCGACCTCAGCGCCAGGAGGGAGCCTCAGCTCTTTGGCCTGGTCACTGGGCGCGTGGCCGACGATCTTGCTTTCGATCACGACGACAAGCTCGCCGCCGAAACGCAGCACCCCGTCCAGGCGCTGCTCGCCGGGCCGCTCCCCGATCTGCGCTGCGGACAGGTCAAGCCCCGCATCCGGTGACAGGAAGACACTGATTAGCTGCCGCAGGGCGGGCGCCTCTGCTTCACTGTGCGCGAGCGAGCGCGGTTCCATGACATCCCTGGTCTGCATGTCCAGCTCGGCCCCGGGCAGCCTGGCGCAGGGGAGCGCGCCGATCCGGGCCAGCAGCGCGTCGCGTGCCAGCGGGAGCGCACGCATTACAATCATCGCCGCCCGCGTGAGCTGATCTTCATGGTGCGGCGGGCGCTCGTAAGGAAGGAATACGTTCAGATGCCGGTCCACCGGTCCCCCATCAATGTGCGCCCCACCTGGAAATACACTGTCCTGCACATCTGGCTTCGACCGCTAAGTGGTCAGTTCCCGCTCAAGCCGGATCGTTAACGCGCCTAAAGCTGACCAGCGTCCTGCGTCCGCCTGGCAGCAGCCCCTCGTCCGCACGCCCAGGCTGATTAGCGTGGCCTGTAGATCCACACGCAGTCACATTCCGTGACCCGCTGACCGTCTCCGGGCAGTGCCTGATGGCCGCCAGAGGGCAGATTCGGATAACCGCCAACACAGGGCGCCGCTTACGCGGCGCGAAGGATTGCCTTGACAGTCCTTCCGGGGCGAGAGCGCGACTTTGGCACCACCGCGCGGCGGCGCATGAGGGGTCGCTGAGAGCACGGGCATTACTTCCGGGGGTACCACGCCGCCTTCGCCGCGATTTCGCGCTTTCCGGCCCGAACCCCGCGCGCACGAGCGTCAGCCATCAAACAGGTGAGCGGTAACGGATGCTATCGTCGGCCCATGTTGCGTCCTGAAAGCTGGCCCAGGCTTACAGGTGTGAGTCCTGTCCGGGTAGGCACCGGAGCGCCCGGTAGCAGGCCCCGGTTCGTCGTTGAGAGGCGGCGGGCTGAGCGGGGTGTCAAAAGCCTCTTTGGAGGGAGCAAGCGCGCGGGCCGCAGCGTTAAGCGAACCTTGCAGCCTCGTCAGACGTATAGCGGAGGAGCTGAGCCGGTCATGTCGCGGCGAAGGCCATGTCCGGCGGGCCCTGTTCCGGGGTCAGCCTGCCGGGTCCTCCCGGGGTACGGAGGGCGGCACGCGCGCACAGTCTGGGCCGGAACAGGAGAGGCCCGTCTGCCCGGCCTTCGTCGGGCGAAGACCAGGCGTATAAGCCGATGGTGAAGTCGCCTGGAGGGCAGCGGGAGTCCGAGAGGGCCGTAGTACCGCTGATCGGCGTGCAACAGAACGCGCCGGGAGGGAAGGGCCCTCACTTTGATCATGCTTTCCGCGAGGGTAAGCGCCAGGGCATGGCCGGGTCCTCCCGGTCCAATTCCCCCGGCGGGCCGCTGGCCCGTCGTAGCGGGTTCGCGCCGCCGCCGGTCCCCGGTTTGGTGCGGGCGAACCCTGTGAACGTGCGAGAACTGCAGCGGAAGCTATGGGCTGCGGCCAGGCAGTCTCCGGAGCGCCGGTTCCACGCCCTGTATGACCGTGTTCACAGGGGTGACGTCCTGTGGGAGGCGTGGTGCCGCGTGCGGGCCAACCGGGGAGCTGCCGGGGTGGACAAGATCACCCTGGCATACGTGCAGGAAGAGTACGGGGTCGAGCGGATGCTCGCGGAACTCCAGGCTGACCTGCGCGAGGGCACGTACCGTCCCGCGCCCGCCAGGCGCGTGGACATCCCGAAGCCAGACGGCGGCAAGCGGCCGCTCGGTATCCCGACGGTCCGCGACAGAGTGGCGCAGCAGGCCGCGAAGATCGTGCTGGAGCCCATCTTCGAGGCGGACTTCCTTCCGTGCTCGTTCGGGTTCCGGCCGAAGCGGTCGGCTGTGCAGGCGATGGAACGGCTCAGGACCGGGTTCATCGCCGGGCGCTGCTTTGCCGTGGAGTTCGACATCCGGAGCTTCTTCGGCGAGATCAGCCATGAAAGGCTGCTGGCCGAGGTCGGGCGGCGGGTGTCGGACCGGCGGGTGCTGAAGCTGGTCCGCCTGTGGCTGCAGGCAGGGGTGATGGTGGACGGGAGCCTCGAGCGGACGGTCGCCGGGACTCCCCAGGGCGGCGTCATTTCGCCGTTGCTGGCCAACATCTACCTGCACGTCCTGGACCGCGAGCTCGCCGCACGCAATGTGGGCGAGCTGGTGCGCTATGCCGATGACGGCGTGGTGCTGTGCCGCAGCGCGGCGCAGGCCCGGGCGGCCCTGGACGCCGTGGAGGAGATCCTCGGCGGCCTGGGGCTGCGGCTGCACCCGGATAAAACGAAGGTAGTCGATCTCAGGAAGGGCCGGGAGGGGCTGGACTTCCTCGGATGCCATTTCCGCGCCCGCATGTCGGGGCGCCTGTGGGAGCAGAGGCGGGTCATCCGCTACTACCTGCACCGCTGGCCCTCGCAGCGGGCGATGAAAAGCCTCCGGGAGAAAGTGCACGCCCGCACCGGCCGCAACCGCGTGGGAGCGGACATCCGCGAGGTGATCGCGGACCTGAACCCGCTGCTGCGCGGCTGGGGGAACTACTTCCGCACCGGGAACGCCGCCATCAAGTTCACCCAGGTCGACCAGTATGTCGTGTGGCGGCTCCGCACCCTGATGGTCAGGAAACGGGGCCGGAACCTGCACGCCGGGCAGGCCGACGCGTGGACAGAGGACTGGTTCAACGGGCACGGGCTCTACAGGCTCCGCGGCACGATCCGCTATCCGAAGGCAGCGTAACCATGTCAAGAAGATCATCGGTAAGCCGTATGCGGGAAAACCGCACGTACGGATTGAAAGGGGGATGGGGAAACGGGCCGTCACAGGCACCGCGCCCCTGACTACCAATGGGTGAGGCGTACCTTTCCGCTGGCTGGCCGGAGGCTGTGGCGCCGCCCGGCTCCCGGGACTGGGAGGCGTCCGCCGTGGCAGCATGGCTGCTCGACCTGGTGCCGGACCTTCGCGGGCACTCCGCAGTCCGCCATCCGGTGATCCTGGCCGTGATCGCCCGCCACACGGTGACGGGAACGCTCGAGGGCGCGCGGCAGGGCTACCGCGTCGCACGCTCCGAGCTCGGCGAGGCGGTGCCGCCGCACGCGGTGGATTCGGCGCTCGGGGCTTACCGCGACGAGGGCCGCCGGCTTGCCGCGGCGGTGAAGGGCATCGAGGCGGTGGAGCGTGCACTGCGCGGCGAGCGGTCTAATCGCCCCGCCGGTCGGAGCCGTGAAGAGCGCGCCGGATGAAAAGCATACCTGTCGGCAGGGTGCCCTCCGGTTAGCTTTCCCAGGTCGTCGGCGTCGCGTTTCCCACGCCGCCGTGAACACTGCCCACTCGGCCCAGGTCCGCGAGTACAACAGCGTCGCCGTGATGACGGTCACCGCGACTTCCGGCGCCGCGCCAGTCTCGGGAAGGCGACCTGCTCTGCGCTGCGACCGGCGGATTAGATGGCGGGCCTGCTCATCTACACCGCGGCGGGCGACTCCGAGGGGACCATGGGCGGCCTGGTGCGGATGGCCCGCCCCGGCAACCTCCGCCCCATGCTCGCCACGGCGGTCAGCAATGCCCGCTGGTGCTCAACAGACCCGGTCTGCATGGACGCAGGCGAGCACGGCCAGGGTCCCGACTCGTGCAACCTCGCGGCCTGCCACGGGTGCGCGCTGCTGCCCGAGACAAGCTGCGAGGAGTTCAACAGGTTCCTCGACCGGGGCCTGGTCATCGGCACGTTCACCGACCCGCACCTGGGATTCTTCTCCGACCTTGACGTGTAACGGGCGATGCGCGGCGAGGATGGCAGCAGCGGCCGGAATCAGCGTCCGTGGATCTACGAGTCCAGCGCCTTCCACGCGTCCACGAGGGCTTCGACATGACGCACCGCGTAAGCATCCAGGTCCGTTTCGCTGTCCTCAAGCGGAAGGTAGTTCCACCAGACCCAGCCGCTGGCGCTGGACTTGGTCCACAGACGCCTGGCCGCAGGCTCCCGCAGGAGACTCTTGGCCGTGTCGTAGGCGGCGTCCCCCTTGCCTGCGCCGGGGGCCTTGATGCCCGTATACGGCCATGACTCGCCCGATGGCCTCAGCAGCCCGCCATGCGTCCAGCCCAGCGCGACCCACACCGCGTCGGATGCAATTCCTGAAACCTGGAGGCTGACGCGATACAGAGGGTGGCCACGATCGGAGTTATCCTCGACGATCTCCGGCGCGTCCGGACGCTGGCCGATGACGCCGACCGCGCGGCTGAAGGCCTCCTCCAACGCAGCCGCAGCCTGCCCCCGGAGCGCGGCCCATTCCTCTATCAGCGTGCGATGCCGCAGATAGAACGCAACCTTCTCATCAATGGCCATCGTCAACTCACTTTCCGAAGATCTCAATAGTCGCCAGCAAGTCCAGTACTCCCGGCGCGCAGTCCGACGCGCGGGCCGCGTCCGCGATGACCGCCGCCACCTGGGGCCAGGCCAGCTGATGCCACAGCCCGGCGCCCGTGGTTGCGGTACCCGGCAGCCGCCCGTCGAGGGTCAGGAACACCAGTGTCGGCTTCTCGTCCGCCCACGCTTTAGCGAGGCGATCGCACTGGCCGGGCTGCTCGTCGGCGTACACTTTCGCCTCGATCAGCAGCGTCACGCCGGGCATGCGCACCACCAGATCAGCCCTGGTCTCTCCCCCCGACCGCGTCTCCTCGACAGCCACGCTCACCGGATAGCTGACCATCCGCGGCAGCCAGAGCTGCCCAAGCAGGCCGCTTAGCACCCTGCTGCCGAGACCATGCCAGCCGTCAGGGTCCAGCAGCCAGGCCAGGCCCGCCGTCAGGAACACCTCCCGGTGCTGAATGCCCAGCGCGTGCATCAGCGTACGGCGGCCGCCCCGCCACCGGCCCTGGTCGCGCAGGGAATCGGCCTCACGCAGCATCGAGTCGATGGACTGCTCCCAGCTCCCAATAACCTCCCGGTCGCCGGAAGAACTGGCGAAGATCACGGTCCACTCTTCAGACATCTGCGCAAGCCGAGTCTCGGCATCGTCCATGATCGCCACTCTCGCCATTTACATATAGAAGGCATACCGGGCTTCTGGCGCGTAGTCGTCGGGGAGGTTGAAAATGCCACTAAAACGGAGAACCTACAGCATGCAAGAGTGCGAAGGCCGCGAGCGCACCCCCAGCATGAACGGCCCGAGTGGCAACTGGCTGGTGCGGCTCGCCCTGTGCGCGGCGATGAGCGCGCCGCCGGACACGGCGGCCAGCGCAAGCCCGAGGAACGTGCCGGTGAGCAGTGCCTGCCAGCTCGTCCAGCCGAGCACGAGGCCAAGGTTCGCGGCCAGCTTGGCGTCTTTCCTGAACTAGCGTGCGCGAGCGGCACTCGTGTCAGTTACGGACAGTGATCGCAGAGATTCGCGGCAACCGCAGGCCCCGGGCGTGTCGCGCAGACTGCCCGGCCGAGTGCCTGTAACTCCAGAGCGAGGTGGCGGCTCGGGGCGCTGTTAGCGGGTTGGCCGGTAGCGTGCGCGTATCACTCCAGACCGGTAGATCTTGGCGTCGATCAGCTCCAGGCCGGTCGTGCCAGTGAATACGCGTTTGCCGCTGCCGCGCAGCTTGCCCTTCTGGCATGCGATGTCCATGCCCTCGCGGGTGCGCTGGCGGATCAGGTTGGCCTCGAACTCGGCGATGACGGCGAGGATCTGCAGAACATCCGGGCGAGCGGCCTGCGTCGGCCTTGAAGTCACGGAGCCGGGCGAACTCATCCGCCTGCTCCAGGACGCCGGCTGCACTGCCGAGCCTGCCGGAACGTTCGATGGGGCCACCGTCGTGCGCTGGGAAGACCCGAGCGGCCGGAGCGTGGGGAGCGTGGTGGTCCGCTCGAGGGAGCGGTAGACGGTGGGCCTGCTGATGTTGAATAGGGTGGCAATCTCGGCGACGTTGTAGTCGCCGCTGTCGTGCATGCGACGGATCTCACTGTCAGTTCCGGAGTCGCCTGCACGGATGACCGAAGTCACCTGCACACCGGCGCCTGAACTGGCAGCCGGGGCCTAAGGGCCTGACGGCACCCGGTGTGGGCAGGGGTGGATCCCTAGGGTGTCCCGCTGGGCGAGTTGGCGATGATGTCCTGGTGAATGATCTCCGCGTGGATTCTGGTGGCAGCTGGCTGACCTCCGAACAGGCTGCGGCCGCGCTGGGCGTGCGGCGATCGACGCTGTACGCGTACGTGTCCCGGGGGCTGGTGACGAGGGGGTTCGGGGATCACCATCACGCCAGCGACGGCCGCCGACCTGGCTGCCGTGGCGGACTTCGAGGCCGCCACGTTCCCGAACTGGACCCGCTGGTTCCGGGCTGGGGCCAAACCTGGGCTATATAGTTCGCGTGATGCAGACCCGCGCGGTTGTCACCGACATTGACGGCACCATTGCACGCGGGGACGGGTCAGTGAGTGCAGCGACGCTGCGGGCAAGCCGCGAACTGGCCGCCAGTGGCATCCCGCTCATCGCCGCTACAGCGCGCACCCCGGCGGGTCTTGCCTCGCTGGAGCCGGCGATGCCAGCGTTCACAGCGGCCGTGTGCTGCAACGGAAGCCTCGGGCTGGATATGCGGACCGGCCGACCATTGTGGCAGCAGAGCCTGCGCGCCGGCACGAGCGCGAGAATCATGTCCGTCGTAACCGCGCAGCTGCCTGACTCGGGCATCGCCGCCTTCGACGGCTGCAGATGGACGCTGACCGAGAACTACCTGGCGATCAGGGGCACCCGGCCGCGGGGACCGTCCCGTCTTGGGGGCACCGAGGCGTTCGCCGGCGCGGAGGTGTTCGCTCTCGCCGTCTGCCATCCCCGCCTGCGGGCCGAGCACATCGCCGGGCACTTGCTGGAGGCCGGGATAACGCCGGCCAACGCAGTCTTCACCTATGCTGCTTCTGACCTGCTCGACATCGCGCCGCCCGGAACCGGCAAGGGATCAGGCGTCGCGCGCGTCCTCGAAATCCTCGGCATCGAGCCGGCACACGCCGTTGCCTTCGGCGACGCGCCGAACGACATCCCTTTGCTCGGGCTAGTCGGGCATGGCGTTGCCATGGCCGACGCCCACCCGGACGCCCTGGCAGCGGCCCGGACAGTAACCGAAAGCGTGGCCGATGACGGATTCAGCCGCGAACTGCAGCGCCTTGGACTCATCAGCCCGCTCGCCGCCGACGGTACCGGCAGCGAACTGCACGCTTGATTAGGCGGTCGTCAGGTATCTCGGGGGGTGCAGCCAAGGCAAGCCCAAAGGGGCGACGAGATGTTCTTGAGGCGACTGTCCCGGACCGTCACTGTTGTTCAGGACTGCGGGTCAGCAGCTGGTCATACTTGGCGACGTCGGGCACGGGCCGGCCCTGGAGTAGTCCAGGGCCGTCCCGGAATCGCTCGTTTCCGGGACGGCGGGCGCCCCGCCGCGAACGCCCAGGCCGGGACGTCCCGAAACCCGTCCCGAAAGACGGCCTTGATCGTTGAGTTCCGGGACGGTTTCCGGGACGATCGGAGGATGCAGCCCGTCCCGGACCCACTTGCCGTGCGCACTAACACCGTCCGGATCGGCTACGCCCGCGTCTCCGGCCGGGCCCAAGACCACCAGATGCAGCTCGACGCCCTGGTGGCCGCGGACTGCCGCGAGGTGATCGTGGAGACCGCGAGCACCCGCGGGGCCCGGCCGAAGCTCACCGCGGCGCTCCGCGCCCTCAAGCCCGGCGACACCCTAGTGGTCTACAAGCCGGACCGGGTCGCCCGGTCGATGAAAGAGCTACTCGTGCTCCTGGAGGACGAGCTGCACGCCCGCGAGGTCGACCTCGAGATCCTCACCGGGATCTGCGCCGGCCTGCACAAGCCGAACGGGCAGACTATCGCCGACAAGATGCTGTTCATGGTCGCGGCGATGGCCGCCGAGATGGAACGCGACCTCATCCACGAGCGCACCATGGACGGCCTGGCCGCCGCGGCCGCCCAAGGGCGGTACGGCGGGCGGCCCGCCGCCGTCGACGACGACACCCTCGCTATCGCCCGCGCCCGCCGGACCCGCGGCGAGTCCGTCACCTCGATCGCCGCTCACCTGAAGGTCGGCCGGTCCACGCTGTACCGGGCCCTGGCCGAGACAGAGGTCACCGCCGCCGCGAGCGGCTGACCTCAGCCCTGTCCGGCAGGAGGTCGACAGCGATCAAATGGCGCGCGGCCGCACTGGGCCTGCGCGCCGTTCGCCGGACGCCCCTGGACCGCGGTGGGGCGCCCGGCGCGCCTGGCCTTTCCTCCTCGGCCCGCCCGGGCGGCGGCCGCGGTCCCGCGCGGGCCACCGGGACCAGCCCGAGCTCCTTCTCGACAGATGACTCGCCTCGGCGATCCGGTTCCAGTCGCCGTGCACCCGGACCGGGCGCCCGTCCATCCGGGCCAGCAACGCGACGATGTGAACGTGGTTGTCGCCGTGGTGGACCGCAACCCAGCGAACGCCCTGGTCCTCGTCGCCTCGCTCGGACAGTCCGGTCCGGTGCATGACCTCGGCGGCGATCGCCTGCCACGCGCCGTCGCCGAGAACAAGGTTGCCGGGTGCGGTCCGGAGCGCGCAGCGCCACACCGGCCTGTCCGGGACCTTGTCGTGGGCCAGCCCCAGCGGCACCTCGAGGAGCCGGGCGAGCCGGTGCACGTGGCGGCCCTTGGTGCCGGTGCCGGGAGGCTTTGAGCGCAGCAGGGTCTCCGCCCCAGGTGGCGGCCAGGTGCGGGCTGACGTGCTCGTTGTCCCGGCCAGGGCCGAACAGGTAGCGCAGCAGCCCGTGCGGCCTGGCGCCGCGGCTGACGACCCGTCCGATCACCTGTGCCGCCTGACCTTCCGGCGCGCGGCGATCGCCATCGTCGAGCTCCTCGACCTCCTGCCAGACCTTGAGGACGATGCGCTCGATCACATGCCTGACCTGGCCGGTGGCGCCGCGCTCGTGTTCCTGGAGGCTGTAGGCAGTGCTGAATGAGCAGGAGATCGCTGAATACAACGACTGGAACTTTATAACCGGAGGCAGTTCCGTCTGGAGATCAAGGACCGATACGAGGCCGGCAGCAGCGACGATGGCGCGCAGCGTCGAACAATCACCCAAAGCCATGCCGTCCGGCGCTTGACGACTATGCGGGCCTGCACCTACTATCCGCATTCACCAGAAGTCATTGAGTTGAGGGTGTGTGAGAAGTTCCTGCGGGGCTAACGCGCAGGCTGAAATGTAGTGCTGTAATGACGCGCGAGGGGCTGGGATGAAACGGCTTGTGCTCCTGGCCTCCTTGCTGTTCCTGGCTGCGGCTTGCAGTAACGTGTCCGGCAACGTCGGCGTAGGCTATGAGCTGGGACCGGTTGAGTTCTCGGCTACCTTCTCGATTCATGCTGACGGGAGCATCTCAGTTGGCGGGTCGGTCGGCCTGGTTACCGAGATCGGCGTTTTCTCGCTGAGCGCTGACATCGAGGCGAATTCCCAGCCAGCCCCAGATGAGACGTTGCTTTTCATCCGGCACCGCGTCGCGCGCGGAGTCGTTGACACTGAATACGACATTGGCACGGGAGAGGACGTCACGGTCGTCCTGAACGGGCTCACCACCGTAAACGTCTCGGATCACGAGGTCACCATCGATGCCTCGAAGGGAAACGTAAAAGAGGTAACCATCCGCAATGAGGCAGTCCCGCCGTCGCCAGCCCAGCAGGCGCAGCCGTCACCGGGCGGCGGCCTGCGACTGCTGCGCACGATCAAGAGCAGCACGGTCTCGATTGTCACTGTCTCCTGGTCACCTGATGGCCGGCTGATCGCCGATGCCGGCGAAAGTGGTGAGTCAGGTGACCCGACTACGGCGGAGATCCGGCGTGTAAGCGACGGGTCGCTCGTTTCCACGCACGGCGGCTTGACGCATTTCGTACAGGACATCAGCTGGTCCCCGAACGGGGCGCTTATAGCGGCGGCCGACCAGGGCTGTTCCTGCACGCGCATCTGGAATGCCCCCAGCGGGCAGGCCACGGCAACGATCGACGACTACGCTAACCAGATTAGCTGGTCACCCGATAGCGGGTACGTCGTTACCTCGGGCTTCGGTGACCACCCCACCGTATGGAACGCCTCGACCGGCGGGCAGGTCAGCTCGTTCGGCGGCTATCCCGCGTTCGGCAACCTGGCGGCCTGGGCGCCGCACGGCAACCTGGTCAGCGGGGGCGGGGAGATATGGGACGCCCCGTCCGGCCGGCAGGTTCAGGCATTCAACGGCCTCAATCGTGGGCAGTTCAACACGTTCGCCTGGTCGCCGGACGCTCGCAGGATCGTCTCGCTCGGCATCAGCAACCTGGTCGACTGGGATGCCTCTACGGGCGCGACCATATGGGACGTGCCCCCGCCCGATGACTGCGGCCTGCTCGCGTGGTCTCCGGACGGGACGTACATCGCCTGCGCGGGTGACACCGGGCAGGCAAGTGTGCTGTACGCCAGTTCGGGACAGCTGGCCGGGAATTTCGGTCTCCCCGACGGCAACCAGGTGGACGCGCTTGCATGGTCGCCCGACGGCCGCTACATCGCCACGGTAAGCGACGGCGTGATCCGCCTGTGGGCCGCGCCTAGGTAACCGTCCGCCTCAAGCCGAAGTCCGGGGTTTACTGGTGAGCTCGCGTATTTAAGTGTCACGAGTTCTCCTACGCTCCAGGCGTACCGATTAGCCCCCAGTCACCGGACATTTTCGCGGACCACTCAGCTGAGACGGTATCGCCGCAGATCGGCTTGTACGCGAGGGGAGGGCGAGTGTCGTCTCGATGAGCGATCCCCTAACGGACAGTCCTAGGGGGCCCGTCCGGGATGGACGGCGGCCGGGGCTGACGACTGCCGGCCCGGGAGGCCCAGGGAGGGGCTCCGTGGCCTCCGAGGCAGGCTTTCTTTGCAGGCGGGGCAGCTTCATGTCCGGGGCTCTTCTTGCTGATTTGCTGGGGCGGCCGCGTCTGGCATGGCCAGGAAGCACGCACCAGAGCGATGTCCAGTTGCCGACAGGCGAAGCGTCAACTGGCAGGCCCACCATCAACGAGCCCCCTAAGGATGCGGAAGAGCCTCGACCTGCTTGAGTGCCGCAGGGCTTAGATTGCACGCGGAACCTACCTTGGGAGATCGGGCTACGCAGTCGACCCCGACTTGGTACAACGTGACCGCGTAATCCTGGGTTCCGCGCCGGTACTTCAGTCGGATGCCGGCCGCATAGTACGTCTGACCGTCCCGGTCACCGCTGAAGGCGTAGTAGATCGCAATTGGATGACCGGCGGTGAGCGCGTACCCGGCGAGCGGCCGCACTGGGGCCGTGCCGTGACCGACGGGGGCATTCCGTATTGGCCAGCCCTGACCGCCCGACAGCCAATCCTTGCTTGGCACCAAGCCCACGCCGACCATGTGCGGGAGCGGGAATCCGGGGAGCGGAACCAGTGTCGCCGATTCCAGCACGACCGATCCGGTCCGGATCGCGGTCGGAACGCCGGCAAATGTCGGCTCTCCCGGTGCAGCACCCCCCGTTTCAGAGTTCAGGCCCGCCACCGTGTAGGGGGCGTCCGCATCGGAGGCACTGGTGCACCCCGTGAGCAGCAAAGCAAGGCCGATGACAACCAGACTCACTCCGCCCAGGGAGCGCAGCGACCTGGTAAGGCCGCGGCTGCGCGCCGTGGCCGTACCGCGCTTGGTGCTCGTCACTGTGTGTTGTAGACCAGGTGCCAGGTGGACACCGGACTGCTTGTCCCGCACAGGTACACCGTCGCCCCTCCCTTGGGATTCGAATATTCGTACCCGTTGGTGGAGTCGTATCCGGTGTGGCCGCTGAAGGTAAAGCCAAAGACAGTGGATATCGTGTCGTACGACACGCCGGTGCTGCTGTAGTGGCTCCAGGTATTGGGCTGCGAGGTGCTGCTGGCCGTCAGTTCGGCATACCCGTTTGGATCCTTCAGGCAGCCGCCGTAGGGATTTCCGGGCGGCTGGTTCGATCCGGGGATTATGTCACCGTCCCAGTCAGCGGCCATCGTGCGGTACGCGCTGCCGCAGGATTCGGCGCTGTCAGCTTCCTGATCGATGTAATCGAAGTGAGCATCGATGTATTTTATGTAGTTTGGCCCGTAGAAAAGGGCGCCCGTCGTGCCCCCGGAGTTTGTGACCGTCTCCGTCCCAGTGCTGTTCCAGTTCTCGTCGTTCTCCGACGTGCCGACAGTGAACGTGCTATCCGCGCTCTCCTCGTACGAGTATTCCGCAGAGACCGTGACTCCAGTGCCGCCGATGACGTGCATCTCGCCGATGCGGGTGGCCACGTCGTCCGTTCGGCCGATCGTCGTCCACGTGCAAGGTGGGGGCACGATTACGTTAGGCACGCTGTCAGCCGAGCCACGATGGGCGGCGGCATGGGCGTCAACTACCGTGGAGGGGTTATAGGCAGGGAGCGTTTCGAGGGTAGCGGTTCCAGGACTGGCGGCGCTGGCTGCGACAGTCGCATAAGTACTGGTCGTTCCCAGCGCAGACACCACGACGGTGTGCGTGTTGATGGTCCCTTGGGTCGGGGAGGTGACGCTCTCCGCCGCCGTCGAGTCCGGAATCGGCACGGAGAAGCTCGTGCCGCTTGTAATTTGTTGTGTGGCCAGGATGGGATCGGTTGTTGTCCCGCCTACGGCGGCGTCGGTAAGGTCGGGCACGCCTTCCACTATCACCTGAACGGGCGACGAAGCGCTCGCACTGGACGGCAGAGTCCCGGTAACCGAGGCAAGGAATGTGGCCGCGTGCGCGGGTTTCGCGGTGGTCAGTGACACCGCGACGAGTCCGCATGCACCCCCGATAGCAATGCACTTGACCCAACTTCTGTTCTGCAATTCTCCTCCGTGTTCGACCGAAGCTAAGATGATGACACCGTGAATTACGAGAGTGCAGCACGAAAGACGGGCTGATCGCCCGCACAACTGTGCCCTGCTCGGTAGCTCGCCCAAAGAGAGTAGAGATTAGATCGCGTTCCTCAGGGCTGGGCGACCCCGACCGGGGGTGAAACGCGATTGACCACACGAATGCTCTCATTCGCGCAAGATCAGTGTCAAGGCCACATTCGAGTACCCAGGCACACAAAATACGTCCAGGCGCCCCAGCCCCGCTGGTGGGCTTTTTGTAGTCTCGGCGCCCGGGCGGACACGAGCACGCCGGGGCGTTTGCCTTCGCGCCAGCCGACCGGCGTTAGAGGCCAGCCGGGCGGGAGCGGAGCGGGAGCTCGGCTGCGCGGGGCCCGCTGTCCGGTTGCGGGCGGGATGAAGGTAAGGGTTTTGGGCCTGTTGTGCGACTTATCTCTGTGAACCTTGCTGATCCCGTGGTGAGAGTGGATGGTTGCCGCGGGCCCCATCCTGACCGGCGCGACTGCGCCCTTGGCGGAGGCAATGGCGGTTGTGGTGGTTTGGGCGGTGACCGGGCGCGGGCTGGCTGGGCATCGCGTGACCGGGGCCACGGTGCGGCACGCCGGGCCCGGCGCCCGCCGGGCGGGGTGATCGCCTCTGGCCGGCCCGCCCGCTGTGCCGTAGCCTTTGCGGATCTGCCAGGCGGCGGGCCCGGCAGGTCGCCGCGCGGAGGCCTGGGTGGGTGAGGAGCGGATCTGCCCGCGCGACGCCGCCGAGCTCGCCGCGTGCTTCGCCGCACACGCCGGGAACTTGTTCGGGTATGCCCGGGTGCTGGCCCGCGGGGACCAGGCGCTGGCCGATGACCTGGTGCAGGCGGCCTTTGAGGCAGCGGCCCGGGACTGGGCGACCGTGCGGTGCCTGGCCGAGGCGCAGCGCCGGGCCTGGCTGCGGACGACGGTGGCCAACAAAGCGGTGAGCGGCTTCCGGCGTGAGGCGGCCTGGCGGGACCGGCTGCCACGGATCGAGGCCCGGTACCGCACAGCCGAGACGGACCTCCCGGCGCAGGCTTTTACCTCGATCGTGCTGGAGCGGTGCTGGAAGATCATCAAGGACATGCCCGGCCGGCAGCACGCCGTCGCGGCGCTGCGCTGGCAGCACGGGATGAAGCCAACCGAGATCGCCGCCGCCCTGGGCATGGCCGACAGCACGGTGAACGTGCACCTGACCCGGGCACGCCGGCGGCTGATCGCCCAGCTGGGACCGGATTACCCCTTTGCCAGCGACGACGGGGAAGGAAGTTCGTCATGACCACCGGCCGGCGCGAGGCGGACAGCTCACGGGAAGACGCACTGGTGTGCCGGCTCTACCAGCAGGTCACCGAGCAGCAGGCGGCCCGGTTCGCCGCCGACTACGACATGGCAGCCGGCCTGGCCCGGTACCGCGCCTGGCTGGGCGAGCACACCGCCGCCCGGCAACAGGCCAGGCACCAAGGAATCCCGGCAGCGGTCCCCGCGCCACTGCCACCCGCGCCGCCTGGCGCGCCGGCCCGCCCGCGGGGGCGCGTGCCGTCGCCCAGGCGCCGCTGGGGCGCGTGGCTGGCACCGGTCACCGCCGCGGCGCTGGTGGTGGCGGTCGCCGCCACGCTGGTGATCGTCCGCGACCTGCCGGACGGGCCTGTAAAGCCGCCGGCGCCGTCCTCGGCACCCGCGTCCCCGACGGGTCCCGTCGCTCCCATCGCCGGCGTCCCGCAGTACTACGTGACGCAGACCGAGCCGGCCTCGGGCACGGACTCGTGGAAGCTGGTGATCGGCGACACGTTCACCGGTAAGCGGCTGGCTACTATTGCGCCGCCCCGCGGCACCAGTTGGGGGGGCATGACGGGTGCGGCGGACGACCGGACGTTCGTCGTCAGCACCACTCCCACGGGCTATTCCACTGGAAGTGTCCCCGTGACGTGGCACCTGCTACGAATTACGCCCGGCGAAAAACCCGGTTACCGGCTGACCAGACTGGCCATCCCTGACATGAAGCCCTGGTGCGTCGAGGCGATCGGCCTGTCCGGATCGGGGAAGGAGCTGGCGATGACGCTCGCCCCGGTTCCGACGAAATCCGATCCGAATCCGGCCCTCTGGATGCTGCGGACCTACTCGGTCGCCACCGGGAAGCTGCTAGGCAACTGGTCCGTGAACGGAACGACTTCCCTGGACATCGGGATCTCGGTCCCCGGTGTCGAGAGCCCGACGCTGAAATGGGTAAACGGTGACCGCGCCATAGCCTTCCATACCTATAACGCAACGAGCAACACAGGTCCGGCCATCCCGGAGAGCGTGCGGCTGCTCAATGTGACCGGGGGAAGCGGCAACCTGATCGCGGACAGCAAGGTCATCTGGTCAACCAAGGTCGCTGTGTCAGCGCTGGGCTTCATCGACACCGTGCCCCTGGCCGGCCGCTGCCTGTGGAACGACGACGGGAGCACCCGGCCGCAGGTCACCACGGACGGAAAGACCATCGTGTGCATCGCTGGCTCGATCGGCGCCAAGCAGGGCCGCAGCCGCGTGACGTTCGAGTGGCTGGCCTACCCCGCCGGGGCGGCGCCGAAAGCGCCACACATCCTGTACAAGGTCGCCGTCGACGCGCTGCTGGGGCTCGACACCACGTCCAGCATCCTGTGGTCCGGCACGTCGGGCGGCCCGATGATCATCGAGTGGGCCACCGAGGCTCTGCCGCCGAACAAATATCACAATGGGCAGTGGGACACACACTTCGGGGTCGTCAGCCACGGCCAGTTCCACCCGCTGCCGCTCCCTCCTGTCTCGACTCCGGGGTCGCCCGGAAACGGGTCGCCCATCGCCTGGTAGCGCGGCCGCAGCCGGACAGGCTTCGGGGGGACCAGCTGTGCCTAACGCACGCCTAAAACTGGCAATTGCCTGGCGTCGTTCCTGGCCACGGCACTGATGCTGTGTCCCATGGTAAGGAGAAGCTCGACCACGGGCGACGGCTCACCCTTACCGCGTGCCCGCCTCCCCGGGCGCGGCCGGGCGGGCGGTCACTGTGATGTCGGCGCGCCACGCCTGGCCGTCGTCCAGCCTCCGCAGGTACACCGGGGCGGCGCCCGGTTCCCAGTCCAGTTCGCCCGGCCAGCTCCACGTCGCCGAGCCCGGCGATGGTGAAGACGCCCTCCAGCTTCAGCCATCGCTCGATCCGCGCGTGCAGCGCGCCGGCGAGCAGTTCCTCGTCACTGGCGCTCCCACCCACGGCGGGCTCCTTCCTGCTTCACGGGTTGGCGGGAAACGGCCCGTCTCGTTCGGCTGCGGCCGCGAGGTCGAGCAGCGCCTGCGCGACGGCCCGCGCCTCGGCTGGGGTGATCTCCGCGCACACGTCGGTGCGCTCCCCTGCCGTGCCGAGGTTGAGCTCGACGAGGGCAGGGCCGGGATCGGCGCCCAGCGGGTGCGTCCAGGACTTCAGGACGGCCCGGACGATCGTCCGGGGTCCGCTGGTCATGCCCGGGAACGTGTCCGAGGTCGGTACCTCGATCTCGGTCCCGTAGTGGTGGTAGCCGTGGTCGGCGTAGATCGCCTCGCCGTCGGCGAAGTGCCGATTCTCGGTGCACCAGGGCGGGCACGGGCGCAGGGCGACCGCGTTGCCGTCGAGCGGGTGGACGACTTCCGTCATGGCTTATCTCCCCATCCGTGCCCCCGGATGGCTGTGCCGCCGATGAATAAACTACGCCCTCGCATGGCGGCGTGAAGGCGCGTTTCCGCATGTCGACCCGGTGCTTTGCGCCGGTTTCGCGTCCATGAATATGCTAGAGCTTATTCATATTCATCTAACGGGGCCATTTCGGCTATACGAAGTGCGGAGACGGACGCGTCAGCGCCCGCGACCGCAGCGCGGACTCGTGCCGGTTCCAGAGCCGGGCCGCGCATTTCCCCACGCCGCTGCGAACACCTGCCAGTCGGCCCAGGTCCGCGAGTACGGCAGTGTCGCCGTGAGGACGGCCACCGTGACTCCCGGCGGCGCGCCAGGCTCGGGAAGCCTTCGCTTTGCTCGGCGCTGCGACCGGCGGATTATGAGTCCGGCCGTCCGGCACGCATCCACATCCACATGCCCGGTCTACCTCAGGGTGACCCGCAAAGTGGTCTTACCAGCTCACGTGCTATCTGGCCTGCAGGCGGTCTTCTGGGGGGCCCGGTGGCTTGCGCTGGGATCTGAGGCTGCCGTGGCCGCTTTTCCGTCACGGTGGGTTACTGCCAGGGCTTGGGGTGAGCGGTCCGGTGACAGTGGCGTTTCTCTACGGGGCGTGACGGCTGCCCGGCGGTTCTGTCCCGGTCGCGTCACGTTGCGGGCGGTGCGCGTGTCGGTCCCGGGAGGGCACCGGGACCCCGGCTAGGACAAGGGATTGCTGAAGTCACTTTCCCTGCCGGAGGCCCCGTTGCCCGTCCAGTCTCGCATGCCCGTGCCCGCCGCCGCCGCGGAAGCCCTCGCGCAGGGGGCCCTGGGCGAGCTGGCCGCGCGTGCCGCCGCGCTGCGGGCGGCGTCGGGCGGGAACCTGGCGGAGTGCTTCGCGGCGGTCCCGGACCCGCGCCGCCCGCGCGGGATCCGGCATTCCCCGGCATCCGTGCTGGTGCTGTGCACCGCGGCGGTGCTGTCGGGGTGCACCGGGCTGGAGGACGTGACCGCCTGGGTGCACGCGGCCCCGCCCGGGGTGCTGGCCGCCGCCGGGGCAAGGCGGAACGCGCTGGGGATCTTCATCGCGCCGCACCCGGACACCGTGGTCCGGGTCCTGTCCGCGCTGGGCGCCCACGGCGTCGCCCGGCAGGCCGGCGCCTACCTGGCCGCCCGCGCGCACCCCGGCCCGGTCACGTTCCCCCTGTCCGGCCCGGCCCCGCTGCCCGCGGTCGCCGTCGACGGCAAGGCGGTGCGCGGCGCGGCCGGGGACGACGGCCTGATCCCGTACCTGCTGGCCGCCGCGTCCCACGGCACCGGGACCGTGCTCGCCGAGCGGCTGATCGGCCCGAAGACGAACGAGGTCCCCGAATTCGCGCCCCTGCTGCGCGAGCTGGACGAGTACTGCCCCCTGGCCGGGCACGTCATCACCGCCGACGCCGGCCACACCGTCCGCGCCCACGCCAGGGTTATCTGCGAGGAGCTCCTCGCGCACTACGTCTTCACGGTGAAGCTGAACGCGAAGAGGCTGTGGGAGGAACTCGACGCCCTGGACTGGGCGAAGGTCCCCGTGCAGCACGCGACCGAGGAAAAAGGCCACGGGCGGCGCGAGCGCCGCACCATCCAGGTCGCGAACGCCCCGGAGCGCATCCGCAGGCGGTTCCCGCACGCCCGGCAGGTCGCCCTGATCGAGCGGTACGTCACCCGCACCGTCCGGGTCAGGAACGGAAAGCGCTGGGTCAGGAAGCAGGAGAAGTCCGCCGTCGCGGTGTTCATCATCACCAGCCCGGACTCCCGCGAGGCATCCCCGGCCCACATCGCGGGCTACGTCCGCGGCCACTGGACCATCGAGAACAAGGTTCACTGGGTCCGCGACGTCACACTGCGCGAGGACGCGTCCCGGGTCCGGACCGGCCCCCGGCCACGCATAATGGCCACGCTCCGTAACCTCGCGATCGGGCTCATCCGCCAGGCCGGATACACCAAGATCGCCGCCACCATTCGCACGATAAAGCACGACCCAGCCCTGCTCATGGCCATACTGGGCCTGAAAACCCCGTCATGACCAGCACAAAAGACTTTGCGGGTCACCCTGCACATCGAAGGGGCCCGTCCACTCCGGCACGCAGAAGAAGATGCGGGCAGGCGGGTTGTTCGGAAAGAAGCGCTTGTAGACCTCATTAAAGGCGTTGAAGCGGTCGGCCGAAATGCACATTACGTTGCACTTCAGCACATGGTCGAGGTCCGAGCCGGCGGCCTCCAGCGCCTTTTTAATCTGGGTGAGGATGAGCTCGGCCTGGCGTTCGAACGGGGCGTTCGGGAGGATTTCCCCGGTGTCGGGGTCGAAAGGCGGCATGCCCGAGACGAACACCATGTTGCCGGCCCGGGTACCAACACCAGGGATTTTAGGTGTTTCGCGCCTTCTGCGGCTTTATGGTTGTGGTGCTCTGTGCGTGCACTGGAGTCTGTTTCCGTTTCGCGTTTGGGCATGGCTTTGGCCCGCGTGTCGCGGCGGGTCTGGCGCGCGGTTCCACGTCCCGCGTGCGCGGGGCGGTTCCTCCTTCCTGGCGGGCGGGTCCCGGCAGCGGGTCAGGAGAAGCCGGGTGCGAACACGGTGACCTGGGGTTTCCCTGTGACGGTTGTCTTGGTCGCGGTGGCGTGGGGGAATTTCGGCCGTGCTTTCTGGGTCCGATCGGAGTGCCGATGGCGGCTGGGGACGTTCAGGGTGCGCAGCATGGCGCGGGCGGCGGCGTCGCCTGCCGCGGCGATCGCCTCCAGCGACGACGCGGCCGTGACCTGGGATGACGTCATCGAGCGGATCATGTGATGGCGGGCGGCGGTGAAGGACTCCTCGTCCGCGGTGACCGGGGCGGCGTCTTGCCTGCGCAGGGCGCGGGCGGCGGCGTGCTCGCTGCGGAGCGCGGCGGCCTCGCCCGCGCGGGTCAGCTGGGTGGCGGTCAGCCGGGCCCAGGCCTCCTGGATGACCAGCCGGGGGGATCCGGAGCGCAGGACCGGGCCGCTGGTGCGGTTCCCGGCGCCGGCGATCGTGGTCTTGTCCTCGCCGAAGGTGGTCTCCGACGCGCTCCACCTGGTGAGATACGTGTCGCGGACTGCTTCGGCGGGGGCTGCCTCGTGGTCCAGGAGGGTGGTGATCACGGTGCAGGTCTCCGAAACCTGGGTCCCGTCGCCGCCGGGCAGGATCGCGTTGTGCTCGGCCGCGCGGACCGGCAGCCGGTCGGCTTTCCGCCCGGACGGGGCGTTCAGCCAGGTCATGCGGGACCCGTCGGGCAGCCAGCCGCGGCCCGGCCCGTCCTCGAAGCCGAGGCTGATGCCTTCCTTCACCCGCGCGATGACGTGGCCGCCCGCGTGCAGGATCGCGGTGATCAGCTCGTGACCGGGGAAGTTCCGGTCGAAGCAGACGACGCGGCCGGCGAACAGTTCCGGACGGCGTTTCACCAGCCTTTTCAGCAGGGTCTGCTCCCCGGTTCCCGCCTGGCCGAGGATCGCCCCGAGCATCGCGCGGCCCGCCCGGGCGGTCACCGCGACGATCCGCAGCTGCGGGAACGGCGAGGACCCGTCCGCGGTCCCGGTCGAGCCGAAGAACGCCCGGTTCGGCGGCGTGTCGGCCACGTTCACCAGCATCCCGTCCGCAGCGAGCACCGTCATCCCGGCCAGCGTGACCGCGGACGCCTCGTCGTCGCCGATCAGCGGCCCGGCCGCCGCCCAGAACAGGGCCTCCATCATGTCCGCGGGGATCAGCAGCCGCCAGTCCGTGACGACCTTCTCCGTCGGGACGTGCCATTCCAGGGCGAACGGGACGTCCGCCAGCAGCCCCGCCACCCGGGCCAGGGCCTCGCAGTACGAGGCGTCCGGCATCAGGACCATCGCGAGAATCAGCCGGATGACCAGCGGATACGACATAATCCGGCGGCGGTCCCGCTTCCGCAGCCGGCCCGCCGCCAGCGTCGCTTCCACGATCGCCTCGATCACGCCGTCGCCGAGATGGCGCTCCAGCTCGCCCAGCCGGGCGAAGTCCGGCAGCCACCCGCCCGCCAGGACAGTGCCGTCCCTGCGGATCACCGCCGGGGCCGTCACCACCGGCCGGCAGAACACCGCCGGCTCCCCGGACCGCGGGCCGCAGTCCCCGGCCACGACAGTACCCGCACCCTGAAACCGCAGGTCAGAAGAGCGGATCACGACAGTCCCCGCGGGCGTCCCGAGTGCCGGGGACCCCTCAGGACGAATTGCATCAACTACAGAAGACAGGCAAGATTGCACGCAGGGCTCCCGGAAAAGGGCAAGGAATCGACACCCATACCCCTACCAGGAGCCCTACCCCATGCCCAAAACAGCCCCGAAGCCCCAGCTCACAGCCGTAACCGCCTTAAGTCCCTGGTGTTGGGCCCGGGTACAGGTCGACACCGGCGCACCCCACTTCTCAAAATTGCTGTCTATGGGTTCGACCCGGATGATTTCCCGTTCCATGTGTTCGCTCCTCGTCCGTATGGCGTCAGTCAAGCCTGGATTTTTCGCGAAATTCCGCCCATATGTATGAAATGCCAAATTGTCTGTCCTGCAAGAAACAATAGGATTCCGCTCGCCAGGCTGGAAGGCACTTCGTAGCTGAAGAATATCGCGACGCTGGGGGCCTGCCGTGAGGGTGGGCGGCGGGGCGCCGGCAGCACCCGGGCGAGGAGATCCCGACGGGGCGCGTCTTCACCCAGCCTTGGCCCGCCGGCCGAAGGACAACCGCCGTGACCAGGTCATCTACTACACCTACAAGGCCGCGAAGGCCGACGTCGGGGACCTTCATGCCCAGGATGATGAACGACAGCCCGGCGCAGGCAGCCGACAGTCGCCGCCGCCACTCCTCCCGCGCGTAAGCGGCAGGCGCCGCTAGAGCGTCGCGTACGACGCCGGCGCGATCCCGGCCTCATCAAGGACCCGAAGGCTGTCGAGCTTGCGGCCCTCAGCGCCTCTGGCTTCGCCTCGTCGTGCGCGGACCCGAGGTGCCCGATCTCGCGGGATCCCGCCGCGAGGACCAAACGACCTGAACCGCCGTCGCCCCCGACTTGGTCTTCACCGTCCGCACACACGGCATCAGCTCACCCCACGGGCCACCGTTAGTGCGCAAACCCGCATCCGGAAATCCGTGAACCAGCAGGTCAGTCATCCATACCGCCCACGAACCCGCGATCGTGAGCCAACTCAGGTCCGCGCTTACGAAATGGCCGCCGTGTCAGAAAAGGTATCCATCATGCTAAGGCGACGGCGGTGGAGGCCCCGGAAATAACCCTGGAGCTATGGCGATCAGCGCGTTGACGGTGGGCACGCCTGTCGGGCTGTGCTGCGCTAGATGCGGCATCCTGCGGAGTAAGAGCGCCCAGTGGTCGACCAGTAGCGAGTTCACCATGGTCCGGTTCGTGACCGAATTCCCCGCTGGCCCCATGAACCGCGATGCCACCGCTGCCGCTAGACAGGACGGCGGTGCTCACCTAGCTAGGCGGGAGGCATGGCGCCGGCGCTGCGGCCCGTCGCGCGCCCCAGCGCCCGCCGTGGCGGCCAAGCACGCCGGGGTGCCGGTCATAGCCCACCCGGGCGCGCGGCCCGGCTGTGGCCGATTTCGTACGGCTCGTGCCCGAGCGGACGGGACGCCGCGCCAGCGGATTCGGCGCTCGGCCCGCTCGGGACGACGGTGACGCTGCGGGCGCGCGCCCCGCAGCGCCATCCGCGCACCCGAGGCAGACACGCTGCTGCCTGATCAGCGCCGCCACTGACATTTCACTGCACGAGTGCCGGTTACCAGCAGGTCTCACATTGCGTGACGACATCGGAATAGGTGCTCGAGGCTCGATCCCGCCGTTGCCACGGAAGGTCTAGACCAATGGTCTAGCGATGACATATCCGTGTCGCCGGAGGCAGCGGGCCAATCCTCGGGGCGCCTGTCCCCGGATCCGGCGCCGGACGGGCCGTTTTGACAAGCCCCGGATTGCTGGGTCCGTGCGCCCGAGCAAACATGGAGCAAACATGGGAACAAAACGGGCACACGAGAAATCACCTCGGGCGATGAAACCCCAGGTCGGAACGGGTGCGCCGCCAGGGACTTGAACCCCGAACCCGCGGATTAAGAGTCCGCTGCTCTGCCAATTGAGCTAGCGGCGCTTGAAGACGTTCAGATGTTAGCAAGGATCGGCGACCCATGCGAATCGGATTCGAGATGCCGGCGGACGCCTGTGGCAGGCCCGCGCTCAGGCGCGCGGGAGTGGTGCCGGCCGGCCTCGGCAGCGGCGCTGTCACGGTCCGGAGACTGCGGCCGGCCGGGACCGGCGCCCGGCACCGCCGCTCGGATCGCCGGCCCGGCTCAGCCGCCCGGCGGAGCGTTAGCCGCGCTGGCGGCGCGAGCGAGGCTCTCAAGCAGCGGCGGAATGTCCATGCGGGGCACCACTGCCTGGATCAGCGCAAGCCCGCCCGAGCTGTCCGCCTCCGCCAGCGCCACGTCAAGCTCGCCGGAGGTCACGACAAGGCGGGCCACGCCCATCTTGCCCGGGCCGAACACCGCCGGCGTGGCCGTCCAGTCCCAGTGGGCGATGTCGTTGTAGGCCTCCTCTGGGCCGTGAATCGCCCGCTCGATCGTGTAGCCGTCATTGTCGACCACCAGGACCACCGGAGAGAGGCCGGCCCGCGCGATCGTCGACAGCTCTTGCGCGGTCATCTGGGCGGCGCCGTCGCCGATGAGCAGAATCCCGCGCCGACCGGGGCAGGCCAGGCATGCGCCGAGTAGCGCCGGGAGGGTGTACCCGATAGCGGCCCACAGCGGCTGGCCGATGAACGTCACATCGCGGGGCAGTCGGTGGGTCGCCGCTCCGAAGAAAGACGTTCCCAGGTCGGCCAGCACGATATCGCCCGGTCGCAGGAACCGCGCCACCCGGTCCCAGAGCGCCTGCTGGGACAGCGGCGCGGTCAGCGCGGCAGGCACCGCGGACTGGGAATCACGCACTAGCGTCGCCGCCGGATCACGCCGACCGGCCATGACTCCGCGCCCGGACGCCAGCTCCGCGACCAGCGATTTCAGCACCTGGATGGCGGTCTGCAAGGGCACCCGCAAGTACAGGGCGGCTCCCACGCTCACGGCCGAGGCGCCGATTTCGATCGTGCGCTCGCGGACGATCTGCTGGGTGAAGAACCCGCTGTTGAGGTCGGTGAACTGAACCCCCGCGAGGATCAGGACGGAGGCGTCCTCCACCGTGCGGCGCGCCGCGTCCGCGCTCGCGGCCCCGGCGTAAGTCCCGGCGAAGCCGGGATCGGTCTCATCGACCAGGCTCTTGCCCCACACCGTGGTGGCGTGCGTCAGCGGGCCGGCCGCCAGCAAGGCGGCGAGGTCGGCGGCGGCGCCGAACCGATGGGTGAGCAGTCCGCTCAGCACCGAGATGCCAGTCACGTCCGGTGCAGTCGCCAGCAGCCGTCGGGCGGCGGCGGTGAACCCCGCCACCGCCACCGGGTCTGCGTCCAGCGCCGGGTCGGGGAGCGGTGCCGCCGGCGGCGCGGCCGAAGCGGCCGCGACGTCGGCCGGAATCAAGATGTAGCCGGGCAGCCGCCGGCTCCGCACCGCTGACAGCACCCGGTCAATCTCGGAGCACGCGGTCGCGACCGTCAGCGCGGCCTGCGCGCAGGTGATCTTCTCGTGCATCTCGGCGAAGTGCGTGAACACGCCTCTCCGAGCGAGTGGTGCACGATCCGGGCGGCGGCCTGCGTGCCCAGGGGCGGGGCACCCACGATGTGCACCACCGGCACGTGCTCGGCGAAGCTCCCCGCCACCGCGTTGATGGCGCTGAGCTCGCCGACCCCGAAGGTGGTGCACAAGGCACCGATGCCGCGCATCCGCGCGTAGCCGTCCGCGGCGTAACCGGCGTTGAGCTCGTTCGCGCACCCCGTCCAGGCCATGTTCGGCTGCCCAGTCAGATAGTCGAGCAGCGTCAGCGTGCAGTCGCCGGGCACGCCAAACACCCGATCGGCACCTGTCTCCGCCAGCCGATCTCGCAGATAGTCACCAACCGTGTACTCAATGTCACTCGCGAGCCTTACGTTACAACTCGCCCCGAGACCGGCTCTGAGCCGCCGGCCCAGCCGTCGGCACAGCCGTCGGCTCAGGCCGCCGGCTCAGCCGCCGTCGCGGATCGCCCGCTCCTCGTCCCCGGTCAATTCGAGGCCCGCCGCGGCGATGTTCTCGGCGACGTGCTCGGGGGAGCCGGTGCCGGGGATCGGGAGAATCGCCGGGGAGAAGGAGAGCAGCCAGGCGAGCACCACCTGGTACTCGGTCGCGCCGAGTCGGTCGGCGGCGGACAGCACCCCGACCTTCTTGTCCGCCTCCTGGATCGGCGCCCACGGCAGGAACACCAGCGATTCCTGCTCGCACACCGACAGCACCGCCTGCGAGGCGCGGTCGGTGACGTTGAAGCGGTTCTGCACCGAGACGACGTTGACGATCCGCTGCGCCTCCCGCAGCTGCTCCTCCGACACGTTGGACACGCCGATGTGCCTGATCTTCCCCTCCTTCTTCAGCTCGGCGAGGGTGCCGACTGACTCCGCGTAGGGGACCTTCGGGTCGGGGCGGTGCAGCTGGTACAGGTCGATCTGGTCCACCCGCAGCCGCCGCAGGCTGCCCTCGCACACGCTGCGCAGATGCTCGGGGCGGCCGTCGGCCGCCCAGCGATTGGGGCCCGGCCGGGTCAGGCCGCCCTTGGTGGCGATGACGAGCTCCTCCGGATAGGGATACAACGCCTCCGCGATCAGGGTCTCGCTCACGTCCGGACCGTACGAGTCGGCGGTGTCGATGAAGTTCACGCCGAGTTCGACCGCGCGCCGCAGCGTCTCGATCGCCTGGCCGCGGTCCGGCGGGTCACCCCAGACGCCCTGCCCGGTGATGCGCATCGCGCCGAACCCGAGGCGGTTGACGGTCAGGTCGCCGCCGATGTCGATCGTGCCCGCAGCGGCGGCGGTTGACTGGTCGCTCATGCCTGTGTCCTCCCGCAGTTTGCTCCTCACCTCCAGCCTCGCACGCCCCGCCTCGCACGCGCACGCGGGGCAGTCCGGCGGACGGCGGCCGGTCAGATCTCCAGGTCAGGCCAGCGGACTCAAAGTAACTAGATAGTGACCCAGATCATATGTAGTTGATCTGTCAACAACAATCCTTTGCAGCCCGCCGCCCGTACATATATCGACAGACATTAATTCAAACCTGGCGCGGGCAACCGCGCAGACGGGGGATGAGCACGATGGGCAAGTCCAAGTTCAGCCGGGTTTCTGGACGCGCCAAGCTGGTCGCCGGGGTAGGCGGCGCGCTCGGCGCGGCCGTGGTCGTGGCGGCTTGCAGCAGCGGGGGTAGCAGCAGCACCGGGGCGGCGGAGAGCGCCTCGCCGGCCGGGGCGTCAGCGCCAGCGTCGGGTAGCGGCGCCACCGCATCCGGCGGCACGGTGATCACGATCGCCAAGTCCTCGGCCGGCACCGTCTTGACCAGCGGGTCGGCCCGCGCGGTGTATCTGTGGGCGAAGGACACCGGCGACATGTCCACCTGCACCGGTGCGTGCGCGGCGGCGTGGCCCCCGGTGACGACCACCGGCACCGCGACCGCGTCCGGCGGCGCCACTGCGAGCGACATCGGCACGATCACCCGGACGGATGGCACCAAGCAGGTGACCTACGACGGGCATCCGCTGTACTACTTCTCCGGCGACTCGGGCCCAGGTACCGCCAGCGGGCAGGGCAGCGACGCCTTCGGCGCGAAGTGGTGGCTGGTCGCCCCGGCCGGCAGCGATGTCACCGCCTCGGTGAGCTCGTTCACCGCGGGCGCGTCCGCGGCGGCCCCGGCCGCGCCGGCACCCTCCGCTCCGGCTCCGGCCCCGGCGTCGTCGAGCGCCGGCGGCGGCTGGTCCTGACGAACCGATTTCCGAATCACTCAACGCCTGAGGAGGCGTCATGTTCAATCCCGAACCCATCATTCGACTCCTGTTCCGCAGACCGGGCGCGCTGCGGTCCCGGGCCGCCCGCCTAATGGTTCTGGCGCTGGCCGGGACCGGCGCGGGCTTCCTGGTCTGGTCGGCCGTGATCCACCTGGAGCTGTGGGGGGACGGCTACCGCGACATCCCGACCATCGGGCCGCTGTTCCTGGTGCAGGGCATCGCCTCCATCGCCGTGGCGGTGGCGATCGTGGCCTTCCGCTGGCTGGCGCTGCTGGCGGTCGGCGCCGTGGCGGGCGTCGCGACCGCCGTCGGGCTGCTCCTGACCGTCTACGTCGGGCTGTTCGGCTACACCGAGAGCCTGTCGGTCCCGTACGCGACGCTGTCGCTGGCGGTCGAGTTCACCGCCGCCTTCGTCCTGCTGCTGGCCACGGGACTGCTCGCGCTGAGCCCGGTCGCCCACCCGGCGGCCCATCGCGCCCCGGTGCCGTCCTATGGCTGAGGTGCAGGGAAGCCTGAACCACGGGGGCCTCACCGGAGCAGTCCGATGAGGTGCCCGTGGCTGGCCTGGCCGGCGGTGAGCCCGGCCTTGAGATCGCGTTCGTGCGCCAGCGCCGGCCGATCGCCTTCGGGGCGGCGCCGGGTGTCGCCCGCGACCCGGCCGCTACACGGGATGTCGCGCAGAGAGCCGTGGAGCGGACGTGGTGCCGCGCGCCGGTGCATGACTCAGGACGCAGCTCGATCCATGCATGGCTGACGACCATGAGATGCGCGGAGCTGCATGACCTGGACGCCGAGGTGGCGCTTGGTGCGCTCACCGGCCGGGGTCGCGCGGCCGCGATCGCGCACCTGGGGGAATGCAGAGCCTGCCGCGAGGACGTTCGCCGGCTGATGGTGATCGGCGGGCAGCTGCTCGAGCTGCTGCCGCCGGTCGACCCGCCGCCCGGCTTCGAGACCCGGGTGCTCGAGCGGGTTGGAATACCCGCACCGAGGTCGGCTACCTGATCGCGAGGCTGCCGCCGGGTCTACGATGAGCGGTGCCGCCATGCGGTAACGGCCTCCGCGTGCACTGGCCGGCAGCCGGACGGGCGGGAGGTCGCGAGCCGAATGACGAAGCCGTTCCGCTGTTTTCCGTCGGCCCTGCTCGCGGTGACCGCCGTCGCCGCGGCGGCCGCCTGCACCGCTCCATCGACGTCCGCACCTGCGGCGTCTTCCTCAGCACAGCCAACAGCATCCTCGGCGGCGGCGCCGCATTCACTGTCGCCGTCCGTAGCCGCGGCGGATCGCTCGGCGTCGGCCGATTCGACCACGCCGCTGGTGGTGCCAGCGGGCGAGGGCGCCGGGGCGCTCGCCGTCCCACGGGTGCTGACGGTGCCGTCCGGCTGGACCGCCCGGGTGTGGGCGCGGGTGAACGACGCGCGGATGGAAGCCTGGGCGCCGGAGGGAGACCTCCTGGTCAGCACCCCCAACGACGGCCACATCGTGGAGTTGCGGCCGGATGCGGCGGGCACCGCGACCATGACGACCCTGCTCTCCGGGCTCACCGATCCCCAGGGCCTGACGTTCGCAAAGCTGGCCGGGCGGTGGGTGCTGTACGTTGGCGAATCGGATCAGATCGACCGGTACCCCTGGGGGTCGGCCGGGATCAGCGGCGCCCGCACGGTGATCGCCCAGGGACTGCCGGACCTCGACCGGACCGGCGACGACGTGCACCGGCCCAAGGACGTGACGGTCGCCGCCGACGGGACGATCTACTTCAACGTGGGCAGCTCATCCAACGCCAACCCCGACGACCGGACGATGTCGCCCCAGCGGGCGGTGATCATGGCCGTCCGCCCCGACGGGAAGGACCTGCGGGTAGTCGAGCGCGGTGTCCGCAACGGCGAGGGCCTGGCCGTCGCGCCGAACGGCGCCGTCTGGACCGCGGTCAACGAGCGCGACAACATCCCGTACCCGTCGCGCGGCCCCTACGCGACGTACTTCAACGCCTTCGGCCAGGTCATTCAGACTTACGTCAACGACCACCCGCCCGACGAGGTGGCGCCGGTCACCGTCGGCCGGGACCTGGGCTGGCCGTACTGCGACCCGGATCAGGACGACAACACCCCACCCGGGTCGCTGGCCGACGTCCCGCTCGTGGCCAACGCTGCCACCAACCCGACCGGAACCGCGTTGAACTGCGCGAGGCTCGCCCCGATCGAGGTCGGGCTGCCCGCGCACAGCGCACCGCTCGGCCTCGACCTTCCTCGAGGGCAGCAAGATCCCGGCGCCTTGGTCCGACGGCGCCGTGCTCGCCGTGCACGGCTCGTGGGACCGGCACCCGCCGCGCGCGCCCGCTGTGGTGTGGCTGGCCTGGGACGCCGCCAAGAGCACGCTGACACCAGCGGTCACCCTGGTCGGCGGGTTCGAGAATCCCGACGGCACCTACTGGGGGGCGCCCGGTGGACGCGGTGCCCGGTCCCGACGGCGCGCTCTACGTGAGCGACGACAGCGCGGGCGCGATCTACCGACTAGCGCCGGCCGGTTAAACCGTGACGTGCCCGGCGGCGTGCGGACCGCGCGCGGTGCGGCATCCTAGGAGTCATGCCGCCAGCCGCTGATCTGCCGTTGCCGCCGCCGCGAGACCCGTCGGAGCCCTACCGGATCTGCTGCGTCTGCCTGGGGAACATCTGCCGTTCCCCGATGGCCGACGCCGTGCTCCGCGCCCAGATCGAACAGGCCGGCCTCGACAAGCGCGTCATCGTGGACAGCGCGGGGACCGGCGACTGGCATGTGGGCGATCGGATGCACGGCAAGGCCAGCCGTCAGCTCAAGCGCAACGGCTACGACGGCGAAACCCACCGAGCCCGCCAGTTCGACCCGTCCTGGCTGGCCGAACGCGACCTCGTCCTCGCCATGGACGCCAGCAACCTCCGCGACCTGCGCGCCCTCGCGGTCGACGCCGACGACCACCGGATCAGGCTGTTCGGCGAGGTCGGCGGCCTGCGCGGGGCGGAGGTCCCCGACCCCTACTACGGCGGCGACGCCGAATTCGCCGACGTACTCGCCATGCTCGAAGCGGGCATGGCGCACCTGGTAGCCCGGCTCAAAGCACTTCCCGAGCTATCCGAGTAACCCAGGCCTCCACCGCGCCCCCGAGCCGCTCCAAGATCAGAAATTCCAAATCGATCATCCCGAACGGACCCGCCCGACTCTCCCACCCCGCCCGACTCGCAACGACCGTGGCCCACCCCCGGCGCATTGTCCCCCTCGTGCACCCCTGCCACTTCCGCCTCGACTGCTTCGCGTTCGAGCTCCACCTTCCTATCGGTTTTGACCACTCCAGATACCTTCCTATCAGTTCTGACCGCTTTTCCGCCCGATTTGTCCGATTCTTGTGGTCAAAACCGATAGATAGATGCGCGACTGGTCAAAAGTGATAGGAAGATGCAAGCCTGCGGCCGGGGCACCCGGCGGGATCTCAGTCGGAAAGCGTGTCGTCCGGATCGTCGAACGCCTGGGCGTCGGGTGAGAGCGGAAGCCGCACCTGGAAGTCGGCCCCCTCGCCGGGCGCCGTGCGAACCGAGACCGTCCCGCCGTGCGCGCTCACCAGCCCGGCCACGATCGCCAACCCGAGCCCGGTGCCGCCGGACGCCCGGTTCCGCGCCGCGTCGGCCCGGTAGAACCGCTCGAACACCCGCTGCGCCTGCTCCGCAGGCATCCCGGGCCCGTCGTCCTCGACATCGAGCACCACCGCGGGCACCGGTCCGTCGCTCGCAGCGGCAGCATCCCCGGCACCGCCCGCAGACCCGTTCGCGCCAGCCGAGGCTTGACCATTGGCCCGTCCGTCGGCCTCGGGCGGCAGCGTGCCCGCCCCGATCTTCACCCGGACCGGCGTCCCCGCCGGGGTATGGGTGAGCGCGTTGTTCACCAGGTTCGCGAGCACCTGCCGCAGCCGAGGCTCGTCCCCGTCCACCAGGAACGCGGTGCCCGGCGCGACGATCAGGTCGATCGGCCGGCCGGGGGCGACGATCCGCGCATCCTGCACGGCGTCGACCGCCAGCGTGAGCACGTCCACCGGCGCGACGTTCAGCGGCCGCTGCTGGTCAAGCCGGGCCAGCATGAGCAGGTCCTCGACCAGCAGCCCCATCCGAGTGGCCTCGGCCTCGACCCGCGCTATCAGGTGATCGAGTTCCTCCGGCGGCATGCCGCCAGCGGGGGAGAGGCCGTCGCCGGACGCGCTGCCAGGCGATGGCCGCTCCGGGGTCGGCCCCCCGAGCGAGGAGCCGCCGGCCGACTGGGAGACAGTCGCGTCCGTTCGAGATGACTGGTCTTGATCTTCCGAGCGGGGGCCGCGACCGCCGTTGACGCCGGCCCGCCCCCGCCTGCCCCGCCGCGCATGCGGTAGTGGGCGGCGAAGCCGCGAATGGTCGTGAGCGGCGTCCGCAGCTCATGCGACGCGTCGGCGATGAACCGGCGCATCCGCTCCTCGGACTCGTGCGCGGCCTGCTCCGACTCCTCCTGGGCATGGAACGCCCGCTCGATCTGCGTCAGCATGGCGTTCAGGGACCGGCCAAGCGAGCCGACCTCGGTGCGGGGATCGCCCTCGGGTACCCGGTGGTCGAGGTGGCCCTTAGCGATCTGGCCGGCCGTCAGCTCGATGTCGTTGAGCGGCCGGAGGTTGGCCCGGACGGCCGCGGCGCCGACAACGGCGAGGACAAGCACGATCGCACCGCCGACGATCAAGTCGAACAACACCAGACGGGTAGTGAGGGCGTTGACGTTGCCCAGGTCAACGGCGACGATGACGGTCACCGACGACGCCGTCGTAGGACCGGCGGAGCCGATGTACGGGTAGTTGTCAATCCGTTGGGCGATGACCCGCCAGGTGTCGGGACCTGACTGCGACGGGACCGTGATCAGCACTGGGGTCGAGTTGCTGGCCCAGTCTGTACCGCTCGGCAGGGTCGGCAGCGAGCCGGGGGATGAGCCTCCGCCCGAGATCGGATAGCTGCCGGCCGGCGCCCAGGTGAGCTGCCGGCCGGGCTTCTGAACGCCGGCGATCAGGCCGGTTCCTCTCTGAAGCGGCGCCGCGTACCCAGGTGTCGCCCCGTTCGTGTTGATGTGCGAGAACACCCCTCGCAACGTGGGGTCGCGCTGCGTTGTCACGTATCCGTGCAGCATGTAGACGCTGGCCACGCTGATCACCGAGAGCGCTACGATCACCAGCGCCAGGACCGCCGTGATCAGCTTGGTCCGCAGCGGCGTCCGGTCGGATAGTCGCTGGAAGAAATGCCGACGGTGCTCGTCCCGGTGACGCCAGGGCGGGGCGGGCGCCTCCGTGTCGGGGATCTCTGGTTCCGACATGGCGGCGACCACTACGACGACGGGAGCCGCAGTACGTACCCGACGCCACGCAGGGTGTGGATGAGCCGTGGCTCCTTGGTGTCGACCTTGCGACGCAAGACGGAAACGTAGGACTCGACGATGCCGGTGTCACCGCGGAAGTCGTAGTCCCAAACGTGGTCGAGGATCTGCATCTTCGACAGCACCCGGTTGGCGTTGGACATGAAGTAGCGCAGCAGCTTGAACTCGGTCGGCGACAGCTGCACCTGCGCGCCGCCTCGCCACACCTCGTGGCTCTCCTCGTCCAGTTCAAGATCGGCGAACTTCAGCCGCGGGGTCGGCTCCACGCCGTCGCCGCGGGTCCGCCGCAGCACCGCCTTGATCCGCGCGATGACCTCTTCGAGCGAGAACGGCTTGGTGACGTAGTCGTCGCCGCCCAGCGTGAGGCCCCTGATCTTGTCGTCGGTGCCGTCCCGCGCGGTCAGGAACACGACCGGGATCCGCGCGCCGCCGCCGCGCAGCCGGCGGATGACGTCAAAGCCGTCCATGTCGGGCAGCATCACGTCGAGCACGATGAGGTCGGGGCGGTGCCGCTGCGCCGCCTGCACCGCCTCGGTGCCGCCGGCCGCAGTGATCACCTCGAAGCCCGCGTAACGGAGGGACGCCGAGAGGAGCTCGAGGATGTTCGGCTCGTCCTCGACGACGAGCAGCCGCGCGTCGGACTGCGGCCGCTCTTCGATGATCGACGTGTTCATGACCTTCATCCTCGCGCCTCTTGCTGAGCGCAACCTGAACGTTTCCTCGGGGACGGCTGCTTTGTTCCCAGGGTACGCTCCGCGAAAGCTGCGCAGATCAGGACGTCGCCGGCAGACGAAATTGGGAGTTTTTCGGCTGCGGGAGGGGGCGGAGGGCGGGCGCGGTGCCCGGCGACTGGGCGTTAAGACGCGCGGGGCGTCCGGGCCGCTAGCCAGTGGGCGATGGCGGCCGGGCGGGTGTGCACGCCGAGTTTGGAGTAGATGCGCCTGACGTGATTCTTGACCGTTTTCTCTGCCAGGAACAGGTGAGCCGCGATCTCGCCGTTGGTATGCCCTCCGGCGATGAGCGACATGACCTCAATCTCGCGGGTCGACAGCCCTAGGCTGGTCTCCTCATCAACCCCTGCGCGGCTCATGAGACCTCCGGTTAAGCCAGTTCGTGGCGCACCGGACAGGGCACGTCGGCGCGCGCGAATTAGCGCGCGCTGGCGACGCCACAGCACCGTCGCGTCACGGTGTCAAGACCTACCTTTACCCGTACAGATACACCAAAAAGGCCTCGCTCAAACCGCCCGAACCCCCTCGAACCCGCCCGCCCCGGTCCGGCACCCGCGCCACCAGCAGGAATGCCACCCTGTCACCTACGCCACCGACAGCCCCTACCGGTGTCGCTGGCGTGGCCGACATCTGCCCGAGCATGTCAATGGCGTAGCCGACAGGCGGTGCCACGGCCAACGAGCCCGAAGGCTAGCCGACCTGGGTGCCGGTCAGCAGGCCGGCTGGGACCGGCTTGCCCGCCTTTAGCGCATTGAACAGCTTGAGTGCCTGTGCCTGGTCCCACAGCACCGCGTCCCCCGCGCTGGTCTGGTAGTTGGAGTTGGCGATCGGCACGGTGCCGGACTGCGGGCCGCGTAGCGCCTGCGCCACCTGGATCAGGTCCCACAGGCTGGTGCCCTTGTCGACCGCGATCGAACTGGCCGCGGTGGACGCGAACGGGAGCGCGGTGAACGGGTTCAGGTACACGCCCGGGCTGGTCGCCTTGGACAGCAGGGCAGAGAGGAACGCCCGCTGGTCCTGGATCCGCTGCAGGTCGGAGGTGGCGAACGAGTGCCGGTCGCGGACGAACGCGATCGCCTGGGTCCCGTTGAGGTTGTGGCAACCGGCGGCGAGACCCTTGAACCCCGAGTCTCCCGTCGGGTCGGCCGGGACCGCGGTCTTGACGCACATCCGCACGCCGCCGACCGCGCTGACCACGTCGGCCAGGCCGCCGAAGCCGATGCCCATGTAGTGGTCGATCTTCAGGCCGGTGACCGATTCAACCGTCTGCACCAGCAGCTTCGGACCGCCGATGGCCAGCGCGGCGTTGATCTTGTTGCTGCCGTGCCCGGGGATCGGGACGTAGGAGTCGCGCGGGATGCTGATGAGGACCGGCTTGCCGGTGCCCATGTGCAGCAGCATCAGCGAGTCGGAGGCGTCCGCGCCGACCGCGCCCAGGTGCAGCTGAGCCCGTTCGGTCCGGCTGATCCCGGTCCGCGTGTCGGACCCGGCGATCAGCCAGTTCGTCCCGGCCGAGGTGAGGGTTGTGGCGGGCAGCGTCACGCTCCGGTCCAGCTTCCCGTTGACCCAGAAGTACGTGCCGGCCGTGCCCGCGATGAGCAACGCGATGACCACGCCGATGACCAGCGCGATCCGTCGTCCGTGACGGCCGGGCTGCCCCCAGAACCGCCACTTCCGCCCGCTTCCCGGCCCGCCCGGGCCAGGCGCTCCGACCGGCGGCGTTCCCGGCGGCGAGACCAATGGCGGCTGCGCTCCCCAGCCGCCACCGCCACCAGCCCCGACCTCGTAGCCAGCGCCGCCACCTGCCCCGACCTCGTAGCCGCCGGCGTTGTAGCCGCCTGCGCCGCCGGACCCGGGCGTCGGCTCGAACGTCGGCCGATTCGACGGCTGCGGCATGGAAACAGTCCGGTCAGCCGACGCGGGGTCGGACGGCGGGGTTTCCTGGTACCAGCTCTGCCACGGGTCGTTCTCGCTCATGCTCTATCCCTTGAGGGGTCGCGGCGGATCACGCCTGAACGGTCCGAGTGTACCGGCGGTATTCAAGCCGGCACGTACGCCGAATAGCGGCGACCGGCGGCGGGCGCCGAACCCGCTAAAAAATACCCTTCCTGATGCATGGAGTTACCTCACGGTCGCTTGCGGTGATCCGGTAACGTATCAACCTGGTTGGCAAGTTCCACCAGTCACCAAAGATTTACATACATAACAGTGCATGGCGCTTTGAGCCGCCCGGAGTGCTCCCTCACCTCCAGTCGGCTGTTGCGGCACGTCAGCAGCGCATTGTCAGCCCGGACGGCATGCCGGGCTTCCGTGAGGGAGAACACTAAATGACATATGGTCAGGGCGGCGCCTTCTCCGCAACCGCCGAGCGGGACCAGGCAGACCAGTTCGAGGCGGGCCAGCGGGATCACGCAAAAGTGAAGGATCGCGTAACCGGGCAGCGTGGCACCTGCGTGGTGATCCGCCCCGACGCGGTCGGCGACGAGCACGGCCTCACCCGGACGACCGGAATCAGCGGGGACACGGTCGGAGCGGAGGCGCTGTGCATGCGCCTGGTGATGCTGCCGCCCGGCACCCGGGGGACGCCGCACTCCCACAACGGCCACGAGTCCGCGCTGTGGGTTGCGATGGGCGAGGCCGAGATCTGGCACGGCCCCGGCCTGTGCTGCCGCACGGTGGTGCACGCCGGTGACTTCCTCTACATCCCGCCCGGCACTCCGCACCTGCCGGTCAACCGCAGCGAGACGAGGATGATGGTCGCGGTCATGGCCCGCACGGATCCGGCCGAACGGGAGTCCGTCGTCCTGTGCGACCTGCCGCCGCACCTGGACGGACTGTTCGCCGTCCCGGTCGCCTCATCGCTCTAAGCCGGCGGTGCTCAAGTCGGCCTGTGCCCCGAATACCGGCGGCCAGGCGCAACGGAAAGCCCCGGGCGCTGCGAGCACGCCCGGGGCTTTTCACTGGGGTGAGTGACGAGACTTGAACTCGCGACATCCAGGACCACAACAGAGAAACACCCGGATTAGCATTCAAGTCAGCGCCGTTTGTGCAGGTAAGGGAGCTGTGCTCGCCTGCTTTGGCCGCATCTGACCCTCATCCCGCAGAACCTGACGCGCGCGCCCGCTCCCACTTCGCTCCCAGAATACGGGTGCCTGACGTTGCCGGGGGCCTGACGACCGCGTGGGCCTTCTTCCAGGATGCGGCGGATGCCGGGGCTGCGACATGGCGCGTGCCCTTTCGTTGTTACTCATCGTAATAATTGAATCACGTTTTGCTTAACTAACTCGGTGGAACAACTGCCCCATGACACTGACCGACCTGCTCAAGAACGAGTACGTCAAACAGGCCCTGCGCCTGACGGGGGTGCGCAAGGCGCCGTTCACGGCGTCCGCGCGGACTACGCACTACCGCTGTCCGCTCGTCGAGGCCGGCGAGGGACTGGTGACCCTCCGTGGTTACGAGGGACCCCGGATCCCGGCTGCGGAGTGGGAGACCCTGGAATACACCACCTACTCAAGCGACCCGTACACCTACTTCGCCCCGATAACATCGCCGACCGGCAGGGTCGAGATGATCGGCGCCAAGGAGGCCGGCAAGGAAGAACTCGAGTGCGTGCCCACGCCGAACGCGGACAAGTGCCCGACGATCATGAAGTGGCTGGAGTCGATGGGCGCCCGGTACGGTCGCGTCCAGTTGCTTCGCATGAAGCCAAACACGCTGCGGGAATGCCTGTGGGGGCTGCACCAGGACAACAACAACCGGGTGAACCCGCCGGGCAACGGCTGGATCGTCCGTGTCTGGCATGAGCTGACCGACGATTCGACCAGCACGCTTGTGGTCCGTCAGGGCGAGTTCGCCCGGCGTTCCGAGGTCCGGGTCGCGCTGCCGCAGAGCCGGCAGGTCGTCGTGGACTCCGAACGACTCTGGCACGGCGGTTTCCACGCAGGCAGCCACACCCGCTACGCCCTCATCGCTAGCGTGGAATCCAGCCCCGCCCTGAACGACTGGATCCAGTCCCAGCTACCGACTGCGACTGCCCGACTTCCGCTCCAGCGGGCACGCACGCGCTCGGGGCTGGTGAAAAATTCGTTACCTGGAGCATTCACTTGCCGGGCTCGGGCAATGGCCAAGACACAGCTGCCAGGCTGCTGGCCGGGCACAGCCTGAACGGGATCGAGCACACTAAGCCAAAGGCCCCGGTCCGGTTCCGGACCAGGGCCTTCGACCTGTACTGATGGGGTGAGTGACGAGACTTGAACTCGCGACATCCAGGACCACAACCTGGCGCTCTACCAGCTGAGCTACACCCACCATGCGCCTTCGTCAGAAGGCTGACACGAGTATAGCGGTCTCCCGCGGTGCGAACGAACCCGTTACGCGTCAGCCGGCTTGGAGTTCTCGAACCGGGCGGCGATCTCTCGCGCGGTCGATGAGTCGGGCCCTGGCTGGGGCACGAACACCGCCTCGCGGTAGTACCGAAGCTCCTGCACGGACTCGATGATGTCGGCCAGCGCCCGGTGCCCGCCGTGCTTGCTCGGGGAGGCGAAGTACGCCCGCGGGTACCAGCGCCGCGCGAGCTCCTTGACCGAGGAAACGTCGATCATCCGGTAGTGCAGCCAGGTGTCAAGCTCGGGCATATCGCGGGCGATGAACCAGCGGTCGGTGGCGATCGAGTTGCCGCACAGCGGCGCCTTCCGCGCCTCGGGCACGTGATGCTTGACGTACGCGAGTACCGCGTCGGCGGCCTCGCCGAGCGCCATCCCGCTGGACAGGTCGGCGAGCAGGCCCGACTTGGTGTGCATCTCCCGCACCACGTCGCTCATCTGGTCAACCGCCTCGGCCGGCGGCTTGATGATCAGGTCAATTCCGCCGTCGAGCAGCGTGAGCTCCCCGTCGGTCACCACGCACGCGATTTCGATCAGGGCGTCCCGCTCGATATCGAGCCCGGTCATCTCGCAGTCGATCCATACCAGCCGGTCATTCATCCAACCAAGACTAAAGGCAAAAACCATCATCCCGAACGGACCCGTGCCTGCGCCTCCCGCCGCCGCCTCTCCCGCGCCACCGGTCCCAACCGCCAACCTGTCGCCAACGCCATCGACCCCATACGTCTCCTGTCACCTACGCCATCGACCCCAGTAGGCGATGTCGATGGCGTAGGCGACAGACCCCGACTCCTGTCGATGGCGTAGCCGACAGGGCGACCGCGCCCCGCGGGGCGACCCCGCCCCTACAGGGCGACCGCGCCCCCACAGGGCGACCGCGCCCCACGGGGCAACCCCGCGCAACAGGGCGACCGCGCGTCTCAGGCCGGAATCGGCAGCGCGGCGGCGGCGAGCGGGGGCGGCAGCTCCCGGGTGCGCACCGACCGGCCGTGCGGCGCGTTGCCGGTCAGCCGGTGGATGTCGATCGCCCCCGGGCCCACGTGACCGCAACCAGGAACCTGCGACGCGCCGAAGTGCCCGCCGCGCGCCCACGCCGCGCGGCTGCCGTCGGACCCGGCGGCTCCGCCCGCCAGCCCGCCGACACCGCCGATACCGCCGCCGCTCATCCCGCCGACCCGGCCGCCGGTCCAGCTGCCGGGCTGGCCGCCGGGCCAGCGGCGCCGCACGCCCCAGGAGTCGAGCCAGCTCATGATCGCCTCGACCCCGACCAGCGGGCCGTTGGTGAACGGCTCGGCCGCGAGGGCGAGCACGCCGATCTGCACGCAGACCCGGCCCTCGGCGTTCACGTTCTCCCGTCGGCGGTGAATCCGGACCGGCGTCCAGTCCAGCCGGTCGGGCGCGCCGAGCGCGCGGCCCGCCCGCAGCACCGAGATGAGCTGCGCGATCTCTCCCGTGGTGGGGTTCCAGACCAGGTGGCAGGGCCGGTGCTCGGCCACCAGCCGCTGCGCGGCCGACTGCACCGAGACCGCGTTGGCCAGGCTGCCCAGGGTGAGCCAGACGGCCCGCGGTGCGCCTCCCCCGAGTGCGCCGCCGTCTCCCTCCGCCCGGATGCGCATTGCTTCCGGCATCCATGCGTGTGCCACGACGCCGATCCCCTCCCACAGGTACGAGTAAGGGGTCTAGACCTTCCGGTCAATAGACCTCTTCCCCTACTTACGCCCGCGGGTGGGATTAGTCCAGAGGGGTCCGGCGAATACGGCGCTACGGCCGGAAGTCGGGAGGAATCGACAAGCGCATCCGAATGAATACCATCCGTAACACCAGGATGTTACTGCCTCGTTATCGACTGCGCGCGTTGAAGTACGCGGAGGAGTCGGGCCGCCAGAGCATGGCGACCGCACCCACGCCGACCGCCCACGAGGCCAGCGTGATGATGATGTAGATGATGTCGGCGGCGGTGATGACCTGACCGCCGTGCAGCGAGTCGATGGTCTCGTAGAGCTGGAAGGTCGAGATGGCGAACAGCACCGTAGCCACGATGCGCGCCCATTTCATGCCCGCGCGGTTGAACCGAGCCATTATCACCCACAACAGGATGTACACGAGGTACGAGACAATAAGGAAGATGATCGCGGTAACCAACTGCGAAGAGGTGGGCGGCTTTCCATTGATGTCGATCGAGTTCTTGTCCACGATCGTGGCGATGACCTCGAAGACAGCGAACACGGCGGTGATGGCGGCGCCGGCCAGCATGAACCTGACCGCCTTGCGCATCGTGGCCGGGAGACCGGGCTCTTCGGGCGCGCCGCCGGACAGCTTCTTCTCGAGGCGGGCGAAGGCGGTGCCGCCTCCGATGGATGACTTGAACATGGGCTGCCCTAACGTGAACGCGGTGACAGAACGAAGCATAGTGCTGAACTGCACGAACCTGCGCGTAGTGGCCGACGCTGGCCGGCCACGGCCAGGGATGGCCGAAAGCCGGCCCGATGCCCTATTCTGTCCTAGCTTCTTAAGTATTGCCGGAAACTCGTGCAGCGGCACTGGGCGCGGTATCATTCCAGCGTCGTAGCCGCGTGCAAGTGCGGATAGCTCGTGCAGACGTCGCGTGCATAAGCGACCTGGTGGAGGGACGTGCTGGTGATCGGGGAGCGCCGGCCCGTCGGAAGCCTGAGAGGGGGAATGCGTTGAGTGCAAGTGCGCCCGGGAGCGCCGCCGCTCCTGCTGGCGGGCCAACGGTTCTCCGCATGCTGCTCGGCGCACAGCTCCGCAGGCTCCGCGAGGGCGCAAGCATCACCCGCGACGACGCCGGTTACCACATCCGCGCCTCCGGGTCCAAGATCAGCCGGATGGAGCTCGGCCGTGTTTCCTTCAAGGAACGCGACGTCACCGACCTGCTCGAGCTCTACGGGGTTACCGACCCGGCCGAGCGCGAAAAGCTGATCCAGCTCACCCACGAGGCGAACGCGACCCCCTGGTACCAGAAATTCCACGATGCGGTTCCCGACTGGTTCCACGTGTTCGTGGGGCTCGAGGAGGCCGCTCAGCTCATCCGCGTCTACGACGTCCAGTTCGTGCCCGGCTTGCTGCAGACCCAGGACTACGCCCGGGCGGTCATCCAGCAGGGTTCCCCCGGCCTCGACGCCGACGAGGTCGAGCGGCGCGTGCAGCTCCGGATGGGCAGGCAGGAACTGCTCAAGCGGGAAAACCCGCCCCGGTTCTGGGCGATCGTGGACGAGGCGGCGCTGCGCCGGCCGATGGGCGGCCGCGACGTGCACGTGGCGCAGATCGAGCGGCTGATGGACGTGATCGGCGAGCCGAACATCACCCTGCAGGTCATGCCGTTCAAGTACGGCGGGCACGCGGCCGACGGCGGGGCGTTCATGATCATGCGTTTTCCCGACACCGACCTGCCGGATATCGTCTACATGGAGTACCTGACCGGCGCGCACTACATCGACAAGGACGAAGAAGTCGAGCGGTACGCTGCGGTGATGGAACGACTCTCGGTGGCGGGCACGTCACCCGACCGGACCAGGGAGATCCTGGCCGGGATCCTTAAGGAGATCTAGGCGCCATGGCCGACGGGGTCTACAACGGAATGCCGGCCGCCGAGCTGCCTGACCTGACGTGGCGGCTCGCGGGCGGTGCGGACGTCGGGGTGGAGATGGCCAGGCTGCCCGACGGGCAGATCGCGGTGCGCAACGCCGCCGACCCGCAGGGACCGGCCCTGATCTACACCAGAGCCGAGATCGAGGCGCTCATCGGCGGCGCGCAGGACGGGGATTTCGACGCGCTCCTCGCGTGACGAGGCGGCGGCGTCCGCTATGTCCTCTCCCGGCCAGGCTGAAGCCCTGCCTTCCGGTGAAACTTCGGGTGTCATTTCGGGTGACATTCAAGATCAAAAAGGTCAAGGTCGGTTTTCCCGAACGGTCGCGTGGCTCCGTCTCACTCGTCCCACTGATGCCCCGGAGCTAACCCGCAGGGACCGGGTGCTGCTCCGCTGGGAGATCATTGCCGTCTTCGCGGTGTCGCTCGGCGCCAGCGGACTTTACGCGTTCATCTCGCTCATCGGGTCGCTGACGGCGCGGGCGTCGCTCGGGTCCCAATCGGTGACGCTGAACGGCTCGCAGGCGCCCGGGCGTCCCTTGCTCGACCTGTTCCTGCAGCTGGACTCGCTGGCCAGCGGCGTGGCGCCGGTGCTGCTGGCGCTCTACCTGCTGGTGCGCGCGGGCTACGGCCCGGCCGACGGCCTGGCGTCCATCGGCCTGGACCGCACCCAGCCGCTGCGCGACTTCCTGCGCGGGGCGGCGCTGGCCGCCCTGATCGGCGGCAGCGGCCTCGGGCTCTACTTCATCGCCTACAAGTCCGGCATCGCGCTGAACGTCGTCGCCGAGGGCCTGCCCGACGTCTGGTGGCGGATCCCGGTGCTGCTGCTGTCCGCGCTCCAGAACGGGCTGCTTGAAGAGGTGCTGGTCACCGGCTACCTGCTGACCCGGCTGCGCAAGCTCGGGGTGAACCCGGTCGCGGCGATCGCGATCAGCGCGACGCTGCGCGGCTCGTACCACCTGTACCAGGGGTTCGGCGGGTTCATCGGCAACGCCATCATGGGCGTGATCTTCGGCGTGCTGTTCCTGCGCTGGCGCCGGGTGGGCCCGATGATCATCGCGCACACCCTGATCGACGCGGTGGCCTTCATCGGCTATGCGCTGCTGGCCGGCCACGTCTCCTGGCTGCCGTAAGGAAAGTTGCCAATCGGTACTCCAGGACGGCTGCGGAGCATAGTTTTTTGCGCGAATGGTATTTATGGGGTTCTTTGCACGTTACATAGTCGGCATGGGGCCGTTATCGTGTCGGCATGCCGGATTTCCAGAGCTCAGCCCGACTGACCCCCGAGATTCCAGGCACGAGTATCGATCCAGCTTCATTGACGGTGGCCGAACTATGGCAGGCGATGTCAGAGTCCAGGCTTACCGCGACGGCGCTGACCCAGCATTACCTGGACCGCATCGCGGAGGTGAATCCCGCCCTGCACGCGGTGATCGCCGTGCTTCCCGACGCCGTCGAGCAGGCGGCCGCGAGCGACGCCGCCTGGCGATCCGGCCAGCCGCGCGGCGCCCTTGAGGGCATCCCGATCCTGGTCAAGGACAACGTCCAGGTCGCGGGCGCGCCGACCACGGCCGGCTCGCCCGCTCTGCTTGGGGTCGAGCCGCCGGACGCGTTCGTCATCTCCCGGCTGCGGGCGGCGGGCGCGGTCATCCTGGCCAAGGCGAACCTGTCGGAGTGGGCGAATTTCCGCTCTACCAGGTCGAGCAGCGGCTGGTCGACGGTCGGCGGCCAGACGGCGAACCCCTACGCCCTTGACCGGAACCCGTCCGGGTCGAGCTCGGGGTCGGCGGCCGGCCTCTCGGCCGGGCTCGCGGCGCTGGCAGTGGGCACCGAGACCGACGGCTCGATCGTCTCCCCGTCGAGCGCCTGCGGCGTGGTCGGCATCAAGCCGACGGCCGGCCTGGTGAGCAGGACCGGCATCGTGCCGCTGTCCCCGGTGCAGGACACCGCGGGCCCGATGGCCGTCTCGGTGACCGATGCGGCCGCGCTGCTGACGGTGATGGCCGCCGCCGACACGGACGACCTCTCGGTCCTCGGGATAGCGGACGACGAGCACCCGGATCGCTCCCATGGCGGCATCGACTACACCGCGTTCCTCGACTCGGCGGCGATTGAGGGGGCGCGCATCGGCATCTGGCGGGCCGCCTCGGTGGGCGCCGACGCCGCCACCGCGGCGCTGCTCGACGCGGCCGTGGGCTGCCTGCGGACGCTCGGCGCGGTGGTGATCGACCCGGTGGACCTGCCCGGCATCGAGAAGGTCACCGAGCCCGAGTTCGACGCGCTGAACTACGAGTTCAAGCACGGGATCAACGCCTATCTCCAGTACCTGGCCGAGTTCGCGGTCGGCACCGGGCAGGCGCCGCCGGCGACCCTGGCCGGGCTGATCGAGTTCAACGAGCGGCACGCGGACCCGGTGCTCTCCCGGTTCGGCCAGGAGATCTTCCTCGCGGCGGAGGCGACCAGCGGGAACCTGGCCGACCCGGTCTACCTGGAGTTGCGCCGGGCCGCGAACCGGCTCGCGATGTCCGCGGTCGAGACGCCGACGGTCGAGCACAAGCTGGACGCGATCTTCTCGCTGACCGCCAATCCGGCCTGGCTGACCGACTACATCCTCGGCGACCACAACGTCTTCGGCACGTCCCGCCCCGGCGCGGTGACCGGCTGGCCGACCATCTCCGTCCCGTTCGGCTACGTCGCGGGCCTCCCGGTCGGCGTCTCGTTCCTCGGCCCGCACTGGAGCGAGCCCCGACTGCTTGCCCTCGCCTTCGCCTTCGAGCAGGCCACCAACCACCGCCGCCCCCCGAAGCTCCTCCCTACGATTTCCGCTTTCCACTAGCCACCCCCGGGCCGTAACCGGTGCGGCTTCCGGAATGCCGGGCGCTAAAGACGCGCCCGGCATTCCGGATATTTCATGAAATTGATCAGGCGCCGGGGACGGCGGGAAGATTGGCCAGGGCCGCCTCGATGCGGTCCTGCGGGAGGTCGTAGTCGGTCATCTCGCCCGACAGGTACCGCTCGTAGGCCACCATGTCGAAGTGCCCGTGGCCGCACAGAGCCGTCAGGATCACCTTCTCCTCACCGGACTCCGCGCACCGCTTCGCCTCCTCTACCACCGCCGCGATCGCGTGCGACGGCTCGGGCGCCGGGAGGATGCCCTCGGCCCGGGCGAACGTGACCGCCGCGGCGAAGCACTCCCGCTGCGGCTTCGCCACCGCCTCGAACAGTCCGAGCTCGTACATGTGCGAGAGCAGCGGCGACATGCCGTGGTAGCGCAGCCCGCCCGCGTGCACCGGGTCGGGGATGAACCCGTGGCCGAGCGTGTGCATCTTCATCAGCGGCGTGAACCCGGCGGTGTCACCGAAGTCATAGGCGTAGACGCCGCGGGTGAACGACGGGCACGCGGACGGCTCGACCGCCCTGATGACCGGGTTCATCCGGCCGGCCAGCTTCTCCCGCAGGAACGGGAAGACCAGCCCGGCGAAGTTGGACCCGCCGCCGGTGCAGCCAACGATCAGATCAGGCCCGGCCTCGCCCGCCAGCTCGAACTGCGCCAGTGCCTCCTGGCCGATCACCGTCTGGTGCAGCAGCACGTGGTTGAGCACCGAGCCGAGCGCGTAGCGGGTCTCGGCCGACCCGCCCGCGGCCTCGACCGCCTCGCTGATCGCGATGCCGAGCGAGCCGGGAGAGTCCGGGTCTGCCGCGAGCACCGCCAGGCCCGCCTTGGTGGCCCTGGACGGGGACGGGTGCACGGTCGCGCCCCAGGTCTGCATGAGCGTCCGCCGGTGCGGCTTCTGGTCGTAGGAGGCGCGGACCATCCAGATCTCGCAGTCCAGGGCGAACTGGGCGGAGGCGAACGCAAGCGCGCTGCCCCACTGCCCGGCGCCGGTCTCGGTGGTGAGCCGCTTGGTGCCCTCGACGGAGTTGTAGTACGCCTGCGGGACCGCCGTGTTCGGCTTGTGCGACCCGGCCGGGGAGCACGCCCTCGTACTTGTAGTAGATCCGGGCCGGGGTGTTCAGCAGCTTCTCCAGCCGGCGGGCCCGGAACAGCGGCGTCGGCCGCCACAGCTTGTAGACGTCGATGACCTCGCCGGGGATGTCGACGTAGCCCTCGCGGTCACCTCCTGGCGGATCAGCTCCATCGGGAACAGCGGCGCCAGGTCGTCGGGGCCGACCGGCTGGAGGGTGCCCGGGTGCAGCGGCGGCGGCGGGGGCGCGGGCAGGTCGGGGACGATGTTGTACCACTGGTCCGGGATCTGCGACTCATCAAGGATGAACTTGGTCCGCTCGGTCACGGGCTACTCCGATCTTCCATCTTCGCTTAGCAGAAGGGGTTCCAGGTGGCAGCGCGCCGTTCGCCGACGGTGCCGCGAGTGCTCTTCCGCACCATACGCCGCAGGCTTCAAATGCCACCAGCCTTCGCCGCCGCGTCTGGCGCGGACCGGTATCGTCGGCTTCATGTCAACCGTCCCTGAGGTATCGCCCGCCGTTCGCGCCGCGCTCGCGGCCGGGCAGCCCGTGGTGGCGCTCGAGTCGACGATCATCTCGCACGGCCTGCCCCGGCCGGCCAACCTGGCGGCGGCCAGGTCGTTCGAGGAGATGCTGACCGAGACCGGGGTGACCCCGGCCACCATCGCCGTGATCGACGGCGTGCCCAAGGTGGGCCTCGACGATCGCGACCTGGAGCGGATCGCCCTGGACGAGTCGGTCATCAAGGTGAGCGTCCGCGACCTCGGGCTCGCGATGACGACGGGGCGGACCGCGGGCACCACGGTCGCGGCCACTTCCGCGCTCGCCGCACGGGCCGGAATCCGGGTGTTCGCCACCGGCGGCCTGGGCGGCGTGCACCGGGGCTTCGCGGAATCGCTCGACGAGTCGGCCGACCTGACCGTGCTCGCGGCGACGCCGATCACGGTCGTCTCGGCCGGCGTGAAGTCGATCCTCGACATCCCGGCGACCCTGGAGCGCCTGGAAACCCACGGCGTCGCGGTCGTCGGCTACCGCACCAGCAGGTTCCCCGCGTTCTACCTGACCGACTCTGGCCAGGACCTGGATTGGCGGCTCGACACCGCGAAGGAGATCGCCGCGGTGATGGCGGCCAGAGACGCGCTGGGCGACGCCGCCGCCTTGCTGATCGCGAACCCGCTGCCACCGGAGAAGCAGCTCGACCCGGCCCTGCACGACCGGGTGCTGGCCGAGGCGCTGGCCGCCGCCGACCGGGAAGGTGTCCGCGGCAAGGCGGTCACCCCGTTCCTCCTGGCCTACCTGCAGCGCGCCACCGAGGGCAAGAGCGTCGAGGTCAACCTGGACGTGGCCCGCGGCAACATCGCCCTGGCGGGCGAGATCGCGACGGCCTGGTCCGCCCGGGCAACCGGGGGCGCATACTGACCGTCTAACCGTTGATCAGCCCTGAGAGCACAGTCCGAGGACGGGACCGAGACAGTGACCGAGACGACACCGCAAACATCGGCCGAGGGACAGGGCCAAGTGATGGACGCGCCGATCACCAGCGTGACCGTCTTCAGGGGCGGCGCGCGGGTGTTGCGCGCCGGCCTGACCCGGCTGGCGGCCGGGCCGCAGTCGATCCTGATCGGGAACCTGCCGTCGAGCGTGGACACTGCCAGCGTCCGGGTCGCCGCCCGCGGCCATGACCTCGCCCTGCTCAACGTCGAGGTGCACCGCCGGGTCGGCACCGAGCCGCTGCGCGAGCAGGCCGCTCAGCTGCGAGCCGAGGTCGAGCGCTGGCGCGACGTGGTGCAGGGGCTCGACGACGAGGACGCCGCCGAACAGGCCGGGCTCGGGTTCCTATCGCACCTGTCCGAGGCCGCCGCCAGCTCGCTCGCCCGGGCGGTCGGTTCCGGCCGGGCCGGGTACGACGAGCTGTCGGGGATGGCCGGCCACCTGTCCGCGTCCACCGCCAACACGCTCGCGAAAAGGCGCGAGATCGCCTCCCGCCGACGTGCGGCGCAGCAGGAGCTGGAAGCCGCCCAAGCGCGGTTGAGCGCAGCCGAGCAGGGCAGCGCTAAGCCCAAGCAGGTCGCGTTCGTGGACGTCGCCGTGGACCTTGAGGCGCGAGCGGCCACCGAGGCGGAGATCGACCTCACCTATCACGTGTCGGGCGCGTCCTGGCGTCCGCTGTACGACCTGATGCTCGACGGTGAGCGGCTGAACGTGTCCTACCTGGCCGAGATCACCCAGCAGACCGGCGAGGACTGGCCCGAGGTCGCGCTGGTGCTGTCGACCACCCGCCCGGGCCAGAGCCAGACCCTGCCCGAGCTGAGCCCTTGGTACATCGGCCGTCCGCAGCCGCCCCGGGTTCCCGCGAGCAGCGTGGTCATGGCGGCGAGCATGGCCAGCGAGGCGGCGCCGGGCGGTGACGAGGCCGACGGGCGGCGCCGGGCCTTTGCCGCATCGGCGCGTAACGCGAAACCCGAGGCGAAGATGCTCGCCGCCGCGCCGGCCGAGGGCGAGTCCGGCGCCGGGTTCACCTACACGGTGGCGCGCCCGCTCGCGGTGCCAGGCGACGGCGGACCGCACAAGACCCTGGTCGCCGGGTTCGAGGCGGACGCGGTCCTGGACTACCTGACGGTTCCGGTGCTCGCGCCCGAGGCGTACCTGCGGGCCACCGTCACCAACGGCGCCCTGCTGCTGCTCCCAGGCCGGGCGCGGATCTTCCACGGCGCGCAGTTCGTCGGCGAGACCCACCTGGACACGGTCGCCCCCGGCGAGGAGTTCGAGGTCCAGCTGGGCGTGGACGACCAGATCAAGGTCGAGCGCAAGCTGCGCCGCCGCAGCACCAGCAAGGCCCTGCTCGGCGGCACCAGGACGATCGACATCGGCTACGAGATCACGGTCGAGAACCACCGCGACCGCAAGGCCACGGTGAGCGTCCACGACCACATCCCGGTCTCCACCGACGGCGACGTCAAGGTCCGCGCGCGCGAGACCACCCCGCCCCCGGCCGAGAGCGACGACCTGGGCGAGCTCACCTGGAACCTGGCCCTCGCCCCCCGCGAGTCGGCCACCGTCAGGCACCGCTTCACCGTCGAGCACCCCGCCCAGGCCACCGTCACCGGCCTGTGAGCACAGTCGGACAAGAAAATTCAAAACCATTCGCCCGAACGGACCCGCGACTCCGCCCTCCTCGGCCCGCGGCACCGATCTCATCGCGGCGGCCTGGATTCCTGGCGCCTCGATACCAGGTCGGGAAGCTAGCTGCCAACCGGCCAAAACGCGGTAATCTGGCTGTGGCGGAGTAAGGGCAGAGGCGGGGGTGGCGGACTCATGAGTGATCAGGCGAGGCAGGTCAAGCCAGTCGTCGTGGTGCTGCCGGCCGAGATCGATGTCACCAACTCCGAGCACGTGCTCGATCAGCTGGTCACGTCCCTGGCACCGGGCGTGGACATCGTGATCGCGGACATGACCGGAACGTCATTCTGCGACTCCTCCGGGGTGCACGCGATCATTTCCGCCCATGAAGCGGCAGTTTCGCGCGGCATCAAAATGCGGCTGGCCGTCTCGCCCGACGGTTCGGTGCGCCGGGTTCTCCAGCTGATAGGCGTCGGCCACGTGCTGCCGGTTTACCCGAGCCTGGCCGAGGCGATGGACGGGGCCTAGCCGACTCGGCGCAGGACTATCACCGCAACGTCGTCCTCGCTCGGGCCGAACGCGGACACCATCCGATTGGCGAAGTCCTCCACCTCGGCGTCGGTCGCCCGGAGCGCGGTGGCTCGCAGCTTCTCCAGGTTGTCATCGAGGATGACCGCTGCGGTCCTCGACCAGGCCGTCGGTGTAGAGCAGGACGGTGCCCCCGACCGGCAGCGTGGCCCGCGCAGTGTGCGGCTCATGCACGGACAGGCCGAGCATCAGCCCGCCTTCGCCCACGAAGTCCGCTCCCGCGCCGTCCAGCAGCAGGAGCGGCATGTGCCCGCAGTTGACGATCGTTAGCTCGCCGGTCGCCGCGTCGACCAGCACCAGGCACAAGGTGGCGATGATGCCCGGGTGGTAGCGGCGCAGCACCTCGTTGACCAGGCCGGTGATCGCCAGCGGCGGGTGCCCCTCGCTGACGAAGGCGCGCAGCGCGTGCCTGAGCTCCCCCATCACGGTCGCGGCGTGCAGCGAGTGCCCCTGCACGTCGCCGATGGCGAGCAGCACCCCGTCCCGCCAGGGCAGCGCCTCGTAGAAGTCACCGCCGACCGCTGCCTGATCGCTGGCGGGCAGGTAGCGGAACGCCATCGTGACGCCGGGTATCGCGGGCAGCGTCGCGGGCAGGAAACTCCGCTGCAGGGTGAGCGCCACCAGATGCTCTTCCGCGAATGAGCGGAGGGCCTCGATGCCCAGCGCGACCAGCTGAGTCAGCTGGCCGAGGATCTGCATGTCCTCGTCGCCGGAAATCCCCGCGCGGTCGACCACGAGGGCCGCCGCGGGCTTGCCCGGCTTGATTCTCGCGGCGGCCACGCAGACGTCCACCCGCAGCGTGCTGTCGGGGACTATGCGCAGCCAGTCATCCCGGCTGACGTAAGCGATCCCGCTGACCTGGCTCGGGCCGAGCGCGGATTCCGCCACCCGGCCGGCCAGCCCGTGCGGTCCGCCGCGCCGCACCGTGCCCGGGCTGCCCGGGGTGGCCGACACCCGGCGGTCCTGGCCGTCGGGCATCTCCAGGATCAGGATCGCGGGAGCGGCGAAGATCCGCGCCGCGCCGGCCGCCGCCGCGGCCGCCAGCCCGTCAAAGGTCTCGGCGGCGTTGATGTCCAGGGTCGTGCTGGCCAGCTCGGCCAGTCTGGACGCGGTCCGCTCTGCGCGCTGCCTGGCACGGTAGTAGCGCAGCGCGGCCGTCACCGTGGCCAGCAGCTCGGCCGGCTCGGTCGGCTCTATCAGGTAGGCGTCGGCCCCCTGGGTCAGGCCATGGGCGCGGTCGGCGACCTCGACGGCGGTGGCGGACACCTGAATCACCGGGATCGCGGCGGTCCGCGGGTCGCCCTTGATCAGCCGGCAGACCTCGTAGCCGCTCATGTCGGGCAGGTTCACGTCGAGCAGGACCAGTTCGTTACCGTCGAGCTTGAGCAGCGCTTCCTCCCCGGTGACGGCCTCGGTCACCGTATGACCCGCCCGCCGAAGCCAGGTGGCGAGCAGATAGCGCTTGGCCTCGTCGTCGTCGACCAGGAGCAGCACGCCGGGGGCCTCGGTCATCGCGCGGCCTCGGTGGCACTCCGGATGGCGAAGGCCAGCCGTTCCCTGGAGAGCTGCGTCTTGTGCAGCAGCGAGGAGGCGCGCGGCGGGGTTGCCACGTCGAGGCCGGTGATGACGATCGCCGGCAGGTCGGCCGGCAGCCGCTCGAGCAGCGCGCTCCCGTCCACGCCGGGCATGATCAGGTCGGTGAGCACCAGGTCGACGCCGCCGGCGGCGACGATGGCGAGGGCCTGGGCGCCGTCCTCCGCCTCGACCAGACGGTCGGCCAGCCCGGCCAGCATCGACTTCAGCACCTGGCGGAAGCCCGCGTCGTCGTCGGCCACCACGATCGTGCCGACGGACGGCATCCCGTGCGGAAGGCGCAGCACGGCGGTCGTGCCGACGCCCGCCTTGCTGGTCAGCGTCAGCTCGCCGCCCAGCAGCCCGGCCAGCCGGCGGGCGTAGGGCAGTCCCAGCCCCGTGCCGCCCCGCTTGACCCCGGGCACCTGGTAGAACTCCTCGAACACGCGCTCCAGCTGATCGGCCGGAATCCCGGTGCCGGTATCGGAGACCTGGATCTCGATCCTGCGGTCGAAAGTACGCACGGTCAGCCGCACCTCGCCCCTGTCGGTGTACTTGATGGCGTTGGACAGCAGATTACGCAAGATAGCGGTCAGCGCGATCTCATCCGTCAGCACGGTGTCAGGGGCGCCGTCGGCGGACACCACCACCTCGACTGGCTTGCCTTCGGCCATCGGCCGGGTGAGCCCGCGCAGCGTGGCGAGCATCGCGGGCAGGTTCACTTCCGCGGGGTCGATGACGAGCTGCCCCGATTCCGCCTTGGCCACGTCGAGGAGGTCGTTGACCAGGGTGAGCAGCGTGCCGGTGGCGTTTCTGATCAGCCCCACCTGGTACAGCTGCTCGTCGTCGAGCCCGCCTGCCGGGTCGGCCAGCAGCCGGGTCAGCCCGGTGATCGAGTTCAGCGGCGTCCGCAGCTCGTGGCTGACGTTGGCCCAGAACCGGTCCTTGGACTCCGAAGCCGCCCGCACCTGCTCCGACTTCTCGTCCAGCTCCCGGTACAGCGCGAGGACGCCCCGGTTGGTCTGCTCGAGCTCGTCGGAAAGCTCGCTGTAGAGGGCCATCACACCGCGGTTGGTCTCCTGCAGCTCGGCGTTGAGCAGCAGCAGCTGCTCCTTCTGACCCTTGAGGTCCTCAAGCGCAGCGATGAGATCGTCGTTGTTGCGTCGCAGTTCTTCCAGCGTGGACTCCGGAAGCATGGCTGCCAGCTGCTCCCTTACGGCACGGGTGTCTGGCCGGGCGTTCGGAGGGCGGCGTTTCGCCATCCGGACGACCCGTCCGTCGGCTACGACAGTATCCATGAGGCGAGCGGCTGCGGCCACTCCGTCCGCGGGCACCTCGCCATCCACCGTGACGGTCAGCACCAGGTGCGTCGCGTCCGCTCCGAACGCGATGACAGCGGTCTGCCCGGCGGTGACCGCGCTGCGGCTTACCTCGCTGAGAGCGGTGGCGACCCGCACTTGATCCTGGCGGTCAAGGGCGAGCCCGGCGGCGAGCTCGCGGCCGAGCCTGCGCGCCGCGAAGACCCCGGGAAGGTCGCGGACGGGAAGGCGGGCGAACTCGTCGGTCATGGCTTGAGCACCAGCACGCTCGCGTCGTCCCTGCGCGTCCCGGCCTCGGCCAGCAGGGCGGCGGCGGCGACAAGCGGATCCCTGGCGTTCAGGCCGGGCAGGGCCTCCGGCCCCCACCTGCTGCTCAGTCCGTCGGAATGCAGGATGATCGCCGCACCCGGCGGGGCTTCGTATTCGAACTGCCGAATGGCCCGTGCCTGGTGGCCCGCGATCCCGGGCACCGAGAGCATGCTCTTGCGGATGCCGTCGGCCAGGATTACCGCCGCGATATTGCCGAGGCCGCAGAACCGGACCACCCGGCCGGTCACCTGCACCACCGCGAGGGCACCGCCGCGGGTATGACCCATCCGGCCGTGCGCGCGCGCGACGGCGGCGGCTGGCTCGTCCGCCGGGCCGTCGATTACCGCCTGCACCGCCTCGTTCGCGGCGATCGCGGCGAGCGGGCCATGACCGAGGCCGTCGCACAGGACGCCGGTCAGCGTCCCGTCCGTCTCCGCCACGGCGAAGACGTCGCCGCACTCGGTTTCCCCGCCGATCGGCCGCACAAGCCCGGCGCAGGACTCGATGTCGGGGCGGGGCGCTGGCCAGAACCTCGCCACCAGCACGGTCCCGTGGCCCGGCACCGAGTACAGGTCGCAGAAATCGGCCAGCCGGCTGATCGCGCCGAGCCCGATGCCAAGGGTGCCGCTGGTGGAGTGGCCGTCTCGCATCGCCGCGCTGGTGTCCGTCAGACCCGGTCCGGCGTCGATGGTCACCATCTCGATCCCCGGCTGGTCGCCGACCCGCGTGATACGCAGCAGCATGGAACCCTGGCTGGCGTGCTTGTGCAGGTTGGACGCCGCCTCCGTCACCGCAAGCACCAATTGGTCGGCGCGGTCAGCGGGGAAGTCGAGCCGGCTGGCCAGGGCCACGGCGGCGGCGCGGCAGCCCGCCGCGGCACTGGGATCCTCGACCCGCAGCCAGCGCTGATCTCCGGGCGCCTGGGCGACCAGCGACCGTTTCAACGGGACCACTTGACGACTACGACGCTCGTCCCCGCTCCGGGTTCTGATTTCAGCTCGAACTCATCGACGAGCCGTTTCGATCCGGACAGGCCGAGTCCAAGGCCGTTACCCGAGCTCCAGCCGTCCTTCAGCGCCAGCTCGACGTTGGCGATGCCTGGTCCTTCGTCGGTAAAGTGCCAGCTTGACCCCTGCCCGCCCGTTGGCCTGACTTGACCACTTCCACCCGGGCCACGCCGCCACCGCCGTGTACCAGCGTGTTGCGCGCGAGTTCGCTCGCGGCCGTCACCAGCTTGGTCTGATCCACCAGCGACAGCCCGTTGGCCGCGGCCGCGTTCCGCACATGCTGGCGGATGCGCACCACATCGTCTCCCGATCGGATGGGGAGCTCATCCATCAGGTTCGCCCGTTCAGGATTGCCAGACCCTTCTCGGCGTTGAGGGCGGTGCGGACCCCTTTCAGGGACAGGCCCAGCTCGGTCAGCGTGATCGCCACCGCCGGGCGCATGCCGACGATGACGGTCTCCGCGTCGAACAGCCGCGATATCGATCCGATCATGGCCAGCATCCGGCCGATGAAGGAGTCGACGATCTCCACCGCCGTGATGTCGATGATCACCCCGCGCGCACCGGTGGCGGCCAGCTCGTCCGCCAGGTCTTCCTGCAGGCGTATGACGGTCTCGTCTTGCAGGTCGATCTGGATCGAGACGAACAGCGTCTGCCCGATCTTGAGGATCGGCACCTGGTCCATTAGGCGGGCACGACCTTCAGTCCCGCCTGGCGCAGCGCGAGCGCTAGCGCGTCGGCCAGCGTGGCCTTGGTGGCGATGTCGCCGAACTCGATGCCGAGCGACACGATCGTCTGCGCGACCTGCGGCCGGATGCCGGAGATGGTGCACTCCGCCCCGAGCAGGCGGGCCGCGCTCACGGTCTTGAGCAGGTGCTGCGCGACCTCGGTGTCCACCGTGGAGACGCCGGTGATGTCGATCACGGCGTGGTCGGCGCCGGTCGCGACCAGGGTCTCGAGCAGCTTCTCCATGACCAGCTGGGTCCGCGCCGAGTCAAGCGTGCCGACCACCGGCACCGCGATGATGCCATCCCACAGCCGCACGACCGGGGTGGACAGCTCCATCATCGACGAGGCCTGGTCGGTGATGATCTGCTCCCTGGTGGCCGAGTACATTTCGAACGTGCGCAGGCCAAGGTCGTCGATCACCCGGGAGAACGCGAGATAGTCGGGCACAAGGTCCGCGGACTCCGCGACGAGCTCGTAGACGGCCTCCTTCAGTGAGAACACCGACAGCGCCGTCTCGCTCGGCGTGAAGCCGTCCCTGGCGCGGTTGCGGGATAGCTCGTCGAGGACCGCCCCCAGTTCGCCCGCGGCGTGCTCGTCCGCGCCTGACAACTCCCTGATGATCAGCGAGTAGAGGTCTTCAAACTCACGGCGCACTTCCTGGGGCGAAGTCCGCCCGCGCAGCCCCGCCGAGACCAGATCGCTCCAGCTACCGACCACCTTGTCGTGGTTGTCACGCAGAAACGCCGCCATGCGCTGCTGGGAACCGTCAACGTTCATGGGTGTGCATCCTAGGTAAGAGTAAAGCTCTGGTAAAGACAGTGTCCGTCATAAGGCTACGTCGGCGCTGAGGTCCCGCCGTTCGGACCTGGCGAATCACGCATTTCGGGTCCGGGCGGCGGCAGCGACATGTGCAGCCGGATAGTGGTCCCGTTCTCGTTGGAGTGCAGTTCCACCTTGTCGCAGATCTGGTGGACAAGCCAGAGCCCGTGGCCCCCGTTGGCGTCGGCGGCGGGCGGCCGCCGGCCGGCCATCGGGTCGGTGATCACCCCGCCGTCCTGCATCTCGCAGATCATCTCCCCGGCGTCGCGCCAGATCTCTATGGACCCCTGCGTGCGAGCATGCTTGACCGTGTTCGCGGCGACCTCGCTGACCGCGATCACGAAATCGACGACGCGATCCTCGGCCAGGCCCGCCGTCCTGGCCTCCGTTTCCGCCAGGACGCGGACCTCCGACAGGTTGGTGCTGAAAACGAAGGGCATGGCCTCGGTGGGGGTGGCGGGGGTGTGCGCGCCCTGCGCCGCCGGGTAAGACCGGTGCGGCCTGCGGCGGGTACAGGCGCGCAGTGCGGTGGGGAATGTTGTCGTAGGGACAGAAGGTAGCCGCTTTGGCTAGCGTACGTGCTTCCCTGTGTCCCGCTAAGGAAACCCCTGCCACCGCACCGCTTTGCGGTCGTGCGCCCCGCCTGGATCGCGATCACCGGCCGACGGCCGCCTGCAGGTCGCTTAATTGGGTCAATTGCTCGTGATTCCATGTAATTCCGGGCGATTCCGCTACCGGTCGTTTCTGTCGTGTGATGGTGTCACCGGGCGCCTCGCAGCATCCCACTTATCCGTCCGCGTTCAGCCGCTCGGCGCCGGCCCGAGCTTGCTGATGGCCCGCCTGGGCGGCCGCCTCACGCTCGATTTCAGCGTTCAGCTCGCCCCCGAGCAGCACCGCCAGCCCGGCCAGATAGAGCCAGAAGATGAGGATCACGACGCCGGCGAACGCTCCGTAGGTCTTGCCGTACGAACCGAACTTGGACACGTAGAACGAGAAGCCGAGCGACGCGGCCAGGAAGATCAAGGTGCCCAGAATTCCGCCCGGGCTGACCCATTGCCAGCGGGGCGACTCCCGGTTGGGCGCGGCGAAGTAGTACACCGCGAACAGCAGCGAGAGCACGACGATCGTCAGCGCCCAGCGCACCACCGTCCAGACGACGTCGAACGCGGTCCCGCTGACGCCGACGTGCCCCTTGATGCCCAATCCGATCGAAGGGCCGAACACGATCAGCGCCGCCGCGATCCCGCCCAGGACCGCGGTGACCAGCATGAGCGCGAAGGCTCGGAGCCGCTTGGGCACGAACTTGCGGTCGACCGGCACCTCGTAGGCGATGTCGAGCCCGGTCTCCAGCGCGGCCATGCCGCCCGAGGCGCTCCACACCGCGATCGCCACGCCGAGGATCAGGGCGGTGAGCGACCCGTGGGCCGACGGGCCCGAGGTGGCATGCACCACCGCTTGGGTGAAGACCGTCGACGCACCGGGCGGCAGCGCCTTGTCCAGGCCGTTCACCAGCTTGTCGACCGTCCCGGACCCGAAGTTCACCAGGCTGACCGCGCCGAGCAGGGCGATCAGGGCCGGGAACAGGGCCAGGAACCAGTGGTAGGCCAGGCTCCCGGCGGTCATGCTGCACCGGTCGCGGACGAACTTCGTCCCGGTCCGTTTCATGGTGGTGCGCCAGCCGGCCGCGCCGATCGCAAGCGGCGTCTCCGGTCCGCCGGACACCTCGCTGCGCGGCGGAATCGTCGCTTCGGTCGCCTGGCTCGACGGCGTGTCCGGCCCGCCGGACCCCTCGCCGCGCGAGAGAATCGTCTGCTCGCCCGGCCGGCCGAGCGCGTGCCGCCCGTGCGGGTGAATGGCCTCTGTCATCGTCGGGCCCCCCTGTCCCCGATTGCTACTGCTCGTGGTTGCTTTTTGCTGGCGGCCTAGTCTGATTGCCCGTCCGATTGATCGCCCGAGTCATTGCCGGGCCATTCCCCGGTCAGCTTGGCGGTGCCCTCGGCGGTGGCGCGGTCGAGGGCGGCCTGCACGACGGCGAAGATGGCACCCTGCAGCGCCGCCGCGAGCAGGATTTCCCGCCAGCCGCGGCGGTGGTCGGTGGCCGTGGGCGCCTCGTCTTCCCCGGTGACGGCCTGCCAGATCCTCTTGAAGACCGACCGGGCCAGCATCCCGCCGAGGATGCCGACCAGCAGCCCGATCGACTTGTTCAGAAGCTTCATCCGCGCCGCCTCCAGCGCTTGATGAGCAGCCACCCCAGCAGGCCCGCGCCCACGACGCCGATCGCCGCCGCCAGCGGCGTGCGCCGCCGCCTGGCGGTGTCGGCGACAGTTCCCGCAGCCCGCTTGACCGGCTCGGGGGTGACCTTGGAGATGCCCGCCGCCGCTGCGGCCGCCTGCGGCCTGACCTGCTCTGCGACCGAGCCGCGGAGGGACGCCGCCTGCTGGCGCGACGCTGCGGTCTTGTCGGCTACCTGACGTCGAACGTGCCGGCCCTGCACGGTGGCCTGCTGGCGCGGCCCGGCGGTCTTGTCGGCCGCCTCCCGCCGTGCCTGCGCGGCCCGCGCGACCGCCTGTTGCCTGGCCTGGACCACCCTGGCCTTCAGGCGTCCGATCAGCCGGGTCGCCTCGTCTTGCGCCCGTGCCTTCACGTCCACCTTGGCCACCAGCGCCTCCACCGTCTCGCCGAGGTGCTCCCGAGTCCGCTCGATCTCCTGCTGCAGCCCCTGCGGGTCATCCGGCCGCCCGGGGGCAGTGCCGACAACCTTTCCTTCGATGCTCATCGGTGCGCCCTTTCCCTGATCTCGTTGACATCCGCCTTCACGCTGTCGGTGGCCTGCGCCGGGACCAGCGGGGCGGCCTTCTTCAGCCGGGCCTTCCCCAGCAGCGCGGCGACGCCGCTGACCAGCAGCAGGGCCGCGCCCACGATCAGCGCGGCCAGCCACGGCTCGACGAGCCGGCTGAGGCCGAGGATCGCGCACGCGAGCAGGCACCCCACGCCGTAGAGGGCGATGAGACCGCTGCCGCCGAGCATTCCGGCGCCGATCCCAGCCTGCTTGCCCTTCCTGGTCATCTCCAGCTCGGCCAGCTTCAGCTCGTCCCGCACCAGTACGGAGACCTGCTCAGACAGCCGTTTGACGAGCTCCCCGGTCGAGGGCTGCTGGTGGTCTGCGGTTGCCTGCGCGGGCAGCTCCACGCCGTCGGCACGCTGCTGCATGGGCCTTCGCCTCCGTTCGTCCGAAGACCCAGCGCTACCCCGGACATCCCGCGTCTAACAACTCCACGCGGAAAGGACGCTTTTCGCGACTCAGCCTTCCCGCCAGAGTCGCCACGGTCCGTTCGAGATGACGGGTTTGAATTTCTAGCCGACGAGGGTCTTGACGGCGGCGGTCAGCTCGGCCACCGCCCGCTTGGCGTCGGCGAAGTACATGCTGGTCTTGGGGTTGGCGTAGAGCTCGTTGTCGATGCCGGCATAGCCGGTGCCCATGGAGCGCTTGACGACGATGATCGACTTGGCCTGGTCGACGTCGAGGATGGGCATGCCGGAGATGGCGGACCCGGGGCGGCGGGCGGCCGGGTTGGTCACGTCGTTCGCGCCGATGACCAGGGCGACGTCGGCGCGGGCGAACTCGGGGTTGATCTCGTCCATCTCGCGCAGCTGCGGGTAGGGCACGTTGGCCTCGGCCAGCAGCACGTTCATGTGACCCGGCATCCGGCCGGCCACCGGGTGGATGGCGTAGCTCACCTCGATGCCGTGGCTCTCGAGCACCGAGGCGAGCTCGGCCACGCCGTGCTGCGCCTGCGCGGCGGCCAGGCCGTACCCGGGGACGATGATCACCTTGGACGCGTAGGCAAGCTGGATGGCGGCGTCGTCGGCGGCGATCGTGCGGATCTGCGCGTCGCCGGCCACCGCCGCCGCGACCGCCGTGTCGCCGGTGCCGAAGCCGCCGATGATGATGTTGGCCAGCGACCGGTTCATCGCGTCGGCCATCAGCTTGGTGAGGATGCCGCCGGACGCGCCCACCAGGGCCCCGGCCACGATCAGGCCCCAGTTCCCGATCACGAAGCCCGCCATCGCCACCGCGGTGCCGGTGAACGCGTTCAGCAGCGAGATCACCACCGGCATGTCCGCGCCGCCGATCGGCAGCACCATCATCACCCCGAACGCCAGCGAGGCCAGCACCACGACCAGCAGGGCGGGCAGCGACGCGGTGGTGAGCATGAACGCCGCCGCGCCGATGGCGACCGCCGCCAGCGCGGCGTTGAGCACCCGTCCGCCCCTGAAGATGACCGGCTGGCCGGTGATGACCCCCTGCAGCTTGCCCGCCGCGATCAGCGAGCCGGTGAACGTCACCGAGCCGATGATCACGTCGAGCACGGTGAAGACGGTCGTGGCGCCGAGCACGCCGCCGGGCGCCGACTCGTCGTGGATGTACCCGTAGACAGCGACGAGCGCGGCCGCCCCGCCGCCGACCGCGTTGAACATCGACACCAGCTGCGGCATCGCGGTCATCTGGACGGTCCTGGCAGCGTGCAGGCCGGCCGCCGACCCGAGCAGCGCCCCGACGATGATGACGGTCCAGCCGACCCCGGTGACGGTGCCGTAGTGGATCAGCAGGACGACGGTGATGACCACCGCGATGATCATGCCGACGGCGGAGACCTGGTTGCCCCGGCGTGCGGTGGCGGGCGAGTTCATCAGGTGCAGGCCGACGACGAAGCAGGCCGCCGCCAGGATGTAGACCAGTTGGATGTTGGTGGTGAAGGTGTCCATGGACGCGTCCCCCTACGACCGGTGGTTGGGCTCGGACGGGACCGCGACCTTGGGCTGGACCGCTGGCTGCGACTGCGCGGCACCGGTCACCGCCCCGTCGGCGGCGGTGCCGGCGACCGCGGCCGGCTGCGCCGGCTGCGCCTTGCGGCGGAACATCTTGAGCATCCGGCCGGTCACCGCGTAGCCGCCGACGACGTTGGCGGCGGCGAAGAAGGAGGCCACGAACGCCAGCACGTACCCGACCACGGTGTGCGCCGTGACGCCGATCAGCAGCGCGCCGACCAGCACGATCCCGTGGATCGAGTTGGCGGCCGACATCAGCGGCGTGTGCAGGGTGGCGGGCACCTTGCCGATCACCTCGATGCCGATCAGCAGCGCGAGTACGAAAATGGTGAGGTCAGTGACCAGGGCGGTCGACATTGCTGGCTCCCTCGTGTTGAAGGTCCTGCTGCAGCAGCTTCGCCACGGCAGGCTGGACGACCTCGCCGTCGCGGGTGATGACGACCCCGGCCTGGATCTCGTCGGTCGTGTCGATCTGCAGCGCGCCGTCTACGGTCAGGTGCAGCAGCAGCGCGCTGATGTTGCGGGAAAAGGCGTTGGAGGCGGCGGTCGGAACGGTCGCGGGGAGATTCGTCGCGCCGATGATGGTGACGCCATTGCCGGTGACCACGGTCCGGCCCGGGGCCGAGCCTGCGACGTTGCCGCCGAGGGCGCTGGCGCCCATGTCCACGATCACCGAGCCGGCCGCCATCGCCGCCACCGCGTCCTCGGTGACCAGCAGCGGCGGCCGCCGCCCGGGTACCTGGGCGGTGGTGATCACCACGTCGTGCCTGCCGATGTGCGCGGCCAGCTCGGCCTGCTGCGCGTCCCGCTCCTCGGCGGTGAGCTCGCGGGCGTAGCCGCCCTCGCCCGCCGCGCTGGCCACCGAGGTCAGCTCGAGGAAGGTCGCGCCCAGCGACTCGACCTCGCCCTTGGACGCGGGCCGCACGTCGTACCCGCTGACCTGGGCGCCGAGCCGCCGGGCGGTGCCGATCGCCTGCAGGCCGGCCACGCCGGCCCCGAGCACCAGCAGCCTGGCCGGCCGCGCGGTGCCCGCCGCGGTGATCAGCAGCGGGAAGAACCGGCCGTAGGCCTCGGCGGCGACCAGCGCGGCCTTGTACCCGGCCACGTTGGCCTGCGAGCTCAGCGCGTCCATGCCCTGGGCGCGCGACAGCGTGCGCGGCAGCAGGTCGAGGGAGACCGCCGTGACGCCCTTGTCCGCCAGTTGGAGGGCGAGCTGCGGTTCGACCAGCGGCGAGAGCATGCCGATGACCGTCTGCCCCGCTCGCAGCCGCGCCAGCGCGGCCTCGTCCGGGCGGGTCACCGTGAGGATGACGTCCGCCGTGGCGTACAGGTCGGCGGTCTTCGCGATGGCCGCCCCGGCCGCCAGGTAGGCGCTGTCAGGGAACCAGGCGGCGTCTCCCGCGCCCTGCTCCACCAGCACCTCGAGGCCGGCCGCGGTGAGCCGCGGCACGGTCTCGGGGACCAGGGCGACGCGCCGTTCCCCCGGCGCCCTCCTTAACGACTGCCACCTTCATGGACGTGAACCCGTCATCTCGGCATCCCTACTCGCTTCCGTGCGCGGCCGCGCGAACTATTCGAGGCTAAGCCGCGTGATTCGGAAGTGGTAGGACCATAGGCCCATGATCATGTGACTTTTTAAATGATGGATCAACTTTATTAGTTTTTGTGGCTGGTCTAGACCGGGCTTTCTGGTGGTACGCAGGGAGCCCACCGGTGCTCGACCTGCGCACGCCTGGCCTGGCTCGCCGCCTCGTCGCCGCTGGCTACCGGCCGCCGCCGGCGCTGCCGCCGCCTGCTTCGGCGCGGAGCAGATCACTGATCTTCTCGCCCGCCGCCACCACCGCGGCGGCGTGCAGCCGGCCGGGCGACCGGGTGAGCCGCTCGATCGGTCCGGACACCGAGATGGCGGCGAGCACCCTTCCGCCCGCTCCGCCCGCCCCTGGCGCGCCCCGCACGGGCGCGGAGATAGACGCCACGCCCGCCTCGCGCTCGGCCGCGCTCGCCGCCCAGCCCCTGCGCCTGACGCCGGCCAGGGTGGTGGCGGTGAACTTGGCGCCGCGCAGCCCGCGGTGCATCCGCTCGCCCTCCTCCCAGGCGAGCAGGACCTGGGCGGCCGAGCCGGCGGTCATCGGCAGCGCCGCGCCGACCGGAACCGTGTCCCGCAGCCCGCTTGCCCGCTCGGCCGCGGCCACGCACACCCGGACGTCGGCCTGCCGGCGGTACAGCTGGGCGCTCTCCCCGGTCGCGTCCCTGAGCTGAATCAGCACCGGCTGGGCGACGGCCAGCAGCCGGTCCTCGCCCGCCGCCGAGGCGAGCTCGGCGATCCGCGGGCCGAGCACGAACCTGCCCTGCACGTCCCGAGCCAGCAGCCGGTGCCGCTCGAGGGCGACCGCGATACGGTGCGCGGTGGGGCGCGCCAGCCCGGTCGCTTCGACCAGCTGGGCGAGGGTGGCCGGGCCGCTCTCGGCGGCGGCCAGCACCGACACGGCTTTGTCGAGCACCCCGACACCGCTAGTATCGTTCATGTAATGATATTGCCGTCTCAAATTGTGAGATGCAAGTCGAGGCGGCGGAGTAAAAGACCAGCACTGGCGCGGTACGGCCGTACCGTCCTGATTGCGACAGAGCGACAGAAGGAGATGGACCGCATGAGCAGCGAACCTCGCACGCTCGCGGAGAAGATCTGGGACGCCCACGTGGTGCGCAGCTCCCACGGCGAGCCCGACCTGCTCTACATCGACCTGCACCTCGTCCACGAGGTCACCAGCCCGCAGGCCTTCGACGGCCTCCGCGCGGCCGGACGCAAGGTCCGCAGGCCGGACCTCACGATCGCGACCGAGGACCACAACGTCCCCACCACTGGCATCACCGGCCCCGGGGTACCGCTGACGGGGCCGGACAGCCCGGTCACCGACCCGGTTCTCGCACCCAGGTCGAGGCGCTGCGCAACAACGCGGCCGAGTTCGGCGTCAAGCTGTTCCCGATGGGCGACGCCGGCCAGGGCATCGTGCACGTGATCGGCCCGCAGTTCGGGCTGACCCAGCCGGGCATGACGATCGTCTGCGGCGACTCGCACACGTCGACCCACGGCGCGTTCGGCGCGCTTGCGTTCGGCATCGGCACCAGCGAGGTCGAGCACGTGCTCGCGACCCAGACGCTGCCGCAGATCAAGCCGAAGACGATGGCCGTCAACGTCGAGGGCGCGCTGCCCGACGGCGTGACCGCCAAGGACCTGATCCTCGCGATCATCGGGCAGATCGGCACCGGCGGCGGCCAGGGGCACATCATCGAGTACCGCGGCGAGGCGATCAGGTCGCTGTCCATGGAGGGCCGGCTGACCGTCTGCAACATGTCGATCGAGGCGGGCGCGCGGGCGGGCCTGATCGCGCCGGACGAGGTCACGTTCGAGTACCTGAAGGGCAGGCCGTACGCGCCGCAGGGCGCGGACTGGGACACCGCCGTGGCGTACTGGAGCCAGCTCGGCACCGACGAGGGCGCCGTCTTCGACCACGAGGTCACGATCGACGCGGCCGCGCTCACGCCGTACGTCACCTGGGGCACCAACCCCGGCCAGGCGCTGCCGCTCGGCGCGGCCGTCCCGACGCCGGGCGAGACCGACGACCCCAACGCCACCGAGCGGGCCCTCACCTACATGGGCCTGACGGCGGGCACGCCGCTCAAGCAGATCGCGGTCGACACCGTGTTCGTCGGCTCCTGCACCAACGGCCGAATCGAGGACCTGCGCGCCGCCGCCGACGTCATCCGCGGCCGCAAGGTCGCCAGCGGCGTCCGCATGCTCGTCGTGCCCGGTTCGATGCAGGTCCGCGCGCAGGCCGAGAACGAAGGACTCAACGAGGTCTTCACCGCGGCCGGGGCCGAGTGGCGCAGCGCCGGCTGCTCGATGTGCCTGGGCATGAACCCGGACACGCTCAAGCCGGGGGAGCGGTCCGCCTCGACCTCGAACAGGAACTTCGAAGGGCGCCAGGGCAAGGGCGGGCGCACCCACCTGGTGTCCCCTGCCGTCGCCGCCGCCACCGCCGTCACCGGCCGGCTGTCCGCGCCGGCCGACCTGTAGGGAGTAGGACATGGAACCATTCGTCACCCACGCCGGCCGCGCGCTGCCATTGCGGCGCAGCAACGTGGACACCGACCAGATCATCCCGGCCGTCTACCTCAAGCGGGTCACCCGCGAGGGGTTCGGCGACGGCCTCTTCGCGGCCTGGCGGGAGGACCCGTCGTTCGTGCTCAACCAGCCCCGCTACGCCGGCGCCACCATCCTGGTGGCCGGGCCGGACTTCGGCACCGGGTCGTCGCGCGAGCACGCGGTCTGGGCGCTGCTCGACTACGGCTTCCGGGCGGTGATCGCGCCGAGGTTCGGCGACATCTTCCGCAACAACTCCACCAAGGCGGGGCTGCTCCCGGTCGTGCTGCCGGAGAAGGTCGTGGCGCTCATCCAGGACGCGGCCGAGGCCGAGCCGCCCGCCGAGGTCACCGTGGACCTGGACCAGCGGGAAGTCCGGGTCAGCGGCGGCGGCCTCGCCGAGCCGCTGGCGGAGCCGTTCCAGATCGACGACTACACCCGCTGGCGGCTGATGGAGGGGCTGGACGACGTCGGCCTGACGCTACGGCACGAGGACGCGGTCGCCGCTTTCGAGGCCGCCCGGCCGTCCTGGCTTCCCGTCACGCTTTAGTCGCCGAGGCGCGTCGCTTTCGCTCCCATATGAGTTCATTTGTTTGATCCCAATCCCCTGAACTGGACCGACACGCCGGCCAAAATTCGCCAAGGTTATTGTGTAGCGAGGCTCGATCGCCTACTTTCGGGCTGGTCAGGGGTCGCGATACGGGCATGCATGCCCACAAGCGCGGCCTCCCGTGGGGGAACGCAGGAGTGAATAATGAACAAGCGTGATCTGATCGACGCGCTCTCGGGTCGCCTGGGGGACAAGAAGTCCGCGACCGAGGCGCTGAACGCAGTCCTCGAGACCATCCAGTCGGCCGTGGCAAGCGGCGACAAGGTTGCGATCACCGGTTTCGGCGTCTTCGAGAAGAGCGAGCGCCCGGCTCGGACGGCGCGTAACCCCGCGACGGGTGCCGAGATCAACGTGCCCGCGAGCTCGGTGCCGAAATTCCGCCCCGGGGCGGACTTCAAGGCACTGGTCAACGGGGACAAGCCGGGCGAGCAGAAGCCGGCCCCCAAGGCCGCGGCCAGGAAGAAGTAACCGCAAAAGCCACGCAGCGCAGCGCCTTTCGCCGCGCGGCATCGACGGGCGGCGGCACGGGAGAATTTCCCGGTGCCGCCGCCCGTCGTGTCGCAACCAAAGGCGAGACGGCGGAGTCTCATTGGTGACGCACCATTCGCAGTCGAGTGAGGTACACCATGAGACGGACCAACATCGCCATCGTTGTCATCGCGGTGCTCGCCGTGATCGGGGCAGGCACAGGCATCGGGCTGGCCGCGTCGGCCGGCGCCGCCACCCGCACTACTGCCGTCAGTGCCACGCACACCCCGACGTACGTGATCGCCGATTGCTCCGAGCTGCAGGTCAAGCCGAGCAGCTACATACTCGCCTGCGCGGACGGGAACGCGGGCCTGGAGCACCTGGACTGGACGACCTGGTCCGCCAAGCTCGCCAGCGGCTACGGCACCTTCTACGAGAACGACTGCACCCCGACCTGCGTCGACGGTCACTTCCACACCTACCCGGCGCTGGTCGTGCTGTGGGGGAGCGGCGCCGTGAAGGGCCACCCGGCCGACCGTCGCTACACGGAGATCACGCTCATCTTCACCACCAGCAAGCGGCCGTCGGTGGTCTTCTACAAGAACGGCAAGGCCCACTACACCTACCCGGTCACGCAGACGTTCGCGGCCCCGCCGCAGTTCACGTGACGACGGGCGGGCCGTCGCCCGCCCGCGCGCCCGCTGACCCGACATCGCGGCCCGCGGTAGCAGTCGGCTACCGCGGGCCGTCCGGCTTGGCGAGCGCGGTGGCGATGATCCGGTCGATCAGAGCGGGCAGCGGCATCCCGCTGGCCGCCCACATCATCGGGAATCCGGAGGTGGGCGTCATGCCCGGCATCGTGTTGATCTCGTTGACCACGACGTCGCCGTCGGGCGTGTAGAAGCAGTCCACCCGGGCGAGCCCCTCGCACGAGATCGCGTCGAACGCGGCGCAGGCCAGAGCGCGCACCCGCTCCGACGCCTCGGCCGGCATCGGCGCCGGGATGTCCATCCGCGACTCCGCCAGCAGGTACTTGGCTTCGAAATCATAGAAAGTCGAGTGCGGGTCCACCACGATCTGTCCGGGCACGCTCGCCTCGGGCGGACCGCCGGCCACGCCCTCGAGCACCGCGCACTCGACCTCGACCCCGTCAATGGCCGCCTCGACCAGTACCTTCCGGTCGTACCGGCGCGCCTCCTCGATCGCCTCCTCGAGCTCGTCGAGGTCCGAGGCCCGCGACGTGCCGACCGACGACCCGCCGCGCGCGGGCTTGACGAACACCGGCCAGCCGAGTTCGCCGATCTCGTCGAGCACGCGCTTGCGTTCCGCCGCCGACGCGGCCGAGCCCCAGTCGCGGTCGCGCACCACCACGTACGGCCCGATGGGCAGTCCGCGGGACGCGAACAGCAGCTTCATGTACTCCTTGTCCATGCCGACCGCGCTGGCGAGCACCCCGGCCCCCGCGTACTTGACGCCGGCCATCTCGAGCAGCCCCTGGATGGTCCCGTCCTCGCCGAAGGTGCCGTGCAGCAGCGGCAGCACCACGTCGACCTCGCCCAGGTCGGCGGGCACGTCGGCGGGCCCGCTGAACACGAGCGAGCCGCCGCCTGGACCCGCTTCCGGCCCCCGGCCAAGCAGCGTGACCGACACGCCCGGCGTGGCCACCGACTCGACCGACGGCGGCTCGCCCGCGGTCAGCGCCAGCCGGGAAACGTCGCCCGAGGTCAGCACCCACCGCCCGTCGCGCGCGATGCCGATCGGCACGACGTCGTACTTGTCCCGGTCGATGGCTCCGAGTACGAGCCCGGCGCTAGCGCACGACACCGCGTGCTCCGCGCTCCGCCCTCCGAACACGACAGCGACCCTAATCTTGCGCTGCGCACCCATGCTCCACCTCCATTGCCCAAGTCACCCCGAAGATGGTAGCCGCTGACCAGCGTTGAAAAGTTTGCCCCGCCGTTACATCCCGATGCGCCCCGCCGCGCCCCAGCGCCTCCCGGCTGGATGGATCTCTTAGTGCTTCCTTTACTTTTGGTGTTTCTGTGTCGTATAACTGCTCCTGGTTCCGCTGATGCCAGCGGGGATTGGGGCAGGATTTCCAGATGTTCAGGCGCCTGCGTTCGATCGCGCTGGCCGTTGTCGTGCCGCTACTCGCCGCCGGCTGCTCGCCCGTGTGGGCGGCGGCGAGCCCGGCACCGCACGCCACTTCCGTCCGGCTGCCGCTGCCGCGCTCCGTGGCCAAGCGCCTGCCTGCCGGCGTCTTCTACGTCCTGGCAGGTCCTCGAGGCGTCTCCCTCAACCTCTGGGAAGTGTCCAACACCGGCCAGGAAATCCAGCTCACCCACAACCCCGCCTTGCGCGGGGTGCTGGATTTCGATGCATCAGAGGCGGGGATCGTGCTGGACGATTCCGCCCGCAACGGCGACTATCCGTCAAGGCTCACATCCACCGGCGAGGTCCCGCTCAAGGGCGCGGCGGGCGGCCAAGCGCCGGGCATCAACTCGGCCGGCGAGATCAGCTACGACGTATCGACGTCGGACGGAGACGGGAACCCGACCGGCGACAAGCTCATCGTCAAGAAGTCCTTCAACGCACCCGGTCGCGTCGTCTACCGGCAACGGGACTTCATCATGGGTGACTCGTGGGGCCCGGATCAGTCGATCGCCATCCTGAGCGGCGAGTACTACCCGCGCTCGCCGGGATCGCTCCCGAAGATCCTCACGATCGACAAGTCCGGCAAGGTAACCCCGGTTCGCGCCGGCGCGTCCAAGACCCTGGGCACCGTCATCTGGAATGAACAAGCGGGCGACCTCGCCGTCAGGATCTCGAATAGCAACGGCGAAGCCATCGACGGCTCCGCCCGCCGGTACTTGCTGCCGGGCTGGACACCGGAGGCGTGGAACGCCGCCGGAACGCAACTGCTCGTCAGCGGACCTGGCGGGCAACTCGGCCTCTGGTCCCCTGCGAATCCGGATTCCGTGCACGTCATCGGCCGGTTGGCAACCAACTTGCTGATAGCCCAGATTGTCTGGCTCCCCAGGCCCGCAAAACTCTAGCGCGCCGTTCCCCGCAGCCGCCCGGTTCTGTCACCTACGCCACCGACAGATCCTTGGTCCTGTCACCGATGCCACCGACCGCGCCTATCAGTGTCGATGGCGTAGCCGTCAGACCGCTTTTGGGGTGGATGGCGTAGCCGACAGGTTCGATGGCGTCGCCAACCGGTTGGCGACAGGGGGCGCCTACTGGCCTAGGGCCTCCAGGGCCGTGTAGGCGTCGCTGATCAGGTCTTCCACGTCTTCCAGGCCGATGGAGAAGCGCACCGCGCCCGCGTCGATGCCAGCCGCGCCGAGCGCGCGTTCGTCAAGCTGCCGGTGCGTCGTGGACGCGACGTGCGAAACAACCGTATGCGTGCCCCCCAGCGAGGTCGCCGCGGCCGCCAGCCGCAGCTTGGAAGCGAACGCCAGCCCCGCCTCCCGGCCGCCGTACGGGGTGACGGTGACGATCGCGCCGAACCGCACCCCCTCGGGCCCGGCGTCGAAGGTCCGCCTGGCCAGCTCGTGCCCCGGGTGGGTGGGCAGCCCCGGGTAGTCCACGTAGGCGACGGCCGGGTGCCGGGCCAGCGTGGCCGCGAACACCGAGGCGGTCGCGCACTGCCGCCGCACCCGCACCGGCAGCGTCTCCAGCCCGCGGCGGAGCTGGAACGCGTCATCGGGTGAGAGCGACCCGCCGGTATCGATCCGGGTCGCGCGGATCTGCGAAATCAGGTCGAGCGAGCCGGTGACGACCCCGCCCGTGGTGTCGGAGTGGCCGCAGATGTACTTGGTTGCCGAGTGCACGACCAGGTCGGCGCCGTGCTCGAGCGGCCGGCAGATCACCGGCGGTGCGAGCGTGGAGTCGATGACGAGCAGCGCGCCCCCCTCGTGGGCGATCTCGGCCAGGTGCCTGATGTCGGCCACCGCGGTCGTCGGGTTGGCGATCGTCTCGGCGAAGATGATCCTGGTGGCGGGGCGGACGGCCGCCCGGACCGCGTCCAGGTCGGTGATGTCGACGAACTCGGTCTCGACGCCAAAGCGACTGAGAACGTTCCGCAGCAGGCTGTACGTGCCGCCATAGAGGGCCGTCGACGCCACCACGTGGGCCCCCGCCCGGGCGAAGGCCCAGAACACCCCGGAGATCGCCGCCATCCCGGAGGCGAAGGCCTGGGCGGCGGGCCAGCGCGGCAGGTTGGCGCCCTCCATGGCCGCGACCGCGCGCGCGAACGCGTCTACGGTCGGGTTGTCGATCCGGCTGTAGCTGTACCCGGGTATCTGGTCGCCGAGGACGGCCGCGTACTCCTGGGCCGATGAGAACGCGAACGCGGCGGTCCGGTAGACCGGCGTGCCGAGCGGCCGCTGTGCGGTCTCCGGCGGCGGGGGCAGGTGGACCGCCCTGGTGTTCTCGCCAAGCTGCCTGCGGGCTATCTCCACGTACAAGGCTCCATCGACGCGATTGGTCCCCGGTACCCACTTACCGTAACGGAAATGTCGCGGTTTAGGCGCCGTACCATTCCGGTTTGGCTGAACGAGACGCTAGCACCGCCGCCGCATCGCCAACCGGCAAGTCGCCCGAGATCACAGCGGCGACGACCTCGGTGATCGGCATCTCGACCCCGTGCTTGCGGGCCAGTTCGAGCACCGGCGCGTAGGAGGTGGCGCCCTCGGCGGTCTGCTTGATCACCTCGCGCGCCCGCGCCGAGTTCATGCCCTCCCCCAGGTACTGGCCGAACGTCCGGTTCCGCGATAGCGGCGAGCTGCAGGTGGCCACCAGGTCGCCCAGCCCGGCCAGCCCCGCGAACGTCCGCGGGTCCGCCCCGAGCACCTCGCCCAGCCTCGCCATCTCCGCCAGACCCCGGGTGATCAGGGTCGCCTTGGTGTTGTCGCCGAGGCCGAGCGCGACCGCGATGCCGACCGCGACCGCGATGATGTTCTTGACCGCGCCGCCCAGCTCGCACCCGATGACGTCGGTGTTCCAGTACGGCCGGAAGTAGCCCGTGTGGCAGGACCGCTGCAGCAGCCGCGCGCTCGGCTCGTCGGTGCAGGCCACCACCGACGCCGCGACCTGGCGCAGGGCGATCTCCCTGGCCAGGTTGGGGCCGGAGACGACCGCGACCCGGTGCGGCGGGACGTCGAGCGTCTCCATGATCACCTCGCTCATCCGCTTCAGCGTGCCGAGCTCGATGCCCTTGATCAGCGAGACGAGCAGCGTCTGGGGCGGAATGAGCGGCGCCCACGCCTCCAGGCAGCCCCGCAGCGTCTGGGCCGTCACCGCGAAGACCACCAGGTCGGCGCCCTCCACCGCCTCGGCGGCGTCATCGGTCGCCCTCAGCGACGCGGGGAGCGGGATCCCGGGCAGGTACCTGGGGTTCTCGTGGGTCGCCGCGATCGCCGTGGCCGTCTCCGTGCTGCGCGCCCAGATCGTCACCGGTGTGCCCGCATCGGCGAGCACCAGCGCGAACGTGGTGCCCCACGATCCCGCGCCGAGCACCGCCGCCTTCACTGCCCGGTCACCTCCGGCGAGGCCTCATCCGACGCCACCGGCTCCGGCGCGGCAACCGGCTCGGGCGCGGCAACCGGCTCGGGCGGAGCAACCGGATCCAACGTGACCACGGCCTCCGCCGCGACAGCGGGCCGATCCGGCCGCGTGGAACCAGGGACCGTTCGAGATGATGTATTTGGATCGTAGGGAAGAGCAGGCGGCTCCTCATCCCGCAGTTGCGCGACGAGGGCGGTCACCTCTCCCATGATCGCGTCGGTGGCGGCCCGCAGGGCCCGTGCCGAGGTGTGCTTTCCTGCCCACTCCGACAAGTCAACCGGTTTGCCGGCTACCGTACGCACGGTCTTGCGCGGGAACAGCTTCAGCTTCTTGCTGCCGTAAGGGAGGATGTCGTGGGTGCCCCAGTGCGCGATCGGGATCACGGGCGCGCCCGTGGTCAGGGCGAGCCGGGCGACGCCGGTCTTCGCCACCATGGGCCACAGCTCCGGATCGCGGGTGGCCGTCCCCTCGGGGTAGAAGATCACCGCGGCCCCCTCGGCCAGGCGCTTCTCGGCCTCCTTGAGCACCAGCCCGGCGTCCGCCCGGCCCCGGTGCACCTCCAGCTGGCCGGCCTTGTGGAGGAACGGGCCGATGCCCTTGACCTTGAAGGCGCCGTCCTTGATGAGGAACGTCGGGTACCTTCCGCTGGCCTGGAAGAACAGCGCGTCCGTCCCCCAGTCAACGTAGGACAGGTGGTTGGGGGCGAAGATGACGCCGCCCTTCCTGGGAATGTTCTCCTGACCGGACCACTTGTTCCTGATCAGCAGGGTAAGCAGGGGTCGCAGCACGATGACGGAGATCAGCCGCCACGTGGGCGAGTAAGACTTGCTCATCGGGGAGGCCTTCCCATGGTCGCGTTCCGCACAACATGCTCTCAAGTCTGCCGGTGGTCGGCTATATGACGGAGTCTGCCGGTTTTGGATGGACAGTTCTGCTGCCAGTCAAGGTACTAGCCCAAGCTAAGTCCCGGCTCGCGGTGCTGGCAGGCGAGCGGCGTCACGAGCTCGCGCTCGCCCTGGCGTCCGACACCGTTTCCGCCGTCGTCGCCTGCCGGGCGGTGGAGCGAGTGATCGTGGTCACGTCCGACCCGGTGGCCGGGCCGCGGCTGCTCTCGCTGGGCGCGCGGATCATCCCCGAGGCGGTGGCCGGCGCGCGAGCCACCGCACCGGACGACCAGCCCGCCCACCGCCCGGACGGCAGCCAGCGCCTGCTCAACGCGGCGCTGCTGCGCGGCGCGGCGGTGGCGGCGCGGCGCTGGCCAGGAACCGGGCTCGCGGCGCTGACGGCGGACCTGCCTGCGCTCCGCCCGGCCGAACTGGCCGCGGCCCTGCGCGCGGCGTCGGACTCGGCCGGGGCCGTGTTCGTGCCGGACGCGGCCGGGGTGGGCACCACGCTGTACGCGGTGGTCCCGGGCGGGGAGTTCCGGCCGATGTACGGCGGGGCGTCCCGGGCCCGGCATGCGGCCGGCGGCGCCGTCGAGCTCGCGCTCGATGGCATCGCCGGACTACGCCAGGACGTGGACACGCCTGAGGACCTCCGGGCGGCGGTGGCGCTTGGGGTCGGACCGCGAACCGCCGAGGTCGCGGCGGCGCTCCTCGCCGACGCGTGAGCGCGCGGGCGGGCGATCGCGCCTAAGCCCGCGCTCAGATCCGCACCACCGGGCAGGTGAGGGTTCTGGTGATCCCCTCGACTGCCTGAATCTGCGCTGCTACCAGCTTGCCGAGCTCGTCCACGTTCTCGGCGACTGCGCGCACGATGACGTCATAGGGACCGGTGACATCCTCCGCCTGCGTGACTCCGGCGATCTCTGCGATCTGCCGGGCCACGTCGGCGGCTCTGCCGACCTCGGTCTGGACGAGGATGTATGCCTGCACCATGGCGTCCTCCAGCGGGCGGCCTGCGGTTGCCACCCTGAACTGATCAAGGTACCGCAATGGTCCAGACCTGTTTCAGCCTGGTAGGCGAATTTCATACGTAATGCGCCATCCGGGTCGCCCGAGAGCCTGATTAGGCTGGGAGCCTGCACCCGCGCGGCGGGTCGGGCGGATGGAGGCGGCACATCGCTGAGCAGGGCGGTTCCATCGCGGACCTCGGCGAGTGGGGGGTCATCGCGGCGCTGGCAGGACGGATGCCGGCCGGTCGGCTGACGTCGGTCGGCATCGGCGACGACGCGGCCGTGGTCGGCACCCCGTCGGGGAGCGTGGTGGCGGCGGTCGACCTGCTGCTCGAGGGCAGGCACTTCCGGCGGGACTGGTCGAGCGCCTACGACATCGGGGTGAAGGCGGCCGCGCGCAGCCTGGCCGACATCGCGGCGATGGGCGCGGTGAACACCGCGCTGCTGGTGGCGCTGGCGGTGCCGGGCGATCTGCCCGCCCGCTGGCCGCTCGACCTCGCGGACGGGCTCGCGGCCGAGGCCACCCGGGCAGGCGCGGGGATCGTCGGCGGCGACACCGCCCGGGCGGATTCGGTGCTGCTGTCGGTGACCGCGCTGGGCGACCTGGCCGGGCGTCGGCCGCTGCTGCGCTCGGGCGCCAGGCCGGGTGACGTGATCGCGGTGGCGGGACCGCTCGGCCGCTCTGCCGCCGGGCTGGCGCTGCTGGCGGCGGGCGGGGACGGCCAGGTCCTGACCTCGGAGGCGCTGGCCGGGCTGGTGGTCGCCCACCGGCGTCCGTCACCGCCCTACGAGGCGGGCCCGGAGGCGGCGCTGCTCGGCGCGACCGCGATGATCGACGTAAGCGACGGGCTGGTCGCCGACCTCGGCCATGTCGCCGCCGCGAGCGGCGTCGCGCTCGATATCGACAGTTCCTCGCTGGTCACCGGCGGGCCGCTGGCCGAGGCGGCGGCTTTCCTGCGCCGCGAAGACCCTGGTTTCACCGCCCCCTCCATGGCCCTGGAGTGGATGCTGACCGGCGGCGAGGATCACTCGCTGGTCGCCACATTCCCCGCTTCGGCTCAATTGCCATCACGCTGGCGCGTCATCGGACAAGTCCGAGCAGGCGATAACGATGGCGCAGGCTTCGGCGTCACCGTCGACGGCGCGCCGTACGCCGGACCGGGCGGCTGGCAGCACTTCCGCTAACCAGGCCCCACTCTCCCTGGGCGTCTCGTCGAGTGTGGGCCACCTGTCGCCTACGCCATCGACCCCAAACGCGACCTGTCGCCTACGCCATCGACACCGATAGGCGATGTCGATGGCGTATCTGACAGGTCGTCGACCCTGTCGATGGCGTAGCTGACAGGCCCAACGCCGGCTCGGGCGGTTCCGGAAAACGCGACAAGCCGCCGCGTCACCAGTGACGCGGCGGCCTGGAACGGCGTTTAGATGCTGCTAGGACGCTGCCGAGCGGGTGACCTTGCCCGCCTTGATGCAGGAGGTGCAGACGTTCAAGCGCTTGGGCGTACCGGAGATGATGGCCCGAACGGTCTGGATGTTCGGGTTCCAACGACGGCGGGTACGGACGTGCGAGTGCGACACGTTGTTGCCGAAGCCCGGCCCCTTGCCGCAAACGTCGCAGACGGAAGCCACGGCTGCCTCCACAGATTGGGTTGGTTAGAGTCTGACGGCGCCTCACCCGGTGGCGATGTACACACCAACGCGGAACTGAGGCAGCCAGCGAAGCATACCGGAGGAACGCCCGCCGCGCGAACCGTGATCCGGGCCGGGCAACGGTTCTTCGAATGTCGGTCCCTGCTTCTATGCTGCCAACTGTGACCACGTTGCGCGATTCACTGGTCAAACCGCTAGGCAAGACCGCCAGCGACACGTTCGAGAAGGTCTTCGGCCTGCGGACGGCCGGTGACCTGCTCCGGCACTACCCGCGCCGGTATTACACCCGCGGCGAGCTGACGCCGCTGGACTCGCTGCACGAGGGCGATCACGTGACCGTGCTGGCGATGGTGGAGCTCGTCAGCCGGTTCGGCCCCGGGCCGGACCAGAAGTACAACCACAAGCCGCCGAAACGGGGCACCAACCGCCTCGAGGTCATCGTCACCGACGGGCCGGGCAAGCTCCAGCTGGTCTTTTTCGGCAACCCGGGTCTGCATGCCCGCCAGCTCAAGCAGGGCGCGATCGGCCTGTTCGCGGGGACCGTGTCCAGCTTCCGCGGCCGCCGCCAGCTGGTGCACCCCGAGTACGAGATGCTGCCCGACACCAACGACACCCCGCTGATGACGGCCGAGATCGCCGAGCAGTTCGCCAACGAGCTGATCGCGGTCTACCCGGCCAGCGCCAAGCTCAGCTCGTGGCGGATCTCCCGGGCGGTCGAGAAGGTTCTCGCCACGCTCGAGGCGGGCGAAGACCCGATCCCGGCCGAGATCCGCGAGCGGTACGGCCTGTGGCCGAGGGAGCTTGCGATCAGGGCGATCCACCGGCCGGAGGATCGGGCCGAGCTGGCGCACGCGAGGAAGCGGCTCAAGTGGGACGAGGCGTTCACCATGCAGGCCGCGCTGGCCCAGCGGCGGCTGGCGGCGGCCGCGATGCCCTCGGTGCCGCGGCCCGCCGATCCCCGACGGGATCGCGGCCGAGTTCGACCGGCGGCTGCCGTTCACGCTCACCCGGGGCCAGCGTGAGGTGGGCGAGGTGATCGCGCACGACCTGGCCTGCGCCTACCCGATGAACCGGCTGCTGCAGGGGGAGGTCGGCTCGGGCAAGACCGTCGTCGCGGTGCGGGCCATGCTCCAGGTAGTGGACGCGGGCGGGCAGGCGGCGCTGCTCGCGCCCACCGAGGTGCTCGCACAGCAGCACTACCGGTCGATCACCGCGCTGCTTGGCCCGCTGGCCGAGGCAGGCCAGCTCGGCGCCGCCGACCAGGCGACCAGGGTGGCGCTGCTCACCGGGTCGACCGGGGTGCGGGCGCGCCGCTCGGCCCTGACCGACGCGTTCACCGGCGACGCCGGCATCCTTATCGGCACCCACGCGCTGCTCGAGGACCGGGTGCGCTTCGCCGACCTGGGGCTGGCGGTCATCGACGAACAGCACCGGTTCGGCGTCGAGCAGCGTGACGCGCTCAGGGACAAGACGCTCGGGTCCCGGCCCCACGTGCTGGTGATGACCGCGACGCCGATCCCGCGGACGGTGGCGATGACCGTCTTCGGCGACCTTGAGGTCTCGACCCTGGCCGAGCTCCCGGCCGGACGCTCGCCGATCGCCACCCACGTGGTGCCCGCCCTCGAGCGCCCGCGCTTCCTCGAGCGGGCGTGGCAGCGAGTCCGCGAGGAGGTCGGGTCCGGGCGGCAGGCGTACGTGGTCTGCCCCAGGATCAGCAGCGAGACCTCGGGCGAGGTCGGCGGCGACAACACGGACGACGCGGACGGCGCCGACGACATGTTCGACGACGACCTCGATGTGGAGGGCGGCGGACAGGACGAGAGCCAGGACGCCCGCCGGCCGCCGCTAGCGGTCCTCGACGTGGCGCCCGCGCTGGCGGCGGGCCCGCTGGCCGGCCTGCGGGTCGACGTCATGCACGGAAAGCTCCACCCGGACGAGAAGGACCGGGTCATGTCCGCGTTCGCGGCCGGCCAGCTCGACGTGCTCGTCTCGACCACGGTCATCGAGGTGGGCGTGGACGTGCCGAACGCCACCGCCATGGTGATCATGGACGCCGAGCGGTTCGGCGTCTCCCAGCTGCACCAGCTCCGCGGCCGGGTCGGCCGGGGCGCCCACGCCGGGCTGTGCCTGCTGGTAACCGAGGCGCCGGCCGAGAGCGCGGCCAGGGAGAGGCTGGAGGCGGTGGCGGCGACCGGGGACGGCTTCCAGCTCTCCCGCCTCGACCTGGAGCAGCGGCGCGAGGGCGACGTGCTCGGCGCTGCCCAGGCGGGCCGCCGCAGCAGCCTGAAGCTGCTGCGACTGCTCGCGGACGAGGACCTGATCGCGTCCGCCCGTGTAGAGGCGACGGCGCTGGTCGCGGCCGACCCGCAGCTGACCGCGCATCCGGCCGTCAAGGAGGCCATCGACGACTTCCTGGGCGACCGCCGGGCCGAGTTCCTCGACAAGGCCTGACGAGTTCTGTCCTAGTCAGTCCCGGATACTCCTCCGAGGGCGCGTCGCCCGGTGACGGCCAGGAGGATCTCCTTGGCGGTCATCGGCACGGCAACCGCTCCCTCGCCGACCGACACGTCGGCGTCGGTAGCGGTCAGCCGCCGTCCTTGCAGGTCAACGCCGAAGTACCTGAGCTGCCGCGGCCCGGCCGACGCGAGCGTAAGGGCGATGCGGTCAGTCGGCGACGCCGGGAGGCCAAGCGCCTCGGTGACGTCGAGGCCGTGGATGACGTCGTGGCTGAGCGGGCCCGCGGCGCCGCCGCCGGGCGGCTGCCAGGGATTGTCGATGTTGCGTCGGAGCAGATCGACCAGTTCGGCCTGGCTCTTCCTGCGCGCGGTCGCACGAGCGTCCCGGTCGGCGTACCGGTTGAACGAGAACCCGGCTCCGGCCAGGCCGGCCGTGAACTTCAGCGGCCTGGTCCTGAACGGCATCGTGATGTGGGCGGCAACCTCGCGGACGCCCCAGCCCGCGCAGAGCGAGGGGGCGGCCCACTGCTCCGGCGACAGATCGCCCAAGATGGCGGCAAGCCGTTCCCGCTCGGCCCGGGTCTCGCTGACCAGCCGGTCTGACTCCGTACGCATGGGGTTCCTTCCGCGTCGACGCTGGCTCCGTCGACTTGTACGACGCGGAACTTCAGAACTGAGCGGTCAGCCGGCGGCGTGTCCCTGCGCTGGGAGAACGTCGGACAGACCGAACTCGCGGAACCGATCCTGGGTGCCGAGGAACGTCACCAGCCGGGAGATCCGCCCGCCCCAGGCCTCGACCGCCACCAAGGCGAACGGGCGGAGGGCGTCGTCGTCGCCCGGACGGTACTGCCCGAACCCACAGGCGCCGTTCATCCGGCACCGAGCCAGCCGCGCCCCCGCGCAGAAGTCGCTCGCCCCGACTGCGGTGGCGATCGCCTCGCCGCCGTCCAGCCGCCACGCGAACGGCGGCATCGAGGCCACGGCGTCCGCCCGCAGCACCGCCTTCAACCCTTCGATGTCGTGCGCCTCGAACGCGGTCACGTACCGGCGCAGCAGATCGCGGTGCCCGGCGTCCTCGGGATCGCCGATCGCGAGCGGGTCCGGTCGCCTGGCGCTCAGCAGCGCCCGCGCACGCTGCAACGCGCTGTTCACGGAAGGCACCGTAGTCTCGAGAATCTGCGCGGTCTCCTGGGCGGTGAACGCGAGCACGTCGCGCAGCACCAGCACCGCCCGCTGTCGCGGCGGCAGGTACTGCAGCGCGGCGATGAAGGCCAGCCGCACGGACTCCCGCTCAAGCACGACCTCACCGGGATCCTGCGCCGCGATGAGGCGCGAGTCGGGCATCGGGTCCAGCCACACGCCCGGGGGGAGCGGGGCGCCCAGGTCTTCCCCTCGGCCGCTCGCCTGGCCGGGGTCAACCACCAGGGCCCGGCGCTTGGCCGAGCGGAGCATGTCAAGGCAGACGTTCGTCGCGATCGCGTGGACCCAGGTGCTCAGCCGCCCGCGACCCGGGTCGTACTGATCCCGCTTGGACGATGCGCGGATCAGGGTCTCCTGGACGGCGTCGTCGGTATCGGCGGCGGACCCGAGCAGCCGGTAGCAGAAGCCCGCCAGGGGCACCCGCAAGGCCTCCAGATCCTCGACTGCCAGCTCGTCCGCCTGCACCGGACCCCCATCGACGGTTACGTTTCAGGCCAGGTTAGTTGCCCGCCCTGGCAGACTGAATGCATGTCACGGGTCATCGCGGGGATTGCGGGCGGGCGCAGGCTCGCCGTCCCGCCCGGCACCACGACCCGGCCGACCAGCGATCGGGCCAGGGAAGGGCTCTTCGCCTCGCTCCTGTCCGAGCTCGGCGCCTTCGACGGCGCCCGCGTCCTCGACCTCTACGCGGGCTCGGGCGCGGTCGGGCTGGAGGCGCTGTCGCGGGGCGCGGAACGCGTGCTGCTGGTCGAGTCTGACGCGCGCGCGGCCGCCGTGATCAAGGCGAACGTGGCCGCGGTGGGCCTGCCCGGCGCGACGGTGGCCGTCGACCGGGTAGAGCGCCTGCTCGCCCGGCCGCCGGGGCCAGCCCGAGCCGCCGCCGGCGCCGGCTCCGACCCAGCCACCGAAGCGGCCGCCGCCCGCTTTGACCTGGTCATTGCCGACCCGCCCTACGCGCTGGCTGATAACGCGGTCACCCGGGTCCTGACACTACTCGAAGGCGGCTGGCTGGCCGACGACGCGCTGGTCGTGATCGAGCGGGCGACCAGGTCGGGCCAGCTAGACTGGCCCCCCGGCTTTCTGCCCAGTAAGTCGCGAAGGTACGGTGAGGCGACCTTCTGGTATGGCTGGTACGGCCGCGAGGCGGGAGCGGGCCACACGGGCTCGGCGTCGCGGTCGAAGGCTTGACACGCCCCCATGGCGCATGAGGAGTGATACCGCGTGCAGCGAGTGGTATGCCCTGGTTCCTTCGACCCGGTAACGAACGGTCACCTCGACATCATCGGCCGGGCGGCCGGCGTCTACGACGAGGTGATCGTGGCCGTTCTCATCAACATCACCAAGAAGACGATGTTCACCACCGACGAGCGGGCCGAGATGCTCCGCGAGGTCACGAAGGGCTACGGCAACGTCAGGGTCGAGCAGTTCCACGGGCTGACGGTGGACTTCTGCGTGGCGAACGGGATCAACGCGATCGTCAAGGGGCTCCGCGCGGTCAGCGACTTCGAGTACGAGATGCAGCAGGCGCAGATGAACTACCGCCTGGCCAAGGTCGAGACGCTGTTCATGACGACCAACCCGCTCTACTCGTTCCTCAGCTCGAGCCTGATCAAGGAGGTCGCCAAGTACGGCGGCGACGTCAGCGGCCTGGTCCCCGAGCCGGTTCTTGGCCCGCTCCGCGCTCGCCTGGCGGAGGGGTAGAGCAACGCTCGCGGCCGCACGCGGCCGGCTCCGGGGTTTTCCGAGTAGTCGTCCGAAGGTTGTACGCTGATAGGTCGGTCCACCCATTTACTTACCCACGCAGGCGATTAACTCTGATGTCCAAAGGAAACGGAAAACCGGCCGTGCACGCTGACGGCTTCCGGTTTGACATGCGAGTCCTCGGCCGAGGCCCGGGCGAGTTCAGAGACGAGAAGCGTACGGCGACTGCGCCCGAAGGTCTCGGCTCTGGGCTAGTCTTGGTTCCGGCCGGCGGGGACGTTGCTCTCGACCTTCGGTTCGAGGCGGTTTCCGAGGGGGTGCTCGTCACCGGCTCGGCAGTTGCCCCGCTGACGGGCGAGTGCGCGCGCTGCCTGGACCCGCTGACCACCACGGTGGAGGTCAGCTTCCAGGAGCTTTACCGTTACCTGCCGGACCCCGGTGAGAGCGAAGAAGACGGCGAGGAGCGTTTCCTCGACGGCGACTTCCTCGACTTGGAGCCCGCGTTCCGTGACGCGGTGGTGCTCGCGCTGCCGTTGTCGCCCCTGTGCAGTGAAGACTGCGCTGGGCTGTGCGTGGAATGCGGCGCCAAGCTGGCCGAAGCCGGGCCCGACCACGGGCACGGCGACCGAGTGGACCCCCGCTGGGGTGCGCTCGCAAAACTTGATTTCGAAGACCGAGTAGAAGACTGACAGGAGAGCTGAAGTGGCTGTTCCCAAGCGGAAAATGTCGCGCAGCAACACCCGCAACCGTCGCGCGCAGTGGAAGTCGACCGCCGCGACGATCGTCGAGTGCCCGCAGTGCCACAGCCCGAAGCTGCCGCACGCCGCCTGCCCGACGTGCGGGACCTACCGGCGCCGGCAGGTCCTTAACCCTTCCTGAGCCTGCATGTGACAGGGAGCGCCGGTGAGCGGACGACGTAACGACGGGGATGGGACCGAGGCGGCAGACCCTGCGGGACTCCTCCGCGTTCTTGGCGTCCCCATGACCGACGAGACCCTTCAGCGCGCGCTTACGCACCGGTCGTACGCGTACGAGAACGGCGGCCTGCCGACCAACGAACGGCTTGAATTCCTGGGCGACTCGGTGCTCAGTTTGGTCGTCACGGACACGCTGTTCAAGGGCCATCCGACGCTGCCCGAGGGCCAGCTGGCCAAGCTGCGCGCTGCCGTCGTCCAGATGAGCACGCTGGCCGAGGTCGCCGCGCGCGAGCTCAGCCTCGGGTCGTTCGTCCGGCTCGGCCGGGGCGAGGAGGGGACCGGCGGCCGGGACAAGCCGTCGATCCTCGCCGACACGCTCGAGGCGGTGATCGGCGCGACCTACATCGACTGCGGGCTCGAAGAGGCCAGCGGCCTCGTGCACCGTCTCTTCGACCCGGTCATCCAGCGTTCGGCGCTGCTCGGCGCCGGTCTCGACTGGAAGACGTCGCTGCAGGAGCTGACGGCCGACCGGGGCCTGGGCGTGCCCGAGTACCACGTCAGGGACAGCGGGCCCGACCACCAGAAGATGTTCCGCGCGGTGGTCAGGGTGGGCGCGCGCGATCTCGGCGAGGGCGAGGGCCGGTCCAAGAAGGCCGCCGAGCAGCTCGCCGCCGAGGCGGCGTACCTGTCCATCACCGCCGATGACACGGCGGAAAAAGCAGAAGATCAAAGTCATCCTGATCTCGAACGGACCCCGGCGACTGTGGATCCGTCCGCTGAGTCAGTCAAGGGTGCCCGCGCTTCCATGCCGCCCGCGGACCCGTCGGCCACACTGGGCAACGGAGTGTCGCCCGATTCTGTGCCGACCGCCGACCCGCCGGCTAAATCGGGCAACGCGCCGTTGCCCGATTCCGCGTCGGCCGCCGACCCGCCGGTCAGCTCGGTCAGCGCCCCGCTGCGCGATTCCGTGCCGCCCCAGCCCGGCTCGGCCGACGCCGTAGATGCCTGAGCTGCCCGAGGTCGAGACCGTCCGCGCGGGCCTCGAACACCATGTCCTCGGCCGGACCGTCGCGACCGCAGCGGTACTGAATCCGCGGGCCGTCCGCCGCGACCCCGCGGGCCCGGCCGGCTTCACCGCCGCCATGATCGGCCGCACGTTCACCAGCGCCGAACGCCGCGGCAAGTACATGTGGTTCGCCCTCGATGACGACGAGGCGCTTCTAGCGCACCTGGGCATGAGCGGCCAACTGCTCGTCGGAGAGCCCGACCGCGAGCTCTCATCGCACGTCCGCGCCCGCTTTACCTTCACCGACGGCGGCCCCGACCTGCGCTTCACCGATCAGCGGACGTTCGGTCATCTGATGGTGGCGCCGTTGGTCCCGGCGATCAAGGCCAGCCCCGACGACGCGGTTCCCGGCCGCCTTGACCTCGTACCTGAGCCCATCTCGCACATCGCGCCTGACCCGCTTGAGGCCGCCTTCGACCCGGACGCGTTCGCGGCGCGGCTGGCCCGGCGTAAGACCGGAATCAAGCGCGCGCTGCTCGACCAGTCGCTGATCAGCGGGATCGGCAACATCTACGCCGACGAGGCGCTCTGGCGGGCCCGGCTGCACTGGGCTCGGCCGACCGAGACGCTGCGCAAGGGCGAGGTGTCCCGGCTGCTCACGGCGGTCAACGACGTGCTGTCGGAGGCGCTCAAGGTCGGCGGCACGTCGTTCGACGCGCTCTATGTGAACGTGAACGGTGAAAGCGGCTACTTCGACATCTCACTGAACGCCTACGGTCGCGAGGGCGAGCCCTGCAACCGGTGCGGCGCGCCGATCCGCCGGGACACGTTCATGAACCGCTCGGCGTACAGCTGCCCCCGCTGCCAGCCGCGCCCGCGCAACGGTCACTGGTAGGCCGGCGTGAGCTGTAGGCCCCTACATATAGGGGTTTTGTACGTTTCGACGTTTGTTCATAGGGCAGGTCTCTGGTAAGATATGGCACATAACGGGTGACAGGCTGTCCTCAACTTGACCGCGAAAGGTCGGGGTGAGACCCTGTATCTGTTGCCCGCACGCATGGGTGTGCGGATCACATAGTGCCCACCCTGGTCACTCAGTGTGGAGGACCTTTCACCATGTCTAAGGCTCTATTTGGCCACGTCGGCGGTCCCGATCCGCGTATGGTCTCAGAAATGCGCCGTCTCCAGCAGCGTGTCCGCGACCTGGAAGCCGAGCTCGCCCGGCTCCAGGACGAAAACGACGCGCTCGCCTCGGGGCTCGGCCACGACGAGGACATGCTCATTCTGGACCGTGAGCCCGCGCTTACCTGACGATCTCAGGCGGCGCTGCTCAGCCCGCGACCATGCGGGTCCGGTGAGCCACAACCACAAAAACGAACCAGGGGCGCCCTTCCGGCGTCCCTCTTCGTTGTTCCCCCCGGGTTCGACCGCCCGGGGGTTTTTGTTTCCCCGTCTGAATTATTGGTGTTATTAGGTATTGTTACCGTCGATATCCACCCTAATAACACCGAGTCCGCCAATCACCTCGGCCCACGACCGGCTCGCGAGCCCAAGCAGGTCGCGTCGGTAACGCTAAGCGTCCATTTCATATCACTTCTGACCATTTTTCATCTTCCTATCTATTCTGACCACATCTGCGCCCGAATTGTCCGATTTTTTTGGTCAGAACCGATAGGAAGACGAGCTAGCGTGGTCAGAACTGATAGATAGCTGGCGCAGCGCATGGCCAGCGAGCGCGCCTAGCGTTTACACGTCGCTCTTTTCGCGTCGTGGGGAAAGGGAATTCTGCGGTCCGCCGAAATGATTTCGCCTTATAAGGTTGCGGGCTTGGTATTGCTCGTTGCGAGCGGCGGGTGCTCGCTGCTAACGGTTGGCTCGCTAGTGATCGCCGGCTCGTAATCGCCCTGGCTGCAGGGGGCAAGGGCCGCCGCGGGTGGCTCTGGCAGCGACCGGACGACGTTGGCCCCGGGGAGTCCGGTTCCACCGTTGCCGCGCGGTTTCCGGCAGGCGGCCGCCCGGGGCGGTAACCTTCTAAACTGGGCCGTTCGGCAGGGTCGTTCCGGGGGAGGAGAGGGTTCGTGTATCTGAAGTCCCTCACCCTGCGCGGCTTCAAGTCGTTCGCGTCCGCCACCACGCTGCGGCTCGAGCCCGGCATCACCTGCGTCGTCGGCCCCAATGGCTCGGGCAAGTCCAACGTCGTCGACGCGCTCTCCTGGGTGATGGGCGAGCAGGGCGCGAAGTCCCTGCGCGGCGGCAAGATGGAAGACGTCATCTTCGCCGGCACCACCTCCCGGGCGCCCCTGGGCCGGGCCGAGGTGAGCCTCACCATCGACAACACCGACGGCGCGCTGCCGATCGACTACGCCGAGGTGACGATCAGCCGGCTGATGTTCCGCTCTGGCCAGAGCGAATACTCGATCAACGGCGACTCCTGCCGCCTCCTCGACGTCCAGGACCTGCTCTCCGACAGCGGCCTCGGCCGCGAGATGCACGTCATCGTCGGCCAGGGCCAGCTCGACCAGATCCTGCACGCCGGCCCCGAGGCCAGGCGGGCCATCATCGAAGAGGCCGCGGGCGTACTCAAGCACCGCAAGCGCAAGGAAAAGGCGCTCCGCAAGCTCGAGGCGATGCAGGCCAACCTGACCAGGCTGGTCGACCTGACCGCCGAGCTGAACCGCCGCCTGAAACCGCTCGGCCGGCAGGCCGAGGTCGCCCGCAGGGCCGCGACCATCCAGGCCGACCTGCGCGACGCGCGGCTGCGGCTGCTGGCCGATGACTACCTGGCGCTGCGGGACAAGCTGGAGCGCGAGGTGGCCGACGAGGCCGCGATCCTGAGCCGCCGGGCGGCCCTCGAGGCCAGCCTGGCCGAGGCCCGCCAGCAGGAAGCCGAGCTCGACGCCGCCGTGTCGACCCAGGCGGCCGAGCTCGCCCAGGCCCAGCAGACCTGGTTCGCGCTCTCCTCGCTGACCGAGCGGCTGCGATCCGTGGCCGGGCTGGCCGACGAGCGCGCGCGGCTGCTGGCCGCCGACCACGAGCCCGAGCGGCCGGGGCGCGACCCCGACGAGCTCGACCGGCAGGCGGCCGAGCTGCGGGCGGAGGAGGCCGGGCTGACCGAGCGGATGGACGAGGGCCGCGACGCCCTCGCCCTCGCCGTCGCCGAGCGCACCGCCGTCGAGGGCGGGCTCGCCCACGCCGAGCGCAGGCTGGCCGACGCCGCCCGCGCCGCCGCGGGCCGGGCCGAGCGGCTGGCGCGGCTGCGCGGCATGGTCGACGCCGCGCACAGCCGCAGCGCCGCCACCGGCGAGGAGATCGACCGGCTGACCGCCGCCGCCGACCAGGCCCGCGCCCGGGCCGAGCGCGCGCAGCTGGAGTACAGCGAGGTCCAGGACGTAGCGGACGGCGGCGACTCCGATCGCTCCGGCCTCGCGGCCGAGCTAGACCAGGCAACCAAAGACCACAACCATCACTCCGAACGGACCGTGGCTTCGCGCAAGGCCGAACGCGCCGCCAACAGCGAGGTAGCTGCCCTCCGGGCCCGCGTGGAAGCACTCAAGGAGACCCTGCGTCGCGGCGTGGACGCCACCGCCGCGGTGCTGGCTGACCCCGAGCGCTTCGGTGGCGTCCTCGGCTCGTTCGCCGCCCAGCTGACCGTCGCCGACGGCTACCAGAAGGCCATCGCGGCCGCCCTCGGCGCCGCGGCCGAGGCCCTCACCGTCAACGACCTGGAAGCCGCGGTCGAGGTCCTCACCAGCATCCGGACCGCCAACGCGGGCACCGTCGGCCTGGTAATCGCCTCCCTGCACAGCGCGCCCAACTCCGGCGGCGCCAACTCCGGCGGCGCCAACTCCGGCGGCGCCAACCCCGGCGGCGCCAACCCCGGCGGCGCCAACCCCGCAAACCCCAGCGACTCCCACCCCACTAACCCCGGCGGCGCCAACCCCGCCAACCCGGGCGGCGCTACCCCCGCCAATCCCGGCAGCTCCAATTTCCCCACCCGCCACTCGGGCCCTGCGCTCCCCGTAGGTGCGCGGTGGGCGGTCGATCTGGTGAGCGGGCCGGCCGAGCTGGCGGGCGCGGTCGGCGACCTGCTCGCCAACGTCGTGGTGGTGGCGGACCTGAACGAGTCGGCCGGGTTCGTTCGGGATAATCCTGATTTTCGCTGTGTGACCGCCGACGGAGACCTGATCGGGGCGCACTGGGCGCACGGGGGGTCGGCCGGAGCGCAGTCGCTGCTCGACGTGCGGGCCGCCGCCGATGACGCGGCGGCCAAGCTGGCCGCAGCCGAGATGGCCAGCGAGGCGGCGGCCGAGACCCTGGCCGAGGCGACCGAGGCGACCGACGAGGCCCGGCAGGTGCTGGAGGAGATCCGAGGTCGGCTGCGCGCCGCCGACGCGGCCACAGCCGAGATCTCCGGGCGGCTCGGCCGGCTCGCCGGGGCCGCGCGGGCGGCCGCCGACGAGGCCAAGCGGCTCGACGCCGCGGTCGGCGCGGCGCAGCGCAGCGCCGAGAAGGACCTGACCAAGCTCGCCCAGCTGAAGGCCGAACTGGCCGAGGCGGAGGCCGACGAGGACCGGGCCCGTGACCCGGACATTGAAAACCAGCAGGCCGACGAGGAACGGGCCGAGCTCACCCACCGTGCCAGCGCGGCCCGCGAGGCCGAGATGGAGGCGCGCCTGGAGGTGCGCACGGTCGAGGAGCGACTGCGCGCCATCAGCGGGCGGGCCGACTCGCTGGCCGCGTCGGCCACCGCCGAGCGCGCAGCCAGGGAACGGGCCGCGGTCCGGCGCCGGCAGCGCGCTGCGCAGGGCGCGGTCGCCCGCGCCGTCGCCGCCGGGGCGGCCGCGGCGGTGTCCGCCGCCGACGCGTCACTGGCCGAGTCCAACGCCCGCCGCAGCGCCGCCGAAGCCGCCACAGCGGCGGCCAGCGGCACCCTCAAGACCGTCCGCGCCCAGGTCACGGCCGTTTCGACCGAGCTCGACGCGGTGGTGAACACCGCCCATGGGACCGAGATCTCGAGGAACGAGCACCGGCTCCGCCTCGAGCAGCTGGCGTCGCACGCGACCGACGAATACGGCGTCGAGCCCGACGCCCTGGCCGCCGAGTACGGCCCCGACGTCCTCATCCTGGTGCCGGCGACCTCGCCCCTCGGCGTCGCTGCTCGCAAGCGCGGCACCGCCGTTCCCGTACCTCCAGAAGCCATCATGGGAGCTAAGCCGCTCGCCCCGTCCGCGACCCGGTCCCCAGCTTCCTCCCCGTCTCCAGCTTCCTCCCCGTCTTCACCCTCGGATCCTGCTTCGGCTTCGACTCCGTCTTCGGCCTCCACGCCGTCTTCGGCCCCCACGCCGTCCGCAACTTCAACCCCCTCCCCAGCCGCCGCCTCCCCGACTCCCACTCGCATTCCCTCTCCCGCCAACAGCTCTGACATATCCGACATTTCCGATATGTCAGAGAAGGCGAACGGTGCGAGCGCACCGTCGGCCGCCGCCCCCGGGTCGCTCGCGGACGCCCTACGCGCAGTGCGCAGCGAGGCGGAAGAGGCCCAGGCGGCCCCGCCGGTCGCCACTCCGGCCCGCAAGTCCGGCGCCGCGCAGGCCGAGGCCGAGCCGGAGATCGTCGCGGTGCCGTACGTGCGGGCAGAGCAGGAGGAGCGGGCGGCGGAGGCCGACCGGCAGCTCACCCGGCTGGGCAAGGTCAACCCGCTCGCGCTTGAGGAGTACGAGGCGCTGCAGGAGCGGCACCAGTTCCTCGCCACCCAGCTCGATGACCTCCGCAAGACCCGCCGCGACCTGCTCACCGTGGTCAAGGAGGTCGACGACCGTGTGCAGGAGGTGTTCGCCTCCGCCTACGCCGACACCGCGCGCGAGTTCGAGGGGCTGTTCTCGCGGCTGTTCCCCGGCGGCTCGGGGCGGCTGATGCTGACCGAGCCGGATGACATGCTGACCACCGGCATCGAGATCGAGGCGCGTCCTCCCGGCAAGAAGGTCAAGCGGCTGTCCCTGCTGTCGGGCGGCGAGCGGTCGCTGACCGCCATCGCCTACCTGTTCGCGATCTTCAAGGCGCGGCCGTCGCCGTTCTACGTGCTCGACGAGGTCGAGGCCGCCCTCGACGACAGCAACCTGCAGCGACTGCTCGGCGTGTTCGGCGAGCTGCAGGAGAGCTCCCAGCTGATCGTCATCACCCACCAGCGCCGCACGATGGAGGCGGCCGATGCCCTCTACGGGGTCTCCATGCGCGGCGACGGCGTCTCCACGGTGATCAGCCAGCGGATGCGCGAATCGGAGCCCGCCTAGCGGGTTGCGCGAGTACGGGGTCTTCACGCGGGCAGGCTGTAGTGTGCTCAGGGGCTTTGAGCGCGGGCCGACGGTGTTCGGGCCGCGTCGGGGACATGCAATTCTTGGAGACAGTGGGCTGAAATGATCGCGTACATCATCATCATCGTGGTGGTCGCCGTGCTGCTCGTAGGCGTCGGCAGCTCGATGTTCCTGCGGCCGCGGGGCATGCACGGAGTCCGGCGCAGCCGGAATGGCCAGCTCGACATGACCGGCTCGCTGCCTGCGGTCAAGGACGCCGACTCCGATACCGAGGCCGGCGGCGGGACTGCCACCGCCACCGCCACCGCGCCGCCGCCGCGTACCGCGGAACCCGCGCCGCCGGCGCCCGCCCGCCCGACCCTGGAGAAGCCGCCGCCGTCGGCCGGCCGGATGGTGCGGCTGCGGGCGCGGCTTGCCCGGTCGCAGAGCGGCTTCGGTACCGCGCTGCTAGGCCTGCTCTCCCGTGAGCGGCTCGACGATGACACCTGGGACGAGATCGAGGAAGTCCTCATCACCGCCGACGTCGGGGTCACCCCTTCCCGGCAGATCGTCTCCGACCTGCGGACGAAGGTAAAGGTCGAGGGGACGAGGACCCCCGACGATGTGCGGGAGATGCTACGCGCCGAGCTGCTCGGCCAGGTCGAGACCAGCGCCAGCCGCGCGCTGCGCACGCAGCGGCACGAGGGCAGGCCGGCCGTCATCCTGGTGGTGGGCGTCAACGGCACCGGCAAGACGACCACCTGCGGAAAGCTGGCCAGGTCGCTGGTGGGCGACGGGCAGACCGTGGTTCTCGGCGCGGCCGACACGTTCCGCGCGGCCGCCGCCGATCAGCTGCAGACCTGGGGGGAGCGCGTGGGGGCGCAGGTCATCCGCTCCGACAAGGACCAGGCGGATCCGGCCAGCGTGGCCTTCGACGCGGTGTCGGCAGGCATCGAGCAGGAGGCGGACGTCGTGCTGATCGACACCGCCGGCCGCCTGCACACCAAGAACGACCTGATGGACGAGCTCGGCAAGGTTAAGCGGGTGGTGGAGAAGCGCACCGCCGTGGACGAGGTGCTGCTGGTGCTCGACGCGACCACCGGCCAGAACGGGCTCCGCCAGGCGCGGGTGTTCGCCGAGGTGGTAGACGTGTCCGGGATCGTGCTGACCAAGCTCGACGGCACCGCCAAGGGCGGCATCGTGATCGCGGTGCAGCGCGAGCTCGGCGTTCCCGTGAAGCTCGTCGGCCTGGGCGAGGGCCCGGACGACCTGGCGCCGTTCGACCCGGTCACGTTCGTCGACGCCATCCTCGGCGGCTGAGCCCCCACTGCGCTGCTCGCCGCCCCGCCCGGCGGCTCGTGCAGGGCACGAAACTACAGCGTAATAATCAAACGCGCTGTTTCACCGTTATGACACATTCGGACTGGACGCAGGAAACGCCGGTAAGGCATTGTCGGGTGTGATGAAAGAAAGGGTGATCACGTGAGGCTTATCACGGCTGTCATCAAGCCCTTCAAACTCGACGATGTCAAGGCAGCGTTGCAGGCATTCGGTGTGCACGGCATGACAGTCAGTGAAGCGAGCGGATACGGCAGACAACGCGGGCACACCGAGGTGTACCGCGGGGCCGAGTACCAGGTCGACCTGGTGCCCAAGGTCAGAGTGGAAGTCATCTGCGACGACGAAGACGTCGACGACCTCATCGTCGTCATGGTCAAGGCAGCCCAGACCGGCCGCATCGGAGACGGCAAGGTCTGGTCGGTGCCGGTCGAGACGGTGGTCAGGGTGCGCACGGGGGAGCGCGGTTCTGACGCCATCTGAGTCGGGTTGACACCCGCGAGAGCTGGCATAACACCAACATCGATCGAGAGGCCGGTACCACGAGCGCGCCGCGCTGCGGTCGCGCACCGATCATTCGGGGGAACGACCTGGTGGGCGTGATGACTTCTTTCGCGGCTGATCGCAGCCGAAGGACAACTGAAACCGATCGTTGGCTCGCCGGGATGCTGGGGGCCGAGCCCGGCGTGGCCTTGGTCGCGGTCGGCGGCTACGGCCGCAAGGAACTGCTCCCAGGCAGCGATCTCGACGTGCTAATGCTGCATGACGGCCGGGACGGCATCGCCAGGATCGCCGACCGGATCTGGTATCCGGTCTGGGACTCGGGCGCGCGGCTCGACCATGCCGTGCGGACCGTCCCGCAGGCGAGGCGGGTCGCCCGCAACGATCTCAAGGTCGTCCTCGGGCTGCTGCACGCCAGGCACGTCGCGGGTGACGCGGACCTGACGACCAGGCTCCGCGAGGGCGCGCTGGAGGACTGGAGGTCCAACGCCAGGACCCGGCTGGCCGAGCTGAAGACGCTGCACGACGAGCGGGCCCGCCTCCATGGCGAGCTGGCCTACCTGCTCGAGCCGGATCTGAAGGAGTCGCGGGGCGGGCAGCGGGATGTGCACGCCATCCAGGCGATCGCCGCGGCGTGGGTCGCGCCCGCCCCCGGGCCGAAGGTCAGGGCCGCCTACGAGCAGATCCTGGACGCGCGCCACGTGCTCCACGAGGTGACCGGACGGCGCCTTGACCGGCTGGTGCTCGAAGAGCAGGACGAGGTGGCGCGCACGCTCGGCCTGCTTGACGGGGACGCGCTGCTGCGCCAGTTGGCAGGCGCGGGCCGGACCATCGCCTACGCGGTCGACCATGCCTTCCGCCAGGCGGACCGGGCGGGCGGCCGCCGTGCCCTCGGCGTCCGGATGAGAAGGGGCAAGCTGGATCGGCGGCCGCTCGCTGACGGCGTGGTTGAGCAGGACGGCGAGGTGGTGCTGGCACGGGCCGCCGTGCCGCGCACCGACCCGGTCCTCGTGCTGCGGGTCGCGGCCGCGGCGGCCCAGGTCGGGCTGCCGATCGCGCCGCGGGCTCTCGCCCGGCTGGCCGAGTGCCCGCCGCTGCCGATCCCGTGGCCGTCCGACGCCCGCAACGCGCTGCTCGCGCTGCTCGGGGCCGGGGCGAGCGCCATCGCGGTCTGGGAGGCGCTCGACCAGGAGGGGCTGCTGGCCACGCTGATCCCGGACTGGGAGCGGGTGCGGAACCGCCCCCAGCGCAACCCGCTGCACCGGTTCACGGTGGACCGGCATCTGGTGGAATGCGCCGCGAACGCCGCCGCGCTGGCCCGCGACGTCTCACGGCCCGACCTGCTGCTGCTCGCCGCGCTGCTGCACGACATCGGCAAGGGCTGGCCGGGCGACCACAGCGTCTCCGGCGAGGTCGTGGCGCGCGACGTCTGCAAGCGGGTCGGGCTGAGCGAGGCCGACGTCGAGCTGGTGGCCGAGGCGGTCCGTCATCACCTGCTGCTCCCGGTGGTCGCGACCCGCAGGGACCTAGACGACCCGATGACCGTGGAGCACGTGGCGACGACCGTGGGCGGCAGCCGGACGCTGCTTGAGCTGCTGCACGCGCTCGCCATCGCCGACGGGCTGGCCACCGGCCCGGCCGCGTGGAACGACTGGAAGGCCGGGCTGGTCGCCGACCTTGTGCGCCGGGTGAGCGCGGTACTCGATGGCGAGCCGATGCCCGAGCCCGTCCCGCTGCGGGAGGACCAGCTGGCGCTCGTCGCGGTGGGCGGCCCGGCCGCGATCGTCGACGGCCACGAGGTCACGGTGGTCGCGCTCGACCGGCCCGGGTTGCTCTGGCGGGCGGCCGGGGTGCTGGCCTCGCACCGGCTCACGGTCCGCGGCGCCAACGCGACCGCAGTGGGCGACACCGCGGTCACGGTATTCAACGTGGTGCCGGAGTACGGCGACCCGCCGGACGCCACCCTCGTCTCCTCCGACCTGCGGCGGATGCTTGAGGGCAGGCTCGACGTGGAGGACCGGCTCGAGCGCCGGGCCCGCGCGGTCAGGGGGAGCGGGTTCACCGCCCCGCCGCCCAAGGTCACGCTGGTCGACAACGCCTCGACCACCGCCACCGTGGTCGAGGTCCGCGCGCACGACGAGCCCGGCCTGCTCTGGCGGATCGGCCGGGCGCTGGGCGAGTGCGGGCTGAACGTGCACGCGGCCCGCATCGAGACGCTGGGCGCGGAGGCAGTGGACGTCTTCTACGTCACCGACGCGACCGGCGGCCTGCTGACCGACCCCGATCTGCGTAAGCGCACCGCCGCGACGGTGCTTTCCGCGCTCAACCCGGCCTGAGCGGCGCAGCTCAGGGTCCGTTCGGCAGCGAAAAAGACCTCCGCCCGGGGACCAGTCGCACGGACTAATACCTCAGCACCTAATCACCGGTAGCCTTGAAGTGTGTTTGAGACGCTCTCCGATCGGCTAACCCAGGTCTTCTCCTCGCTGCGCGGCAAGGGGCGGCTGTCGCCGGCCGACATTGATGCCACCGCGCGCGAGATTCGCATTGCGCTCCTCGAGGCGGACGTTGCGCTGCCCGTCGTGCGCCAGTTCATCGCGCGGGTGAAGGAGCGGGCCGCCGGGGCGGAGGTGTCGCAGGCGCTAAACCCCGCCCAGCAGGTCATCAAGATCGTGCACGAGGAGCTCGTCACGATCCTGGGCGGCGAGGCGCGGCGGCTGCGGTTCGCCAAGACCCCGCCCACCGTGATCATGCTGGCCGGCCTCCAGGGTTCCGGTAAGACGACGCTGGCGGGCAAGCTCGCGCTCTGGCTGCGGGAGCAGGGCAACACGCCGATGCTCGTCGCGGCCGACCTGCAGCGGCCCAACGCGGTGACCCAGCTCCAGGTGATCGGCGAGCGGGCCGGGGTCCCGGTCTTCGCCCCGCAGCCGGGCAACGGGGTCGGCGACCCGGTCGCGGTCGCGCGCGCCTCGATCGACGAGGCCCGTCGGTCGCTGCACAACATCGTGATCATCGACACGGCCGGCCGTCTCGGCATCGACTCGGAGCTGATGGCCCAGGCCGCGGCGATCAGGGACGCGACCGACCCGGACGAGGTGCTGTTCGTCGTCGACGCGATGATCGGCCAGGACGCGGTGGCCACCGCGCAGGCGTTCCTCGACGGGGTCGGCTACGACGGCGTCGTGCTGACCAAGCTCGACGGCGACGCCCGCGGCGGCGCCGCGCTGTCGATCGCGGCGCTGACGGGCAAGCCGGTGATGTTCGCCTCCACCGGTGAGAAGCTGTCCGATTTCGACATGTTCCACCCGGACCGCATGGCGACCCGGATCCTGGACATGGGCGACGTCCTCAGCCTGATCGAGCGCGCGGAGAAGGCGTTCGACGCCGAGCAGACCGCCTCAATCGCCGAGCGGATGATGTCGGGCGAGGGGTTCACCCTCGAGGACTTCGTCGAGCAGCTCCAGATGCTGCGCAAACTCGGCCCGCTCAAGAACATCCTGGGCATGATGCCGGGGGCGTCGAAGAACAAGGAGCTCCTGGACAAGGTCAACGACAAGGACCTGGACCGGGCCGAGGCCATCGTCCGCTCGATGACCCCGGAGGAGCGGCGTGCCCCCAAGATCATCAACGGCTCGCGGCGGCTGCGCATCGCCAACGGCTCCGGCGTCACCGTCGGCGAGGTCTCCCAGCTGGTCACGAACTTCTTCGAGGGCCAGAAGCAGATGAAGATGCTGATGGGCGGCGGGATGCCCGGCATGCCGGGCATCCCCGGCATGGGGGGCGGGGCGCGCCGGTCGGCCAAGGCCGCCAAGGCGGCCAAGAACGCGAAGGGCAAGCGGCGCAGCGGCGACCCGCGCAAGGCCGCCCTCGGTCCGGCCGGCGGTTCCGGGGCCGGGGCGGGCGCGGGAGCGCCCGCGCTGCCGGCCGCCGCTCAGGCGCAGGAGACACCGCAGTCGATGGAGGAGCTGGCCGAGATGCTCCAGCAGGCCCAGTCGGGCGGCCCGGCCGGCTTCGGCGGCGCAGGCAACGAGGGCGGTTTCCCCGGCTTCGCCAACCCCGCCAGCCTGCCGCAGTTCCCCGGGGGCGGCTCGAACGTCATCCCCGCCGCCTTCGGTCGGCGCAACAAGAAGAAGAAGTAGTTCAGGCCCGGATCCGCATACCTCGAATATTTACCCGAGGCAGGCATTTCCGCCGTCAATAGTTAATCTCTCGTTCACGGCAACTGTCGCAAAGAGTTATCTTGTAGCTACTCTGTGCTAAGTTCAGGTTGGAACGTTGGGGTGTATGAGTACCCCAGCAGCACCACCAGCTGACGCCGGCGCCTTCCAGTCGCTCGACGACTCCCATGTCACCAAGGCTCAGTTGAAGATCATGTTCATCTCGGGCATGGGCTTCTTCACCGACGCCTACGACCTGTTCGTCATCGGCATCGTGGTGTCCCTGCTGAAGACCGAGTGGACGCTGTCGACCAGCCAGGTGTCGTGGCTGAACTCCTCCACGCTGCTGGCCTCGGCCGTGGGCGCGGTCGTGTTCGGGCGGGTTGCATGACCTACCGAGTCGTAGTTGGAGTAGACGGTTCCGCGCATGGAGACGCCGCCCTGCGCTGGGCACTCGAACAGGCCGAGACGCGAGGCGGCCAGGTGACTGCGGTCTTCGCCTGGCAGCAGCCGTTCGTGTCCATTCCCGGCGCCTTCGACCGGGAGGAACTCGAGCAGGCCGCTAAGGATTTCCTGGTCGAGAAGGTGAGCGCGGTGGCGCCCTCGCCTAAGGTGCCGTTGCTGCCGCTGGTCGCCGAGGGCGACCCGGCCGAGGCGCTGGTGGTGGCGGCCAACGGGGCCGATCTTCTGGTGGTCGGCTCGCGCGGCCGCTCGCCGTTCATGGGGGGTGTGCTCGGCGCGGTCAGCCTGCGCTGCGCAGCGGGGGCCAGCTGCCCGGTGACGCTCATCAAGCTAGCCGGCGATCATCCGCAGGGGCAGGCACCGCCGGCCTTAGTCGGCGGCGAGGGCGCGAACCGATGCGATCGTGTCGGCCTCGGCGGCCGGCTTGTCGTCGCGGTAGCGCAGGACCCGCGCGAACCTCAGCGCGACGCCGCCGGGATAACGCGGTGAGCGCTGCACGCCGTCGAAGGCGATCTCGACGACCAGCTCGGGCCTCACGTAGACGGTCCAGTCGTCGCGGTGGTCCTCAAGCTCCAGCAGGCGCGCCGTCTGCCAGGTGAGCAGCTCGTCGGTGAGGCCCTTGAACGTCTTGCCGAGCATCACCCAGCCGCCGGTCTCCGGATCGCGCGCTCCCAGGTGCAGGTTCGACAGCCGCCCCTTGCGTCGGCCGTGCCCCCACTCGACCGCGAGCACCACCAGGTCGAGCGTGTGCCGCGGCTTGACCTTGATCCACCCCGCGCCGCGCCGCCCGGCCGCGTACGGGGTGGCCAGCGACTTGACCACCACGCCCTCGTGCCCCCTGGCCACGGCGTCGCGGAAGAACGCGTCCGCCTCCTCTGCGTCGGCCGTCACCAGGCGCGGCATCAGCATCTCGGCCGGGACGACGCCGGCCAGCGCCGCTCGCCGCTCCGCGTCGGGCAGGTCGATGAGGTCGGCCCCGTCCAGGTGCAGCGCGTCAAACAGGAACACTGACAGCGGCACAGACGGATCGCTCGCCCCACCGCTCCCGTCCCCGCCCTCGGTCTGGCTGGCGGCCCGCGCGGCGGTGTCCTGGAAGGCGTACGGCCGCCCGTCCGGCCGCAGCGCGATCAGCTCGCCGTCGAACACGGCCGTCCGCAGCGGCAGCGCCGCCAGCGCGGTCACCACTTCGGGCAGCCGCCCGGTGATGTCGTCGAGCGTGCGCGTAAACAGGCGAACGCTGCCGCCGGATAGATGCGCCTGGATCCGGATGCCGTCCAGCTTCCACTCCACCGCGGCCGGCGTCCCCGCCGACGTCTCCGCCGGTCCCGCCGCCTCGTCGGTCTGCTCGGCCTTCCCCTTCCCGGTCTTGCCCTTGCCCGCGTCGGCCTTGCCCGCGTCGGCCGCGATCTTGCCCAGCGCCGCCTCGACCGACGGCGCGCTCGACGCGAGCATCGGCTTGAGCGGCTGGCCGACCAGCAGCCCGAAGTCCGACAGCGCCTCCGCGCCGCCATCCAGCGCGGCCTCGGCCACGGCTGGCAGCGACCCGCGCAACATCACCGCCCTCCGCACCAGCGCGACCGGGACCTCGGACGCCCGCGCCACCGCCTCGGTCATCACCCCGTCGAGCGCGCCCTGGCGCAGCTCCCCGGACAGCAGTCGGACCAGGAAGTACTGTTCCTCGATGGTCGCGGCGCTCATCACCTCGTCGATCAGCCGCTTCCGCTCGGCGACCGACCCCGGGCCGACCACCGCCCCGATCTCGCTGAACGACGCGTCCACCCCGAGAACGGTCAGCGACGGAGCGACCGCCGCAGGCGGCGCGGATCGCAGCGCCGCCCACCCCACCCCGATCTGCCGCTGCGGCAGCTCACCGGAAAGGTAGGCCACCACGATCGGCACCTCGTCCGGCCCTGCCGTCCGGAGCGCGGCCGCGATCGCCGCGATCTTGGCCAGTCGCCCCGACGCGCCCGCGACCGCCCTGGAAACTTCCGCAACCTCTGCTACCAGCACCCGTCCATTGTGACCGGTAGGGCGTGAGCAGGCGAGGAGGGACGCGAATGGCCCGGGCGGCGGGCTGCCCGGGCCATTCAGCGGTCGGTCGGAGGGAAAACGCTCACCCCTGGGCGACGTCCGCCTTCGATCGACGAAAGCGTCGCCGGGTCTCCCCGGCGGGCCACAGGTAGTAGCCGGTCGGGAGCAGGCGGAGATTGACCTTGTCGTCCAGAGTGCCCCAGAGGCCGCGCCGGAAGAAGATCGCGATGACGATCGCGACCAGGCCCAGCACGATCAGGTACCAGGCGTTGTAGGACTCCAGCGTCTGCTGGAGCACGATGAAGACGGCCGTGCCGATGATCGGCCCCTCGATGGTTCCGATGCCGCCGATGATGACCGCGAACGCCATCTCGGCGGTCCACTGCACGCTGAACACGCCGCCGGAGGTGCCGGGGACCACCTGGAGCTGCTGGATCGCGAGCACCCCGCCCGCCGCGCCGCAGCCGGCCGCGGCCACCACGAAGACCAGCAGCCGCGCCATCCCGACGCGGACGCCGGAGGACCTGGCCGCCCGCTCGTCGTCGCGGATGGCGGTCAGCACCAGCCCGACCCGGGAGCGGAGCAGGAAGTACACGCCGCCGATGGCGAGCACCGCGACGGCGAGCGCCGCCCAGTAGGTGTAGGCCGCCAGCACCGCCGGGTCCATCCCGGTGAGCCCCGGCAGCGGCTCGCCGGTGCCGCCCCCGATGGACTGGATCTGCTCGATGACCAGCATGATGGCCGCCGCCAGGACCCAGGTGGCGATCGCGAAGTACCCGGTCCGCAGCCGCGACACCAGCCACCACAGCGGCAGCGCGCAGACCGCCGCCCCGATGGCGGCGATGGGCAGCCCGAGCCACGGGGTGACCCCGTGCATCGCCGGGATCAGCACGAAGTACGCGCCGAGCCCGAAGAACGCCTGCTGCCCGACCGACACCAGCCCGGCGTAGCCGGCCAGCAGGTTCCACATCGAGGCGAGCGTGAGCACGATCAGCGCCTGCACCATGATCCCGGTGGTGCCGGGGCCGATGTAGTACGGGAACAGGAACAGCACGACGACCACGACGATCGCGCCGAGGCCGCTCCACGCCACGTTCCTGCGCGACCGGGTGACTCTCAATTCATTTTCTCCCGAACGGACCGCGCTCTTCGCCGTCTCGGTCATGACTGAGCCCTCCGGCCGGTAAGCCCCTGCGGCCACACCACGAGCACCAGCAGGAAGATGACGTACCCGCCGAGCTGCTCGTAGGAGATGTTGATCTGGGCGCCGATCTGCTGGGCGACGCCGAGGACGATGCCGCCGAGCAGCGTGCCCCACAGCGAGCCGAGCCCGCCGATCACCACCGCCGCGAACGCGAACAGCAGGATCGTGTCGGTGCCGGTGGTCGGGTCGATCGTCGTGGTCAGGCCGTAGGACATCCCGGCCAGCGCCACAGTGCCGAACGCGATCGCCGCCGCGATGCCGAACACGTGCCGGTAGTCCGCCCCGGACAGCTGCGCGGCCTCCCGGTCGTCGGCCACGGCGCGGATCAGCCGGCCGTACTTGGAGCCGGTGAGGAAGTACTGCAGCGCCAGCAGCACCGCGACCGCGAGCACGAAGATGTACACGTCGAGCCAGGCGATCGTGATCTGCGAGCCGATCGAGAACGAGGCGGTGGTGAAGCTGTCGCCCACCGCCAGCCCGCGGCTGTCGGAGGTGAAGAACTGCAGCAGGCCGTTCTCGATCACGATCGACAGGCCGAACGTGACGATCAGCGTGGTCAGCTCGCCCCGGCTGAGCGCGGCCTGGATGACGGATCGCTGCAGCACGTAGCCGAGCACCGCCATCGCCAGCACGACCACCGGCACCGACCACAGGAACGGCAGGTGGATCGCGGCGACGACCCCGACGCCGACGTACCCGGCGACGGTCGCGAGGTCGCCGTGCGCCAGGTTGACCACCTTCATCACGCCGAACAGGAGCGACAGCCCGCACGCGAACAGCGCGTAGAGGCCGCCGGTCAGGACGCCCTGGATGATGGCGTTAACCCAGGCCATCAGTGATCGCCTCCGTCGGTGACTCCGAAGTAGGCCGCCTCGACCTGGTCGCGGGTGACCTCGGCGGGCGTGCCTTCAAGCGTGGTGTGCCCCTCGAGCAGGCACTGGAGGTGCGACGCGACCCGGAGCGCCTGGCTGACGTCCTGCTCGACCAGGAGCACGGTGACGCCGGAGCTCAGGATCTGCGGCAGCATCGCGTAGATCCGCTGGACGATCACCGGCGCCAGGCCGAGCGAGAGCTCGTCGAGCAGCAGCACCTGCGGGTTCGCGACCAGCGCGCGGCCGATGGCGACCGACTGCTGCTCGCCGCCCGACATCTGGGCGGTCTTCTGACCGCGCCTGTCCTTCATCCACGGGAACAGCTCGAAGACCCGCTCGATGGTCCACGGGCCCTTCCGCGCGTACGTCGCGCCTACCTTGAGGTTCTCCTCCAGGGACAGGGACGGGAACAGGCGCCTGCCCTCGGGGACCATCCCGATCCCGGCGGTGGCCCGCTTCTCCGGCCGCATCCCGGTGACGTCCCTGCCCTCGTAGGTGATCGTGCCCTCGGTCGGGTGGTGCAGTCCCGCGATCGTGCGCAGCAGGGTCGACTTCCCCGCGCCGTTGGCGCCGATGATCGCGTACACCTCGCCCGGGTACACCGCCAGCGAGATGCCTGACAGCGCCTTGAGCTGGCCGTGGTGAACGACGAGGTCGCGGACCTCGAGCAGTGGGGCGGCCGCGCGAAGTCCGGGTCCGTTCGGCTCACTCATGCTTTTGATCTTTCTTTTCCGGCTCTGCGGGCGGCGCGCCCGCCGGCAGGTCGGGGTCGACGCCGAAGTAGATCTCGCGCACCCGGGGGTTCGCGAGCACCTCCGCCGGGGTGCCGTCGCCGATGAACTCCCCGCCGTACAGGCAGGTCATCCGGGCGACGAGCGAGGTCAGGGCGCGGACCACGTGCTCGATCCAGATCACCGCGGTGCCCTCGGCGTTGACGGCGCGGACGATCTCCACCAGCACCGTGACCTCGGGGTCGGTCAGACCGCCGGCCACCTCGTCCAGCAGCAGCAGGGACGGCCCGGTGGCGAGCGCGCGGGCGATCTCGAGGCGCTTGCGCGCGAGCAGGCCGAGGCGGCCCGCCGGGGTGTTGGCCTCAGCCGCGATCCCGGTCCGCTCGAGCGCGCTCGCGGCGACCGCGTAGCTGGCCTTGCGGCGCTGCCCGCCGCCCTGCTGGGCGGCCACCAGCACGTTCTCGAACACGGTCATGTCCGTGAACGGGCGGGGGACCTGGTAGGTCCGCCCGATGCCGAGGCGGCAGCGGGCGGCGGAGTCGAGCCGGGTGATGTTCCGCCCGGCGAAGTTCACCTGGCCGCCGCCAGGGGTCAGGTCGCCCGAGATGAGGCCGAACAGGCTGGTCTTGCCAGCCCCGTTCGGCCCCACGATCCCGACCGTCTCCCCGGCGTCGACCGTGAACGACAGATCTTCCGCGATGACGACGCGGCCGAACCGCTTCGTCACGTGGTCGAGCTCAAGCAGTGACATGGCTCACTTGAAGGTCGGCAGCAGGTCGCCGGTGATCTTGGCGTCCGGCTGCAGGGTGTTGTCGACGACCTTGGCTTCGAGCGCGTACTTGGTGCCCTTCTGCCACTGGATGCCGACCGGCGGGGTGATCGCGACGCCGGGCGCGGGGTTCGTCTTCGGGTTGGTGGAGGTGTAGTTGAGCGGCCCGGCGATGGCCTGGGGGAGGTTGACCTTGAACAGGGCAGCCGCCACCTCGGCGTGGTCGTGCGGGTTGTCCACCGATGTGAGCGCCTGGTGGGCGATCTCGAAGAGCGAGTAGTTGCTGATGTTGGCGTTCGGCTGGCCCAGGCCGTCAGCGGTGTACAGGTCCGCCAGCTGCTGGCAGGTCTGCCCGGTGAAGGAGGAGGTCCACGGCAGGGACGGCACCCACCAGCTGTCGGTGGCGATGTTGTAGGCCTCGGAGCCCATCGCGTAGGCGTCGGTCGGGAACAGCAGCACCTTGGCCACGGTAGCGAGCTTGGGCTGGAAGCTCTGCTGGAGCGACTGCTTCCACATGGTGGCGAAGTCAGGCGGCAGCGGGACGTTGGTGAAGAAGTCGGCGCCCGCGTTCTTGAACTGCGAGATCATCGACGAGTAGTTGGTGAGCCCGTCGGCGTACGCCGTCGACAGGTCGATGTCGTAGCCCGCTGCCTTGGCGATGGGCGGGAACACGGCCCGGAACGCGTTGCCGTCGGCGTCGTTCGGGAACGCCGCCGCGACCTTGTGGTTGTTGCCGTACTTGGCGCCGATCCGGTTCCACATCGGGATGAAGCACTCGACCAGGTGCTCCGCGCCGAGGAAGTACATGATCGTGTACTTGGGCTTGAACGTCGGCTTGCCCGGGGTGGGGTTGCCGCCGAGGTTGAGCGTACCACGACTCCCACGGGATGTTGGAGCAGACCAGCGGGGTGCCGAGGGTCTCCGCCTGGCTCGCGACCGCGTTCACCGTCTCCGGGGTGGAGGACGCGAACAGCAGGTCCACGTTGTCCTTCTGGATCGCCTGCCTGGCCAGCGTGCCGGCCATGGTCACGCTGGACTGGCTGTCGTACGAGTTGATGTTGACCTTGTAGGTCGACCCGCCGATCTTGAAGCCGTTCTTGTACTGCCGAGGTGGCCATGATCTGCTTGATGACCCAGGAGTCGGGGTAGCCGAACCCGGAGAGGGAGCCGGTGACCGGGTGGATCCAGCCGATCGTGATTTCCTTGCTGGTGCTGGCGCCGGAGGTGCTGCTGGAGCTGGCGCCGGTGCTGGTGCTGGTGCTGCTGGTAGCGCCCTTGATTCCTGAGCTGCAGGCCTCGAGAAGGCTGCCGCCGCCCACGACGGCCGCGCCAACGCCGGCCGCGCGGAACAAGCTACGCCGGGAAAAACCGCCGGCGGCCGACTGGCTGCCGGCGGGGTCCGGCTGGGCAGTCTGGTCAGTCATGGTTTTGGATCTCTCCTTTATAAGTGCGCATCCATGTCCAGGCACCTGACCACGTCGTTGGGGGACAGTGTCTAGTGACTTAGCGTTGCGAGCCCCGCGGCAGGCGCATGGCCACCGCGAGGACTCACAGAGGCTAACACCACGCCCGTCCCATACGTGGGGGAAGGTGCCTGTATGTGGCTCTTGTAGTGCGAGGTTTCCACAGTTCGCGCCAGAGTCGCAGCAGGATGGCACGGCGCGTTATGCAACTGTTTCATGTATGGGTTCGCTCTGAATGTCGACAGATGTGCGACTGCGCGGCTGGGCGGCGCTGGTTACAGTTGGTGACGGTCGGGGAGCGTGACCGGCTGCTGGCGGCCCGCTGTCGCAGGATTACCCCTAAGCCCTCGTCATCTGGCACAATGGGGTCTCGATGCTTGGCCGCGTGGCGCCCTCTCTCCGTCCGCCCGGTCCGGCGCCTTTGTTGGTCCGGCCGGCCATTCCCCGCTGGCGGGTGCCCGACACACGTACCTAAATGCTGGGAGAAGAGCACAGCCGTGGCTGTCAAGATCAAGCTAAAGCGCCTGGGCAAGATCCGGGAACCGTTCTACCGGATCGTCGTCGCCGACGCGCGCACCAAGCGGGACGGGCGTGCGATCGAGGAGATCGGCAAGTACCACCCGAAGCTGGAGCCGTCGCTCATCCAGATCGACTCCGACCGCGCGCAGTACTGGCTGTCGGTCGGCGCGCAGCCGACCGAGTCGGTCCAGCGCCTGCTGACCATCACCGGTGACTGGCAGAAGTTCAAGGGCCTGCCCGGTACCGAGGGCACGCTGCGGACCGCCGAGCCGAAGGCGGACAAGAAGGAGCGCTACGAGGAGCTCGTGAAGGAGTCCTTCGCGGCCAAGGAGGCCAAGGCCGCGGCCAAGCCGGCCAGGTCGTCGGCTCCGAAGCGGGACGCCAAGAAGGCCGAGGCGCCTGCCGCTGAGGCGCCCGCCGCCGAGGCCGCGCCGGTCGAGGTTGTCGAGGCCAAGGCCGCCGAGGCCACGACCGCCGACACGGCGGCCGCCGAAACTGCTGCGGCTGGCGACGGTGGCAGCGAGGCCTGAGGTGCTTGAGGAGTCCCTCGAGCACCTGATCCGGGGCATCGTGACTCACCCGGATGACGTCCGGGTGATGAGCAGGATGCTCCGCCGGGGCAACGTCCTTGAGGTTCGCGTGCACCCCGACGACCTGGGCAAGGTCATCGGCCGGGGCGGGCGGACCGCTCGGGCGCTGCGGACCGTGATCGGCTCCCTGGCCGGGAACCGGCACGTCCGCATCGACCTGCTCGAGACCGGCGAAGTTCGCTAGCGCCTGATGCAGGTCACCGTCGGCCGCATAGGCCGTCCGCACGGGGTTCGTGGCGACGTGGTGGTCGGTGTCCGAACCGATGAGCCCGAGCTGAGGTTCGCTCGAGGCTCGCGGCTGGACACCGACCCCGTTGGCGTAGGCCCGCTCACCGTGGCCGGCTTCCGCTGGCACTCGGGGGACCTGCTCGTCCGATTCGAGGGGATCAGCGACAGAACCGCCGCCGCCGAGCTCGGCGGCACCTGGCTGATGGTCGATTCCGCCGCGCTCGGCGCTCTCGACGATCCGGACGAGTTCCGCGATGGCGACCTCGTCGGCCTCTCGGTGCGCACGGTCGACGGCACCGCCGTGGGAACCGTCACCGACGTGCTCCACCACGGCCAGGACATCCTCGTCATCGACCCCGCCGGGGCCGGGCGCGGCGAGCAGATCCTGATCCCGTTCGTCAAGGCGATCGTCCCCGAGGTGGACATCGCCGGCGGCGTCCTCGTCGTCGATCCGCCCGAGGGCCTGCTCAACCTTCAAGACGTCACCTAGCCGCCGTGCGCATCGACGTCGTCACGATATTTCCCGACTACTTCGGGCCGATCGACTCTGACGGCCGGGTAGGAGCGTCCGGACCGCTCGGCGTCTCGCTGATCGGCAAGGCGGGCGCGCGCGGCGATATCGACTTCCACGTCCACGACCTGCGGCGCTGGACCACGGACGTCCACCACACGGTCGACGACACGCCGTTCGGCGGCGGCCCCGGCATGGTGATGAAGCCCGACGTCTGGGGCGCGGCCCTCGACGACGTGCTCGCCGAGGCGACGCCCGCCGTCGGAGCCACGCCCGCGCCCGCGCGGCTGGTCGTGCCCGCGCCCGCGCGGCTGGTCGTGCCCGCGCCCAGCGGGGTGCCGTTCACCCAGCAGCTGGCGGCGGCCTACGCGGCCGAGAGCCACCTGGTGTTCGCGTGCGGGCGGTACGAGGGGATCGACTCGCGGGTGGTGGCCGATGCCAGGACGCGGATGAGCGTGGACGAGGTCAGCATCGGCGACTACGTGCTGGCCGGCGGAGAGGCTGCCGTCGCCGTGATCGTGGAGGCCGTCTGCCGTCTGCTGCCGGGGGTACTCGGGAACGAGCAGTCGGCGGCCGACGATTCGTTCGGCGGGGCCGGGGGAGCGATGAGCGGGCTGCTCGAGGGACCGGTCTACACCCGGCCGCGCTCGTGGCGCGGGCTTGAGGTGCCCGACGTGCTACTGTCTGGACATCACCGGGCCATCGCCCGCTGGCAGCGGGATGAGGCGCTACGCCGCACCGCGGCCAACCGGCCGGACCTGATCCGCCGCCTGGCGGCCACGGGCGACGGCCTCGACAAGCGGGACCGGCAGGTGATCGCCGAGGTCGGCTTTCCGGTTGACGGCGAGACTATGGCACACTGAGCTTCGGCTACACTGGGAGCGCTGCCCTTTCGGGCCTTGACTCTGCCGGGGTGCTCCCTGGCTAAACGCAGGCTTACACCCGGATGCGCGCTGCCGCGCATTTCCGACCAGGACTGAGGAAGATCCATCATGCACACCGCGATCGCCGAGCTTGAGCAGGCACAGCTCCGGGACGACATCCCGGCCTTCAACCCCGGTGACACTCTCAAGGTGCACGTCAAGGTGACGGAAGGCAACCGCTCCCGCATCCAGGTCTTCCAGGGTGTCGTGATTCGCCGCCAGGGCGGCGGCCTGCGCGAGACCTTCACCGTGCGCAAGGTGAGCTACGGCGTTGGCGTCGAGCGGACCTTCCCGGTGCACAGCCCGTCGATCGACAAGATCGAGGCGGTCACCCGCGGCCGCGTCCGCCGGGCCAAGCTCTACTACCTCCGCGACCTGCGCGGCAAGGCCGCCCGGATCAAGGAGCGCCGGGAGACCGTCGCAAGCTGATTGCGGCTGACGGCTGATTCCGGGTGACCCCCGATCCTGCTACGCCAGCGCCCGATGCTGAATCCGGCGCGGAGCTAGCGGACGAGCAGGAAGCACCGGATAACGACGCGACCCGCGAGGCCAGCGAGACAAGCGAGTCAAGCGGGGAAAACCAGAAAAACGGGAAGAACGAGACCAAGCGGAAGCGGCCCTTCTGGCGGGATCTCACCGTTATCGTGCTCGCGGCGCTGGTCTTGACGATCCTGCTGAAGGCGTTCGTCGTGCAGGTGTTCTCCATCCCCTCCGGGTCGATGGAGAACACCCTCCTTCCCGGTGACCGGATCCTGGTCAACAAGCTCGTCTACCGGTTCCGCCCGATCGAGCGCGGCGACATCGTCGTGTTCAGCGGGTCAGGGTCCTGGGACCCGGTGACGCCCCCGCCCAGCAACCCGTTCCTCCGGCTCTGGGGCGACGCAACTAACCTGGTCGGCATCGCCGGACCGGGAACCGATTACGTCAAGCGCGTGATCGGCGTCCCCGGCGACCACGTCGTCTGCTGCAATGCGAAGGGCCAGGTCACGGTCAATGGCGTGGCGCTCAGCGAGAAGTCCTACATCTACCCGGGCGCGGTGCCGTCCGCGATGCGGTTCAACCGCATCGTGCCGCCGGGCAGGCTCTGGGTGATGGGCGACAACCGGGAGGACTCCGACGACTCCCGCTACCGGCAGAGCGATCCCGGCGGCGGGACCATCCCCGAGAGCGCGGTCGTGGGCCGGGCGTTCCTGATCATCTGGCCCCTCTCCCGCTTCGGCGACCTGCCCATTCCGAACACGTTCCAGCAGGCCGGGCTGCGCACGGCGGCCGCGGTCGCCACCGCGCCGCCCGCGGCCGTGGGCGGCGGCGTCGCCGCCCTGTCGGCCGGTGTGCTGGTCTGGCGGCGACGCCGGCCGAGCTGAGGCCGCCAGGATTTGCCGGGTTTGCGGCGGAAACAATACCGGTGCAGTTGGCCGGGCCTGACGGAAGTGGCGATACGCTCACAGTGATGAGCGACGACGACGCGGCCTGGCGGAGCGGAACAGGGGGAGCGCGGATGAGCGGTTCGGGCGCGCGGGACGGCTTTGGATCGCCGCCCTGGGACCCGGCCGATCCGGTGCCGCACCCCGACCTGGATGACACCCAGGCGCTGCCGGGCCTCGGCTCGATCCCTGGACCGGTCGGCCCTGGCGCTGATCCCAGGTTCGGCGGCGGCGCTCCCTTCGGCGGCGGGTCTTCCGGCGGCGGCGGGTCTTTCGGCGGAAACGGGTCTTTCGGGGGCAACGGGTCTTTCGGGGCCGGCGGGTCTTTTGGCGGCACCGGGCAGCGATCCCGCGCCGATGAGACGCGGGTCGACCTGACGGCAGTCGGCGACGGGCCAGGAGGCAGGAGGACCGGCGCCGGAGGGACCGGCGCCGGAGGGACCGGCCCCGGCGGTACCGGCACCGGCAGCGGTAAGCGCGATTCCGGCCAGGGCGGCAGGCACGGCAAACGCCGCCGCAGCTTCTGGCGCGAGCTTCCCGTGCTCATCGTGGTGGCGCTGGTGCTCGCGCTGCTCATCAAGTCGTTCGTGATCCAGGCCTTCTACATCCCGTCCGCCTCGATGGAGAACACCCTCGAAATCGGCGACCGGGTCCTGATCAACAAGATCGTCTACCACACGCGCCCCATCCATCGCGGCGACATCGTGGTGTTCGACGGCACCGGGTCGTGGGACTTCGACAACCCCCCGAGCAGCTCGAATATCTTCAGCAAGGCGGTCAGCGAGCTCGAGGGCATCGTCGGCATCAGCCACGACTCCTCGATCTACATCAAGCGCGTGATCGGGCTGCCCGGCGACCACGTGGTCTGCTGCAACGCCAAGGGCCAGGTCACCGTCAACGGGGTGGCCCTCAGCGAGAGCTCTTACCTGTATCCGGGCAACGTCCCGTCCAGCCAGCCGTTCAAGATCACGGTCCCGCCAGGCAGCCTCTGGGTGATGGGCGACCACCGGGCGGTCTCCTACGACTCCCGAGGGCACATGGGCGATCCCGGCGGCGGTGCGATCCCGGAAAGCGGGGTGCTCGGCCGCGCGTTCGTGATCATCTGGCCGCCCAGCCGGTGGGGCTTCCTGAACATCCCCGCGACCTTCGAGCAGCCGCAGCTGAACGACTCGAACGCCGCTGCGGGCGGGTCGACCGCCGCGCTCGAGGCTGCGATGTACAACGGCACCCCGGTCCAGGAGGCGGGGTCGGCGCTGCCGCTCGCCCTGGGCTTCGCCGGCGCGGTCCCGCTCACCCTGCTTCAGCGCACCGCCCGCCGCCGTCTGAAGTCCCGCCGCGACCGCCGCAAGGCATAGGCGGCCGCTGCAAGGCATAGGCGGCCGCTGCAAGGCATAGCCGGCCGCCGCAAGGCCCGAGGCCAAGGCCCGAGGCCAAGGCCCGAGGCCAAGGCCCGAGGCGAACGCCTAGGGCCAGGCCCGCCCACCGGTCATCTTTCTATCAGTTTTAACCACATTTTCGTCTTCCTATCACTTCTGACCGCTTTTCCGTCCGATTTGTCCGATTTAAATGGTCAGAACTGATAGAGAGATGGGTCGAATGGTCAGAACCGATAGATAGATGCGCTCGCGGCTGTGACGGGCGTGAATGGAGCGCCAGGTGGGTCGACTGGCAAGCCAGGCAAGCTGGCAGGCCAGGCAAGCTGGCAGGCCGCCAAGCCGGCAAGCTGGCACGCCGACCCCAGGGGTGGAACCACGGTCCGTTCGAAACGACGGAAAAAGCCGGACGCGGCAGGAAACCGGCACCGGGCCGGCACCGGGGACCGTCGCAGACATCCCCCACGGCCATCCCCCGCGGCCGCGACGCCCATCGCCCGGCCTGAGCCGGGAGCGGCCGGGGCGCGGTTGGCGTACGCTTCTTGGTGATGGTCGCTCCCTCATACACGCCGCGGCGTAATGCCGGCCTCGCCGCCTATGAGAACGTGCTCGCCCGGGCCGGACTCGCCCCGGTCGCGGGTATTGACGAGGCCGGGCGCGGGGCGTGCGCCGGGCCGCTGGTGGTCGCCGCCGTCGTGCTCGACCAGACGGCGATCAAGCGGATGCCCGGCCTGGCCGACTCCAAGCTGCTCACCCCCGCCGTCCGGGAGAACCTGTACGCGCTAATCACGAAAAAGGCGGTCGACTGGCACGCGGTGGTGATCCCGCCCGCCGAGATCGACCGCCTCGGCCTGCACGTCTGCAACGTCGAGGGGATGCGCCGCGCGTTCGCCGGCCTCACTAGCCGCCCGGGCTACGTGCTGACCGACGGCTTCCCGGTCAAAGGCCTGACCGCGCCAAACCTGGCGATGTGGAAGGGAGACCGGGTGGCCGCGTCGGTCGCCGCTGCGTCGATTGTGGCCAAGGTGACCAGGGACCGGATGATGTGCGAGCTTGACCAGCGTTATCCCGAATATGGCTTTAGCCGTCACAAGGGGTATGTAACCGAGGAGCACCAGCGCGCGCTGGCGGTGCACGGGCCGTCCGAGGTCCACCGCCGGTCGTTCCGGAACGTCTCCGGCGGTCTGCAGGCGGAGGGAGAATGGGAGACATGAGCGCGGAAGACCTGGAGAAGTACGAAGCGGAAATGGAGCTGCAGCTCTACCGCGAGTACCGCGATGTCGTCGGCCTGTTCACCCATGTGGTGGAGACCGAGCGCCGGTTCTACCTGACCAACGACGTGGACCTGAAGGTGCGGGCCGCGGACAATGGCGAGGTCTTCTTCGAGGTCACCATGCACGACGCCTGGGTTTGGGACATGTACCGCCCGGCCCGTTTTGTGAAGAACGTGCGGGTAGTGACCTTCAAGGACGTCAACATCGAGGAGTTGGCCAAGAGTGACCTCGAACTTCCAGCCGACGAGAACGGCAAACCCGGCTTTTCCGCATAAATCGGAACAGGCGGGCCGGTGCTAGGCCTGCCCGATGGGGTGACCGCCTGCCTGTTCGACATGGACGGGGTGGTGACCAGGACGGCGGTGGTGCACGCCGCCGCCTGGAAGCAGATGTTCGACGAGTTCCTCCGCACCCAACCGGGCCAGGCCCCGTTCGACCCGGGCAAGGACTACGAGGAATACGTCGACGGCAAGCCGAGGCTCGAGGGCACCAAGTCGTTCCTCGAGTCGAGGCACATCGACCTCCCGGCTGGCGACCCGTCCGACAAGCCGGGAGCGCACACCATCTGGGGCCTCTCCAACCGCAAGAACGAGTTGGTGCTCGAGGTGCTGCAGCGGGACGGGGTGGAGGTCTACCCCGGCTCGAGACGGTACATCGACGCCGTCCGCGCGGCCGGCCTCAAGACCGCCATCGTCTCCTCCAGCGCCAACACCGATGCGGTGCTCAAGGCGGGCGGCGTGGCGGACCTGTTCGACGCCCGCGTCGACGCCAACGTCGCCAAGGAACGCGGGCTGCACGGCAAGCCTGCCCCCGACACCTTCCTCGAGGCCGCCCGGATGCTCGGCGTGGACGCCGCCAACGCCGCCGTCTTCGAGGATGCGCTGGCCGGCGTCGCGGCCGGCCACGCGGGCAAGTTCGGGCTGGTGGTGGGCGTCGACCGGGTGGGGCAGGCCGACGCGCTGCGCGAGCACGGGGCCGACGTGGTGGTCAAGGACCTGGCGGACCTTCTGTAACCGGACGGACGGGAAGACACTCAAGTGATCACGAACGAGCCGTACGGCGCTGAGCCCTGGTGCCTCAACGAGTCCAACCTCGACCTGAACCTGCTCGCGCAGAGCGAGTCGGTCTTCGCCCTCTCCAACGGCCACATCGGGTTCCGCGGCAACCTGGACGAGGGCGAGCCAAGCGGGCTGCCCGGCACCTACCTGAACTCGCTGTACGAGGACCGGCCACTGCCGTACGCGGAGGCGGGGTACGGGTTTCCCGACATCGGCCAGACCGTCATCAACGTCACCAACGGCAAGATCATCAGGCTGCTGGTTGACGACGAGCCGTTCGACCTCAGGTACGGCACGCTCCACAAGCACACTCGCACGCTTGATATGCGGGCGGGCACCCTGACCAGGAAAGTGACCTGGACGTCGCCAGCCGGGCACACCGTCAACGTCACGTCGGTCCGGCTCGTCTCGCTGACCCAGCGCGCAGTGGCAGCGATCTCCTACACGGTAACGCCCGTCGACGAGCCGCTCCGCCTCGTCGTCATGTCGGAGATCGTCGCCAACGAGGACATCCAGGTCACCGCCGCCGACCCGCGCGCGGCCGCGCTGCTGGCCCAGCCCCTGGTCAGCGAGGAGCACATGGCGGTGGACGGCGCCAACCCGCGCGCCGTCCTCGTGCACTCCACCCGGTCGAGCAAGCTACGGCTCGCCGCCGCGATGACCCATGACATCCACGGCCCGGACCGTAAGGCCGTCCTGTCCGAGTCGTTCCCCGACCTCGGCCGGCTCATGGTCGCCGCCGAGGTGCCTGCCGGCCAGGAGCTCTGCCTCGTCAAGTACCTCGCTTACGGCTGGTCTGCGACGCGGTCACGGCCTGCCCTGACCGACCAGGTCAGCGGGGCGCTCGCGGCGGCGCAACTGACCGGCTGGCAGCGGCTGCTCGACGAGCAGCGCGGCTACCTCGACGACTTCTGGGAGGGCGCGGACGTCGAGGTCGACGGCGACGTGGAGATCCAGCAAGCCGTCAGGTTCGGTCTCTTCCACATCCTGCAGGCGGGCGCCCGCGCCGAGCAACGGCCGATCCCGGCCAAGGGCCTCACCGGGAGCGGCTACGACGGGCATACCTTCTGGGACACCGAGACGTTCGTGCTGCCCGTGCTCACGTACACGAAACCAGACGCTGCGGCCGACGTGCTCCGCTGGCGGTATAACACGCTGCCGATCGCCAAGCAGCACGCGAAAGATCTCGGCCTCTCGGGCGCCGCGTTCGCGTGGCGGACCATCCACGGCGAGGAGTGCTCGGGGTACTGGCCGGCCGGCACGGCCGCTTTTCATATAAACGCCGACGTAGCCGCCGCTGTCACGAGGTATCTCGACGCCACCCAGGACGCCGACTTCGAACGTGAAGTCGGCCTGCCCCTCCTCGTCGAGACCGCCCGCCTGTGGCGCTCACTTGGCCAGCACGACAGCGACGGCAAGTTCCGCATCGAGGGCGTCACCGGCCCCGACGAGTACAGCGCGATCAAGGACAACAACCTCTACACCAACCTCATGGCGCAGGCCAACCTCGCCGCCGCCGCCGACCTCACGGCCAAGCTCATGGACGAGGCCCGCAAGCTCGACGTCACCACGGAGGAGGCCGCCGCCTGGCGGGACGCCGCGAAGGATATGTACATCCCCTACGACGAACGGCTCGGCGTCCACTCGGAGCACGACGGCTTCACCCACTACGCCCGCTGGGACTTCGCCGCCACCCCGCCCGACCACTACCCGCTGCTGCTGCACTACCCCTACTTCCAGCTGTACCGCAAGCAGGTCGTCAAGCAGGCCAACGTCGTCTTGGCCATGCAGTTGCGAGGGGACGCCTTCACCCGAGCGGAGAAGCTGCGCAACTTCGACTACTACGAGTCCCTCACCGTCAGGGACTCATCCCTGTCCGCCTGCAGCCAGGCCGTCATGGCGGCCGAGGTCGGCCACCTCGAGCTCGCCCACGACTACCTGGCCGAGGCCGCCTTCATGGACCTCCAGGACCGCGAGCACAACACCCGGGACGGCCTCCACATCGCGTCCCTGGCCGGCGCCTATACCGCCCTCGTCGGCGGATTCGGCGGGGCCCGGGCCGGAACCGACGGCCTGTCGTTCTGGCCTAGGCTGCCGCCGGGCCTCGCGGGACTGACGTTCCGCATGCGCTACCGAGGCCGGGTCATCCGCGTGCACGTGCGCCAGCACGAGGCCAGCTACGAGCTGATCTCCGGGGACCCGCTGGCCGTCACCCACCACGGTCACCCGCTGACGATCGGCCCGGAGAAGGTCACCCGCGAGATCTCGCTGCTCAAGCAGCTGCCGTCCCCGGCCCAGCCGCCCGGCCGCGCTCCGCAGCACCACGGCAGCATGGGTGGGGGAGGAAGCTAAGGTCCCGGCCGGTATAGCGCGCCGCCTAACCGCGGCACTCCGCCGCTAAAAAATCACAACCCGCTCATATCGAACGGACCGTGCGCTCTTGTCAAGGGTTCGATGGCCGGGTTTCCGTCCAGTCGACCATCAGCCTTCGCTCGGCGAACAGCCAGGAGCCGTCGGCCTGCCGGGCGAACTGGTCCAGGTAGCGGATATACGCGACCATCAGCGTGCGCTGACCGTCAGCCTCGTACAGGTGATGCGCGATGCAGTACGACTCCCCGGCGGCCCGGTCGCCGTCGAGCTGCACCGTGCTCTGCCCGTTGAAATGCATCGTCGCCTGGTAGGTATTCAGCTGGTCGAACACCGGCGCCAGCGCCTCCCGCCCGGCTAGCTCCTGAGTGGGCCGGTCCGAGCCGCGCTCCATGTACACCAGGAACCGTGTATCCGGCGTGAACAGCGCCATCTGCCCGGTTGCGTCGCGGCGGTCCGCGCAGTGCGCGTACGCGTCGAACAGCTCCCGCGGTCGGCCGATTCCTGCGGCAGTGCTTGGTGGACAGCCATCGGTGCTCCTTCGGTCGTGGCCTGGTGGCCGTGCGGGCCTTCGTGCTGCCCTCAGGCTTGTCCCGCTCCAGGTGACGGGTCTTCACCTGTACCTGGTGATTCGCGCCGACGCCGGCTGGCTGAACGGCTCCGCCTCGCGTGCCCCTCGGCAAGCTCGCCCGGATGTGCGAGAATCCGCAGGTGGACGTGGATGGTCCGGCGGTCGTCGAACTGATGGGCGACGTTGCGGCGGCGGTGGCCGGCCGAGTCGCCGCCGTGCGCGAGGACGTCTACGAGACGATACTCAGGGAGATACCGCAACTCGGCGAGGACAAGCCGATGCTCGCCCTGCTCGCCTCGAGCTGCGACAGCAACGTCGAAACGTGCCTGCAGATCATGCGCTACCGGATCGACCTGGACTCCGTGCAGGCCCCGGCCGCCGCGGTAGAGTACGCGCGCCGGCTGGCCCAGCGGGGCACCCCGCTGACCGCGCTGCTGCGCGCCTACCGGGTCGGGCACGCGTGCTTCGCCGACTGGGTGCTCAAGGAGCTGGCGCAGCAGGCGCACGACGCCGAGATGATCAGCGCCGCCATGTTGTGCACCTCCAGGGTGGTGGCGGAGTACATCGACCACATATCCGAGCAGATGGTCGCCGCCTACGCCGAGGAGCGGGACAACTGGCTGCGGAACCGCAGCGCCGCGCAGGCAGCCCGGGTACGCGATCTGCTGTCGGGCGAGCGGATCGACGCGAGCGCCGCCGAGGCAACCCTTGGCTACCGGCTGCGCCAGTACCACGTGGGCGTGGTGTGCTGGGTGGGCGACGCGGCGCGCACCGCCGACGAGATCACCCGACTTGAGCACGCGCTCAGCCACGTCGCAGGCCGGGCGGCCTGCGGCGGCGATCCGGTGTTCCTGCCCCGCGACGAGTCGAGCGCCTGGGCCTGGCTGCCGCTGGGGATCAGGGACACCTTCGACTCCGGCGCGGCCGACACGGCCGACATCGACGCTGACATCCATTTCGCCTTCGGCGATGTGGCGAAGGGCGCGGCGGGGTTCCGCCTCACCCACCAGCAGGCCATCGCCGCCCAGGCGGTCGCGCTCGCCTCCGGATCTCCCGCCCCCAGGGCGGTGACGTTCGGCCAGATCGCGCCGGTGGCGATGATGCTCTCAGCCAGGGAGCTGCTCCGGCCCTGGGTGCTGAGCACGCTGGCGGACCTGGCCACCGACGACGAGCACCACGCTCGCCTGCGGGAGACCCTGCTCGTCTTCCTGCGCACCGGCGGCAGCTACAAGGCGACCGCGGAGCAGTTGACGCTGCACAAGAACACGGTCCAGTACCGGATCCGCAAGGCGGAGGAGAGCCTTGGCCGACCGGTGGCCCATAACCGCCACGACGTGGAACTGGCGCTGGAGGCAAGCCACTGGCTCGGCTCCTACGCGCTACGGCCGGCCGCCCCGGCCGCCGCCGGCCATGCAGACGGCCATGCCAACGGTCATGAATGAGGCAACGCGCCGTCCCGCCGGCTAGAGGATTACCGCTCAGCCCGCTGGTGCGATTCGGAAAGCGGCTCCGCGTCCGCGCCGATCTGGCGGAGCTGGATGCCGGCCGTGATCTGCGAGAAACCGTAGATCAGGGCGTACAGGCCGAACAGCAGGGCCAGGGTGACCGCGCCCACGCCGGGCCGGGCGAACAGCAGCACGCCGAACACGAACGACACCACCCCGGACAAGAGGAAAAGCGCGCGGGTGCCCGCGCTCTCCCCGCTTTGGAAACCAGCGAGGAACTCGGCCACGCCGCCCGCCAGTGCCCAGGCCGCCACCACGAGAACCAGCACGTACGCGGTTGGCGCGGGCCAGGCCAGGGCGAACAGGCCGGCGGCCAGGCCGACCAGCGCGAGTAGCAGGTGACCAAGCACCGGGCCGGCCGACCGGCTGCTGAAGGCCCGCATGGTCTGCAGCCCGGCGTCCATGAACGCGTAGATCGCGAACATGATAACCAGCGCCAGAATCGTGATGCCGGGCCAGGCGATGGCAATGATCCCGATGATGAGGGCCAGCACGCCGATCAGGATCAATGAGGTGGATGTGGACTTGAACATGGTTGGCATCCTTTAACTAATTCCGGGGTCGGGTCAGTGGGCGAGGAACGGCAGCAGCTCGGCGACGAACTGTCCGGGGTGCTCCAGGTGCGGGATGTGGCCGCAGTCGGGTATCACCAGCCGGGTCGCGCGGAGGATGTCGCGCGCGGCCGCGGCGGACAGCGCGCAGAAGTCGCCCAGCCGGGCGGCTTCGGCCGGCTGGGCGTACTGGCCGAGCGGGACGGTGTGGTCCTCGGCCCCCACTATGAGCAGCACCGGCGTTGCGGGGTCTCCTCGGACTGCGGCGGGACGCCCGTGCGGTAGTCGGCCAGTCCGAGCGGGTCTTCCAGGACCAGGTGGGTGACCCGCCCGGGGTACGTCAAGGCGAAACGGGTCGCCGTCATGCCGCCGGTCGAGTGGCCGAGCACGGCGACGTTCCCCACGCCGAGGTGGTCAAGCAGGGCCGCGGTGTTCGCCGCCAGCAGCTGGAAGCTGTAATGGATATCGGGCTTGGGTGACTTGCCCCAGCCGATCTGGTCCGGCGCGACCACCCGGTACCCGGCCCCGGTCAGCGCCTCGATGACGTTGTGGAAGTAGTAGCAGCCGAACGCCTTGCCGTGCATCAGGACGACCGTCTGCCCGTTAGGCTTGGCGCGCGGCGGAATGTCCATGTACGCCATCGCGACCGACTGAAGGTCGTTGGTGAGCGGCAGGAACCGGACCGGATAGGGATACTCGTACTCCTCCAGGCAGATGCCCAGAGCCGACAGCGAAGCCGACGCCGTAGCGGTCATGTCGAGTGCCTCCGGTTGGTAAGTCAGCCGTCCTGGCACCGGGCGGGGCGAGCAGCGGCCTCACGTCGCGACCAGGTCGGGCGGGATGACGATGTCGCGTTTCTGGATCTTGCCGGTCGGGCCCTTGGGCAGCGCGTCCACGAGCCACACGTGCCGTGGGTACTTGTAGGCGGCGACCTGGCCCTTGACGTAGTCGCGCAGTTCCTCGGCGGTGACGATGGCGCCGGGCTTGAGCGCCACCGCGGCGGCGACCTCCTCGCCCAGGGACGGGTGCGGCAGCCCGATGACGGCGGCCTCGGCGACGGCGGGATGCTCGTAGATCACCTCCTCGATTTCCCGCGGGTAGACGTTGTAGCCGCCGCGGATGATCAGGTCCTTCTTCCTGTCGACGATGTAGAAGTACCCGTCAGAGTCGACCCGAGCCAGGTCGCCGGTGTGGAACCAGCCGTCGACGATCGCCTCGGCGGTGGCCTCGGGGCGCTGCCAGTAGCCCTTCATCACGTTCGGCCCGCAGATGACGATCTCGCCCACCTCGCCCTCGGCGACCTCGTGGTCTTCCGCGTCCACCACTCGCATCTGCACGTCTCTGATGGGGGTCCCGATCGAGCCGGGCTTGCGCTCCCGGCCGGGGAGGTTGAACGACGCGACCGGCGAGGTCTCCGACAACCCGTACCCCTCAAGCACCGGGACCCCGAACGCCTCGTCAAACCCGCGGAGCACCTCCACCGGCAGCGCCGCGCCGCCGGAGATGCACGTCCGCAGCGCGGCGGTGTCGTAGCCCGCGCGGTCGGGCTGGTGCAGCAGGGCCACGTACATGGTCGGCACGCCCTCGAAGACGGTGACCCCGTGGCTTGCGATGATCCGCAGGGCGTGCGCGGCGTCGAACCGCGGTAGCAGGGTCAGGCAGGCGCCGGACGCCACCGCCACGTTGAGCGCGACGGTCTGACCGAACACGTGGAACAGGGGCAGGCCGCCGAAGATCACGTCGTCCGGGCCCGCCTTGACGATGTCGACCCGCGACACCTCGGTGTTGCTGATGAGGTTGCCGTGGGTCAGCTCGGCGCCCTTCGGGTGCCCGGTCGTGCCCGAGGTGTAGAGGATCACCGCGGTGTCCTCATCGCCGGTGTCCGCCACCCCGAAGTCCGGGGTGACCGAGGCCAGCAGCTCGGGGAAGTCGACCCCGTCCACGACGATGGTCTCCGCCCCCGCCTGCTCGGCGCCGGCCTGCGCCTGGTCGGCGAACGCGTGCCAGGCGAACAGCAGCCGGGCCCCCGAGTCGCCGAGGTAGTAGGCCACCTCCCGCCCCTTGAGCAGCGGGTTCATCGGGACGACGACGCCGCCGGCCCGGAGCACCCCGTAGTACACCACGGGGACCTCGGCCGCGTTGGGCATCATCAGCCCGACCCGGTCGCCGGGCTTGAAGCCGCGCTCGCGCAGCAGCCCGGCCACCCGGGCGCTCGCCTCGTCCAGCGCCCGGTAGGTCAGCGCCGCGTCGTCCACCCGGACCGCCACCCGGCCGGCGTGCGCGCGGGTGGTGTCCGTCAGGTTCCTGGCCAGGTTCGTCACGCTGATCATTCTCCGGCGGGCGGTCCGGGAGGTCGTCGGTCCCCGGAGTCAAGCCTGTTACCCGGCGTTGGTACGGGGGCACAAACCGTTGTGCCGGCGTCCCGTGCACATTGTGCCGGCGTCCCGAGTAAGCGGCGCATCCTCGTGTTGGCGGGACGTTAACCCCGGCTCCGCCCCGGCCTAGCGTCGTGGAGCACACTGCGAAAGGGCTGGGCTGAGCACCATGGAATTTGACGTCTTCATTGAGATCCCACGGGGCAGCAGGAACAAGTACGAGGTAGACCACGACACCGGCCTGATTCGCCTAGACCGCACGCTGTTCACCTCGACCCAGTACCCGGCCGACTACGGATTCGTGCGGGACACCCTGGGCGACGACGGCGACCCGCTCGACGCCCTGGTCCTGGTGCTTGAGCCCACGTTCCCCGGCTGCCTCATCCGCAGCCGCGCGATCGGCATGTTCCGCATGACCGACGAGAAGGGGGGCGACAACAAGGTCCTCTGCGTGCCCGCCAGCGACCCGCGCCAGGAGCATCTGCGCGACCTCAACGACGTGTCGGAGTACGACCGGCGGGAGATCGAGCACTTCTTCCTGATCTACAAGGAGCTGGAGCCGGGCAAGAGCGTCTCCGGCGCGTCCTGGGCCGACCGGGACGCCGCCGAGGCCGAGGTCGAGGCCTCCCGGCGCCGCCTGCGGGAGCCTGCGGGATGAGCTGGATCACACAGGCAGCACTTGCTAGCTATAGTTAGCGCTTGGTATAGTTAGCAGTGTCGATCCCGCTACAGAGATCGGCTCCGCTATCGAGAAAGGCGCAGACCATGCTTAGCTACTCCCCGCAAGACGTTCAGGACGACCTACTCAAAGTGATCCGCACGAGCCAGGAGACCGTCGTCGAGGCGGTCAAGACCTGGGTGGAAACCATCAAGACGGTGACGCCAAAGGTGACATCGGACCAGGTGCCGATGGCCGAAAAGCTGCCAAAGGCACAGGACATCGTGACCAGCGCCTACGACTTCGCCGAGAAGCTGCTCTCCAGCCAGCGTCAGTTCGCGCTGGAGCTTGTGCAGGCGACGGCCCCGCTCCGGCCGGGCAGCGGCGCGCACGAGGAGCCGGGCGCGGACGCCGAATGAGGAATCCGCGTCACAGCTCGTGAAGCCCGCACCCCGGCCGAAATCCCGGCCGGCGACGGCATCAGTACGCGGCAGCACCGGACTCCGGAGCTGCCGCGTACTATAATAAGCGGTACGTAAGGAGGTGGCCGTGACGGACTCATGGCAGGCGCAGCGGGAGGCGCTCGGCGCCTTCATCCGCACCCAGCGCCAGAGGGCCAACCTTTCGCTGCGCCAACTGGCCGACTTGACCAGCCTGTCGAACCCGTACCTGAGCCAGGTCGAGCGCGGGCTGCACGAGCCGTCGGTGCGCGTGCTCAAGGCGATCTCCGATGCGCTGAACCTGTCCGCTGAGACCCTCCTCGCGGAGGCCGGCCTGATCGATGCCGTGACAGGAAGGAGCGCGGACGCCGCCGGTGAGACAGGCGACGAAGAGCGGACCGAGGAGGCGATCGCGGCCGACAGGCGGCTGAGCGACGATCAGAAGGCGGCGCTCATCGCCGTGTACCGTAGCATGATCGACCGGTCATGACGTGGCGCCCGGTGGAGCTGACCGGGGCAGCTGCAGGTCCGGCAGTTCGGACAACCGGGCCTGGATTTCCGCCGTGACGGCGTCGGGCGGCTGGTTGGCGTTCACCGTGATCAGGATGCCCCGCTGCGCGTAGTAGGGGACAAGCGCGCCCGTGGTCTGGGCGTACACCTGCAGTCGGTGCAGGATCACGTCGGCCTTGTCGTCGGCCCGGCCCTCCTGGCTGGCGCGGTCGAGCAGCCGCTGCATTAGCACCGCCTCCGGCACCTGCAGGTAGATCGCCGCCTGCAGGGTAATGCCGAGCCGGGTCGCGAGTTCGAACGCGGCGACGGCCTGGGCCAGGGTCCGCGGAAAGCCGTCGAGGATGAACCCGTTGCGGGCGGCCGCCGCGGTGATCGCCGGGATCAGCACGTCGAGCACGATCTGGTCGGGGACCAGATCGCCGCTGGCCTGACAGGCGGCGATCTCGCGGCCGAGGGCACTCCCGCTCTGGGCCTCGGCCCGCAGCAGGTCGCCCGCGGCGATGTGCTCGGCGCCGGACCACGCCGCCAGCCGCGTGCCCTGGGTGCCCTTGCCTGCGCCGGGCGGGGCGAGCAGAAGCAGCCTCACGACGCGGCCAGTCTCGTCACGCTGATCATTCTCCTCAGTTCTCCGCCGGGTTACCCAGGAGCTCGTCGGCCCCTGGGTCAAGTCTCTCATCACCTAGGTGAAGGCCCCGATTCCGGTGATGGCGCGGCCGACGATCAGCGTCTGCATGGTCTCGGTGCCCTCGAAGGTGTGGATCGCCTCCAAGTCCACCATGTGCCGTATCACCTGGTAGTCGAGCAGGATGCCGTTGCCGCCGAGCATGTCGCGCGCCTCGGCGGCGATCGCGCGGGCCTTGCGGGTGTTGTGCATCTTGGCCAGCCCGGCCACCGTGGGGGTCAGCCGGCCAGCCTCGCCCAGGCGGCCGATCTGCACGCAGTACAGCTGCATCGCGGTCAGGTCGGCCAGCATCGACACCAGCCGCTGCTGGATGATCTGGAAGCTGGCCAGCGGCTCGCCGAACTGGCGCCGCTCCTGCGCGTAACGAAGGGCGGCGTCGTAAGCGGCGGTCGCGTGGCCGAGCGCCGCCCAGGCGCAGGTGCTGCGGGTGGTGGCCAGGATGCGGCTGGTGTCCTTGAACGAGCGCGCACCTGGCAGCCGGTTCTCGGCCGGGACGCGCACGTTCTCCAGAGTGATCTCGGCCTGCCAGACCGATCGCAGCGATACCTTGCCCTCGATGACCTTGGCCTGGTAACCGGGCGCGCCCTTCTCCACCACGAACCCGTTCACCTGGCCGTCCTCGGTGCTCCGGGCCCAGACCACGACCAGGTCGGCCACGCTCCCGAGGCCGATCCACCGCTTGCGGCCGTTCAGCACCCAGCCGTCGCCTTCAGGGGTGGCCGACGTCTCCAGTGCCACCGAGTCCGAGCCGTGCTCGGGCTCGGTCAGCGCGAAGGCCCCCAGCTTGTCCATCCGGGCCATGGCGGGGAGCCAGCGCGCCTTCTGCTCCTCCGAGCCGCACATCGCGATCGACTCCATGGCCAGGCCCGCGTGCACGCCGAGGAACACCCCGAGGCTGCCGTCGCCCCGGTGCAGCTCCATCGTGACCAGCCCGCACGCCATCGGGCTCATCCCGGCGCACCCGTAGCCCTTGATGTCCTCGCCGACGATGCCTAGCTGGGGCAGCCGCTTGACCAGCGGCCAGCAGATCTCGGCCCGTTCCCAGTACGGGCCCACGACCGGCACTACCTCCTCGTCCACGAACCGCCGGACGGTGATGAAGTGCGACCACTCCTCGTCGGTGAACTGCTCGCGGACGGAGAAGAAGTCCGTCCCGAGGGATTCCCCGAGGTGCGTCGCGCTGCTCGGCTGCGTCATTGCTGGCTCCCTTACGCGGTGTCGGCGGCGGGATCGGCGTCGAGGAACGCCTCCACCACGGCGCCCAGGCGCTTGGCGTCGGCGGCCAGCTCAAGGTGGCCGCCCCGGTAGATGTGCAGGTCGCTGCCCGGTATCAGGCGATGCATGATCCTGGCGTTGGCCACCGGGATGATCGGGTCGTCGTCACCGGCCAGGATCAGGGTGGGCGGTCGAAGCCTGGGCAGAAACGGCAGGCTGGTCCACCCCGCGGTGGCTAGCAGCTGGTAGTAGTAGCCCCAGGCCGGCCCCAGACGCGTGGTGGCGTGCAGCAGGTCGCGGGCCACGATCGGGTTCTCCCGGGCGCTGCCGCCGTAGAGTTCGCCCGCGATGCGGGCCGCGTAGTCCGGGTCCCGGTGCCGTCGCGGCGAGAGCATCCGCAGCAGGATGCTCGGGCTGGCGGGGACCATGATCACGCCCGGCGCGGTCGAGACCAGAACCAGGCGGCGGACCCGTTCCGGCCGGCTGAGTGCGAACTGCTGCGCCAGCGCGCCGCCCCAGGAGATGCCCAGCACGTCGGCCCGCTCATAGCCGAGCTGGTCAAGCAGGCCTGCCAGCAGCGACGGCAACGTGATCAGGTGGTAGGGCATGACGGCGGCGGGCGAGCCGCCGACACCCGGCATGTCGAACCGGACGACCGGACGCCGTGGATCAAGCACCTCGACGAACGGCTGCAGCAGCTCCAGGCTCACGCCGATGCCGTTGCACAGCAGCAGCGGCGGCCAGCCCTGGGTCCCTTCGCGGACCGAGACGCGCAGGGAACGGCCGTCGACGGACAGAATTCTCATCCGCTGGGACGCCTCCGTCTTCCGCGACCGGCCGGGGATCCAGCCCCGGCCAACTCGCGGGCGGTCTTTCCCGGCCGGCTCCGGACCGGGCTCGTCAGCGGTCATAGACGTACGTTCCCGGCGCTTCGCCGATCGGCGGCAGCCCGCTGCCGCCCAGCTCCGTAGGCGCGGCATTCTCCTCCCCGCAGCGCTCGGTCAGCCACTCCGCGTAGTCCGTCCACCAGGTTCCCTGGCGGGTCTCGGCCACACGCAGCCATTCTTTGGGGTCGTCCGGGCACTCCCGCGCCAGCTGGTACCTGGCCTTCGCGTTGCCGGGCGGATTGACCATCGCGGCGATGTGCCCGCTGGTCGAGAGGATGAACCGGGGTTGGCCGCCCAGCAGCTGGGTGGACCGGTAGCAGCTCTGCCAGGGGCAGATATGGTCGGTGATCCCGGCGACGATGTAGCTGCCGCTGTTGACCGCGCCCAGGTCCACCGGCGAGCCGAGCATGGTCGCGGTGCCCGGCTGGACCAGCGTGTTACCCGCCCCCAGCTCAAGGAAGTCCCGGTGCAGCCCCGCGGTCATCCGGGTGGTGTCCGCGTTCCAGAACAAGATGTCGAAGGCCGGCGGCTTCTTGCCCAGCAGGTAGTTGTTGACCCAGTAGTTCCAGATCAGGTCGTTGGGCCGCAGCCACGCGAACACCTCCGCCAGCGACCGTCCGTCCAGGTAGCCGCGGGCGCGGGACGCCGCCGCCGCCACTCGCACGGTCCGCTCGTCGACGACGGCGCTGGCCAGACCCGCGTGCGCCTGGTCGAGCACGGTGACCATGAGGGTCAGCGCGGCGATCCGGTCCTGCTGACCGAGGTGGGCCAGGTGCGCGGCCACCATTGCGGCGATGATGCCGCCGGAGCAGGTCCCGGCCAGCGCGGTCTGCTCGCTGCCGGTAATGCGCGCGGTCGCGTCCATCGCGTCGAGCACGGCCTGGCCGTAGGTGTCGAGATTCCACTTGGCGTGCCTGGCGTCCGGGTTGCGCCAGGAAATCACGAATACCTGCACGCCGGTGCTGACCAGGTACTCCGCCATGCTCCGGCCCGGGGCCAGGTCAAGCACGTAGTACTTGTTGATCACCGGCGGGACGATCAGCAGCGGGACCTGCCGCACGGTCTCCGTGACCGGGCGGTACTGGATCAACTCGAACACCGGCGTGCGCAGGACCAGCGACCCGGGGGTGACCGCCAGGTCCACGCCGACTTCGAACGCGTCCGGCTCGACCATGGACGGCACTCGGGGCGGGACCGCCATGTCGGCCAGGAAATGCCGCAGGCCCGCCACGGCGCTGCCCCCGCCGGTGTCAATGGCGGCCTTCATCGCCGCCGGGTTCAGCAGCGGGTTATTGCTCGGGGCGAGCGCGTCAATCAGGTTGGTCAGCACGAAGTTGACCCGCTCGGCGTCGCGCTCGTCCAGCCCGGCCTCGGAAACCACCCCCGCCACGCTCTCCGCACCGGCCAGGTAGGCCTGCATCGCGGCCCGCAGCAGCGGGTTGCCCGCCCAGGCCGGGTCGGCGAACCGGCGGTCCCGCTTAGACGGCTGCACCTGGGACCGGCCGATGCCGATGCGAGCCAGTTCGCCCGCCAGCTGCCATCCTCGTCTGGCGACCAGTCCGGGCTTGACCGCCAGGGCGGCGGCCAGGCGCAAGCCGGAGCCCCCCAGGTTCATCCGCCGGAGCATCCCGGTGGCGGCGTCCCCGAGCAGCAGGTCGAGCGGTACCGCAGCGGCGTCCTCGGCCGCTGACCTGTCCGACTCCGTGTTAGCGCTCATTATCAGCCGAGCGTAAGCCCGCAGGGCCCGTTCTTCCATTGGTCGCCCGTCACGAACCACGGCCCGGGCGTGGTTCCGCGGACACAGGCGCGACCGCCAACGCCACGAGGCGACGAGGTAGCGGGGCTGGTCAAGATCGCGGCCCAGGAGCATATCCTGACGAAGCCGCGTCGACCCATTCCGACCACGAACTTCAGCCTGCGCGCCTGGCAGGCACGCACCAGGCGGCAGACGCGGGACGATCGGGAAGCGGAAGCCAAGTAGAATATCCCTACGAACTGTGACTTATGCGGCAAACGGCTCCAGGCTGGCAGCAGGAGAAGGAGTTCGGCACTGACCGAACCGCCCGTGACGGGTACCGCTCGCGTTGCAAGATGTGCGACGCCGCAGCCAGAGCAATCAGGAGGATCGCTAAATGCCGAAGAGTGACTTTATCGAGACCGAGGGCACGGTCACCCGGATGCGCGGGCACGGCTTCTACACCGTGGTACTCGCTAACGGGCACGAGGTTCTCGCGAGGATGTCGGGGCGGATGTCGAAAAACCACATCCGGGTAATCCAGGACGATCGCGTGGTGTTGGAGATCAGCCCCACGGACTGGTCGCAGGGAAGGATCGTTTACAGGTATAAGTAATTCGGGTTACGCCTCTGAAGTGGCGCTGTGCGCACTGCGGGGCGCCGCTCCAAGGCGTCTAGAGGTCAACGCCGCCCTGCTGCGGGAATGTGTGTCCCGGTGTAGGTCAAGCGGGACAGGTTCATGTGAGGGGTCGGCGCGCCTGATCGGGCGCGCTCAGGTCATCGCCGCGGCCCCGGGGAAGAACGAAAGCCATAGGCTTAAGCGCCATATGCCAGTAGAGCAGGCGTCCTCGGCCGCCCACCTGTCCGAATCCGTGTTAGCGCTCATTATCAGCCCAGCGTAAGCCACCAGGGCCCGTTCTTCCATTGGTCGCCCGGCACGAACCACGGCCCGCCCCGGCGTGGTTACACGGCCGCGACCACCAACGCGACGCGGCGGCGGGGTAGCGGGCCTGGTCAAATCCATGGCGTTTCCGGTGCTATAGCCCCGCAAACGCCATGGATTCAATCGAACCTTCGGGCGTTATCCACACTTACCTTTTCTGAAGGATTCCTCCACAGCCGGAAATCGATTGATCCCGATATCGCCTGCAGCGGCCATCGTCGATAGTGGAGGTGGTGGCGATGAAGGCGAAGGACGTACTCGGCCGGACGGGCGAGCAGGCGGCGGTCAGCTACCTAGAGGGCTGCGGGTTCCGGATCCTCGACCGGAACTGGCGCTCGGCTGACGGCGAGATCGACATCGTCGCGGTCGAGCGGCACACGCTCGTCGTTTGCGAGGTGAAGACCCGCTCCGGCACCCGCTTCGGCACGCCGCTTGACGCGGTCGGCCGGGCCAAGCGCGCACGACTGCGCAGGCTTGCGGCCCAGTGGCTCGCCGCCCACGGCATCCGCTTCGACCAGATCCGCATCGACGTGCTCGGCCTGCTCCGCGACGGCGACGACGGGTTCACCATCGAGCACGTCCGGGGGGTGGGCTAGATGCCGCTGGCCCGCGCTTTCTCGGTGGCGCTGGTGGGCGTCAGGGGCCATCTGGTTGAGGTGGAGGCGGACATCGCCAACGGACTGCCCGCGACGATTCTGGTCGGGCTGCCGGACACGGCACTGCGCGAGGCACGCGACCGCATCCGCGCCGCCATCGTCAACAGCGGCGAGAGCTGGCCGAATTCGAAGATCACGGTTGGCCTCTCGCCCGCTGCCCTGCCCAAGCGCGGCAGCGGTTTCGACCTGGCGATCGCGGTCGCAATTCTCGCCGCCGACGACAGCCTGCCGCTGACGGCCCCGGACCGGAAGATGTTCCTGGCCGAGCTCGGCCTGGACGGGCGGCTCCGCCCGGTCCCAGGGGTGCTGCCAGCGGTGGTCGCGTCCGAGCCCGACTCGGACACCGTGGTGGTGGCGGCGCAGAACGCGGCCGAGGCCGCCCTCGTCCCCGGCGTGCAGGTGGTGGGGGCGTCGACGCTGGCCGAGGTGATCATGTGGCTGCGCGGCGGGCCGCCGCCGACGCCGCCCACGCCTTCGGAGCCGCCGCCCGACGGCCCCGTGCCCGCGCTCGCCCTGGCCAAGAAGCTGGATCTGTCGGAGGTGCTGGGGCAGGCGGAGGCGCGGATGGCGGTGGAGATCTGCGCGGCGGGCGGGCATCATCTCTCGCTGCTCGGACCGCCCGGGGCGGGCAAGACGATGCTGGCCGAGCGGCTGCCGACGATCCTGCCGAAGCTTAAGGGGGCGGCGGCGATCGAGGTGACGTCGATCCACTCCGTGGCCGGGGCGCTGACGGCGGGGGCCGGGCTGGTGACGGTGCCGCCCTTTTGCGCCCCGCATCACACGTCGTCGAAGGCAGCGATCGTCGGGGGCGGCTCGGGGCTGATCCGGCCGGGGGCGGCGAGCCTGGCGCACCGGGGGATATTGTTCCTCGACGAGGCGCCGGAGTTCTGCCGGGACGTGCTTGACGCGCTGCGGCAGCCGCTGGAGTCGGGGGAGGTGGCGATCGCCCGCGCCACCGCGGTGGCGAGGTTCCCCGCCCGGTTCACGCTGGTGCTGGCGGCGAACCCGTGCCCGTGCGCCCGGACGGCGACGCCGGGCGGATCGGGGTGCCGCTGCTCGCCGGCCGCCCGGCGCAGGTACCTGGGGAGGCTGTCGGGTCCGCTGATGGACCGGGTGGACGTCAAGGTCGTTCTGCAGCCGGTGAGCCGGCGCGACATGCTCTACGACCGTCGGTTCGCCGAGTCTTCTGCGGTGGTGGCGGAACGCGTCGCGGCGGCGCGTGAGCGGTCCGCCGCGCGGCTGGCGGGGACGCCGTGGCGGTTGAACGCGGAGATCCCGGGGGCGCAGCTGCGCCGGGCGTTCCCGCCCCAGCCGGGGTCGATGAAACCGCTGGAACGGGTGATGGAGCTTGGCCAGGTCTCCGCGCGGGGCGCGGACAAGATCATCAGGGTCGCCTGGTCGCTGGCCGACCTGGCCGGCCAGGACCGGCCCGGCGTTGACCAGGTCGGCCTCGCGATCGGACTGTGGCTGGGAGTCACCCAGTGAACGCCTCGCCGCAGGGCGGCCGACTGACCGACGGCGCGCTGACCGACGAGGCGTACGCGCGCGCGGCCCTGACCTACCTGGCGGAGCCCGCCGACCGCTGGCTCAGCGAGCTGATCCGGCTGCACGGGGCGGCGCCAGCGCTCAGCGCGATCAAATCGGGCCGCCTGCCCGACACGATCGGCGACGCCGCGCTGCGGCGCGCACTCCGGCGCGCCCTGGAGCGCTGGCGAGTTCGCCTGGACGAGCTGCCGACGCCGGACGACGTGATCGCCTTCCGCCGATCGGGGATCAGGCTCGTCTGCCCGGGTGATCCTGAATGGCCGGAGCAGCTGGCCGACCTCGGCGACGCCGAGCCCTACGCGCTGTGGCTGCGCGGCACCGCCGATCTGCGGTTCAACTGCTTGCGGTCGGTGGCGATGGTCGGCTCGCGGGCGGCGACCGCCTACGGCTCCTACGTCGCGGCCGAATTCGCCGCGTCGGTCGCGGCGCGAGGCTGGGCGGTGGTCTCCGGCGCGGCGTTCGGCGTGGACGCCTCGGCGCACCGGGGCGCACTCGGCGCGGACGGGGTGACGGTGGCGGTCCTGGCATGCGGGGTGGACGTCCCCTACCCGGTCGGCCACGGGGAGCTGCTGGACGCGGTAGCCGCCCAGGGGGTGATCGTCAGCGAGTGGCCGCCGGGCCGAACCGTGAACAGGCTCAGGTTCCTGGTCCGCAACCGGGTGATCTCCGCCCTCGCGACCGGGACGCTGGTGGTGGAGGCGGGCGAGCGCAGCGGGGCGGTCAACACCGCGCGGCACGCCCGGGACCTCGGCCGGCCGCTCATGGCCGTTCCCGGCCCGGTCACCTCCGACCAGTCGGCCGGCTGCCACCGCGTCATCCGCGACTGGCAGGGCACCCTCGTCACCACCGCCGCCGAGGTCATCGAGCACCTATCCCCGGTCGGCGCGACCCTCGAATCAACGCTTAGACCAGCGAACGCGCCGTTCCTCGCCGCCGCTACCGGCCCTGTTGCCCCCGTCGGTCCAACTGACCCCGTCGGCTCCCTAGAACCCGCCAGCCCGACCGACGCAGCCGATCCCACCCCGCCAAGATCGTCGCGCAGGCGGCGGGCCCGGCCCGCGCTCGACCTCGACGCCATGGATCTGGAGACGACCCAGGTCCTCGACGCGATGCCTGCCCGCGGCGGGATGGCGACGACGCGCATCGCGCAGCGGGCGGGCGTGGCCCCGACGACGGCGGTCCGCTGCCTAGCCGCCCTCGCGACGTCAGGGTTCATCGAGCGCTGCGAAGAGGGCTGGCGACTGAGCCGCGCCTGACCGAGAGCTGGCCGAGACCATCCGCGGGCGCGGCGAGTTCGTCGCCGATAAGGGAACGCCCCGCCACCCGAGTAGGTGACGGGGCGCCGCCGACCGAGGTTCAGCTGGCCGTCTGGAGATGGGTGGCGGTGATGACCGCCGAGTTCAGCGCGTACGATCCCTCGCCCGTGTCGCTGTCATAGCCGAAGGCGTACACGTCCAGCGTCTCCCCGCCCGACGGCACGGTGATCTCGGACTCGCCGCTGTAATAGCTGTTGATCGTGTCGCCGTCCGCGACGATGGTCGCGGTCGGGTCCTCGAGCGCTCCGGCGCCGACGTTGAACAGGTCGTTGGTGAAGCCGGAGTTCACGGGGCCGTCGTAGACGAACAGCTGCGGGAACACGTCGCCGGCGGTGTTCGCGTTCGGGGTGGCGGTGAAGTCGGCGTCGACCAGCCAGGTGCCGGCGGCCAGGGTGACGGTGCCGACGAGCGTCTTGCGGGCCGTGAACGAGCCGCCGGTGTTGATTGCCGGCGTGCTCGTGGTGACGAGCTGCTTCGCGGCCGTCGAGACCACAACTTTTCTTTCCATTCTGTTCGAATTATTTTCCTTGCGGGATTCCCTGATCGCAGGCCGGTCCGCCCCTCCTGCCAATCCGACACATTTCCACTTCTCTCGGATATCCGCCAGCACCGTGTGCCTCGCGTCCCAAAGGCGCTTACTTAGGACACCTCTGTCAAAACTCGCCGAGACAAACCGCTACGACATTGCCAGGGTCGTTTCCGAACAGCCTCGGACCGGTGCACACTGTCCCCATGGCAGTGCCACGCAGCCGTGCCGCCGACGCGGCTGACCCGACCGAGGGCCTACCGTTGGCGCTGACCGAAGCGCTGGCGGCGTTCTGCCGTCATCTCGCCGCCGAACGGGCCCTCTCGAGCCACACCGTGCGCGCCTATCACGGCGACATCCAGTCGCTCCTCGAGCACGCGTACCGGTCCGGGATCGCCGACCCCGGCGCACTCGACCTGACCGCGCTGCGCGGCTGGCTGGCGGACCAGCATCAGTCGGGCGCGGCCCGGGCGACGCTGGCCCGGCGGGGCGCGGCGGCGCGGGCGTTCACCGCCTTCGCGCACCGTCAGGGGTGGCTCGCGATCGACCCCGGGCCGCAGCTCGGCACCCCCAAGGCCCGCCGGGTGCTGCCGCAGGTGCTGCGTCGGGATGAGATGAGCAGGGTTCTGGCCGACAGCGAGGACCGGGCGCTGCGCGAGCTCGCCTCGGGCCAGCACGCCGCGGCGGCGCTGGCGCTGCGCGACGTGGCGGTGCTCGAGCTGCTGTACGCATCGGCCATCCGGGTCAGCGAGCTGTGCGAGCTTGACGTCGGCGGCCTCGAACTGGATCGGCGCACGGTCCGGGTGTTCGGCAAGGGCGGCAAGGAGCGCGTCGTCCCGGTCGGGGTGCCCGCCGTACGAGCGGTGTCGCGCTGGGAGGACGCGGGACGTCCGGTTCTGGCCGGCGGGCAGAGCGGCGCCGCTCTGTTCCTCGGGGCGCGCGGCGGCCGCCTCGATCCGCGGACCGCGCGGCGCATCGTGCACGCCCACGGCATGCACGACGCGGGCCCGCACGCGATCAGGCACACGGCCGCCACGCACCTGCTCGAAGGGGGTGCGGACCTGCGCAGCGTGCAGGAGATCCTCGGGCATTCCTCGCCCGCCACCACCCAGATTTACACCCACGTCTCGGCCGAGCGGCTGAAGGCAAGCTACCGTCAGGCACATCCGCGCGCCTAGCTAGAAGTCAGGGACCACGGCTGCCCCTGACTTCTAGTAACCTTGGTAGTGGCCACCCCAGCAAAACACCGGCAACGGTGCCCTGGAGAGGCCGCAATTCGCGTGCTCGCATGCCGCGTGTTATCACGCGGGACGCGCCACTCGGTCCGCCAACCGGACCGGCAGGCCCTGGCAGCAGCCAGGACCGGCCAGGTCAGCCCGGTCGGCGGCAGGGCGTGATCGGACCACCATCGAGCACCAGGAGTAACCGAGCCGCGCACGGAACGGCCACGGTCATGGAAGGCAGCGTCGGCAACGGCGTTACCGCCAGGGCACCCACGTTCCGCGCGCACGAAATGAAGGGACCGCAGCCATGAGCACGGTCGTCACGATGAAGCAGCTCCTCGAGAGCGGTGTCCACTTCGGCCACCAGACCCGGCGCTGGAACCCGAAGATGAAGCGCTACATCTTCACCGAGCGCAACGGCATCTACATCATCGACCTGCAGCAGTCGCTCGCCTACATCGACCGCGCGTACGAGTTCATCAGGGAGACGGTCGCCCACGGCGGCACGATCCTCTACGTCGGCACCAAGAAGCAGGCCCAGGAGGCGATCGCCGAGCAGGCGCGCAGGGTCGGCATGCCGTACGTGAACCAGCGCTGGCTGGGCGGCATGCTCACCAACTTCTCCACCGTGTACAAGCGCCTGCAGCGCCTGAAGGAGCTCGAGGAGATCGACTTCAACGACGTCGCGGGCTCCGGCATGACCAAGAAGGAACTGCTCGGCCTCAAGCGCGAGAAGGACAAGCTCGACAAGACCCTGGGCGGCATCAGGGACATGGCCCGGGTGCCGAGCGCAGTCTGGGTGGTGGACACCAAGAAGGAGCACATCGCGATCAACGAGGCCCGCAAGCTGGGCATCCCGGTCGTCGCGATCCTCGACACCAACTGCGACCCGGACGAGGTCAACTACCCGATCCCCGGTAACGACGACGCGATCCGCAGCGTGGCGCTGCTGACCCGCGTGGTCGCCGACGCGGTGGCGGACGGCCTGATGGCGCGCGCGGGCGCGTCGCAAGCCGACGAGAAGCCGGCCGACGACACGTTCTCGGCGACCGGCGCCGTGGACGAGCCGCTGCCGGAGTGGGAGCGGGACCTGCTGGCCGGCGGCGCCACGGCCGACGCCGCCGCGACCGAGGAAGTCCAGGAGTCCACGGTCTCCGACCCGGCCGAGGCCGAGGCCGAGATCGCCGCGGTCGCGCCTGACACCGCCGACATCGCCGCGGCCGCCGCCTCTGAGGAGACCCCCGCGGCCGCTGAGGCCGCCGCCGAGGACGCCGCCGACGCCGGCGCGGTCGAGACCGCTGCCGCCGAGACCGCCGACGCCGAGTAGGACCACGGCAAAGCGCGACTCACGACCAACGTCGATAACCACTGACGAGCAAGGAACAGACATGGCGAATATCTCCGCCGCGGACGTGAAGCGGCTCCGGGAGCAGACCGGCGCCGGAATGATGGACTGCAAGAACGCCCTGGCCGAGGCCGACGGCGACTTCGAGCTTGCCATCGAGAACCTGCGCAAGAAGGGCGTCAAGGACGCCGGCAAGCGCGCCGACCGCACGGCGGGCAACGGCCTCGTCGACCGCCGAGCTTGACGGCACCGAGGCGGGCGTCCTGGTCGAGCTGAACTGCGAGACCGACTTCGTGGCCAAGAACGAGCAGTTCCAGGAGCTGGCGGCCAAGATCGCGCAGGCCGCCCTGGCGAACAAGGTCGCCGACCGGCTCGCGCTGCTCACCACCGAGACGACCGACGGCAAGTCCGTCGAGCAGCTCATCGAGGAGGCGAGCGCCTCGATCAAGGAGAAGATCGAGCTCGGCCGGTACGCCCGCCTCGACGGGCGGCTACGTGACCACCTACCTGCACCGCTCCGACCGGGACCTGCCGCCCACGCTCGGCGTGCTGGTCCAGCTCGACGGGGCCAACGAGGCGGTCGCCAAGGATCTGGCGCAGCAGATCGCGGCGACCCCGGCCCAGTACGTCACCCGGGACGAGGTGCCCGCCGACCTGGTCGAGAAGGAGCGCCGGATCGCCGAGGAGATGACCCGCGAGGAGGGCAAGCCGGAGCAGGCGATCCCGAAGATCGTCGAGGGCCGGGTCAACTCCTTCTTCAAGGACATCGTGCTCACCGAGCAGGCGAGCGTGAAGGACCCGAAGCAGTCGATCAAGTCGGTCCTCGCGGCCGGCAAGGTGAACGTGCATGGCATTCGCGCGCTTCCGCGTCGGCCAGGCGTAAGCTCGGCGTCTGGACCTAGCGTCTAGGCAAAGCCCAGAGCACCGGTAGTGTGGTGAACGTCGTCATGGACGGCGTTCACCACAGCCACGGATCGGCACGTGTGCACAGGAGCTGAATACCAATGATCGATGACACCCTCCTCGAAGCAGAGGAGAAGATGGACAAGGCCGTCACGGTCGCCAGGAAGACTTCAGCAACATCCGCACCGGCCGCGTCCACCCCGCCGTCTTCTCCAAGATCACGGCGGAGTACTACGGCACGCAGACCCCGCTGGACCAGCTCGCCTCCTTCCATGTGCCCGAGCCACGGATGATCACGGTGAAGCCGCACGACAAGAGCTCCCTGAGCCGCGATCGAGAAGGCGATCAGGAACAGCGACCTCGGGGTCAACCCGTCCAACGACGGCGTGCTGATCCGCGTCATCTTCCCCGAGCTGACCGAGGAGCGCAGGCGCGAGTACATCAAGACCGCCCGCTCCAAGGCCGAGGACTCCCGCGTCGTCCATCCGCAACATCAGGCGGCACGCCAAGGACGCCCTCGACAAGATGGTGAAGAACAGCGAGGTGGGCGAGGACGACGCCCGCCGCGCCGAGCGGGAGCTGCAGGATCTCACCGACACCTACATCGGCAAGATCGACGAGCTGCTCAAGCACAAGGAAGCCGAGCTGCTCGAAGTCTGAGCGCCATCCGCGCCGACCGCAGCCAACCCGCCGTGAGCACCGCAGACGCCTCGCCCGACCCAGCCATCGGCGGCATCAACGCCGACGCGGGCTCCGGCGCGCACACCCCGCCCGGCGAGCACAAGACCGGCGGCATCAAGACCGGCCGTAACCTACCCGCCGCGATCGCCGTGGGCGTGGTTCTCGGCGGCCTGGCCCTGCTCACCCTGCTGACCGTGAAGGCGACGTTCCTGATCTACATGGGCGTCGCCCTGCTGATCGGGCTGCACGAGCTCGACACCGCCCTCAAGACCAAGGGCATCAAGATCCCGCTGATCCCGGTCGTGGCCGGCGGCGCCGCGATGCGTCCTAGCCGCCTACTGGGCCGCGGGCGGCGCGGTCATGGCCGCGTTCGCGCTGACGGTTCTCGGGGTGCTGATCGTCCGCATGTTCGGCGGCACCGAGGGCTACGTCAGGGACGTCTCTGCGGGCGTGTTCGTGACCGCCTACCTGGGGCTGCTCGGCGCGACGGTCGCGGCAATGCTGGCCGACCCCAACGGCGGCAAGCGCGTGCTGATCTTCATCGTCCTGACGATCTGCAGCGACATCGGCGGCTACTTCGCGGGCATCACGCTCACCCCGTTCACCGGCGGCCACAAGATGGCCCCGGTCATCTCGCCCAAGAAGACGTGGGAGGGCCTGGCGGGCTCGGTTTTCCTCGCCGTGGTGGCGGGCGGGCATCCTGCTGCCGACCCTGCTGCATGGCCACTGGTGGCAGGGGGTCGTCACCGGCATCGCCGCGGTCGCCGCCGCGGTCTTCGGCGACCTGGCCGAGTCGATGATCAAGCGCGACCTGGCGATCAAGGACATGGGCTCGCTGCTGCCCGGCCACGGCGGCATCCTCGACCGCATCGACTCGCTGCTCGCCTGCGCCCCCGTCGTCTGGCTGCTGCTCGCGGTATTCGTGAAGTAAAGAAGCAAAAGAAAAACAAGAAACAAAAGTCAAAGACGAGGTTGTCCGAACGGACCCTGGTTTCACCTACTCCGCATGCCCGCACGCGAACGATGTTTGACCCCCGGCTTCCGAGGAAGTTGACCGTCGGCAATTCGCTCGGGCTTCAGGAAACGGAGTCAACGGACATGTTTCGGGTCAGCAGGATCCTCCTCCTCATATATATCGCCGTCGGGGTGTTCATCGCCTGGGACCACCACTACATCACCCTCGCATGGCTTCGCGCCGTGGCGAGCGCCCTCCTCGCGATCTTCCTCTGGTTCCTGGTACTGCTAGGCGTCAACCTGCACGTCCACGGTTAACCCGGCACCAGAACCGCTAGAAGGGCACGCCCCGTAGTTGTGGCAATGATGGGCCTGTTACGCCATTGTTGCCACAACGGCGTTCATTGGCGCGACGGTCACATTGCGGTGCCGCCGACGTCATGTCGTGCCTGGCGCTGGGCTTACCCCGCCTGGTCCCGACCGGGGCGGCGGCTGCCTGCGGGAGCGCCGCTGCTCTACGGCGACCGCCACCCCGAGAAAAACGGTGAACGCAGCCATTATGACGGCGACCAGAGCCAGGCTGAAGCACGCCGCAACCCAGGAATGATGGGGACTCGGGCCGGGGACGCCCGCATCGACGTGAGCGCCAATCTCTATGGCGGCGGCCGCGATGGCCAGGCACACGCCCGATATGGCGGCCGCCTTGGCCAGCGGCCGACGGACCGCCGGGACGGGCGGACGCGCCGGCCCGGTCAGGGCAGCGGCCGACTCGGCCGTGCTCGGCTTGGCCGAGACCGGCGTCGCCGCAGCCAGTTCGGCCGGGATGTCGGCCGTGAGCGCGGCCAGGTCGGCGTAGGTCCGCGCGGCGAGCGCCCGGCCCGTCCGCGCGGCGAGTTCGTTCTTCGTCAGCCGGCCATCCACGAACGCGGTCTTCAGCGCCTCGATCGCCTGCTCGCGGTCGGCGTGGCCTGCCCTGAGCCGGTCACGGCCCGCCGCCGGGTCTTGTGGTCCTGTCGTCACCGGCACCTCCGCTGCCCCGATGCGGCCAAGCGTAACGCGATTGCCCCCCGGCGGCCATGAGCCGCCACGGTCCCCGCACCGCCGTGCAGTACCCAGGAGGTCTCCGCGGCGGGGGATTCGATGCACTGCGGGCAGGCAGCACCTGCACATCATGATGCAATGATGATATGATGCATGTATGCGTACCACCGTTGACCTTCCCGCTGATCTTCACGCACAGGTGATGGCGATCGCCAGGGACACTCACCGGACGATGAGCGAAACCGTCGCCTTCCTCATGCGCCGCGGACTCGGCGAGGGCCGCGGCCGGACTGACGCACAGTGCCGCAACCGGACTGCCCGTTGTCCGCCTAGGGCACATGGTCACCACCGAAGACGTCCGCGCGCTGGAGGACGATTAAATGCCAGCCGTCCTGCTCGACGCCAACGTGCTCATCGCGCTTGTCATTGAAGACCACGTTCACCACGGCCCGGCCGAGGCGTGGTTCGCAGCGTCCGGGACCGGCTTCGCCACCTGCCCCATCACCCAGGGCAGCCTGATGCGGCTCCTGATCCGCGAGGGCCAGTCCGCCGAATCGGCCCGTTCGGTGCTGCAGGAGATCGCCGGCAGCCCCCGGCACGAGTTTTGGCCCGACAACGCCTCCTACCATGACATCCCGGTGGCCGGAATCATCGGCCACCGTCAGGTGACCGACGCCTACCTGGCGCACCTCGCGCGTTCCTACTCCGCCCGCCTCGCCACCTTCGACCAGGCGCTCGCCAAACTCCACCCAGACGTCGCGGACCTGATACCGACAGGCTGAAGGAGCGATGTCGGTGAATGCCCACCCCGCCCGCTCTAGCGGAGCCCAGGAAGGGCCGGCGTTGCTGGCCAGGCTCCGCGACCGCCTCCTCGACCAAGTGCTCGGGCTGCTGGAGGCTGACCCGGCGGTGGCCGGGGTGGCCCTGGTCGGTTCGCTGGGCCGCGGCGAGGAGGATAACTGGAGCGATATCGACCTGTTCATCCTCGCGAGCGGCCAGTTCATCAGGCAGTTCATGAACGAGCCGACGGCCAGCCCCTGGGCGCGGGCCGACCTGCTCTCGGACGGCCGCCACAACTCGCCCGCAGGCGCCACGTCACTGGGCACAACCCATATCCGGTCAGGGCTGCCGCTCTGGGTTGACCTGCATGTGCACCCGGCCGGCCGGACGCCGTGGCCGACGGATAGCCGCGTCGTCTTCGCGCGCCGGCCAGTCAAGACCGGGACGCTTTCATTCGGCGAGTTCAACGCCAGCGGCCCCCGCCAGCCCGCAACTGCCAAGACCGCGGACGAGGTCCGCCGGATACACCTCGGCTACGTCCCCGCCGCCGGCAAGTACGTCGGCCGCCGGTCACCGCGCGCCGGTGAGATGATCCGCTTCCTGGGGCGGCGTGACTTCAACGACCGCGACCCGGCCGCCCAGATCCGCGCCCTGCGCGGCATCGCGGAAGACCTCTCATCCCCGTCCCGGGGCCAGCTCGGCGATGCGGTCGCCTCCTTCCTCGACCTGGTCGAGGCAACCGTCAGCTAGGGACGGCCGAGTGCTAGCGGGCGGCCACCGACGGCGGCTGCACGATCCAGCTGCGGCCCTGGGCGGCGAGGTGGCTGACCAGGCTGGCCGAGCCGTGCTCCTTGGCCAGCTGCCGGGACCGTTCGGTGATCGGGATGATCCAGAGCCACCGGACCGGGTCGCCGTCGACGGAGAACCCGGACAGGTCGGGCGCCGGCGGGCCGGCCAGCCCGGACGGGTCCTCGAGCAGCAGGACCCCCTCGTAGCCGCCGCCGAGGGGGAAGGTCCCCGGCTTGTCGTACCAGCGGATGCTGTGCCCCGGGCCGAACCACGTCACCGCGCGCCACGGATACCCGGCCAGCCAGAGGAAGATCAGCGCGGCTACCCCGGACGGCAGCGTGGTCGCGACCGCCAGTTCGACCCGGCCGTACCCGGTGGGGTCCTCGACCACCTGCTCGACGACCGGCATCCGCTGCGCGCTCATCCCGATGGTGGACAGCACCGTGTAGGGCCGGCCGGGTCCCGGCGGCCGCTCGGAGATGGCGATCGCCGGGCGCTTGCCCGGCGCGCCGTCCCAGTAATGCGCGCCCGGCCCGAGCCGGGAGGTGAGGTGCCCCAGCGCGGCGGACTGGAACTGCGCCCAGCCGCCCGCGGAATCGCGCCACTGCCAGAACTCGGCCGCCCGCTCCACCCGGGGCCCGAGCCCCTCGATGGCCTCGTCGAGGTCCCAGGCGAACGGGGTCTGGCCGATGACGTCCCGGCTGTAGCCGGGCATGCCCCTGGTGGAGTCGGCCCAGCCGGGGATGACGGCGAGCAGGGTGCCGCGCTCGAGCAGCGCCACGCCGTCGCCCTCCTCGAACCAGAGCGCCTGCAGGGTGGCCGGGTCGAGCGGGGGCCTGCCGCGCGGGTGCCTGGTCCGGCCCTCGGGCATAACCGGGGCCTGACCGGCGTTGATCCTGTCCGGATCGGTAGTGCGCGGTGCCCGGACATGGTTTGCTAGCCAGGTGGCGACGATCACCGTCGTTTCGTCACGTAGGTACGCAGCCGTCGTGGCGCCGTCGAACTCGACCGTCAGCCGCCTGGACCCGTACGGGCTCACGCTGTCAAGCAGCGTGACGGCCGGCGGGAACGGATCGGGACCAGACAGCATAATCGCCATATTCCCACTATCGTCCTGTTTGCCCTCCGCAATCAAGTACTTACGCAGAGTGCTACAGCGGTAGTTGTCGTCAGAGTGTCGCCCGAACGGAGTCGCAGTGTCTCGACCACCTCGCCACCTCGCCGATCTTGAGCTGGCCGAGCGGCGGGAGGCCGTCGCGGCGCTCGGCGAGCGGGCATTCCGGGCGGATCAGCTGTCCCGGCATTACTTCGCACGGTACACCGACTCGCCCGAGGACATGACCGACCTGCCGGCCGGCGTCCGTACCGCCCTGGCCGGAGAGCTGCTGCCCCGGCTGCTGACCTCCGAGCGCGAGCAGGCGTGCGACGACGGCGCGACCCGCAAGATGCTGTGGCGGCTGCACGACGGCGCGCTGGTCGAGTCGGTCCTGATGAAGTACTCCGACCGGGTCACGATGTGCGTGTCGTCGCAGGCCGGCTGCGGGATGGGCTGCCCGTTCTGCGCGACCGGCCAGGCCGGCTTGACGCGGAACCTGTCCACCGCCGAGATCGTCGCCCAGGTGGTCGCGGGGGAGCGGGTGCTGCAGGCCGATAACCCCACTCTGAACGGCAGCCCCACGAGTACCTCACGTGTCTCCAACATCGTTTTCATGGGCATGGGGGAGCCGCTCGCCAACTACAAGAGCGTGCTCGGCGCGGTCCGGCGCCTCTCCGACCCGGTGCCTTCCGGGCTCGGCATCTCGCAGCGCTCGCTGACCGTCTCGACCGTCGGCCTGGTGCCCGCGATCCGGCGGCTGACCGAGGAGAAGCTGACCGTGCGGCTCGCGGTCTCGCTACACGCGCCCGACGACGAGGCCCGGGACGAGCTCGTCCCGGTGAACCGCCGCTGGAAGGTGGCCGAGGTTCTGGACGCGGCCTGGGACTACGCGGCCGCGACCGGCCGCCGCATCTCCATCGAGTACGCGCTGATCAGGGACGTCAACGATCAGGGGTGGCGGGCCGACCTGCTTGGCCAGCTCCTCAGCGGCCACCTGGTCCACGTCAACCTGATCCCGCTCAACCCGACCCCCGGCTCGAAGTGGACGGCCTCCAGGCCGGGCGTCCAGGAGGAGTTCGTCCGCCGGATCGCCGATCACGGCGTCGCGGTCACCGTCAGGGACACCCGCGGCCGCGAGATCGACGGCGCCTGCGGCCAGCTCGCGGCGACCGTCACCGGCCGCTCCGTCGGTCCCGCCCGCCGCCCTGGCACCCACCTCCTCCCGCTCGCCTAGCCCCCTGCCCCAGAAGGCTGGCCGCTGCGGGACAATGCCGGGGTGATGTGGTGGAAGGGCCTCAATCGGCGGGTTGGAACAGCGCGGCGCCAAGCCGTGTGGCACGCGGTGCACTGGGGCTGGCGCGAGTTCCAGCAGGCCGGCATGGTGACCGCCGACACGCCCGCGGGCAGGGCCTTCGCCCGGTTCGGCCGGGGGTCGCTGATGGCGTTCCCGGCCGGGTCGGTCTTCGGCGAGGGCTCGATTGAGATCGGCGATGACACGCTGATCGGCGCGCTGGTCAGCCTGTCGGCGGGCATCCTCCCCGGCCAGGACCTCGGCCCGAACGCGGTGCTGCGGGTCGGCGACCGCTGCGTGATCGGCCGCGGCAGCCACATCGTCGCGCACGAGAACGTCGAGATCGGCGACGACGTGTGGACCGGCCCCTATGTCTACATCACCGACCAGAACCACGGCTACGAGGACCCGGACGTCCCGATCGGCCGCCAGTTCCCGGTGAACCGCCCGGTCCGCATCGGCAGCGGCTCGTGGCTTGGCGCGGGCGCCATCGTGCTCCCCGGCGCCAGGATCGGCCGGAACGTGGTGATCGCGGCCGGGTCGGTGGTCCGCGGCGAGATACCCGACCGGTGCGTGGTGGCGGGCGTCCCCGCCAGGATCATCCGCGAGCACACCGACGCGGGCTGGCTGTCGCCCGGGGCCCCGGCCTGAGGCGGGCCCTTGTCGCCGCCGGCCGTGGGCGGCGAACGCTGGCGCCGGGAGGGCGGCCGCTGTGCGTGGCCGCGCTCCCGGCGCTATTTCGAATCCGCCTGTTGGCCGTTCGCCTCGTCGGAACGGGGGCGGCCGGGTCGGCGCATCGCGCCGGCCTCGCGTGGCAGCCGGCCGGCGTCGCCGAGGGCGCGGCGGAGCATGAACTCGATCTGGGCGTTGGTGGAGCGCATCTCGTCGGCCGCCCACTTGGCCAAGGCGTCGTGGACGGCCGGGTCGAGCCGGAGAAGGATGCTTTTGCGTTCTGCCATGAGATCCGTCAGGAGTAGAGGGAGCCGGTGTTCACCACTTGCTGGGTGGCCTGTTCGCTGCAGAGCACCACCAGCAGGTTGGAGACCATGGCGGCCTTGCGCTCCTCGTCGAGCTCGACCACGTTCTCCTCGTCGAGGCGTGCAAGGGCCAGCTTGACCATACCGACCGCGCCCTCGACGATCTTGGTCCGGGCGCCGACGACCGCGCTCGCCGCCTGCTGGCGGAGCATGGCCTGGGCGATCTCGGGCGCGTAGGAGAGCCGGGTGAGGCGGGTCTCGATGACCTGCACGCCGGCCGCGAGCACCCGCTGATTGAGCTCGGCGGTCAGCTTCCCTGTGATCTCCTCGGCGTTCTCCCGCAGCGACAGCGCGTCGGTGCCCCGGCTGTCGTAGGGGTAGCTGGAGGCGATGTGCCTGACGGCGGTCTCGGCTTGGATGGCGACGAACTTCGCGTAGTCGTCGACCTGGTAGGTGGCCTGCGCGGTGTCCTGCACCTGCCAGACGATCACGGCGGCGATCTCGATCGGGTTGCCGTCGGCGTCGTTCACCTTGGCCTGGGCCGTCTCCAGGTTCCTGATCCTGGTGGAGACCGGGATGCGGTTGGCGAACGGGTTCACCCACTGCATGCCGGGCTCGCGGACGGTGCCCTTGTAATTGCCGAACAGCTGCACGACGTGCGCCCGTCCCGGCGCGACAACGATAATGCCGCGCAGGACGAAGCTGACGATGAAGCTGAGGACGATGCCCACGACGATGAAGGCCGCCCGCAGGCCGCCGGTGTGCACCGCGCTCTGCCAGAACGAGACGACGGTCGCGGCCAGCAGGACGAAATCGATCGTGAACAGCACGACGCCGCGGATGTACCAGGCCTCATGCTCGTGCATCGGCTGGGCGGGGGTGTAGAGGGGAGTGGTGGCCGGAACTTGAGTCTGGGCTGTCATTGCCCACCTCCAGGAGAGTTTCTCTGATACCAAAGGCTATCATACTGATATCAGTTTTTTCCGCAAGCCCCGTTCTCCCGGGAAAGTCCTCATTGCCGGCGGTCAGCGGGACGCCACCGGGCGAACGCCTAGATCTTGGGCGCGAACATCTCTCCGTGCAGCGCGCGCTCGACCAGGGCGACGGCCCGCGCGGTGGCGGCCAGCCGGCGGCCCTCGGTGCGGTAGGCGGCGAGCACGGCGTCGACCGCGTGCGGCGGGATCGCCTCGCCGAGCTCGGTCCGCGTCGTGCGGTAGGCCGCCCGCGCGCCCTCGACGCACGCCTGCGTGTGATGACGGGCCATCGCGGCGAGCGCCGCCGGGTGGCGGCGGAGCACGCCGTGCAGCCGGTAGTCGGGCGGAACGACGCCGAGAAGCCAGTCGACAGCGGTTGTCTCGAAGTCCTCGGTGCCCGGCGGATGCACTCCGGTCGGCCAGTCCGGCGGTATGTACGCAGCCATAATCGCAGCATAACACGCCATCGAACGGCAATTCGATCAACCTCTCCAAGCTACCCGTCCCGTCCGTGCCCGTTCCCTTTTGTGACTCCCAGGGCTCATGATCGTCCGGCTCTGGCGGTCCAGGCGGTTGCGAGGCTGATGACTGCGGCTGAGGGCCAGATTGTCCAGGCGATGGGGCTGTGCAGCAGGAGAGCGCTCGCCGCCAGGGCGGCGAGGATGAGGCTGACCGCACTGATGTATCTGCCAGGCCGGTGCCGGCCCGCGGAGTTCCGCTCCTCCAGCATTTCGTCTACGATCTCGGCGATCCGGTCGTCGATCGCGTCGCCGAGGCGGGTCGGGAGTTCGTCGTCCGGCGGCAGGCGCGCGTCGAGCCCGGCCGGGCCGCGCGCTGGCGGCGATTGGCGGCGCTGGTGCTGGGCCGGCCGGGGGACGTCGGCCCCGTGAGCCGGGGTCCGGGCGGTGTGCACCGGGTGCGGTCCTTCCGTTTCGCGGCGGAGCCAGTCAGTTGACGACTCAGCGGGCTGGTCAGGTAAAGGTGGAGTGTTGCTGACGACGCGTCCTCATCAGGTGGATCGGCGGCAGCAAGTGAGCGGCGAGACCGATTACGGCCAGCAGTATGGCGACTGCGAGCGGGAGGGTGAACCCCTTGGCTGTGCAGCCAGCCGACCCCGGGCAGCCGGCTGCCGCGCGCAATGCGGCCACGAGGCCGATGAAAAGAGCCACCAGGCCGGCGAGCGGCACGAAGGTGGCGATCAGCTGGTCACGCCGGCTCCATGTCGGGGAGGTCCACAGGATCAGCATCCCGGCGATCCAGCCCAGCCCGCTCGCGAGCGGGCCGAAGATGATCAGCCACGGCGCCCAGGCGTCCCAGCGGCGGCTGCCCGGGGGCGGTGCGCCTGCCTCTGCGGCGATGGCAGCGGGGTCGCCGACCCTATCCAGGAGCGTCCGGACACTTGCCGCGTCGCCGGGATCGAGCCCGGTCCGCCCCTCGTCGATGTGCCCGTGCACTTCGGCGAGGATCTCCTCCCTGCGGGAGGCGTCGACGCCCCCCAGCGCCGCGTCCAGCTGCGCCAGATAGCGCCGGACGAGCTTGTCGGCCTCGCCGGCCGATTGCCTGGATGTCACTTCTGGCTCCCTTCGTTGAGGATCTCGTCGACGGCGTCGCGGAAAAACCGCCACTGTTCCCTGAAGCTGGCGAGGGCTAGTTCTCCGTCCCGCGTGAGTCGGTAGTACCGGCGCGGCGGGCCGGCGGTTGACTCCCGCCACGACGTCTCGACCAGGCCGTTGCGCCGCAGGCGGGCGAGCAGCGGGTAGAGCGTCCCTTCGCTGGCGATGATCCGCCCCTTCGCCCCGAGCTCACGCGCCAGCTCGAACCCGTACTTTTCCCCCGTGGTGAGCAGGGCCAGGACGCAGTGCTCGGCCACGCCTCTGCGGACCTGGGCCAGCATGTCCTCGCCAAGTTCCATGTACTGCAAGGTACCCGGTCGTCGATAGGAAGGTCAATGTCGAGGAGGCCGGTGGTCAGGCGTTCATCGCCGGTGCCGATTGCTTCCGAGCAGGCGTCTTCTATCATCCGCTCGAGCAGCCCGACTACTCCGCTGGTGCGCCGGAACAGGTATTCCGGCATGTCGCCGGAGGTGAGCATGCCGGGCTCGGCGCGCGGGAGCCGGAGCTGGTCCTCGATCCCGGCGAGGTGCCTGATCCAGGCTTCGATGTCGCGCGGGGTGTCGTAGCGGAACGGGCCGAGGTCGGTCAGGTCGAAGCGCCGTTCGGTCTGGGTCTGGGCGTCGTCGGCGCCGCAGGCGAGGCCTGAAATCAATTCGACGCCGCCCGCCTCGCCCTGGTACGGTCGCGAGCTTGTCCGCACTGCGGGGAGTCCATGAGATCCGCGTGCGGCCGCCCCGGCAGTTCCCGTGCTGAGAGCAGGTTTCTTCAATGGCATGCCGTATCAGTGAGCTCGTGCTCAAGTGCCGCGACCTCGAGGCGCTGGCGCGGTTCTGGTGCGAGGTCCTGGACTTCATAGAGCTCGATCGCGAAGAGGAGACCTACATCGAGATAGGTCCGCGCGAGGGGTTCGGCGGCCCGCAGCCGACCATCTTCCTCATCCGCAACGACGAGCAGAAGCACGAGCGTGCTCGGCTGCACGTCGACCTCAACCCCACCGACCGCGATCAAGACGCCGAGCTCGAGCGCCTGCTGGCGGCCGGGGCCAAGCTGGTCGACATCGGTCAGCCTGCGGAGGCGTCCTGGCACGTACTCGCCGATCCCGAGGGCAACGAGTTCTGCCTGCTCAGGACCCGCCTCGACTCGCTCTGACCGCCTGGCTCAGTCTTCGTGCGCGCTGATGGTGGAGTGGAGTCGCTATATCAGCGCCTGCATGCTGGCGAGTTCGCGGCGGAGCGCGCGGCGGCCTTCGGCGGTGACCGTGGCCCAGGTCCTTGGCCGCCGGGGCGGGAACGCCCACTAGCCGGTGCGGGGGTCGGAGTGCCCGCCGCGCAGCAGGCCGGAGTGGCGGATGCCAACGCCGACCAAGATCAGCGTAACCGACATGCTCATGAGGCTGCGGATCAGGTCCATGACGTCCTGGTCGGCCAAGTGGCTCCCTCTCCCGGCGGCTTGACACCGGTAGCATCGGGGCCGCGGATCGACGCAGTCACTCCCGCCGCCGCGTCCGATTGAGCGACACCGCGGCGTACAAAATTTCGCCAAGAAATCTCAGCGGAGGGTGTCGGATCGAGGCAGCGGCGTTCGCAGTAGGGGTGAGAGGCGGCCCGAGGGGGCGGCCTGACGACGACAGGAGATGTTCCGATGGCGCAGTATCTGATGTCCGTGCTCACCGACTCGCCCGAATTGGCCACCGAGGACGAGATGGCCGCGATCGATGTCTTCAACGAGCAGCTCGTGACCGACGGCCACTGGGTCTTCGCCGGCGGCCTGACCGTGCCTGATGTCGCCACCGTAGTCGACGGCCGAGAACGGGAGGCGGTGTTCACCGACGGGCCCTACCTGGAGTCGAAGGAGTACATCATCGGCTTCTGGGTCATCACGGCGCCCGATCTCGACGTGGCGCTCCGGCTCGCCGCCCAGGGGTCGAAGGCCTGCAACCGGAGGGTCGAGCTGCGGCCGTTCCTGTAGCGATGACCGACGTCGGAGAGGTGCTCGCCCGGGCCCACCGCGAGCAGTGGGCCCGGGTGGTCGCGACCCTGGCCCGGCGCTACGGGGACCTTGACATCGCCGAGGAGATGGCCGCCGATGCGTTCGCGGCCGCCGTCGAGCGCTGGCCGGTCAACGGCGTCCCGCCGAGCCCCGGCGCCTGGCTCACCACCACCGCCGACCACAAGGCCATCGACCGGATCCGGCGCGAGAGCAAGCGCGGGGAAAAGTACAAGGAGGCGCTGATGCTGTCCGACGTCCCCGAGCCGCTCGGCGCCATCGACGACGACCGGCTCCGCCTCATCTTCACCTGCTGCCACCCTGCGCTCGCCATGGAGGCGCGGATCGCGCTGACCCTGCGGATGGTCGGCGGGCTCACCGTGGGTGAGATCGCCCGCGCGTTCCTGGTTCAGGAGACCGCCATGGGCCAGCGGATCACCCGCGCGAAGACAAAGATCAAGGCGGCCAAGATTCCCTATCGGGTACCGTCACGGGCGGACCTCGCGTCCCGGGTCACCGGGGTGCTCACGGTCCTCTACCTGATCTTCAACGAGGGCTACCTGGCCTCGGACCCCGGGAAGGAGGCGGTCCGGTGCGAGCTGACCGCCGAGGCGATCCGGCTGACCCGGCTGGTCCGCGAGCTGATGCCGGCCGACGGCGAGGTCGCCGGGCTGCTGGCGCTGATGCTCCTCACGGAGGCCCGCCGGGCCGCCCGGGTGTCGGCCAGCGGTGAGCTCGTCGCCCTTGGCGAGCAGGACCGCGGCGCCTGGGACCGCGCGCTGATCGCCGAGGGCCACGCCCTAGTGCGGGCGCGCCTCGCCTCCGGCCAGGCGCCGGGGCGGTACCAGATCCTCGCGGCGATCAACGCCGTCCACACCGACGCCCGCGACGTCCGCGACACCGACTGGTCGCAGGTCGTCGCGCTCTACGACCAGCTCGTCGGCCTCGACCCCTCGCCGATCGTGCGGCTCAACCGGGCGATCGCGGTCGCCGAGCTCGACGGCCCGGAGGTCGCGCTGGCGGAGGTGGACGGCCTGCCGCTTGAGGGCTACCGCGTCTTCCACTCCACCCGCGCCGACCTGCTGCGCCGACTGGGCCGGAGCGAGGAGTCGCGGGCGGCGTACGACCGGGCCATCGGGCTGGCCGGCAACGCCGCCGAGACGTCGTACCTCATCCGTCGCCGCGGCCAGCTGGCCGGCTAGCGAACCGCGCCCGTTCCCGCGGCTGTACGCGGGAACGGGCGCGGAGCGGCCGGGTCCGGGTTACGGCAGGTGCCACTGCTGGTTGGAGGTGTCGGCGCAGGACCAGATCTGCAGCTGGGTGCCGGAGCCGCCGTAGCCGGTGTCGTCGAGGCACTTACCGGAGTTGGGGTTTAGTAGCTCGCCGTTGGACTGCGGGATGAAGACCTGCGCGCCGGTGCCGTTGCAGGTGTAGAGGTCGACGGTGGTGCCGTTAGCCGTGCCTGCCCCGTCGACGTCCATGCACTTGCCGAGCGCCTGCAGGGTGCTGCCCGCCTCCACGACGGTCCACTGCTGGGCGTTGGTGCCGTTGCAGGTGTACACCTGGACAGGCGTGAAGTTGGCGCTGTTCGCTCCCCTGACGTCGACGCACAGTCCCTCATAGCCGGTGATCGGCCCCGTGGTCCCGGTGCCGCCACCGCCACCGCCGCCGCCGCCGCCGCTGGTCGAGTACGCGGCGACGTAGGCGACGCTCATCGTGCCGCCGGATGCCGTGGAGCTGGTCGGCGTGGTGCAGTTGCAGACGCCGTTCGGGTAGCCGCCGCCCATGGCCAGGTCCAGGATTATCGACAGGTTGTGGTCGAACGCCGCCTGCCACGTCGCCGTGCCCACCTGGGCCTCGGTCGCGGTGAAGTACGCGCTGCCGTCCAGGTAGAACGTGATCGACTCGGCGGAGGTATTCGTCCGGTTGAGGATCATCGTGTAGGTGTGATAGCCGGACTGGCACCCCGAGCAGGCCCGCAGGCCGCTGCCGATACCGTTGGGCTCGTTGCACGGGCCGCCCGGATCGGTGCCGCAGTGCACGGTGCCTGAGAGCTCCGACAGCGAGTTGACGTCCTCCATGATGTCGATCTCGCCGTTCTCCGGCCACTGGCCGGGCCCGAGCATCCAGAAGGCCGGCCAGTAGCCCAGGCCGCCGGACGGCTGGTCGATCGAGGCGGTGACTTCCAGTTCGCCGCCCGCGGGCGCCCCCACGTTGGCGGACGTGGTCTGGACGCGGCCCGAGGTCCACGAACTGCCGCTGCCGAGCGCGGTGATGTCGAGGTTGCCGTTGCCGTCGAGGTGGACGTTGCTGGTCGAGTTGGTCATCGTCTCGATCTCGCCGGTGCCGAAGCTAGAACCGGGCCCGGTGTCGTACATCCACTGGGAGTCGATGCCGGATCCGGCCCCGCCGTTGAAGTCGTCGCTGAAGACGGTCGACCAGCCCGATGGCGGGCCCGGGACCGCGGCGGATGCCATGGCGGCGGGCACTGCGAGGGCCGCCACCACGATGGCGGGCGCGATAAGTGCGAGCGCCAGCCTGCCTCTTGGGCGCCACCCGGTGGCGCGCTCGCGGATACGCATGACGCGTTGCGATATGCCGGGCATACCCGGCCTCCTTACCCCGCTCCCAGGGTCTAACAAATAGGTAAGTTTCCTATTTGCAACGTGAACGTAACGACGTGGGTTCGTTGCGTCAATCGCGATGACCGTTAAAAAAACGTGAACGACCAGTCATCATCACAGTCAAACTTCACGTTCCAGCAACTCGGCGACCTGGCTCCCCGTGTGCGCTGTGGTGGTTGGCCCAGCCGACCTTGAAGGAAACGGCGAGCAACACGCGGCCAACCAGAGAACTGGGCGAAGTCTGCGTTGGTGGCTGTCACCGTGACAGCGCTAAGGTCAGGCCACGTCGGCATGGCGCCGCCGCCCCCGTGGTGCCGGAGAAGGCCGCGCCCGGCAGATCTAAAGTATGCGCACCGCAAATCTAAGTGCCTCGTCCGGCAGATCTAAAGCGAGATGGCCGCAGATCTAAAGCGAGAGTCTACGATAGTCCTATGAAGATGACCGCTGACTACGTTCCGAGGCGAGCTGCGAAGCTCGTCTCGGAGGCGCTGGGCGACACCCGGGTGGTGATCATCAACGGAGCCCGGCAAGTTGGCAAGAGCACTCTCGCCGAACGGGTTCTCCATGCGGCGCCAAGGCAGCAGGCGCGGTTCCTCGATGATCCTCAGACCCGGTTGGCCGCGGAGAGCGATCCCGTCGGTTTCCTGGACTTTGATGGGCTGATGTTGATCGACGAGGTGCAGCGGGCGCCTGGACTGTGGCTGGCGATCAAGAACATCGTCGACAGAGATCCGAGGCCGGGAAGGTTCATACTGACGGGGTCCGCGCGCCTGCTTGCCTTGCAGAGCCTTCCTGACGCGCTACCAGGCCGGTCGGAGACCATCGAGCTCTGGCCGCTGTCCCAAGGGGAGATCGACGGCAATCCAGATGGTTTCGTGGACACGGTTTTTAGCGCCGATGGCGTGCTCTCCGCCGCCGGATTGCGGGTGCACCGCAGCGATTACCTAGCGCTCATTGCGCGGGGCGGCTATCCCACCGCAGTTCAGCGGGATGCCCCGAGGAGAAGGGATCGGTTCTTCTCCAGCTACCTCGGCGACATCGTGGTCCGGGACATCAAGCAGGTCGCAGACATCGAGCGAGCTGCGGACATGCGCCGTCTGATCACGCTGCTGGCTGCCCGCTGCGGAAGCATGATGAACACGGCCAAGCTCGCAAGCGAGCTAACGATCACAGAACCCACCGTCCGCCGCTACATCCAGATCCTGGAAACGATATACCTCATTCAGCTGATCCCCGCCTGGTCCTCCGGGGCGACCAAACGCGTGACGCGTGCGCCGAAGCTGATGTTCGTGGACTCGGGCCTCGCAAGCTACCTGCAGACTCCTCGCGCCAGCGAGCAGTCGGGCGGGCTGATGGAAAACTTCGTGATGGGCGAACTCGCGCGGCAACTCACCTGGTCGGAAACCGCGGCGGCTCTGTATCACTATCACGACCGTGATGGTCACGAGGTCGATGCGATCCTCGAGGACAATGGCGGGCGGGTGATAGGCATTGAGGTGAAGTCCGCGCAATCCGTGAGATCGGAGGACCTGGTTGGCCTCCGGTACCTTAAGCAGAAGCTCGGTTCCCGGATGCACGCTGGCTACGTCCTGTACTGCGGCGCTGACTCGTTGAGCTTTGGCGACGGACTGGGCTGCCTCCCCATCTCAGCACTGTGGACAACTGGGTAGCCGTTATTGTCCAATTATTTCCAACTGGGGCTGAAGGGCCCGTGCGCTACGCGAGTCCGGCAGCGGGCCTGGCCACCCCAGCCAGGACGAGCAGGCTGGCCGCCACGCCGGTCGCCCTGAGCACGATTAGATCCATGGCGTTTGCGGGACTATTGCGCCGGAAACGCCATGGATTTCTAGTAGTTGATCTTCACGGCATTGCCCGATGGCCTGCCCCGCCAAGATTGGGTGTATCTACCGTCAAATAGCACCGCTAAATACACCCAATTATCCAGCTCAGCCCCACAGGAGCGACAGCACGCAGACGGCCGAGGACGACTGGGCTAGTAATGAGGCGACTGTGGCGGCCGTGGATAAGGCAGGCGGCGCGGACGCCGCGACCGGCCCGGGACCGGTCGGCCGCAGCGCCCACACCTATTCAAAAGGTTATCCGGGCGTTGGCGAGCGCGTCGCCGCATGGCCGCCTCGCCGCCTCGGCTCGTTCGCGAGCGGCGGGCGGAACCGGCGCCGGCCGGCCGAGTGCCGCCCAGTCGACCGAGGCCAGCCACACCTCCGTCGGCCGACTCGGCCGACTCGCCAAAGTCGCCGGACTGGCCGAAGTCGCCGGAGTCACCGGTGCCGGCGGAGTCGGCCAATGACCGCCCGCCGCCACGAAGGGCCGCAGACCCCCGTCCTCGCCGACGTCCCTGATCGGCGCGAGCGACCTCGCCACCCGGGTGCACCAGCTGGGGTCGGCGGCGTCCGCGCGGACGCCGCCGACCGTGTCCGCCATCGTCTGCCGGACGCGCAGCCCGTCCCGGCCGAGCACCGCGACCGACTGGCATTCGGCCGGCAGCAGCCGCTCAGTGCGCTCGAGGCAGATGACGTAGACGCCGACCTGCGGTCCCTCGCCGAGCAGCCGGCTGATCCCTGGAAGCGAGCGCAGCCTGCGCCAGCCGTCAAGCACCACCACGATCCCCGCCCCTGGCCCGGCCCCCCGGTGCCCGTCGTGGACCCGCCTCGCTGCGATAATCGCCAGCAGCTCGGCCATCCGGGCGGTGACTGACTCGGCGTCATTGCCGAGCTGCGCGACGCAGCTGCCGCCTGGTCCCGGCCGGCAGTGCGGCAGCCAGCGCACCCACTCCCAGCCAGCGCGGCCTGAAGCGTCCGTGAGCAGGTAAATCCGCAGGTCATTGGGGCCGTGCAAGATGGCGGCCTGGGCCACCAGCCAACGCCCGAGCGCGCCGGCGATCAGCAGCAGCGGGCTCACCGCCGCCATCGCCAGCAGATAGACCTGGTGCAGCAGCAACGCCAGCGCCAGGCCCACGACCAGCGGGAGAGCCGCCATCAGGAGGGACAGCGAACTGCGATCGGCCCCGGGCGGCGCGGCCGGCCGGGCGAACCCGTCGACCGGCCGAGACGACGGCGGCAGCGAGGTCGGCGGTTGTCGCGGCGGCCGCCTGAAATCCATCCCCGCGCCGTCCGGCGACGGACGCAGGTCCGCGGGCAAACCGCGCGCGAGGCCGCCCGCCACCACGCCGTCGACTAGGCCAGCGGGGTCGGAGACCACGCAGCCGTCCGGACGGCCGAGGCCGATCACGCAGCCGTCTCTGATCGGCGCCTCGGCCAGCGTAAGCCGCTGCCATATCCGCTGGTAATCGACGTAGAGCGAAACGCCAGAGGACGGGCGGGCAGGGGAGCGAGGCTCCCAGGCCCCGCGCGCGAACCGGTCAAGCTCGGCCGCGACGGCCGATATCGGAGTCGCCGGGTCGGCGTCGAGCACGATATCCGTCGACTGCCGGGTCGCGGGGGAGACCAACGTCACCAGCAACCGCATGAATCCCCCTGAACCCTGGCGCGCCGACTTTGATCGGCCTGCCACCCACTTGCACGGATGCCAAGATCGCCCGGTTCAAGGAAGTTCAAGGAATTTGCTACTGATTCATCACTAGTTGTTCAGCCAGAGAGGCGGGCGGCCCTCGCCTCCGGCGCCAGGCAATAGACTGGAGGCAGCCACTGTTCTAGTTGGCGCGGCCACGCACTTGCATGGCGCGATTCCCGATGTCGAATGAGCGAGACTTCAACGATGCCCGCACAGCAGCAGACCACCACGACGACCGCCATCCATGAGACCGCGGTTGGCCTGGCGACCCGCGACGACGTGCGTAATGTCGCTATTGTCGCGCACGTCGACCACGGCAAGACCACACTGGTCGACGCGATGCTGTGGCAATCGGGCGCCTTCGGCGCGCACGCCCACGTCAACGAGCGAGTCATGGACTCCAACGACCTGGAGCGCGAGAAGGGGATCACGATCCTCGCCAAGAACACCGCGGTGAAGCACGGCGGCCTGACGATCAACATCATCGACACGCCCGGCCACGCGGACTTCGGCGGCGAGGTCGAGCGCGGCCTTTCCATGGTGGACGGCGTGGTACTGCTGGTCGACGCCAGCGAGGGGCCGCTGCCACAGACCCGCTTCGTGCTGCGCAAGACGCTGGAGGCGAGCCTCCCCGTCATCCTCGTCATCAACAAGGTGGACCGCCCCGACGCCCGCATCGCCGAGGTCATCGACGCCTGCTACGAGCTGTTCATCGACCTCGACGCCAGCGAGGAGCAGATCGAGTTCCCGATCGTCTACGCTTCCGCGCGGGCGGGCCGGGCCTCGCTCAACCGGCCGCAGGACGGCGGGATGCCGGACAGCGAGAACCTCGAGCCGCTGTTCGACGTGATCCGCGAGACCGTCCCGGCCCCCGTCTACGACCCCGACGCCTCCCTCCAGGCGCACGTCACCAACCTCGACGCGTCCGCCTACCTGGGCCGCATCGCGCTCTGCCGGATCCACAACGGCACCATCCGCCGGGGCCAGCAGGCCGCCTGGTGCAAGACCGACGGCTCGATCGAGCGGGTGAAGATCACCGAGCTGCTCCGCACCGAGGCGCTCGAGCGGGTGCCGGCCGAGACCGCGGGCCCCGGTGACATCATCGCGATCGCCGGCATTCCCGAGATCATGATCGGCGAGACCCTGGCCGACCCGAACGACCCGCATCCGCTCCCGCTGATCACGGTGGACGAGCCCGCGATCTCGATGACGATCGGCACCAACACCTCGCCGCTGGCCGGACGCGAAAAGGGCACCAAGGTGACGGCCCGCCTGGTCAAGGACCGGCTTGACCGCGAGCTCATCGGCAACGTGTCGCTGCAGGTGATCCCGACCGAGCGCCCCGACGCCTGGGAGGTCCGCGGCCGCGGCGAGCTCGCGCTCGCCATCCTGGTCGAGACCATGCGCCGCGAGGGCTACGAGCTGACCGTGGGCCGCCCGTCGGCGGTGACCAAGGAGATCAACGGCAAGGTGCACGAGCCGGTCGAGCGGCTCTCGATCGACGTGCCGGAGGAGTTCCTGGGCGCGGTCACCCAGCTGGTCTCGGTCCGCCGGGGCCGGATGGAGACGATGACCAACCACGGGACCGGCTGGGTCCGGCTCGCGTTCATCGTCCCGTCCCGCGGCCTGATCGGGTTCCGCACCCAGTTCCTGACCGAGACCAGGGGCACCGGGATCGCGCACCACGTCTTCGAGGGCTACGAGCCGTGGGCGGGCGTGATCCGCGGCCGCCAGAACGGCTCGCTGGTCGCCGACCGAGCGGGCGCCTCCGCCGCCTACGCGATGTTCAACATCCAGGAGCGCGGGTCGCTGTTCCTCTCGCCCGCCACCGAGGTCTACGAGGGCATGATCGTGGGCGAGAACTCGCGGATGGACGAGATGGACGTGAACATCACCAAGGAGAAGAAGGTCACCAACATCCGCCAGTCCAACGCCGAAGAGCTCGAGCGGCTCGTCCCGCCGCGGCTGCTCAGCCTCGAGCAGGCACTTGAGTTCTGTGCCGATGACGAGTGCGTTGAGGTGACGCCGACGGCGGTCCGGCTCAGGAAGGTAATCCTCGACGGCAAGGAGCGCGGCCGGGTGCGCGGCCGGATCTCACGCGAGCAGGGATAACCCGCTTCTAACGGTTTAAATTCAAAATCAGTTATCTCGAACGGACCCGGCTGACTCTAAAAAGTCAGCCGGGTTCGCTTTCGGCGTGGCGACGGAGTTTCGGCCTACTAGGACGCCAACGGGCCGCGCTTGCAAATGATCAGATCCCCACGCATTCCCACCGGAACCATTGATAAGCTCCGGCGGTGACTCGGCTCAGGCGTCATCGGGGTATCGCGGGAACCGCACTCATCATCGTCGCCGGGCTCACGCTCGCGGCCGCGGCGCAGACGGCGGTCAGGGATCCGGCGGCGCTCGCGGCCACCACCGGGTCGGCCGTCCAGGGCACCGATGTGTCCTCGCTGAACGGCTCGACCATCAACTGGGCCGATGTGGCCGGGTCGGAGCGCTTCGTCGCGGTCAAGGCGACCGAGGGCAACTACTACACCGACCCTGACTACCAGGCGGACGTCGCCAAGGCGGTGGCGGCGGGCCTGTACGTGATGCCCTACGTGTTCGCCAACCCCTACGGCTCGAGCGTCTCCAACCCCAACGCGGGCAACGGCTCGGGCAAGGTCCAGGCCGACTACGCCTGGGCGCAGGCGATCAGCAAGGTGACCGCCCCCGCGTACAAGTCCGGTGCGCTGATGCTGCCGGTCGCGGTCGACCTGGAGTCCGACCCGTACGTCAACACCGAGAAGAACAGCAACCAGTGCTACGGGCTGAGCCCGTCGGCGATGGTGACCTGGATCCAGGGCTTCATCGCCGAGGCGAAGACGATCACCGGCAAGACCCCGGTCATCTACACCACGACCTCGTGGTGGAACGCCTGCACGGGGGGAAGCACCGCGTTCAGCGCTGACCCGCTGTGGATCGCCTCCTACGGCGTGTCCGTCCCCTCGATCCCGTCGGCCTGGAGCAACCTGGCAGTCTGGCAGTACTCGCAGAGCGGCGCCGTCAGCGGGATCAGCGGCGCGGCCGACCTCGACTCCCTCGGCCCCACCCAGACCACCCGCGTCAACACGGCCATCCCGGCCGAGCAGATCCAGACGCTGAGCTCGCTGGCCGCGCAGATCATTCCGTCCGGCTACACGGCGGCCGGCCTGCCCGCCGGGCTGTCGATAAGCACCTCCGGGCGGGTGACGGGGAAGCCGACCGTCATCGGCCGGTACACCGTGACCGTCACCCCCCCGGCCGGCGCCGCCCCGGCCTCGATGGCGTTCACCTGGGACGTGCACGGGACCATCGCGCCGTCCGTGGCGAACCGCTCGTCCACTGCGGGCACCCCCATCTCGCTCAAGGTGACCACCTCCGGTCCGGACCAGAGCGACGGCTTCGCCCCCACGCTCTCCGCGTCCGGCCTGCCCGCGGGCCTCTCGATGACCTCCGCCGGGCTCATCACCGGCTGGCTGACCAGGCCGGGGACGTTCAAGGTGACGGTCGCCGCCGCCGACGGACTCGGCGGCACCGGGACCGCGTCGTTCACCTGGACGGTCAAGGCGGCCGCCGATAGCGGCACCGCCGGCCAGGTCAGGCAGGTTGGCGGCAGCGGCAAGTGCCTGAACGACCCGGGCGGCAACACCGCCAACGGCACCCGTCTCAACCTGTGGAGCTGCACCGGCAAGTCGAACCAGAGCTGGACGGTGGTCCAGGACGGGACGCTGCGGACCGGCGGCAAGTGCCTGGGCACGGTCGGCGACAGCTCCGCCAACGGCGCCAAGGTCCAGCTCGTCGCCTGCAACTCCGGCGACGGCGCCCAGCACTGGCTGACGGGCACCGACGGCCAGCTGGTCAACCTGCAGTCGGGCAAGTGCCTGGACGTCCCGGTTGCCAGCGCCGCCAACAACACCCAGCCGGTGATCGAGCCGTGCGCCAACTCGGCCAGCCAGCCGAACGAACACTGGCTCCGTTCCGCCGCCGCCATCGCGTCCGGCCTGCCCGGCCGCTGCGTCGCGACCTCGGGCACCGCCGCCGTGCTGGCTACCTGCGCGAACGTGAGCTCGCAGCATTGGCAGCCGGAACCGGACGGCACCATCCGCCTGGGCGGGAAATGCCTGCAAGAAGGCGGAGCAACGGTCCGTTCGACACTCTCGATTGGCTCTTGCTCGGGGGCGGCGGCGACCAAGTGGAAGCTGGTCTCGGCCGGGCCGATCGCCACCGAACTGGTCAACACCGGGTCCGGCCTCTGCGCCAGCGTCCCCGCCACCGGCACCCGGCTGATCATCGCCGCCTGCGCCACCGCGCTGGCCACCACCTGGCATCTCGAATAGCCCTGGATTAACCCCCATCCATTGCGCAGAGCCCTGTCGCAATACAGATCCTGGAGAGCAAGAATCACGCGGATCACGAAATACGCTCGGCGCACCGCCGTGGCGCTGGCGGCTGCCGGCCTAGTCGGCGCCGTGGCGGCGGCACCCTCCGCCCAGGGCGCCGTCAGCCCCGGATGGCGGGTCACGCGGGTGGTTCCGGCGACCTCGTGGGTTTGGGGGGTCGCCGCGACCGGACAGCGCGATGCGTTTGCCGTGAGCAACCCGTGTGATAGCTGCGGCGCGGACCCGATCCTGGTGGAGCGCTGGAACGGCACCGCCTGGCAGTCGCTGCCAAAGGTGCCGAGCCCGGCCTCCGGAGCCGCGCCCGGCTGGAGCGCGGCGGCGGTGACGGCCAGTTCCCCGTCCAACGCCTGGGCCTTCGCGGACTCGACCAACGGCCCCGCCGACGTCACCGTGGCCGAGCACTGGACGGGCCGCGGATGGGCCAAGCCGACCGTCTTCCCGACCTGGGCCGTGGTGGCGACGGCGGTGACGAGCGGACCGCGCGACGCGTGGGTCTTCGGGCAGCAGATCACCGCGTCATCGGCCTTCGCCGCCCACTACAACGGCTCCAAGTGGACGCGGGTCTCCGTGCCTATCCTCGCCCAGCAGGCCAGCGCGCTCTCCGTTAAGAACGTCTGGGCCGTCGGCTCGTGGGCACTGGGCAAGGCGCCCAAGGGGGCGTCGCCGTTCGCCGTCGAGCACTGGACCGGCGCGTCGTGGCACGCGGTTACCGTGCCCGCGCTCAAGCTGCCCAAGGGCGAGTTCGTCCAGGCGCAGAACGTCGTCGCGGAAGGACCGGACAACGTCTGGGCGGCCGGCATCCTCACCGCGGGCAGGGGCGTCGGCCCCGGCATTGTCCTGCTGCACTGGAACGGCAAGGCGTTCACCCGGGTGAACGTCCCGTACCCGGTCACCGGCCCCTACATCCTCAGCGGGGACGGGGCCGGCGGATTCTGGCTGTCGGCCACTCAGTACAGCAAGACCTCTTACCGCTTCTACCTCGATCACTACAACGGCGGGCACTGGACCCGCGTCGCCGTGCCGAACGAGCCCAAGAACCAGTCGCAGCTCAGCGCCATGACGGCAATCCCCGGCACGCGCTCGGTCTGGGCGACGGGCATGGAACTGCCCACCAGCGACCACGGCACCGGCTCCTCCCAAGGCATCATCCTCAAATACGGCCCCTGAGAAGATAAGGTTCACCGACGTGATTCGGCTTAGGCGCATCATTGGCATCGCGGGAAGCATGGTCATCATCGGCGGCCTGGTCGCCGCGGTCGCGGTGCGTACGGCGGCGAGCGCGCCGGCCGCGCTCGCCGCGAGCACCGTCCAGGGCACCGACATCTACGGGCAGACGACGGTGACGAGCTGGCCGGACGTGAAAAGCGCCGGGATGAGCTTCATCGGCATCCAGGCCTACGACGGCGCCACTGTCCCCAATACGAATTACGACGCGCAGGTAACCGCGGCGCTCGGCCAGGGGCTGTTCGTCATGCCCTACGTCTTCGCGGACCCGCTTAAGATCGCCGGCGGCGCGCAGTTCGCCAAGGCGTGGTCGGTGATCGACTCGGTCGCCGGCGAACCCTACGCCCGCGGCGGTCAGATGCTGCCGATCGCACTTGACATGGAGAGCGACCAGGCCGTTACCAGCAACCCTTGCTACGGGCTGAACCCGCAGCAGATGGTGAGCTGGATCAGCGCCTTCATCGCCGCCGCGAAGGCCGACTCCGCCTCCGCCCCCGTCATCTACACGAGCTCGGGCTGGTGGCGGCAGTGCACCGGCAACAGCACCGCATTCGGCGGCCAGCCGCTCTGGGTCGTCGCCTACGATGTGACCAGCCCGCCGCTCCCGGTCGGCTGGGCCGGCTACACGCTCTGGCAGAGCTCGAACACCGGTACCGTGACCGGCATCGGCGGCCCGGCCGATCTCGACCAGCTGCAGACGACGCCAACCGTCACCGCCGCCGCTGGCGCGAGCGGGTCCACGCAGCTCCGGACGCTCAACGCGCTCGCCGGGCAGCCCGTGTCCTACGCTGCCGCCTCGAAGCTGCCAGCGGGCGTCGCGCTGACCTCCGCTGGCCTGCTGAGCTGGTCCTCCGCTACCAAGGTGGGGGAGTATCAGGTGGCCGTCACCCCCGCGAGCACCGCCACGCCGGCCCGGGCCGTCGTTCCCGCCTCGATCACGGTCACCCTCAAGGCGCACGGCACGATCGTCCCGGCCACCCCCAATCGTTCGGCCACCGCGGGCTCTCCGATCGGGCTGACGATTTCCTACACCGGCACCGACGTGCAGGCCGGCTTCAAGCCGACGTTCACGCTGACCGGTCTGCCGCCGGGCCTTTCCGAGAGCTCTAACGGCAAGATCACCGGCTGGCCGTCCAGGCCCGGCGCCTACAAGGTCACCGTCAAAGCCACCGACGCCCTCGGCGCAACCGCGTCCAGGTCGTTCACCTGGACCATCACCGCCGCCGTCGATTCCGGCCCGGCCGGTCAGATCAGGCAGGTCGGCGGCAGCGGCAAGTGCCTGAACGACCCGGGCGGCAACACCGCCAACGGCACCCGCCTCAACCTGTGGACTTGCACCGGCAAGTCGAATCAGCGGTGGACCACCGTCCAGGACGGGACGCTTCGCACCGGCGGCAAGTGCCTGGGCACGGTCGGCGACAGCTCCGCCAACGGCGCCAAGCTCCAGCTCGAGACGTGCAACTCCGGCGACGGCGCCCAGCATTGGCTCGCGGGCACCGACGGCCAGCTGGTCAACCCGCAGTCGGGCAAGTGCCTGGACGTCCCGGTTGCCAGCGCCGCCAACAACACCCAGCCGGTGATCGAGCCGTGCGCCAACTCGGCCAGCCAGCCGAACGAGCACTGGCTCCGTCCCGCCGCCGCCATCGCATCCGGCCAGAACTGGACCTGCCTGGCGGCCTCGGGTTCGGACGCGTTGCTGCGGTCCTGCGCGAACGTGGCCGCCCAGCACTGGCAGCCGCAACCGGACGGCACGGTCCGGGCCGACGGCCAGTGCCTGGCCGACACGCTCACCACCGTCGGCTCGACGCTCTCGGTTGCCCGCTGCTCCGGGGAGGCGCTCACCAAGTGGAAGCTGGTCCCGGCCGGACCGATTGCCACCGAACTGGTCAGCGCCGTCTCCGGCCTGTGCGTGAGCGCCCCGCCGACCAGCAAGACCGATCACCTGGTCCTCGCCCGCTGCGCCAACGCCCCCGCGACCACCTGGCGCGTCGGCTAAGCGAAAAGTCCTTGGCGTTTCCGGTGTCATAACACCGGAAACGCCAAGGATTTCGACTAGATGATCTTTAGCGCTTGCCGGGCACCGCCGGGGTGCCGGCGGCTCCGGCCGCCGCGAGATCTTCGAGCCGAGCCACACCAGCGGGTCGAACCGCCGTCCGGCCACGCGCTCCTTCATCGGGATGATCGCGTTGTCGGTGATCTTGATGTGCTCGGGGCAGACCTCGGTGCAGCACTTGGTGATGTTGCAGAGGCCCAGGCCGAAGTCGTCCTGCGCGATGTTGCGCCGGTCGGCCTCGTCGGCCGGGTGCATCTCCAGCTCGGCGACCCGCATCAGGAACCGCGGCCCGGAGAACGCCGTCTCGTTGTCCTCGTGGTCGCGGATCGCGTGGCAGGTGTTCTGGCACAGGAAGCACTCAATGCACTTGCGGAACTCCTGCGACCGGTTCACGTCCTCCTGCTGCATCCGGAACTCGCCCGGCTTGATCGACGGGTCCGGCGTGAACGAGGGGATCTCGCGGGCCTTGGCGTAGTTGAACGACACGTCCGTGACCAGGTCCCGGATCACCGGGAAGGTCCGCATCGGCGTGATCGTCAGCGTCTCCTCCTCGGTGAAGGTCGACATCCGCGTCATGCAGCCCAGGCGCGGCATGCCGTTGATCTCCATCGAGCAGGAGCCGCACTTGCCGGCCTTGCAGTTCCAACGGATGGCCAGGTCGGACGCCTGCGTGGCCTGCAGCCGGTGCAGCACGTCGAGGACGACCTCGCCCTCGTTGACCTCGACCTTGTAGTCCTTCAGGGCGCCGGCGCCCGCGTCGCCGCGCCAGACCCGGAGCTTCGCCAGGTAACCCATCAGTGCCCCTCCTCCAACGCCGCCGCCTCGCGATGACCGGCCAGCTCTTCCTTGGTCATGTACTTCTTGAGCTCGGAGATGTCGAACAGGTCGAGCAGGTCCGGACGGATCAGCGGGATGGGCTGGTGCACCATGTTGATCTTGTCGCCGTCTAGCGTGAGGATCAGGTTGACCTTGCGCCACTCTGGCGACATCACCGGGTAGTCCTCACGGGTATGCCCGCCACGGGACTCCTGCCGCTCAAGCGCCGCCGTCGCCACGCACTCGGCGACGAGCAGCATGTTCCGCAGGTCCTGAGCGTAGTGCCAGCCCGGGTTGTAGGCCCGTTCGCCTGGCACGGCGACCGTTGAAGCGCGCTCCTTGAACTTTTCGAGCGCGGCCAGCGCGTCCTTGACCTCGGTCTCGCGCCGGATGAGGCCGACCAGGTCCTGCATCGTCTGCTGCAGTTCGTGGTGCACCGTGTACGGGTTCTCGCCCTCGGACCGCTCGAACGGCTCGAGCGCCTCCGCCACGGCAGCGTCCAGGTCAGCTTGCGCGACGGCAGGCTTCGTGGAACCGAGCGACTCCAGGTAGTCCGCCGCGCCGTCGCCGGCCCGCTTGCCGAACACCAGCAGGTCGGACAGCGAGTTGCCGCCGAGCCGGTTGGAGCCGTGCATGCCGCCGGAGACCTCGCCCGCCGCGAACAGGCCGGGCACTGCGGACGCGGCCGTGTCCGGGTCGACTTCGACCCCGCCCATCACGTAGTGGCAGGTCGGGCCGATCTCCATCGGCTCCTTGGTAATGTCGACGCCGGCCAGCTCCAGGAACTGGTGGTGCATGGATGGCAGCTTCTTCAAGATCACGTCGGCGGGCAGCCGGGAGGCGACGTCGAGGAACACGCCGCCGTGCTCGGTGCCGCGCCCGGCCTTGATCTCGGAGTTGATCGACCGCGCGACCTCGTCGCGGGGGAGCAGCTCCGGGGGACGCCGGTTGTGGTCCGGGTCGGTGTACCAGCGGTCGGCCTCTTCTTCGGTCTCCGCGTACTGGGCGCGGAACACGTCGGGCACGTAGTTGAACATGAACCGCTTGCCCTCGGTGTTCCGCAGCACCCCGCCGTCGCCGCGCACCGACTCGGTCACCAGCAGGCCAGCGACGGACAGCGGCCAGACCATGCCGGTGGGATGGAACTGGACGAACTCCATGTTCATCAGCTTCGCGCCCGCCAGCAGGGCGAGCGCGTGCCCATCGCCGCTGTATTCCCAGGAGTTGGACGTGATCTTGAAGGTCCGCCCGATGCCGCCGGTGGCCAGGATCACGGCCGCCGCCTCGAACAGGACAAACTTGCCCGTGTCGCGGATATATCCGAAAGCGCCGGCAATCCGCCCTGACTCATCCTTCACCAGCCGGGTGATCGTCGTCTCCGCGAAGACGCGAATCCGCGCCTCCGGGTCGCCGAACTCATACGAGTCCGCCTGCTGCAGCGCGACGACGCGCTGCTGTAGCGTGCGGATCATCTCCAGTCCGGTCCGGTCGCCCACGTGTGCGAGCCGGGGGTACTCGTGACCGCCGAAGTTCCGCTGGGAGATCTTGCCGTCCTTGGTCCGGTCGAAGATCGCGCCCCATGCTTCGAGCTCCCAGACCCGGTCCGGTGCCTCCTTGGCGTGCAGCTCGGCCATCCGCGGGTTGTTGAGGAACTTCCCGCCGCGCATGGTGTCGCGGAAGTGCACCATCCAGTTGTCGTTCGGGTTCACGTTGCCCATGGCGGCGGCCGCGCCGCCCTCGGCCATGACCGTGTGCGCCTTGCCGAACAGCGACTTGGAGATGATCGCGGTCTTCAGGCCGCGCGCGCGGGCCTCGATGGCGGCGCGCAGGCCGGACCCGCCCGCGCCGATCACAACGACGTCGTAGGTGATGCGCTCGATCTCGGTCGAGGTCGGAGCTGAATCGGAGGTAGACATAAGCCTTTTCGCCTGTTCCGGATCAGTTGAAGATGCGCGGGTCGCTGAACGCACCGCTCGCGACGAGCATGATGTAGAGGTCAGTGAGCGCCAGCGTGGTCAGCGAGATCCACGCGTAGGCCATGTGGTGCTTGTTGAGCTTCGAGACCTGGGTCCAGGCCCAGTAGCGCACCGGGTGCTTGGAGAAGTTCTTGAGCCGCCCGCCGGTGATGTGCCGGCAGGAGTGGCAGGAGAACGAGTACGCCCAGACCGCCACCACGTTGATCAGCATGATGATCGAGCCCAGCCCGAAACCGAAGTCGCCGTTCGGCCCGCGGAACGCCTGCGCCACGTCCCAGGTGAGCAGGGCCGCGATCAGGAACGCGGCGTAGAAGAAGTAGCGGTGCAGGTTCCACGCGATCAGCGGCACCTTGGTCTCGCCCGAGTACTTCGCGTGCGGCTCGCGGACGGCGCAGGCGGCCGGCGACCGCCAGAACGCCCGGTAGTACGCGCCCCGGTAGTAGTAGCAGCTCAGCCGGAAGCCGAGGACGAACGGCAGCGAGACGAACGCGTACGGGATGATCGGCGGGATCGCCGGGATCCACCGGCCGATCGCCGAGGACCCGGGCACGCACTCGCCGCTCACGCAGGGGGAGTAGAACGGCGTCAGGTAGTGATACTGGGGCACGTAGTACCAGTGCCCGGTGAACACGCGGACGGTCGCGTAGGCCACCCAGATCGTCAGCAGGGTCGCGACCACGCGCCCGCGGTTGTACCAGGGGTCCTTGCGGAGCGTCCGCTCAGCGATCTGCGCCCGCGTTCTGCCTGCCGGCGCATCAGAAACTTGTGTCATCCAGCGTCCTCGCTGCCTCGTGCGTGATCGTGTCCGCGAAGCGCAGCCGAGCAATCCTCGCCAGAATCAGACGAGATGGAGCGGGGAGCGCATGCGATGCCCACGAACTTATTCCAGTTAGTCTCAGGATGCCGCATCAGCGGGTGCTTCCAGGATGTGAGCCTCGATACACTCCCTGCGTTTACCGGGCTATTCTCCCATTCGGGTGAGCAGGTTCACATTCCAAAGCAGCACCGGTGACCACGCGGGCCCGGCAGGCTACGCGGGGGCTTGCGGGAACCCGAGGGCCTGCCGGAGGAAGTCGACCTGGATCATGAGCAGGTTCTCGGCCACGACCTCTTGCGGGGTCATATGGGTGACGCCGGACAGGGGCAGCACCGAGTGCGGGTACCCGGCCGCCAGCAGGGCCGAGGAGAGCCGCAGCGAGTGGGCGACGAACACGTTGTCGTCGGCCAGCCCGTGGATGATGAGCAGCGGGCGGTGGACAGTCGCCTCGGTCCGTTCGGGATCGCTGCTTATTGAGCTTTGCTCGTAGGGAGCGGCATCCCGAGCCGGGTCACCGAGGTAGCGCTCGGTGTAGTGCGTGTCGTAGAGCCGCCAGTCGGTGACCGGCGCGCCGACGATCGCCGCGTGGAACACGTCGGGGCGGCGCAGCACGGCGAGCGCGGACAGGAAGCCGCCGAAGGACCAGCCGCGGATGGCCACCTTGTCCTGGTCGAGATCGGGGAACGCCTCGACGGCCGCCTGCAGGGCGGTGACCTGGTCCTTGAGCGGGCCGGTGGCGAGGTCGCCCGCGACCTCGCGATCCCAGGCCGGGCCCCGGCCGCCGGTGCCCCGGCCGTCCGCCACGACGACCGCGAACCCCTGCTCTGCCAGCCACTGGGAGGTGAGGAAGGCACCGGTGGACTTCATCACCTGCTGATGGTGCGGGCCGCCGTAGGGGTCCATGAGCACCGGAAGCTTGAGCCCAGGCTGGTGCCAGGACGGGAACAGCACGGCGGTGCGGATGCCGGTGGGACCGGCCTGCAGGAACTTCGCCTGCGGATGCGGCAGGTGCGGCGACGGCGCGAGCGACGCGATCCTGTTCGGCTTTCCTTCCCCGTCGCCGAGCTTGCGGACCGTGACCGACAGGTCGTTGCTGGCCAGGTCGCGGCGGGCGAGGACGATCGCGCCGCCGTTGGCGGTGGCGGTGTTGACGCCCGGCTCGGTGGCGACCTCGGTCAGCCCGGCCGGGCCGTAGCGCCAGACGCCGATCTCGGTCGGCTCGGTCGCGCCCGCGAACAGCACGTCATCCCCGTCGGTGCCGAGGATGCTGCGGACCTGCAGGCCGGGCGGGGTGACCGGCGTGGCCTGCTGGAGTTCGGCCGCCGGGGCGATGACGAGACCGCGGGTGTCGCCGCTGATCGCGGTCCAGACGACGTCCCCATTGGGCAACTGGGCGGGCAGGCCGTCGATGACGTCGGTCCAGTGCGGATCGGTGTCCTCCCGTAGCACCTCGCCGGTGGCGGCGTTGATCAGCCGCATGATCTTCTGATCGCGGGACTGCACGACTATCAGCGGCGAATCGCCCCAGGCCACGGCGGTGAGGTAGGGGAAGGCGGCCCGGTCCCATTCGACCTCGGCCAGCGTCGCCGGGGCGGCCTCGCCCGCGCCCTTGGCGATGGTCGCGAGCAGCAGCGACACGTCGGCGTTGGGGGTGCCCGCGGCGGGGTAGCCCACCTCGGTCGGCGCCTTGTCCGGGTTGGCCGGGTCGGCGATGTGCCACCGCCTGACCGGGGACTCGTCGACCCGGGCGATGAGCAGCTGGCTGCCGTCGGGCGACCACCAGTAGCCGCGGGAACGGCCCATCTCCTCGGCTGCTACGAACTCCGCCAGGCCGAAGGTGACCATGCCCTTGCTATCCGCCGCGACCACCGAGTCCTGGCCGCTCAACAGGTCGACGACCCGGAGCGCGCCATCGTGCACGTAGGCGATCTTGGTCCCGTTCGGGTCGGGACGGGGGTCGAGCGCGGGGGTCTGGGTGGCCACCAGGCGCGGCGTCGGCGTGGCCTGGCCCAGCGCGACCACGTAGACCAGGCCGGAGAGCGCGAACACGGCCACCGCGTCAACCTGGTCGGTGGCGTAGGCCACGATGCCGGCGGCAGTCTCGCGCACCCGCTCACGCCGCGCCCGTTCCTCCGGCGGGAGGTTCTCCTCATCCGCGCCCAGCGTTCTCGGGTCCGCCACCAGTCGCTCGGCGCCGGTGCTGGTGTCGGCCTCCCACAGGCAGGTCACCGGGTCGTCGCCCGCGCGCGAGCGCAGGAACGTGACCCGATCGCCGTCCGCCGATACCTGGAAGGCCCGGGGGACCCCGAGCCGGAACCCGCGCGTCCGCGCCTGCTGCCTGGGAAAGCTCTCTGTCATGGTTCCCGATCATGCCAGGTCTGCTGGACGGCATAATCGTCTGGTGGGGAACAGAAGCCTGTTGCTAGTGCACGCGCATCCGGATGACGAGTCGATCGGGACCGGGGCGACGATGGCCAAGTACGCCGCCGAGGGCGCCCGGGTCACGCTGGTGACGTGCACGCTGGGCGAGCTGGGCGAGATCATCCCGCCCGATCTGAGCCATCTGCTCCCGGATGAGCTCGGCCAGCACCGGATCGGCGAGCTTGACCGCGCCTGCCGGGCGCTCGGCGTCGACGACCACCGCTTTCTCGGCGGCGAGGGCAAGTACCGGGACTCGGGGATGATGGGCCTGCCCGACAACGACGACCCGCGCTGCTTCTGGCAGGCGTCGGTCGAGGAGGCGGCGGCCGATCTGGTGAAGGTCATCGAGGAGGTCGCGCCGGACGTGATCGTGACCTACGACGCCAACGGCTTCTACGGCCACCCCGATCACATCCAGGCGCACCGGGTCGCGTGGCGGGCGAACGAGCTGGCGGGCGGGACCGCGAAGTTCTACGCCACCGCGCTGCCGCGCTCGGCGCTGGCGGCAACGGTCGAGTTGCCCGAGGACTCCTGGTTCGTGCGGAACGCCGACCTGTCCGTCAGCGTCCCCGACGAGCAGGTCACGACGGAGATCGACGCGCGTGCCTACCTGGCCGCCAAATTGGCGGCGATGAAGGCGCATGAGACCCAGATCACCGTCGACGGCCAGTTCTACGCGCTCTCGGACGAGGTCGGCCGGCGGGCCCTCGGCACCGAGTACTACACGCTGCTGGGGCCGTCCGCCCCGGCCAGCCCTCGCTCGGCCGGGGAACCGTACGAGCGCGACCTTTTCACGCGGTAATCTCCAGGCTCATGGGGACCTCGCAGCGCTCGCTGATTACCGGCCTGGGCTACTTGGCGCTCTTCGTGCTCGGCCTGGCGCAGGGCCTGATCGGCAGCTTCCAGTACAACCAGAGCCCGGCCCCGCTGATCGCGATCATCCTCATCCTGATCCTGTTCGCGACCTGCGTGCTGGCGGGCTGGGGGCTGCGCACCTACGCGGCCGGCATCGTCCCGGCCCTCGGCTGGATCATCGCCTCGTTCATCCTCGCGATGCCGAGGCCGAACGGCAGCGTGATCATCGAGGCCAACTCGGCAGGCGAGTGGTACCTCTACGGCGGCGCGCTGGCGGCGGCGGCCGGCGCCGCCGTCTCGTTCTTCACCTGGATTCGCACCAGGTCCCGGGCACGCTAACCGCCGCCCCCGCCAACCCCCGCCACAGGATGTCGATTGCGCAATCGACCACGCTCTAGCCTGGTCGATTGCGCAATCGACATGCGCTGGTCGACGTCAACCCGCGAGCAGCGCCTCGCTGAAGCGCTCGAGACCCCAGGCGAGCTCGTCCTCCGTGATCACCAGCGGCGGGGCGAGCCTGATGGTGGTGCCGTGCGTCTCCTTGGCGAGCACGCCTAGCGACGCCAGCCGCTCGCAGACCGCGCGACCGTCAAGCGACCCAAACGTCACCCCGGCCCACAGTCCCCGACCGGTCACCGACGTCACCACGGACGACGGCAGCGACCTGAGCCGCGCGTGCAGCACCGACCCGAGGGCGGCCGACCGCGTCTGGTACTCGCCGGTGCGCAGCAGCGCGATAACCTCCCGCGCCACCGCGCACGCGAGCGGGTTGCCGCCGAACGTCGACCCGTGCTGCCCCGGCTTGAGCACGCCGAGCACCGAGCGGGAGGAGACCATCGCCGACACCGGCACAATCCCCCCGCCCAGCGCCTTGCCGAGCAGGTAGGCGTCCGGCACCACGCCCGCCACCTCGCACGCGAACGTGCACCCAGTCCGGCCGAGCCCGGACTGGATCTCGTCGGCGATCATGAGCGCGCCCGCCGACGTGCACAGCGACCGCACCCCGGCCAGGAAGCCGGACGGGGGGACGACCACGCCCGCCTCGCCCTGGATCGGCTCGACGAGCACGCCGACGACGCGGGACCCGTACCGCTCGAACGCGTCCGCCAGAGCGGGCAGATCGCCGTAGGGAACCGACACAAACCCGGGCGTGTAGGGACCGAAGTCGTTGCGCGCGTCGGGGTCGGACGAGAACGACACGATCGTCGTGGTCCGCCCGTGGAAGTTCCCGTCGAACACGACGATGATCGCCTGATCGGCGGCCACCCCGCGGGTGACGTAGCCCCACTTGCGGGCCACCTTGATCGCGGTCTCGACCGCTTCGGCGCCCGTGTTCATGGGCAGCACCATCTCCATGCTGCAGAGCTCGGCCAGCTCGGCGCAGAACGGGCCGAACTGGTCGTGGTCGAACGCCCGGCTGACCAGCGTCACCCGCTCAAGCTGCCGCATCGCGGCGGCGACGAGCCGAGGGTGGCGGTGCCCGAAGTTCAGCGCCGAGTACCCGGCGAGCATGTCCAGGTACCGGCGGCCGTTGACGTCGGTCACCCAGACGCCCTCAGCGGACGCCGCCACGACTGGCAGCGGGTGGTAGTTGTGCGCGCTGTACTCGCTGGTCAGGGCGGCGGGGTCACGGACTTCTGTGTGCGTGTCGGCGTAGGTGTCGGTCATCTCAGTACCTCAGTTCCAGCGTGCAGCACTTGGCGCCGCCGCCTGCCTTGAGTAGTTCTGACATATCCACGGGAACGACCTCGAACCCGCGCGAGCTCAGCGAGCGCGCCAGCCCGGTCGCGGCGGCGGCGAGCACGACGTGCCGCCCGTCGGACACCGCGTTGAGCCCGAGCACCTCCGCGTCCTCGTCCTTGGCCTCGATGAGCTCAGGGAACATCGACGCCAGGACCGCCCGCCCGGCGTCGTCGAACGCGGCCGGGTAGTACATGGCGGTCGTCGCGTCGAGCACGCACAGCGCCGTGTCCAGGTGGTAGAACCGGTCGTCGACCAGGCGCAGCGACACCACCTTCCGTCCGAACACAGCCGCCAGCTCGTCGCCCGCCGCGAAATCGGACCTGAACCCGTGGCCGGCCAGCACCGTGCCGTCGCCGGCGACGAGGATGTCCCCCTCGCCCTCGTTCACGTGCTCGGGCTCATGCACGGGCGTCCAGCCGTTCCACCGGAACCAGTTCATGTACGCGGCCGCCTCGGCCGCGCGCTCGGCATAGCGGAAGCGCACGCCGAGCACGGCGGAGTCGATCACGGTGGCGCCGTTCGCCGCGAACACCATGTCGGGCAGCGCCGGGACCGGCTCAATGGTAAAGACGGAGTGTCCGAGCGACTCGTAGGTCTGCCGCAGCGTCTCCCACTGCCGCATCGCCAGCGCCGGATCGACCGGCGAGTCCGGCCGCATCCACGGGTTGATCGCGTACGTCACGGCGAAGTACTCGGGTGGGCACATCAGGTAGGACCTGGGCGTGGCGACCCGGCTGGTCACGTCGTTGCTCATGCGCCAAGCGTAGGGAGAGCGGCCACGTCGGTGACAGAGCGTGATTATGCGTCCGAGCGGCGATCTGTTGCGTATTTCTGCCGTCCACAGCGGATTCGTTGCGCCGTTGCCGGCCCTGGCGCGGTAGACGCCCGGTGGCCGTCGCCGATGCGGGGCTTTCATCCTCCGGTGCCGGGGAATGTTCCGTGGGGCCAGCGTCGCCGTTACGCGGGCAGCCTGTCCGCGCCGGGAAAACAAGGGGTCGAGATGCCGTGGTTTCCTGAGTTTGCCAGTGCGGCGGAGTTGGCGCGCGAACAAGTTCGCGCGGTCGGCCGGGCCGATCCGGTAGGAGAGTTCCTCGCGGCGCTGCGAGAAGGCGACCCACGGATCCTGGAGGCCGTGTGGCCGGGCGAGGTGGTGATCTACGATCCGCGGGCAGGCGAAGTCCGCGGCCACAAGCAGGTGCGCGCGTTCATCGGCCGCAACCTGTCCTGGCTGGCCGGACTGCACGCCCAGGCCGAGACGGTGGCCGCCACCCGATCCCCCGGGCGGGCGGTGGTCGAACTGCTGGCCCGGCTGGACCACGGCGGCCAGGAGTTGGCGTGGCCGGTTGCGGTCGTGGCCGAGTCGGCCGACGACCGGTCGGTGCTCTTCCGCACCTACTGCAGTCAGTGGCCGCTCGACGAGCGGCGGCACCTCCGGCCGCCCGTGCTCGCTCCCGGCCACGTCCTTGCGGGCGGTGTCGTCGACCGCTACCTGACCGCGCTGGCGGCGGGCGACGCCGAGGCGGTGGCGGGCACCTTCGCGCCCGACGGGTACTTCCGCACCCCCTCCGGGCGGCGCTACGCGCGCGGGGGCGCCGATGAGCTTCTGTCGTTCTTCGCCCGCTGTTTCGGCGCGGGGGGCGGCATGGTCCTGCAGCAGTGCGCGGTGACCGACGACGGGGTGCGCTGCGCGGTGGAATATAACTGCGTGCGCTGGGGCATACACGACGTGCCGCCACAGGCAGGGCTCGGCGTCTACGAGCGCGGCTCGGATGGGCTGCTCACCGCGGCCCGGGTCTACGACGACGTCGAAGCGCCGGCGGAGCTGTCAGGACGGGTCCACTCGAGGCAATGACCGACACCAAAAGCGTTACCCCAGAGAACTGACGCCACAGAACTGACGCAGAAAAGACTGACACCAGAAGACTGACGCCAGCAGGCTGGCATCAAAGGGAGCAGCAGACATGGTGGACCTGAAGCTCGAGGTGGTCGTCATCCCGGTCACGGACGTCGACCGCGCCAAGAACTTCTACACGGGGCTCGGGTGGCGGCTTGACGCCGACTTCCCGTTCGACAACGGTTTCCGGGTCGTCCAGTTCACGCCGCCAGGCGCGGGGTGCTCGGTCCAATTCGGCTCGAACATCACCTCGGCCGCGCCCGGCTCGGCCCAGGGCCTGTACCTGGTCGTCTCCGATATCCAGGCCGCCCGCGACGAGCTCGCCGCCCGCGGCGCCAACCCGAGCGAGGTGTTCCACCCCGGGGCGCCCGGCGCCCAGTTCCGGGCCGACGGAGGCGGCCGCGTCAGCGGCCGGGCCGACAAGGACGCCAGCTACGGCTCCTTCGCGACGTTCAGCGACCCCGATGGCAACGGCTGGCTGCTGCAGGAGATCACGACCCGGCTGCCCGGCCGGGTCGACGCCGCTGAGACGGCCTTCGCATCGGTGACGGACCTGGCCGGCGCGATGCGGCGCGCGTCCGTCGCGCACGGCGAGCATGAGAAGCGAATCGGCCACGCGGATGAGGACTGGCCCGACTGGTACGCCGCGTACATGGTGGCGGAGCAGGCCGGGTCGGGGCTGCCGACGTGAGCGGCTACGACTACGACGTGATCGTCTTCGGCGGCGGCGCGCCCGGCGAGCACTGCGCGGCGGCGCTGCAAGCGCGCGGGCTGCACGTCGCGGTGGTCGAGCGCGAACTGGTCGGCGGCGAGTGCTCCTACTGGGCCTGTATCCCGTCGAAGTCGCTGCTGCGACCGGGCGAGGCGGTGCAGGGCGCGCGCAACGCGGCCGCGACCGCGCAGGTCGACGTCCAGGCCGCGCTGGCGTGGCGGGACTTCATGGTGTCGAACTGGTCTGACGCCGGCGCGGCGAAGTGGCTGACCGACCGGGGCATCGACGTGCTGCGCGGGATCGGCCGGCTCGCGGGCACCGGCGTGGTCGAGGTCGACGGCGTCCGCCACACCGCCGAGCACGTCGTGGTGGCGACCGGTTCCGAGCCGTTCGTGCCGCCAATCCAGGGGCTGCGTGAGCTTGAGGGTGTCTGGGGCACCCGCGAGGCGACGAGCATGAAAGCGGTACCGCGCCGCCTGCTGGTGCTCGGCGGCGGGTCCGCCGGCGTCGAGATCGCGCAGGTCGTCCGCCGTCTCGGGGGCGAGGTGGCGCTGGTCGAGGGCGCCGACCGCATTCTCCCCCGCGAGGCCGCGCCGCTGGGCCGTGCGCTCGGCGACGCGCTCGGCAAGGAGGGGATCGAGCTGGTGCTCCGGACGCACGCCGCCGCCGCGCTGCGCGACGGCGACGAGTACGTCCTGCAGCTCGACAACGGCAAGGAACTGCGGGGCGACCGGCTGCTTGTAGCGACCGGCCGCCGCCCGCGCGTCAATGGGATCGGCCTGGAGACCGTCGGCGTCAAGCCGGATCCCAAGGGGATCGCGGTCGACGACCACCTGCGCGCGGGCGAGCGGCTGTGGGCGATCGGGGACGTGAACGGCATCTGGCCGCTCACCCATGTGGGCGAGTACGAGGGGGACGTGGTCGCGGCCAACATCGCCGGGGAGGACCGTCCGACCAACTACGAGGCCGTGCCCCGCGTCACCTACACCGATCCTCAGGCCGCGGCCGTGGGCGCACTCGAAGGGCAGTACAGCGGGACCGCGGCGCTTTCAGAGGTGCCGAAGACCGCCACCTACACGCACGCCTACGCCGACTCCAACGGGTTCCTGACCCTGCTCAGCGACGGCGAGCGGCTCACCGGCGCCTACGGGCTCGGCCCGGAGGCAGGGGAGTGGATGCAGCAGGCGACGCTGGCCATCCGCGCCCGCATCCCGGTTGCGGTGCTGAACGACACGATCCAGCCATTCCCCAGCTTCTCTGGCATCTACAGCGCGGCCGTCCAGTGCCTGGTCATGAACATCATGGACATGCCACAGCCCAGGACGCCGATGGACGCGCAGATGGCGAACATGCCGAAGGCGACCGGATGACCGCCGCCCGCGACCCGGAGCTGACCGGGCAGACCGTGGTCCTGATCGGCGGCAGCTCCGGGATCGGGCTGGAGACGGCCAGGCGCGCCAGGACCGAGGGCGCCGACGTGATCCTCGTCGGCCGCAATCAAGAGCGGCTCGACCGAGCCGCGCAGGAACTTGGCGCGCAGCGCACCGCGGCCTTCGACGCGACCGACGAGGACGCCCTGGCGAAGTTCTTCCGTGACCTGACGACGCCGGTCGACCATGTGATGGTGACCGGCAGCGGCCCGCACTACACCCCGGTCCTCGAGATGGACTCGGCCCAGGCCAGGCAGGCGCTCACTGATCACGCGACGCTGATGATCAGCGTGGCCAGGAACGCCGTCGGCAAGGTCCGGGCCGGGGGGACGCTGCTGTTCATGGGCGGCGCGGGCGTCCGCGTCGCCCCCGGCATCGGGATTTTCGCCCCCGCGGGCGCCGCGCTGCCACCGCTCACGGCGACTCTCGCGCTCGAGATCGCGCCGATTCGGGTCAACCTCATCGCGGCCGGCTTCGTCGACACCCCGCTGTCGGCGTCGCTGCTGGGCGAAGGCCTGGAGAAGCGCCGCGATGAGCTCCGGTCGACGCTTCCGATCGGCCGGGTCGTCGGCCCAGCCGACGTCGCCGCGCTCGCCGTCCACATCATGGCCAACACGGCGCTCACCGGCGCGACGTACGACATCGACGGCGGGCAGCAGTACGTCTCCTAGTGCATCTGTCCGTAAGCTCGTCGGGGTTAGCCGGCGGCTTGCGGGCTCCTCGCGGTGTGGCGAGCGACTCCCCGTGCGGTGGTTGCCGTTGGGGGCGGGCCGGTGCCGGCCAGGGGACCGTGGGCGGGTGGCCGTGATGGGGGCCGTCGCCGGGGGTCACGTCGTGCCGGGTGCACACCTGGCAGGTGCGTCCCGGCTCGGCGGTGCGTTATCCCCGCGTTTTCAGAAAGCGCGGGGATGGTCCCGCCGCCGTTGCGGGCGGCGATGTTGGCGGCCGCGATCAGGTCGCGGTGCCCCGCGTGCCCGCAGTGCGGGCAGCGGAAGTCCCGCCCGGCGGGCTTGGGCGCCCGCCGGGAGCAGTGCGGGCAGGTGGAGGACGTGCCCCGCTCGTCGACGAGTTTCACCGTGATCCCGGCGGCCTCGGCCTTGTCCTTGAGGGCGCTGATCAGGTGGCCGACCCGCCAGTCCCGAGTCCGCTGGTTATGCCGCCGCCCCGCCGGCAGATTCAGGACGCCGCGCGGGTCGCCGACCGCCAGCGTCCCCACCCGATGCCCCACCGCCCACGACACGACGGTCTTGGCGGCCTCGTGCTGGGCCTGCCGGACCCGCCGCAGGTGCCGGGCCTCGGCCAGCCGCGCCCGGCGCTTGTGCCGGCGCCACCGGCGCGACCCCTGCTGCCCCGGCCGGGGGGCGCGGCGGGCGGCGGCGCGGGAGCGGCCCTTGCGGTCGCGCAGGTGCTGCCGGCACTCGGCGCGGATGGCCCGCCCGGAGACCAGCAGCCGCTGACCTCCGGGTCCGGCGGCGGCGTAGGGGTGGATGATGCCCAGGTCCACGCCCGCGACCCGGGCGGGGTCGGGCCCGGTTCCGTCCGGGTAGGCCGCCACGGGGACCTCGGCGGTCACGTCCAGGTACAGGCGCCCGGCGTCGAACCCGAGGGTCACCGAACGGACCCGCCCGGCCGGGTAGGGCATCTCCCGGTCCAGGCGCACCGCCAGCGGCGGCCGCCCCCGAGCTACCGGCAGGCGCAGCGCCCGCCCGTCCAGGGCGAACGTGCCCGCGTACCAGCGGACCGGGACCAGGCCGCGCCTGCGCCGCGGGAACCGCGCCGAGGCGTCCCCCGCCCGGCGCTTCGCCGCGGCGGCGAACCAGGCGTCGGAGTACCGGCGCAGCACCGACCGGGCCCCGGCGCTGTCGAGCTCCCCGAAGGTGCCCGGCCCCGACGCCGCCAGTTCGCGGCACAGCTCCTGGTAGCCCGCCAGCGGGGCGTCCCGGCGGGACCGCCGCCAGGAGTTCAGCTCCAGCACGGCGCACCACACGTCGCCCGCGGACCGCAGCAGCCCGAACAGCCGGTTCCGCTGGGCGCGGGTCACCCGCAGCCCGCACAGGGCGGTGCGGTACACCACTCGCGGCGCGTCCCGCTCACGTTTTCGAGGCATGAGCCTATGAAACCAGCCCCCCACCAACAAAACCGGGCCGCGAAACCGGAACCAGCCAAAACCAAGCGCCGTCGGGGTCACCCGGCTAGCGGACGCGGGGCGAAGGGGTCGGGCCGACCAGCCACGACGAGTACGAGAAGTCAGCCCTCCAACGCGGGGCAGCCGGCCGTCTCCCGCAAGAAGCCTTCGACTGCGCCTGCGGCCTCTACCTCCGCGACACTACGGCCTAGCTCGACCCGCCACCTCCGACGAATTAACGGGCGCGACCACGAGCGGGCGGCCGCTTGCAGGCGTTCGAGGCGCTCGCCCGCGGTGGCGACCTGCTCATCGGTCGCCGTGAGGGCCACCCTGATGTGCGAATGGCCCGCGGGCCCGTAGATGGACCCGGGCCCGACGAGGATGCCGCACTGATCCGCGAGCAGCTCGCAGGCCGCCCAGCAGTCGAGTCCGGGCTTGGCCGCCCACAGGTACAGCCCGGCGTCGGAGAGGTCGATGCGGAACCCGGCGGCGGTCAGCCCGGCCGCGAGCACCGATCGCCGGGCGGCGTACCTGGCCTTCTGCTCGGCCGCGTGGGCATCGTCGGAGAGCGCGACCGTCATCGCGGCCTGCACGGGGGCCGGCACGATCATCCCGGCCTGCCGGCCGACGAGCAGAAGCTGCTTCATCAGCGCGGGGTCGCCGGTGACGAACCCGGCCCGGTAGCCGGCCAGGTTGGACCGCTTGGACAACGAGAACACCGCCAGCACCCCGTTCAGCGAGTCCCCGCTGACCGAGGGGTGCAGCACCGAGACCGGCGTCGCCGTCCAGCCGAGCTCGATATAGCACTCGTCGGAGGCGAGCACGCAGCCGTGCGCGCGCGCCCACCCGACCGCGTCGCGGAGGGCGGCCGCGGGCAGCACCCGGCCGGTCGGGTTGGACGGCGAGTTCACCCAGAGCAGTCGGGTGCCCGCCGGCGCGTCGTCGAGGTCGTCGGTCGCCATCGAGGCGGCGCCGGCCAGCCGGGCGCCGATGTCGTAGGTCGGGTAGGCCAGCGCCGGGTAGACGACGGTATCGCCCGGCCCGCAGCCGAGCATGATCGGCAGCCAGGCGATGAACTCCTTGGTCCCGATCACCGGCAGCACGCTGTCCGGGTCGACGTGCACGCCAAGCGAGCGGGCAAGCCACCCGGCGGCCGCCGAACGCAGCCCGGGGGTACCCGCGGTCAGCGGGTAGCCGGGCGCGTTGGCGGCCGCGATGAGTGCGTCCTGGATGACCGCGGGCACCGGATCGACCGGAGTGCCCACGGACAGGTCAACCGCCCCGCCGGGGAAGGCCCTGGCCTTCTCCGCGATCGGGGCGAGCTCGTCCCAGGGGTATTCAGGCAGCCGTGTGGCGAGGGTCACTCGGCCGCGGCCTGAGGCGGCAGCGCCGCCACCGTGGGGTAGTCCTTTCCGATCTTCCCGACCTTGGACGCGCCGCCGGGGGAGCCGAGCTCCTGGAAGAAGTCGACGTTGACCTTGTAGTAGTCCTTCCACTGCTCGGGAACGTCGTCCTCGTAGTAGATGGCCTCAACCGGGCACACCGGTTCGCACGCGCCGCAGTCCACGCACTCGTCCGGGTGGATGTACAGCATGCGCTCGCCCTCGTAGATGCAGTCCACCGGGCACTCTTCGATGCACGCCTTGTCGAGCACATCAACGCATGGCTGCGTGATGATGTAGGTCACGGGAGCTCCTCTTTAACGTTCATAACCCACTTGAACTACCAAACAGTATGGTGGTTCGCCCTGCTAGCTGGCGACAATACGCCCATGTGAAGGAGCGGCCGCCGCCTGCCAGCTGGTTTCGTTCAATCCGGCTTTCCACTGGTACCCACCGTAGCTGACCTGCGTTAGGCCGTAGGAGCTGGCATTGGCCACTAGCCAGTTGGCCGCCGTCCAGCCGTCCCCCCGTGCGGCCGAGATCACGGCCGAGCCGCCCGAACGGGCCACGCTGACCGAGGTCACCGCGCCGCCCTTGCGGGGGCGGCCGAAGGCGTCGGCGAAACCGCTCAGGGCGGCGCGCAGGTTCAACTTGGCGGAGACGCCGTCGCTCGCCGCCTGCGAGACCGGGTCGTACCAGCACGTAACGGCGTGCGGGGTGGCGGTGAAGGCGGTCGCGAGGACGGTGGCCGACTGGGTGTACTGCTCGTAGGCCGAGCCGTCCGCGCTCCGTTGCACATCTTGCGCGGCCACATCGACGGGCAGCTTCGCGTAGCCGGGGATCCGCATCAGCGCCTTGAAGAACGCGCCCGCCGCGTAGGCGGGATCCTCGAGGTGGGCCTTGGAGCCCCACCCCTCCGACGGCCGCTGCTGAAAGATGCCGACCGAGTCCCGGTCGCCGTAGTTCAGGTTCTCCAGCTTGGATTCCTGGAACGCGGTGGCATAAGCGATGATCAGCGCCTTGCGGGGGAGGTGATCGCGGGCCGCCACGCCGGCGATGATCGACGCGTCGGCCGTCTGCCCGAAGTCGAGGCCGATGTCGTTGGCGCCGGTTCCCGCCTGGCAGCCGGGGATGGTCAGCAACCGTTGGACGTACCGTCCGTAGGCGTTGTAGGCGGCGTAGGCGCCGGCCGCGAGCACCCCCGCGATCACGATGAGCACCCCGAGCAGAATCAGCGGGCGGCGCCACGAGGGACGCTGGTAGCTGTACGAAGCACTGCGCCCCGAGGAGGTCGTCCGCACGTTGTCAAACTACCCGGCTTTTCGCCGGGCCGGTGGGCAAGCCTTCCAGAACACAGCGGGCTCCCGCCCCCATCGAGCGGACCAGCGCACCACCGCGTCAGCGCCGGAACCGGCACCTTACGGCTTACCGGACGTTCGGTAGCTGAACCGGTGGCGGCGCCGCCGCCAGGACGCCCCGCTGGCGGGCTACCAGGAATTGTGCCGGGAACTGGCCGTGTCGGGGCCGGGCACCTTCGGCGAGCTCGACAGCGCCGGCGCCCGGTCGGTGCTGCGCCGGTACTCCGACGCCTGGTTCGCGGCCGCCGCAAGGCGCAGGGCGGGGGACGCCTCGGCGCGGTTCCCGCGGCGCGGGCGCGGCCTCGTGCCGGTCCGCTGGCACGCGGGCACGTTCGCCCTGGACGGGCGGGTGCTGCGCCTCCCGGCCGCCCGGGGGCGCCCGCCGCTGCTGGTGCGCCTGGACCGGGACATCCCCTACCCGGGCGGGTCCGGTCGGTGACTCTCGGGTTCGACGCCGGGCGCCTGTACCTGGACGTCGCCGCCGAGGTCCCCGTGGCCGCCTACCCGCAGGGGACCGGGCCCGACCCCGCCCGGGTCGCGGGCGTGGACCTGGGCATCATCCACCCCTACGCCGTCGCAGATCCGGGCGGGGCGCAGTTGCTGGTCTCCGGGCGGGCCATCCGCGCCGAGTGCCGGCAGCACCTGCGCGACCGCAAGGGCCGCACCCGCGCCGCCGCCCGCCGCGCCCCCAAGCCGGGGCAGCAGGGGTCGCGCCGGTGGCGCCGGCACAAGCGCCGGGCGCGGCACGCCGAGGCCCGGCACCGGCGGCGGGTCCGGCAGGCCCAGCACGAGGCCGCCAAGACCGTCGTGGCGTGGGCGGTGGGGCACCGGGTGGGGACGCTGGCGGTCGGCGACCCGCGCGGCGTCCTGAACCTGCCGGCGGGCCGGCGGCATAACCAGCGGACTCGGGACTGGCGCATCGGCCACCTCATCCGCGCCCTGAAGGACAAGGCCGAGGCCGCCGGGATCACCGTCAACCTGGTCGACGAGCGGGGGACGTCCTCCACCTGCCCGCCTGTTCCCGGCGGGCGCCCAAGCCCGCCGGCCGGGATTTCCGCTGCCCGCACTGCGGGCGCGCCGGGCACCGCGACCTGATCGCGGCCGCCAACATCGCCGCCCGCAACGGCGGCGGAGGCACCATCCCCCCGCCGCAGGAGAGCGCGGGGATCACGCACCGCCGAGCCGGGACGCACCTGCCAGGTGTGCACCCGGCACGACGTGACCCCCGGCGACGGCCCCCATCACGGCCGTCCGCCCACGGTCCCCTGGCCGGCACCGGCCCGCCCCCAACGGCAACCACCGCACGGGGAGTCGCTCGCCACACCGCGAGGAGCCCGCAAGCCGCCGGCTAACCCCGACGAGCTTGCGGACAGGTGCACTAGAGTCGCTCGGCATGAGTGATGTGAGGTCTCCGCTTGCGGCGGCCATCGACGAGCTGTGGGAGCGGCGGGCAGAGCTGAGCCCGGCCGACTCCGCCGCCCGGGCCGAGGTGGTGGCCGCGGTGGACGAGATCGACGCGGGCAAGGCCCGCGTCGCGTTCGTCGACGTGCGGACCGATGAGGTCGTGGTCGACGAACGGGCCAAACGCGCGATACTGCTGGCGTTCCGGCTGCTGCCGATGGTGCAGTCGCAGGTCGGCGACTTCCGCCAGCACGACCGGGTGCCGCTCAAGACGCGGCTCGACGGGGTGCGCGTGGTGCCGGGCGCGATCGCCCGCTGGGGCGCCTACATCGCCCCCGGCACGGTCCTGATGCCCTCGTTCGTCAACGTCGGCGCGTACGTGGACGAGGGCACGATGGTGGACACCTGGGCGACGGTCGGGTCCTGCGCCCAGATCGGGAAGAACGTCCACCTCTCCGGCGGGGTGGGGATCGGCGGCGTGCTCGAGCCGCCGAACGCGGTCCCGGTCGTGGTCGAGGACGAATGCATGATCGGCTCCCGGTCGATGGTCGTGGACGGGGCGCGGGTGCGGGAGGGCGCCGTGCTCGGGGCCGGCTCGATCCTGACCAAGACCACCCACGTCATCGACGTGGAGACCGGCGATGAACTGACCCCGGGGGAGGCGCCGGCCTGGTCGGTCTGCGTCGGCGGCACTCGGATGCGGAAATTCCCCGGCGGCGAGTACGGCCTGCCCTGCCTGCTCATGCTCCGCCGGCTGGCGGCCGGCCACCGCCACGACAAGACGGAGCTGAACGCGATCCTCCGCGACCACGGCGTCAACGGCTGATCGTTCGCCTGCCGTTTCCCTTCGGTACGGCGTGTTTCCGCCAGAGCACCGACAGTTGGTGGCTACCGTGGGTAGGACTATGGGTGGAAGTAACGCGCGAAGGGTCCGACGCCAGGGGCCCGTGACGTTGCGCGACAAGCAGATTCCGGCGACGACAACCGACCAGCGGCTGCTCGACCGCCGCGGTCCTTCGGACTGGGTGCACGCGGACCCGTGGCGGGTCATGCGCATTCAGGCGGAGTTCGTGGAGGGGTTCGGGCTGCTGGCCGAGCTCGGCATGGCCGTGTCCGTGTTCGGGTCGGCGCGGACGAAACGGGACACGGCCGAGTACCTGCTGGCCGACGAGATCGCCTCGGGGCTGGTCAAGGCCGGCTACGCGGTGATCACCGGCGGCGGCCCGGGCATCATGGAGGCGGCGAACAAGGGCGCCGCCGAGGCGGGTGGCGTGTCCGTCGGCCTCGGCATCGAGCTGCCGATGGAGTCCGGCCTCAACGACTACGTGAACGTCGGCGTGGAGTTCCGCTACTTCTTCGTCCGCAAGACCGTCTTCATCAAGTACTCGCAGGCGTTCGTGGTGCTGCCGGGCGGCTTCGGCACGATGGACGAGCTGTTCGAGGCGCTCACGCTCGTCGCCACCGGGAAGATCACCAAGTTCCCGATCGTCCTGGTCGGCAGCGCCTACTGGAACGGCCTGCTCGGCTGGCTCAAGGAGACGATGCTGGCCGAGGGCAACATCGGCCCCGAGGAACTGGAGCTGTTCCACGTCGCCGACGACCCGGCCGAGGTGCTCAAGATCATCAAGACCGCCCACGCCGGAATGGCCCGCAAATAGGGCGCTGCGGGGCGGCTGAACGCGACGCCGGCCGCGGTTCGTGGCACGATTCGTATGTGCTTGTTCTTGAGTTGATCGTCATCCTGATCGTGGTGGCCGTCGCGGTGCTGGTCGCGCGCGGGCGTGGCGGGGAGTTGTCGACCGAGCGGGGCGACTATCGCGAGCTCGAGCTTGGGCCGGTCTCGGCGACGGATATCGCCCTGCTGCGCCCGCCGACGGCGCTGTGGGGCTACAACATGCAGGCGACCGACGAGGCGATGGACCGGATCGCCGCGTCGATCCGCGACCGCGACATCCGGATCGTGGCGCTTGAGCAGTTGGTCACCGACCTCACCAGCGAGCCGGCCGCGCAGCCGCTCAGCAGCCCCTACATGACTGCGCGGCACCGTCGGGCTCCGTTCAACCCCGCGCCGCCGCCGGAGCAGTCGCATGACTGACGTGCCGTCCGCGGAGCCGGCCGTGACGGGCGGCGATACGGCGACGGGGGCGGGGAAAGGCGCTGTGGCCGGCCCCGACGGCAGGCTGCGCTGCCCGTGGGGGCTGAGCGCGCCCGACTACCTTGCCTACCACGACACCGAGTGGGGACGCCAGGTCCGCGGCGACCAGCCGATCTTCGAGCGGCTCTGCCTGGAGGCCTTCCAGTCCGGCCTGTCCTGGCTCACGATCTTGCGCAAGCGGGAGAACTTCAGGGCGGCCTTCGCAGGCTTCGACATCGAGGCGGTCGCCGCGTTCGGCGATGACGACGTGGCCCGGCTGCTGGCCGACGCCGGCATCGTCAGGAACCGGGCCAAGATCCACGCCGCCATCAACAACGCCCGCGCCGCCATGAGGCTCAAGGAAGGGCTGAGCGAACTGTTCTGGGGCTTCGCCGACGCCCCGTCCGCCCCGGCCCCGGTCACCCTGGCCGACGTCCCCCCGCACACGCAAGCGTCAAAACAGCTGGCCAAGGAGTTGCGCGCCCGCGGCTTCGTGTTCACGGGCCCGGTCACCGTCTACGCCGCCATGCAGGCCTGCGGTCTGGTCAACGACCACCTGGCCGACTGCTTCGCGCGCGGCATCAATATCGATTCAAATCAGTAACGCCACGAAATCGGGCCTAGCGTGCCACAATACCGCGCATGGCCCAGGCAGACCCTGACATCGCCGCGCTGTTTGCGCCGCTGCAGCCGGCGCAGGCGTCCAACGTCGTGCTCCGCGAGGCCCGCGAGGTACTCGCCCACCTGCGCAAGCCGATCGATGCCGAGCTGTGGGGCTCGGACATCATCGGCGCGCTGTCCGGCGGCGGCACCGAGGGCGCGGACGTCATGGCGGAGCTGGCCGTCTCCCTGGTCCCCGCCGCCGAGGTCAGCGCGACGCCCGAGGCGCTCGCGCTGCTGCGGATCCTCGCCGCGATCGGGTCGCCCGCGCTCAGCGCAACGGCGGCCGAGGCGGCGCAGCGGCTGACCGCAACCGGCGTGGCCGACCCGGACTGGGCGGCCGGCCTCGGTTCGCCCACGGTCGGGAGGTGCTGGCACTACGGCGACGTCGGCGGCCGGCAGGAGTCGATCACCGTGAGCTTCGGCTACGGCGAAGCCGAGCATGCCCTGTCGGTGCTGATCGACCACGGCCAGGGCGGCAAGATCAAGGACGCATGGGTCGATGACGCGGCGGGCCTGCTCGACAAGACCTGGATGGCGGCCGAGAACGACCCGCTGATCGTCTTCGAGCCGATCGAGCCCGACGACGCCCGCACCCGCCTGGAGAACGCCGTCGCCGCAGGCGAGTGCCCCGGCAAGCCCGACGAGGTAGACGACCTAACCGCGCACCGCGCCCTGCTCCGCGCCCGCGTCCGCTACCTAGCCACGGCGTAAACGTCGCACCTGGTCCCCGTCTCCGTCGCGGCCCGCACTCACCCCTGCCCTCGCCAGACCCTCGACCACCATCATCCTTCTATCAGTTCTGACCACTGACTTCATCTATCTATCGGTTCTGACCATTCAAATCGGGCAAATCGGACGTAAAAGTGGTCAGAACCGATAGGAAGGCGAAAAAATGGTCAGAACTGATAGGAAGCTGATGGGACTCACGCGGTCAGCGCGACGGTTGCGCCCAGTGGGGTTATCAGCCGGTGGTAGCCGGGTCGGTCGGGCAGGCGCGCGACGTCGCCTGCAACCCGCCGGTAGGGTCCCTCCGGCGTCGGCCAGCAGCAGGCCGTCCGCCCCAACGGCGACGAATCCGCCGTCGTGTCTCAGCAGTACCGGCCCGTTGCGCGAGGCGGTGATCGCCACCCGCCCCGCGCGCAACCCCTCGATCACACCGGCAACTCCCGAGTCCTCATCGCACTCCACCCACGTCGTCGGCGTGCCCAGCGGCGAATCTGACCCCGGCCGGTGCCAGTCGCTGCCGCCGACCGGAATCGCCGACGGATCCCAGGCCTGCCACCACGACAGCGGCGTGGTCCAGGTGGGGTCGAGCCAGGACCAGTGCCAGACCTCGAGCAGCGGCGGGCGGCGTGCCATCGAGTGCAGCCAGCTAACGTCCCCCGCGAACGGATGGTTGATCGACATCAGCCCGCCGCCGACCTCGGCCGCCGCCAGCCACGCGTCGGCCGAGGTCCTGAAGTCGATCCACCCGGTGTCGCCGAGCACCCCGGCGTGCCCCCGAGAGGTCGTCACCTCCTGCCCGGGCACCAGCGTGATCCCGTAAGCGGCCGAGGCGGCAGCCAGCTCACGGTGATGGCTGACCGTGTTGTGGTCGGTGACGGCGACGAAGTCCAGCCCGCGCGAGACCGCCAGCGCGGCCAGTTCCGGCACGGTCAGGGCACCGTCGGAGTGGACCGTATGCGCGTGCAGGTCGCCCGCCAGCCACGTCCGCCCCAGCGCGGCGGGCAGCGGCCGCCGCCCCGGCCGCTCCGCAGGCACCGACGGCACCAGCGCCGCTCCGTCCGCCAACGCAACCCCATCAGCCGCCACCCCATCAGCCGCCACCCCGTCAGCCGCGAGCGCCTCGGCCACCCAACCCGCCCCGTCGGCCCCGCCGACCACCTCCGCCGTCACCTCATACCGCACGCCCTGAGGCAGGCACCTTGTACAGCCCGATGGCCACCCGCCACACCCCGGCAACCACCTCACCGGCCAGGTACCCCGGCGTGGCCCCCAGCGGCGAGATCACGAACGACGACCGCGCGCCCCCCGACCAGCCGCGGAACCCGAACGGGCCGAAGCACCCGAGGTCAAGCACCGCCCCGCCGTCACGCGAGTACGAGAGCGTCACCCGCAGCGCCGCCGCCCCGGCCGGAACCTCAACCGGCAGGTAATGCCACGGCGAGGCCATCATGTCCTCGATCGTCCAAGTCCCCGCGTGCCTGATCAACGGCCCCATGCACCCATCTGATCAGGTCAGCCCGCTCCAATGAAAGAAACGCCGCCGGGGAAACCAAGATGACGCTGCGCCCGCCCCGGTGCTAGGGTTTTGAGCTTCGCTCTCAATCGTCGAGCCCAAAGCCCATCCGCACCTTCCAGGGGGTTCACCCATGCCCGCCGACGCCGGGCCAGCGGCCGCAGCCAAGACAGCCGACAAGACAGCCAACAAGACCAAGCCCAGCGACGACATCGAGGACAGCGTCATCGCAGCCGAGCGCGCCCACCTGGCACGCTCCCGCGAGTTCCTCCACCTGATGCGCGAGAACGCCCTTGAGCTCGCCAAGAACCCGATGGCAGGCGACCGCGTCTCGCTCGAGTACCTCAAGGCCGACCTGTACCGCCGGGCCGAGGCGCTGAAGGACCTGCCGGACGCGCCGCTGTTCTTCGGCCGCCTCGACTACAGCGAGCTGGCCAGGCGGGACGAAGACTTCGCGGGGGCCGACTTCCACATCGGCCGCCGCCACGTGCACGACCCCGACGGTACCCCGGTCGTGCTCGACTGGCGGGCCCCGGTATCGAGGCCGTTCTACCGGGCCAGCCAGCCCGAGCCGATGGGCCTCACCCTCAGGCGGAGATTCGGGTTCGCCGGGGGCGCGCTCACCGCCTACGAAGACGAACGATTCAAGAGCAATGCAGCCGCCGCAGCCGCCCCGGTCCGTTCGGACCAAACTGATTTTCAGCCCGTCAGCAACCTGCTGATCAACGAGATCGAGCGGCCCCGGTCCGGCCCGATGCGCGACATCGTCGCGACCATCCAGCCCGAGCAGGACGACATCGTCCGGGCGGGCGCGGCGACGACCGTGTGCGTGCAGGGCGCGCCCGGCACCGGAAAGACCGCCGTCGGCCTGCACCGGGTGGCGTACCTGCTCTACGCGCACAAGGAGCAGGTGACCAGGCGCGGCGTGGTCGTCGTAGGCCCGAACCTCGCCTTCCTCTCCTACATCAGGAACGTGCTGCCCGCCCTCGGCGAGCTGGACGTCACCCAGACCACGGTGGCCGACCTGGTCGCGACCACCCCCATCCGCGGCACGGACACCGACGAGGCGGCGACGGTCAAGGGCGACGCCCGGATGGCCGCGCTCCTGCATGACGTCCTGTGGTCGTCGGTCAGGCCTCCCGCGCAGGCGCTGGTGCTCAGCCGGGGCACGCGCCGGCTGCGGGTCCCCGCGCACGAGATCGAGGCGCTCGCCCAGGAGCTGCGCGACCGCGGCGTCCGCTACGGGACCGGCCGCGAGCTCCTCGCGCACCGGATCGCGCACGTCATTCTCAGCCAGCTCGAGGCGGCCGGCGAGACCTGCGACGACCGCACCCACGACTCGGTCCGCCGCTCCGCGCCGGTCCGCAAGTGCGTGGACGAGGTCTGGCCGAAGGTGGATCCGAAGCGTCTGGTCTTCACCGTCCTCTCAGATCAAAATCAGCTCATACCGAACGGTCCGGGCCGACTCTCGCCGGCCGAACTTGACCTCATCCGCTGGCAGAAGGTCCCCCGCGGCCTCGCCGCCGCCCCCTGGACCCGCGCCGATCAGGTGCTGATCGACGAGGCGGCCGATCTCATCGAGCGCACGCCGTCGATCGCCCACGTGGTGGTGGACGAGGCGCAGGACCTGTCGCCGATGGAGATGCGCGCGATCGGGCGGCGGTGCGCGACCGGCGCCGCGACCGTGCTCGGCGACATCGCCCAGGGCACCACCCCGTGGGCGGCGACATCCTGGCCCGAGCTGCTGAAGCACCTGGGCAAGCCGGACGCCGCGGTGCGCGAGCTCGACGTCGGCTACCGGGTGCCGAGGCAGATCCTCGACTACGCCTCCCGGCTGCTGCCCGCGATCGCGCCCGGGCTGGGGCCGGCCAGGTCGCTGCGCGCCGACCCCGAGTCCCTGGCCGTGGTCAACGTCGAGGCGGGCGAGCTCGGCGAGTGGGTGGCGGCAGGCTGCGCGACCGCGCTCGAGCGACCCGGTTCGGTCGCCCTGATCTGCGCCGACGCGCAGGTAGCGGAGGTCTCGGCGGCCCTGGCGGCGGCCGGGCTCCCCTTCGGGGTACTAGGCGCGGCCGAAACAGATGATGGCCGGTTGACAATCGTGCCGGTCACGCTGGCCAAGGGGCTCGAGTTCGACCATGTCGTGCTGGTCGAACCGGGCCGGATCGCCACCGGCGAGGCCTATGGCCTGCGGCGGCTTTACGTCGCGCTTACCCGCGCGGTATCGCGGCTCACGGTATTTCATGCAGAGCCCCTGCCGGCCGAGCTTCTGTTACGTACTATTAAAACGGGCCGACTTATTGGGGCCCGTCCCGGCATTTTCGCCAGGCGCGTTGCGCGGTCGGCGGGGTAGCGGCATTCTTGGACGATTGATGCGCCTAAGTCCCGGGAAACCTACGATCAGTAACGGTGATGTTCGGTGGAAGCCAAGGGCAATCACGCTGCGGCAACTGTCTACCTCGACAAGCTGGCCGAGGAACTTACTAACCGAGGTCTCGAGGCCTGGCTGATGGCGCCCCCGGGCCGGGTGCCGAGCGTGTACATCACGAATCCGGCCGCGCGGGCACTCGAGGAGAACGTCTACGCCGACCGGGGCAAGGACGGCCTCTGGTGGTTCTGGTGGTCGTGGGCGGAGCGGATCTCCGTCGCCGACGACCTGGACGCCGCCGCCACCGCCATCGCGCGCGTCCTCTCCCTCCCGAGCGCCCGGGACTAACTCAGCCCCTGCATCATTGTGTCCTGTTAGGGCATCGTGTCCTGGGGGGCGCTCTATGCGGCTCGAACAGCGCACAATCACGCCCCCAGCCGGAAATGTCTCAAGCTGGGGTTCGGACATAGGTCGAATTGTTTCCCGCCCGCTACGTGGTCGGCATTCCGGGGAAGGCGACGGTGGTCCCGCGCCAGGCGACGGCCCGGTTCGCGGGCGGCTGCATCGCCAGCGCGCCGAAGGATCTCAGCGTTCGGTCGGTCACGGCCACCAGGCCCAGGTAGGCCTGGGTCACGCCGTCCTCGAGGGCGGCGGCCAGCCGGACGGCCGAGGCCTCGCCGGTGACGGGGAACGGCAGCTGGTACGCGGGGCTCGCGGCGACCGGGGTCGCGCCGACCTTCACCAGCATCTGCTGCAGGGTGTCGCGCGCGTCCTGGTGCGCGATCCAGTCGGTGTGCGCCAGCGACCGGGGGTTGCCGGTAAGCATGGCGCCGACGACGCCGTAGCCGTAAATCGCCGCGTGCTCGGCCGCCAGGGCGGCTTGCAGGGCCGCGATCTCGGTCGCGCTTGGCGCCTTCACGAACTCGGCCGATTCTGCTCGATCCGGGCCGCCAGCGTGGACACGTGGGTCGCCTCCGAGGTTGCGATCGACGCGTAGAGCTGCGCAAGCGACGGGGACGCGCCGCCAAGGCGGCTCAGGAGCGCCGCGACCGCGGCCTGCTCGGCGTCCCTGAGCTGAGTGAGCGCGCCCTCGGCGGTGGCGTCGAGGGCGGGTCGTGCCGTCACAGTGTCGGGGACCTTCTTGCCCGGCGGCTCGATGACGCGGGCGCGCAGCCGGACCAGGTGCGCCTGGTGCTCGGCCAGCAGCGGTGCGAGCGTCGGCCTGAGGCCGGAATAGCCGGCCATGGTCTTGTTGTATATCCAGATTAGGTTCAGCTCGGCGGTCACGGCATGCAGCAGCATCCGCGTCTGGTCGGTCACCGGCGGAGGACCGCTAAGCACGGCCGGGCCTTTGCATGCGCTCAGCGCGAGAAACAGGGGCAACGTCGTGGGCGACGCGGCGAGCAACTGACGCCTTGACAGCATAGGCTCTAAGCATGCCACGTCACCGCGGGTGACACGGGTGCGCGGCTACTGGGGCGGCGAGTCGCTGCTGCGGCGCGCGGGGCGGGCGGGTTTGCCGCCGCTTCGCGTCGGCGGCGGTACGCTGCGTCCGTGGCCTATACGCTGGACCTGCGAAGATATAAGCCTAGGTGATAGTGGGTTCGGAGACTCGCGGACGAGGAGGTCGAGATGCCCAGTGGCTCCCGTTCTGCGGTCGGCCCGGTGGAGGACAAGCGGCTGGCAGGACTCATCGAGCCCGTGGTCGCCTCAGCCGGAATGGACCTGGAGTCGGTGCGGATGTCGGTGGCCGGCAAGCGGCGGCTGCTGCGGATCGTGGTGGACGGCGACCACGGGGTGAGCCTGGACGACGCGGCCGACGTCAGCCGCGAGATTTCCGCGCTGCTCGACCAGGCCAGCGCGCTCGGCGACGTGCCGTACACCCTGGAGGTCTCCTCGCCCGGGGTGGACCGCCCGCTGACCGAGCCGAGGCACTGGCGGCGCGCGGTCGGCCGGCTGGTGAAGGTGAAGGTGACCGGGGAGGGCACGGTCGAAGGCCGGATAATGGCCGCGGACGCCGACGGCGTCACGCTTGACCTGGCCGGCGGCGAGCGCCGGTTCGGGCACGGGGAGCTGGGCGCGGGCGCCGTCCAGATCGAGTTCGGGCGGATTCCGGATGCCGAACTCGACGAGTCAGAAGATCCGGAGCTTGCCGACGAAGAAGACGGCAACGAAGACGAAGAAGACCTTGGAGCTGGCGGCGATGGACATTGACCTGAGCGTGCTGCGCAGTCTCGAGAACGAGAAGGACATCTCGTCGGAAACGGCCATCAAGGCGATCGAGGACGCGCTGCTGATGGCGTATCACAAGACCGAGGGCGCCAACCCGGCCGCGCGCGTCGAGGTGAACCGGGCGACCGGCCACGTCACCGTCTGGGCGCGGGAGGCGGCCGAGGACGGGGTGACCGGGCGTGAGTACGACGACACCCCGGCCGGGTTCGGCCGGATCGCTGCGACCACCGCCAGGCAGGTGATCCTGCAGCGGCTGCGCGACGTCGAGGACGAGATCACCTTCGGCGAATACGCCGGGCACGAGGGCGACATCGTGGCGGGCGTGATCCAGCAGGGCCGGGATCCGCGCACGGTGCTCGTCGACCTCGGCAAGATCGAGGCCGTGCTGCCGCCCGCCGAACAGGTGCCAGGCGAGCGCTACGTGCACGGCGAGCGGATCAGGTGCTACGTCTGGCGGGTTCGCAAGGGGCACAAGGGCCCGTCCGTGACGCTCTCGCGCACCCACCCGGACCTGGTCAGGAAGCTGTTCGCGCTAGAGGTGCCCGAGATCGCGAGCGGCGCGGTGGAGATCGTCAAGATCGCCCGCGAGGCCGGGCACCGGACCAAGATCGCCGTGCAGTCCCACCAGCAGGGCGTGAACGCCAAGGGCGCCTGCATCGGCCCGGTCGGCAGCCGGGTTAGGAACGTGATGGCGGAGCTGCACGGAGAGAAGATCGACATCGTCGACTACTCCGATGACCCGGCCGAGTTCGTCGCCAACGCGCTCTCCCCGGCCCGGGTCACCCAGGTTGAGGTCGTCGACCGCGACGCGATGGAGGCGCGGGTGACGGTCCCCGACTACCAGCTCTCGCTCGCAATCGGCAAGGAAGGCCAGAACGCCCGCCTCGCCGCCCGCCTCACCGGCTGGCGGATCGACATCCGTTCCGACGGCGTGACGACCGCCCCTCCGGCCGGCGCGACATCCGGCTCGCGTTCCCCCGCCCGCGACACTCCCGACGCCGCCTCCTGACGGAGGCTCCCTCCAACGCCAGCCCCCCGGGGAGCCAAAGGGCGCGCCCCTGTCTTCGGACTGAGGGGGGAGGGAGCGCAGCGACAGACCGACGAGGGAGAGGGCAGGGGTCCCCAGCGCCCGGTAAGCCGGGGGCTGGAAACAGAGCGGGGAGAGCACAGCCCGGAGGCGAGCGGGGAAAACAGGGTAGACTAGGGTGGCAATGACCGCGCGAGCTGAGCTGCCTGAGTCGGGGAATCACCCCGTACGCACCTGTGTTGGCTGTAAGGCACGCGCGGCGAAGTCCAGCCTGCTTCGCCTAGTGGTGGACGGGGACGGCATCGTGCCCGACCCCCAAGCGCGGCAGCCCGGCCGGGGCGCGTACCTGCATCCCAGCCAGGCATGCTTCGAACTGGCGCAGCGGCGCCGGGCGTTCTCACGCGCACTGCGCGCCCCGGGTTCGCTTAGCGCCGCACCGCTTGCTTCGTACCTTTCCCGGGACTGACAGCCGGGCATAACATAGCTGTCGGCAAGAGAGCGGGACGGTCAATGGCGACGGGAAGCAAGCTAGACAAGACGGAAAACCTGTACGGAAAGCAGGTCGAGAAGCGATGAGCGCTCGATGAGCACAAGGCGATGAACGGCACGAACTGACGCCGACCCGGAGCACGCACGCTATGCGCCGGATCGGTTGATGATCCGGTTTTAAGGCCCAGGAAGGGCCGAACAGAGGAGCATAGTGGCGAAGGTCCGGGTTTACGAACTCGCGAAAGAGTTCGGAGTAGAGAGCAAGGTCGTCATGACCAAGCTCGAGGAGATGGGCGAGTTCGTGCGTTCCGCGTCCTCGACGATCGAGGCGCCGGTGGTGCGCAAGCTTAAGGAGTCGCTCAACAGCGGTTCGGCCAAGCCGGACCGTAACGGCGGTGGCGCGGCGCCAGGTGGCCGCGACCAGGGCCGCCGTGATCAGGGTGGCCAGGTCCGCAGCGACCGAGGCCCGGCCCGGGTGCCCGACGGCGCCCCGGCGGCCGGCGGCCCCGTCGCCGCTCCGTCAGGCGCGCCAAGCGCGCCCGCCGCACCACTGGCCCCTGCCGCCGGTGCGGGTGTTAGGCCTGCGCCGCGGCCAGGTCCGCCGCGTCCTGTTCCGTCCGTGCCTGGCGTCACCGCGCCCGGCGTTCCCGCAGCGGGTGCCCCGGTGGCCCCGGCTGCTCCTGCGGCGCCGGCCTCTCCGGCGCCGATCGCGGCGTCCGCGGCTCCGGCCGCGCCGTCCGCCCCCGCGCGTCCCGCCCCGGGCCCGCGCCCGGCCACACCCGGCCAGGGTGGTCAGGGCAGCGTCTCCGGCGCGCCCGCCGGCCCGCGGCCTGGCGCAGCCCGCCCCGGCGCACCGCGCCCGGGTGGCCCGCAGGGGGGTCCCCAGTCTCAGGAAGCCGCGCCAGGAACCGCGCCGGGCGGCCCGTCCGCCGCGCCGCGTCCGGCTTCCGGCGCCCCGCGTCCCGGCGGCGCGCCCAGGCCGGGTGCGCCCGCCCAGCGCGGCCCGCGTCCCGGTCCCCGGCCGGGTAACAACCCATTCAGCTCCACCGCGACCGGCATGGGCTCGGCTCCGGCCGCTCGCCCGGGCTTCGGCGACCGTACCGATCGGCCCGAGCGCAGCGACCGCGATCGCGGTCCGCGTACCGGCCCGCCTGGCGCACCCGGGGCGACCGGTCCCGGCGCTCCGCGTCCGGGTGACCGTGGCGACCGCGGCGACCGCGGCGACCGCGGCCCCCGTCCCGGCGGTCCGCGTCCCGACGGCTCCGGTGCGGGCTACGGCGCTCGTCCCGGCGCGCCCGCGCACAGCGACGGCGGCCCGCGTCCGGGCGGTCCCCGCCCGGCTGGCCCCGGTGGCCCGCGTCCCGGCGGTCCGCGTCCCAGCCCGATGAGCATGCCGTCCCGCCCGGTGGGCCCGGGCGGCCCCGGCGGCCAGGGCGGCGGTCCGCGGCCCGGCGGCCCGGGGGCAGGCCGTGGCCCGCGTCCCGGCGGTGCGGGCGGCGGCTTCAGCGGCCCGCGTCCCGGCGGCGGTCCCGGCCGTCCGGCGGGCGTCGGCGGCGGTCCTCGTCCCGGTGGCGGCGGTCCCGGCGGTGCCGGCGGCGGCGCCCGTCCCGGTGGCGGCGGTCCTCCGGCCGGCGGCGGCGGCGCCCGTCCCGGTGGCGGTGGCGGCGGCGGCCGCGGCCGGTCAGGCGGTACCGCGGGTGCCTTCGGGCGTCCCGGCGGCAAGCCGGGCCGTGCCCGCAAGTCGAAGCGGCAGCGGCGGCAAGAGTTCGACAACATGCAGGCGCCGTCCATCGGCGGCGTGTCCGTCCCGCGTGGCAACGGCCAGGTCATCCGCCTCAGCCGGGGCGCGTCCCTGTCCGACTTCGCGGACAAGATCGGCGCCAACCCGGCGAGCCTGGTCCAGGTGCTGTTCCACCTGGGCGAGATGGTCACCGCCACCCAGTCGGTGAACGACGAGACACTCCAGCTGCTCGGCGCCGAGCTGAACTACAACGTCCAGGTCGTCTCCCCCGAGGAGGAGGACCGGGAGCTGCTCGAGACGTTCGACATCGACTTCGGTGAGGACGAGGGCGGCGATGAGGACCTGGTGGCCAGGCCGCCGGTCGTCACCGTCATGGGTCACGTCGACCACGGCAAGACCAAGCTCCTTGACGCGATCAGGCACACCAACGTCGTCTCGAAAGAGGCGGGTGGCATCACCCAGCACATCGGTGCCTACCAGGTGACCTCCGAGGTCGACGGCCAGGAGCGGAAGATCACCTTCATCGACACCCCCGGTCACGAGGCGTTCACCGCCATGCGTGCCCGCGGTGCGGAGACCACTGACCTCGCGGTCCTGGTCGTCGCGGCCGATGACGGCGTGAAGCCGCAGACCACCGAGGCGCTGAACCACGCGCAGGCGGCCGGCGTGCCGATCGTGGTGGCGGTCAACAAGGTCGACAAGGAGGGCGCCGACCCGAACCGGGTTCGCGCTCAGCTGACCGAGTACGGCCTGGTGGCCGAGGAGTTCGGTGGCGACACCCAGTTCGTGGACGTGTCCGCGACCAAGGGGATCGGCATCGAGGCCCTGCTCGAGGCGATCATCCTGACCGCCGACGCCGCGCTCGACCTGCGTGCGAACCCGCACCAGGACGCGCAGGGCGTCGCGATCGAGGCCCAGCTCGACAAGGGCCGCGGCCCGGTGGCGACCGTGCTCGTTCAGCGCGGCACGCTGCACGTGGGCGACTCGATCGTGGCCGGCGAGGCCTACGGCCGAGTCAGGGCCATGCTGGACGAGGACGGCAAGCCGCTTAGCGAGGCGCCGCCGTCCCGCCCGGTGCAGGTTCTCGGCCTGACCGCGGTCCCCAAGGCGGGCGACAACTTCCTGGTCGTCAGCGACGACCGGATGGCCAGGCAGATCGCCGAGCGCCGGGAGGCCCGCGAGCGGACCGCCCAGTTCGCGCAGCGACGTCGGCGGGTCACGCTCGAGGACCTCGAGTCGGCCCTGAAGGCGGGCGAGCGCGAAGAGCTGCTGCTGATCATCAAGGGCGACGTGTCCGGCTCGGTCGAGGCCCTGGAGGACGCGCTGCTCAAGCTCGACGTCGGCGAAGAGGTCAGCCTTCGGGTCATCGGCCGCGGCGTCGGCGCGATCACGCAGGACGACGTGAACCTGGCCATCGCCTCAGAAGCGGTGATCATCGGCTTCAACGTCCGCCCGGCGGGACGGGCAGGCGAGCTGGCGCAGCGCGAGGGCGTCGACATCCGCTACTACTCGATCATCTACCAGGCGATCGAGGAGATCGAGGCCGCGCTCAGGGGCATGCTCAAGCCCGAGTTCGAGGAGGCCCAGCTCGGCACGGCGGAAGTCCGCGAGCTCTTCAAGGTGCCGAGGGTTGGCACCGTGGCCGGCTGCATCGTCCGCTCCGGCACGATCACCCGCAACAGCAAGGCGCGGCTGATCAGGGACAGCGTGGTGATCTCGGACAACCTCACGGTCGAGTCGCTGCGCCGGTTCAAGGACGACGCGACCGAGGTCCGCGAGGGCTTCGAGTGCGGTATCGGCATCGGCTACAACGACATCAGGATCGAGGACGTCATCGAGACGTTCGAGATGCGGGAGAAGCCGCGCGCCTAACCGCGCCAGGCCAACCCGACAACGATGTACGTAGCCGCGCTGACACTTGACGTGCTGCTTGGCGACGTCCGCTCCCTTAAGCAGAAGCGGTCCGTCGTCAGGCCGCTCGTCGCCGAGCTGCGCCGCCGCTACCCCGGCGTCGCGGTAGCCGAGACGGGCCATCTTGACCTGCATCGGCGTGCCGAGATCGGGGTGGCGGTGGTTTCAGACACCGCCGGGAACGCCACCGGGCTGCTCGACGAGTGCGAGCGCCTGGTGGCGGGCCACCCGGAGATCGAGCTGCTGTCCGCTAGGCAGCGTCTCTTTACCGAAGAGGAGTAACCGCCATGAGCGACGCTCGCACGCGCCGTCTCGCCGAACGGATCTCCAAGCTCGTCGCCGAGCTGCTCGAGCGCCGGATCAAGGACCCGCGTCTTGGCTTCGTCACCGTGACCGAGGTTCGGCTGACCGGCGACTGGCGCGAGGCGAAGGTCTTCTACACGGTCTTCGGCACGCCCGAGGAGCAGGCCGAGACGGCCGACGCGCTGGCGAGCGCGACCGGCATCATCCGCTCCGAGGTCGGCCGGATCATCGGCCTGCGGCACGCCCCGTCGATTGAGTTCGTGGCCGACGTGCTGCCCGACAGCGCCCGCCGGATCGATGACGCGATCGCGGCCGCGCGCCAGGCGGACGAGCAGCTCGCCCAGGCCCGCGAGGGCGCCGAGTGGGCCGGCGACCCCGACCCGTACAAGAAGCCCGCCGACGACGATGACGACTGGGACGAGGGCGAGGACGGCGACCTCGAAGACGGCGACGAACTCGGAGACACCGAGGAAATCGGCGGCGGCGAACGCGGATGACCGCGGCCAGCGGCTTGATGATCGTAGATAAGCCAGGCGGCATGACCTCGCACGACGTGGTCGCGCGAGTCCGCCGCCTGGCCGGGACGCGCCGCGTCGGGCACGCCGGGACCCTCGACCCGATGGCGACCGGCGTGCTCGTCATCGGCGTGGAGAAGGCGACCAGGCTGCTCGGCTACCTCACCCTGACCGAGAAGACCTACGTCGCCACGATCCGCCTCGGCGCGTCGACTAGCACCGACGACGCCGAGGGGGAGCCGACCGGCGGCAGCCCGGCGACCGACCTCGCCCCCGGCGCCCTCGACGCCGAGATCGCCGAGCTCACCGGCGACATCTGGCAGGTCCCGCCCGGCGTCAGCGCGATCAAGGTCAACGGCCAGCGCGCCTACAAGCTCACCCGAGCGGGCGCCGCGCCGGAACTGGCCGCCCGCCCGGTCACCGTCTACGAGTTCACCGTCACCGCCGTCCGCCCGGTCGGCGATTTCCTCGACATTGACGCGGTGATCCGCTGCTCAAGCGGCACCTACATCCGCGCCCTGGCCCGCGACCTCGGCGTCGCGCTCGGCACCGGCGGCCATCTGACCGCGCTCCGCCGCACCGCCGTCGGCCCCTACGATCTGGCTCAAGCCCACACCTTGCAAGATCTCGAAGATCAAAAGCGCCAAAACCTTGATCCCGAACGGACCGAGGCGACTCCTGCTCCCCAGCTTCCCGCCGTCCCTCCGGCGGCCTCGTGGATGACCTCCCTGGAGGAGGCAGCCGCCGCGGCCTTTCCGCGGCTTGACCTGTCCGCCGACGAGGGCCGCCGCCTGGCCCAGGGTGCGCGCCTGCCGCTCCCCTCCGGCGATTGGCCGACTCCAGGTGCCCCAGTGGCGGCCTTCGCCCCAGACGGCACGCTGGTCGCGCTAGTCACAGCCGAATCGGGCTCCCTCCGCTCCCTAGCTGTCTTCACCGCCCCGTAGGCTTGGTGCCGAGCTAAGGAGGGCCGGAGACCCGTGTACCGCTGGCAGGGGCTAGATGAGGTGCCCGCACAATGGGGCGAGTCCGTCGTCACGATCGGCAAGTTCGACGGCGTGCACCGGGGTCATCAGCGCATCGTCGAACGCGCGGCGCAGCTCGGCCGTGAGCGCGGCCGGCCCGTGGTGGCGGTGACGTTCGACCCGCATCCCGATGAGGTAGTCCGGCCGGGCAGTCACCCGCCGTTCCTCTGCTCCGCCCGGCGTCGGGCCGAGCTGCTTGCGGGCCTCGGTGTGGACGCGGTGTGCGTGCTCCCGTTCACGCTGGAGTTCTCCCGGCTCGACCCGGACGAGTTCGTCCGCGCGGTGCTCGTCGAGCGGCTGCACACGGCGGCGGTGGTGGTGGGGGAGGAATTCAGGTTCGGCCACAAGGCTGCGGGCGACGTGACGCTGCTGGCCAAGCTGGGCGAGAAGTACGACTACAGCACGGAAGGGCTGCCGCTGCTCGACCGCGACGGCGTGCCGATCTCCTCCACCGCGATCAGGGAGCTGCTCGCGGCGGGCGACGTAGCCGGGGCGGCGAGGCTGCTCGGCCGCCCGCACCGGGTCGAGGGAATCGTTGTCCGCGGCCACCAGCGCGGGCGCCAGCTGGGCTTCCCGACCGCGAACGTGGAGTCGCCGCCGCACACCGCGATCCCGGCCGACGGCGTCTACGCGGGCTGGCTCGCCACCCTGGACGAAGCCGGCCACGAAACACGGCGCTGGCCGGCCGCGATCTCGATCGGCACCAACCCCACGTTCGACGGGACCGTGCAAACGGTCGAGGCGTACGCGCTGGCACCCCACGACCTGGACCTGTACGGCGTGCACGCGGCGATCGACTTCGGAACCCGGTTGCGCGGGACCCTCCGCTTCGACTCGATCGAGGCCCTGGTGGAGCAGATGCACCGCGACGTGGCGCAGACCAGGGAGCTCTGCCGCTAAGACCGGCGCGCCGCCCCCGAGATCAGGCAGGTGATCTGGGCTGGTTCGGACTCTTTGCCGCAAGTCTGGCCCTTGTCTGATGGGCGATCGGACTGTACGGTGGTGACCGAACAGCAATTCCGTGTGGGCGAGGTTTGCTCCGCCGCCGGAGGGTAGGGGAGCGCCCTGGTTTATCGTCGAGGTGGGAGCTGCTCATGGTGCAGCCGATGGTGCGTCGTATCGCTCTCGCAGCGGTGCAGGCTGCGCTGGCGGCTGCCGGGGTCTTCGTGGTCCTGCTGTTGTTCTCGCGCCCGGCGCACGCGGCGGCCGCGGCGCTGCCTCCCCTGACGTCGACGCAGACGTCCGCCGTGTCGGGGGCCGCCTCAACGATCGGCTCGGCCGCGTCACCCGTCACCACGGCCGTCGCCTCCGCCACGTCCCCGGCCGCCTCGACCGCATCGTCGCCCACGTCCCCGGCCGTCTCGACCGCATCGTCGCCCACGTCCCCGGCCGTCTCGGCCGCTTCGTCGGCCGGCTCAGCCACCTCGTCGGCCAGCTCGACCTCGTCCACGGCTACCACGGCCGTCGATTCGACCGCTCCACCGGCCGCCCAATCGGTCGCCTCGACGGTCAGCTCTGCCTCTGCGCCGGTCACCTCCGGGGTTTCCGGCTCCAGCTCAACCGGCACCGGTTCAGGCACCGCGGGCGCTGCGCCTGCTTCATCGACCGGCCCCGCCGCCTCCGCCAGCGCGCCCGCCCCGGCAGCCACCGCGCTCAGCCAGCCCGCAGCGACGGGAGCTTCGTCGGGCGGCTCGGCCTCCGCCCCCAGCGCCCCGGCCCAGACGCCGGCTGCGGTCGTATCGTCCGCCGCCAAGCACCTCGCGCCCGCAGTTGCTACCGCGACCCCGGCCGCGGCCACCGCCGGCGCGACGTCACCGGTCACCAGCACGGTGGCCCCGGTCGTCAGCACCGTCGCCAAGAGCGTTCCGCCCGTCGCCGGCGCTGCGGCCTCGGTCGGCACCCCCACCGCCAACACTCCGGCACCCGTCACGGGAGCACCGGTTCCCGTCGCCGCCACGACGCCCAAGACCCCGGTCCCCGTGACTGGTCCGGTCGCCCCGGTGGTCAGCACGGTCGCAAGGACGCTGGCGCCGGTGACGGGGGCGGTTGCCCCGGTTGTGACCACCGTGGCTAAGACGCTGGCGCCGGTCACCGGCGCGGTTGCCCCGGTTGTGACCACGGTCGCAAGGACGCTCGCGCCGGTGACCGGCGTGGTGGCGCCGGTTGTGGCGCCGGTCATCAAGACCCTGGCGCCGGTGACCGGCGTGGTGGCGCGGGTTGTCACCACGGTCGTCAAGACCCTGGCGCCGGTGACGGGCGTGGTCGCGCCGGTTGTGGCCCCGGTCGTGAAGACGCTGGCGCCGGTGACCGGTGTGGTTGCCCCCATTGTGGCCCCGGTCGTCGTCAAGACCCCCGTGGCCGTGACCCTTGTGGTGCTTCCGGTCGGCACCGTCCACGCGCCCGGGACCCACACGGTGGCCCCAGTCAGCGTCACCTCCGCCCCGCCGTCGGCACCCGCCAAGAGCCCGGCAGGCAAGAGCTCGGTGCGCCGCCCCACCGCCGGCCCGCGCAGCGCTTCCCGGTCGTCCCGGGCCGCGCCCGCACCGGCAACCGGCGCCACCGGGTTGGCACGGGGTTCCGGCATCCACTCGCGGTCGGCGCGCGTAGGCGGCGGGCCGGTGTCGCCCACTCGGCCCGCGACCGGGCCGGGCGGCGGTTCAGGCGGCGCTGGCGGGGCGACTGGCCTCGGCGGTGCCGGCAACGGGGGAAGCGGGGCGCAGGGCTCCGTCTGCGCTGCGCTGCTGGCGCTGCTCACCCTGATCATGCTGCGGCTGGCGCATCGCCCGGCCGCCGCGGCGGTGTGGCGCTCTCGCCTGCCTGAAGTTTCGCCCGCTTAAGTCCTTTCCTTCCCGACTGGCTTCGCGCGCTCGGCGCCGGGCCAGGGCGTTCAGCGCTGATTCTTCAGGAAGGAAAGTGACGGCACCATGCGTATGCGGACGAGGTCCGCGTGCGTCGTGCTCGCCTGGGGCATCCTGCTCATCCTTGTGGCGGTCGGATCGAAGGGATCCTTCCGCCCGGACCAGGCGAACACCCGCATAGCGAGTAACACCAGTAGCACCGTTCAGCTCACCGCGGTCACCAGGCCGCATCTCGCCGCGGCAGTCGCGGCAGCGCACCCCGCCGTGCACGGGGCGCGAACACACACAGATACCGGCACATATCTCGTGCGACCGGGGGACACGCTGTCGCACATCGCCGCCGCGCTCGGCACCCCCGGAGGCTGGTCGACGCTGTACGCGGCCAACCGGCGCGTCATCGGCCCGAATCCGGACCTCATCCGCCCCGGCACCGTCCTGGCGCTGCCGGGCCGGACAACGCCGACTCGGTACACGGTCGCGGTGGGCGATACCTTGTCGGGCATCGCCGCCGCCCTCGGCACGCGGGGCGGCTGGCCGGCGCTCTACGCGGCGAACCGGGCGCTGATCGGTTCCGATCCGAACGCGATCAAGGCCGGAACCGTCCTCACGATCCCGCCTCCGGCGCCGTCAGCGTCGCCCTTTTCGCATACCGGCGGCCGCTCGACGCCGGCTCCGGCGAAGTCGTCGGCTCCGGCGAAGGCGCCGGCTCAAGCAAAGACACCCGCTCCTGTGAAGGCACCGGCTCCTGTGAAGGCACCGGCTCCTGTGAAGGCACCGGCTCCTGTGAAGGCACCGGCTCCGGTGAAGGCACCGGCTCCGGTGAAGGCACCGGCTCCGGTGAAGGCACCGGCTCCGGTAAAGGCACCGGCTCCGGTAAAGGCACCGGCGCCTGCTAGCGGCCAGCGGCATTCCCGGTCAGCGCAGGCGAACGCCGCCGCTTTGGGCGGTCTGCCCCGCTGGCTGGAGATCGTGCTGGTGGCCGCGGGGCTGCTCATCGGGTCGGCGTTCCTGACCGAGCCGGCCCTGGCGCTCGCCCGCCGTCGTCGGCGCGGCGTCTGCCCGGCCGCGAACGGCGCACGCATCGTGCTGGCCGACTATGACCGGCTCGTCGTCACCCACAGCGGGACGGACGGCACGGTCTACGTCCTGCGCCCTCCCGGCGCCGATCCACAGGCGATCCTCCTGGCCGCCCGCCTCGTGCTGGGCCAGGACCGCTACGAGGACCTGGCCGGCCATCTCGGGGTCCCCGCGCACTGGCCGCGGGAGTGAGCGGGCATAGGCCGACCGCGGTCGGCCTGCCCGGCACCCAAGTTGCGGCGGAACGCTGCCTGCGCCGAGCTGCCCCGAAGGTCCTCGGATGGGCCCGCCAGCCTGCGGGTTCGGACCCTGTGGCTTTCGGAGCGGCGGCCGCGCGGCGTGAACGATCGGCCGGTCGGCCTGCGCTAGCGGTCGTCGGGCGCCGGGTCGGCGCGGTTGCGAAGGGATTCCACCAGGGCGGCGACGTGGCGGCGGTCCTCCGGGGACAGCTCGTCGATGCTGGCGATCAGGAGCTCCCGCTCCTGATCGCCCGGGGCTCCGCGGTCCGGCCCGGCCGCGGGCTGGTCGTAGTAGTGCATCCCGGTGGACTCGGCGGCGGCTGCGCGGACCGCCGAGACCGGCACCTCGAGTCCCTTGGCGAGCCCGTCGATGGTGGCCGGGCGCGGCGGCCGGACCAGGTTCCGCGTCGTGGCCAGGGTGTACACGGTGGACCGGGGCAGCCCGCCCCGGCGGGCGACGTCGCCGTAGGACCACCCTCGCTCGCGCAGTCGCCCCTGGATCAGCCGCTGCAGGGGATTCACCGCCTGCTCCGGCGCTCCCGCGCCGTCCGCCGCGCGGTCCTGGGGGTTGCCGCCCCCGTCATCCGCCGCCGCGTGCGCCCTCATGCTCACCAACCTAACGCGCCCTCGCCTGCTGAGATCTGCCGCCGTACCGAGGGATCACCCGCAGTTCCTGGCCTTGACCTATCCGTGATCTTGCTGTACGGTTATGACCGTACACTACGTACGCTAAGCAGCGTACGCAAGATCAACACGGCAGATACCAGTAAACGGAACTCTCCAAGGAGGCTCCAATGTCCGCACAAACCGTGACGATGGAGGAACTCGAGCTCGAGCGCGCCGAACTGCTCCCGAACCGCGAGACCCTGTGCTGCGGCGGCAGCTACCACCCGGGCAACAGCTTCACCCAGGTCGGGTACGGCAACACCGCCCAGTCCGGGATCGTTAACGTCTCCGCTCTCAACGGCAGCTTCGACAACATCCTCAGCCTCGGGTCCGGCAACATCCTGTAGCGCCCGACTCGCGCTACTCACCGGTCATGTGCGAATACCTGCGGGGTGGCGCAGGAGCAGGGCCGTCCGGCTTCGCCGGACGGCCCTCTTCTTCCTTGTCCCCGGCAGAATCCCTGCCCTTGGCGCCTGAGGCTCCGCGCCTGGCCCTCGGGGTCGAGCTGCTCGGCGAGTTCAAGAACTCCGGCTACAGCCCGCCGCCGTTCCTGGCCCGGCGGCCCGACGGCCAGGTGATTCAGATGTCGCGGCTGCTATACCTGGTAGCCGCTCTGATCGACGGCATCCGCACCTCCGCCGCCATCGCCCAACTGGCCAGTGCGGAACTCGGCCGGTCCCTCGGCGCCGACCAGGTCCGCTACATCATCACCGCCAAGCTCCTGCCGCTCGGCCTCATCGCCGGCCCCGGCGCCCCCGCCGCCCCGCCTACCGCCAGCCCGCTCCTCGCCCTGCGCGCACGCGGCACCCTGCTCCCCGAGGTCGCCGCGAACGCCGTCGCCGCGCTGCTGCGACCGCTGTTCCGGTGGCCCGCCATGATGGCGGTAGTGGTGAGCGTCGCCGCCGTGGACTGGTGGCTCCTGGCGACGCACCAGCTGGCAACCGGACTCGCGCAGTTGCTCCGGGACCCGGCGACCCTGCTGATCGTCTTCGCCCTGTCGGTCGTCTCCGCCGCGTTCCACGAGTGCGGCCACGCCACCGCCTGCCGCTACGGCGGCGCCCGCCCGGGCAAGATCGGCGTCGGCATCTACCTCGTCTGGCCCTCGTTCTTTACCAACGTCACCGACTCCTACCGCCTCGGCCGCGCCGCCCGCCTCCGCACCGACCTCGGCGGCCTTTACTTCAACCTGATCTTCATCCTCGGCCTGGCGGCCCTCTACCAGGCGACCTCGGCCAAGATCCTGCTCCTGGTCATCGCGGTCACCCACCTGGAGATGCTCCAGCAGCTGCTGCCGTTCGTCCGCTTCGACGGCTACTTCATCCTCAGCGACATCGTCGGCGTCCCCGACCTGTTCGCCCGCGTGACCCCCATCCTGCGAAGCGCCCTGGCCAGGGGTCGCACCGACCCCCGGGTCGCAGGCCTGCGCCGGAGCGCCAGGATCGCGGTCACCAGCTGGGTATTCTGCGTCGTCCCGCTGCTCACCGTCACCGTCGGCTACCTGCTGGTCTGCCTCCCCCAGATCAACCGGGCTCTGTGGCGCGCCACCACCCAGCAAGCCCGTCTGGCGGGCACCGCCCTCACCGCGCACCACTACGCGCTGGCCGCCATCGACGCGATCGGGGTCGCGCTGGCAGCCCTGTCGGTCGCCGGGTCCCTCTACATCGTCCTCGGACTGACCAGGCGAACCGCGGTCATCGGCCTGCGCTGGTCCGCCGACCGTCCATCCCGCCGCCTCATCGTCGCCGTGGTGGCGGCGGTCGTCGGGGCCGGCCTCGTGACCCTGTGGGCCAGCCAAGGCCAGTTCCGTGGTTGGTAGCCCGTGGCCTCGGACCAGTCGGCTACGCCATCGACAGGGTCGGGATCCTGTCGCCTACGCCGTCGACATCGTCTATCGGTGTCGCTGGCGTAGGCGACAGGTCGCCAATGGGGTCGCTGGCGTAGCCGACGGCCCCCCAGGGGGGCCGATGGCGCAGGCGACAGCGATCCGGGGGGTCGATGGCGCAGGCGACAGGTCGCCCGCGGTATCCGGGTATCGTTGTCCATCGGGTCAGGGGAAATGGGGCGGTACCAGAGTCGGCCCGGTCCGTTCGATATGACCGCATTTGCGCCTTTGATGTTGGCGGGACACCCGACCCGGGCGGATTCCCGAGCCGGACAGAGGGCCTCATCCACCGTGGTATTGTGAAACGCTACCGGTGAAGTGCCGGTCTTGGCCCAGACGTGCTGCACCCTCATGGCGGCCGTCGTACGGGGATTCACAATCTTTAATCATTAGGGAGCCACGTGCCGCTCGAAGCCGAAGTTAAGAAGCAGATCTTTGCGGAGTACGCGATCAATGAGGGTGACACCGGTTCGCCGGAGGTCCAGATCGCACTGATGACCCGCAGGATCAACGACCTGAACGAGCACCTGAAGGTGCATCAGCACGACCACCACAGCCGCCGCGGCCTGCTGCTGCTCGTTGGCCGCCGCCGCCGCCTGCTGGGCTACCTGCGGAACACCGACATCACCCGGTACCGCACGCTGATCGAGCGCCTGGGCCTGCGCCGCTAGTCAGGCCCCCACGCGCGGGCCGGTCGCTGGACCGGGTGCATTCCGGCCGGTAAGGTTGGCCTGGCCCGCGCGATAACAGAATAAAAGCAGAACGACACATCCCGTAGCCCCCGGCCCGAGCGCCTGGGCCGGTCCTCGGTAGTGGTCCCCGGGATCCTGAGCTAGTCGGCCATGATGCCGACCCAGGGCCCGAGGGCTTCGATCGAAGACCGGCCGGCTGCCCCGCTTGAAGGCAAGCGGGTACGCCAGAGCCGACCATGGCACGGCGGCGGGTGGGTGCGGGATCTACCGCAAGGAGGTCTCACCCGTATGAAGGGTGTGAAAAGCGCTGAAGCCGTTATCGATAACGGCGAGTTTGGCGTACGCAGAATCAGGTTTGAGACCGGCCGTCTCGCGCGTCAGGCGTCCGGGTCCGCCCTCGTCGTCCTCGACGAGGACACCGTCGTCCTCTCCGCGACCGTCGCGTCGAAGCATCCCAAGGAGAACCTCGACTTCTTCCCGCTGACGGTGGACGTCGAGGAGAAGATGTACGCGGCCGGACGCATCCCCGGCTCGTTCTTCCGCCGCGAGGGGCGCCCGTCCGAGGACGCGATCCTCACCTGCCGGCTGATCGACCGGCCGCTGCGCCCGTCCTTCGTCAAGGGCCTGCGCAACGAGATCCAGATCGTGGAGACGATCCTCGCGCTGAACCCCGAGGCGCTGTACGACGTGGTGGCGATCAACGCCGCCTCGATGTCGACTCAGCTCGCCGGGCCTGCCGTTCGCCGGCCCGATCGGCGGGGTCCGGGTCGCGCTGATCAAGGACCAGTGGGTCGCGTTCCCGACCCACCCGCAGCTCGAGCAGGCCACGTTCGACATGGTGGTGGCGGGCCGGATGCTGGAGGACGGCGACGTCGCGATCATGATGGTCGAGGCGGAGTCCACCCCGCAGACGCTCAAGCTGCTGGCCGACGCGGAGGCCACCGGCGCCATCGCGCCGGACGAGGAGACCGTGGCCGAGGGCCTCGAGGCGGCCAAGCCGTTCATCGCGGCGCTGTGCCAGGCGCAGAAGATCCTCGCCGCCGCCGCGGTCGAGGCCGGGCTCGCCCCGGCCACCACGTCGGAGTTCCCGATCTTCGCCGACTACGGCGACGACGTCTTCGAGGCGGTTTCCGACGCGGTCTCCGACGAGCTCGCCAAGGCGCTGACGATCGCACCCAAGCTGGAGCGGGCAGGCCGAGGAGGACCGGGTCAAGGCCCTCGCGCAGGAGCGGCTGGCGGAGAAGTTCGAGGGCCGCGAGAAGGAGATCAGCGCCGCTATCCGGTCGCTGACCAAGAAGCTGGTCCGCAAGCGGGTCGTCAACGACGGGCTCCGCATCGACGGCCGCGGCCTGACCGACATCCGGCCGCTCTCGGCCGAGGTCGGCGTGCTGCCCCGGGTGCACGGCTCGGCGCTGTTCGAGCGCGGCGAGACCCAGATCCTGGGCGTCACCACGCTGAACATGCTCCGCATGGAGCAGATGCTCGACACGCTCAACCCGGAGCGCACCAAGCGCTACATGCACAACTACAACATGCCGCCGTACTCGACCGGTGAGACCGGCCGGGTGGGCTCGCCCAAGCGCCGCGAGATCGGCCACGGCGCGCTGGCCGAGCGGGCGATCGTCCCGGTGCTGCCGACCCGCGAGGAGTTCCCCTACGCGATCCGCCAGGTCTCCGAGGCGCTCGGCTCCAACGGCTCGACCTCGATGGGCTCGGTCTGCGCCTCGACGATGGCGCTGCTCAACGCCGGGGTGCCGCTCAAGGGCATGGTCTCCGGCATCGCGATGGGCCTGATCTACGAGGGCGGCACCTACGTCACCCTGACCGACATCCTGGGGGCCGAGGACGCCTTCGGCGACATGGACTTCAAGGTGGCGGGCACCGAGCAGGTCATCACCGCGCTGCAGCTCGACACCAAGCTCGACGGCATCCCCGCCTCGGTCCTCGGCGCCGCGCTCAAGCAGGCCCGCGGCGCGCGGATGACCATCCTCGGCGTCATGCGCGAAGCGGTCTCGGCCCCGGGCGAGATGTCGCCCTTCGCGCCTCGGATCATCACCATCAAGGTCCCGGTGGACAAGATCGGCGAGGTCATCGGCCCGAAGGGCAAGATGATCAACTCGATCCAGGACGACACCGGCGCCGAGATCACGATCGAGGACGACGGCACGATCTACATCGGCGCGACCGACGGACCGTCCGCCGACGCGGCCAGGGACGTGATCAACTCGATCGCCAACCCGCACATGCCCGAGGTGGGCGAGCGGTTCCTCGGCACCGTGGTGAAGACCACGACGTTCGGCGCGTTCGTGTCGCTGCTGCCCGGCAAGGACGGCCTGCTGCACGTCACCCAGATCCGCAAGCTGCACGGCGGCCGCCGGATCGAGAACGTCGACGAGGTGATCCACATCGGCGACAAGATCCAGGTCGAGATCCGCGAGATCGACGACCGCGGCAAGCTGTCGCTCGTCCCCGTCGAGGTGATCGAGCGCGAGGCCGCGGGCGAGGACCTCGGTGGCGGCGACGCGCACGAGGACCGTCCGGGGATCCGCAGCGAGCGCAGCGAGCGGGGCGACCGGCCGCAGCGCGAGCGCAGTGGTGATGGCGGCGGCGGCGACCGTCGCCCCCGGCAGCGCTCTCGTGGCGGGCAGCGCGACTAGATGAGTGATGAACGGACCGTTGGTTCCCCGGTGACCTCAGCCGATTCGACTGTGCGCAGGACCGTCCTTCCGGGCGGCCTGCGCGTGGTCACCGAGTTCCTCCCGGCCGTGCGGTCGGTGGCGCTCGGCATCTGGGTTGGCGTCGGGTCACGGGACGAGGACGAGACGCACGCGGGCGCGACCCACTACCTTGAGCACCTGCTGTTCAAGGGGACGCGCAAGCGCTCCGCGCTCGACATCTCGTCGGCCATGGACGCGGTCGGCGGCGAGCTCAACGCGTTCACCGCCAAGGAGTACACCTGCTACTACGCGCGGGTGCTCGACGCCGACCTGCCGCTGGCGATCGACGTGCTCTCGGACATGGTCACCGACTCGCTGATCGAGCCGAAGGACGTGGACGCCGAGCGGAACGTGGTGCTCGAAGAGATCGCGATGAACGAGGACGACCCGGGCGATACGGTGCACGAGGCGTTCACCACGCGGCTCTTCGGCGACACGCCGCTCGGCCGGCCGATCCTGGGCACGGTCGACTCGATCAACGCGATCACCAGGGACCAGATCTTCGAGCACTACCGGGCCAGGTACACGCCGCCGAACATCGTGGTGGCGGCGGCGGGCAACCTGGACCACGACATGGTGGTGGAGGGCGTCCAGGCGGCGTTCGCCGCCGCGCTGACCGACGCCGGCAAGGCGACCCCGGTCGCCCCCCGGCTGCGCGACGCGGGCGGTCTGTGGGACGGCTACGGCACGGCGGCCGGAACCGGGGTCAACCTGATCTCCCGGCCGATCGAGCAGGCCAACCTGGTGCTCGGGTGCGAGGGACTGTCGCGCACCGACGAGCGCCGGTTCACGCTCGGCGTGCTGAACGCGGCCCTCGGCGGCGGCATGTCGTCGCGGCTGTTCCAGGAGGTCCGCGAGAAGCGCGGGCTGGCGTACTCGGTCTACAGCTTCGCCTCCCAGCACGCCGACACCGGCCTCTGGGGCGTCTACGTCGGCTGCCTGCCGTCGAAGGCGGACGAGGTGCTGTCGATCGTCTCGGCCGAGGTGGCGAAGGTGGTCGAGTCCGGGCTGACCGACGCCGAGCTCGACCGGGGCAAGGGCCAGGTCCGCGGCGGCATCGTCCTCGGCCTCGAGGACCCGTCCTCGCGGATGACCCGGCTGGGCAAGTCGGAGCTCGTCTACCCCGGCCTCGAGCCGGTGGACGAGGTTTTGGCGGCGATCGACGCGGTCACCCACGACGACATTCGGGCGATCGCGAACGAAGTACTCACCCGTCCGAAGGTTCTCGCGGTCGTGGGACCGTACGACGACTCCGAGGCCTTCAGCTCCGCCCTGTCCTAGAAGCTGACACTGAATACGCGCGGGGCCTGCTTGTTGAGCAGGCCCCGCGCGTGTCTAGTCGAGGCCCAATAGCGGCTCTATGCCCACGGTCAGGCCGGGCGGCAGCGCTGCGATGCCGCGAACGGCTACCAGGACGCCCGGCATGAAGGACGCGCGGTCGAGCGAGTCATGGCGGATCGTCAGCGTCTCCCCGTGGCCGCCGAACAGAACCTCCTGGTGCGCCACCAGGCCCGCCAGGCGGACCGAGTGCACGTGGATATCGTCCACGCTAGCGCCGCGCGCGCCCGCCAGCTCATCCTTGGTCGCGTCGGGCGGCGCGCCGAGTCCGGCCGCGGACCGAGCCTCGCCTATGAGCGCAGCCGTGCGCAGCGCCGTGCCCGAGGGCGCGTCCATCTTGTTCGCGTGGTGCAGCTCGATGATCTCGGCCGAGTCGAAGAAGCGGGCGGCCTGGGCGGCGAACCGCATCATCAGGATCGCGCCGATCGAGAAGTTGGGCGCGATGAGCACGCGGACATCCGGTTTACCGTCCGTCCACGATCGGACCTCGGCCAGCCGGTCGTCGCCGAAGCCGGAGGTGCCCACCACCACGTTGAGGTCGTGCTCGACGCACCAGCGCAGGTTGCCCATCACCGCGGCGACGTGGGTGAAGTCCACCACGACGTCGCAGCCGAGCAGCGCGTCGAGCGAGTCGCCCTGATCGACCTGCGCGTACAGCTCCGTGTCGGGCGCACCCTCGACTGTCGCGCTGGCCTCCCGTCCCATCCGCCCTCGGGCGCCGAGCACTCCTACCTTGATCATCAGGGCCTCCCGCTAGCTCGCTGTCGGCAGGATTCTATGCCCAGGCGTTAGGCTGCGATTATGTGCCGAAGCATCAAGACCCTGCGCCCGCCGTACGCCGAGGACGTCACCGACCAGGACATGCGGGCCGCCGCGCTCCAGTACGTGCGGAAGATCAGCGGCTTCCGGGCCCCCGCCGCCCGTAACGCGGCCGCGTTCGACGCGGCGGTGGCGGAGATCGCGGCCGCGACCGCCCGCCTACTTGAATCACTCGAGGTCCACCAGCACCAGCACCAGCACGAGCACGCGAGTCAGTAGCAGTGCCGGGTCTATGTCAGCTTGTGATCGACCGATAACGGGTAGTGATGGACCATGAGGCTGATACTTAACGTCATCTGGCTGGTCCTGTGCGGCTGGTGGATGGCGATTTTTTACGCTCTGGCCGGAATCATCTGCTTTATCCTGATCATCACGATCCCGTTTGGGATCGCCGCCTTCCGCATTGCCGGCTACGTGCTGTGGCCGTTCGGGCGGTCGATCCAGATCCGCCGGGACGCGGGAATCGGATCGCTCATCGGCAACGTCATCTGGATCGTCCTCGTCGGCTGGGAGCTGGCGCTCGCCCACCTGACGGCCGGGATCCTGCTCTGCCTGACGATCATCGGCATCCCGCTCGGCCTCGCGAACTTCAAGATGATCCCGATCTCGCTGATGCCGCTGGGCGTCAAGATCGTCCGCTCCGACGAGCTCTACCCCGGCTACAGCGGCGGCCAGCAGGTCGGCTACGCGAATCAGTCCGGGTACCGCTGACCGCTGACCGCTGACCGTCGACCCGGGCAGGCCTGCGCGCGGGTTTCTGGTGCGCGCGGGCCGACGGCGTCGTAGCCTGTCCTCCATGGAGGAGACCGACAGCCGGGTCGAGGTTTATGTAACCACCGACACGTCCGGCGCCCCGCACAAGGCGGGCGAGCCCAAGCTCTGGGTGATGTACGACGCCGCGAAGCCGGAGGCGGGAAAGCTTTACTTCACCGAGGCCGAATGGGACGCGTTCGTGCTCGGCGTCAAGGATGGCGAGTTCGACCTGGACGAAGACGGGAACCTGCCGCCGGTGCCCGCCGATCAGCGGACGCAACAGCCGTAACCGTCGGAAGCGGTCTGGTATCGGCCATCATGTACCAGTTACGCTTAAAATATGTCGTCTCGATCGCGTCGGCCCATGCTGGATTCCGCGCGGTTCGGACGGACGCCGGTCCAGTTCCTGCTTGTGCTCGCCGCCTGCTGCCTGGTCGCGATCGTCGCGCTGGTAATCGTGGTGGCGCAGCACGGTCCGGCCCCCGCGCTGGTCGGCCTCGGCCTCGCAGTACTGCCGATCCCGCTGCTGGTGGTGCTGATCCTCTACCTTGACCGGCTTGAGCCGGAGCCGCGGGCGCTGCTCGCGGCGATGTTCGGCGCGGGCGCGGGCATCGCGGTGATCACGCTCCTGCTCGGCCGTGCGTTCCACTCCGGCGCGATCACGCCGCCTGAACTGGGGCCTCACGCGGGGCAGGTGGTCGGGGTCACGGTTGGCGCGGCGATCGGCGGCGCCCTAGTGGCCGAGACCCTCAGCGGCGCCGTCCTGCTGGCGCTGCTGGCCTCGCGCCGCACCGAGATCGACGGGGCCCACGACGGCGTGGTCTACGCGTCCATGACCGGGCTCGGCTTCGCTCTGGTGGCCAACCTCTACGCCTACTCCGAGGCGTGGAACACCGGCGCCTCGGCACTGGTCGAGGAGTTCGCCCGGCGCGGGATATTCGGGCCGCTGTTCCAGGCGATGTTCACGTCCATGTTCGGCCTCGGCATCGCCTACGCCGCCTCGCGCCGCTCGGGCGGGTACCTGGCGATCGCAGCCGGCTGGGTCGCCGCGGTGGCGCTTGACGCGCTCTGGAATCACTCCGTTGCCGTCGAGGGGACGGGCCTGCTGGTCACCTACATCATCCTGGTCGCAGCCCTGATCGGCGTGATCGTGGTGGTGATCATCGACCGGCAGCGGGTGGTCGCGATGATCAACATGTTCCTGCCCGGTTTTGAGCATCCGGAAGTGGTCATGGTGACGGACGTGCGAATGCTCGCCAGCCTGCGGATGCGCAGGCTCGGCCGGCAGTGGGCGCGGCTGAACCTCGGCATCGACGGCAAGCGCGCGATGGCGCAGTACCAGCTGGCCGCGACCGAGCTGGCGATGGCCTGCAATCGGAACAGCTTCGGCCGGACCACCGAGGAGGCGTACGCCAGGCACCGCGACGACTCGATTGACCTGATGCGGACCGCCGCGGCGATCGTGCGCCGCCACGAGCAGCTCTACCAGCCGCCCTGGCTGGGCCCCGACGATCTGTCGGTGTTCGTCGTCAACACCGCCGTCAGGCCGCCGTCTCCGCCGACCTGGCCCGGCCGGCCGGAGTACTAGGCAGGCGCGCTACCAGAGGGTGGGCTGTGATTCGCGCGCTGACGCCGTGTCGCGTTCGCGCTCGGTGCCGAACGGCGCTCCCTCGTGTCGCAGCAGCCACTCCTTGCGGTCCAGGCCGCCGCCGTAGCCGGTGAGGGACCCATCCGCGCCGATCACCCGGTGGCAGGGCACGATGATCGAGATCGGGTTGCGGCCGTTGGCGAGGCCGACCGCGCGCGAGGCGAGCAGCGACTTGCCGATTGCCCTGGCCACCGCGCCGTAGCTGACCGTCTCGCCGTAGGGGATCCGGGTGAGCTCAGCCCAGACCGCGAGCTGGAACGGGCTGCCGCTGGGCGCCAGCGGCAGGTCGAACTCGGTGCGCGAGCCCGCGAAGTACTCGGCCAGCTGGTCCGCCGCCGATTTGAATCCGCCCGCCCGTCGGGTCCAGTCCGCGCGCACGGCCGCCGGGTGCCCCCCGGCGTCGAGCATGAACAGCCCGCTGAGGGCCTGCTCGTCCCCGGTCAGCAGCAGCCTTCCGATCGGCGAGTCGACGATGTCATAGCAGGTCGGCGACGTCGCCTGGGCGGGCACGAAGGGTGCGTTCATGATGCGATCTCCTCGGCCTTGGTGCCAGCTTCGAGTGTTGCCCACAGATGATGAACAGCGTACGAGCGCCAGGGCCGCCAGGATTGCGCCGCCCCGGCGTCCGATCCCGGGTCCGCCCGGTGCCCGAGCAGCCGAAGCGCTCGCAGCACCCCGGCGTCGCCGGGCGGGAAGGCGTCCGGATCGGACAGAGCCCGCATCCGGATGTAGCCGGCCGTCCACGGGCCGATGCCGGGCAGCGCCAGCAGCCGCGCGGTCGCCTCCTCGCGATCGGCCCCGGGGTGCAGGCAGACCGCGCCCGACGCGAGCGCGTCGGCCAGGCCCACCAGCGCCCGCGCCCGCGAGCGCGGCATCGGCAGCGTCTCCGGGTCGAGACCGGCGATCGTCGCCACGTCGGGAAAGGCATGCGTCAGCGGCCCGGCCTCGGCCTCGGCCTCGGTTCCACCGCCGACCCCGGCCTCGGGCTCGCTGTGCGGCAGCGGAGCGCCGTGCAGGGCGGTCAGTCGTCCGGCCAGCCGTCGGGCCGCCGCGACCGAGACCTGCTGGCCGAGCACGGCGCGGACCGCGATCTCGTCGCCGTCGACCGCGCCGACCGAGCGGCGCCCGGGGCAGGCAAGCGCCAGCGGGCCGATCACCGGATCGGACGCCAGGTAACCGGAGATCGCCAGCGGGTCCGCGTCCAGGTCGAGCAGGCGCCGGCAACGCTGCACGGCGGCGGTGACATCGCGCAGGTCAGCCAGGGCGAGTGAGCAGTCCACCCAGTTCTGGCCACCAGCGATGCGAAGGCGGGCGACCCCGGGTCCATTCGGAAGACTGATTGTCCTGCTGTATTCGGTCGCGGTGACCGCCTCCACCCCCGGCACGGCCCGCGCCGCCAGGTAGCAGAAGACCCGCGCCAGATCGATCGGCGGCCGGAACGGCAGCCGCAGGCTCAGCGCGCCGGCCGGCCCGGCCTCGCCGCTCATGGCCCGCCCGCCGCCGCGGCGGCGGGCGGCGCGTTCCCGCAGCATGCTCGGCGGCGTGTCGTAGACCTCAAGCATCGTCGCGTTGAACTGGCGGATTGAGGTGAACCCGGCCGCGAACGCGATGTCGCCCATGGGCAGCGTCGTCGTCTCGACCAGAATCCGGGCCGTCCGCGCCCGTTGCGCCCGCGCCAGCGCCAGCGGCCCCGCGCCGACCTCGGCCGCGAGAACCCGTCCGACCTGGCGCGGTGAGTAGCCGAGGCGCGCCGCGAGCCCGGGCACCCCGTCCCGGTCCACGATTCCGTCCGCGATCAGTCGCATGGCCCGCCCGGCCACGTCCGAGCGGACGTTCCATTCCGGTGAGCCTGGTGAGGCGTCCGGCCGGCACCGCTTGCAGGCGCGGTAGCCGGCCTGCTGGGCGGCCGCCGCCGTCGGGTAGAAGGTCACGTTCGACTGCTTCGGCGTCATCGCCGGGCAGGATGGCCGACAGTAGATGCCGGTGGTTCGCACGGCGGTGAAGAACACCCCGTCGAACCGTGCGTCCTTGCTCGCCGCGGCCAGATACCGCTGCTCGTCGTCCATCACGGGTTCCACTCAACCACCGCGTCAGGGGCGAGTACTAGCGGAAATCGGACATGGTCAAGTCAAAATCATAATTCAAAATCGTCCTATCGAACGGACCGTGGCTCCGCCTTCACACGCGCCAGAAGTCGTAGGGGTCGCGGCCGGACTTGAACCCGGCCGCCTCGACCACGTCGACCGCGAGCTTGAAGCGGTCGCCGACCCGGCGCGGGAGGTGAGCGTCGCTGCCGAAGGAGACCGCCGTCCCGCCTTCCTGGCGCCACCAGCGGATCTGATCCACCGAGGCGAGCGGCGACTTCGTGTTGACTTCCAGCACCCGTCCGGTTGACGCTAGGGCGCGCAGTACGGTGCGGTACTCCTCCTCGAAGGCCTCTTCCCGGTAGAGATGCGGCCCCTTGGGCCAGTAGCGGCGCGGGAAGTCCAGGTGGGCGAGAACCTGGAACAGATCGCTGCCCTCGATCAGCAGTACCAGCTCGGCGAAGTAGTAGCGCATCACCTCGTCGTCGGGCATATCGCCGAAGAGCGCGTCGGCCGAGACGAGCCTGCCCTTATAGGGGACCGCGTGCAGCGAGCCGAGGACGCGCTCGAAGGCGTTCCCGCGCACGATCGCGCCCGCGCTCGCGGCGAACAGGTGCGACTCGCCCGCCTCCACGCCCGCGAGGATGCGGAGACCGGGGAAGCGCTCGCGGCATTCCTCGATCGACGCCATGTACCCGGTGACGTCCAGCGGCCTGATCCGGCTCCACCAGCGGTGATCGGTCGCGACCTCGACGATCGCGTCGCCCGGAGCGCTGGCGGTGAACTCCAGGTGCTCGGTGAACGCGATCGCCGGCACCCCGATGGCCACCGCCTGCTCGCAGCTGCGCACCATCGACGCGTCCGCGGACGTATCGTACGACCACTCGGTATGTACGTGATTGTCCGCAGGGAGCACGTTAATAATTCTATCGGGGCGATGGTCACCAGCGGTCGTCGCGGTCCTTGGCCGACGTTATGACGTAGATCTCGCCGGTCCGGCGGGCCTCCGGCGGCGCCTGCGGCCGGGCGCCCTGGGCGGCGCTCGGCTCGCGGGTGTCGGCGTCGTTGGCCGGGACGATGACGCCGCCCTTCTTGCCCGACTTCACCAAGCGGTCCCAGCGCTCTTCCCAGTCGGAGACGTCGCCGCTGCAGGCATTGACGTAGGCGATGAGGACCGGCAGCGTCGGCAGCCTCAGCCCGCCGGCCGCCGACGCCAGCGTCCGCATCGTGTAGTGCGACTTCTCGGCCATGTCGGGGTAGTCGAGTCCGGCCTTGGCGCGCAGCACGCGCAGGTCGCGGGCGAACGCCGCGACGTTGTCGGTCTCGATAGCCGCGATCACTCCCTTGCTGCCCGGCGGCGGGTCGGGCAGCGCGCTGTCCCGCTGCCTGATGACCGGGCTGCCCACCCGGCTGAACGAGCCCGTGGACCGCGGGTCAGGACCGATCGGATCGCCGATCCGACCGAACGAGCCGGTGGCGCGCATACCCGGGCCAGTGCCGGTGGGAGGAACGCCGTAGCGCGGGTCGCCTGGCCCGTAGTGCGGCTGTCCCTGATAGGACTGTCCCGTATAGGTCTGTTCGGGATAGGACTGGCCTGGATAGGACTGACCCGGATAAGGCTGACCTGGATAAGACTGCCCCGGGTAGGGCTGACCGGGGTACGGCTGACCCGCGTGCGGCTGACCCGCGTGCGGCTGCCCCTGGAACGGCGGCTGGCCTTGGCCCGCCGCCCAGCCCGGCCCGGGCGCCTGTCCGGCGGCCTGCCACGATCCGGTGTTCCTGAACCCGGGATCGTAGTGTGCTCCAGCCTGGGGGGCCCCTGCCCCCCATCCGCGCTGGCCCTGGCCCTGTTCCTGACCCGGCGCCCAGCCTCGGCCGTGACCCGGCGCGGCGGCCTGCCACGAGCCGGTGCTGCGCGCGCCCGGCGGGTATTGCCCGGCTCCCGCCGCCCACGCCTGCCCCTGACCGGGGCCGGCGGCCTGCCATGAGCCGGTGTTCCGGTGATCGTGTCCGTACTGGCCCTGGCCCGCCGCCCAGCCCGGCCCGGCGGCCTGCCACGAGCCCGTGCTTCTGGGGTCGTGCCCGTACTGGCCCTGGCCCGCCGCCCAGCCCGCCCCTGCGGCCGGACCGGCGGCCTGCCAGGACCCCGTGGCGTAGACGCCCGGGGCTGGCTGTCCTCCGGTGCCCGGCCAGCCCTGGCCGCCCGCCCAGCCGGGTCCCGGCGAGGCCTGCCACGCCCCGGTGTTCCTCGGGTCCTGGGCGTACTGGGAATACTGGCCTCCAGCGTGGGGGGCTCCCGCCCCCCACTGGCCCTGGCCCTGGCCGGCCCAGTCCGGGCCGGGGGCGGGTCCGGCGGCCTGCCAGCTGCCGGTGCTCCCCACGCCGGGGCCGAACCCTCCCGGCGCCTGCGGGTTCTGCGCGTACTGGCCGGGTCCGTACTGGCCTTGGCCGTAGTTGCCCGGCCCGTACTGGCCCGGATTGGCCGAGCCGTACTGCCCGGGCTGGCCCTGCTGGCCGGTCCCCGGGTGTCCCGGTCCGTACCACGCCTGACCAGGTCCTGGCGGCTGCGGCTGCCCGCCGGACGGTCCCTGGCCCGGGTGCTGCGGGCCGTACTGGCCCGCCCACGGCTGACCGGACCCGTTGTGACCGGCGGGGCCGGCGAACTGATCGCGGCCTGGTGGCGTTGCCCCGGCAGTCGGGGTCGCACCGGAGGGGTCGGCGGTCGGCCACTGCTGCCCGGTCGGTCCGTAGCCGGGTGCCTGGCCGCCCGCGGGGTTGCTCATGGGCCCGCCGCTCATCGGCCCGTCGGTGGGCGGACCCTGGCCTGCCCATCCGGCCGATGCCCGCCCGTAGCCTCCGGCCTGTCCGGCCTGTCCGTACGACGCGTCGGCGGGCCCGTAGGCACGGCCCGCCTGGCCTGGTCGTCGCGGCTGCCGACGGCCGGCGCCGTCGGCCTGCGGCCCGGCTGCCATCTGGTCGTAATCGGCACCGCGACCGCGGAAGCCCTCGGCCCGCGGGGACCGCGGGGGCATCGGAGAGCCGCTCGGGGGAACCCGACGCCCGTTCGACATCATGGTCTCCTCCACCGTCGGGCGGACCCGGCTGGCCGCCTGCGGTCGGGGGCGCTCGTTGGCCGGACCTCGGCCGTCCGGCTGCCCCCGCCCGGGCCGTGGCCGCGGGCGGCCGCCCGGCGAGAACGGCGTCGGGTCTTCCGGCCTGGGCCAGGGGCGGTTCGCCGGGCCGGCGTCGCGCGGTGCCTGCCGAGGCGATCCGGGCGGGAACCCCGGCCGCCCGGCGCCGCGCTCAGGACGGCTGCGCGGCGGGCCGGGGGGCATGTCGGCCGGTCGCGGCCGGTCGCTGGTGCGGCCTCGGTAGCCGGGGTCGACCGGGTAGGCGCCGGTGTCCAGAGTGGGGCCGAGCAGCTGATCGCCGGTTGGATAGCCATCGCCATAGGCGGCTTCGGCGGCCCAGCCACGCGCGCCGCGGGCAGACCCGCCGCTCTGACGATTCAACCGGTACCTCCAGACCCAGGGCGTGTCCGCCGCGCACCGCGACAAGCTCGCCGCCCCCGGCTGGCGTTGCGGCACTCGCCTCGCCATCGAGTGTAGGGCGGACGGCCCTTCGTGGCATGGCCGACGGTCAATTGGCCTGATTCGACACTTTTTTATTTCGCGTGGGCAGCTGCCCTGGCTGAAGGTGTTCTGCGCGCGTTTGACGGGTTACTCTGAGCTTTAGGGCACGAGCGCTTCTGCCCGCGCCCATGGCTTACTGCGCCAACGCGCAGCGAGTGGATCGCAACGCCTGCGGAGCGGCCATCGTGGCATGGATCGTCTGGCTGATCGTGGCGGCGGTACTAGGCGTCGCCGAGCTGGCCACAACCACGTTCGCGCTGGGCATCATCGCGGTCGGCGCGCTAGTCGCCGCCGCCGTCGGCGCGACCCATCTGGGCCTGCCCTTCCAGCTCCTCGCGTTCGTCATCGCCTCGGCCGCGGGCCTCGGTTTTGTGCTCCCGATAGCCCGGCGGCACCTCAAGCAGCCGCCGGTGCTGCGGACAGGTCCCGCCGCCCTGATCGGCCGGCGAGCCCAGGTGCTCGAAGAGGTCACCGAGCACGGCGGCCGGGTCCGCATCGGCGGCGAGGTCTGGTCGGCCCGCTCCTACGACGAGACGCTGGTCATCCCGGCCGGCTCCGCCGTCGACGTCATGCAGATCGAGGGCGCCACCGCCCTCGTTTATCCCCGGGAGTAGCCATGGTCATTGCTGAGCTCATCATCGCGGCCGTGATCGTCATCGCCGTCCTGCTCACGGTGGTCCGCTCGGTGCGGATCATCCCGCAGGCGCGGGCGCGGAACGTCGAGCGGTTCGGCCGGTACCGCAAGACCCTGGAGCCGGGGATGAACTTCATCATCCCGTTCGTCGACCGGGTCAAGACCCAGATCGACCTGCGCGAGCAGGTCGTCGCGTTCACCGGCCAGCCGGTCATCACCGAGGACAACCTGGTGGTGCTGATCGACACCGTGCTGTTCTTCCAGGTGACCGACCCGAAGGCGGCGGACTACGAGATCGTCAACTACATCGGGGCGATCGAGCAGCTGACCGCGACCATGCTCCGGTCGGTCATCGGGTCCATGGACCTCGAGCAGACGCTGACCTCCCGGGACAAGATCAACACGGCGCTGCGCGGCGTGCTCGACGACGCCTCGGGCAAGTGGGGCATCCGGGTCACCCGGGTGGAGATCAAGGCGATCGACCCGCCCAAGTCCGTCAAGGAGGCGATGGAGAAGCAGATGAAGGCCGAGCGGGAGAAGCGCGCCGCGATTCTCACCGCCGAGGGCGTCCGCCAGTCCAAGATCCTGACCGCCGAGGGCGACAAGCAGAGCGAGATCCTGCGCGCCGAGGGCGACAAGAGGGGTGCCGTCCTGCGCGCCGAGGGTCAGGCGGAGGCGATCTCGCAGGTCTTCCAGGCGATCCACACGAACGACCCCGACCCGAAGCTGCTCGCCTACCAGTACCTGCAGACGCTGCCGCAGATCGCGGCCGGCCCCGGCAACACGTTCTGGGTGATCCCGGGCGAGCTGACCACCGCGCTCAAGGCAGTCACATCCGCCTTCACCGGCGACGGAGCCACCGCCGAGGGCCTGCCGTCGAGCCCGCTCAGCCTGCCCAAGGCCGATGGGACGAGCCCCGCTGCCGCGCTGGACGGCGGCAACCCGGACGCTGCCGCGGCCGCGATCGCGGCCATGCCGTCCGCGGCGGCCGCGGCCCTGGCGGCGCTCGCCCCGATCGCGATCCCGGCGCAGCAAGAGCCGGCCCACGACGGCGCACCCGACGTCGCCACGCCGAACGGCGCGACCGGCAACGGCACGACCGCTGGCGGCACGACCGCCAACGGCACCGGGCCGGACCCGGCCTGACTTAGGCGAAGATCGCCAGCGCCACGACGAGCACGCAGACCGCGAGCACGCAGACCGCGATCGCGATGAGCGCCGCGGTCGCGGTCCGAGACATTGCCCGGGACTTCCGGTAGGCCGCGACCGAGCCGGACACCGCCGCCGTAGTCGCCGCAGCGGCGACCGGCTGGGTTGCGGCTGCCACACCGGACCCCGCCGCCACACCGGACCCCGCCGACCCGCCCGTCGACGCCGTGGCAGCGGTCGGGTGGCGGGCGGACCAAGCGTCCCCCGCGACTGCCCTAACGTTCTCCACGGCGGGCGTTCCTGCTCGGCCCGTCGCCGCATCGGGCGCCGCCGACGCCGTCGAAGCGGTCGCGAGCGCCGTCGCCGTCCCGCCGTCGAAGCCGGCGTCGAAGTCGGCTTCCGCAGGCGACTGGTCGGTCTCCCACGCCGTCAGCGCGGCAGCGGTGCCCCAGGCGGTCCGCGTCGTGGTGGTCTCCCACATCGTGGCCGTGGCTTCGCCCGCATTGCCGCTCGTCGCCTCCGCGGCCGGCGGGCGCGGCGCAGCACCAGAGTGCTGCTCGATCGTCGATAGCCCGGACGTCGATTTCCCAGGCTGGGCGGGGAGCGAGGCAGGCGCGCCGACGGCCATCTCCTCGGCCACCCGGTCGAGCGCCGCCATGATGAGCGAAGGGTCCGGGGTGTCGGCAGCGGGGCTGATCGAGCCGATACGCGCCCCGGCCGAGGCGGCGGTCGAGCATCCGGCGGGCCGCGCGGCGAGCAGCGGCAGGGTGGGCGCGCTTGTCAGCGACCGCCACCGCTCCTCCCACTCCTCGCTGGTGCCGCCGCATCCCCTGACGTACGCGGAGAGGACGGGCAGGTCGGGCAGCGACGGCCCGACCTCGGCGGCTCTTATCCGGTCGTAGGGGTAATGCGCGCGCGCCGCCAGTTCAGCCCGCCCGAGCCCGGCGCCGTCTCTGAGTTGGCGCAACTCCTGTAGGAACCGCGCCGAGTCGTCTCCTGACGCTCGGCAGGACATTGCCTGCCGGCCTTCTGCCTGATGATGCTCCACCCAGGCATCCCTCCCCTGAATCCATCAGAACGGCTGGACCTGTTGGACTGCGGCTGTCACGTCACCCTCGCGGGCCGCCCCTATACCCCAACCCGGGATTCACTCGCAGGTTATCGCGTATTACGGAGCCGATAACTGGCAACGCCATAATTTTTGGGGGTCTTGACTTTTCCGCGGAGTTAGATATTGCAGTTATCTGTCCGATATCGTCGGGCTGATAACATGAATAGAGATCAGCCGTGAATAGCGAGGCCTACGGTGAATATGAGGCCGAAAGCGAGTTGCAGCCGCCCGGTCTGGCCCAGCGTCGCGATCAGCCCTGGCCCGGACACGCCGCCGCGCACCGCCCGAACCGGCGGCACCGCCAGCGGCAGCGCGATCAGGGCGAGCAGCGCGAACGGCCGGTAGACGGCGATCAGGGCGGCGAGCGCGAACGGCGCGAGCAGGAAGACCAGATACGTCGCCCGCGCCCGGGCGTCCCCGACCCGAACGGCGAGCGTTCGCTTCCCCGACGACGCGTCAGACGCTATGTCCCGCAGGTTGTTGATCATCAACAGCGCGCACGACAGCAGCCCGGCCGGAACCGACGCGGCCAGCCCGAGCCACGATAGCCGTCCCATCTGCACGTACGCGGTGCCCGCGACCGCCGCGACGCCGAAGAACACGAACACCGACACCTCGCCCAGGCCCCGGTACCCGTACGGGCGCGGCCCGCCGGTGTAGAACCAGGCCGCCAGGACGCAGAGCGCGCCGCCCGCCACGATCCACCACGAGGTAAACGCCGCCAGCACCAGTCCCAGGCAGCAGGCGACCAGAAAACAGCCGAAGGCGGCGTATTTCACCGCTCGGGGCGACGCGACCCCCGACCCGACCAGGCGCATCGGCCCGGCCCGCCGTCCGGCCGCGTCGGTGCCGCGCACGCCGTCGCTGTAGTCGTTGGCGAAGTTCACCCCGATCTGCAGCGCGAGCGCGACCAGCAGCGCGAGCGCCGCCCGCCAGAGCGAGAACCGCCCGTACCCCGCCGCCACGCCCGACCCGATCAGCACCGGGACGACGGCCGCCGGCAGCGTCCTTACCCTGGTCCCCGCCACCCACTCGCGCGCACTAGCCACCGGGAGATCCTACGCGGGGGGAGTCGGCGGGGGAGCCAGCTGGGTATGCAGCCGCAGCACCGGCACCTTGACGCCCATGTCCAGGTTGGAACGACTGCCGTCCGGCGCCCAGCCGGCCGAGGTCAGGAACGCGATCCTGGACTCGTCGCCTGACAGCGCCCAGGTGTAGGCGGTCCGGAACCCGTCCTCGGCGAACGCGTCCGCGACCGCGTGCAGCAGCCGGCCGTCGTGCCCGGCCGGCTCCTGCCCGTCCGAAACGGCCCCCGGCCGCACATGCAACTCGTACAGCTCCGCGTCGGTCCCGGCCCACAGGTCCTCGTCGGTCGCAGGCCCGGCGGCGGCGAACCCCGCCACCTCGGCCGACCCCGGCTCGGCCACCGCCACGTGCACCCGGTGCTTCGACGTGGGCGGGCTGACGATCGCCTCCAGCCAGCGCTCGGTGTACTGGTCGAGCGCCGCATAGCTGGTGAGCTCGACCAGCACCTCGTCCGGCACCAGCTCGGCCAGCGTCGCGCTCCAGCTCTCCGCCTGCACCCGGGCCAGAGCGGCCGCGTCCGAGGCGCGCGCGGCCCGGACGAACCCGCTGGTCACGCCGTCTCCGGCGCCAGCCGCGCGAGGGCCGAGATGTCGCGCGACGCGCCGGTCGACGCCGACGTCGCTAGCGCCGCGTAGACCTGCAGGGCCGCGCTCACCGAACGCTCCCGGGCTGCCGGCCGGTAACCGCCGAGCGAGGCCAGCAGTGCCTGGCGCCGCTCCGCTAGCTCAAGATCGGGCACGTCGAGCCGCAGTTCCCTGCGCGGGATGTCGATCACGACGGTGTCTCCCTCGTTGACCAGCGCGAGGGCCCCGCCGCTGGCCGCCTCGGGGGAGATGTGCCCGATCGACAGCCCGGAGGTGCCGCCGGAGAACCGCCCGTCGGTGACCAGCGCGCAGGCCCGCCCGAGCCCCTTGCCCTTGAGGAAGCTGGTCGGGTACAGCATCTCCTGCATGCCGGGCCCGCCGCGCGGCCCCTCGTAGCGGATCACGACGACGTCCCCGGCGACCACCCGGCCGCCGAGGATCCCGGCGACGGCATCCTCCTGCGACTCGAACACCTTCGCAGGCCCGGAGAACGTCCACAGCTCCTCGGGCACGCCCGCGGTCTTCACCACCGCCCCCTCCGGGGCTATGTTCCCGTACAGCATGCAGAGCCCGCCGTCGGCGGTGTAGGCGTGGGCAACGTCCCTGATGCACCCGCCGGCCGCGTCGCGGTCAAGCGACTCCCACGACGCCGACTGCGAGTACCCCTTGACCGTCCGCACCCCGCCGGGGGCCGCGTGGTAGAGCTCGACCGCCTCCGGCAGCACCGACTCGGAGCGGAGGTCCCAGGCGGAGATCGGCGCGCCGTGCACCGTCACCACGTCCCGGTTGAGCAGCCCGGCCCGGTCAAGCTCGCCCAGGATGGTGTAGATGCCGCCCGCCCGGTGCACGTCCTCGACGTGGTACGACCCGCTCGGCGCGACCTTGCAGATGCACGGCACCCGCCGCGAAAGCTCGTCGATCTCCTTGAGCCCGAAGTCGACCCCGGCCTCGTGCGCTGCGGCGAGCAGGTGCAGCACCGTGTTGGTGGAGCCGCCCATCGCGACGTCGAGCGCCATCGCGTTCTCGAACGCCTCGCGCGACGCGATCGACCGCGGCAGGACCGACTCGTCGTCGGAGTCGTAGTACCGCTTGGTGATCTCGACCGCGACCGAGGCCGCGCGCACGAACAGGTCGCGCCGGGCGGTGTGCGTCGCCAGCGTGGTCCCGTTGCCGGGCAGCGCCAGCCCGATCGCCTCGGTGAGGCAGTTCATCGAGTTGGCGGTGAACATCCCGGAGCAGGAGCCGCAGGTCGGGCAGGCCGCCTCCTCCAGCGACAGCAGGTCCGCCTCCGACACCGAGGGATCGGCCGCCGCGACCATCGAGTCGATCAGGTCCAGCTTGCGGACGCCCGAGGACCCGTCCGCCGTCGCGATGACCTTCCCTGCCTCCATCGGGCCGCCGGACACGAACACGGTCGGGATGTTGAGCCGCATCGCGGCGATCAGCATCCCGGGCGTGATCTTGTCGCAGTTGGAGATGCAGATCAGCGCGTCCGCGCAGTGCGCGTTGACCATGTACTCGACCGAGTCGGCGATGAGCTCGCGGGACGGCAGCGAGTAGAGCATGCCGCCGTGGCCCATCGCGATGCCGTCGTCGACCGCGATCGTGTTGAACTCACGCGGGATCGCGCCGGCCGCCCGCACCGCGTCGGCCACCACCCGGCCGACGTCGGCCAGGTGGACGTGGCCGGGGACGAATTCGGTGAAGCTGTTCGCGACCGCGATAATCGGCTTGCCGAAGTCCTCGGACGCTACCCCGGTGGCGCGCAGCAGGGCGCGCGCTCCCGCCATATTCCGACCGTGCGTGACCGTGCGTGACCTCAACGGCGGCATCGCCGAACTCCCCTCACCATTAAGTCATGGGAAGTTCAGCCTACAGGCGCGACCGTCCTCGTCGGCGCGACGTCCGGCAGCATCCTGGCCGCCGTGTCATAGATCGTGCGGACTTCCTCGCGGGTGAGCTTCGGCGCGCCGTCGCGTTGCCGCGCGCGTCGCTTGAGGTACTTGCGCAGGGTGGGCCCGCTGAACACGTCGACGTTTCTGATCGTGGCGATGTCCCACGGGATCCTGGGCCCGTAGATCGCGAGGGCGGGCCTGACCGAGATCTCGGTCCCAAGCGCGGCCGAGAGGATCTCGCTGGCCTGCGCCGCCTCCCAGACGGCGTGCTCGAGCCGGTCCTTCTGGGACTCGGGTCCGCGATAAAGCCGCTTGCCGTTCAAGGTGCGGACCGGCACCTTGGAATCCCACTTCTCCGAGTCGATCGCGTACACGCCGGTCGGGCCGACGACCAGGTGGTCGATGTACTCCCGGCTGTCGGGGATGGGCCGGGCGTCGAGGGCGAAGTACCCGTCGCGCCGCAACCGCCGCAACTGCCTGCGGGTACGCCGCTGGGCGCCGGCCTGGCTGGCGCCGTTGTCGTAGTTGGCGGCGTTCCGCGACCGGTAGAGAGTGTCGATGATTCCGGCCAGAATGGCCAGCGTCAGACCGATCATCCAGTTCCTGGTCAGAATTCCGAATAGCAGTCCGACCACGAGCATGATGCCGGCGCGCAGCCGCCAGAAGCGGATCTGCACATCCGGCGGAAGATCGCGCACGCCGATTCTGGGCTGGCCGTCGCGTGCCGGCGCGGCAGCTCGGCGGCCCCCAACCCTGATACCGAACGGACCCGGCTTACTCTCCGCGGCCGGCTCGACCGGCCGGATGGACGACGTCACCGGCTGGTTCCACGCCGCCCCGATCGGGATGGGATCGATCGGCCGGGCGGCGGCCGGCGCCACCTCAGGGGCGAGCGGCTCGTCGGCGTGGGCCCGGCGCGGCAGCCTGAAATCCAGGGCCGGTTCCGAGTCGGGCGGCACCTCGCTGGTCGCCATGTCGCCGAAGATGGAGATGCCGTCGTCGGCGGGCCCGGCGGGCTCTTCCCCTTCGACGGAAGACGTCGAGGTGAAGGACGGGCTCGGCGGCGATCCGAGCGGCACGGCCGTGACCGGGCGCGGGGCCTCGTAGACCAGCTCGGCATCCGTGTCGCGCTCGCCGCCGGGCGCACCCGGTGGCGGGTCATCCATGCCCGAGTGCGCGTACCTGATCGGGCCCAGCCGCCGGCTGGCGCTGCGGTCGTGCCGTGGCGACCGGGCGTCGGCGCCCTGGTTCTCGGCGACGGTGTACCTAGTGCCTTCGACTCCGGTGTTGTAGCTGCTGCGGGGGGGCGGGTCAGCGTCAGCGACCGGAGTTACCGTTGCCTGCACGCCGTTGTGCGGCTGCGTCCCTGGCTGCGCTGATGACCTGGAGTTCTTGATTCGGGGCCAAGCCATCCATCTCACCATCTCAGCGTACCGATTTGGCCGCCTCTAATGCGGCGCTCTTTTATCCATGTGCCCAGCGTATGCGCGTTTAAATCGGACATTCGGCGCTGTTAATTGCACTGTAAATCGCGTTGGGCGGCCCAGCCAGCGCTAATGCCGTCCGAGGTGACGCCGGGTCGGCGATAGAATCCGGCGAAGACATGACGGTCCAAGACTTGACAAGGCGGAGCTAACGTGCGCTGGTCGACCATGCACATCCCGACGCTGCGGGATGACCCTGCGGAGGCGGGCGCGCCCAGCCACCGGCTGCTACTGCGGGCCGGATACGTGCGCCAGCTGATGGCGGGCCACTACTCGCTGCTACCGCTGGCGGTCCGCGTTCGGCTCAAGGTAATCGGCATCATCCGCGACGAGATGAACAAGATCGGCGCGCAGGAGATCCTGATGCCGATCATGCACCCGGCCGAGGTGTGGCTGCGGAGCGGTCGCTGGGAGGTCATGGGCGACGAGATGTTCCGGCTCAAGGACCGCAAGGGCGCCGACATGGCACTCGGCATGACCCACGAGGAGATCGTCTCGACCCTCGCCACCGAGCTCAACTCCTACCGTGAGCTGCCGCAGTCCTGGTACCAGTTCCAGACCAAGATGCGCGACGAGCCGCGCCCGAAGGCGGGCCTGATGCGGACCCGGGAGTTCACGATGAAGGACTCCTACAGCTTCGACCTCGACGCCGAGGGCCTTGACCGGTCGTTCGAGGCGCACCACCAGGCCTACGCCCGCGCGTTCGAGCGGATGGGCATCCCCGCGATCCCGGTGGAGGCGTCCAACGGCTCCATGGGCGGCTCCGGCTCGCGCGAGTTCGTCTGCCCGTCCGAGGCCGGCGAGGACGACATCGTCTACTGCCCCAAGTGCGGCTACGCGGCCAACCGCGAGGCGGCCGTGTCGGTGCTGGCGGCGGTCGACCCGGCGGCCGACGCGGCGGTCGCCCTGGCCGAGCCCGCCCGGTTCGACACCCCCGGGGTACGGACGATCGAGGACCTGGCGACCGGTTACCACGCTCCGGCCGAGCGGCAGGTCAAAACCCTGGTCTACGTGCTCGACGGGGCGCTCACGCTGGTGCTGCTCCGCGGCGACCACGCGCTGGAGGAGCAGAAGCTGATCGACGCCACCGGCGCCCGGTCGGTCCGCCCGGCCGAGGCGGAGGAGATCTTCGCCGCGCTCGGCGCCCACCCGGGCTCGCTCGGCTCGGTCGCCGTCGCCGACCTGCCGATCGTGGCCGATCTGGCCCTACGGGACCGGTCCGGCCTGGTAACCGGGGCTAACACCGACAACGTGCACCTGCGCGGGGTGGACGTCGCCCGCGACATCCAGGTCGGCCGCTGGGCCGACCTGCGGGCGGTCGCGGCCGGTGAGGCCTGCGCCTCCTGCGGGCAGCCGCTCACGGTCATCAAGGGGATCGAGGTCGGCCACATCTTCAAGCTCGGCTACAAGTATTCCGAGGCCATGGATATCACCGTCTCCGGCCCTGACGGCAAGCCGGTCAGGCCGATCATGGGCTGCTACGGCATCGGCGTTGAGCGTGCGATGGCGACCTGCGTCGAAGTCCACCACGACGAGAAGGGCATCGTCTGGCCGGTCAGCGTCGCCCCGTTCGAGGCGGTCGTGGTGGTCGCGCAGCAGAACGACGCGACGGTGGCCGAGGCGGGGGAGCGGGCCTACCGGGCCCTGCTCGACGCCGGGGTGGACGTGATCATCGATGACCGCCCCGACCGGGCCGGGGTCAAGTTCAGCGACGCCGAGCTCGTGGGCATCCCGTTCCGCATCACGATCGGCAAGCGCGGCGTCGCCGCGGGCACCGCCGAGCTGACCCACCGCGCCACCGGGGAAACCGTGGTGATCCCGCTGGACGACGTAGCCAAGCACGTCCGCGAGGCGGTGGCCCAGGCCCTCACCGGCTAACGGTCGTCATGCCGCCCGGCGGGTGATGAGGAGGCCGGCGATGGCCAGGATGATCGCGGGCCAGCCGATGAGGACCAGCATGGAGAGCGCCGGGGTGAGCAGGTTCGGCGCGGGATGCAGGGCCACGACCTGGTAGGCGGCGACTGGCAGGGTGAACCGGTCGATCCGGCTCCATTGGGCCGGCAGCGGAAGCAGGGCGAGCGGCAGGTAGAACACCACCGGCAGCACCGCGATGGCACCGGCCGTGTGACGGATGGCCGCGCCGAGCCCGACGCCGGTGACGGCCACGACGACGAGGACGAAGCCGGCTGCGAGGACCGCTCCTGCCACCCCGGGGCGGGACAGGGCTACGCCCTGGCCGTGACGGGACAGGATCGCCTGCGTGAGCGAGAACGACGCCACCGCCAGCAGCTCGCCGAAGACCAGGGTCAGCGCGGCCACGACCGCGGTCTTGGCGGTGAGCACCGCCAGTCGTCTGGGTACCGCCGTGAACGTCGTGCGGATCTGACCGGTGGCGTATTCCGAGGTGAACGCCAGGACGCCCAGGATGCCCACGGCCAGCACCGGGTACTCCGCCCAGCCGATGAAGCTGAACGCGACCGGGTCGGGCAGCGGGGCTCCTCGGCCGGCCGGAACAGCGGCGAGCACGCTACCCGCCAGTGACACGACGGCCGCGACGATCAGCGCCCAGTACGTTGAGCGGACCGAGCGGAGCTTCGTCCACTCCGAGGCAAGCACGTCGCGGGCGCGGGCGATGCGGCCCTGCCCTGCCTGGCGGGCCTGGTCGCCCGCGCGGAGCTCGGCTGTGGTCATGGCGCGACCGCCCCTTCCCCGGCCCGGTTCCGGGCGTGGTAATCGACGCTGTCTTTGGTGATGTCCAGGTACGCCTCCTCCAGCGAGGCGTGCCGTGGCGTCAGTTCGTGCACGCCGATGCCGTGACCGGCGGCAAGATCGGCGATGGCGGGCGCGTCGAGGCCGCGCACGGAGAGCGCGTCGTCGCCCTCGGCGACCACGGTCGCGCCGTGCGCGCCGAGCAGCCGGGCGAGGTCACCCGGGCGCGGCGACCGGACCAGCACATCCGCCCGCGCATTGGCCTCGGTGAACTCGGCCGTGGGCTGGTCGGCGAGTAGCCTGCCACGCCCGATGATGATCAGGTGGTCGGCGGTCAGCGCCATCTCGCTCACCAGGTGGCTGGAGACGAAGACCGTGCGGCCCTCGGCGGCCAGCGACTTGAAGAGCTGCCTGATCCAGTGGATCCCTTCCGGGTCAAGGCCGTTGACCGGCTCGTCGAAGATGAGCACCGGGGGATCGCCGAGCAAGGCGAGAGCGATGCCGAGCCGCTGCTTCATGCCGAGCGAGAACCCCTTGACGCGCCTGTCAGCGACGCCCTCGAGCCCGGTCACCCGGAGTACCTCGGTGACCCGCCGCCGCCCGATCCCGTTGCTCTGGGCCACCGAAAGCACATGGTCGTAGGCGGATCGCCCCGGGTGCACCGCGCCGGCTTCGAGCAGCGAGCCGACCTGGCGCAGCGGGCGGATGATCCCCCGGTAGGGGTAGCCGCCGATGAGCGCCCGCCCCGCGGTGGGGTCGTCCAGGCCCAGGATGATCCGCATTGTCGTTGTCTTCCCGGCGCCGTTTGGGCCGAGGAAGCCGGTCACCTGCCCGGGACGAACCGTGAAACTCAGGCTGTCCAGCGCGACGAGCGGTCCGAACCGCTTGGTCAGCCCGTCCACCTCGATCGTGACCTGACCCTGCCCGGCTGGCCGCAGCGCCCGCGGCCGCCGCTCAGGGAACGCATCGGGCGGCTCTCGGAGCGGACCGGGAAGCTCAGGTGCCTGGAGCACCTCGCTGGCCCGGCCGAAGGCCAGGTAGGCGATCCCGCCCAACGGGCACGACGCGCAGATGATGAGCGCCCAAGCCCACTTGGGCAGGTTGCTTGCCTCGTTCCGCACCAGGCTGACCAGGCAGTAGGCATCGAAGACGAGCGCGCACGCGAGCAGCGCGATAACCGCCGGTGGCATGGGCACGTCACCTCGTCCCGTACCGAGCGGAGTCAACCTGGGGGGATGGGTTCGTCCACAACCGCAGCATCCGATCATCGACGGCATCGAGCAGCACCAGACGGCTCGCCATGATGAGATGCGTCCGGTTGTCTCGGAGCCGGATGGTCAGCGCCGCGATCCCGTCGGGGCCTAGCCCGCCAAGGACGGCGGTGTCGCCCCGCGGGCGGATGAGCCAGCCGAGGCCTGCGTGCCCGTCGCCGCTCTCCGACGCGGCCTGCGGTGTCAGCGCCTCGCGTGCGAGCGCCGCTGGCAGCAGGGATGACCAGCCGGTGCCGAGCCGGACGAGATCCGCCGCCGTCGCCCACAGCCCGCCGGCCGCCTGCAGGGTGCACACCGTGGCGGGAACCGGCTCGAAGGCGCCCGCCGCGGTGACGGTGTAGCCGGTCACCGCGCCGGGGCCGATGTCGGTCACCGAGGCGGGAAACGCCGACCGGCTCATCCCCAGCGGCCGCAGCACCAGCGACGTCACCGCGTCCGCGTACGGCGTTCCGGTGACGTCGGCGATCAGCTGCCCGAGCACCGCGCAGCCGGAGTTGGTCGGCCGGACCACGCCGCGCGGGCCGCCGCAGCCGACGACCGGGCCGGTGACCGCCGCCACCTCCAGCACGCTGGCGCCGAATAGCTGGCCCGGGTTCTCCGGCACGTCATCGATTCCGCTGCTGTGGCTCAGCAGCTCCCTGACGGTGACGGTGTCGTCGGCCAGGCGCACCGCGCGCAGGAGGTCGTTTGCGGGACTGTCGAGACCGAAGCGGCCCTCGGCCGCCAGGCACAGCACGGCGGTGGCGGTGACGAGCGCGGCGACGCCCGAGGCGGGGAAGCGGTGACCGGTGTCCAGGGGCTCGGAGCGTTCGAGATTCGCCCAGCCTTTCGCGACCGCCCATGCCGGGCGAGCGGGATCGCCGCCGGCGATGACCAGGGCCGCCGGGCCGAGCTCGGCGTAAGCGCCGTCGGCGATCGCGGCCACGCCGGCCGGCACGTCGCCAAGCACGCGGGTGGGCGGTGCCGCCGCGCGCGCATCGGTGATCCGGCTGCCCAGGGGAATGGCTTGCAGCGAGGCCAGCCGGTGCGGCGGTGACTCCTCCGCCACGGCGATCACCTCGGCGTCGGCGATCCTGGCGCGGACCACCAGCGGCTCCTGGTCGACCAGGAGGAATCCCTCGTGCAGGTCGGGAGAGCTGCTCGCTAGCTGCGCGACCAGTTCGCCGGCCGGAAGCGCGGCCAGCAATCGCTCGCTGAAATGCTGCCGCATTTCCTGCTCGTCAGGGGGCGTCCAGGTCGGCTCGCCGGCGTCCGCGAACCGGGCGATCACCCATTCCAGATGCGGCAGCGCCTGGCTCCGCACCGGGGGCTGGCCGCTGATGAACACTTTGAGTGCGGCCCAGCTGGGCTGGCCGTACTCGCTCGCGATGGCCTGCTGCGCGTCGTGCAGCGAGGGGAACTCCCCAGCGGCCAGGCGGCGTTTCGCGGCAAGCTTCAGGTATCGCAGGCTCGGGTGGGTTGGCAGCGGACGCTGTTCTGGGAGGCATGGCAGCCCTTCCTCACGCCCGGGGTCCGCTACATCGGGCAGGAAAGACCGGCCTTTTCGCACGCCAACACGACCGGTGAGCTTGCAGCTCTGCCCGCGGACCTGGCGGCACCCGGAAACGCCACTTCGGATAGTACCCCATCCGATCTCGTCAACCCAGGCACTCGGGCCCGGCCGGCCGGGCCGCCAGCACCGGCGGGAGCGGCGGAACCGGGGAACCCTGGTTAACGGTGCGGCGGGCGCGCGTCACCGAGCGCCCGCCGCACAATCAACCGTTAGTCGCTACTCCAGGGACGCTGCCTCGCGGTCGCGGGACTGGTTGCGGAGGGCGCGCAGCACCTCGTCCCTGCCCTCGTTGAGCAGGCGGCGCAGCGCAGTCGGTGGCTCGGGAGAAGACGCCAGGTAGGCGTCGGTCGCCTCGATCGTCGCCTGGTCGACGGCGCAGACCGAGTAGCCGCCCTCCACGAAGTCCTGCGCCATCGCCGACGACCAGTCCCGCCACACCTCGCCGACCACGGCGAAGTACTCCGGCCGGTAGGGCTCGATCAGCGCGGCCTGGTCGGGATCGGCGAATCCGGCCAGCGTGGCCCGGAACATCGCGATGGTCAGCTTCCCGGCGGTCAGCGTCTCCCAGGTTTCCCGCTTGCCCTGCACCGATGGCACCGCGGCCCGGCAGGTCGCCGCATGCCGCTCGCCCGCGTCGGTGGCGTCGGACGAGAGCTCGGCGTCGATCGCCTCCTCGCCCAGCACCTGCCGGCTGACCAGGCGGCGCAGGAGCGACCAGCGAAGGTCGGTGTCGACCGCGAGCCCGTCGAGCACCGCGGACCCGTCGAGCAGGCCGGCCAGGAACGACAGGTCGGCCGATGACGTGGCCACCCCGGCGAACGCGCGCACGTAGGCGAGCTGGTGATCGGACCCGGCCGGCGCGGAGCCGAGCAGCGACCGTAGCGCTGATGCCATCAGCGAAAGGCCCTCCGCGCGCCACGACGGATCGGCGTAGTGCCGCACCGCCAGCGCCGCCTGCCGCAGCAGCGTCTGCACGACGCTGATGTCGCGCACCGACTCCACGCCGCCGAGCACCAGTCGCACGTAGTCCCGCGCCGCCATCTCCCCGTCCCGGCACATGTCCCAGCCGGCCGCCCAGACCAGCGCGGCGGGCAGCGAGGAGGTGAACGACCCGATCGAGGCGACCGCGGTGCGCAGTGAGTGGTCGTCGAGCCGGATCTTGGCGTAGGTGAGGTCCTCGTCGTTGACCAGCACCAGGTCGGGCCGGGGCTGCCCGACCAGCGCCGGCACCTCGGTGGCGGCACCGGAGACGTCGGTCTCGATGACCGCCGTCTGGGTGAGGCCGTCGTCGGTCAGCGAGTAGAGGCCGATCGCGATGCGGTGCGAGCGCAGCACCGGGTGCGAGGCGGCCGCCTCCTGCACCACCGTGAAGGAGGTGAAGCGGCCGTCGGCGTCCACCGTGTACGACGGACGGAGCGTGTTGACCCCGGCGGTCTCGAGCCACTCCCGCGACCAGGCCGCCAGGTCGCGCCCTGAGACCTCCTCGAGGGCGGACAGCAGGTCCGCGAGGGTCGCGTTCCCGTAGGAGTGGGCGGCGAAGTACTTGCGCACGCCGGCCAGGAAGTTCTCCCGTCCGACGTAGGCCACTAGCTGCTTGAGTACGGCCGCGCCCTTCGCGTAGGTGATCCCGTCGAAGTTCACCTCGACCGCGTGGATGTCCGGGATGTCGGCCGCGATCGGGTGCGTGGAGGGGAGCTGGTCCTGCTTGTACGCCCACGCCTTCCAGGCGGTGGTGAACGTGGTCCACGCCTGCGTCCAGCGGGTCGCCTCGGCCTGTGCGGCGGTGCCCGCCCAGGTCGCGAACGACTCGTTCAGCCACAGGTCGTCCCACCAGCGCATGGTGACCAGGTCGCCGAACCACATGTGCGCCATCTCGTGCAGGATCGTCTCGCCCCGCGCTTCGCGCGAGAAGTCGGTGACCCGCGACCTGAAGACGTAGTCCTCGAGGAAGGTGACCGCGCCCGCGTTCTCCATCGCGCCTTCCTTGAACTCGGGCACGAAGAGCTGGTCGTACTTGCCGAACGGGTACTTGATACCGAACGCCTGGTGGTAGAAGTCGAAACCCTGCCTGGTCACCTCGAAGATTTCGTCCGGGTCCAGGTACCTGGCGAGCGACTGGCGGCAGAAGATGCCGAGCGGTATCCCGTCGTGGGAGTCCCGCACGATGTGCCACGGGCCGGCCGAGACGTGGGTGATGTACGTCGCCATCAGCGGCGTCGGCGGGAAATGCCAGCGCCGGACCTCGGCCCCGTCCGGCGTACCCCCCTCGACGTCGGCCGCCATGTTGGACACGACCGTCCACTCCTGCGGCGCGCGCACGGTGAGCTCATAGCGCGCCTTCATGTCCGGCTGGTCGAAGCAGGCGTAGACCCGGTTCGCGTCGAACGTTTCCAGGTCGGAGTACATGTAGACGTTGCCGTCGGCGGGGTCGGCGAACCGGTGCAGCCCCTCGCCGCTGCGCGAGTAGGCGCACTCGGCGTCGACCACCAGCGTGTTGGTGGCCGCGAGGCCTTCGAGCGTGATCCGCTCGCCGTCGAATGCGCTGGCCGGAACCGGGACGCCGTTGAGGGTCATCGCGTGCACGAGCGGCGCGGCGAGGTTAAGGAAGGTCCCCGCGCCCGGTCGCGCGCAATCGAACTCAATCGTCGATACCGAACGGAAGGTCGTGTCCCCGCCGGTCAGGTCGAGCTCTACCTGGTAGAGGCCGACGGTGATCAACTCGGCACGGGTACGCGCCTCGTCACGCGTGAGGTTAGCTGTCACCAGGTGACCCTTTCGCAATCGAATCGTGTTCGGTGGATCTTTCCACGCTTGTGGCTAGGTCATGTTACCCATGCGTCCCAGTTAGTTTCCCGTCATTATCACACGGAGTGTCCGAATAGTCATTAACTGTGCTTGCCCCCGGGGGCCAAGCCCCCCGGGAACCCCCCCATCGCCATGGGGGGCTCCCGCCCCCCATCCCCCCGGGGGTGTCCCCGCACAAATCGCGGGGACACCCCAGACCGCTGCGCAGGCGGTCTGGCAGACTGACCCGGTGCGCGTATACCTGGGTTCTGATCATGCTGGCCTCGAGCTGAAGACGGCCCTGGTCGGCTGGCTCGGCCAGTCCGGCCATGAGGCCGTGGACTGCGGTCCCGCCAGCTACGACGCCGAAGACGACTACCCGGTGTACGTGCTGCGCGCGGCCGAGGGCGTCATTGGCGACCCTGGCAGCCTCGGCATCGTGATCGGCGGTTCCGGCAACGGCGAGCAGATCGCCGCGAATAAGGTGCCCGGCATCCGCGCAGCGCTGGCCTGGACCACGGAGACCGCCCGGCTGGCGCGTCAGCACAACGACGCGAACGTGCTCAGCCTCGGCGCCCGGATGTACTCGCTGGCCGACGCACTCGAGTTCGCGCGGGTCTTCGTCGCGACCCCGTTCTCCGGCGAGGCCAGGCACGCCAGGCGGCTGGCGGAGATCGCCGACTTCGAGAAGGCAGGCGACCTCCCGCCGCTGCCGCACTCCTAGCGCGGGCCCCGGCTAGCGCGGGCCCGCTAGCGGCCGCGGCGCCGCCGCCGCGTTGGCGGGGGCGTGCCGTCGCCCGCTCGATCCGGGCCGGCAGGCCCGTTCACGGCGCGGCTGCCCGCCCCGTCCGCCTCACCCGTCGCCTCCCGGGCGGCCTGCGCGGTCTGCGGCACGTCAGCCTCCTTCGCGCCGCCCGGCCTCGCGGGGGCCGCATCGACCGGTTCCGCCCTGCCCGGCCCTGGCGGCGTGCCCGCGCCGGGTGGCGTGACCGCGCGGCCCGGCCTGCCCGTGCGGGTGGCCCTGGCCTCGCGCTCGGCCGCCGCCGCCAGCTGCTCGTCCGTGGGCCTGGACACGTCCCGCGCCCGCATCGCCCCCGACAGCGTGATCCTCATGCCTGCCACGCCCCCAGTGTCTCCCGATTCCGGTTGTCTGCCGACTCCGGCCGGCTCCTGAATCTGGCGCCGATTTCCGCCGCCCTAGAAGATCCGCGGGCACCAGGGGGCGGGATCCCAGCTCATGGCGGCCGACAGCCTGCCCACCGCGCCCGGTCGCAGCTCGGTTACCAGGCCGGCCGCGGCGAGCGAGCCGAGTCTGGTGCCGCCGAGGTAGGCCGCGGCCAGTTCCCTGACGTCAAGCGCGATGTCGGCCGGGTCGTCCGTTCGCGTGCAGTCGGCCGCGCCGTCGGGCCCGTCCGCCCGCAGCCGCCAACGGCCGCCGTTGGCCGGCAGCAGGTCGTCGGTGACCTCGACCACCACGTCCACCGGCGCGGCGTAGCTGCGGCGGGCGAGCGCGGCGGGCAGATCGATGACCCGCACCCAGAGGCTGTCGGCCAGCCGCGGCCGGGCCCGGCGCGAGTCGTGCAGCTGGTAGATCAGCGGGTCGTCGGCCGGCCGCAGGTCCGCGGTCACCTGAGTGACCAGGTCCCGGTTGAGCAGGTCGCGCCAGAGGGCCGCGCTCGCCGCCGGATCCGCCGCCACCAGCTCCCAGATGCTGAGCGTGGAGTCGGGCAGGAACGTCCCCTCCTCCCACCGGGGCGTGCTCCGGTAGAGCGCGTACCCGCGGACGCCATCCCGGTCGGCCGCGAGCAGGCAGCGCAGCGGGCTTGACCCGTGCCGTTCCTCCTCCGGGTCGTCGAGCACCCGGTCCCACCAGTCGGCGTCGCGGCCGAAGAAGCCAGGCTGCCCCGGCAGCATGGTCTCGTAGACCTTGGCCAGCTCGGCCACGGCGTCGGCCGGCTCGGCCAGCCGCAGCGCGATGGCCGGGTCGGCCGGCGCGACGGCGTTCAGCGCCCCCTCGCCGCGGCCGAACCGGAACGACGCGTGCGACGACGCCCGCCCGTACCCGTACCGCCCGTAGAGCGGCATCTCCGAGGCCCACAGCGCCGCGATGGGCTCCTCGCCCCTGGCCGCGATGTCGGTGACCTGGCGTCGCATCAGCGAACGGAGGATGCCGCGCCGCCGGTGGGTGGGCAGGACCGCGACCATCGTGACGCCGGCCACCGGGAGAACCGCGCCCGGCACCGCCATCCGCAGGCTGTAGACGCCTGCGGTGCCCACGGGAACGGACCCGGCGGCCGCCGGGTCGAACGCGGCCAGCGATCGATCCCGCTCGAACTGCCTGAGCACCCGGGGCAAACTGGCTGCGGGGGCCGGTCCGGTGTTGAACGCATGCTGTTGAACCCGGCGAAACGCGACATACTGGTCGTCGCTGATAGGACGGATGACGCACTGGTCTGCCATGATGGACTTCTTATCCCGTTAGGCCCGCCGGACGCGAATTTTTTTCCCGTCCCATGCCCTCGCCGGCCGGACGCGACACTAGGGGGAGAAGGAGCGTGGACGGCGTGCGAGACCGACGATGTGCGGATAATCTGCGCAGGTCATGAGAGTAGCGGCAGCCCTTTCTGCAGCGCGCGGTCCAGCGCGCGCGCTGCGGCGTGCCGGCGCCTGGCTCGACGGTCTGCTCAGGCGGCAGTTCATCACCAGAAACCGTCGGGTCGCGGCCGGCCTGACCGCGATCGCGATCGCCATCTCGGTGCTGGCGGTGCAGCTGTCCGACCGGTGGTTCTCACCTGGCGAGATGATTCTGCCGCTGCTCGTGGGTGGCCTGCTGCTGTGGCCGAGGGCGCTGCGCATCCTGATCGCGGTGGTGGCGGCGGGCGTTATCTACGACGTCGTGGAGGACCGGGCCGGACCCGGCATCGCGGTGACGATCGCGGCGACCGCCTACTTCGCTGACGTGCTCTCCAACACCCGCGGCAAGCTCGGCACCAGGGGGATGCGGGCCGACCGGATGATGATCGAGCTCCGTGATCGCATCCGCGCCCAGGGCACCCTGCCCGAGCTGGGCGAGGGCTGGGGCTCGACGGTGGTGCTCCGCCCGGCGGGCGGCTCCTCGTTCGGCGGCGACTTCGTGATCTCTTACAGCGACGGCAAGACGCTTGAGGTGGCGTTGGTCGACGTATCGGGCAAAGGGATGGACGCCGCCACCCGGGCGCTGCTGCTGTCGGGCGCGTTCGGCGGCGTGCTCGGCTCGGTGCCGAGGGAGCAGTTCCTGCCCGCCGCCAACGCCTACCTGCGCCGGGGGAGCTCCGACGAGGGGTTCGTGACCGCCGTCCACCTGTCGATCGACCTGGCCTCCGGGGAGTACACGCTCTACTCGGCCGGGCACCCGCCGGCGGCCAGGTTCGACGCCAACACCGGCGAGTGGCGGACCAGCAGCGCCCGCGGGATCGTGCTCGGCGTCGTCGCCGACCTGGCCGCCGTCCCCGACGTGCCCGACGAGGGGGTGCTGCGCCGCGGCGACGCGATCATGCTCTACACCGACGGCCTCGTGGAGGCACCGCGCCAGGACATCGACGAGGGCATACAGCGACTCCTGGGCGAGGCTCAGCGCCTGGTCATCGACGGGTTCAGGACGGGCGCACCGGACCTGGTGACGACCATGCAGCGCACCGTCAACAGCGGCGACGACTGCGCCCTGGTCGTCATCTGGCGCACGTAATCGGGGCGGCGGGTCGACGCCGCCGCCCCGCAGGCGCGCCTAGGCCAGCGCCGCCGCCGCCGACAGCAGTTCGTCGGCCTGCTTCATCAGCGCGTCCGCCTTCCCGCTGCTGATGGGCCTGCCGCCCCAGGCCGCGCCGTACAGCTGGGCCTTCATCGCGGTGGCGATGGCGTCCCGCTGGTTGCCGAGCCCAGCCAGCAGCGATTCCAGCTTGGTATAGCTGACATCGCCGGAGGACGACGACTCGAGTGCGATGGTGGACGCCTTCAGCGTGTCGAGCCCGAACGGCCCCACCGCCGCGTTGATCGCGCTGAAGTCGTCTCCGAGCCGCACCAGCAGCTGGTAGCGGGTCTTCAGCGACCTCCGGAGCGCGCTGGGCGAGATCACCTCGACCAGCGCCCGGCCGTCCGGCGTGTAGTCGTCCCGCAGGCCGAGCAGCGACATCATCGTCGGCTGGATGTCGGTGTGGTCGGACCACAGCGACCCGTCCACCCCGAGGTGCCGCACGCCGGGACCGACGAAGCCGAGGAAGGTGGTGTTGATCTTGGACGCCACGTCACCGTGGTTCCACGCGTCCTGCCCGGCCGGCTCGCTCACGCACGACCCGCCGCACGACGCCGACCCGGCGCTCAGCCAGAAGTCGGTGTTACCGAACAGGGCCACCGTCGCGGTCCGTTTCTGGTCTCCGGTGATCATGTGCAGCAGCTTCATCTCGACCGGGTCGGCCAGGTAGTTGATCAGCTTCACTGTCTTGCCGGTGGCCAGGTCATCGGCCGTCAGCTTGGCCGCGGTCCGCTCCAGGGTGCGCACCGCGGGGACGGTTCGGCCGGGCTGGTGGTGGACGTACACGATCGGCGCCGAGTCCGCCGACACGTCGAACGGCGTCGTCACGCCCTTGGCGGCGAGCATCCCGGTCAGGTTCCCGTCGACCTCGCCGACCCGCTTGTAGGTGCACAGGATCTTCACGCCATTGCACTTCGCGGGCGACGGCGCGCTGCCGACGAAGTGGTCGCCCTCGTCCGCGGTAAGCACGAACAGCGTGTTGCCCTTGGTGATGCCGTGCGCGGCGAGCCCGGCGAAGAACTTCGCGAACGCCGCGTTTTCCTGCCGCAGCTGCGACTCATAGGTGGCCGTGCCCGGGCCGAGGCCCGCGCCCGTGGTCCACGAGTCGTGCACGTCCGAGAGGTAGGTGAACGTCACCGGCACGCCGTGGGTCTGCATGTCGAGCGTGTAGGCGAGCGCGTTCGGGCCGGTCATGCCGTCATAGCCGGGGAACCCGATGTTGCCGGAGGAGTCCTTGATGACGGCGCCGTTGAGGCTCTTGACCGGTCCGCGTGGTGACATGAGCAAGTCGAGGTACTTGGCGCCGAAGATCGCCCGGTAGCCGTGGTAGCCGCCGGGCTCGTCCGGCAGCGGGTCGGCCACCGTGTGGTATTTCGCGCACACGGCGGAAGCCTTCGCGCAGTGCACCGAGAGACCCTCGTAGTCGGTCGCTGCCTTCGCCTGGCCGGCGCTCGACGGGTTCTCCGCCTCCTTAGCGTCGGGCGAGTTCTTGCCGAATACCAGCGGTACGTCGGGGAGCGTGTTCTCCAGCTCGGTGTCGGCGGCGGCGACGGAGCCGAAGTTGCAGCCGGCCCTGGTGTACGACACCCACGGCGCCGGCGGCGTCTTCCCGTTCTGCCCGACCAGCGTGGTCTTGGCATCACCGACCGGCTTGCTCGCCAGGCCCGTGTAGTAGTCCACGATCGGGTCGGTCCAGTAGGCGAAGGCGCCCGCCTCGTCGGTGCTGCCGTCCTTCGCCGACGTGTAGTACTGGTACTCGTTGGCCACCGGGATGCCCTGGTCGCTGCCGTACAGGCCGCTCTCCGAGGTGACGATGTCGTTGGCCGTATGCGCGATCAGCGGCGTGTGCTCCTGGGAGATGAGCGTCCCTGAACCGGTGAGGAACTTGAGCAGGCTTGGCATCTGCTCCAGGTCACTGGGCACGTTGGGGTTGTCCCTGGTGTAGTGCACGTTGTCGAACTGCAGATAGATGACGTGCTTGACCTTCCCGCCCGCCAGCGAGCAAGCGCTAGTCCGCGCTGCTGCCGCGCCGCCGGGTGCCGATGCCGCCGCGGCCGTCGCGGATGCGCCGCCGGCCACCAGGCCGAGCACGAGGGCGCCGCCGGCCAGCACTGCGAGCGGCCTGCGTGATCGTCGGGGACGGAGTGGGTTCTCGGATCGTGGTGTTCGCGTCACGGGTGCCTCCACCGCGTCAGGACCCGCGTCCGCACGGGTCTGGCCAGGCAACCGTAGGCGGGCAAGGCCATGCCCGGGCGGCCCTGCTGTCACTTTTACCTGAATTGCACCTGAAAGAAAAGTGAAGGGACCCTTTGCGTCTTATTAAGGCGCCTCCCGTTGGCGCTACGGCGCCAAGGCTGACCGCACCTGTCGCGCGATCTCGATATCCTCGCGCGCGGCGATGACGAGGGCGCGCGCCGTTGCGGCAGACGCGCCGATCTCGCGGTCCCCGGCACCCGAGTCGTTGGACGCTCGGTCGGCGGCGACGCCGAGGAAGCCGAGGCCGTCCATAGCTCGCTGGCGGACCTCGGCCGAGTTCTCGCCCACGCCGCCGGTGAAAACGATCGCGTCGAGTCCGTCCATCGCCGCGGCCATGCCCGCGATGGACGCGCGGAGCCGGTGCAGGTACGTCTCCCTGGCAAGCTCAGCGCGGCCGTCGCCGGCCGCGGCGCGCGACAGGACTTCGCGCATGTCGGCGGTCCCGGCCAGCCCGTACAGGCCGGACCGGTACTCCAGGGTCGCCGCCAGCTCGGCGGGCGGCGTATGCACGTGCTCTTCGAGCCAGAGGACGAGTCCGGGATCAACCGATCCCGATCTGGTGGCCATCACCAGGCCGTCCAGCGGTGTGAACCCCATCGTCGTGTCCACCGACCTGCCGCCGCGGACCGCGGCCAGGGAAGCGCCCGCGCCGAGGTGGCAGGTGACCAGCCGAAGGCCGCCATCGTCGCGCCCGAGGAATTCGGCGGCCCGCCGCGATACGTAAGAGTGCGACAGCCCGTGGAATCCGAAGCGCCGCAGGTTCCACCGCGTCCGCCACTCCTCGGGTAGCGCGAAGGTGGCGGCAGCCGCGGGGATGGTGGCGTGGAAGGCGGTATCGAAGCACGCCACGGCGGGCACGGCGGGAAGCACCGCCTGCACGGCGTCCAGCGCGGCCAGTGACTTCGGCTGGTGCAGCGGCGCCAGGTCAGTCAGTGACTCAAGCCGCCGCCGGACCTGGTCGTCCACCTGGACCGGTGCCGTGTAGAGGGTGCCGCCGTGCACGATCCGGTGGCCGACGGCGTCTACCGGGCCGAGCGCCTCGATCGCGGACTTGATCTCCGAGTCGTCGGCCGCGCCGCGCGGGGCCGGCAGATCGGCGCGGCCGGTGACCGCGTAGGCCGGGTCAAGCACGCGCAGCTTCAGGCTGCTTGACCCGGCGTTGACGACCAATACCCGCCCGGCTGCCGAAGGGGCGGGCGTGCTCACAGCGGCCACGCCCAGTTGGTGATCTCCGGTGCGTCCTCGCCGAACTCCCTGGTGTACGCCCTAGCCTCGATCCGCTTGTCGGTCATCAGCTGGCGGACGTGCCCGGCGCGCGCGGCCAGCCCGGGGACCCGGTCGATCACGTCGATGACCAGGTGGAAGCGGTCCAGGTCGTTGAGCATCACCATGTCGAACGGGGTGGTGGTGGTGCCTTCCTCCTTGTACCCGCGGACGTGCAGGTTGTGGTGCCCGTGGCGCCGGTAGGTCAGCCGGTGGATGAGCCACGGGTACCCGTGGTAGGCGAAGATGACCGGCCGGTCGACGGTGAACAGCGCGTCGAACTCGGCGTCGGACATGCCGTGCGGGTGCTCGGTGTGCGGCTGCAGCCGCATCAGGTCGACGACGTTGACAACCCGGACCCGCAGCGATGGCAAGTGCTCGCGGAGCAGCGACACGGCGGCGAGCGTCTCCAGGGTCGGGACATCCCCGGCGCAGGCGAGCACCACGTCGGGCTCGTCGTTGGCGTCGGTGTCGCTAGACGCCCAGTCCCAAATGCCGACGCCGCGGGTGCAGTGGATGATCGCCTGCTCCATGGTCAGCCACTGCGGCTGCGGCTGCTTGCCCGCGACGATCACGTTGACGTAGTGCCGCGAGCGCAGGCAGTGGTCGCCGACCGACAGCAGCGTGTTGGCGTCCGGCGGCAGGTAGACCCGGATAACCTCGGCCTTCTTGTTCACCACGTGGTCGATGAAGCCAGGATCCTGATGCGAGAACCCGTTGTGGTCCTGCCGCCATACCAGCGACGAGAGCAGGTAGTTCAGCGACGCGACCGGGCGCCGCCAGGGGATCTCCCTGGTGGTCTTGAGCCACTTGGCGTGCTGGTTGAACATCGAGTCGATGATGTGGATGAACGCCTCGTAGCAGTTGAACATCCCGTGCCGGCCGGTCAGCAGGTATCCCTCCAGCCAGCCCTGGCACAGGTGCTCGGACAGCACCTCCATCACCCGGCCGTCGGGGGCCAGGTGGTCGTCGCCGTCGATGATCTGCGCGTCGAAGGCGCGGTCCGTCACCTCGAACACGTCCTGCAGGCGGTTGGAGGCGGTCTCGTCCGGCCCGAACAACCGGAAGTTGGCCGGGTTGCGCGCGATCACGTCCCGCAGCCACGTTCCCAGGGCGCGGGTGCCCTCGGCCGTGGTGGCGCCCGGGATGGCAACGGGGACGGCGTAGTCGCGGAAGTCGGGCAGGTCCAGGTCGCGCAGCAGCAGGCCGCCGTTGGCGTGCGGGTTGGCGCTCATCCGCCGGTAGTCCCGTGGCGGCAGCGCGGCCAGTTCGGGAATCAGCGTCCCGTCCGGGCCGAACAGCTCCGCGGGTCGGTAGGACCGCATCCACTCCTCGAGCTGGGCCAGGTGCGCGGGATTGCCGCGCACGTCGCTGATGGGGACCTGATGCGCGCGGAAGGTGCCCTCGACCTGCACCCCGTCCACGGTCTTCGGTCCGGTCCAGCCCTTGGGCGTGCGCAGCACGATCATCGGCCACTGCGGCCGGGTGGCATCGCCCAGATCGCGGGCCCGCCGTTGAATGTCATCGATCTCGCGGACACAGGCGTCCATCGTCGCGGCGAGCTGCTGATGCACCAGTTCCGGCTCGTCGCCCGCCACGACGTGAGCGCGGTACCCGTAGCCCTCCATGAGCGATACGAGCTCGTGCTCGGGGATGCGTGCGAGCACGGTGGGGTTGGCGATCTTGTATCCGTTCAGGTGCAGGATCGGCAGCACCGCCCCGTCGGTGAGCGGGTTGAGGAACTTGTTCGAGTGCCAGCTGGCGGCCAGCGGCCCGGTCTCCGCCTCGCCGTCGCCGATCACGCAGGCGGCGATCAGCCCCGGGTTGTCGAAGACCGCGCCGTAGGCGTGCACGATCGCGTAGCCGAGCTCGCCGCCCTCGTGGATCGAGCCCGGTGTCTCCGGGGCGGCGTGGCTGGGGATCCCGCCGGGGAACGAGAACTGGCGGAACAGCGCCTCCATGCCGGCCGCGTCACGGGTGACGTGCGAGTAAAGCTCGCTATAGGTGCCCTCAAGCCACGCGTTGGCCACCACCGCCGGGCCTCCGTGCCCGGGGCCGGCGAGGAAGATCATGTCCAGGTCCCAGGCCCTGATCACCCGGTTCAGGTGCGCGTAGAGCAGGTTCAGCCCGGGGGTGGTGCCCCAGTGGCCGAGCAGCCTCGGCTTGACGTCCTCCGGCTGCAGCGGCCGGGTCAGCAGCGGGTTCCCCATCAGGTAGATCTGCCCTACGGACAGGTAGTTGGCGGCCCGCCAGTAGGCGTCGATCGTTTGCAGTTCGGTGCGGGACAGGGGCTGCTGTTCGGTGATCGCAACCTGGTTCATGGATTGCCCTTCTGCGTCTGGTCGTCGCGTGCCCTTCTGATCATCCAGGTCTGCGCGACGGTGCGGTAAGGCCCTTAGTCCCGGAGCCGGGGCCCGCAGGTCCCAGCGCGCCCAGACGGATCGTTTCTTACCCGCGCCAGGGCGCGCCTAGCATCGGAGTGCAAATGGGGCACGGGCGCGCCCGACATGGTGTCCTGGTAGCAGGTGTTCAGCAGGCTGCTGATGATCACCACTTCCGAAGACCGGACGTTCGTCCTTCCCCTGGCCGATTTTCGTCCCTTCCGGCCGTTGGCGGCCTGGGCGAGGATGGGCGCATGAACGCGAGATCCCTGCACCCGGCGGGTCAGAGGGGCACCGCAGCCGGCCTGCTGCACGACGACACCATCGGGGCCGGCCGCGCGGTCGCGCTCGGCCCGGCCTGCTGCTGCCCCGCCAACCCGGTCGTGCGGGTGATCATGCCTGCGACCGCCGCCCGTCCGCACCGCACCGAGCTGCTGCTGTGCGGCCATCACTACCGAGTCTCGCGGCGGGCGCTGGCCGCCGCCGGCGCCACGGTCACCGAACTCCTCGGGCCGGCCGGAACCCCGCCGACCGCGCTGCTGCCCGACCTTCCCGCTCCCCGCGTCCCGGTCGGCTGACAGGCAGCTCAAGGACGCGGGCCGCAACGGATACGCGGTCAAAGGTCCCGTTGCAGGTCCCCTGCGGCCTTTTGCTCGGGGGAGAGCGAAAAGAAGCCGATGTCGAACGGAAGGTGGAATCTCCCCGTCGGCCGGTTAGCCACACACATGGTGGTCAGCCGGGACGTTGGGACGCCCGCGGGGACCACGGTCCCTGTCGTGGGGAAGCCTGGTAGCGCCATGGTGAATGAGGTACTTGCCATGAAGCAGATGAAAGGCGGCCCGATGAGAGAGGCCAGCGGGGCTACGCTGGGCGGTAGGGCACCAGCTGCGCCGCTGAGGGCGGGCGGCAACGATGGCCCGGGTGTGCCATGGTGGGGCGTGGTCTCGGCCTTGACGGCTCCGCTGCTGCTGGTTGCCGGGTGGACGATCGCCGCCGCCCTACAGCCGCAACCATTCAACGCCGTGGCCGGCACTGTCAGCGCACTCGCGGCAATGGGTGCCGCCGACCGGTGGGTGATGACGCTCGCGTTCGCGGTGGCCGGGGCCTGCGAGGTCGTGACCGGGCTGGCGCTACGGCCGGCCGCGGCGCCGGGGCGGCTCATCCTGATGGCGGCCGGCCTGGCCGGCGTGCTCGTCGCAGCCAACCCTGAGCACGCCGGGGGCTCACTGGCGCACGCGTGCTGGGCCGGGGTCGGCTTCGCGGCCCTGGTGATGTGGCCGGAAGGGGCCTGGCGGCGAGGGCTATCGGTGCCCTGGGGACTGCGGCCGACCGTTGCCGCCGTCGCGGCCGGAATCATGATCGGCTTCCTCGCGGTGTTCCTGGTGGAGTTGGTCGCACAGGGCGGACAGGTCGGCCTGGCCGAGCGGATTATGGGTGTAATGCAGGCGGGCTGGCCGCTGGTGGTAGTCCTATCCTGCCGCCTGCACCGGCCAGATAACCGGACGACCCGCGGGCTGGGGCCGGCTCGCAGCGGCGCGGCGCCCGGCGGCTGCGGGCGCGGGCCGTGTCCAGGGGAGGGCGGGCCGGACAGCAGGGTGAGCACCAAGCCGCCCGCGCAGGCGGCGAGAGCGAGGTCCGGCGCCCCGCCGCCAGGGGCGAAACCGACGATCGCGAGCTTTGCCAGCCCGAACCCGGCCGCAGCCAGGCCCGCCAGCAGCATGGCCGAGGATCTCGACCGGCCGGAACCGAGCCCGTCCGGCAGCACGCGCAGCAGGGGTCGGTGCACCCACAGCAGGCCGGCGATGAGCGGGACCAGGATCACGGCCAGCAGGGCGATCCAGGCCAGCCGCAGTTCCCACCATCCGGCGGACCCGATCCGGGGCTGTGGCATCACTCCGGTCGGGTAGAAGGCAACCGCGACGATAATCACCGGCACCATGTGCCACAGGTAAACCAGCATGACCCCGGGGTTAAGCCGGTCGACCGGCCGCCACCAGCGAGGCTGGGCGAGCAGCCGCGACACCGCGGGTGCCGCCGCCAGGACCAGGCCGGTCTGGGCGGCGGCATAGGCCAGCAGCGCGATGGACGGCGGGGTGGTGTTGCCGACCGGCTCACCGGCGCCGATCATATCGACCGGGAAGGGACCCCAGGCGGTGAGGGCCGCCAGGGCCGCCGCGCCCGTGGCCGCGAGGGCGTACGGCCGCCACCGCGGGCAGGTCAGGCTGCCGTCGCGCCAGGCGAATCCCCAGACATACATTGAGCCCCATACCAGCAGGTAGTTCGCGTAGCCGACGATGTGGACGTGTGCGTCTACCGCGCCCGCGTCCACCGCGGCGGCACCCAGCGCCATCACCGCGGGTACGGCAATGCCCCACCGCCGGTACGCGGCCAGGATCGCTGGGGTTAGCGCGATCAGCATCAGGTACACCGGCAGAAACCACAGCTGAAGGGCGACCAGCCAGCGGCCTGGGCCAGTTCGGCCGCGCCCGCTCCCGCGATCCGGGCCGCTGCGATAGCGAGGACTGCCACCGTCACGTACACCGCCGCCGGCCACAGCAGGCCCATCGCGTGCACCCGCACCCAGCTCGCCCAGTCACCGCCCCGGGCTCGGTGGTCGGCCCACGAGCCGGCGTGCACGTACCCGCCGACCAGGAAGAAGACGGGCATCACCTGGAAGGCCAGGGTGACCCAGCCGGCCCAGCTGACGAAGTTGATCGCATCGAGGCCGGACAGCCGCCCATCGGTGTAGGTGAGCGAGGTCAGCAGCCAGTGGCCGGACGCCACCGCGCCGATCGCCGCTACCCGCAGCAGATCCAGATAGCGGTACCGCCCGGCCGCCGCCTGGCGGCCGGGCGCGGGGATCATGAGGCCAGCTTCTGACATCTCCCAGCCTCCCTTGCGCGGCCCACCGCATCCTCAGCTCTACGACACGGGTAAGCGCCCGGTCGGCCTAGAGGCGAAAGTCCCCTCCCGGTCGGCCATTTCCGCGACGGCGAAAAGCGGGCGTGGACGCTCGCACCGCACGCGCACTTGGCGTGCCACGGGCGGGGAACCACGGTCCGTTCGCTCCGCAGGATCTGTTGAATTTCCGGCTTGGCGCGCGGGCCGAAGGTCCCCATGGCCAAGCCCGAAGGCCCATGTCCCTCGACGGCGGCAAGCGGCAGGCTGGAGGTGGAGCGGGGCGACCTGCGGTGATCCTGCTGCGCCAGTTGGAGGCGTCAAGATGCGAAGGCTCGCGGTCGCGACGGTGGTCGCATCCATCTTGCTGGCAGCGGCGGGATGCCTGACCCCGCTGACGTCGCAGCCGCCCCTGGCGCCGGTCCCCGCCTCGGCCAGGCCGCTGGTCGGCGTCTACGAACCAGACGCGCCAGGCGGCTGGACGCAGATCGCGGGCTTCACCAACGCGACCGGCGTCAAGCCCGCGATCGTCGTATACTACTCGCCGTGGAACGACCCGTTCAGTGCGTCATTCGCGGAGACGGCCTGGGGCCACGGTGCCTATGTGCTCGTCCAGCTTCAGCCGAACGGCGTTACGCTCGCCTCAATCGCCGCGGGCGGCTCGGACGCCTATCTGCGCGCTTACGCCGACGACGTCGTCGCGTTCGGCCATCCGGTGATCTTGTCGTTCGGGCACGAGATGAACGGCACTTGGTACTCCTGGGGCGACGGCCGCGCGTCACCCGCGACGTTCGTGGCCGCCTGGAGGCACATCGTGCGGGTCTTCCGCGCCGTGGGAGCGGCCAACGTCACCTGGCTGTGGGCGGTCAATTCCATCGCCGGGGCGGCGAGTTCGCTGAGCCAGTGGTGGCCCGGCGCGGCCTGGGTCAACTGGACCGGCATCGACGGCTACTACTACCGGGCGACCGATACCTTCGGCTCGGTGTTCGGCTCGACCATCGCGGACATCCGCGCGATCAGCAGCGCACCGCTGCTGATCGCCGAGAGCGCCGTGGGCACCACCACGGACCGCGAAGATCAGATTGACTCGCTGTTCGCGGATGCCCGCGCGGAGCGTCTGGCCGGGGTGGTCTGGTTCGACGAGGCGCAGCAAGCCGGCCTATACCACCAGGACTGGCGTCTCGAAGACGACCCGTCTGCGCTCGCGGCGTTCACCGCCGCCGCGGCGACCTACCTGGGCAGCTAGGCCTCCGCGTCGAGCCGGCCCGCGCGGCGGGGGCTGCGCCGGCCCATATCGGGACATAGCGCGCTTTTATTGGGGACGTACGGCATATCCCTTTACGTCACGAAGAGCACAGACTGATAGTGACCTTCCTAAATGAGGTGCTTTCATGCTTGAGGCGATGGTCATTGCCGGGATCGTCGCCGCCCCGCTCGGTTCCGCCGCGCTTTTCCTGCCGGCCAGACACCATGCGCGGGCGGCGGGCTGGTGGGCGGCGGCGTGGCAGGTCATCCTGGCCATCGCCGGGTCCGCGGTGCTCGCCGCCGCGGCGGCCGGCGTGCTGTACCTGCTGAGAGCGACGGAAGCCAACCTCATCATCGGGGCAACGGCCCTGGCACTGGCGGAACTGCTCTGGCTCCCGGTCACCAGGAACTGGTCGCCGCGGGCGCACCTGTGCTGGGCGTCATCGACCTTCCTGTTCGCGGTCTACCTGGTGTACGCGCTCGAGTGGACCTTCGCCAGCCACCTCGGCCCGGCCAGCACGGCGGGGGGCGTGCTGCTGTGGTGCCTGGAGGTGGTCGCCGCGCTGATGTCCTGCGCTTACCTGTGGGAACTGTGCGACGCGCTCGGCACCGATCACTGGCGCCGCAGGCGGCCGCCGCTTGACCCGCGCCAGCGAGTGCCAACCGCGATGCTGCGGGCGGTGGGAGCGGCCTCGGATAAGGCTCCGCCGCTGGTCAGCGTGCACGTCCCGGCCCACAACGAGCCGCCCGAGATGGTCATCGAGACGCTCCGCGCGCTGCTGCGGCTCGACTACCCGCGAGTGCAGATCGTTGTCATCGACGACAACACCGACGACGAGTGGCTGTGGCGTCCGGTTGAGACCTGGTGCCGTCGGCATGACGTCACGTTCAAGCACCTGGAGGACTGGCCCGGCTACAAGTCGGGCGCACTCAACTACGCCTTGCAGCATCTCACGCACCCGGACGCCGAAATCATTGGCGTGGTCGACTCCGACTACCAGGTCGAGCAGGAATGGCTGCGCGAGTGCGTGCCGCTCTTCGCCGACCCCTGGATCGGGTTCGTGCAGGCGCCGCAGGACTACCGCGACTGGCAGCACGCCCGCTACTACCGGCGGCTCTACTACTCCTACAAGTACTTCTTCACGGTCTCCCAGCCCTCGAGGAACGAACGCGACGGCGCGATCTTCGCAGGCACCATGGGGCTGATCAGGAGGGTCGCACTGGACGAGCTCGGCGGCTGGGACGAATGGTGCATCACAGAAGACGCCGAGCTCTCGCTCAGGCTGCTCCGCGCGGGCTGGTCCGGCATGCACGTCGACGAGTCCGGCGGCCGCGGCATCATGCCGCTGACGTTCGAGGCGCTCAAGGGACAGCGGTACCGGTGGTGCTTCGGCGGCATCCAACTGCTGCGCATGCACTGGAAATCCCTGCTTCCCGGCCCGGAGACCAAGAAGAACCACCTGTCGGCCGGGCAGCGCTGGTCGTACCTGTCGGGCGCGCTGCAGTGGTATGGCGACCTGCTCGGACTGCTGTTCCTGGTCTTCCTGCTGGCCGGCGCGGTGAACCTGGCAACCGGGGGCGGGCAGCTCTTCCGGAAGCTGACGGTCTTCCTCGTCGCCGCCGTCCCCGTGCTCCTCCTGCTTGGCCTGGTCCGCGCGATCGCGCTGCTGCGCCGGGGAACCGGCGCGTCCTGGCGCGACGCGATCGGCGCGTTCTTCATCTGGCAGTCCACCTCGCTCGTGGTGGCCCGCGCCTCGGTGCTCGCCCTGTTCGCGAGGAAGGCCGCCTTCCTGCGCACCCCGAAGACCAGCGAGCGGACCAGCTGGTGGCACGCGCTGCGCGCCAACTGGGCGGAGACTGTCCTCGCGCTCTTCGGCGCGGCCGGGATCGCCGGGGCGCTGACCAAGACAAGCACGCTGAGCGGCCCGTTGCTAGCGGGCTTGCTGTTCGTCCCCACCCTCGGCATGGCCGCCGCGCCGTTCAACAGCTGGGCCGCCCGCCGCGCCGCGCTCCCCGAGTGGCTGCGCCAGCGCCGCAATACCGAGTACCGGCGCGAGCGCCGCACCTTCGCCGCGGGAATCGCGGCCGGGGGCGCGATCGCCGTCGCCGCCGTGGCGGCGCTCGCGATCGCGCTGATGCTCACCGGCCGCCACATCACCGGGCCCAGCCTCGTCAACCCGATCCAGTCCCCGGCCGCAACGACAACCGCTCCCGCCTCGTCAGTCACGCCAACATCGACGCCTACGGCAACTCCGACCACCACGACGACGCCGACGGTGACTCCTACCGCAACCAACACGCTATCGGGCTCGCCGACCGCGACAGCAACCTCCCCGACCGCGACGGCGAGCTCTCCAACCGCGACGACGACGCCGACAGTCACTCCGACAACGGCGACCCCGAGCTCCGCCACGCCCCCCGCAGCCATCACGCCAACGGTCACTTCACCTCCCGCAGCCCGCCCGGCTGAGAGCCGCAGGCACTCTGCATGACCGGCCACCTCGGCGCCGGCGCGAGAGCGGTCCAGTATGACCGCGGTCGGCCGACACGCTAATTGCCGAGGATCCCGCGGCTTAGGCCCCCGCTGCCGTCACTGTGGGTAACTGCCCGGTGGGCCGGGCCGTCAGGAGGCATATGTCGTCTTGCCTGGCGGTACCCACGAGGGCGGCCTGGACGGTGGCGCACGTTTGCTCGGCTGATTCGTGGCGGGAGCCTTGCAGCGTTTCTGCGAGGGCCGTGAGGCCTTCGCAGATGTCGCGGTGCCGGTCTTCGATGAGCCCGTCGGTGTAGCAGAGCAGCCTCGCGCCCTGTGCAAGCCTCCGGTGACCGGTGGTGAAGCTGACGGTGGCGCTGACGCCCAGCATGGTGCCGGGCGCGTCGTCGAGGTATTCGGACCGGCCGGCGATGGTGGTGACGATCGGCGGCGGGTGCCCGGCGTTCGCGTAGGCGAGGTCGCCGGTGGCCGGGTCGAGCACGGCGTAAACGACGGTGGCGAGCGCGTCCGGGAGCAGCTGGGCCACGGCCGCATTGGTCCGCTCCAGCGCGGCGGCCGGATCCGGGTTGTCGACCGCGTACGCGCGGAGCACGCTGCGGACCTGTCCCATGATCGACGCCGAGGCGATGTTGTGGCCGGACACGTCGCCGATGACCAACCCGACCCGGCCGCCCGCGACGGGGAACGCGTCGTACCAGTCGCCGCCGACGGCGGCTCCCTCGGTGGCGGGCAGGTACCGCACCGCGAGGTCCAGCCCCGGGATCTCGGGCAGCGCGTCAGGCAGAAGAGCGCGTTGCAGCGTTTCGGCTATTGCGTGCTCGCGGGCGAAGGTGTCGGTGTTGGCCAGCCCCACCGCCAGCCGCCGGCCGAGCTCCTCGACCACCGAGACGTCCGTCTCGGTGAACGGCGGACGTCCGGCTCCGCGGTACAGCGCGATGACGCCGAGCGGGTCTTGCCCGGCCAGCAGCGGCGTGCTGATCGCGCTGCGAGGGCGCATGAGCTTCACGATGCTCATCGCGTCGGGCTCGGCCCTGGCCCAGGCCGGCATTTCGGCGGTGGCGTCGCGTGAGAGCTGGGTGGTTCCTGATGTGTAGGCGCGCTGAGATAGCAGCGGGCCAGCCGGGGCAATCGGGTGAGCGCGCAGTCCGGCGAGCTGAGCTGCCTGAGCTGGGACAGCATGGCCGAGCGCACTGGCGAGCAGCGCCCCGTCAGCGGTCGGCAGGAACACGACGCAGGAATCGGCCAGGGCCGGGACCACCAGTTTGACGATCTGGCCGAGAAGCTCATCCCGGTCCCTGGTGGCGGCCACAAGCGCCCCGGCCCGCATGAGGAAGACCAGCTGTTCCCTGGCACTGTCGGCCTCGGCCCGCGCGGCCCTCGTACTGCCAAGCAGTTCGGCTCGATCCTGCTCGGCCCGCTGCCGCGATGTCAGGTCAACGACGAAAGACGTCCAGCGCAGCGGGTTACGGTCGATCACTGCCGCACCGATCAGCACCGGCACCCGATGCCCGTCCCTGTGCACGTACTCCTTCTCAAACGGCTGGCACGCGCCCGTCTGGAGTAGTTCCTGCATGGCCTTGTCCTCGACGCGGGCCCACCCTGGCGGGGTAATCTTCCGCCAGTGAACGCGGCCGGCCTCAAGGTCGCTCCTGTCGTAGCCGATGATGCTGAGGTACGCGTCGTTTGCCTCGTAGACCCGATGCTGGCCGACGACCACCACGCCGAGAACATTGGCGTCCCGTAGCCGGCCGAGTAGGGCGGTGCTCTGCCGCAGCGCCGCCTCGGTCCGCCGCTGCTCGGTCAGGTCGGTGAAAATCGCGTATGCCCGGCTGGGTCGGCCTCGGTCATCCCGGGCGTCAGGGACGGCGGTGATCCGCACCCAGCGCAGTTCGCCGGTCCGCCTGTGCCTTACACCGGCCACCACGTCGGCGACGATCTCTCCCGTCCGCAGGGCCACCGGCACCGGCAGGTCCTTCGCGGGGAACGGCGAACCGTCCTCTCGTACCGCCTGACCCTGCGGGACGACAGGCCACGATGTCACCGCGGCCACGTCCATGCCCAGGATCTCGCTGGCGGCCGGGTTCACCCCGATGATGGACCCGTCCGCGTCGTAATGGACGACACCTTGCGGCATGGTTTCGAACAGTGTCCGGTATCGCTCCTGCGGCGGGGCATCCCCGGCCAGCGTGTTCAGCCGACCCGTACCCCCACGCGAGACCGGAATCTCGACCACCGCACCCCCCGGTACCATGAAGCCAACTCCCCAACTGAGTTTACCATTTCCACGTTTATGCTGTTCAGAGAGCCTTATCGAGTCAATTCCGCTCGTGGTTAGCCGCGGTGTTGCGCCGGGATGACGACCACCGGGCAGACCGCGTGGCGGGTGACCTGCGAGCTGACCGAGCCGATCAGCGACCGCGGGAAACCGCCGGCCCCGTGCGAGCCGACGACGAGCAGGTCAGCGTCCCGGGCGGCGGCAAGCAGCGCTTCCGCCGGCGCGCCATTGAGCGCCTGGACCGTGACGGACTCCGGGCGGGACTCGCCAGCCCTCGCGAACACCCTGTCGACCGCTTCCTGAGCGGTCCGACGGCAGCGTTCGGCCAGGTCATGGTCTTGCGCGTGGTCGACCGCGCTGCCAAGGTACTCCACCGGCGCCGGGTGGACCGTGACCACGGTGAGCGGCGCGTGCCGGACCGCCGCCTCCCGCACGGCCCATTCAAGGGCGGCGGCGCGGGAATAACTGGACCCGTCTACCCCGACGACGATTCCTGGCATTTTCGTATCTCCTCGTTGCTGTCGCTGTGTTTTCAGAACAACGTTAGGCACGGCGGCGGGCATCGTTCAGGGCCGCACGGCCGCGGTATTAGTGCCATCCGGCCCACGGGATGGGACCTTCGACCTGTCACGCAGCGCGAACTGGGGCCTAAAGTCATAGATGGAACACGGCCTCGTTGGTAGGAACGTCTTTGGGCCGCCACAGGAAGGGGCAGAGTCACCGTGAAAAGTCCGGCAGGCGATGGAGATGGGCGTGGCGAGGCGGCGAAGCCGATCGCGGTGTTCCTGCTCGATGATCATGAGATTGTCCGTCTAGGGGTCCGTGACCTGCTCGAGACCGATCCGGGCATCAAGGTGGTGGGCGAGGCCGGCACGGCGGAGTCGGCGCTTGCCCGGATCCCGGCGCTGCGGCCCGACGTGGCTGTGCTCGACGTGCGGCTGCCCGACGGGGACGGGGTGTCGGTGTGCCGGGAGATCCGCTCGCGGATGCCAGAGGTGGCGTGCCTGATGCTCACGTCGTTCGGCGATGAGGAGGCGCTGCTGGACGCGGTGATGGCAGGCGCTGCGGGGTACGTACTGAAGCAGATCCGCGGCACCGACCTGATCGGGGCGGTGCGCACGGTCGCGGCCGGCCAGTCGATGCTGGACCCGCGGGCGGCCGGCCAGCTGATGGCCAGGCTGCGTGGCAAGCACCCGAAGGTCGACCCGCTGGCGGGGCTGACCGGACAGGAAAGCAAGATCCTGGAGCTGATCGGCGAGGGTCTGACCAACCGGCAGATCGGGGAGCGGTTGTTCCTGGCCGAGAAGACGGTGAAGAACTACGTGTCCGGGCTCTACGCCAAGCTGGGCATGGAACGCCGCGCGCAGGCGGCCGCGCTGGCGGCGCGCGTTTTCGCGGACCCCCCGCCCCGTGACTGAGACGGCCTTGTCGGCGTCGGCCGAGGGCCGGGCCCCGACTGGCTAGCGGCCGTTCTCCCGCGACGGCAGCGCCAGCAGGGCGATCACCATGCCGGCCACCGCCACGGCGGCGCCGACATTGTGTCCTGGTAGCGCGTGTCCAGCAGGCTGCCGATGATCGCCACCCCGAGAGCGCCGCCGACCTGGAGGAACGCGCCATTGGCGACCGATCCGACGCCGACCTGGTCGCCGCGGGGTGAGCCCATCACCGACTCGGTGGCCGACGGGATGGCCAGCCCGGCGCCGGCGCCGAGCACGATGCCGGGGAACGTGGTCGCCGTTGATGCCGTGGATAGCTGCCAGAGGCCGCCGCCGATGATGAGCAGGCCGGCCGCCACCGTGACCTTGGTCCCGACCACCCGGACGAGGACGGTCGAGAGCGGCGCGACGACGGCGATGGCGCCGGCCGCGGGCAGCACGCGCAGGCCTGGTGGTGGGCACGCAGGTCGCGCACCAGGGTCGGCAGCGACGTTGAGCACACGCGCAGCACTGCGAGCGCAAGCCAGCGCGCCGACGGCGCATCGCCGGACGGGCGGGTTTGCGGCGATTCATAGGTCCGGGTAGTCATACCTCAAGTCCACGCCGCCGCGACTGGAACCGCTAGTTGCCAAAGACTTCGCCAAGGACCTGTCCTGCGGCCGTGAGAACGATGCCATCGTGCCCAAAAAACAGCAAAGGTCCCGACTGGCCGCCGCGATCACCGTGATCCAGTCGTTCTTCGCCGCGTTCCTGATCAGCGAAGGGGTACGCGCTCGGTCAGCGTGTCGATGGACGCGGGGAAGAAGAATGCGTTCTCGCTGCCGTCATGCCAGCGGACCGCGTAAGGCGGCCGGCCGTACTCGCTCCGCACCTCGACGATGAGCGCCTCGCGGTCCCCTTCGCCCGCGCCGCGCTCCTTCACCATCAGCGTGTCGCCGACCCTTGCCCGCATGGTTCCTCCCGGCCACGTCTCGGCCTCGTGATCATGGCCGCGACCAAGGCGGCGTCGGGGCCGGAGTTACTGGCGGTCGGACGACGGGATGATGACCACCGGGCAGGTCGCGTGCTGTGTGACCAGCGAGCTGACCGACCCCATGATGAGCCGGCTGAACCCGCCCGCTCCGCGCGAGCCGACGACGAGCATGTCCGCATCCTTGGCCGCGTTGATCAGCTCTTCCACCACCGATCCCGAGGCAACCCGTACGGTCACCGATGCGGGGGCAGCGCTACCGAGGTCCTTTGCTACCGAGTCGACGTCAGCCTGCACTACTTGCCCCGCCTTCTCGGCCAGGGCGTGATCGGTGGGGAATTCGACCGAGCCGCCGCCGAAGTAACCGCGGATCAGCGCGTGCACGGTCATCACGGTCAGCGGCGTCTCGTGTACCGCCGCTTCCTTCATGGCCCATTCGAGGGCGCGCCGTGAATGGGCGGAGCCATCCACCCCGACAATAATTCCAGGCATTTTATTCACCTTCCGGATTGTGGTCCCGACTCCGGACATAACGCTAGGCCTGGAAGAGCCTGCCCGGCAGGGTCGTGAGGACCTGCGATTGCGGGACTAAGGTCCCGCGGTGCTGGGTCCGGGCGAGGGGCAGCCCGATCGGCTGGCCGACTCGCGGCTGTGGTCGCTGCGGTCCCCACCGACCACCGTCCGCCGCGGGCGTGAGAGCGGGTGGTCAGGGGTTCTGCGGCGGGCCGACGTCGTCTGAGCCCGGGACGTTCGTCCTTCCCCTGGCCGATTTTCGTCCCTTCCGGCCGTTGGCGGCCTGGGCGAGGATGGGCGCATGAACGCGAGATCCCTGCACCCGGCGGGTCAGAGGGGCACCGCAGCCGGCCTGCTGCACGACGACACCATCGGGCCGGCCGCGCGGTCGCGCTCGGCCCGGCCTGCTGCTGCCCCGCCAACCCGGTCGTGCGGGTGATCATGCCTGCGACCGCCGCCCGTCCGCACCGCACCGAGCTGCTGCTGTGCGGCCATCACTACCGAGTCTCGCGGCGGGCGCTGGCCGCCGCCGGCGCCACGGTCACCGAACTCCTCGGGCCGGCCGGAACCCCGCCGACCGCGCTGCTACCCGACCTTCCCGCTCCCCGCGTCCCGGTCAGCTGACACGGCAGGCCGCACGCGCTGGCGGACGGGTAGCGGAAGGGAGCCATTATGAGCGGTCAAGAACGACGGATCGTAGTAGGCATCGACGGGCCCGGCTCGTCGGGATGTTAGTCCCTGATCAAGGGGAAGAACGCCCATTCCGCGAATGCAGAACGTGCATTTGACTGGAGTCATGAACACACGACCGACAATCAATGATCTGGGGCTGGGCGCGGGCAAGAAGGCCCGGCTGTTCCGGATCCTCTACCAGCACGGGCTGCGCAACGGCACGGCCCTGTTCCTCCCGTACGACCAAGGGCTTGAGCACGGCCCGCGGGACTTCTTCGCCAACCCGGCGGCCGGCGACCCTGGCTACATCGCCCGGTTGGCGGTCGAGGGCGGGTTTAACGGCATCGCCATCCAGATCGGCCTGGCCGAGAAGTTCTTCTGGGACTTCGCCGGCGAGGTCCCGCTGATCCTCAAGCTGAATGGCAAGACCGAGATCCCGCCCGATGACGAGGCGCTGTCTCCGGTGCACGCCACCGTGGAGGACGCGGTCCGGCTCGGCGCCAACGCGGTCGGCTACACCCTCTACGTCGGGACACCGGCCCAGGCGGCCGACTTCGACCAGTACCGAAAGGTCCGCGAGGACGCGACGCGGCTCGGCATGCCGCTGATCGTCTGGGCGTACCCGCGCGGCTCGGCCATCGAGGCGAAGGGCGGCCGCGACTCGTTCTACGCCGTCGACTACGCCGCCAGGACCGCCAGCGAACTCGGCGCCGACATGGTGAAGGTGAACTTCCCGCACCCGGACAAGCGGGCCGGCGTGCCCAAGGAGTACGACGCGGACTTCTCCTCGCAGCTGGCCATCGACGCGGTGGTCCGCTCCGCCAACCGGACCCTGGTGCTGGTGTCGGGCGGCTCGCGGGCCGGCGACGAGGCGATGCTCGACAAGGCCAGGCAGTCAGCCGAGGCCGGCGTCACCGGGCTGATCTTCGGCCGCAACGTCTGGCAGCGAGAGCACGACGAGTCGCTGCGGTTCGTCGAGCAGCTCCACGAAATCCTGGCCAAGTACCCGAGCCCGAGCATCTAGAGCGTTCCGAGCCGCTGCAGCCCGTTCCGGGCAAATTTGGACGCGCGGCTGCTCCATGGGGTGCCCTCAGCTCCCGGTGGCCCGTCCGGCCGCGAAGCGGCGCGACGGCTGGAGGTCACCGGGACCGACGAGCTGGCCCGTCGGCGCGAGCCAGCGTTGGCCGGGCGGTTCACCGATCCGTATCTGGAGCTTTGTGCCTGCCGGTCTGGCGCGGGGACGTGTCTGCTTACTGACGGGGGCGGGCGGTCCAGATGAGGCGGGTGCCTCCGCCGGGAGGCGTGGTGATCTGGAGGGTTCCGCCGTTGTTTTCTGCGCGGCGGCGCATGCTGGCCAGGCCGCTGGATCTGGTGGGGGTGCCGAGGCCGCGGCCGTTGTCGGTGATCTCGAGGGTGATCAGGCCGTCCTGATGTGCCAGGGAGATGGTGACGGCGGTGGCGCGGGCGTGGCGGGCGCAGTTGGACAGGGCCTCGCGGGTGACGGCCAGGATGTCGTGGGCCAGGGTCTCGTCCGGTTCCGGGCCGGGCGGGCCGGTGAAGGTGGCGCTGGCGGTGAAGCCGAGCTGCGGTGTGTGGTCGTCGATGATCTCCATCACCCGGGCGCGCAGGCCGATCGGGGCCTGGCGGGGCTGCTGGAGCCCGAAGATGCTGGCGCGGATCTTCTTGATGACGTCATCGACGGTGTCGATGTAGCCGTTGACCCGCTCGGCGGTGGCCGGGTCGCTGCGGGCGGCCTGCCCCTGGAGTTTCATGCCGAGGGCGAACAGCTCCTGGATGACGTGGTCGTGCAGGTCGCCCGCGATGCGCTCGTGGTCTTCGGCCTGGGCCAGCCGGACCTGGTCGGCGCGGGCCCGGGCGAGTTCCATGGCCACCGCGGCGTGGCCGGCGAAGGAGGCGGCCATGCCCAGGTCGGCCTCGGTGTAACCCGGGCTCGCGGCCGTCCGCCCGAGCAGCAGCGCGCCGAGGACCCGCTCGCCGGCTGCCAGCGGGACGACAATCAGCGGGCCTATCCCGGCGCCGAGGACGGCGGCCGCCGGGTGAAGGCGGTCGCCGGTGACCAGGCGCGGCTTGCCGGTACTGATCGCCCGCCCGGCCAGCGAGCCGTCCAGCGGCGCCGTCCGGTTCATCAGCCCCGCGGCCAGCTGGCCGGCGACGCCCGTCACGATCACCTGGTCCGGGTCACGCGGCACGGCCAGGACGGCGAAGTCCGCGCCAGCGGCGACCGCGGCGTGCCCGGTGATCAGCGCGAGCGGTTGCTCCTGGTTGTCGGCCAGCAGGAGCGGTGTGAGCTGGGCGGAGGCGTCGAGCCAGCGGCGGCGCTGCTCGGATTCTGCGTACCGCCGTGCGTTCGCGATCGCCGCGCCGGCCGTGGCGGCGATCGCGATCGCGAGTTCCTCGTCGTCGGCGGTGAACTCCCCGCCCGCGGTGCGCTCGGTGAGGTACAGGTTGCCGAAGACCTCGTCCCCGATGCGGACCGGGACGCCGAGGAAGCTGCCCATCGGCGGGTGCCCCGGCGGGAACCCCGCCGCCGCGGGATGGGCGCTGAGGCTGGCCAGCCTGATCGGGGCGGGCTCGCTGATCAGCAGGCCCAGGATCCCACGGCCGCGGGGCAGCTCGCCGATGGCCGCCACCAGGCCCTCGTCCATGCCGGCGTGCACGAACTGCTCCAGCTGCCCGTCGCGGCCGATCACGCCCAGCGCCGCGTACCGGGCGCCGAGGAGTTCCCGGGCGGCATCGACGATCTTCCGCAGCACCACCGGCAAGCTCAGGTCACCGGCTACCAGGGCGTTGGCGCGCAGCAGCCCGCGCAGCCGCCCCTGCGAGGCCAGCACGTCGCCCGCCCGGTCCACCAGCTGCACCAGCAACTCATCTAGCTCCAGCCGCCGCATGTCGGGAAACGCCAGGCCGCCAACCACGTCGGCCGCCCCCGAGCCGCCCGACGCCTGCGCGGCGGGCGTCGCCAGGACGGGATCGTTCTCAGGAGCAGTCATCGCTGCTCCCCGCCCCTAGGGAGCGGAAGGAGCCAGGCTCCGCAGCGGCTTCCGGACGGGATGCCCGTAGGCGGGCAGAAGGGCATGGTCGCGTAGCGATACCCCGGAAGACTGGTCTGCGCACTCACAGATCTCCTGTCATCGTCGCGCGTGCGGTGGGTGAGCGCGTGGTCCGGACCGGCCAGGCCGCGTCTTTAGTTAACGCTAGTGACGGCTCCGGCGCAAGTTCACGGCTGCCGGAGGTACGGCGGCGGCTGAGGCCGAAAGACGGTTCGGCGGTCTGTTAGCCCTCTCGCGGAGGGACCTACGCCCCTGGGCCGCGGCCGCGGCGATGCGGCACAGTGTCCTTGAGTCCTGTGGGGCGAGCGCGAGGTGACGGCCATGACCGCGCAGGCGCCTGCGTATTTCCGGGCGGTCGCGATCGACTACGACGGCACCCTGGCCGACGGCCGGGTCAAGCCGGACACACTCGCTGCGCTGGCCGAGGCTCGCGCCCGGCATATCCGGATGATCCTGGTCACCGGGCGGATCATGAGCGAGTTGCAGGCCGTGTTCCCTGGCGCCGGGGATCATGTCGACGCGATCGTCGCGGAGAATGGCGCCGTGCTGGCCAACCGGGCCGGTGTCCGCCTGCTGGCCGCCCCCGTCGGCCGCGCCGTGAGTGCTGGGCTAGCCGCACGCGGGGTCGCGCACCGCTCCGGGCAGTGCTGGTCGCCTGCGCCGCCGCGAATGAGTCGGCCGCCTCGGAAGTGATCCGCGAGCTCGGCCTAGATTGCCGGCTCGTGCGCAACCGGGGCGAGCTGATGATCCTGCCGGCAGGGGTAACGAAGGGTGCCGGCCTAACGGAGGCGCTGGACGATATGGGCTTGACACGACACAACGCGATCGGCGTCGGCGACGCCGAGAACGACCACAGCCTGCTCGACGCCCGCCCGGCACCCCCACCGGGGCCGTCGCCGCCAACCTCGCCGAGCTTGAAGCCGAGCTCGTCGGCTGCGATGAGGGCGTCCTGCGTCATCACTGCCCCGGACACGACTTCTCCCGCTGGGTAGCCGACGTCTTCCACGACGGACCACTCGCCGCCGACCTCGCCGCCGCAGAAGAGCCCCTCACGGGTCGGAGCCCCGCCGCAGTCGTTGAACAGGTACGTCTGACGCTCATCGCCGCGCTCCAAGACCGGTAGTCCCGCTGAACCCGCCAACCTGTATCGGCCTTGTCGTCAGGGGTCCGCTGTGGGCCACGGCCCGGGCTGGGCAACGCCCGGGACTGCCGTGGAATAGCGGATGGGGAAGGCTCGGGGCCTTCGACGCCGACTAGGCAGGCCGGGGTGCCGGCGTTATGATTTTTCTATAGATGAGCGCCCGCGCCGGAGTCGCCTGCGCGCCGGCGTCGTGCTGGTGCGGCTCAGGGGGTCGCGCGATGCGGCAGCTGGCTGGCCCTGCGGTGCAGCGGTGTTTTGGAGGAAGTCCCTGATGGCGTCCGCAAAGGTGCCCGTGCTGTCCTCAGGACAGGGACAGCCGCCTGGGTTTCCGTTCCGGGGGCCGGGGCTGGCAGCCAGGGCTGTCCCGTTCGCGGTGGTCGCAGTGCTGGCCGAGGCGAGCCTTGCGCTGCCGCCCGGCGTGCAGTCCCGGGCGGCGGTGATCGCGAGTATCGTCGTCGTCGCGATCGTCGTCGTGGAGGTCATCACCTCGCTGGTGCCCACGGCGGCGGCCGATTCGGTTATCATCCGCCGGGTGCTGCTGTGGGCGCTACTCGGCGCGCTGATCTCGGTGGCCGCCCACGGGCTGCGCGACCGGATCGCCCGCTCCCAGCGCGACGCCGCCACGCTGCAGGAGCATCTGCGGGAGGTGACCGTGGCGCAGGACCGGGACCGGATCGCGGCGGGCCTTCAGGACGAGGTCATCCAGCTGATCTTCGCCGCCGGGATGAAACTGGAAAGCGCCGCCGCCGTGACGCGGCAGCCTGCAGTGCGGGAGCGGGTCGAGGCGGCGGGCGGGCAGTTGGACCAGGCGCTGCGACTGATCAGGGATACGGTCTTCGGCCTAGAGCAGCGGCTGCGGAACCGCGGGCTGCGCCAGGAGATCCTCGAGCTGTGCGACGGCCTGTCCCCGGCGCCGGAGGTCAGCTTCGCCAGCCCGGTCGACGGCGCCCTGCCGCCCGGAGCCGGGACCCGGCTGATCGCCATGCTGACCGAGGCCCTGACGGTGATCGGCCGGGGCGCCACCGTGGCCAGGATCGGCGTTACCGCCGGCGAGGAGGTTTGCGTGACCATCGTCGAGGCGAGGCTGCTGCCGCACGCTGCCGACGCCGACTGGGCCGCGCAGGAGTCGCCTGGCCTGCACGAGCAGGCCGCGAGGGCCGGGGCCAGCGTCGACATCAAGCACCTCCCGGGCGGCCTCCGGCTCGCCTGGCACCTGCCTCTGGTCACCCCCGGGACCCAGGTCACCGTGTAGGTGCTCACTAAGCCGACGCGGAACGGGCCGCACGCGCAGCCCTGCCGCCGCGCGGGCTGGGGTGGCGGATGAAGCGGTATGCCCGGCGCCGGATGCGTCGTTCCAGTCGTTCGGTGTGGCCGACCAGGGAGCTCTGGCTTCGGGTCTGGGAGGCGCGGTAGAAGCGGGCCTTGGCCAGCTCGACTAGTAGCAGGTAGATGACCACCATCGCGAATAGCAGCAGGAAGAAGGTCGTCGGCAGCGGCGTGAAGCCCAGCAGGTTCGCCAGCCCCGTGTACGGGAGAATCGCGCCGGCCAGGGCCGCCCCTGTGGGCACCAGGAGCATCGGCAGGCTGGGCCTGCTCTTGAAGAACGGGATCCGCCGGGTCCGGATCACGTAGACGACGAGGGTCTGGGTGGCTATCGACTCGACGAACCAGCCGGTCCTGAACTCGGTGTGGCCGGCGTGGAGCAGGGCGAGCATGATCCAGAAGGTGAGGAAGTCGAAGATGGAGCTGACGGGGCCGAACACGGACATGAAGCGGCGGATGAACCTCATGTCCCACGCCGCCGGGCGGGCCAGCGCTTCTGGGTCAACCCGGTCGGTGGGGATCACCAGCTGGCCGGCGTTGTAGAGCAGGTTGTTGAGGAGGATCTGCGAGGGCAGCATCGGCAGGAACGAGAGGAACACCGACGCGCCGGCCGCGCTGAACATGTTCCCGAAGTTGGAGGATGTCGCCATCAGGACGTACTTCATGGTGTTGGCGAAGATGCGGCGGCCTTCCATCACGCCTTCGGCCAGCACCCCGAGGTCCTTGTCAAGCAGCACGACGTCGGCGGCCTCTTTGGCCACGTCGGTTCCCGAGTCGACCGAGATCCCGACGTCGGCGTGATGCAGCGCCACCGCGTCGTTCACCCCGTCGCCCAGGAACGCCACGTCCTTCCCGGTGCGGCGCGCGACCTTGATGATCCGTGACTTCTGATCCGGGCTGATCCGGGCGAATACCGTCGTGGCCGGAATCGCGGCCTCGAGCTGGTCGTCGTCGAGCGCTCCGATCTCGGCGCCGCTGAGCACGCCCGTGCAGTCCACCCCGATCTGTCCGCACACCGTGGCTGCGACCAGGCCGTTGTCCCCGGTGATGATCTTCACCTGCACGCCCAGCCGTTCGAGCTGGGCGATGGAGGCCCCGGCGTCGGCCTTCGGCCGGTCGGCGAAAGCCAGGAACCCATCCAGCGTCAGCCCCTGCTCGCCGGCGGCGGTAAGGTCCTCGATGCCCTCGGCCGGGCGGGTCGCCACGGCCACCACCCGGGCTCCGGCGCGAAACAGTGCCTCAAGCGCCGGCCGGGCACCGTCGGGGACGTCCACGCACCGGTCCAGTACCACCTCGGGAGCGCCCTTGACGATCACCAGACAACGGCCGCCTGGGTCCGTGGCCAGGACCGATGCCAGCTGCCTTTCGTGGTCGAAAGGAAGGACGCCCAGCTTCTGCCAGGTGCTGGCCGCAGCCGCCGTCTCCTGGTCCGCCGCCGTCCACAGGGCCTGGTCCAGCGCGTTTCCCCCGGTCGGCTTGCCGGCGGTGACCGCGGCTTCGTTGCATACCAGCCCGAGCAGCAGCGGCTGATCGCTGCCGCGGCCGACGGCGTCCAGTGCCTGGGCGAAGGTGATCAGCCCTTCGGTGAGGGTCCCTGTCTTGTCGGTGAACAGGATCTCGATGTTGCCCAGGTCCTCGATGGCGACTAGCCGCTTCACCAGCACCTTTTTCGCCGCAAGGGCCTTCGAGCCGGCTGACAGGCTGACGGTCACGATGGCCGGCATCATCTCGGGGGCGATGCCCACGGCGATGGCCAGCGAGAACAGCAGTGCGTCGATGAGCGGTCGGGACAGCGACACGTTGATGATGAAGATGAACGCGGTCAGCACGGCCGCCACCGCGAACAGGAACCGGGAAAAACGCGACAGGCCCGCCTCGAAAGCGGTCTGGCTGGGCTTCTCGGCCAGGCCCGCGGCGATCTGCCCGAAGGCGGTGCGCGGTCCGGTCACGACCACCACGCCAGTGCCCGATCCCTGGTGGACGATCGTTCCCATGAACGCGCAGCCCGGCTGATCTTGCGGCTCGCCGCCGACGGCGGGCGCCGCCGATTTGGCCGCCGGCATCGACTCGCCGGTCAGCACGCCCTCGTCGCACTCGAGCTCATCGGCCTGCAGCAAGCGCAGGTCCGCCGGGACGAGCGCGCCGACCCGGAGCGACACTACGTCCCCCGGTACCAGATCCGCCACCGGGACGCGGCTCGCCTCACCGTCGCGCCGCACTTCGGCCTCCTGCCGGATCTGGGCGCGCAGGGCGGCCATCGCCATCTCGGCCCGGTATTCGTTGAAGAACCCCAGCCCGACGCTGAGGGCGACTATCACCGCGATGATCAGCGCGTTCGTGCCGCCGCCGGTCACCCCGGACACCAGCGCCGCCCCGAGCAGCAAGATCAGGATCGGGTTCCGGATCTGGCGGATCAGGACAGCGGTGGCCCGCACCCGGTGCGTCCCGAGCGCATTCGGCCCCAGCCGCCTGATCCGCTCCGCCGCAACCGCGGACGAGAGACCGCCGGGGCCGCTTCCGAGCCCCGAGAGCACCTCAGCGGGAGGAAGGCCGGCCGCGTCGGCCAGGTCCATCGGTCCAGAGAGGGAGAGGGGGGCGCGGACAAGACCATGGGACCAGCCTCGCTACCCCAAATGTCCGGCGCCAGGGCCGTTAGTCACTGGCCTGCTCCGTACGGAGCTGGGAAGGCCGCTATCCGGGACTTTCGCCTCTGACCGGCCAGCGGCCGCGGCGGGACCCTGCCATCGAGGCAAGGTGAGGAGATCTGCCATGCAAGCGCTGGTCATTGTCCTGGTTATCGTCGCGGTGCTGGTCCTGGTGGGCCTGGCGATGGCGCTGAAAGTCGTCCAGCAGTATGAGCAGGGGGTGCTGTTCCGGTTCGGTCGGCTGCGGGGCTTGCGGAACCCGGGGCTGCGGGTGATCATCCCGTTCGCCGACATGCTGCACCGGGTGTCGCTGCGGATCGTCACGATGCCGATCCAGTCCCAGGGCATCATCACCCGTGACAACGTCAGCGTCGACGTGTCCGCGGTCGCGTACTACCGGGTGACCAACGCGGTCAAGTCGGTCATCGCGATCGAGAACGTCCGCGCCGCGATCGACCAGATCGCCCAGACCACGCTGCGGAAGGTCGTCGGCCAGCACTCCCTGGACCAGACGCTGTCGGAGACCGACCAGATCAACCTGGACATCCGCAAGATCCTCGACGTCACTACCGCCGACTGGGGCGTGGAGGTCACCCTGGTCGAGCTCAAGGACATCCAGCTGCCCGACAGCATGAAGCGCGCGATGGCCAGGCAGGCCGAGGCCGAGCGGGAGAAGAGGGCCAAGATCATCAACGCCGAGGGCGAGGCGATGGCCGCCGCCGCGCTGGGCGACGCCTCCGACACGATGATTGCCCACCCCCTCGCCCTGCAGCTGCGGAACCTGCAGAGCCTGGTCGAGATCGGGGTCGACAAGAACACCACCGTCGTGTTCCCCGCCCCGCTGATGAGCACCATCAGCGAGCTCGGCTCCTTCATCGCCCGCGAGCAGGTCGCCGCAGCATCCGTGCTTCCGTCAGGTGCCGTCGTGCGCGTGCCAGTCGCCGCAGCGAACGGAACGACCGATGCCAGCTAGGGCCGGCGGGGAGCCAGCCGAGACCGAGACCAAGACGGAGGAGCAGCGCATGCCAGGGCAAGAACACCGCATCGGCTCCCGCATCGTGGCGGGGGTCGACGGCTCGCCGTCGTCCATGAACGCCCTGCGCTGGGCCATCGGGCAGGCTGGGCTCACCGGCGCGGCCGTGGACGCCGTGCTCGCCTGGCACTATCCGGTAGCCACCGGCGGGTACGGATGGGCGCCAACGGGTATGGCAACATCCTTCGACTTCAAGGAAAATGCGGAGAAGGTCCTAGCCGAAGCCATCGGCGCGGTCTGCGGCCCTGGCAGCGGCGTCACCGTGCGCGCCCGTGTCGTCGAGGGTAATCCAGCGCAGGTGCTGCTCGATGCGTCCGACGGCGCGGAGCTCCTGGTGGTGGGCAGCCGCGGGCACGGCGGATTCACCGAGGCGCTGCTCGGCTCGGTCAGCCAGCACTGCATTCATCACGCGCGCTGCCCCGTCGTCGTGATCCGCGATCAGGAGCATGGTGCATGAATGCCGCGATTGAGGTTCAGGGCGTGACCAAGCGGTTCGGCGGCACACTGGCGCTGAACGACGTGTCGTTCAGCGTAGAGCGGGGTGAGGTCTTGGCGCTGCTGGGTCCGAACGGCGCCGGGAAGACCACGTTGATCCGGGTGCTGACAACACTTCTCAAGGCGGACAGCGGCCGCGCCCGGGTAGCGGGCCTGGACGTCAGGAAGGACGCCAGGGCGATCCGCTCGCTGATCGGGCTCGCGGGCCAGTACGCCACCGTCGACGAGCTGCTCACCGGCCGGGAGAACCTCGAGCTCATCGGGCTCCTCTATCACCTGGACAAGGCGGTCTACCGGCGGCGTGCGCAGGACGCCCTGGAGCGGATGTCGCTCACCGGCGCCGGCGACGATCAGGTCAAGACCTACTCGGGCGGCATGCGGCGGCGGCTTGACCTGGCCGCCAGCCTGATCGGGCGCCCGCCGGTGCTGTTCCTCGACGAGCCGACCACCGGCCTTGACCCCCGCACGCGCAACGACCTGTGGCAGTTCATCGCTGATCTCGTCGCCGAGGGCACGACGGTGCTGCTCACGACCCAGTACATGGCAGAAGCAGAGCACCTGGCCCAGGCCATCGTCGTCCTCGACGTCGGGCGCATCGCCGCCCAGGGAACCGCCGACGAGCTCAAGGACCAGCTCGGCGGCGACGTGCTCGAGGTACAGGTGACCAAGCGGGCCGACCTGGAAAAGGCCGCCTCGCTCATCGCGGGCCTGGCAAGCGCGCCGCCCCGCCTCGACGCCGCCCTCAACCGCGTCACCCTCCCGGTCAAAGGAGGCGCGCGGGTGCTCATCGCGGCCGGGCGCGCGCTCGACGACGCGGGCGTCGAGCTCGAGGACCTGGGGATCCGGCGGCCCTCACTCGACGACGCCTTCCTGGCAATCACCGGCCACCCGGCCGCGCCAGGCGACCACCCAGGCCAGGCACCGCGCTCACCGGAGGCAGGCCAATGACGGACATGGCAGTCAGGCAGCCGGCCGCCCCGGCCGTGCCGCTGACCCTGCGGCTCGCCGTCCGCGACATCGGGGGCATCACCAGGCGCAACCTGCTGCGGATCATCCGCACGCCCCAGCTGCTGTTCATGTCGGTCGTGCAGCCCGCCATCATCCTGCTGCTGTTCCGCTACGTGCTGGGCGGGGCCATCCGCGTGCCCGGCCTCGACTACGTCAACTACGTCGTGCCGGGCATCTTCCTTGAGGCGGTCCTGATCGGCGGCATGACCACGGCCCTGGCCCTGGCCCAGGACCTCCAGGCCGGCATAATCGACCGGTTCCGTAGCCTGCCCATGACCCGGTCCGCGTTCCTGGCCGGCCGGACCCTCGCCGACATATGCCGCAGCGTGCTGGCGCTGGCGTTCATCATCGGGCTGGGGCTCGCGGTCGGCTTCCGGTTCCACAACAGCGTCGGGGCCTGCCTGGCCGGCGTCGCCCTCATCATCGCCTTCGGCTACGCCCTCACCTGGGTCTACGCCGCGATCGGGCTGGCCGTTAAAGATCCCCAGACCGCCCAGATGGCCTCCATCCTGCCGATGTTCATCCTCTTCTTCGCCAGCTCCGCGCTGGTTCCCGTGTCCACCATGCCCGGCTGGCTGCAGCCATTCGCCCAGAACCAGCCCGCCACCGTCACCATCAACGCCGTCCGGGCGCTCTTCGAACGCGGCCCGGTCTACCACGACCTATGGCAGGCCTCCCTGTGGTGCGCCGGAATCTTCGTCGTCTTCCTGGCCATCTCACTCAATCTCTACAGGAAGGCCACCGCCTGACCGTGATTGCCGCCAACATACCTTTGGCCGGCTAATGAGGACTTAGGTCCATTGTTCGTTTACGCCAGCAGTCTAAATTAGTTATTAGGAGGAGCTGAGCGATAGATGTGTCGAGCTTGCAATATATCTAATACCACGCTATTAGGGGGTTTGTCGTGCCGAAGTTCGTGTATGACTTCACTGAAGGCAACAAGGAACTCAAGGATCTTCTTGGCGGCAAGGGGGCCAACCTCGCCGAGATGACGAATCTCGGCCTTCCCGTGCCGCCCGGCTTCACCATCACGACGGACGCCTGCCGGCATTACCTGCGGCACGGCAGCACCCCGGACGGGCTCGACGCGGAGGTCACCAGCCACCTCGCCCTCATCGAGGAAGCCATGGGCCGCACCCTCGGCGACCCGGCCGACCCGTTGCTGGTCAGCGTCCGATCCGGGGCGAAGTTCTCGATGCCAGGGATGATGGACACCATCCTCAACATCGGCCTGTCCGACGAGTCGGTACGCGGGCTGGCCAAGCAGGCCGTCAACGAGCGCTTCGCGTGGGACTCCTACCGGCGCCTTATCCAGATGTTCGGCAAGACGGTCCTGGGGATCGACGGCGAGCAGTTCGAGCAGGCGCTCGACCGGGCGAAGAAGGCCGCGGGGGCCGCGTCGGACACCGATCTGGACGCCGAGGACCTGCGCAACCTGACGTGCTCGTACAAGGAGATCGTGCGCGAGCAGGCGGGCCGCGATTTCCCCCAGGACCCGCGCGAGCAGCTGGACCTGGCGATCCGGGCCGTCTTCAACTCCTGGAACGCCGACCGGGCGGTGCTCTACCGGCGGCAGGAGCGCATCCCCGCCGACCTAGGCACCGCCGTGAACGTGGTCGCGATGGTGTTCGGCAACCTAGGCGACGACTCCGGCACCGGGGTCGGGTTCACCCGGGACCCGGCGACCGGCGCGCAAGGCGTCTACGGTGACTACCTGCAGAACGCGCAGGGCGAGGACGTCGTCGCGGGCATCCGCAACACGGTGCCGCTGCAGGACCTGGAGCGCCTGGACAAAGCATCCTACGACGAGCTGATGTCGATCATGGCCACCCTGGAGGCCCACTACCGCGACCTGTGCGACATCGAGTTCACGATCGAGCGCGGCAAGCTCTGGATGCTGCAGACCCGGGTCGGCAAGCGGACGGCGGCGGCCGCCTTCCGCATCGCGACCGAGCTGGCGGACCAAGGTCTCATCGACATGGACGAGGCGCTCACCCGTGTCACCGGGGCCGAGCTTGTCCGGCTGATGTTCCCCACGTTCGACACCAGTGCCAGCGTCGCCAAGATAGCCACCGGGGTGAGCGCGTCGCCCGGCGCGGCGGTCGGCCAGGCCGTCTTCGACTCCGCCCGCGCGGTCGAGCTGACGGCCGCGGGAGAGGCGGTCATCTTGGTCCGCCGCGAGACCAACCCGGACGACTTGAACGGCATGATCGCCGCCAAGGGCGTACTGACCAGTCGCGGCGGCAAGACCAGCCACGCGGCCGTGGTCGCGCGCGGAATGGGAAAGCCGTGCGTCTGCGGCGCCGAGGAAATCGACGTCGACACCCCGGCCAGGAAGTTCACCGCACCGGGCGGCATCACGGTCGCCGAGGGCGACGTGATCTCGATCGACGGCACCAGCGGCGAGGTCTACCTGGGCCAGGTATCGGTCGTACCCTCCCCGGTCGTGCGCTACTTCGAGGGAGAGCTGAGCCCGGACTCGAGCGAGGCCGGCGAGCTCATCCGCGCGGTGCACCGGATCATGACCCACGCCGACGCCAGGCGCCGGCTGGGCGTGCTCGCCAACGCGGACAACGGCCCGGACGCCGCCCGCGCCCGCCGGTTCGGCGCCGAGGGGATCGGCCTGGTCCGCACCGAGCACATGTTCCTCGGCGACCGCCGCCAGCTGATCGAGGATCTCATCCTGGCCGAGACCGGTGCGGACCGCCAGCGCTCGCTGGCGGCACTCGAGACGCTGCAGACCGGCGACTTCGTGGAGATCCTGACGGCCATGGACGGCCTGCCGGTGACGATCCGCACGATCGACCCGCCGCTGCACGAGTTCCTTCCCGACCTCACGGACCTGTCGGTCAAGATCGCCCTGGAGGGCGACGAGGCCACCGACAAGGAGCGGCGGGTGCTGGCCGAGGTCCGCCGGATGCACGAGCAGAACCCAATGCTGGGCTTGCGGGGCGTACGGCTCGACCTGGTCATCCCCGGCCTGTTCGGCATGCAGGTCCGCGCAATCGCGCACGCCGCCACGCAGCTCAAGCGGGCGGGCAAAGATCCGCGCCCGCTGATCGAGACCCCGCTCGTCGCCGCCGTCCAGGAGATGGAGGTTGCCCGCGGGCTGACGGAGCAGGTGCTCAGCGAGGTCGAGGCGGAGACCGGCGTCCACCTGGACATCCCCATCGGCACCATGATCGAGGTGCCCCGGGGGGCGCTGACCGCGGGCTCGATCGCCCGCAGCGCCGAGTTCTTCTCCTTCGGCACGAACGACCTGACCCAGATGACCTGGGGCTTCTCCCGTGATGACGTGGAGGCCGCGTTCTTCGCGAAGTATCTGCAACTGGGCATCTTCGGCGTCTCGCCGTTCGAGACGATCGACCGCGAGGGCGTCGGCCAGCTCGTCGAGCTCGCGGTCCAGCGGGGCCGCGCAGCCAGGCCCGGCCTCGAGATCGGAGTCTGCGGCGAGCACGGCGGCGACCCCGATTCCGTGCACTTCTTCCACCAGGCGGGCCTGGACAACGTATCGTGCTCGCCGTTCCGCGTCCCGGTCGCCCGCCTGGAGGCCGGGCGGGCGGCGGTCACCAGCGGCGGCAGCGACACCAGGTGACTCTAAGAGCGGAGCTCTTGATCGGCCTGGTCCCGCGCGGGGGCACAGCTCCGGTGCCAAAGGTCCCGGGGACCGTGCCCGAAGGCCCATGGCTGGCGAGAGCGGCCGGGGGGAGGCTGGAGGCATGGGAAGCATGAGTACCTCTGAACGGGGCCCGGTGGTAGTCGGCGTCAACGGCTCGCCGAACTCGATCGTCGCGCTGCATCGCGCCGTCGATACGGCAGGCCGACTCGGTACCGGTCTCACCATCGTGCTCGCCGTGCCGCCGCAGACCAGCGACCCGCTGGTCGCCGCCGAGCGCGACCGGCTTGACCGGATCGTCCGCCGGGAGTTCCCCGGCGGGACGGGCGTGGCCGCGCGCTGCGAGGTGATGCGGGGCGACCCCGCCGTGATCCTGCTGCGCGCCAGCGTCGGCGCACGGCTGCTCATCCTCGGGGCGCGCGAGCACTCCGAGGACGGCCGCCTCTTCCGCGGCAGCACCGTCTCGCGCTGCGTGGACAACGCCCGCTGCGCGGTCGAAATCTGCGCCGACCAGCACGCGTCCGCGGCGTAGGCGGGGCGTTGAGCACGCCCGAGCAGCACGGACCTGTCGGCGTGGTGCTACGCGATGGCCGTCGGTGACGCGTCCTGCTCGCACAGAGGATGAGTCGGCCATGGCCACAGCTCTACGCAAGCTCTGAGAGCCCGCCGTTGCCGCTCAGCGCCCCTGGTTAGTGACCAAGGTCCTCGCCTGGAGCACTGAACGCCCCTGGGAAGGCCGGCCGCTTCGCAGCAACATTGCAGGCATGGCAACGGATGTCACTCCACAGCGGGGCAAGCTGCGCGTCTACCTTGGGGCAGCACCCGGCGTGGGCAAGACGTACGCGATGCTGGCGGAGGCGCAGCGCCGCCGGGCACGCGGAAGCGACGTGGTAGCCGCGATCGTGGTGACGCATGGCAGGCCCCTGACCGCGGCGATGGCGGAAGGCCTGGAGAGCGTTCCGCTCCGTACCATGACCCACCGCGGCTCCACCTTCACCGAGATGGACACCGATGCGGTGCTTGCCCGCCACCCGCAGGTCGCGCTGGTCGACGAACTGGCGCACACCAACGTTCCCGGGTGCCGTAATGCCAAGCGGTGGCAAGACGTCGATGAACTACTCGACGCCGGCATCGACGTCATCACAACCCTGAACATCCAGCACCTGGAATCGCTTCAAGACGTCTCGCGACAGATCACCGGCGTTGTGCAGCACGAGATGTTGCCGGACGAGATCGCGCGTCGCGCCGACCAGATCGAGCTTGTCGACATGACCCCGGAGGCGCTCCGCCGCAGGATGGTGCACGGCAACGTGTACCCGCCCGACCGCATCGAGGCTGCGCTCACTCACTATTTCCGGCCGGGTAACCTCACCGCGCTGCGCGAGCTTGCCCTGCTGTGGGTGGCTGATCGGGTCGAGGAAGGGCTGCAACGCTACCGTGCCCAACACGGCATTGCCGTCCCGTGGGAGACGCGGGAGCGGATCGTCGTCGGCATCGCCGGAGAGGGCGACGACGAGACCGTGATACGCCGCGCGGCCAGGATTGCCGCCGCCACGCCGGGCAGTGACCTGCTCGCCGTGCACGTTATACGGGACGACGGCCTGCCGGATTGCCCGAGCGGGGCGCTTGACGCGCAGCAGACGCTGGTGGCGTCCCTCGGCGGCAGCTTCCAGCAGGTTCCCGGCGACGACGTGGCCGAGGCGCTGCTGCGCTTCGCCCGCGCCCAGAACGCGACCCAGATGGTCCTGGGCGCCAGCCGCCGCAGCCGGCTCACTACCCTGCTCGCCGGGAAGAGCACGCCGACCAGGCTCGCCCGCCGGGCTGGGCACATCGATGTGCACTTGGTGAGCCGGAAGTGCGGGAGGGACCACGAAATGGCGCTCATCCGGCTGCCGGCCCCGTTCCACCGCCGTACGCGTGCAGAGCGGGCGACTGCGGAGGCCGCCGCGCTTGCCCGGCTCGCCGCCAGCGTGCTGAGCGGTCACGGCGACCCTCCTGCCCTGGTCGAAGAGATCCGGGAGATGTTCGGCCTAGACGCCGTGAGCCTTCTCGAGCGGGGGCGCAACAGCACCGGGCCATGCTGGTTCGTCATCGCTAGCGCGGGCGACCAGCCGCCCGATGGGCCTTGCGCTGGGGTCTCGCTCCCAATCACCGACACCTTCACGCTGGCTGGCCGCGGGCACGCGCTCAGCGCCGAGGACATGCGCCTGCTTTCCTCTTGCGTCGTCCCCGTACTGGCCGGCCTGGTCCGGCGCCGCCAGGACGAGCGAGACGCGAACGTCGCGCGTCAGGCCGCCGACTCGCATTCCCTCTCAGCCATCCTTGGGACCACCGGTCAGCAAGCACGCGAGCAGCTCCAGATGGCGGAGACCGCCCTTGCCGTCCTGGCCGACCCGGCCGCCACCATCACGCCAGCCGAGCGGACCGCGCTTGCCTCGGACGCGCACGGGGCGCTCGCGCATGTCAGCAGGCTCCTAACAGACCTCAGGGACCTCCGCCGGGTGCATTCCGGAGCACTGGAAACCTACCAGCGGCCAGTCAGCCTCGACGAAGTGCTCGAGGAGACACTGGCCGACCTTGGGCCCGGCGGTCCGGAGATCACCCTGAGCATTCCAGAAGACCTGCCGGACGTAATCGCCGACGTCGACTTGCTCAGCAGGATCCTCACTAGTCTGATCGCGGACGCCTTGCACCGCAGTCATGCTGGCTGTCCGCCCGCGCTCGCGGCGGCGTGCCACGCGAGTCGGATCGAGATCCAGATCACTGATCACGGGTCGCCGCAAGCTGAAGAGGACAGCCTCGGATTCCGGCTTGCCCGTGACTTCACCGAGACGATGGGCGACGCGCTGCAATGCATGCAAAACGAGGACGGCGGCCGGACTGTCATCATCACGCTTCCCGCGACCGCCGCCGCTCAACCGCCCGTCCGCACGCCTGCGCCATCGCAGCGTTCACCTGTCAGTACGTAGCCGTGTTGGTCGTCGTCTGCCGAGGCGCCTGACGCCGACACCGACCACCCAAGGCTCGCGACCTTCCCTAGGCCTGCCGCCCAGGGACAAACGCCTCTAGGAAAGGCGCCCCTGGGCCGCGAACCTGGGGCATGCACGCGATTTGTCGGCCTTGTCGGTATGACGCATCCGGATGACGAGCAGGTGAAGATCATGTCCTATGGGCACGCCGAGCGTACCCTTGCCACGATACGACTCCTGGAGGAGGAGACCACGGCCTTCCTGAACAGCCAGGACCAGCTGGACCCTGAGCAGGAGAAGTGGCTGCGTGACGCGGCCCGGTCCGCTTCCCGGTACCTCGAAGCTGCTTGCCAGGTGCCCCGCCCCCGGGCGGCACAGGGCGAGTCGCCCAGGGCGAATAAGGCACCCTCAGAACACCGTCCATAGCCGCGCCCCGAGCCCGGCACCCCCGATGCCAAAGGTCCCAGGCACCGAGCCCGAACGCCCATGTCGGGCGACGGCGGCCGGAGGCATGCTGGAGGCATGGGAAGCATGAGCAGCATGCCCGAGCAGCGGGGACCTATCAACGCAGTGCTACGCGATGGCCGCCAGGTGGTTCTGCGCTCCGCCCGCGCAGAGGATGAGCCGACCCTAGCCGCGCTGTACGCAAGTCTCGCCGTTCGTGATGTCTACCTGCGGTTTCCCGGCGGCGGAAGCGGAGCAGCCGAGCTTGCACGCGAAGCCGCAGGACCTGGCCCGTTCGGCCATTCGGTGACGGCATGGGAGAACAACGACCTCATCGGAGCCGCAGCCTATCAGGGCCTCGGATCACCGCAACAGGCCGAGGTGACAGTAGCCGTCATCGGGCCATGGCAGTCCCGCGGGGTCGGGACCTTGCTGCTTGAGCAGCTCGTCTCCCACGCTCGGCTGCGCGGCATCGAGTCATTTCACGCCGAGGTGCCAGCCGGGGATGCGGAGATGCTCCGCGTCCTCGCTGACCTGGGCCTGCCCGGGACGCCCCCCGCGCACGCAACCGGGCTGCCGGGCAACGCCGAGGCCGACCTGCTGGCCGGTCACCGCCACCGGGACGATTTCGTGCCCATTGACTTGCCGCTCCGGTATGACGACCGGTATCTCGAGGCGGTGGCCGAGCGTGAGAGCCATGCCGACTTGCTCAGCCTGCGTCCGGTGTTCGCGCCGCGATCGGTCGCGGTGATCGGTGCGAGCCGCCGGGACTCCAGCGTCGGCAATGCCGTCGTCCGTCACCTGCTCGCGGCGGGCTTCCACGGCCACGTCTACCCGGTGAACCCGCACGCCAGCGAGATCGCCGACGTGCCCGCCTACCCGTCTGTCTCCGCGCTGCCCGAGGTGCCGGACCTGGTAGTGATGGCGATCCCCGCCCCGGCTGTCGCCGCGGCGGCAGAGGAATGCGGCCAGCGCGGCGTCGGCGGCCTGGTGGTGCTGTCGGCGGGCTTTGCTGATCAGGACGCGGCCCGGCTGCGCCGGGCCGTCCGCCAGTACGGCATGCGCATGGTGGGCCCCAACTGCATCGGCGTCGCGAACACCGACCCCGAGGTGGCGCTGGACGCCACGTTCACCAAGCGGGTCGCCGGAGTCGGCTCGGTCGGTGTGCTCACCCAGTCCGGCGGGATCGGATTCGCGGTCTCCGAGTTGCTGCACAGCGTCGGGCTCGGCGTCTCGACGTTCGCCTCGGTCGGCAACAAGTACGACGTGTCAGGAAATGACCTGCTGCTCTGGTGGCGCCACGACGACCGGACGAAGGTGGCGATCATCTACCTGGAGTCGTTCGGGAACCCGCGCAAGTTCGCCCGGCTGGCCAGGCAGCTTGCCCGCCGCACGCCCCTCGTGATCGTGCGGGCCGGCAGCTCGAAGGTGGCTCAGCGGGCTGCCCGCTCCCACACCGCGGCCACCGCGACTCCCGCAGTGACCCGGGACGAGCTGTTCCGCCAGGCCGGCGTCGTCGCGACCGACGACCTGGCCGAGGCGATCAACGCCGTCGCCTATTTCTCCTGCCAGCCGCTGCCGACGGGCCGACGGGTGGCGTTGGTCTGCAACACCGGCGGCGCGGGGGTGCTCGCCGCCGACGCGTGCGCCCGCTACGGCCTCGAGGTTCCGCCGCTCGCGGCGGCCACGCAGGACGCGCTGGCCGCGATGCTGCCAGGCACCGGAGCTGCGGTGGCCAACCCGATCGACACGACGGCGGGGGTGAGCGCAGAGCTGTTCGGCCGCGTGTTGGAGACCGTCGCCGCGGATCCCGGCATCGATGCGATCATCCCGATCATTACCCCGACGGCGGTGAGCCCGACTGAGCACGTTCTGGATGCGCTGCCGGTCGACAGCCCGGTGGCCGCCGTGCTGCTCGGCCAGCCGGAGGCCCTGACCTTGCACGGCAAGGTACCCGTCTATACCTCGACGACGGCGGCCGTCCGCGCGCTCAGCCACGCCGCGGACTACGCGGCGTCACGCGTCCGCGAGCCAGGCACGGTTCCCGAACTCGCCGACATCGACTCCGGCGCCGCCACCGCCGCGGTCGGCGCCTTCCTGGCCGAGCACCCGCAGGGCGGCTGGCTGGACGGGTCCGCCCTGGATGCCGTCGTCGCCGCCTACGGCCTTCCCGTCGCCCCGTCAACCGTGGTCCACGACGCCGGGACCGCGGTCAAGGCGCTAACCGACCTGGGCGGGTCGGTCGCGATGAAGGCCCTGGTGGCCGGCCTTGTGCACCGCAGTGATGAGCACGCCGTCATCGTCGGCGTCCAGTCCGCCGACGACGCCCGCGAGGCGTACGAGCGCCTGGCCTCGCAGTACGGCAGCCGCCTATCCGGGGTGCTTGTCCAGCAGATGGTCCCGCCCGGCACGGAGATGCTCGTCGGCTGCGTGCAGGATGCCACCTTCGGCCCGCTGGTCCAGGTCGGCGCGGGCGGCGTGACAACAGACGTGGTAAAGGACCGCTCCGCGCGGCTGCTGCCGCTGACCGACCGCGACGCGCGGGACATGATCGGGTCACTGCGGATGGCGCCGCTGCTGACGGGTTTCCGGGGCTCTCCGCCGCTCGACGTGGCCGCGCTTGCGGAAACCCTGCACCGGGTCGCCCGGCTAGCCGGCGACCTCCCGTCAGTCGTCGAGCTCGACATCAACCCGCTCATCCTTCACGTCGGCGGCTGCACCGCCGTTGACGTGAAAATCCATGTCGCCGAGGCGACTGCCGCTGACCCCTACCTCCGGCAGCTGCGCTGACCGGCACGGGAGGAACCAAATGACCGGTGACGAGATACCCAAGCCGAGGCCGAAGGTCCCTGACGCTGGACGGGCTTCCGGGCGTAACGTGCCGAGTATGGCCCTGCGACCAGAGCGACGAGACCTTACCCAGTTGCCGGATCTCCTGCACGGCCAGTCCCGCGCGGGCCCGGTGCGCCAGCAGCGTCCGGTCTACGTCGACCTGCTGCCTCCGTGCAACGCGGGCTGTCCGGCCGGGGAGAACATCCAGGCCTGGCTGGCCCACGCCGAGGCCGGTGACCATGAACGGGCGTGGCGGCAGCTGGTCAGCGACAATCCGATGCCGGCGATCCACGGCCGGGTCTGCTACCACCCGTGCGAGAGCGTCTGCAACCGCGCCAGCCTCGACAGCGCGGTCTCGATCCACAGCGTGGAGCGCTTCCTGGGCGATCTCGCGCTCGAGCGGGGGTGGTCGTTTGACCCGCCCGCCACCCGCAGCGGCAAGCGGGTGCTGGTCATCGGCGCCGGGCCGAGCGGGCTGTCCGCCGCCTACCACCTGGCCCGGCTCGGGCACGAGGTAGAGATCAGGGACGCCGGGGAGCGGCCGGGCGGGATGATGCGGTACGGCATACCGGTCTACCGGATGCCACGCGACGTCCTCGACGGCGAACTGGACCGGATCGCAGCGCTCGGCGTCCGCATCACCTGCGGGCACCGGGTGGAAGACCTGGACGCCGAGCGGCGCGACGGCGGCTTCGACGCGGTATTCGTAGCGGTTGGCGCGCATCTGTCCAAGCGGGTCGACATCCCGGCCAAGGACGCGGGGCGGATCGTGGACGCGGTGTCGTTCCTGCGCAGTGTCGCCTCGGGGGAGCGGCCGGTGATCGGCCGCCGGGTCGCCGTCTACGGCGGCGGCAACACCGCGATGGACGCCGCCCGGGTGGCTCGCCGCCTGGGCGCGAACGACGCGACCATCGTCTACCGCCGCACCCGCGCGCAGATGCCGGCCCACGAGGAGGAAGCAGAGGAGGCCGAACGGGAAGGGGTGCGGATCAACTGGCTGCGCACGATCACCGCGTTTGACGGCCCGGAGCTGACCGTCGAGGCCATGGAACTGGACGACAGCGGGTTTCCGCAGCCGACCGGGCGGTTCGAGACGCTCGCCGCCGATACCGTGATCCTGGCGCTCGGCCAGGACACCGACACCGCGTTCCTCCGCCCGGTGCCGGGGGTGGAATTCGAGCGGGACGGCACCGTGCGGGTGTCGGCGACGATGATGACCGGCTGCCCCGGCGTGTTCGCCGGCGGGGACATGGTGCCGGCCGAGCGCACCGTGACGGTCGGCGTCGGGCACGGCAAGAAGGCGGCCCGCAACATCGACGCGTGGCTGCGCGAGACCGCGACCGCGACCGCGCCCAAGCACAACGGCGTCTCGTTCGCCGACCTGAACTTGTGGTACTTCGGCGACGCCGCCCGTCGGCAGCAGCCGGAGACCGAGCCGCTAGATCGGGTCGAGGGTTTCGATGAGGTAGTCGGCGGCCTGTCCGAACGGGAGGCGACCTACGAGGCGCGCCGCTGCCTGTCGTGCGGCAACTGCTGCGAGTGCGACGGCTGCCTGGGGGCGTGCCCGGAGGACGCGGTGATCAAGCTGGGTCCCGGGAACCGCTATGAGTTTGACTACGACCGCTGCACCGGCTGCGGCGCGTGTTTCGAGCAGTGCCCGGTGCACTCGATCGAGATGATCCCGGAGGAGAACGGATGACGCGCGTCACGATCGACGGCAATGAGGCCGCGGCATCGGTCGCCTACCGGCTGAACGAGGTCTGCTGCATCTACCCGATCACGCCGTCGTCCCCGATGGCCGAGCTCGCGGACGAGTGGTCCAGCCAGGGCCGGCCCAACGTGTGGGGCACCGTGCCGGCCGTGGTCGAGATGCAGAGCGAGGGCGGGGCGGCGGGCGCGCTGCACGGCGCGCTGCAGAGCGGGGCGCTGGCCACGACCTTCACCGCCTCGCAGGGCCTGCTGCTGATGATCCCGAACATGTACAAGATCGCCGGCGAGCTGACCCCGGCCGTGCTGCACGTGGCGGCCCGGTCGATAGCCGCCCAGGGCCTGTCCATCTTCGGCGACCACTCGGACGTGATGGCGGTGCGGCAGACAGGCTTCGCGCTGCTCGCCGCCGCGTCCGTCCAGGAGGCTCATGACCTCGCGCTGGTGGCGCAGGCGGCCACGCTGGCCACCAGGGTGCCGTTCGTGCACTTCTTCGACGGGTTCCGCACCTCCCACGAGCTGAACACGGTCGAACTGCTGTCCGATGACGACCTGCGGGCGCTCGTGCCGGAGGAACGGGTCCGCGCGCATCGCGCCCGGGCGCTGTCACCGGAGCAGCCGTTCATCCGGGGCACCGCGCAGAACCCGGACGTCTACTTCCAGGCGCGGGAGACCGTCAACCCGTTCTACGCCGCCGTCCCTGGCGCGGTCCAGGACGCGATGGACGCTCTGGCAGCGCGCACCGGCCGCCGCTACCGAACGGTCGAATACACCGGTGACCCGCAGGCCGAACGGGTGATCGTCGTGATGGGCTCGGCCGCGCAGACGGTCGACCAGACGGTGACCCACCTGCGCGCGCGGGGCGAGCGGGTCGGCGTCGCGCAGGTTCGGCTGTACCGGCCGTTCCCGGCCCGCGAACTGCTTGACGCGCTGCCCGCGAGCGTGCGCCGGGTCGCCGTGCTCGACCGCACCAAGGAGCCGGGCTCAAGCGGCGAGCCGCTCTTCCTCGACGTGGTCACCGCGCTGGCCGAGGCGACCACCAGCGGCGAGCGAGCGGTCCTGCCGCTGGTGACGGGCGGGCGGTACGGCCTGTCCTCCAAGGAGCTCACCCCCGGCATGGTCGCCGGGGTGTTCGCCGAACTGGCCCGCGAGCAGCCGCGGCGCCGGTTCACGATCGGCATCACCGATGACGTGTCCGGCCTGAGCCTGCCGTATGACGCGTCGCTCGACATCGAGCCGGCCAGCACGGTCCGCGCGGTCTTCTTCGGCCTCGGCTCCGACGGAACCGTCGGCGCGAACAAGAACACGATCAAGATCCTCGGCGAGGAGAGCCTGCACGCGCAGGGGTACTTCGTCTACGACTCGAAGAAGTCAGGCTCGCAGACCGTCTCGCACCTGCGTTTCGGGCCGCAGCCGATCCGCGCGCCCTATCTGGTGCAGCAGGCCGGCTTCGTCGGCTGCCATCAGTTCGGCCTGCTGGACCGGGTGGACGTGCTGGGCCTGGCGGCACCCGGGGCGACGCTGCTGCTGGACTGCGCGCACCCGCCGGACGAGGTGTGGGACGCGCTGCCCCGGCCGGTCCAGGAGAAGATCCTCGCCAAGCGGATCGAGGTGTACGCGATCAACGCCGGCCGGATCGCCCGCGACGCCGGGCTGGCCGGCCGGACCAACACCGTGCTGCAGACCTGCTTCTTCGCCATCTCGGGGGTGCTGCCCCGCGAGGAGGCGATCGCTAAGATCAAATCGGCGATCGTCAAGAGCTACAGCCGCCGGGGCGCCGAGGTGGTCGCCCGGAACCACGCCGCCGTTGACCGCGCGCTTGAGGGGCTGCACCGGATCGAGGTGCCGGGTAGCGTGACCTCCGTCCGGGAGCTGCCGGCGGTGGTGCCCGCCAGCGCGCCCGAGTTCGTCCGCACCGTCACCGCCGCGATGATGGCCGGCCACGGCGACGACCTGCCGGTCAGCGCGCTGCCGGTGGACGGTACCTACCCCAGCGGCACTGCGGCGTACGAGAAGCGGAACATCTCCGAGCTGGTTGCGGAATGGGACCCGGACCTGTGCATCCAGTGCGGCAACTGCAGCTTCGTGTGCCCGCACAGCGTGATCAGGTCCACCTATTACGACGAATCGCTGCTGGCCGGGGCGCCGGCCGATTTCCGGTCGGCTCCGCTGGACGCCCGCGGGCTCCCTGACACTCGCTTCACGCTGCAGGTGTACGTGGAGGACTGCACCGGCTGCGAGCTGTGCGTGCAGGCCTGCCCGGTGGGGTCGCCGGCCGATCCGACGCGCAAGGCGATCAACCTCGCACCCCGGGAGCCGCTGGTGGCCGCGGAGCGGGACAACATCGCGTTCTTCGAGACGCTGCCGGTGGCCGACCGGTCCCGGGTGGACTTCGGCACCGTGCGCGGCACGCAGTTCCTGCAGCCGCTGTTCGAGTTCTCCGGCGCCTGCGCCGGCTGCGGCGAGACGCCGTACGTCAAGCTGCTGTCGCAGTTGTTCGGCGAGCGGCTGATGGTCGCCAACGCAACCGGCTGCTCCTCGATCTACGGCGGGAACCTGCCCACCACCCCGTGGACCACCGGTCCCGACGGGCGCGGCCCGGCCTGGTCCAACTCGCTGTTCGAGGACAACGCCGAGTTCGGCCTCGGGTTCCGGCTGGCCGTCGACCGGCACACCGAGCTGGCCAGGAAACGACTTACCGAGCTGCGGGAGGCGGTCGGCGCCGACCTGGCGGACGACATCCTCGGCGCGCCGCAGCTCACCGAGTCGGAGCTGGGGGCGCAGCACGGGCGGGTGGCCGAGCTGAAACGGCGGCTCGACGGCCTTGACGGCCTTGACGGCCTTGACGCGCCCGCCGCCGACCTCCGCAGCGTGGCCGATCACCTGCTCCGGCGCAGCGTGTGGATCGTCGGCGGCGACGGCTGGGCCTACGACATCGGTTCCGGCGGGCTCGACCACGTGCTGGCCAGCGGGCGCAACGTGAACGTGCTGGTGCTCGACACCGAGGTCTACTCCAACACCGGCGGCCAGTCATCGAAGGCGACGCCGCTCGGGGCGGTCGCCAAGTTCGCCGCAGCCGGCAAGACCATGCCCAAGAAGGACCTCGCGCTGCAGGCGATCGCCTACGGCTACGTGTACGTGGCCCGGGTGGCGATGGGCGCCGACCCGCAGCAGACCCTGCGCGCCTTCCGCGAGGCGGAGGCCTACGACGGGCCGTCGCTGATCATCGCCTACAGCCACTGCATCGCCCACGGCATTGAGATGCGCGACGGGCTGGGTCAGCAGTACCGCGCCGTGGGCAGCGGCTACTGGCCGCTGGTGCGCTACGACCCGATGGTGCGGGCGGCCGGCGGCAACCCGTTCCTGCTCGACTCGCCCAGGCCGCGCATCGCGCTGGCCGACTACACCCAGCGGGAGCTGCGGTACCGCGCTCTCGCCAATGCCCATCCGGCCGAGGCGGAACGGCTGGGCCTCCTGGCCCAGGAAGCGGTCGACCAGCGCTGGGACACCTACGAGGAGATGGCCACCCGCGGCGCGCACCGGTTCCCGGCCGACGCGCGGAAGGACCGCTGATGGACCTTTCGACCCGCTACCTGGGCCTGGCGCTGCGAAACCCGCTCGTCGCCTCCGCGTCGCCGCTCTCGAACACCCTCGACGGCGTACGCCGGCTAGCCGACGGCGGGGTCGGCGCGGTCGTGCTCTTCTCCCTGTTCGAGGAGCAGCTGCGCCGGGAAGCGGATCGAAACGCCCGGCTGGCCGACGCCGGGGCCGACAGCTTCGCCGAGTCGCTGTCCTACTTCCCGGCCGGGGCGGATGATGACACTGGCCCGCGCCGTTACCTGAGCCTGCTCGAGCGCGCGGCCGCGGCCGTGGACATCCCGGTGATCGGCAGCCTCAACGGCGTGACCCGCAGCGGCTGGACCAGCTACGCGCGGGCGATCCAGGACGCGGGCGCCGCCGCGATCGAGCTCAATATCTACTACATAGCGGCTGACCCGCGGCTGACCGGCAGGGACGTCGAGCAACGGCACGTCGACATCCTGGACCAGGTCAAAGACGTGGTGAGCGTGCCGGTGGCGGTCAAGCTGGGCCCGCAGTTCAGCTCTCCGGGCGAGATCGCGCTGCGGCTGGACAAGGCCGGCGCGGACGGCCTGGTTCTCTTCAACCGGTTCCTTCAGCCCGACATCGACATAGAAAGCCTCGCCGTGCTGCCCGGTGTGGGCCTGTCAAGCCCGGCCGAGGCCAGGCTCCCGCGCACCTGGATCTCGCTGCTGCGCAGGCAGGTCCGTGCCTCACTGGCGGCGACCAGCGGCGTCGAGGGACCGGCCGATGTGGTCAAGTACCTGCTGGCAGGGGCCGACGTCGTGATGACCGCGTCGGCGCTGATCCGGCACGGACCTCAGCACGCCGACGTCTTGCTCGACGGCTTGTCAGACTGGATGGCCCGCAAGGGGCACACCTCGGTCGGCGAACTGCGCGGGCTGCTCGCCGTGCCCGCGGACATCGATCAGGCCGCCTACGAACGCTCGGGTTACGTCCGCGCGCTGCGCGGCGCCAACGGCGCCCCGTGGTGACGAGCATGGGGCCCAGACTAACGAGCCTGCCGCCTGCCGGGCCGCCGCCGCATCCGCAGGGCGCCGAGGAGAAGGGCACCGAGGAGCACGACAACGCCGATAATCAGCAGGTAAAACAGTCCCTTGACGACGACGCCCACGATGCCCAGCGCGATCGCCACGATTACCAGTAGCAGGAAAAGGGCAATCAACTGATCCTCCCAGCAGTCGGGCGGCTCAGCGACGGGCCAGCCGCCGCAAACCGCCGGCGCCTGGCTCGTACGGCAGGCCGTAGTGCTTAAAGATCGCCTCTTCATCGCCCGCAGGCAGCACGCCGTCGGTGTCAATCGACGGGGCGTCCTTCACCTGCTTCTTGTCGTAGGTGACTTTGACGTACCCGGGGCCCACGGTCGCGTGGTCAAGGGGCACGAACACCAGCCGGTGCCGGGTCGGCATCCCGACCCTGACCGTGCCGAACGACGGCAGGTCGGTGGCGGTGTCTACATAGACGGCCTCTAGCTCGCCGATAGTGTGGTCCTGGGCGTCAACGACGTCGTGGCCCCGCCATTCTCGGATGTTGGCAGCCTCGAACATGTCAGTCTTCTTCCCGCAGCCCCCGCGCTGCTAAATCTCGTCTTCAAGCCTACCCCGCTGAGGTGCTGCAGGCACTACCCACCGGACCGGCGGACCCCCGGCGCCGGACCTGCACTCACGGCGGGATGCGGGCTTCACCTGTCTGACCTAGGCGGGGTGACGAGCAGATCTTGCGGACTGGAGAAACCAGGGTCCGTTCGGAAGAAGATCAGAAATCGGCCGGGACGTTTGCCCTGCCGATCCTGGCCGTTCATCCCTACCGCATCGCAGGCGCCGGGCGTGGACTAGGGACAGGAAGCAGAACAAAGGAGGTGGTAACGGTGAAGAAGTGGTTCGCACTGGGATCATTGGCAGCGGTTACAGCCGTAGGCGTGGCGCTGCTGGCGGGCAAGGACGATATCCGCCGCTTCTTGCAGATGCGCAACATGTGAAAGCCGGCGTTACCCGGGTGATGCCCCCGATGTCGCGGACCGCGAGCCGCAGTGTCAGCGGTACGGCCTCGGCCCTCGGCGGCCTGATCGCCACGTCAGTCATTGTCCCGCCTCCGGTGAGTGCGCCGACCGGCCCGCGTCGTCGGCCGGGGCGGCCGGGTGGCCGGTGAGTGTCAGGAAGACGTCGTCGAGCGACGGCCGCCGTATCCCGAGGTCCTCAAGCTCGACGCCCGCGTCGTCGAGGGCGCGTCCGGCACCCCGGTGACGAGAGGGTGGTGCGGACCAGGGGAACCAAGGGTCCGTTCGAAAAAAAGCTTTAAAGTCTTTTTCCCGAACGGCCGGGGGTGACTCTGGTGCCCGGGCCGCTTGCTGCGGTCGGGTGGACGCACGATCTCGCACACCTGCTCGACCAGCTCCGCTACCGCGGCCGCCACTTCGGCGGTCAGCCCGGCGCCGAGGCCGAAGTCGCGGCCCACCACGGTGAGGACCGTGAGCCGGGCGGGCAGGCACCCGAGCGCCCGGGCCAGCTCCACCGTGTCGCCCAGGCCGATGCCATGCGAGCTGGCCGCGCCGTCCGACACGCCGGCCAGGGCGTCGGGCGCAAGCCTGCTAGTGTGCCCGGGAGGCCTGGCGGTATCCCGCACGGCGTCGATCACCACCGCGAGACTGGCGCCTTCCCACAGGTCGATCAGTCGGCCCGGCTCCCCGTCGCTGAGCGTCAGGGTCACGCAGGAAAGGGCGGCGTCGCCCGGCTGGAGGGCGCGCAGCCGGGCGATCACCGCGGGCCCGGCTCCGTCATCACGGCGGAACTCGTTGCCTACGCCGATCACCACCGCGGGCGGGCCGGGATCGCCGGGCCCGGTCATCCGCGGTCGATCGTGAGATCGAGGAAGTGGGTCGAGCAGGAGATGCACGGGTCGTAGTTGCGGATCGCCTGCTCGCACTGCCGGGTGAGCTGCTGGTCGTCGAGGTCGAGCCGGTCGGCCACGAACCGGCGCAGGTCGTCTTCGATGCTGGCCTGGTTCTGCGAGGTGGGCGGCACGATCCGGGCGGAGGTGATGAGGCCCTCCGCGTCGATGGCGTAGCGGTGGAACAGCACGCCGCGCGGCGCCTCGGTGGCGCCATGCCCGACGCCGGCCCGCGGCGGAACCTCCAAATAGCACGGCGCGGGCGGTTCGTACCGCTCGATCAGCCGCAGCGCCTCATCGACCGCGTACACCACCTCGACGGCGCGGACGAGGATGCTGCGGAACGGGTTGCGGCACTCGGCGCCGAGGCCCGCCGCGTCGGCCGCCTGCCGGGCCAGCGGGGACAGCCACTGGCTGCTGAGCGTGTAGCGGGCGGTCGGGCCGGTCAGGTAGCGGCCCCGCCCGGCCAGCCGGGCGTGCAGCGCGGTCGAGTGCGGCACCTGCTCTTCGATGATGTGGTCCTCGAACTCGGCCGGGGCGAAACTCAGTCCTCTGGTGGAGGCGACCGTGCCCCGGTCGATGGCGTACTGCCCCGGCGTGACGAGGGCCAGCATCTCGTGGTCGTGCTCGAAGTCGGGGAACTCGAACCCGGCCGCCCAGGTCACGGTGTCCAGCGCCAGATCAAGCGCGACCCGCAGCTGCTCGGCCAGGGCCGTCATCTCGGTCTTGGACGGCGCCCGGTAGAAGCCGCCCACCCGGACGTTGACCGGATGTATCGCCCGGCCGCCGACCAGTTCCATGATCGCGTTGCCGGCCTTCTTCAGCTTCAGCCCTCGCTCCACCAGTTGCGTGCCGCGGCCATTGCGTGCGAGGTCGAGCGCGCTGGCGTAGCCGAGGAAGTCGGGCGCGTGCAGCAGGTAGATGTGCAGGGCGTGGCTTTCGATCCACTCGCCGCAGTAGAGCAGCCGGCGCAGATCGGCGACCGGGTCGGAGACCTCGATACCGCAGGCCGCCTCGATCGCCAGGCACGCGCTCATCTGGTACGCGACCGGGCAGATCCCGCAGATGCGGGCGGTGATGTCGGGCGGCTCGGTGTGTCGCCGCCCGCACAGCAGCGCCTCGAAGAACCGGGGCGGCTCATAGATCTCCAGCCGCACGTCCTCGACGGCGCCGCCGCGCACCCGCACGTGCATCGCGCCCTCGCCCTCAACCCGGGCCAGCGCGCGGACCACAAGCGTGCGGTCGGCCTTGTCACTCACGGTGTCGCCCTTCTGGGATGTCGCGCGGCCCGCGGCCCGGCGGCGGGCCGGCGGTGACCTGGGACAGCTCGATGAACGCGGGCGCGCCGGCGTTGAACGTGCGGAATGCCCGCTGCACATCGGCCTCGTCCAGGCCGGCCGCCCGCAGCAGTCCCACCTGGGCGCTCGCGTTGGGCGTCTCCATCGGCCCGAAGCAGCCGTAGCAGCCGCGCTGGTGGGCCGGGCACAGGGCGCCGCATCCGGCATGCGTCACCGGCCCGAGGCACGGCGTGCCGTGCGCGACCACCACGCACACGTTGCCGCGCTGCTTGCACTCGAAGCACACGCTGTGGGCCGGGATGTTCGGCTTGCGCCCGACGAGCAGCGCCGTGATGACCTCGAGCAGCTGGCGCCGGTCGATCGGGCAGCCGTGCAGCTCGAAGTCGACGTCCACGTGCGCCGCGATCGGGGTCGACGTGGCCAGCGTGGAGATGTACTCCGGCCGGGCGTACACCACCGAGGTGAACTCCCGGACGTCGGCGAAGTTACGCAGGCCCTGGATGCCGCCCGCGGTCGCGCAGGCCCCGATCGTCACCAGCGTCCGTGACATCTCGCGTACCCGCCGGATCCGCTCCGCGTCGGCCGCCGTGGTAATCGAACCCTCCACCAGGGAGACGTCGTACGGTCCGGGCTGGGTCTCGCTTGAGGCCTCAGTGAAGTGCGCGATCTTCACCCGGTCGGCGATCGCCAGCAGCTCATCCTCGCAGTCAAGCAGCGTGAGCTGGCAGCCGTCGCAGGAGGCGAACTTCCACACCGCCAAGGTAGGCACGCCCATCACAGCTCCCGCACCCTCATCAGCGCCGCCGCCCGGTCGTAGCCGACCACCGGGCCGTCCCGGCAGACCAGCAGCGGCCCCAGCTGGCAGTGCCCGCACCAGGCGGCGCCGCAGCGCATGTTGCGCTCCAGTGATACCCGTATCCGGCCCGCGGGAATGCCCAGGGCCGCCAGCGCGTCGGCGGTGACCCGCATCATGATGTCGGGACCGCAGATAAACGCCACGCTGTTGCCAGGCGCGAGGCGGGCCGGCTTGATGAGCGCCGTCACCAGCCCGACCTCGCCGCTCCAGTCGCTGTCGGCCTGGTCGACCGTGACCGCTACCTCAACCCCGTCGCGGCGCCACCGGTCAAGCTCGCCGCCGTAGAGCAGGTCGGCGGGGGTTCGCGCGCCGACCAGAAGCACGATCCGCCCGTACCGTGACCGGTCGGCGAGCGCGGTGAGCACCACCGGGCGCAGCGGCGCGAGCCCGATCCCGCCCGCCACGATCACGATGTCCCGCCCGGCCGCGGACGCCACGTCCCAGCCGGTGCCGAACGGGCCGCGCACCCCGATAAGGCCGCCGGGCTCGACCGCGCACAGCGCACGGGTGACCGCGCCCACCGCGCGCAGCGTGTGCTCCAGCAGGCGGGCCCGCCCGCCGCCGCTGTCGCCCAGGCCGCTCACCGAGATGGGCACCTCGCCGACGCCGAACGCGGTCAGCATGGCGAACTGTCCCGGCGCGAAGGCCGGGACCGGGCCGTCCGGTTCCGTCAGCTGCACGGTGATCGTGTCATCGGTGTCCTCCCGGCGGGAGGCCACCCGGTAGAAGCAGGGGACCGTCGGCGCTTGGTCGGCAAGCGCCGGCATGGCCGTTCCCTGGCCGGTCATGTGTCCGCTTGCTGGATCTCGCGCTGCCTGACCTGAGCCGGGGTGGCGTACAGGTCAAGCAGCCGCAGGCGGGTCGCTTGCAGCCGTTCGGTGATGACCGGCGTGAACAGGCGAAGGGCCGCGTATCCGAAGGCCGGGTCAGCGTCGCAGCGACGGCGCACCGAGGGGGCTTCGAACTCGATCGCGGTGATGGCCTCGCGGGCCACCGCACCGTAATGCCAGCGGTACGGCGGATGCAGCCACGACCAGCCGAGCACCGTGCCGGAGGCCAGCGTCTCGATAATCTGATCACCCCGGCCAGGCACGTGCATGTCCAGGGCGATGCGGCCGTCCTCGATCAGCCAGAACCGGTCGGCGATGCCGCCCTCCTCGAAGAGCCGCTGGCCAGCCGCGAACGTCACCGCGGCGCCGTCGGCGGCCAGCGCCGCCCGCTGCTCATCGGTGAGCGCGGCGAAGAACGAGTGAGCCGCGATCCGCGCGGCGACCGTGTCCGTCATCGTCCGTCCTCGTCCTCGTCTGCGGTCGCCGCGTCCCGCAGGCTGGCCAGCGCGGACACTTCCTGAGTGATGTCAATGCCGGGCGGGCACCAGGCGATGCACCGCCCGCAGCCCACGCAGCCGGATGAGCCGAACTGGTCGTGCCAGGTGCCCAGCTTGTGGGTGATCCACTGCCGGTACCGGCTCTGCCCGCTGGTCCGCACGCTGCCACCGTGCAGGTAGGAGAAGTCCAGCGAGTAGCAGGAGTCCCAGACCCGCCACCGCTCGGCGTGATCGCCGGTCAGGTCGGTGACGTCCTCGGTCGTCGTGCAGAAGCAGGTGGGGCACACCATGGTGCAGTTGCCGCAGGTCAGGCAGCGAGAGGCGACGTCGTCCCAGTGCGGGGACTCGCGGCTGTCGGCCAGCAGCTGCGGCAGGCCGACGGTCGGCATGGCGCGGCCCATGTGGTCGGCCGCCTCGTCCACCGCCGTGTTCGCGCGCCTGACCGTCGCCTCGTCGGCCGCCCGGCTCGGCACGTCCGCCAGCACGTCGGCGCCGGCCGGCGTGCCAACCCGGACCACGAAGCGGTGGCCGTCGGCGTCGGCCAGCTCGGTCATGGCCAGGTCGAACCCCGACTCGACGCCGGGACCGCACCCCATCGACGCGCAGAAGCACGTCGCGCCCGGCTCCGTGCACTCCACCGCGATGATGAACGCCCCATCGCGCCGCCCGCGGTAGACCGGATCGGCCTGCCGGCCGCCGGTCAGCACCTGGTCCAGGATGCCGACCGCGCGCACATCACACGGGCGCACGCCGAGCAGGGCGTACCTGGGCGGCTCGGCCGCCTCGCCCGCCTGCACGCTGCCGGTCGCCCGGTCCGCCGACCACAGCCTCGCTCGCGCCGGATGCAGCACGCTCTTCCATGACTGCGGGCCGGCCGAGTGCCCGAACGCGGCGGTGTCGGCCCGTTCCCGCAGCCGGTACCTCCCCGCTTCGGTTTCCACCCCCCACCCGAACGGCAGCTCAGCCGCCGACGTCAGCTCTGACACCACGATCGCGCCATCCCTGACGGTCGGGCCGACCACCGTGTAACCCCGGCCGCGGAGCGCCTCGAACAACGCGGGAAGCCCGTCGGCATCGACCACCACGGCGCCGCTAGACGGCTGGAGCGCTGAGTCCTCACTAGGGTCCATCACAGAATGTCACCTCCCTGTCGTTCCGTACCAATCAAAACCGGCAGGTCGAAGGGGTGGCGATGATTATCACCGCCACCCCTTGGGTCACCAGGAACCATCAGCCGAGTACCCGGGGACGGTGCGGGGTGTCCTGCAGGTAGCTGAGCCGGTCGCGCACGGCGACGACGCCCTCAGCGTGACGGGCGGCTTCGATGATGTCGCGGCCGACCACAGTGCTTTCCGGTATTCCCTCGATGGTGACGATACCGTCCTTGACGGTAACGGTGAACCTGTCGGGGTCGCACAGGAACAGGCCCAGGATTAGGTCCTGGGTGATCTCCCGCCGTATCTCCGCGTCAGGCCGACTGTAAACGCTCAGGACGTCGGCGCGGGACACGATGCCGATCAGCGTCCCGTCGTCGCTGGTGACCGGGAGCCGCTTGACCCGCCGGGAGTACATCAGGCGGGCCGCCTCGGTGACCGGGGCGTCGGGACCGATGGTCACCGGTGGCTTGGTCATCAGCTCGGCCGCGGTGACCGCGCTCGCCCTGGCTTGCTCGCGTCGCCGCAGCATCCCCTCGAGTGCCCCGGGCGTGCTGCCGTCGAAGGCCTCCTTGGTCAGCAGGTCGGCTTCGGAGACGACCCCGATGACCTTGTTGTCTTCGTCGATGACGGGGAATGCGCTGACCCGCTGCTCGTGCAGCATGGCCGCCATGTCCTTGTACGGGGCGCTCTCCCTGACGGCGATCACGTGGGTGCTCATGACGTCCTTGACGGTCGCGTGCATGGCCGTTGCCTCCTCTTCGAGTTCGTTGCCGCGTCAGATGCCTTCGGCCGGGATGACCACGACCGGGCAGTGGGCGTGATGGGTGACCTGAACGCCGACCGAGCCGAGCAGCAGCCGCTTGAACCCGCCGGTGCCGCGGGAGCCCACGACGAGCATGTCGGCGCCTTCGGCCGCCTCCAGGAGCGCGTCGGCGGGCAGGCCGATGACGGCCCGGACGGTGACGTGCGAAGGCCGGGATTCTGGATCGATCTTCTCGAGCGTGCGGTCCGTCTCTTCCTGGGCCTTCTCGCGGGCCTTATCGGCCAGGTCCTTATCGCCCGGATAGAGGACCGGGCCGCCCCAGTACCCGGCGACGGCCTGCTGGACAGTGAGCACGGTGAGCGGTGTGCGGCGGACCGCCGCTTCCCTGATGGCCCACTCAAGGGCATGGCGGGAATGGTCAGAACCGTCGACGCCGACGATGATTCCTGGCATCTTGCTCTTCTCCTCACGCTGACCTGCTTCTTCACCTTTGACGTTAGGCTCGCCGCGCGGTGGCGGTCAGGGGCGAACGTCCCGGCTCCCGCAGGCCTCCGACCTTGCTGTGACCGGACCAAGGGCCGCTGCCGCGCCGGGTGAACGGTGCTGGCGCAAGTCGTGGCAGAAGCCTTGCCGATTAGGGACCTTGTACCCTCGGCCGCCTGGGGTGGCGGCGGGCATTCTGCTTGTATGGATACCGATAGCCCAGCGCTCGAACAGCTGCCGCAGGATGAGTGCATGCGGCTGATGGGCTCGGTGCCCGTCGGCCGGATCGTCTATACGCCGGCAGGCACTGCCCGCAGTCGAGCTTGTCAACTTCGCCCTCGTCGACGGCGACATCGTCATCAGGACGATTGCCGAGGGCAAGCTCGCCGCCGCGACTCGCGGGGCCGTCGTCGCGTTCGAGGCCGACAGCGTGGACCTCGCCGGGCACGCCGGCTGGAGCGTGACCATCGTCGGGCAGGCGCGGGCGGTAACCGACGGCGAGGAGATCCGCCGCCTGGAGCTGGTCGGCGCTCGACGCCATGGGTTTCTGGGCAGGGCGGCCATTTCATCCGTATTTCGCCGGCGATCGTGAACGGACGGCGCGTCGGCGGCCGCCGACTCAACGGAGGTCGACGATGCGCGTCGTCACTGAACGGCAGCTGGCGGTCGTGCTCGGCGCGCTGCCGGGCACCCCGAGGGTCGTCGTCGGCGGCAACTTCGCCACCCCGTGGCGGGCCCTGGCCGTGCTGGACGGCGACGATCGCGCGGTACCGGCTGTTCGCGCTGAACGCGCAGGCGGGAATGCCCGACCGGGAGGGCGTGACGTATGAGTCGCCGTTCGTCGGGCCGGGCATGCGCGGGCACAGCGGGCTGCGCTACTTTCCCTGCCGCCTGTCGCTGGTGCCCGCGCTGCTGAGCGAGCGTCCTGCCGCCGGACGTGGTGCTGGTGCAGACGTCGGCGCCGTCTGACGGCACCGTGTCGCTCGGCACCGAGGTGAACGTGCTGCCCGCCGCGATCGAGGCCGCCCGGTCCCGTGGCGGGCTGGTGATCGCGCAGCTCAACCCGCGGGTCCCGTATACCTACGGGGACGCGGTGCTGCCCTGCGACGTCATCGACTACGCGATCGAGGCGGAAGCGCCGCTGGCGTCCCCGCCGGAGCGGCCCGTGGCGGAAACGTCGGCCAGCATCGGTGACCGGGTGGCCGCCCTTATCGGCGACGGCGCGACACTGCAGGTCGGCATCGGCGCCGTCCCGGACGCCGTCCTGGCCGGGCTGCACGCGCAGGCGCGGGCTGGCCGTGTGGTCGGAGATGTTCAGCGACGGCGTGCTCGGCCTCGCCAAGGCAGGCGCGCTGGACCCGGACCAGCCGGTCACCGGGTCGTTCGCGTTCGGCGGCGCGGACCTGTACGCCTGGATGGACCGCAATCCGGACGTGCGGATGCTGCGGACCGAGACGGTCAACGACCCGGCCCAGATCGCGCGGCGGCGGCGGATGACCTCCGTCAACGGCGCGCTCCAGGTCGACCTGTTCGCGCAGGCCAACGCCACCTGGGTGAACGGGCAGGGTCCATTCCGGGTTCGGCGGGCAGACCGACTTCGTGGTCGGCGCGCTGCACTCACCGGGCGGCCAGGCGATCATCGCGCTCCCGTCCTGGCACCCCAAGGCGGACGTGTCCACCGTGGTGCCCAGGATCGACGGGCCGGTGACCTCCTTCCAGCACAGCTTCATCGTCAGCGAGCAGGGCGCCGCCGTGATCTGGGGCTATGACGCGCCCGGGCAGGCGGAGCAGATCATCGATCACGTCGCGCACCCGTCGGTGCGGGAAGGGCTCCGTGAGGCGGCCCGCTCCCTCGGCCTTGGCGTCTAGGCGGGCTGTTCACCCGGCCCGACCGCGTTGTGGGCGGTGTCAACCTGACGGGACGATGGCGACGGAGCCGCTGGCGTGGCTGAGCACCGCATGCTGGATCCCGCCGACGGCGGGTCCGGCGCTGCTGGCGTGCCTGCCGATCACAACGAGGTCGGCGCGGCTGCTGTAGCAGGCGAGCACCCGCGCGGGGTGATCATGGACCACATCCTGCCGGACAGTGACGGCAGGGTGCTTGCCCCGCCACGGCTCGAGGGCCTCGGCCAGGCTTTCGTCCGCCTCCGCCGACGAGCCGCGCCGGCGGTCCGGCGCGGCCGCCAGATCGCGGCGCGGGCAGCCCGTTCCAGGAGTGGACGACGACCAGGGTCGCCCGGCGAAGCTCTGCCTCGTCGAACGCGAATGCCAGCGGTCGCGGTGTCCTCCGGCTCGCGGATGCCGACGACGACCTCAGCGGCGCACGGCGCTCGCCTGCCTTCCCTGACCACGATGACCGGGCAGCAGGCGTGCATGGCCGCGTACCTGCTGACCGAGCCGAGCAGCATCGCGGCGAATCCCCGGCTCCGCGGGCGCCTACGACGAGCATGAGCGCTCCGGCGCCGCTGTCGGTGACCGCAAGCGCCGGAGGCCCGATCAGCAGGCTGGCATCGATGAGCGGCCGCGAGCGAGACTTCGGCCGACGCGAGAGGCTCGCTCGAGCGCACCGTCAGGACCACCCGCACAGCCCCTCCGCTACCGCGGCAGACCGAGCGCCCGCAGCCACGGCGGCAGGCGGGCGCTGAGACGATCCGCAGCGGCGCCTCGTGCCGCTGTGCCTCCTGCGCGGCCCATTCCGCGGCGCGCATCGACTCCTCAGACCCGTCCACGCCGGCTACGACCGGGCTTCGCTGCCATGGTGGCCCCCTCGGCCGTGATGCCTACAGCTGGCTGCCCACGAGGACGGCCAGGTCGACGAGGCGGGCGGTGTAACCCCATTCGTTGTCGTACCAGCCGAACACCTTGACCAGCGTCCCGGACGCCTGAGTCAGAGGCGCGTCGAAAACGCAGGACGCAGGGTCGCCGACGATGTCGCGGGACACGATCGGGTCGGTGCTGTAGCGCAGGAGGCCGGCCAGGGGTCCCTCGGCGGCAGCCGCGGCGAATGCCTCGTTCACCACCTGGGCGGTCACCGGGGTGCCGACGACGACCGCGAGGTCGGTCAGTGACCCGTCCGGCACGGGGACCCGGACCGCAACACCGTCCAGCTTCCCGGCCAGCGCGGGGATGACCTCTCCGGTCGCGCGCGCCGCGCCGGTCGTGGTGGGCACGATGTTCACCGCAGCCGACCGGGCGCGCCGCAGGTCCTTGTGCGGCCCGTCGATCAGCATCTGATCCCCGGTGTAGGCGTGGATGGTGGTCATGAACCCGCGCTCCACGCCGAACGCGTCGTGCAGCACCTTGGCCATGGGCGCCACGCAGTTCGTGGTGCAGGACGCGTTCGAGATCACGTCATGCCGGAGCGGATCGTAGGCGCCGGAGTTGACGCCGAGCACCACCGTGAGGTCGACGCCCTTCCCCGGAGCGGAGATCAGCACCTTCCGCGCTCCGCCCTTCAGGTGCGCCGCCGCCGCCTCGCGGGTGCGGAACTTGCCGGTTGACTCCACGACGATGTCCGCGCCGAGGGCCCCCCAGTCGATCGCCGCCGGGTCCCGCTCCGACCGAACCGCGATCCGCCTTCCCCCGACGATCAGCGCGTGGTCGTCGAAGTCCACCTGCTGGCTGAATCGGCCGTAGGTGGAGTCGAATTCCAGCAGGTTCGCCAACGTCCTGGCATCGACGAGGTCGTTGATCCCGACGACTTCCAGGTCCGCGTGCTCCGCCGCCAGCCTGGTGAACGTCCGCCCGATCCGGCCGAAGCCGTTAATCCCAACTCGCGTTGACATGTGCTTCCTCCCTTGTCCTGTTGTCAGCAGCCTCGTTCCGGCGCCCGCCGTCTGCCAGCGGCATAGGTCACCCGTGGTTGGGACCTTCGGCCCCGCACGGACGAAGGTCCCGACGGACCCGGGCGCTATGGCCCTGCCGTCACCGCGGCGGGCACGGGACCCTGAACTTGGTAGCCCGTACTGGCTAGGCGAGGTGAGAACGATGAGCAGCAAACCCAGGGCAACCTGCACGAGCAGGTTCGTCCGCGGGCGACGGTTCGACCGCAACCCGCTGCGACGCGCAGCTGACCGGGCAGAGACGATCGTGCTGGCCCTGCTCTTGGTGGCGTTCCTGGTCGGTGCCCCGCTGGCCGCGCTGGCATCGGGTGCGTGGGCGCACGCGATGGCGCAGCGGGCCGAGCTCGCCCAGACAGCGTCCGCGCAGCGGGTCGCGGCCGTCGTCCTTATGACGCCCGCTGCACCGGCGGTTGGGTCATGGGACGTGGCTTCGGTCACGCAGGCACGCTGGACCGCTCCGGACGGCGCGGTAGTGACGAGTGACGTGCTCGTCCCCGCCGGCACCAGAGTCGGCGAGACGGTTCCCGTGTGGACCACCCGAGACGGGCAGCTCACCTCGCAGCCCATAGGCGAGTCGCAGGTGGCATCCCTGGCGGACCTCGGCGCGATAGCCGGGGCGGCCGCCGTCGCGCTGCTGCTCGCGCTGGTCGGAGTCCTGGCCCGCCGGTCGCTCGACAAGCGCAGGATGGCCGCGTGGGACGCCGACTGGCAGACAACCGGGCCGCGCTGGACGACCCGCGCTTAACAGAAGGAAGCCGTCTGGCAGGCGAAAGTCGGCCCGCCAGGCGCCACGAGTAACGAAAAGCGCTACAAGAAAAGGAATACGACAATGTCTTTCAACGTGTCTGATCTCACCGCGCTGGAGATCCTGGATTCGCGGGCACGGCCGACCCTGGCGGTCACGGTGCGGCTGGCCGACGGCACCACGGCGCGGGCCGGCGTGCCGTCAGGTGCGTCAACCGGGTCACGGGAAGCAGTGGAACTGCGTGACGGCGACATGTCCCGGTTCGGTGGCGGCGGGGTGCTCAAGGCGGTGGCGAACGTCAACATCGAGATCGCCGACTTGCTCCGCAGCCGCTCCTGGGACTCCCTGGCGGAGGCGGATCAGGCGATGATCAGCCTCGACGGCTCTTCGAACAAGCGCAGGCTCGGGGCGAACGCGCTCGTCGGCGTGTCGATGGCCCTGGCGCGCGCTCTCGCCGCCTCCGCGGGCACGCCGCTGTGGCGCTGGCTCACCCCGCAGGACGTGGCGCCGTCCCTGCCGGTGCCGCACTTCAACGTGCTCAACGGCGGCGTGCACGCCCCCAACGACCTGGACTTCCAGGAGTTCATGGTCGCACCGCTCGGCGCCCCGTCGATGGCCGAGGCGGTACGAGCGGGCGCCGAGGTCTACGCCGCGCTGCGCCATATCCTTGCCAGCCGCAAGCTCTCTACCGGACTCGGCGACGAGGGAGGGTTCGCGCCCGAGGTCAGCGAACCGGAAGAAGTCCTGCACCTCCTAGTCGAGGCCATCGGCGACGCCGGGTACAAGGCGGGCGCGGATGGCGTGTCCATCGCCCTGGACCTGGCGGCTTCGGAGTTCCGCCAGCCGGACGGCCGTTACCGGGTCGCGGGCGACCTGCTGAGCAGCGGGGACCTGATCGACCGCCTGGCCGCCATCACGCGGGACTTCCCCGTTCACCTGATCGAGGACGGACTCGGCGAGGACGATGACCAGGGCTGGATCGCGCTCACCAGTCGGCTCGGCACCGCCGTCGAACTCGTGGGCGACGACATCTTCTGCACCAACCCGGCGATCATCTCCGCCGCCATCAGCCGCGGCATCGGCAACGCCTCGCTGATCAAGCTGAACCAGATCGGCACCGTCACCGAGACTCTGGAGGCCATGGCCATCTGCCGCCAGGCAGGCTACCGGCAGTTCGTCTCGCATCGTTCCGGCGAGACCGAAGACAGCTTCATCGCCGACCTCGCGGTCGGCACCGGCTGCGGGCACCTGAAGTCAGGTGCCCCCGCTCGCGGTGAGCGCACCGCAAAGTACAACCGGCTGCTGGAAATCGCCGCCGGATCCCAGCTGCGCTACGGCATGAGCTGACAGGAAGGGTCAGGGGGGCGACATCGTTGTCGTCGGTTCGGCGAACTAGGTGTACGGCCCTCGCCGGGACCGGTCCCGGCGAACGGTCTCAGCCCTCGGCGAGATAGCCGTACCTGCGGCGGAAGGCCTCCGGGGTCAGCCCCGAGGCCTTCGCGATCGGGCCGAGCCTGTCCGAGTCCGCCAGGTCCTTGCGGCTCAGCCGGATCATGTACTCACGGGCCACCCGATATGAGCTCGACTCGACGTTTACCTGCCGGATCCGCACCCGTCCGGTTTCCGGGTCGCTGAACGATCCGAAGGGTAGCGGCACCACGTGCCCGTCCTGGATCGTGATCATGCAGCCGGGCCCGTCGTCGTCGAGCAGCCGCTTCAGGTGGTCCACGGCACCGTAGCCGAGGTCGCGGGTGTACTCGATATCGAACGGGATAGGGGGCGCGCACCGGAGTTCGTAGCCGATGTTCTTGCCCTCGACCGTGATCTTGTCCCCGCGCTCCCGGAAGCGATCCTTGACCTGCTTCGCCAGCAACCGGTCCAGCTCGAGTTCGGCCAGCCGGATGTTGCCGTGCTCGTCGCGCTCCACCTCTTCCATGGCGTTGCGGAGCTCGTCCTGGGGGAGGCGCAGGCCGATGCCCTCGGCGAGCACCGCCACGCCGAACGGTCGGCCGCGGGCGAGTCGCTTGAGCATCGAGGTCTCGAGGACGTCCACCAGTCGTGACAACCGGATGGGCTCGTCGCGAGGAAACTCCTCAGCGATCAGCGTGAGGGTGGCCCCGGATGCCTTGCCGATGCCCAGGGCGAGGTGGCCGGCCGAGCGTCCCATGGCCACCACCAGATACCACCGCCGGGTGGTCATGGCGTCGGTCATCAGGTTGTTGACCAGCTGCACCCCTACGCTCCTGGCGGTCTCGAAGCCGAAGGTCGGCGCGCCGCCCGGCAGCGGCAGATCGTTGTCGATGGTCTTCGGGACGTGCGCCACGCGCAGGCTTCCTTCGGCGGCCTCGGCCAGCCGGGACGCCGAGAACGCGGTGTCGTCCCCGCCGATTGTTACGAGCGCGCCGATCCCCAGCTTCCGGAGCGACTCGAGGCAGGCGTGCAGCCTCCAGTCCGGGTCGGTGGCGCCGGGGTCGGCGCACCGTGGGGTTGGCACGCGAGGTCCGGATGATCGACCCACCCTCGACATGGATTCTCGACACGTCCGTGATGGACAGGTTGCGCACCTCCCCGGTCCGGCCCTCGATGAGGTGCTCGAAGCCGTCCATGATCCCAACGACGTCCCACCCGGACTTGCGGGCCTCGATCGTGGCTGCGGAGATCACGGAGTTCATTCCCGGGGCGGGCCCGCCGCCGCACAGGATCCCTAGCCTCACGGCGTCATCGTTTCAGCATTGGAATACAACGATGCACCTCGCTTCGTCGAGACTTGCCTTTATGACAGCTTCGGAAAACCACCAAATGGTAAATCGATTCCGTGACGGGTTTTTAGGGGCGAAGGTCACCTCCTGCTACGGACGGCGTACCGCAAGACAAAAGCACAACATCAAATGGACTGCCCATAGGCGTGCACGGTCTTAACCAGGCCAAGAATGACGGGACGGGTGACGGGCCGAAGGTTCCCCGGCCGGGGGACCTTCGGCCCTATTCGAACTCGCGCGATGGTACCTGCGTAAGACATGACCTAAGTCCCGGGAGGTAGGGACTTCACGCCGTGTCGGCGAAGCTGTGTCGGCGGAAGACTGGAGAGTGTAACGGAATAGAGGGGAGTGAGCGCAGATGCCACGTACCGACATTCACATGGATGCGATGCTGCGCCACCTCGGCGCGGCCTACTACGAGTCGCTGCACGGCAGGGCTACCCGGGCGGACGTGGCGCGGGCTCTGGACACCGTGGAAGAGCAGCTCAACGAAACCGCGGCTGGCGGTCCGCGAAGTGCCGGGCATCCGAGCCTGGGCACCAAGTCGTCCGCGAGGCGGACAGGGGCCGTCTTCCCACGGCTGGTCGCGCCGGATCAGCGACGTGATGACGACGTCGGTGGTGACGGTGGACCGGATCACCCCGTACAAGGAGGTCGCCCGGCTGCTGGCGGAGCACCGGATCACCGGCCTGCCCGTGCTGAAGATGGGCCGTGAGGTGATCGGCGTGGTCACGGAGGCAGATCTGCTTCGGGGAGCAGGCGGTGCGGTGCGGCGGCTGCGGTCGTCGGCGCGCAGGTCTTGGAGGCGGCGCGGCTTGCGGCCTCCGGCGCTTACCGCGGGGGAGCTGATGACGTCGCCTGCGATCACGATCGGCCCGGACGCCAACGTTCCGGCGGCGGCACGGCTGATGACCGAGCATCACGTGAGGATGCTGCCGGTCACCGACCAGAAGGGCAAGCTGGTGGGCATCGTCAGCCGCCGTGACCTGATCAGCGTGTTCCTGCGGCCGGATGCGGACATCGCTGCGGACATCCGCCGGGTGCTCGACGACATCCTGCTCGCCAGGCCGGGAGAGGCCGACGTGGCCGTCCATAACGGGATCGTGACGCTCACCGGGACGCTGGATCCGAGGGCGGGAACGCACGGTGACCTCATCCCCGTCGCGGTCCGGCTGATGTGGGACGTCGACGGAGTCGTCGACATCGTGGACCGACTCGGCCAGGGGCAGGCCGACCCGCCGATGCAGGCCATGCCACCGGACGCTATCCCGCCCCAGGCCGGTTCACTACGGGAAGGGCCGCCCGCGGACGCGGGCTAGCACAAGAAGCACAAGAAGGAGGAGGGAGAACGAAATGAGCATTACCCTGCGCAAGGATCCAAGGACGATGTTCCCTGAGTTCATCGAGTGGTTCGAGGAGCCCTTCCTGACATTGCGGCCCTACCTGGGCCAGCCCATCAGGATCGAGGACTACACCGAGGACGGGCACTACGTCGTCCGCGCCGAGATCGCCGGAATCGACCCGGAGAATGACCTTGAGGTCACTGCCGGCGTCGGTTACCTAACCATCAGCGCACAGCGCTCCAGCACCGTCGAGGACAAGCACCGTTCGGAGTTCCGGTACGGCACGTTCAGCCGCACCATCGCGCTCCCCGCCGGGGCGGACAGCGACGACGTCACCGCTGACTACGCCAAGGGCATCCTGACGGTCAAGGTCGGCCTCAAGGGCGAGGAGAAGGATGTCGCGAAGAAGATCCAGGTCACTGCCAAGAAGTGACCCCCGCGAACCGGCCGGATCGCCACCCGGGGCGGCCCGGCCCTGCGCTCGCCGGGGTCCGACAGACAACAAATGACCATGGAAGGGTGAGACTGGCAGGCGAACTGGGGCTCAGCCCGGGGAAGGCGGCGCGCTGATGGCGGTTCTGGTGCTCCTGCGACACGGCGAGAGTGCCGGGAACGCTGCGGACGTGTTCACCGGCTGGATGGATGTCGTGCCTCAGCGAGCGCGGCCAGCGGCAGGCAGAACGGGCCGGGGCGATCCTCGCGGCCTCCGGCTTCTTCCCCGACGTGGTTCACACGTCGCTTCAGCGGCGCGCCATTGTGTCGGCGGACCTCGCGCTTGATGCGTGCGGGCGGTCATGGGTCCCGGTGGGCCGGAGCTGGCGGCTCAACTCCAACCATTACGGGGCGCTGCAGGGCCGGGGCAAGGCCGAGATCCGGGCTGAGGTAGGGGAGGAGCAGTTCATGGCCTGGCGCCGCGGCTTTCGCGTGCGCCCGCCGCTGGGCAAGCCGGACGACGACGCGCGCTACGCCGCCCTGCCCCCGGACGCTCGGCCCCGCGGCGAGTCGCTGCACGACGTGACCGTGCGTCTCCTTCCATACTGGTACGACGTGATCGTCCCCGACCTGTACCGGCACGGCTGTGTGCTGGTGGCGTCGCACGGCAACACGCTGCGGGCGCTGGTTAAGCACCTGGAAGGAGTCAGCGACGACGCTTCCTCCGACCTGGAGATTCCGAACGCGGTCCCGGTGTGTTACAGGTTCGAGGCGGGGCATGCCATCCGGCTGACTTAGTGCACCTGTCCGTAAGTTCGTCAGGGTTGAGTGACGGGCTTGTGGGCTCCTCGCTGGGTGGCGAGCGACTCCCCGTTCGGTGGTTGCCGTTGGGGGCGGGCCGGTGCCGGCCAGGGGACCGTGGGCGGGTGGCCGTGATGGGGGCCGTCGCCGGGGGTCACGTCGTGCCGCGGCCTCTACCTCCGCGACACTACGGCCCAGCTCGACCCGCCATCCCCGACGAATTAACGGGCGCGACCACTTAGCTGGCCCGCGCCCGCCTCGCAGCGGCGGATAAAGCTGCCTTAACGATGATGGAAAACCCCGCCGCCCCTGGCATCTCGGTCGAGGGTGGCTTAGCGGCGGGCGGGCCGGCGCAGCAGTCTCCACGTGAAGAGGGCGAAGACGGCGGCCAAGACCAGCTGAAGGGCCATGTTGACGGCCCAGGCATGCACCGAGTGGTCCCACAGGGGGTCGGGGGTGCTGCCTGGCGGGGGAGGGGTGACGTGGTTGAGGTCGATGGTGGACGCGACGGCGGCGAAGCCCCAGCGGGACGGGGTGAGCCAGGCCAGCTGCTCGAGACCGGCGGTGCCGTTGAGGCGGATGACGCCGCCGCTGAGCACGACTTCCACCAGGACCGCGACGACCAGGAGCGGGAGGGTCTTATCCGAGGAGTTGACCGCGGCCGAGATGAGCAGGCCGACGGCCATCGAGGCGATGGCCAGCACGGCGACGCCGAGCATGATTTCGGCCAGCGGGAAGGATGTCAGCACGCCCCGAGCGGGCATCGGGCGGCCGGCCAGGCCGATGGCGACGAGGACGACCGATTGGACGGCGCTGATGACGCCGAGGACAACGAGCTTGGAGGCAAGGTAGGCGGCAGGCGACAGGCCCGCCGCGCGTTCCCTGGTGTAGATCGCCCGTTCCTTGACCAGTTCCCTGACCGCGTTGGCGACGCCGATCAGGCACGCGCTCATCACCAGGATGAGGAGCAGCTGGATGGCCAGGCCGTTGCTCGGGCCGACCAGGCCGCCGGAGTCGGGGATGGCCCTGATCAGGCCGCCGAGGATGACGGGGAGGAGGGCGATCACGCCGACGTAGTTACGGTCGGAGGCGATGACCGACAGGTACCTGCGGACCAGGGTGGACAGCTGGGCGAGCCGGCCGGCTGGGCGCGGCGGCGGAGCGGCGACAGCGCGCGCCGCGACGGCGTCGGGCCGCGCCTCGGCGGCGCCCAGGGCCTGCAGCGGGCCGCTGGTGTAGCGGGCGTAGTAGGCGGAGCGGCGGTAGTCGGCGGCTCCAGTCACGGTCCGGCTGTGCCTCGAAGTCCTGGAAGACCTCGGCCCAGTCGTCGTGGCCGAAGTGGCGCAGCCCGTCGGCGGGAGTGCCGAAGTAGGCGACCTTTCCGCCGGGCACCAGCACGAGGAGCCGGTCGCAGCTGGCCAGGTTGGCGACGCTGTGCGTCACCACCATGACCGTGCGGCCGTCCTTGGCGAGCTGGGCGAGCATCTCCATGACCGACTTGTCCAGTCCGGGGTCAAGGCCGGAGGTGGGCTCGTCGAGGAATAGCAGGCTCGGCTTGGTGAGCAGCTCGAGCGCCACGTTAACGCGCTTCTGCTGGCCGCCCGAGAGGCTTCCGGTGCGGGTGTCGGCGTGCCTCGCCAGGGATAGTTCGCCCAGGACCTCATCGACCCGACGGGAGCGCTCGGGCGCGGTCGTGTCCTGGGGGAACCGCAGCTCGGCGGCGTACGACAGGCCGCGGCGGGCCGAGAGCTGGGTGTGCAGGATGTTCTCCTGCGGGACTAGGCCGATGCGGTGCCGCAGCTCGGCGTAGTTGGCGTACAGGTCGCGGCCGTCGTACAGCACGCTGCCGCTGGTGGCGGGGCGCATCCCGGTGAGCGCGCCGAGCAGGGTCGACTTGCCGGCGCCGCTTGGCCCGATGACGCCGAGCAGGCAGCGTTCCGGCAGCGGGAAGGAGACGTGGTCGAGCAGCACCTTCCCGCTTGGCAGGGTGACGGTCAGGCCGCGCGCGCTGAGCAGCACCCCCTCGGCCGCGTCGAACTCCCGCAGCTCGTTGCCTGCCAGCCGGAACGTGGCCGCGCCGATGCCGATCACGTCGGCCTCGGTGACCACCGTGGTGGTGATCCGCTGGCCGTTGACGAAGGTGCCGTTGCTGCTGCCGGTGTCGGTGAGCTGGAAGCGGCCGCCGCTGAGGTCGCGTAGCTCGGCGTGGCGGCGCGATACCTGCAGGTCCTTGATGACCACGTCGTTGTCGTCGGCCCGGCCGATGCGCAGCGGCAGGTCGAGGACGCGGGTGATCCCCGTCGGCTGCCTGTCCGCCAACGGGTGGCCGACCCACAGCGCGGTGGCCGCGTGGGTGCCCGGGACCGGACCTGCGGCGTCGGGATCGGCTGCGGCGGCGTCGGGCACCGAGCAGGTCAGCAGCGGGCCGTCCTCCGGGTGGCCGAGCCGGATCTGGACCGTGCCGGTGATCTGCATCCGGCTCACGTGCGACCCGCCGCAGAACGTGCCGTTGGTGCTGCCCGCATCCTGGATCAGCCACTGCCCGGCGGTTGCCGACAGCTCGGCGTGCCGCCAGGAGACCACGGGGGCGTCGACTGCCACGTCCGCGTCCGGGTCCCGTCCGATCCGGTAGACGGGCCCGGGCGGCAGGGTGACGGTGCCGCCGCTGCTGCGCACGACCAGGGGCGGGGCGTCTGCCCGCCCGTCTTCGGAATCGGCGTCAAGCCCGACGGCGCCGAGTTCTCCGTCGGGGGACGCCGGGTCGGCTGCCGTCATGTGCGCGCTCCGTTTGGATCGGACGAGATGTCGGGGCGGTGCGACCGAGTTCGTGGGACCATGCCTACGTCCGAATCCTCCGGCCCAGGGGCGCCCGGGGCAAGAGGATACCGAGTAAGCACACGCCGAATAATCGCACTCAACGCCGGTTCCTGCGGACATACAGCCACACCGACACCGGCATGAGCACGGCCAGCAGGGCGAGCGACCAGGCGGCCGACGCCACCTCGGGGTGGCGCATCGGCCAGGCCGAGATCGCTGCCGCCGGATCGGGGTTGCCGAGCAGCTGCCGGCACGCGGCGGCCAGGACACTGACCGGGTTCCAGTCGGCAACCGCCTGCAGCCAGCCGGGCATCGCCGTCGTGGCGATGAACGCGTTCGAGGTGAGCGACAGCGGGACGATCACGGTCAGCCCGACGGCCTGAGCCGCCTCCGGGCCGCGGGCGAGCATCCCGACGCACGCCCCTGCCCAGGCCGCGCAGTAGCCGAATAGCAGCGCGAGCCCCGCCGCGCCGGCGATACCCGCCGGGCTGCCGTGTACCCGCCAGCCGACCGCAAGTCCGGTACCCGCGGCCACTGCGGCGGCGAGCACGCTGGTGACGAGGTCAGCGAGGGTGCGGCCGGCGATGAAGGCCACCCGGGACATCGGCAGCGCCCTGAGACGATCGACGAGCCCGGTGGACTGATCGACCGCCATGCTGATGGCGGCGCCCTGGGTGGCGGCCCCCATGTTCACGGCGATGACGCCGGCGACGAGGTAATCGCGGTAATTCCCGCCGCCGGGCAGCTTGATCGCGCCGTCGAAGACGTAGCTGAACAGCAGCACGAGGAGGACGGGCTGCACGGTGACGTTCAGCACCTGTTCCGGCGTGCTGGCGATCCGCGCGATCGCACGGCCGGTGAGTACTCCGACGTCGCTCAGCGTCCAGCCCAGCGAACTGGCGGCGCCGGCCAGCCGTGTCCTCGTCGTCGGTCGCGCGGCAGCGGTGCCGGGCTCGAGCGGCAGCTCGGCCAGGCCGGTCAGCGCGCTCATGCCCGCCCCCCGGTCAGCGTAAGGAAAACGTCGTCGAGCGATGGGGTGCGGACGGCGATGTCGTCGGCGCGGACGCCCGCGGAGTCCATCGCCCGGACGGCGTCGGCGACCAGCCCCGGGCGCGGGATTACCGGCAGTTCGAGGCCGTGCCCGGCGGCCAGTCGCCGGGCCGGGCCGGCCGCCAGGCAGGAAAGCGCTGCGGCCACTCGGGAAAGCGGGGCGGCGGCGGCGACGGTCACCCGCAGCCAGGACGCGCCGGCCGTCGCCTTGAGCTCAGCCGGGGCTCCCTCGGCAGTGACCCGGCCGCCGTCAATGACGCAGACCCGGTCCGCCAGCCGGTCTGCCTCCTCCAGGTACTGCGTGGTCAGCAGCAGCGTGGTACCGCCCGCGACCAGGTCGGCGATGATCTCCCAGAGGGCGAGCCTGCTGGCCGGGTCGAGACCCGTGGTGGGCTCGTCCAGGAACAGCACTCGCGGCTCGGTGAGCAGGCTCGCCGCCAGGTCAAGGCGGCGGCGCATCCCGCCCGAGTAGCAGCGGACCGGCCTGGCCGCCGCGTCCAGGCCGAAGGCGGTGAGGAGGTCAGCCGCCCGGTCCCTCGCCTGGCGCCTGCCTAGCCTGGACAGTCGGCCGAGCATGATGAGGTTGGCGCGGCCGCTGAGGCACTCGTCCACCGAGGTGTGCTGGCCGGCCAGGCCGATGCTGCGGCGCACCGCCGCGCCGTCGGCGACCACGTCGTGGCCGGCCACCAGGGCCGTGCCCGCGTCCGGCCGCAGCAGCGTGGTGAGCACCCGGATCGCGGTGGTCTTGCCCGCCCCGTTCGGGCCGAGCAGGCACGTGGTTGTGCCGGCCGGGACGGCCAGGTCGAGGCCGGTCAGCGCGCGGGTGCGGCCGAATGACTTGACCAGCCCCCGAGCATGCACCATCACGGATACGGGCACGGGCGATTCCTTATGCTCGGGGGTGCGGGAAACTGGCGGCGAGGGAGAACACGTTCCGGCCGGGAACGACCCAGACTACGGACGGTGCTGGCTGGTGGGCAGACGTCGCTCGATCCTTATCGACGCACGGGTGAACGGCGTGGCGGGCGGGCACGGCCTCGCCCGCTCGGTGCTCGGCCTTGCCAGCCAGCTGAGCGAGCCCGATGATGGCAGCGCGCTTCGGGTCCTGGTCAACACCCACCGCAAGCAGCTCTTTTCGCTCGACTGCCTGCCCGCCCACGCGGACGTGGTACATACCGACATCACTCCCGGCGCGGCCCACCGCTGCCACGAGCTCGCCACGGCGCTGCGCGCGCTGCACACGGCCGTGCTCTACGTGCCGTATATGTCCTTCACCCCGCTGCTGCGGCCGTGCCCGTTCGTCGTCACGCTGCATGACACCACGCTGGAGAAAGACTCCGGGTACGCCGGGGGCTGGCTGCGCCAGCAGGCATCGGTGGCCGGCACCCGCCTGGTGCTGCGGCACGCGGCGGCGGTGACCGTGCCGAGCAGCGCGAGCCTGACCGAGATCAAGGCTCGCTACCCGCAGGCGCCGCATTCGACGCTGGTCCCCAACGGGATCCACGCGGAGGTCTTCGCCGACGTTCCCGCCACCGCGATCGCCCGGGCCCGGGAGCGTTACCGGCTGCCAGCGGAGTTCGTCCTCGCGGTCGGCGCGCACCGCCCGCACAAGAACCACCAGGTGCTGGTCCGTGCGCTGAGCTATCTTCCCGAGCGGGTGCATCTGGTGCTTGTGGGATACTTCGACGGTAATTTTCGCGACCCGCTGCCCGCGTTGATCGCCAGGCTGGGCCTGCGGGACCGGGTGCGGCTGGTGCCCGAGGTGGATGACGAGCTGCTGCCTGCCGTGTATCGGGCCGCGTCGGCGTTCGCGTTTCCCTCGCTGTCGGAGGGATTCGGGCTGCCAGCGCTTGAGGCCCTGGCCGCCGGGGTGCCGTCGGCGGTCAGCGACATCCCCGTCCTGGCCGAGGTCACCGGGGGCGCGGCGCTGCTCGTCCCGCCCCATGATGAGCGGGCATGGGCCGACGCGCTCGCCGCCCTGCTGCACGATTCCGCGCTGCGCGCCCGGATGGCCTCCGCGGGGCGCGCCGTGGCGCACACCGCCACCTGGCGGCGTGGCGCGGCCGTCCTCGGCCGCCTGCTGTCCGACGTGGCCGACGGCCGCCTCCCCCGCTCCGGTCATGAGATCCCCCGCTCCGTGTCATAAGGCACGTCCCCATGCATCAGGTTGGGGTATCGCCGCATGTATGCGCAACCACCCGTTAGACCCTATTTGTCGCCCTCGCGTTACGCGCGCACCGGGACATCCCCGGCCGCGGCCAGGCCCATCGTGATCTGGCGGAGCCAGGCTCTTTAGGTCGTGCTCACACTGCGTCGCGGTCGCGATCGCCCGTCCGGACCCGAAGCGCGCCCTCCACCGGGCACACCCAGATCTTCCCGTCCCCGATGGAGCCAGTCCCGGCGGACTTGGCGATGGCATCCACCACCACCACCGCCTGCTCGTCCCGGACGACGACGTCAATGCGCAGCTTGGGTAGCAGTAGGACCGCGCCCGCGGCGGGGCCGGCTTGCGGCGCTTGGCCATACTGCTGGCCGAAACCGCGGACCTCCGTCACGGTCATGCCCCGTGCCCCCGCATCGATCACGGCGCGCTTCACATCGTCCAGTTTCCCAGCCCTAACGATTGCGGTGATCAGCTTCACGGCGTTCATCCCTCCTTCCGGCGGCCATGCGCCGGACGCCGCGTTCGGCCTTCGGCGCACACGTTCCGCTCTCCACCTCAGCGTCGCAGCCTCGGCTCGCGCCATGTAGGGGCGTACGTCCTGTGGCCGCCTGTCTTAAGTCGTCTCGGCCGCAAGCGGCATCTGCCAGGGCAGGCACTGAGCGCCGGGTATTGCGAGACCGTATGTCAGCCAGGCTCGTAGGCCAGCAGCTCGTAGGAGGGGTTGGTCATCACCGGGCGACCGTCGCCGCCGAAGCCGACGCTGCCGTGCAACCGGATGCGGGTTCCCGGCTCGATGCCGGCGATGTGGGCGCGGCCGAGGAAGACCGCCGTAAGCTCCCCGCTCGAGTCGGAGACCTCGCAGGCCAGCACGCTGCTTCCGGCTGGCTGACCGGACCGGATCTCAGCCGCGCGCACGCGCCCCTGGACGGTGGCGTTCATCGGCTGGCACAGCGACCCGATGGCGTTGGTCCCCAGCGGCGGCTCCGGCCGTTCGTAGTCTTCAAGGCGCCCAGGCCTCAGTGCCGCAGCGGACCTGGAGCGCTTCGCCTGGGCCGTCTCGACTCGGTGGGTGACGTCGAAGGGAACGATCGTGGCGGCCGCTTCGGGGACGCGGCTGACGACGCGGGCGATCCGGTCCGCGGTGTGGTCATGCAGAAGCCGACCTGCCAGCGGCGGGTAGCAGCGGCGCGGCAGCACGACGGTGACGTGCGTGCCGGGGGCGGCGGTGAGCGAGGTCGCCAGTCGGGCCGCTGCGTGCGCCAGGCGGCGGTCGGGGCAGTCGGCCAGCTCAAGCGGGATCCCGGTTCCCGCGTCCACCCACTGGCGACAGAGTTGGTCCGCGCGTGCGCTGTCGAGGCTGAAGTGCACCGCGCGCAGGACGGTGGGCCGCAGGCTCCTGGCGTACTTCAGCGCCGCGATGGCCGCCGGGTCGTAGCCGTCGATCAGAAGCAGTACGACGCGACGGGAGTAGTTGGGCGGCTGCGCCTGCGGGGCGTCGGTGTCCCTGTCGGCGAGGCACGCGGCCTCGGCCCGGTATTCCCGGTTGAGCCGGATGAGGACGAACACCAGCACCGGGAAGATGATAACGATCAGCCAGGCGCCCTCGGTGAACTTGACCACCGCGAACAGCAGCACGACCAGCGCCGTGTAGATCCCGCCCGCCATGTTGATCGCCAGCTTCCGCCGCCAGCCCGGCTCGCGGGTCCTGCGGTGGTACCTGGCCATGCCGAACCCGGCCATCGCGAATCCGGTGAACACGCCGATCGCGTAGAACGGGATGAGGGCGTCCACCGTAGCCCCGGCCACCAGCATCAGCGCCACGGACAGCACGGCCAGCAGCATGATGCCGTTGGAGAACACCAGCCGGTGCCCGCGCTTGCCCAGCCAGCGGGGCAGGAACGAGTCCTCGGCGACGAAGCTGGCCAGGAACGGGAACCCGGTGAAGCTGGTGTTCCCGCCGGTGAACAAGATGGCGGCGGTCGCGGCCTGCAGGGCGAAGAACATTACCTGCCCAGCGGGCGTGTGGCCGAAGACCACCGACGCTTCCTGAGCGAGCACGGTGGGGAAGCCGGCGGTATAGGGAATTGCGTGAGTGACGTGTGCGAGCCAGGAGATCCCGGCGATCAGCACCGCCACCAGCGTCCCCTGCGTGGCGAGGAGCTGCCGGGCGTGCCGTCCCTCGGGCGGGCGCAGCGCGCTGACGGCGTTGGACACCGCCTCGATTCCGGTCAGGGAGGACCCGCCGTTGGCAAAGGCCTTTGCCATGATGTAGATGGCGCCGATGGCGATCAGTCCGGAGTGCGTGCCGATGCCAACCGTGCCCGCGCCCGGGACGACACGCGACAGGCCGCCGCCCACCAGTTCGCGGACCAGGCCGGTGACGATCATCACCAGCAGCGAGCCGGCGAACAGGTAGGTCGGCAGCGCGAAGATCCGGCCCGCCTCGCGCAGGCCGCGCAGGTTGCCCAGGCACATGAGCCCGATCGCGGCGACCGAGGTAACCAGCAGGATTCTCGGGCCGATGACCGGGAGGTGAGACAGCGCGGGGAACGCGGAGACGATGGCGGCGCTGCCTGCCGCGGTCTGCACCGCCACCGTGACCACGTAGTCGATCAGCAGCGCCACCGCGGCCACCTGGGCGACCCGCGGACCGAAGTTCTCCCTGGCCACCACGTACGAGCCGCCCGCCCTCGTGTACACCGACACGACCTCGCGGTAGGACATCACGACAAGCAGCACGCCGAACAGGACCAGGAGCGTCAGCGGGAGCACCAGGGTAAACGCGGCCAGGCCGAAGAACGGCAGCAGGGCGTAGAGGATCTCCTCGGTGCCGTAGGCGGCTGAGGACAGCCCGTCGCAGGACAGCACGCCGAGCGCGAGCGGCCTGGACAGCCGTTCGCCGCCCAGTTGCCCGGTAACCAGCGGCGGCCCGAGGACCCGGCACTTGAGCGAGTACCAGATGCTTTCCGGCGGTTCGGCTGCCAGTCGGCGCGCTGCGTCGGCGCGGAAACTCTCGCCGGCCGGCCGTCTCGTTGCAGTTGCCACCACCGTGTCCTCCTGACATCGCACTGACAGCTAGCTAAGCGCCAGTTCCCGGCGGATATCAGGGCCCTTGGTCCGGGACGATCGGCACGCACTGATGTGAGCTTCTGCCCTGCCCAGGCGGCTCTGGCGTAGCGAGGCTAGAGACAAGAGCGGGAGACTCCCGTAACCGTCAGTCCCCGGAAGGGTGTGGGTCTCATGCAGGCGCTTGTCGTCTATGAGTCGATGTACGGAAACACGCGTGCCGTCGCCACTTACGTCGCCGGGGGGCTGGCCGCCACGCACGAGGTGACCTTGGTGCCCGTGGCCCGCGCTACCCGGGAGCTCGTGGCCGTGGCCGGCCTGATAGTGGCAGGCGCGCCGACTCACATGCACGGAATGCCGACCGTCGCCTCCCGGCGGAGGGCAGCGGAATCGGCCCGCAAGCCGGGCAGCGGGCTGATCATGGACCCCGACGCCGGCGGACCGAGCCTGCGCGCCTGGCTTGAGACGCTTGGCGCGGAAGGCGCGCTCGCCGCGGCCTTCGACACCCGGCTCAGTGGGATGCCCGCGCTGACCGGTCGCGCCAGCCGGGGAATCGCGCGGCTGCTGACCCGCCGCGGCTGTCGCGTGCTGCTCGAGCCGGAGAGCTTCCTCGTCAGCGGACAGAACAAGCTGATCCACGGCGAGGCCGTGCGGGCGCGGAAGTGGGGAGCGCTGCTTGGCGAGACCGCCCGCGCTGCCTTCGCTACTAATGAGCAGTCATGAGCTGCGGAAAGGGTGGAAACATGTTCGGGAACAATCCACACGAGAGTGAAGGTCCCCAGGTGGAGGATCTCAGGTTTACCGACCCTTCGGTTCCGTCAAGGTCTTGCTGCTGCCCGGCCCGCCCGGTTGTGAAGGTGATCATGCCGCCGTCCGCACGCCGCGCGCAGCCGGTGGACCTTTGGCTGTGCGGGCACCACTACCGCGCGTCGATCGCGGCGCTGCTCGCGGCCGGGGCGACCGTCGAGGATCTCACCATGACGGACTGCCGTCCGCAGGCTGACCACGCCACCGCGGCGGTGTAGGCCGCCGCCCAAGTGCGTTCCGAGGCACCAGGTCCCCATAACTGGGGCCCAAAGCCCCTCTTCCCCAGCCATCCCTGAGGAACAGGCTGGAGGGCAACAGAACGACGAAAATCGAGGTGAGCGTGATGACCGTGAATCAGGCACACGACGCGCCCGCGGGGGCGGGCCCGGGTTCATCGTGCTGGACAGCGCCGCCGGATCCAGGCGACCTCAGTCGGCGGCTCACGGCACGGCGAGCAGAACTGCGGCTCAGCGTCGGCCAGGTTGCCACGCGGGCGCGGGTGGAGCGCCGGTACCTGGAGTATCTGGAGAAATTTCCGAGCCATCCAGACGCCGCCACGCTGCGCCACCTGGCCGCGGCCCTGTGCACCACGCCCGCCGCCCTGCTTGGCGCCGGGCACGAAGCTTCCCCTGGCCGTGATCCCGTGGCGGCGTGCTGGAGCTCGGCCGGGCGCCTTGAGCGGCTCAGCCAGGCCGAGTGCCACCAGCTGCTCGCGCCGCGGGGAATCGGCCGGATCGCTTTCGCCGCGGTGCCGGGGCTGATGGTGCTTCCGGTGAACTACGCGGTGGCGGGCGGCACCATCGTGATCCGGACCAGCGGCGGCTCGATTATCGCCGGGAACGCCGACGGCCCGGTCTCATTCGAGGCCGACCATTTCGACCTGGATCTTGGCCAGGGGTGGAGCGTGCTGGTCCGCGGCGACGCGCACCGGGTGCTGCAGCCGGGAGAGCTCAGGCACCTGCGGGAGGAGTTCGACCTGCGGCCATGGCCAAGCGGAGAGCACGACCTGTTCGTCAGGATCGTCCCGGCCCACCTCACTGGCCGCCGCATCAGGTCGCAGTAGGAAACGCACGGTAACGGGTCCCCAAAGGGGGGCGGCGTTACGTCGGCGCATGCTTTTACGAGCTCACGCCACGGACCTGGCGATCAGCCTGCCCTTGGTGTGTTCTCGGCGTGCGGTGGCGGGGGTGCGGTCATTAGGGCCGAAGGGCCCAGCGGGGTGGTGACTTCCGGCCGTGCTGCCGCCGCCGGCGCGGCGGAAGACTCATGTCTGACAGTTCAACCCGAGCGGGCCGTAGACAGCGGCCCGCTTCACAAGGAGGCATTACGATGCGCCGCTTCTCCCCCCGTACCCTGATCGCCGCGGCGAGCGCCGCCCTGGCGGCGGTGCTGCTGATCGTCGGCGGCCTGACGCTGTGGGGCTCGGCTTACGTGCACAACACCGTGCAGAGCCAGCTCGCCGCCCAGCAGATCACCTTCCCCCCGGCGGCCGCGTTCGCGCACCCCAAGGCCGGCACCGAGATCACCCCGAGCATGATCCCGTCCGTCAGCCAGTACGCCGGCCAGCAGCTGCTCACCGGGCAGCAGGCCGAGGCCTACGCCGACCACTTCATCGCCGTCCACATCCAGAACATGGCAGGCGGCAAGACCTACTCCCAGCTGTCGGCCGAGTCCCTCGCGCAGCCGAGCAACACCCAGCTCGCCGCCACCGTCGGCACCGTCTTCAAGGGCGAGACGCTCCGCAGCATGCTGCTGAACGCCTACGGCTGGTGGAAGGTCTCCCAGATCGTCTACATCGTCTCGCTGGTCCTGTTCGGCCTCGGCACCGTGGCCGGCCTCGGCTCGATCTACCTGTTCGCCTTCGGCCGTCGGCCCAGGGAAGCCGGCCAGGTGACGCAGCCGGGTAGCCACGAGAGCATCACCCCGGCCCCGACCGCCTAGGCAGCCCGTGACCGGCAACCCCAACCCACACCACAACAGAACCAAGACAACACGGAAAGACCCCCGGCCGGCGCCGGACCAAGGAGGCGCCACCCGGGGGTCTTTCCGTGCAGGGCCGGCCAGCAAGAGACAGGCGAAGGAACGAAACGATGTTCCAGGTTCGATTCCACGGCCGCGGCGGCCAGGGCGTCGTGACCGCCGCCGAGCTGCTCGCGGCCGCCGCGTTCAGCGAGGGCCGCTACGCGCAGGCGTTCCCGAGCTTCGGCTCGGAGCGGATGGGCGCCCCGGTCATGTCATTCTGCCGGATCGACGGCAGGCCGATCCCCACCCGCGAGCCGGTCACCGAGCCGGACGCGCTCGTCATCCAGGACCCCACGCTGCGATCCCGGCCTCGAGCCTGGCGATGGCCAGGCTCGGCCGCCCGCTGCCGGGTGCCCCGCTGCTCGGCGCGCTCGCCGCGCTGACCGGCGTGGTCAGCCTGGACGCGGTGCTCGCCGCGATCACCGACCGGTTCGCCGGCCAGGTCGCCGCGGGCAACACCGCCGCCGCCGTGGCGCGCACCTACACCGCGTCCGCCAGCCAGGGCCTGCTGTACATGAGCGAGGCCGTCTACAACGCGGCCGGGCTCGGGCTGCCGGTCGTGATGACGGTCGCCAACCGCGCGATCGGCGCGCCGATCAACATCTGGAGCGACCACAGCGACGCGATGAGCCAGCGTGACGCGGGCTGGATCCAGCTGTACGCCGAGACCAACCAGGAAGCGGCCGACCTGCACATCCAGGCCTTCCGGATCGCCGAGGAGCTGTCCAACCCGGTGATGGTGTGCATGGACGGGTTCGTGCTCACCCACGCCAGCGAGCGCGCCGACATCCCCGGCTAGGGCGAGGTGGACGCGTTCCTCCCGCCGTACCGGCCGCGGCAGGTGCTCGACCCCGACGACCCGGTGTCAATCGGGGCCATGGTCGGACCGAGGCGTTCACCGAGGTGCGGTTCCTGGCGGCTGAGCGGATGCGGCAGGCCCTCGAGCTGATCCCGGACGTCGCCACCGCCTTCGAGCGCCGGTTCGGCCGGGAATCAGGCGGCCTCGTCAAGCCCTACCGCACCGCGGACGCCGAGCTGATCATCGTCGCCCTCGGCTCGGTGCTCGGCACCGTCAAGGACACGATCGACGAGCTTCGGGAAGACGGCATCCGGGCCGGGGGCTCGGCATCACCAGCTTCCGGCCGTTCCCGGTCCAGTCGGTGCGCGCGGTTCTGGCTGGAAGCTGCCGCCCGCGCCGCCTGGTCGTCCTCGAGCGGGCGCTCGCGCCGGGCAGCGGCGGCATCGTCACCGCAGACGTGCGGTCCGCGCTCGCTGCGGACGGTCGGCCGTCCCAGACCGCAGACCCGATCATCTCCACGGTCGTCGCCGGACTCGGCGGTCGCCCGGTCACCAGGAAATCGCTGCGCACGATGCTCCTCGACGCCAAACGCGGCGAACTGCCACCGTTCAGCTTCCTCGACCTGCAGTCCAGCCTGGTCAGGTCCGGCCCGACTGCGGAGAACATGCTCCGCGACCTCGGGGTCACGGCGTCCGGCGCGGCGGATTAGGAGTGCGAGCCATGTCCTACCAGCGGATCAAGTTCTACCAGACCGGCAGCTTCGCGGCCGGGAACCGGCTGCTGCCGGAAGACCTGCGCAGCGTCCAGTCCAGCGACGCCCGCTCTAACACGCTCACCTGCGGCCACCGCGCCTGCCAGGGCTGCGGCGAGGCGCTCGGCGCCCGCTACGCGCTGGACGCGGTGATGCGCGCGACCAAGGGCAAGATGATCGCCGTCAACGCGACCGGCTGCCTCGAAGTGTTCTCCACCCCCTTCCCGGCCTGTTCGAGCGGAACGACGACGTGCTGTACATCTGCTACGACAACCAGGCGTACATGAACACCGGCGTGCAGCGCTCCGGCGCCACCCCGCCGGCGGCCCGCACCGCGACCACCCCAGCAGTCGGTCCCGAGCCGGGCAACACCTTCGGCCAGGGGAAGAACGTCCCGCTGATCGCGATGGCGCACGAGATCCCCTACGTGGCCACCGCCACCGTCGCCGACCTGCGCGACCTGGAGTACAAGGCCACCCGCGCGATGGACTTCCACGGCGCCCGCTACCTGCACATCCTGGTGCCCTGCCCGCTCGGCTGGGGAAGCTCGCCAGCCGACACCATCAAGGTCGCCCGGCTCGCCACCGAGTCCGGCCTGTTCCCCGTCTTTGAGGCCGAAGACGGCCAGGTCGTCAGCTCGGCCCGGATCCGCCACCAGGTTCCGGTCACCGACTACCTGCGGCTCCAGGCCCGCTACGCGCATCTGTTCCGCCCGCGGGAGCGGACCGACGTCATCGAGCGCCTCCAGGCCTCGGCCGACCGCAACGTCGCGCGGTTCGGCCTCCTCGAAGATCAAAAGCCAGATTTTTCCGAACGGACCGGGCTGACTCCGGCCCTCGTCCACGACTCCGGACAACGGCGGTGACCTCCCATGGACAAGCCCTTCGCCATCACCCTCAATCCCGGTTCCAGCCGGGCCAACCACACCGGCGCCTGGCGCACCGAGCGGCCGGTTTACGTCTCCGGGCTGCCGCCGTGCAACGACGCGTGCCCGGCCGGTGAGAACATCCAGCAGTGGCTGTAGCACGCCGAGGAGGGCGGCCTGGAGGCCTACGAGGCGGCGTGGCGGCAGATCATGGCCGACAACCCGTTCCCCGCGATCATGGGCCGGGTCTGCTACCGCCCGTGCGAGACCGCCTGCAACCGGGCGCAACTCGACAGTGCCGTGGGCATCAACTCGGTCGAACGGTATCTCGGCGACCAGGCCATCGCACAAGGCTGGCCCGTGTACGCCGATAAAGCGCCCGTCACTCCATCCGCGAAGACCAGGCAGCCGACGGGTAAGCGGGTGCTGGTGGTAGGCGCCGGGCCGTCCGGCCTAGCGGCCGCCTACCACCTCACCCGCCTGGGCCACGCGGTCACGATCAAGGACGCGGGCAGCCGGCCCGGCGGCATGATGCGCTACGGCATACCCAAGTACCGGCTGCCGCGAGACATCATGGACGCCGAGATCGACCGGATCCTCGAGCTGGGCGTCAGGCTCGAGCTCAACACCACCGTCACCGACATCCTCGCCCAGCTCACCGCGGCCGCCGGCGGTCGCGCGGGGGGGGAGGTTTCGACGCCGCCTTCGCGCCGTCGGCGCGCACATCGGCAAGCGCGCCTACATCCCGGCCGGCGACTCGGCCAGGATCATGGACGCGGTATCGCTGCTGCACCGGTGGAGGACGGCAGCCGCCGATGCTCGGCCGCCGGGTCGCCGTCTACGGCGGCGGGAACACGCCATGGACGCCGCCCGCACCGCGCGCAGGCTCGGCGCGGCCGAGGCCGTCGTGGTGTACCGCCGCACCAGGGACCGCATGCCCGCTCACGACATCGAGGTGGAGGAGGCGCTGGAAGAGGGCATCACGATGCGCTGGCTCTCCACGGTCACCGCCGCCGATGGCGGCTCGCTGACGATCGAGAAGATGCGGCTAGACGACACTGGGTTCCCCCAGCCGACCGGCGAATTCGAGGAGCTGTCGGCCGACTGCCTGGTACTCGCGCTCGGCCAGGACGCCGACCTGGCCGTCCTTGACGGGCGACCGCGCTGTTCGAAGCCCGCCGGTGCATGTCCTGCGGCAACTGCTTCGGCTGCGACAACTGCTACGGCGTCTGCCCGGACAACGCCGTCATCAAGCTCGGCGCGGGCCACTACGAAATCGACTACGACTACTGCAAGGGCTGCGGCGTCTGCGCCGCCGAGTGCCCCTGCGGCGCGATCGCCATGGTCCCAGAGGAAACCTGAGCCGAGGCCTGCGTCAGGCACGGAATACGCGGACTTTGGTCCCATGCGGCCATGGCCAACGGCCCTGACTGGGCCACCCGCCGGACAGCCAGGATAGCGAGCGGAGTTAGGGACCGATGGCCCCGTTCGCTGTAAAGACTTGGAGGCAGCCAGTGACCGTGCTTGAGCTATCCCGCTGGCAATTCGGAATTACCACGGTTTACCACTTCCTGTTCGTGCCCGTCACGATCGGCCTTGGGTTTCTCGTGGCCGGCTTCGAAACTGCGTGGATACGGACCGGACACGACCGCTGGCTGCGGCTGACTAAGTTCTACGGCCGGCTCTTCCTGATCAACTTCGCCATGGGCGTCGTCACTGGCATTGTGCAGGAGTTCCAGTTTGGCATGAACTGGTCCGCCTACTCGCGCTTCGTCGGCGACATCTTCGGGGCGCCGCTCGCGATCGAGGCGCTGCTTGCGTTCTTCCTCGAGTCCACCTTCCTCGGGCTGTGGATCTTCGGCTGGGACCGGCTATCCCCCCGGTTGCACGCGGCCTGTATGTGGCTCGCCGCGATCGGTACCCTGCTGTCCGCGTACTTCATCCTGGCGGCGAACTCCTGGATGCAGCATCCGGTCGGCTACCACTACAACCCGATCACGCACCGCGAGGAACTCACCAGCTTCCTCGCCGTGATGACCAACCCGGAGCAGCTCGGCACGTTCCCGCACACGATCGCCGCCTGCTTCCTGGTCGCCGGCGGCCTGGTCGCCGGCGTGGCCGTGTGGCACCTGATGCGCCGTCCCAACCCGGAGGAGACCGCCGCGTTCCGCACCGCGGCGAAGGCGGGCGCCATCACCTCGCTGGTCGCGGCGGTCGGCACCATGATCACCGGCGACATCCTCGGCAAGCTGATGACGATGTACCAGCCGATGAAGATGGCGGCGGCGGAGGCGCTTTACCACACCGCCCAGCCTGCCCCGTTCTCGCTGTTCACCATCGGCACGCTGAACGGCTCGCGGCCCGTCTTCCAGATCACCCTGCCCCGGCTGCTGTCCTTCCTCGCCACCGGCAACTTCTCCGGTCAGGTCAAGGGCATCGACAACATTCAGGCGCTGTACGCCCAGGTCTACGGCCCCGGCTCCTACACGCCGATCATTCCGGTGACGTACTGGAGCTTCCGGCTGATGATCGGCCTCGGCATGGCGACCGTGCTGATCGCCCTGATCGTGCTGTGGACGCTGCGCAAGGGCGCGGTGCCCGCGCCGGCGTCGGGCTCGCTGCGCTCGCGGCTGCTGCTGTGGGCCGTGATCGCGATGCCGTTCCTGCCGCTCGCCGCCATGTCCCTGGGCTGGATCTTCACCGAGATGGGCCGTCAGCCCTGGCTCGTGTTCGGGCAGATGAAGACGAGTGCCGGGGTGTCGGCCAACTCGGCGGGCGAGGTGCTCGCCTCGGTGATCATCCTCACGCTGCTGTACGGAGGCCTCGCCATTATCGAGGGCGGGCTGATGTTCAAGTACGCCCGGGCGGGCCTGGACGTCGAAGAGCCAGCCGGCCCATCCGACGGCGATCAAGAGCCGCTGGCCCTCGTCTACTAGTTCTAGCTCGGGAGTAGGAACGTCATGCACCTGTCCGACCTGTGGTTCATCGCGATCGCCGTGCTGTGGGCCGGCTACTTCGTCCTGGAAGGCTTCGACTTCGGCGTCGGCATCCTGCTGCCGGTGCTCGGCCGGGACCAGGCCCGCCGCCGGATCATGATCAACACCATCGGGCCCACCTGGGACGGCAACGAGGTCTGGCTGCTGACCGCGGGCGGAGCTACCTTCGCCGCGTTCCCCGGCTGGTACGCGTCCATGTTCAGCGCCTTCTACCTGCCTCTGCTGCTGATCCTGGTGGCGCTGATCATCCGCGGCGTCGCCTTCGAGTACCGCGGCAAGCGGGGGAGCGCGGCCTGGCGGCGCAGCTGGGACACGGCGATCTTCGTCGGCTCGGTGCTGCCGGCCATCTTGTGGGGCGTCGCCTTCGGCAATGTGCTGCGCGGCATCCCGCTGAACGCGTCCCACAACTACGCCGGCAACTTCTTCACCATGCTGAACGCGTACTCGCTGCTCGGCGGCCTGGCCACGCTGACCCTGTTCACGTTGGACGGCGCCCTCTTCCTGGCCCTGAAGACCATGGGCGACCTGCGCCGGGAGGCGATGACGACGGCCCGGCTGTCCGGGGCGGCGGCCGTGGTCGCGGGCGGCGGCTTCCTCGCCTGGACCGAGTTCAGCTACCGGACGCCCGGGCACGTCGCCACCGGTGTCGCGTCCGTGCTGCTGGCCTCCTCGGCGGCGGTCGCGCTGCTGATCGCGCTGGCGGCAGCCAGCGGGTGGGGACTTAACGGGCGAGGGGGCGAGCCCCGCGAGGGCCTGGCCTTCGGCGCCGCCGCAGTCGGCATCGCGGTTGCGACCGGCGCGCTATTCACCGCCCTGTACCCGAACGTGCTGCCGTCCACCATCAGCACTGCCTACACCCTGACCATCGGCAACGCGTCCTCCACGGCGAAGACGCTGGCGGTGATGAGCGTCGTCGCCTGCATCTTCCTGCCGTTCGTCCTGCTCTACCAGGGCTGGACCTACTGGGTGTTCCGCAAGCGCCTGGGCGCGCCTCCGCAGCCGCCGCAGGCGCCCGAGCCCCGGCAGCCCAAGGTGGTCAGCCAGTGAAGCCGTTCGACCCCAGGCTGCTGCGGCACGCCCGGCGGGCCCGGTTGCCCGTCGCGGCCGTGGCCGGCCTCGGCGTCCTGGCGGCCGGCTTGATCATCGTCCAGGCGCAGCTGCTCGCCGACGGCATCGCCGCCGCGTTCACTGGCGGGGCGACGCTCGCCGCGCTGCGCGGCGTCCTCGTAGCGCTGGCGGCCGTGCTGGCCGGACGGGTGGCGGTCGCCTGGGCGGGCGAGATCGCCTCCTACCGAGCCAGCGCGGCCGTGAAGGCGGAGCTGCGCCGCAGTTTCCTCGCGCGGGCGGTCGAGCTCGGGCCGCGCTGGCTGGCCGGGCGGCGCAGCGCCGAGCTGACCGCGCTGGCCACCGAGGGCATCGAGGCACTGGACGGGTACTTCGCCAAGTACCTGCCGCAGCTCATCCTCGCGGCCGTCGTGCCGGTCGCGGTCCTGGTCCGGGTCGGCCTAGCCAACCCGGTCGCCGGGCTCACGATTGCCGCCACGCTGCCGCTCGTCCCGGTGTTCGGCGCGCTGGTGGGCAAGATGACCGGTGCCTACGCCGAGCAGCGGTGGCACGCGCTCGCGGTGCTCTCCCACCACTTCCTCGACGTGGTCTCCGGGCTGCCGACGCTGAAGGTGTTCGGGCGTTCGAAGGAGCAGCAGGCGTTGATCGGCCGGGTAACCGGCGACTACCGTCAGGCCACCATGGGCACGCTGCGGGTGGCGTTCCTCTCCTCCCTGGTGCTGGAACTGGTGGCCACCATGTCGGTCGCGCTGGTCGCGGTCGAGGTGGGGCTCAGCCTCGTCTACGGGCACCTCGGCCTGCGGACCGGGCTCCTCGCGCTGATCCTGGCGCCGGAGGCGTACCTGCCGCTGCGCCAGGCCGCCGCGCAGTTCCACGCCAGCGCCGACGGGCTGGCCGCCGCCGATGCGGCCATCGAGGTCATCGAGACTCCGGCCCCGGACACCGGGGAGCGGCCCGCTCCCGCCGCGCGCGCCATCCGCGCCGAGGGGGTCAGCGTCGTGCACCCGGGCCGGGCCCAGCCGGCCCCGGACCGCTTTTCCGCGCTCTTCCGAGCGGGCGAGATCACCGTGCTGGCCGGCCCCAGCGGGTCGGGCAAATCGACGCTGCTCGACGTGCTGCTCGGCTTCGCCCGGCCGTCGGCCGGCCGGGTCCTCATCGACGGCGACGACCTGGTTGCCCTGGACGCCGAAACCTGGCGGGCGCAGGTGGGCTGGGTTCCCCAGCAGCCGTACCTGTTCCCCGGCACGGTGGCGGCCAACATCAGGCTCGGCTGGCCCGACGCCCCGGACGAGGCGGTCGCGGCTGCGGCACGAGCCGCCGCCCTGGACGACCTGCCGCTTGACCGGCTGGTGACCGAGCGCGGCGGCGGCCTCTCTTCCGGCCAGCGCCGCCGGGTCGCGCTCGCCCGGGCGCTGCTGCCCGGCCGGCCCGTCCTGCTCCTTGACGAGCCGACCGCCGGCCTTGACGCGAAAACGGAGGGGCGGGTGCTCGCCGCGCTGTCCGCGCAGGCCGCGGCCGGGCGGATCGTGCTCATCGCCGCCCACCATCCCCGCGTCATCGCCGCCGCCGACCGGGTGGCCTGGCTGACCATGGAAGCACCCCCGGCCCCTGCCCCGGCCGCCCAGTACGAGGAGATCCCGGCATGACAGCCTATTCGCGGGCCCGCGACGGCCGGCGGCTCGGGTTGGCGGGCGTCGCCGGCACGCTGGCGGCCTTGTCGTCCATCGGCCTGCTAGCCACGTCGGCCTGGCTGATATCCCGGTCCGCCGAGCACCCCCCGGTGCTGTACCTGATGGTGCCGGTGGCGGCGGTGCAGGCCTTCGGGATCGGCCGCAGCTTCTTCCGGTACGCGGAACGGCTGGCCGGCCACGACGCCGCCCTGCGCATCCTGGCCCGGATGCGGATGTCGGCCTACGACCGGCTGGAGCGCCTCGCCCCGGCCGGCACGGCCGCCTTCCGTTCTGGTGACCTGATCAGCCGGCTGGTCAGCGACATCGACTCGCTGACCGACCGCTGGCTCCGGGTGCGGCTGCCGTACGCGGTCGCCCTGGCGACCGGGGTGGTGACGGTCGCGGTGATGGCCGCCCTGCAGCCGGCGTCGGGCCTGGTGCTCGCCCTGTCGCTGGCGGCCTCGGCACTCGCCGCCCCGCTGCTCGCCAGCGTCATCGGCTACCGGGCCGAACTCCGGCTCGCGCCGCTGCGCGGCGAGCTCGCCGCCGCGACGTCCGACCTGCTGAACGGCGCGGGAGAGCTCGCCGTGTTCAGCACCAGCGTCGGCGCGCTGCGCGACGCGACCGCCGTCGGCGCGGCGGTCACCCGGGTGCAGGCGAGGTCCGCGCACGCGCGCGGGCTCGGCGCGGCGGTGGGCACTCTGGCGGCCGGCGCGGCGCTGTGGCTGTGCCTGGCGTTCGGCGTCGAGGGAGTGCGGTCCGGCGCCGTGCCCGCGGTCGTGCTCGCCGTCTTGGCGCTGACCCCGCTGGCGGCGCATGAGCTGTTCAAGGAGCTCGGGCCGGCTGCCCAGGAGATACCGCGGCTGTGTTCATCCGCTGCGCGGGTCTGCGACGTGCTGACCCGGCCAGATCCTGTCCGCGAGCCCGCCCGCCCGGCGCCGCTGCCCGCCGCGCCCTATGACATCCGGGTGTCGGGGCTGACGGCCCGCTGGGAGTCAGACGGCCCCGACGTGCTGAGCGGGGCGGACCTCTGGCTCCCAGCCGGGCAGCGGGTGGCGGTGACCGGGCCGAGCGGGTCCGGCAAGACGACGCTCGCGATGGTCCTGCTGCGGTTCCTCGCACCGTCGGCGGGGACCGTGACGTTGGCCGGGACGGACGTCACCGAGCTGGATTCCGACGCCCTTCGGTCCGTCGTCGGCCTGTGCGAGCAGGACGCGCACATCTTCGACTCGACGCTGCGCGAGAACCTGCGGCTGGCCCGTCCGGCCGGAACCGATACGGAGCTGCATGACGCCCTGCGCCAGGCGCGGCTCGGCGACTGGGCCGACAGCCTGCCCGCGGGCCTGGGCACTCCCGTCGGCGAGCACGGCGCCCGGCTGTCCGGCGGCCAGCGGCAGCGTCTGGCTCTGGCCCGGGTGCTGCTGGCTGACTTCCCCGTCGTCATCCTCGACGAGCCCGCCGAGCACCTGGACGAGGAAACGGCCGACGCCCTCACGGCCGACCTGCTGGCCGCCACCGCCGGGCGCACCGTGCTGCTGATCACCCACCGCCCCGTGCCCGCCGGCCAGGTGGACCGGGTGCTCCGTCTCTCGGGCGGCCGTCTGGCCGAGGTCCTGCCCGCCTGAGCCTGGTCACCTCGGCACCATGCCGTCATCAAGCTCGACGCGGGCCTCTACGAAATCGATCGGAACGTCGGCGAGGGACAGTCTTCAGGCGCCGGCGTCACCGTCCGGGCCGGGTCGCTGGCCTAGCCACTGCGCGTAGGACCGGGATTCGTCCAGGCCGGGTTCGACGCCTCCGGGGAGGGCGTGGGCGAACACGAGCGCGGCGGCGGCCTCGAGCGTGCCGCGCAGCGAGCCGACCGGGCCGGTCGCCTCGAAGCCCAGGGTCCACCAGTGCTGGCTGTTCGCGCGGACCGTGGTGAGTTCTACCTCGCACTGCGGCTGCTGGCCCAGCCCGGTGGCGCGCGCCACGATCTGTCCGCTGGCCGGCGAGAACAAGCTGATGCGCCGTCTCTTGCGGACCGGCCTCCAGCCGGCTGTGTCGGGGATGTCGGAGCTGAGCGGGCTGCAGGGGAACGACCACTTCTGCCAGGACTCCATGCGGCCGCGGGCCCGGCCCGGCACCTGGAGGATCCCCGGGCTGCCGGAGTGGACCTTCACCTCCAGTGCCTTGCTTCCGCGGATCTTCACCGACAGCTCGCGCAACGGCGGATGCAGCAGGTAGGTGTCCTGGCGTGTCTCCGTCACGGCCGGGAACCGCCCGAACCATCGGGCCACCGCGGCCTCCAGTTGGCCCGGGAAGATCCACCGCACCTCCAGGCTGCGGAGTCCTTCGGTGACCGGGCTCGCAGGCGGGACGGCAGTCATTGCCTTCCGCTCCTGACGCCGTCGGCCTGCCGGGATCCTACAGGTCGGGTTCGGCGGTGAGCCGTCCCGTGGCGACGGCGTCGACGAGCTCCTTGTGGTCGCGTTCGTTCTGATCGGCGTACGCGCTCGCGAACCGGGTGATGGCCTTGTCGAAGACGTCGGACCCGCCGAGGTAGGCGGCGATGGCGATCCGGTCGCCGGAGCGCGCGTGCGCGCGGGCCAGTGTCCACCCGCAGGCCTGCCCGTAGATCCGCATGCCGTGCGGCACCAGGTCCTCGATGGCGATCGAGTATTTCCAGTCCCGCAGCTGGCGGACGTAAAAGTCGCGCTGCTTGCCGTCCAGGTCGGCCTCGGCCCGCTGCCAGCCCAGGAAGATATCGCTGGATGCCTGCATCAGCCGTTGCCCGGCGACCACCCGCTGGCCCATGTTGGTGTACTTGCTGGCTCCCACGAAACGGCTGAGGACCGACGCCTCGGCCTCCTTGACCTGCAGGAACAGCGGATCGGACTCGTCGCGGCCAAGCATCAAGACGATCCAGCAACGGGTCCCGACGCTGCCCACGCCGACGACCTTGCGGGCCATGTCGGCGTACTCGTACTGCTCAAGGAGGAACCGGCGGTCGGTTTCCAGCGTCCGCCGGTACTTGGCGAGCAGGTCCTGGATCTCCGCCGCGAAGGTCTCCTGGTCCATCTGCCTGGGCAGCAGGTCCGTGATCGGGACGATCAGCGGCGGGTCGGCGATGATCCGCGGCCGGCCATCGACAAGGTGGGTCAGCTTGCCCACTTCCTGCATGCTGTCCCGGGTCCGCGCCTTGGCCACCCCCTTGTCCACCATCTTGCGCTGCCGCGCTTTCAGCTGCGAGGCGAACTGCGCCTTCAGCTGGTCCAGGTCCGCGTGCGCGTACCATACGTCTAGATCGGTCATCTTGGCGAAGGTCCGCATTGCCTGCCGGTAGCTGGTGACGGTGGCCGTGACGATCTCACGGCGGTCCTTACCGCCGAACCCATTGCCGCGGGCCGCTACCTCCATGCTGGCGGCCAGCCGCTTGACGTCCCATTCCCACGGGCCGGGCGTCGTCTCATCGAAGTCGTTGACGTCGAAGACGAGGAGCCGATCGGCGGAGGCGAACATGCCGAAGTTCGACAGGTGCGCATCCCCGCACGCCTGCACCGCCAGCAGGGACACCGGAGTACGGGACAGGTCGCTGGCCATCGGCAGCGCCGCACCGCGGTAGTAGGTGAACGGGGACGCCATCATCCGGCCCCACCGGATAGGCACCAGCTCAGGAACCCGCGTCTTCGCCTGCTCCTCCAGCAGGTCGATCGGATCGGGTCGGTCCTGCCCCGGATCGAACACCGCGTGGCTCTCCCGCGGCACCGCAACCCGCGCCGCCTTACCCCGCTCGGCGCGCTCCGCCGGCGTCAGCCGGTCGAGCCAGGCCTCGAGTTGGTAGCGGTATCCACCCCGGGGCGCAGCCTCAATCGTCTGCGCACTCATCATCGGCTCCTCTCTGTCTGCTTTTTGCGCCACACCAGCTCGGTGCGTTATCCTGCGTCGCCCATGGCGGCCGGACATCACCCGCGACGGATGATCCCGGCTCCCGGCGGCCGGGATCATCATGGTGAAACTGCTGAGGTCAGGTCGTGTCGTCGGCCGGCCGCCGGGGGTATGCCCGACTACGGGGGCGGTGGGGACCGTGGCCAGTGCAAGCGCAGGAGGAGGACAGGCCGTTCACCAGGTAAAGGTGATGGCCTGGCTGTCGAAGGTGTTCGAGCTCAACCCCGAAGGGCTCAACTGGCCCCGGGCGGTGCTGTTCCTGGACGTCGCGCTGGTGCCGCTGGTCGTCTTCTGGGCGATCGGGTATGAGCAGTATCTGCTCAGCGCGCTGTTCGGCGCGCTGTTCGCGTGGCTGGCCGACCCGGGAGGCGGCTACGGACAGCGCGCGCCGTCTTCGCGCTGACCGGCGCCGGGCTGACCGCGCTCGGGTTCGGCATCGGCGGGGACGCCTGGGGCTGGCTGGTGCTCGCGGCCTTCGCGGTCACGCTGGCGGCCAGCCTGGCGGTCGCGTTCGGGGTGCACAGGTTCGTCGCAGCCGTGATTCTCAACCTGTGGTTCATCGTCACGCTCGGGCTCGCGTCCAGCTTCCATCATCAGGCCTATATCACCAGCTACACCTGGGCTCAGGTGCTCGCCTGGGTAGGGGGGTCGGCGCTGTGGATCGCGGTGACGTTCATCGAGTGGCTCATCCGCGGGCGCCAGGACCGGCCCCAGCCGATCGCGAGCTCCCCGGCGACACCTCCCGGCGCAAGCTGACCCCGCCGGTGGTCATGTTCGCGGTGATCCGCGCGCTGGTCATCGCCGGGACCGTCGCACTCGCGTTCGGACTGAACCTGTCGCACGGCTACTGGCTGCCGATCGCGGCCATATCCGCGATGCAGCCGACGCTGCAGCAGGCCACGCTCGTATCCGTGCAGCGCCTGGCCGGCACTCTGATCGGCGCCGTCGCGGCCGCGCTGGTGCTGCTGATACCCGCCAGTGAGCACGGGCTCAGGCTGTTCGCGATCTCGCGCGGGCTCGAGGTGGTCGCGCTCGTCCTCTTGGCCCACGGGATCGCGATCCGCTTCTGGAACTACGCGCTCTACACCGGGGCCATCGCCGCCGGCGTGCTGATCCTGGTGGATCTTCCGCAGCCCTCCAACTATGGCGCCGAGGGCTACCGGCTGCTGTGGACGCTGTGCGGCGTGGGGATCGACCGTGCTCGTCATGCTCCTGGTCGGTCTGCTCGCCAAGCGCACTGCCAAAGCTCCGCCAGGGCGACCTGCGGATGTCCCAGCGCAGCGCAAGACGACGGCCGAGCAGGATCTGGCCAGCCCAAGCGGTCACAGAGCTGAGCCCGGTATGCCTGGCGGAGCGTGAGCGCCGAACTAGATCGCGCTCTGGGCAGCAAACCTGCAGCCATTAAAGGGACCTTCGTGTGCTCACCGAAGTGCTCCAGATCTAGGTCTCGTCGATGCCAGTTGCCGAAGGTCCGGGCACGTCTTAGCTCCTCTGGACGTTGACGGGCGGCCGCGGGTTCACTCCGGCTCTGCGAGGGCCCTGAGCAGGTCGCCCTGGCTGACGATGCCGATCAGCGTGCCGGCCTTGTTCACCACCGGCAACCTGCTGACCCGGTGGGCGGTCATCATCCGCGCCGCGGTCGCGACTGTCTCATCGGGATGGATCGTCACAGCGGGCGCCGTCATGAGCTCTCCGGCCAGGATGACGGCATGCCGCTGCGCGCCGTGCCAGCGCTGTCCTGCCGCGGTGCCCGTGCGGGCGCGCCACGCCTCCTTGTCCCGCGCGGCGACCAGGTCGGCTTCCGAGATCACGCCCGCCACGCGCTGGTCCATAAGGACCACGGGCAGGCCGCTGATCTGGTTCCTAGTCAGCAGGCGCGCGATCTCTTCGTACGGGGTGAGCCTGTCGACGGCCACCACTGGGGCTGTCATTACTTCGCTTATGCATGTCATATCTGATCACTCCCTCGTGCGTATGGCGGACCGCGCCTGGGGCTGCGGGCCGGACAGTAGGTGTGATCCGGCATGCCGTTTTCGTCTGTCATATAAGAGTTTTCGCTGGTTCCCCTGCTGGCGTCATGGCTGAATGTCATTAGCTGCCCGGGACTTCCGTCCACCCGGGACGGGACTACCGGCGGGGATCCCCGGCTTAGGCCATGCCGTCGAGGTGGATAACGGCCCGGTGAGCCGGGCTGTCAGCAGGCTCGGCAGCGGCACTCGCGTGCCCGCCGTCAGGCGGCGCCGACGCGGCGGCCCGTAATGCGGGACGGGACGATCCGGACGAACATCTCCCGGTCGCCCGGGGCCCAGGGCTCGACGCCCGCGGCGCGGGCTGCGTCCAACTCGGCTCCCTGAACATGGTGGGCCGGCCCCTGGACGAGGACGCTCCAACCGCGCTCGGCCGCCAAGTCGATGTCATCGATCTCGAACGCCACCTTGTAGTCGGCGTCGGCGATCCCGGTCCGCAGGTCCTCATCCAGCGGCCCGTTCTCAGCGGTGCGGAACACGATCGCCCCGCCCTGCAGCCTGTAGTTCACCGGCAGCACGGCCGGCCCGAACCGGCCGACGTAGGCGATCCGGCCGATCCCTCCTTGCCCGATGAGCCGCAGGCACTCGTTCTCGTCAAGCTCTTCCATCACCCGGTCAGCCATCGCGGCGCTCCTTCCTGGACATGGTGTTGCCTGGCCTGGTCGGCCCAGTTACCACCCTAGCCAGGCGCGGCCAGCGGGGGACGAGACCTTCGGGCCGCATGTCGGGACCTTCGCCCCCTGCCACGCAGGGGTGACCGCGACGAAGCTTAGGACTAGGACGAAGCTTAGGACTACGAAGCGGACTCACAGACACGGAGACAGGCATGTACGCGCTCGTTTATCACGGTCCCGGCCAGAAGGCATGGGAAGAGGTTCCCGACCCGGAGATCATTGACGAGGGCGACGCCATCGTCCGGGTCGACGCGACGACCATCTGCGGCACCGACCTGCACATCCTGGCCGGAGACGTCCCCGAGGTGCACGTTGGGAGGATCCTCGGCCACGAGGCCGTGGGCACCGTCGACGAGGTCGGCGACGGCGTGCACCGGCTCTCGCCCGGCGACCGCGTCCTCGTCTCCTGCATTAGCGCATGCGGCACCTGCCAGTACTGCCGCGAGGGACGCTACGGGCAGTGCCTGGACGAGGGCGGCTGGGTGCTCGGCCACCGCATCGACGGAACCCAAGCCGAGTACGTCCGCGTCCCCTACGCCGACACGTCCACCTACCGGATCCCCGACGGCGTGTCGGACGAGGCCATGCTCATGCTGGCCGACATCCTGCCCACCGGCTACGAGGTCGGCGTGCTGGCCGGCGGCGTCCGGCCGGGCGACGTCGTAGCCGTCGTCGGGGCCGGCCCGGTCGGCCTGTCCGCGATCGCCTCCGCGCGGCTATTCAGCCCCAGTCACATCGTCGCCGTCGACCTGTCCGACGCCCGCCTGGAGGCCGCGCGTCGCTTCGGCGCCGACATTACGATCAACGACTCGCGCGAGGACCCCATGACCGTGATCAAGGATCTGACCGGGCGGCGCGGCGCGGACGTGGCGATCGAGGCGGTCGGCACCGCGGCCACGTTCGAGATGGCCGTGCGGCTGGCCCGGCCCGGCGGCCGGATCGCGAACATCGGCGTGCACGGCGGCGCGGCCGTGCTGCACCTGGAAGACCAGTGGGACAGGGACATCACGATCACCACCGGGCTGGTGGACGCCTCGTCCACCCCGACCCTGATGCGGCTGGTCGTCTCTGGGCAGCTCGACGCCGCCCAGTTCGTCACCCACCGCTTCGACCTGAACGACTTCGAAAAGGCCTACGAGATCTTCGGCAACGCTGCCAGCGGCGCGCTCAAGGTAGTGCTCACCCGCGGCGAAGGGGACGACGACTGATGAACGCCATCGTCAACGACGTTATGACACCCAACGTGATCACCGTTAGCAAAGACACGTCGTTCGAGGTCATAGCTGCCGCGCTGCGCGAGCACCGGGTCAGCGCGTTCCCAGTGCTTGACGAGGCATCCCAGGTGATCGGTGTCGTCTCCGAGTCGGACCTGCTGGCGAAGCTGGCCCTCGGCCTCGGAGACGACGAGACGCCGGGCATGGCCCCCGGCATCCTGCACCGTCAGCGGCAGCGGAAGGCGCGCGCCGTCACGGCGGCGGAGCTGATGACGTCCCCGGCGTACACCGTGCGGCCCGAGGACACCATCGAGCAGGCCGCCAGGATCATGTACCAGCGCAACGTAAAGCGCCTTCCGGTTGTCGACGCCGACGGACGCCTGGCCGGTATCGTCAGCCGCACCGACGTGCTCGCCGTGTACAGCCGCACCGACGCCGACATCGCCGAGGAAATCAGGACCGGCATCCTCTCGACCGAGACGCCCGCAGACCCCGGAACCCTCGACGTCAGCGTAAAAGGCGGGGTGGCCACCATCGTCGGCCGACCGCAAACCCGCGAGCAGGGATACGCCATCATCGGCCGGGCCCGCCACGTCCAGGGTGTCGTCGGGGTCCGCGACCGCCTCGACTACCCGCCTTCCGGACCCGATCCCTTCGACGTCCTCGCCAGCTCGACGGTGGACTGATCTGGACCGCGCGCCCGCACCGGAAGGCCCCCGGCTGGATCCCGTGATCAGCCGGGGGCCGTGTTTCGACCAGGGCAGCCGCCCTGGCGAGAAACGCTAGGACGGCGGGTACCGGAGACGGTCGCGGACGGCCACCACGCCCTGCACGTGCCGTGCACGGGCGACGACGGCGCGGCCAAGCTCGGCTGTCTCCGGGATGCCTTCCAGTGTGACGATGCCGTTCTCCACCGTTACGGTGAACGGCTCCGGATCGGCGCCAAGCTCGTTTGGGATCAGATTCTCAGTGATCTCCCGGCGGATCTCCTCGTCCGGGCGGTCGAAGACCGACAGCACGTCCGCGCGGCTGATGATCCCGACCAGGCGGCCCGCCGCGTCGGTCACCGGAAGCCGCTTGACCCGGTGGGTGTACATCAGCCGGGCAGCGTGCTCGACCGTGTCCTCGGGCGCGGCCGTCACGGCTGGCTGGGTCATCAGCTCGGCGGCGGTGACGGATTCCGCCTTCTCTTGATCCCCCTGATACAGGACGCGTGAGGTCATTTCGGGTATCCCGGCGGCCCATCCCGCGTCCAGCGTTTCCTTGGGCAGCAGGTCGGTCTCGGAGACGACGCCGACGACCGTCCCGTCGTCGTCGACGACGGGAAACGCGCTTACCCGCTCCTGGCGGAGCCGCACAGCCATCTCCTTGAACGGCGTGCTCCTGTGTACCGCCACTACCTGAGTGGTCATGATGTTTTTCACGGTGGACTTCATCTTTACCCCTCACCTTCTCTGAAGCTCCAGTCACCAGCCTTGCCCCATGGATGGCCTGATGGCAGGGCCTTCCGTCCGTCACCGGGCAGCAAGGCCCAGCGGCCGGGTCCTTCTCACCCCCCGGCGTGGTGTTCATCGAAGACGCGAGCGGCGTACGCAGCCGCCTGAGTGCGCCGCGCCATGCCCAGCTTGACGAACAGCGCGGAGGTGTAGTTCTTGACGGTTTTCTCCGCGAGGAACATGCGCTCGCCGATCTGCCGGTTCGTCAGCCCTTCCCCGATGAGCTCCAGGATCCGTCGCTCCTGGCCGGTCAGCATGGCCAGCGGATCGGCCTTGGCGGTCTGGTCGCGCAGTCTGGCCATTAGCTTGCTGGTCGCCTGGGGATCGAGCATCGACTGGCCGGCCGCCACCGTGCGGACCGCGCTGACCAGGTCGCTGCCGCGGATCTGCTTGATGACGTAGCCGGCCGCCCCGGCCATCACCGCGTCGAGCAGGGCCTGGTTGTTGTCAAACGAGGTGAGCATCAGGCAGTTGACCTCCGGCACCCGGGAGCGGATCTCGCGGCACACGCTCACCCCGTCCCCGTCGGGCAGTTTCACATCCAGCACAGCGACGTTTGGCCGCAGCGCCGGGATGCGGGCAAGGGCGGAAGTCGCGGTGCCGGCCTCGCCTACGACCTCAATGTCCGGCTCCGCCTCCAGCAGGTCCCGCACGCCAAGTCGGACTATCTCGTGATCGTCAAGCAAGAACACCGTGATCGTGCTTGTCATGTCAGCTCTCCTGCACGTTGGCAGAGCTAGCCCCGTTTGCACGATGCCGGACGAGGCCGTGTGTCAAGACCAATCTAGGTGCATCGCACGTACGGGGGTATGGATCAAAGTCTCCAGCGAGCAGCCAGCCAGAAGACGCCTACGGTCTGAGGCGCTCCAGTTGGTCATCAGGAGTCCTGTGGAGGGACGGTGGCGACGGGGCCGTGGGCGTGGCTGACCACCGCGTGGATGACCCGTGCGGGGCCCGGGGCCAGCCGGCCGTTCGGGTGGTGCCTGCCGAGCACCACCAGGTCGGCCTTCGCCGACAGGTCGGCGAGTACCCGTCCCGGGTGGCCGTGCACGACGTCCCCGCTCGCGTGGACGTCGGGGTACTTGCACTGCCAGTCGTCCAGCAGGTCGTCCAGCGCTGACTGCTCGGCGACGAAGGTGTTCCTGTAAGGCGACACGTGGACGGCCAGCAGGGCCGCCTTCCGCAGGTGGGCCTCCTCGAAGGCGAACGCGAGCGCGGCGGCGCAGTCGAGCGTGCTCCGGATGCCGACGGCGACCAGCCGGTCCGTGGCGGTGGCCCGGTCGCGGACCACCGCGACCGGGCACGGGGCGTGCACGGCGGCGTAACGGCTCACCGACCCGAGGGCCATGGCCGCGAACGCGCCGCTGCCGTGCGATCCGACGACGAGCAGCAGCGCGCCCGAGCCGCTGCCGGTGACCGCCTGGGCGGGTGGCCCGTCCACCGGGTCGGTGTCTATCAGCAGGCCGGGGGCCGCTGCGGCGGCTGCGCTGGCCGCGGTGGCCAGCGCCAGGTCGCGGTCGCCGCGCAGGTGAGCAGCGACGGTCCCGATGCCCGCGGCCGTCGGTGACGCGGTCATCCGCGGGAGGATCTCGGCCGCGGACACGATCCGCAGGGGCGCGCTCCGCAGCGCCGCTTCCCTGGCGGCCCACTCGACCGCCCGCACGGCTTGCGCCGAGCCGTCAGTGCCTACCACGATGGGTTTGGTTGCCATGATCGCTCCCTGATAATCGGCGTCGCATTCACTACCAGTTCACCAGCGTGCTGACGCCGCTCTCAGATCCGAAGGTCCGCAGACGCCGGGACCTTCGGGCCAATATCAAGCGACGCTCCAGACAGCGACGTAGTGGCAGGCGAATGCCGCGCGGTGCACCGCGGGGTGGCCGACGCCTGCGGGCACTCCGCGGCCGCCGACCTCTTCGGCTGCCGTAGCGGTGGATAACGGCCCGGTGAAGCCTGCTCCCCGAGCATGTCTATGCCCCTCCCCGGTTTGTGCTGGTCAAAGAGCCTAAAGGTTTAGCTTTTCGGTCGGCCCGCCCCCTTCGTCACCTGCCGTAAGGACCTAGGGCCCGTCGCCTCGTTCCCCTTCATCGTCTGGGGGGCCGACGAACGCCGGCGCCTCCTACTGCGCCGGCACAGGGCCACGCACGGCACGGCGGAGCCCCAGCAGGACGCCACCACGCCAGCGCCGGCCATCCCGCCAGCGCGCGGTCCCTCACCCGCATTGTGATCCGAATGGCACTTCCTTGCAGAAGCTGGGCTGTGAATTGTTCAGGCGCTGGTGACTGAATTGCGGATGACCACGACGGGGCAGGTCGCGTGGTGCACGCAATGCTGGCCGACTGAGCCGAGCAGGGCCTCGACAAACCCGCCGTGACCGCGGCTGCCCACGACCAGCAGGTCAGCTCCAGCCGACGCATCCAGCAGCACCTGGGCGGCATTGCCCTCAACGACCTTCCGCCTGATCGTCACCCGCTCATCCGGACTGGACACGTCAGCGATGGCGAGGGTCACGACCTCGCTCGCAACTTCTTCGAAATCCGTGCGGGGCGGCATTAGGGGCGCCGGAGTTCCGTAATTGACGGGGAACTCCCAGGCAATGACCGCCTCTACCGTTGCCCCAGTGAGCCTGCCCTGCCTGATCGCCCAGGCCAGCGCGGCCTTAGAAGGACCCGACCCGTCTACGCCCGCCACGATCCGGTGCTCGTGTTCACCGGAAGTCTGCGCCGTCAAATCTCCTCCTGGTGTGTCAGCGTGCTTTGGTCGAACGATGTGAGTGAAGCCTTGCACAAAGGCGGAAAGTTCACAGTCACCCCGCCGGGGTTTCCATCCTGGGGCTCGGCTCGGCTCGACGATGGTGACGGGGCAGGGGGAGTAGTGCAGCATGGCCAGCGCTACCGACCCGCGGACGCGTCTCCGCGCCGGACGGGCGGACATAAGGCTCATCGCTGATCGGCCTGTAGGCCGTGCAGGAATCGCTGGCGGGCCAGCGTTGATGCGGTTACCTCCGTCACGCGATCACCGCGTGGTGTGTTCTCGGCGTGCGGTGGCGGGGGTGCGGTCATTAGGGCCGAAGGGCCCAGCGGGGTGGTGACTTCCGGCCGTGCTGCCGCCGCCGGCGCGGCGGAAGACTCATGTCTGACAGTTCAACCCGAGCGGGCCGTAGACAGCGGCCCGCTTCACAAGGAGGCATTACGATGCGCCGCTTCTCCCCCCGTACCCTGATCGCCGCGGCGAGCGCCGCCCTGGCGGCGGTGCTGCTGATCGTCGGCGGCCTGACGCTGTGGGGCTCGGCTTACGTGCACAACACCGTGCAGAGCCAGCTCGCCGCCCAGCAGATCACCTTCCCCCCGGCGGCCGCGTTCGCGCACCCCAAGGCCGGCACCGAGATCACCCCGAGCATGATCCCGTCCGTCAGCCAGTACGCCGGCCAGCAGCTGCTCACCGGGCAGCAGGCCGAGGCCTACGCCGACCACTTCATCGCCGTCCACATCCAGAACATGGCAGGCGGCAAGACCTACTCCCAGCTGTCGGCCGAGTCCCTCGCGCAGCCGAGCAACACCCAGCTCGCCGCCACCGTCGGCACCGTCTTCAAGGGCGAGACGCTCCGCAGCATGCTGCTGAACGCCTACGGCTGGTGGAAGGTCTCCCAGATCGTCTACATCGTCTCGCTGGTCCTGTTCGGCCTCGGCACCGTGGCCGGCCTCGGCTCGATCTACCTGTTCGCCTTCGGCCGTCGGCCCAGGGAAGCCGGCCAGGTGACGCAGCCGGGTAGCCACGAGAGCATCACCCCGGCCCCGACCGCCTAGGCAGCCCGTGACCGGCAACCCCAACCCACACCACAACAGAACCAAGACAACACGGAAAGACCCCCGGCCGGCGCCGGACCAAGGAGGCGCCACCCGGGGGTCTTTCCGTTGTCCGCCCACCTCGATGTCCTGGCCAGCTTCCCGACGGACTGATCCGGACGCGCCTACTTGGCGAGCAGCGGCACGGCCTTCAGCAGCCGGGGCTCCAGGTACTTGGTCATGCTCATCGCGTAGGCCGCGGTGAGGTGGCGGCCGTCGAGGTACACCAGGACGTTGCCGACGACGGGCGGGCACTCCGTCGGCCCGCAGATGTAGTTGTCCATGTTGATGACCTTGACCTTGCCGCTGGTGTCCTTGGCCGCGCGGATGGTCGGCGGGTCGGCCGGGATCGCCCGAGCCCTCGGCACCGTGCACTCGGGCGCGGTCTGGCCGTACTTGGCGATGCAGTCGGGTACCGGGAAGTCAATGAGCGGTGTCTCCTTGATGGCCACCACCGAGATCCCGTGTTTTCCCAGGTCCTTCCAGTACTGCGCCATCCCCGCGCCGATGGCCTCGAACGCGGCCGGGCCCGGGGCCGGGTTGGCGACGGTGCCGTTCTCCGGCAGCCCGGAGGTGATCACGACGTTCGGCTTGATGGTCGTGACCAGGTCGTGCAGGGTCGCCTGACCCCACGTGTGACAGGCGGTGTACACATTGCCGGTGGTGTCGTCGACCAGCATCGCGGCAGTCCACTCGCAGCTGCCGTGCAGGTCGGTGACCAGCTTCCAGTGCCGCTGCAAGGCGATCGACTCGAGCGCGGGGAACCAGTTCCCCGCGATCGAGTCGCCGACCATGGCCACGATCAGCGCGGGCTTCTTGGTATCGCCGAACGTGCAGACCTTCTCGGCCGTGGCCAGGTTCGCGTCCAGGCAGTTGTCCAGCCAGTACTTCGGCATATCAGCCGTCGCGTCCACGATGGGCGGCAACACCGGCTCCGCCGGGACGCCGGACGCCGTCACCGAGGCGAGCGCGGCCGCCCCCGGATAGCCCGAGCCGGGCAGCCGCCCGTTCCAGGTGACTGGGTTGGCCAGATAGACCGAGACGAGCGCGACGGGGACGGCGGCGGCCAGCGCGACCGACACCGACCGCCAGCCGTGGCCGGTGAGCACCGGCGACAGTCGGACCTTGTCTTCGACGAAGACCTTGGTGAGCCACGCGAGCAGCACCGAGACGGCCACTAGGACCGGGCCGGTCACCAGGCCGGGCGCCTTGTCCCGCCAGTCCCCGTACAGGTTGATGATCGGCCAGTGCCACAGGTAGAGGGAGTAGGAGATGCCCCCCAGGAAGACCATCGGCCGGGTGGACGTCAGCGGTGCCGGGCCCAGCCGGCCGTCGCCGCTGCCGCCCGCGATCAGCGCGGCCGCGCCGAGGACGGGCAGCAGCGCGATCGACCCGGGGAAGGGCGACGCACCGCTCAGCGTGAACGCGGCCAGCAGGATCGCGGCCAGCCCGGCCCACCCCAGCCAGCCGTGGCGGCCGATGCGCTTACCGTAACGGTCGGGGACCATGGCGAGCAGGCCGCCGATGCCGAGCTCCCACATCCGGGTGGTGGTGACGAAGTAGGCCGCCGCCGGGTTGGACTTGGTGTCGTAGATCGAGTACGCCAGCGAGCAGCCGACCAACGCCGTCGTCAGGACGGCGACCGTGATCAGCCCCGCCCGGGGGCCGGCCGTCGAGCCCTGGGCGTGCCGGGCGTGCCGGGCGGGCCGGGTCGGCCGACCGCCGACTGCGACCGCGACGAGCGCCGCGAGGCCGAACAGCAGCGGCCACACCAGGTAGAACTGCTCCTCTACGGACAGCGACCAGAAGTGCTGGACCGGGGTGGCGGGCCCGTCGGCCTGCAGGTAGTTGACGGCGTCGCTGGCGAGCTGCCAGTTCTGGACGTACAGCGCGCTCGCCCGGACCTGCGCGGCGATGTCGCCCAGCTCGGTGACCGGTGCCACCAGCCGGGCGCCGAGCCAGGCGACCAGCAGTACCAAGGCCGCCGCGGGCACCAGCCGACGGGCCCGGCGGCCCCAGAAGTCGAGCAGCGACACCGAGCCGGTCTTCCGGTAGCCGCGCCACAGATGGCCGGTGATCAGGTACCCGGAGATAACGAAGAACACGTCCACGCCCGCGAAGCCGCCCGGCAGCAGGGACGGGCGCACGTGGTAGATGACCACCAGCGTCACCGCGATCGCGCGCAGGCCCTGGATGTCGGGCCGGAAGCCGCGCGAGCCCGCCTCGTCCGCCTCGCGCTGCTTGCCAGCGCCCCGCGTCATGCCCGCCGCCTTGACTGCGCCGTGCGCGACGAGGTCCGGCGTTGTGGTTGCGTTCCTCCTGGTTGTCGCGTCTGTCGTCTTAGCGGCCAACTCGCTCACGTACTGGGGTCCAAACATGATCGCGTCGTCGCGGCGGGCTCTCCGCCGAACCGTCTCCGGCCGAGGCCCCGGAGACGCTCGATCGTACCCAATTCTCCTGATCTGGTATGAAACTTCCTCAGTTCTGGTAAGGATTCGGTACTTCTCCGGTCAGCAGCCCGGCCGCCGCCGGCGTGTGGTTTCTCCCCCCGCGACCGAGACGTCCCGTACCGCCCCCACTGTCCCACGGCCCGCGTTCACACCGGTACGGGGTGTGATTTTGTTTCAGCAATGTGTCGTAATTGCAATTTTCGGGAAACTGGATCGACGGGCGTGAAATGAGGCCGAGTGGGCACTTCGTCGGTCCTCCGGGGAGCCTGGCGGCCGTCGACGACGGGCTTCAGGGCCACCGCCCTAACCGGAAAACGATGTCATCTTCCCAGCTCAACGCCGGATGCCCTGGACTTTCGCGCTTTACCTAGCATATCGGCATTGGTTGCTGCAAACTAAATAGGACGTCAATGCGCGCGACCCGCGCTCGTCCCGCGGCCGTTTCCTGACGGACTCGTCATACTTCTCCGACAGCCACGTCAGGTGACGTGGGTGTCATTGTTTGCATTTATTTCTGACCTGTGCCCAAATAGACAGGTGGCAGGCGGAGGCAGGGGAAGCGGTGCGGGGATCGACGGCTTGGAGGAGCGCGGCGACGCGGATATGACGGTTGCGGCGGAGGTCTCGCTGGCGGTTGCCGCCAAGGCGGCTGCGGAGAACTTCCCGGTCGCTCTGCGCGTGCTGCCCCGGCGCTACCGCGCCCATCTCACCGCGCTCTACGGCTTCGCGCGCCTGGTCGACGACATCGGCGACGAGCCGCTGCCCGGCCTGACGGCCGACGCGTCGCCGCAGTCGATCACTGCCACCAGGCTCAAGCTTCTCGACGACCTCGCGGCTGACGTGGCGAAGATCTACGACGGCGGGGGCGAGCCCGAACTCGACGCGATCAGGGCGCTCAAGGTCACGGTCAACGACTGCGGAGTCCCGCGCCAGCCGCTTGACGACCTCATCCAGGCCAACCGCCAGGACCAGCTGGTCACCAGGTACCAGACCTACGACGAGCTGAAGCAGTACTGCGAGCTCTCGGCCAACCCGGTCGGCCAGGTCGTGCTCGCCATCATGGGCACCGCGACGCCGGCCCGCATCACCTCCTCCGATAGCATCTGCACTGCTCTGCAGCTTGTCGAGCACACTCAGGACGTGGCCGAGGATCTCGCCAACGGGCGGATCTACGTGCCGCTTGAGGACATGGAGCGCTTCGGCGTCACCGAGACCGACCTGGCTCAGCCGAGCGCGGACGAACGCGTCCGGCAACTGATCAAGTTCGAGGCAGAGCGGGCAGAACAACTGCTTGACGAGGGCGCCCCGCTGATCGGCACGCTGCGCGGCGCGGCCAGGATCGCCATCGCCGGCTACCTGGCGGGCGGACGGGCCGCCCTCAAGGCGATCGCGGACCAGAACTACGACGTGCTGCGGAGCACGCCGAAGCCAGGCAAGGCCGACACCCTGGCGGCCATGATCCGCTGCTACCTGAAGGGGAGGTGACGATGAACACCGACGAGGCGTACGCGCAGTGCGAGCAGATCACCTGGGAGCAGGCGAGGAACTTCGCCTACGGCATCAGGCTGCTGCCGCGCGACAAGCGGCGCGCGCTGGCCGCCGTGTACGCGTTCGCCCGCCGCATCGACGACATCGGTGACGGCGACCTCCCCCCCGAGACCAAGACGGCGCAGCTCGAGCAGGCCAGGGACCAGGTGCACGCACTGGTGGCGGCGGTCAAACACGTCAGCCACGGCAACGGCGCGGGCATCGATGAGACCGACCCGGTGCTGGTCGCGCTGGCCGACTCCGGCACCCGCTTCGACGTGCCACTGGTGGCGTTCACCGAGCTCATCGACGGCTGCCTGGCTGACGTGAACCAGGCAAGCTACAAGACCTTCGACGACCTGCTCTGGTACTGCCGCTGCGTGGCCGGGTCGATCGGCAGGCTCTCGCTCGGCATCTACGGCGCCAGCCACCCGGAGAAGCAGGCCAAGATGGCCGACGACCTGGGCGTCGCGCTGCAGATCACCAACATCCTGCGCGACGTCCGCGAGGACTTCCGCAACAACCGCATCTACCTGCCGGCCGAGGACCTGACCAGGTTCGGCATCGAGTTCGCGCCGTTCGGCGAGCCCGAGCCGTTCCCGACCGACGCCATGCAGGCCCGGTTCGCGACCCTGGTCGAGTTCGAGGCGGCCCGCGCCCGCGAGTGGTACGGCTCCGGGCTGCGGCTGCTGGCCACGATCGACCGCCGCAGCGCGGCCTGCACCGGCGCGATGGCCGGCATCTACCGCCGCCTCCTGGACCGGATCGCGGCCAACCCGCACGCGGTCCTTGAGGGCCGGATGTCGCTTCCCGGCAGCGAGAAGGCGCTGGTCGCAGCCGAGGCCCTGGTCGGGTTCGACCGCTGGAAGTACCGCCAGGGGGCGGCCCGATGAGGGCGGTGGTGGTCGGCGGCGGGCTGGCGGGCATCACCGCCGCGATCGCCCTCGCCCAGGCCGGGGCCGAGGTCACGCTGCTCGAGGCCAAGCCGAGGCTCGGCGGCGCAACGATGTCGTTCACCCGCGACGGCCTCGCCATCGACACCGGCCAGCACGTGTTCCTGCGCTGTTGCACGGCCTACCGCGGCCTGCTCGACCGCCTCGGGATGGCGGCCCACGCGCCGCTGCAGCCGCGCTTCGATATCACCGTGATCTCGCCGGAAAAAAGAGCGAGAATGCGAAGGCGTCGCGTCCCCGCGCCGTTTCATATGCTGCCGGCTCTCCTCGGGTATCCGTTTTTGAGTTTTTCCGAACGGACCCGGATTTCACGGGCAGCCCTCGCATTCAAGCGTCTCGACGAGGCGGACCCGAAGACGGACGAGATCCGTCTAGGCGACTGGCTCGCGGCCAACGGCCAGGACGACAGGACCAGGCGCGTGCTCTGGGACCTGTTCTCGATCTCCTCGCTGAACGTCCCCGGCGATGACGCCTCTCTCGCCCTCGCCGCCGTCGTGGTGAAGACCGGCCTGCTGGGCGACGCGGGCGCAGCCGACATCGGCGTCCCCGCGCTGAGCCTGGGCGAGCTGCACGGGGCCGCCGCCGCCCGGCTGCTGGCCAAGCTCGGCGCCTCCGTCCGCCTGTCGACCAAGGTGGCGGCGATAGAGCTCAAGGGCGACAGCGAGTTCCTCGTCCGCCTAGGCCGGGCAGCACCGGGCGGCGGCGCGCTGGACCGGCCGGATGACGACGCCGACGGCGCAGACGCGGACGGTCGCGACCCCGCAGACACGGACGGCACGGCCGACGCCAGTTCCGGGTCGGCGTCCGGCGACGCGCAGGGCGGCGAGATTCTGGTTGCCGACGCCGTGGTCCTGGCGGTGCCGCACGAGCAGGCCGCGCGGCTGATACCGCACGGCGCGCTGCCCGCGGAGACGGTGGACGGCTGGGCCGGGCTGGGCGCGGCCCCGATCGTCAACGTGCACGTGCGCTACGACCGCAAGGTGATGGACGTGCCGTTCGCGGCGGCGGTGGACTCCCCGGTCCAGTGGGTGTTCGACCGGACCCGGATCTCCGGCATGCACGCGCGCGGCGACGACGGCCAGTACCTGGCGGTCTCGCTGTCGGCGGCCGACCAGTACGTGAACATGTCGGTCGCGGAGCTGCGCGAGATGTTCGTCCCGGCCCTGGCCGCGCTGTTCCCCGAGGCCCGCGCGGCCACGGTGACCGAGTTCTTCGTCACCAGGGAGCGGCGCGCGACGTTCCGCCAGGTGCCGGGCACGGCCAGGCTGCGCCCGCAGGCGGCGACCGCGCTGCCCGGCCTGGCGCTGGCGGGCGCGTGGACTGACACCGGCTGGCCGGACACGATGGAGGGCGCCGTCCGCAGCGGCCTCAACGCCGTCATCGCCCTGCACGAGCACCTGGACGCGCCTGCCCCCTCCGCCCCAGGCGTCCAGTCGGACCCGACGCCGAACGGGCCCCGTGGCCCCCAGGCCCCGATAGGGCGGGCCCGTGGCCCCCAGAGCAATAACCCTTCGCCCTTCCCAACGGGAACAAAAGACGAAATTTCAGGATTTGTCGGTGTTCGGGAGAGCGGGTCGGGAGCTAGCGCTGGGCTTGAAGCGAACCCAGCGGTTGAAGCTAACGCAGTTGGTGAAGCTAACGCGGTGGTCGAGGTGGACACGGCGTCTGGAGTGGACACAGTGTCTGAAGTGAATGTCGCTGATGAGGATGAGAGGGAGGTGCGCTCGTGACGGTAGTGATGCCTGCAGGCGTCGCCGTGGCGCGTGACCTGGTCGGCCCTGCGACGGAGGCCGCGATCAACCGGCTGAGCCCTGGCGTCCGCCGGGTCGCCGCCTATCACTACGGCCTCGCCGACGCGGAGGGTAACCCGGTTCGGGTCGGCAGCGGCAAGGCGCTGCGCCCCGCGCTCGCGCTGCTGTCCGCCCGCGCCGCCGGCGTGCCCGCCGAGCGCGGGGTGATGGCGGCGGTCGCGGTGGAGCTGGTGCACAACTTCTCGCTGCTGCACGACGACATCATGGACGGCGACACCGAGCGGCGGCACCGGCCGACCGCGTGGACGGTGTTCGGCGTCGGAGCGGCCATCCTGGCCGGCGACGCGCTGCTCGCCCTCGCCAACGAGCTGGTGCTCGAGGACATCGCGCCGGGCGGCCCGTGGGCGGCGCGCTGCCTCTCCACCGCCGTCCAGCGGCTGATCACCGGGCAGAGCGAGGACCTGGCGTTCGAGTCGCGGGGCGACGTGACCCTGCCCGAGTGCATCGAGATGGCGGGCGACAAGACCGCCGCGCTGATGGCGTGCGCCTGCACGATCGGCGCGGTCCACGTGGGGGCGTCGCCCGAGCTCGCGATGGGCCTGGCGGAGTTCGGCGGCCACGTCGGCCTGGCGTTCCAGCTCACCGACGACCTGCTCGGCATCTGGGGCGCGACCGAGGTGACGGGCAAGCCGGTCCGCGCCGACCTCCGCGCCCGCAAGAAGTCGCTCCCGGTGGTGGCCGCGCTGACCAGCGGGACCCCGGAGGCGGTCGAGCTCAAGGCGCTGCTCGCCCGGGAGGACGAGCTGTCGGAGGACGACCTGGTGCGGGCGTCCGACCTGATCATCGCGGCCGGGGGCAAGGCGTGGGCCGAGAAGGAGGCCGACGACCGTCTCGCCGCGGCCGCCGCGTCCCTCGACGGCATCGGCGTCCCGGCCGACGTCCGGGCCGAGTTCATCGCCATCGCCGAGTTCATCACCGCGAGGCAGTGGTAGCCAGATGACGACGGTAGCCAGGAGAGCGCCCACGCGGGGCACGGAGGCGGCGGGTGCCGCCGCCCGCCTGCGGGACCTCATCGTCATGCCCGCCCCCCGGGTAACCGCGGCCTCGGCCGCCGAGGCGATTGATGAAATGCCGGGACGGCCGGACGCGCTGGCGCCCGGTGGCACGGAAGCGCCGCTCACGGAGACGTTCGGCATCCGCGACGTCGCCGCCGGCACGCTGGACCGGGCCCGCGACCACCTGCTGCAGCTTCAGGATCCGCACGGCTGGTGGATCGGCGAGCTCGAGACCAACGTCACCATGGACGCCGAGGACGTGCTGCTGAGGCATTTCCTCGGCATCCTGACCGAGGTGGAGCTGGCCGAGACGGCCGGCTGGATCAGGTCGCAGCAGCGCGACGACGGCACCTGGGCCAACTTCTACGGCGGACCGGGCGACCTGTCCACCACGGTCGAGGCCTACGTGGCGCTCAAGCTGGCGGGCGACCCGGTCGACGCGCCGCACATGAAGCGCGCGGCCGACTGGATCACGGCCAGCGGCGGTCTGACCGCTACCCGCGTCTTCACCAGGATCTGGCTCGCGATCAGCGGCCTGTGGTCCTGGGACGACCTGCCCGTCATCCCGCCTGAGGTCATCTACCTGCCGTCCTGGGTTCCGCTGAACATCTACGACTGGGGCTGCTGGGCCAGGCAGACCATCGTCGCGCTGGCCGTCGTGTCCAGCTTCAAGCCGAGCAAGCCGCTCCCGTTCGCCCTCGACGAGCTGTACGCCCGAGTGCCCGGCCGCCCGCCCAAGGCGGACAACCGGGATCCCTGGTCGCTGGCGTTCAACGGACTCGACCAGGCGCTGCACAAGATCGAGCCGAGGCTGCCCAAGCGGGCCAGAAGGGCCGCGCGCAGGCGCTGCACCGACTGGATCATCGCCCGCCAGGAGGCCGACGGCTGCTGGGGCGGCATCCAGCCGCCCTGGGTCTACTCGATCATGGCGCTGCACCTGATGGGCTACGGCCTCGACTCCCCGGTAGTCAAGAAGGCGGTCGACGCCCTCGACCGGTTCACGATCAAGGAGGACGGCATCCGCCGCCTTGAGGCGTGCCAGTCCCCGGTCTGGGACACCGTGCTGTCCATGATCGCCCTCGCCGACGCCGGACTCGAGCAGGACCACCCGGCCCTGATCGCCAGCGCCAACTGGGTGCTCGACGAGGAGATCCGCCAGCCCGGCGACTGGCAGGTCCGGCGCCCGCACACCGCCCCCGGCGGCTGGGCGTTCGAGTTCGACAACGACAACTACGCCGACACCGACGACACCGCCGAGGTGATCCTGGCACTGCGGCGCACCGGGACCGACAACCGGGCGGCGATCTGGCGCGGCCTGCGCTGGCTCGAGGGCATGCAGTGCAAGGACGGCGGCTGGGGCGCGTTCGACGCCGACAACACCCGCCAGCTGGTCAATAAGCTGCCGTTCTGCGACTTCGGGGCGGTCATAGACCCGCCCAGCGCCGACGTCACCGCGCACATCGTGGAGGCGTTCGCGGCCGAGGGGCTTGCGGACGAGACCGCCTGCAGGAGAGGCGTCATCTGGCTGCTCAAGCACCAGGAGGAAGACGGGTCCTGGTTCGGCCGCTGGGGCGCGAACTACCTCTACGGCACTGGCGCGGTGGTGCCCGCGCTGATCGCGGCCGGGGTCAAGCCGAACAAGCCGCAGATCCGCCGGGCGGTCGCCTGGCTGGAGGAGCACCAGAACGAGGACGGCGGCTGGGGCGAGGACATGCGCTCCTACGACGACCCGAAGACCTGGGCAGGCCGGGGCGCGTCCACCGCCTCGCAGACCGCCTGGGCGCTGCTGGCGCTGCTGGCGGCGGGCGAAGAGGAGAGCAAGGCCACCGAGCGAGGCATCCGCTGGCTGGCCGAGACCCAGCGCCCGGACGGGACCTGGGACGAGCCCTACTTCACCGGGACCGGCTTTCCCGGTGACTTCTACCTGAACTACCACCTGTACCGGCTGGCGTTCCCGGTCTCCGCGCTCGGCAGATACGTAAGGGGTTCACGCCATGACTGAGACCATTCCCCAGCCCCGGCTTGCCGAGGAGGCGGCCGTGGCCGATTCCCAGGCGGTCGGGGCGGGGCTGCTCGTCTACGCGCCGCTCCGGTTTGAGGCCAACGCGGTCCGCCGCGGCCTCACCCGGCCGACCAGCCACGTCCAGCGCACGGGCATGGGCGCCACCCGATCGAGGAAGTCGGCCGCCCAGAGTAAGCCCGGTCCGTTCGGAGCGATGGTTGTGATGGGCACCGCGGCGGGGCTGGCCGCCGACCTCAGCCCCGGCGACCTGGTCGTCGCCACCGAAGTGAGCGACGGCGAGACCACCGTGACGCTGCCGGGGGCCGACCTGCTCGCGGCCGAACTGCGGCGGGCCGGCCTGAACGCCCGGGCGGGCAAGATCCGCACAGTGAGCAAGCTCGTCAAGTCGTCCGACCGGGCCCGGCTGGCAGCCGACGGCTACCTGGCGGCCGACATGGAGTCGGCCGCGCTCGTGGGCGCGGTCAAGGGCCTGGTGCCGTCGGCCAAGGAGCCGGCCGAGGCCGGCCCGCTCGGCGACGGGGACGCGGCGGGGATCGCGGTCGCCACGGCGGGACGTCCGCTGGCCGTGATCCGGGCGGTCTCCGACTCCGGGTTCGGCCCGGGCATGGTCTCCGGCGGGATGGCCGCGCTGCGCGCGCTGCGGGCGGCCGCGCCGGTCGCCGAGCGGTGGGCCGCCGCCTGCCGCGAGCGGACGGTGCTGCTGGCCGGGCCGAGGTCGTTCTGCGCGGGCGTCGAGCGGGCGATCGAGATCGTGGAGCGGGCCCTCGAGCTGCGCGGCGCGCCGGTTTACGTGCGCAAGCAGATCGTGCACAACACCCGGGTGGTGTCCGACCTGGAGCAGCGGGGCGCGATCTTCGTCGACGAGCTCGACGAGGTGCCCAACGGCGCGACGGTCGTGTTCTCCGCGCACGGCGTCTCGCCCGCGGTCCGCACCGACGCCTCCGAGCGGTCCCTGTCGGTGATCGACGCCACCTGCCCGCTGGTGTCGAAGGTGCACGCGGAGGCGCGCCGGTTCGCCGAGAAGGGGTACACGGTCGCGCTGATCGGTCACGCGGGCCACGAGGAGGTCGAGGGCACGCTGGGCGAGGCCCCCGACTCGACGGTGCTGGTGCAGACCGCCGCCGACGTGGCGTCGCTATCGGTCGAGGACCCGTCCAAGGTCGCCTACCTGATGCAGACCACGCTCGCCATCGACGAGGCGGCCGACGTGTCCGGTGCGCTGCGGGAGAAGTTCCCGCAGATGCGCGCGCCGGGCAGCGACGACATCTGCTACGCGACGACCAACCGGCAGGCCGCCGTCCGCGCGGTCGCGGTGGAGGCGGACGTGGTCCTCGTCGCGGGCTCCAAGAACTCCTCCAACTCGGTGCGGCTGGTCGAGCGCTCCGAGCGCGAGGGCACGCCCGCCCACCTGATCGACGGGGCCACGGACATCGACCTGTCCTGGCTGGCCGACGCGTCGGTGGTCGGGCTCACGGCGGGGGCATCCGCGCCCCCGGCGGTAGTAAGCGAGATCATCACCGCGCTGTCCGGGCTCGGCACGGTGACGGTGACCGAACGGGTCACCACTACCGAATCAGTTCAGTTCGGCCTGCCTAGGGAGGTACGGCGCTAAATGTCTATGCCACTTCGCGTCAGCTTGCGCATCGGGACGCACCTGATGAAGCAGAAGCTGTCTGGCAATAAGAAGTTCCCGTTGCTGGTCGAGCTCGAGCCGTTGTTCGCCTGCAACCTCAAGTGCAACGGCTGCGGGAAGATCCAGCACCCGGCGAACATCCTCAAGCAGCGGATGTCGGTCGAGCAGGCGGTTGGCGCGATCGAAGAGGCCAACGCGCCGATGGTCTCCATCGCCGGCGGCGAGCCGCTGATGCACCCGCAGATCGAGGTGATCGTGCAGGAGCTGATCAAGCGCAAGAAGTTCGTCTTCCTCTGCACCAACGCGGTGCTGCTGCCCAAGCACCTGCACAAGTTCAAGCCGTCGCCCTACTTCCGCTGGGTGGTGCACATCGACGGGCTGCGCGAGCGGCACGACGAGTCGGTGTCCAAGGAGGGCGTGTTCGACCAGGCCGTCGAGGCCATCAAGATGGCGAAGGCGGCCGGCTTCAAGGTCAACACCAACACCACGTTCTTCAACACCGACACCCCCCAGACCGTCATCGAGGTGCTCGACTACCTCAACGACGAGCTGGGCGTCGACGACCTGCAGATCTCGCCCGGATACGCCTACGAGAAGGCACCCGACCAGGAGCACTTCCTTGGCGTCGAGGAGACCAGGGAGATGTTCCGCAAGGCGTTCGCGGACGGCCGCAGGAAGAAGTGGCGTCTCATGCACACGCCGCTCTTCCTCGACTTCCTCGAGGGCAAGGTCGAGTACGAGTGCACCGCCTGGTCGATCCCGTCGTACTCGCTGTTCGGCTGGCAGAAGCCGTGCTACCTGATGTCCGACGGCTACACCGAGACCTACAAGGAGCTCATCGAGACGACCGAGTGGGAGAAGTACGGCCGGGGCAAGGACCCCCGCTGCGCCAACTGCATGGCGCACTGCGGCTACGAGCCCTCGGCCGTCATCGCCACCATGTCGTCGCTCAAGGAAGGCATCCGCGCCCTCCGCGAATCCGGCGTCTAACTACCCTCAACGCGTTCGGCCCGCCGAGAACCCATTCGGCGGGCCGAACCCGCAGTTGCGCACCACTCGCGCCCAGCCCCCACCCCACCCGCCATGCGCTATCGGGTGTTGTTCGGGTCGTATAGCGCCCCCAACAACACCCGATCATGCTTCCTGCCGGTGACGCGGCCGCTGCTACCACGGAGCGGGGGCCTCCGGTAGTGGTTATCCACAGGCAAGGGGCAAACTGGGCATGTTATTCACAGGCTTGGGACGTCCATCGCTTGGGGTGCCTCGGGATGGCGACGCTTGATCCATGGCCCTGGAAATTCCCGAGGAGTGCCGAGAGCTCCTCGTTAGTCAAAGTGGCGTCATCGGGCGGTCGAGCGATGGTACCTGCGTGGCGTTGAGCGTCGGCATAAGCTTCCCGTCGCCACGCGTCAGGCGCGCATCAAGGTCGGCGGCGGGAGCATCTACCTGGACAACCTGTATGAGGAATATCAGGTGTGCGTGGAATTGGACGGGGGCGCCGCCCATCCCGCAGGGCAGCAGTGGCGCGATAAACGGCGCGATAGGCGGAACCTCGCGGTCGAGAAAATCGTCACCATGCGCTTTGGGTACCTGGACCTTTGCACGCAGGAAGCGCGGTGCCGGACTGCGGCGGAGGTTGTCGGCGTTCTCCGCGACAGGGGGGCCCAGGTCGGCGCCGGCTGCCGTCTTGCGGGCTGCCCCGTCTAACGAAAGACCGGCGGTTCGCCGAAGGACCGGATGCCTGATGTTAGGGCAGGAGTTGACGGCCCTGTTTGGCGAAAGATTGCGGCGCGATTGCCGGATGCTGAAGGGCGCTGAGGGAGCGCGCGTTGATGGGCTGTTCGGAGCCTTGGCTCAGGTACCCCTCAGGTATGAACGCCAGAGTTCATGGCGGTGCGGACGTCACGCCGGGGTTTGATGCGCTCCCCCGAGCGAGACCAGTCCGCACCGCCATTTATCTGCTAATCCGCTGAGGAGTCTGATGTTCTTCACTTACCTCTGGCGCGAGTTGCGCCGCCGGGCGCGCCAGGCGATCTTCATAGCCATCGGGCTGGCGCTCGGGATCGGGCTGGTGATCACGGTGACCGCGGCGGCGGCCGGGGTCAAGAACGCCCAGGCGTCCGTGTTGCACTCGCTGTACGGCGTGGGTACCGACATCACGGTGTCCAAAACCCCGACCGCCGGGTCCGGAGGCCCGCAGTCGTTCGGGTTCGGTTTCCGAACCGGCACCACCTCGCGGCCCGCGGCGGGGACCAAGATCGACACTGAGTCTCTGCGCAGCACCGGCCTTGGCACCATCGCGTCGACATCGGTAACCGCGATCTCGTCCATCAAGGACGTCGCGGCGGTGGCGGGCGGGCTTGAGCTCACCGATACGAAGATCACCGGCACGATTCCTGCGATCAACTCGAGCGGTGGCTCGGGCGGCGGTTTCGGCGGTGGGACAGGCGGCGGTACTAGCGGTTCAGGCGGCCAGAGCTTCCGCTCCTCGTTCACGCCCACCACGTTCACCGTGGACGGCGTGGACCTCGGCACCGGTGAGCTCGGCCCGCTCAGCACCGGCAAGCTCTCCTCGGGCGCGACGTTCACCACCGCGGACACGACCGCGCATTTGGCGCTGGTGGACTCGAACTACGCCACCTCGAACAAGATCAAGGTCGGCAGCACGGTCACCATCGACAAGACGAGCTTCAAGGTCATCGGCGTTGTGACCGCGCCGTCCGGCGACACTCCGCCCGACTACTACATCCCCCTCACCGTGGCACAGACCCTCGCCAGCATGAAGAATGACGTCAACCAGGTTTACGTGACGGCCACCAGCGGCCAGGACATCACCTCCGTGGCCAGCGCGATCAGCAAGGCCATCCCCGGCGCGACCGTGACCGACCAGGACTCGCTCGCGAGTCAGGTCACCGGCTCGATCTCAAGCGCGTCGTCACTCGCCAACAACCTCGGCAAGTGGCTCGCGATCGCGGTCCTGATCGCGGCGTTCCTGCTGGCCAGCCTGCTCACGATGTCGGCCGTCTCGCGGCGCATCCGTGAGTTCGGCACGCTGAAGGCGCTCGGCTGGAAGAGCCGCCGGGTGGTCGGCCAGGTGATGGGCGAGTCGATCGCGATCGGCATCGTCGGCGGCGCCCTCGGCGTCGGGCTCGGCTTCCTAGGCGCGTTCGCCGTCGGCAAGTTCGCCCACCCGCTGACGGCCTCGCTCGCCAGCGGCACCACCGGAAACGCAACGCCGGGGGGCGCGCGGACCTTCACCGGCGGCGGCTTCGGCGCTGGCGGCTACGGCGGCTTCCCCGGCGGTGGCACCGGCACCGGGACCGGCTCGTTCACCGGCGGCTTCGCCCACGCGGCCAGCACCGCGGCCACCGTCACCGAGCACCTGAGCGCACCGGTCACGGTCGGCGCGGTGCTCGCCGCGGTGATCCTCGCGGTCCTCGGCGGGCTGATCGCCGGATCGTTCGGCGGCTGGCGGGCGGCGCGACTGCGCCCGGCCGCGGCCCTGTCCAAGGTCGCCTGACGGCCGGATTGAGGGAGACAAACTCATGTACAAGCTCACAGATGTCAAGAAGGACTACCCCAAGGGCCGCCAGACGGTCCACGCGCTCCAGGGCGTCGACCTGGAGATCGCCGACGGCGAGTGGATGGCCATTCAGGGGCCGACCGGCCACGGCAAGTCCACCCTGCTGCAGATCCTGGGCGGCCTCGACCGGGCCAGCTCGGGCTCGGTCCTCCTCGACGGCACCGATCTGACCAGGCTGGGCGAGGGGCCGATGACGAAGGTGCGGGCCAGCACGATCGGCTTCATCTTCCAGACGTTCAACCTGATCCCGACCCTGTCGGCGCAGGAAAACGTGGAGACGGCGCTGGTACCGCTCGGGGTCAGCGACAAGTCGCGCAAGGCGCGCGCGGCCGAGGCGCTGGCCTCGGTCGGGCTCGCCGACCGGGCCGGGCACCTGCCGTCGGAACTCTCGGGCGGCCAGCAGCAGCGCACGGCGATCGCCCGTGCGCTGGTGAAGGAGCCCAAGGTGTTGCTGGCGGACGAGCCGACCGGCAACCTGGACGAGGACACCCGCGATGAGATCATCGCCCTGCTGGAGAAGCTCTGGCAGGACAAGGGGCTGTCCATGGTCATGGTGACCCACGACAGCTCCGTCGCCCGCCGCGCCCAGCGGCTGGGGACGATGCGCAACGGCAAGCTCACCGTCAAGCAGAAGGTCTAGCCCAGCTTCCGGGGCCGGGATCCTCCCGACCCGGCCCCGGGACCTCATTGGCTTGACGGCGTAAGGCCAGACGGGCCTCCTCGACGAGGAGGCCCGCCAGCTTTTCCGGGTCCGCCGCCCGCAGGCCGCGGCTGGCGAACCACGTCGCCACGTTTTTCGCGTCCCGCTCAAGGAAGTCGCGTCCGGTCGGATGCGCGATCACGTCGACCACCTGCGGAAGGTCGATCATCACGAGCGCGCCTGCGTGGACCAGCAGGTTGTAGGGCGACAGGTCGCCATGTGCGAGCCCGCGGCGGGCGAGCGTGACCAGGGCCGTCACCAGCTGATCCCAGAGATCGGTTAGCTCTTGCTGGTCGGGCCGTGTCTCCGCCAGCCGGGGCGCGGCGTCGCCATCGGCGTCGCCGATGAACTCCAGCAGCACCTCGGTGCCGGTGATCTGCACCGGGTAGGGGACGGGTACCCCTTCCTGGTACAGCCGGCAGAGGGCGGTGAACTCGGCGTTCGCCCACATCCCGGCGATCGCCTGGCGGCCGAACGCGGTCCGGTTGGCGGCCGCCCTGGTCACCCGGGAGTCCCTGGTCCGACGGCCCTCCAGGTAGCCGGCGTCGCGATGGAACAGCCGGTGCTCAGGGTCGCGGTACCGCTTCGCCGCCAGCAGGCACGAACGGCCCGCGCCCGCTTGCCCGGTAGCCGGCACCGCCCGGCGGATGAGGTAGACGTCTGCTTCCTTGCCGGTCTTCACGATGCCGAGCTCGGTGTCGATGGCGGCGAGGTCGGTGACGACCCACTGGGGGTGCGGCCGGGGGCCGCGCTCGGTGGGGGTTGACTGGTCCCAGGTGGACCAGCGTTCGCCCGGCGCCAGGCCGTCGGTCGCGTCGGCGGCGGCTTCCACCGCCATCAGGCGCTTGACGTGCCGGTCGCGCTTGGCGAACGTCTCCTGGTCGTCGAAGTCGTTACGCTGCCGCTTGCTGTTGGTCTTGCGGACCCGGCCGAAGGCGGGGTCGTAGGAATCCGCGCTGTCGCGCACTGGTGAAGCTCCTCAGGTGGGCTGCGGTCAGGACAGGCTGGTCAGAGCCCGCAACGGGCGTACTCATCAGGGCGCCCTCCTTCCGCATGGCCGGCCTTAAGGCCGGTGCCTACCTAGTGCGCGTGCAGCGTCTCATCCCACGACGACCCGCCGCAACCGGTTTTCTCGTCAGGACGCCGGGGTGGACCCGGCCTTGTCGCCGCCCGAGAACAGGTCGTGCAGCACCTTGCGCGCGCCCTCCTCGGCCTTCTTGACCGATTCGCGCTGCCGCAGGTCGGCGATCGCGCTCTCCGCCTTCTTGGCCGCGTCGGTCGAGCGCAGGTCGTTGATGGCCGCCTCGGCCTTCTTGGCCGCGTCGTGCTCCCGCAGGTCGTGCAGGGCGCTCGCCGCCTTCTTGGCGGCGTCGGTGTCACGCAGGTCGCGCGCCTTGGCGGCGGCCTGCTGAGCCCGCGCGGCGGCCTCCTTGCGCAGTTGCGCGGTCGATTCGCTCCGCTTGCGCCCGGCGGTCTTGGCGGAGCTTGACAGCCCCGCGGTGATACGCGTCCACAGTTCTCTGATCCGACGCTCGAACTCGCTCATGATTACCTCCAGGTAACAAGATATATCGCGTTAGGGGTTATGTCCAGTCGGGCTCGAAACCGCGCCGTTCGCGAGTCTTCCGTTATCACTACCCGCGCCCAGCGCGTCATGCACGCGGGCGAGATCGCGCTGCAAAGCGCGCCACACCTGGCTTGCGGGCGTCGGCCGGCGGTACGGTGCGGTCGTGGTCTTCGCGGCAAGGCTGACCGTGCTCGGCAGCCTGAACATGGACATCTCGGTCACGGTGCCGGATCTGCCCGGCCCCGGCGCGACGGTGCTCGGCGGCGCCGCCGCCTTCGCCCCCGGCGGGAAGGGCGCCAACCAGGCGGTGGCGGCCGCCCGGCTGGCGGGTGAGACCCCGATGTCGGTCGCGATGATCGGCTGCCTCGGCGACGACGACTTCGGCCGGACGCTGCGGGCCGCGCTCCGGGCCGAGGGGGTTGACGACAGCGCGGTCCGCACCGTGGCCGGCGTCCCCACCGGAATCGCGATGATCACCGTCGACCAGGCCGGCGAGAACATGATCACGGTCGCCCCGGGCGCCAATCACGAGGTCAGCGCCGCCGATATCGCCCGCGTGGCGGGCCCCGACCGATCGGCGTCCCACAGCGCCGATCCCGTCGCCGAGTCAGCCGACGCGCCGTCTCCGCACCCGACCGGCGCATCCCGTGACGTGCTTGTGATCAGCGCCGAGGTGCCGGTTCCGATGATCAGCGCGGCGCTGGCAGCGTCGGCGGGCCGCCTGCTGCGGGTGCTCAACCTGGCGCCCGCCCCGCCTGAGGCGGCCGGTCTGGTCGCGGTCGGCCCCGACTGGCTGGTGGTGAACGAATCCGAGGCCGCCGCGGTGCTCGGACGCGCCGTGGCCGGGCTGGCCGAGGCCGCCGAGGCGGCGGCCGACCTGGTCGCGGCGGGCGCGCGCAACGCCGTGGTCACGGCCGGCGCGGCGGGCGCCGCCTACTGCGGCCAGACGGCAGCCGAGGCCGGCGCGGAAACCAACAGCGCGGGAACCAACACCGCAGAAACCAACGGCGCAGAAACCAACAGCGCAGGAACCGACGCGGCAGGCGATGGTGAGCGCCGCCCCGGCGTCGTGACGGTCCCGGGTTTCAAGGTCACCGCCGTCGACACCGTGGGCGCGGGCGACACCTTCGTCGGCGCCCTCGCGGTCGCCCTCGCGGCCGGCGTTCCGCCTGCGGACGCGGTCACCGCCGCCGCCGCGGCGGGCGCCGCGGCGGCCGCCCGGCCGGGCACCCAGTCGGGCATGCCGCGCCCGGCCGACGTCCTGGCCGCGACCGGCCACCCCTGGCCGGTTACGTCGCGCCGACACGAAGGCAATTGACGTGCGCGAACGGTCGGCTCTATCGGTAAAGTAAACACGGGGTTAACAGAAGGCAAACATAATTAACACTTAACGGTGAATTTATGCTTAAATGATGGCTGCATCACATCGCCGGGAGAGGAGTTGCGCGGTGACCCCTGGCCTGGCAGGTTTCATTGCCTCCGGACACGACGCGCAAGCGTGGGACGAGAGCCTCGCCGGAGTGCTGGCGGCCCTCGGGACCGAGTTCGACGTCATCCCCGAGCCGGGCGGCCGGTCCGGCCGGTCCGCCGCCGCCCTCCGGCGCACTTGGCTCGACACCTTCGACTGGCGGCTGTACCGGGCCGGGCTGACCCTGGAATACGCGGGCCGATCGCGAGGCGGCGAGCTGCTGCTCTCCGGCGACCCCGGTAGCGACGCCGGTGGCGATCCCAGTGCCGATCGCGGTGCCGACCGCCCCGACGTCAGCCAGCCGGTCATCGGCTGGCAGGCGGCCCGCCCGCACCTGATGGGCGAGCTGCCCGACGGCCCGGTGGCGGCGCGGATCAGCGGCCTCGTCGCCCCGCGGGCGCTGCTGCCCGTCGTCACGGTCACCAGCACGACGACCACCCACCGGTTGCTGAACGAGGACGGCAAGACCGTCGCCCGGCTGCTGGTCGAACGCGCGTCGATTCCCGGCCCGCAACCCGCCCCGCTGGCCCCCCGGCTGGCGATCACCGAGGTCCGCGGCTACCCCGGCGCCGCCCGCACGGCCGGCCGCCTGGTCGGCGCGGCGCCCGGCATCGAGCCGGCGCGCCACGTCGACGTTCGCGGCGGCGCTGGGCGTCATCGGGCGTCGTCCCGGCGACTACTCCAACAAGGTCGACACCGACATCTCGGCCGCCTGGCCGGCCAGCCAGGCGGCCGCGACGATCCTGCTCCGGCTGCTCGACACCGTCGAGGCGAACGTCGGCGGCGTGCTCGCGGACACCGACACCGAGTTCCTGCACGACCTGCGCGTCTCGGTGCGGCGCACCCGCAGCGCCCTGAAGCTCTTCGGCGACGCGCTGACCGGCCGGGCCGGGCTGACCGAGGACGAGGCCGCGTTCTTCGCGGCCGAGTTCAGGTGGGTCGGCGACCTGACCACGCCGACCAGGGACCTAGACGTGCACCTGCTCGACTTCGACGACACCGCGCACTCGCTCAGTGCGGCCAAGCCGGACGACCTCGAGCCCTTCCGCACCTACCTGGAGCAGCGGCGACGCCGCGAGTTCAGGATCCTGACCCGGGGCCTGAAGTCGGCCAGATTCACCGGGCTGACCAGGGACTGGCGGGTGGCGCTGACCGCGATCAAGGACGGCAATCCCGGCACCAGAGCCGCCCGGGTCCGTTCGGGACGAGAAAGAGGAGCCGCAGGGGAGCTGGCCGGCAACCTCGCGGCCGAGCGAACCCGCGCTGCCTTTACCAAAACCGCACGGCGGGGCGCGGCGATCACCATCGAATCTCCGCCCGAGACCCTCCATGACCTGCGTAAACGAGCCAAAGAGCTGCGGTACGCGCTGGAGTTCTTCGCCCCCCTGTACGATCGGGCGACGCAGGCCAAGGTGGTCGGCGAGCTCAAGCGGCTGCAGGACTGCCTCGGGGAGTTTCAGGACACCGAGGTGCAGATCGGGGAGATCAGGGCGCTGGCGACGGCGATGCTCGAGGCGGGCGAGGCCCCGGCGGTGACGTTGCTCGCGATGGGCGAGGTGACGGCGGGACTCGCGCTTCGGCAGCGGGCAGCGCGGGAAGACTTTGATCGCCGATTCGCGGCGTTTGCCGGGATCGACGAGCAGCGCCGGATAGCGGCGCTGCTCAGGGGGAAGCCGGAGCGGTAGCTGAGATGCGGATCTACGCGACTTACAACATCAAGGGCGGGGTCGGGAAGACCACCACCGCCGTCAACCTGGCCTTCCTCGCGGCCGAGAGCGGGCTGCGGACCGTGCTCTGGGACCTGGACCCGCAGGGCGCCGCCTCCTTCATGTTCCGGGTGAAGCCCAAGGTCAAGGGCGGCGGCAAGGCGCTCATCAGGGGCAAGCGACCCCTCGACGACGCCATCAAGGGAACCGATTTCGATAACCTCGATCTGATCCCGGCCGACTTCACCTACCGGAACATGGACCTGCTGCTCGAGGCGGCCAGCAACGGCGGCGGCGGCAGCGACGCGCCCGGCGGCAAGCCCGCCCGCAAGCTCTCCAAGCTGCTCGCGCCGCTGGCCGACGAGTACGACGCGGTCTTCCTCGACTGCCCGCCGTCGGTTTCCCTGGTGTCGGAGAACGTGCTGCACGCGGCCGACGTCATCGTCGTGCCGCTGATCCCGACCACGCTTTCCGTGCGGACGCTGGAGCAGCTGGCTGAATTCGTGGCCGAGTTCAGCGGCCACCAGCCGGAGCTGCTCGCGTTCTTCTCGATGGTCGACCGGCGCAAGAAACTGCACCGGGAGATAACGGAAAAGCTTTCCGTCGAACGGACCGAGGTGGCTCGCACCGTCATACCGGCTCTGTCGGTCATTGAGAACATGTCGGTCGAGCGCGCCCCGGTCGCCGTCTTCGCGCCTAACACCGCGGCGACGAGGGCCTACCGCGGTCTCTGGGCCGAGCTGCGCGCCTTTGGCGAGGAGCCCTCGGGGTCCTGACGGCACCGCGGGCACCGCGCCGGGCCCGGACGACGCTGCTCTTGGGCTGCTCCAGCGAGGGCGTCCCCGGGGAGCGTGAACCGAGCGACCGCGTCACCGCCAGGAACTGCTCCGGCGGCCGCAGCCGGGGCGTCTTGAGCCTGATCGGCCGGGGCCCGGGCCGGATCTGGCCGTGCTCGCGGGGAATCGAGTCGGCCGTCAGCCCGGTGCGGAGCCGGTCGACGTGGGTGAGGATCTCACCCCGTAGCGGCCACTGGCTGGCGGCGATGCTGGCGGCCGCGCGCTCGCCATCGACGTCGGCGTGACCCGTCTCGCTCACGGGGACCGGGCAGGGCCGGGGCGCGAGCAGGTCGGCCAGCCGGTCCTGCAGCCGGTGCGTCTCCGCCAGCCCGGCCGCGAGCTCGGACTCCAGCGACTCGCTGCCGGCCGGCATCGTCTGCACCAGCGCGCCGTAGGTCCGGATCACCGCGCCGAGCTGGGTTAGCACATCCGCCAGGCGCGTCCGGGTGGCCGGGTCGCGGACCGGGTTGGCGGTGCTGTCGATCCGCGCGCCGTCGAGCACCGAGCGGGCCAGCCCGCGCACGGTCAGCGCCGCGTGCTCGAGCGCCTCCAGGCCGCCCCGCAGCGACAGCGTCATCTCGTTGACGGGCACCGACTCGGCCGTGCCGACGAGGGCGCGCGGGTTGAGCCGGGCGCTGTCGGCCGCCTCCCGCAGCGTGTCATCGACCCGCTCGATCTCATCCCGCAGCGATCGGGCCTCGATCAGCCACTCCGTGACGACGGCGGGCTCGGGGTCGGCGAGCAGGTCGGCGCCCATCCGGTCGAGTAGCGCGGCCAGCCGTCCGGCCAGCCCGCAGACGGCCTGCGCGGGCGGGCTGCACCCGCAGCGGCGCGAACGCCAGTCCGCCGATCAGCCCGGCGCCGGTGCCGACCAGCGTGTCCACGACCCGCCCGGTGGCGGCCGCGTGTTGCCCGGCCGAGGCGAAGATCAGCATCGCGCTGATCGGCACCTCGAGCAGGTCGTCGCCCAGCCGCAGCACCGCGCCGATGAGCAGCGCGGCCGCGATCAGCAGCATGAGCTGCCACCAGGAGAAGCCGATGAACTCGGCCACGCCGACCGCCACCAGGACGCCGACGGTGACGCTGAGGACCTTCTTCAGCCCGCTGCGGATCGTCTCGTACGTGCTTGCCTGCAGCACCAGCAGCGCGGTGAGCGGAGCAAGCACCGGCCTTGAGGTCGTGCCGGGGATGAGCGTCGCCAGCAGGTAGGCGAAGGTCGCGGTGGCGGTGAGCCTGGTGATGTACGCGGCCGTGGCCCGGGTGGACGTCACGGCCAGCGCGGAGCGGACGTTACGGATGGGGGGAAAGGTCATAAGCAGACGCAAAGGAGCCAATCGATGGGGGGCTGGCGGGGGAGCGGCAGAAGAGCCGGGACGGGCGGTACACACCGTCAGTAGGTGACAACGCGTCTGGCAGCTGGCTATTCCGCGACGCTGCGGGGCCGCCGGGAGGCACCGCAAAAGGTAATGCCGGGTGCGGTGCGCACCCGGCATTACCCGACATATCGCCTATGGGCGGAGTTGGCTAACCGGCTAGCGGCCGTTGTGGCCCTCGGTCGGCGTGAACGACACGCCCCGCACCACCTGGTTGTACTCGGCCGGCACCACGGTGCGGAACTCCTCCCAGGAGGCCGCGGTGGTGGCCTTCAGCGGGTCGGTGATCTCGACCAGCTGGTTCGGGTCGGCCCCCTGGTCGCCGCCGCCGCTCACGGTGGAGGTGACCGCCCAGATGGAGACGGTTCCGTCCCGGTTGACCTGGCCGGTCAGGTTGCGCAGGCCGTCGGTGGCCGGGGCCCACGGCAGCCCGGTGACGGAGTTGATCCCGGTCGGGTAGCCGCGGACGGTGTACGGGGTGCCGAGGTTGAGGCCGTTCTGCAGGGTGTAGGCGAGCTGCCACTGGCCCGCGGTCGAGTTGTAGACCCACTTCTGCAGGCCGGCCGTGGCAGAGGCGGCGGCCGCCGTGTAGGAGCCGGCCGCGTAGGTGTTGTCGCCCGCCCCCTCGTCGGCCACGTACAGCGTGGTCGGGTTGGCGAACCACAGGCCGAACGGGTAGTCGCTGGCGTCCGTGGCCGTGGTTGGCGAGTGCGGTCGGGAATCCCTTCAGGATGCACATGTTGCTCGCCAGGCCGGTCGAGGTCAGGGTGGACTCGATCCCGGTGGTCGGCAGCTTCGCGCCCGCGACCGGGAGGCCGACGCCGTTCGGGCACGCGGTGCCGGTGGTGTCGAGGAAGTACACGGTGTCGACGCCGTTGCCGCCGCTGCCCTTGGTGTAGTACAGCACGTTGTTGTAGAGCGCCAGGCCGCGGAAGTTGTCGTCCTTGCCGACCTTGTCCGCCGTGTCGCCCAGCTGGGTGATGTTGAAGCTCCCGACCGGCGTGGGCAGGCCGGGCGTCTGGTCCGCCTCCGGCAGAGTGGACGGGGTGATGATCTGCGCGCCCGCGCCGAGGACGACCCCGGTCGGCTGCGTTTTGGAGCCGTTACCCGCGTTGCCCGCGGTGTAGATGTAGTCCTTGCCGTCGACACTGGCCGTGATCGCCGCCCGGCCGTTGTTGCCGCTGTAGGCGTTGGTCTCGGTGAAGGTGAACTTCCCGTTCGCCGACAGCTGGGCGACGGCGCGGTAGTACGCGCCGGGAACCGGGTTGGTCGGGTCGATGACGCCGGGGGTGTTGGCGTTCGACGCGTCAACGGTGTCCACCGCGGTCGCGTAGTCGATGAACGTCAGGGCCTTGCCGTCGGGTGACAGGTTGAGCGCGCCCTCCGACTTCGACGAGAAGCTGGTGTTCAGCTCGTTCGTCGGCACCGGGATGACGCCCTGCGGGAAGCCCCACGGGGTGATCTGCTTCAGGTAGAGCGGCGAGACGACGCCGAAGCTACCGTCCACCGAGTCGTTGTTGAACACGTACGGGTAGTTGCCGTCCGCGATCGCGGTGCCGCACTTGGTGGTGCAGCCGGGCGGCAGCTGCGTGGTCCCGGCCACGATGTTCGGGTCGTTCTTGTAGTAGCTGGTGCTGACCAGCAGGTCGCCCGGGATCAGCCGGGTCTGGCCGAACCCGCCCGGCCGGCCTGGTGGGCGGTGGTGCTCGCGTGGGCCGCGGTGGCACCCGCGGCCGCCGCCGCGAGCACGCCCGCGGTGGTCATGAACGCGGCGAACGCGGCGATGCCGGTTCTCGGACGCATAAGTCGCTCCTGTCGTCGTCGGACGCCCTCGTCTGCGGACTCCCGTCCATGGACATCCCCAGCCATCGAACCGGCGTCGGTCGTCGGCCAGTGGTCGCGCAGGTTAACGAAAGGTTCCGTTGGCGTGACTTATTAGCATTTGGTTAGTTATATGGAGTGACGGACGTTAGATGCGCCACGTTTCGATCGTTAGATCTCGCTGCTGACCGATGTGTCGAGAGATGCCGACATCATCCTCAGCTACCCCTAAGCGGGCATCGGGCATACCCACCAGCCTCACGGGTAGCCCTAACGTGCCAACCGGGCAGTTGTGGCGCGAGCGGTCCTGTGCAACAACGCTGCAACTAAACAAGTCAGGATGTCGTTATATGAACATGACAGTCTGGGAATGGTTTGAGCAGCGCTCGTATCACCACCGGGACTTTGAGGGTCTCGCGCTATCGACCGACACAAGGGCGGAGCGACCCTCCATAACCCTGATCTTCCCGGCCCGCAACGTCGCTGGCACGATCGGTTCCATCCTCACCACCGTCGCGGGCCTGCAGGCCAGGACCGGGCTCCTCGACCAGGTAATCGTCGTCGACGCCGATTCCCCCGACGGCACCGCGGACATCGCCCGCGCCCACGGTGCCGAGGTCTTCTCCGAGAACGAGCTCCTGACCGGCTACGGCCCCGCGCAGGGCAAGGGCGACGCGATGTGGCGCGCGCTGTCCGCCGCGCGGGGCGACATCGTCATGTTCGCCGACGCCGACACCACCGATTTCGAGGAGCACTTCGTCTACGGCACCCTCGGCCCGCTCCTGGCGGACCCCGACATCCAGTTCGTCAAGGCCGCCTACCGGCGTCCGTTCAAGCAGGGCGAGGAGCAGATACCCGACGGCGGCGGCCGGGTCACCGAGCTGATGGCCAAGCCGCTACTCAACCTCTTCTACCCCGAGCTCGCGGGGTTCGTGCAGCCGCTCGCGGGCGAGTTCGCCGCCCGTCGGGACCTGCTCGCCAACGTGCCGTTCTTCACCGGCTACGGGGTGGAGATCGGCATGGTGATCGACGTCTACCAGCAGGTCGGCCTGGAGGCCATGGCCCAGGTCGACCTCGGCACCAGGCAGAACCGGCACCAGCCGCTGGCCAGCCTGACCCGCATGTCCTCGGTCGTGCTCAGGACCGTGGCCGCGCGCGAGGGCCTGGCCGCGAGCCTGGACGGCGACGGCCTGGGGACGGAGCCCGACCTCTGGGAACTCCGCCAGCCGGACACCTACCTGCACGCGGTCGGGACCGTCGACGGTCTCCGGCTCGACGAGCACCTGAGCGAGCTGGTCGAGCGCCCGCCGCTGGCCCGGCTGACCGGCGGCAGCACGCTCAGCGCCACCGCCTAGCGCAGCGTCGCGCGCTGACGTCGGCCCCCGCGGCCAAAGAGGGCCGCGGGGGCCGAAAAAACTACGGCCGGAATCTGTGTTGCCGCGCAATGACATCAGCAGCAGAATTCGCATGATGTGAGCAGGGGTAGGGGCTCGGCGGCAAGGAAGGCACTGGCATGGCAGCCGGAGGCGCAAGCACAGAGTTCGACCACATCATCGTCGGCGCGGGATCGGCCGGCTGCGTGATCGCGCGCCGCCTGGTCGACGCGGGCCGCTCGGTCGCGCTGGTCGAGGCGGGCGGCCCCGACTACAACCCGGCGATCCACCAGCCTAACCGCTCCTGGGAGCTGTGGAACTCGCCCGAGGACTGGGCCTACACGACCGAGCCGCAGCGGCACTCGCTCAAGACCAGCGTCTTCTGGCCGCGGGGGAAGGTACTCGGCGGGTCGAGCGCGCTCAACGGCATGATCTACATCCGCGGCGCCAGCGCGGACTTCGACAACTGGGCCTACAACGGCGCCCTCGGCTGGTCCTACCAGGACGTCCTGCCGTACTTCAAGCGATCAGAGGACTTCGAGGACGGCCCCGGCGAGTACCACGGCGTCGGCGGCCCGCTCCCCGTCACCAGGATCAAGGAGCCCAACCCGGTCACGCTCGCGATGATCGAGGCGGCGGTCGAACGCGGCGTACCGCACAACCACGACCCCAACGGCGACTCGATCATGGGCGTCGGCCTCACCCACATGACGGTCAGGAACGGCCGCCGGATGTCCACCTGGACCGCGTTCATCGAGCCGATCGTGGACAGCCCGCTGCTCACGGTCATCACCGGGTCTCAGGTCGCGAACCTGGTGGTCGACGACGGCGGCCGGGCGGTCGGAGTCCGCCTGTCCCGCCCCGGCCTGGTCTACGCGCATCGAACCGACCCGTCCGACTCCGCGCCGCACCCTGACCTGGCCCCGTGGCCGGCCACCGAGCTGCGCTGCGCGGGGGACGTGATCGTCTGCGGCGGCGTGATCGGCTCGCCCCAGCTGCTGCTGCTGTCCGGCATCGGCCCGGCCGACGACCTGCGCGCGCTCGGCATCGACGTCCGCGCCGACCTGCCCGGGGTCGGCGCCAACCTGCACGACCACGCGCTGGCGACCGTGCTGTACCAGTCATCGCAGAAGATCCCCGAGGGCAAGGCCAACAACCTGGAGGCGCACTTCTTCGCCGCCAGCGACCCGGGGATGCCCGCGCCGGACCTGCAGCCGCTGATGTCGCACTTCCCGATGCCGGTCGAGGGGTACCCGCAGCCGGCCTACGGCGACGGCTACGCGATCGTGGCGGGCATCATCCGCCCGCTCAGCCGAGGCCGTCTGTGGCTCCGGTCGGCCGACCCGACCGACCACCCGGCGATGGATCCCCGGTACCTGTCCGAGCCCGCCGACGTGCAGGCGCTGCTGGCCAGCCTCAGGCTCTCGCGCGAGGTCGGCCAGGCGCAGGCGCTCAAGGACTGGCGGGCCCGCGAGATCGCCCCCGGTCCGGACGTCCGCACCGATGAGGAGCTCCTCGAGTACGGGATGCGCAACCTGATCACGTACCACCACCAGGTGGGCACCTGCAAGATGGGCATCGACTCGATGGCCGTGACCAGCCCGGACCTCCGCGTCGGGGGGATTGCCGGGCTCCGCGTAGCCGACGCCTCGGTGATGCCCGCCGTCACCTCGGGCAACACCAACGCCCCCACGATCATGATCGCCGAACGCTGCGCCGACTTCCTGCTCGCCGACTGACGGGCACCGAAGGGCGCTGGCGTTACGACGGCCGGAACGGGCCGGCCTTGGCCTCGGGCAGCAGCGGCGGGGTCAGGAAGGCGGGCGGGGCGGTCAGGTCGAGGGCGCCAAGCGGCGAGACGGCGGCCGCGTCGCGGTGCGTGAGCGGTGGCAGGTTCCACTTCTCCTCGATGAGCTTGAGCACCGAGGTGTGGTCGAGCACGTCGCTGAGCACGAAATCGGGCCGCGCGTAGGGAGAGACGATCACCGCGGGCACCCGGAACCCGTACTTCTCGTAGGTCACCGGGCCGTCGTCGGCGTTCTTCAGCGCCTTGAGCGACTTCGGCGCCAGAATCTCCATCAGCCGCCGCGTCCATCCGTTCGAGAGCTGCCAGTTCCGGGCCGGCACGCCGTCCGGCGCGACCGCGTCCGGCGGCGGCACGTGATCGTAGTAGCCGCCGTGTTCGTCGTAGATCCACAGCAGCAGGGTCGACTCCCAGGCGGGCCCGTTCATCACCGCGTTGATCACCGCGCCCGCGAAGGACTCGCCCAGGCTGATGTCCTGCGGGTTCTCCTCCGAGTAGGCGCCGAAGTCCGGGTCCACGATGGACACCGACGGCAGCGTCCCCGCCGCCGCGTCGGCGAAGAACCGCGGCGTGGTCCGCAGGTGCCGCACGCACCGCGCGAGCCCCAGCGGGTAGAGGTCGGCGGTGAACGACTTGTTGCCGCGCACCGCGTTGGTCACCCCCGGCAGCCATCGGCCGAGCGACGCGAGCCGCCGCAGCGCGACGAGGCCGGGCGCGCCCAGCAGCCGCTTGAGCACCACCGAGGCCCGGTTCACGTTGTGGTAGTTCGCCCAGGAGATGCCGTGGGTGGTCAATGCGTCGAAGATCGTCCCCGCCTCCGGGTAGTCCACCAGGTCCCACGGCAGATCGTCGACCAGGCCGTGCGCGGTGCCGGCGATCAGGAACCGCCGGTTCGGGAACGTCGGCCCCAGGCAGGAGCAGAACCACCGGTCCGCCACCGGGAAGGTGCGGGCGAGCGCGTGGTAAAACGGCAGCTCGTCTTCGGTCCAGTAGCCCATCGGAACGGCCGGATCGCCCCCCGGGATCGTTTGCCACACCCCGGTCGCGAACCCCCCGCAGCTGGCATTCGCGTACGAGATGTGGCTGGCGTTCCAGGTCTGGGTCGGGTTGCCGGGGAACTGGACGGTGGACGTCAGGTGGTGGGCGGCGACCCGCTGGCCGTTGGGAAGCACGTTGGCGCAGTCCGGGGCGCCGTCGGGGCCGGTTGGCAGCCCGTCGCCCCGGCCGGCCAGCGTGCCCAGGTAATTGTCGTAGGAGTGATTCTCCATCATCAGCACCACGATGTGCTTGATCTGCGGTATCAGGTCGGCGCCGGCCGGCTGGTCGGGGCGCGGCCGCTCGGCCGGTCCGGGTTGCAGGGCATGGCCGGAAATCTCCCGTTGCTCCAGACGGTCCCACATGTGGATCTGCCTTCCCCGATCGGCATCCTTCGCGCGAATCATGTCATTAAGCCGCCACAAAAGGCCAAAAAATCAACAGCATTTCGCTTCGAACGGACCGTGGCGCTGCCCCCGGGCAAACGAGGGACCGCCGCGGCCGGTGAGCCGGGCGGTCCCGTTCGCCGCGCTTAGCGTCAGATCTAGTTGTGGGCGGGGGTGGCCAGCAGCCCGTCGGTGTTGCCCGCCGCGTCCACGTAGAAGCCGACCAGGTCGCCGGCGTCGTTCACGCCGTTGATCGTGGTGGCGCCGATGCCGTGCGGGTCGTCGACGGAGGCGAAGCCGCCGCCCGGGGTCCAGGTGAAGCCGTGCATGGCGTCGCCGGAGCCGGTGCCGTCGGTGTAGGCGCCGACCACCTCGTCGCGGTCATTGACGCCGAACGCCTGGGTGGCCGACGCGCCCGGGTAGTCGAGGGTCAGGAACTTTCCGTGCTTGCGGGCGAGGAACGCGTCGGTGGTGCCGTTCCGGTCGACGTAGAACCCGGCGACGTCGCCGTGGTTGTTGATCGCGGCCGCGGTCAGGCTCGGTCCGGCCGTTCCGCTCGGGTAGCCCGGCACCAGCACCCGGCTGAACTGCTTGGTGTTGATGTTGTAGGTGTAGCCGCGGTTGTTGCCCTGACCGTTGGTGTAGAAGCCGACCGCGATGTCGTGGTCGTTGAGGCCGAGCAGCTGGTCGACCGGCGGGCTGGCGTTGTCGCCGGTCGGGAACTGCACCGTGTGGAACTTGTGGCCGTTGAGCTCGTAGAAACCGAAGTTGTTGTTGACCATGTTGGTGGTATTCATGGATGACCAGAACCCGACCGTGTCACCCTTGTCGTTCAGCCCGGTGACCTGAGTCTGCACCGAGCCGGGGAAGTTCTCGTTGGCGTAATAGGGCTGGCCGTAGCGCAGCAAGAGCCGGTACCCCTTGTTCGGGTGGTCGGCCGCGCCGGAGCCGAAGTACCCGGCGATCACGCCGCCGTTGTTGATGCCCAGCAGCTGGTTGAACGTCACGTCAGCGGCGTTGTCGATCGTGCTGAAGCGGTAGGCCCGCTGGCCCGCCATCTGCGTCTGCAGCGCGATCGTTGTGGTGGTCGACGTCCCGATTGCCGTGGGCGTGGCGGTCGCGGTCGGCGTCATCGCGGCCTGCGCCGGAGCGGAGCCTGCCATCGTCGCGAGCGCAGCCCCCGCGATGGCGAATCCCCCGACTGCCATCGCCGTCACCGCGATCAGCGACTTGCTGTTTCTGATGTTCCTCATTGGACTATCCCTCTCCAGTGGAATCAGCGCCGGATGCCCCTGTTGACCCGGCTCTGCGCGTCCGGTGCGTGCTGCGGTGCCCCGTACGTCGCAGTGAACGGGCGCGTCCTGCGACCGGTTCGAAGCACCGGGGGAACGACCGGGGGGCGGTTCTTGGGTTACCGGGGGATGTTCAGTGGGAAGAAAGTCCGCAACATCACGATCAGCCAGATATCTCCCGTATTCCGCACCAACCGAGAATTGACTACCTTCGGTAATAGGCACTTCAGGTCGATCGGCAGTCGGCGGCAGCCTGCGGGTCGGCCGCCCGAGCACTAGCAGAGCGGACGGGCTCACCAGATGGCAGCGCTGACCTCCGGACGGCTTCCCGTGCGGCTGACGCCGCTCGTCGGCCGCGACGTGGAGCTGGCCGCGATCACCACCGCGGCGGGACAGAGCAGGCTGCTCACGCTCACCGGTCCCGGCGGCACCGGCAAGACGCGGCTGGCGCTCGCGGCGGCGGCCGCGCTGGCGGCCGGCACCGAGGCCGACGGCGCGGTCGACGTCGCCTGGGTCGAGCTCGCGCCGCTCTACGACGCGCAGGTCGTCGCCCAGACCGTGGCGGCCGGACTCGGGGTGCCGGAGACGCCCGGCACGGACCCGGCGGAGGCCATCAGCGCCCATCTGAACGCCTCGCGTGCGGGCGCCCACCGCGACCAGCGGGTGCTGATCGTGCTTGACAACTGCGAGCACCTGGCCGCAGCGGTCGCCGCCCTCACCGAGTACCTGCTGGCCGAGTGCCCCGCGCTGTCGGTCCTCGCCACCAGCCGCGAGCCGCTCGGGGTGGAAGGCGAGCGGTCCTGGCCGGTGCCGCCGCTCGAGCAGCCGCAGGCGGTTCAGCTCTTCGGTGACCGGGCGCGGCTGGTCGCACCTGGCTTCGCGATCACCGACGCCAACAAGGCCAAGGTGGACGAGCTGTGCGGCAAGCTGGACGGCCTGCCCCTCGCGATCGAGCTGGCCGCCGCCCGGATGCGCATCCTCTCGGTGAAACAGCTGGTCGACCGCCTTGACGACATGTTCGGCGTACTCAAGGGCGGCACCAGGTCAGCTCCGGAAAGGCACCAGGCGCTGCGCAAGACGCTCGACTGGTCTCACGACCTGCTCACCGCGGAGGAGCGGATCGTGTTCCGCCGCCTGGCGGTGTTCGTCGGCGGGTTCGAGCTCGGCGCCGCCGAAGCCGTCGCGTCCTTCGGCGACATCAAGCCCGCCCAGGTGCTGGACCTCGTCGCCCGGCTGGCCGACAAGTCGCTGCTGCGAGCGGACCACGAGCACGAGCGCTATCACATGCTGGCCACGATCCACGAGTACGCCGCCGAACGGCTGGCAGAAGCAGGCGAGGGCGACCAGGCTCGCCGCGCCCACCTGGCCTATTACACCGAGATGGCCGAGCGGGCGGGCGCCCGGCTGGAGCTCGAGCACGCGGCCGCGGCCGCGCTCGAAGCCGAGCTTGACGGTCTTGACGCCGAGCGCGCCAACCTCCGCGCGGCCACCGACCACGCCCGGGAGAGCGGAGACGCCCTCGCCGCGCTGAAGATCGTCGGCCAGCTCGGCAAGTACGCCTATCTCCGCGGCCACTACAACGAGATCCGGCAGTGGATGGACCTGGCGGTGGCGGCCGGCCCGGCCGCGCCGCCGCAGCTGCGAGCCCGGGCGCTGTACGGCAGCGGCCGGCTCGCGCAGCTCCAGTGCGACTACGAGCCGGCCGTGCGGCGGCTCGACGCGGCCCTGCTGCTCTACCGCGAACTCGGCGACTCCGCCGGGATGGCGTCCTGCCTGCAGGCGCTCGGCAGCGTCGCGCGCGAGCAGGGCAGGTACGTTCGGTCGGCGCAGCTGCACGCGGAGGGCCTCGAGCTGGCCAAGGGCGGGGCGGATGAGCGGGCGCAGGCAAGCGCGCGCAGCTACCTCGGGTTCGTCTCCTGGCTGCACGGTGATTTCGAGACGGCGGTCGCGCAGTGCACCGACGCGCTGGCGCTGTTCCGCGCGCTCGGCGACGTCGAGGGGACCGCGTGGTCGCTGATCAGCCTGGGTGTGGTCGCCCGCTACCGCGGTGACCATGACCGGTCGGCGGCGTTGCTGGCCGAGTCGCTCGAGCTGTCCCGCTCGATCGGGTTTCGCGAGGGCATCGCCTGGTGCGAGGAGCAGCTCGGCCTGCTCGAGCTGGCGGCGGGCGACGTCGCCCAGGCGCGCGCCCGGCTCCGTGCCAGCTACGCCGGGCACCGGCAGCTCCGGGACCGGTGGCGGATGGCGAGCGTGCTCGAGGACCTGGCGGCGGCCGAGCTGGCGTCGGCCGCCGGCCAGGCCGCCGCCGGTCAGGTGGCCGGCACTCGGGCCGCGTACCTGCTCGGCGTCGCGCAGGCGATGCGGGAGGCGATCGGCACCGTGCTCGCGCCGTGCGAGCGCCCCGGGCACGAACGCGCCGCCGCGGCGGCACGCGCGCTGCTGGGCGAGGCGGCCTTCGAGGCCGCCCGCACGCTCGGCCTGCAGGTGACCGACCCGGGCCGGGCACTCGAGGATTCGCCCCCGGGCGAGCAGGAGCACGCCACGCCCGCCACGGGCGCCATGCCGGTGCTAGCCACACTGATCCCGTCGCAGCCGAGCGCATCCGCTCCCTCAGACCCGGGCGGACCCGCTTCCTCAGACCCGGGCGGACCCGCCCCGTCGCACCCGGGCGCACCCGCCGCGCCGGACCCGAATGCGACGCCCGCATCGGCCGCGTCTGACCCGAATGCGACGCCCGTACCCGCCGCGTCCGACCCGGGGGCGGCCCCCGCACCGGCCGCCCCGGACCAGGGGGCGGCCCCGCCGGGCCGTCGCCCGGTCGCCAAGCCGGGCGCACCGCTCACGGTGCGGGCGCTCGGCACGGCCACGGTGGCGGTCGGCGAGGTCATGCTGACCGCTGCCGACTGGAGCTACGCTAAGCCCCGCGAGCTGCTGTTCCTGCTGGTCACGTCGCCGCCGCAAACGAGGGAGCAGCTCGGCGCGGCGCTCTGGCCCGAGATCTCGGGCAAGCAGCTCGGCAACGCGCTGCACACCGCGCTGCGGGAGCTGCGGCGCGCGCTGGGCGACCCCGAGTGGGTTCGCTACGACGGCGGCCGCTACTCGTTCAACCGCGCGCTGCGGCACCACTGCGACGTGGACGCGTTCGAGTCGGCCCTGGCCGCCGCCAGCCGGGCCCGTCCGGCGGGCGCCGCGCTGCCTGACCTGCAGCGCGCGGTCGCCGCGTACGGCGGCGATTTCCTGGCCGGGATGGCGGCGGGGGAGTGGGCGCACGGGCGTCGCGACGAGCTGCGCCGCCGGTTCGAGTCGGCGCTGCTCGCGACCGGCCGGCTGCACGCGGCGGCCGGGCGGCAGGAGGCGGCGGTGACCGCCTTTCGCCGGGCGATCGAGCACGAGCCGCTGAACGAGGTGGCGCACCGCGAGCTGATGACCTGCTGGGCGGAGCTCGGCCAGACGGCCCGGGCGGTACGCCACTACGCAGAGCTCACGCAGCTGCTTGCCGACCAGGTCGGCGTGCGCCCGGCCGCGGAGACGACCGCGCTCTACCAGCGGCTTACGGGTCAGGGCTGACGCCTCGGCCGTCGGGGCGGCCATGTCCCCCGGTGATTCCCCCTGCGTCGTTGCCTTCCCCCTGCCACCTGGTGTCACACTGCTATTCCTTTTGGCTATCCCCTAGGGAGAGAGCGTGTCGGACCCGATCAGCCCGCCGGCCGCTCGATGGCCGTCACAGGCGGCGGAGTTCGTCTCCCTCGCGGTCAGCGACGGCGACCTGGGCGCTGCGATCGCGCAGTACGAGTCGACGGCGGCGCTGCGGCCGTGGGCCGCCGAGCGGCCCGAGAGCGGATCCGTGCGGCAGACGATGTTGGAGATCATGCAGCTGCGGCTGCCGCTCGACACCCGGCTGATCGCGGTGCTCCCCGCGGACGGGCTGACGATGCTGGTCTGCGAGCGGCGGATCGACGGGATGGGGCCGGACGGAACCCTGGTCAGGCTGCACGGCGTCGGCTGCACGGTGGTCAGGCCGCAGCGCGACGGCAGCTGGCGGATCGCGGCGGACGCCTGGCAGCTTTCCGATCACGGCGACCGGCAATTGCCCTTATCTATTTGCTGCGTCACGGAAGCTTGATACGGGCGGGCCCTAATGGGACACCTAGAGGACCCCGTGCTTCCCCTAGAGTCGGTCAGCGAACCTGCTGCACGAATACCAACGCGGCTCGACAACAAGGTCGGGCCGCGTCGATGCACGGGGTTACGAAGGGATCACTATCATGGGCATTTCGGACCGTTTCGCGCGGCGGACGGGCTCCGCGCTGCGGACCGGCGCACGCGGCACCGGCAGGGGCAAGCTGCTCGGCGGCGGTATCGCCGTGGCGGCGGTCGGTGCACTGGCCGCTACCGCGTTCGTGGGGGCGGGATCAGCTCTGGCCGCGGGCCAGCCGGCCAAGGGAGCCAGCCCGGCGGTGGCGGCAGCAGGCGGCTACCAGTTCGTCGAAATCGGCAGCCACAACGACCGCACGTTCAACCAGTTGCTCGGGATCAACGACAACGGGCGCATCGCGGGCTACTTCGGCTCCGGCGCCCAGCACCACCCGAACAAGGGCTATCTGATCAACGCCCCGTACGCGCAGGGCGAGATCAGGGGCGAGAACTTCCCGCACTCCGTTCAGACCCAGGTCACCGGCCTCAACAACAATGGCGTCCAGGTCGGGTTCTTCTCGACCCAGAACAACGCCTCGGGCGTCAACAACAACTTCGGCTGGTATTTCAACGGGTCATTCCACGAGGTCGTGTTCCCGACCGGCAACAACAACAAGCCGATCACGGACCAGCTGCTGGGGGTGAACGACCACGACGTCGCGGTCGGCTTCTACCTCAACGGCTCCGGCGTGTCCCGCGGCTACACCTACAACATCAAGACGCACCACTTCGCCCTGGTGACCGAGCCCGGCGCGCCCACCGGCGGGAAGGCCCCGGCGCTGAGCGCTAACGCGATCAACAACTCAGGCGCGGTGGCTGGCTCCTACACCACCAGCGGCGGCGTGACCGACGGCTTCCTCAAGCTCCCGGGCGGCGCCTTCCACAAGATCGCGATCTCCGGCGCGTCGTCCACCGTCGCGCTCGGCGTCAACAACAACGACACCGTGGTCGGGTTCTACACCGACGGTTCCGGCAGCACCGAGACGACGCACGGGTTCATCTGGCGGATCGGCGGCAGCGTGACCACCAAGGTCGATGACCCGAACGGCATCGGCAGCACCACCCTCAACGGCATCAACGACGAGGGCGACATCGTGGGCTTCTACGTCGACTCCAAGGGCAACACCGACGGCCTCCTCGCCTTCCCCGCCTTCTAGGCCATTCCTGGCGGTCTTATTCAACTCGCATCCTCCATCGGTCCTGGCCGCCGGCAGCCACTCGCTGCCGACGGCCATGATCATTTCCCGGCAATGCGATTCAAAAGCATTTCAGCCTGAACAAAACTTTAGGAATCCTTTAGAGTCGGATCTGACCCTGATGCGCTTAGTGACCAATGCGGCCGGACGGCCTGGTCCGGCCACGTCGGCGCACGGGGGGACGAAGGGATCACGACAATGGGGATTTCTGATCGTTTCTGGCGCCGGGCGGATTTCGCGCCGCGAGTCGGCGCGGTCGGCTTCGACCGGGGCGCGGTGATAAGCGTCGGGGTCGCGGTAGCGGCAGTCGGCGCGCTGACCGCGGCCGCGCTCGCCGGGGGCGGATCGGCGCTGGCCGCGGGTAAGCCTGACCTGGCCGCCGGCCGGGTGGCGCCGGAGGTAGCGGCGGCACCGCCGCCGGCCGACGGCTATCAGTTCGTCGAGCTCGGCAGCCACAAAGACCGCACCTATAACACGCTCAACGGCATCAATAACCACGGCCGGATCGCCGGCGCCTACGGCTCCGGCACCGGCGGCCACGCCGAGCAAGGGCTACACGATGAGCGCGCCCTACGCGCAGGGCGACATCAGCAGCGAGAACTTCCCACACTCGGCCCAGACCGAGGTCGATGGCCTTAACGACATGAATGTCCAGGTCGGTTACTACTCGACCCAGAACAAGAAATCCGGCACCGACAACGGCTTCGGCTGGTACTACAACGGCTCGTTCCACGAGGTCGTCTATCCGACCGGCAACAACGCCAAGCCGACCCAGGACTACCTGCAGCCGGTCAACAATCACGACGTCGCGGTGGGGTCCTACCTCAACGGCTCAGGCCGCTACCGGGGTTACACCTACAACATCAAAACCCGCAAGTTCGCCTGGTGACCAAGCCCGGCGCGCCCACCGGCGGCAGCGCGCCGAGCCTGGCCGCCTCCGGGATCAACAACGCGGGGGACGTGGTGGGCGAGTACACCGCCAGCGGCGGCACCATTGAGGGCTTCATCAAGCTCGCAGGCGGAGCCTTCCACACGATCGCGGTTCCCGGCGCGGCCGAGACGTCGCAATCGGCGTGAACGACAACGACACCGTTGTCGGCGCCTACATCGATGGCACCGGTTCCACCACCTCCATCCGCGGCTTCATCTGGCGGATCGGCGGCCATCTCACCACCATGGTCGATGACCCCAACGCGACGACTTCACGGTCCTCAGCAGCATTAACAACGAGGGTGACATCGTTGGCTACTACGCGGACACCCACGGCTTCCACGGCTTCCTCGCCTTCCCCGCCTTCTGAGGACGAAAGGGATCACGACATGGGGAATTCTCATCGTTTCTGGCGCCGGGCCGACTCCGCGCCGCCAGCCGGGGATCGGCTTCGGCCGGGCACGCTGATCACGGGTCGCAATCGCAGCTGGCGGCAGTCGGCGCGCTGGCCGCGGCCGCGCTCGCCGGGGGCGGATCGGCGCTGGCCGCGGGTAAGCCTGACCTGCCGGCCGTCGGCCGGGTGACGCCGGAGGTAGCGGCGACACCGCCGCCGGCCGACGGCTACCAGTTCGTCGAGCTCGGCAGCCACAAGGACCGCACCTACAACGTGCTGCATCGGCATCAACAACCACGGGCGGATCGCCGGCGCCTACGGCTCCGGCACCGGCGGCCACGCCACCAAGGGCTACACGATCACCGCGCCCTACGCGCAGGGCGACATCGGCAGCGAGAACTTCCCGCACTCGGCCCAGACCCAGGTCGATGGCCTCAACGACAATAACGTCCAGGTCGGTTACTACTCGACCCAGAACAAGGCCTCCGGTAATGACAACAGCTTCGGCTGGTACTTCAACGGCTCGTTCCACCGGGTGGTCTATCCGACCGGCAACAATGCCAAGCCGACGCAAGACGAGCTGAACGCGGTCAACAATCACGACGTCGCGGTTGGTTCCTACCTCAACGGCTCAGGCCGCTACCGCGGTTACACCTACAGCATCAAGACCGGCAAGTTCGCGCTGGTGACCAAGCCCGGCGCGCCCATCGACGGCAACGCGCCGAGCCTGTCAGCGTTCGGGATCAACAGCGCCGGGGACGTGGTGGGCGACTACACCGCCAGTGGCGGCACCATTGAGGGCTTTATCAAGCTCCCAGGCGGGGCCTTCCACACGATCGCGGTTCCCGGCGCGTTCGAGACCGTCGCGCTCGGCGTGAACGACAACGACACCGTTGTCGGCGCCTACATCGATGACAGCGGTTCCACCACCACCATCCACGGGTTCATCTGGCGGTTCGGAGGCCACCTCACCACCCTGGTCGATGACCCCAACGGGTACACGGTCCTCAGCAGCATCAACAACGAGGGTGACATCGTCGGCTACTACGAGGACAGCCACGGCTTCCACGGCCTCCTCGCCTTCCCCGCCTTCTAGGACGAATGGGATCATGACCATGAGGATTTCTTATCGTTTCTGGCGGGCCAGCTTCGGCAGGGGCACGCGGATCAGGGTCGCAGGCGCGCTGGCGGCAGTCGGCGCGCTGGCCGCGGCCGCGCTCGCCGGGGGCGGGTCGGCGCTGGCGGCGGGTAAGCCTGGCCTGCCGGCCGTCGGCCGGGTGACGCCGGAGGTAGCGGCGGCACCGCTGACGGTCGACGGCTACCAGTTCGTCGAGCTCGGCAGCCACAAGAACCGTGCGTACAACCTGCTGCTCGGCATCAACAACCACGGGCGGATCGCCGGCACCTACGGCTCCGGCGGCGGGGGACAGGCCAGCAAGGGGTACACGATCAACCCGCCCTACGGGCAGGGCGACATCAAGAGCGAGAACTTCCCCCACTCGGCCCAGACCGAGGTCGAAGGCCTCAACGACAACAACGTCCAGGTCGGCTACTACTCGACCCAGAACAAGACCTCCGGTATCGACAACAGCTTCGGCTGGTACTTCAACGGCTCGTTCCACAAGGTCGTGTACCCGACCGGCAACAACGCCAAGCCGATCCAAGATCAGCTGGACGGCGTCAACAACCACAACGTCGCGGTCGGCTACTACGAGAACGGCTCGGGCCGCTTCCGCGGTTACACCTACAACATCAAGACCGGCAAGTTCGCCCTGGTGACCGAGCCTGGTGCGCCTACGGGCGGCAGCGCGCCGAGCCTGTCTGCTTACGGGATCAACAACCATGGGGACGTGGTGGGCTCTTACACCACCAAAACCGGCGCCCTCGAAGGTTTCATCAAGCTCGCGGGCGGTGGATTCCGTACGATCGCGGTCGCCGGCGCGAAGCAGACCTTCGCGTTCGGGGTGAACGACAGCGACACCGTGGTCGGCGGCTACCTCGACGACAGTACCGGCGTCGAGATCTTCCACGGGTTCCTCTGGCGGCCCGGCGCTGGCAAGACCAGCGTTTTCAAGACCGCGGCGGACGACCCGAGTGCCACCGCGGCGTCTATCATCGTCGGTGTCAACGATGAGAACGACGTAGTCGGCTACTACGAGGACGGTCAGGGCTTCCACGGCTTCCTCGCCTACCCCGTCTTCTAAGGGCCTCCTGGGCCCGCGTTCTCTCAGGTCACCAGCTTGTCGCTCATGGCCGTCGACAGCCGCCCGCTGTCGGCGGCCATGATCATTTACCGCAAAGCACCCCACCTTCGGTCTAGCCGAGCACGACCCCGCGGGTAACAATGGTCGGCATGACTAACGCCAATTGGACCGATGTCCCCGCTGACGTGGCGGCCGAGCGCTCCGCGATCGAGACCGAGATCGAGGGCTCGACGCTGCTCACCGCCTACGCGCAGACCGTTGCCGAGCGCCCCGACGTAGTTGCGCACCAGTGGCTGGACGGCGGCCAGTGGCGCACGCTGACCTACCGGCAAGTTTATGACCAGGTGCGCGAGGGGGCCCTCGGCCTGACCGCGATCGGCCTGCGGCCGGGGGATTTCGCGGTCGTCTGGTCAGGCAACCGGTCCGAAGCGACGATCTCCGACTACGCGATCATGCACGCCGGGGGAGTCCCGGTGTTCATCTACCCCACGGTGTCGGCCGAGCAGGGCGCGTACATCGCCGGCCACTGCGAGGCCAGCGTGGCGATCGTGGAGCGTCAGTACCTGGGCAAGCTCGAATCGGTCAGGGGCCAGCTTCCGAAGCTCCGCCAGATCGTCGTCATCGATCCCGAGACGGACCCCGGGGTCGGGGACGGGACCACCGCCAACGGCAGCCAGGCGGCGGGCGCGGGCATCATCAGCTGGTCGCGGCTGCTCGACCTCGGCCGAGCGGAGGCGGAATCGGCGCCCGGGCTGTTCGATGAGACCTGGCGCAAGGTCAGCCCCGACGACCTGGCCACGCTGATCTACACCTCGGGCACCACCGGCACCCCCAAGGCCGCCATGCTCACCCACCGGAACGTGCGCTACACCCAGGCCGCCTCGCTCCGGCTGCTGCCGCTGGAGGCGCGGTTCGGCGCCGACGGCGCCGGCATGCTCGTCTCGTTCCTGCCCATGGCGCACGTGACCGGCCGTCACACCGACCACTGGTCGTCGCTGACGCACCCGGTCACGCTGTCGTACTGCCCGGACAGCAAGCAGATCTTCACGATCGCGGCCCAGGTGCACCCGACCACGCTGATCGCCGTCCCCAGGATCTGGGAGAAGTTGTACGCGGCGCTGCGAGCGGCCGTGCCCGATCCCTCTCCTGAGGCCGTCCGCACCCTGCCGGAGGAAGTCAAGGCAAAGGTCCTGACCCTGGTCGGGCTGGATCGCTGCGCCTTCGCGGCCAGCGGGGCGGCGCCCATCGATCCCGGCATCATCGAGTTCTTCCAGGCGCTGGGGCTGCCGATCGTCGAGGGCTGGGGGATGTCGGAGCTATGCAACGCCGCCACCATCGCGGTGCCGGGCGACTCGCGCAATGGCGCCGTCGGCCGGGCCTACCCGGGGGTGGAGCTGCGGATCGCGGAGGACGGCGAGGTGCTGGTCCGCGGCCCGCTGGTGATGGGCGGCTACTACCACGACAAGGAACGGACCGCCGAGGCGGTCGACGCCGACGGCTGGATGCACACCGGCGACATCGGCGAGCTCGACGCAGAGGGCTTCCTGAAGATCACCGACCGGAAGAAGGACCTGCTCATCACCTCCGGCGGCAAGAACATCTCGCCCGCCCTGGTCGAGTACGAGCTGCAGCGCCACCCGCTGATCGGGCAGGCCTGCGCGATCGGGGACCGGCGCAAGTACGTGGCCGCGCTGCTGGTCCTCGACCCCGACGTCGCCCCGGGATGGGCGAAGGAGCGGGGCATCGGCTTCTCCTCGCCGGCCGAGCTGGCCGCCCACCCCGAGGTGCTGGCGGAGATCGAGCGCGGCGTGGCCGCGGCCAACTCCCATCTGGCCCGGCCCGAGCAGGTCCGTCGGTACGCCGTGCTGGCGGACGAGTGGACCGCGCTGACCGGCGAGCTCACCCCGTCACTCAAGCGCCGTCGGCCGGTGATCACGCAGAAGTACGCCAGGGAGATCGCCGGGCTCTACGACGAGTAACTGACCGGATCGGCACCATCGCCGGGGCGGTTCCACCCGCTACCGGTTTGGGTTCAATATCATGGCAGCGTGACAGGTCACCAGCTAAAGGTCTATAACTCGCTCGGACGGCAGCTCGAGGACTTCGTGCCGTCCGCCGATGTCGTCGGCCTGTACAGCTGCGGCCCGACCGTCTACTACTTCCCCCACCTGGGCAACATGCGGGCCTACGTGTTCGCCGACACCCTTCGTCGCGCGCTGCGCTGGAAGCAGCTACCGGTCCGGCACGTCGTCAACATCACCGACGTGGGGCACGCGGTCGCCGACTCCGACACCGGCGAGGACAAGCTCGAGGTCGCGGCGGCCAAGGAGCGCCGTTCGGTCGCGGACATCGCCGACTTCTACACCCGCGCGTTCTTCACCGACTTGGCCGCGCTGAACGTGCTGCCGGCCGACCGGTACCCGCGCGCCAGCGAGTACGTCGAGCAGATGATCGAGTTCGCGACGCGGCTGCAGGAGCGCGGCGTCACCTACCAGATCCCGTCCGGGCTGTACTTCGACACGACCAAGTCGGCCGACTACGGCGCCCTCGCGCTGATGGACATCGCCGGCCAGCGCGAGGCCGCCCGGGTCGAGCAGGTCGAGGGCCGCAGGCACAAGACCGACTTCGCCCTCTGGCGCACCGAGGAGCCCGGTGTCCGCCGCGTCATGCGCTGGGACTCCCCGTGGGGCTGGGGCGCGCCCGGCTGGCACCTGGAATGCTCGGTGATGTCGATGGCGCTGCTGGGCGAGCACTTCGACCTGCACACCGGCGGCATCGACCACCGGGAGCTGCACCACGTCAACGAGATCGCGCAGTCGGAGGCCTACCTCGACGACGGCGACCCGTGGGTCAGATACTGGATGCACAACGAGTTCCTGCTGCTCAACAACGCCAAGATCGCCAAATCGTCCGGCCCGGTGCCGCGTCTGGCCGACCTCATCGAGGCGGGCTACCACCCGATGGCCTACCGGCTGTTCCTGCTCGGCGGCCACTACCGCAGCCAGCTCGACTTCACCACCGCCGCGGTCGACGGCGCGCAGACGTCCCTGCGCCGCCTGCTCGCCCGGATCGAGCCGCTCCGCCCGCTGCCGACGATCGAGACCCACGAGCAGGCGCGGGTCGAGCTCACCGCCATCAGCGATACGACGGCGGCGGACGCCGAGCCGGGCGATAAGACCGCGCTTGGCTACCTGGACCTGATGGACGAGGCCATCTCGCTCGACCTGGCCACCCCCAGGCTGCTCGCCATCCTCCAGGAGTCGCTCCGCGACCAGGAGATCACCCCGGCCGGCCTGCGCATCGTCGTCGCGGCGGCCGACGCCCTGCTCGGCCTGCGCCTGGACGACCTCGACCCGGCCGCCCTGGAGCGCCGCCGCTCCGCCGCCGACCTGGACACGGCCGAGATCGAGACCATCGAGCGTCTCATCGCCGAACGCACCCAGGCCCGCAAGGAAAAGAACTGGCCCCGCGCCGACGAGATCCGCGCCGAACTCGATCGCCTTGACGTCCAGGTAACAGACACCCCCGCCGGCCCCACCTGGCACCTCCGCTAGCCTCCGCCCGCGATGGCGGCGCCGGGAACGGGATGGCTAACGGCCGGGGAGCATCTCGGGGTAGGTGACGTCGATTTCCTTGATCGACTCGGGAAAGTCACGCCTATTGTTGGTGATGAAGCGCTTCGCGCCCATACTGACGGCGGTTGCCAGGTGAGTCGCGTCGGCCGCTCGGAGGCCGTAACGGGCGGCGAGCACGGTCGCGAGCTCCGCGATCGCCCGATCGACGGGGCGTAGATCTAGTCTGGTCAGCAACCCGCCGAGCGCCCGGACGGCCGCCGCATCGCCGTCTCGCAGCGGCTTGGTCATGACCTCGGGCAGCAACAGCACCGAGCCGATGCCGTCCCGCCGGCCCGACTTCGCCGGAGCCTTGACCGGAAACAGCGCGGCGATCCGGCTGCCGAGTGGATGATCAGGCACGGCAGCGTAGATCAGTACTTCGGCATCGAAGGCGTCCAAGCCGCTTTGCATCTGGCCCATCGCCTTTCGTCCGCTACCGGCTGTCTCGGCCGGCGCGGATGGAGGCGATCAGCTCCTCCGCGTACCGCTCGCTGATACCGTCGGCGACATTGAGGTCGGCGTCCCTGACGGATTCCAGCAAGGCGTGCATCTGAGCGGCCTCGTTCAAGACAATCTCCGCCCTTGATCGGCTCCAGACAATATCCGGCCGGACGATCACGGCGACCGCCCGTCCGTGACGGGTGATCGTGACCTCCTCGCCCTCGGCGACCCGATTAAGAACCTCGGGAAGCGCCGCGCGAGCTTCACTTACCGTCATCACAGCCACAAATAAAATGTGCGTCAACGTACATCGATGTGCAGACTGATTCGCCGCACTACGCGCTGAGCTCGCGCTCCAGCGGGGTGCGGAAACGCGGGGTGACGCGATTCGCCTCCAGCCACGCCTCCAGCCGGTCCGCCGCACTGGAAACCGCGGCCGCCCCGTCGGCCCCGATGTCCTCAAGCAGTCGGCAGACGACCTCCCCGGACGCCCGCTGCGCCCAGCCGCCCACTACGCGGCCCTCCCACCAGACGGTCGGCCCGATGTTGCCGGTCCGGTCGAACAGGGCGGCCCGGTGCTCGCCCAGGAACCAGTCCCGCGCCTGCCAGCCCATCGGCGTGGGGTCGAGCGCGGGCAGCAGCGCGGCGACGGCGGGCATTTCGCCCGGGAACTCCAGATCGTCCGCCAGCGCGACGCCGGGCTGCCCGTCCAGGTCCACCTCGGCCGTCGGCAGCGCCGCCAGGGCCGCCTTGGTCTGCGCGCCGGTCCAGCCGGCCCACCACTGCAGATCGGCCGCGGGGGCCGGACCGAACGAGCGCAGCCACCGCCGCGCCAGCTCGACCCGCGCCGCGCCGGCGTCGAGGGCGGCGTCGCCGGCCGCCGTGCTCAGCCAGGTCGAGGCGGCAAACCACTCGAACTGCCCGGACGACCACCCGCCGCGCCGATGCCCCCGCACCAGGTGCCCCTCCGCGCCCAGCAGCATCAGCACTCGCGAGGTGATGTAGGCGGTGCCGCCGTAGCTCTTGTCGAGCGAGTAGGAGAGCTGCGTCCGCAGCCGCGGCTCGCCGTCGGATAGCTGCGCCGCCGACGCGCCGCCGTCGCGCGCGTGAAGAACCCGCAGCACGCCCGAGCCGACGTCCCGCAGCCAGCCGCCCGGGTCGCCGTCGCCGACCCCGCCCGCCAGGAGGTCCTTTTCCAGCTGGCGCCGCAGCCGCTTGGCGACGCCATCCGTGCACGCTGCCTGCACCACCGAGACCAGCCCGGCGGGCACCACGAACATCGTCCGTCGCATTCCCAGCATCCGAACCAGCGAACGCTCCGCGTAGACCGCCTCGTCCACCTGGGCCGCGGCGCACCCCGCCCGCGCCCACGCCGACAGGTACACGGTCGGCGGATCGGTGGCGTGCAGCGCGATCATCGCCTCGACCGCCTCGGCGACCGAATCCGTCGGCACCGCCAATCGATGCCGCTCCACCAGCCGCGCCCGTCGCTGCAGTGCGCTCACCGTGACGGTCAAGGGTGCTCCAGAAGGTCGGCCGCTAGAAAAGAAGAACGAAGACCATTATCCCGAACGGTCCCGTGCTTCGCCTCTCAATCACCCGCGTGAGCGCTCCGGCCGGTGACGACGGTGGCGGCCCAGTCCTCGTCGGTGTGGATCGAGGGGGAGAGGCCTGCGGCGGCCATCGCGGCCGCCATCTCCGCTGCCTGCCGCTCGCTCGCCTCCACCAGCAGCACGCCACCGGGCGCGAGCCAGGCGGGCGCGTCCGACGCGGCCCGGCGCAGGATCGCGAGCCCGTCGAGACCGCCGTCGAGCGCAACCAGCGGCTCGTGGTCGCGCGCCTCAGCGGGCAGGAACGCTACGTCCCCGGTCGGCACGTACGGCGCATTGCAGATCAGGATGTCGGCCCGGCCCCGCAGCCGGGCAGGCAGCGCGCTGAACAGGTCGCCGACGTAGACCCGCCCGCCGGCCGGCTCGACGTTCCGTCGTGCGCAGGCGACCGCGGCCGGGTCGAGGTCGGCGGCGTGCAGCTCCGCCCAGCCCCCCAGCCCGTTCGCGACGGCGAGCCCGAGGGCGCCGCTGCCGCAGCACAGATCGACGATCACCGGCATCTCGCCGTCAGCGCCCGTTCGCCAGCCCGCGAGCCCGACGGCCACCGAGACCAGGAACTCGCTTCGCCGTCGGGGCACGAAAACGCCGGGGTCGATGACGATCCGCAGGCCAGCGAAGTCGGCCCAGCCGACCACCTGCTCAAGCGGCTCACCGGCCGCCCGGCGCTCGACGAACGCGCCGAGCTCCGCCCTGGACCGCGCCGCCGACAGCAGCAGCGCCGCCTCTTCCTCGGCGAAGACGCACCCGGCGCGCCGGAGCCTGGCGACCACGGCCGCATCGTCAATGACCGCATCGTCGCGCATGGCACCCCACCCTACTATTGAGTGGTGTCAGAAGCGACTTATATAAGCTGGGCGGTCGGCCGCCTCAATGTGACGGACCCGGTCGTTAATCGAGCGCGCAGCGGCGACAACAGCACCGTATTTGAAATCATGTCAGGAGATGAGCGGTGGTTCCTCAAAATCGGCGACCGGCTGGCGCGTGAATGCGCCGGGCTGCGTTGGCTCCAGAGCAGGCTGGCGGTCCCCCAGGTCGTCGCGTTTGGCCAGTTTGGAGGAACAGACGCGCTGCTGATGACGGCGGTGCCTGGAACCAACCTCGCCCGCTTGGCGAAGCGCCTGCCGCAGCCCGATATCGTCGCGATGCTCGCGTCGGCGCTGCGGGCATTCCATTCAGTAAGCGCCGACGATTGCCTATTTGAGGCATATATCCCGGGTAAATCGCTGGTGCACGGCGACGCCTGCCTGCCGAATTTCGTTTTCGGCGACGACGGATTGAACGGGTATATCGATCTCGGCGACATGGGCGTCGGCGATGTCGAGGTTGACCTTTCCGCGGCGGTCTGGAGCCTCCAGTACAACCTCGGCCCCGGGTTCGGCCTCGGATTCCTGAAGGCCTACGGGCGGCCAAACGCGACCGAGTACGACGTGGAGCGACTCTGGACCAGGTACGCGACCAGAGCCGCCTTACCTGCATTCGGGGCGGACGCCTGGCGGCATTTGGCTGCGGCGGGGCGCCCGGCGGAGCCTGTCGGCTACGCCAGCGTCAGGTTGCGCGATCTGTCGGCTACGCCATCGACCGCGCCTATTGGTGTCGGTGGCGTAGATGACAGGTGACGTTTGGTGTCGGTGGCGTAGGCGACAGCGGCCGCGCTTCGCGAGAACCTCGGGTTCGGCGGCCGGGCATCGGCACGCCGTCCTCACCGTCACCACGCCTAACAAGGCCAGCGAATAGAGGCGTCATCGTGGAGAGTTCGGGCGGCGGGGCGGGTGGCGGGCGCCCCCAACGGAACACGGTGACACGCACGGCCGGAAAACGCGGCCCCCAACGGAACTCGATCACGGCTCCGGCCGAGCCCTGGGATGTCTAGGCAGGCGGGACCAGGGAAATCCAGGGTCCGTTCGATATGGCAGTGCTTGTGAACTCGACTTTCGAGGACTAAGCGGCATTCCAGGGCGCATCCTGATCACGACCTCGCCGCTGGGCGGATGATGTGGCAACTTCGATCCAACCCCGGCGAGGCCGCTGTCAACGGGCCATCACCCAGCGGCCGCATCTTCAGTAACGCAAGACTGTTGGATAGGCGCTGCAGGTTCCCGCCGCCTATGCAATTGGGTCGCTACGATCTACCGGACCTGAGCTGGTGACCTGAGCTAACTTACGGTTAAGACCAGCGCGAGGAGCTCCTCACGGGTGGGACCGAGTGTCGGCGCCCCGCGCCAGCCGGATCCCAGCTCGAGAACCTTGTCGCGCAGCCCAGGCCGGTCGAAGACCTCCTGAGGTGTACGCAGCACCAGCCGGGTGTCGAGAAACGCCCGCACGCACTCCGGGTCTTGCCGGATCGCAACTTGAAGGGACTTTTCCAGCTGATACGCCTCGTCCGGTGAGTCATAGGTGGCGCCGCGGACGCCGGCCTCGATCTCGCCGAGCCGGTGCCGGCGCGTACCACCGCTGCCCAGCGGTCCGCCTCGCGCAGCGACCGCAGCGCCGTGTCCTTGGATCCGGCCACCACCGCAACGGCTCAACAGGTTCCAGTCGGCAACCCTCATCCTGTGGGCAGCAGCGACTTAACAGCGGTCGCACCGATGACCGCACTGCAGCTGGCCCCGGCCACGAAGCGTCGCCGCAGCTCAGGCTCACGACCTTACAGCCTCCGGGGCGGCGAGCGGCGAGTCGCAGCATGGCGGCCGGCCCACCCTGGACGGAATGCCGCTTCGCGCAATGGCTTAGAGCTGGCCGACGTCGGTGACGTGGATGACTGCGGCGCCTTCCTCGTCGGAGGCGGCGAGGTCGACCGTGGCCGAGATGCCCCAGTCGTGGTCGCCGGCCGGGTCGTCGAAGATCTGGCGGACCGTCCAGGCGGTCTTGCCCTCCTCGATGAGCAACCTCGACGGGCCGCGCGCGTCGGGGCCGGTGCCGATCTCGTCGTAGAGGTCGAAGTAGCCGTCGAGCGCGTCCGCCCAGGCGGCGGCGGTCCAGCCGTCGCGCCCGTCGAGGTCGCCGAGGTCGGCGTAGCGGCGCAGCGCGGCCAGGGTGACCCGCCGGAAGAGAGCGTTGCGGACCAGGATCCTGAACGCGCGCGCGTTCCTGGTGACCCCCTTAGGCTCCGCCCTGACCGGTACGGACTCGGAGTCGAGGTCCTCGGGATGGCTGAGCTTCTCCCACTCGTCGATCAGGCTGGAGTCGACCTGGCGGATCAGCTCGCCCAGCCACTCGATGAGGTCGGTCAGCTCTTCGTTCTTGGCCTCGTCGGGGACGGTCTGCCTGAGTGCCTTGTAGGCGTCGGCCAGGTACCGCAGCACGATCCCCTCGGACCGGGACAGGCTGTAGAACTGCACGTACTCGCCGAACGTCATCGCCCGCTCGTACATGTCCCTGACCACCGTCTTGGGCGAGACGGGGTAGTCGCCGACCCACGGGTGGCCGCGCCGGTAGATGTCGTAGCCGGCCTCGAGGACGTCCTCCAGCGGCTTCGGCCAGGTGACGCTGTCGAGCAGCTCCATCCGCTCCTCGTACTCGATGCCCTCGGACTTCATCGCCGCGACGGCCTCGCCCCGGGCCCGGAACTGCTGGGCGGACAGGATCTGGCGCGGGTCGTCGAGGGTGGACTCGATCACCGACAGCACGTCGAGCGCGTAGGTCTCCGACTCGCGGTCGAGCAGCTCGATCGCGGCCAGCGCGAACGGGGAGAGCGGCTGGTTGAGCGCGAAGTCGTACTGCAGGTCGACGGTGAGCCTGACGTAGCGGCCCTTCTCGTCCGGCTCCTCCAGGCGCTCGACCACGCCGCCGGCCAGCAGCGCGCGGTAGATCTCGATCGCGCGGTGGATGTGCTTGCGCTGCTTGGCCCGGTCCTCGTGGTTGTCGCGCAGCAGGTGCTTCAGCGCCTGGTAGGCGTTGCCTGGACGATCGATGACGTTGAGCACCATCGCGTGGGTGACGGTGAAGCTCGAGGTGAGCGGCTCGGGGTCGGAGTTGACGAGGCGCTCGAAGGTCGGCTTGCCCCAGGAGATCGCCCCCTCGGGTGGCTTCTTCTTGACGACCCGCCGACGCGCTACCGCTTCGTCGCCGCCGGTCTTGGCGAGGGCCTTGGCGAACGACCTCTCGTTGTCGATGACGTGCTCGGGCGCCTGGACGACGACCCGCCCGGCGGTGTCGAAGCCGGCCCGTCCCGCCCGTCCGGCGATCTGGTGGAACTCGCGGACCTGCAGCAGCCGGGTCTTCTTGCCGTCGTACTTGGACAGCGAGGTGAACACGACCGTCCGGATCGGCACGTTGATGCCGACGCCGAGCGTGTCGGTGCCGCAGATGACCTTGAGCAGGCCGGCCTGGGCGAGCTGCTCGACCAGCCGCCGGTACTTCGGCAGCATGCCGGCGTGGTGCACGCCGATGCCGTGCCTGACCAGTCGCGAAAGCGTTTTTCCGAAACCGGAGGCAAATCGGAAATCGCCGATTAGCTCCGCGATCTTGTCTTTCTCCTGCCGCGTGCACACATTCGTCGACATCAGCGCCTGGGCCTGCTCGAGCGCGGCCGCCTGGGTGAAATGCACAATATAGGCGGGCGCCTGATTAGTGGTGAGCAGTTCGTCCAAGGCCTCGTGCAGCGGCTGCAGGCTGAAGGCGAAGACCAGCGGAACCGGGCGCTCGGCGTTCTTGACGACCGCGGTCGGCCAGCCCGTCCTTTTGGTCAGGTCCTCCTGGAACCGGGTGACGTCGCCTAGGGTGGCCGACATCAAGATGAACTGCGCCTTGGGCAGCTCGATGAGCGGCACCTGCCAGGCCCAGCCCCGGTCCGGGTCCGAGTAGTAGTGGAACTCGTCCATGACGACCTGGCCGACGTCGGCGTCGGCGCCGTCGCGCAGCGCGATCGAGGCCAGGATCTCGGCCGTGCAGCAGATGATCGGCGCCTTCGCGTTGACGCTGGCGTCGCCGGTCATCATGCCGACGTTGGCCGCGCCGAAGATGTCGATCAGGGCGAAGAACTTCTCGCTCACCAGGGCCTTGATCGGCGCGGTGTAGTAGCTGCGCTGGCCGTTGGCGAGCGCGGCAAAGTGGGCGCCCGCCGCGACCAGGGACTTGCCGGAGCCGGTGGGGGTGGACAGGATCACGTTCGACCCCATGGCCACCTCGATCAGCGCCTCTTCCTGGTGCGGGTAGAGGGTAAGGCCCTGGTCCGCCGCCCAGCCCGCGAACGCGTTGAAGATCGAGTCGGGGTCGGGCGGGGCGTCGTCGGTCGGCGGGGGCAGCAGATCTGTGAGCTTCGTCATGGCTACTTCTATGGTGCCTTGTCCCGGCGACTGCCTAGGACGTTGTGACTGCCCTACAACCCCCAGCATGTATGGCAGGTAGATGAAGAAAAGGGGACTATCCGCCGCTGACGAACGCCGATGGCGGCGGCTGCCTCACCCCCCTTCGTCGAGCACGATCGACTCGGCGACCTGTGCGTGGCCGCGTCACAAGTAAACACTTGATGAAGTGCGCGGCGTGGCGCTGCGGGCGGGGCGCGCCGCCCTGTATAACCGAACCTTCGACGGTCGACCGTCGGCCTGGCGGGCCCGCCGAGCGGGGTGGCGGTGCGCGTTTTTCCGCGCTTATTGACAGGGGGTCGCGCGTGCCGCATCATGGGGTCTCTTGCTACCGCAAGTCCAACCATTCCAGGCCATTACCTTAGCATCCGGATGTCGTCTATGAATAAGCAACTCCGATTTGCCACGCTGAGCAAGTACCCGCCCTATCGGTCGGGGCACGCAAAGCAGGCACTATGGAACAATACGGCCCTCGCAGCGCTCACTGGCGCGGAACAGCACCAGGTCACATACTGTGGGACGTCCGCTGATCCGGAGGACGACGCCGGCCCTGGGGTCCAGGTCCATCACGTCAAAGAAGTCCGCGGAAATCGCCGGGTACCGGACGGGCACCTGCTGCACGCGGTTGCGTCCGAGCTTTATCGGGTCGCCATCGATAATCATATCGATGTCATAAATACGTATTATATCGATCCGCACGCGGCGCTCGCGAATAGGGCCGCCGACGCACTCGGGCTGCTCGGCAGGCGGCCAATAGTTATCCACAGCATCGAGGGCAGCGACGTCCTCGATTCGGTCTGCGAGCACCTCGGGGACGGGTCCGCCGCGCTGCTATTCGGCGACGTCCTTCGGGCGGATGTGCTCTGCACAGTCTCGGACTACACGGCGCGGCAGTTCCTGGCCGGGGCCGAGTCGATCGGCGGCGCGCGGCTGGCGGACTCGCTGGCGGCGACGATCGCGCTCCGCTACCCGGGGCTGCCGCCGGGCGCGTTTGTCCCGCCGTCGGCCGAGACCCTGCGTGAGTTCAGGCAGCGGATCGGGCTCGGCCAGGACTCGGTGCTGATCTCAACGATCGGCCGCCTGGAGGAGGAGAAGGGCCTCGACACGATCGTCGCGATGGCCGAGCTGTCCCTGGAGCGCCATCTGGGCTACGAGTTCGTCATCGCGGGCACCGGCTCGCTCGCCGAGCGACTGCTCGCGCAGGCCGAGGCGCTGCCGAACCTGACCGTGACGCCCAACATCAGCTCCCGCGACGCCCAGTCGCTGCGCGCGGCCACCGCCGTGGGAGTCTTCCCGACCCGGGTCATCCCCGGGTTCATCGAGACGTTCTGCGTGGCCGCGCTCGAATACCAGGCCCTCGCGGTCCCGGTGCTCGCGGGCGCCATCGGCGGGGTTCCCGAGGCGACGCCCGACGACCGGTCGCTGGTCGAATCGGGCACCCCGGCCGACCAATGGCTAGCCAGGATCGAGGCGGTGCTCGCCAACCGGGCCGAGCGCAGCGCGATCGCGGGCGAGTTCGCGGGGAAGTTCACCAGCGACGTCAGCGCCCGGCGCCTAGTCGAACTGGCCGGACTCGCCGCCGACCGGCCCAACCGCGACGAGCCGCTGAGGCCCGCCAAGGCCGACGACTACCTGGCCATCTGGCAGAAGTAGCGATCGTTCGAGCGGAGGCGGCTGCCTCTGCCATCGTGCTGGCGCCGTGGCGTGCTGCCGATGGCGGGGGCAGCCGCTTTTCCGCGTCAGGCTGAGCCGAGCGCGCTGACCCGGCGGAGCACCTCGTCGCGGCCGAGCGCGCCCGCGACCTGCTCCAGGTCGGGCGACTGCCGTGCGCCAGTGAGCAGCACCCGGATGACGAAAGACGCATCCCGGATCGAGCCGGGGTAGGCGTCCGGGTTCCTGGTGTAGTCCTTCTGCTTCAGCGCGAACCCCAGCGACCCCGCCAGGTTCCGGATCTGCTCGAACCACACCACGTCCGGCCCGGGCTCGACATAGCCCGCCGCGAACCCCGCCGCCATCGCGCGCACCAGCGACGGGTCGAGGCCGCCGAACCGCTCGTCGGCCGGGTCGGTGACGAGCTCGAAGATCGAGGCGAAGAAGAACCCGTACACGGCGCGGAACTCCGACCACTTACGCAGGTCCTTGCGCGGGTTGTCAGTGTCGACCCGTTCGACCCGCAGTGCCCGCAGCGCCAGCTCCCGGTCCGCCCGGAGCACCATCGCCAGGTCCTTGTCGTACGCATCGGCCCACGGCAGCACGCGGTCGAGGATCTGCTCGCCCGACAGGGTGGCGATGAAGTCGCCGCTGACGTCGTCCAGCTTGGCCATGTCGAGCAGCGGTCCGGCCGCGCCGAACTCGTCCAGCCGGAGCGGCTCGGCCAGCGCCTCGGGCAGCGGCAGCTCCGTCAGCCGCGCGTTGGCGAGGCCCCGCAGGTAGTACTGCACCGCCTCGGCCGGGTAGCCGGCGTCGATGTAGTAATTGACGCTTGCCTCGGGGTCCTTGCGCTTGGAAAGCTTCCTGCGGCTGGTGCCGTCCTGCTTCATCAGCGGCGCGACGTGCGCGTAGCGGATTCGCGGGAAACCGAGCGCGTCGAACAGCTGGTGGTGCAGCGGCACCGAGGAGAGCCACTCGTCGGAGCGGATGACCAGCGTGACCCGCATCAGGTGGTCGTCGACGACGTGGGCCAGATGGTAGGTGGGCAGCCGCAGGGGCTGGTCGCTGCTCTTCAGGATGACCGTGTCGTTGCGGTTGTCGTCGAAGCTGAGCTCGCCGCGGATCGCGTCGGTGTAGCTGACCCGCTGCCCGCCCAGCCCGGGTGACCTGAACCTGACCACGTAGGGGTCGCCCGCGTCGAGCCGCGCCCGCACCTGCTCCTCGGGCGCGTCCCGCCAGATGGCCCAGTCGCCGTAGTACCCGGGGAGCGCGCCGACCGCCTTCTGCCGGTCCGCGATCGCCGTCAGCTCCTCCCGGGTGGCGAAGCACGGGTAGGCCTTGCCCGCCCGCATGAGCTCGCGTACGTAGGTCTGGTAGATCTCCGCGCGGGCCGACTGGGTGTACGGCCCGTACGCGCCGCCGCCGCCGAAGCCGGGGTCGGACTCGTCGGGGCTGATGCCGAAGTAGGCGAATCCCGCCTCGAACTGCTCGAGCGCGCCCTCTTCGAACCGCGCCTGGTCGGTGTCCTCGATCCGCAGCAGGTACCGCCCGCCGCTGTGCCGGGCGATGTCGAGGTTGACGCCGGCGGTGAAGATGGCGCCGATGTGCAGCCACCCGGTCGGTGACGGCGCGAACCGAGTCACCTCCGCCCCCTCGGGAAGCGACCGCGGCGGGTACCGCTCCGCCCAGTGCGAAGGATCCGGCAGGTCGGCCGGGAACAGCGAGTCGATTAGCTCCGCGCTCAGCATGGTTCACAGCCTATCGAGGCCGGCGCAGCCTCGGCCACGACGCCGGGCGCGGCGGCGGGAGCTGCTGGTAATCGCGCAGCCGGGCGACGACCGCACCCGGCAGCCAGGACCGCGGCCGCTGGCCGGCCACGGTGGCGAGCCAGTCGACCAGGCGGTCGGCCGAGGGCCGTCGCTCCGGGTCGGCCGCCAGGCACGCGGCCACGATCGGCGTCAGCTCGGCCGGGCAGCAGGTCAGGTCGGGGTCACCGGGCGGGACGGCCGCGTCGGCCAGGCCGATTCTGGCCGATCCGGTCGGCCAGTCGCTCCACGGCGGCCGGCCGGTCGCGGCGTAGCAGACCGAGGCGCCGAATAGGAGCACGTCCTCGGCGAAGCTGCCGGGGCCGTGCGCAAGCGCGGTGCGGTTGACCCCGAAGTCGGTCAGCAGCGGCCCGCCATCCTCTAGCAGCACGTTGCGCGGGGTGACGGCGCGGTGGGCGAGCTCCGCCCGGTGCAGGGCGGCGACGGCGCGGGCGACGCCGAGCGCCGTCCACCCGACCGCGGCCGGGGGCAGCGGGCCGGTCTGCCTGACCGCATCGGCCAGCGACGGGCCGCGGACCAGCGTGCTCACCGCCCACGGGCGGACCGCCGCCGTGTCAGCGGCGATGATCGGCGCCAGGTGGGGGTCGGGCAGCACGCTGGCGGCCAGCGTGCCGGCCGTCAGCCGGCGGCGGACATCGGCGTCGGCGGTCAGCGCCTGGTCGAATACCTTCACCGCGGCCCATTCCGGGGTCGGCCCGCCGCCCGGATCGGGGCCGCCGAGGTACACCTGCCCGGCCGCGCCGCCGCCGAGCCGTGCGTAGATCCGGTAGCCGCCCAGCTGAACGGGGTCGGCCGAGGTCAGCGGCAGGTACGCGGGCTCGCTCCACTGCCGGGCCGACAGCCACAGCCAGGCGGGGGCGGAGAACTCCTTGGCGACCACGCTGACGTGGGTGAACTGGCCGTCGGGGATGCCGGGATAGCCGGGTCGGACCACCATGGCGTAGACGTGATCGGAGATCAGCACCGCGAGGTCGGCGGCGGGCGAGCCGGCCAGCGCCTGGCGCAGCGCGGAGCTGTCGACCAGTCGGCTGATGTCCATGATCAGCTGCCCGCTGAAGCCGGCCACGCTCCGCTCGATCAGCCCAGCGCTGACCGCCATCCGCAGCCGGATTCTGTCGGTGGAGAGCGCGTTGTCCGCGCCGAGGGCCGTCGCCAGGGACCGGATGAGAAGCGGCAGCAGCACGGTCGGGTCGATGTCGGCGGGCAGCACGGCGTTGATTCCGTCGCCGGTCCACTGGTGCTCGACGATCTCCTGGTCGAGCTTCAGCCCGCCCGCGTCGAGCGTCGCGTCGACCAGCTGGCGCAGCCGCCGCTGCACCTCCTGTTGTTGCGGGACGGTGCGCGCGCCGTAGCCGGCCACATCGAGCACGAACGCCATGCGCAGCCTGAGACCGGCGCGCCCCGGTGCGGCCGCGCTTCGTCGGCTGAGGTCGCCGCCTTCACCGGTCTCGCCGTCGCGCATGTCCCACACTCCCGGTTTGACGAAGCGTAGCGGGGTTGTCGCCGTAGATAGCGGCCCAGTCCGGCGACATCTGGCAAAATTCACACTATGTGCGTACCGCGAACCCCTCCGGCCGCCTCGGCGGCCCGCGCGTCGCTCCGCAGCGTGGCCGTGGCGTCCGCTGGTCCCGACCGCTGGCCGGCCGGCAGCTTCGTCGCGACGCTGCCGGACACCGAGCGCGCGGCCCTGCTGCGGGCCGGCCCCTCGTCCGGTTCGGCCACGATGAGGTTCTGGTGCTCCAGGGCGATGTCGGCGACTTCCTCTACGTGCTGACCGATGGGAAGGTCAAGGTGCTCGTCGCCGCCGAGAGCGGCGCCGAGACGATGCTGGCGATCAGGTCGCGCGGTGATCTGGTGGGCGAGTTCGCGCTGCTCGACTCCAAGCCGCGGACGGCCACCGCCCGCGCGATCGGCACGGTCACGGCCCGGCGGATCAGCCGGTCCGACTTCGCCGACTTCACCGCGGCCTTCACCGAGATGAAGGACCTGGTGTTCACGTACGTGCTCGGCAAGATGCGGGCGTCCACCGCGCGCCGTGCGGCCGATCGGGTCTGGGGCGCCAGGGAGCGGCTGGCCCAGGGGCTCTACGACCTCGCCCGGGAGCACGGGGTGGCCGGACCGGGCGGGGTGGTGCGGATCCCTATCACCCAGGCCGAGCTCGGCCAGCTGGCCGGCGTGGCGGTGTCCACCACGGAACGGGTGCTCAAGGAATTCCGCGTGCTCGGCATCATCGCCACCAGATACGGCGCCACCGAAGTCAGGGACATGGCCGCCCTCGCGACGATCAGATTCTCAGAAGAAGGTGGGCAGAACCCCTAGCGCAGTGGGATGTCGACCGATCTGCCCGCTATGGTCATGGACGGAGATGCTTCTGCGGAGGGGCGTCTAGAGCGACCGGCCAGGGGTGGTTTCCGGTCGCTCTTCCCCTTTTCGGGCTACGATAGGTGCACGAAGGGGAGTAGCTCCCTCGCCGGAACGCCGACAATCGCGGTTCGGTGGCCGGGTCACCGCCCAGCCAGCTGAACCCGGTGTCCGGGGGTCGCCCGTCGACCTGAGCGAGACTTTCGGCCGACAGTCATGTCTTTCACGCCATGCTGCCGCGCCGGAATCTCGGGCCCGCCGCGAGAGCCGGTGCGGCCCGATCGACGGAGCCCTCTTCCAATGACCCCGAGTCTGAGCACGGCGGCGGCCACCTTCCTGGCCATCCTCCCGGCCGAGCTCCCCGACAAGACCATCTTGGCCACCCTGATCCTGTCCAGCCGCTACCGGCCCGGTTACGTCTTCGCCGGCGCCGCCACCGCCTTCCTGGTCCAGGTGACGATCGGCGTCGCCGCGGGCGGTGCCATCAGCCTGCTCCCGCATCGGCCGGTGGCGGGGGCCGCCGCCGCCGTCTTCGCGGTCAGCGCGTTCCTGCTCTGGCGGCACAAGGAGGAAGCCAATCCCGACGCCGACGAGGAAGGGGGGCCGGACGGCGTGCGCGCGGGCTTCTGGCCGGTGTTCGGCACCTCGTTCGCGGTAGTGTTCCTGGCCGAGTTCGGCGACCTGACCCAGTTCATGACCGTCAGCCTGGCCGCCCGGTTCCACGATCCGCTCGCGGTCGGGGCCGGCGCGACGCTCGGGCTGTGGACCGCCGCCGCGATCGCGGTGCTGGCAGGCTGGCGGCTGCTCAAGCTGATCCCGATGCAGTGGCTGACCAGAGGGGCGGCGGCGATCATGCTGGTGCTGGCAGGCACCAGCCTCTACACCGCGCTGCGTTAGTTCCTTTCCGAGCGTTACAGTATGCGCGAAGGCATCCGGTCGCAGGATAAGATTTCTTAATGCTTGACATCCGCAGGCTTCGCATGCTGCACGAGTTCGCGGCCCGAGGTTCCATCGCGCGGACCGCCGACGCCCTCGGCTACACCCCGAGCGCCGTCTCGCAGCAGCTCGCCGTGCTTGAAAAGGAAGCGGGCACGCCGCTGCTGGACCGGACCGCCCGCAGCGCCGGCCTGACCGACGCGGGCAGGCGGCTCGCGCTGCACGCGGAGCTGATCCTGGCGATGGTGGAAAAGGCCGAGTCCGAGCTGTCGGCGCAGGCCGCGCAGCCAAGCGGGCGGGTGGTGGTCACCGCGTTCCCATCGGCGGCGGTGGCGTTCGCCCCGGCCCTGGCTCGCTCGCTCAAGGAGCATCCGCAGCTCACGCTGCTGCTACGCGAGGCCGACCCGGCCGAAGGGCTGAAGCTGGCCCGGTCAGGCGAGGTCGAGGTGGCGATCGTCGACGACTGGACCGGCCAGATGTCGGCCGATTTGGAGGCGGTCGACGCCAACCACCGGGTGCTCACCTACTATCACCTGGTCCGCGACCCCCTGGTCCTGGTGGTGGGGCGCGACCACCCAGCCGCCGACCCGGACCGCCCGGTCGACCTGCGCGCCCTGCGCAACGAGTCGTGGCTCGCCGCCCCGTCGGGCGAGCCGTCCCGCCAGGCGGCGGACCGGCTGCTGGCCGCGGTGGGGCTGACCCCGCCGGTCCCGTCAGAGTTCGAGGGCCTCGGCACGGTCGCCAACCTGGTCGCCCGCGGCCTCGGGATCGCGATCATGCCGAGGCTGGCCGTGGGCGCCTACGAGCGGCGGGTGGTGGTGCGCGAGCTCCCGGCCGGCCTGGACCTGTCCAGGGACGTGTTCGCGGTCGCGCGCACGGCGTCGGTCGGCCGCCCGTCGGTGGCGGTGATCATCAGCGCGCTCCGCAGCGCCGCCCACGCCATGGCCAGGCAGGCGGCGACCGAGGTGCCCGAGTCAGCCGACTTTTAGCGGGCGGCGGGCGCGGGGCGGGCCGCGATAGATTGGCGACCGTGGACCACGACCTCGACCTGTACCTGGACGGCCCCGAGCTGACCGCCGCGCTGACCGACATCGCCTCCGTCAGCGGCGAGGAGGGCCCACTGGCGGACGCGATCGAACGCGCGCTCAGGCGCCTGCCGCAGCTGACGGTGACCCGGCACGGCAACACGCTCGTGGCCAGGACCGCGCTCGGGAGAAAAGAGCGGGTGGTGCTGGCCGGTCATCTCGACACCGTGCCGCATGCAGCCAACTTTCCGTCTTTTTGGGATGCCGAACGGTCCCGGCTGACTGGGGTGGGCACGTCGGACATGAAGGCCGGGGTGGCGGTCCAGCTCCGCCTCGCCGCGACCCTGGACGCGTCGTCCCGCGACGTGACGTACGTGTTCTACGAGTGCGAGGAGGTCGCCGCCGAACGCAACGGGCTCTTCCTGCTGTCGCGGAACGCCCCGGAGCTCCTCGGGGGCCAGTTTGCGGTGCTGCTCGAGCCGAGCGGCGGGGTGGTCGAGGGCGGCTGTCAGGGCACCCTGCGCGCCTCGATCACCGCGGCCGGCGCCCGGGCGCACACGGCCAGGTCCTGGATGGGGAAGAACGCGATCCACGAGGCCACCCCGATCCTGCAGATCCTGCGCGACTGGGCGCCGCGGCGACCGGTCGTCGACGGCCTCGAGTTCCACGAGGGCCTGAACGCCGTCGCCATCTCCGGTGGCGTCGCGGGCAACGTGGTGCCCGACGAGTGCGCGGTGACGGTGAACTACCGCTTCGCGCCCGACCGCTCCGCCGCCGAGGCGCAGGACTACATCCGCGACCTGTTCTCGCGCTGGCCGGTGGAGATCCTGGACGTCGCCCCCGGCGCGCGTCCCGGCCTCACCGTCCCGCCCGCGGCGGCCTTCGTTGCCGCGGTGGGCGGCACCCCGCGCGCCAAGCTCGGCTGGACCGACGTGGCTCGCTTCGCTGAGCTTGGCATCCCCGCCGTCAACTACGGCCCCGGCATCTCCGAGATCGCCCACACTCCCGGCGAATACGTCGAAACCGCCCAGATCGTCGCGGCCGAGGATCGCCTTCGCGCCTGGCTGACGGCGTAGCCAGGGCGGACAAAGGCGTAGGGCGCTCTCGTCACCCTGGTGACGGGAGCGCCCTACGCGATGTTCGGTCTTACTTGGCCCACTCGGTCAGGGTGACCGTGGTGGTGTGCCTGGCGCCCGACTGGTTGACGTAGACGATGGAGAGCTGGCTGCCGGGGTGGTCGCTCGACATCAGGCTGGTCAGGCCGTCCGCGGTGCTGACCGTGCTTCCGTTGATCGAGGTGATCACGTCCCCGCCGACCAGGCCCGCCGTCTGGGCGGGCGAGCTCGGGTAGACATCGCAGATCAGCGCGCCCGAGTTGACCGCCGGGGTGAAGGTGCCGGTGCCGCTGGGGTCGGTGCCGCAGTCAGTCGGCTTGTTCGCGTCGGCCACGTTGACGCCCATAAAGCCGGACAGGCCGATGTGCACGGTCGTCGACGCCTTCCCGGCGCTGATCTGGTGGGCGATGGAGATGGCCTGGTTGATCGGGATCGCGAAGCCCTGGGTGGCCGCCGAGTCCCCGAAGTCGCCGCTGGCGCTGGCCGCGGTGTCCATGCCGATGACCTGTCCGCTGCCGTTGACGAGGGGGCCGCCGGAGTCGCCCTGCTGGATCGGCGCGTCGGTCTCCAGCAGGCCGTGCAGCTTCTCGGTGGTATTGGCGCCTTGGTCGCTGGCCGCGATCGACTGGTTGAGGGCCTGAATGGTGCCCTGTGCGGTCGAGGGCAGCCCGCCCCGGCCGCCCGCGTTGCCGAGCGCGAGCACCGCCTCGCCGACCTTGGCCTCGTTTGAGTTGGCGATGCTGATCGTCTTCAGCCCGGACGCGCCCACGAGTTGCAGCAGCGCCACGTCAGCGGTGGAGTTATAGCCGATGACCCGCGCGCTGTAGGTCTTGCCGGAGACCACGAACTGCGCCGACACGCTGGTCGCCTGGTCGATGACGTGGTTGTTGGTCAGCACCAGGCCGTTCGACGAGATGACCATGCCGGTGCCCTCGGCGGTCTCGCCGCTGTACTTCAGATCGGAGGTGATGTCGACCAGGGCCGGATCGACCTTGCTGGAGAGCGAGGTCGCGTTCAGCGACCCGCTGCCGCTGTTGGTGCCCGAGCCGGAGTTGCCGTTGCCCGACGACCCGAACCCGCCGAAGCCGCCTCCGCCGAACGGGTTGGTCTCGGTGCCGCCGCCGCCGACGCCGCCGCCGTTCCCGGTGCCGCTGTTCCCGGTGCCGCCGTTGCCGGAACTGGGGGAGAGCGCCACCGGTGTGCTCGAGCTGTGGTTGAGCGCGACCGCGACGCCCGCGCCCGCGCCCGCGGCGAGCACCGCGACCGCCAGGTAGGCGAGCGTCCGGCTGAAGCCGGACCGAGGCGGCGGCGGTGGGGCGCCGTAGCCGCCCCACGGGTTCTGGCCGTAACCGGGCGGGCCGTAGCCGGGACCGCCATATCCGGGGCCGCCGCCGTACCCCGGGCCCGCGGGGTCGCCCGGGCCAGCAGGACCAGGGCCGTACCCGGGGCCAGGACCGTAGAACGAGCCGTAACCGGGACCCGCGGGTCCCGCACCGTAGCCGGGACCCGCTGGATATCCCGGACCGCCGGCTGGCTCCTGGCTGGCGCCGTAGACGGGCCCGCCACGGTAAGAGATCGTGTCATTGGGGCCATCGCCCCCCGCCGGGGAGCCGGACGCGGGGAGCCAGGGGCTCACGTACTCCGGTGGCTGCCAGCCGCCCTGCTGTGCGCTACCGCTGTCTTCGTCGTGCATTATCTCGCCTTCACCATGACCAGGGTACGTGGTGTCTGCCCGGCGGCGGCGTCATCATGCCACCGCCGTTATTTTCTAGTAAGCCTCTTGAACCTGAAAGCAGGCTGAAGGCCTGCTAAAGGGCGCACCAGTATTGCAGTGCTTCCCCGCTCGCCGCCGGGCGCTGGGGACCCCTGCCCTCTCCCTCGTCGCCCGGCCAAAACCGCCGAGCTCCTCACTCCGAGGACAGGGGCGCGCCCTTTGGCTCGCGGGGGAGACACCTTCACACGGCGGGGGCGGAGTCGAGCGTGACCCGGGACGTCCGGGTCGCGTCGGACGGGCTGACCCAGGTGACCTCGATCACGCTGCCCGGACGGCAGGCGTTCACGATGGCGGTCAGCGCGTCCGGGGAGGAGACCGCGCGCCCGTCCGCGGTGGTGATCACGTCCCCGGCGGTCAGCCCGGCGGCGTCGGCCGCGGTTCCGCACAGCACTCCGTCAACCAGCGCACCGGACTTGACCGGGGCGACCGCGGCGGGCACCCCGGCGTCGGCGTCCGTCGGCACGCAGCCGAGCCGCTGGGCGGCGCCGGCCGGGCCGGTGCCGAGGCTCCGTTCCTCCGCCGCCTGCGCCCGCGGGCTCGGGGCGGTGCTCGACGGGACGATCACCCCCAGGAACCCGCCGACGCCGAGCACGATGCCCGGGCCGGGCCGCCCGGAGACGATCCTCCGCTCGGCCGACATCGCGGTGTTGATCGGGATCGCGTAGCCCGCCTCGGCGCCGCCCGTCCCGGCCGCCGTGTCCACGCCGATCACGACCCCCGCGGAGTCGGCCAGCGGGCCGCCGGAGTCGCCGGGCAGGATCTTGGCGGTCGTCTGGAGCATGTTGTGCAGCGTCTCGGTGAACCCGGAGGCGCCGTCAGCCGCCGCGATCGTCCGGCCGGTGCCGCTGATGATGCCGGGCGCGAGCACCGGCGGGCCGCCTGCGCCGGCCCGGTTGCCGATGGCGACGACGGCCGAGCCGACCGACACGGCGGCGGAGTCGCCGATGGGTGCCGAGGGAGCGCCCGGCTGCGGATCGATCCGCAGCACGGCGATGTCGGCGGACAGGTCCGCACCGACGATCTGCGCCTGGTAGGTGCGTGCCGTCCCCGGGATGGCGACCGTCACCGAGGTCGCGTCCCTGATCACGTGGTTGTTGGTGAGTACCAGGCCGTCCCTGGGATCGACGAAGAACCCGGTGCCGGACGCGGTCTCGTCGTCGTAGCCGAGGATGGCGGTGATGTCCACCACACTCGGGCTGACCCGGTCGTAGACGCTCCGGTCGGACAGCGGCGACTTGGTGCCCTCCGCCTTGGCGGCAGCGGCGGTTCCGTCGGTCGCTCCGGGGCCCGCCTGCGGGGTCGAGTTGGACGGGGTGGCCGTGCGGAGCAGCGCGAGGCCGCCGAGTCCGACGGCGGCGCCGAGCACCGTCAAAAGCAGCGCAATCAGCGTTCTGCGGCTGCGCGGTCGAGGTTCATGCGGCGTCACCTCACTGATTTTTCCCGCCCGAAGATCGGGTCATACCTATCATGACCAGGCAAGATGTCCGGGCCAAGGAGGTTTAGCGCCCAAGTTCGGCGTCGCGGCGGGCGCGATCGCCGCTCTCTCGGGGTCTGCTGACGAGCTCCCCGGCGCCGTCTTCGCAGGTCACTTAACGCCGGCTGCTCGTCACTCAACGCCAACCGCTCGTCACTCAACGCCGACTGGCGAGTCTCTCAAATCCGGCTCGCGAGTCTGTCGAGGCAGCGTTAGCCAGGCCGCGCCGCTAGCCGCCGACGCCGCTCGCGTTCTGGTCGGCCTGCGTCTGCGCGGTCAGGTTGGGTAGCGGGGTGGCGTCTCCGGTGGACTTCTTGGCGGCGTTCCAGATGGCGTCGATGGTGGCCCGCTCCGCGTTCAGCGCCGCCAGCGCCGGGGGCAGCGCCGTCTCCGCCTTGGCCCGGGCGGGCGCATTCGCGGCCGCCAGCGCCGCGAGCATGTCCTGCTGGTACGTCGTGGCGTCGAAGGCCCAGGTGATGACGTCGTTGTCGGCCGCCGTGAGGTGCAGCGAGGCGAGCGATTCGGTCACCTGGTAGCTGGCGAAGTCCGACAAGGACTCGTTGCTCGCCACCTCGCAGTTAGACGCGCCGTAGCCGAGGATGGACTTGGCGGTGCTCAGTTCCGCCGTGTCACCCCCCACGATCGCCTGGTACGACGTCATCGAGTCGCGGAGCGCGGCCGCGCAGGACCCGACCCCGGTGGTCACGTCCCCGAAGTAGCCCCGCAGGTCACTGGCCTGCTGCGACTGCGAAGGCCGGACCGACAGGGCGACCAGGAATCCGGCGCCGACGAGCACCGCGAGGGCGCAGAAGACCCAGAGCGGCGTGCGCTTGGTGGCCCAGCCGGAGTGCCGCAGCGGCACGAACGGCGGCTCCGTCTGCATCGGGGTCGTCATGATGGCTCGATTGTCTTCTCGCTCGGTGTTACGGAGGCGTTCATCAGTCGAACCCCCTGCGCTAGGTCGGCCGTGGTCATCGGGCCGAGCACGTGCTCGACAATGCGGTGCCGGGCGTTGAGGAAGAACGTCTGCGGGAGTCCGTCGACGTGGAATGCGCTGGCCACCGTCAGCAGCGGGTCGAACCCGAGGGTGTAGGTCACGCCCTTGGCGTGGGCGAAGGCGAGCGCCTTGGCGGTGGTGTCGTTCTCGTCCAGCCCGACTAGGGCGATCTGGCCGTGCTCCTGCTTGTACCAGCTGGCCAGCAGCGGGGTCTCCAGCTGGCAGGGCCCGCACCAGGAGGCCCACAGGTTCACGATGACCGGCTTGCCCTGGTACTGGCCGAGGGAGACGTTGCCGGGCGCGCCGAGGGCGGCGACGGTGAAGCCGGGGGCGGCGGGGGCGGGCGGCGCGGCCGCCGACGACGAGGTGAGGAGGCTCACCGCGATGATCGCGGCCGCGAATACGGCGATGCTGCCCGTGACCACCTTGTGCTGCCGGGCCAGCCGGGCCGTCGTACGGGCCGCGCTCGCTACGTTCATCGCCTGATGCTCTCTTCCTCGGTGCCGGCTATCAGGGTTGCCTCGCCGTCCGGGCCGGCCGGCAGCGCGAGCCGCACGTCGGTCGGGCCCGGCAGCGTCAGCTCGAACGCGCTGCCCTCGCCGACCGCGCTGCTCACGGTCACGTTACCGCCATGGGCGCGGGCCACCGCGCGCACCAGGGGGAGTCCCAGGCCGGTTCCCCTGGCCTGCCCATCGTCGCCGGTGCTGAACCGGTCGAAGATGAGCGGCACCTGGTCCGCCGGAATGCCGCTGCCGGTATCGGCGACGACAATCCGGGTTGGCATGCCCGGATAGTCCCGGATGACAGACAACTGTATGACATCGGTGCTCAGGGTGTGCCTGACGGAGTTCTCAAGCAGCGCGTCGAGCGCCAGCCCGAGCCGCTCCCGGTCGGCCGGCACGATCACGTGATCGAGCCGCCCGATCCGCCAGGACCGGTCGGCGGCGGGCTGCCAGCGGCGGATCAGCTCCGGGACCAGCTGGTCGAGCGCGACCGGTTCGGGGTGGAGGAACGCGGGGTCGGCGGCGGCGGCGATGATGAGCAGCCGCTCGGAGATGCGCCGGAGCCGGTTCAGCTCGCCGACGACGACTTCGATGTCCTCGGCCTCCTGCTGGCCCTCGACGGCGCCGGCCAGCAGCTCGGCGTGGCCGAGGGCGATCGTGATCGGCGTCCGCAGCTGGTGCGCGGCGTCCTGCAGGAACCGCCGCTGGTCGTCCAGCAGCCTTTCGTTGTGCTCGCTGATCAGCTGGTGCGATCGGTCGACGGCCAGCCGGCGGTGGGCGTGCCAGGCCATCGCCAGGAACATCAGCGCCAGCAGCGGGTCCTCGGTGAGCTCGGTTGCGGGCTCGGGGCCGACCAGCACGTCATACGCGATGCCGACCGCGGTGACCACCAGCACCGCGCTGGCCACCCACAGGGTGGGTCCCCGCTTCCAGGTGCGGAACCCGTAGATGAGCGTGAGGCTGGCCCAGATAAGGTGGGAGGGAATGGTCTCCCAGCCCGGGAACATGAACATGAAGCCGAGGTTGACCAGGGCGAAGATCGTCCACGCGATGTCGATCGCGCGGGGCGGGAACGGCCGGCTGAAGCCGGGCAGGCGGGGCGCAAGGGGCGGCTTCTGCGGCGCCTCAGCGCGCCACCAGCTGATAGCCCTCACCCCGGACCGTCTTGATTAGTTCGAAGCCGAGCTTGGAGCGGAGCCGGCGGACGCACACGTCGACCACGTTGGATCCCGGGTCGAAGTCGTAGCCCCAGACCGTCGCCAGCAGCTCGCCCTTGGAGACCGCGTGCCCCGCATGCTCCGCTAGCTCGCGCAGCAGCAGGAACTCCAGCCGGGTGAGGTGCACCGGGCCGCCTCCGACGTCCGCCACCAGCCTGGCCACGTCGAGGGTGACCTCCCCGGCCCTGATCACCTCGCTGCGCAGCCGGACCCGCACTCGGGCGAGCAGCTCGGCCAGCGAGAACGGCTTGGTCAGGTAGTCCTGCGCGCCGCGCTCGAGCAGATCGACCTTGGTGGCCACGTCGGCGACGCACGACAAGACGATCACGGCCTGCTCGGGGCGCGCGGACAGCAGCTTGGCCAGCACCTGCCTGCCGTCCAGGTCGGGCATCACCAGGTCGAGGATAACGAGGTCGTAGCGGGTCTCCAGGGCGGTGGCCACGGCGTGGGCGCCGTCGCCGGAGAAGTCGGTGGCATAGCCCGCGTTGGCAAGCGCCCGGCCGATGAACGATCGGATCTTGGGCTCGTCATCGACGATGAGGATGCGCCCCGGATGTGTCGTCACGTTCACCTGCCCCTGACCGATCAGTCATATCTTGATGGTGTATGTGGGCTTTTCACGCGGTCAACAGGTGCTGTACGACCGGATCAAGATGTTACGGTACCGACGCGCAATCGATTGTAAACCTTAGCGGCACTGCGTGTCGTCGAAAATAATCGGTAGCTTGCAGTAATCATCGGTTGGCATATGGTAACTCACGCGTGGCAGCCGGGCCCGCATGACAATTTTGTCATTCACAGGTCCGAGTGTTGCGGGTGAATTGTGCAGCCGCCAACATCAGGGGCGTAAGTAGGCAACCGGCTGCGAGCTCCGTGGCGCGGCTGACCCGCAGGCTTGAACAGCTGGTGCGCAGCCGCACAATGCGCTGCGCAGGAACGAGGTGGTATCCGGTGTCTCTACCGGCACGGGCGGCGACCCTGGTGGTCGCCTTCCTGGCGGTCGTCGCGGGCGTGGTGTATGTCGCCTTTGAGTTCATCGGCGCACAGCCGTCCGTTGAGAACTACACGCCGTACGCGAGTGGCGGTCAGGTGAACGTCACGATGATGACCGCCGCCCAGACGACGGTGACCAACAAGCCAGACTGGGTGACGTATTTCATCAAGAACCCTGCTACTGGCAACTTTGACCACACCACGTACTTCGAAGTGCCCGCCAACACCCGGGTCAACGTGACCATCGAGGGGTACGACGGGTGCACGCCGCTCCGCAACCCGCTCTGGGGCCAGGTCGCGGGGACGATCGGCGGGGTCGAGGATGTGTCGTTCTACAACGGCAAGACGTACTCGCCGTCGGCGCCGCTGAAGACGTTCGACAGCTGGGCGAACTGCTCGGTCCAGCACACGTTCGCGATCCCCGGCCTCGGCCTCAACGTGCCGGTCGCCTCGCCGACGACGCTCGACGAGAACAACAACCTGTGCGGCACCTCGCCCTGCACGGCGGCCAACCAGGACGCGAACTCGCCCCACGCGGTGGTCAAGTTCAGCTTCATGACTCCCAAGACCGGCGGAACCTACCGTTGGCAGTGCTTCGTACCCTGCGGCCTCGGCTACGTCGACGGCAACGGCGGCCCGATGGGCACGCCCGGTTACATGATGGGCCAGATGGAGGTGCAGGCCTGATGGCCGCCGAGTCCCCAACCGCCGCAGGAACGCAGGCAGGCGGACGCCGCGACGGCTTCTGGCTGCTGGTCCTGTGGATAGTGCTGTCCGTCATCGGCTGCCTGCTGGTGGCGCTGGTCTGGGGCCCGCACCTGCCGCCGGGCGACCAGTCCAGCTCCGCCGCCAGCCAGCAGCTCGACTACACCGTCCTGGCCGCGATCGCCACCCCGGTCGTGATCGGTGTGCTGCTCTACCTGGGCTGGGCCCTGACTTTCTGGCGGCAGAAGCCGGGCGACGAGACCGACGCGGCACCGATCCACGGCAATACCATGATCCAGACGACCTGGATCGCCGGGACGGCGGTGATCGTGCTCTTCCTTGCCGCGTTCGGTACCTACGAGCTCATCACCCCGGCCGGCGCCGGCGCCGGCCAGGGGCCGCAGCCGATCTGGAAGCCTGCCGGCACCACCACCTCCTCGCTCACCTCCTGGACCCCGGGCACCAGCAACATCCTGCAGGTCCAGGTGATTGGCCAGCAGTGGGCGTTCACCTACCGCTACCCGCAGTTTGGCGGGTTCGAGACCACGCAGCTGATGCTGCCGGTCGGCGAGCCGGTGCAGTTCAACGTCACCTCGCTCGACGTGATCCACAGCTTCTGGGCCTACACGCTGGGCGTGAAGGCCGACGCCAACCCCGGTCTGAACAACGTCGTCTACACGACGCCGCAGCACACCGGATACTTCCAGGTCCGCTGCGCCGAGCTGTGCGGCATCTGGCACGGCTCGATGTACGACACCGGCGACGTCCTGTCGGTGCCGGCCTTCATGCAGTGGACGCAGACCACGAAGGCGCAGCTCGCGGACGTGACCAAGCTGCTGCCGCCGTACGCGGACAGCTACGACCCGACCACGCTCAGCAACCTGGGCGCGGTGAACGTCAAGCTCGGCCTGGTCGGCGCGGGCGGCGGTTACTACAACCCGGCCGACCCGGAACAGCCGTAGGAAAGGAGCGAGTACCCCACATGGCTATTGAAACCCAGCCGGATAGCGCGCACGCGCCCGGCGGCGGTGACCCGGGTGCCACCCCCAAGGAACGGAACTTCTGGCTGAGCCCGGGTATCCACACCGCTGTCATCGGCGCGATCATCGGCTACGTCTTCGGCCACTGGCTCGGCAATTTCATCGGCAGCCAGTACCAGGCGGTGGCCACGTCCGACGACAACGACTTCGCGATCGTGCTCGGCTTCTCCTTCCTGATCCTCGGCTGGCTGATCGGGCTCGGCGTCTTCGACGACCTGGTCAGGCAGATGCTCGGCAGGCCGATCAGGACCGCCGACCACCGAGCCAACGTCGTCGGCATGGCCAAGTACTTCAGGTACACCCTCGACCACAAGGTCGTCGGCCTGCAGTACCTGGTCGGCATGCTGATCTACTTCTTCACCGGCGGCCTGCTCGCGATCGCGATCAGGACCGAGCTGCTCTCGCCGACGTATCACGTGATGAGCCCCACGACCTACCTCGAGGTGGTGGGCGAGCACGGGACCATGATGATGATGATGATGACCTCAGTCATCCTCGGTCCGTTCGGAAACTATCTCGTGCCCCTGATGATCGGCTCGAAGCGAGTCGCGTTCCCGAGGCTCGAGGCGCTGTCCTTCTGGCTCACCCCCTGCGCCTTCCTGATCCTGCTGTCCAGCTTCCTGCTGGGCGGGTTCCCCACCGGCTGGACCGGCTATGCGCCGTTGTCGATCCAGGCCGGCGAGGGGATGGACTCGTACGCGGTCGCGTTCGGCCTGATGGGCATCTCGATCATCCTGGCCGGGTTCAACATCGTCGTCACGATCATCTGCTACCGGGCGCCGGGCATGCGCTGGTCCCGGCTGCCGATGTTCGTCTGGGCGATGCTCACCACCGGGTTCCTGCTCGTGCTGGCCGCCCCGGTGCTGGTCGGCGGCATGTACATGATCATCACCGACCGCACGGCGCAGACCGCGTTCTTCATCGATCAGCTCGGCGGCAGCTCCTACCTCTACGAGGACCTGTTCTGGTTCTTCGGACACCCCGAGGTCTACATCCTGGCGCTGCCGGGATTCGGGATCGTGTGCGAGCTCCTCCCGGTCTTCACCAGGAAGCCGCTGTTCGGCTACAAGGTCGCCGCGGCGGGCATGTTCGGCGTCGCGATCCTGTCGTTCTTCGTCTGGCAGCATCACCTGTTCGTCTCCGGCATGGACCCGGACATGCGGCCGCTGTTCATGCTGACGACGGAGCTGATCTCGATCCCGACCGGGTTCATCTTCCTAGTCGCGCTGGGCACCTTCTGGCAGTCCAAGATCCGGCTGACGGTGCCGATGCTGTTCGCCATCGCGTTTTTCTTCAACTTCCTGTTCGGCGGCATCTCGGGCGTGTTCCTCTCGGACGTGCCCGCGGACACCACTGCCCACGGCAGCTTCTTCGTGATGGCGCACTTCCACTACACGATCATGGGCGGCCTGATCTTCGCGTTCTTCGGCGGCATCTACTACTGGCTGCCGAAGGTCATGGGGATCACAATGAACGAGGCGCTGGGCAAGATCCACTTCTGGACCATGTTCATCGCGTTCAACTGCACGTTCATGCCGCTGTTCGCCATCGGAATGCTCGGCCAGCCCCGCCGGGTCTGGGAGTACGCGGCGGGACTGCAGACGCTGAACGACTGGGTGTCGATCTCCGCGTTCTGCCTGGGCGGCTCGATGTGCATCTTCATCTTCAACTTCGTGATGTCCACCGTGATCTGGCGCAAGCGCGCGCCGCAGAACCCGTGGAACGCCCGCGGCCTGGAGTGGCAGGTCTCCTCGCCGCCGCCGGTCAACAACTTCGAGTACATCCCGGTGGTGCTGGCCGGCCCGTACGAGTACGGCGACCCGGATGCGCTGCCGGTGGCGGACCTGCATCCACCAGCCGGCGTGATCAGCGGCGCCCTGGTCAGCGCGGTAAGCACAGGAACGGAGGCGTAACCCACGCCATGACCGAGATCACCCAACCGGGTGGCGGCGAGGCTGCCACCCGGGCCGTCGAGGAGACGGCCTTCTACCACGAGGCCGCGCTCAACGCGAACTGGACGGGCTCCAGGCTGGCGATCGGCTCGCTGTCGTTCCTGTTCGGCGCGTTCGCGTTCGCCTACTTCTACCTCCAGTCGTCGGACGGGCACTCCAAGTGGCTGCCAAGCTCGACGACCCCGCCGCAGGCCGGGTACGGCGTGGCGATCATGATCCTGGTCGTGGGCAGTGCGCTGCTCAACACCGTGGGCTTGCAGCGGATCAAGGCGGGCAGCAAGGAAACCTGGATGATCACCGGCCTGACGGCCCTGATCGCGGGTCTGGCCGGGGTCGCGCTGACGGTCTGGCAGCTGCTCAACCTGCCCTTCCAGCCCGGCCAGTCCGGCTTCGCGAGCGTCTTCGTCGGGTTTTACCCGGTGGCGCTGGCGGTCTGGTTCTCCGCCATGATCTGGCTGGAGATCCTCCTCGCCCGAGCGAGGAACATCCCGGCCATCTCCTTCGTGGAACAGCCGCCCACCTTTGCGCAAGCGTTCGAGGTACAGCGGTTCCAGTCGTCGCTGAGTGCCTTCACCACCGTGTGGAACTACCTCGCGATCATCGCGTTCATATTCTGGCTGCTGTTCTACGTGCGCTGACCCGGCGGCTTGGAGGAATTGATTACAGTGTCCGCACTACCGCTCGCGGATGGACCCGCGCAGTATTTCGGCAGCACGATCATGACGTTCGCGCTCCCTTACGGGGCGTTCATCGCGGCCGCCATCGCGCTGTTCTACCTCTTCCGCGCTCGGCATTCAGGCCCCAGGCTAAAGTGGTCCGGTGGCCGCGCCGACCAGGTCGCCTCGGTGACCACCCGGGAGCCGGGTCCCGCCCCGGCGCCGGAAGTGATCGGGAGCAGCGCTCTGGCTTCCGCGGCGCCCGATCGTCTTGAGGAAGACACTCTCGCGGAGCAGGCCCGCTTGGCCGACTCCGCTCCCGAGGAGGCTGCCCCGACGACCGAGACGGCGGCAGACAAGACGGAAGGCAAGGACGGCGAGGAGGGGTGACCTCCTTCTCGACCGCGCTCCCGGTGCCGGCGAACCTGGCGGCGGACGTGACGGCGGCGGGCCATGCCAGCCCGCCGTCGGCGCCCGTCGCGCGCACCCCCCGGGCGGTCGCGGCCGCGCTGGTCGCGCTGACCAAGCCCCGCATCATCGAGCTCCTCCTGGTGACCACGGTCCCCACCATGCTGCTCGCCCAGCGGGGCCTGCCGTCGCTGCGGCTCGTCCTGGTCACGCTGATCGGCGGCACCCTCGCGGCCGGCAGCGCCAACACCATCAACTGCTACCTCGACCGCGACATTGACGCGGTCATGAAGCGCACCTCCCGCCGCCCGCTCGTCAACAAACAGGGCGTGGTCACCCCCGCGGTGGCGCTGATCTGGGGCATCGTGCTCGGCGCGGGCGCCACCGCGCTGCTCGGCCTGGCGGCCAACTGGCTGGCCGCCGCGCTGGCCGACGCCGCGATCCTCTTCTACGTCTTCGTCTACACGCTGCTGCTCAAGCGCCGTTCCCCCGCCAACATCGTGATCGGCGGCGCGGCCGGCTGCTTCCCGGTGCTGGTCGCCTGGGCGGCGGTCAAGGGCACTATCGCGATCCCGGCGATGGTGCTGTTCGCGGTGATCTTCCTGTGGACCCCGCCGCACTTCTGGGCACTGGCGATGAAATTCAAGGACGACTACGCCCGCGCCAACGTCCCGATGCTCCCGGTGGTCGCGTCGCCCGCCGCGGTAACTCGCAAGATCGTCGCCTACTCCTACGCGATGGTCGCCGCGACCCTCGCCCTGGCGCCCTACGCAGGCTGGCTCTACACCGCCGCCGCCCTCGCCCTCGGCGGCTGGTTCCTGCTCGAGGCGCACCGCCTGCACGCGCAGGTCCGTGGGGACGGCGGGGAGAAGCCGTTCCCCATGCGCCTGTTCCACCTCTCCATCGCCTACCTCACCCTGCTGTTCGTCGTGGTGGCGATCGCCGCGCTGCTCCCGTTCGGCCGGTGGTAGGTAGCCCGGTTAAGAAAGGACTCGAGCGGCAGCGTCGCGGCGCCAAGCGCGACCACCCCGGGGCCGAGCCGCCCGAGTTCGATCGACGTGGCCGCGAAGGGATGCCGGAGCGAGTGCTGCCGGGCCGATTCGCGGATGTTCGGCAGTACCTGTCCGCCGAGCAGCAGGCCGGCCCAGCCGCCCAGGATGACGCGTTCCGGGTTGAACAGATTGACCAGCGTGCCGATCCCGGCGCCCAGGTACTGGGCGGTCTCGTCCAGGATCGCGGCCGCGAGCCGCGACGTGCCGGCGGCGTCGATGAGCTCGGCGAGCGCCAGCTCCTGGTCGACGGCCGCCATCGGCCGCCCGTACCGCTCCAGGATCGCCTCGGCGCCCGCGTACGCCTCCAAGCAGCCGGTTGAACCGCAACGGCACTTCCTGCCGCCGACGACGACGGTGACGTGCCCGAACTCGGCCGCGCTGGAGGTGGCCCCCTGGTAGGTGGCGCCGCCGGAGATCAGCGACGCGCCCACGCCCGAACCGATCAGCACCACGACGGCGCTGCGCGCGCCCTTGCCCGCCCCGAACCACAGCTCCGCCTGGCCCGTCGTCTTGGCCCCGTTGTCGAAGCGCAGCGGCAGACCGGTGTGCGCGCGCAGCAGGCGCTCAAGCGGCACCGCGTCCCAGCCGTAAGTCTGGCCGTGCACTAGCGCCTCGGATCCCTGCTCGATGATTCCCGGCACGCCCACGCCGACGCCGAGGATCGCGTCCTGGTCGATGCCGCTGTCGCGGAGCACCGCGTTCAGCCCGGACACGATCTGCCCCACGACTACGTCCACGTCGTGCTCGGCGGACCGATCCAGCGGGTACTCCGCCTTGGCCCGCTCGGTCATGGCGAGGTCGAAGAGCTCGACCCGCGTCCGGGTCTCGCCGATGTCGACCCCGATGACGTAGCCGTAGTCAGGGTTCATCCCGAGCATCGCCCGCGGCCGTCCGCCGTCGGACTCGGCCAGTCCGGTCTCGATCACGATGCCCTCGTCGATCAGCTCGCGGATCACGTTGGTGACCGAGGCGGCGCTGAGGCCGGTCGCCGCGCTCACCTCGTGGCGGCTGCGCGACGGGCCCAGGAAGAGCGACCACAAGACCGCGGCCCGGTTCTCGCGTCGCAGATCGCGGACCGTCCCAGGCTTTCTGTCCCGCATGCGGCCTCCAAATTACAGCCATGTAATTAACGATTTATACCGGTGCTCATCCAGTTCATCCCTATTGACCACAAATTTCAATCGCGTTAAGTTCCGGCTTGAAATAAGTCACAGCTTATGGACCCGGTGTTCTGCCGGGGCGCTCACGGCCCCCGTCGGCAGGGTGTGAAAAACGGGTTCACCGTGACAACATCCGGAGGTCAAAGGTGAACGTACGGAACTTGATTCGAAGATCACAGCGGAGACGCTCCAGACGAGCGCCGGTCTCCCGCCGCCGCGCGGCCGTCAGCCTGCTGGCTTTCGCCGCGCTCGTCGTCTCCGTCCTGGTGGCCGGGGTGGGCACGACGGCACCGAGGGCGTCGGCCGCGACCTGCGGCACGACCAACGTGGCGCTGAACCAGCCGACGACCGCGTCGTCCCTGGAGAACGGGACCTTCACGGCGGCCGCCGCGACCGACGGCAACACCGGGACCCGGTGGTCGTCGGCGTTCTCCGACCCGCAGTGGCTCGAGGTCGACCTCGGCTCGACCCAGAGCATCTGCGGAGTGGGACTGGACTGGGAGGCCGCCTACGCGACCGCGTTCCAGATCCAGGCGTCGACCGACAACACGAACTGGACGACGATCTACTCGACCACGACCGGCACCGGCGGCAACCAGAACGCTGACGCGTCAGCGGGACCGGCCGCTACATCCGCATGTACGGCACGGCCAGAGCGACCCAGTACGGCTACTCGCTGTGGGAGTTCCAGGTCTACACGACCGGCGGCGGCGGCACCGGGGGCGGCGGCGTCGACATCTCGGCCGGCGGCCCGGCCGCCGCGCCGTTCGTGGCCGACCAGGACTTCACCGGCGGCACGACCGCCGCCACCACCAACGCGATCAGCACCACCGGCATCACCAACCCGGCACCGCAGTCGGTCTGGCAGCACAACCGCTACGGCAACTTCACCTACGCCATCCCCGGCCTGACCGCGGGGGCGAACTACACCGTCCGGCTTGACTTCGACGAGGCGTACTGGACCGCGGCGGGGTCGCGCACCTTCAACGTCCTCATCAACGGGACCCAGGTGCTGACCAACTTCGACATCTTCGCCACCGCCGGCGGGGAGTTCAAGGCGGTCGCCGAGTCGTTCACCGCCACGGCCAGCAGCGCCGGGGCGGTCACCATCCAATTCGTCACCACCAAGGACAACGCCCAAGTCAACGGCATCGAGGTCGCGCCGGTCGGCGGCGGCGGCACCAACACGGTGACGGTGACCAACCCGGGCGCCCAGACCTGGACCGTCGGCACCGCGGCGAGCACGCAGATCACGGCCACCGACTCAGCGTCGGGGCAGACGCTGACCTACTCCGCGACCGGCCTGCCGGGCGGGCTGTCGATCAACTCCTCGACCGGGCTGATCTCCGGCACCCCGACAGGGGCCGGTACCGGCAGCGCCACGGTGACCGTCAAGGACACCACCAGCGCGTCCGGCTCGGCCACGTTCAGCTGGACCGTCAACGCCCAGGTCACGGGCTGCGTCGGCGGGTCGAACCAGCCGAACTTCGGTCCCAACGTCTACATCTTCAACCCGAGCATGGGCGCCACCGCCATCAACAACCAGCTGAACACCATCTTCAACACGCAGAAGGTGAACCAGTTCGGCACCCAGCGCTACGCCGAGCTCTTCGATCCGGGCACCTACACCGGCGTCGAGGACAACGTCGGCTACTACACGTCGGTCCAGGGCCTCGGGCAGAACCCCAGCTCGGTCGCACTGAACGCCAGTGACGTCACCGTTGACTCCTTCGACGGCACCGGCAACGCCACCGACAACTTCTGGCGCAGCGCAGAAAACATGGAGATCACCCCCTCCGCGGGCAACGACCGCTGGGCCGTCGCCCAGGCCGGCCCGTTCGAGCGGATGGACATCAACGGCGGGCTCGAGCTCTACCCGGCCAGCTACGGCTACGCAAGCGGCGGTTACATCGCCGACAGCATCGTCACCGGCCAGGCGTCCAGCGTCTCCCAGCAGCAGTACTACACCAAGGACAGCACCCTCGGCAGCTGGGCCGGCTCAGTCTGGAACATGGTGTTCTCCGGCGTGAACGGCGCGCCCGCGCAAAGCTACCCCACCCCGCCGATGACCACGCTGGCCACCACCCCGGTCGCCCGCGACATCCCCTACCTCTACGTCGACAGCAGCGGCAACTACAACGTGTTCGAGCCCAGCCTGCGGACCAACGCGTCCGGCCCGAGCTGGTCGCCCAGCAGCAACACCCCCGGCACCAGCGTGCCGATGAGCCAGTTCTTCGTCGCCACCCCGTCCAACACCGCCGCGCAGATCAACGCCGCCCTCGCCGAGGGCTGCAACCTGCTCTTCACCCCCGGCGTTTACAGCATCAACCAGACCCTCAACGTCAACAACCCGAACACCGTCGTGCTCGGCCTCGGCTTCCCGACTCTGATCCCGACCGGCGGCGTGGACACCATGCACGTCGCTGACGTGGACGGCGTGCGGCTCCAGGGCCTGCTGTTCGACGCCGGCACGACCAACTCCAACACGCTGCTCCAGGTCGGCCCGGCCGGCTCGAGCGCGAGCCACGCGAGCAACCCGATCTCGGTCCAGGACGTCTTCTTCCGGATCGGCGGCGACATCGCCGGCCAGGCCACCAACAGCCTGGTCGTGAACTCCAACAACACCCTCCTCGATGACATCTGGGCCTGGCGCGCCGACCACGGCAACGCCGGCACCGTCGGCTGGACGGTCAACACCGCTCAGCACGGGTTGGTGGTCAACGGCAACAACGTCCTGGCGACCGGCCTGTTCGTCGAGCACTACCAGAACTACGACGTGCAGTGGTTCGGGAATGGCGGCGAGACGATCTTCTTCCAGAACGAGATGCCCTACGACCCGCCCAACCAGGCGGCCTGGATGAACGGCTCATCGGACGGATACGCCGCCTACGAGGTCGGCCCGAACGTGACCAGCCACACGGCCTACGGTCTCGGCAGTTACTGCTACTTCAACGTCAACCCGGCGGTGGTGGCCGACCACGCCTTCGAAGCGCCGACCGGATCCGGCATCAAGCTCCATGACCTGCTCACCGTTTCCCTCGGGAACGTGGGTGTCATCGAGCACGTCGTCAACGAGACCGGCGCGGCGACCCCAACCAACACCACCCCGTCCACCGTCACGAGCTTCCCGTAACACTCGTGACGACCCAACGTGACGAGTACCCGTAACCCGGTCGTGCTGGCCACAGAACCCACACCCCATCCCGAATGAGTGAGTGCCCCCGCCTCCCGCGCTTCATTGCCCCCCTCTGAGGCCGGCGAGCGCGGGGGCGCCACTTCCTCCCCCGCCGCCCCTGCGACTCCCTACACCCCTGGGAGCCGCAGGGGCGGCCCTTTCTAAAGCTCTACGACGGGAAGCCGGACGACGGCGCGCAGGCCGGACTCCGGGGATGGGCTGGCCTCTAGGTGGGCGGTGCCGCCGTGGGATTGAGCGGTGGCGCGCACGATGGCCAGGCCTAGGCCGGCCCCGCCGTCGTCGTCGCCGCAGCGGGTGCGGGCGTCATCGAGGCGGGCGAAGCGGTCGAAGGCCCGCTCTCGGTCCGGCTCTGGTATCCCCGGGCCGTCGTCGGTGACGGCGAGCGCGACCCACGAGCCCGATTTGCTCACCGACACCGTGACCGACGACTTCGCGTAGCGGATCGCGTTATCGATGAGGTTGACCAGCATTCGGTCCAGCCGGTCACGGTTCCCGGCCACCGGCAGACTATCCGCCGGATGGACCGCATCGCAGCCGACGCGGTCTGCGCTGACGGGACTGGCCGCTGCCCGCTGAGTCATCCCCTCAGGCTCCGTAGTCCCCGCCTCCTCGAGGGGCGTCACGGTCACGGGGACCGGGGAATCCGCGTAGCGGGCGACCACGGCGCAGGCCAGCTCGCCAATGTCGACCGGTTCGCTGTGCCGCCCGGCGTCGCCGTGGTCGGCCTGTTCGTCCAGGCGGGCGAGGAGCAGCAGGTCCTCGGTCAGCCGGGAGAGCCGGAGGGTGTCGGCCAGCACGTCGCGGGCGGTCGACGCCCAGTCCTGGCCGAGCGGGTGGTCGAGGGCCACCTCGAGCTGGGTCCTGATCGACGCGATGGGGGAGCGCAGCTCGTGCGCGGTGTCGGAGACGAGCGAGCGCTGCCGCTGCTGGGCGGAGGTCAGCCGGGAGAGCATGTCGTTGAGCGTCAGCGCCAGCGACCGAACCTCGTCCCGCGCCTCCGGCACCGGCAGGTCCGCGGGCACCCCGGTCCCGGTGACCCGGGCCGCGCCCCGCCGCAGCAGGTCGATCGGGCGCAGGGTGGAGCCGACCGCGAACCAGATCGCCCCGGCGAACACGATGAACAGCACCGGCGTGCCGAAGATGAGCGCGTGCGCCACCACCTGCAGGCTGTCGGCGGCGGAACTGTACGGGACGGCGGCGATCACCAGGTCACCGTTGGCGGCGCGCACCACCGCGACCCGAAGCAGCGACGGCATGTCAAAGGGGGCTCCGTGCACCAGCGTCGCCGAGTTGCCGTCCGCCAGCGCCGCCGCCTGCGCCTGCGACACGATCGGCACGATCCGGTCCGCGTCAAGCGACACGTTGACGATCCGGCCGGAAGGGCCGAGCACCTGGATGGTGACGGTCCCGGTCGCCACCGGCACCGGATTGGGCAGCTCGCGCGCGTTGATGAGCGCCGCCACCTCGGCCGCGCCCGACCGCGCGGCGTCGTCCACCGACCGGGTGAGCGAGACCCGGAGCGTGTTGAGCAGCAGCAGGTCGCCCGCGATCAGCGCGACCAGCAGGCCCAGCGCCGCGATCAGGGTGACCCGCGCCCGCAGGCCGCGCCGCCGCCACCAGCGCACAAGCAGCGGCCCGAGGCCGTGCCCGAGCCACCACCGGGCTAGCGTTCTGGCCCCGGCTAGCCTGGCACCGCCGTGCCCGCCGTGCCCGCCGAGATCGGCGTGCCCGCGCTGCGCGTGCCCAGCGGGCCCGGCGTGCGAGCCCCGGTCAGCCACCGTCGGCCGCCAGCAGGTATCCCGCCCCTCGGATGGTCTTCACGGCCGTGCGCCCGTACGGCGCGTCGATCTTCCTCCGCAGGTACCCCACGTAGACCTCGACCACGTTGAGGTCGGCGATCTCGTCCGGGTCATCCCAGACGTGCGAGAGCAGCTCGGCCTTGGACACGACCTCGCCGCACCGCCGCATCAGGTACTCAAGCAGGGCGAACTCCCTGGCGGTGAGCTGCACCACCGCCGAGCCGCGCTGCACCGAGCGGGACCCGGGGTCGAGGGCGAGGTCCCCGGCCCGCAGGACGGCCGGCCGGGGCACCGCGCCGCGCCGCAGCAGCGCCCGCAGCCGCGCCGCCAGCACGATGTAGGAGAACGGCTTGATCAGGTAGTCGTCCGCCCCGATGTCGAGCCCGTCGGCCAGGTCGTACTCGCCGTCCTTGGCCGACAGGAACAGCAGCGGCACCCAGTTCTCCTCGGCCCGCAGCTGCGTGCAGACGCTGTAGCCGGACATGCCGGGCAGCATGATGTCGAGCACGACGCCGTCGTAGCCGCCCTCACGGGCCATGTGCAGCCCGCTGACCCCGTCAAAGGCCAGGTCCACCGCGAACCCCGACGCCTCAAGGCCGCGCTTCACTGCGGCGGCTAGCCGCCGCTCGTCCTCCACGACAAGCACGCGCATGGGTACAGTGTCGCCGAGGGGCGACGCCGCGCGCACCATCGCGCTCTCAGCCGCCTCTCAGCCGCTCTCAGCGACATCACAGCGAGATCAGAGCAGAGTGATCCTCGACACGCGAGGAGGAGACATGCCAGTGAAATTGTCTAGGCGGGCCCGGTGGGCGGTGCCTGCCGGCGGGGTGGCCGTAACCGCCGCAGTCGTCGCCGGCCTGCAGATCCCGTCCGCTCAGGCCTCTCCCACCCTGCCCGCCCGTACCCCGGCGCAGCTGCTGGCCGAGGTGAGCACCGACGCGAGCCTGCCGCCGCTGACCGGGACGATGGTGGAGAGCACCTCGCTCGGCCTGCCCCAGCTGCCGCAGATCGGCGGCGCGACCTCGCTCTCGTCCCTGCTGACCGGCTCGCACACGATCAAGATCTACTACCAGGACGCCCGGCGGTTCCGGGTGTCGATCCCGGAGCCGGAATCCGAGGTCGACCTGATCAGGAACGGCTCCACCGCGTGGCTGTGGAACTCGACCCAGAACTCGGTCACCAAGTTCAGCCTGCCGGCCGACGGCAAGGGCAAGGTCGCGCACCTGAAGGCGGCCCTCCCGAGCACCCCGCTCACCCCCCAGCAGGCGGCCGACCAGCTGCTTAAGGCGGTCGGCAAGACCACCGTGGTCTCGGTCGAGGCCAACGTCATGGTGGCGGGCGAGCCCTGCTACCAGCTGGTCCTCGCGCCTAAGGACCACCGCTCGCTGGTCGGCCAGGTAACGATCGCGGTCGACGCCAAGTACGGTGTGCCGCTGCGGGTCCAGGTATTCGCCAAGCACGCGACGAGCCCCGCATTCCAGTTCGGCTACACGGCGATTCAGTTCGTGGCCCCGGCGTCGGCCAACTACCACTTCACCCCGCCGCCGGGCGCGACCGTCGTGAACGCGAGCGGCGGCAGCGGGACGTCGGCCGGCGGCAAGGAGTCGGGCCCGAGCGGCTTCGGCAGCTACGGCACGAGCTGGCTCACGGTCGTGGAGCTACCGCAGCAGGATCTGATGAAGGGATTTGGCGTGGGCGGCGTGGGCTCCGCAGGATCCTTCGCGCCTACCGGTACCAGCGGTCCGTCCAGCGCGATGGGCGAGGACTCCCAGGCCGTGATCAGTAACCTGATCGGGGCGGCCAAGCCGGTGCACGGCTCCTGGGGAAGCGGCACCCTGCTGACCACCAGCCTGTTCTCGATGCTGATGACGAACGGCGAGGTCTACATCGGCGCGGTCGAGCCGAGCGTCCTGTACGCCGCCGTGGGACACACCGCGTCATGACCGCGATAGCGCAAGAAAGCCCGGAGCTGGCGATCGCCAGCTCCGGGCTGACCAAGCGGTTCAGGGGCGGCCAGCTGGCCGTCGACCAGGTAGACCTGGCGGTGCCCAGAGGCTCGGTCTACGGGTTCCTCGGCCCGAACGGCTCGGGCAAGACGACCACGATCCGCATGCTGCTCGGGCTCGCCTACCCGACCAGCGGGTCGGCCCGGGTGCTGGGCGTGCCGATGCCGGAAGGCGCGGTCCGGGTGCTGTCCCGGGTCGGTTCGCTGGTGGAGGGCCCGGCGTTCTACCCCTACCTGTCGGGCTGGGACAACCTGGCCCGCTACGACGCGGCCGACGGCTCGGTTTCGGCCCGGACGGCGCGGGCCAGGATCGGCACCGCGCTTGACCGGGTGGGCCTGGCCGCCGCCGCCAAGAAGAAGTTCCGCAACTACTCCCTGGGCATGAAGCAGCGCCTCGCGATCGCGGCCGCCCTGCTGGTGGACCGCGACCTGATCGTCCTCGACGAGCCGACCAACGGCCTCGACCCGCAGGGCACCCGCGAGGTCCGCGCGCTGGTCCGGCAGATCGCGGCCGAGGGGATCACCGTGTTCGTCTCCTCGCACCTGCTGGCCGAGGTCGAGCAGGTATCCACCCACGTCGGCGTGATGCGCACCGGCAAGCTGGTCTTCCAGGGCGAGCTGGCCGCGCTCCGCCGCACCGCCGCCCCCAGGATCGCGGTCCGCACCCCCGACCTGACGGCGGCGGCCGAGGTCATGAAGAAGCTCGGCCTGGCCGATGCGGTGCCGGGCGACGGCGTGATCACCGCCGAGCTCGGCGATGTCCAGCCGGAGAACGTCACCGCCGAGTTGGTACACGCGGGCGTCGCCGTCCGCGCTCTGAGCGTGGAGTCCCCGAGCCTCGAGGACCTGTTCGTCGGCCTGACCGGGGAGGGCTTCGATGTCGAACGTTGAGCTGACCAGCGCCGAGCTGACGTCGGTGCAGCCGGTTAGGAGCGTGGGCGGACTGGAGTCGCCCGGGCCCGTTCGGGCAAATCTGAGATTTTTCACCAACGAGCTGCGGATCACCTTCTTCCGCCGCCGCAACCAGCTGCTGCTCGTCGTCGTCGCGCTCTTCCCGCTGCTGATCGGGATCGGCCTGAAGGCGGCCGCACCGCACGGCGGGGGCGGCGGCGGGAACGGTCCCGCCTCCGGCGGCGCCGCGTTCTTCAACCAGCTTGCGGGCAACGGCGTGTTCCTCACGCTTCATCGCCCTGTCGCTGCTGCTCATCCTGGTGCTGCCGGTGGTGGTGGCGGTCGTGGCGGGGGACTCGATCGCGGGCGAGGCGGGCTACGGCACCCTCCGCTACCTGCTCGCGGTCCCGGCCGGCCGGACCCGGCTGCTCGTGGTGAAGTACGCGACGATCGTCGTGTGGTGCATGGCGGCGGTGTTCATCGTCTCGGCGATCGCGCTCGTCGTGGGGGCGGCGCTGTTCCCGGTCGGCCCGGTGACGCTGCTCTCTGGCACGACCGTCTCCATCGGGTCGGGCCTGGTCCGGGTGCTGTGGGTGACGCTGTACCTGTGCGCGGCGATGGCGGCGATCGGCGCGATCGGGCTGGCGATCTCGACGTTCACCGAGCACGCGATCGGCGCCATCGCGGCGGTGATGATCCTGGTCGTCGCCAGCGAGGTGGTGGACAACATCCCGCAGTTCGCGAGCGTGGCGCCGTATCTGCCGACGCATTGGTGGAATTCCTTCGACGCCCTGCTGCGGACGCCGATCGACACCACCACGCTGTGGCACGGGCTGCTTTCGTTCGCCGTTTACGCGGTCCTGTTCTTCCTCATCGCCTGGGCCCGCTTCACCTCGTCGGACGTCACCAGCTAGCGCGCCGCCGCTGCCCGGGCTACCAGGTGAAGTCCTCTTCCCAGAATTCCGTCGTGCCGCGGGTACCGCGGTCATCGGATTCCTGTGCGCGGAGTTCGACCCGGCGGATCTTGCCCGAGATGGTCTTGGGCAGGTCGGCGAACTCGACCCGGCGGATCCGCATGTAGCCGGGGACCCGGTCGCGGCAGAACCGCATGATGTCCTGGGCCAGCTCAGGACCCGGGGTCGCGCCCGCGGCCAGCAGGACGTAGGCCTTGGGAACGGCCAGCCGGAGCGGGTCGGGTGACGCGACGACGGCGGCCTCGGCGATCGCCGTGTGCTCGACCAGCAGCGACTCGAGTTCGAAGGGTGAGATCCGGTAGTCGGAGGCCTTGAACACGTCGTCGGTGCGGCCGACGTACGTGATGTAGCCGTCGTCGTCGGAGGTGGCGACGTCGCCGGTGTGGTAGTAGCCGCCGCGCATCGCGTCGGCGTCCCGTTCGGGGTCGCCCTGGTAGCCGGTCATCAGGCCGAGCGGTCGACGCTCGAGGTCGAGGCAGATCTCGCCATCGCGGCCGGGCTCGCCGGTGATCGGATCGACCAGGACGACCGGGTACCCGGGCAGCGGCCGGCCCATCGACCCGGGCTTGAGCGGCTGGCCCGGCGGATTGCCGATCTGCGCGGTGGTCTCGGTCTGGCCGAACCCGTCCCGCACGGTGATCCCCCAGGCCTTGCGGACCTGCTCGATCACCTCGGGGTTGAGCGGCTCGCCCGCGGCCACGCACTCGCGCAGCCCGGCCGTGCTCGCCGCCGACAGGTCGGCCTGGATGAGCATCCGCCACACGGTCGGCGGCGCGCAGAACGTGCTCACCCCGCAGTCGCCCAGCGCGGCCAGCAGCCCTGGGGCGCTGAACCGAGCCTGGTTGAGTATGAGGATCGTGGCCTGCGCGTTCCACGGGGCGAAGAAGTTGGACCACGCGTGCTTGGCCCAGCCGGGGGACGAGATGTTCAGGTGCACGTCGCCCGGCTTGATGCCGATCCAGTACATCGTGGACAGGTGGCCGACCGGGTAGCTGGCCTGAGTGTGCCCGACCAGCTTGGGCTTGGAGGTCGTGCCGGACGTGAAGTACAGCAGCAGCGGGTCGCCCGCCAGCGTCACCCCGTCCGGCGTGAACTCCTCGGGCGCCAGCGCCGCGTCGGAGTAGCTGTGCCAGCCGTCGGCGCCGCCACCGACGACCACCCGGGTCCACTCACCGGAGAGCCCGGCGAACTTCGCCGCCTGCGGCTGCTCGGCCACCACATGCCGGACGTCGCCCCGGGACACCCGGTCCTCCAGGTCGGCCGGCTGCAGCAGGGTCGACGCCGGGATGATGACCGCGCCCAGCTTCATCACGGCGAGCATGACCTCCCACAGCGGAACGACATTGCCCAGCATGAGCAGGACCCGGTCACCGCGCTGCACGCCGAGGCCGCGCAGCCAGTTCGCGACCTGCGCCGAGCGGGCCGCCATGCGCCCGTAGCTCATCGCCTCGTCGGACCCGTCGTCGCCGACCACCCGGAGCGCGATCCGGTCGGGATGCTCGGCGGCGATCTGGTCGAACCAGTCAAGTGCCCAGTTGAACTGGTCGAGCGTCGGCCAGTTGAATTCGGCCCGGGCCGCGTCGTAGTCCTCGCGGTGGTCCAGCAGCAGGTCACGAGCAGAACGGAAGGCGGCGGTGGAGGCGTCGTTGCGCATTGCCCCATGATTCCAGTCGCGGGTCCGCAAGCAAAGGCCGGCGCAGCCCGCTCAGAGGATTCCCAGATCGAGCTCGAACGGAGCCCTCAGCCGACCGTGGCAGACTGGTTGACATGGATAGCTGGGAGCACCGCGACGGCGCGCCGGACAACCGTGACCGTGATCGCGCCAGGGCCGGGGACGGCGCGCGGGACACCGCCCGACGCGCCCGCGGCTGCCGGTCAGGCGAGCGCCCGGCAGCTCGCGCGGGCGGTGGCCGAGCGCGAGCAGGGCAGGCGGCGGCTGAAGGCCACTACCGTGACGGCATCCTTCGCGAGCGTGGCGGTGGCGGGGGCGGTGCTGGCGGTCCTCCCCGGATCGACCCACGCGAGTGTCAAGCACTCGGGAACGTCGTCCGGCAAGAGCAGCACGTCGTCCGGCTCATCGGGCTCATCAACCAACTCGGGCTCGTCAACCACATCAGGCTCGTCAGGCATCTCAGGCTCATCGGGCACGTCTTCATCTAAGTCGTCGGGCAGCTCAAACAGCTCAAACAGCTCAAGCAACTCGAGCAACTCGAGCAGTTCGAATAGCTCGTCCACCCTCCAATCGCCCGCGAGCTCGCCCGTCCAGTCCAACAACAACGCGTCGTCGACGTCCGGTGGGACCTCCTAGCGCCCATGAGCGAACCGTCCGCGCGCCAGGGCTGGTCGGCCAGGGGGGTCGATGACCCGCCGGAGTTCGCCGCGTGGCGGACGCTGGGCATGCTCGTCCAGCTTGGGGTGACCGACCCGGCCAGGCTGACCCAGGCCCGCGAACTGCTCGCGGATGACCTCGCGGCGCTCGATCTCGCCTGCAGCCGCTTCCGGTCGGACTCCGAGGTGATGGCGGTGGGGAACGCGGCCCGCGGCGCGCCCGGTCCGGTGACCGTTCCTGTCAGCTCTCTGCTGGCGGAGGCGGTCGAGGTCAGCCTGCGGGCGGCCGAGCTGACCGACGGAGACGTGGACCCCACCGTCGGCGCGGTCATGGCGGCGCTCGGCTACGACCGGGACTTCGCCGAGCTCCGGTCGGCCACGCCGCCGGGGCTGACGGATGATCCTGCCCACCCGGCCGGCCACGATGATCCGGCATCTGCTTGGGATTACGACGACCGCCGTCTGGGCGCGGTCGGCGTCCGGTCGATCCCGGGCTGGCGTTCGGTCTCGGTTGACGTCGCCGCCGGGAAGCTGACGGTTCCGGCCGACGTCCAGCTCGATCTCGGCGCGACCGTCAAGGGGTGGGCGGCCGACCGCTCGGCGGCCAAAATCGCCGACCGCCTCGGCTGCGGAGTCCTCGTCAGCCTAGGCGGCGACACCGCGGTGGCGGGCCCGCCGCCGCAGGCCGGCTGGCCGATCCGGGTGCAGGACACGACGATGCCGCTCGAGGACACCCCGGACGGCCCCAGCCAAGTGGTGTCGATCAGAGCGGGCGGCCTCGCCACCTCGTCGACGGCCGCGCGCCGCTGGCACCACGGCGGCGACGTGCTACATCACATCCTCGACCCGCGCACCGGCCTGCCCGCCGCCCCGGTCTGGCGCACGGTCTCGGTGGCGGCCGCGACCTGCGCCGATGCGAACACGGCGGCGACCGCCGCGATCATCAGAGGCCACCAGGCGCCGGGCTGGCTGACCAGCCTCAACCTCCCGGCCCGACTGGTATCGGTCGAAGGCGAGGTCACCGCCGTCGCCGGCTGGCCCGCAGCTTAAACCCGCCCCACACCGTAAACCGCCCCGCACCGTCGCTGGCTGGCCCTAGCCAACCGGCTCCCACTTACCCGTCAGATGCATGAGCAGAGCGATCACCAGGCCGGCCAGCAGCGAGGCGACCAGCAGGGCCAGCCGGGTACCACGGCCGCCGAGAACTTCCACCGCCCGCCGGGCTTGCCGCCCCGCGGCCGTCTGCCCGCCCGTCCCGGGGTAGGCGTGTGACGTACTGCCAGGTGTCGGCCCGAAGGACGACTACCGCGAGCCCCGGCCTCATCCTCCAGGCGGACGTGCGCAGGCCCTACTCCAGGTCGATGAGCCAGTCGAGGGCGACTGCGGCCGTCCACGACTGGTGCAGCGAGCCGAGCGGCGCGCCGGTCTCGGGCTGGTAGTACTCGGCGAACGTCTCGTCCCGCAGCTGGTCAATGGAGGACGACCGGAGCGTGGACGCGACCGCGCCCTCGCCCGATCGGTTCAGCGCCCAGCACAGCAGCCAGGTGAACACCGGCCAGACCGGTCCCCGCCAGTAGCAGTCGGGGTCGTAGGCGGGGGAGCACGGCGACGTCGACGGCGGCAGCGGGAACTCAAGCGACGGGTGCCCCGCCCAGCGGGGTCCCATCAGCAGCGACACCAGCCGCGACCGCATCGAGGCGGGCATCCCCCCGGCGATCAGCGGCGCGAACCCGGCGCAGGTCTCGGTCCGCAGCCAGTCCCCGGTCCGTAGGTCGACATCGGCTGCCAGACCGGTCGACTCGTCCACATGGCAGAACACGGCGGCCCGAGCCTGGACGGCGTAGTCCTTGAGCTCGGCCGCGTCGTCAAACTTGCGCAAGGAGATAGCCAGCGAGGAAAGCAAATCAGACGCGGTGGCGAAGATGGCGGTGAAGAGCACGTCGCCGACCTGGAAGGAGCCGGTCTCGCGGAGCAGCCCGGCGTCGTAGCCGGCCGCCTTGGCCTCCTCGACCAGCCACAGGTAGCGGTCGTACTCATGGTCGGTGGGCCGCTGGCAGGCGTCAGACACGTGCGCCTTGTCGCGCCTGGTGTAGGCGGGAAGGCCCGCGCCGACTTCCACCGACGCATAGGGGGCATCCCAGCGGGGGGAGTTGTCGGTGCCGGACTCCCAGCCGTGGAACAAGGTCATTAGCCCGGTCGATTTGTCGGTCCGGTCGCGGGCCAGAAACCGATGCCAGGCGAGCAGCTTGGGGTAGAGGTGCTCGGCCCAGGCCCAGGTGAGCTCGGCCTCTCGCCCGCCGCAGGCCGTCGCCATGGAGACGATCCGGTCGACGGCGATCGCGTGCACCGGCGGGTCGATGATTCCGCTGGTGGCCGGCGTGGCCGAGGCGTCCTCGTTGTGCAGCGAGCACTCCCACTGGGAGGGGCCCGGCCAGTAGCCGTCGGCGGCGGCAGCGGGGTCGAAGACGATGTGCGGCAGCAGGCCGTTACGCCACTGTCCGGCGAACAGCGAGTCGAGCTCGAGCCGGGCCCGGGGGAGGTCAACCGTGGCCAGGCCGATCGCGTTGAACGCGGCGTCCCAGCTCCACTGATGCGGGTAGAGGGCGGGTGCGGCCTTGGTGATGAGGCCGGTGCTGTTGTCTCGGAGGGTATAGGCCGCGCGAGCGGCGATGGAGGGTGACCCAGGCATCATGTGAATATCAGGTTTCTGAGGGGTTTCGATCATGTTAACTGCTGAGGCAGCAGGGCACTTCCACTCGCAACGCGCCCGACCAACTGGCACGTCGCTTCAGAGGAAGCTACCCGGACCAGCGCACCCGCCGCTATGGGCAGGACCCCGCGGGAGGCACACCATTCATGAAGCCGGGGGACAGCAGCCGTTACGGTCAGTTAGCAACACCGGATCAGGCCCGGGCATTCCTCAGAGCCAGTTCAGAGCCCACGTGTACGTCCCGCTTGGGTTCATGACCGATGCTTGAGAACGTAGCAGGAAGCCGCCTTTCTACCTTTGGTGGGGTTTGCGTGACGTTGTGGTATGCCAGCCGGGCGACCGGCATCGTGGCCCTGCTGCTGCTGACCGCGGTGATGCTGCTCGGCATCCTGGTCACCAGGCAAGGTCGGCTGCCGGGGCTGCCGAGGTTCGCGGTCTCCGGTCTGCACAGGAATCTGAGCCTGCTCGCCACCGCCTTCGTCGCGCTGCACGTGCTGACCGCGGTGGTCGACGGCTACGTGAACATCCCCCTGACCGCCGTCGTCGTCCCGCTGACCTCGTCCTATGAACGGCTCTGGCTCGGCCTCGGCGCGGTCAGCCTCGACCTCACGGTGGCCGTGATCATCACCAGCCTGCTCCGCCGTCACCTGTCCAGGCGGGCCTGGCGGGCGGTTCACCTCCTCGCCTATCTCAGCTGGCCGGTCGCCTGGTTGCACTCCTTCTACTCCAGCGGCGACCTGCAGCACGGTATCCTCCTCGACTTGGCGCTGGTCTGCGCGATCGCGATCGCAGGGGCGGTCGTGTGGCGTCTGGCCGCCGGCGCCCGCGACGTGCCCCGGGCCGAGCGGGTCGGCCTGATCATGACCGCCGTGCACGACCGCACCAGGCGAGACCCGTCCCGACGAGACCGGGCCGGAGAAGCCCGGCACGACAGAGACAGGACGTCAATCCGATGACCGCCGCGACCACAGGCGCCTTCTACGACGGTGCGAGCAGGGCGGCCGCGCCCGTCGACCTGCCACGCCTGCTACCCCCGGTGCAGGAGGGCAAACGACCGCAGAACCTGGCGGCGCACCTCGCGCGGCACGCCGACCTGCCCTACCGCGACCGGGCCGGCACCCCGACCAGCCCCGGCGCGCTGATCAGGGACATCGAGGCGGCGGGCCTCACCGGCCGCGGCGGCGCCGCGTTCCCGGTCCACCGCAAGCTCGCGGTCGTCCTCGAGGCGGCCGACCGGCGCAGAAGGACCCCGGTGGTGATCGCGAACGGCGCCGAGTCCGAGCCGGCCAGCGACAAGGACGCGACGCTGCTCTGGCTCGCCCCGCACCTGGTACTCGACGGCCTGCAACTGGCGGCCGAGGCGCTCGGCGCGGACACCGCGGTCCTGGTCACCCACGCCGACCGCGAGCACGACGTGGCCGGCCGGGTCAGGCAGGCGCTCCAGGAGCGGCTGACCGCGCGGCTTGACCGCGTGCCGGTCCAGCTCGCCTTCGCGCCCGCCCGCTTCCTCTCCGGCCAGGAGACCGCGCTGGTCAACTACCTGGGCGGCGGCCCCGCGATCCCGACCTTCATGCCGCCGAGGATCACCGAGCGGGGCCTTAACGGCAACCCGACCCTGGTGCAGAACGTGGAGACGCTAGCGCATCTGGCGCTGATAGCGCGCCGCGGCCCGCGCTGGTTCCGCCAGGCCGGCACGCCCGCCGAGCCGGGCTCGATGCTGGCCACCATTCGCCGGGCGGACGGCCAGGCCAGGATCGCCGAGCTGCCGCTGGGCCTGCCGCTGCGGGACCTGCTGGGCGACGCACAGCAGACGCCGGAGTCGGCGGTGCTGCTCGGCGGCTACCACGGCACATGGCTGCCCGCGGCCCAGGCGGCCACGCTGACCCTGGACAACCGCTCGCTCGAGCCGGCCGGCGCGCGGGTCGGGGCCGGCATCGTGATCAGCCTGCCGGCCGACCGCTGCGGCCTCATCGAAACCGCCCGCGTCGTCCGCTACCTGGCCCTCGAGTCGGCCGGCCAGTGCGGCCCGTGCCTCAACGGCCTGCCCAGGATGGCGGCCGCGGTAGTCGAGCTGGCGACCGGCCGCCCGCGACCGCAGACCATCGAGGACCTGCAGCGCTGGTCGGGCCTGGTCACCGGGCGGGGCGCCTGCCACCACCCGGACGGCACCGCCCGCTTCGTCCGCTCGGCCCTGATCACCTTCGCGGCCGAGGTCGACCGGCACACCCGCGGCCGCTGCTCGGCCGCCAGCTCCGCGCCGTTCCTGCCCGTCCCGGCGGCCGCCGCCCAAAGCGAAGACGACTGGACCTGATCCCTTGAGCGCCTACAGCGAGAGACTCCTCGTCAACCCGATCGACTGCGAGGCCCACGGCGCCTGCGCCGAACTCCTCCCGGAGATGATCACCCTCGACGAATGGGGCTACCCGATCGTCGACCCGCGCCCGCTCCCGCCCGGCCTGGAACGCCACGCCCGCAAGGCCGTCAATGCCTGCCCGACCCTAGCCCTCCGCCTCCAGCGCACCGATAACCCCTAGAAATTCAAAACCCCAAGTCACACCCAGTCTCATCCCGAACGGACCCTGGTTCCACCCGCCCGCCCCCGTAACTCTCCCCAGCGTCCAACCCGTCCTGCAACATCGCGCCACTCCACCACCGGCCGCCCCAACGCCGCCACCCGGACGCCCGAGGCCCCGCGCCTTCCTATCAGTTTTAACCACTTTTCTCGTCTTCGTATCGGTTCTGACCACTTTCGCGTCCGAATTGCCAGAATTTAATGGTCAAAACCGATAGGAAGCTGGATTTAGTGCGCTGGGTTTGATGTCGAATGCCTCGGGTCAAGACCCTACTGTCCCAGGGCTATACCCCATCAACGTCAGTCGGTCGACGGAGGTCAGCATGAGCATGAACACGGGATCCGAGGCGGGGACGGTCGATATGAGGCTCGAGGTCGTGACGGTGCCCGTCAGCAACGTCGACCGGGCCAAGGATTTCTACACGGGCCTCGGCTGGCGACTGGACGCCGACATCGCGGCCGGCGACAACTTCCGGGTTATCCAGCTCACGCCGCCCCATTCAGCCTGCTCGGTCGCCTTCGGCAAGGGCGTCACCACCGGCGAGCCGGGATCGGTCCACCGCCTGATCCTGGCCGTCGACGACATCGACGACGCGCGGGCGGCCCTGGTCGGCCGCGGCGTCAAGGTCAGCGAGCTGTTCCACCTCGCCGGCGGCCGTGTCCCCGGCCGCGACCCGCAAAATCGCTCCTACCAGACCTACGCGTCATTCGCCGACCCCGATGGCAACGAGTGGCTGCTGCAGGAGATCACCTCACGCCTCCCCGGCCGGGTGTGGGAGGACTGAGCATGACGGCCACCTATCTTGGCAGCGGCGATCCTGCTCGCAGGCGCACCGACTACTACCCGGTCTGGCTGAACAACCTGGCCGACGACGTCACCCTAGAGGCATCTGCCATTAACGGGGCGGCGGAGGGGCCGGAGGCCGTCCGGTCGATCATCCTCGCGGTCAAGTCGCTCTATGAGTACCAGGACATCAACTTCACCGGCGACTACGGCGACCATTTCTTCATCGAGGACTACACGACTCAGATCCAGGGCAGGCCCTTCGGCGTCATGGGCGTCATCACCCGCAACGCCGCCGGCCAGACCCAGCACATCGTCGTCAACCAACGGCCACGCGACACCTTGCTGCTGGTGGCTCGCCTGCTAGCCGAGAAATTCGACGGCACTCCCATCGCCAAGTACTTCGCGAGCGGCGAGTCCTGAAACGGGCGCACCCGCGAGCGCGTCAACTGGCCGGGATGGCGGCCAGCACGGAGGTGGTGCCCGCCAGGCCTGATGCCGGCTTGGGTTGGAAGCCGGCTGCGGCGAGCAGCCGCGCGTATTCTGACTCGGTGCGCCCGCCGCCTGGGAGGAGGGTGATCAGCCGAATATCCAGGTCCTTTGCGGGGTGCGGTGAGTCGTCGTCGGGAATGATCGCCTCGACTAGCAGCAGCGCGGCCCTGTTACCGCCAGCGGCCGTCTCGACCAACGTCGCTCTTTCCCCAGCGATCTCCGGCCACATGAGTCGCGCCAATCGCCACCGTCACATTGCAACCGCGGCCTGGCCCCCATGATCACGAAGCCTTTTATCCTGGCGAAGGATAATTATCGTATAGGTGCACTAATCCTTCGTGATCATGAACCCCGGCCCGGCCCGGCCTGGCCCGGCGAAGCCCGGCCCGGCGAAGCCCGGCCCGGCCCGGCGCCAACCAGGGCGGTTCGCCGAGCCCGGCGCCTAGAGGACGTCGTGCCCGGGGTGGTCGGCCGGGAGGGGGGCGGCGGTGCTGGCGGGCTGGGCCGGGATGGAGCCGAGGCGGCCCTTCTGGAAGTCCTCGAACGCCTGCTGCAGCTCGGCCTTGGTGTTCATCACGAACGGGCCGTAGGCCGCGACCGGCTCCCGGATCGGCTCGCCCCCCAGCAGCAGGATGTCGAACGTCGGCGAGGGACCGTCGATCGCAGCGTCGGCCGCGAACGTGAGCGACTCGCCGAAGCCGAAGGTAGCGAGCTGGCCGGTGCGGATCGGCCGCCGGTCGGCGCCGACCGTGCCCGAGCCCGCCAGCACGTAGCCGAGCGCGTTGAAGTGGGCCGGCCACGGGACCCGCACCGTAGCGCCGGGCGAGACGGTGGCGTGCACCAGCGAAATCGGGGTGTGGGTGACGCCCGGACCGTCGTGCCCGTCGAGCGAGCCGGCGATGACCCGGAGCAGCGCGCCGCCGTCGGCCGAGGTCAGCAGGGCGACCTGGCCGGCCCGGATGTCCTGGTAGCGCGGCTGGGTCATCTTGAGCCTGGACGGCAGGTTGACCCAGAGCTGGAAGCCGTGGAAGAGGCCGCCGCTCATCACCAGCTCCTCGGGCGGCTCCTCGATGTGCAGGATGCCGCCGCCGGCCGTCATCCACTGGGTGTCGCCGTTGGTGATGAGGCCGCCGCCGCCGTTGGAGTCCTGGTGCCTGAACACCCCGTCGATGATGTACGTGACGGTCTCGAAGCCGCGGTGCGGGTGCCACGGGGTGCCCTTGGGCTCGCCCGGGGCGTACTCGACCTCGCCCATCTGGTCCATGTGCACGAACGGGTCAAGGTCGCTCAGGCTGACGCCCGCGAACGCGCGCCGGACCGGGAACCCTTCGCCCTCGAAACCGGACGGCGCGGTGGTGATCCGGGCGACGGGCCGGTCGCCTTCGGCCGCGGGTGACGTGACCCGGGGCAGGACCAGCAGGTTGGGGACGGTAACGGCAGGCATGATGACGCTCCTCGCAGTAGACCAGGCAGCCATACCCGGCTATCCGGGCGGTCAATAGCCCCAACACTACATGACACGTCATCATTCCTGGTTTGGCCGCCCGGTGACAGTGCTCGATAACACCGGCCCGATAACAGCGGCAGGCCGGCCTCGAACATCCCGAGCGCCTCGTCGATCCGCTCGAACAGGTCAGACACCAGGCTGCTGGCGAGTCCGCCCTCCGGTACCTGGTGGTAGGGCAGCGAGGCCGACGTCATGACGCCGAACACGGCCCCCGCGACCGTGCGGACGGCGAGGTCGTCCGGCGCACGGCCGGTCCGCTTGGCCAGCGCCTCCGTCATCAGCTGCATCATCCGGCTGGTCTCGTCGAGAATCCGGGCACGGATCTCGGGCACGGTCACCTGCAGCGCGAACGCCTCGCGGAGCTGCTCTAGCTCCTCGGGAGTAAAGGACGCGGCGACCTCGCGCAGCGAGGCGCGCAACGCGGCGACCGTGCCGAGCTCTAGTGGCTGGCGTGCGAACGACGCGAACAGCCGGGCATCCATGTCGTCCTGGATGACCACGTCTTCCTTGGTCGGGAAGTAGCGGAAGAAGGTGGACGGCGAGACCTCGGCCGCCGCCGCGATCTGCTCCACAGTCGTGGCCTGGTAGCCCTGCTCACGGAAGAGCCGGAGCGCGTGCTCCCGCAGGGAGGCGCGCGTCCTGGCCTTCTTCCGTTCACGCAGGGATTCCTGCTCGTTTATTGCCGTCACGTTTGTGATTCTGCCCCTTCCACCGTGACTCAGCGAAGCTTGCGGAGGAAGACCACCGCCAGCAGCGCGCACCCCACCGCGATCCCCCCGCAGGTCCACAGCATGATGTCCATGCCGTCGACGAACGCGGAGCGCACCGAGTCGAGCAGCGCGGTCGAGCCGAGCGCGTGCGCCACCTCGACCCCGCCCGCCACGCCCGATCGCGCCAGGTCGGCCGCCGCGGCGGGCACCCCAGTGGTGTCCACCCGGCTGCCGTAGGCGTTGCTGATCAGCGTGCCGAGGATGGCGACCCCGATGACTGAGCCGACCTGCCGCGTGGCCGAGATCAGGGCCGAGCCCGACCCGCTCCGCTCCGCGGTCAGCGAGGCGAGCGTGACGTTCATCGCGGACGGCATCACCAGGCCGAAGCCGAGCCCCGACAGCGCCACCCAGGCCACCGTGAACCAGGTCGAGCTGGACAGCGTGGTGAACGCGCCGATCGCCAGCGCGACCGCGATGACCAGGTACCCGGCCGTGATCACGGCCCGCGGGGTGGCGGCCGATCTGCCCGGCGTCTCGTCGCTGCCGCCGCGGACCGACTGCAGCCGGGTTCCGATCACCATCCCGACGACCATGCCGACCACCATCGGCAGCAGCCGTACCCCGCTGCCGAGCGAGTCCGCGCCGCGGACGTTCTGGAAGTACTGCGGCAGCGCGAAGAACAGGCCGAACATCGTGAACGAGAGGAACGTCACCAGGATCGTGCCCCACCTGAACCCGACCGACTGGAACAGGGCCAGGTCCACCAGCGACTGCCCGCCGCGCGCGGTGATCCGCCGCTCGACCAGCACGAACAGGCCGAGCAGGACCAGGCCGACGGCGATGGTGGCCAGCGCGGTCGCGTTGCCCCAGCCGTTCTGGCCCGCCTTGATGCACCCGTACGTCACCGCGATCAGCCCGGCGCTCGACACCAGCACGCCGAGCACGTCGATCGATGGCCGGTTGGCCGAGCGCGACTCCGGCAGCAGGAACACGACCGCGACCAGCGCGATGACCACCACCGGCACGTTGATCAGGAAGACCGAGCCCCACCAGAAGTGGTCGAGCAGGTAGCCGCCCAGGATCGGCCCGATCGGGAAGCTCAGCATGGTCGCGGCGGACATGATGGCGATCGCCTTCCGCCGCTCCTCGGGCGCGAACAGCGTCGGCAGCACCGACAGCGACATCGGGAAGATCGCAGAAGCGCCCACGCCAAGCAGGGCCCGCGCGCCGATCAGCTCGCCGGTCGAGGTCGCGAACGCGCACAACGCCGAGGCCGCGCCGAACAGCACCAGCGCGACCAGCAGCACCCGCTTGCGCCCGTAGCGGTCGCCCAGCAGCCCGGCGGGCAAGATCATCGCCGCGATCACCAGGCTGTACGCGTCGGAGAACCACTGCAGGTCGCCGGTTGAGGCGTGCAGGCTGACGGCGATGTTGGGCAGCGCCAAGTTGAGCACGGTCAGGTCGAGCCCGACCACGAGCACGCTGGCCGCGATCGCGATCAGCGCCCACCAGCGTCGGCTCGAGTGCTGCGCGTCGCCGCCCGCGCCCTGGGCGGGCACGGTCGTCGAGGTTGGCTGGGACACCATGAGAGTCACCGTCTTCTGGATGCCGCATTGAAATGAAAGTAACTACCAAAATAATGCCACTCTCATGACCGTGCGGTCAAATCAAATTCATCATCTCGAACGGGCTCTGCTTTCCCGCTCGCCGCCGGGCGCTCGAGGCCGATGCCTTCCCTCGTCGCTCGGCACAAACCGCCTCGCTCCTCAGTCCAGGCACCGGCGCGCCCTTTGGCTCGCGGGAGTCCCGCCTAACGCCGAACGCGCATCCGGGACTGGTCTGACCAGCCCGAATGCGCGCTCGACGTGCGAGGCGGGCTACCAGCCGCCGCCGGTACCGCCGGTGCCGCCCGACGAGCCGGAGCCCGAGGAACCGGGACCGCCGGTGGGGCCGGTCGGGTCGGTAGGACCGGTCGGCGAGGTGGGAGGCGGCGTCGGGTTGGTGGAGCCGGCCGAGAGCCGGGACAGCAGCGCGGTTCCGTTGGGTGACCCGAGCCCGGTGCAGGCGTCCCAGCCGTGGCCGGCCTTGTAGGCGCCGTTGTTGCCGTCGACGATGTCGTTGAAGCCCCCCGTCGCCACTCCCGCGGTGACGCCCGCGTACAGCAGCGGCTGGAGCAGGCCGAAGCGGGTTCCGGTGCCCTGCGCGAGCCGCGCGATCAGGCCGGCCCAGAGCGGGGCGACGGCGGAGGTGCCGCCGATCGGCTCCGCCTTGCCGTCGACGACGACCTGGTAACCGGAGTACGGGTCGGCGTTGCCGGCCACGTCGGGGACGCCGCGGCCCGGCTCGGCCGTGCTGCCGATCCCGTGGCCGCCCGCCGCCGACGCGGGCACCCCGGCGGTCTTCTGCCAGGCCGGCTGCGCGTACACGACCGACACGCCGCCGCCGCCCGCGCCCCCCTGGACCGGGATCTCGTTCCATACGACCTCGGAGGTGATCGTGTGGGTGGCGGTGTTGCCCACCAGGGTGGTGCCGCCGCAGGCGAGCGAGTACGGGCTCGACGCGGGGAAGTCGACCTGCACCCCGCTGGTCGAGCTGGGGTTGTCGCTCGACCCGTTGTCGCCGGACGCCACCGTGACCGTGGTGCCGAGCGCGGCCGCGTCCGCGATCGCCTGGTTCATCCCGGACATGGACTGGGCCGTCCACGAGCTCTCCGGGCCGCCCCAGGAGATCGAGACCGCGATCGGGGTGGGCTTGGCGTTGATCGCGTCGGAGATCGCGTCGATGAACCCCTGGTCGGTGTTGGGCGCGAAGTAGACCACGAACGACGCCTTGGGCGCGACCGCCCCGGCCACCTCGATGTCGAGCTCGACCTCGCCGTCGGCCGCTTGGCCGGGGGAGTTGGACCCGTTGTCCACGTCCACGGCCGTCACCGACGGCACCGCCAGGTTGAGCCCGCTGAAGTAGGTGGACAGGTCGGCCGCGTTGTAGCCGCCGCCGAGCTCGATGATCGCGATCGTCTGCCCGGTCCCGTCGGTGTTGGCGGGGAAGTCGTAGAAGCTGGCGACCTGCAGCGCGGTCAGCGGCACGGCCCCCGGGACGGCGCTGGTGGCGTGCGCGGTCACGGCTCCGGCGGCGTCTGTGGTCGGGCGGCGAAAGTGGGGGTGCGCCTGCGGCCGGTTGTCGAGGCCGAGCACGCCGACGATGATCCCCGACAGCTCGGCCGGCACCGACAGCCCGCCGGTGCGGTACCGGTGGGTCACCGACCCGCTGCCGTCCGGGTGCTCGGAGGTGACCGCCGTCAGCGTGGTGCCGAACGCGGCCGTCATGGCCGCGATCATCCCGGTCACCTTCAGCCGACGGGACGCGAGCTGGAACTCGGTCACGGTGAGCCCGTAGCGGCCGAGCACGTCGGCGACGCGGGTGGCGTCGGCCGGGTCGGCGCCGTAGCGCTCCCCGAGCTCCTCGGTGGTGACCGTGGCGGTGGTGTTGATCAGCTCGGACGGGACCTCGGCCCGCCGCCGCAGCAGTACCGTGACCGTGATGACCTGGCTCGGATCGAGCGGCGTGGCGGCGGGCGTCGCGGACGGCAGCTCCGACCTCTCGCTGCCCGATAGCGGAACGAGTTCTGGCATGAGATTCTCCCCGGTGAGTTGGGTTGCCCTTACCGAGATTCTGTCGCGTTTACGGCGAAGACAGGGTCCGTTCGGCAGCTACAGTTTTTTATCCTTTGCTTTTTCCTTGCGAGTTCCCTGGCGCTAGGAACCCGCCTGCGCGCACAGTTGCGCGGCGCTCGGATGGTCCGCATCCTGGCAGGGGGTATAGTCGGCGCTGGCCAGGTCGTTGAGTCCGATGGCGTTGGACAGATAGCGGAGGAACGCTGCGGCCAGAGCGGTCGGGCGGCCATAGGTGTAGATGTATTCGGTTGTCCAATAGTGGTAGTTATTTTTGAGCCGACCGATATTTCCGAAAGATCCGGAAAGTCCGTTAACCGCGACCGGCGCGCCAGTTCGTGTAGGCGCCGTCGTAGATCCCCTTGATCTGCGCGGTGGTCAGGCGCGGCCCCGACGCGACCTGGCGGCGGCCCCCCGGCCTAGCGAGTCCAAGTGTCACTCATCGTGATCTCCCCGTGTCATACGGCCCAAGTACTTTCCGTACATATCTACTATCAGATAGTAATCACACGCAGGCCAGGCGAGGTGACCGGCGAACTAGGCGGCAGACTGCCCGGAGGGCACGCTAACTACGGATCGTAATGTCAGGCTGCCCAGCCGCGAGCGGACCTCGCCGGTCGAGGGGTGGTGCAGGACCTCGAGGATCGTCACCGACTCCTCCCACGCCGCCCGCGCGCCGACGCCGTCCCCGGTCAGCGCGTACGAGTCGCCCAGGTGGAGCAGCACCATGGCCAGGTCGTACCTATTTCCCATCTCGCGGTCGAGCGTGATCGCGTTAAGGAAGCACGTCACGGCGGAGGCGTGCTCGCCCAGCCGCTGCCACACCACGCCAAGAGTGTCCCAGGTGCCCGCCTCGCCGGGGGAGTAGCCGATCGACCGGCACAGCTCGATCGCCTGCAGGCAGTTCGACCGCGCGGTCGACAGCTCCCCCAGCTGCACGTTGTTCCAGGCCGAGCCGTTCAGAGCGGACGCCCGCACCAGCGCCATGTTGGGGTCCGCGGAGGCGCGCCCGGAGGAAAGCGAGAGCGCCGAACGGATTACCGACAGCGCCTCGCCGAACCGCCCCTGGTACTCGAGCGTCTGCCCCAGGATCACGTTGGTCCGCGCGAGCCCGAGGTCGTCGCCGAGCGAGGCGAAGACTGACTGCGCCGTCGACAGGCACTGGTGCGCCTCGGCGAAGTTGCCGACCGACATCGCGAACGAGCCGAGTCCCCGCAGCGCGTGCGCCTGCCCGCTCGGGTCGCCGCGGCGCTCGGCGGCGGCCAGCGCGCACCGGTGCAGCCGCGCGCCGTCGTACCAGTGCCCGCAGACGTTGTGGTAGGTCCAGAGCACGACCGGCAGCTGCCACGCGTGCGTGTCGAACCCGGCCGCCGCGGCCCGCGCGACGACCTTGAGCAGCACCTGGTTCTCCGCCTCGAGCCAGGCCAGCGCGGACGCCTTCCCGCCGAAGATCTCCGGGCTCACGCCGTCGGCCGGATCGGGCAGCGAGATCAGCTCGCGCCCGGGGTAGAGCACCAGGTGCGCCTGGTACGCGGTGTGCAGGTAGTGGTCGAGCATCCGCCGGATCGGGCCTGCGTTGGCGCCCCCGGATTCGGGCTGCGACGCCGCCTGCTCGGCCGCGTACGCCCGGAGCAGGTCGTGGAAGGCGTACCGGCCGGGCACCGTCTCCATCAGCAGCGACGCCCGCACCAGGTCGCGCAGCGCCGACCGCGCCTCCGGCACGGGCACCCCGGCCAGCGAGGCGGCCGCGCGGGCGCTGATGTCGGGCCCCGGGTGCAGCCCAAGCAGCCGGAACATCCGCGCGGAGGTTCCCGGCAGGTGCCGGTACGACAGCGAAAGCACGGTCCTGACGTTCGCGGCCGGATCGCCCACGTCGAGCGCGTCGAGGCGCCCGCCGAGCTCGGTGAGCTCCGCCGCCAGCGCGGCCAGCGGCAGGCGGGGCGCGGCGGCGGCCCGCGCGACGATGACCGACAGCGCGAGCGGCAGCCGCGCGCACAGGGTCGCCAGCTCGGTCACGGCCCACGGCTCGGCCTCCGCCCGCGCCTCCCCGAGCCGCTCGACCAGCAGCTCGTTCGCCTCCTGGGCCGACAGCACGTCCAGCTGGACCAGCAGTGCGCCCTCGCGGGCGGCCAGCGCCGCGAGCTCGCGCCTGCTGGTGACGATCACCAGGCAGTCCGGCGACGCGGGCAGCAGCGGCCGCACCTGTGCGACGTCGGCCGCGTTGTCGAGCAGCACCAGCATCTTCCGATCGGCCAGCACCGACCGGTAGAGCGCCGCCAGCGACTCGGTGTCGTGCGGTATCCGTTCCGGGTGCACGCCGAACGCGTCGAGGAAGCCGCGCAGCACGTCGGCCGGGTCGGTCGGCTGTCCGGCCCCGGAGTCGAACCCGCGCAGGTTGGCGTAGAGCTGCCCGTCGGGGAACCGGTCGGCGACCCGGTGCGCCCACTGCAGCGCGAGCGCCGTCTTCCCGACCCCGGCGGTCCCGCCGATCGCCGAGATGACGACGCCGGGCCCGCTGTCCGGGCTGGCGTCGAGCACGGCGTCCAGCGCCGCCAGCTCGGCCCCGCGACCGGCGAAGTGCGCCACCCCGGCCGGAAGCTGCCGCGGCACGGGGGTTTCCCTCGTCTCCCCGGCGCCGGCCGAGCTGGTATCGGTTCCGCCCGCGCTGGCTTCGGCTGCGTCGGCTGCCAGTCCATCGCCCGCGTCCGCCTGATCCGCTCGCTCGTCGACCCCGGCGTCGCTGCTGGCGACGCAGCCGGCCCGGTACCGCGCGACCAGCTCGGCCCCCGCCGTCTCCGGCAGCCCGAGCGCCCGCGCCAGCGCCCGCACCGAGCTCGGGTACGGCCGCCGGGTCCGCCCGCGCTCCAGATCGGCGATTGCCCGGACGGAGACCCCGGACCGTTCGGCCAGGTCCTCCTGGGTTAGCCCGGCACCCATCCGCTGCTTCCGCAGCCACTCGCCCGGCCGCGCCCGGCCGGGAATGCCGAGAGCGCCAGGGGGCGCACCATTCACGACCCACCACCTGCCCGTGATCGCCCCGTCACGGACAGCCTATCTGTGCTCCGGCCGTCCGAAAAGCTTCCCAGCTCGCCGGATTAAAGGCGATAAACCGGTCATCTCGAACGGACCCTGTTCTCCGCGTTATCCGGCCGCATCATCCCTCTCCCCGGGAAGCGGCCACAGAGTTGATCTTCCGTCACACGAAGATCATTTTATCAACGATGTACCGAATGTGATCGTTTGGCAGCAACGGGTTGCGGTTTCTGCCAGCATGGCTATCGGTAACCGTTCGGACCGTCTGCGTGGCCACCCCTCAGGTCACGCGCCGCCGGGAACCAGGCCTATGAAAGGGTCGCCGTGACATCCTCCCCGGCTCCCCGTCCGTCGTATCGTTCCGTCTTTGCCGTCGCCGAGTTCCGCGTCCTCTGGTTCTCCTATGTTCTGTCCGCCGGCGGCGACCGGCTCGCCCTGGTGGCGATGACGCTCCTGGTCTACGCCAGGACCAGGTCGCCGTTCCTGGCGGCGATCACGTTCGCCTCCGGTTTCGTGCCGTACCTGGTGGGCGGCCTCTTCCTAGCCGGGCTGGCCGACCGGCTGCCCCGGCGCACCGTCATGGTCGCCTGCGATGCGGCCCGCGCCCTGCTCGTCGGCGGGATGCTGGTACCGCATGTGAGCCTGGGCGTGGTGATCGCGCTCCTTTATATGGTGACCGTGCTCCAGCCGCCGTTCGACGCGGCGCGTTCGGCGATCGTCCGCGACGTGATGGACGGCGGCCGCTATCCCCTCGCGATGGCGGTGCTTCAGTCGACCAGCCGCACGGTGTTCGTGGCCGGCGCCGCCCTCGGCGGCCTGGTGGTGGCCCTGTTCGGTGCGAGGCCCGCGCTCGCGGCCGACGCGCTCACGTTCGTCGCCTCCGGCCTGCTCATCCTGCTCGGCACTCACGCCCGTGCGGCCGCCGCGTCGGCCGGCGGTTCCGGCTGCCGAGAACCCGCTGGCGCAGCTGGCCGGGGGAATGCGCCTGGTCTTCGGCGACCCCGCGCTGCGCACGCTGATCGGCCTGGCCTGGCTGGCCGCGTTCTACGAGGTGCCCGAGGGCCTGGCGGCGCCGTACGCGGGGAGTCTCAGGGGCGGGGCGGTCGCGGCCGGCCTGCTGATCGCGTTCTCGCAGCTGGGCGCGGCGGTGGCGACGCCGGTGTTCACCAAGAAGATAGGCCCGCTGACGCGGCTGCGGTGGATGGGCCCGATGGCGGTTCTCAGCTGCGGGATCCTCGTGGTGACGATCGTCCGCCCGAACCTGGAGATCTCGATGGGGATCTTCGCCCTGTCCAACACGTTCGCGATGTATCAGATCGCCGCCAACACCGCGTTCGTCGAGCGGATACCGAACGAGCGTCGCGCGCAGGCCTTCGGCCTTGCCAACGCGGGTCTGATAGTCGGTCAGGGAGTGGCTTTCGCTATAGCCGGAGCGGCCGCCGAGGTGGTACCTCCCTCGACGGTCGTAGCTCTCAGTGGGGGAGTCGGTGCCCTTATCGCCTGCGGTCTAGCGCTCCGGTGGCGGCGAATGTCGCCTGCCGTCGGGCGTCACACTGCGAGACATCTTGGCCGAGAGGCCTCGCTTACCAGGCAGACACTTGTCCGCGCGGCTCGGTCTAACTAGGGGATTCGGTGACGATGATCGACGATTTGCCTTACTATCAGGTCCAGGTGTCGCGCATGATGTCACTTCCTTTCCTTGTGGTTTCTTTGATCTCGACTGACGCTCCAGTCACATCAGAACCACATGGTATTGCGCATTACATGGCCTCCTCAGGCGTAACAGCAGACGCCTCTCTCCTCAGCGCCCACTCCATTGTCACTGACGCGAATTCGTCTCTCCCGCCTCCGCGCCACCGCTGTTACGCACTATTAAGCGCCGTCTTGTCCCGCCATGTCTGGAAATCTCGCTGCAATAGTTACAAGGCCTGGCAAGATGGGTTATGGTAGCTATACGCAGCTAGTCATTTACGGTGAGCTGCTACTAGAAGGCAGTAACAGGTGTCACAAGCAGAACGGTGGAAGATGAAGGCCACGTCGCTCACCAGGCGCCTCACCAGGCGTGTTGTGGTGACGAGGTGGGAATGGTGGCGTCTGTCGCCGCTGATGCGCTGGTACGTCGCAGCCCCCACGGTCGGGACCCTGGCGGTCGTGGCAATACTGGCCGCCAACACCAGCTGGCACCTTAATGACCTCGCGAAGTTCCTCCTTCTGATGTGCTGCGGAATGATTTCCTCCGCCTCCACGCCGCGTATTGCCTACACCACGAGCGCCGGGCTTACCAGGGACTTCACCACGATATGGGTCCTGCCGACCGCTATCTTGCTGCCGCCAATCTATGTGGCTCTCGTGCCGATTCCATATGTCCTCGTCATGGTGCTTTACGTGCATCGCGGAATCATCTACCGGAGAGTTTTCACGACCGCCACGATCAGCCTTAGCTATGTCCTCGCCTCGGTAGTGTTCCGCCGGTTCCCCGCGTCCTTCGCCGGCGCCACCGTCGGCTCCGGTCTGCACGCCTTCACCTGGGTGGTAGCGGTGGCGGCCTGCTACATCATGGCCAGCAGGGTCCAGCACTTCATGATCGTCGGCGCGGTGAAGCTGTCCAATCCCAAGGTGCGGATCTGGCAGATGGAATGGAACCGCGACGCGCTGCAGGGCCTTTTCGTGGAAATTGACCTTGCCGTTCTGATCACCCTGGCGGTAGGAATCAGCCCCACCCTGGTCGTCCTCGCGTTGCCCACCGTCCTGCTGGTCCGGCGGTTCCTCGTTCACCCGTTGCTTATGGCCCAGTCCCGGTCCGATTCCAAGACCGGCCTATTGAACGTGTCCACCTGGGAAGCCGAGGCCGAGACCGAGATCTCCCGCTCGGTCAGAACGCGCAACCCGGTGTCGCTCTGCCTGGTCGACATCGACCACTTCAAGCTGGTCAACGACACCTACGGCCACCTAGTGGGCGACAAGGTGCTGAAGGCGGTCGCCGAGGGCCTCACCACCCAGTCCCGCGACTACGACCGCGCGGGCCGGTTCGGCGGCGAGGAGTTCGTCCTCCTGCTGGCCCAGACCACCGAGGCCGACGCGCTGCAAGATCGCCGAGCGCCTCCGCGGCCACGTCGAGTCGCTGGCGATCCCGGTCGATGACCGCCCGGGTTCCCCGGTCGTCAAGGTGACGATCTCGATCGGCGTCACCGCCCTCGCCCGCGGCGAGACCCGCGAGCTCACCGACCTGCTGGCCGCGGCCGACTCGGCCCTCTACGCCGCCAAGCAGGGCGGCCGTAACCGCGTAGCCGCCGCCTCCCCCGACCGCAACATGGGCCTGGACGCCTTCAACGCCGACCTGGCGGCAACTCCCCAAACTCCCCACCGCACCCTCGACGACGCCCGCTCAGGGGCCGACCCCGCGCCCGGCGCCCAGTCTCCCGGCGCCGTCCAGGTCCAGGTCCAGGCCAAGCCCACCTCCCTTTCTTTATGCCCAACGCGGTCACTCTCCGTGCTCATTAGGGCACCCCACGAATCCGATCTCCACGATCAGTGATTCCACCACAAACCCTTGCAATGCAACTTGCAGAATGACTAGCCCGGACCCCCGGGGCAGTCCGCGCCAGGTGGATCAGCAAAAAATTCCGATAAAGTGTCGATACGGATCCATCGATTAGCTAGTATGTACGAGAGACTAGGTAGCGAACCAAACCGAGCCGCTCCGGTGTAGGAGCACTGGAGCGGCCCTGGGGCACCACCTCTCGACCGGAGGCGAGCACCTTGAGCGCAATCACCCCTGACCGCGACCGTTGGCGCATCCCGACGCCCGCCGAGGCGGCGGCCGTCCGCCGCGGGCCCGGCGACGGCGACCTCGCCCGGATCGCGGCCCTGGGGGCGGACCGCATGCACGACAGCCTGGTCTTCCTAGCGGGGTACGCGCCGGGCGTGCTTGACGTCATTCTGACCGCGACCGAGCCGCGCTCGGACGACGAGCGCCCCGCCGATTCAGACGCACTCGAGCCGTACTGCAGCGAATGCGGCGCCGCCGCGGGGATCTTCATCGGCCGGGGCAATGAGTGGCTGCACTACGCCGGCCGGCCAGAGACAGCGGATGTCCGGCCGTATGCCGCCGACCACGAGCCCGTCATCGGCTGGCGCATCGCCACCAGTCCGATCGCTGCCGTAGTGCTCAAACGGGTCGGAGCGTAGCACCGAGGCCGCCCCGACGGTGGTAGCTCCCTCAACGGCCGTGCGCGATCAGACGTCCAGGCTGGCTGCGAAGCGGATCAGGTCCACCGGGTCGAGCGAGTCGTGAGCCGGCTGCAGGACCACCGTGTCGGCTCCCGCCGCCACCAGCGACCGAACGCCGGCGGCCACCTGGAGGGCGTCGGCGGCGCCCACGCCCGGCACCCTGATGTTCACGATCAGGCGATGCTCGTCCTCGCGGCCCGCGGCCGCGCGCCCCTCGTCGATGAGGCCGCGGGCCCGGCGGACCTCGTCCGACGTGGTTCCCGCGACCAGGATCGTGCCGTCGGCGACCTCGCCGCTCAGCCGGAGCGTCCGGTCGCCGGTCGCGCCCGCGAGCAACGGGGCCGACGGCGGCGGCCATTGGAGCGCGACCTCGTCCAGTTGCACGTAGCGTCCCTCGACCGTTACCTTCTCACCGCGCAGCAGCGCGCGGGCCGCGTTCAGGTGCTCGCGCAGCAGCGTCATCGGGGACTCTTCGGCCGCGCCGACCTGCCGCATCCATGACTGCACGCCATGCCCGACGCTGATCATCACCCGGTCAGGGAACAGCCGGTGCAGCATCGCCGTGTCCATCGCGGTCGTCACGACGCTCCGCAGCGGCGCCGGCAGCACGCCGATGCCCACGCGCAGCCGTCCGGTCCACGCGAGCGCCGCCGCGCAGGCGGGCACCGCACCGCCCCAGAAGCAGTCCTCCCAGAGCCACAGCTCCTCCACCCCCGAGTCCTCCGCCGCCATCGCGACTTCCCGCAAGCGTTCCGGCGGCACCTGCGGCAGGCAAATCACACCCAATGTGGTCATGGGGACACCTCCTATCGGCCAACTTAGTCGCTCCCCCAGATTCACCAGCTCGCGCGCTGGGGCACCGCCACCCATTCCGTACGTAGGGCGCCATCGGGTGTTGTTCAGGTCGTATAGCGCCCCCTTCAGCACACAATGACGGTCAACGTGAAAAGGCCCGGGGGCCGAGGCGGGTTGGGCGTGGACGGGGGTTGGGGAGCGACCGCGCCGACTCCCCCGTTGGCCGGCGCGGTCTGGCTTACCGGCTACCCCCACGAGGACTTTGAAACCATTGGGGCGTAAGTGACTGGAGACCGAGTAGCGCCAGCCGATGGACGGGGCGTGGTCGGCGTCGTAGACCTCGGCCGGCCCGCCGCCGTCGGCCGCCGTGCCACGGAAGTGACGCCAGTCGGTGCCGTGGCCGAGGAAGATGCCGACCGAGCCGCCGCAGGCCGTGCAGTGCGGCTCGGGGCCGTCGACGACGCTGCCGAAGGTTGGCAGACGATAGCCGGCCAGGAATGCGAGTGTCATCGCCATCCGCTCGATATCGAGCAGTCGCAGCCGGTCAAGTCTGGTTCGCCCCTTGGCGTCAGTGTGCGTCCGGAATTGATCGACGGCAAGCGAGTTTTTCACACAGGAATTCTATCGACTGCGGCCCGCGCCGCAACGACCAGGGCACCGCCGCCGCCCACGTGTCGCGACCAGAACGAGATCGTGCCGAGACCAGGCCGAGACAGGCCTTCGCCCGCCCGCCGGGGCCCTGATCGCGGCCCCGGGCGCGCCCCGGGTCCGCCCGCCCCGGCCGCCGACGCCCAAGCCAGGCCGCCGGCAACCGATCGCAGGATCTCCCAGAAGCCGTCGAATACGGGATTTTTGGGGTAGGCTCACCGAGCAGGCGGTCAAGAGAGGTGTTTTCTTGCCCGGAATCGGGCACACTCGAGCCCGTAAGACCGAGGTTGGCGCAGACCGATCCAGGCTGGCTCAGGGACAACTAGATATGGCGACAACTAGATATGGCGCGCCCATGGACGACACGTACCCGCAGGACCTGATCAGCAACGTCGCGGCGAGCACCGGGCTGCCCGAGGCGACCGCGTCACGGGTGGTGGCGGACGTCGCCGCCTACTTCAGCGAGACCGTCGAAGAGTTCGTCAAACGGCGGCACGCCGAGCTGCAGGACAAAGGCAACAAGCGCAACGACGACATTTGGCCGCAACTCACAGAGGAGCTTACCGGCCGCCGGTTTCGGGCGGAGAATCTGTCAGAACGACAGCTCCGCCGCATCGTCTACGGATAACAGCAAGAAAAGCAAGAAACGCGAAACGGCGCAGCGCGACGCACCGTAACCAAGACAGCCGGCGCGCAGGAACAGTCAAACGTTGGGCGAGGAAGGGACACGGTAACGTGTGCGGGATCGTCGGTTATGTCGGCAAGCGGGATGTGACGCCAGTCCTCGTCGAGGGACTGCACCGGCTCGAGTACCGAGGCTATGACTCGGCCGGCCTAGCCGTCATCAGCAGAGGCAGACTCCAGATCACCAAGACCGCGGGCCGCGTCCAGGACCTCCGCGACAAGCTCGCCGCCCGACAGGCCGCAAGTGCAAGCCCAACCAGCACCACCACAAGCAATAAGGCCACCACCGGCATTGGCCACACCCGCTGGGCCACCCACGGTGAGCCGAATGAGACCAATGCGCACCCCCACACCGACGCGGCCAATCGCATCGCTATCGTGCACAACGGCATCATCGAGAACGCCGAGCAGCTCCGCGACCAGCTCCAGGACAACGGGGTGAAGCTGGTCAGCGACACCGACACCGAGGCGCTCGCGCACATGATCGCGGCCGAGCTCGCGGCCGACGAGGCCGCCACGCTCGAGGACGCGGTAATCCGCACCCTCAAGCGGGTCGAGGGCGCCTACGGCCTCGTGGTGATGGACGCCAAGCACCCCGAGCAGCTCGTCGTCGCCCGCAACGGCTCTCCGCTGGTGCTCGGCCTGGGCGAGAACGAGATGTTCGCCGCGTCCGACGTCGCCGCGCTCGTCCGCTACACCCGCCAGGTGATCTACCTGGAGGACGGCGACGTGGCGACGATCAAGGCGACCGGCTACCACACGACCACCCTCACCCAGGACAGCGGCGGCGCCGACAGCAGCAGCAGCAAGACGCCGACCACGGTCGACGCCGACGCCGACGACTACGAGCTTGGCCAGTTCAGCGATTACATGCGCAAGGAGATCCACGAGCAGCCCGACGCCATCCGCCGGGCGCTGCGCGGCCGCCTCGAGGAGCGCTTCGCCACCGCGCGGCTCGGCGGCATCAGCCTCGACGCGCGCGAGCTGCGGAACATCAAGAACGTCAAGTTCCTCGGCTGCGGATCGGCCTACTACGCGGGCCAGATGGGCGCCGCCCTGGTCGAGGAGCTGGCCCGGATTCCGGCCGACGCCGAGCCCGCCAGCGAATTCCGCTACCGGTCCCCGGTCGTCGACCCCGACACGCTCTACGTCGCGGTCTCCCAGTCGGGCGAGACCATCGACACGCTGATGGCCGTCCAGGAGCTGCGGCGCAAGGGCGGCCAGGTCATCGGGGCCGTCAACGTCGTCGGCTCCGCGATCGGGCGGGAGTGCGGGCACGGCATCTTCCTGCACGCGGGCCCTGAGGTCTCGGTCGCCTCCACCAAGGCGCTGACCAACATGGCGGTCAACTTCGCTCTCCTCGCGCTGCTGCTCGGGCGGGTCCGCGACCTGTCCTCGGCCAGCGGCGAGCGGGTGGTGAACGGCCTGCGCAACCTCCCCGCCCAGGTGTCGGAGATCCTGGCCGAGGAGGACGCGATCGCGACGATCGCCAACCGCTACGCCAACGCCGAGCACATGTTCTTCATCGGCCGGGTCCGCGGCTGGCCGGTGGCCCGCGAGGGCGCGCAGAAGCTCAAGGAGATCTCCTACGTGCACGCCGAGGCCTACCAGGCAGGCGAGCTCAAGCACGGCCCGCTCGCGCTCATTCAGCACGACATGCCGAGCGTGGTGGTAATCCCGTCCGACGATCTGATCAATAAGAACATTTCCACGATCGAGCAGATTAAGGCCCGCGGCGGCCCGGTCATCGCGGTGACGAGCGCCGACATTCCCGACGGCCTGGCCGACGCCACCATCCGGGTGCCGAAGGCAGAATCGGAGCTCGAGCCGATCCTGTTCAACATCCCGCTCCAGCTGCTCGCATACCACGCCGCGGCGAAGCTGGGCCGGGACATCGACAAGCCGCGCAATCTGGCTAAAAGCGTCACCGTAGAATAATTAAGGCGAAGCAGCGGTCCGTTCGATATAAAAGCTTTTGAATTCAAATTCTTGAAATTCAAAATCCTGGTATCGAACGGACCGTTTTTTCAACTAGTCCCGACCCTGCTAGTGGAAAGTCGGGGGCTCGATCCCCATGGCCTTGCGCATCGCCTCGGCGATCTCCTCGGGGACGACCTGCTCGCACCAGACGACCTTGCCCGTCTGCGAGCGGCGCGCGCCCCAGCGGGCCGACAGCTGGGAGACGACGTGCAGGCCGCGGCCGTTCTCGGCGTCCTTGTCGACCTGGAGCACCCGCGGTAGCGCGGGCGAGGTGTCGTGCACCTCGCACACCAGCGAGTCGGGCTCCAGAATGAGCTGCAGCATCGTCTCGCCCTTGGCGTACTTGATCGCGTTGGTGACCAGCTCGGAGACCAGCAGCTCGGTGACCGGGATGAGATCCTCCAGGCCCCAGCGCTTGAGCGGGTCCCTGATCATGGCGCGCGCGTGCCGGACGGAGGAGAGCTCGGGCTCGAGCGGGAAGCTGATCCGGTGGTCTTCAGGTATCCGCCGCAGCTTGGCGATGAGCACCGCGATGTCGTCACGCTTGGCGTCGGAGTAAACGCCGTCCAGCGCGGTCTTGCACAGGTCTTCCAGGTCCTTCTCCGGCGCGCCCTCGCCGAACGCGACCTGCAGCCGGTCCAGGCCCTCGCTGATGTCACGGTCACGGGACTCGACCAGGCCGTCGGTGTAGAGGACGAACAGGGATCCGTCCTCGATCTTGTGCCGCGTCGTCTCCACAATGCCGTCGTCGATGATGCCGAGCGGCGGGGACGGCTGAACCTCGAGATACTCGTTGGTGCCGTCGGGGTGGACCAGCAGCGGCGGCAGGTGGCCGGCCACCGCGAGCTCGATCTCACCGGTGACCGCGTCGTAGACGCCGTAGGCGCAGGTCGCGAAGTGCGGCTCGCGCTCGCCGATGTTCTGCATGAGCTCGTCGAGCTGCTGCAGCGTCGCGGCGGGCGGCAGCTCGAGCATGGCCAGGGTCTGGATCGCGGTGCGCAGCCGTCCCATCGTGACCGCGGCCCGGACGCCGTGCCCGGCCACGTCGCCGATGACGAGCGCGACCCGCGCGCCGGGCAGCCTGATCGACTCGTACCAGTCGCCCCCGACCTCGACCAGCTCGCTGCCGGGCAGGTAGCGGTGGCGCACATCGATCGAGGAGGGGTAGGACAGGCCGGTCGGCAGCATGGCCCGCTGCAGCGTCAGCGCGGTCGCGTGCTCCCGGTTGTACCGGGTGGCGTGGTCGAAGAAGACCGCCTGCCTGGTGGCGAAGTCCATCGCCATTTCCATGTCGTAGCGGTCGAACCGGCGGGTGCCGAGCTCCCGGAAGCAGCAGAACAGGCCGACCACGGTGCCCTTGGAGATGGCCGGGAGGACAAGCATGGAGGTGTCCGACAGCAGCCCGCCGACCGGCTTGCGCCGCCAGGCCCGGGCGAGCTTCTTGGCCGCCTCGGGGGAGATGGAGCCCTCGAGGACGGGCTCGCCCGACTCGATGCAGCGCGAGTAGGGGGAGTTGCCAGGGAAGCGCAGGATCTCGCCGACCGGGAACGCGGCCTGCCAGGCCGGGTTCTCCCGGTCGTGCTTGACGTGCAGCCGCCGGAGCGGGACGTCCGCGTCGGGAACGTGCGCGGGCACCTCGTTGTCGCCGATCAGCGACTCAAGTACGAGCACCTCGGCGGCGGTGCAGAAGGCGGGCACCAGCTGCGCGGTCATCTTCTTGGCGAGGTCGCTGAAGTCGAGCGTGTCCTCGTCGGAGAGGTTGGAGTCGCGCAGCAGCACCTCGCGCATCAGGGCGGGCTCGATGAACCGCTCGCCCGAAGGGATCGGGATCTGCAGGATCACGAACGCGGCGACGTCGCTGCCGCCCGCCGACATCGGCCGGGCGGTGACCACGGAGCTGGCGACGGTGCCGTCGGCTAGGGCGATCGACAGCATGTCGTTCGCCTCGCGGTCCGACTTGATCGCCTCCAGCAGCGAGGCGACCACCAGGATGGCGCCCTTGTCGGGGGAGACTGGCTGGCCGCCGTCCTTGGGCTGCGTCGCGGTAATGTCGCTTAGGTTAACTCCGAGCAGGTCATCGCTCGATCGTGCGAGTATCTTGGGAGCTGTGCGGTCGTGCTGGACGATCCGGCCGGTGCGGTCGATGCCGAGGATAAGCGTCCGCACCGAGGGTGACGCGGTTGGGCTCACGGTCACCGGCGGTGCCTTTCGGCTCACCTTCTTGCCGGGTGTCACGGGCGACTCCTGGATGTTGTGCACGACGCGCTCCCGCCATTATGGGCTACCCAGTGCTGCATCTGAGCGCGCTTCCGATTCTTCCCCTTTGCCCATGTATGGCCAATTATGTCATATTAACCAGGTTGATGGCGGGTCTTCTGGGGCATTGAGGCACTAACGAAGCGATCATTTTCGCTACATATTCCTTACTTGATGTTCGCCGCCTGGTGGCTGGGATAGCTACTGGGACAGCGTGGTGTTCTGGGCCGAGGCGGTGGCGACGATGCCCTGGCTCGTCACGCTCACCGAGCGGACGACCAGGCCGGCCGGCAGCTTGGGGATGTCGAAGGTGTACGACGACGCCAGCGTCGACCCTCCGATCAGCGAGGCGATGCCCGCCAGGCCGGTCAGCTGGCCGACCTGCACGGTGATCACGTTCGGGCCGGTCTGCTCGATCTTCCCCACGGCGCTGCCGAGGGAGGAGTTGAGCTTGATCGCGTCAGGCCCGTCGGCCGGGTCGGCGCTGACGGTCAGGCCCGGGACCGGGACCAGGTTGGTGACCGTGGCGAACGAGACCACCACGGTGCCGTTGATCTTGTTGATCGTCGCGCCGTTGAACGACGCGTTGGGGTGCACCCCGGTCGCGGTGGCGTGCAGGCTGCTGATGACGACCTGCTTGACCGAGAAGTTGCTTGCGTTGATGTCGATCTGCTTCAGGTTGCGCGAGGCGACCTGGGTGAGGAAGGGGAACCCCTCGATGGTCACCGACGGCTTGACGCCGAGCCCGGAGGAGTCGATCTTGCTGGCGATCGCGCTCTCCGCGTACGCCTTGGCCCCGAAGTCCGCCGCGACCAGCACCGCGATCAGGACGACGAGCGCGATGAGCCAGCCCCGCCCGCGGCGCCGGCGCCTGCGCGGGCGCGGCAGCCCGGACGGCGGCTGCTGGCCGAATTGCGGCTGCACGCCGTACGCGGCCGTCTCGTCGTACCCGGAGGACTGCTGTCCGTAAGGCGGCTGCTGCCCGGCTGGCGGCCGCACGCCCCGCGGGACCGTCTCGTCGTACCCGGAGGACTGCTGCCCGTAAGGCGGCTGCTGCCCCTGCTGGCCGCCGTACTGGCCCGGCTGCCCACCCTGCGCGGGCGGCTGCTCCGGCCATCCGCCTTGCGGTTGGTAATTGCTCACCAGGGAGCTCCCCTCCGTGGACCGGCTCACCATCGTTTATACCCGGCACCCGCGCGCAGGGTACCCCGCATTGCCACGGGTTTCCTGAGTTGCGCTGATTTGCCTGCCGTTTGGCGGGTTACGGGTGGCCTGACTCCCTGCTGGCGGCCGGCCGCCTACTTGCTGAACGTGGCGTTGGTCGCGGCGGCCGAGAGCGTGAGCCCCTGCCCGTTGAGCGTCAGCCCGGTGATCCGCAGGCTCGGCGGGACCCCCGCTGGGAGGTTGATCGGGAAGGAGGCGGCGGTCGAGCCGATCAGGGTGCCGACCAGGCCGCCCCTCGTCGGCAGCTCGACCGTGATCTGCTGCGGCCCGGTCTGCTTGATCTCGACCACGCCGCTGGCGGTCACCCCGAGCACGCTTCCGGTGATCTTCAGCTTGTTCGGCCCGTCCGGCACCGCCGTGAGCGAGGCGGCGCCGCCCAGTTCGCTCGAGATGCCGCCGGTCAGCGAGTTGAGCGACACGAAGGCGGTCGCGGTGAGGCGGTCGATCGTCGCGCCGTTCCAGGACGAGTTCAGGTGCATCCCGGTGATCGTCGCGTTCAGGGTGGAGATCGTCACCGGGCCCGCCGGGATGTTGGTCGCGCTGATCAGCACCTTCTTGAAGTCCTTATGGAGGACCTGGGTGAGGAACGGGAAGCCCTCGATATCGACCGACGGCTTGACCGGGAACCCGTTGGCGGTGAACTGGTCGGCCATGTCGTTCTCGGCGATGGCCTTGCCCACGAAGTTACCGATCACCAGCAGGATCGCGATCACCAGGATCGTGAACAGGGCGATGACCGAGCGGCGGACCGGCCGCCGGCGGCGTCGCGGCCGGGGCTGCGGCTCAGGGGGCGGCCCGTCCTGGGGCCCATAGTCCTGGGGCCCGTATTCCTGTGATCCGTAGCCCTGAGGGCTGTTGCCCTGATCCCAGTTTCCCTGCGCGGCGTTTCCCTGCCCCCAGCCGCCCTGGGGCGCGTTGCCCTGCGCCCCCCAGCCGCCCTGCGCGGCGCTGTCCTGACCCCAGCCGCCTTGTGGGGGGCTGCTGTCCTGTCCCCAGCCGCGTTGCGGGGCGTTTCCCTGCGCGGCGTTGCCTTGGCCCAAGATGGCTCGGGGGACGGTGGCGTCGGAAGCGTTCTCGTCGAGGGCGGTGCCCTGCCCCGAGCCGCCCTGGGGAGAGTCTGTCTGCGCGGCGTCGCCCTGACCCTGGTCGCCCTGACTGTCGGTGTCCTGGGGTTCGTTGCCCTGACCCGGCGACACCTTCGCGGGGGGCCGCATCGGCTGGGTTGGTTCGTAGCTCATGGTGGGTCCCCCGTCGGGCCGGCGGCTGTCGCCGAATTTCAAAGATCGACACATGTCGACGTGTACGTGGAAACGTCGCACTGTAGTTATAGTTCACCAGATTCCGGAATACACCCCTGAGCCCTACACTCTTGACCAGGCTTGTATGTAACGATCCGGGGGCTTTGCGATCGGGAGGGAATTCGGCAGTGGGGATTCAAATGGCGCATAGCTCGCGTAGCGCACCTCCGCTGCTGGTCCGCACGGTGCGCACCACGCACCGGCTGGAAGCTGGCACCGAGTACCGGATCGGCCGCGACGACCGGGCCGACATCCCGGTGTCCGATCCGCGGGTCTCGTGGGACCACGCGGTGCTCTACGTGTCCGGCGGGACCTGGGTGCTCGAGGACAAGGGCAGCAGGAACGGCACCTACGCGGGGGCCGAGCGGATCTCCCGGCTGAACATCGACGGCCCGTGCGTGATCCACGTCGGCAATCCGGAGGACGGCCCGGTGCTCCGCTTCGAGCTCGAGCCGGTCGCGGAGACGACGCCGCCAGCGCCGTCCGCGCCCCCTGCGCCGTCCGCGCCCCCTGCGCCGTCCGCGCCCCCGGCGTCGCCTGCGGCCGGGCCGGTGGCATCGATGCCGTTCAGCGGCTGGGGCAACGTCGACCCGCACGCGCCGCTGCCGGGCGTGGACCGCGAGCCCACCTCGCGCATCCAGCTGCAGGCGGCCCGAGTGGTGAAGATCGGCCGCCGCCCGGACAACGACATCGTGGTGCACGACCTCGGCGTCTCCAAGACGCACGCCGAGCTGAAGATGTCCCCCACCGGCCGCTACCAGATCTTCGACCTCGGCAGCCACAACGGCACCTACGTCAACGGCCAGCGGGTGAATCAGGCCGAGCTGACGGAAGACAACATCGTCTCGATCGGCCACGCCACCTTCCGGCTGGCCGACGGCGTGCTGACCGAGTACATCGACGAGGGCAACATCCCGTTCGAGGCCCAGGAGCTGCGGGTCGCGGTGGGCGACGGCGGCAAGCAGAAGGTGCTGCTCGAGGGCATTTCGTTCCCGCTCGCGGAGCGCTCCATGATGGCGGTGATCGGCCCGGCCGGCGCGGGCAAGTCCACGCTGCTCAACGCGCTGACCGGCAAGCGCCCGGCCACCACCGGCAGCGTGTACTACGACTTCCGCGATCTCTACGCGAACTACGACGAGCTCAAGCACCGGATCGGGCTGGTACCGCAGGAATCGGTCACGCACGACCAGCTCACCGCCAAGTCGGCCCTCGGCTACGCGGCCGAGCTCAGGTTCCCGCCCGACATCACCGAGGCCGACAGGAACCAGCGGGTCGACGAGGTGCTGGGCGAGCTCGAGATGACCCAGCACGCGAACACCAGGATCGTGCGGCTGTCCGGCGGCCAGAAGAAGCGCGTCAACATCGGCCTCGAGCTGCTGACCAAGCCGAGCCTGCTGTTCCTGGACGAGCCGACCTCGCCGCTCGACCCGCACCTCAAGCGCGAGCTCTTCGGCCAGATGAAGAAGATGACCGAGAACGGCCAGTCGGTCGTGGTGATCACGCACGACGTCGAGTCGAAGCTGATCGACCAGTGCGACCGGCTGATCGTGCTCGCGCCCGGCGGCCGGATGTCCTACTTCGGCCCGCCCGCCGACGGGCTGAAGTACTTCGCCGCCGGCGACTGGGCGGACGTGTTCCAGGCCTTCTCCGACGACCCTGCGGCGGACTGGGCGGGCCAGTTCCGCAGCTCGCCCGAGTACCAGAAGTACGTGGCGAGCCGGATGTCGGTTAACCCGGGGCAGCAGCAGCGGCAGGCCCGACAGCCCAACGACGAGGCCAAGCCGAAACAGCGGGGCAGCCTCACCCAGGTGTTCACGATGGCCCGCCGCTACGCGCGCGTGCTGTCGGTGGACCGCGGCTACACGATCTTCGCGGTGGCGCTGCCGATCATCCTCGGCGCGCTGCTGCGGATCATCCCCTCCACGTACGGCCTCGGCGGCCCGCCGGGGAAGAACCAGGGCGCCCAGACGCTGCTGCTCATCCTGGTCATGGCGGCCTGCCTGTCCGGCACCGCGAACTCGATCCGCGAGTTCGTCAAGGAACGCGAGATCTACGAGCGGGAACGGATGGCAGGGCTGTCGGCCGGTGCCTACCTGATGTCAAAGGTGCTGGTCCTCGGCGTCGTCAGCCTGATCCAGGCGCTAATCATCGTCATCATCGGGTTGGCCGGCGCGAAGATGCCGGCCAAGGCAGCGGCGATACCGGGGCCGCCGATCATCGAGATCGCGGTCGCGACCGTGGTCCTGTGCGTGGTCTCGATGCTGCTCGGCCTGCTGATCTCCACGCTGGTGACGAAGAGCGATCAGACCATGCCGGCCCTGGTGGTGGTCACCATGATCGAGGTTGTGCTCTCCGGCGGCGTATTCGCGCTGGGGGCCGGCGCCGAGTCGTACGTGTCGATGATCGCGCCGGCCCGCTGGGGTATGGCCGCCCTCGCCTCGACCATCAACCTGAACGTGATCACGCCGGCCAACCCGCTGGCGCCGGTCAAGCCCGACGCCCTGTGGGCGCACAGCGCCACCCAGTGGGGGACCGACATGGGCGTCCTGGTGCTGATCGGGCTGATCTGCCTGTGCATCGCCGGCTTCCGGCTCGGCCGGATCGGGCCACGACGGCGCAAGGCCGCCACCGCCGACAAATAACAGAGGACCCCAGAGTCAGCCGGGTCCGTTCGATGAAAACCTGATTTTTGTTCTCAGTGGGAACAAGTCCGGATAAGGCGCACTTGAGTAGTTCGTGACGTTTGCATCCCCGAGCCGGGCCGCCAACCAGAAGGTGGTCGTCAGCGTGGTGTTCGTCGCGGCGATGTTCATGAACATCATGGACGGGACCGTCGTGAACGTCGCGCTACCCACGCTGAGCAGGTCCTTCGGCGCCCCGATCGGCTCGGTGAGCGGCGTCGTGACCGCCTACCTGGTGGCCTTGGCGGTGGCGATGCCCGCCTCCGGCTGGGTGGGCGACCGGTTCGGCGGCCGTAACGTCCTGCTCGGCGCGATCGGGCTGTTCACCGCCGCGTCCGCGCTGTGCGGGGTGGCGACCTCGCTGCCCGAGCTGGTTGCGTTCCGCGCGCTGCAGGGCCTCGGCGGCGGAATGCTGGTCCCGGTGGGGATGACGATGATCACTCGGGTGTTCCCGCCCGCCGAGCGGATCAAGGCCAACCAGATCCTGGTCGTGCCGACCCTGCTGGCGCCGGCGCTCGGCCCGGTGATCGGCGGCGCGCTGGTGGACGGGCTCTCCTGGCGGTGGATCTTCTATGTCAACCTGCCGGTCGGCCTGGCGGCGGTCGTGGTCGGGGCGCTCTTCCTGTCCGGCGGGTCCGAGCACCCGGCGGGCCGCTTCGACCTGCCGGGCATCCTGCTCGCCGCGGTCGGGTTCCCGCTGTTCCTGTACGCGATCTCGGTCGGCTCGTCGTCCGGCTGGAGCTCGGCCAGCGTGCTCGGCACCGGGCTGGCCGGCCTGGCGCTGCTTGTTGTCTTCGTGCTCGTCGAGCAGCGGGTCGCCTCGCCGCTGCTCCGGCTGCGGCTGTACAGGGACCGGCTCTTCCGCGTCACCAGCTTGCAGCTCGTGGCCGCTTCCGGCGGGTTCATGGGCACGCTGTTCCTGGTGCCGCTGCTGCTGCAGAACGGCCTCGGCTTCTCGCCCATCCACTCGGGGCTCTGCACCTTCACCGAGGCGCTCGGCGGGATGACCGGCACGCAGGTGGCGTCCAGGATCTACAAGCGGGTGGGCCCGCGCCGGCTGATGATCGCGGGCATGTCGGGCACCGTGCTGGCGATCGGCTCGATGGCGCTGGCGGGGCCGTCGGACGCGTACTGGCTGATCCCGCTGCTGATGTACTTCACCGGGTGCTCGTTCGGCTTCGCGATGTCGCCCTCGCTGGCCGCCAACATGGCCAAGGTCTCGGCGGCCGACACCGGGCACGCGTCCACCCTGCAGAACACGGTGCGCCAGGCCGGGGCGGCCTGCGGCGTGGCGCTGCTCGGCACCGTGCTCGGCGTCACCGGGGCCAGCCCGCTTGACCTGGCCGGGTACCACCTGGCGTTCCTCGCCGCGGCGGCGGTGATGGCGCTCGGCGTGGTCTTCTCGGTCTTCGTCAACGACGGCGACGCCGCCGCGACCATGGCCAGCGTCCCGCGCGAGGGGTCGGGCGCGGACGGCTCGCTGGTGGAAGCCGCCTTACCCGCCGCCTGAACTGGGTTTACCCTGTGCCGGTGACAACTGCCGACGGCTCCTCCCTCTCCCTCTCGCTGACCCGCGCGATGCTCAGCCGGTTCCCGCTCATCGACGGGCACAATGACCTTCCGTGGGAGGTCCGCAAGCTCTACGGCTCCGACCTCGACGCGGCCGACCTGATGAAGCGGCTGCCGGACACCCACACCGACATCCCGCGCCTGGTCGAGGGCGGGGTCGGCGGCCAGTTCTGGTCGGTCTTCGTCCCGGCCACGCTGGCGGGGGACGCGGCCGTGACCGCGGTCATCGAGCAGATCGACCTCGTGCACCGGATGGTCGATCGCTACCCGGCCAGGTTCTCCCTCGCGCTGACCGCCGCCGACGTCGACCAGGCGTTCCGGGCAGGCAAGATCGCCTCGCTGCTCGGCGCGGAGGGCGGGCACTCCATCGCCGGGTCGCTCGGCGTGCTCCGGGCGATGTACGCGCTCGGGGTCCGGTACATGACGCTCACCCACAACTCCAACGTCGGCTGGGCCGACTCGGCCACCAACGCGGTCGACACCGGCGGCCTGTCCGACTTCGGCCGCTCGGTCGTGGCCGAGATGAACAGGCTCGGCATGCTGGTCGACCTGTCCCACGTCTCGGCGGCCACCATGCACGCCGCGCTCGACGTGTCCACCGCCCCGGTGATCTTCTCCCACTCCAGCGCCCGGGCGGTCTGCGACAACCCGCGCAACGTCCCCGACGACGTGCTGCGGCGGCTGGCGGTCAACGGCGGCGTGTGCATGGTCACCTTCGTGCCGTTCTTCGTCTCGCAGGAATGCGCGGACTGGTTCACCGCCCTGCGGGCGGAGGTGGCCGCCCAGGGCGACGACCCGGCCGACCTGTCCGCCGTCTTCGCCCTGCTCCCGTCGTGGGAGCGGGACCACCCGATGCCTCCCGCCACCATCGCCCAGGTCGCCGACCACATCGATCACATCCGCGAGGTGGCCGGCGTCGATCACGTGGGCATCGGCGGCGACTTCGACGGCACCCCGGTGACCCCCGTCGGCCTGCACGACGTCTCCCGCTACCCCGCCCTCTTCGCCGAACTCCAGCGCCGCCGCTGGTCAGAATCCGACCTGGCCGCCCTGGCAGGCGCCAACACCCTCCGCACCCTCCGCGCCGCCACCCCCAACACCTCGGCCTAGGTCGGTACACTCGCCGGTGATGAGTGCGCCAGGGGTTGTCGACGGGGTCACGCCAGCGCGTGGCCGGGTGTTCAGGTACGAGGGGTTCGCGACCGACCCGGAGCGGGGGCTGCTGACCTGCCGTTACTCGCTGGACGGGCGGGACTTCGTCGAACGGGTCTCGCTCGGCCACGGGCCGCGCTGGAGCGCTCCGGCCGTCCGGGCCGCCGCTCGGCTGGTCTACCTGCTGGCCGGCGTCTCCTACTACAAGACGGCCGCGCCGCCCGTCATCGACCTGGGAACCACCGCGCTCACCGACGCTGAGCGCGCCTTCCTGTGTGACTTCTACCTCCGCGGCCTCGGCGAGTACGCCTACAAGAACGACCTGGATCTCTCCGGCCTCCGCATCGAGGCTCCGACCGCCGAGGCTCCGACTGCCTCCGCCGTCTCGGCTGCGCTCCCGTCCGCCGACCGGCTGGACCGGGCGCTGGTTCCGTTCGGCGGCGGCATCGACTCGATCGTGACCGTCGAGGGAGTGCGCAAGGTCGCCGCCGACGTGGCGCTGTTCGTGGTGAGCAGGCCCGGGGACCGGTTCGCGGCCATCGAGCGGCCGGCCGCGGTGAGCGGGCTGCCGGTGGTCCGGGCCGGGCGGGAGATCGACCCTCAGCTGCTGCGGTCGGCCGACCTCGGGTTCCGCAACGGGCACGTGCCGGTGACCGGGATCATCTCCGCCATCGCCGTGCTCGCCGCCGCCCTCGACGACCGGGAGGTGGTGGTGATGTCCAACGAGTGGTCCGCGTCGGTGCCGACCCTCGAGTACCGCGGCGAGCCGGTCAACCATCAGTACTCCAAGAGCGCCGCGTTCGAGGCGGCCTTCCGCGACGTGCTCGCGGCCGATCCGTCGGGACTGCCCGGGTACTTCTCCGCGATCCGCGACCGGACCGAGCTCTGGGTCGGCGAGCGGTTCGCCGCCCTGACGGGGTATCACGCAACGTTCCGCAGCTGCAATAAGGCCTTCATCATCGACACGCAGCGCAGGCTCGATCACTGGTGCGGCACCTGCGACAAGTGCTGCTTCATCGACTTGATCCTCGCCCCGTTCATGTCGGCCGAGCAGCTCCGGGCCGTGTTCGCGGCCGACGGCGGTGGCGGCGAGCCGCTCGACAACCCCGACCTGAGGCCGAAGTTCGAGGCGCTGCTTGGCTCGGGCACCAAGCCGTTCGAGTGCGTGGGCGAGGTCAACGAGTGCCGGGCCGCCGTGGTGCTCGCCGCCCGGCGGCCCGATCGCGTCGGCAACGCGCTCCTTAGCCAGCTGGCGGCCGAGATAACCGGCCGCCCCGACGCGCCGACCGAGGCCGAGATCGAGGCCATGCGCCACCCGGTCGGCGCGAGCTTCGCGCCGGCCGCCCTCGCCGCCGAGTGGTCCTGAGATGAGCGAGGAGCGCCCCAGGCTCGGCTGGTCCGACCTGCGCGGCGCGCGGGTCGGCGTCTGGGGGCTCGGCCGCGAGGGGAGCGCGTCCCTGCGCAAGCTCCGCGCGCTCGGCGTCGAGCCCGTCCTGGTCGACGACGCGCCGAGCGAGTCGGGCATCCTCGCGACCGCCGATGGCGGCCTCGACGCCCTGGCCGGCTGCGAGATCGTGGTCAAGACCCCAGGCATCAGCCCCTACGGGCCCGAGGCGGTTCGGCTCCGCCAGGCCGGGGTGATCCTGGTCGGCGGGCTCGGCCTCTGGCTGCAGGAAGCGGACCGGGCCCGAGTGGTCTGCGTCACCGGCACCAAGGGCAAATCCACCACCTCGTCCGTCATCGGCCACCTGCTGACCGGGCTCGGCTATAAGCCCCTGGTCGGCGGCAACTTCGGCGCCGCCCCCTATGACCCGCAGCACGCCGGGGACTACGACTACTGGGTGATCGAGGTGTCCAGCTACACCGCGACCGATCTGGCCAGCACGCCCCCGGTCACCGCGGTGACCTCGCTCCACCCCGACCACCTTCCCTGGCACGGCGGGGTCGAGCGCTATTACCTGGACAAGCTGTCCGCCTGCGCGCAGCCGGGGGCGGAGCTGACCGTCGCCAACGGTGACAGCGACCTGCTCCGCGAGCGGTCCGGCCTGCTGGCGCCGAAGGTGGAGTGGGTGTCGCAGGACGACGAGCCGGGCGCGACCTGGATGGACCCGCTGCAACTGCCGGGCGGGCACAACCGTCGCAACGCGCTGATCGCCCGCCGGGTGCTCCGCGCGCTCGGCAACGCCGCCGCAGACGGGTACCTGGTCGACCGGTCGGCCGACGACGCGGCGCTGCGCCGCGCCGCCGACGGCTTCACCCCGCTGCCGTCCCGCCTCACCACCGTCGGCACCGTCGCCGGAGTCGCGTTCGTGGACGACTCCCTGTCGACCAACGTGCTGCCGACGCTGGCCGCCCTCGACGCCTTCCCCGGCCGCCGGGTCGCGCTCATCGTGGGCGGCCAGGACCGGGGCATCGACTACGCCCCGCTCGCGGCGGGCGTGCGCGGCAGAACCGCCCCGACGCGAGTGCTGACCCTCCCCGACAGCGGCCCCAGGATCAGCGCCGCCTTCGCAGCCGCGGCGGACGCCGCCGCCGAGGCCGCCGCCGACGTAGGTTTCGCCGGCGCCAGCGACTGCCCCGACCTGGAGGCGGCCGTCGCGGCGGCCTTCGCGTGGGCGCGCCCGGACGGGGTCGTGCTCCTCTCGCCCGCCGCCCCCAGCTTCGGCCGCTTCCGCGACTACCGCGACCGGGGCGACCAGTTCGCGGCCGCCATGCGCGCCTGCCCGCCCGCCTAGGGCGAAATCAGTCCTTAACCACGATGCCGAGGTGGTGGGCGAGGAACGGGGCGAGGGTCATTAGCTGGAGGGTGTCGATGCGGACGCCGCTCAGCGACTCGAAGCCCGCCTTGATCCCGGCCCCGGAGCCGTCGGCCCCGGAGTCGACCCGCTCGCCCAGCCGCGCCCCCCGCAGATCGACATTGGCGCAGTTCGCCTTCGTGAAGTCAAGCCCGCTCACCGTACTGCCGGGAAATTTCACCCGCTGAAGCTTCGCCCCGCCGAAATCAACGTCGCGCAGCACGCAATCCTCAAATGTCACGTCCGTCAGCGCGGCCTCACGGAAATTCACCGAGTCGAGCTTGCAGCCGCGGAAGGCCACCCGGCGCAGCACGCAGGTGAACGCCTGCACCCCGGCGAACACGCACCCGTTGAACCACGCGTCGGTGTACAGCGCGCCGGCGACGTCGATCGCCACCAGCCGGGTCTGCTCGAACCAGACATCGGTGAACCGCGCCTTCCGCAGCCGCCCCTCGTCGAACGAGCCGCCGATGAACGCCGACTCGGTGAACCGCGCGCCGGTCGCCGCCGCCGCATCGAACGAGACGCCGTCGAATCGCACCCGGTCGTAGTCGCCGTCGATCTCAAGCGAGCCGCCGGACTCAAATTCCGACATGGCGGACGCGAATGGCAGGTCATTGAGCTGGGTTGGTGACTTCATGGGTCCTTTCCTAAACTAAGCGTCATGCCGGACAGCAGCGACTAGCACCATACCGGGGCGCGGCCAGGCGCCCGGTGGTAGTGCTCGATCCGGTCAAATAACCTAAAGTCGTAAAAAAAGCCCTTGTCGCTCCATCGATGCAGCGGGAGGTCGTCTCATGGCGCCAGCCGATCCTGAGGTCTCCACCAATGCCGGCCGGGTCAGGGGGCAAATCGAGAAGGGCATCGCGGTGTTCCGCGGCATCCCGTTCGCCAAGCCTCCGATCGGCCCGCGCCGGTTCCAGGCCCCAGAACGGCCGGCGCCATGGGACGGCGTCCGCGAGGCGAGGGAGTTCGGCCCGGCCGCGCCGCAGGCGCCGATGCTGTCCGCGCCGGGCGAGCAGCCCGCCCCGCCCGCCGACACCACCGGCGAATGGCTCACCGTCAACGTCTGGACGCCCGACCCCGGCGCCGCCCGGCTGCCGGTCATGGTCTGGATCTACGGCGGCGCGTACATGTTCGGCGCGAGCAGCGAGCCAGGCTACGACGGCACTCCGTTCGCCCGTGGCGGCGCGGTGTTCGTCTCGCTCAACTACCGCCTCGGCGTGGAGGGCTTCGCCCAGCTTCCTGGCGCCCCCGCCAACCGCGGTCTGCTCGACGCGGTGGCCGCCCTGACCTGGGTGCAGGAGAACATCGAGGGCTTCGGCGGCGACCCAGGCAACGTCACCGTCTTCGGCGAGTCGGCCGGGGCTGGCATCGTCGCCGCGATGCTCGCCATGGACCGGGCCAAGGGCCTGTTCAAGCGCGCGATCGCGCAGAGCGTCCCCGGTTCGTTCTTCACCAGGGAGCTGGCCCAGGACATCGCCCGGGCGATCGCAGCGCAGGCGGGCCTGCCGAATACCTACCAGGCCCTGGCCGCCGCGGACCCCATGCAGCTGGTCGGCGCGCAGATGGCCGTCACCGCGCGGATGAAGGAGTTCCCGCAGTGGGGCGGGGTCAGCCTCACCATCACCCCGTTCTCGCCCGTCATCGACGGCGAGGTATTGCCCCGCTCACCCTGGCGGGCGCTGCTGGCGGGCGCCGCCAGCGACGTCGAGCTGGTGACCGGCCACAACCGGGACGAATACCGGCTTTTCCTGGCGATGGGGGGCCAGCTCGGCACCGTCACCGAGGAAGAGGCGGCGGCGACGCTGGCCACGTTCGCCCCCGCGCCCGACGGCGCGGCCGCCTACAAGAAGGCCTTCCCCGACGCCGATCCGAGCGGCATGTACGAGCTTGTCTTCTCTGACTGGCTCTTCCGGATGCCGACCCTGCACCTGGCGCAGGCGCACGCGGCCTCCGGCGGCCGCACGTTCCTGTACGAGCTCGCGGCGCAGGCGCCGGGCGGCCCGTTCGGCGCCTGCCACGGGCTCGACGTGCCGCTCGTCTTCGGCGTCACCGGGACGGGCCTGACCGCGATGCTGACCGGCCCCAACCCGCCCGCCGAGTTCGTCGCGATCGGCGACACGATGCGCCGCGAGTGGCTCGCGTTCGCGGCGGTCGGCGACCCCGGCTGGCCCGCCTACGGGACCGAGCACCGGACCACGCGGATCTACGACCTGCAGCCGGACGTCGTCTCCTATCCCGAGGAGACGTCCATGCACCTGTGGGAGCGCCACCAGTTCGACGCGCTCGGCCTGTCGGCCTAAAAGCAGAAGATCAAAATCGGTTTTATCGAACGGACCGGGGCGACTCGCCCACCCCGGACGGCTCCCCTCAGCTGCCCGACAGCCGGGTAAGCGCGCCGCGCACCACCGCCGGGTCCGTCGTCTGCCAGAACGGCGGCAGCGTGGCCCGCAGGAACTCGCCGTACCGCTTGGTCACCAGGCGCGGGTCGAGCACGGCGACCACGCCGCGGTCGTCGACCGACCGGAGCAGCCGTCCCGCGCCCTGGGCGAGCAGCAGCGCCGCATGCGACGCCGACACCTCCATGAACCCGCTGCCGCCGCGCGCGTCCGCCGCCCGCGTCCTGGCCGAGGCGAGCGGATCGTCGGGCCGGGGGAAGGGGATCCGGTCGATGACCACCAGCCGCAGCGACGGCCCGGGCACGTCCACCCCCTGCCACAGCGACAGCGTGCCGAACAGGCAGGTCGGCTCGTCCTCGGCGAACTCCTTGACCAGCTGCATGGTCGAGTCGTCGCCCTGGCACAGCAGCGGGTAGGGCAGCGACTCCCGCAGCGCGGCCGCGGCCGCCTTAGCCGCCCGCATCGAGGAGAACAGCCCCAGCGTCCGTCCCCCGGCCGCCTTGATCAGCTCCCACATCTCTTCTAGGTACTCCGGCGGCAGCCCGTCCCGGCCGGGGATCGGCAGGTGCTTGGCGACGTAGAGGATGCCGCTGCGCCCGTGCGCGAACGGCGACCCCACGTCCATCCCCTCCCACTCCGAGCCCATCGCCGAGGCGTCGAGGCCCCACTGCCGCGCAAGCGGCGCGAACGACCCGCCCAGGGTAAGCGTGGCCGAGGTGAGAACCACGGTCCGTTCGCTGAACAGGTTTTCCGCCAGCACCTCGCCGACCTCGAGGGGCGCGACGTGCAGGGACGCGGGGCGGGACGGCTCCGCCGCCCAGTCCTCCGGCCGCTCGAGCCAGACGACCTCCTCGCGCTCCTCGATCGGCTGCTCGAACGCGCTGAGCATCCGCTCGGCCACCTCGCCGATCTCCTCCAGGTTGACCAGCGCCGTCTGCGCGGCGGTGACCTCGGCCGGGTCAGCGTCCTCGTCCTTGGACACGGCGATCTTGCGGACCTGAGCGGCGCAGCTGACGGCGGACTCCCGCAGCGCGGTCAGCGTGGCCGACAGCCCCTGGTCAAGGGCGTCCATCCGGCCGGCGGGCATGGTGACGAGCAGCGGGCCGAGGGCGTTGCCCGCCTCGGACAGGCGCGCGATCTCCCCGTCGTCGGCCAGCCGGCCGGTCCGCCTGACCGCGAACTCGATCGCCTGCACCGACAGCTCGCCGCTGGCCACCGAGGTGACCCGGTCGACCAGCTCGTGCGCCTCGTCGACGATGACGACCCGATGCTCGGGCAGGATGCCGCCCTCGCCGAGGGTGTCGATCGCGAGCAGCGCGTGGTTGGTGACGACGACGTCGACCTCGGCCGCCGTCCGCCTGGCGCGCTCAGAGAAGCACTGCACGCCGAACGGGCAGCGGTTCACGCCCAGGCATTCGCGCGCCGTCACCGCGACCTGGCGCCACGCCTGGTCGGGCACGCCCGGTACCAGCTCGTCGCGGTCGCCGACGGTGGTCGACGCCGCCCACTGGTGCAGCCGCTTCACGTGCGCGCCGAGCGGGCTGGTCGGCCCGTCGAAGAGCGAGTCCTGCTCGTCTTCGGGGCCGTTGCGCAGCTTGTTGAGGCAGAGGTAGTTGTTCCTGCCCTTGAGTATCGCGAACTCCGGCCTGCGGCCGAGCGGCCCGCGCAGCGCGTCGGCCAGCCGGGGGAGGTCACGGTCGACCAACTGGCGCTGCAGCGCGATGGTGGCGGTCGAGACCACGACCGGGCCGTGTTTCTTGGCCGTGGCGAGCCGGAGCGCGGGCACCAGGTAGGCGAGCGACTTGCCGGTCCCGGTCCCGGCCTGAACCGCCAGGTGCGCGCCGTCGGTCATCGCATCCCAGACCGCCTGCGCCATCTTGCTCTGCCCGTCCCGCTCGGTGCCGCCGATCGCCGCGACGGCGGTGGTCAGCAGCGAGAGAACGTGGCGGCGGTCTCGAGCGGTCGGCGGTGCTGTTAGATGATCCGGGGGGCACGAGCCGACGCTACCCTATGCAGATGCCGATTTACGCCCTGGACGACGACGAGCCGCAGATCGACGAGCTCGCCTACGTCGCCCCTGATGCCGTTGTCATCGGGCGGGTCACGATAGGCCCGCAATCCTCGGTCTGGCCCTGCGCGGTGCTCCGCGGCGACCACGGCACGATCACCGTCGGCGCCCGGACCTCGGTCCAGGACGGCACCGTCGTGCACACCACCGCGCGCTGCCCGACGGTGATCGGCGACGACTGCGTGGTCGGGCACAACGCGCACCTGGAGGGGTGCGTGATCGAGTCGGGCTGCCTGATCGGCTCCGGCTCGGTGACCCTCAACCGGGCGGTGGTGGGCGCCGGGTCGATCGTCGCCGCCGGGACGGTGGTGCCGGAGGGGTTCGTCGTCCCGGCCCGGTCGCTGGTGGCGGGCGTACCGGCGGCGATCAAGCGGTCCGGCGTGGACCCGACGTGGATCGAGTTCGCGGTCAAGAGCTACATCGAGACCGCGCGCCATCACCGGAGCGGGCTGCGGAGGCTGCGCTAGATCCCGCGATCCGACCCGGGCGGCAAGAAACCCAGCAGCGGCCGTGGATCGTTATCGTTGTGGAGCTGCATAAGACGCAGTAACAGGGGTATCAGGTAGGGTGCCGTGGATATTGACATCAGCCTCGACTACGGGCTCACCCTGCTCGCCGCGCTACTCATCGGCACCGGATTCGTGCTGCAGCAGAACGCGGCGCAGCGTGAGCCAGACTCGCGCTTTCTGTCGCTGCGGCTGATCCTCGACCTGTTCCACCAGCGCCGCTGGCTGCTCGGCATCGGCTGCATGGTCGGCGGGCAGGCGCTCGCGGCGTGGTCGATCGGGAACCTGCCGCTCGCGTTCGTCGAGCCGCTGCTCACCACCAACCTGGTCTTCGCGCTGCTGGTCGCCGTGCCGATCGCCAAGGCGTCGCTCCGGTTCTGGGAGATCGCGGGCGCGGTGGTGCTCTGCTGCGGGGTAGCGCTGCTGTCGGTGTCGCGGTCGGCCAAGCCGATCGGGCTGTCGTTCGGGTCGTTCTCGCACTGGCCTGCCGCCGGGGCGATCGCGTTTATCGCGTTCGTCTGCGTCCAGGCCGGGCGGCACCGGCCAGGGCGGGCGCGGGCGATGCTGACGGGCATCGGCGCGGGACTCGTGTTCGGCATCCAGGACGCGCTGACCAGGCAGACGCTGCAGGCCCTGCACTACCACGGGATCAACGGCATGCTGTCGACCTGGGCGCCCTATGCACTCGTCGGCGCGGGCGCGACCGGCATCTGGCTGATGCAGAGCGCGTTCAGCTCCGGCCCGCTGAACGTCTCGCTGCCGGCCATCTCGGCCGGGGAGCCGGTGGTCGGGATACTGCTCGGCGTCCTCGTGTTCGGCGACCGGATCCAGGACACTCCGGGGGAACTGGCGATCTACGCCGGGGGGCTCGCCGCGCTGGTCGCGGGCGTGATCATGGTGAGTCGTTCCCCGGCGTTCTCCCAGCTCCGCGCCTGGACCGAGGAGGGCATCGCCTCGCTGCCGCCGCTGCCGCACGTTCCCGTCCCGCACGTGCCGACGCTGCCGCGCGGCCTGCCCGGACTGCACGGCGGCCGCGCCGACGACGACGGCGACGCGCCCGACGATCCGTCGCGGCAGGACCCGCCGACCGGGGACCGCCCGTCGTCGGCCGATGACGCCGCCGCCCCGAGGCCCGGCGAGGCCATCGCGACCAGGTGGAAGCGCCTGCGCAGGCCGCGCGGCCCGATATCCGACCTACGGGGATAGCCGCCGGCCCGGTGCCCGCCGCCACGCCGATCCGGTGGAAAATCCTGCGCGGAGTGTCCCGGTCCGTGACAATGTGTCCGCGGGACGGGGCACCCCCAACGGGGGCTTAACGCCGAGCTGTGGGCCAGTGCCCTGTCCGGTCGGGACGAACGTCATTCAAAGAGGCTGGTCATGGCAGCGCGTCCGAGTCGGCGGGGTCGGGTGCTTACGGCGGGCGCGGCTATCGTTGTCGCCGCGTCCCTGCTGGGGACGTTCGCGGCCCGCGGGGCGACCGGCGCCGCTCACGCCCGCGCGACGGTGACGCCGGGCACGCGGCGTCATCGGGCTCCGCCCGGGTCACGGTGGCCAGGGCCCAGTCCGCGCTGACCGTCGCCGTCTCACCCGCGATCGTCGCGCTCGGCGGCGTGGCGGCGCTGTCGGTGCGGGCCAGCTCGCGGTTCGGCGTGCCGTCGGAGGCGGTGACGTTCGCCGACGCCAAGGGCGCGCTGTGCACGGTGAAGCTGGCCAAGGGCGCGGCGGCCTGCCGCCGGGTCTTCGCCGCGCTGGGCACGTACCGGATCACGGCCAGGTATGGCGGCGACGCCGCGCGGGCGGGATCGTCAGGGTCGGCCAAGCTGATCGTCGCCCAGGGGGAGACGGCGACGTCGGTCGCGGTCAGCGCGGCGGCCGCCCCGGCCGAGGCGGCGACCACCTTCACGGCCTCCGTCAAGACGCCGGCCGGAATCCCGACCGGGTCCGTGGTCTTCGCAATCGGGGCGGCCGAGCTCTGCTCGGGCACGCTGACGCACGGCACTGCCAGCTGCCAGGCGTCTTACCCGACTCCCGGCAAGTACACCGTGACCGCGACGTACGCGGGCGACGACTCCTTTTACGGCTCGTTCGGGCTGCTGAGCTGGACGGTGACGACGATCCCGACCGCGCTAACGCTGGCGGGCAGCCCGTCGGCGGTTCCCCAGGGCACCGCCGCGACGGTCACCGCCTCGATCGCCCCGGCCGCCGCCACCGGCACGGTCACCTTCACCCAGGGCGGCACGGTGATCTGCGCCGCCCAGCCGCTCGCCGACGGCTCGGCCAGCTGCGTCACCCCGGACCTGCCGACGCTCGGAACCGGCCAGATCACCGCTGCCTACGCGGGCACGGCGCTGTACGCGCCGTCGTCCGGCACCCTGACGCTGAACGTGGTCCAGGCGGTCAGCTCGGTCACCGCGTGCGTCAACGTCGGCTCGGTCGGCAAGCGCGGGAACGTCGGCGTCACCCTCACCCTGGTCACCCCCGACGGCGACACCACCGCCCAGGCCATCGGCGGCGGGGCCTGGTTCGCCCGTGGCTCCAACTGCCCGGGCAACTTCTTCCGCTCGTCGCCCTGGACGCTGACGTTCGCCCAGCCGGTGGCGCTATCGGAGCTGAGCACCCCCACCGGCCTCAACAGCTAGAGCTTGGACTTGGGACGGGCCGAGGAGGCCCAGCCCCGGGGGGCGGCCTCCCTGCTGCCGTGGCCGATGAACCGCTCGAGGGCGGTGCCGACGCCGCCCTCGTCGGCGATCAGCTTCCTGATCGTGACGATCATCGTGGGCATGGCCCAGAAGTCGCCGCAGACCCACAGGATGGCCGCGCCGATCTGCTGGTCGGCGAAGGGCGGCAGGGTCACGCCGGGCACGTGGTCGTAGGGACTGTAGACCGAGTGGGTGGCGAAGATCGACAACGTCATCGCGATGAAGATCATCACCACGTTGGTCGCCAGCAGCGCGGCCGCGCGGCCGAGGACCGGCATCCGCGAGCGGAACGGCGGGGACGGGATGAACTGGAGCCAGAACAGCACCCCGGCCAGGAAGAACGACGAGTGCATGAGCCAGATGTGCACCGCCTGGTTGTTCTCCGCCAGGTCGAACAGGGCCGGGATGTGCCACAGCACCATGACCGCGTTGAAGATCACCACCGCCACGACCGGACCGGTCACGAAGTGGAAGAAGGCACGGATCGGCCGCGACCAGCCGCCCGCGAGAACCGACCGCGTGACCGCCTGCCCCGACCGGCCGGGGAGCCCGTCAAGCAGCGGCTGCCCGGGCGCGCCCGCCACCACCAGCGACGGCGCGGCGAACATCAGCAGCAGGTGCTGCACCATGTGGACGATGAAGTACGAACTGGCCCAGTAGTCGATCGGCGAATCGACCGCGATCAGTAGCACCGCGAGTCCGCTGTAGAACCAGAGCGACCGGATCCGCCGTTCCCTGGTGCGCTCCGGCCTGGACCGCCGGGCGAGCCGCCAGAGCCCGATCTCGTGCCAGACCACGACGATGGCCACGATGATCACAAACGGGTCGAACGACCAGTTGTCCAAGATGTAGTGCATGCGGCGGCCTAACGGGACGGGGTCTAACGGGACGGGGGTCTAACTGGACGAGCCGGGCTGGATTGGCACGTTGATGGTCTGCGCTTTCGCCCAGACGGTGGATCCGTGATCGAGCTGCCACACGGTCAGCCTGGCCCCGGAGACGGCCAGCGCGTCGATCGAGGTGCCCGGCCCCGAGGCAAGGACCGACGTGTGGGCGGGCGCCGGGGGAAGCAGCAGCCACTGCTGCCCGGGTCCGCCGATGGTCGCCGCCTGCCCGCCGGGCAGCAGGACCCACGCACCCGCCCGACGACGTCGGCGTCGCCCCGGCGAGCCCGCCGGACGCGGTGACGGCGCTGGTGACCGGCAGCGGCGCGGACGCCGTCGCGGTAGTGGCGAATGGCGTTGCCGACGGGGCCAGCGGCGCATATGCGTACCAGCCGCCCAGCCATAGCGCGGTTAGCCCCGCCTTGGCCCGCACCAGCGCGGTCCCTGCGCTGAGCCGCACAAGCTGGCCGGAGACCGGCAGGCTGAGCCGCTGCCAGCCATCGCTGGCGGAGTAGGAGAAGAGGCCGACGGTGCCGGTCGCGCCGCAGCTGCCGGCCGCCAGCACATCGGCGGGTACCGGCCCGAACGAGACCGAGGTGACTCCCACCGTCCCGCACTTCTTACCGGCGGGGGAGGCCGCGATCGCGCCCGGTTTGGCCAGTGTCCGCCAGGAATTGCCAGAGTCAGAGCTGGTCTCGATGGTGCCATTGCCGAGCAAAACGGCCAGCTGGCTGCCCGAGACGGCCAGTGCGCCGGGGGAGGAGGCCACGCCTTGGCTGATCGGACCCCCACTGGACCACGTGCTGCCCGCGTCAGCCGTGGACGCGAGCGGCGTGAACTCGAGATGCTGACTGGGCCGCACCGCCACCGTCAGCGCGCTCCCGGCATCGGCCGCCGCGACCAGGCCGCCGTTGTCGGCGACGCCCGGCGGGGTGACGAGCTGCCAGGTCGCGGACTTCGCGGGCCGGACGAACACCTCCCAGAACGTGGGGTTGGACGTCATCGGCACGACCGCCCAGCTGTCCTTGGCGGTGCTGAGCGAGGTGGCCAGCGACACCGCCGGGGCGCTGGCGGCCGCCGAGTCACCGGATGTGGTCACCGATGACGAGCCGCACGCAGCCAGCGCGCTGGTCGACGCGATGGCCGCCGCGGCGACCAGCGCGCCGGCCCGGATCCGGCCGCGCCACCTGGCGTCGATAGCCGCCGTGGCCGCGGCGGGTCCGGTGGTCGCCGTCACTGGTTCTGTCCCATCGACTGGAGCACGGAGTCGGCCAGCATGGACGAGAACGAGGACTGGGTGGCGTCCGTGCCCGGTCCCGGGTCGTCGCTGATCTCCTGTTGGACCACGCCCTTGGCGCTGATCACGAACGCGATGTCGTTGTGCGCGGCCATCGCGCCGGCCGGCAGGTCCTCGACCTCGATTCCGAAATGGTGCCAGACAGCGGCGAGTTGGTTAACCGACCCAGTGAGGTAGAGCCAGTTCGGCACCGCGTTGAGCCCAACCTGCGAATCGAACGCCCGGGTGTAGGCCAGCGAGGTGTACGTCGGGTTGGCCACCACGGCAACCAATTCTGTGTCGCTCGCCTTCGACCCGAGCAGCGTATCGGCCACCCGCATCTCCGCGGCGATGATCGGGCAGTCGGTTGAGCAGACCGGGTCGAGGAACGTCAGCAGCACGACCTTGCCGCGCAGGCTGGCCAGCGACACCTGCCGCCCGTTCTGGCTGGTGAGCGTGAAGTTAGGGGCCGGGCTGTCGAGCTGCCCATTGCTCCCAGCGATGGCCTCCGCGGTGATTGGGTCGGCGGTCTTGTTCGCCGCGGCGAACGCCATCGGAGCCGCGCCCACGATGATCACGCCGAGCGCCGCGATTCCGGCGATCACCCGCAGCGGTGCCCCCGCGAACGCCCGCGCTGGCCCGGCGAGCCACTGGGGAAGGCCCGCGTCTCCGGCTGACGCCGATGCGGTCGCCCCGGCCGGGACCAGCGTCTGCTCTGGGACTGGTGCGCCCTCTGAAACCGGGGTGCTCGCCGGGACGGGTGTACCTTGCTGATCAGATTTATCCGTAACCGCGATCGTTGCCTTGTCCGCAGTCGGCTCCGGAGTCAGCCCGAGGTAGCCGACCGTGAACAGGAGGATGAGCGGGATCATGTTGTTCGGGTCGGTGCCGAGGCCGCCGAGGAACCCCAGGTCCTCCACCAGCACCCAGTCCGCCAGGCAGAACACGGCCGCCGCGATGACGGCGATCCGGGCGAAGCGCGCGTCCGAGCGAGCAGCGCTCACGCAGAACGCCGCTCCCGCCGCCGCCAGCGCGATCACCGCGACCAGGTTCACCGCGAACCCGTGGGACTGCGTGAAGTTGCCGAAGCCGGAGACGATCGACTCAAGCGCGTGCGGCTGCGGGGTTCCCGCCATCGTCTGGACCATCGCGGTCAGCGAGCCCGGCTGGCCGCTGACCGTGCCCTGCCAGAAGCCGCGACCCGGCCAGGCCTGCAGTAGCGCCATGCCGAGGAAGAAGACTCCGCTCCCGGCGAGGATGAGCCGGCCGATGGCAGGCTGTTCCCAGGTGCGCTGCGGAAGCAACAGCAGCGCGCCGGCCACCACGTAGAGGACGACGGCACCCGGCGCGCCGAAGAGCACGGTGAGGCCAGGGGCCAGGATCTGGCCGAACGACTCGCCGAATGACCACACGATCAGCCCCCAGGCCACGCTGGACAGCGCGGCGAGCCGGACCGACCAACCGCGCACCGCGAAGATCATCCAGAGCCCGATGCCGACCTGGATCCAGACCGTCGACGCGGCGGCCGCGATGGGGTGGTAGTTCCAGATGTTCGCGCCCCAGTTCACCATGTCCACCACCCAGGACGGCGAGCCGTCCGCAGTTGGCTGGATCACGGACGGCATCCCTCCGGCCATCTGCGGCTGGGCCTGCAGCAGGCCGTCGAACAGCCAGAGGGCACCGAAGCCGATCCGCAGCACCTTCCGCGCGCGGGGCTCGTGCCAGGCCGAAGCGGCGGGCTGCGCGCCGGTCGCGGTTCGACTGGCGCCCCACGCTATGAGCAGGAGGAGCACGATCAGCGCGACGATCAGCGCCTGGTGGAGCAGCGCCGAGCGGAACGCTGAGACGAGGATCGTGCTGGCAGGGCTAGGGCCCGAGTTCATGCCAGGCATGCGGCCACCTTAATCGGGAACCGCCCGCGCCCGGGCCGCGCGGGCGAACATGAACATAATGTAATTCCGCTCGGTCGACCCATAGCTGATGCCGGGAGCGGCAATGCGGCGGGGCGGTCAGGAGCGGGCGGCGGAGGTGTTCCGCTTGCCGAGTCCCCAGAGGGCGGCGCTGATAACGGTGATGCAGAACAGCAGGAACGTGACGATGTGGACGCCCGTGCAGTACTCGCAGATCGCATTGATCTGAAACTCAGCATAGATAAGGTACATCACGAAGCCCATGCCCACGATCACGGACCCCAGCCGGACGATGTCGACGCCGCGGCTGGTGATGCGGAACGTCCACCCCGGCAGCCTGATCGCGGCACTGGTGAAGCGCCAGGCCCAGGGCGAGAAGATCACCACCGCGAAGACGTAGAACGCCAGGCCGAGCACGGCCACCGGGAAGATGTTGAACACCATCGACTGCGGGCTGGTGATGACCGCGGTGCAGTCGAACGTGCTGTGCGGACCGGACGGGCACCCGGCCAGGCGGTTGCCGTTGTAGTGCGCGTAGGTCTCGTAGGCAGGAGATCGCCAGGCCGAGCACGGCCAGCGCGAACGAGGTGATCTGCAGCCACAGCGCCGGGCCGAACCGGGGCGCAGGCTCGAACGACTCCTCGGGCTCGGGCGTAACCGCGGTCCGCTTGGGCGAGCGGGCCGCGGTTGCGCCGGGCGACTTCCTGGGACTCGTGGGCGTGGCAGAGACAGCCGGGACCGTTCGGGAGCTAGGGCTTTTGCCGTTTGAGCCGCCGCCGGCCGCAGAGCGCCCGCCGTTACTCGACGCGGACCGGTTCCTTGAGTTCCTAGAGCGGGCCTTCGAACTTGCCATCGCGGGTCGTCTCCCGTTGCTTGCCTAGCTGACTACTTGGCGAGGGTGCTTTCGAGCTTCTGGATGGTGGGCGTGCACGCGGTGGCGGGCTGGTTGTTGGTGAGCGTGCAGATCGCCGCGGTCTCGACGTTCGCGTTGGCGATGATGGCCGCGCCGACGGTGGAGGACGGATTGCTCATGTCCGTTGCCACCTGCTGCCAGGTCAGGCCGTCCAGCATCGTCGGGGTGAGCGGGGAGAGGTTGCCGACCTGGGCGTACTTGTTGCCGAAGTCGAGGAACGGTATGTATCCGACCGGGTCGTAGGCCGATCTGGGTCTTCTGCTCGGCGGCGGTCGGCGACTGCAGCGGCGCGTAGGCGACGTTGGTGTTGGTGGAGTTGCCGATCCGGTAGTTGTGCTCTTCCTCGACCGTGGTGAGCGCGATGTACTTGCTCGTGTAGGTCGAGCCGTAGAACGTCAGGGTGGGCGTGTTCGCGTCGACGTCGGTGCTCGACGAGTGCGTGGTGGTGAGACCGCTGAAGGTTCCGAACCGGCTGAACGCGTTGACCATCGCCCAGCGCTGCGCGGCGCAGAACGGGCAGTACTCGCTCCCGATGAACAGCACCTCGGGCTTGCCGTTTTCGGTCAGGGCCGGACCATCGACGGTCGCGAAGAAGGACCCGTCGGCGTTGGACACGGACGTCACGGCGCTCGAGGTCTTGGCCGCGACGAACATCTGGGCGGGAATGGTGCCGCCTGCCACCTTGTCGGTGACGCTGGTCGGCACGCCGGTGACGTCATTGACGACCTTGGAGAGCGCGGTGCCGGTCGGCCCGTTGCTCGATTGCGCGGCCGTGCCGCCGCCGCTGTTCAGCTTTATCAGCACGAACGCGATCACCACGATGACGACGACCAGGATGGACCCGCCGGCCAGGTAGATGCGCCTGCGTTGCTCGGCGCGGTGCTCAGCCTGCCGCTGCGCGGCGATGCGCGCGCGCCGGTCTGGTTCCGACTTGGTCCTACTCGCTTTGCCCATGCGCACATCGTAGGGCGAATTGGCGAGCTATTGGTCCACGAAAAGCTGAGAGAAAGATCAGAACTTGACCTAGATTTTGGCTTGCAGTGCGCGCACGGTCGAGGTGCACGCCGACGCCGGCTGGTTGCCGGTCAGGCTGCAGATGGCCGCCGTCGCGAAGTTGGCCGTGCCGAGGATTGACTTGGCCACCGAACTGGCCGGATTGTGCAGGTCGCCGGCGATCTGCGCCCAGGTCAGCCCGGACAAGATGGCGGGGTTGTAGGACGCCCCGACGCTCAGGTACCGGTTCCCGTAGTCGATGAACGGGATCGCGCCCTGGTAGGCCGCGTCGTACTTGGTAAGCAGCGCCTGCTGGGCCGCCGTCGGCGTCTGCAGCACGGTGTAGAAGCCGGTGGTCTTGTCGGGGATGTTGGTATAGCCCTCGACCGGGGTGAACGTCAGGTACGTACTCGTGTAGGTGCTCTTGGCAAACGTCCAGGTCGGGGTCAGCGGGTACGGTTCGGCGTTGCCGGCGCCGTCCTTGGCGGCCGACCGGATCGGGGCCAGCCCGCTGAAGGTGCCGAACCGGCTCAGCGCGACGATCACCGCCCATCGTTCGGCCGCGCAGTAGGGGCAGTACTCGGCCCCGATGTAGAGCACTTCCGGCTTGCCGCCGCTGGTCAGCGCCGCCCCCGTGATCGAGGTCGGGTTGGCCGCCGTGGTACCCGCGCCGACCTGGTCCAGCGCGCTGGCCGGGACCGAGGTGAGCTGGCCGAGAACCGAGGTGAGCTCGCTTCCGGTCGGTGCGGGGGCGGAGTTGCCCGCCGTCGACCCGCCCGACGACCCGCCCGAGGAGCTGGCCAGCACGAAGGCGAGCACCACGGCGATGACCGCCACGATCGAGCCGCCTGCCAGCAGCAGCCGCCGGTTCCTGACCTTGGCCTGCTGCTCGGACGCCCGCTGCGCAGCCAGGCGCTCTCGCCGGCCGCTGCCGCCTCCGCCCGCGCTCGATCCCGCCATTCCCCGCCACCTCTGATTGCGCTCAGTGATTACTGGTAGTCGCAGTGTAGAACAATAGGCGCCGACCCCCATGGCACGGAAATGAGGGGGGATGCCATGGGGGTCGGCTGCTGGCGGCGTGAGCACCAGGGGGGGTGATGCCCACGCCTGTTTTGGGGAGGGCCAGATGCCCGCCAGCGACGACCGGGCCCGGCGGCAGCATTGCGGGCCGGGACACGATCGCTGGTCTAGTGATAAACGGGCCGGCTCTAGGCGATCTAGATATTTTCTAGATGCCTGCCGCCGAGTCCGGTAATCTCCCTACCTGTGCCAGCTGGTAGCGCCGCGTAGTTGGCGTGCCCGAGGGCACGTGCGGACGGACGCGGCACGAGAGGGGCGGCTTCGGTGGTTCCGCTGCGGGTAGGTGTTCTCGGGCCGGTGACGGTCTGGCGGGACGGCCGGGAGCAATCCGCAGGTCAGCCCCGGCAGCTGGCGGTGCTGGGAGTGCTCGCGACCCGTGCCAACCGGGTGGTCTCGCGCGGCGAACTGGTCGACGCGGTCTGGGGCGACCAGCCGCCCGCCAGCGCCGAGGGTGGTATCTACACGTATGTGGCCGGGCTGCGCCGCGTCCTCGAACCGGACCGGCCGCGCCGCGATCCCGACCGGTCACGCCAGGTGCCCGCCCGGACGCTCGTCTCCGGTGGCGGCGGCTATCTGCTCAGGCTCGGGGCCGGCGGCCTGGACGCGGACCACTTCGAGCGGTGCCTGGTCACGGCGCGCGGGCTGCGAGCGGACGGCGACCCGGACGGCGCGCTGCGGGCGGTGGAGGAGGCGCTGGCGCTCTGGCGCGGGCTGCCGTACGCGGGGGTGCCCGGCCCGTTCGCCGAGGCGGAGCAGCGGCGGCTGACCGAGCTGCGCACCACCGCGATCGAGGAGCGGGCCAAGCTGATGCTCGCCCAGGGGCAGGCCGCCGCCGCGGTGCCCGAGCTCACCGCGCTGGCGGCCGCGCACCCGCTCCGCGAGGAGGCCACCGGGCTGCTGATGATCGCCCTGTACCGGTGCGGCAGGCAGGCCGAGGCGCTGCGGGTCTTCGGCGAGACCAGGAAGCGGCTGGCCGAGGATCTCGGCATCGACCCCGGCACCGAGCTGACCAGGATTCACCGCCAGCTGCTGGCGATGGACCCCGCGCTCGACGGGCCGGTCGCGGCCCCGCCGGTCACGATCGGCGCGGTCGCGAGCGCCCCCGGTTCGGCCGCCGAGGCGGCCAACGCGGGCGGCGCGCCCGGCGCCGCCAGTCCGGTCGGCCGGACCGACGGGGCCGCGGCTGCCCCGGCCCGGCCGGTCACGGCGCTGCCCGCGCCGCCGGTGCCAAGTCCGGCGCAGCTCCCGCCCGAGGTGGCCGGCTTCGCCGGCCGGACCGCCGAGCTGGCGTGGCTGGGCGGGCTGCTGCCTGCCCCGCCCGAGCAGCCGGGCAGTCCGGTGGCGCTGATCACCGGCACGGCGGGAGTCGGCAAGACGACGCTCGCGATCAGGTTCGCCCGTCAGGCGGCGGCGCGGTTTCCCGACGGCCAGCTCTACGTGAACCTGCGCGGGTTCGACCCGGCCAGCGCGCCGGTGCCGCCCGCCGCGGCGCTGCAGGGGTTCTTCGACGCGCTCGGGGTGCCGCCCAGGCACGTCCCGGCCGGGCTGGACGCGCAGAGCGCGCTGCTGCGCACCCTGCTCGACGAAAAGCGGCTGCTGCTGCTGCTCGACAACGCGCACGACGCCGACCAGGTGCGGCCGCTGCTGCCCGGCAGCCCCGGCTGCCTGGCCGTGGTCACCAGTAGGTCGCAGCTGACCGGACTGGTCGTGGACGGAGCGCGCCCGCTGTCGCTGGGCGTGCTCGACGCTGACGAGTCGGCCGAGTTGCTGGCCAGGCGGCTCGGGGCGGAGCGCGTGAACGCGGAGCCAGCCGCGATAGCGGCGCTGGTGGAACGGACCGCCGGGCTGCCGCTGGCCTTGAGCGTGACCTGCGCGCGGGCCGCGTCCCGGCCGGGCGCGGCGCTGGCCGACCTGGCGGCCGAACTCGCCGACGAGCGGGAGCGGCTGGACGCGTTGCGCACCGGCGAGGCGGCAACCGACCTGCGAGCCGTCTTCTCCTGGTCGGTGGACAAGCTGAGCGCGGCCGCGGCGAGGGCGTTCCGGCTGCTCAGCCTGCACCCGGGTCCGGACATCTCCGCCCCTGCGGCGGCCAGCCTGATCGGGGCCGCGCCGTCGGCGGCCCGCGCCGCGCTGGCCGAACTGGTCCGCGCCTCGCTGCTCACCGAGGACGCGGCCGGGCGGTTCGGCTGCCATGACCTGCTGCGCGCCTACGCGGTGGAGCTGACGGCCGGCGCCGACAGCGAAGCCGAGCGTGCCGCGGCCCGCCGTCGGGTCGCCGACCACTATCTGCTCACCGCGCGCGCGGCCGCGAACCAGATGTTCCCGGCCCGCGGCCAGGTTCGGCTGCCGTGGGGGCAGCCGGGCGTCACCGCCGAGGACTTCGGCGGCGTGTCCGGCGCGTCAAGCGCCTCCGATGCGTCCGACTCCTCCGACGGCTCCTACCACGCGGCCCTCGCCTGGTTCAGCGCCGAGCAGCGGGTGCTGCGCGGCGTCCTCGAGCTCGCCGCCGCGCACGGGCTTGACGAGCACTGCTGGAAGCTGGCCTGGTACTGGGCGCCGAAGCTAAAGCGGCGCGGTCGGCTGCATGAGGTGCTCACGGTGCAGCGGCTGGCCCTGGCGGCGGCGGACCGGTTGGGGGACACCGATGCGCTCGCCCACGTGCACTACGACCTCGGCCACGTGAGCGGCCGGCTTCGCGACTACCAGGCGGCCGACGCGCACCTGCGGCGGGCGCTGGAGCTTTTCACCGAGCTGGGCGACCAGGCCGGTGTCGGGCAGGCCCAGCACGGGCTTGCCCTGCTGCTGAGCCAGCAGGACAGGAACGCCGAGGCGCTTGAGCACGCGGTCGAGGCGCTGCGACTGCGGCGGGCGTTCGCCGATTCGGCCGCGGTAGCGTACTCGGAGAACATGGTCGGCTGGATCCGGGCCCACCTCGGGGCGCAGGAGGAGGCGCTGGTGCACTGCCGCCGCGCGCTCGAGCTGCACCGCGAGTCGGGCAGCAGGTCGGGCGTGGCCGACACGCTGGACAGCATCGCCTACGTCTACGGCCGGCTGGAAGACTATCCGCGCGCCATCGACCATTATGAGCAGGCGCTGGCGATGTACCGGCACATCGGCGACCCCGAGGGCGAGGCGGGCTCGCTCCTCCGCCTGGGGGACGTGCAGCTGGCCGAGGGACTGCCCGGCGCGGCCCAGCGCAGCTGGGAGCGCGCGCTCGCGCTGCTCGGCAAGATCCCCGGCGCCGACGCCAGCGAGGCGAGGTTCCGGCTCGCCTGCCGCGCGGCCGATGGCTCGATGGCCTCCTAGGCGGGTCCCGGTGATCCTGTACAGTTACACAGCGCTGTCAGCTACATTCCCTGGGAAGAGGTGCTAACGCTGGACACGCTCAACCGTGCCTTGCTGCTGGAGAACATTCACCCGGACGCGACGGCTCGACTCACTAAGGCTGGCTATCAGGTAGAGACGCTGCCGCGTGCGCTCGGCGAGGACGAGCTCATCGGGGCACTGCGCGGGATCAGCCTCCTTGGCATCAGGTCCCAGACCCACGTCACCGAGCGGGTGCTGGCCGAGGCCGACGGCCTGCTCGCGGTGGGCGCGTTCTGCATCGGCACCAACCAGGTAGACCTCGCCGCCGCCGCCAAGCGCGGGGTGGCCGTCTTCAACGCGCCGTTCTCCAACACCCGCTCGGTCGTCGAGCTGGCGATCGCGGAGATCATCTCGCTCGCCCGGCGGCTGCCGGCCAAGAACGTCAAGATGCACGCGGGGGTCTGGGACAAGTCCGCCAAGGGCGCGCACGAGGTCCGCGGCCGCAAGCTCGGCATCGTCGGCTACGGCAACATCGGCACCCAGCTCTCGGTCATCGCCGAGTCCCTCGGCATGTCGGTGTACTTCTACGACGTCGCCGACCGGCTGGCGATGGGGAACGCGCGCCGCTGCTCCTCCCTGCAGGAGCTGCTCGAGTCGGTGGAGACCGTCACCCTGCACGTGGACGGCCGGGCGGGCAACCACGGGTTCTTCGGCGAGGAAGAGTTCGCCATGATGAATCCCCGCTCGATCTTCCTCAACCTGTCGCGCGGCTTCGTGGTGGACCACGCCTCGCTGCGCAGGCACATCGAGTCCGGGCACATCGCGGGCGCCGCGATCGACGTGTTCCCGAAGGAGCCCAAGGGCAGCGGCGAGGAGTTCGTGTCCGAGCTGCGCGGTCTGGAGAACGTGATCCTGACGCCGCACATCGGCGGCTCCACCGAGGAGGCGCAGCAGGACATCGGCGAGTTCGTCTCCGGCAAGCTGGTCGATTTCGCCGACGGCGGCGCCACCGCGATGTCGGTTAACATGCCGCACGCCGCGCTCCCGGCCGTGCCGGGCACGCACCGGCTGGTGCACCTGCACAAGAACGTGCCCGGCGTGCTCGCCTCGATCAACCGGGTGCTGGCCGACCACGGCGTCAACGTCGAGGGCCAGCTGCTGCGCACCCGCGATGAGCTCGGCTACGTGATCACCGACATCGGCACCAGCTACACCGACGAGGTGCTCGACGAGCTCCGCGCCATGGACGTCACCATCCGCCTCCGGACCATCGAGTCGGAGTAACGCCGGAAACACGTCGGCCTGAGCAGGATGTCTTCCCTGCTCAGGCCGGTTGTGTTAAAAACGCATGTCCGCTATGCCCCAGCAAGCAGCGGTGGGAGCGAAGACACGGTCCGTTCGGAATAATGCATTTCGGCCGCCGTGACTAGGGCGCGGAACAGCCGCGGATCGGTCCCCATCTCGGGGTGCCACTGCACGCCGACGAGGAACTCGCCCGACGTGGTGGACTCGATGCCCTCGATGATGCCGTCGTCCGCCCACGCGACGGCGGTCAGCCCGGCGCCCACGATGTCCACCGCCTGGTGGTGGTGGGTCGGCACCTCGAAGAACTCCCCGCCGGGGAGGATCGACGAGATGATGGTGCCGCTGGTGACCCGCACCTTGTGGCTGCCGAAGCCGTCGACCGGGCCGCTGTGCGCGTCGTGCCCCACGAGCTCGGGCACATGCTGGTGGAGGGTGCCGCCGCAGGCGACGTTGAGCATCTGCGCACCCCGGCAGATGCCGAGCAGCGGTACGCCCTGGCGGACGCAGGCCTCGGCGATGGCCAGCTCCCAGGGATCCCTGTCCCCCGCGGTGATGACCGTTGCCGGATGCCGGGGGGCGCCGTAGATGGCCGGGTCGATGTCGCCACCTCCGGCGATCACCAGGCCGTCAAGGACGGCCACGGTCGCTTCGGCCTCCGCCTCGTCGCCGCCCGGCGGGAGCAGGACCGGACGGCCCCCGTTCTTCCGGATGGACGTGACGTAGCTCCACGGCAGCAGGGCACCCTCCTCCGACCAGCCACGCCAGTCGGCGTTGGTGTGGTACGTAGTGATGCCTATAGTCGGCGCCATTTGTCCCCTTCTGCGGTAGAAGCGCACCGAACCACCTTCAGGCCCCCCAAACAACGGCCGGGGAATGACAACCTCGGAACTCCCGATTGCTCTGTTGGCCCCGAGGCGACGACCCCCCGTAACCCCCCCGAGGGATAGTCGTCAGCTGGGGAAGGCGGGGCGAGATACCGAAATCGAGGTTACTAGCGATGCACCCGCTATTGCTGCCGATCGCTGATACTTACCCAACGTAACCGACCCTATGTGAAGCGCAGTCGCCGATCTGCGGGCCGCCGGTGGCCGGCCGGGTCGGCAGTCCCGTCCCGGCACCGCGACAGCTACCCGGGCGACCGGCAGGTACTCCCTTTCGGCCGAGTGACCGCCCGCTCGCTAACGCCACCAGGGGCGACTGCGGATCTCTCCCAGGTGCAGCGCGGGCTCGCTCACCGTCTGGGCGCTCTTGCTCAGGTGGTGCAGGTGCTCCTGGACCCAGAGCAGGTGCGGATGCGGAAGTTCCTGCGCGGGGGACAGGACGCTGGCCCCGCCGCTACCCTCGGTCACGACGCCATGGTGGCCGTCGGCGCCTGCTGCGGTGCCCGCGGCCGCGCCGCCGGCGACCGCGGCGGCAGCGCCCGCGCTCCCGGTGCCCGCGCTCCCGGTGCCCGCGGCAGCCGCGGCCGGCTGTCTGGGCACGGCCGCCGCCAGGATCGAGGGTGCTGGAATCGTCGTCAGCCCGCCTGGTCCCGGACGGCTCACCTCATCTGCCACCGCGTCGTAGAACCCGGCCAGGCCCTCAGCCGCGAGCTTGAGCCCGGTACAGGCGGGCGCGCCCGCGTACTCGGCCGAGCCCTCCAGCGGCAGGCAGGCGCTCCAGGAGCCGCTCTCCGGGTTGGGTCCGTGGCCGTTCGCCTCCACCGGAACGGCGGGCCGCAGCGTGGCCAGGCTGTGCGCGGTCAGCCGGAGCCGGGTGGATGCGTTCACCAGCGTCCACAGGTCTTCCTTGGTCAGCCGCTTGCTGCCCTGCTCGGTGAGGAACCCGCGCACCGCGTCGTCGAGCCTGATCCCCGCGCTGGCGGCGGCGACCGAGGCGGCCGGCGGTATGACCACCTCGCTCAGCGCCCAGTCGACCGCCTCGGTCAGGAACGCGGCGCCGGACCTGAACGCGTCGGCCAGGTCGGTGCTGACCACCGCCACCACGCCGCGCGGCCACAGCAGCACGCCGACCGCGAAGCTCACGCCGCACCCGATCGCCACGTCCTCCACCCGCAGCAGCCCGACCGTCCAGCCCACCGGATCGAGCAGGTTGAACAGCACCACGATCGTCACCGTGAACGCCGCCTGCCCGACCACGAACGGCGTCGTACCCGGCGCGTACGCGGCGACCAGCACCGCGACGGGGAACACCGCCCACAGCGCGTCGGGGTTGGTCCCGATCCCGACCAGCAGCGCCGCGCCGATCACGAACCCGACCACGGTGCCCGCCAGGCCCCGCCACGCCGTCGACCCGGTCGCCGAGGCGCTGGTGCGGAGCACCGACAAAGTGCCGAGGACAACCCAGAACGCGTGCTGAACCCCCGCCGCGTCAGCGATGGCGACCGCCGCCGCGAGCGCGATCGCCGCCCGCAGCGAGTTCAGAAACCAGACCGAGCGGACCGACACGTGCCTCCGCACCAGCCTGGCCGCCGTGGTGACCGAGGCGACCCCAGGCGTGCGCGCGATTGCGGCGGCGGCCCTGGCCGGGGCAGACGAGGGCGCGGCGCCCGGCGACTGGTACCAGTGCCGCCGCGCGGCCTCGATCGTCTCAGCAGAGGCGCGGTGGCTGACGATCAGCGCGTCGGCCGCGACCGAGCGGGCCACCACCGAGAGCGCCTGCGCGTGCACCGCCTGCGCCGCCGCGACCCGTGCGTCCGGCTCGCCCGCGCGGCCCGACAGCTCGCTCAGGTGCTCGGCCGACGCTGCCCGGGCGTTCTCGAGCCCGTCGAAGTCCGGCTCCGCGACCTGACCGGTGAGCAGCGCCTGCGTGTCGCTGAAGAGGTCGGCCGAGCGCAGCAGCAGCGCCCGGTCTTGCGGGCAGCCGTTGGTCAGGTCGATGTGCCCGTCGAACGCCTCGGCGACCTGGGTCGAGCTCCATTCGAGGAGCTGCACCATGCTGCCGAGGGCCTGGTCGGAGGTGGCAAGCCCGGTTGGGCGGTACGGCGCGGCGGTGAACGCCGCCCGCAGCCGGTCCTTGGCCGCCATGATCGCATCGGGGCTGGTCACCTCGCCCGCCGCGGCCGCCCGCACCCGGCTCGCCAGTTGGCCCGACAGGTCGGCCACGGCGGCGCGCAGCCGGTTAGCCGGGGCCGGGGGCGACAGCAGCAGCACGGCGATGGTGCCGGCCGCGGACGCCAGCCACCAGCCTTCCAGCCGGCTGGGGAGATCGGCGGCGCCGCCGGCCGAGACGACCGGGAGCACGTAGGCGAACATGGCCGCGATGGTGCCCGACGCCGCGTTCGGGCCGGTGATCCCGGCGAAGAAGATCGTGAACGTGACCGGGACCGTGACCACCGCCGCGATCCAGGCCGTCCCGCTGACCAGCGTGCCGATGATCAGCGCCAGGCTTCCGACCAGGGCGAGGCCGATGTGCCCCGCCAGCTTGTCCTTCCTGGTCCCGGCGAAGTTGGCGACGACCAGCGTCGCGAACCCGCCGAAGGTGGCGAACAGCGTCATCTGCGGGTCGCCGATCACCTTCAGGCAGATCGCGAACAGCCCGGGGATGACGATCGTCGCCCGCAGGGCGCGCAGTGCCGCCTGCCGAGTCCAGAGCGGCTTCCACCAAGGGCGCATGGAGGTCAATCCTACGTACCTGGGGCAGGCCGGGACCAGTGGGCCTAAGGGTCGGCCGGGCTCGGCAGCTCTACCTCGACCGTCAGGCCGCCGCCGGGGGTGTCGGCCAGCCTGATCGTCCCGCCGTTGGCCGTCACCAGCCGGTGCACGATGGCCAGGCCGAGCCCGGTCCCGTTCTGGCTGCCGGTGGTGTACCGCAGGAACGCGCGTGATCGCTCTTGCGCGGTCATCCCCGGGCCGTCATCGGCCACGGTCAGCAGCGTTCCGGTCTCGGTCGCGGTGGCCGAGATGCGGATGGAGCCGCCGGACCCGTCCGCGCCCTGCCCCGCGATCGCGTCGATCGCGTTGTCGATCAGGTTGTCGAGGATCTGCTCCAGATGGCCGGCGCCGAGCGCGACCATGGGCCGGGCGACCGCGGCGTCCTTGCCCGGTCCGGCGCTCACCTCGGCGATCAGCTTGACGTCGTGGCCGTCGGCGACCGGCTGCCACGCCGCGACCCGCTCGGCGACCGCCTCGAGCACGTCGATGGTCTCCAGCTGCTCGGTCATGGCCTCCGCCCTGGCGGTGGCGAGCAGCCCGTCGACCAGCCGCGACAGCCGGGCGATCTCCTCCTGCGCGCCCGCCAGCTCCGCCGCCGTGGACGGGGGAACGTCGGTTGCGAGCAGATCGAGGCGGAGCCGGAGCGCGGTAAGCGGGGTGCGGAGCTGGTGCGAGGCGTCGGCCAGCATCGCCCGGTGCCCGTGCACCAGGGCCTCAAGCCGTCCCGCCATCATGTTGAAGGTGGCGGCCATCCGGCGCAGCTCCGGTGGCCCGTAGCCGGTCCGCGCGCGGACGGTGAGGTCGCCGTCGGCGATCTTGCCCGCGGCCGCGTCGAGCCGCGCGAGCGGCCTGCTGACCCAGCGGGCGAGGTAGATGGCGACCAGCACCGCGGCGGCCAGCGCGACGCCGGCCAGCACGATCAGGTAGAGCCAGAGGTTGGCGATGTTCTGGTTGAGCGGGCCGGTGGGCCGCACCAGGAGCACGGTCCCGAGCTGGGTGGTGGAGAGCTTCTCGGTGCCGTAGACCGGCTCCACCGCGATGGCCGCGTTCTTGGTCAGCTGGGTGGTGGGGCTCTGCCCCCCGGCCGCATCGGTCACGAGCTTGTGCCAGTCGCGCGGCGGCGCGCCATGGGAGAGCGCGGGCACGATCCGGTTGTCCCGGTTCACGACCAGTACCTGGTCGCCGTTGCGCTCGGCGTCCCGCATCGCCTCGGACAGCGCCGCGAACTCGGCGTGGTCCTCGTGCCCCTGCCCCCTGAGCGTTCCCCGGGCGAGCAGGGCGATCGAGCTGGCGGTCCCGGCGGTGTCCTGAACGAACGCGTCCCGCTCGTGGGCGATGGCCCCGAGGGCGAGCGGGACCACCGCCGCGATCAGGACCGCGGCGGTCAGCATCACCAGCGCCAGCGCGATCCGCCTGGTCACGGCACCGCCCGCCCGGTCACGCGCTCGCCCCGGCCCGGTCGGTCACGCTTGCGATCCTCCGGCCACCGTGTCCGCGGCGGGCAGGGGCTCCCGGTCCGCCAGCCGGAAGCCGTGGCCGTAGACGGTCTCGATCAGCGCGGGGTCGCCGAGCTTGCGCCGCAGCGCCGCCAGGTGCACGTCGAGCACCTTGGTGGGCCCGTACCAGTGCTCGTCCCAGGCCCGCTCGACGATCTCCTGCCTGCTGATCAGCCGGCCAGGGTCGGTGATCAGGCACTCCAGGATCGCGAACTCCTTCGGGGTCAGCGCCACGTCGTTGCCCGACATCGTCACCCGGCGGGTCCGCAGGTCGACGGTCAGCGTCCCGTGCCTGAGTACCTCGCCCCCGGACGCGCCCGGGCGCTGCCCGCGCCGCAGCACCGCCCTGATCCGCGCCAGCAACTCGGCCAGCCCGAAGGGCTTGACCAGGTAGTCGTCGGCGCCCTCGTCGAGCGCGAGTACCCGGTCGGCCTCCTCGCCGCGGGCGGTGACGACGATGATCGCGGTGTCGGAGTCCGCCCGGAGGCGCCGGCAGACGTCGATGCCGTCCAGGTCGGGCAGCCCCAGGTCGAGCAGCACGACGTCAGAGGGCGGCCGTCGGAGTGCCTCGGCGCCCATGGCGACGCTGTCGGCGGTGTACCCGGCCCGCTCGAGGCCGCGGACCAGTTGCGTTGCGATGCCCGGGTCGTCTTCAACCACGAGCACGGATACCTGCGGAGAGCTCACGCATATACCGTAGGTCGCCAACCGCGCCAGACCTAAATCGGGGACTATTCTTAGTAATTTGTGAAGAATGCCCTGCCCTCCCAAAGCCACGCTCAACCTAATCCATGGCGTTTCCGGGGTCAGAGCGCCGGAAACGCCATGGATTTCGGCTTAACGATCTTCAGTCGGGCATCCGCAGGACCGGCTTGATGACGTCGCCCGCGTGCGACGCCTCGAACGCGTCGTTGACCCGCTCCAGCGGGAACGTCTCGATCAGCCGGTGGTAGGGGAACCGGCCCTGCTTGTTCAGCGCGATCAGGGCGTTGATCAGCGACGCCGACCGACCTTCGCCGCCGAGGGTGCCGATCACCCGCTTGCCCCAGAGGGTGGACATGTGATCGAGGGAGAACGACGCCCCGGCGGGCGCGCCGCCGATCAGCGTGACGGTGCCGCGCATGCCGACCGAGTCGGCCGCCTGCCGCAGCACCGAGACGTTGCCGGTGCAGTCCAGGCTGAAGTCGGCGGGCCCGCCGCAGATCTCGTGCACCGTCGCCACCGGGTCGACCCCGGGCACGGACACGTCGATCGTCTCGGTCGCGCCAAGCTCGCGCGCCAGCGCGAGCCGGGACGCCAGCCGGTCGACCGCGATGATCGACGTCGCCGCGGTCAGCCGGGCGGCCATCACCGCGGACAGGCCGACGGCCCCGGACCCGTAGATGACAACGGATGACCCCGCCCCGGGCCGCAGCGCGTTCAGCACCGCGCCCGCCCCGGTCGAGATCCCGCACGCGAGCGGCCCGAGCAGCGCCACGTCCGCGTCCGGGTCGACCGCCACCAGGGCGTTGGCCGCGCAGATGGAATAGGAGGCGAACGAGGACTGGCCGAAGAAATGGCTGTGCAGCGGCGACCCGTCCAGCCGCCGCAGCAACGTGGTCCCGTCCGCCCGCCCGCCGCGGAGCACCAGCGGCCCCAATTCCAGGCAGTACCGAGGCTGCCCCTCCAGGCAGTTACGGCACGTCCCGCACCACGGCCAGCCGATCACCACCTGGTCCCCGACGGCCACATTAGTCACTCCGGACCCGACGGCGGCGACGATCCCGGCGCCCTCGTGGCCCAGCACACCAGGCGCCGGGAACGGCATGTCGCCGTCGCGCGCGATCGCGTCGGTATGGCAGACCCCGGACGCCACGATCTTGACAAGCGCCTCGCCCGGCCCGGGCGAGCCAACCTCCACCTCGGTCACGCTCAACGGGGTGAACAGCTTCTCGAAAACGGCCGCGGTAGCGCGCATCGTCACCAGATCCCTAGCTCTCGGGGGGCTGAAATTCACTCCTCGGCGGGCGCCGACGCGGCCGACGCGGCGGCGACGGCCGCCCGGATGGCCTGGCCGGCGTCGTTCACCGCCCGGTCGGCGTCGTCGAGCAAGTTCACGAACGTGAAGAACCCGTGGATCTGCGACCCGAAGTGCCGGTGCTCCACCGGTACCCGCGCCGCCCGCAGCCGCTCCGCGCAGTCGAACCCCTCGTCCCGCAGCGGGTCGTGCTCGGCCGTGATCACGTACGCGGGCGGCAGGCCGGCCAGGTCGGGGGCGCGCAGCGGCGACGCGTAGGGGTTGACCCGCACGGCCGGGTCGGGCGCGTAATGATCCCAGAACCAGAACCATGTCGCCCCGGTTCACGATGAATTCGTCGCCGTCGTACTCGTGGTAGGACTTGCGGTCCAGGTCGCAGTCGGCCACCGGGTACACCAGCAGCTGCATGGCCACCGGCGGGCCGCCCGCGTCCCGCGCCCGCAGAGCGGTGACCAGGGCGAGATTGCCGCCCGCGCTGTCGCCGGCGACCACGATCGGGCGCCCGGCCGCCAGGCCGCCGGGTGAGCCGATCCAGACCAGGGCGTCGAACGCGTCGTCGGTCGCGGCCGGGAAGACGTGCTCGGGCGCCAGCCGGTAGTCCACGCTGACCACGTCGCAGCCGGAGGCGACGGCCAGCAGTCGGCAGGCCGCGTCCCAGCTGTCGAGCGAGCCGACCACCCAGCCGCCACCGTGGTAGTACACGACCACGCCGGGCGCGTCGGCCGACGGCGAGTAGACCCGGGCGGGCATCCCGCCGGCCTGGGAGGGAATCGTGATATCCCGCACCGACGCCACGGCCGGCCCCGCCCCGATGATCTGGCCGTTCGCCTCGACCACCGCCCGCCCCTGGTCGGGCGACAGCTCCCACAGCGGCGGCACGCCGGCCGCGGCCTTCCCTTCGAGGATCTGCCGTGCCTGGGGATGCACTGACTGGCCCACCGCTACCTCCTAGAACTGACAATCGCCATTGAAGTCAGGGAGCACTTGAATCAAGGGGCGCCCAGCGCGAACCCCTCATAGCCGGCCGCGGCCACCTGGTCGCACTTCTCGCCGTACGGTCCGACGCCGCCGACGTAGGTGGTGAACACCCGGGGCTTGCCGGGGATGTTGGCCCCGATGTACCAGGAGTCCGCCTTCGGGAACAGGGTCGAGTACGCCACCTCGGTCACGTGCGCCATCCACGCGTCCTCGGCGTCCGCCGTCGCCTCCGCCGTCGCGTACCCGTGCCCGTCGAGGTACCCGATGCAGTCCCTGATCCACTCCACGTGCTGCTCGATCGACAGCGCCATGTTGCTGAGCACCGACGGCGAACCCGGGCCGGTCACGATGAACATGTTCGGGAACCCGGGCGTGGCGATCCCCAGGTAGGCGCGCGGCCCGGCCGCCCACCGGTCGGCCAGCGCGACCCCGGAGGCGCCCCGCACGTCGATCTGCCGCAGCGCGCCGGAGATCGCGTCGAAGCCGGTCGCGAACACGATCGCGTCGAGCTCGTAGAACGCGTCCGTGGTCGCCAGCCCGTCCGGGCAGGCCGACGTGAGCGGCGTCGAGCGGAGGTCCACCAGCGTCACATTGGGCCGGTTGTACATCGCGTAGTAGTCATCGCTCTGGCACAGCCGCTTCGATCCGACCGGGAAGGTCCGCGGGCAGAGCAGTTCCGCGACCGCCGGGTCGGCGACCGTCTCCCTGATCCGGTCCCGCATGAACTCGGCGATGACGTCGTTGGCGGCCTGGTCCACCAGCAGGTCGGTATACGCGCCGAGGAACGGCATCCCGCCCCCCGCCCGCCAGCGCTCGCTGAACGTCCGCTGCACATCCTCCCGCGGCTCGGCCAGCACCGGCCGCCCGGTCCCGGTAATCGGCACACCGAGGAACGACTCCCGCGCCTCCTTGCGGTACTCGCGGTAACGCGACTTGAACTCGCGCTCCGCCTCGGGCTCCCAGGGCCGGTTCCGGTTCGGCACCGCGTAGTTCGGCGTCCGCTGGAACACGTACAACTCAGACGCAACGGCCGCGATCTCCGGCGCGATCTGAATCCCGGTCGATCCGGTGCCAACCAGCCCGATCCGCTTCCCGGTGAAGTCGACGCCGTCGGCGGGCCACCGCGCGGTGTGGTACCAGGACCCCTCGAACGTGTCCAGACCGGGCAGCGAGGGCACCTGGTAAGCGGACAGGCACCCGACCGCGGATACGAAGAACCGCGCGGTCACCACCGCCCCGTCGTCCGTCGTCACCTCCCACTCGGCCGCGTCGTCGTCCCAGCGGGCCGCGGTCACCCGGGTGTCGAGCTGAATATGGGGCCACAGCTCGAACCGGTCGGCCACGTGGCTCAGGTAGCGCAGGATCTCGGGCTGGGCCGGGTAACGCTCGCTCCACGACCATTCCTGCTCGAGCTCGGGGGAGAAGGAGAACGAGTAATCCTTGGACTCCACGTCGCACCGCGCGCCCGGGTAGCTGTTCCAGAACCAGGTTCCGCCGATCCCGCCGCCGGCCTCGAAGGCCCGCACCGTCAGCCCCGAGGAGCGCAGCGCGTGCACCGCGTAGATCCCCGCGAACCCGGCCCCCACCACAACCACATCCAGGTCCGCCACCGGTATTCCTCCTTCGGAACTTCCATCCGACGTTAAGAGAAGAGAAATCCCCCGGTCAATGGCCTAGGCGCAACCAACCTGCAGACCGTCCTTTGGTCTAAAGGCCAAAAGCGCTCATCCCGAACGGACCGTGACCGTCTCTGTGCTTGTTCCGGCGTCTCTGGTCGCGTGGGGTCGCCGGGGTCGCGGTGCATCCCACGCCCCCCGCTCCTCCGGCCCCTGAGGGCAGCTGGCTCGGTAGGGTTTGGGCGTGATCTGGTCATCTGGGACGTACGAGCTCGACGACGACGCGGGCCGTTGGATGTGGAAGCGGTCTGGGATTTTCTCTCCACCGAGGCGTATTGGGGCAAGTCGCGGACGCGGGCGGACTTCGAGATGCAGCTTTCTACGGCCTGGCGGGTCGTCGGCGCTTACGAAGCGTCTACCGGGCGGCTGGTCGGATTCGCGCGGGCGATCTCGGACGGAGTGGCCTACGGCTACCTGTCGGACGTCTTCGTCACGGCCGATGCGCGGGGGAGCGGCCTCGGCAAGGAACTGGTGGCGACGATGATCGACCGCGGTCCCGGAGTCGGCTTCCGCTGGAGCCTCCACACCACCGACGCGCACGGCCTCTACCGCCAGTTCGGCTTCGCGCCCCCCGACGAGCGGTACCTCGAACGCCCCAGCCGCCCCTGACCCCCGCCGGCCACACCAGCAACCCCCGACCCCACCACCGCCCGTCCAATACCCCACCGGCGACCACCGCCCGCGCGTCTGTGAGGTGCCCCGCCGGCGACCCCAGCCTCGCCCGTCGCTGCGCGCCCGGCGACCGCCGCCCAGCCTGGCCGTCGCTGCGCGCCCGGCGACCACCGCCCCTCCGGGGGTCATGTCAGCTACGCCAGCGACACCAAACGCGATCTGTCACCTACGCCAGCGACATCAATAGGCGCGGTCGATGGCGTAGGCGACAGGAGCCCGAATCTGTCGATGGCGTAGCTAACAGGTGGGCTGGCGACCCAACAATGGGGGCGGCGAGCGATGCGTGATGAACGAGATCAGTCGTGGGGGAGACGTTCCAGTCGGGCGCGCTCCGAGGGCAGCACGTTGGGGTCGTATAGGCGGTTGCGGACGGCGGTGGCGCGCCAGACCTGGTCGATCGGACCGGCGGCGCTGACGAACGAACGGGTGAACAGCGACTGCACGCCCCGCACCACCGCGGACTTGAGCCCGGCGTCCGGTACCTCCGAGAAGCCGACGATCGCCCAGGTCATCGCCACGTCGAAGATGGCAGGGGCGCGGGCCGCGCCCTCCCAGTCGATGATCACCGGCCCCGCCGCGGTGAGGATGACGTTGACCGGGTGCAGGTCCCTGTGCACCAGAACCTGACTCTCTAGGTCCTCGTCGCCGCAGGGGGTGGGCAGTCCCGGCGGCGCCGCCACCTGGTGCACGAGGGCGTGCAGCCGGGCCAGCAGCCGAGCCTGGCCGCGCGCCGTCCACGGGCGGCGGGCCAGCGCGTCCAGCATCGTCGGACCCACCGCGCGCTCCATTACGATGTCGGAGCCGGCCACCTCAAAGACCTCGGGCACCGGCACGCCGTGCGCCCGCGCGTGTGCCATGACCGTGGCCTCAAGGTCAACGGCGTCGGCGTCCCGTCCGTCCCGGTATCGCCGCAGCACCCGCCCGTTGCCGATGTCGTACACGTCCGCATTCCGCCCGGACCCGAGTAGCGTCCCCGGCAATTCGGTCTCCATGGCCCGAGTCTCCCATCGGCGGCGCAATACACATGAATGATTTAGCTTCGGCCGAACCATTTAGCAGTGGACATACTGACCGTCGGCCCGGCATTGTGGCAATGTCGGGCCGGCGGTCGGTTAAGCGGCGGCCGATGGGGGCGCGGCGTCAGCGATCTTGGCCAGAGAATCGCGCAGTTCCTTCCATACGGCAGCGAGGCTGGCGGCGGCGGGATGGTCGCCGCGAATCACGCTCGCCGTCGCGGAATCCCCCGCGCCGGACTTGTCGTCCTTGCCCGGTTCGGCACTCGCGTTCACGGCCTCGAGGGCGGCCTTCCCCGCCGCCACCAGCACCGGGTCGACGATGACGACGGTGAGGGTCTCGTCCGCGACCTGGAGAGACATCTGGCGGCGGCCGGCCTCCTCCGGAGGCTCGTCGGTGGTGCCGATGACGTCCGCCGTGCGCAGCAGTTCCCGTGCCTGGTCGAGGTCGACGCCGAGGCCCGCCAGCGTTCGCGCGGCGGCCGAGTTGGGATCGGCCAGCGCGGCCAGCAGCAGGTGGTGCGACCCAACCGGGGCACCGCCCGCCAGTCGGGCGGCCTCCGTCAGCGTCGCGTCCGTGGCCGGGGTGGCGCCCACGTCCCCCTCGTCCCGAGGGCCCCAATGCCGCCCCCTGACCCGGCGAAGCAGCGTACCCGTCGCCGCCGCGAGCCTGCCCTCCTCGCTCTCGCCCGCCGGAACACTGTCGAGCACCGTCGTGCGGAGCACGAGGAGGTCGACGTGCTCGCGCATGATCTGCACCGCGACCCCCTCGTCCTCCCTGATCAGGCCGAGCAGCAAGTGCTCGGTACCGATGTAGTTGTGATGCAGGTGCAGCGCCTCGCGCAGCGCCAGCTCAAGCACCTTCTTGGCCCGGGGCGTGAACGGGATGTGCCCGGTCTTGGCCTTGCCCTTGCCGATTCCGACCTTGGCGATTACCTCTTCGCGGACGCCGTCCCTGGACATGCCGAACTGTTCGAGGATCGCGGACGCGATCCCGTCTTCCTGGTTCGGGAGACCGTCGGGGCGGCGGAGTAGCGCGAGCAGGATGTGCTCCGTGCCGATGTAGTTGTGGTTCAGTTCGCGCGCCTCTTCTTGGGCCGTCACGACGGCGCGGCGCGCATATGCAGTGAATCGCTCGAACATGCCTCTAGCCTGGCCGGTGCTTTAAACCTAGTCAATACCATGCTATTAATAGGGTAAAGAGAATCGGTCGCCGAATGGGAGACTGACGGCAAACGCGGCGGCGATGCCGGCGCGCGCTGTCGGATCGGACGTCCGGGCCGTGCCCGGTCGAGACGCCAGCGCCGGGCAACGGATGGACGACCGGGCCGTGCGTGGCCGGAGGGAAGCGGCGGCCGACGGATTGGCGGAGGGGCGATGGACTGGGAAGACCGGCTCGACGAGTGGGAGACGGAGCTTGAGCTATCGGCTCAGCTCGATGGCTCCGAGTGGGTGACGCTGGAGAAGGCGGCCACCGAGACCGGCGTGTCCCGTGCGGCGCTGCGGACCTGGTACCGCGCCGGCCAGATCCCGTCGCGGCTGGTTGACGGCCCGCACGGTCCGCAGCGCCTCGTTCCCCTGGCGGTGGTCGCCGAGCGGGCCGAGGCGTCGCCCCGGCTGCGCAAGACCGCCGAACGCCGCCTCTCTGACGAGGCCCAGCTTGAGATCCTCCGGCACCGAGTCGACCAGTTGGAACTCCGTCTAGCCGCCCTGGAGCGCCGCCAGCCCGAGGAGGAAACCCCCTAGCCGCGCTTCGCTAAGGCTCGCCGACCGCCTTCCTATCACTTTTGACCATCGGAATCGGACAAAACGGTCAAGAAAGTGGTCAGAAGTGATAGGAAGCTGACCCCGGGGCGTTCGGATAACAGCAAGGAATCACCGGACAAGCTGGCCGGGCCCACGCCTTTCCGTCAGTTGGGACGGGTGCCGAGCGTAGCTCCGGTCCTTGGCGGTGGGGAATTGAGCGCGTTCCCTGGATAACAGCAAGGAATCGCGCTCGCGGATGGTAGGGACCCTAGATCTCCCCGAAGAGGCGGTCGCCGGCGTCGCCGAGGCCAGGCACGATGTAGCCCTTGTCGTTCAGGTGGTCGTCGATCGCGCCGGTGACCACCCGCACGTTCTCGCCCGGGAAGGCCTCGTCGATCTTGGCCAGGCCCTCGGGGGCCGCCAGCAGGCACACGGCGGTGACTGCAGTCGCGCCCCGGTCAAGCAGCATGGTGATCACCGTGACCAGAGTGCCGCCGGTGGCGAGCATCGGGTCGAGGACGAACACCTCGCGGCCGGCCAGGTCGACCGGCAGCCGGTTAGCGTAGGTCGACGCGACGAGCGACTCCTCGTCGCGGACCATGCCCACGAAGCCGACGCTCGCCATCGGAAGCAGCCGGGTCATCCCGTCGAGCATGCCGATCCCGGCCCGCAGCACCGGGACGATCAGCGGCTTGGGCTCATCCAGCATGGCGCCCATGGTGACCGCGACCGGGGTGGTGACCTCGATCGGGGTGACGCGGACATCCCTGGTCGCCTCGTAGGCGAGCAGGGTGACCAGCTCGCTTGCGAGCATGCGGAAGGTGGCGTTGTCGGTGGTGGCCGCGCGGAGCAGCGTCAGCTTGTGGGTGACGAGCGGGTGGTCGGCGAGCAGCGTGCGCATGGACCATAAGTGTGTCAGGTGGCCCGCGCGAGTGTCAGGTGCCCCGCCCGCCGAGTGTCGGGTGCCCCGCCCGCGCGAGTGTCAGGTGCCGCGTCCGCGGGCGAGACCGGTTGTCGTATGCCGGTCAGGTCGCCTGTCGGCGTGCGGGCGGAGCGCCGGCCGTGGGCGCGGCCGTGCTGCGGGCGCTCGCCAGGTCGCGCTCGATTCTCTCGGCCGTCGCCAGCAGCGGCGAGAGCAGGTCGGCGACGATGGAGTCGAGTGACCGGCGGCCGGCGTGGGTGGCGACGTTGACTGCGGCCACCACGGTCCCGTCGGAGTCCCTGATCGGCGCCGCCAGCGAGCGGAGCCCCTCTTCGAGTTCCTGGTCGATGAGCGCCCAGCCACGGGCCCTGATCTTGCGCAGTTCCTGGCGAAGCCCGCCCGCCGTGGTGATGGTGTGGCCGGTGAGGTGCTGCAGCGACGCGCTGGACAGATATTCGTCCAGCCAGGGTTCCGGCTGGGCGGCGAGCAGCACCCGGCCCATCGACGTCGCGTAGGCCGGGAAACGGGTGCCGACGGAGATCGTCACCGTCATGATCCGCTTGGTCGGGACGCGCGCGATGTAGACGACCTCGCCGCCGTCGAGTTCGGACACCGACGACGACTCGTGCACCTCCTCGACCAGTTCCTCCAGGTGCGGCATGGCGACTTCCGGAAGCGTCAGGCTGGACAGGTAGGCGTAGCCAAGCTCGAGGATCTTCGGTCGCAGCTCGAAACGGCCGCCCGCCGCCCGCATATAGCCAAGGTGGACCAGGGTGTGCACAAAGCGGCGAGCGGCGGCACGGCTGAGCCCGGTGGCGGCGGCGACCTCCGACAGGGTGAGCCTGGAGTGCTCGGCGTCGAAGGCGCGGATCACCGACAGCCCGCGCTCGAGCGACTGGACGAACTCGCTGCTCTCGCCCGCGACGGCCTCGACGGCCGCCTCGGCCGCGCTGGCCTCGGCCACGCTTGCGTCAGCGGGATGGGCCTGACCGGGGCTGGGTTCGTCGAGCATGATGACAATGGTAGACAGAGTGCAGTCTGTTCGCTTGCTGCACTATCGTTCGGTTAACGGACATTGGAGGGTCTCGATCACATGGCTGTCACCTCGCGCACCCAGGTCGGCATCGTGGGCGCCGGTCCGGCCGGCCTGCTCCTGTCCCACCTGCTGGCGCTGGCCGGCATCGACTCGGTACTGGTGGAGAACCGGTCGCGGGCGTACTGCGAGGCCAGGCAGCGGGCCGGCATGCTCGAGACCGGCACGGTCGAGTTGCTCCGCTCAGCCGGGGTCGGCAAGCGGCTGGATGCCGAGGGAATCGAGCACGACGGGATCTACCTGCAGTTCGCGGGCGAGCGCCACAACCTCAACTTCCGCGAGCTGACCGGCGGGCGGACGGTGACGATCTACGCTCAGCCGGAGATCGTCAAGGACCTGATCGCGCGGCGGCTGGCGGACGGGGGCGTGGTCGAGTTCTCCGCCTCCGACGTGACGGTGTCCGGGGTCGCCGAGGACCGGCCGCTGCTGTCCTACACCGACGAGTCCGGGGTAGCGCACCAGGTGTCCTGCGACGTGATCGCCGGATGCGATGGTTTTCACGGGATCTGCCGCCCGCTATTCCCGGAAATCTCGGTCTACGAGCGGTCCTATCCGTTCGCCTGGCTGGGCATCCTGGCCGACGCCGCCCCCGCCACCGACGAGCTGATCTACTCCCGTCACGAGGACGGCTTCGCGCTGTACTCGATGCGCTCGCACACGGTTTCCCGCCTTTACCTGCAGGTATCGCCCGGGGAGGCGCTCGAGAACTGGTCCGATGACCGGATCTGGGCCGAGCTCGACAAGCGATTCAAGGTCAACGGCAGCGACTGGTCCGTCGCCGAGGGGCGCATTACCGACAAATCGGTCACTCCCATGCGCAGCTTCGTCGCCGCCCCCATGCGTCACGGCCGCCTGTTCCTGGCCGGCGATGCCGCGCACATCGTGCCGCCGACCGGTGCCAAGGGGCTCAACCTGGCTCTCGGCGACGTGGTAGTGCTGGCGAACGCGCTCCGGGCCGCCCTCGGGCGCGGCGACTGGGAGCTGGCCGACGCCTACTCCGACACCTGCCTGGACCGGGTCTGGCGCGCCACCCATTTCTCCTGGTGGATGACCTCGATGCTGCACGTCAATCCGGAGGCCGACGGCTTCGACGAGCAGCTGATGCTCAACCAGCTCAGGTACGTGACATCATCCAAGGCGGCCGCGCTCTCCCTGGCGGAGAATTACACCGGCTACAACCCCGTCCGCTTCGCCCTCTAAGGGTGCGGGCGGGCCGGAGGAAAATGCAGCCGTTACCCGCGGTCGTGGCGGCGCGGCCGCAGCGCGCGCGACAGCAGCGCCGACAGTGCTGCCGCAGTCCCGTTGTCGGTCAGCGTGAGCGATCCGGGGGCGGCGTCCTCGTCCAGCAGTTGCAGGGCCCGAAGCCTGTGCCGCAGAACGTGAATCTCGCCGCCGATCGCGCTGGTCAGGCTGCTGCCCGAGCGCGAGGTCCAGCCCTCGGTCGCGTGCAGTTCGGTCAGCCGTCCGGCCAGCTCCTCGTACCCGACCGGACCGTCCTGGGCCGTGATCACCAGCAGCGCGGCCTCCCGCACGGCGACGGTGAAGTCGGGGTCGGTGCCGTCGTCAGGGCCGATCAGCGCGGCCGTGCCGATGTGCCAGCGCACCGCCGCGTCGTCGGCCATCAGCCGCCCGGTCTTGGTCAGCACCAGGGTGGCGCCGATCCGGCGGACCGCGCCCATCTCGTGCTGGGCCAGGCCGCGGAGGATGTGCAGCGGGTAGACCTCGAGTTCCTGATGCCGCCTGGCCGACGAGGCGCCGGAACCGCGTACGGCGGTGCCCGCGTCGGCCACCACCCGGTTCACCCTCGGCTGCCAGCCGAACAGTCCGGCCGCCTCGCCCACCAGCGACGGCGCGATGTAGTGCCGCGCGGTCAGCCGGAGCCCCACGTCCGCGCGCGACAGCAGCCAGCGGAGGGTCGGCAGCGGCTCGCCGATCAGTTCGGGCGGCTCAAGCAGCCGGGGCATGATTCGCCGGGCGAGCTGGGAGCGCTCGCCGGGGTGCCCGTGGGCCCACTCGTCGATCCGCTCGGCGCTGATTCGGCTGAGCCAGCTGTCGGTGTCGGGCGCGTCGGTCGTCCTGGTGAGCCAGCGCTCGACCAGCGCGGCGCGCTTGGTCTTCCAGCCGCTGACGCCGACCTTCAGCTCATGCGCGGCGACCGCGAGCTCGATCGCGGCGGCGCAGGCGTCGTAGGCGGCCCGCTCGTCCGTGCCCATCGCCGAGGACCAGGCGAGCAGGTCGGTGTCCGGCGGTACAGCGTGCGAGCTGTTGAGTGCCTTGGCGTAGGCGTCGAGCCCGTCGTCGCGCGAGGTGGCGTAGGCACCGAGGATCCGATTCGTGTCCGGGCCGGCGCAGACCTCTGCGTACCGCTCCATCCCGGCCAGGGTGAGCAGCCGGGCGAGCGCGGCGGCCACCGCGAGCTGCCGCTCGGCCACCTGCGGCACCCCGTTCGGCAGCGCGCACCAGAGGAACTCCTGCAACCGCAGCAGCGAGATCGCCTCAAGGCCGCCACCCGCGGTGAGCGAGCGAAGCGCGGCCCGCGCGTCATCGGCGACAGCGGGGTCCTCCCGTGCCAGGGTCTGCAGCGCCTCCGCCTCAGTCATCATGCGGTCAGTCTGCCCCACCGAAACGGCTGGCGGTAGATGCGTTGTGGATTTGGCTGGTGATGTTCGGGTTGCGCGTCGCACGGAGAATCCGGTCGCCGTCCGCTTTTTGAGGAGATATTGAACGGGCCGTTTGGCTCCACCCCTGTCGGCCTCGGCGGCCGCCCGATTGCGGCATGATGGCAGGCGTGAGCGGCATCTACGATGAACCCGAGCTGTACCAGCTGGCCTGCGCCTACCGGGACGTTCCGGCCGAGTCCGCTGCCCTGCTGACCTGGTTCGACAAGCACGCCAAGATCGCCGGCAGGGTGAGATCAGTCATAGAGCTGGCGGCGGGCCCGGCCGAGCACGCGCGCGAGCTCGCCCGTCGTGGTCTGCGCGCGACCGCGCTCGACCACACCCCGGCGATGTGCGCCTACGCCGCCGCGCAGGCCAAGGCGGGCGGGGTGGACCTGGACGTGGTCGAAGCGGACATGCGCGACTTCCGGCTCGTCGACGCCGAAGGCAGGCCGGCGGTGTTCGACCTGGCCATCACGATGCTGAACTCGGTCTGTCATCTGTTCACCCTCGACGACCTGGTGAACCACCTGACGGCGGTCGCCGCCCACCTGGCGCCCGGCGGTCTTTACATCGTCGAACTCGCGCACCCGGCCGACTTCTTCGCCGCCGACCCGAGGACGAGCAGCGACTGGGAGATTGACGCCGACGGTGCGCACGCGCAGGTCAGTTGGGGCGGCCGCCAGGACAAGATCGACCCGCTGACCCAGGTGACCGACGAGCACATGACGATCAGGGTGACTGCGGCGGACGGCACCATCCGCACGGTCAGCGACGTTGTACCGAACCGATTCTGGACCCTGACCGAGTTCACCGCCGCCGTCCGGCTGGCCAACGCCAACGCCAACGCCAACAACGCCAACAACGACAACGCCAACAACGCCCACCCCGGCACCCTTGGCTCCACGCGTCCGCTTGACCTGGTTGCCAGCTACGGCGACTTCGACGACACGACCGCGCTCGACGCCCCTACCGCCTGGCGAATGATCCTCATTCTCCGTAGCGCCTAGCCCGGCCCCGTGCTATACAAGCGAATAGGAAACTATCCGCTTGTATAGCCCAGACGGAGGCGCAACGGGATGGAGCACGCCGCCATCCGCTCGGAAGGGCTGACCAAGCGCTACCGGGGCGTCGCCGCCCTGGATCACCTTGACCTCGAGGTCGCGCCGGGCGAGGTGATCGGTTACCTCGGCCCGAACGGTGCGGGCAAGACCACCACCATCAGGCTCCTGCTCGGCCTCATCAGCCCAAGCGGGGGCCGGGCCGAGATCTTCGGCCTTGACTGCCAGCGCCGGCCGGCCGAGACCCACCGGCGCGTCGCCTTCGTGGCGGGCGAGGCGAACCTGTGGCCGTCCCTCACCGGTGCCGAGACCCTCCATCTCCTGGGCCGCGTCCACGGCAGCGTCGACGCGGCGTACAGGGACGAGCTGATCGCCCGGTTCGATCTCGATCCGGCCAAGAAGGTCCGCGCCTACTCCAAGGGGAACCGGCAGAAGGTCATCCTCATCGCCGCCCTGATGACCCGGGCTCCGCTGCTCATACTCGACGAGCCCACGAGCGGGCTCGACCCGCTGATGGAGGAGGCATTCCGGCTCAGCATCAGGGAGGCGCGCGACCGCGGCCAGACGGTGTTCCTCTCCTCGCACATCCTCAGCGAGGTGGAGGCGCTGTGCGACCGGGTGGCCATCCTCCGGGCGGGGAAGCTGGTGGAGACGGGCACCCTCGCCCAGCTGCGGCACCTGTCCGCGCTGATGGTGCAGGTGACGTTTGACGGCGCGGTGCCCGATCTTTCCGGTGTGTCGGGGGTGAGCTCGCTGTCGGCCGACGGCCAGGTGGTCCGCTGCCACGTCCAAGGACCGGTCGCGCCCCTGCTCACGGCGCTGGCGGGCGCGAGCGTGCGGGAGCTGCTGAGCCGTGAGCCCTCGCTTGAGGAACTCTTCCTCGCCCAGTACGGTGGCCACGGTGACGCCGCCCCCGCCGAGCGCGCATCGTGACCCAGGCTGGGCTCGCGGCGGCGGCCCCGGCCCCGGCGTCGGTAACGGCCCGATCGGGCGGGCCGGCCACCACCGTCGTCGCTCGGGTGACCGCGCGCAAGGCGGTCAGGTCCGGGGCGGTCTGGGGCTATGTCTTCGGCGCGTTGATCGCGTCGTCGGCCGTCAGCTACTCCAGGCTGTACCAGACCCAGGCGGCCCGCGACGCGCTGGCGGCAGCCTACGGCGCGAACAAGGCGACCAGCGCGCTGTTCGGGCCAGCTCCGGCGCTGCAGACGGTGGCCGGCTTCACCGCCTTCAAGATCTCCATGACGCTGATGCTGCTCGGCGCCGTCTGGGGACTGCTGACGTCCACCCGGCTGCTGCGGGGGGAGGAGGACGACGGCCGCTGGGAGCTGCTGCTCGCAGGCCCGACCACCCGGCGCCGCGCCGCCGCCCAGGCGCTGGCTGGCCTCGGCGTCGGCGTCGGCGCGCTGTGGGGGCTCACCGCGGTCCTCACCGTCGGCGTCGGCCTCGACCCGAGCGTCAAGATCGCGGCCGGGCCCGCGCTCTACTTCGCGCTGGCGATGGCGGCCACCGCCGTCATGTTCGTGGCCGTGGGCGCGCTGACCAGCCAGCTGGCGTCAACCCGGCGCCAGGCCGCGTCCTATGCGGCCGCGTTTCTCGGCGGCAGCTACGCCGTCCGGATGATCGCCGACGCCGGAGTGGGACTGCACGGCCTGATCTGGGCGTCTCCGCTCGGCTGGGTGGAGCAGCTGCGGCCGTTCGCCGCCCCGCAGCCGCTGGCCCTGCTGCCCATCGCCGCCTTCACCGCGGTGCTGGCCGCCGCGGCCGTCCGGCTGGCGGCCGTCCGCGACGTCGGCGCGGGCATTGTGCCGGACCGGGCGCGCAGCGCGCCGCGGCTGCGGCTGCTGTCCGGCCCGACCGGCCTGGCGATCCGGCTGGTCCGGCCGACGGTGGCTGGCTGGTGGACCGCGATCGCGGTGTCGGCGCTGCTGTTCGGTCTGATCGCGAGGTCGGCCGGGTCGACCATTTCCGGCTCGTCGGCGCGGGACGTGCTGGCCAAGCTGGGCGCTTCAGGGTCCGGCACCGACGCCGTTCTCGGGGTCTGCTTCCTCGTCCTGGCGGTGCTCGTCGCCCTGGCCGGCGCCGGGCAGGTCACCGCCGCGCGCGAGGAGGAATCGTCCCAACGGCTCGACCAGCTGCTGGTCGGCCGCGTATCCCGAATCCGCTGGCTCGGCGGCAGGCTGCTGCTTGCGATGGTCGTCCTGCTGGCGGGCGGCGCGGCGGCCGGCCTGTTCGCCTGGCTCGGGGCGGCCAGCCAGGATTCCGGCGTGGGCCTGGGAACGCTGCTTAACGCCGGCCTCAACCTCGTCCCTCCGGCCGTGGCCATCGGCGGCATCGGCGTGCTGGCGTTCGGTGTATGGCCGCGGCGCACGGCTGCCGTCGTCTACGTCTTGCTTTGCTGGTCGCTGCTGGCCGACATCGTCGGCGGCTTCGGCGGCTCCGGCGCGACCAGCCGCTGGCTGCTCGACACCTCGGTCTTTCACCAGATGGCGGCGGCCCCCGCCGCCTCACCGCACTGGGCTGCGAACGGCGTCATGGTGGCGGTCGGCGTCGCCTGCGCCGCGGGCGGCGCCATCGCCTTCAGCCGGCGGGACCTGCAGGGCGCTTGAGATCTTCGCCCGCCCGACGGCGGGAGACACCAGCGATCAGCGAAGGGAGGGACGGTGCGGCCGCACCGCGGGGGCATGACCGGGGCAGCCGCATCGGACAGCCGATGACCATCGGTCAGCCAGACTCGCCGACTCGGGAGCCGAACCAGCAGGCACAGCAGGGACAGCAGGGACAGCAGGGCCAGCAGGGCCAGCAGGGCCAGCAGGCCCAGCAGGCCCGGCAGAGCCAGCAGGCGTCGGGTGACCTAACCGCGCGGGCCAGGATCCGCGAGGCGGCCATCAGGCATTTCGCCGACGAGGGGTACGAGCGGACCACGATCCGGGGGATCGCCGTGACCGCCGGCGTATCGCCCGGTCTGCTCCGGCACCATTTCGGGTCCAAGGAGGAGCTGCGCCGGGCGTGCGACGAGCACGTCGCCCAGACCATGCGCCGGATCAACGCGCAGTACCTTGACGACCTCGGCGGCGCGGCCGCCGATCGCAGCCTGCTGCAGCCGTTCGAGCGTTACATCGTGCGCGCGCTGGCGGAGAACTCGCCGTCGGCGGCGGTGATCTTCGACGAGATGGTGACGATGACCGAGCAGTGGCTCGAGCGCGCCGACGCCGCCCGCCCGGACCCGCCGGCGGTGGACCGCAGGATCCGGGCCGCGCTGATCAGCGCCATGAAGTCCGGCATCCCGCTGCTGCACGAGCAGTTGTCCCGCGCGGTGGGGGCCGACATCTTCGGGGCGGCGGGCGGCCGTCTGGTCGCCCTTGGGCTGCTCGACATCTACTCGCACCCGCTCATCAGCGCCGAGGACGCCGCCGCGGGAGAGGCGGGAATGGGCGGATCCAAGGCGGAGCCAGGGTCCGTTCGATAGACGGATTTCGAATTCCGCTGTGCAGGGCAAGACGCAAGACAGCCGGAAAACGGCCGCGCCTCCCCGCGCAGCCGACGTCATTGTCAGCCGCGCGGGGAGGCGCGGGCGGAAATGGCCTACTCGACCGGGATCTCCTTGTTGATCAGGGAGAGGTCGATGCCCTGGCGGGACCTGACGACGCGCGCGATGAGGTAGATGACCAGCGCAAGCACGTACATGGCCAGCATGTAGAGCAGCGAGTCGTTGTTGTTGACGCCGTAGGCGGCGCGGGTCAGCCACTCGTACAGGCAGTAACCGATGAGCCCGATGGTGACCACGCCGGCCGCCGGGATGATCGGCACGCCGAGCAGCTTCAGCCGCGAAGCGGGGGAGGCGGCCCACAGGTCCGGCTTACGCCACGGCAGGATCACCACCGCGATGGCACTGAACAGGTACGTCACCGCGATGACGAGCGTCGCATCGAGCGTATAGGTGTGGAAGTTGGAGTTGTAGGAATACAGCGCGCCGAGGCCGACCGCGGGCAGCAGCATCAGCACCAGCGACCAGACCGGCACCCGGCGCTTCTCCGACACTTGGGCGGCGCCGTCGGGCAGGATCCGGTCGAAGGCGGCCGCGAAGATCACCCGGGTCGAGGACAGGAACAGCGTCCCCACCCAGGCGAAGAACCAGAGGCTCATCAGCAAGATCAGCACGACCGAGACCGCGTTGTTGTGCACTAGCCAACTGGCGAGCAGCACCGGGTACGGGAAGATCGGCAAAGCGTGCGGGGACGTCGTCCCGTAGGCCGCGTCGATCCACAGCGCGTTGGCGGACTGGTAGAAGTTGAACCCGAACTCCTTGGCGAACACCACCAGCAGGACGATCGACAGCAGCACGGTCGTCCACAGGCCAAGGAACATGCCGCTGAACACGCGCTTGAAGTCGCTGGCACCGCGGATCTCGCCGTAGAGAGTGGTGCCCCAGTTCGGCCAGAGCAGGTAGAACATCAGCATCGGCACCAGCAGCATCGACTGGCTGAACGCCCCGGCCACGCCGAACGGCGCCGGGGTGTAGCCGATCGTCGTGGAGCCCGCGTCGGCCAGCGTGCCCGCGTAGGAGTTCTTCATGCCGAACAACTTCGCCGTCTCGGAGTTGTAGGCCGAGATGAAGTCGTTGCGGTTGTAGGCGAGGAGCAGGATTACGACGATCGCGACGCCGAGCAGGCCGCCGTAGAAGCACCACTTCTGTACCTTGGCGTACCCGGCCATGCCCAGCGAGACCAGCAGGCCGGCCAGCCCGATCGTGATCAGCGTGACGACGAAGGTCCCGGTGTGGGTGCCGAACCAGGCCGCGCCGGACGGGTCGTTGAACGACACCCACAGCGGCTGGAAGAACTCCTCCGACAGCACCGAGCCGTAGATTGGCGCCCACAGCCACAGGATGAACCACCAGCCGGTGGCGGCCATCACGAAGCCGAGCCCGCTGCCGAGGATCCGGGACTGCCAGACGTAGTCGCCGCCCGCGCGGGGGATCGTGACCACGAGCCCGCTGTAGGCGAGGACGAGGAACGACACCCAGACCGCGGAGATGAGCACCGCCGTGAGCAGTTGCCCGGCCGGGAAGGCGTCCTGGTAGGCGAACTCAACCAGGCCGAGTGTGATCACATTGGTGGACAGGCAGGCGTAGATCATCGAGTCGCGGACCGACCAGCCGCGCACCAGGCCGGTGGCCTTGCGCAGGAATAGGGTCGGTCTCTCGTCGCCAACTTCGGTAGCCATGAAGCCCCTCCTCAGGGATACAGCCCGACCTGCGTGCCTCGTCGAATGGTCAAGCCACTCGCGTTATTCACCACTTCGACTTGTGCGCCGGGATTCGCCGCTTAAATAGACAATCGTGACCCTGGTACCGGTATGTACCGCCAGCACCATAACAGCTCAACCATTCACAAGGACATACTTAACTTTGCCGTTCTTTGGGTTCATATCGATCAGAGCCGCCTGAAGAACGCCATCACCGTACGAACTGCCCGGGTTGACGGTGAGCGTGCGGCCCAGCTTGGCGACGCCGCGGCTCTCGTGAATGTGCCCGTGGACCGAGAGCATCGGCTGGTAGCTGAGTATCGACTCGCGCACCGCGGTCGAGCCGACCGGCTCGAGCACCGCGCCGCCGTGCTTGGGACGCATGGTCGCGTCCAGGGCCGGCGCCTCGTCCAGCCCGGTGCCGTAGGGCGGGGCGTGGAAGTTGAATATTGTCCGGTCCATGCTGGGAACCTGGCCGACGATGGCGTTGATCTTGGCCGCGAGCTCGTCCTCGGGCGCCTCGCGGTGGGTGTCCCACGGGGTCGGGTTGGTCCAGCCCATCGAGACCATGGTGAACCCGCCGAGGTCGATCACCTTCCCCTCGGCGAACGTGACCGACGGCGCGGCCTCCAGGATCGGGTCGATCTCGAAGATGTCGTCGTTGCCGCCGTTGAGCACGCAGGGGATCGCGCCGCCGCGGAGCTTGCCGTCCGCCATGTCCAGCCACCGGTCGAGCGAGCGGGTCATTTCGGCGTTGAACCGCTGGGTGATCGCGCCCTCGGAGCTGAGCTCGTCGAGCTCGTCCCGCGTCACGATCGCCGGGTAGGACCCGCGGTCGCGCAGCTGCCGCTCCGCCTCGACCAGCTCCTCCCTGCTTTCCAGCCGGCGTCGCTCGCCTCTGATCGTGACCTCCCAGTACCCCGGGTAGGCGACGATCGGGACCATGACCTTGCCGGTGACGTCGCCCCCGAGCACGACCAGATCGGCCTTGTAGAACGCGGCGGCGTTGAGGAACTTGCGCCAGCAGATCTCCGACCCGTGGATGTCGGTCGCGAAGAACATCTTCATGGGGTGTCGCTTTCCTAAGGGGAGCCTGAAGCTCAGTGCGCTACCTCTTCAGGCAGCTCGTACCAGCGGACGCGATCGCCCACATTGGCGCGCAGCTTCCACTTCATCGACTTGGGCGCGGACGCGGCGGCGTCGAGGAGCCGCGTCGCCTGGGCGAGGGGGTCGAATCGCGCGTTGCCCGGTACCAGGCCGGGGTTCTCGGCGATCAGCGCGGGCAGCTTCTCCAGGCTGCCGGTGGTGGTCCGCCACCAGCCCCAGTCGGCGCCGACCACCTCCTGGAAGCGCCTGACGTCGACGAACGCGCTAGAGGAGCTGTCGGAGATCGGCAGGCCGGCCAGCAGGTGGGTGATGTCGTGCACGTCCTTGGCGTTCAGTTCGAAGATCTGCAGCTTGGACAGGAGCAGGTCGGCCGGGTCGAGGGTGTGCGAGGAGTTGCCCAGCGAGGAACGGAAGTCGAGCGTGTGGCACATGACGAGCCGGTCGACCATGACGTCGATGGGCCGCCCGGACGGCGCGATGAAGTACATCTGCCGGTCCCCGTTGAGGTTGTTGAACATCTTGTCGGGGACGCAGCCGCTCTCCTCCAGGTGCGCCGCGACGTCCCGGCGGCGCTTGCCCGCGCAGGCCAGGTCCATGTCCTGGCCGGCCCGGAGCCGGGGCGGGAAGTCCGGGCACAGCACCCGGACCCCGAGGCCGCCGAGCAGGCGCAGCTTCAGGCCGGCGGCAACGGCTCCCTGCACGAGCGCGACTGCCTCCGGCAGCGGGTCATCATCGGGCGAGGGCGAGGACATGCCGGGCGAACTCCTGTTAAGCCGTCGTTGATTTAGTACCGATGATGGTGAGATGCCCCGCAAACGTCCAGACATTCACCGCTATCGGCCGGATTGGTTCCATCATGTGGGCGCGAGCAGCCGACGTACCCGCCTGTCTCGCTAACCCAGCCCAGCGTCCGAATTGTGGCGATAAAAGCCGATTTGCTGGGGCGGGAGTGGCGTGTTGCCCGCGATCAGGTCTGCCGCCTTTTCCGCCATCATCATGACCGGTGCGTAGATATTGCCGTTGGTCACATAGGGCATGACGGACGCGTCGACGACGCGCAGTCCCTCGACCCCGTGCACCGCCAGCGACCCCGGGTCGGTGACCGAGAGCGGCCCGGTGCCCATCGCGCAGGTGCAGGACGGGTGCAGCGCGGTCTCGGCGTCCCGCGCCACCCACTCCAGCACCGACGCCTCCGAGGAAACGGACTCACCGGGCGACAGCTCGCCCGCGTTGAACTCGTCGAACGCCGGCTGGTTGAGTATGCGGCGCGCGATCGCGACCGCCTCGGTCCACTCCTGCCGGTCGGTCGGCGTGGACAGGTAGTTGAACCGCAATGCGGGATGCTGGAACGGGCTGGTCGACTTGATCTTCACCGACCCGCGCGAGTCCGAGTACATCGGCCCGATGTGCACCTGGTAGCCGTGCCCCCCACCCGCCTCCCCATCCCCCTTCACTGGGGCCGACCCGTCGTAGCGAATCGCGATCGGCAGGAAGTGGAACATCAGGTTCGGGTAGCGGACGACGTCGTTGGAGCGGGCGAACCCGCCCGCCTCGAAGTGGTTGGTGGCGCCGGGACCCGACCGCGCCAGCGCCCACCGCAGCGCCACCCCGGGCCGGTTCCGCCACTTCAGCGCGGGCGCGACCGAGACCGGCAGCTTCGACCCGTACTGGATGTACACCTCGAGGTGGTCCTGCAGGTTCTCGCCCACGCCGGGCAGGTCCGCCACCACGTCGATGCCGAGCCCGGTTAGTTCGGCCGCGTTGCCCACCCCCGACAACTGCAGCAGCTGCGGCGACCCGAACGCCCCGGCGCACACGATCACCTCGCCGCCGTAAGCGCGCCGAGGCGCGGACGAGGCCGAGATCACATCGGCCCCGTGCATCCCGACGCCGCCGCGGAGCACGAACTCGACCCCGGTCGCGCGCGTTCCCGAGAACAGGATCCGGGTGGTGTGCGCCATCGTGACGACCTTGAGGTTCGGCCGCGACATGACCGGGTGCAGGTAGGCCCGCGCGGCCGACAGCCGCCGCCCGCGCGAGATGTTCCGGTCGAAGGCGGCGAACCCCTCCTGCCGGTAGCCGTTGACGTCGCTGGTCAGCGGAGTACCCCGCCTGCTCCACGGCGGAGAAGAACGCGCCGAACAGCGGGTTGGTGGCCGGCCCGCGCTCCAGCACCAGCGGCCCGTCATGACCGCGGAACGGCTCGTCCGCCGTCCCCGGGACGGCGGCCAGGCAGTTCTCCATTCGCTTGAAGTACGGCAGGCAGTGCGCGTAGTCCCAGGAGGACATGCCCGGGTCGGCGGCCCAGCGCTCGTAGTCGAGCGGGTTGCCGCGCTGGAAGATCATCCCGTTGATGGAGGAGGACCCGCCCAGCACCTTGCCGCGCGCGTGGTAGATCCGCCGTCCGTTGAGGAACGGCTCGGGTTCGCTCTCGTACTTCCAGTCGTAGAACTGCGAGCCGATGGGGAAGGTGAGCGCGGCCGGCATGTGGATGAAGGGATCCCAGATGAAGTCGGGCCGTCCGGCCTCGAGGACGAGCACCCGGGTGGTCGCGTCGGCCGACAGGCGCGCGGCCAGCGCGCTGCCCGCGGAGCCGCCACCGACGATGATGTAGTCGAACTGCGCTGGTGCCATGTGCCCCTCTGTCGCTCTGGGTGACTCTTACCGCATTGGGTGGACATTCACTGCGTGGCGGCTCGCAGGTGGTCCCTGACCGTGCCGGTCATCGGGTGGTCGGGGCCGAGGTGGCGCTCGCAGTCGGCCAGGGTCCGGCGGAGAACCTTGACCGCGTCGGCCAGGCCGACCTCGGAGTACACCACGGCTAGGTTGCACTTGGTGGTCAGCGCCTCGACGTCGCCCGGGCCGAGCACCTGGTCGCCGTCGGCGACCGCGCGCTCGTAGGCGTCCACGGCGTCCCGCAGCCGCCGCGCCTGCTGGTAGGCGGCGGCGAGGACGGCGCGGGAGGCGATGGTGTCGCGGTGGTCGGCGCCCTGGACGCGCTCCCGGTCGGCCACCACCCGCTCGTAGTGCGGCACGGCGTCCTTCAGCCGTCCGGCGGTCCGGTAGGCGTAGGCGAGGCTGCCGCGGGCGCTGATCGTGTCGGCGTGGTCGGCGCCGAGCAGCCGCGACCGGTCGGCCAGGACGCGCTCGAAGCCGCCGATCGCGTCCTTGAGCTTCCCGCCCAGCCGGCAGGCGTTCGCGAGCTGCGCCCGCACCGCCAGCGTGTCCGGGTGGTCGGGCCCGCTCGCCCGTTCCCGGTCGGCTAGCGTCCGCTGGTAGCCCGAGATCGCCTCGCGGTGCTGGCCCGCCGCCAGGTACGCGCCGGCCAGGCTGGCGCCCGCCGCCAGCGTGTCCGGGTGCAGCGGCCCCAGCGCCCGCTCGGCGTCGGACCGGGTCTGCTCGTACAGCCTGATGCTGTCGCCGCGCCGCCCGGCGGTCGAGTACGCGGCCGCCAGCTGCGCCCGCACCGCCAGGGTGTCCAGGTGAGTCGGGCCGAACATCCTTGTCCTCGACCTCAGCGCCTGCTCGTACAGCGCGATTGCCTCGGCCGTTCGGTCGGCCGCCGCTAGCGACCTGGCCGCGTTCACCCGCGCGGCCACCGTCTCCGGATGCTCGGGCCCCAGGGTCCGCGCGCGGTCGGCCAGGGCCGCCTCGGTCGCGGCGAGCGCCTCCGCGTGCCGGCCCGCGGCGGCGTAGGCGTCAGCCAGCTGGTCTCTGGCCAGCACCGACTGCGCGTGCCCGGGTCCGAACAGGCGGCCGCAGGCGCCCGACATAGCCTGCCAGTAGCGGATGGCGGCGTCGGCCAGCACCGGTGCCTCCATCAGCGACAGCCCGGCCCTGACCAGCGCCGGGTGGGCTTCCGGCTTCCACAGCAGGTCGCCCGCGAAGGCGTGCAGCGCGGCGGCGGAGTCCCGCAGCGCCTGGCTCAGGTCAGGCGACGACCCGGTCGGCGGCCAGGCCTCGACCAGGGCGGTCGCCGCCGCCTGCACCACCTGGTCGATGCTGGCGGGGGTCAGATAGGCGCGGGCGCAGGAGCGGACGGTTGAGTGCAGCCAGACCGTGCGCGCGGTGCCGGTCGTCTCTACCGACGCCAGCCCGAGCCGTTCGAGCGTGCCGTAAGCGGCCCTGACCAGGTTCTGTTCGGCCACGCCGGCGTCGGGCTGGCCGGTGATGTAGGCGCACGCGGCGGGGGAGGTGAGCACCGCCGCGGGGATGCCGCTGGTATCGAACATGGACGCAAGCGCGAGGGCCGGCCAGGCCAGGCCGGTCGGCGGCAGCTCGTGCGCGTACTCGACCGCCAGCGACCAGGCCGCCAGCAGCGGCGGCGGGCAGCCGTCGACCGCCCCGGGGGCGGTGGTGCGCAGCCGCTGCGCGTGCTCGGCGCGGTAGTCCCTGCAGGTGGTCTCGGCCGCGATGATCACCCCGGCCGCCTGCGTCAGGGCGAGCGGCACCCCCGCGACGTCCTCGGCCAGGTCGAGCGCCTCGATCCGCTGGTCGGGGAAGCTGACCAGCCGGGTATTGAGGTAGCCGACCGCCTCGCGCCGGCTGAAGCCGGGGACGCCGTGCACGGTCCTGCGGGCGCCGGGGTCGGCCAGTTCCTCCGGGCGCAGCCGGCTGGTGACCACGACCTGGCCCGCTGGTCCCTCCGGCCACAGCCCGTCGAGGTCGACCGGCGACGTCACGTCGTCGAGCACGACCGCCCAGCGGCGCTGCGTGCGGCGCAGCCAGCCGAGGAACCGCTGCGCGTCATCGTCCGCCGTCTCGGCCGGACCGGCGCCTTCGGCGAGGTGTAGGTCGGCGGCGGCGCGGGCGTAGCCTGCCACGATCGCGGCCCGGTTGCCTGCGGCCACCCAGACCAGCAGGTCGACCGCGCGGGTGGACCACATCTGGTGCGCGAAGCCGACCGCGAGCTGGGTCTTCCCGGTGCCGCCGACGGCGTCAAGCGCGCCCGCGGCGGCGGTCAGACCGCCGCGGGGATCCCCGCCCTGGGCCGGGACGAGCACGACCGTCTCGCCCGGGCGGAGCCCGTCGGCCAGCCCGAACCCGGTCTCCTGGCGCGCGCTGAAGCCAACCGCCAGCGGAGGCACCGGCCCGGACAGGACCGGTGCGGTCGTGGGCTGCGCGCTCATGGGCGCTGTCCCTCCCCCTACGCGAACCGACGTCGGGGGCATCCTATTGAGGGAATAGCTCCGGAAGTTGAAGAAATAGCACGAGAAGCCGCATTTTTAGCGAAAAAGCATGTGATCAGCTAACTGGTCCAGCACCAATGCTCACATCCGAAGCATTCGTCACATAAGACACATACATCACAATCACCGCCACGAGCTTCGGCCCACCCGCAGCGCCGGGTGATCGGCCACGACCGTGGCCGATCCCGGCGCGACCTCGGTGAACCCCCCGTCGGTGACTACCGGCAGGCCGCTCACCAGAAGTTCCTTCCACTGGCCGACCCCCGCCGTCCGCACCAGAAGATCAAATTCAACTGCTTTCCATTTCGAACGGTCCGTGGGTGCCAGCTCCCACCACGCCAGCTGCGCTCCGTGGCCGACCTGCGCCATGGCCTTCCCGGTCGACATCGGCAGCTCCGGGTTCAGCCAGAGCACCGGCATTCCGTCGGTCACGTCTCCGGGCGGCGTCGCGTCGGCCAAGTCGGTACCGGAAACCTGAAGCCTGGCCAGGTCGGCCGGCCAGTCGTCCACCGGCACCGGCGGGTACACGCGCACCTCGGCCGTGCCCTGCACCACCGTGATCCCGGGCAGCGCGCGAGCCCGCTCCCAGGCGGCGCCCCGAGCGCGCCGCACCACCTTGCGGATCCGCGCGTCCTCCCAGGCCCGGGCGGCCGCCGCCCACTCACCGTCCGCGTCGGTAACCCGAGGGTCGGAAAGAAACTCAAGCACGGCGCGCGCCGCCGCTTCAAGCGCGTCCGTCCTGGCGGGAGGCGCGTTCCGGTCAACCCGGATGACCAGCGGCAGCGCGAACTGGGGGCCCTCATCCCGAATGGCCGCCTGCATGGCCGCCTGCGTTGGCCGTCGGCGGGTCCGCCGCCACGCGGTCTTGGCTCTCGTCCATCACCTATTAAGAATGTCAGCCGTCAGCTCGTGCGGTGGCCCGCCGTCGGTCTGGCCGACGCTCTGCTCCGCCTGCCAGGGCTTGTTCCGCACCAGCCAGTACCCGCCGCAGGCCAGCGCCACCAGGCAGAGCGTCCAGCCGAGCTCGGTGGTGCCCAGCCCCGCGTACTTCAGCCCCGAGGCGAAGATCACGAAGGTGATGGCCGGCCGGATGTACTTGTCCGGCGCCCGCGAGGACAGCAGCGACCCGACCAGCACGGCCGGGACCGAGCCGATCACCAGCGCCGCCGTCACCCCGAACTGCACGTGCCCGAACGCCAGCGCCCCGAGCGCCGCCGCCGCGGTCAGCGGCACCGCCTGGGTGAGGTCGGTGCCCACCAGCTGCCCGGCCGACAGCGCCGGGTAGGCGAACAGCAGCAGCACGATCATCAGCGAACCGGACCCGACCGACGTCATCCCGACGATGAGGCCGCCCACCGCGCCGATGGCGACCGTGATCCAGGGTCGGATGCGGAGCGACTCGATCGCCAGCGTCCGCCGCTGGCCGGAGCGCCGGTCCAGCCAGGAACGCAGCAGCATCCCGGCCGTGCCGACCAGCAGCGCGGCGCCGAGCAGGGTCTCCACGTTCTGCTGCTGCGCTGTCCCCCCGCCGAACAGGTGCAGCAGGTACGCGCCGAGGAACGCCATCGGCACCGAGCCCAGGCACATCCAGCCGACCAGCCCGTAGTTGACGGTGCCCTTGCGCATGTGCACGACGGACCCGACCGGCCGCATCACCACCGCCGCGACCAGGTCGCTGGAGATCGCGGTGGACGGCTTGACGTTGAACAGCAGGATCAGCATCGGCGTCATCAGCGCCCCGCCGCCGGCCCCGGTGAGCCCGACCAGCAGCCCCACGATCGCGCTGCCGAGCACCACATAGGGGTTAACGTCCACCAGCGAACTCCGTCCCGTCGGTCCCGCCCGCTCGGCGGACTTCCCTACATTGCTGGTGGCAAATATATCCCTTGTAACCAGATTGTAAAAATGTAACTTAGGCAGCCGGGGCGAGACCGCCTAGGCCGGGACGAGCTCCTTGGGGAAGCGGTCCCCGACCGCCGCGGGCGCGCGCAGGGCGGCGGCGTTGGCGGTGGCGAAGGCCTGGTACTCGCGGACCTCGGCCGCGCGGCGGCGTCGGTTCCAGCCCAGCAGCGGCGCCATGATCGCGGCGACCTCGGGCGCGGCGGACGCCCCGGAGTCGGCCGACTCGATCAGCAGCCGGACGCGGCGGGCCAGCACGTCGGTCACGTGCAGCGCGCCCTCGTGGGTGACCGCGTAGGCGACCTCGGCCCGCAGGTAGGCGGCGCCGCCCGCAAGCGGCTGGCCGAAGGACTTGTCCGTCCGGATCAGCTCGAGGACCTCCACCGCGCCCGAGCCGTACCGGGCGACCAGGTGCCCGACCGAGGCGAGGGGCACGCCGTAATCGTCGGCCAGCCGCTGCGCCGAGGCCCGCACCGCGGGCAGCCCGTCGGCGCCGAGCAGCGGCAGCTCGCCGGTGACGGACGGCGGGACCGGGCGGGGGAAGTTCTCCACCGCGGCGTCCACCACGTCCTTCGCCATCAGCCGGTAGGTGGTGAACTTCCCGCCCGCGATCGATACCAGCCCCGGCAGCGGCGCGTCGACCACGTGCTCGCGGGAGAGCTTGGTGGTCGGCTTCTCCCCGCCGCCCGCGTCCGCCCCGCCCTTGGTGTCGGGCTCGGCCACCAGCGGCCGCAGGCCGGCGTAGACCGCGAGCACGTCGGCGCGGGACAGCGGCCTGGCCAGCACCCGGTTGGCCTCGCCCAGGATGTAGTCGACGTCCTCGGCGGTGGCGGCGGGCTCGGCCCGGTCGCCCGACCACTCGGTGTCGGTGGTGCCGACGATCCACCGCTCGTCCCACGGGATGAAGAAGAGCACGCTCTTGCTGGTGCGGATGATCATCCCGGTCTCGGATTCGATCGCCGACCTGGGCATCACCAGGTGCACGCCCTTGGACATCCGGACCTGGTAGCCCGCCCGCACGCCGCTGGCCGCGAACACCGGGTCCGACCAGACCCCGGCGCACACGATGGTCGACGTCGCCGCGACGTCGAACGTCCGCCCGGTCTCCTCATCCCGCACCCGCGCGCCCGTCACCCGCTCGCCGTCGCGGATCAGCGACACCGCGCTGGCCCGGGTAACCACGGTCGCGCCGTGCCGCACCGCCGTCCGCGCCACCGTGACCGTGTACCGCGCGTCGTCGACCTGGGCGTCGTAGTAGAGCATGGCGCCGGCCAGCCGGTCGGGCTGCAGCGCCGGGGACCGGCGCAGCGCGCCGCGGACGGTCAGGTGCCGGTGGTGCGGGACGGGCCGCTTGATGCCCTCCATGGCGTCGTAGATCACCAGGCCGGCGCCGACGTACGGCCGCTCCACTACCTTCCTGTACAGCGGGTAGAGGAAGGGCACCGGCCGCACCAGGTGCGGCGCGAGCCTGCTGACGAGCAGGTCGCGTTCCCGCAGGGCCTCCTTGACGAGCTTGAAGTCCCCCTGCTCGAGGTAGCGCAGTCCGCCGTGGATGAGCTTGCTCGACCGGCTCGAGGTGCCGGCCGCGAGGTCGCGGGACTCGACCAGGCCAACTCGCAGGCCCCGGGACGCCGCGTCGAGGGCGGCCCCGGCACCGGTTATGCCGCCGCCGATGACGAGCACATCGAGCGGTCCCGCCGTCAGCCTCCGCATTGCCTCGTCACGCTCGCGAGCGTCAAGAACACCGTTCATCGACGGCTGCTCCTCCCCGGCCCCGTCAGGGACCACCACTCCTCATGGTATGCACCCCCTCTCGGCCGCCCGCCGCCCGTCCGGGCTAGCCTGGGCCTGCTGGCCGCGCCCCTCACCGGCTACACCCGGCTGCTCGACAGCCTCGAGTCCGGCGGCGCCACCCCGGTGGACCCGCTCGGCGCGATCATCGACATCACCGCCGACTCCCTCCGCCTGGCCCTCATCTTCGACCGTGACCCGGCGGCGCTGGCGATGGTCGACGCGCAGCTTCCCCGTTCATCGCAGGAGATCACGGCCGAGACCGTCGCCGCGGTGGCCGGCCCCGATCCCGACCGGGCGGCGCTGATCCGCGCGAACGCCGCGCTGGCGGTGGTCAAGGCGGCGACCCTGGCCGCGCTGCAGCTCGGCGGCGGCCAGCTCGCGCCCGGCGACCGGGCCGAGATTCTCGCGGCGGCGCTGCGGGTCCTGGAAAACTAGGCTGGTCAAAGGCATTTGCCCGAACGGCCGCGGGTGACTGCCAGGCCGTCACTGAGCGCTTGGGTGGCGTCACGCCTCGGCTGGGTAAACGTCAGTTAATCTCTGCCTGTCAATGAGGCCGGAGCGGCGGAGCGCGGAGGCGATCTCGATGATGACGGTTGACACGGCGGCGGTGGTCGAGCCGGTCGGAGACGTGGTGGCGGCGCTCGGCGAGGGCCCGTACTGGGTACCAGAGGACGATTGCCTGCTGTGGGTGGACATCGAGGGCGGCCCGCCTGCACCGCACCTACTTCCCGGCCAAGGAGACGGTCACCGACTCGCCCGGTCCGATCTCGGCCGCGTTCCCCGCCGTCGGTGGCGGCATCCTTATCGTCGGCGGCGCCGCCCTCACGCTGCTCTTCCCGGCCGAGCGGGGTGCCCAGTGGGTCGCCAGGACCATCGCCCAGGTGCCGCTGGCCAGGGACGGCATCCGCTTCAACGACGCTGGGGTGGACCCCGCGGGCCGGGTCTGGGCGGGCTCGATGCACATACCCGAGACGGACCCGTTGGGCGAACTGTACCGGCTTGACCCCGGCTGCAGGCTGAACCCGGTGGTCAAAAACGTGACCGTGTCCAACGGGCTCGGCTGGTCGCCGGACGGCTCACGGATGTACTACGCGGACTCGCCCGAGCGCCGGGTGGACGTGTTCGACTACGACCCGGCCACCGGCGAGGCATTCGCCCGGCGGGTCTTCGCTGACCTGTCCGGCGCCGAGGGCGTCCCGGACGGGCTCACGGTGGACGCGGACGGCTGCGTCTGGGTAGCGATGTGGGGCGGCCGCGCGCTGCGCCGGTTCACCCCCGGCGGCCAGCCCGACGCCGTGCTCCCGGTCCCGGTCTCCCAGCCCACCAGCTGCGCCTTCGGCGGCCCGGGGTTCGCCGACCTCTACATCACCAGCGCCCGGGTCGGCCTCACAGAAGCCGAGCTCGCCGCCCAGCCCCTGGCCGGCCGCCTGCTGCACGTCCGTCCGGGCCCGGTCGGCCTCCCCTCGACCACCGCCAAGGCCGCCATCCCGGCCTAGTCCGACCGCTCCCAACAACTCCATTGATTGCCCGAGAAACGCGAGTTACGTTGATTACACGCGAAACTCTCACTGGAGGCGATCATGGAACAGGCCGAGTTCGAGCGCATTCGCGACCAGTTCGTCCACGACGTGCACGAGCGTTTCCCCGACGCGCCGATCAGTCGGATTGAGGTGCTCGAGTACGGCGACGACCCCGAGGTGGAGCCCGGCCAGCTGATCGCGCGGCTGGTCATCGACACGCCGGACGACCCGCCTGAGCGCTTGCGAGCGTTCGAGTCGTTCCACCGACAGTACGGCGAGGCCTTCCACGACCTCCGGCGCGAACTAGACAAGCTGGCGGCCCCGATCCTCCTCCAGTTCGTGGCGGGCGGCGAGTCGGCCGGCCCGGGTGGGATCACGGGGCCGAGAATCCAGCTGCTCCGCGGCGGCCCAGGACCCTGCGGCCCGGGGTTCGACGGTCCCGAGCTGACCCCGGTGATGGCCAGGCTCGGCCGCGAAGACGTGGCGACGCTGGACACCCTCATCACCGCGGGCATCGCCAGCAGCCGCGCGGAGGCGGTCCGCTGGGCGCTCGCCCGCATCCGCGAGCGCCCCGCGTTCGAGCAACTCCGCGCCCACACCCGCGAGATCGAAGCCCTCAAATCCCAGTTCTAACGCCCCGTAAGATCACGCGCAAATGTCAAATAAATCCATGGCGTTTCTGGGATTGGGACACCGGAAACGCCATGGATCTCTCCGGACCACTGTAGGCCGATAGCCGGCGACGAAGGGCTATCGCGTCGTCGGCGAGCGCCGTGACCAAGATCCCCGGGCCGGCCAACGGCATGACAGCCACAGTCGGCTGCCCCGCCACAGCCGCCACAGCCGCCACGGGAGTCCGGTCGGCGACGACAGCCGACGGGTCCTTGGCGCCGAACGAACGCGAGTCGAGGGCCGGGTTCACGTGCAGCAGCGTCCCCACCCCACGGTGGCCCGCCAGCACCGCCGGGCCCAGGTCTGCCTGGTCAGCGCCCGATACCTCAAGCGACTGCCGCAGCAGTGGCCGCCCCGCGTAGGTGACCCGCAGTTCGGTCCGCGAAGCGCCGCCCGCCTCGCCGTGCCGCCCGAGCAGCAGTTCGTCCCGGAGCAGGAGCGACGCGCCTTCGCCGAGCGTCACCCGGATGATCGTCGCGTGCCGTGCGCCAGCCGACACCACGACCGGCTCGGGCAGATACTCAAGCCGCGCCCCGGATTCCACGTCGACCGTTACCCGGAGCACCGACTCGAGCCCGTCCGGCCCGGGCAGCGCGATCGACGCCGCGGCGGTCCGCACCCGCAAAAACGACCCCGCGCCGACCGAGATCCGCAAGGCCAGCTCATCCCCGCCAATCGGGCCCGCCGCCCCGCCGACCACGTACACCGCGTCGGGCGTCCGCCGCAACACCAGCGGCACCTGCGACGACAGCACCGGCAGCCGCGTCACCCCGCCAGGCCCCGCGACCGCCGCGATCTCCGCCGACGCGCGGATCCGGTTTCGCCCGAGATCGTCGGGCCGGGCTGATAGCGGATAGCTGTGTACACCCGGGACACAGCTATCCATCGTCGTGGGGATCGTGTTTCGCAACCGTGGAATCTCCAGTGGAACCAGCCGTCCGCTAGGGCTAGTGGAGGGAGGGCGACCGGACGGCGGCCCGCACCCAGTCCGCGACCTCCGGCGCCAGCGGATCCTCGCGCAGGGAACTGAAGATCACCGGCCGTCCGTCGCGCACGGCCGACGCGTCCCGCGCCATGACCTGCAAGTGACGCGCCGACGAGGGGGGCGAGGTCGGTCTTGTTGATCACCAGCAGGTCGGAGAACGTGACGCCGGGGCCACCCTTACGCGGCACCTTGTCGCCGCCGGACACGTCAAGCACGAAGATCTGCTGGTCGGCCAGGCCGCGCGAGAACGTGGCGGTCAGGTTGTCGCCGCCGCTCTCCACTAGCACCAGGTCGAGCCCGCCGAAGCGCGCCTCCAGGTCCTCCACCGCGTCCAGGTTGGCCGCGATGTCGTCGCGGATCGCGGTGTGCGGGCAGCAGCCGGTGCGGACCGGGGTTATCCGGTCGGGATCGAGCACGCCGGCCCGTTGCAGGAAGTCCGCGTCTTCTGTCGTGTAGATGTCGTTGGTCACCACGGCGAGGTTGAGCTCGTCCCGCAGCGCCCGGCAGAGCGCGGCCACCAGCGCGGTCTTGCCGCTGCCGACCGGCCCGCCGATGCCGATCCGGAGCGCCCGCCCCGCGCGCGGCGGGACGGCGTGCTCGTGCGTCCCGTGCTCATGCGCGCCGGAACCGTGGTCATGGTGGTGGTCGTAGTCGTGGTCAAGACTCAAAGAGTCTCACCTCCGCTCGGATGTGCGCTTCGGCCAGCAGGTCGAGGGCCGGAGCGGACGGACAGGGCAACTCCTCGAGCGGGCCCGCCGCGGCCGCGGCGGCGCGCTCGGCGATCTGGTCGATGTCGCGGGCCAGTCGGGCTAGCACGGCAGTGGCCCGCATCGGGTCGAGGGCCAGCAATCGGACCGCCGCGCTGGCCGGCCCGGCCACCGACTGGTACGCGGCGATCCGCGCCGCGTCTCCCGCGCCGCACCCGGCCGCCGCCGCAGCCGCACCGAGCACAACCGCATGATGCGGCCCGCCCCGGTCCCAGCGTGACCGTCCCCGGCTCGCGCGGACGCACGCCAGCACCGGCCAGCGCCGCCGTCATCCGGCCAGGCCACCCGGGCTGCGCGCAGCAGCGCCCGGCCCTGCCGCCGCGACGCCCCCCGCTGTGCCGGCGACGGCATGCGGGCATCCGCCTCGGCGTCAAGCACATCCCAGGCGTCTCCGGCGCCGGCGCCGCCCGACTCGCGCATGCCGGCGGCGCAGCGAGCCCGGCCGCGGCCAGCCCGGCCGTCCGCAGCCGCCCCCGCAGAAACGCCTCAAGTGACTCCAGGTCGATCACGATCCCCGCTGTCACCGCAGGCTCAACTCCACCCGAGTGCGCGTGCCCCCCAGCCGGAAACCGCGAGTCCGACAGCAGCAGCGCCGAGACGGTCACCGCGCGCTCCCCAACGCGCTCCCACCGGCCAGTGTGCGCCCGATCAAGTAAATCCATGGCGTTTCCGGGGTCATAGCACCGGAAACGCCATGGATTTGCCGCCGAGGGGTCCTCATCAGAAGAGGAAGTAGCGCTGGGCCATCGGGAGCTCGGTGGCCGGGGCGGCTTCGACCGGCTCGCCGTCGATGCGGACGGTGAAGGTGTCGGGGTCGACCGCGATGTCGGGCATCGCGTCGTTGTTCACCAGGTCCGCCTTGCCGCGGCCGGATACGTCGGCCACCGGGACGAGGGCGCGGGCGAGGCCGAGCCGGTCGGCCAGGCCGGCCTCGAGCGCGGCGGGCGAGACGAACGACACCGACGTTCGCGCGGGCACCGCCCCGTAGGCGCCCCACATCGGGCGGGGCAGCACCGGCTGCGGGGTCGGGATCGACGCGTTGGCGTCGCCCATCGCCGCCCAGGCGACGAATCCGCCCTTGAGCACCACGTGCGGCCGCACGCCGAAGAACGCGGGGTGCCAGAGCACCAGGTCCGCCAGCTTGCCCACCTCGACCGAGCCAACCTGGCCGTCGAGCCCGTGCGCGATCGCCGGGCAGATCGTGTACTTGGCGACGTAGCGGCGGGCGCGCGCGTTGTCGGCGCCGCGCGGGCCGCCGGAGTCGGACGGCACCGAGCCGTAGGCCGCGAGGGCGCCCCGGCGCTCCTTCATCACGTGCGCGGTCTGCCAGGTGCGCAGCACTACCTCGCCGATCCGCCCCATCGCCTGGGAGTCCGAGCCGATCATGGAGATCGCCCCCATGTCGTGCAGGATGTCCTCGGCGGCGATGGTCGAGGGGCGGATCCGCGACTCGGCGAACGCCAGGTCCTCGGGCACGGCGGGGTTCAGGTGATGGCAGACCATGAGCATGTCGAGGTGCTCGTCGACCGTGTTGACCGTGTGCGGCCTGGTCGGGTTGGTCGACGACGGCAGGATGTTCGGCTGCGAGGCCACCGTGATGATGTCGGGCGCGTGCCCGCCGCCGGCGCCCTCGGTGTGGTAGGCGTGGATCGGCCGGCCCGGCGATCGCGGCCAGGGTGTCCTCGACGAACCCGGCCTCGTTGAGCGTGTCGGTGTGAATGGCGGTCATCACCCCGGCCGCCAGCGACACGGAAAGGCAGGCGTCGATCGCGGCCGGCGTCGTGCCCCAGTCCTCGTGCAGCTTGAACCCGGCCGCGCCGGCCCGCAGCTGCTCCCACAGCGCCTCTTCGGAGACCGTGTTGCCCTTTCCGAGCAGCACGATGTTCATCGGCCAGGCGTCGGTCGCCTCGAGCATCCGCGCGAGGTTCCAGGCGCCCGGGGTGACCGTGGTGGCCTTGGTCCCCTCCGCCGGGCCGGTGCCGCCGCCGATCAGCGTGGTGATGCCGCTGCCGAGGGCCTCGGGGAGCTGGGTGGGGGAGATCATGTGCACGTGGCAGTCGATGCCGCCCGCAGTCAGGATCAGCCCGTTGCCCGCCATCACCTCGGTCGAGGGGCCGATCACCAGGTCCGGGTGGACGCCGTCTCATGATGTCGGGGTTGCCGGCCTTGCCGATCGCGGTGATCCGGCCGTCCCGCACGCCGACGTCGGCCTTGACGATGCCCCAGTGGTCGAGGATGACCGCGCCCGTGATGACCAGATCGGGCGTCCCCGAGGCCCGGCTTGCGACCGCCTGCCCCATCGACTCGCGGATGACCTTGCCCGCCGCCGAACACGGCCTCGTCGCCCCCGGCGCACAGGTCCCGCTCGACCTCGATCAGCAGCGAGGTGTCGGCCAGCCTGATCCGGTCGCCCGCCGTCGGCCCGTACAGCAGCGCGTACCGCTCCCGGCTGAGCTCACTCACCAGGCTCCTCCGCACCAGAGTGCGCACCAGCATCGGAACCGGAATCCGCAGCAGAGCCGGCCAGCCGCCGGCCGCCGATCTGCAGCCCTGGCACCACCCGCCGGCCGGCCAGCGGCACCAGGGAGACCTCCCGCTCGACGCCCGGCTCGAACCGCACGGCGGTGCCGGCCGGGACGTTCAGCCGGCAGCCCCAGGCCCGATCCCGGTCGAACCGCAGCGCGGCGTTGGCCTGCGCGAAGTGGAAGTGCGACCCGACCTGAACCGGCCGGTCGCCGGTGTTCGCGACCACCAGCGTGACCACCGGGCGCCCGACGTTCAGGAGCACCGCGCCCTCGCCGGGCAACATCTCGCCGGGTATCACGGGATCGGCTCGTGCACGGTGACGAGCTTGGTGCCGTCGGGGAAGGTCGCCTCGACCTGCACCTCGGTCAGCATCTCGGGCACCCCGTCCATCACGTCGTCCCTGGTCAGCACCGTGCGGCCGGCGGTCATCAGCTCGACCACGGGTCGCCCGTCCCTGGCCCCCTCGAGCAGGAACGACGTGATCAGGGCGACCGCCTCGGGATAGTTCAGCCGCAGCCCGCGCGCCCTGCGTTCCCGGGCGAGTCCCGCCGCCACGTGGATGAGCAGGCGCTCCTGCTCATGCGGGGAGATCAGCATGCCAGCACGATAACGCCGCCAGTCGCGGCGCACGTTACAGCGGCGTGACGAATTATCACCCCGTGTTTCCTGACTGGAAGCCGGCCCACGGGTCGTAGTCGACCTCGAGCGGTTCCTGCGCAGGACGCTGGTCCGCGGGCACGTGCTCCAGGTTCAGGCGGATCCTGGTCCAGGTGGAGCTGCGGCCGCGCATCGAGTCGGTCAGCACGTCGTGCGGCTGCAACAGCGGCCAGACATCGGGGTGGCGCGCCTTCCATCGTTCCAGGCCCTCCACCGCCTCGGCCTTGGTCTGGGCGCGGGCTATCTCGATCAGCGGCTTGGTGGACTTGCGACGGCCGGTGGGGCTGGGCGCAACGCCGGCGCCGTCAGCGGTAACGTCGGCGTTATCGGCGGCGCCATCGGCGGCCTTGCCGCGGGCCGGGGCGGCCGAGGCAACCGGCGCGCGCCGCTTGGAGGGCTGGACCCGCGGCGCCTCGCCCGCCTGCTTTTCATAGTTAGGCGGCCAGGGTGCGTCCGGCAGCCCGGCCGCCTCATCGGCCGCGGCCAACTCGAGCAACGCAGAAAGCGACCCAACGGCCTCGTCCATCCCTTCCCACGGATCGCCAACGGAAGCGAACCGGGCCGGCACCGTGTCGATAGTGAACAGCAGACGGATCGCAACCAGGCACCTCGTCCCAGGTCAGCGGGGTGGAGACCCGCGCGTCGGGCAGCGGTCTGACCGAGTAGGCGGAGGCGACGGTCCGGTCCTTGGCGTTCTGGTTGTAGTCGACGAAGACCCCGTGCCGCTCCTCCTTCCACCACTTCGACGTCGCCAGGTCAGGCGAACGCCGCTCGATCTCCCGCGCCACCGCCACCGCGCACCGGCGCACATCGGTAAACGACCACGAGGGCGAGATCCGCGCGTAGATGTGCATGCCCCGCGAGCCCGAGGTCTTCGCCCAGCCTGTCAGCCCGAAGTCGGTCAGCACCGACCGCGCCACCAGCGCGACCGCGACGATCTGCGGCCACTCGATGCCCGGCACCGGGTCCAGGTCCACCCGCAGCTCGTCCGGATGGTCGAGGTCAGACGCCAGCACCGGATGCGGGTTCAGGTCGATGCACCCGAGGTTGACCACCCAGGCCAGCCCGGCCGCGTCGTACAGCACGACCTCATCCGCCGTCCGCCCCGACGGAAAGCGAAGCTCAGCGGTCGAGATCCAATCCGGCCGCGAGCTCGGCGCCCGCTTCTGGAAGAACGGCTCTGCCTCCGCCCCGTTCACGAACCGCTTCAGCGCCATCGGCCGCCCGGCCACCCCGCGCAGCGCCCCGTCCGCCACCGCCAGGTAGTACCGCACCAGGTCCAGCTTGGTGTGCCCGGTCCGGGGGAAGAACACCTTCCCCGGATTGGACACGCTCACCGAGCGCCCCGCCGCCTCGACGACGATCTTGGCATCCGCCACCGCAGTCACCCCGGTCCGTTCGAAATAACTGATTTCGAATAACTGATCTTGACTTAGAATTTCCGTCAGGCTGTAGCTGACAGGCTCCTCCAGCTGCGAAAAGGTGCACGACGCAGGCGTGCGGTCGGGGCGCCAGCGGACGAACTGGGCGGTGTGCCGGAAGCGGGTCCCCTCCATGTGGTCGTAGCGCACCTCGAGCACCCGCTCCGGCCGCAGCGGCACGAACGACAGGTCCTTGCCGACGTTCCACCGGCTGTACTGGGAGCTGCGCGGCGTGCGGGTGCCCGCCTCCTCCTTGGCCCAGTTCCACGGGTGCCCGTCGAACGTCGTCACCAGCGGGTCGAGCTCGGCCCGCAGCTCGCGCCGCACCGCCATCGGCAGCGCGCCGACCACCCCGACGCTGGCCAGCTCGCCGGAGTCGCGGTACAGGCCGAGCAGCAGCGACCCGATGGCGTCGTCGCCGGTCTTGTGCGGCCGGTAGCCCGCCACCACGCAGTCAGCCGTCCGCTCGTGCTTGATCTTGAACATGACCCGCTTGTCGGGCGTGTAGACACCGGACCGCGGCTTCGCGATTAGCCCGTCAAGCCCCGCCCCCTCGAACTGCCTGAGCCACTCCGCGGCGATCCCGTTGTCCGTCGTGGCCGGCGTCAGGTGCACCGGCGGCCGCGACTGCGCCAGCGCCGCCTCCAGGGCCGCGCGACGCTCGCCGAACGGCACCTCCAGGTACGACGTGTCGCCCAGGGCCAGCAGGTCGAACGCGACGAAGTGGGCCGGCGTCTGCGCCGCCAGCAGCCGCACCCTGCTCTCGGCCGGGTGCAGCCGGAGCTGCAGCGCCTCGAAGTCCAGCCGCCCGCTGTCCCAGTCCGGCAGCACGATCTCACCGTCGATCACGCACCGCGACGGCATCTCGCTCAGCACGGCCGCCACCAGCTCGGGGAAGTAGCGGGTCATCGGCCGCTCGTTCCTGCTGCCGATCTCCACCTCGTCGCCGTCGCGGAAGACGATCGACCGGAACCCGTCCCACTTCGGCTCGAAGATAAAGTCGCCCGTCGGGATCGAATCCACTGGTTTGGCCAGCATCGGCGCCACGGGCGGCATCACCGGAAGGTCCATACCCACCAGCCTGTCACGCCCGCGCGCTGGTCAAACGCATTCAGCCAACCCCGGTCCACGCGGCGCTCCGCTTCCACAGCAGCTCCGCCAGCTCCGGCGTGGCGACCGGGTTCGGCTCCAGCGTGGCGCACTTGTCGTAGTAGAGGCCGCGGTCCGCCGCCACCGCGGGCGACGTGGCGCAGTACAGCGAGGTCACCGCGCCCTGCTCGGTCGTCAGCATCCGGGCCTTGATCAGGGGACGCACCAGCCGTGGCACCCGCCGCCAGATATCGGAGGCGACCACGCCGGGGTGCAGCGCGTACGCGGACAGGTCGGCCCCGGCCAGCCGCCGCGTCAGCTCCTGCGTGAACAGCACGTTGCACAGCTTCGAGACCGCGTACTCGCGCTGGCCGGTGAAGGACGCCGTGCGACGCCGCAGCGCGTCGAAGTCGATCCCGGTCGCACCGTAGTGCGCGGCACTGGAGACGTTCACGATCCTGGCCCCAGGCCCGCTGGCGGTCAGCCGGTCGAGCAGCAGCAGGGTCAGCGCGTAGTGCCCGAGGTGGTTCACGCCGAAGTGCAGCTCGAACCCGTCGGCGGTCAGGCCCCGGTGCCCGCCCAGCCCGGCGTTGTTGACCAGCACGTGCAGCGGCTCGTCGAGCGCCAGGAACGCGTCCGCGCACGCTCGGACCGAGGCGAGCGAGGCCAGGTCGAGCGGGAGCAGCCACACGTCCCGCGAGCCCGACGTCGCCTTGATGGCGTCGACGGCGGCCTCGCCCGCCGCCGCCGAGCGGCAGGCGATGTAGACGCGCCCGCCGCGCCGGGCGAGCTCGGTCGCGGTCGAAAGCCCGATCCCGGTATTGCCCCCGGTCACCAGGAACGTCCGGCCGCGGGCCCCGTCGTGGTCGTCGCCGGCCGGGTCGGCCGCGCCTGCGTCGCCGGCGGTGCCGGGAAGATCGCTCATGCCGGCCATTATGCGCCATTGGCAGGACACCGTCTGTGAGGAGTTCAGGTCGGGCTCGGCCCGGACCCGCGGCGGGGCTCATCGCTCCGAACAAGTGTCCGGCAGGGTAACGTGAACAAAGCGCGATGCCCGCCTCTCGCCACGCCAGTGGCCTAACCCCCCGGGAGCACGCAATGGCTGGACAGCCCCCCGAGCCTTCCTGGCAGCCCGCCGGACCGGACCAGACCCAGGCCCGCGCCTGGCCGCCGCCACCGCCGCAGCAGGCGCAGCAGCAGCCGCAGCCGACCTTCACCCCGCCCGGCGGTGCGCCGCAGGACGCCTACGGCTACCCGCAGCAGCCAGCCCAGGGGTATCCGCCGCCTGCTGGCTACCCCGCCCAGGAGCAGGGCGTACCCCGGTCAGGAGCAGACCTACGCAGGTCAGGACCAGTGGCAGTCAGCGCCAGGCATCCAGGCGGCCCGCCCAGGCCAGCCCCGGCTCAAGGGCGAGAAGGGGTTCGTCGGGTCGCTGTTCGACTTCAGCTTCACCTCGATGGTCACGCCGAAGATCATCAAGGTCCTCTACGTCCTCGTCACTGCTTCGACGCTGCTGTGGGCGCTGGTCTTCCTGCTGATCGCGATTCACCGGTACCACGTGCCTGGCGCGATCTTCACGATCCTCATCGGCGATCCGCTATTCGTGCTGGTGACGCTCGCGCTGTGGCGGGTGGTGCTGGAGTACTTCATGGTTACTTTCCGGCTGCACGAGGACTTGAAAGAGATCCGTCGCAAGGCCGAGAACCAAGTCTGACGGAAAGAATTTAGGCGGCCGATCGTCCACAGCCGCCGCCGAATGTCCACAGTGCATACTCCGTGCATGCACGGGCTAACGGGGCTGCGATGTCCACAGGTGAACAGCCGCTAAACGGCACGTGCTCCACAGGCCGAAGGCAGTTACCCACCGGTTACGCACATGGTGATCCACAGCCAGCGTGGAGTACGTTTCCTGTCCCGGGGGAGTGGCGCGCCAGACGGCGCGGTACGCCCGCGGGGACCGGGGAATCACGATGGCAATGCCGGGCAGGACATCACGTCATGACCAGAACTTTGATGCATCCCATGGCCGCCGACACGGCCAGCAGGAAGAACCCTCACTTCCAGCTCATCGTAGATGTGCATCTGCTGTTGCTCAGCGACGGCGACCTGCTGCTCGGCAGGCGCGCGAATACCGGCTACGGCGACGGTGCGTACGAGCCGCCGTCCGACCGTCTGGCCGAGCGCGAGACCCTCGTCGAGGCCGCCGTCCGGGTGGCGGCGGCCCAGGTGGGGATCGAGCTCGACTCCACCCGGGTATCGCTCGCGCACGTCATGCACGATGTCTCCGGACACGGCCGGATGGCGTTCTTCCTGACCGCCGAGGGCTGGGACCGGCCCGGCGACATCGACGTGTCGGCGCGGCTGGCGGGCACAGGAAGCTACAGCGACTTCGGCTGGTATCCGCTGACCGAGCTCCCGGCGAACATGATCGACCGGGCCCGCGTCGCGGTTCGCAACTACGCCGCAGGCGCCCGCTTTTCCACTTACCCGGCGTTCGGCATGTAGCGCGTTCTCCAAGATCAAAATCAAAGGCATCCGTATTTCGAACGGACCGTTGCGTCTCTTTCACGGCTCAGGCTTTTGCGTCTTGGCGTGGTGGAGCGGGGGGTGCGCCCCGCTCTGCCACGCTCGCCAGGCACCTGCGGGTAGGCTCGTTTTTGATGAGGCTGATTAAGACCCATGGGTCGTTGAACGAGATCTTCGCGCTGGAGGCGACTCCAGGCGACTGGACGTCGGATGCTGAGCTGCGGTCGTTCGTGCGGGCGGTGTGCGACCGCGACTCGTGGACCAGCGGCAGCGATGGGATCTACCTCTACGACCCGACCGGGCCGAACGCGCAGGCGTGGTTCTTCAACCCGGACGGGTCTTCGGCCGAGTTCTGCGGCAACGGAATGCGGGGGCTCGGGCGCCTGATTCTGGACCTGCGCGGCACTGATACTGAGGTCGTCGCCAGCGGGGGGCGTGACTACACGGTGCACCGGGCGCCGTCGACGGCCGAGGGCGTGCGGCAGGTGGTGCTCGAGTTGCCGCCGCTGAGCTTCGACGACGCGCCGCCCCCGGCGCCCTTCGACGGGTTCACGTCGGTTCGGGTGCCGAACCCGCATGTGATCTCGATCGTTGACGCGTACTCCGAGCCGGACCTGATCGAGCTGGGCAAGCGCGCCGACGAGGTGTTTCCCGAGGGCGCAAACGTCTCGTTCCTGCAGTCGCTGGGTGCGGCCGAGGTCTTCGTGCGGACCTTCGAGCGCGGCGCGGGCCTCACCCCGTCCTGCGGCTCGGGAGTGGTCGCCTCCCGCGCCGCCTACTCGCGGGTGACCGGCCTGGACCCCGGGCAGCGCCTCGTCGTGCGCAACGCCGGCGGCGTCGCCACCGCCTCGATCCGCGTCAGCGATGACGACTGGCATCCGGTCCTCGAGGGCAACGCCACGGTCGCCTATCGCGCGGAGGTCGACCTGGCCGGCAACAAGGCAGGGCCGGTCGAATACTCGGACGACGAGAACGCCGCTTACTCGAAGCTCGTCGAGCGAAACAGTGCCCGCCTCAAAGAGCACGGAATTCAAACGGCGCACGCATAGCACATAAGGGTTACTCATCCCTAGCTTAAGCTTTTGTTGTGTTAACTCTGGTCACTGTTGTCGCAGTCGGCCTCGCGGGATCCCAATGTTTCTCTCCGTGGCCGTCGGCCCATTCGGCTAGGGCGCTGAGCTGGAGTAGGATCTGCAACTGTCACTGACCGTTGCATACAGGTGGTCATGCCGACGGCGGCCGCCCAGCGCCTACTAGCGGGTAACCGCCCGGACGCCGAGACACGTCTCATCCGTAATCGGTCTACGTAACGCACATATAAACAAAGGCTGTAGTTCTATCACAATTGGACCGAGGCGGCGACGCGCGCCATTTTCGAGAAGTAAACTGCGTCCCCGTGGGTAGTGCTGCTGTAGGATCGCGCTAGTCATCGATCAATATCTAAGATTTATATCGAACGTGCTTGCGGTGGATCGCGGGTACCAGCCAAGGGAGTCGACCGGCAATGGCCACTTTGCAGACGGAAGGCGTCAGGTCCGGCACGTCGGACATGCACGACCTGCCGCTCGATGTCGAAGTTAACATCGATGATATTGAATATGCGCGGATTATGCGACGGATCACCATCGCGGACGGTGGTAGCGACACCGACGTCTCCGCTTTTAACTCCTCGATCTAGCCCACCTTGACCGCGACCGCGGGAATTCTGCCCTTCCGGCAGTTCGTCCTGAAGGTGCATAGCCGCTGTGATCTAGCGTGCGACCACTGCTACGTGTACGAGCACGCCGATCAGAGCTGGCGCGGTCGCCCGAAGGTAATCGCGAGTGCTACGCTCGCGAAGACAGCCGAACGTATCGCCGAGCATGCTCGACAGCATGACCTGTCCGGGGTGCGCATTGTCCTGCACGGCGGCGAGCCGCTGCTTGCTGGCGCATCCCGGCTGGGCGAGATCGCCCGTGTCCTGAGCCAGGTCATCGGACCCGTTTGCGACCTCGACCTGCGAATACACACGAACGGTATGCAACTAGACGAAGAGCTGTGCCAGCTCTTCCTGGTCGAGGACGTCAAGGTGGGGATCTCCCTTGACGGCGACCGTGCCGCCAACGACCTGCACCGCCGTTTCGCCGACGGGCGCAGCAGCTATGACGGGGTGATCCAGGCCGTTAACCTGCTCCGCCGCCCGGAGTACCAGAAGATCTACGCAGGGCTGCTCTGCACCATCGACCTGCGCAGCGACCCGGTGGCCTGCTACCGCGCGCTGGCCGCGCTTGAGCCGCCGGCCGTTGATTTCCTCCTCCCGCATGGGACCTGGGACAGCCCGCCGCCCGGAGTCGGTGACGGTCAGACGCCGTACGCCGACTGGATCACCCGGGTTTTCGACACATGGTCGGCCGATCCGCAGCGTATTCCGGTTCGCATGTTTGACTCCATTTCCAGGACTATGCTCGGTAGCACCAGCCTTACAGAGGCACTCGGTCTCGAGGCAAGCGACTTGGTCGTCATCGAAACCGACGGGACGATCGAACAGGCCGACTCCATCAAAGTGGCCTACGACGGCGCGCCCGCAACCGACCTTGACGTCTTCGGTCACACCCTGAACGAAGCGGCTGCCCACCCCGCCATCAAGGCGCGACAGCAGGGCATCGCCGGGTTGAGCGCTATCTGTCGCAAATGCCCGGTCGTCACCAGTTGCGGCGGCGGTCTGTACGCCCACCGTTACCGCTCAGGGGCCGGCTTCGACAACCCCTCGGTCTACTGCGCAGACCTGGAGAAGATCATCACGTATATACGGGCCGGGTTGCGGCCCGCCGTACCGGCGTCTGCCCTCCGGCAGCCGGCTCATTCCCTGCCGGAGGACGAGTTCGACGCACTGGCGGCTGGTTTCGGCGGCCGTACGGCGATGACGCACCTGATCGAGGCGGAGCGCTCGGTCTCGCGCGGGCTGCTGCGCCTGCTGCGGGAGCGGGCCGATGGTCCGGGCAGCGAGCTCTTCATGGCAGGCTGGCGGCTCATCACGACCCTTGATAACCGCAGCGCGACGGCCGTCAACGAGGTTCTCTGCTCTCCCTACGTTCGAACGTGGGGAGAGCGATGTCTTCGAGCCGCCACCGCGCCGGTCCGCGCCGGGTCGCCGTCAGCGGGGGCGGGAGCCGCGGAGATGGGGTACCTGGCCTCAATCGCTGCCGCGGCGGCCATCAGAGCGGGCGCGCTGGCCGAGCTCGACGTGCCGATCAGGGCGGGCTACGTTCATCTCCCCACGCTGGGCCGGCTGCACGTCAGGTCGTCCGGGACCGCCACTGTGGCCGCGGACGCGGCCGGCTTCGAGGTGCGGGCGCCTGCGGGAAAATGGCGGGTCGACGTGGGCGACCCGGACACCGACCCGGAATGGGAGCCGGTTCGCGCGCTGCGGGCCGGTCAGCTCTTGGTCCGCCTGGAAGACACCGACCCCTACCGCGATTGCCACCAATGGCCGCCTGCCGCCCGGCTGCCGGACGCGGCGGTAGGTCAGTGGCAGGAGCAGTTCCAGGTCGCCTGGGATCTCATCGAGCGGGAATACCCCGGCTACGCTCCCGCCATGGCGGCCGGCCTCTCAACGATCATGCCGTTGGCCAACGACCAGCCCGGCCGTGAGATCAGCGCGGCCGCCCGGCCGGCCTTCGGGGCGGTCGGCGCCGCGCGGCCGGCCGACGGCGAGGTGCTCGCACTGCTGCTCATTCACGAATTCCAACACGTGAAGCTGGGCGCCGTGCTCGACCTGTTCGACCTGTACGTGGTGGGGCCCGGGCAACGGTTCTACGTGTTGTGGCGAGACGACCCCCGTCCCATCGAGCCGGTGATCCAGGGAACCTATGCGCACATGGGCGTGACCGACTACTGGCGGGTAAGACGGCACCAGGTCGGTGGCCAGGCGCGCGCGGAAGCCGTCAAGCAGTTCGCCCGGTGGCGGAAGGCCACCGCCGAGGCGATCGATACGCTCGCCGGCTCGGGCACGCTGACCTCGCTCGGTCAGCGATTCGTGGCCCGAATGCGCGCGACCGTCGAGCCCTGGCTGGCTGAAGACCTTCCGGCCGACGCGATAACGGAGGCGGAGCGGTGGGCGGTGACGCGCCGCCAGGCGCAGCGGTCGGCGTGCCAGAAAGCGGCCCCCGATGCTCGCTAGCGATGACGCTGCCAGGTCCGGGCCGACCGGGCCGGTAGTGACGCACGAACAGCTTGTCCACGACTTCGTGAAGCTCGGCGTCGAGCCGCGCCAGACGCTGCTCGTCCACTCCTCGCTGCGGTCGATCGGCTGGGTGGACGGCGGCGCCGGCGCGGTCGCGGGGGCGCTGCTCGAGGTGCTGGGCCCGGAGGGGAACCTGGTCGTGCCCGCGAGCACAGAAACCAACTCGATGACCTCCCATAAGCACCGGGAGCGCATCGCGGACATGTCTTCCGAGCAGGTCAAACAGTACCGCGACGAGATGCCCCCATTCGACAAGGACAGGACCGAGAGTGGAGCGGGCGCGATAGCCGAGGCGGTGCGAAAGAGGGCGGGCGCGGTCCGCAGCGCCCACCCGCAGAGTTCGTTCGCCGCTATCGGACCCGAGGCCGATTACCTGATGGCCGACCATCAACTCGAGTGCCATCTCGGCGAAGAATCGCCGTTGGGGAAGCTATACAAGAAGCGCGCGCGAGTCCTGATGATCGGTGTCGGCTACCGAAGCTGCACCGCGTTTCACCTGGCCGAGTACCGATACCGGCCGGACCCGCCGGAGCAGACCTACGCGTGCGTCGTCACCGAGGCCGGCGAGCGGAAGTGGAAGTCCTACCACGATGTCGTGCTTGACGACCGGGAGTTCGAGGATATCGGCAAAGCCCTGGAAGCGGAGCTGGGCTTCGAGCCACGTTACGTAGGTAAAGCAGAGTGTCGCCTGTTGTCTCTGCCTTACGCGGTTGACTTCGCGGTCGATTGGCTGGGTATGTACCGCGGCTAACCCCGTATTCCTGCGGGGTGGTGACCTTTGCAAAAACTCTAATGTGCCTCTTATAGTGATAACTCCTACCCAGTGTCGGCAACCTGCCGCCGCCGGGAAGGGCGCTGAGTGCACGGAGGAGACTTGTCCGGAGCCACCGCTGATGACGCGCCGTTTTTTTTCCTTAGCTATGCTCACGGCCAGCGCGGCGATGAGAGCAGTCAAGATCCGGACCTGTGGATAGCTCAGCTTTACGACGCCCTCTGCGAGCACATCAGGCCGCTCGCCGATTTGCCTCCGGGCGGGAAGCCCGGGTTCATGGACCGGGAACTGCAGCAGGGCCACGAGTGGCCGGCGCGACTCTCCGACGCCCTGGCGAACTGCCGCGTCTTCGTGCCGCTGTATTGCCGCCAGTATTTCAAGAGTGAAAATTGCGGCAAGGAGTGGTTCGCGTTCTATCGGCGTGCGCTCAACCAAGCGTCGGCGAACGGCGGCGGTCGCGTCGAGACAATCGTCCCCGCCCTCTGGATACCGATGCGAGACGGCCAGTTTCCCGAGGCTGCGCGCTCGGTGCAGTTCAGGCCCGCCGACTTCGGCCCGCTCTACGCTGAGCACGGCTTTTACGGGATTATGAAGGTAAGGCGGTGGCGGGACGCCTACGAGAAGGCGGTATACCTGCTCGCGCGGCGGATCGTCAACGCGGCCGAAGCCTCGCCGGTCGACCCGGAGGACGCGGTCCAGTACAACTCGCTGCACTCTGCCTTCGGCGGCGCCGATGGGACCGGGCCGCACGACAAGTTGCTGCGGATTACCGTCGTCGCGCGGCGCAGGGACGAACTGCCCGCCGACCGGGATTCCGCCTACTACGGACGAGATGTCCGTGACTGGAATCCCTACCGCGAGGGCTCGATGCGCTCGCTCGCGGATCATGCTGCCGACCTCGCCCGAAGCCTGTCGTACACCCCCGAGGTCGGTGATCTCTACCAGCATGAGGCGGAGTTGCTGGGCGGCGAGCCGCCGTCCGGGCCGGAGGTGCTGCTGATCGACCCCTGGGCGGCGATGCAACCGGAAGGTCAGGACGTGCTGCGACGGCTCGACCCGCTGGACAAACCCTGGGTCCAGATCGTCGTCGTCTGGAACCAGCAGGACGCTCAGTTGCAGGCGGACGCGGACAAGGCCCGCGGGGCGCTCGAGGCGGTACTGCCGCGCATGCTCAGGGAAGGGCGGGCGACGTCAGCGCTCGCCGTCCGGGGCGTCCCCTCCCTTGAGGACTTCAGCAAAGTGCTACCCACTGTCATCGCTGCCGCTGGCAGGCACTACCTCAGATACGCGTCAACTCACCCGCCGAACGGGGCGTGAAATGACGCGCGATCAGACAGAGCGGCCACTCCGACACTCCAGGAGCGCCCAGATGGCGGATGACACGATCACCGACGGCAAGATAGTCACCTTCTACTCTTTCAAGGGCGGCACAGGTCGCACGATGGCGCTGGCCAACGTCGCGTGGATCCTGGCCAGCAACGGGCTGAAGGTGCTGGTGGTGGACTGGGACCTCGACTCGCCCGGCCTGCACCGTTACTTCCACCCCTTCCTTGAGCCGCCCAAGGTCGCCGCCACCCCGGGCATCTTCGAGCTGATCACCGAATACGTCTGGGACGCCACCCAGGTGGCGGACCGCCCAGACGACTGGGCGCAGGGCTACGCCCAGATACTGCCGCACGCCATCTCGGTGAACTGGCCGTTCCCTGATGACGGCACCCTGGACTTCGTGTCGGCCGGACGCCAGAATCGGGACTACTCATCGGCGGCGACCACGATCGACTGGGATAACTTCTACGATCGGCTCGACGGCGGGCAGTTCATCGACGCGCTGCGCGCGGACATGAAGGCGCACTACGACTACACGCTGATCGACAGCAGGACCGGCCTATCGGATATCGCCGATATCTGCACCGTGCACCTGCCGGACATCCTGGTGGATTGCTTCACGCTCAACGATCAGTCCATCGACGGGGCGGCCGCGATCGCCAAGAACCTCGCGCAGCGCTTTCATTACCGGAACATCCAGGTGCTGCCGGTTCCGATGCGCATCGACGAGGCGGAGAAGGACAAGGCGGACGTCGGCCTGGCGACGGCGAAGGCGCGCTTCGGCGGCCTGCGCGCGGGACTGACCGCCTACGAGGAGAACGACTACTGGGCCTCGGTGCCGATTCCTTACAAGCCGTTCTATGCATTCGAGGAGACGCTGGCCGTCTTTGGCGACGCTCCGCGATCGCCGCTCTCGCTGCTCGGCGCGTACGAGCGGCTGACCGTCGCCATCACAGACGGGCGGATCAACGCGGCCGGGGTGATGAGCGAGGAGACGCGGCTCATGTACAAGGCCGCCTTCATCCGTCCCCGGCAGCCGCCGCCCGGCGACATCTACCTCAGCTACGTTCCCGAGGACCGAATGTGGGCGGACTGGATCTCGGCTGTGCTCGCGCCGAGGGGCATCACCATCGCGCGTCCCGCGAACGCCTCGGCTGCGGGCGGCAACACTCGGGAGGACGCGGAGCGAGGAGCGGCGGCCGCCAGCCGTACCATAGCCATCTTGTCGACCGCGTACATGCAGTCGCCGCAGGCGCGGGGCGTCTGGGACGCGATGGGAGTCACCGATCCGGCCGGGACTAGCCGACGACTTATCCCCATCCGGGTGGGGGAGACCCGTCTTGAACAGCCGTTCTCGGAGCGGACGGTGGTGGACCTGACGCGCCGTGATGCGAGCCAGGCGACTGAGGAACTGCTGAAGGCGCTCGGCTATCCGCCGAAGACGGCCGACGCGCTCCCGGGGCCGGGGGCGGTAGAGCCGCGCTACCCGAGGACGATCCCGCCGGTGTGGCGTGTCCCGACCAGGAACGCGTCCTTCACCGGTCGTAACGACGTGCTCGAGAAGCTGCACGAGCAACTGATCGGCAAGAGCACCGCGGTCGTCCTCCCGGTGGCGCTTCACGGGCAGGGTGGTGTGGGCAAGACCCAGGTTGCGCAGGAGTACGCGCACCGGTTCATGGCCGACTACGACCTCGTCTGGTGGGTGCCGTCCGAGCAGCGCGACCTGATCAACCCAAGTCTGGCCGACCTGGCGCCGCAATTGGGGGTCCGCCCGGCGGACTCCACCGCCGAGACCGCGGAGGCGGTCAGGGAGGCGCTGCGGCGGGGGCGTCCCTACGATCGCTGGCTGTTGATCTTCGACAACGTGGAAGAGCCGGGCGAACTCGAGGACTTCTTCCCCGGCGGCCCCGGCCACGTCATCGTGACGTCGCGGAACCCGGCCTGGTCCGAACTGGCCGAGCCGGTGCCGATCGACGTGTTCTCCCGGGCGGAGTCACTTGATTACCTGCAGCGGCGGGTCCGGGCCCTGTCGGTTGAGGACGCCACCCTGGTGGCCAAGGAACTCGGCGACTTGCCGCTGGCGATCGAGCAGGCCGCGGCGTGGCTGGCGGCGACCGGCATGGCGGCGGCCGAGTACGTCACCCAGATCCGGGAGCGGTTCGCCGCGACGATGGAGCTCAGCCAGCCGGCCACCTACCCGACATCGGTCGCGGTGACCTATCAGCTCTCATTCGAGCGGCTCAAGAGCCAGTCGCCCGCGGCGGCCCGGCTGCTCGAGCTGTGCGCCTGCTTCGCGCCCGACCCAATCTCGCTGACACTGCTCAGCGGCGATGAGATGATCAAGTCGCTGACCCCGTACGACCGAAGGCTCCGGGCCGCCCGCTCCGTGCTCGGGCTGCTGATCACCGATATCACCCGATTCTCACTGGCCAAGGTCGACCGGGAGATGACCAGCAACTCCATCCAGGTGCACCGGCTGGTCCAGGCGGCCATCCGCGACCAGATGAAGCCGGATTCCTATCGCGACGAAACCATGCACGAGGTGCACAAGGTCCTCGCGGGCGCGCGCCCAAGGCAGGGCGACACCGACGACCCCGCCAACTGGGCGCGGTACGAGCTGATCTGGCCGCATCTTGGTCCCTCCGAGGTCTGGAACTGCGACGACGAGGAAGCCCGTCAGCTGCTCATCGACCGGGTGCGCTACCTGTGGAAGAGCGGCGACTACGAGGACGCGCTCGACGTGGCGCACAAGCTCGAAGTTCAGTGGCAGGAGAAGATCGGGCCGGACGACGAGCAGACGCTGTCCCTGCGCTTCCACATCGCGAACGTGCTGCGCTCTCAGGGCAGTTTCGAGGCGGCGCACGAGCTGGACACCGAGATCTTCCGCAAGCAGCAGGAGGCGCTAGGCGATGACCACCCGTCCACCCTGCTGACCGCGGGCAGCCTCGGCGGCGACCTGCGCGGGCTCGGCCGGTTCCGTGAGGCGCTAGCCCTAGATGAGGCGACCTACAGCCGTAACAAGGAGCTGCTCGGTCCCGACGACCCGAACACGCTGTCCAGCGCGAACAACCTCGCGGTGGACCTGCGCCTGGTGGGTGACTGCTTCCGAGCGCGGCGATCTCGACCAGGAAACCCGAAACTACCGGCAGGATGTGCTCGGGCCGGTTCACCCGTACACGCTTCACTCGGCTTCGATGCTGGCGCGTGACATGCGTGAGGCGGGCGATTACGCGAGATCCGTCGACCTGCTCAAGGACACCTACGAGCGCTACCGCACGGTGCTCGGCGAGGACTTCGTGGACACGTTGCGGACGGGCAAGAGCCTGGCGGTATCGCTCAGGAAAGTCGGCCAGCTCGATGATGCTTATGTCTTGACCAGGGAGATCGACGTTCGTTACGAGCGGAGCTATGAGGCCAATCACCCCGACGCGCTCGCCTGCAAACTGAACCTGGCCTGCGATCTGTCCGCGCGCGACGACAAGAAAGCAGCACTCGAGGCGGCGAGCCACGTCCTCGAGGCGTACCAGGCGACGATTGGCGGGAAGCACCCGTTCACGCTCGTGGCCGAGAACAACATCTCCACCTACCTACGCGGAATCGGCCGGGGTAAGGAGGCGCTTGAGCTGGCGGACCGGACACTCATCACGATGCGGTCCTCGCTCGATGACGACCACCCGTTCACCCTGTCATGTCAGATCAACAAGGCGAACTGCCTGCACGACCTGCGGCGGTTGAGTGACGCGGAGGCCCTGCAGCGGGAGACGCTCGAGCGGCTGAAGAGGACCCTCGGCGCAAGCCATCCCGACACCCAGGTCTGCGAAGCGAACCTCGCGATCGTGGTGCGGGGCCTGGGGCGCGCTGAGGAGGCAGAGGCTATTCAGCTCAGGGTGATCGCGGGATTGGGCGAGTCGCTCGGCAATGACCACCCGAGCGTGACCGCACTACGGGAGTGGCGACTGCAGAACCGTGACCTTGAGGCGCAGCCGACTTAGTCGGTCCTGGCTGATCAGAGGGGCCTGATCAGCCAGGACAGCACGTCCGGCATGACCTCAAGCGCGGCGAAGTGCGCTTTGTTAGGCCTGATGGCCATGATCGCGTCGGGGATCTGGTCGGCCAGCCAGCGGGCGTGCGCGACCGGGGAGAACACGTCTTTGTCACCGTGCCATAGCAGCACCGGGACCTTGATGTCAGCCAGGTCGAATCCCCACGGCGCGCAGAACGCGAGTGCGTCGTCGATCCAGCCGTCGGCGGAATCGCGGAGCGCCTCGGCGTAATTCTGCGCCAACTGGGCGCGGATGCCGACGTCGGACACGACCCGCCGGTCGGCGGCCGGCATCTCTGGTGCGAGGGCGGTCACATGACTGGCGGGGTCGGCCTTTATGCGGGCGGCGGTCTGCACGAGGGTCGCGGTCAGCAGCTCGGGCTCGCTTGCCGCGGCCGTGTACTCGCGGACATTGGAGTCGGTCATGCCGGCGAACCAGTCAAGGCCCTTGGCCGCCCACGGCGCCAGCGACACCAGCACGCCGGCCCGGGTCACCCGATCGGGCAGCAGGGCGGCGCAGGCGAGCGCGTGCGGTCCGCCGCCCGAACGGCCCAGGACGGCGAACCGGGGCAGGTCAAGCATGTCGGCGATCGCGACGACGTCGGGCACCACGTCGGCCACCCGACGGGAGTCCAGCCGATCCGAGCGGCCGTAGCCTGGTCGGTCGAAGCTGATCAGCCGGACGCCGAGCTCGTAGAGAACCCTGCTCTTAGGGAATGGCCCGACGCGGCTTCCTGGCGTTCCGTGCAGTATGAACACGGGATGACCGGTGGGATTTCCCGAGATCTTCACGGCAAGCCGCCGACCGTCGGCCGATCGCACAAAGGTCGTCACGGGCAGGCTTGACCGCGAGAAATACTGAGGTAAAAGTGGTCCACGCTTAAAATCCCCGCACTGCAACAACATCCATATTGGAAGGTATCAATCGGTTCATACTAAGCAGTCAAAGGTGTGCCTGCACAGACCTTCGAGGGCGTAACGGATGAGGCAGCCGATCAAGGGCCTGGCGGGCACGGCGCTCGGCCGCTTCGGCGTGACGGGCACGGCGTCGGGCGTCGGCCAGGTGGTCCCGCGCCTTCGTGAGACGTTCTTCAAGGTCACGGACCTCCGCCTCCAGCCGGTCTTCCACCGCGTCGGCGTCGGCGGCGGCGGTGGACGCCTGAGCCACGGCCCGTTCGGCATCCTCGTATTTCTCCCGCGCACGGGCGGCCCGCTCGGCTACCTCCTGCGCCCGCCGCTGCTCCTCTGCCGCCAACCGCTCCCGCTCCCGCTCCTGCGCCGCGCGCAGGGGCGCCGCCTGAGCGGCCGGGCCCGCGGCGGTGCGGTCGCGCTTCGCCCCGGGCGCGGTCGCCGTACGCGCCCGACCGGACCTGCGCGAGGCGAGGTCGACCGGTGCGGTATCACGGGCGACGGACGTCCGGGGGCGCGCGGGTGCGGCGCCGTGGGGAGTCGCGGCCTCGTCGGAGGAGGCGAGGCCGTCGGGAGCTGAGTCGTCGGCCGGGGCGAACTCGGCATAGCCGAACCCGGACCACTGCGCCGCCTTGGTCAGCGTGCCGGCGGCGAAGTCGGCTGCGGTCCCCGGGTCGGCCAACGCCGCGGTCAGCGTGTCCGTCACCTCCGCCCGCAGGCTGGGCGGCGGCTCGGGGACGTCGGCCGCGGCCAGCGCCTGGGCCGTGAGCGCGTCGAGCAGGGCCCCGCGCGCGGCCGACAACTCGCGCAGCCGCGGCCCGTCCTTGGCCTGCTCGGCGCCCCGCAGTTCGGCGGCGAGCAAAGCAAGCCGGGCCGGGGCGTCGGGGTCGGCGCGGGCAAGCCGATTGACCACCCAGGCCGCGCGGGTCGGCTTGCGCAGCGCCGCGATCGCGGTGGCCGCGCTCTTATCGCCGGCGGTCTTCGCCTCCGCCGCAAGCGCCTTGCGGCGCTCGGTGAACGCCTCCGGGTCGGCCCCGTACAGCTCCGCCGCGGCGGCGGCTACGCGATCGTCGGCCACACGCCGGTTATGCCCCGGTTCGCAGCCCCGCGAACAGGTCGGTCTCCGGGACCGGGGTGCCGGTCGCGTCGACCGCGCGGATGAAGTACTCGTAGCCGAAAACCTGCTCGGTGATCTCGGGCGGGATCTTGCTGAACCACGAGTCGTTGATCTGGCTGCCGTGCGCGAACAGCGCCGCCCGCTTGCGCTCGAGCACCGAGCGGATGTCGATCGTGGTGGTGATCCGGGCCTCTGACTCAAGCGCGCGGCGGGTGCGCTCCTCGTCCTCCTGCCAGTCCGGTACCTCCTCGCCCGCCTCGCGCAGCGCGTCGAAGATCTTCCGCCAGTTGGAGCCCTTCATCGTCGACAGGTAGACCTTGGCCGGGATGCCGGTCTCCTTGGCCGCCGCCTGCGCCGCCAGGCTCGCGTGCACGTGGTCCGGGTGCTGGTAGGCGCCCTGGTCGTCGTAGGTGACGAGCACCTGCGGGCGGTATTTGACGATCAGCTCGGCGATCCGGCCCGCGACGGTCTCAACCGGCACGTTGCTGAAGGCCTCGGGACGGCTCTTGTAGTCCCAGTCCTCCATGCCGGAGTCGTGGTAGCCGAGCGTCTCCAGGTCGCTGACCTTGAGGATCTTCACCGACTGTTCGAGCTCGGCCAGGCGCTGTGTGGCCACCGCCTCGGGATCGTGGCCGGGCTGGCCGGGTTTGATCCCGCCGGGCGCGTCGCCGTACTCGCCGTTGGTGCAGGTGACTACGACCGTCCGGATGCCCTGGTCGGCGTAAGCGGCGAGAATGCCGCCGCTTGACGCCTCGTCGTCGGGGTGGGCGTGGACTGCCATCAGGGTAAGAGGCTCTGACATGCTTCCAGCCTGCCATGCCCGCGCCGTGCTCTGACCACGGCGGGCTAGTTCAGATCGGCGCCCCTGCCATCCGTCACCTGGGCCGGGACCTTGCCATTGCCGTTGGCCGCGCCAATGCCGTTGGCCGAGCTCTTCTTGAGCAGGTCGAGGATGGACATGCCCTGCCCGATCAGGCCGGCCACGACCTCGTTGACGCCCTGGGTGCCGTTGAGGACGGTGAGGTTCGCGCCGGCCAGACCGCGCGCGGCCGCCTCGACGATCGCGGGCAGGTTCGCCATCAGCCGGTCGGCCGCGATCAGCTCCTGGTTGCCCGCGCGCAGCGACTCGGCCCGGGCCAGGTTCGCGTCCGCCTGGCCCTGGGCCAGCGACCGCTCCGCGTGCGCGTCTGCGTCGGCCTTGACCTGCACCGACTGCGCCTGCGCGTCGGCCAGCGTCTTCTGCCGGTAAGCCTCCGCCTCGGCCGCCAGCCGGGCCTGGTCGCGGTCGGCCTCGGCCATCGTCCGCCTGCGGAAGGCCTCCGCCTCGGTCGCGAACCGAGACTGGTCCCGGTCGGCCTCCGCGATCGTGCGCTTGCGGTAGGCCTCCGCGTCGGCCGGCCGCCTGACGTCGGCCTCGAGGCGTTGCGCGGCCAGTTCGGCCTGCCGCTGCGCCAGCGCGGTCTGCTGCGCGATGACCTCCTGCGACGCCTGCGCCTCGGTCAGCGGGCCCGCCTGCGCGGCCCGCGCCTTGGCCTGCTCGGTCTCCGCACGGTAGCCGGCCTGCTTGATCGCCATGTCGCGCTCGTACTGCGCCTTCATCGCGGCGGCGTCGAGCTCGCGTTCGGCCGCCTCGAGCTCGGCCTGGGCCTTGGCGATCCTGGCCTGGCTGGCGACCGCGGCCGCGTGCGGCGCGGCCAGGTTGTTGATGTACCCGGAGGCGTCCTCGATCTCCTGGATCTCGAGCGCGTCCACCACGATCCCGAGCTTCTCCATCTCGGAGTGGCTGCCCTCCTTCACCTCCTGCGCCACCCGGTCCCGCTCCCTGATGATCTGCTCCACCGTCAGCCCGCCGATGATCGATCGCAGGTGGCCGGCGAAGACCCGGCCGACCAGGATCTCCATCCGGTCTTGCTCGGACAGGAACCGGCGGGCGGCGTTGGCGATCGACGCCTGGTCGTCGCCGACCTTGAACGCGGCGACCGCGCGGACGTTGAGCCTGATGCCCTGGTTGGTAATGCACTCTTCGGTGATTTCGGCCTCGCGCAGGGCAAGCGAGAGAATTCGCGCGCGCTGCTTCACCGGCATGACAAAGCTGCCGTGACCGGTGACAATGCGGAATTGCGTTGCATCCGAGCGCCGCTTGGAACCGGAGATGAGCAGTGCCTCGTTGGGCGCGGGTACGTGCCAGAACAGCATGATTGACTCTTCCTCGAGTCTAGGGAAATGGGGTGACGAGCACCGAGCGGGCCGACAGTGATTCGACGACGGCCACCCGCGTGTGGCGGGGGATTGGCTCATCGGACCAAGCGGCGAAGGCCTCGCTGGCGCCCCGAATGGGGAGCAGTACCTCGCCGGGGCCGTGTGCCGGAATGGAGACTGTAACCCGCCCGACCTTGCCGAGCAAGCTCTCTTCCGCGTCCATGGACACGTTCACCGGCTTTCGCATTTGAAGCGCCAATACCGGTATACACCCGCCGATTGAGGGTCGCAGCGGGACCCCCTCTATTACCGCTTTACCGCTGCTCCGATGGCGGCTTGGGGCTGCGTCAACGGCACCCGGACCGTGAGCGTGCTCGGCTGGACCATGACCGAGAGCGTGTTCCCCGGCGCGATGACCTCGCCGTCAACCTCGCGGGGGAGGATTACGGCGGACGTGATCTCGACCCGGCGGGCCTGGAACCGCTCGAGCATCCGGTCCTGGTGATGGCTGTTGGTCAGCACCCGGGTAGCCACCCGGGGCCACCCGAGCGGGCCGTGCGGCGCGAGGACGCCCACGTCGAGCAGCCCGTCGTCAAGCAGGGCGTCCGGCAGCAGGCTGAAGCCGCCCGGCAGCAGCCCGGAGTTGCCGACCACGACCGACCGTGCGGTCCGCTCGATGGGCGGGTCGTCGTCCAGCTTGATCGTGAACCGGGCCGGCGGGCTGGCGAGGTGGGCCGCCCCCGACATCGCGTAGGCGAACCAGCCGAACTGGTGCTTGAGCTTGGTCCCGGCGACGACGGCCGCGTCGAGGCCCATGCCCGCCATCGCGGTAAAGGGCTCCCGATCGGCGATCGCCAGGTCGATCAGCCGATCGTCAGTCGGCCTGCGGTGGTCGAGCGCGACGTCGAGGGCCGCCCTCGGCTGGCCGGGGATGCCGAGCGTCCGCGCGAGCAGGTTGGCGGTGCCGTGGGGGACGATTCCGAGCGGCACGCCGGTCGACGCCACGCCCTCGGCGCAGCCGCGGACGGTCCCGTCCCCGCCCACCGCCACCACCAGGTCCGCCCCGTCGAGGGCCGATCCCTTGGCCGCGGCCACCCCGGCCTCCGCCTTCTCGGTGACGTGGAACTGGGCCGTCCAGCCGTGCCGGGCGGCGACCTCGCGGCACAGTGGCACGAACCGCCCGCTGACCCCGGCCAGCGAGCCGTTGACCACAAACGAGACAGCAGGCATAACTCCCTAGAGGCTACCGTTCGCCCCGGCCCCGCGCCCTGACGGGCGGGGCCGGGCGGCGGTCGGCAGCTACTCGTCCTCCAGTTTCACCGCAGGTGCCAGTGGTGCGGGGCGATCAGCTTGTCCACGCTCTCCGGTCCCCACGTGCCCGGCTCGTACGGCTCCACCGGCGGCGGCGACGTCAGCAGCGGCTCCGATACCTCCCATACCCGCTCGATGCCTTCGGAGCTGGTGAACAGCGACTGGTCCCCCAGCATCGCCAGCAGGATCAGCCGTTCGTACCCCTCGAGCGCGTTGGCCTGAGTGAACGAGTCGGCGTAGCGGAAGCTCATGGTGCCCGTGCCCAGCGTCATCTCCGGCCCCGGCAGCTTGGCCATGAAGTCCACGTTGATCGACCCGGGATCGGCGAAGTCGATGACGATCTCGTTGGTCCGGCCGGTCGGTATGTCCCTCCTGTGCGCCTGGAACATGCGCAGCGCGGGCTCGTGGAACCCGAGCGTGATTACCTGCCGTGAGGCCTTCATCGACTTGCCTGACCGCAGGTAGAACGGCACTCCGCGCCAACGCCAGTTCTCTACCTCGACCCGGAGGGCGACCATCGTCTCGGTGTCCGAATCGGCCGGCACCCCGGACGAGCGGGTGTAGCCGCTGTACTGCCCGCGCACCACATGCCGCAGGTCGATCGGCTTCAGCGCGTCGTAGACCTTCAGCTTCTCATCGCGCAGCTGCCTGGCCGTCAGCGACACCGGCGGCTCCATCGCCAGGAACGCGAGCACCTGGAACAGGTGCGTCACCACCATGTCCCGGTAGGCGCCGGTCGCGTCGTAGAACGCGGCCCGCCCCTCGATCGACAGCGTCTCCGGCACGTCGATCTGCACGTACTTGACGTGCTGGCGGTTCCAGATCGGCTCGAAGAGCCCGTTGGCGAACCGGAAGGCGAGGATGTTGTCGATCGACTCCTTGCCCAGGAAGTGGTCGATCCTGAATATCTGCGCCTCGCTGAAGACCTTGTGCACGCCCTCGTTCAGCGACCGGGACGAGGCCAGGTCGGTACCGAACGGCTTCTCGATGATCACCTCGGAGTTCTCCGTGGCCAGCCCGGACGCGCCCAGCATGGCCACCACCGAGGCGAACGCCGACGGCGGCACCGCCAGGTGGAACAACCGCGCAACCGAGCCTCCATGCGCGTTGGCGATGGCCTTCTCGGCGGTGGCGACGGCGGCCACCAGCGGCGAGGGATCCTCGGGCGACGCCGACGCGAACGTCAGTTGCGAGACGAACTTCTCCCACGGCTCGCCAAAGGGCTTCGCCACCCCGAACTGGTCGCAGGCCGACCTCGCGTGCTTCCTGAAGTCGTCCTCGGAGACCGCGAACTCCGGCGGCGAGGTGCCGATGATGGCGAACTTTTCCGGCAGCAGGCCGGCCACGAACAGGTGGTACAGCCCGGGCAGCAGCTTCCGCTTGGCCAGGTCCCCGGTCGCGCCGAACAGCACGATGATGTGCGGCTTCGGGCGCGCGTGGGTCCCCCGTGCAGGTCCGGTCGTCATCCCTTCTGCTCCGCGTGCCCGCCGAACTCCGACCGCATCGCCGACAGGATCTTCCCGGTGAACACGCCGAGGTCACGCGACTCGAACCGCTGGTACAGGGCCGCGGTGATGACCGGCGCGGGCACGCCCTCGTCGATCGCGGCCTCCACCGTCCAGCGGCCCTCGCCCGAGTCCGACACCCGGCCGCCGAACTCGCTCAGGTCGGGCGATTTCGCCAGCGCCGCCGCGGTCAGGTCGATCAGCCAGGACGAGATCACCGAGCCGCGCCGCCACACCTCGGCGACGTCGGCCGTGTTGATGTCGTACCGGTAGTACTCGGGGTCACGCAGCGGCGTGTTCTCCGCGTCGTGGACGGCGTTCTGCTGATTGCCGATGTCGGCGCCCTTGATGATCGACAGGCCCTCGGCGATCGCGGCCATCATGCCGTACTCGATCCCGTTGTGCACCATCTTGACGAAGTGCCCGGCCCCCGACGGCCCGCAGTGCAGGTAACCCTGGGACGCCTGGGATCTAGGGGCGCGGCCGGGCGTTGCCTCGGCGCTGCCCTCACCCGGCGCGATCGTCTTGAAGATCGGGTCGAGCCGCATCACCGCGGCCGAGTCCCCGCCGATCATCAGGCAGTAGCCCCGGTCAAGGCCCCATACGCCGCCGGAGGTGCCGACGTCGAGGTAGTGCAGTTTCTTCACTGCGACGGCCCTGGACCGGGTGATGTCGTCGTGGTAGTAGGAGTTCCCGCCGTCGATGATCGTGTCGTCGGCGTCCAGCAGCGGCACCAGCGCTTCCAGCGTCTGGTCGACGATCCCGGCTGGGATCATGATCCAGACGCTGCGCGGCTTCTCCAGCGCGTTCACGAATTCGGCCAGCGTGTGGGTGCCGGTGGCGCCCTCTGCCTCCAGCCCCTTGACCGCGTCCGCGTTCACGTCGTACACGACGACGTGGTGGCCGTCGCGCATCAGCCGCCGGGTCAGGTTGGATCCCATCCGGCCGAGCCCGATCATGCCGAGCTGCATTGGTGAGTCAGTTGCCATGGCGAGTTCTCACGCCTCCTTGGACGACTTCAGTGATCGGTAACGGCGGATCAGGGCGTTGGTGGACGAGTCGTGCGTGAGCTCCGGCTCCGACGCCGACGTCAGCTCGGGGATGATGCGCTGGGCCAGCTGCTTGCCCAGCTCGACGCCCCACTGGTCGAACGAGTCGATGTCCCAGATAGTCCCCTGCACGAACACCGAGTGCTCGTAGAGCGCGACCAGGGTGCCGAGCAGCCGCGGGGTGAGGATGTCGCACAGCAGCGTGTTGGTCGGGCGGTTGCCCTCCATCACCCGGTGCGGCACGACCGCCTCGGGTGTCCCCTCGGCCCGTACCTGCTCCTCGGTCTTGCCGAAGGCGAGCGCCTCGGCCTGCGCGAACACGTTGGAAGAGAGGTAGTCGTGGTGCTCGCCCAGCGGGTTCAGGGTGCGCGCGAAGCCGATCAGGTCCACCGGAATGAGCACCGTGCCCTGGTGGATGAGCTGGTAGAACGAGTGCTGGCCGTTGGTGCCGGGCTCGCCCCAGTAGACCGCGCCGGTGTCGTAGTCGACGTGCTGGCCGGCCAGCGTAACGTGCTTGCCGTTGGACTCCATGGTCAGCTGCTGCAGGTAGGCGGGGAACCGCTTCAGGTACTGGTCGTAGGGCATCACCCCGACCGTCTGGCAGCCGAAGAAGTCCCGGTACCACACCGCCAGCAGGCCCATCAGCACCGGCAGGTTGGCCGCCAGCGGCGCGGTGCGGAAGTGCTCGTCCATGTCGTGGAACCCGGCCAGCATCTCGTCGAACTGGTCCGCGCCGAGCGCGATCATGGTGGACAGCCCGATCGCGGAGTCCATCGAGTAGCGACCGCCGACCCAGTCCCAGAACCCGAACATGTTGGCGGTGTCGATGCCGAACGCCGACACCTTCTCGGCGTTGGTCGACACCGCCACGAAGTGGTTGGCCACCGCATCGGGCGATCCCAGGGCGGACACCACCCATTCCTTGGCCGACTCGGCGTTGGTCAGCGTCTCCAGCGTCCCGAAGGTCTTGGAGGAGATGATAAAGAGGGTCTCGTCGGCCGACAGATCGCGGACCGCCTCGACGAAATCGGTGGAGTCCACGTTCGATACGAAACGGAAGGTCAGATTCCGCTCGGAGTAGTGCTTGAGCGCCTCGTACGCCATCACCGGGCCGAGATCGGAGCCGCCGATGCCGACATTGATGACGTTCTTAATCGGCTTCCCGGTAAAGCCCTTGAATTCGCCCGAGCGGACGCGGTTGGAAAAGTCGCGCATGCGCGCGAGCACGCCGTGCACTTCCGCGACGACGTCCTGCCCGTCGACGACAAGGGCGGCGGTGGCGGGCAGTCGGAGCGCGGTGTGCAGCACCGCCCGGTTCTCGGACACGTTGATGTGGTCGCCGCGGAACATCGCATCCCGGTGCTCCGGCACGCCCGACTCCTCGGCCAGCTGGATCAGCAGCGCCACCGTCTCGTCGGTAATCCGGTTCTTGGAATAGTCCAGGTAAATTCCGGTGGCCTCGGCGGTCAGCCGCTCGCCCCGCTGGGGGTCGGCGGCGAAAAGGTCGCGCAAGTGCTGCCCGGAGATTTCCGCGTAATGGCGCTCGAGCGCCTGCCACGCCTTCCGCTCCCGCAGCGGAGTCGTCGGCATGTCCGTCTCCCCTCGTCAGGTGCCCGCGTCATTGCCGGGCGTTGCCCTCATGCGATCGGTGTAATCAAACCGATCCTTCCACGCCTGACGACTGCCCCGCCCCCCGGGTTCCGAACCCGCCGCTGTGTTTTCCCCGCTCTTCCCAAGGCCCCCGGCCTACCGGGCGCTGGGGACCCCTGTCCGCTCCCTCGTCGCTCGGTCGCTTCGCTCCTTCGCTCCTCAGTCCGCGGACAGGGGCGCGCCCTTCGGCTCGCGGGGTTACCGGGTGACTTCCGAGCGGTCGTCGGCCCACAGGGTGTGGAAGCTGCCGTCGGCGTCGGTGCGACGGTAGGTGTGGGCGCCGAAGAAGTCGCGCAGGCCCTGGATGAGCGCCGCGGGCAGCCGCTCGGCGCGGAGCGCGTCGTAATACGCCAGCGCGGCCGAGAACCCGGGCACCGGGATTCCCTCGCTGACGGCCGTCGACACCACCTCCCGCCAGGCGTCCTGCGCCCCCGCGACTTCCCGGGCGAAATCGGGGTCGGCCAGCAGGGTCGGCAGCTGCGAGTTGCCCTCGTAGGCGGCCCGGATCCGGTCGAGGAACGCGGCCCGGATGATGCACCCGCCGCGCCAGATGACCGCCATCGTCCCCAGGTCGATGTCCCAGCCGTACTCCTCGCTGCCGGCCGCGATCATGTTCCAGCCCTGAGCGTAGGACACGATCTTGGACGCGTAGAGTGCCTGCTCGACCTTGTCCGCGAACGCGCCGGGGTCGGCGACGGTCGCGTCGCGGCCAGGCCCGGCCAGCCCCCGGGCGGCGGCGCGCAGGTCAGCGTGGCCGGACAGCGACCGGGCGAAGGTCGCCTGGGCGATCCCGTCGACCGGCACACCCAGGTCAAGCGCGGTCTGGATGGTCCACCGGCCGGTGCCCTTCTGCTCGGCCTGGTCGAGCACGATGTCGACGAACGGGCGTCCGGTCTTGCCGTCGGTGTGCGCGAGCACCTCGGCCGTGATCTCGATCAGGTAGGAGTCGAGGCGGCCGCGGTTCCAGGTGCGGAAGATCTCGGCGATCTGCGCGGGCTCGTACCCGCCCGCGTGCCGGAGCAGGTCGTACGCCTCCGCGATAAGCTGCATGTCGGCGTACTCGATGCCGTTATGGACCATTTTCACGAAGTGCCCGGCGCCGTCCGGGCCGACGTGCGTGGTGCACGGCACGCCGTCGACCGTGGCCGCGATCGCCTCGAGCATGGGACCGAGCGCCTGCCAGGATTCGGCCGACCCGCCCGGCATGATCGACGGGCCGTTGAGCGCGCCCTCCTCACCACCGGACACGCCCATGCCAACGAAGTGCAGGCCGCGGTCACGGAGCGCGGCCTCGCGGCGGCGGGTGTCGTTGAAGTGCGCGTTGCCGCCGTCGATGATCATGTCGCCCGGCTCAAGCAGCGGGGCGAACTCGTCGATCACGGCGTCGGTCGCCGCCCCCGCGTTCACCATGATCACCAGGCGACGCGGGCGCTCCAGGCTGGCGACGAACTCCTCGGCGGTGTGGGCGGGGACGAAGGTGCCCTCGTGGCCGAACTCCGCCATGATGGCGTCGGTCCTGGCCGTCGTACGGTTGTGCAGGGCCGTCGGGTAACCGTGCCTGGCAAAGTTCCTGGCCAGGTTTCGGCCCATCACGCCGAGCCCCGTGACGCCGATCTGCGCAGTCGCCTGGGCGGTCATGTCGTCCTCGTCTCCTTCGGTCTGCCGCGTCGTAGCCATCGCCTGGCTGCTTCCGGCCTACCTTAGCGGGACGGGGCTCTACCGACTCAGCGGGCCGGCGGCGGCCCGCGCCACTCGGCGCACCCGATCGCTGGCGGGGAGGTCCTCCAGCAGCACCGGATCGCCCGCCGGGCCGCACAGCGGCAGCTTCCAGTTGGGGTACTCGGTCGAGGTGCCTGGCATGTTCTGCGAGCGGATCTCGCCCGCCGCCTCGGCCAGGTTGACGCCGATCAGCAGCGCCGGCGTGAGCGCCAGGTACCCGTACAGGGCGGCGGTGAACTCATCCGCCGACGGCCGGCCAGGACCAGCGGGCAGCAGCCCCTGCCCCACCAGCGCCCCGATCCAGTCATCGACGATCCGGTCGGCCTCCGCCCGCTCCTCTGCCTCGGTGCGGGTGAGCAGGCCGAGTGCCAGCCGGTCGGTCACCTGCGAGCCGGACAGGAACGCGGCGGCCGGCGGCAGGTCGTGGGTGGACACCGTCACCAACGAGTTCCGACGCCACCACCGGGGCGCGAGCGGCTCGTCGGACCAGCCCCGCTCGAACCACAGCATCTGCGTGCCGAGCGCGCCCCGCGCGGCCAGCGCGTCCCGCAGCCACGGCTCGACCGTGCCGAGGTCCTCGCCGATGACCACCGAGCCGGCCGCCACCGCGGCCGCCGCGAGCGTGCCCAGCGTGCCCTGGACGTCGTAGTACACGTAGGCGCCCTGGTCGGGGGACATCCCCTCCGGTATCCACCACAGCCGCGACAGCCCCATGACGTGATCGATCCGCAGCCCGCCGGCCGCGATGTGGCGCCCCAGGGTCGAATCGAACAGGTCGGCCAGCGGCCGGTACCCGGCCGCCGCCAGCGCCCGCGGGTGGTAAGGCGGCAGCGCCCAGTCCTGCCCGCGCTGGTTGAACGCGTCCGGCGGCGCCCCCACGGTGAACCCGGGGGCGAGGAATTCCTGCCCGGCCCACGCGTCCGCGCCGCCCGGGTGCGCGCCGATCGCCAGGTCGGCGATGATGCCGATCGCCATCCCGGCCTCCCGCGCGGCCGCCTGGGCGTACGCGACCTGGTCGGCCACCAGCCACTGGACCCAGGAGTGGAACTCCGCCTGCACCGCCAGGTCGCCGCTGCCGACCGCCTTCCGCACCGCCGCCGACCGTGGGTCCTTCAGCCGCGCGGGCCACTCCCGGTAGTCCGGCCCGTGCACCTCCGCCAGTGCGCACCAGGCGGCCCAGTCCTCCAGCGCCCGGCCATGCCGCCCCCGGAACGAATCCAGCGCCGCCTGCCGTTCGTCGGTCAGCGGCACCTTCCGCAGCATCTCCAGCGCCTCGCGCTTGGCCGTCCAGACCGCGTCCCGATCGATCAGCGCGGACGTCGCACTGGCGGCCCGGAGCGGCTGACCGAGGAGAGACAGCCGGGTCCGTTCGGGAAAACTCAGGTTTTTGTATTCAGGTACGTCCTCAACCCGCAGGTAGAGCGGCGAGAGCCAGCGACGGCTCATCGGCAGGTAGGGCGACGGGGACACCGGTGGCAGCGGCTCGGCGGCGTGCAGCGGGTTGATCAGCACGAACCCGGCGCCGAGTTCGCGCGCGGACCAGGCGGCGAAGTCGGCCAGATCCCGCAGGTCGCCATGGCCCCAGGAGCGGCGCGAGCGGAGCGAGTAGAGCTGGACGGTGAACCCCCAGGACCGCTCCGACGGCACCGGGGCGACCGCGTCCGGCGCGGTCAGGCCGTCGCCGGCCGCCGACGGCACCTCCTCAAGGGCGGTGACGATCGCCTCAAGGGTCTCGTCGGACACGGTTACCTCGCGTCCCTGCCAGTCCCAGTAGCTGACAGAAACACCGAGTTCGGCCGCTCGCCGCCGCAATTCGCCGTCGCTCACCCGCCCAAGTCTGCCTCATTATCGGAGCTATTTGACCAGCGCCGCGGCATGATCGGGAACGAACGTCTGCATATCCATCGGGGTCCGCTGGTAGCCAGTCGAGGTCGGCCGCTTCGGCAGCTTGAGCGACGGCTCGGCCACGTCCCGGTACGGGATCGTGGACAGCAGGTGCGCCATCATGTTGATCCGCGCCCGCCGCTTGTCGTCGGACTCGACCACGAACCACGGCGCTTCCGGAATGTCGGTCATCGTGAACATGTCGTCCTTGGCCCGTGAGTACGACTCCCAGCGGCTGATGGACTCCAGGTCCATCGGCGAGAGCTTCCACCGCCGCAGCGGGTCGTCGAGCCGCGACTCGAACCGCTTCTGCTGCTCGAAGTCGCTGACCGAGAACCAGTACTTGCGCAGCAGGATGCCGTCTTCGACCAGCATCCGCTCGAAGATCGGGCACTGGTGCATGAACTCCGCGTACTGTTCCTTGGTGCAGAACCCCATCACGCGCTCCACGCCCGCCCGGTTGTACCAGGACCGGTCGAACAGCGTCATCTCGCCCGCCGGGGGCAGGTGCGTGATGTACCGCTGGAAGTACCACTGGGTCTTCTCGCGCTCGGTCGGCGTGGGCAGCGCCGCGATCTGCGCGACGCGCGGGTTGAGGTACTGCGTGACCCGCTTGATCGTGCCGCCCTTGCCGGCCGCGTCGCGGCCCTCGAAGATGATCACGATCCGGGCGCCCGACGTGCGCATCCACTCCTGGACCTTGACCAGTTCCCCCTGCAGCCGGTACAGCTCCGCCTCGTAGGGCTTCTTCGGCAGCCTCTCCTGCGGCTCCTGCGACGCCGGCGGCTCCTCCTCCGACGACGCCTGCGGCTTCTTGGGCGACGACTTGCCTGACTTGCCCGATTTGCTGGTCTCGTGCTCGTGCTTGGCCATACCACAGTTGTAACCTGACCGTCGTGAGCGACCATCAGGCAGACCAGGGTTACGGCACGGTGAACGTCTATCGAGCCCCCGGCGCCGTAAAAATTGAGCTGAACCGACCGGAGCGGATGAACGCCTGGTCCGGCGAGCTCTCGGCCGACCTGCTCAGGGTGCTGCGCGAGGTCGCGGCCGACGAAGAGGTCCGCGCGGTCATGCTGACCGGCGCGGGCCGGGCGTTCTGCTCGGGGGCCGACCTCAAGGAGGGCCTGGCCGCCGCCCAGGCCAACGGCGGACGCGTCGACACGGAAGCCACCCTGGTCACCTGGTACAACCCGATCGTCACCGCCATCCGGGAGATGCCCAAGCCGGTCGTGACCGCGGTCAACGGCGCGGCCGCCGGGGCGGGCCTGTCGCTCGCGCTGGCGGGCGACCTGGTGGTGGCCGCGGAGTCGGCCAGCTTCGTGCTCGCGTTCGTGAACATCGGCCTGGTCCCCGACGGCGGCGCGTCGCTGTTCGTCCCGTCCCGCATCGGCTTCGCCCGGGCCGCCGAGATGGCGCTCCTGGGCGAGCCGGTCGCGGCGGCCAAGGCGGTCGACATCGGCCTGATCAACGCGGCCTGGCCGGACCAGGAGTTCGCCCAGCGCGCCGATGACCTGCTCGAGCGCCTCAGCAACGGCCCTACCCGCTCCTACGCGGGCAGCAAGCGCGAGCTCAACCACTGGCTCTACTCGCGGATGCCCGAGCACCTGGCCCTCGAGGCCAAGATCCAGGGCGAGCTCGGCGGCTCGAGGGACTTCCTCGAGGGCGTCACCGCCTTCGTGGAGAAGCGGAAGGCCGCCTTCACCGGCGAGTAGCCGCAGTAGGCCCTCGACCGACGTTCGGTCCGCCTGCGGCGCGTCTTCAGCGTGTCTTCAGGACGTAACCCTGCCGTGTGAGCTGGGTCACGTCGTGTTCAATTAGGCGCGTTTGAATCCTGTTATGCGTATACCCGGTATACTTGCTGGGGTTCTGGCGCTCTTTGTCGGGACTTCACTCGCTGCGGTCACCGCCGCGACCACCACCACGGCCGCCGCCGCGGCCACCGGGTCAGCCGCCGGGCTGGCCACCACGAGCACCGCCTCGTTCGCGGCGGTCTCCGCCCCGCGCCTCGACCACGTTTTCCTGATCATGGAAGAGAACAACGGCTTCCACGACGTGATCGGGAACAAGGCCGCCCCCAACCTGAACTACCTGGCCAAGACGTTCGGCCTCGAGACCGACTACTTCGGCACGTCGGGTGACAGCAGCGAGACCAACTACGTGAGCATCCTCGGCGGAAGCACCTACAACGTCAGCAGCGACGACGCGTACTGGAAGAACAAGGTCGACGCGCCCAGCCTGATCAGCCAGCTTGACCACGCCGGCATCAGCTGGAAGGCGTACCTGCAAGGGCTGCCGCACCCGGACTACCAGGGCATCTGCTACCCGGCCAAGTGCAACGGCGCGCCCGACAGCGACCCGCTCTACGTCTCCAAGCACGACGGCATCCAGAACTTCACCAGCTCGTGGAACCCCTACGACTGGTCCCGGCAGGTGCCGATCACCGAGCTCAGCCGCGACCTGAAGGCCGGAGACGTGCCTCGGTTCGGCTACATCGTCCCCGACGAGTGCCACGACATGCACGGCGACCCGCCGTACTGCCTGGACAGCGGCAACCTGGGCGACCCGCAGCAGCAGCACCTGGACTCGGTCGGCGACGCCTACCTGGGGCAGCTGGTCAGCGAGATCACGCACGCCAAGTTCTGGGCGAAGGGCAACAACGCGGTCATCATCACCTACGACAACGGCGACAACAGCGCCGGCTGCTGCGACGGGAACCCCGGCGGCGGCCAGATCGCGACGGTGGTGGTCACCAGCCACGGCCCGCGCGCGGTGAAGGACAACCTCCCCGCGAACCACTACTCCACGCTGAGCAGCATCCAGCACGCCTTCGGGCTCGGCTGCCTCAAGTTCACCTGCGACACCAAGCACGTCACCCCGATCTCCGACCTGCTCGCGGTGACCGGCTCGCCCGCCATCGCCACCAAGGTGCATCCGGAGGCGTCGTGGCCGACCCCGACGCCCTCGCACCCTAAGGAGCCGCTGTCGCTGTCGCCGAAGTCGCCCCCGTCTTCCGGCGGCTGGACCGTGGAGCGGACCCAGCTCCTCGGCACCAGCGACAACAGCGTCGGCGCGATCGCCGGGTCCTCGGCCACCGACATCTGGGCGGTCGGCGACTACCTGCCCGACCAGGGCGACAGCAATCAGGACGCGACCCTGACCTTCGCCGAGCACTGGAACGGCAAGCACTGGACCGTCGTCCGCACCCCGAACACCGGCCCCAACTTCAACTCGTTCTACGGCCTGGCGGCCTCCGGCGGCGAGGCCTGGGCGGTCGGCGAGCGCCTCAACGGCGCCTTCCAGGACCGCGCGCTGGTCGAGGTGTGGAACGGCCACAAGTGGTACATCGCCAACACGCCGCAGCCCGGATCGCTGCGCGACCTGATGTTCGGCGCCTCGGCCCGGTCGAAGTCGGATGTGTGGGTCGTGGGCGACCAGGAGAGCGGCAACGGGATCTTCGAGACGCTGGCCGAGCACTGGAACGGCCACGCCTGGTCGGTGGTCCGCACCCCCAACCCCGGATCGACCGGCAATCACCTCTACGCGGTCGACGCGGTGTCGGCCGACGACGTGTGGGCGGTCGGACAGCAACTGGGCGCGCAGGCGCCTGACCAGGGTCTGGTCGAGCACTGGAACGGCCATCACTGGTCGGTGGTGCGCCTGCCGGCCTCGGTTTCCGCCTCGGTCCTGCTCGACGGCCTGACCGTCAGCCACGGCCAGGTCTGGGTGGCGGGCGAGTCTGACAGCCCGACCGGCGGCGGACGCCCGCTGGTCGAGCACTACGTCGGCGGCAAGTGGCACGTCGAGAAGCTGCCCGCGGTCCCGCACGGCGCCAACTGGTCCAACCTGTACGGCGTCGCTGCCGCCCAGGGGTCCATCTGGGCGGTCGGCACCTACGTGAACCCGGCGACCGACAGCAACGACGTCCTCGTCCTGCGCGACAGCGCGGGCACGTGGTCCGTCAACGACGCGCCCAACGCGGGCGGCTCGGGCTTCAGCGACATCGCCGGCGGGGTCACCGCCATCGACGGGCAGCTGTGGCTGGCGGGCATGTACACCACGGCCACCAGCGGCGAGATACCGCTTATCGAGCATCGCTTATCGAGCACCGCTGAGCGAGATCAAAATCTGAAGATCAACATCGTCCTATCGAACGGACCCTGGTTCCACCGTCGGCCTCAATGACAGCCGACGGTGGCGCCCGGTGACGGGCGGCGCGCGCGTCGTACCGTAATGACCATGACAACTGAGAAGGTGGCGGTCGTGACCGGGGCTGGCTCCGGTCTCGGCCGCCTCATCACGATCGCGCTGGCCTACCAGGGGTGGTACGTAGCCGCGGCCGGCCGCCGCTTCGAGCTGCTCGAGGACACGGTGACGCTGGCGCTGCCGGAGATGGTCCTCCCGGTCCAGGCCGACGTCTCCGACCCGGATTCGGTGGCGGCGCTGTTCGCTTTGGTGCGCGAACGCTTCGGCCGGGTCGACCTGCTGGTCAACAACGCCGGAACCGGCGCGCCGCCTGGCGCGGTGGACGAGATCACCCCCGAGGGCTGGCAGTCGATTGTGGCCACCAACCTCACCGGCTCCTACCTGTGCGCGCACCACGCGGTCGCCCTCATGAAGGAGCAGCGGCCGATGGGCGGCCGGATCATCAACAACGGCTCGATCTCCGCGCACGCGCCGCGACCGCGCTCGGTCGGCTACACGGTCACCAAGCACGCGATCACCGGCCTGACCAAGTCGATCTCGCTCGACGGGCGGCCATTCAACATCGCCTGCGGCCAGATCGACATCGGGAACGCCAACACCGCGATGACCGAGCGGATCGCGGCAGGCGCGCCGCAGGCGGACGGATCCGTCATGGGGGAGCCGACGTTCGATCCCCGGCTCGCGGCCGACGCGGTGGTCTTCATGGCGGGGCTGCCGCTCGACGCGAACGTCCAGTTCATGACGATCACCGCGACGACGATGCCGTTCATCGGCCGCGGCTGATGGCGGGCCGCGGCCGACGACGGACACAACAGGCTTCGCCCAGGGGTCCGCGCGCCGGAACCCTTTGTGCGGAGCCCTCGGACGGGGGGGCATCCGAGGGCTCCTACGGGGAAACCCTGTTATCGAAACGCCATCACCCCCGGGGGCGTTACACCCCGGAGATAATTTCTTTCCGCAATGTCGTAGTCGCTCCCGGTTAGGTCTGATTAGAGGCCGTAGGTCTCAAGCAGGCGGAGCCAGATCTCGCTGATCGTGGGGTACGAGGGAACAGCGTGCCACAAGCGGTCCAGTGGGACTTCGCCCACCACCGCGATCGTGGCCGCGTGGATGATCTCGCCCACGCCGGGGCCGGCCAGGGTCAGGCCGACGATCGTCTTGCGGTCCTCGTCGACCACCATCTGGGCGTGCCCCCGGTAGCCGTCGGCGAACAGCCTCGCGCCGGCCACGTCGCCCAGCTCATACTCGACCGTGCGGACGCGCCGTCCGGCCGCCTCGGCCTGCTCGGCCGTGAGCCCGACCGCGGCCACCTCGGGGATCGTGAAAATCACCTGGGGCACGCAGGTCTTGCTGGCCACGTCGCGCACAGTCGGCTCCTGGGCATCGGCGCGGGCGACGATCGCGTCGCCGCAGACGCGCGCCTGGTACTTGCCCATGTGAGTGAGGAGCGCGAGGTGGTTGACGTCGCCCGCCGCGTACAGCCAGCCGCCGTCGATGCCGGCCACCCGCATCGTGTCATCGACCTCCAGCCAGGAACCGGGGGCGAGGCCGGCCGTCTCCAGCCCGATGTCCTCGGTATGCGGTGACCGCCCGACCGCCGCCAGCACCTCGTCGGCCTCGATCGAGGTGCCGTCTTCGAGCTTGAGCGTGACGGTTCCGTGCTGCTCGCTACCGGGGGCCCGGGTCGCCTCGGCCACGTCGGCGCCGATGCGGACGTCGACCCCGGCGTCGCGCAGCCCCGCCGCCACCAGCTCCCCGGCGAATTCGGGTAGCCGGTCGAGCAGCCGCCCGCGGGAGATCAGCGTGACCTCCGCGCACAGCGCCGACCAGGCGGCCGCCATCTCGCAGCCGACCACGCCGCCCCCGACGATCGCCAGGCGGCCGGGCACCGCGTGCGCGCTCGTCGCCTCCCGGCTGGTCCACGCGTTAACGCCGGCCAGCGAGTCAGGCACGACCGCGCGGGTGCCGGTGGCGATCACCACCGCCTGCCGGGCGCGCAGCGTGAGATCGCCGACGGCGACCAGGCGCTCGCCGGTGATCCGGCCGTGCCCGCGGAAGAGATCGACCTTCGCCCCGTTCAGCCACTCGACCTGTCCGTCGTCCTTCCACCCGTGCACGAAGGAGTCGCGTCGCGCGAGCACCTCGGCCGGGTTCAGCCGCGCGCCCGCCACCCCGCGGACCGCCGCCGCCGCGGCCACCGCCGCAGCCGGCCGCAGCAGCGCCTTGCTCGGCGTGCAGGCCCAGTAGGAGCACTCGCCGCCGACCAGCTCGGCCTCCACGATCGCGGCGGTCAGCCCGCCGCGCACCGCCCGGCCGGCGACGTTCTCCCCGGTGGGCCCCGCCCCGATCACGATCACGTCGTACGTCTCGTCAGCTGTCTCGTCAGCTGTCCTCGTCAGCCATGCGGCCTCCCTAGGCTCCCCGGTGGGCTCAGCTACCTGTCACCGTAGCCGCCCGCCGCGTTACGCACGCGCGTCGCCGGGAGCCGCGAGCAGGAAGACGGCGACGGCGCAAACGACAAGGCAGACCACACCGACCAGATGCGCCCAGCTGGCGTCTGCGAACACCAGCAGCCCCGTTCCCCCCACCAGCCCCGCCATGGCTGCCGCACCCCAGATCCGCACCCGAGCCGCCGGCAGCGACGCGCGCCCGTCGCCAGCCGGCTCGGGTCCGGGCGCGGCGTGCTCCGGTACCGCCTGCTCCGGGGTGTCCAGCCGCCCGCGCAGGTACAGCGTGAACAGCAGCGCCAGCGACGGCACCAGCACCACCGCGCCGCCCACGACCGCGATGACCAGCGCGACCAGGGTGGACCGGCCGGCGGCGGCCTGCACCACGGTCAGCCCGGGCAGGAACCGGGGCGCCTGCCCGGCCGCCCACCCCACCACCACCGCCGCCACCGCCAGCGCCGCCGTCACCCGGGCCAGCGCGAACCGGTACCGCCAGCACAGCAGCAGCGTGGTCAGGCCGGCCGCGGCCGATAGGCACACCAGCGCGAGGGCCGCACCGTGGGTCAGGTTCAGCCCCGAGTTCCGCATGACCAGCAGCCCCGCCAGCGCCAGCGCGCCGCAGACCAGGCCCGCCGCCAGCGCGCGCCGCCGGAAGGCGTTCGCCAGCGTGCCGGCACCCGCACCCGCACCCGCACCCGCACCCGCACCCGCATGCGCTCCCGCGACCTGATCCGCGACGTTCCCGTGGCGCAGCGAGTCGGCCGCGAGGTACACCGCCGCCAGGTACCCGGAGAAGACCACCGCCAGCGCGCCGATCAAGACGCAGGCCGGGTTCAGCCATGACGTAACCGGGTTGCCAAGCGCGTTGCCGACCGGGACCCGGCCGGTGGCGATCGCGCCGACGGCGGTGCCGAGCGCGAACGGGGTGAGCACCGACGACAGCGCGAACAGGTACTCCGCGAACCGGGACTCGTCAAGCGCACCCCGCAGCGCGTAGGCGGCGCCGCGGAAGATGATCCCGATCGCCGCGATCAGCAGCGGCGCGGCCAGCGTCGAGGTGATCGAGCCGTACGCGACCGGGTACGCCGTCCAGGCGATCACGAGCACGAAGATCAGCCAGACGTGGTTGGCCTCCCACACCGGGCCCATCGCGTGCCTGGCCTGGTCGCGTATCCGCCGGGCATCGGCCGAGTTCCCGACCGACAGCAGCGTCCACAGCCCGGCGCCGAAGTCGGCCCCCGCCAGCACCGTGTACGCGGTCATCCCGGCCAGGATGAACGCGACCGGGACGTAAGCCACCGTGACCCTCCTCCAGGACGTGTCCGGGAACCGAATCAGGCGGCAGCGGTGCCCGCGCCAGCCGCCGCAGTATCAGGAAGACGATCACGCCCAGGATGACGTAGACCACGGTCAGCGTGCCGTAGCCAATCGGGATGTCGCTGGCCCCGGTTACCGCGGCGTCGACCGGCATCACGTCGTAGACGATCCACGGCTGCCGCCCGACCTCGGTGGTGATCCAGCCCGCGATCAGCGCGACCACCGACAGCGGGCCGCAGGCGACGACCGCGACCAGCAGCCAGCGCGGCCAAGGCTCCCGCCGCCGGAAGAGCCGCAAGAACAAGTACACCAGCGCGATCAGCGCGAGCAGGGTGCCGATCCCGACCATGGTCTGGAACGAGAACCGCACCACGTTGACCGGCGGCTGGTCGGCCAGCGGGACGATGTTCAGTCCCTTGACGACCGCGTTCGGGTTGTGGAAGGCGAGCAGCGACAACAGCTTCGGGATCTCGATCCCCCAGACCACCGCGTGCCCGTTGTACCAGCCGAGCAGGTGCTCGGCCGCGCCCCGGGTCGTCGTCGCCAGGCCCTCCATCGCGGCCAGCTTGACCGGCTGGTAGACGGCGACGTCTCGGGCGGCCCAGTCCCCGACGATCACCTGCAGCGGCGCCGCGACGGAGGCGGCGGTCATCGAGATGCCGAACGCGGTCCGCTCGTACCGTCCGCGCCGCCCCCGCAGGAACGCCCACGCGTACGCCCCGGCCAGCAGGAACCCGCAGACGATGTAGGCGGCGAAGTACATGTGCGCGTACTCGCTCCAGAACATCGGGTTGTCGAACAGCGCCTGCCACGGGTGCACGTCGGTCGCGCGGCCGTCCACCAGCGTGAATCCCGTCGGATGGTTCATCCAGCCGTTCACCGCGATGACGAAGAACGAGCCCGCGACCCCCGCGATCGCGATCGGGACCCCGCACCAAAAGTGGACCCACGGCCGCAGCCGGTCCCACCCGTAGGCGTAGATGCCGATGAAGATGGCCTCGACGAAGAACGAGAAGCCCTCCAGCGTGAACCCGAGCCCGAACACGTTACCGAAGTCCTGCATCCACACCGGCCACAGCAGCCCCAGCTCAAATGACAGAATCGTGCCGGTAACGACCCCCACCGCGAACAGCGCGAGCATGATCCGCGACCACCGCCGCGCGAGCGTCCGGTAGAGCTCGTCACCGGTGCGCAGGTAACGGTACTCCGCAAAAAGCACCAGCACCGGGAACGCGATACCGAAGCAGACCAGCGGGATATGCACGCTCAGCGAGAGCGCCTGCATCTGCCGGGCTTCGTACAGATAGTGCTGGTTTACGCCCACACGAGCCAGAATACGCGTGTACTACAAGCCGTAGTAGCTGGGGTTGGCGCAAATCAAAAGATCAAGGTCAAAGGCAAAAATCCGTCATATCGAACGGTCCGTTGCTTCGCCTTTACCCGAGATGCCAGCGGACGATCGCGAACCCGTACTCGATGGCGGCCGCGAGCGGAGCCGGCTCGAGTCGGCCGTCCGGTGTGCGGGGGAGCGGGATGAATCTTGCCGCAGACGGGTTCCCGGCCACGATCACGTCAAGCAGTCGCTCGACCTCGCCCGGATCCCGGACGAGTTCCGGACGGGCGGACACCTCCCGTCCCCGAAGCCGGATCCTGACCGGCCGGCCGCCCTCCATGTTCAGGGTCCACCGCCCGCCGCCCGGGGTGAGCAGCGCCTCGCCGTCGCGCGCATAGCTGAGCGGCTGCCGGTAGCCGCGCCCGGTCTTCCGCCCCGTATAGCTGACGAGCATGAGGTTCCTGCTCAGCGGGGTCGGGAACGGCAGCCCGAGCACCGCCCGCATCGGCACGTTGACTACCCGGAAGATCTTGGACCGCCGGCCCATCGCGGCCGGGTCGACCCGTTGGGCCGGGCTCTTGGACTGTGGTGTGTTCTCGGTGTTCTCGGTCATGCATCAATCTTAGATATCGAAGAATTTGATGTCAAACGATTCGACATCGATGTGTGATGCTAGACTCGCCCCCATGCCCGAACCGTTCCCCGTGCCGATCGGCCTGCGCCTGGCCCAGGCGTCCCGCACGGTGGAGCGCGCCTTCGACGCAGCGCTGGCCGAGGCCGGGGGCTCCCTCCCGGTCTGGCTCGTCCTGCTCAACCTGAAGGTCCGCCGGCCGGCCAACCAGCGTGAGCTAGCCGAGGCGGTCGGGATAACGGGCGCGACGCTTACTCACCACCTGAACGCGATGCACGCCCAGGGCCTGGTCGCCAGGACCCGCGACGACGCCAACCGACGGGTCCAGGTGGTCACGCTGACCGAGGCGGGCGAGGCGGCGTTCCTGCGCCTGCGCGAGGCCGCGATGAGCTTCGACGCCAGGCTCCGGTCCGGATTCGCCGAGGCCGACCTGGCCACCCTGGCCGTCGGCCTCGACCGCCTCGCCGCCAACGCGGGCGCGGGAGTTTCCGCGCCCCCTGGCCGACTAGCCCGCAGCCGTTAGCGCTCGATTGCGTATAGCGCGAAGGGCGCGTTGTCATGCTCGCAGGTCTTGCCCTCGATCAGCCCGCGGGCTCTGATCTCGCCGACCAGTCGCATACCGAGACGCTCCATGACCTTCCTGGACGCCGCGTTGTGCCGCTCGGTAAAGGAAATAACCGAGTGGGCTCCAAGAACATCAAAGGCGAAGTCAAGCCCGGCGTTGCCGATCTCCGTCGCAAAACCCCGGCCCCGAAACGTCTCCAGCACCGCCCAGCCCAACTCCAGTCGGCCCTCCGCCCAGCCTGGCCCGACCAGAGCGGCAACCTGTGAACCCACGGCCTGTGAACCCACGGCGCCGGCCGCCAAACGGGACAAGCCGCCCCTGCCCACCAGGGCTCCGGTTCGCCGCTCATAGCCGATCCATTTGGCCACCCCGTCCACCGTCCAGGCGCGTGCGCAGCCCTGGGCAAATTCCTCCGCCCGCGCCGTCGACCACTCCCCGGCGTACCACTGGGCGACCCAAGGATCTCGATGGAGGGTCACAAGGTCGGCCACCTGCCCCGGACCAATGGGCAGCAGGCGAAGCCTTGCGGTCAGAACCTCACCGTTCACAATGAAATGCCTCTGCCTGCCTGCCTGCCACCGCAACGGCAGCCGCCGACCAGCCGATCCAACTCGCCATCCCACCGGGCAAAGCAAGTCGATTCCTCGTACTCGCCGCGACCAACGGCAGCCGTCGACCTAACAGTCCGATCCGCCATCCCCGCTCTGCTAAGCAAGTCCATTCCGGGTACTCGCCGCGACCAACGGGAGCGGTCAACGTTCCAGTCAAACCCACCATCCCACTCGACTGACAAAGTCACTTCGTCACTTGGGCGCGTCCGATGTCACCCTCCCCTCATTCACAACAAGCCCGTTCCCGATCCGTGGGCTAAGAGTTTCGGCCATCCTGAGTCCGACTCGAATTCTGGCGAAAATAATTGCCGTACTCCCATGTTCGGAAGCCTCAATTGTCGGTGCCCGGTGATAGCGTTTAAGTATTAGCCCTGATCTTTCATGGGGGCTGATGGCTGCCGCTGCCCGGTGTGGTGGCCGGTTTCTGGACGTGGATTTTAGTGCCGGGGTATGACGGCGGCCCGGCTGTCGGGCCGGGTGGCCGGGGGTTCCACGGGCCCCTGGGTGACTTCCTTGCTCGGCGGGTCGGGTTTGTTCTGGTCAGGTGGGGTGCGGGATGGCCTGGACTCGCTGCCAGGCGGTGACGATCTCTTCCGCCCAGGGCCAGGTCGCGGCGATTTTCAGGGTTCTGCGGCGTCCGCCGCGGACGAGGCGGGCGCCGGCGTGCAGGATCCGGTAGCGCAGCGTCTTCGGCTCTGCCCTGGCGAGGTCGCCGTCCAGGGCGATGAGCCTGAGCCAGGACAGCAGGATGCAGGCGATCATGGACGCGTCGAGCCAGGCCTTGTTCAGCCCGTAGTCGTGCGAGGGGAAATGCCCCAGGCCGGTGTTCTTGCCGGTGCGGATGACGTCCTCGACGCGGGCGTGGACGCGGTGCGCGGCGTCGATGTAGGCGCACTGGCCGCGCCAGCCCCTGGTCGCGGCGGGCAGGTTCGTCACCCACAGGGAGTAGCGCCAGCCGTCGGCGGCCTCGAACAGGGACAGCTGCGCGCCGGGGTGGGGCCGCTCGCGGCGGGCGAAGACCCGCATCGCCTTGGGCCAGCCCTTGAGCTGGTCGCCGGCCGGGCCCTCGCGCAGCAGCCCGGTCAGCTCGGCGACGTGCGCTTCCTCGATCCAGCATTAGAACGTGTATTCAAAGATCAACTCGGGGGAACGGATGGACTGGCAGCCGGGCGAGGGGATGGCGGCCCCCGGTCCGTCCGGCCCCGGCCGGCCGGGCTCCGAGCCGTCGGCCCCGGAGCCGTCCGCCTCCGAACGAGCGCGCTCCGCGCCGCCGGCCCCCGATCAGTCGGGCCCCGAACGAGCGGCTCCCGAGTCGGCGGGCTCCGAACAGGTCGGCTCCGAAGACGCGGGTTCCGAGCAGACGGGTTCCGGGTCGGCGGGTGCGGGGGGAGCCGGGGCTGGCCGGGTTCGCGCCTGGAGGCGAGTGGGGCTCGGCGATGCCGTCGCCGGCCCTGGCGGCGGCGCTGGCGGGCGCTGCGGGTCCCGGGTGGCGGTGCGGGGGCGGGACGCACGAGGAGCTGGTCGGGGCGGTGCGGGCGGCGGCGGCGCTGGAGTCGTGGGCGGGCGCGGCCAAGCTCGGGGTGCTGCGGACGCTGATCCGCGCGGACGACCCGGGCCTGCCCGGCGGGGACCGTCACGGGGACCTGCCCGACGAGTGGTCGCGGTCGCTGACCCACGACGTCGCGCTCGCGCTGGCGATGAGCCCGGTCTCGGCCGGGAACCTGCTGCAGACCGCCCGGGACGTGGGGGCGCTGCTGCCCGGCATCGGGGCGCTCTTGGAGGACGGGACCTTGACCTACCCCAAGGCCCGGGTGGTCAGGGACGCCCTGGAGCTGCTGTCGGAGCCGGACATGGCCGCCGCCGAGGCGATGATCGCCCCGCAGGTGGCGGGCAAGACGTTCGGGCAGGTCGAAAAGATCGCCGCCGCCGCGGCGGTCATGGTCGACCCGGAGCTGGCGGAGCGGACCCGGGAGCACGCCGAGCGGAACCGGGCCCGGGTCGTCCTGAGGCGGGAGCGGTCCGGCGCCGCGATGCTGTCGGGGTGCGACCTGCCCCCGGCCGGCACCCTGGCCGCGCACGCGGCGGTGTGCGCCCGCGCGGAGGAGTACCGGGAGTCCGGGGCGTTCCCCGGGGTGCTGACCGACCAGCTCCGCGCGATGGCCTACCTGGACCTGGTGAGCGGGATCGGCGCCGGGGCGCGGATCGCGGCCGGGGCGCCGGAGGTGGGCCTGGGCGCGCCGGGCGAGGGCGCGTTCCGGGACGAGCCGGAGCCCGACGACCCGGGCGCGGCGGCGCCGCCCGGCTGGCACCAATGGCAGACCCCGTCCGGCCGGATCTACACCCAAGAACCCCACCGCTACCCAACCTGACCGCCTACGCCGACCGGCCGGCCGACGCGACCGCCGCCACGCCCAGGCCAGTACCCGGCAGCTAGTCACCGCCTAAGCACGGTGACCGAGAACGGCGAGTCGGAACGCCACGGCCGCAGATCCCAGGTGGCAAAACGGTGCTCAGGCGTAAGCCCGGCTGCGGCGGCGTGCCGGTCGAAATCCGGTAGCTCGTAACCGCGGCCGGCCGCGAAACCGATCACCGCGAACCCGTCAGGGCGCAGGTGGGCCGCCACTCGCCGCAGCACCCGCTCCTCGGTGGCCTCGGCGACGAACAGCATCACGTTGCCCGCCATCACCGCCGCGTCGAATGGCCCCGGATCGCCGTGGGCGGACAAATCCAGGTCGGCCAGGTCGGCGACGATCCATCGCTGCCCGGGGTGGTCGGCGGACGCGGCCTTGATGAGCCCGGCATCGGCATCGACGCCAGTGACGCGATGACCGCGCGCGGCGAGCTCGCCGCCTACCCGGCCCTGGCCGCAGCCGGCGTCAAGCACCCGCGAGGCCCGAGGCAGCATAGCGTCCACCATCCGAGCCTCCCCGGCTAGGTCGGCGCCCTCGCTCGCCAGCCGCCGGAAGCGCTCGACGTACAACTGCGAGTGCTCGGCGCTGTTCTGGGTGACCCACCGGGTCGGCCTTTCCACGGTGACACGATACGCCGACGGCAGGACGCGAGCGCTCAGACGGTGGGCCGGTGGGCGGCCATCCAGGCGGTCGCGAAATCGACCAGGGCGCGCTGCGGCGTCAGTCGCGCGGTGGCGTCGCCGACCGGTCCGATGGACAACCCGACGGCCACCTCGAAGGCCGCGCCGATCTGCTCGAAGTCATCGGTCTTGGCGACCACATCGGTCCAGCTGATCCACTGGCTGGTGCCGTCGGGCCGCCGGACGGACGCGCCGGTGACGCCGCGCGGCCGCGACTCCTGCCGCCACTCAGCCAGGTGCAGTGAGGTGTTCGAGTCGTGCCCGCAGCCCAGCAGCAGGACCTTCCCGTCGAGCCGGTAGACCGCCCCCAGCGGCGAGCGCTCGCCCAGGGCGTCGTCGAGCTGGTGCGTGCCCGTGATCGAGGCGGCGTGCCTGCCGAGCGCGGCGAAGGACACCTGCGGGTGATCGCTGCGCACCGCCCCCGGCCAGGTCCGCACCGCCTCGGCGATGACGCCCATCCACCGGCTCGGGGTGCGGGACTTGTCAAACCCGGGCGCGTGCGAGCGGATCGCCTGCCACCACGACTCGGGAACCGGCGGATTGCGCCAGTCGGCCGGATCGGTGTTGTCGGGCGTGTGCGTGGGCACCACCAGAGTGCCATCGGGCCCGAGGACGTCAAGCAGCGCCTGTACGACCGCTTGGACGCCGCCCGCGACGAAGCCAAGGCTGCTGGCCGAGGAGTGGGTCAGAACCGTGTCGCCTGAAGTCACGCCGAGCGCACGCAGCTGCGAACCCAGTGACTGCACTGTGTAGGGCGCGAGCTGCTCCATCTCGCCGACCATACACACCGGTTTCCCGCGCTGACCACGGTCCCCGGTTAGCTCGAGGAACTCGGTCGCGGGGTGGTCACGCGCAGAACCCTTCGACGATGCCGTAAGGAAATGCGACCGGCCGCACGGTGCCGATCTGCAGGCCGGCTCGCCCGAGGAGGTCGGTGTACTCCGCGTTGGTGCGCTCTTGTCCGCCGGTGATGACGAGCATGTTGATGTCGCTCAGCAGAGTCGGCACGGCGTCGCCAGGCTCATCGGGGATCAGCCGTTCGACGATCAGCACTCGGCCGCCCCTGACCATGGACTGACGGCAATTGCGGAGGATGGCGATCGCCTGCCGGTCGTCCCAGTCGTGCAGCACGTTGGCCAGCACATAGCAGTCGGCCCCGCGCGGAACCCGCTCGAAGAAGTCCCCGGCTAGCACCTCGCATCGATCGGCCAGCTCGGCTCCGTCAAGCACCGCCTCGGCGCGGGCGGCCACAGCGGCAGTCTCGAACAAGCTCCCGTGCAGGTGGGAATGCCTGCGCAGGATCTCTGCCAGCAGAGTGCCCTTGCCCCCGCCGACGTCGACGATGCTGCGAATATCAGAGAAGTCGTAGGCGTCGGCCACGCTGGGCGCGAACGCAGCGGTTCGCTCCGACATGGCCGCGTCGAAGGTGGCGGCGTTGCCGGGATGCTGGGCGAGGAGTTCGAAGAGACCCATGCCGAAGGCGATGTCGATGCCCGGCGTACCCGTCCTTACCGTGTCAAGGATGTGCTCGAAGGGCAGCACGCCGCCGACCGCCTCCAGGAAAATGGCCCAGGACCGCATACCCGCGGGCGCGCCGCTGCGCAGCCGGTCGCCCAGCACCGTCAGGCCGAACGATCCCGGCGAGACCTCGTCGAACACGTCGAGCGCGGCGAGCAGGCGAAGTACACGGTAGAGCGACGGCTGGTGGGTGCCGGTGATCCGGGCCAGCTCGGCAGCGCTGACGGGGCCGTTGGCGAGGAGATCGGCGATCCCCAGCCTGGCCGCCACGTAGACCGCCCGGGAGCTGTGGATCCCCCAGATCATCCGCAGCATCGCGGTCGCGGCGGCGCGTTCGGACTCGGTCGGGCCGGGGCTGCTTGATGGCCTTGCGGCGTCGCCGGACGGGGCTGGCGCGTTGACCGTGCTCATGGTCGCTCCTGGGTCTGCTGTCTTGCGCAGCATCCTGACCTCAGCGGGTATCCGGACGCCTACCAGCCGATTACGGCCGGCTTACCGGCGTTCCGATACGCTCGGCCTAGCGTTGCATCGACGGGCGGGGTGTCGGCCCGCCGGGGAGCAAGAGGTGCACGGTGGACTTCCGAATCCTTGGCCCGGTTGAGGTAATTCACGACGGTCGGGCGTTGGCAGTAGGCGGCCCGCGGGCTCGGGCCGTGCTGGCGATGCTGCTACTGAACGCCAACCGAGTGGTCTCCGCCGACTGGCTGGCGGGCGAGCTGTGGCCGGGCCTTGGGCCGGACCGGGCGGCGGCGAACCTGCAGGTCCGCCTCACCGAGCTGCGCCGGGCGCTGCGGTCGGCCGGCCAGGCCGACCGGTTGGTTACCCGCCCGCCCGGCTATGTCTTCCGCGTCACGGTCAGCGAGCTCGACGTCTTGCTGTTCGAGCAGCTCGCCGCGGCCGGGCGGGCCGCGCTTGCGGGCGGGGACGCGATCGGCGCGAGCCGGATCCTGGCCGACTCGCTGGGCCTGTGGCGCGGCCCGGCGCTGGCGGATCTGGACGACCCGCTGTTCCGGGCAGTGCTGCCCGCCATCCATGTGCCGACGATGGTGATCCAGCGCCTCGACGACCGCATGACGCCCCCCTGCCACAGACGTTACCTCGCCTCCCACATATCGGGCGCCCGCTATTTCGAGCAACGCGGCGACCATGCGCTGCGGTTCGCGGGAAGCGGGGACGGCGACACGCTCATCGACGAGATCGAGCATTTCCTCGCCAGCGCGCCCACTCCCTGCGATCCCGACCGGGTGCTCGCCGCCATCCTGGTCGCCGAGACGACGGGCGTCCCTCAGGAGGCGCCTGCCGCGCACCACGTGCGCTCCTACCGCGGTCGACTCATCACGACCACCCGAACCGGGGTTCTCGCCACCTTCGCCGCCCCCGGGCAGGCCATCCGCTGCGCAGCCGCCGTCCGCGACGACGCCGTCGCACGAGGAATCCAACTGCGCGCGGGAGTCCACGTCGGCGAAGTGGACCCTGTGGGCGACGACATCGGCGACCCCTCCGTGCACATCACCCGCGGCATCGCCGCGCTCGCCCAACCCGACGAAATCCTCGTTTCACGCACGGTCAAGGATCTAGTCGTGGGAACCGGGATTTCGTTCGCCGATCGCGGCGGGCACGAACTCAGCGGGGTGTCCGACCGATGGCAGCTGTTCGCGGTCACTGGCTCGGCGGAAGCTCGCCGACCATCGACGCGGGGTCGATGATCTGGTCGAATTCCGCCGCGCTGACATACCCGAGCGACAGCGCCGCCTCCCGCAAGGTGGAGCCCGTGTGGCTGGCGCGATGCGCGATCTCGGCCGCCCGGTCGTAGCCGATAACCGGCGACAGCGCGGTGACCAGCATCAGCGACCGGTTCACGTCGGAGGCGATGCGGTTCAAATTCAGCGACGCTCCCTCCACGCAGAAGATCCGGAACGTCTTGCACGCGCCCGCCAGCAGCGTCGCCGAGTGCAGCACGTTGGCGATGATCACCGGCCGCATGGTGTTCAGCTCCAGGTTCCCGGATGAGGCGGCGAACCCGACAACCGCGTCATTGCCAAGCACCTGCGCGCAGACCATCAGCATGGCCTCGGACTGCGTCGGGTTCACCTTCCCCGGCATGATCGAAGACCCCGGCTCGTTCTCCGGCAGGATCAGCTCGCCTAGCCCGGCCCGAGGCCCGGACCCGAGCCAGCGGATGTCGTTGGCGATCTTCGCCAGCGGCACCGCCAGCGCGCGCAGCCCGGAAGACGCCGCCGCCAGCGCGTCCGAGCCGCCCAGGGCGGCGAACTTGTTCGGCGCGGTCACGAACGGGTACCCGGTCGCCTCCGCGATCAGCGCCGCCACCTCAACCCCGAACCCCGGCGGCGCGTTGAGCCCGGTGCCCACCGCTGTCCCGCCCACCGCGAGCTCGTACAGGCCCGAGCACGACCGCGTAAGCCCGTCAATGGCGGCAGACAGCTGGGCGGCGTACCCGGACCACTCCTGTCCCACCGTCAGCGGGACCGCGTCCTGCAGGTGGGTCCGCCCGATCTTGACCACGTCCCGCCACAGCCCCGCCTTGAACGCAATGGCGTCCCGCAGCGCGGTCACCTCCGGGATCACCCGCTGCTGCAGCACCGAAACGGCCGCGACGTGCATGGCGGTCGGGAACGTGTCGTTAGATGACTGACCCATGTTCACGTGATCGTTGGGGTGCACCGGCGTCTTGGACCCGATGACCCCGCCCACGAGCTGGATCGCCCGGTTGGAGATGACCTCGTTGACGTTCATGTTCGACTGGGTGCCGGACCCGGTCTGCCAGACCCGGAGCGGGAAGTGCTCGTCGAGTTCGCCGTCGATCACCTCGTCGCAGACACGGGCAATGAGCGACGCCTGCCACGAAGGCAGCCTGCCCGCCTTCCCGTTGGCGAGCGCCGCCGCCTTTTTCACGTAGCCGAACGCGTGATACACCTCGCGCGGCACCAGATCGGGGCCGATGTCACCGAAGTGGATCAGGGACCGCTCCGTCTGCGCCCCCCAGTACCGGTCGGCCGGCACGTCCATGACCCCCATCGAGTCAGACTCTCGCCGGTGCGCGGACCCGCTGGCCGCAATCCCCACCGGCAGATCAAGCACCGTGGGCACGTCATCGTCCATGTCCCCAGACTCCCACACCCGGATAACATCGGACGCCAAGGAGGTCGCCCCCTAATGAGTCTGTCCGCCAACAAGGTCGTCGCCGCCAGCAACGCGTGGACATGGATCCCCGACAACGCCACCACCGAAGCGACGGAGGAGTACCTGCTTGTCCGCTTCCCCGACTACTTCGACCACCCGCTCGAGCTACTCAGATTCACCCCCGGCGGGGCGTCCGAGGCGGAGCTGGCGGCCGCGGTGGAAACGGTGCTTGATCGGGCAGGCCGATTCGGCCTCCCCGGTCTGCACTGGTGGGTGAAGCTGGACAGCCCCCCCGAGGTCGCGAACCTGCTGCTCGCGCGCGGCGCGACGGTGGACGAGACGCTGGACGTGCTCGCGGTCGACCTGCGCCAGGGCGCGCCCGAGCTCCCGCCGCCGGTCAAGGAGGTGGCGCTGCGCTGGGCGACCGAGGTGGCGACGCACCGGGACGGCACCGAGGTGGGCGTCGCCGTCTTCGGCGGCTCGATGCCGCCCGAGGAGCGTCTCGCGGAGGAGGCCAAGCGCGACCGCGCGACCGTCGCCGCGGGCGACGGCGGCATGGTCGTCGCCTACCTCGACGACGCCCCGGTCGGTTCCGGCGGCATCGCGATGGCCGACGGCGTGGCCCGCCTGTGGGGCGGCGCGGTCCTCGAGCCGGCCCGCGGCCAGGGCGTCTACCGTGCCATCCTCGGCGCCCGGCTCAAGTACGGCGCCGCCCACGGCGCGACGATGGGCCTGGTCAAGGGCCGCATAGACACATCCGGCCCGATCCTGCGCCAGGCCGGTTTCGCGGCCTACGGCCGGGAAACCATGTACCGGGTCCCGCTGGCCTAAGGTCAAGAACCAAGTCAAACACGTTCATATCGAACGGACCCTGCGCTAGGCCGCCCACGGTTCCCTGCACCCGTTTTCCCCGGGGCCGACCCTCAGCAGCTGCCCCTCCTCCAGGTCTAAGCAGTCACTTCGCGATCGGCTGACCGGATCGCGATTCGGTGGCAACTTCTAGCCCGTGACGCACGTCCTTGGCTGACAGAAGCACAAGGAGGTGATGGCGTGAAACCCGACCCGGAGACCGGGCACAGCGAAACCGGCCGCGTCGCGGCGGTGGAGCTCCTGCTGGCAGCGCGCGGCCCCCACCTGATGCAAGCGGCCATCGCGCTGGCTGGCAGCCGGTCAGATGGCGAGGATCTGCTGCAGGCCGCGCTCGAACGACTGCTGCTGAACTACCGCCGAGTCCATTCCGACCCCGAAGGGTACCTGCGGCGCACGCTCTACAACCTGGCCGCGGATGGCTGGCGGCGCCATGGCGTGGCCCGGCGCTGGCGGCCGGTGGTTGCCGCACCCGAGGGAGGGACCGACGGCACGGATGCCGTCGACATCCGGGACGCGCTCGTGCGTCTGCTCGCGCAACTGCCGCCGCGGCAGCGCGCGGTGGTCGTGCTGCGGTACTGGGAGCAGCTGAGCGAGGCCGAGACGGCCGCGATCCTTGGCTGCTCGCAAGGATCGGTCAAGTCCGCGGGCTCGCGCGGCATGAGCAGGCTGCGCGAGCTTGCCGCAACGGCCGCCCAAGCTGCCTATCCCGCCCAGTTCGGTCCAGTTCATCCGTACACCGCAGGAGAGGGCGGCTCAGCATGAATATCGACCTTGAAGACCTGCTCCGGCAGGGCATCGACCGCTTGCCCGCCGAGGTGCCCGCCGGTCTCGCGGACCGGGCGGCCCGCCGGGCCCGGCGGCACCGCGTGGTAACCGGCGTCGGGGTCTCCGCCGCGGCGACCGTCACCGCCGTGGCGATCGCGATCGGAGTGCTCAGCGTCGCGCCGACGGCGAACGAGCCGGCCCGCCCAGGAGCCGCGCAGTCGGCGTCGCCCGCGCCTACGGCGACCAAGCCGGCCGACCCGGGAGTCACGCAGTCAGCGCGGCCCGCTCCGACCCAGCACCTGACCCCGCTGCCGTCCTGGCCGCCCGGCCGGATCACGCACGCCACGCTCGTCAGCCGCGTCGAGCAGGCCGTGCTGACCTCGACGAACTACATCGCTTACACCCAGCGCTACGACTACAACGACCGGTCCAGACTGGACGTGTCGGCCTGGGACTATCGGAACCTGCACCTGCTGGTCCAGTCCGATCCGCACACCGCGCAGCTTGTCACCAACTACCGGGACCGCTGGACGTCCAAAATGGTCTTCTATACGGGGCGGACGTGGGAGATAACCACCTTTTTTGGTGGGAGCGGGCTCGTCAACACGGACAAAAATCAATGTGTCGGCCCCGCCGATGACGCACCGCTGGTCGGTGACCCGCGCTGGGCGGCTTGGCTGGTGTCATCGCTGCGCTGCGGCGCCTACACGGTCACCAGCCAAGCCAGCATCCACGGCACGCCGATCCTGACCATCGTCAACACGCCGAAGGATGTCGAGTACCAGTACGGCGTCCGGTTTCACATGCTGGTAGACGCCACCACCTACCTCCCGATCGCCGACTGGCAGTCCGGCACCAACGGCTACTACGACGTGATCACGTGGCTGCCGCCAACCGGCGCGCGCCTGACCCAGCTCGCGTTGCCCGTGCCGCCCGGATTCTCGAGCTGCCAGCACAGTAAGTGCTAACGGGGCTTCGCCCGAGCCCGTCGACTGGCGCCGACTGGCGCCTAGCTGTTGTCGTAGCGGGTGGGCGGGAATGGGTGGTCGGCGTCGATAGGGCCAAGTTCGCCTAGCTTCTCTTCGCGTTCGATCTCGGCCTGCTCGTCCTTGTACACGGCGCTCTGCCTGACGTCGGCCCGCTCCGGCACCTCGGGCGGCAGCGGGTCGGTGGCGGGCGGGACCTCGTCCGGGTTGTAGTCGTCCAGTCCCGCCTCGACCCGCTCGTCCTCCGTCAGCTCTGCCAGCTTGTCTTCGTCAAGGCGCTGTGCGGCACCGCCGTGCTGACGGCGGTCACGGTGAAACTCGGGTTCGCTCATGCAAACCACGCTACCCCGAACGCTTCCGGCCGACTCCCCGGTGTCGCTTCTGCATCGGGCGCCCGCGGGCGTACGCCGCTCGGCAGTGGGTAGCCACCGGGATAACGCTTCGGAAGGGATATCGATGTCAGAGCACATTTATTCGGTGAGTGAGATCGTCGGGTCCTCGGCCGAGGGCATCGACGATGCGATCAAGGTCGCCATCGGCCGCGCCTCCAAGACCCTCCACAACCTCGACTGGTTCGAGGTCAGCGGCATCCGCGGCCGCATCGAAGACGATCAGCGGTGTCACTTCCAGGTGACGCTCAAGGTCGGTTTCCGGCTCGATGAGCCCAAGGCCTGAGCGAACCGCTCAGGGCTGGCTCGCGCGGGTCAGCTGGAGCGCGTTGAGTAGCTCCACCCGCGAGGAGATCCCGAGCTTGGCGTAGATGTGATCGAGGTGCGCGTCGACGGTGCGCTTGGAGATGAACAGGTGCTCCGCGATCTGCCGGTTGGACATGCCCCTGGCCGCGAGGTCGGCGATCTCGGCCTCGCGGAAGGTGAGCTGTCCGGGCATCTGCCACCGGGTGCCCTCGGCGGTGGGCTCGTCGGCGTCGCTGACCGCGAACGCCACCAGCTGCTCGACCGGGTGCCGTCCGGCCTGGGCGAACACGGCGTCGAAGCGCTTGCCGGCAAACCCGGCCCGGGCCTTGCCCATCGCCTCCTCGTGGACGCTCAGCAGGGCGGCGGTGCCGCCCAGGCGGCCGCCGGCCTTCTGCCAGAGCGGTTCGGCGGCGCCGAGGAGCCACGCGGCCCGTACCTGGCGGCCGGCCCGGGCGGCCAGCCAGCCGTGGATCTCCAGGCAGTAGGCCATCCCCATGACGTCGCCCAGCTCGTGCTTGGCCAGCAGCGCCTTGCTGGTGGTCTGGACGGTCTCCGCGTGCCGGTCGGGGTTCCAGTACATGGCCATCGCGGAGATCGCGTAGGCCCAGCCCTGCGCCCAGCGCTCCTTGATCTCGCTGGCGTCGCCGGCCTCGCCGCCGTCGCCGAACCGGCGGGTCACCTGCGCGGCGTAGCGAAGCGCGCCGTCGAGGTCGCCCGAGAGCTGGGCCACGTGCGCCAGGTGCACGTCGAGAATGCGCAGCCCGGCACGGTCGTTGAGCCGCTGCAGCCGCTGCTCCGCCTGCGCCCCGGCCGCGCGGGCCTCCTCGTACCGATCGGCGATCGTCAGCGCCAGCGTCAGGTACGTGTAGCCGCGGCCGACCATCTGGGGGTCGCCGCGCACCTCGCCGATCTTGGTGCCCGCGGTGGCGTCCGCCACCGCCTCGTCCGCCTCGCCCTGCATGGCTCCGAGGTAGCCGCGGACCACCAGGGCCCAGCCCCGTTCCGATGACGACGGGTCGGGGAACCGGTCGAGGACCTTGTCCAGCCAGTGCTTGCCCTCCCGCAGCAGCCCCGACATGTGCCAGTAGCCGTACAGCGCGGTGGCGAGCTCGGCCCCCTGCCGGTAGCGGTCGCCCTCGGGCGCGTCCAGCGTGTACCCGAGCGCGGCCCCGAGGTTGGCGTGCTCGCGCTGCAGCTCTCGGAACCGGTTCAGCTGGTCGTCGTCGACCACGTGCTCGCCGAAGTACCGCGCCATCGACAGGTAGCGGGCGATGAACCGGTGCCTGACGGCCGCCTCGGCGCCCGAGTCGGCCAGCTCCTCGGCGCCGAACTCGCGGATCGTGTCGAGCATCTTGTACCGCGTCGGCTGGCCCCCGCTGGCGTCATCCAGGCTGATCACCGACTTGTCCACCAGGCGGACAACGGTGTCGAAGATCTGCGCGGAACCCAGCTCGCCGCCGGCGCACACCTCCTCGGCCGCCTCGACGCTGAAGCTCCCGGCGAAGACCGACAGCCGCGCCCACAGCGCCGCTCGGCGGGTGTGCACAGGTCGTAGCTCCAGCCGATGGCGTCGCGGAGGGTCCGGTGCCTGGTGTCGCCGCCCTCGCTCCCGCCGGTCAGGATCGTCAGCCGCCGGTCGAGCCGCTGGTCGATCCGGTCGGCCAGCTCGGCCAGCGGCAGCGCGCGCAGCCGGACGGCGGCCAGCTCGATGGCGAGCGGCATGCCGTCCAGCCGCCGGCACAGCCGGATCACGTCGGCCCGGTTCGCGTCGGTGACGGTGAACCCGGGCAGCACGGCGGCCGCGCGCAGGGCGAACAGCTCGATGGCGTCGGTCGTTCCCCGGACCGGGGTGTCATCGCCCGGCAGGCCCAGCCCGGGGAGTATGTAGCAGCTCTCGCCGGTCACATCCAGCGGCTCGCGGCTGGTGGCGAGCACGGTGACGTCGCGCGTCTCGGTGATGATGGCCTCGGCGAAGAGCGCGCAGGCGTCGACGATGTGCTCGCAGGTGTCGAGGACGAGCAGCAGGCTCTGGTCGCGCAGGTGGGTGACGACCGCATCGAGTTGCGAGCCGCGGGACTGCTCCGGCAGGCCGAGCTGCCTGGCGACGGTGTGCGGCAACAGGTCCGGGTTGCGCAGCGCGGACAGCGGGACAACGTGGGCGCCGTCCCGGTACCCGGCCGCGACCTGCTCGGCCGCGCGCCGTGCGACCCGAGTCTTGCCGACGCCACCCGGGCCGACCAGCGTGACCAGCCGACTGCCGCGCAGCAGGGCCTCCACCCGGCACAGCTCAGCCGTCCGGCCGATGAAATCGTTGGCATCCGAGGGGAGCCGCCCTGCCTCCTCGGCCGCACTACCGACGAGCATGTGACCCTCATCACGTCTAGGGTGGATCCGCATATCCTACTCCGTCGGGTCTGGCGGCGCGCGGTGTGCGCGTTCGCCGGGGCCGTATCCGGCGCAGCGATCAGCGCTGCGGCTCAGGCTCCGCCGCAGGCCACGGTCTCGGATTCCAGGTCGTCGACGTCGGCCAGAGCGAACCTGACGATCTGGGCCAGCGGCGCGGCGGCCGCACGTTCCCGCAGCTGCCAGTAGCGTTCCTCGCCGAGCTCGTCCTGCGCGGCCCGCTCGGATATCCGGTGCAGCGCCACCAGCGCGGGGGTGCCGGTGTACCAGAGGCCGATCCGCTCCCACAGCGGCGCCGATCCGCCGAACAACCGCGCGGCGCGCTCGTACCGGCCCTGGCCTGCGGCCAGGAAGCCGAGCGTGCCGAGCGCGTAGGCGATGCTGCCCATGTCGCCCAGCTCGTATTCAAGCCAGAGACCGCGTCGCGCGGCGACGGCGCCGTCGGCGAGCTCACCGCGCATCAGATGGCCAAGCCCCTGCCCGGCCAGCAGCAGGCCGGTCGCCCAGTGCTCGCGGTCGGGGAGCCGGGCAATGCCCTCGGCGCACCGCGCGATGGCCAGGTCGGGGCGGCCGGAGTGCAGGTGCAGCGCGGCGGTCTGGATGTCGATCGCCGCGACGCCGAACATGTCGCCGACGGAAACCAGGCAGGACACCGCGCCCCCGGCCATCTCGTCGGCTTCGGCCAGGTTTCCGCTCCAGGCCAGCGTCCGGTGCAGCGTGACGTAGGCACGCCCGCAGACGGCCATGTCGCCGAACGTGGCCGCCATCGCGATGGCGGCCTTCGCGTCGCTGTGGGCGGCGTGAAGATCCCCAAGCAGCGCGGTCACATAGCCGCGAACCGCCAGCACGCGGGCGCGCGCGGGCGACGGCCGCGGACACCGGTCAAGCACCCGGTTCAGCCAGTACTCGCCCTCCCGCAGTCGGCCCGACAGACGCCAGTACAGCATCAGCGAGGTCGCGATGCCGATGGCGGCGCTGTCGTTGCCGCGCAGGCCGAGCGCGTAGTCGATGGCCGCCCGCAGGTTGGCGTGCTCACGGCTGAGTGCGCGGTACTGCGGTAGCTGCTCCCGCACCGGATTGTCGCCCCAGCGCTGCGCCAGGCCGAGGTAGTGCGCGACCAGCCGGCGGCGGACGACGGCGACGCGGCCGTACTGGGCGAGGTGCTCGGCGCCGAATTCGCGCAGGGTGTCGAGCATCCGGTACCTGGCAGGTTCGGCCGCCCCGGTCCCGGGCTCGGCCTCCGGCTCGGTGCCGAGCACCGACTTCTCCGTGAGGCCGATCAGCGCCTCCACGACCTGCGCCCGGCTCAGCTCGTCGTCCGCGCACACCGCCTCAGCCGCGGCCAGGTCGAAGGTGCCCGCGAAGACCGACAGCCGGGACCAGAGCACCTGCTCGGCGGGTGTGCAGAGCCCGTGGCTCCACTCGATCGCGGCGCGGAGGGTCTGGTGCCGCGGCAGACCGGCCCGCCTGCCGCCGGTGAGCACGTGGAACCGCTCGTCGAGGCGGCTGGCCATCTGGTCGAGCGGCAGCGCCCGCAGCCGCACCGTGGCGAGTTCGATCGCCAGCGGGATGCCGTCGAGCGCCCGGCAGACCCCGATGACATTCGCGCGGTTCTCGGCGGTGACCGCGAACCCGTCGATGACGGCCGCGGCGCGCTGGGCGAACAGCTCGACCGCGTCGGAATGCGACGTCTCGTCATCGACGTCGGGCACGGGCAGCGGGCGCAGCTGGAAGGTGGTCTCCTCCGGCAGGTCGAGCGGCTGCCTGCTGGTCGCCAGAATCGTGACCCCGGTGGCCTCGCGCAGCACCTCGGCCGCCAGCGCGGCGCACCCGTCGACGAGGTGCTCGCAGGTATCCAAGACGAGCAGCACCGCCCGGTCGCGCAGGTAGTCAACCACGGCCGCCAACTGGGTCCTGGCGTCCTCGGCGGGCAGCCCCAGGCTGGCCGCCACGGTGGACGCGAGCAGCACGGAGCCGCGCACGGCCGACAGCTCGACCAGGTGCACGCCGTCGGCGTAGCGGTCCGTCGTCTGCGTGGCGACGCGCACCGCGATCCGGGTCTTGCCTACCCCGCCGGCGCCCACGATGGTGACGAGCCGCGACTGCGACAGGGCGGCGCTGACCTGGGCAACCTCGGCCTGACGGCCGACGAAGCCGGTCGCCTGCGCTGGCAGCGTGCCTGGCATGCGGTGGGTCGTGCCGGAAGTCATGAGACCTCGCGCGCTCGGGGGAACAGCGCAAGAGTACTATGCGCGCGTGTCCGGCGACAGCTCGTCGGCGCGGGCGCCTGGCCCGCAGTGGCGTGCCCAGATGGTCAGCTGCACCCGTGAGGAGATGCGGAGCTTGGCGTAGATGTGGTTGACGTGCGCGTCCACGGTCCGCCGGGAGATGAACAGGCGGTCGGCGATCTGCCGGTTGGACAGGCCGCTCGCGACCAGCGAGGCGATCTCGCGCTCGCGGCTGGTGAGCTCGTCCGCCTCCGTCTGACGGCCGGCCCCGCCGGCCCCGCCAGCGGCTGCGGCGCCTGCCCCGGCCGCGGTCGGCACGCGGTCATCTCCGGGAACCCGTGGCCCGGGCACGCTGGGCAGCGCGTCGTCGCCCGACAGCACGAGCGCGACGATCTGCTCGATCGGCGTGTCGGCGCCGCTTGCGTGCAGGTCCGCGTACCGCCCGGCCCCGAGCACGCTGGCGGCCGTGACGTCGGACCGCCGGCGGTGCTCCTCCAGCCCGGAGTTCCCGCCCAGCCTGCCGCCGGCCCACTCCCAGCGCGCCTGCGCCGCGCCGAGCAGCCAGGCGGCGCGCTCGAACCGTCCGTGGTCGGCCGCCAGCCAGCCGAGCAGGTCGAGCGCGTACGCCTCGCCGATCGGATCCCCGAGATCATGCAGGGCGCTCAGCGCCTCGCCTGCCGCCTGCGCGCACTCCGGCTCGCGTCCGCGCTGCTGATAAAGCGCCAGCGCCGAGGTGATGCCGACGTAGCCGTGCAGCCAGCGCTCACCGGGGCCGAGTCCGGCCAGCGCGCGCTGGCCCGCCGCCACCGTCGCCGCGAAGTCCCCGCCCAGCTGATGGGTGTGCCCGAGCTGGACGTCGAGGCAGCGCAGGGCCGCGTCCGCGCCGACGGCGGACAGCCGCAGCCGCGCCTGCCCGGCCGCCTCGACCGCCGCTGCATAGCCAGGCCCGGGTCCGGGTCCGAGGCCGAGGCCCAGCGCGAGCTGCAGCGCCAGGCACCCGAGCGCATGCGCCCAGTCGTCGCCGGCCCGCGCGGCCATCGCGATGGCCTCACCGGCGTCCGCTGCGGCCTCGGGCGAGCCGAGCATGGCACCGAGCGCGGCCCGGTTGGCCAGCGCGCGCGGCGCCTCGGCCGAGAACTCAGCCGAGAACGAGGTCGAGAATGAGGTCGAGAACGCAGCCGGCCGTTCGCCCGGCCGCCCAGCCGACAGCGCCAGCGTCTCGTCCTGCCACCGGATGCCCTCACCGAGCCGCCCCGACATGAGCCAGTAGGGGAGGAGCGCGGTGGCGAGCCGCGCCGCTTCCAGCCGCCGATCGGGCTCGGCGGCGGCGAAGCCGTGCTCGAGCGCGGCGCTGAGGTCGGCGTGCTCCGCCCGGAGCTCATGCAGCCTGGTGGTCTGGTCGTCGGCCAGCAGGTGACGCAGGAAGTCGCGCGCCATCCTCAGGTACCGTCGCGCGTGCCGCCGTCGGCAGTCCGCCTCCTGGGCGGCGGCGGCGAGCCGTTCGGCCCCGTACTCCCGCACCGAGCCGATCAGCCGGTACCTGACCGCGTCGCCTGGCGCGGGCGCCCCCCGGGCTGGAGGGCCGTCCTCCCGGAGGACCACGGACTTGTCAACCAGCCCGGCCAGCACGTCGCCGACCCGGCCGGCCGGCACCAGCGGGCACGCGGCCACCTGGCGCGCGGCGGCGAGGCCGAAGGACCCGGCGAAGACCGAGAGCCGGTCCCACAGCGCCCGCTCGGCTTCGGTGCACAGATCGTAGGACCAGTCAATCGCGCCCTGCAGCGTCTGCTGCCGCGGCGCCACGCCGCGCCGCCCGCCCGCCAGCACCGAGAACGTGGCGTCAAGGCGCTCGGCCAGCTCGGCCAGCGGCAGCGCCCGCACCCGGACGGCGGCGAGCTCGATCGCCAGCGGTACCCCGTCCAGCCGCCGGCAGATCCGAATCGCGGCGGGCAGCTCGGCGACGGAGATCGCGAACCCGGGGACCGCGGCGGCGGCGCGGATCGCGAACAGCTCAACCGCGCCTCCGGGGGCGGGGCCGCGGCCCGCCTCGGGCACCGGCAGCGGGCGCAGTCGCAGCACCTGCTCGCCCGCCCGCCGCAGCGGCTCCCTGCTGGTGGTAAGGATCGTGACCCCGTCGGTCTCCCGCAGCAGCCGCGAGGCGAAGCGGGCGACGGCGGCGATGAGGTGCTCGCAGGTGTCGAGGATCAGCAGCAGCCGCTTGCCGCGCAGGTGATCAAGGATCGCGCCGAGGGCGGCGCGCGGATCCCGGACGGGCAGCCCCAGGCACTGGGCGACGGCCACCGGGAGGAGCCCGGCATCGGCCAGTCCGGACAGCTCCACCAGGCGCTGGCCGCCGGGGTAGCGGTTGGCGGCGTCGGCCGCGGCCCGCAGCGCCAGCCGGCTCTTGCCGACTCCGGCCGGACCGGTCACGGTTACCTGCCGCCCGCAGCGCAGCAGCCCGGCCAGCGTGGCGAGCTCGTCCGTCCGGCCGACGAACGCGGAAACCTCGGCCGGGAGCTGCCGCCGTAGACGACCGGCGTCAATGCCCGGCGCGCCCGCCGAATTCATCGTCACCTCACGAGGTCGATTTTTACTCCGCATTATCCCTCGGCTGCGCCCTATAACAGAAGCAGAAAAAAGAAATTGATCTCGAACGGACCCGGCTGACTCTGATTCCGATACCCAATTCGAAGGATCGATGTTTGCGCACCCGCATGTTTCCGCAGTCCAACGACGATTTGACCGGAAATGCGGCGCGCCCGGCCGCCGCTCCCAAGGAGCGGCGGCCGGGCGCGATCACGACCGGAGAGAATTAGCTCTCGATGACGACTTCCTCCGTCATCAGGTCGGGGGAGGTTTCCATCCCGCGCTTCCAGGTGGAGCGGGCGATGATCTTGCGCAGGTCGGCCCGGTGGGCGTACTTGGCGGCGATCTCCTTGACCTCCGACAGCAGCCCCTCCGAGAGGGTGGTGGGCTCCAGGCCGAGGGCGAGGAACTGGTCGTTGCGGACGACGAGGTCGTTCTCCTCCGCCTCGACCCGCGGGTTGGGCAGGTAGGCGATGTCGGCCCCGGTGATGTCGGAGACCAGCTTGGCCAGGTCGAGGACCCGGTGGGTCTCGGTGATCTGGTTCAGCACCTTGGGCTTGTCGCCGGCCTGCGGCGGGTTCGAGATCGCGATCTCGATGCAGCGCACGGTGTCCTTGATGTGGATGAACGCCCGAGTCTGGCCGCCGGTGCCGTGCACGGTCAGCGGGTGCCCGATCGCTGCCTGCATCAGGAACCGGTTCAGCACCGTGCCGTAGTCGCCGTCGTAGTCGAACCGGTTGATGAGCCGGGGGTCAAGCGCCGTCTGGTTCGTCTGGGTGCCCCACACGATGCCCTGGTGCAGGTCGGTGATCCGCAGCCCGTCGTTCTTGGCGTAGAACGCGAACAGCAGCTGGTCCAGCGTCTTGGTCATGTGGTAGACCGACCCCGGGTTGGCCGGGTGCAGGATCTCCCGCTCCAGGTCGCCGTCCGGCGTCGGCACCTTCACCGTCAGGTAGCCCTCGGGGATCGGCGCGGAGCCCGACCACCCGTATCCGTACACGCCCATCGTGCCCAGGTGCGCGATCGCCGCGTTCACCCCGGTGTCGGTGATCGCCGTGAGCAGGTTGTGGGTCGCCCGCACGTTGTTGTCGACGGTGTACCGCTTGGTCTTCTCCGACCGCATCGAGTACGGCGCCGCCCGCTGCTCGGCGAAGTGCACCACCGCGTCCGGCCGCAGCTCGGCCAGGATCGCGGCCAGCCGGTCGTACTCCGTCGCCAGGTCGACGCTGACGAATCCGATCTCGCGCCCCGAGACCTCCCGCCACGCCCGGAGCCGCTCCCCGATCGGCACGATCGGCGTCAGCGACTCGACCTCCAGGTCGATGTCGATCTTCCGCCGGGACAGGTTGTCCAGAATGGTGACCTCATGGCCGCGGTCCGACAGGTACAACGACGTCGGCCAGCCACAGAAACCATCACCCCCGAGTACGAGGACGCGCATTACTACTCCTATCGCATTAGCAGCGAATCTTGCGCCGTGACTTTACCTCTAGTGAAGAGTCTTCGTCACGGAAACCGGCGTCCACCTCGGCCAAAGCCCGCGGACGCCTGCTTCTGCCTGGGCAGTGTAGCGGGAAGCGAGGGCCGGCTGGGCGGTGGTGAGGGGAGGTCGGCGCGCATCGGTGACAAGAATCACCATTGGTTTTATCCAGTGCAGGGCCCGTTCAACCGTCTAGGCCTCGGTGCGGGCGGCGGGCGTGAGCAGCTCGCCGACGGCCTCCACCAGCAGCGTCATCTCGTAGGAAACCTGGCGGGTGTCGCACTCGGGCGCGGTGAGCACCGCCAGCGACGAGCCGTCGCTGATCGCCTTCACGAACATCAGACCGCGATCCATCTCCACCAGCGCCTGGATCGGCTGGCCCGCCTCCATGATCTGCGCCGCGCCTCTGATCAGGCTGGTCAGCCCGGAGGTGATGGCGGAGAACTGCTCGACCGCCTCGTGCGGGATACCCGCCGACAGGGCCAGCGGCACCCCGTCGGCGGATACCACGATCGCGTGCGCGACGTCAGCGACCCGGGTGGTGAAGTCAGTGACTAGCCAATTAAGGTCCTGACGGTACGGGCTGGTCAACGGCTCGTTTCCTCTCCTGCGTACGGTGTCCAGCCCGGCGTGCTGCCCGCCTGCGCGGCGTCACGGCTGCCCAGCTGGAATCCGGCCAGCCGACTGCGCGCGGCTTCCGGCGAACGGCGGCGCGGTGTCTGCTGCTGTTGCGACCCGGTGCCGGACCCGGGCGGCGCGCCAAGCGCATCGTCGGGATAGGGCACGTCAGAGCCAAGCGCCGGGCCCTCGGAGGTCAGGTTCGCCCGGGGCACCCGCTGCGGCAGCCCGGCCCGGGTCTGCCTGCTTATCGGCGGCTCGTCGGCGGGCCCGCCGGCCGGCCAGCCGCCCAGGCCGCCGGAGCGCGTCGCGGCGTCGGCCGGATTCTGGCCCGCCCAGTCGACCCCGGCCGGCCCCCAGCTGCGGCCAGCCGGCGCCGGCCACTGCGCGCCGCCCGCCTGGGCGGCGGACATGGACGAAGCCGATCCGGACGAGGCAGCGGAAGACCCGGCGGCCGGCCGTCCGGAGGGCGTCTTGGCGGCGAACCACACCGACCGGGGCTCCGGTCCGCCGCTGCCCGCGGGCTGGTCGCCGCCGCTGGCGGGCTGGTCGCCGCTGGTGGCGAGCAGGCTGAGGCGGTGCCTACCGCCGCCCGGTCGGCCGGTCATCCGCTGCCGAAGTCCCGACGTGCCGTGCGCCGCCTGCAGGGCGGCGCCCAGCGCGGGCGTGGCGTCGTCCCCGAACGAGGTGAGCTCAGAGAACACGGTGCCCTCGGGGCGCGGGCGCGAGTGCATGCCGACCGCAAGCGGCTGCTCGCGGCTGGTCAGGTTGCCAGGCAGCCAGACCAGGGCGGTCAGGCCCTGCGGGGTGCCCGCGCGGAGCCTGACCCTGATGCCGTGCCGCGCCGCCAGCCGGGAGACCGCGAACAGGCCCATGTGCCTGGACACCGACACGTCCACCCCGGGCGGATGGTCGAGCCGCCAGTTCATCTCGGCCAGCCGGGTCGCCGAGACGCCGACCCCCTCGTCGCGAACCTCAACCAGCACGCCGCCGCCGGGCGAGTCCGCCACCGACACCTGGATCTGGTTCTCCCGAGGCGAGAACAGGGTTGCGTTCTCGATGAGCTCGGCCAGCAGGTGCACGATGTCGGCCGCCGCCTGCCCGGAGACCATGATCCCGGGCTGGACCGTCAGCGCCACCCGGCCGTACTGCTCGATCTCGGCGGTGGCGGCTCGCGCCACGTCCCCCAGCGGCACCGGCTCGCTCCACTTGCGCACCGGCTCCTCGCCCGCGAGCACCAGCAGGTTCTCCGAGTTGCGGCGCATCCGGGTGACCAGGTGGTCCATGGAGAAGAGGTGGGAGAGCTGCTCGGGGTCGTCCTCGTTCTGCTCGAGGTTGTCGATCATCCGCGACAGCCGGTCGATCAGCGGCACGCTGCGCCGCGACAGGCTGATGAACATCGTGTTGAGGTTGCTGCGCAGCTGCGCCTCGGTGCCCGCCAGCCGCACCGCCTCGGCGTGGACCTGGTCGAACGCGCGGGCCACGCGGGCGATCTCGTCGGTGCCGCGCACGCCGATCGGCTCGACCTGGCCGAAGCTGGCCGGGTCCGCCTCGGCCAGGTCGGTCCCGCTGGCGGCGGCCGCCACCCGGGCGGGCAGCCGGACCGAGGCGATCTCAAGCGCGTCCGTCTGCAGCCGGCGCAGCGGGTTGACCATGGACCGGGCGACGAGCGCCGTCGCCAGCAGCACCAGCAGCACCACGGCCACGGTCACCACGCCAGTGAGCAGCGCGGATTCGAACGCCTGGTGCTGCAGCTGCTGGCTGCGCAGCACGACCGCGGCCGCCAGCTGGTCGTTGACCGCCCGCATCCCGTTCACGGTCGACGACATGTCGACGAACCAGCCGCTCGGCGTGCTGGCCTGGGAGGTGACGCCGACCGCCATCGGGTTCGTCTTGCTGGCCAGCGGGAAGATGATGGTGGGGTCGCCGACCGCGCTCACTAGCGTCTCGATCAGCTGCGCGGACTGCGAGGCGAGGCTCGCCTGGGCGTTGGTGACGGCCGCGACCTGCGCCGGGCTGGCGACCGCGTCGAACGACTGCTGGTCGGCGAACTGCAGGTCCTGGGCGGTGGTGAACGCGTTGAGGCCGCCGAAGTTGTCGAGCGCGGCCGGCCCGGTGACGTTGTTGGTGGGGGTGCCCCTCGTGACCGCGTCGTTGAGCGCGCTCGCGATGAGCGCGCCGTAGAGGATCGCGCGCTGCTGCGAGGCCTGGTCTTCGGCCGAGGACAGCGCCGTCAGCGCGCGCACGTCGTCGCCCAGCTGGACGTCGCCGCTGCCGGTGGTGATTTCGCCCTCGAGGCCGAACAGAATGGACAGCACGCCCGAGTAGCTCTGGATGACCTCGTCGGCCGACCCGTTGGCGACGTCCTGGTTGAGCACCTTGGGGGTGAGGCGGAGCCCGTTCTTCTGCGCGAGTAGGTACGCGATCTGCTGGAGCACGGTCGCGGCCTTGGCGTGGATGCTCGCCGGGTAGCCCGCGCCGATGCCCTCGATGAGCGTCTGGGCGCCCGCGGCGGCGGCGTTGGTGGCGCTCTGGGCGCTGGTCAGCTGGGCCTGCTCGTGGTTGAGGGCCGCGGTGAGCGGCGCGACCACCTTCGACCCGGCTTTGTCGGCCACGGCGTCCTGTTCGAGCAGGGTCAGCGCGATGACGCCCGCAGTGCGGTCGCGCTCGTCCTCCATGGCCTGCGCGAGCGCGGTGCTCTGCTTGCCGATGTCGGCCAGCTGCACGCTGCGGGAGTAGTCGCTGGCGGTTTGGACCGTGTCCGCGATCCGCAGCCCGCCGAAGACGAGGCCGAGCAGACTCGCCATGAGGAACAGCGCTACCAGCCGGGTGGAGACCGACCAGTTGGCGAGGGATGACCGCCGCGGCCGGTCGGGGGGCGTCCCTGCCTGGCCGCTGGCGCGCATAGCGGGCACGTCAATCTGGCTGGCTCGCCGCCGCCCGTTCTTGGGCGTGTCGGGGCCTCTCATCGCTCTGCCCTCGCATATTCATGTCGTAGCCGCAGGTAAATCGACATGAGCCAGTTTCGGCGCCACCGTCGCCGTGCCCGGTACGCGCAACTGGCTAGCGAGAGTGTAAGACGCGCGGACATGGAGGTATGACCAAATCGACATATAGCGCAAAATTAGGCGCAAGGTGCGGGGTATTGATCGTCTTTTCTGCCCTGCTCGACGTAAATGCGGACGCCGGCCGGGCGCGATTCCCCTCTGTCACAATCGTCAACTCCCAGCTCAGGGGTCGAGCACGAACTTGATCGCGTCCAGCGCCGCCTGGATGTTCGCGATCGAGTTGGCGTAGGAAAACCGCAGGAACCCCTCGCCGTGGCGGCCGAACGCCGTGCCAGCCAGCGCCGCCACCCCGGCCTCGCGCAGCAGCCGGTCGGCCAGCTCGTCGGCCGTCAGACCGGTGCCGGTGATGTTGGGGAAGGCGTAGAACGCGCCCTGCGGCTCGACGCAGCTGACCCCGTCGATCGAGTTGAGCCCGGCGACGATGACATCGCGCCGCCGGCGGAACTCCGCCAACATCGCCGCGACGCCGTCCTGCGGCCCGTCGAGCGCGGCGATCGCCGCGTACTGGCTGAACGCCGAGGTGCAGGAGAACGAGTTGATCGCCAGCCGGGTCACCGGCTCCACCAGCGCCGTCGGGAAGACGCCGAAGCCGAGCCGCCACCCGGTCATCGCGTACGTCTTCGACCAGCCGTCGAGCAGGATGGTCCGGTCCGCCATGCCGTCGAACTCGAGCACGCTGGCGTGCGCGCCGCCGTACCGCAGCGCCCAGTACACCTCGTCCGACAGCACCACCAGGTCGTGCCGCTGCGCGAGTTCCGCGATGGCCGCGCAGTCGTCAACCGTCAGCGCCGACCCGCACGGGTTGTGCGGGCTGTTGATGATCAGCAGCTTCGACGCGGGCGTGATCAGCCGCGCCAGCTCGTCGACATCAATTCGGAATCCGTTAGACTCCCGCAGCGGCACCGGTACCGGCGTGGCCCCGGCGAACGAGGTGATCGAGGCGTACATCGGGAACCCGGGGTCGGGATAGAGCACCTCGTCTCCCGGACCCGCCAGCGCCAGAATGGTGAAGAACATGATCGGCTTGGCCCCTGGCGTCACCACCACCCGGTCGGGCGAGGTCCGCAGCCGCCCGGTCCGCTCGAGAAACCCCGCGACCGACTCGCGCAGCGCGGGGATGCCGGGCGCGGGCACGTAGTGCGTCTGACCGGCGCGGAGCGCCTCCACCGCCGCCTCGCTGATGTGGTCCTCGGTCGGGAAGTCGGGCTCACCGATCTCCAGGTGAATGACCCGCTGCCCCGTCGCCTCCAGCGCCTTGGCCCGCGCAAGCACCTCAAAAGCTGACTCAGTCCCCAGCCGCCCCATACGCTCCGCAAGCCGAAAATCGGTCATATCGGCAGCATAGATTCCGGCCTGCACCTGTGTTAAGTGGAAGACTGGAGACATGGACGCGGCACCGGAGTCGCTCGAGCGCACATTCCGGCAGGAGGCGACCCGGATCCGGGCCGCCCTGGCGGCGCGCACCGGTGACCTCGGCCTGGCCGAGGACGCCGTGCAGGACGCGTTCGTCGAGGCGATCGAGCGCTGGCCGCGGGCCGGCGTGCCCGCCAACCCGGGCGGCTGGCTGGCCACCACCGCCCACCGCAAGGCCCTCGACCGGCTCCGCCGGGACAAGGTCGGCGAGCGCAAGCTGGCTCTGCTCGCCGTCACCGACACGTCGGCCTGCCCCGACGCCCACCTCGACGACCCGGCCGACGTGGGAGCGGACCAGCAGGCCGACGATGAGCTGCTGAGCCTGGTCTTCGCCTGCTGTCACCCCGCGCTGGCCAGGGACGCCCAGGTCGCGCTGACGCTGCGGGCGGTCTGCGGCCTGACCGGCGAGCAGATCGCCCGGGCCTTCCTGGTCTCCGAGGCGACGATGTCGCAGCGCCTGCTGCGCGCCCGCAAGACCCTGGCCGATCAGGACTCGCCGGTCCGGGTACCCGACCCGGACGAGCTCGCGGACCGCCTGGCCCAGGTGCTCGCGGTCGTCTACCTCTTCTTCAACGAGGGCTACCTGGCCTCCTCGGGCCGCGAGCCGGCCCGCCGCGACCTCGCCGCGCAGGCGATCGCGCTGACGAGAACCCTGCACCGGCTGATGCCGCGCGAGCCTGAGGTCCTCGGCCTGCTCGCCCTGCTGCTGCTGCACGAGTCGCGCGCCGCCGCCCGGTTCGACGGCTGGGGCCGGCTCATCCGGCTGAAGGACCAGGACCGTTCGCGCTGGAACAGCGGGCTCGCGGCCGAGGCCACGCGCCTGCTCGACCGCGCCATCGCGATGCGCAGGCCCGGGCCGTACCAGGTCCAGGCCGCGATCGCGGCGCTGCACGCGGGGGCGGCCGACTACCAGCAGACCGACTGGCGGCAGATCCGCCTGCTCTACAACCGCCTCCAGGCCATGACCCCGTCCCCGGTGGTGCTGCTGAACCGGGCGGTCGCCACCCGCTACGCGCTCGGCCCGGAGGAGGCGCTAGCGGAGATCGAGCCCCTGCACGCCGATCTCGACGGCTACCACCTGTTCCACGCCCTCCGGGCCGCCCTGCTCGCCGCCGTGGGCCGCGCCGCCGAGGCGGCGGCCGCGAACGACCGGGCGCTGTCCCTCGTCGCCAACCCGGCCGAACGCGACCTCCTCAGCCGCGGCCTCACGCTGTTAGGCGAACGGCTATCCCATTTCCAGGACCGGCCGAACCTCCACCGTGATCCAGCCGCGATCCACCCCCGGCCAGGTCTTGGCGATGTCGACGGCCTCGTCGATCGAGTCGGCCTCAATCGCCGAGTACCCGCCGAGCACCTCCTTGGTCTCGATGTAGGGCCCGTCGGTCACCCCGGCCGCCCGCACGGTCTTGGCCGTCTCCGATCCCTGGAGCTGACGCCCGGCCTCCAGCTTGCCGGTCGCGCCCCACTTCTCGTACCAGGCGCCGACCTCGGCGTACCAGGCCCCGTACTCGGGGGTGTCCGGCTTCGGCTCGTTCGGCGTGGTCATGATCAGCATCACGTACTTCACGAGAATCTCCCTCCGCGCCGCGCCCCCACCGGGCGCCCGCACCGACTCCACGAACCCCTGCCCCGCGATTCCGACAGCCCGGCCGAAATTTCTCTGAGAACTTCGGTCAGGGCACCGGCGCGTCGTGGTGGCTGAGGGCGAACGCGCGCTCGGACTCGGTCAGGTCGGCCTCCTTGACCAGCCGGACCAGATCGATGTGGCGGCCGACCGGACACCACTGGATCCGCCACAGGCCGAGCCTGACCGCCTTCAGCGACGCGCCAGGGATCCAGGTCGTGGTGAAGAGGTGACCCTGGCGGCAGCGGACGAAGGAGTTGCGGCCGACCCGGTAGCCGGCCCGGGTGGCGACGATCGTGCCCGCGACGTAACCGGCAATAAGCACCGCGGCCGCGGTCAGCCGGCGCTTGCGCTTTGACGTTGACATGCGGCCAGGCTACGCCGAACCGTGCCGCGCGACGTGCCGTCCCCGGTCGTCCCAGGGAGGGGTTGCATCGTCGAGCGAGAGGGTGAAGTCGCTCAGGCTGCGCGGACCCCGGTAGGTGAAGGTAAAGGCCCGCAGGATGTCAAGGCCGAGGATCACGTCGGCGCCCAGCGTGTTCGGCTTGATGCCGGCCGCCGCCAGGTCGAACGGCGCGAACATCCCCTCGGTGGCCAGAATCTCGATCCGGACCGGGTACATCCAGATGACCGCTCCGTTGACCCCGACCCGGTGCACCTCGGCGGCGGCCATCGGCTCGATGCCGAGCGACTTGGCCACCTCCGGCGAGACCGCCGAATGATTCGCGCCGGTGTCGATGACGGCGACGACCTGCACCGCGGGCATCGGGACGGGCTGGCTCACGATGCGAGCGTGCGGGGCGGGCCGGACGGTGACGCTGGTTACCGGATAGCCGTGCGGATCAAGCTGCCCATGCAGGTACGACATGCCGTCCCCCAAGTGGTCCCCATGGCCAACCATCGAATAGGCGCGGCAGCAGGCTATCGCCTCCGCGCGACGTTAAGCACCGAGCCCCAGTGCCGGCGGAGCAGCCCGTCCGGCCGCAGCGCCAGGCGGCGGCGGATCTCACCGTACAGCCGGTCCCGCTGCCAGGGCGCCATCGACAGGTTGCTCGAGAACGTTTCAAGCAGCCGGATGTAGGCATCGGCCGAGTACCTGACCTCCCAGTCGAAGCGCCGGACCGCCACCTCGGCGAACAGCCCGGTCGCCTCGATTTCGGCCTTGCGGTCGGGCAGCGTCGCCGGGGTGGGGGACACCCACCCGGCCGGCATCCCCGAGCCGATCTCGTCGTACACGTCCTGGATCTGGGCGAAGAACGGGTCGCCGCCGGACTCCGGCACGACGTGCACCGCCTCCCAGAACGCCAGGTGCCCGGCCGGCCGCAGCAGCGACCACGCCTTCCGGTACTTGACCTCCGGGTCGATCCAGTGCCAGGCCGTCGCCGCGAACAAAAGTCCAAAACCACCCGACTGGAGGTCGGCGTCATCGCGCACGGCCCCGGCCGACCGTCCGCCCGCCCACGACTCGAAGTCGGAGTTGACCACCCGAACCCGCTCGAACGCGGCCAGGTTCCGCCGCGCCTCGTCCGCCAGCGCCGCCCCCAGCTCCACGCAGGTGATCGCGAACCCCCGCCGCGCCAGCGGCAGCGTCGCCTTACCGGACGCGCACCCGACCTCGCACAGCTCGTCGACCCCCGGCGCGATCCCGGTCAGGTCGATGAGCGCCTCGTACAGCGCGTCCGGGTACTCCGGCCGCGCATCCTGATAGTCCTCCGCCGCCGCGTCAAACGTCAGCCGCAGCCGCTCCCGCTCCGAGACACCGTCCACGTCGAAGAACCCTAACCCGCCACCGCCCCACGCCAGAACCGGTTATCCGCCCCGCCCCACCCAAAGCCGCCCCGCCTGTCCCGGCATCCACCCCGCCCCCAACCGCCCCGTCGCATCCCGACATCCACCCCATCCAGAGCCCGCACCCGCCGGCCCACGCACCACCCGCTCCGGCCCCCACACCGCCCGACCCACACGCGCACCACCCCACCCCGCTCCCGGCCCGCTCCGCACCTGTCGACTACGCCATCGACAGGTTCAGCCTCCTGTCGCCTACGCCATTGACCGCCCCTATTGGTGTCGCTGGCGTAGGTGACAGGTCGCGTTTGGTGTCGCTGGCGTAGGTGACAGGCTGGGCGAGACCTGGATCGGGTGGGGCGCAGCCCCGCAGGCCACGTGGGTCACTGGCGTAGCCGGCAAGCATGCGGCGGCAGACGAGGCTGGCAGGTGGCCGACTGGCCGCCCTCCTGAATCATGGTCTATAGTCGACAATCGACTGATATTCGCGCTATCTGGAGGAGTTCAGCATGACCGAGGCGACCGCCGGGCTGACCATCGTTATCGGCTCCTACCTGGAAGCGGACCAGGTGGCGCGGATCGCGGCGGCCGAGCCGGTGGCGCGGGTCGCCTACGAGCCCGACCTGCTCCCGGTGCCACGGTACCGCTGCGACCACAACGGGCGGCCGCGTGACCTGAGCGCGGGCGACCTGGCCCGGTGGCGGTCGATCGCGGCCAGCGGTGACGTGTTTTTCGACTTCGACTGGCTCGATCCGGCCGGCATGGCGGACCTCGCCAAGAACGGGCGGCTGCGCTGGGTGCAGGCCACCAGCGCGGGCATCGGGGCGTTCATGCAGCGGACCGGGCTCGACCGCAGCGGCCTGACCGCCACCACCGCGGGCGGCATCCACGCGGTGCCGCTGGCCGAGTTCGCGGTGATGGGGGCGCTGCATTTCGTCAAGGGCGTGCCCGACCTGCGGCGGCGCCAGCAGGCGAGGAACTGGGAGCGGTACACGACCAGGCAGCTGGCCGGCCAGCGGGCGCTCGTGGTCGGCCTGGGCGGCGTCGGTCGCCGGGTGGCGGCCAGCTTCGCCGCACTCGGGGTGGAGGTGTGGGGCCTCGGCCGCGACGGCCGGTCCTACGAGGTGGCCGGGCTGACCAAGGTCATCGGCCGCCGTGAGCTCGACGCGGCGCTGCCGTCGGTCGACATCGTGGTGCTGGCCTGCCCGCTCACCGAGGAGACGGAGGGGCTGCTCGGCCGCCGCCAGCTTGACCTGCTGCCGCCGGGCGCGGTGCTGGTCAACGTCGCCCGCGGCCAGGTCGTCGATCAGCAGGCCCTAATCGACCAGCTGGAGGCGGGCAGGCTCGGGGGAGCGTGCCTGGATGTCTTCGCGACCGAGCCGCTCCCGGCCGACAGCCCGCTCTGGGGGATGGACAACGTCCTGGCGTCGCCGCACTCGGCGTCGACCGTGGCAACCGAGAACGAGGCGCTGACCGACCTCTTCATCGACAACCTGGCGCGGTTCGCCGACGACCGCCCGCTCCGCAACCGCTACGATCCCGCCAACGGCTACTGACCGCAAGCACAGCTCGGGGTACGCTCCCCCCGGGGATATCCCCATGTCCGCATCGCAGGGAGTCGTCATGATCTCGCACCTTTCGCTACCAGAAGTCGTGCGGCTCACCCTGCGGCGGCGAATACTCAACAACGAGCTCGTCGCGGGCGAGCGGCTCATCGAGGCGAACCTCGCGGCCGAGTTCGGCGTCAGCCGGACCACGCTGCGGTCCGCGCTGATGGAGCTCAAGAACGACCGGCTGGTCGAGTTTTCGCCCCGCCGCGGCTGCTGGGTGGCCCGCATGACACGGGCCGAGATCGAGGATGCCTGCTTCGCCCGCTACCTGCTCGAGTCCGGCGCCGTCAGCGAGGAGCGGGCGATCATCAACGACAACCTGGTCGCGCTGCTCGACAAGGAACTCGAGGCGATGGCCGAGGCGGTCGCTGCGGGCGACCTGGCCGAGATGGTCGAGTGCGACACCCGCCTGCACGGCGTGCTGGTGGAGGCCGGCGGCCGGGCCCGGCTGGCCGAGCTCTGGCACTCGCTCGACGGCCAGATGGGCGCGCTGATGCGGTCCTCGATCGAGTTCCAGGGCAGCGACCTGGCGGACGTGGTCGGCCGCCATCGCGGCCTGATCGACGCCGTCAGCACGCGGGACATGACCCTGATCGGCGCCGCTCTGAGAGACCACTATCTCAACCCGAGGCTCTTCGCGGAAAGCGAGCAGAACCGGACTTCGTGATGTTGGAGTCGGGCTGACGTGCGGCCACGGTCCGTTCGGGATACGGATGATTTTGAATTTGAATTCAGGTGCCGAAGCCGGTCATCTCCGCCGCCTCGTCGAGGGCCAGCCGCCACGGGAACTCGTCGTCGGCCGAGCCGGACGGGGGGCTGCCGCCGGGTCCGAGCAGGACCGAGACGCCCTCGGCCCGCAGCGCCTTCACCGATGAGGCGAACTGCGGCCGGGCGGCGAGCGGCGCGCTGACGGCCGGCAGTACCACGGTGGGGATGGCCATCCCGGTCTGCTCGGCCAGCACCGCCAGCGCGTAGGAGTCGGCGACGCCGAGCGCCCACTGGTTGAGCAGGTTGAACGTGGCGGGCGCGACGACGATCGCGTCCGGGATGCGGGACCGGGGCTCGCCCGGCGACCGGTGCACGCTGCGCACCGGGGAACCGGTCAGCGCCTCGATCGCGCTCGCGTCGAAGAACGCCAGCGCGGACGGCGTGGCGATCACCTGCACCACCCAGCCCCGCGCGAGCGCCTCCTTGACCAGCGTCCCCACGTCCGAGGCAACCCCGGCGCCGGACACGACTACCGACAGTACCCAGCTTTTGCGCGCCATACAACGAGCATAGAAACGCCCGCGGAGAATCACCAGCCACCCCGCCGACCAGCCCCTTCGTGTCGTCACGAACCCGGGCGAGAGCGCGGCCCCGGCTCCACCCGGAACGGGTGACGCGGTTGCGCTGGTCGGCTCCTAGCGTCGAACCATGTTGCGTCCTGAAAGCTGGCCCAGGCTTACAGGTGTGAGTCCTGTCCGGGTAGGCACCGGAGCGCCCGGTAGCAGGCCCCGGTTCGTCGTTGAGAGGCGGCGGGCTGAGCGGGGTGTCAAAAGCCTCTTTGGAGGGAGCAAGCGCGCGGGCCGCAGCGTTAAGCGAACCTTGCAGCCTCGTCAGACGTATAGCGGAGGAGCTGAGCCGGTCATGTCGCGGCGAAGGCCATGTCCGGCGGGCCCTGTTCCGGGGTCAGCCTGCCGGGTCCTCCCGGGGTACGGAGGGCGGCACGCGCGCACAGTCTGGGCCGGAACAGGAGAGGCCCGTCTGCCCGGCCTTCGTCGGGCGAAGACCAGGCGTATAAGCCGATGGTGAAGTCGCCTGGAGGGCAGCGGGAGTCCGAGAGGGCCGTAGTACCGCTGATCGGCGTGCAACAGAACGCGCCGGGAGGGAAGGGCCCTCACTTTGATCATGCTTTCCGCGAGGGTAAGCGCCAGGGCATGGCCGGGTCCTCCCGGTCCAATTCCCCCGGCGGGCCGCTGGCCCGTCGTAGCGGGTTCGCGCCGCCGCCGGTCCCCGGTTTGGTGCGGGCGAACCCTGTGAACGTGCGAGAACTGCAGCGGAAGCTATGGGCTGCGGCCAAGCAGTCTCCGGAGCGCCGGTTCCACGCCCTGTATGACCGTGTTCACAGGGGTGACGTCCTGTGGGAGGCGTGGTGCCGCGTGCGGGCCAACCGGGGAGCTGCCGGGGTGGACAAGATCACCCTGGCATACGTGCAGGAAGAGTACGGGGTCGAGCGGATGCTCGCGGAACTCCAGGCTGACCTGCGCGAGGGCACGTACCGTCCCGCGCCCGCCAGGCGCGTGGACATCCCGAAGCCAGACGGCGGCAAGCGGCCGCTCGGTATCCCGACGGTCCGCGACAGAGTGGCGCAGCAGGCCGCGAAGATCGTGCTGGAGCCCATCTTCGAGGCGGACTTCCTTCCGTGCTCGTTCGGGTTCCGGCCGAAGCGGTCGGCTGTGCAGGCGATGGAACGGCTCAGGACCGGGTTCATCGCCGGGCGCTGCTTTGCCGTGGAGTTCGACATCCGGAACTTCTTCGGCGAGATCAGCCATGAAAGGCTGCTGGCCGAGGTCGGGCGGCGGGTGTCGGACCGGCGGGTGCTGAAGCTGGTCCGCCTGTGGCTGCAGGCAGGGGTGATGGTGGACGGGAGCCTCGAGCGGACGGTCGCCGGGACTCCCCAGGGCGGCGTCATTTCGCCGTTGCTGGCCAACATCTACCTGCACGTCCTGGACCGCGAGCTCGCCGCACGCAATGTGGGCGAGCTGGTGCGCTATGCCGATGACGGCGTGGTGCTGTGCCGCAGCGCGGCGCAGGCCCGGGCGGCCCTGGACGCCGTGGAGGAGATCCTCGGCGGCCTGGGGCTGCGGCTGCACCCGGATAAAACGAAGGTAGTCGATCTCAGGAAGGGCCGGGAGGGGCTGGACTTCCTCGGATGCCATTTCCGCGCCCGCATGTCGGGGCGCCTGTGGGAGCAGAGGCGGGTCATCCGCTACTACCTGCACCGCTGGCCCTCGCAGCGGGCGATGAAAAGCCTCCGGGAGAAAGTGCACGCCCGCACCGGCCGCAACCGCGTGGGAGCGGACATCCGCGAGGTGATCGCGGACCTGAACCCGCTGCTGCGCGGCTGGGGGAACTACTTCCGCACCGGGAACGCCGCCATCAAGTTCACCCAGGTCGACCAGTATGTCGTGTGGCGGCTCCGCACCCTGATGGTCAGGAAACGGGGCCGGAACCTGCACGCCGGGCAGGCCGACGCGTGGACAGAGGACTGGTTCAACGGGCACGGGCTCTACAGGCTCCGCGGCACGATCCGCTATCCGAAGGCAGCGTAACCATGTCAAGAAGATCATCGGTAAGCCGTATGCGGGAAAACCGCACGTACGGATTGAAAGGGGGATGGGGAAACGGGCCGTCACAGGCACCGCGCCCCTGACTACCAATGGTCGCTGACGCTCTGCTGGCATCCTGGCGGGATACCCCCGCGCGCCGGGCGATCGTCGACTTCGTCGGCCGGGTCACTGGCGACGGCGGCGCGGACTTCGTTGATCCGGCCGATCGGGTGGCGGTGTTCGACAACGACGGGACGCTGTGGAGCGAGAAGCCGATTCCGATCGAGCTCGATTTCGCTCTGTTCCGGCTGGCGGAGCTGGCGAACGCGGAACCGTCGCGGCGAGCCAGGCAGCCGTACAAGGCGGCGATCGAGCGCGACTACCCCTGGCTCGGCGGGGCGATGATCAAGCACTATCGGGGCGACGACGCGGACCTCGCCGTGCTGCTGGCGGCGGCGGAGTCCGCGTTCGAGGGAATGAGCGTCGAGGCCTTCGGCGCGGCGGTGCTGACGTGGCTGCAGACGGCGGCGCATCCGGTGCTGCGCAGACCCTACCTGTCGTGCGCCTACGTTCCCATGGTGGAGCTGCTGCGCTACCTGGAGGCGAACGGGTTCACCACCTACATCGCGTCGGGCGGTGACCGCGATTTCATGCGCCCGTTCGCCGAGCGGCTCTACGGCATTCCGCCCGAGCGCGTCATCGGCAGCGCCCTCGGACTCGACTTTCGCGCGGGCGAGGATGACACCCGGCTGCTGTACAAGTCGAAGATGGAGTTCCTCGACGACGGACAGCAGAAGCCGATGCGCATCTGGAGCAGGATCGGCCGCCGCCCGCTGCTGGCGGGAGGGAACTCGAACGGGGACATCCAGATGCTGCGGTTCGCCCGCAGCGGCGACCGGGACGGGCTGCGCCTGCTGGTGCTGCACGACGACGCCAAGCGCGAGTTCGACTACCTGGCGGGCGCGGAGGACGCGCTGCAGCGAGCCAGGGAGCGGGCGTGGACCGTCGTCAGCATCGCCGCCGACTGGGCGACGGTCTTCCCTGCATTCCCGGCCGTGCCGCGCTCCAGGTCGTCCGCCGACCAGGGCGCCACCATCGGGTAGTCGCTCCGCGCGACCGCCCGGCTGGCTCCTGCGGCCAGCCACCGTCAGCAGCACCGCCAGCGTCATTCCGCCCGCCAGCACGACCGCGGGCAGCGGCGGCACCCGTCTGGCCAGCACGTCGTGGTCACCCCCGCTGCACAGGACCGACCAGCGCGACCGGGCCGATAGGGCCGAGCCGAGGGAAAGCAGCGACCCGACCGAGAAGGCGGACAGGGTCGATCCCACCGCGCCGACCGACAGGGCGGAACCGACCGACCCGACGCTGAGCACCGATCCGGCCGAGCCAATCGACAGGATCGATCCGCGGCTCGCAATCGACAGAAACGAGTCTTCCGACCACAACGAGAGATCGCCCACAGCCGCCATTCTCCCACGCCGCCCCGCCGCGGCCCGACTATGCCACCGGGAGCGGGCTTACGGGTATCGGCTGAACGCAGAACGAGCACAGCGGGTCGGGGTCCCTAGACGCCTTCGCCTGGTCGACCGGCGCGCCGCAGTTGGGGCAGTGCGTCGGCACCACCCAGGGCGGCCCGGCGGCCGCGCCCGTTCGGGTGGGCGGCTGCTCCTTCGGCTTCTGCTCGCGTTCGATGTAATCGTGCAGCGCGCGTTGCTGCAGGGCCGGCACGTCGATGACGGCATTGCTCCGGTTCGCGGCGTCGTAGCGGACGGGCACCCGCTCGCCGTCGGACAACGGCAGCTGGATCTTGGGTATCCGGTCCGGGTGGCGCAGTTGCTGAGCGCCCCGCACCTCGGCCAGGCGCTGCGCCTCCGGGCTCCCCGGAGCCGGCTGGTACAAGTTCGCAAGTTCCTGTGTGAACTGGACCGTCTGGCCGTCTTTGAAGCGAACCTCAACCCGCACCTGGGACCGGCCGCGGTCGGCGGCGGAAGCCTCGTTGTGCATCACCATCCCCTTAATGGTGGCCCCGTCGCGGACGAGCCTTTCCCGCTCGGCCTCGCTCAATTCCTCATGGCGATCGTGATGATTAAACAAAATCGAACTCTCCTCGGGCGGCTGCTTGGGTAGACATTATTGACCTCAGCCGCCCGGCGCACCCGGGGGTTCGCTGCCTCCATCCGGGCGCCGCCCGACGTCCCCGTCGGAGGCGTCAGGGTGCACCGTCCTGGCCAGCAGCCAGTCCTGCCACTGTTGCGGTGATACGTCCAGCATCACCCGCATTCGCCTCCTGGCCTGTCGGCGAACCACGATGACCAGGGCGAAGAGTCCCACCACGGCGAGCAGGCCGCCGATCCACAGGGGCGACAGCACCCACCACCACGACCAGGTGACGACGCCGGTCAGCTTGAGCACGATAAGCGTGATCACTCCGACCTGAACGACTCCGGCGGGAGCGGATTCCTTGCGCCACGCGACCCTGGGCCGCCGCGGCTGCATCCCCGTGTTGGACACCCTGCCAGCGTACGGCGGTGGCACTGAGCGGTGCCATGACGGGGGCAGGTCCTCATCCATTACCTGAAGGTAGCCCCGCCACCTATCGGCGCCGCTTTACCACGACTGCGCGGCAAGCCGGGGCCGGACCTGGGCGGGGGAGCTGGCTAGCGCCCGCAGGATGAGCTCGGTGACGGTGGTCAGCGGGAGAGCGGTGGAGTCGATGACCAGGTGGTAGTGGCGCGGGTCGGCCGGGTCGGCGCGGTAGAGACGGCGCACGTAGACGTCGCGGGCCCGGTCGGCCGCGTCCAGATGACGCCGGGCCTCGTCCTCGCTGATGCCCTCGATCGCGGCGCCCTGGACCACGCGCAGTTCCGCCGGACCGTCGAGCCGCAAGTGGAACCCGCGGCCCTTGCCGAGCACCACCGCCGCGCCCCGGCCCAGGATCACGCCCGCGCCCGCGTCGGCCAGCCGCCGGATGTCCGCCTCGCAGTGGCGGCGGAGGTTCGCTTCGTGATGGTCGGACGGTGGCGGTGACTGGGTCGGCCCGGCCGGCATGGCCGAGGTGAGGCGGGCCAGCAGCCAGTGCGGCGGCGTGAGCTTCGCCTCGTCCGTCGTCAGCGGCTCGACGCACGGGGTGGCCGCCGCCATGGCGCCGGCGCTGGTCGTCGCCCGCTGCAGGAAGGGGACGCCGAGCCGGTCCGCCAGCGCCGGGGCGACCACGCTGCCGCCGGCGCCGTAGGAGGCCGACACGGTAACCAGGCGGGCCTGATCGGAAGTCATGGTCCCGCTCTCCTTTCCTCGATGTTCCTCGATGTTCCTCGATGCTCGCCGCCTGTTGCGCTCGGTCAGGCGGCGGCGGGAACGGCCGACTTGACGGTCTGCTTCTGGGTGAGAATGCCCGACCTCAGCACCAGCGCGCAGATGACGGCGGAGACGGCGAAGATCGCGGCGGAGACCCAGAACGCGACCACGTAGCTGTGCACCGCCGCCTCCGGCCTGGGCCGCCGGGCTGGTGCCGTGCGTGAGCAGGTAGCTCGACAGCGCGCTGGCGGCGATGGTGTTGAGCAGGGCGGTGCCGATCGAGCCGCCGACCTGCTGGCAGGTGTTGACCATGGCCGACGCCACCCCGGCGTCGGCCGCGTCGGCGCCGTAGGTGGCGGTGTTCAGCCCGCAGCCGAAGACCAGCCCCAGCCCCAGCCCGACGATGATCAGCCCAGGCAGGATCCAGGCCGCGTAGTTGGTGTTCACGCCCAGCTGCGAGGCCAGGATCACCATTCCGCCCGCGGCGAGGAGCAGTCCGACCGGGATCAGGATGCGGGGGCCGAACCGGGGCATGAGCAGCTGGCTTGAGGTCGTCGACGACACGACCAGGCCGCCGATCAGCGGCAGGAAGGCCACGCCGGTCACCACCGGCGAGTAGCGCAGGACCTCTTCCAGGTAGTAGGTGAGGAAGAGGAAAACGCCGAACAGGCCGATCGCGGACAGCCCGATGGCCAGGTACGCCCCGCCCCTGAACCGGTCGAGGACGATCCGCAGCGGCAGCAGCGGATGGGCCACCCGCCGCTCGGTCAGCGCGAACAGGGCAAGCAGGACCACCCCGCCCACCAGCAGGCCGATCGTCAGCGGGGCGCCCCACCCCTTGGTCTCTGCCTCGGCGAGCCCGTAGACGAAGGCGACCAGGCCCGCCACCACCAGCACCGTCCCCGGCAGGTCGAGGTGCACGTTGGGGTCGCGCTGGTCGCGTCTCAGCAGCCGGATCGCGGCCGCGACCGCGATCACCGAGAAGATGACGTTGACGTACAGGCACCAGCGCCAGGACAGGTACTCGGTCAGCACGCCGCCAAGCAGCAGCCCGATCGCGCCGCCCGCACCGGCGATAGCGCCGAAGATGCCGAACGCCTTGCCCCGCTCGGCCGGGTTGGTGAACGTCACCGTCAGCGTGGACAGGGCGGCAGGCGCGAGCATGGCGCCGAACGCGCCCTGGACCGCGCGGGCGATCAGCAGCATCGTGAAGTTCTGCGCGGCGCCGCCGAGGGCCGAGGCCAGCGCGAAGCCCACTATGCCGAGGATCAGCATCCGCTTGCGGCCGACCAGGTCCGAGAGCCGTCCGCCCAGCAGCAGCAGCCCGCCGAAGGCGAGCGAGTAGGCGGTCACCACCCACTGCCGGTCGGCGTTGTTGAAGCCAAGATCGTGCTGGGCGACCGGCAGCGCGATGTTCACCACGGTGGCGTCGAGCACCACCATCAGCTGCGCCAGGCAGACGACGCCGAGGATCAGCCAGCGGCGGGGAGAATCGTCTCCGGCGCCGTCACGCGCCGCCGCGCTACCGACCGGTGCTGCCGTAGCGCGCTGCGCTTCCTGTGCCATGAAATACCCCTGGAGTCAGGCGTACCCGAAACGCGCCATTCGCAACAGCCGGATGCCCGGCGATCAAAACCCCCAAAAATCTTTACTCCGAACGGTCCCGGCCGACTCTGGCAGGCCCCGGGTCACTCCGGAGGCGTGTCGGCCAGGGCGTCGCGCAGAGCCGCCCTTGACGTGATCCCGAGCTTGGGGAAGACCTGGTACAGGTGGGTGGAGACCGTCCGCGGGGACAGGAAGAGGCGGGCGGCGATCTCCTTGTTGGTGTGGCCGGCCGCCGCCAGCAGCGCGATCTGGCGTTGCTGGGGGGTGAGCGAGGCCAGCCCGGCGTCGGCCTTGGAGATCGTGATGCCGGTGGCGCGCAGCTCCCGGTCGGCCCGTGCCGCCCACGGGGTCGCCCCGAGCCGGTGAAAGATCTCGGCCGCCCCCGCGAGCTGCTGGCGGGCGTCGCCGGTGAGCTTGACCCGGCGCAGATGAGCACCGTAGGCGAGCTGAATGCGGGCCAGGTCGAATGGCCAGCGGTCGTTGCCGGGCTCGGTGATCGCGTACTCCAGGGCGGCCGCGTCGGCATCGCCCGGTGTCATGCTGATGGCCGCGCCGGCCATGACGACCAGGCGTAGCCGCGGCGAGAGCCGGTCCAGGCGGCACTCGCGGGCGGCGGCGACGTGGGCCGCGGCGGCGGCCTCGCGGCCGGTGTACATGGCCGCCTCGACCAGGTCGTGGAATACCCACAGGGCGTGCGGGGCGTACGGGGCGAGCACGCCGGCCGGGCTGATGGCGGCCGCGTTGTGGAACGCGGTCTCGAAGTCTTCCTGGCCGAGGGCGGCCAGGCCGCGGATGTGGGACGCGTAGGCGCCGATGATCCCGGCCCGTCGCGGGGTGGCCCAGGCGTCCATCGCCCTGGCGGTCTCGATCGCCGTCTCGCAGTCGCCCCGGGCGGCGGCCAGCAGGCCCGCAGTGAGCCGGCCGGGCCAGGTCAGCAGGTCGTAGCCGTGGGCGGCGCACAGCTGGAGCCCCTCGTCGACCAGCGCCTGGGCCTCGTCCCAGCGCCCGGTGTGGAAGGCGTCCTGGCCGAGGAGGAACAGCGCCTCGATGGCCGAGGTGATCGCGCCGCCCTCGCGCCCGTGCTGGATCGCGCGCCGCAGCGGCTCGCGGCACGCCGACAGCCGGTCCAGGTAGGCGACGGCGATGCCGGTCCGGGTGATACGGGCCGGGCTGACCTGCTGGCCGAGGTCGGCGACGGAGGCGTCGGCCCGGGCCACCATGGCCGGGGTGAGCCGGGCGGGGTCGCTGAAGGTCGCCGACAAGATCGCCAGCAGCTCCGGCGGGCGCGGCAGGAGCCGGGCGACGGTGGTCTGCAGGGGCGGCCACAGGTCGGCCCGGCCGCCGAAGAAGCAGATCATGATCAGGGTGTAGAGCGCCTCGACCAGCACCTGGTCATGGGCGTCGCGCGGATCGTCCTGCTCCCCGATCGCGGTGACCAGCAGCCGGTGGGCGGTGTCGACGTCGCCGTCGCCGTGCAGCAGGTGATAGGCGCCCGCGACCGCGGCCGAGAGCGGGCCGCCGGGACCGGGGTAGGCCCGGCGGGCCTGCTCCAGCAGCCGGGGAGCGTCGCGCAGGTCCCCGGTCACGATCGCGCCGAGGTAGGCGGCCTCGGCCAGCCGTGCGCTCCGGTCCTTCCCGGCCGGGCTGAGCTCGGCCGCCCGCAGCAGCTCGGTCACGGCGCCGACGGAGTCGCCGCGGCGCAGGTTGGCATGGGCGACCTCCTGGAGCAGCGCGGCCACCCGTTCGTCGGGCGCGTCGGTCGCTTCCGCCAGGTGCCAGGCATGTCGCTCGGGCTGGTCGGCCAGCCGGGCGGCGAGCTCGGCGTGGGCCTGGCGGCGCTGGGAGCTGGTGGATAGCTCCACGATCGCCGACCGGATGAGGGGGTGGCGGAACATCAGCCGTCCGGTGGTCTCATCGGCTCGCACCAGGCCCGCGCGTTCGGCCGAAGAAAGATCACCCCCGTGGTCGGCGGCCATCGCCCGGATGAGGCGCAGATCGCCGGTCCCGTCCAGGGCGGCCGGCAGCAGCGCCTCGTACACCGAGCGGGGCAGCGCCTGGACGCGGGCGGCGAACGCGCTCTGCAGCCGGTGGCTGAGCGGCAGCGCGGCGGGCAGGGTGCCCGCGACGGCCTGGGCCAGGTCGCCCAGCGAGACCGGGAGTTCGAGCAGCGCCAGCGGGTTTCCCCTGGCGGTGTCGAGCAGCCGCCGCTGTACCCGCGCCGTCATGCACCGGATAGCGGCTTGCCAGCAGCTCCGTCGCCGCCTGGTCGGACAGCGGCGCCACCGGCGCTACCGGCAGGTTCCCCTGCTCGAAGAAGTTGGGCTCACCCGACCGGCAGGCCGCCAGCAGGCCCACCGGCAGGCCGGTCAGGCGGCGGGCGACCATCCCCAGCACGAGCGCGCTGGCCCGGTCGAGCCACGGCAGGTCGTCGATGACGAGCAGCAGCGGCCGCTCCTTGGCCGCCCGCTGCAGCAGCGCCAGCACCGCGCTGGCGACCAGCAGCTGGGCCGGCGGCGGCCCCTCGCCCAGGTCAAGCGCCACGTTCAGCGCCCCCGCGAGCATCGGGCTCAGCTCCGGCACCTCGTCCAGGCACGGATGCAGGAGCTGATGCAGGGCGGCATAGGAGATGTTCGCCTCGAACTGCGAGCCGGTCGCCCGCAGCAACCTGATGTCGGCGTCGGCGGCCAGGGCGGCGGCCGCGCCAAGCAGGGAGGTCTTCCCCACGCCGGGGTCACCCGACAGCAGCAGCGCGTCCCCGGCGCCCTCGGCGATCCGGTCGAGGAACCGCCGCAGCTGCTCGATCTCCGCTTCGCGGCCAATCAGATCCATGTCAACCAACAGCATCGTACTCGGGCGGCGCGAAATGGCCGACCGGGAGCGATCCGTGCCACCGGGCGTGTCAACCCAACCTGGTCGTCGATGGCCGTCTCGCCCAGCTCCTGCCCGCACGGGCGAGACGGCCAGTCTGGCGTCTGCGCTACTCGGCCAGCGTCGCCGCCGCCTGGGCGATGACGGCCGCCACCGCGGCCGGGTTGGACACGTAGATCGCGTGGCTGCCGGGGACCTCGGTGACGGTCGCGCCGGCCCGCTCGGCCATCGCCCGCTGGGCGGGCAGCGGGATCATCCGGTCGTCGGTGACGAGCAGGTACCAGGACGGCTTGCTCCGCCAGGCAGGCTCGGTGATCGCGCCGCCGAGCGCGTCGACGCCCCACGGGACCTGCGAGTCGGCCATGAACGCGGCCACCGCCGGCGCCACGTCCCCGGCGAACGAGGCGGCGAACTTGTCGCGGTCCAGGAACAGGAACCCGTCCACCGGCGGCAGGATCGGCGGCACCGGCGCGCCGGGCGGCGGGTCGGCGATCAGCGTGTTGACCGACTCGCCCTTGTCGGGCGCGAACGCGGTGATGTAGGCGAGCGCGGCGACGTTGGGGTGGTTGCCGGCCTCGGTGATGACCGCGCCCCCGTAGGAGTGCCCGACCAGGACGGCGGGGCCGTCGACGCGGTCGAGGATCAGGTGGGTCGCGGCGACGTCGCCCGCCAGCGACAGGGTCGGATTCTGCACCACGAAGACCCGGTAGCCGTCGGCGGTGAGGTGGTCGTAGACCCCCTGCCAGCCGGATCCGTCGACGAACCCGCCGTGCACGAGCACGATGTTCTTGATTTCCGGACTTGCGCTCACGATATTGCCTCCTTCGCCCGGGTTCTCGGTCCCGGGCGTGATCGGGATATGACCTGAACGCTAGACGGGCGGGGCGGGGCGTCGATTCCGCCAAATGACGTAGTTCTGGCCGGCCACGGCACTGCGCCCGTCCTGGCCGGACTCGTCGGCCCGGCTATTGACCGCGCCGGTTTCAGCGCTCACTATGACGAATTGTGAGCGCTCACGTGAGCGCTCACAATTGGGGAGCGAACCGAGGTACGAGGTAACAGAACAGGAGAAGAGTCGATGAGGACGAGAATGAAACCCGGCCGTCTGGCGGCCTGGGCCGGCCTGGCGCTGGCGGTCGCGCTGGCCCTGCTGGCGCTGCCGGCCGCCCCCCGGGCGCTGGCGGCCGAGTCGCTGACCGTGAACCTGGCCGCCACCACCGGGTCGGCCGCCAGCGTGGGCGAGGGGTTCCTGTACGGAGTCAGCCAGGACGGCACCGCGCCGCCGGACCAGTTCGCGCAGCCGCTCGGCCTCATCGCGATGCGCGGCGGCGGCCACGCCACTCCCACCGGCGGCTGGATCACGGACGGGTACACCTACGGAACCAGCACCAAGGCCCAGGTCGCCGAGGTGATCGCGCAGGCCAAGCGGTTCACCGCCGGGTCCTACCACGCCCAGTACCAGGTGCTGCTGTCCGACATCTACGGCGCCGACGGCAGCCAGCCCGCCGACACGACCTGGCCATGCGCGGGCGGCAACTGCGCCAACTTCGTCACCTTCCTCGACGACGTGGTCGGCGCGATCCAGGCGTCCGGGGTCACGGTCACCTACGACCTATGGAACGAGCCCGACACGTCCGCGTTCTGGGCCCCCGGGGTGGACACCACCCAGTACTTCCAGATGTGGGACACCGCCTACAACACGGTCAAGAGCCTCGCGCCGAGCGCCCTCACGGTCGGGCCCGACTTCGCCGCCGACCCGGCCCAGAACCCGACCGAGTGGTCGCAATTCCTCGCCCACGTCAAGTCGGCCGGCACCGCGCCCAGCGAGATCAGCGACCACCTCGAGGGCGACGGCGACGATCCGGTCGCGGTGGCGACGTCCATCAACAGCGACCTGTCGACCGCCGGGATCTCCGCCCGCCCGCTCTCGGCCAACGAGTTCCTGCCCGAGAACGACCAGACGGCCGGCCAGACCGCCTGGTACCTGGCCCGGTTCGCCCAGTCCGGCTACGCCAACGCGGCCCGCGGCAACTGGGCATCGTGCTGCGTGAACCCCTACCTGGCCGGGACCATCGTCGCCAACGGTAACGGCGGCTACTCCTACACCGGCCAGTGGTGGACCTTCCGCACCTACGCCGACCTCACCGGATCCCGGGTTTCCACCTCCGGCGAGGTCGGGAACACGGCGATCTCCGCGTCCGAGGACAGCTCCCACCGGCGGGCGGTCGCCCTCGTGGGGGACATCGGCGGGTACACCGGCGCCGCGTCGGTGACCTTCACCGGGCTGTCGACGGCGAGTTGGCTGGCGAACGCCGGCAACGTCAACGTCACCGTCTACCGGATCCCTGACCAGTCGCCGCTCAACTCGCCGGATGTGGTCACCAGCGAGATCGTGAGCGCCTCCAGCGGCTCGATCACGGTGCCGATCACCTTCGCGGCCGCCAACGACGCCTTCGCGATCTACCTGACGCCGGGCTTCGCGTCCGGGTTCAGCAGCACCGCGGCCAACACCGGCACCGGCCAGTGCGTGGACGAGAACGACTGGACCACGGTCTCCACCGCTCAGCTCCAGCAGTGGACCTGCAACAGCGGGACCAATCAAGAGCTCAGCTTCGTCCCGACCTCAACCGGCAGCAGCACCTACCTGATCCAGCCGATGACCCCGGACTACTGCCTGGACGTCAGCGGCAACTCCACGGCAAGCGGCGCGGCGATCATCCAGTATCCGTGCAACTACGCCAGCAATGAGCAGTTCACGCTCACCTCCGTCGGCACCAACGAATACCACGTCGTCGCGGCGAACTCCGGCTTGTGCGTAGCCCCCGGCTCGACGACCGTCGGCGCCGGCCTCGTCCAGGTCTCCTGCACCAGCGCCGACACCACCTGGACGATCACGAAGTGACGTCCGCAACCCGGTCCGGCTGAGCCGATGGGCGTGGGGTCTGCGGTCAAGGTCCCACGCTCATTCGGGTTACCACCGGTAAGTCAAATTCAGAAGTCAAATCCTTTTGCCCGAACGGACCCGTGGTTCCCGTCTCTCGCCGTGGTTGGATCGTGATCGTGGGTGACCTTGACAGGCAGCCCAAGTGTCTTCAGAATCCTGCCATGGATGTGAGCGCTCACAAGAGCGGTGGAGCCGACGCCGACCCGGACTCGGGACCGGACGCAGGCGGTGGCGCCCAATCACTCAACATCTACGACGTGGCCGGCGCGGCCGGCGTTTCCTACCAGAACGGTGTCCCGGGTCATCAACGGGTCGCCCAACGTCAAGCACTCCACCCGCGAGCACGTGCTCGCCACCATCACCCGGCTCGGCTACCGGCCCAGCCGGGTGGCCCGGGCGCTGGCGGGCGGCCGGGTCCAGTCGGTGACCGTGCTGACGTCGGACACGACGTTGTTCGGGCACCGGTCCGTCATCCAGGGAATCGAGGAGGCCGCCCGCGCGGCCGATTTCGCGATGGGCGTCCGGGTCATCGAATCCGAGGAGCCGGACGATGTTCGCGACGCGGTCGACCGGTCTGTGCTGCGCGGCTCGGCGCTGATCGTGGTGGCGTTCGACCGGGCCGGGACCCAGGCGCTGGGCGCGGTCCCGTCCGGCGTGCCGACGGTGGGGATCGTCGAGACGCCCACCGGCGACGAGGGCACGGGCAAGCCCTGGGTCTGGATCGACGACCGCCAGGCGGCCGCCGAGGCGACCGCGTACCTGCTCGGCCTCGGTCACCGGACCGTGCACTACGTCTCGATCCCGCCGTTGTCCGACGCGACGCCGCAGCGCCTGGCGGGCTGGCGCTCGGCGCTTGAGCGCGCGCAGGTGGCGGTGCCCGAGCCCATTCAGGCGGGCTGGCATCCGCGCTCGGGCTACCATGCCGGGCAGTTGCTGGCGGCCGATCCCGAGGTCACCGCCGTGCTGTGCGGGAACGACGACCTCGCGCTTGGCGTGATCAAGGCCATGCGGGAGGCCGGACGCGCGATCCCCGGCAGCGTCAGCGTCGTCGGCTTCGACGACATACCGCAGGCCGCGTTCCTGACCCCCGCCCTGAGCACCGTCCGGCTCGACTTCACCGAACTCGGCCGGGCGTCCTTCGCCCTGCTCAGAGAGCAGATGGGCACCGCCACGGCGGACCGGCCGCGACCCAGGCCGGAACTGATCATCCGCGAGAGCTCGGGGCCGCCCCCGGCCGCCTAGTCCGGCGCAGACAGGACATCGAGCTGGATAGAGCCGGTCACGGTCCGTTCGAGAAAATGGGGTTGATTTGCCTTGGCATCCTCGGCACCGCCACCGGCAGGACCATTCTCGGCCGCGCCCCCCTCGACCACGAGTGAGGAGGTCTCAGCTAACTGTTCTTGCGGCTAGCCCGGCGCAGGCCGAAGTTAGCGGCAACCCGGATCAGCTGCAGCGCGAGCAGTGGCAGCCCGAGCAGCAGCAGCGGCGGGTCGACCCAGGCAAGGACGGCCGCACCGCCGATCACGATCAGGAAGAGCGGCCCGGTGATCAACCAGTTCCTGATCCCCAGCCGGACGCACCCCGTCCAGAACTCAGCCGCCTTGCCGTTCACCGGGTTATCCGACGGACCCCGAGCGGCGAGCAGGAACACGTAACCCAGGGCGCTGGCCGTGACCAGCAGCGCCACCGTTCCGAACCCGAGCGCGAATCGGCTAGCGGTGCCCGCCGCGGCCGCAAAGTGCCGCACCTCGATCACGCCGAGGACGGCCGCCGCCAGCGGCACCCCGACCAGGACCGACTGCCTCGCCCACCCGGCCCGGAAGCCAATGAGGAACTCCCGCACCACCTGGTCTTCGCCGTCACGCCGCCACCGGTCCAGGGCCTGCGTGGCCGCGCTCACCGCGGCGGGCAGCGTGATCACCGGCAGCGAGAAAATGAGCAGCGCCAGGTTGAGCGCGAGGAAGTTGAACAGCGCCGCCAGCGCGGCCATGACCCGTGTTCCCAGTATGCCGGTCAACCCGCTTCACCCCTTCGTGCCGGTGAGGGCGATGCCCTGGATGAACGTCCGCTGGGTGAGGAAGAACAGGATGACGATCGGGGCGGTCGCCGCCGTGGCCCCGGCCATCACCCACGCCCAGTTGGTCGTGTAGTCCCCGAGTATCAGGTCAAGCCCGAGCGAGAGCGGATAGGAATTCTGGTTGCTGATGTAGATCAGCGGCCCCAGGTAGTCGTTCCAGCAGTAGATGAACTGGAACAGGATGACGGTCGCCATGGCGGGCTTGGCCAGCGGCAGGATGATCCGGCTGTAAATGAAGAACTCGTTGGCGCCGTCGATGCGCGCCGCCTCCGACAGCGACTGCGGGATCGTCATGAAGAACTGGCGGAGCAGAAACGTACTGAACACCGAGCTGCCGAAGAACGTCGGCACCTCCAGCGGCAGGTAGCTGCCGATCCAGCCGAATCGCTTGTACATCACGAACAGCGGGATCAGCGTGCAGATGAACGGCAGGATCATCGTCATCAGCATCACGTAGAAGACGGCGTCACGGCCGGGCCACCTGAGCCGCGAGAAGCCGTACGCCACCAGGCTGCTCGATAGCAGCACGCCCACGATCGTCACGGCGGCGTAGACGAACGTGTTGAGGAAGAACCGCCAGATGGGCAGCGCCGCGAACAACTGCGGGTAATTGGACCACAGGAACGGGTGCGGCCACCACACGACGGGCAGCTGGAGTGCCTGCCCGGCGGTCTTGAACGAAGTGCCGATCATCCAGATCAGCGGCAGCCCGAAAACGCAGCTGAGGAGGATGAGCACGATGTGCTTCGACGCACTGGAACCGAGCTTGCGCAGTCTTGTGCGCAAGCCGCTGCGCGACCTGACGGCCCCGGCTTTGTGCATAGCGGGCGGAACTGATATCACGGGCTGCGGCGGTGCGCTTCGCATCTGCTCAGTCACCGTTCTTCGTTCTCATAATAGACCCACCTGGACGACGTTTTGAGCAACAGAACGGTGACGATGAGGACCAGGATGAACAACAGGAATGCCATTGCCGAGGCGTATCCGAGATGCAGGTACTGGAACGCCTGCTGATAGTAATAGGTGACGTAGAACATCGTCGAGTTGCCGGGGCTGCCCGGCGGGGTCTCGATCACCTGGGCCTGGGTGAAGTACTGAATGGACAGCACCAGCGACAGGATGACGTTGAACAAGATGATCGGGCTGATCATAGGGATCGTCACATAGCGCAGCCGCTGCCACGGCCCGGCGCCCTCAAGCGCCGCCACCTCGTACATCTCCTTGGGCACGCCCTGCAGCGCGGCCAGGTAGATGACCATCGGCTGGCCCATGCCCCAGAGCCCGAGCAGGATGAACGTCGGCTTGGACCAGGTGATCGAGAAGAACCAGGCCGGGCCGTTGACGTGGACGTCCGCCAGCAGCGCGTTCACGATTCCGAACGACGGCTGGAAAATCCAGACGAAGATCAGCGACGACGCCACGACCGGCACGATCGACGGAATGTAGAACAGCGTCCGGTAGAACGCCTGCCCGCGTACGTTCATGTTCAGCAGCATGGCCAGGCCGAGTGCCGCGATCGTCGAGAATGGCACCTCGACGATCGTGTAATAGAACGTGTTGAAGAGCGCCGTACGGAACGTTGCGTCGTGGATGAGCCCGTCAAAGTTCGCCAGGCCGGTGAAGACCGGATTCCCGATCCCGGTGAAACTCGTGAAGCTATAGTAAATGGTCGCGAGGAACGGGTAGAGGTAGAACCCGCAGAACCCGATGATCCAAGGGCTCACGAACAGCAGCCCAAGCCAAAGCCGACGCGACCCGGGGGACCGGAGGGCCGGAATGACCGCACGGGTTGTCATCTGCATGCCTGCCTCTACCTCGTTCCGCACGTGCTTCTGCCGTTAAACTAGCGACCTCGATCAGCCCGCCGCGGCGCTATTGGCCTGCTGGTCGATGTAGGCCAGTGCCTGCTGCGGTGTCTTGCTGTGCTCGGCGATGTCCTCTGTCGCGGTCGCCTCGGCGGTCTCGAACTCCGATTCCGTCGCGGTGAGGGACGGCGCCACCGACGCCGGGCTCGACATCTGGTCCACGAACACGTTCAGCCACGGGTTGGCCTTGAGCCAGGCCTGATAGGCCGGCTGCTTGACGATCGTCGGCGACGCGGGCATCCAGCCGCCCTTGGGATCGATCTGCGAGGTGAACGTCGCGTTGTCGTATCCGGCCAGCCACGCCGCGAACGTGAACGCGGCCTGCGGGTTCGAGGCGCCCTTGGGGATGATGTTGTAGTTGCCCTGCCCGAACGTGCTGGGCTGGCCCACGGTGCCGGGGAACGCGACGACGCCGAAGTTGCTGACCATGCTCGGGTTGGTTACGGGGATGTTCTGAGCGCCCTCCCACGGCCCGTCCATGTCGAAGCCCATCTTGCCCGCGACGAACGGGTCATCGTCGCCGCCGGCGACCGCCCCGTAGGCGGCCTGCATGGCCTCGACGTCAGAGAGCGGGTAGTTGTCGTACTGCGCGAGGAAATTCGCCTCGGTCAGTGCGCCCGGGCAGGTCTCGAAGCTGTACTTCCCGTCCGAGCCGAAGCAGTTGACCGCGCCGAAGAAGCTTCCGTAGTACTCGAAGCCCGCGTTGTCGCCGGCGTCCGGGTCGAAGCCGATCTGCTCGAGCTTGCTGCCGGAGATCTTCCACTCCTTGGCCTGGTCGGCGTAGAGCTGGGCCAGCGTGGTGGGGGGCGCGGAGATGCCCGCCGCCTTCAGCATGGACTTGTTGTAGTACAGCGCCCACGAGTTCATCGACATCGGAAGCGCGTACAGCGTCCCCTTGTATTCGCCGCCCTGCAGCGCGATCGGGTACTCCCACTTCTCCAGCCCGGCGTAGGCCCCGGTCAGGTACGGTGTCATGGCCGTGATGGTGCCGTCGGCGGCGTACTCGCCGAGCACCGGATTCCACTCCGTGAACACGTCCGGCGGGTCGCCCGCGGCGATCTCGGACAGCAGCTTGGCGTCCCCGGTGGCGCTGGGGATGTTGGACTCGGTCACGTGGATGTTGGGATGGGTCGCGTTGAACTCGGTGACCATCTGGTTCAGCAGGGTCAGGGTGTTGCCCGACCACATGGTCTGCCAGGTGATGTTCGCGACCCCGGACGTGGATGCGCTGCTCGACGAGGTCGACGACGTGGACGAGGTGGACGGGGTGGACGACGACGCGGCGGGGCCGCCGCAGGCGGCGAGAGCGAGCACGGCACTGGTCGCGAGCAGCGCCGCGGGCGCCGTCCAGTTTCTTGCCCGGCGTCTGGTCGGGATGTTATCGGTCACAAGTCGCTCCGTTTCTGGTTGCTTCTGCTGTCGGTTCGCATGCTTTTCTGCCACGGCTCACGCCGCGGGGGACTGCGTTGCCCGGCGGCGTCGCGGTCGCCCGGCGCTATCGCGGATGACGTGTATGGGGAGACCGTCGGCCGGCGGACCCTGGCCGCGGGTGCCGCCTCCTGGATGCTCGCCGACCGCGTTCGGCGGCCGGGAGCGTCCGCGGCCCTGCCCGGTCGCGCGTCCGCGTCCGGGTCGGGTGGACTTGTGTGAGCGCTCACATCCATGGAAGGATTGTGACCGCTCACAATTTGATCGTCAAGGGCGCCGTCGTCACGATTTAACCCTCGTGATATGCGGATGTCCCGGACTGCGCAACGAGGAGGCTCGCTTGGCGAGCGCAGCTGCACTACTGATCGGCGTACCGGACGAGGCCCTGGACCTGCGGATCGAGGTGGACAAGGACGGGATGGCGAGGATCGTCCGGCTAGCGGCCCGCGACGCTTCAGAAACGCCGGTGCCCACCGCCCTCACCGCACGCGCCACCGCCTCCGGCCGTCCGCCGGACGCCGGCGCCGAGCCCGTCGACGCGGCGCTGCCGCTACTCGACGTCATCCTCGCCGGCGAGGGAAAGGCCTGGTCCGGCGACCGCTACTGCGAATCGGAGGCCGGCGGGCGGTTCCGCTACGTCGGCCACGACCACGCCGAGCTGTCAGCGGGATGGCGCGAGCTGCGGGTGGACCTGGCCGACCCGGTGAGCGGGCTGCGGGCCGAGGTGTTCTACCGCCTGCTAGCCGGGCAGGGCGCGCTGCGCTGCTGGGTGCGCCTGACGAACCTGAGCACCCAGCCGGTGACGGTCGAGTCGGTGACGTCGTTCCTGTGCGGCGGCCTGTCGAGCGCGCCTGACGTCCCGGCCGCCCCTGACTACCTTGACGACCTCGACGTGCTGTGGGCGGAGAACGACTGGCTGGCGGAAGGACGATGGCAGCGCCGAGGCCTCCGCGACGCGCTGCCCGACCTCAACCGGCACGTCCACGGGGCCGACCCGCGCGGCCGGTTCGGTCTGACCAGCGCGGGAACCTGGTCGTCGGGGGTCTACCTGCCGATGGGCGCGGTCGTCAACCGGACCACCGGGCACGCCTGGGCCTGGCAGATCGAGCACAACGGCGGCTGGCACTGGGAGACGGGCGAGTGCACGCACCGGTACCGGGCCGTCGGCCCCGGCCCGCACGGCAGGCACGCGCCCGCCGGGTCGGCCAGCGGCGCCTACCTGGCGCTGCTCGGTCCGGCCGACGTCGAGCACGCCTGGCACGTCACGCTGCCCCCGGGCGGCACGTTCACGACGGTGCCGGCCGCCGTGGCGGTCAGCGCGCGCGGGTTCGAGGGGGCCGTCGGCGCCCTGACCGCGGTCCGCCGGGCCATCCGCCGCCCGCATGAGGATGCCCGGCGGCTGCCGGTGATCTTCAACGACTACATGAACACGCTGATGGGCGACCCGACCACGCGGCGGCTGCTGCCGCTGATCGACGCGGCGGCCGAGGTCGGCGCCGAGTACTTCTGCATCGACTCCGGCTGGTACGCGGACCTCAACGAGAGCTGGTGGGACACGGTGGGAGCGTGGAAGCCGTCGGCCACCCGCTTTCCCAACGGCATCGGTGAAGTGCTCGACCACATCAGGGCGAAGGGGATGGTGCCCGGCCTGTGGCTCGAACCAGAAGTGGTCGGCGTGCACAGCCCGGTCGCCCTGCAGCTGCCGCCGGACGCGTTCTTCCAGCGGGACGGCCGGCTGGTGACCGAGCACGGCCGGTACCACCTGGACCTCAGGCACCCGGCCGCGGTGAAGCACCTCGACGAGGTGGTGGACTTCGTGGTCGGCGACCTCGGCGTCGGCTACCTGAAGCTGGACTACAACATCGAGATCGCGCCCGGCCCCAACACCGGCGGCCTGAGCCCCGGCGCGGGGTTGCTCGAGGCGAACCGCGCGCACCTCGACTGGGTGGACGGCGTACTCGACCGGCACCCCGCCCTGGTGCTCGAGAACTGCAGCTCGGGCGGTATGCGCATCGACTACGCGCTGCTATCTCGCTTCCAGCTCCAGTCCACCAGCGACCAGCAGGACCCGCTCCGCTATCCGCCGATCGCCGCCGCGGCCCCGGCTGCCATCGCGCCCGAGCAGGCCGCCAACTGGGCCTACCCGCAGCCTTGGTTCACCGATGACGAGATCGCCTTCGCGCTGTGCGGGGCGATGCTCGGCCGCCTCTACCTGTCCGGTCACCTGGATCACATGAGCCGCGAGCAGCGCGAGCTGGTCGCCGAGGCGGTCCGGGTGCACAAGGACCTGCGCGGCGAGCTGGTCGGCGCGCTCCCGTTCTGGCCGCTCGGCCTGCCGCACTGGGCCGATCCTTGGATCGCGCTCGGCTTGCGCACCTCACGGGTCAGCTACCTGACCGTATGGCACCGTGGTCAGCTCGGCGCCGGCGCCGGCGCCGTGACCGAGACCGACACCGTGACCGAGACCGGAACCCTCCCGGTCGGGCACCTTCGCGGCCAGCCGATGACCGCGCAGGTGCTGTACCCGCGCGCGGACGGGACCGGTGTCACCTGGGATGCCGCCGCCGGCACCCTGTCGGTGCGGCTTCCGCGCGTCCCGTCGGCCTGTCTCATCCGGCTCGGCGCGCAGTGAACACCCGTCGTTACGCCGTCGTCGGCACCGGCGCCCGAGCGGGCCTGTACATTCGCGCTCTCGCCGACCGGTACGCGGCCGACGCGGCGATCGTTGCCTGGTGCGATCCGAACCGGGTGCGGATGAACTACTACGACCAGATCCTGACCGCCGCCGGCCGCCCGTCCCCCGCGCAGTACACCCCAGCAGACTTCGGGCGCCTGTTGGATGCCGAGCGGCCAGACACCGTCCTGGTGACCTCGCCCGATCACACCCACCCGCGGTACGCCGCGGGGGCGTTGCGGGCCGGCTGCGATGTCATCCTGGAGAAACCGGTCGCGACGTCGGTCGACGGCGCCCGGCTGCTGGCGGACGCGGCCAGGACGTCGCCGGGCACGCTGCGGGTGACGTTCAACTACCGCTACTCACCGCGCAACAGCGTGCTCAGGCGGGTGATCGCCGACGGCATCATCGGCAAGGTCACCTCGGTGCATTTCGAGTGGGTCCTCGATACCGTGCACGGCGCCGACTACTTCCGCCGCTGGCACCGGGAGAAGACGGCCTCCGGCGGGCTCCTGGTGCACAAGTCGAGTCACCATTTCGACCTGGTGAACTGGTGGATCGGCGACATCCCAAGTACCGTCCACGCGCGCGGGGCCCTGCGGTTCTACGGCCACGCCCGGGCTCGCGAGCGCGGCGCCGGGGCGCGGCCGGAGCGCTCCTTCGGTGCGCCGGGGATGGCGGCGGACCCGTTCGCGCTCGACCTGGCCGCGGCGCCTGCCCTGCGCCGCCTGTACCTCGAGGCCGAGGCGGAGGACGGCTACATTCGCGACCGGGACGTGTTCAGCCCCGGTATCACCATCGAGGACAACCTCGCGGTCCTCGTCGGCTACCGGTCGGGCGCGCTCCTGACCTACTCTCTGAACGCCCATTCCCCGTGGGAGGGATACCGGGTCAGCGTGAACGGAGACGCGGGCCGCGCCGAGCTGGAGGTCGTCGAGCGCGGGCACGTCCGGTCGGTGGCGGACGGCAGCGTGGCGGGCCGCCCGGCGGTGGATCCGATGGTCTCGGGCGGCGTGGCTTGCGCCGACCCCTACGACCTGCGGCCCGTCTCGGAGCGGCTGCTGGTTCAGCGGCACTGGGAGCCAACCCGGGACGTGCCGATACCGGAAGCCGCGGGCGGGCACGCCGGCGGGGACGAGCCGCTGCTTGATTCGCTGTTCGGGCGCGATGGCGCGGCCGACCCTCTCGGCCAGCGCGCCGACTACACCGATGGACTGGCCAGCGTCGCGATCGGGCTCGCGGCGAACGAGTCGATGGCGACCGGCCAGGTCATCGACGTCAGCCAGTTCGGCCTCGAGCTCAGCCGCGCGGCCGGCCCGCGAACCTCCTGGCGTCGTCGTTGACCGGCCGTACCGGAGGATTAGTGAGTGGATGCCAGCTCCGAACGGAGCGTCAAGCGCTGACGGGACACCCGGGGATGTCCAGGCATGGCGCCTGGCATCCCCGGGTGCTCGCGGAACGTGTCTAGCTGTGGGCCGCGAGTGCCCTCGCCTCGGCGATAATGAGCTTCGCCAAGCCGATCTGCGCGCCCGCGCCGACAAGGGGGGTGCCCCAGTTCTCGGCGTTGTACAGCTCGGTCTTGATCGCGTTGGCCAGCGCGTCGCGCTGCTGGTCAAGCGCGGTCAGATCGCGGTTGACGCTGGTGAACTCGACGTCGCCGGGGGTGGTGGACTCGATCGCGTTGGTGGAGGCGGTCAGCGTGGCCGCGCCGAACTCGCCCACGCTGGAGTTGAGCTGCTTGTACGTCTCGCCGAGGTTGGTTACCAGCGGGTCGCGCAGCGCCCTGTTGGGGTCGGCCAGGATCTGGGTGATGACCCGTCCGTCCTGCATGTAGTCGGCGTGCAGGCCGAGCAGGTACAGCTCGGTCGGCTCGATGTCGGTCTCATCGGTCCACGGGCCCTGCAGGTTCAGGTCGACGACCTCGGTCTGGCCGCTGTTCGCGCCGGCCGAGTTCGGGCCGTCCGCGGGACCGGAGCCGTCAAGGCCCAGGTGCTGCACGCCGGGGCCGGCGAAGCCGATGTAGTTGCTGTTGATCTCGGCTGCGTAGTCACCGTGGTCCCACGCGTAGCTGGGGTCGACGGTCACGCAGTCGGCCGGGTAGTTGGCGGCCGAGCTGCCGGTGGTAGTGGCGTCGCAGGTCGCCGACCCCTGCTCCAGGTAGTAGTCGGGCTTGGCGAACTCCGCCAGCGTCGGGGTGCGCGCCGGGTCGGCGTTGACCATGTGCAGGATCGCCTCTTCGGTCGGATCGGCCAGGTAGTTGGCGATCTTCTGCGTGGCGCCGGTGTAGGGGTTGTCCGCGGTGAGTGAGGCGATGTCGTGATCGAAGGTTCTGACCTGCGCCGAGGACTCCGATGGATCGCCGTTCACGTAGTACTCGGGCGCCGTGTCGTACTCCATGCCGAACTTGGTGGTGTCGCCGGTCTCCTCGTTCAGCAGGCCGGTGACGTTGCCCTCAAGCTCGCCGAAGCTGCCGGACGGGTAGGTGCAGGCCACCGTCACGCCATCGCAGTTGGCCGGGGTCGGCAGGATCGCCCGGCCCACGTTGGCGCCCGCCTCGTGGTCGCCCTCGTCGGAGCTGAGCACGAACTCCGTGTTGCTCGGGGTGATGCCCTCGGCCGCCAGCCGCTGGAAGAACGTGCCGAACGCCTGGTTGTAGTACGCCGCCTGGGCCAGGTAGCAGGCGCTGCCGCTGCCCAGTGCGCTCGGGGCGTGGTAGCAGGGCTCGCCCGCGGACGTCAGGCCCTTGATGAACTCATCTCCGTGCAGGTCAGAGATGTACATGTTGACCACCTGGACACCGGATCCCAGCATGTCGGCCGCGTACGCGAGCGACTGCGACGCGTTGATCTCGCCAAAGCCGGGGAAGCCGGGGGTGCTGAGGAAGTCGCCGTTGATCTGGTTGCCGTTCAGGTCGACCAGGTTGCCGGCGGCGTTGGTGACCTGGTAGCTGCCCTCGGTCAGGCTCGGGGTACCCGCGCCGAGCTGCGGCGCCACGTACCTGTGACCGAACAGCGCCTGGTAGCCGTTGTAGCCGCCGGGCTCGTCAGGCAGCAAGTCGGGGGACGCGGTGCTTGACGGCGCGGTCTGCCCGTACTTGACGCCGGTGGCGCCAGCGCAGAACGCGCTGCCCTTGGCGCAGTGCACCGCCACGCCGACGTAATCGGCGGTCTCCGGGTCCTTGTAGGAGTCGGGGTCGTTGATGAGCTGCTCGTCCTCGGGCGAGCCGGCGCCGAACACCTTGGGAATGTCCACCGCCGTGTTCTCGAGCTCGGCGTTCGCCGTCGCGATGTCACCGACGTTGCAGCCGGCCCGGGTGAACGGCACCCACGGCGCGGGGGTGGTCGTGGTCGGGCTGACCGGCTTCCTGGCCGTGGCCGGAGGAACCGGCGAGTAGACCATGTTGGGGTTCGTGTCGGTCGCCGTCGGCGAGGTGTCGTAGACCGGGTCGGTCCAGTAGGCGAACGAGCCGGCGTTGTCCGTCGTCCCGAAGGTCCCGCCCGTGCCGTTGGTCTGGTAGACCTCGTAGTCGTTGGAGATCGGCATGCCCTGCCGGTCGCCGTAGAGGCCGGTGTACGTGGTCAGGATGTCATCGGCGGTGTGCGCGATCAGCGGCGTGTGGTTGTTGGACAGGAACGTGCCGTTGTTTTCGAAGAAGTTCAAGAGGTTGGGCATAAGCTCCAGGTCGGACGGCACGTTCGGGTTGTCCCTGAAGAAATGCACGTTGTCAAAGGTGATCTGCACGACGTGCTTAACGCCATTGCTGAGCTTGCACCCGTCCGTAATGTCACCATTTGTCGTGGCTTTCATCGCCGGGGATGACGCCGCCGCCCGTACCGGCGAGGTGGCCACGGCGGTTCCGAAGCCCGCGATAAGCGCGGCCGCGCCGACGAAGGCGGTGATCCGGCCGAGCGACTTTGCCCTGTTGTCTCGGTTCATGTGATCTCCTTTCGCGGCCAACAATGACCGCGCGGCTAAGCCCTATGGATGTCCGCTCGGTGACTATTCAGCGAACTTTCAGCAAAGCAATCAAACGCGTCGCGGGCGGGCACTAGCGGAGCGGCTGGCGCCGCCCCGCTACCTGCGGAAATCAGATCTCGTAATCGAATCGTCGCCCGCGCTGTCATCCGGGTCCGGCGTGAAGGGGGCAGAACAGGCGCTGTCGCCGCGTCTACGCCCTTGTGATGTCCGCGCAAGATTCTTTTGCCGCAGGACCACCGTTCACGCTGTCCGGCGCGTGTAGTAGGCGAGATCCCCTGCGACGGAGGCGCGATGACATTCGAGGAGTTCGCGGCCGGTCAACTCTCGGAGATTCTTGGCTTCGCCCTCGTGCTGACGGGTGACCGCGCCAGCGCCGAGGACATCGTCCAGGAGACGCTGATCCGCGCGTACCGGCACTGGGACAAGATCACCAGCCTGGACCGGCCTGAGTTCTACATCCGCAAGATGGTCGTCAACGAGTTCCTGTCGTCGCGGCGCCGGCTGTGGCGGCAGGTGCCATCCGGACGCGGCAGCGACCTGGACAATCGCCTGGTCCCCGACCACGCCAGCCGCTACGCGGAGCAGGACGCCCTCCTGTCGGAGCTGCGGAAGCTGCCAAGACGGCAGCGAGCCGTTGTTGTGCTCCGCTACTGCGAGGACCTTTCCGATGCCGGGATCGCGGAGATCCTCGGCTGCGCGCCCGTCACGGTCCGCGGTTACGCGTCTCGGGCGCTCGCGACGCTGCGCATCGAGCTGAGCGCCGGCTCAGCGGAAGAACAAGCACCCGTTCAGGAGGCAGGACATGCAGGCAAAGGACGACAAGCTGATGCACACCGAGGATGACCTGCGGGCGGCGCTTCGCACCGGCAAGACGCAGGTCCCCGCCGCCATGCGCGAGTCAGTGCTACGCGCCGTCTACGACGCCGCCCCGCGCCGCCGCCCCGCTCTGGCCCGCCGGATACCCGGGCCACGGCTGGTGGCCGCCGCGGTGACGGCGACCGCGGTGGCCGCGGCAGTGACGGCGCTGGCGGTACTGCCCGGTCAGCCGGGCGCGGGCTCGCCCGGGCAACTGCTGTCCTTCACCCGGCACGGCGGGGACATCGACGTGATCATCCTGAACCCGCTGGCCGGCCCGGCACGCTACCGGGCGGAGTTCGCGCAGCACCACATGGACATCACGCTCGACCTCGTACCGGTCGCGCCCTCGCTCGTCGGCACGCTCGTGGTCGGCTACGCCGGTTTCGGGATCACGGCGATCACCTCGGGCAACTGCGACAGCAGGGCCGGCGCCTGCCCTGAGATTGGGCTCAGGATCCCCGTCGGCTTTCACGGCCCGGCCACCATCGAATTCGGCCGGCCGGCCAGGCCCGGTGAGCGGTACGCGCAAGCCGGCCCGGCGACGGCGCCCGGCGAACCCCTGCACGGCCTGCGCTACGTTTGCCAGAACGTCTCGGCCGTGCTGGCGATGCTGAGTCAGCGTCACGTGAGCGCGGTCGTCCGCTACCCGACCGCCACCGGCGGCAGGCTGGTGTTCGGCGCTGACGTCCCGCCAGGCCCGTGGTACGTCAACGAGGCGACCTTGCTCGCCCCGGGGCAGGTCATGCTCTGGGTCGGCTCGCCCTGCACCCCGGGTCTCCCCGGGTCGGCCCCGGGTCTCCCGGGCGCGGTGACGCCGCAACCCGCCCCGTCGGCGGCACCGATCCCATCACCGGCAGCGTAGGCCCCAGGAACCCTTAGAAACGGGCGCTATAGGCGCCGATCTATCCGACTTTGCCGATCGCGTGCGGCTCAGCCCGGGCGCCTGCCCGGGCCGAGCCTGCGTCAGCGGTGCGCGTCGCTCATTAGAGCGGGGTGACGCGGTAGAGCGCCACGCCTTCGGCCGGGACCGCCGCGCTAACTTTTCCCGCCGACGATATGTCGAACGTGATCTCGCCGCCGACTACCGTCGACTGGCTGCCCCAGAGGTCCTGTACCTGGTAGCCATTCGGGTCGGCCGGCAGCCCGATCGCCTTAGCGGTCGTGGAGATGGTGACGGGACTCGAACTCGTCTTGGTCGTGGTATTGAACAGCCCGACGATCCCTTCTCCGCCCGGCTCCACCTTGGCGAATACCTGATGGCCGGCCGAGCTGCCAGGGGAGCCGGTGAGTTCGATCCTTGACGCGTCGATCGCGTCCTGGTCTACCTCGATCACCTGACGGTTCGTCAGCAGGCTGAGGTCAGCGCGGGAGAGCGACGCGCTGGTGCCGTAGGCGTTCGTCACCGAGCTGGTCAGGTCACTGCCGAGAATGAGCGGCGCCGAGCCCAGCGACCACAGGCTGAGCTGTGTCTCCGATGCGGCCAGGGACAGCCCTGAGGCGGCGCTACCGTCGCCGACCTCGATCGAGTCATAGTCGTTGAAGCCGCCGGGGCCGCCGTACGGCTGCCACTTGGAGACGCTGGCGAACCTGCCATCCCAGTCGGCATAGCTCGTCAGCGGGAAGACGCTCAGGCAGCCCGTGTAGGGCGGGGTGTTGCAGGCATTCGCTGAACCCTCATCCGGGCCGTTGAGCTCGATGTCAGGGTCGAACTCCCACTGGTTGGCGTACTCCTGCAGGGTCGGGGCGAGCTTGACGGTGTAGCTGCCCTGGGTGATGTTCAGTACCATCGGCCGGCCGGACTGCTGGATCGCGGCCTGCCAGGCCTCGACGTCGGGGCCGTTGCTGTTGGTGATGCCGTCGAGCTTGATGTAGTCCACGCCCCAGGACGCCAGCTCGTCCACGACCGAGTCGACGTACGCTTGCGCGCCCGGCGCACTGTAGTTGATCGCGTCCATGCCGCCGCAGTTGTAGTTGTTCTGCGATGCCGTGGTGGCGATGTCATCGGCCGTGTCGGAGGTCCCCAGGATTGGGGTGTTCTCCGTCACCGCCTGGTTTGAGATGCCGGCCGTTTCGTAGATGCCGAACTTCAGCCCGAGGCCGTGCACATACGCGCCGAGCGCCTGGATGCCGTTCTCGGACCCGACGTTCGGGTAATTGGCGGTGTTCACGACCCACCGGCCGTAGCTGTCGACGTTGGGACCCTGCGACCCCGGGCATTGGTACCACCCGTCGTCGAGATTGACGTATTGGTAGCCGGCTGCCGCCAGGCCCGTGCTGTCCAGCGCGCTGGCCTCCCCCTCGACCTGGGCCGTGTTCGCGCCCAGCCGCAGGAAGCTCCAGCCGCTCCAGCCCATCACCGGGGTCTGGTCAGGGCCGCCCGGCGGGTAGGCGGTTGCCGCCCGGGAAGTCGTGCCGCTGGCAACGGAGTAGGCAAGCAGCAGCGACATCGTTGTCACCGCCGCCGCGATGAGGCGCGTCGACCTATTCATGGATCCTCCAGCCGCGGATGCAGGCGTGGGCTGGGTAACGGAAGCCCACCCAAATGCCATGATGACCGTCTGGTCATTCGTCGCCAAGAGTGAGCAGGATATGCGCATGAATTCGCCTGAATCTTGCTCATTACGATCACTATGCGCGCGTCGGCTTGCGCGGTCAGCGGGTTCTGGGCGCTTAGACGCGGACGACCCGGCAGCCGAGGCGGCGGATCGGCTCGACCTCAGGTTCCGCTGCCCGGCTATCGGTGACCAGGACGTCCACCTCGGCCATGCGGCAGACCTGCGCCAGCGTGACCCGGCCGATCTTCGTGGCATCGGCCAGCACCACCCGCTTGCGCGCGCGCCGGAAGAGCGCCGTGTTCACCCGCGCGCCCACTGGGTCGTAATTGGTGCAGCCGGCCAAAACGTCCACCCCGTCAACGCCGAGGAACGCGACGTCGATGTCGTACTCGGCCAGGAACGCCTCCGCGCTTTGTCCGACCGACTCCTGGCTGCTGCCGCGCACCTCGCCGCCGGCCACGAACACTCTCGGCCCGGGGCTGCCGACCAGGTCGATGGCGACGTTGAGCGCATTGGTGACCACGGTGAGGTCATCGCGGCCGCGCAGCAACCGGATGAACTGAGAAACGGTCGTGCCGCCGGTGGTTCCAATCACCCGCGCACCGTCCATGAACCGGACCGCGTGCTGGCCGATGCGCTCTTTCTCCGGCAGGTCCCGCGCCCGCTTGTAGCTCAGCGGCAGATCGTTGAAGGCCGCGTGGATCGTAGCGCCGCCGTGCGTACGGCTTATCAGTCGCTGTTTCTGGAGCGCCTCCAGATCACGCCGTATGGTCGCGTGCGACACCGAGAGCTCCGTGGCGAGCGATGGCACATCGACCTGTCCGCGCTCCACGACCGCGGACACGATCTGGTTGAGCCGATGGGGGCGCTGCATGGACGAATCATAGGCAGGCCAATCGTGCCAGACAGCACATTTCGCGGCGGCGGTTCTAGGTGGCGCCGCGCTTGTAGAGTGATCGCACATGTCGTAGAGTCGGATAAAACGTGCCATACTGTGCATGATTTATAGACAACATATGCGCGTTTGCGGACACACTGGTACGCGCAGGCCGACCGCCGCCGGGGCGGGCAGGACCTGGCAGGCGGAGGGACCAACGGGGTGCAACGACCTGAGGCGCACGTGCAGAGGGAGATTGCAAGCCAGCCGGACTGCTGGGCGAGAGCGCTGCAGTCGGTCGGCGAGGCGGCGATGGTCCTGCCCGGGCACGGTGAGCGGGTCGCGGTCATCGGCTGCGGTACGTCCTGGCACATAGCGAGCGCAATCGCGGCCGCCCGCGAGGCGGCCGGCCATGGGCTGACCGACGCCTTCACCGCATCCGAGCTGCCGACTCGCGACTACGACGCGGTGCTGGCGGTGACCCGCTCAGGTACCACCATCGAGGTCATCGACGCGCTGCGGAACATGCGCGGCTCGGCCCGCAGGATCGGCATCACCGCGGATGCTGCCGCCCCAATCCGCGACGTCACGGATCAGCTTCTGGTGCTCGACTACGCGGACGAGCAGTCGGTGGTGCAGACCAGGTTCGCCACCACCGTTCTCACAGTGGCGAGAGCGCACATCGGACATGACCTCGTCCCGGTCGTGGAGCAGGCGCGAGCGGCGGTGGCGGCCGAACTGGATGACCTGCTGCTAGACCGGCCGCATTACGTCTTCCTTGGCCGCGGCTGGTCCATCGGGCTGGCGCGGGAGGCGGCACTCAAGGTCCAGGAGGCTGCGGGGGCGTGGAGCGAGGCTTATCCGTCGCTGGAATACCGGCACGGGCCGCTCGCCACCGCCAACGAGGACTCCGTGGTCTGGCTGTTCGGAGTCGATGACAGCGTGCTGGTGAAGGACATCGGGCGCACCGGAGCGACGGTTGTCGTCACCGAGGGCGATCCGCAGGCCGAACTCGTGCTGGCCCAGCGGGTGGCGGTCGCCACCGCTCAGCTGCGTGGCCTGGACCCCGATCGGCCCACCCACCTGTCTCGCTCTGTCACCTACACCGGCCAGTGACCGACCCGGCTACTTGATCGATCCGGCCGTAACGCCCTGGATGATGTAGCGGTTCAGCACCAGGGCAAGCACCCCGGGGACGGCCGCCGCTATCACTCCGCACGCCATCAGCAGCGTCAAGGGCACGATGCGCTGCTGGTCAAGCGCCGTCACGATGACCGTGACGGGCTGGGTCGACAGGTCGGTGGTGAGGATAAGCGGGAACAGGAACTGGGCCCAGCCCATCAGGAAGGCGATGATGGCGGCGGCGGCGATGCCGGGCATCGCCACCGGGATCACAATCCGCAGCAAGGCCCCCACCGGCGACGCTCCATCGACGAAGGCGGCCTCTTCAAGCTCCCGCGGGATGGTGTTGAAGTAGTTGTAGAGGATCCAGATCGAGAGCGGCAGGAAACCGGACACGTAGACCAGGATCACGGCGAGGTAGGTGTTCACCAGGCTGAGGCTGGCCATGATCCGGTAAAGCGGAATCAGCGTGGCGTAGGCGGGCAACAGCATCGTGGCCAGCACGCTTCCGAAGATCGTGCGCTTGAACCTGAACTGAAGACGGGCAAAAGCGTACGCGGCGAAGATGGCGATGACCACGGTGAGGATCATCGCCGCCCCGGACTCTATCACCGAGTTGAGCAGCGACCTCCCGAGCTGCGCGGAGATGCCGTTGCCCGCGCCGCCGATCCCGAACACCGCACGATAGCTGCTGGAGACCAGCGGCGAAGGGAAGTAATGCGCGGGCGTGCTGTCCGCACCCGACAGCGTGCTGAAGCTGACGTTGAGGGCCCAGTAGACCGGGAACAGCGACCAGAGCAGGATCACGACGATCGTGAGGATGCGGCCGAGTACACGGACCGGACGACGGCCAAGCGCCTGCCCGACAGGTCCTGTCGCCAGCCGGGTCATCGCCGGCGACGTCTGCTCGCCTCGTACAGCCAACGCCATTTACGCTGCCTCCGGCCTGCGGTAGAGCAGCGCAAGGGCCGCCATCGATAGCACTGCGGTGGCGACGGTCATCAACAGCGACAACGCGTAGCCTCCGCCGAAGTTGAGGTTCTGGAACGTGGTGAGATAGGTCTGCAGCATCACCGAGGAGCCGAGCGGCGCGATCCCGTTCAGAATGTAGACCTGGTCAAAAATATTCAGCGACAGGATCAGCGCCTCGACCGTGCAGACCGCCAGGGCCGGCCGGATCATCGGCAGCGAAATGCGCCAGAAGGCCTGCACCGGGCCGGCGCCGTCCACCCTCGCCGCCTCGTACAGGTCCAGCGGGACCGACTGCAGCGCCGCCAGGATGACGATCGCGGACAGCGGGGTTATCTGCCAGACCTGCACGATCTCGATCAGCGCGATCGTCAGCCAGCGGTCGAGGCCGAGCCATACGTGATACCCGCCGATGAGGTGGGCCGAGTGCAGGGCGCTGTTCATGACGCCGAAGGTCGGGTCGTAGATCCAGCTCCAGATGACCGCCTCGACCACTGCGGGCAGCGCCCACGGCAGGATGACCAGGGCCAGGATGATGCCACGAAGCCGGAAGCGCTGCTTGAGCGCTAGCGCGATGACGGTCCCGAGGACGACCGACAGCACCACGCCGATGACGATGTAAACCGCCGTGTTGACCCAGGAAGTGATGATGGACGAGCTCGCAAAGAGCGCGCGGAAGTTGCCGAGGCCTACGAACCGGGTCGGCGGGTCAAGAGGCGATACCCGGAAGAACGCCTCCACCGTGGTATCGACGGTCGGCACGAAGGACAGCGCCCCGATGAACACCACCAGCGGCGAGAGCAGGATGTACGGCAGCAAGCTGCCGAACATCCTGCCGCGCCGGGCCGCATGGGCCGCAACCAACGTCAGGCCTCCCTACTGCATCGTGTTCGCCGTGTCATGGGATGGGTGGTAACGAGCCTGCCGCCGCCTCAGCTGGAGCTGAGCTGGCTTACTTGTGCGGCTATCGCGCTGACGGCCTGCGCGACGGTCTCCTGCCCGGCCGCTGCCTGGTGAATGTTGGTCTGCACGGCCGCGCTGAACTGCACGTACCACGGCGGCGCTCCGTTCGGGAACGGCGCCTGCGCGTGCGCCTTGAGGATGGCCGAAAGCGGGGCCGCCTGCTCGACGTCGTTAGCCTTGATCATTAGGTCGAAGCTGGTCAGCCTGGCGGGCATCGGGAACGTGCTCACTACGTCGCTCGATCCCTTCAGCCCGGCCCACAGCGCCTGGTTCTGGGTCGCGGTGAACCACTTGATGAACTTCACCGCGCCGGCCACGTTCTTCGCCGTCTTGGGGATGCCGATGCCATCGGGGTTGGCGACGTTCTGGCCCGCTCCGGTGGCGCCCGGGGTCGGGATGTACTCGACATCGTTCACCACGCTTGACGATGACGGCACGTTATAGATGGAGGCGACGCTGCCCGAGTAGTCGCACATGGCGGCGGCGACCCGGTTCTTCGCCATCTCGGTGGTGAACCCCTGGTAGTCGGTAGTGTTGATGTTCGCGGCGGGCACCAGCCCGCTTTTATAGGCGTCGACCATCCAGGTCATCGCCTTGTATCCGGGCGAACTGGGCGAGGTGAAGGCCGGGGTGTCCTGCGCGGTCAGAACCTGGCCGCCGAACGCCGCCGTCATCTGGTACCAGCAGGTCGACAGGCCCTCGGCGGTCGCGAACTGAATGTCGAGCGGGCTGGCCATGCCGCTGACCTGTCCCACCTTCTTAAGGTCGGCCGTAAATCCGGCCAGCGTCGTGGGCATCGTGGTGATGCCGGCCTTGGCGAAGTCCTTCTCGTTCACGGTGGTAACCAGGAAGGACGAATCGAACGGCATGCCAATCAGCTGCCCGTCCGAGACGAACGTCTTGAGCTGCGGCATGTCCGACTCGAGGCTGGCCGGGCTGAAGTACTGGTTGAGCGGTTCGAACCAGCCGGTCTTCTGGTACTCCCCGACCTTGGACCAGTCAACGTCAGCGGCGTCGGCGAAGTAGGTGTTCGCCGTCATGGCGGCGGCGATCTTGGTCTGCAGGTCGTCCCACCCGATGTTGACCCAGTTCACCTTGATGCCGGTTTCCTTGGTGAACTGGTCAAGCACGGCCGCCGGCGGAGCCGGGTAGGCCACGGCCACGGTAATCGAGTTCGATGAGCTGGAACTGGAGCCGGAACCGGTGCTGGAGCTCGAGCTGCCGGGCGACCCGCAGGCGGCGCCGAGCGCGACCAGTCCAGCGCTGAGGGCGATCGCTGCCGCCCGCTTGCTGAAGATGATGCCTGGATATTTCATCTGTCTCCTCTTTCAGCGAGGCGCACAGCTACGAATGGCGATCGTTTGCGCTCATATCCAGTCAATCTAGAGTGAATATGGTCATCATGACAAGCCTGTATGTGCGCTTTCGCTGGTCAATCGTGCATGAGCCGCCACCTGCGGCGCGCAAGCGCTTACTCCGGGCGGATCCTAGACAACCAGCCGACCTGCACGTATATGCTCTTTTGCTATGCACAGAGCTGCGCGCCTGAGCGCGATCCTCCAACGGCTCGCCGATGGCGGATCGGTCGCGGTCGCTGATCTCGCCGATGACCTGGAGACGTCAGCCGGCACCATCCGCCGTGACCTGGTGATCCTGGAGCAGCAGCGGCTGCTGGCGCGCACGCACGGCGGCGCGACCGCCCACGCCGTCTCTTACGAGCTGCCGCTGCGGTACAAGGGCGTCCGGTACGCCGAGGAGAAGCGGCGCATCGCCCGCGAGGCGGCCGAGCAGGTGACCGAGGGGATGGCGGTGGGCCTGACCGGCGGGACAACCGCCACCGAGGTGGCGCGGGCGCTGGCCGGCCGGCAGAAGCTGACGATCGTGACCAACGCCCTGAATATCGCCTCGGAGCTGGCCGTCCGGCCGGGCATCAAGCTGATCACCACTGGCGGGGTGGCCCGCAGTCAGTCCTACGAGCTGTCCGGACCAATCGCGGAGAAGAGCCTCACCGGCCTCAACCTCAACGTGGCCTTCATCGGCGTGGACGGCATCGACGCTCAGGCCGGCTGCACCACGCACCATGAGGTGGAGGCGCACACGAACGCCGTCATGATCGCTTGCGCCCGACGCGTGGTGGTGGTGGCCGACAGTTCCAAGATCGGAAAGGTCGCGTTCGCGCGGATCTGCGAGGTGAGCGAGGTGAGCGAGCTCATCACTGACGCCGGCGCGGACGCCAACACGGTCCGCGCGCTGACCGACTGCGGAGTGAAGGTCACGGTGGTGGGAGACGGGCAAGCAGGAGCGCAGACCCGCGAGCGGTGAGCCGCCCGCCCGGGACCCGGCCAACGCGGCGGGTCAGCCGCGACTGGGGTCGATCATGGTCATGCCCGCGAGCGAGGCCGTGTCGAACGTCGGCAGCAGCGCCGCCCCTTCATCGAGCGAGATCACCCGCTCGATGAGAGCCTGCGGGAACAGGTCGCGTCGTTCGATCAGCGAGAGCATGCCCGGGTAGTCGGCGGCGGCCATCCCGTGGCTGCCGAGCAGGTCGAGCTCCCAGGCAATGACGCGGGCCATGGGCACGCGCGGGTGCCCGCTGACCGGAGGCAGCAGCCCGACTTGCACGTGCCTGCCGCGTCGGCGCAGCGAGAGGATCGAGTCCGCGCAGGTCTGCTCGCTGCCGACCGCGTCGATGGCGACGTGGCTGCCGCCCTCGGTGAGCTCATGGACCGAGGCGGGAATGTCCTGCCCGCCGTCGGCGGTCAGCACGTGGTCCGCGCCCAGTGCGCTGGCCGCCGCCAGCGCCCCCGGGTTGCGATCGACGGCGATCACGCGCGCGCCGAGCGCCCGGGCGATCATCACCGCGCTCAGTCCCGCCCCGCCGGCCCCGACGACCGTCGCCCACTCGCCGGCGGCCAGCCTGGCCCGTCCCGCCAGCGCCCGGTAAGCGGTCGCGAACCGGCAGCCGAGCGCCGCCGCCGCCTCGGACGGAATGGCGTCGGGGACGGCGACCAGGTTCAGGTCGGCCGCGTGCAGCGCCACGTACTCCGCGAACGACCCCCAGTGCGTGAATCCGGGCTGCTCCTGGTCGGGGCAGACCTGCGCGTTCCCGGAGAGGCACCACCGGCAGCGGCCGCACCCCTCCACGAACGGGACCGTCACCCGGTCTCCGGCCGACCACCGGGACACGCCGGGTCCGACCGCGACGACAACGCCGGCCAGTTCGTGCCCCGGCACGTGCGGGAGCTTGATCTCGTCATGTCCGGCCCACGCGTGCCAGTCGCTGCGGCACATTCCCGTCGCGAGGACCTGGACCACCACACCGCCGTCGGGCGGCTCGGGGTCGGGCACCTCGCGCACGGCGAGCGGTCCGCGAATGCGGTCAAGCACCATCGCTCGCATTGAGCTCCACTCCCTGCCTTGTACCGGCATGGTACGCGCGGTACGGCAGGATTGGGGGATGCCCCGTTCCGCACCCCGGCATGACCGGGACGCCGGCGGCCCGGCCGACGTGCTCGCGGCCAAGGCCGCGCTGCGCGAAGAGGTGTGGTCGGCGATGCGCGCCGCGAAGGTCGCCCGCTTCCCGGGCGCGGCCGGCCGCATCCCGAACTTCACCGGCGCCGAAGCCGCCGCGCAGCGGCTCCGCGCGCTGCCCGCGTGGGAAACCGCCGCGGCGGTGAAGGCCAACCCGGACTCCGCTCAGCTGCCGGTGCGGCAGCGCGCACTCGAAGACGGCAAAATCGTTTACATGGCCGTTCCCCGGCTGGCCGAACGCGAGCCGTTCTTCGCCCTGGATCCGGCTCACCTGGAGCAGCCACCCCGCCAGGCGGCGTCCATCAGCGGCGCGTCCAAGTCTGCGCGACGGGTCATGCTGGACGAACTGGAGCCGGTCAACCTGGTCGTGATGGGCTGCGTCGCTGTGGGGGAGGACGGCGCGCGGCTGGGCAAGGGCGGCGGCTTCGCTGATTTGGAGTACGCGCTGGCCGCGGCCGCGGGCCTGATCGGCCCGCACACCGTGATCGTCACCACCGTCCACGAGATCCAGGTCAGGCCGGCCGGGACGATCCCGCTGACCGGCCACGACGTTCCCCTCGACTTCGTGGTCACGCCGGAGCGGGTGATCGACGCCCGGCCGGGCGCCCGGCCGCACCCGGAAGCTGGCATCGAGTGGGACGACCTGACCGAGGAGAAGATCGCGGCGATCCCGTTGCTGCGAGCACTGCAAGCCGCCCGGAACCAGGAGCGGTAGCCAAGAGCTGACAGGCGCCCACGATCAAGCCCGACGGCCGCTGCGAACAGCACGCCACGCAGGGGTGATCATGGCGTGCTGTCAGCTGGCGCGTTCGGGACCGTCAGCCGGTCATGATCAGATCGTCGACGACGTCATAGACGCCGCTGGCCATCCAGGTGGCGTCGATCACGATCTCGTTCTTAACGTTGCGAACACCGATCAGCCCGCTGACCGCCAGTTCGGCCGCGGTGCGCTGCGAGCCGTAGTTCACGATGCCGGTCAGCGTCAGGTTGCCGTCGCGCGCCGCCGCCTCAACCCCCGAGGGCACGGTCACGTCCCACGTCAGCGCGTTGTTAGCGGCGGCCAGCTGCGCGTCGTCGCGGTAGTCGTCACTTCCTCGTTCGCCGTGGCCTATGTCGTGCTGGCCATCTCTGCCGTCCTTGATCTGGTGTCATTCCGCCAGTCGGCGGGCCAGCTGGTCCACCGGGCGCGCCACTACCACCGAGAGGTTCTCGAGGAGGCCAGGACCACGTCTGACCCCACCCCTACGGGCCGTGTTCGTCGAGGATGCGGTGTCTGTCTCGGGGGACGTGATCACGTTTGCCGCCCTGGCCCTCAATCAGATCACCGGGTCGTCCATCCCCCAGGGGGTAGCCGCGGTGATCATCGGCCTGGTGCTTATCCGCGCCAGCCTCCGCCTCGTCAAACGCAGCCACGACTTCCTGGTCGGCGCCTGGCCGCTGACCTCCGCTCACCGGGATCGCGACAACTCCACCAAGCCGCTCCGGCCGGCTGATGAAGACAGAGTGCGGTCCTTCCTGCTCGCCTATCCCGGCGTGACCGCCATCAAGGAAGTCATCGTCACATTCATCGGTCCGGGCCGGGCCTGGGTCATCGCCCGCCTTGACATTGACAATGACCTAACTGGTGCTCAGGTGAAGTCGCTGGTACGCGGCATCGAGTCGGGTATGAAGCGCGAGTCCGAGGCCATCTACCGGGTGGACATCGTGCCCACTGGCAGCGGACAGGCGTTACCCAGGCGGACGGCACAAGATCAAGAAAATCAAGATCGTTTTATCGAACGGACCCTGGTTCCACCGCAGGCCGCACAATGTCCCCTTCAAGAGGTCAGCGACACCATGGGCAGATGTCACGGTGTCGCCCAGGCTGAGGTCCCCGGATGTGCCGGGGACCTAAGCTCACTGTGCGCGTCCATGCTCGGGCGCCGGTTAGCGGGCAGGGGATGCCGGGCCGGTCCCGGCGCCGGTGGCGCGAATGGCGTCGGCGATATCGGACAGGTCGTCGTCCTTGAGCTCCAGGGTCGCCGCGGGCAGCCACCCGTCGACCTGAAGGGGACTACGGGCGCCGACGATCGCGCCCGTGACTCCCGGGAACGCCAGGGTCCAGGCGACGGCCACCGGGGCGGGTGTGACGCCGTGCCGCTCGGCCACCGGGCGCAGCGCGTCGGCCAGGGCCAGGTTGGCCGACACGGCCGGCGCCGTGAAGTCGGGGTGACCGGCTCGCCAATCGCCCGGCTCCAGACTGGCCGCCCGCTCGGCGGTGAACGAGCCGGTGAGCAGACCCGAGGCCATCGGGCTGTAGACGATCGCGCCGGCCTCGTACTCGCGGGCCCACAGCAGGACGTCGTCGGCCGCGTCCCGATGGATCAGGTTGAACGGCGGCTGGATGGCGTCCACGGCGCCGATCTGCTCGGCCTCCTCCAACTGGAGGATGTTGTGGTTGGACAGCCCGGCCGCGCGGATCTTGCCCTCGCGCTTGAGGTCATTGAACACCTGCCAGTACTCCTCGACCGGGGTGCCGTCCTCGGCCGGCCAGTGCATCTGGTACAGGTCGATCCGCTCCACCCGCAGCCGCCGCAGCGAGGACTCGACCTCGGCCCTGAGGCTGGCAGGCGCGCCGACCCGGCGGGGTGCCACCGACCGGTTAGCCGGATCCCAGACCAGGCCCCCCTTGGTGAAGACGTAGGGCCGGTCCGCCTCGGGCAGGTCAGCCAGCGCGGCGGCGACCACCTCCTCCGAGTGCCCGAGCCCGTAGACGGCGGCGGTGTCGATCCAGTTGATCCCGGATTCAACCGCGTGCCGGATGGCCGCGATCGACGCGTCGTCGTCCTGGTTGCCCCAGGCGAAGGCCCAGTCGCCCCCGCCGATAGCCCAGGCTCCGAAGCCGACCCGGGTCAGCTGCATGCCGGTCCGGCCCAGCCGGGTGGTGGGAAGAAGGGTTGTCATGGTCGTTCTCCTTGTCATTGGTTGCGGTGTCCCTCAGCTGGGCCCAGCCTCCCCGGCTCCGGGGTGAGGCGGCCTCACCCGGCCGGGTGATTCCCGGCGGACCTCGAGCAGTTCCAGCCCCAGCGCTTCGACTTGGGCGAGCACTCCGAACAGCGCGGCCTGGTCCGGCAGGGTGCCGGTCAGCACCGTGTCCTCTCCTTGCGTCTGCGCCCGCAGGGCGGGGAACGCGGCGCGGATCGTGCGGCCGAGTGCGCCCCGGACGCGGATCTGGTATCTCACCGGACGCCGCGGATCGGGTCGACGCGGGCGAAGCGGCCGATCGAGAACACGCACAGGGCCGTGAGCAGGATCGAGAAGGTCAGCACGGCCGTGAAGGTCCCGGTAAACTCCGACAGCACGCCCACGCCGACGACGGGGATGATCAGGCCGGCGTAGCACGCCACAAAAAAGGCGGATATCGCCTGCCCGCGCCAATTGGCCGGTGCCAGCCGGTTAGCCGTGTGCAGGCTGCCGAGGAAGATGGCGCCGACGGCCACGCCCCCCGCCACCGTGCCCGCCAGGAACAGGGCCATCGCCGACTGCGCGAGGGCGGCGACGATCAGGGCGAGCGCGACCAGGAACAGGCTCAGGCCGGCCAGTATCACCCGGCTGCTGCGCAACCGCGACAGCGCGACCTGCGTGATCGCCCCCACCGCGAGCAAGAGGAACACGACGGCTCCCTGGATCGCGTGGTTGCCTTGATGCAGCTGGCCGGCGATGAAGCCGGGCACCAGGGAGCTGAACAGCCCCAGCAGGGCGAAGGCGGCGAAGCCGGCCACGCCGGCCGCGATGAACTCGCCGCGGCCCCGCTCGGGAATGCCGAGCCCGACGAAGCGCAGGGTCGGCCGCGTGCGGGTGGGCACGGTCTCGGGGACCAGCATGAGGAGCAAGCCCGCCGCCGCCAGGATCGCCAGGTACACCTCGAACACGAGCATCGTGGGGTGCGGCGCGTACTGGGCGAGCAGCCCGGCGACCAGCGGCCCGAGGCCCAGGCCGGCCATGTTCGCGGCCGTGGCCACCAGCGATGCCCGCGTTCGCCCGGCGGCCGGGGCGAGTTCGGTCAGCATGGCCGTCGCCGTGCCCGTCATCAGGCCGGCCGACAGCCCCGACACGACCCGGGCGGCGATGAGCGCCCCTACGTCGGGCGCGAGGATGAACACGACCGTGCTGAGCGCGCTGGCCCCGAGGGCCACGGCCAGCACCGGCCTGCGCCCGGCCTGGTCGGAGGATCGCCCCGCCAGCAGCAAGGTCGTGATGACGGCGGCGGCGTAGACGGCGAAGGTCACCGTTACCACGACCGCAGACAGATGCCAGCGGGCCTGGTAGATGACGTACAACGGGGTCGGCAGGGTGGTGCCGAGCATGGTGCTGGTCAGCACCAGTGCCAGCAGCCAGAACGCAACCGGCCGCGGGGCGGCCGGACCTGTCTGTCCGGGCGGCGGCTGGTCGGCGCCCGCACCGCGCGGTACCAGCCGGGGAGCATGGATGATGGTCATATCCGATTCCCTCCGGTTCGGTGAGCTGGCATCAGCTTCCCGGGCGCCAGGGTGAGCCGGCGTCACACGACGTGGTGATCCGCAGGTAAGCCTCGGCCGCCGGCCCGCGACGACGTAGGGTTGAAGCGGTGACTGTCGAGGAGGCCGCGCCGTGGAGCCTGCCGCCAGGTCAGGAAGCGCCGCCGCGCTGGCTGCCCCTGCCGTCCGGGACGGAGTCGTCGCGCGACCCGCGCTGTTCCAGCGGCTGGCCGAGGCGCAGCGCGTCGCGCAGGTATCGGCGCCGCCGGGGAGCGGCAAGACGGTCCTGATCCGCTCCTGGATCGCTCAGACGGGCCTGGCCGGGCGCGCCGCCTGGGTTCCGGTGCCTCCTCAGTGCGACGCTCAGCGGTTCTGGATCTCGGTCACCGGCGCGCTGCGGGACACTGCCGTCGGATCCGCGCTGGTGCGCGCGCTGACGGCGGCCCCCGACCTGGACGGCTGGACGGTGGTCGAACGGCTGCTTGAAGACCTCGCCACGCTCGACGACAGGGTCTGGCTGGTGATCGACGATCTGCACGAGCTGTACTCGGCCGACGCGCTGCGCCAACTGGAGCTGCTGATCATGCGAGCGCCTCCCGCCCTCCGGTTCGTCCTGGTCACCCGGCACGACCTGCGGCTTGGCCTGCACCGGCTGCGGCTGGCGGGCGAGCTCACGGAGATCCGCGCGGCCGACCTGCGGTTCACCCGGCCAGAGGCGCGGGCGCTGCTTGACGCGGCCGTGCGGGGGGTAGCCTTGCCCGACTCCGCGGTGGCCGCCCTCTACGACCGGACCGAGGGCTGGGCGGCCGGACTGCGGCTGGCGGCGCTGTCGCTGGCCGGCCACCCGGACCCGGACCGTTTCGCGGCCGAGTTCGGCGGCAGCGAGCGCACGGTCGCCGAGTACCTGCTGGCCGAGGTGCTTGACCGGCAGAGCGATCAGGCCCGGCGGCTGCTGTTGCGGACCTCGATCCTGGAACGGGTCAACGGCGAGCTGGCCGACCTGCTGACCGGAGGCTCGGGCGGCGAGCGGGTTCTGCAGCAGCTCGAGGAGGCGGGGGCGCTCGTCGTCTCGCTTGATGCGGGCCGGTCGTGGTTCCGTTACCACCAGCTCTTCGCCGATCTGCTTCAACTGGAACTGCGGGGCAGCGACCCGGCCGCACTGCCCGCGCTGCACGACGCCGCTGCCGGCTGGTACGCCGAGCACGAGTATCCGGTCGAGGCGGTCCGGCACGCCCAGGCTGCTCGGAACTGGGGCCTGGCCGCCCGGGTGCTGTCGGACCACTGGGTTGGCCTGGGGCTGGCCGGCCTGAGCGGCGCCGCGCACGAGTTCTTCGCCCGTTTCCCCGCCGCCACGATCGCCGCAGATGCCGAACTGGCGGCCGGGGCGGCCGGGGACCAGCTGGCCAGGGGCTCGCTGGCCGAGGCGGAACGGTACCTGGCCCTCGCTAACCAGGCGCTGGAGGCGGTTCCGGCCGGCCGACGCGGGCGCGCGCAGGCCGTTCTCGGCTCGGTGCGGATGCGCCTTGCCCGTCAGAGCGGCGACGTCACGGCCGCGGTGGCGGAGGCACAGCGGCTGCTGGCCCCCGCGCTGAGCGCCGAGTCGATCAAGCCCGAACTCGGCCGCGACCTGCGGGCGCTGGCGCTGATCAACCTGGGCATCGCCGAGCTGTGGACGTCTCGCCTGGATGAGGCAGACCAGCACCTGGCGGACGGCACCGCCTTGGCGCGGGAGATCGGCCGACCTTATCTGGAGGTCACCGGCCTGGCGTTCTGGGCCCAGCTGACGAGCTGGCGGTCTTTCCCGCTGGGGGCAGCCCGCGGCCTGCAGGCCATCGAGCTGGCCAGCAAGAACGGCTGGTCCGACGAGCCGGTCACCGGCGTCGCTTACCTCGCCGTCGGCGTCGCGATGGTCGCCCAGGGACGGCTGGAGGAAGCCGAGCGGACACTGGACCGGGCCGAGCGCACCATCCGGACCGAAGCCGAGCCGGCCGCCGGGATGCGGCTGCGCTACGGCCGCGGCATGCTCGAGTTCGTATCCGGTCGTCACGACGCCGCCCTGCGCGCCTTCCGGACCGCAGAACGGCTGTCGGACTCGCTCCGCACGCCGCACACGCTCGCACCGCGGCTGCGCTCGCACCTGCTGCAGACGCTCACCCGGACCGGTGAATCCGGGCGCGTCGAGCAGGTCCTGGCCGACATGGACCGGCCGGACCGCGAGCGGGGCGAGATACGCATCGCCGAGGCATCGCTGCGCCTGGCGCAGGACGACCCGCGGGCGGCCACCGTCGTACTCGCGCCCGTCATCGACCGGTCGGCCCCGCTCGAGAACGCCCACCTGTGGGATGTCCAGGCGTTCCTGCTCCAGGCGATCGCCTGCGACGCGCTCGGCCAGACGGCCGCCGCCAGGATCGCGCTCGAGCGGGCGCTGGACCTCGCCGCGCCTGAGAGCCTGCTCTTCCCGTTTCTATTCGACCCCGCCCCCGACCTGCTCGATCGCCACCGCCGGCACGGCACCGCGCACACCAGGCTGATCGACGAGATCCTGGACGTGCTGGCGGGCAAGAGGCCAGGCGCGGAGCCGGCCGGGGGGCAGCGCCTGCGCGAGCCGCTCAGCCACGCCGAGACTCGTGTCCTGCGCTACCTGCCCACCAAGCTCTCGGCGCCGGAGATCGCCGATGAGATGTACCTGTCGGTGAACACGGTCAAGACCCACATGCGCCACCTGTACGACAAGCTCGGCGCGCACCGCCGCCACGAGGCGGTGGAACAAGCCCGCGCCCTCGGCCTGCTGGCGCCGTCGCCGCGACGGCGCTGAACCGCCCGCCCCGGCGGGCACCGCGCTCGCGCGAATCACCCGGCGGTGTGATGCCGGATCACCAAACCGGGCGCGAGGCTTAACCCGTTCCGCCGGGCAGCCGCCGGGCGGAACCGTGATAATCCTCGCTACCCGATGGGAGAAGTCAATGACCAGTTATCGGAACGCCGCGCGGGGGCGAGCCGGCGTCGCCGTGCTCGGGACCGGCATCATGGGCTCGGCCATGGCCCGCAATCTGCTCGCGGCCGGGCTGCCGACGACCGTGTGGGACCGATCGGCTGAGGCCACCGCGCCGCTCGCGGCCGCGGGCGCGGTGGCGGCCGCCTCGGTGCCGGATGCGATCCGGGCTGCCCGGGTGGTGATTACCATGCTGCCGGACGCCGACGCGGTGGAATCGGTGATGTTCGCCGATGGCCTGCCGCCGTTCGCGCCGGGTGCGGTGTGGTCGCAGATGGGCACCATCGGCGTCACCGCGACCACCGGGCTGGCCGCCCGGCTGAGCCGGGTACGGCCGGACGTCATGTTCGTAGACGCCCCGGTGTCCGGCAGCAAGGGCCCGGCCGAGGCCGGGCAGCTGCTCATACTGGCGTCCGGCCCGCCCGCGGCCGATCCGGTCACGGCCCCCGCGTTCGCCGCGATCGGCCGCAAGACCGTGTGGCTGGGCGCCGCCGGTCAGGGCAGCCGGATGAAGCTAGTCGTCAACACCTACCTGTCCTTCCTGATCGAGGGCGTGGCCGAGGCGCTCGAACTGGGCCGTCGGCTGGGCATCGACTCGGCCGGGCTGGAACGCGGTCCTCGAGGGCGGCCCGCTCGACGCGCCGCTGGCCGACGCGAAGCTGCACAAGATCGCCCGCGGCGACTTCACGCCGGAGTTCCCCCTGGAGTGGGCGCTGAAGGACGTGGACCTGGCCATCGCGGCCGGGGACGGCGCCAGCCTGCCGATGCTGGCGGCGCTGTCCCGCCAGTGGCACACCGCCGTCGAGGCCGGCTACGGCCGCAGCGACGTCAGCGCCGCCCGCCTGGCCCTGGGCGACCCGGCGGGGGTGTGAAGGCGCGCAGGAACCGGAGCCCTGGCCCGACGGCGGTCGCGGTCAGCTGGCCGTGGTCGCCGCGGGCTGACGCAGCGGCGCGAGTGCGGCGCTCCAGGCGATGACCTGGTCCAGCAGGGTGTTGAGGGCGGCCACGCTGTAGTCACTGGGCTTGAGCACGCTGAAGTTCTCGAACTCGGTGATCAGCGACAGCGCGACCTGCTGGCGCACGTCGGCCAGCTGCAGTTCGCCGGCCACCAGGCGAAGGTGCTCGACCGCCCGTGCGCCGCCGACCGAGCCGTACGACACGAAGCCGACCGCCTTGTTGTTCCATTCGGCGTACAGGTAGTCGATGGCGTTCTTGAGGACTCCCGAGGTGGAGTGGTTGTACTCAGGGGTGACGATCACGAACCCGTCGAACGAGGCGATCTTGTCCGCCCACTGCCGGGTGTGGTCGTTCTGGTACTGGCCCAGTGAGGGCGGCAGCGGCTCGTCCAGGTGGGGCAGCGGGTAGTCGCGTAGGTCGACGAGTTCGAACTCGGCGTCGCTCCGAAGCGAAGCGTTGTCGTACACCCACCGGGCGACCTGTTTGCCGTTGCGGTTGGGGCGGGTGCTGCCGAGGATGATGCCGATCCGGATCATGAGATTTCCTCCTGCGCTAGGTCTGGAACATGCTCTCGCTTAAGCGGACTTTACCCCGCTTAGTATTCCGGCCGTAGAGTAAGTCCTGTGAATGAGCCGGTGTTGTCATGGGGGCCGCCGCGCGGGGAGCGCGCCGACGCCGCCCGCAACCGGCGGCACCTGCTGGTCACCGCGCGCGAGATGCTGGCCGAGCAGGGCCTGGACGCGCTGACCATGGACGCGCTGGCCGAACGCGCGGGGCTGGGAAAGGGAACGGTGTTCCGCCGATTCGGCACCCGGGCAGGGATTTTCGCCGCGCTGCTTGACGACGACGAGAAGGAGTTCCAGCAGCAGATCCTGGCCGGGCCGCCGCCGCTGGGCCCGGGAGCGGCCCCCCTGGATCGCCTGATCGCCTACGGCCGGGCCCGGACCCGTTTTCTGATCACGCACCGCGACATCGCCCGCGCAGCCCTGGACGGGCACCAGCAGCCCATCACCGCCCGATCGCAATCTCCCCTGTCCCAGCTGCACATCCGGATCCTGCTGGGGCAGATGGCGCACCTGGCCGGCGCGGACCTGGACATGCTGTCGGTCCAGCTCACGGCGGCCCTGGACGGCCCTCTGCTGCTCCACCTGTCCGCGTCCGACATCACCGCCGACCCTCGGTCCTGCGAACGGATCGCGGACAGCTGGCAAGACCTGGTGCAGCGCGTATGCCGTCCAGCGGCCTGACGGAACGCCTAATGGGCGGAGCCAGTTTCGCGTAGGCATCCGGCGTCGGTGCGTTGGCGTCGAGATAGCGCACCGGGGTGGGTGATGAGTTCCAGATGCGGTGCGGCACGCCGACCGGGGATTACGATCACCGCTTGCGCGGGGACGGCGGCCCGCCGTCCCGCGATCTGGGCCGTTAGCTCGCCTTCGGTCACGACGACGAGGGATCGCTGTCGCGGCTCGCGGGCGCGCCCGGGTCCTCGGGTCCCGTCCGCTTCACCGCCGTTAGCCGGGCAGCGCGGGCGTCCGTCGGCTCGTCCGTGTACGGCATCTGACCGCCTCCTTCCGCCCTGACATTTTCAGGCGAGCGGCCGGATCCAGAGTCCGGCGCAGCCGAATCGCAGGTCCGCGGCGCCGCGCGCCGACGCGTCCGCCCCCGACTGCCCGGTGCCGGTCTGGCAGTCGCTCGACCCGTCGGCGCGGGGCCCACTGAGCAGGATCAGTGGTCGGGTTCGTACTTGAAGGAGAGCTGAAGCTTGGTGCGATAGGTGATCGCCCCGCCCTCGTCCAGGTGAATGTCCTGCTTGACGACCTCGGCCACGCGCAAATCGCGGAGCGTCCCGGCGGCCGTCCTGATCGCCTCCGCTGCCGCGTCTTCCCATGAAGTGCTGCTCGTCCCGATGATCTCGGTCACCCTGTACACGCTCATTGCGCTCTCCTCTGACCACGGACGGCCCGCCCGGGCCGCTGTGGCCAGCCTTTCACATGACACTCTGTTAGGTTGTCGATACGGGCAGGTGATCGGCGAGAACGCCGACCCGATGGCTGTGCGGTCACGGGAGGCCGGATGAGCAGCGATGTGATCTTCGGACAGGACGGAAAGCCGCGCTGCGCCTGGGCCGCTGGCGACGCCGCCTCCGCCCGCTACCACGACGAGGTCTGGGGCACCCGCACCTACGACGAGTCGGCGCTGTTCGAGGCGCTCACGCTAGGCGTTTTCGAGGTCGGGCTGAGCTGGTCGATCGTGTTCCGCAAGCGGAACGCATTCCGGGAGGCGTTCCGGGGTTTCGACGTTGCCGAGGTTGCGGCGATGACCGGCCAGGACGTGGACCGGCTGGTTCAGAACGCCTCGATCATCCGTAACCGGGGCAAGATCCAGGCCACGGTCGAGAACGCACGCGCGACGCTGTCGACCTCTCCGAGCCTGGCGGCGCTGGTCAAGTCCTACGAGACGACCCGCGAGCGGGCACCGAGGTCCATCGCCGACCTGCCCAAATCGACCGCGGCGGCCGACGCGTTCGCCAAGCAGCTGAAGTCCCTGGGGTACCGGTACGTCGGGCCGACCAGCGTGTACGCATTCATGCAGAACGTCGGCGTGGTCAACGACCACATCCACGGATGCTTCCGCGCGACCGACTACGGGAAGGCAAGCACTGTCTGCGCGGTGTCGTAGGCGACCGGGGGTTTGCCCGGCTCGGTCACCACGAACACGGTCAGGCCGAGTAGCTCCCCTTGCTCGTGCGGCTGGGGCATGCGTACGATCACGCGGCTGCCCGGTGCCACGACGACGCGCCGAATCTCGGGGGTGCGCGTGACGAAGTGGCCGACGCCTCGCCGTGTCTCGGCCAGCCCGATCTCCCGCAGAGCCTGCATCGATCGTCTAACCGTGTCGCGGCTGACCTTGTACCGCTCGCACAGCTCGGGTTCGGATGGCAGGGGTGCGCCGGGCGGCAGCTGCCTGACGATGATCGCGCCCCGCAGGTAAATCGCGAGCTGCAGGTATGCGGGCAGCATGCTGCGGGGGTTGATGACCGAGACGTCGATAACGTCGCTTACGCCGTCGACCGCCCGCTGGTCCTCAGCCGTGAAGTGAGGTTGGCCACGCTGCTCCATCTTCGCCTTCCCATTGGCCGAAGATCCTGGATATGTTCGGCCGAGGCTTGTATGGTCAACCCTACAAGCAGACAGGTCGAGCCGGAGCCCCGCTGGTCCAACGCAGGGGGCTCCGCGGCCTCGCAGACGGGCCGGTGCCGACGGGAGGTGGCGGCACCGGCCCGTCTGCCTGTTACGTCACGCAGTCGCCGGTGCCTGCTGGCTGGCGCGCAGCGTGGCCGCTTCTGCGGGGGCGAGGCCTGCGTCGTTGTCGGCCAGGATCTCTCCGTGGCGGACGCCGACGGTCTTCAGGAAACGCTGCTGGCCGAGCGTCAGCGCGATGAAGTGACCGAGTTCGATGAGCTGGGGCTCGGTAAAGTGCTGGTGCAGGCGGCCCCAGAGATCGTCGTCGGCGAGGCCGGGGTCCCAGGCAATGGCCATGGCCCAGGCGAGCGCGGTGCGCTCGCGGTCGTCGAACCGCTCCGAGGCCTCGAAGTTCAGGATGTCGTCGACCTGCGATTCCGTGGCGCCCTGCTGCGCAGCGAGCACGGAGCGCTGGCCGCCGCAGTACTGGCAGTCGACGGACTTGGCGATGTAGAGCCGGCAGAGTTCCTTGATCGCGTGGTCGGTGACGCCCTGGCGGAAGAAGGCCTCCCAGGCGTTGTTGAACGCCTTCATGACCGGCGGGTTATGCAGCCGGATGGCCTGGCTCTCCGGTCGCGGCGTGCCGAACAGGCGCGCGCGTTCCATGATCGCCGCGAGTTCGGGATCGTCGACGGTGGCTGGGTCGACGTAGCTGATGTGGGTCATTGGTTTCCTCACGCGGGTCCTGATCCGGTCTATGCCAAGCTTCCGCCGACCGGGATAAGCTGTCCAAGACATAATTCGGCTAGCTTCGATCGTGAATCGGTATGGAACTTAGGCAGCTGCGCTACGTCATCGCGGTCGCTGACCATCGCCACTTCACCCGGGCCGCGGCATCGGTTCCAGTGGCCCAGCCCGCGCTCTCGCACCAGGTGAAGCTCCTGGAGCAGGAACTCGGCATCGAGTTGTTCGAGCGCTCGCGCAGCGGGGCGCGCGTGACCGAGGCGGGGGAGATCTTCCTCCTTCGGGCTCGTCGCGCGCTGGCCGAGATGGACGCCGCCCGCGAGGAGATCGCCGCCTTCAGGGGCCTGGCCAGCGGGCGACTCGTCCTTGGCGCGATGCAGGCGCTGGCCGGGCTGGACCTGCCCCGGCTGCTCGCGGCGTTCCACGCCGCCTACCCGGGGATCGACGTGTCGCTACGCGAGGACTCCACCCACGACATGTTCACGATGGCCGCGCGCGGCGAGATCGACCTCGCGATCGCCGCGCTGGATGTTGAGCGCCCCCCGGGCCTGGACGCTGTTGCGCTGCTGCGAGAGCCGGTGCTGATGGCACTGCCCGCCGCGCACCCGCTCGCTTCCCGCGAGGCCGTGGACTTGCGGCTGCTCCGGCACGAGACGTTCATCCTTTTCAAGCCGGGCACCGGCTTGCGGGCCGTCTCCGATTTGGCGGCCAAGCGGGCCGGGTTCGTCCCCCACGTGGGCTTTCAGACCGGCAGCCACGACCGTCTGCTCGCGCTCGTCAGCGAGGGGCTCGGGGTGGCGTTCGTGCCCGCTTCGGCTGTCAGCGACCCGCGACCGCCGGGGCTCGCTGTCCTCCCGGTTTCCCCCGGCGTCGAACGGACCGTCGGCGCGGTCTGGCGCACCGACCACCGGCCCACGCCGGCCGCCAGCGCGTTCCTGGCGCTGCTACGCGAGCGCGCAAGGCCGCCTGACCTTGACTGTAATGATGGGAGCGGTTGAACGGAGGATCTCACCGTGGGGACGAGACAGGGCCGACTGGGGCTGGCGTCTGCTTGCGTGTCCATTCTGCTGACAGGCGCGGCCACCGGGTGCACCGGGTCGTCGTCAGCGCCCGAGTCAGGAGTCGGCTCCTCTCCAGGCGGCCAGCCCGCCAGCTCGCACCCCAGCGCTACGCCGGCCCGGGGAGCAGCCACACACCTGGACTACAGCCGGGGCGTGGAAGACCCGACAGCGGTGTCATGCGCGTCCGCAAGCTTCTGCATGGCCGTGCTCGGGTCGGGCTACTCGGCTATCTATGACGGAACCACGTGGAGCCTGGCCCACCAGGCTGTCTTCATCCGCCGGCGAGCCCGATTCCGTGTCCTGCCCGACCGTCAGCTTCTGCCTGGCCGTAGACGCGCGGGACTCATCCGCCTATTTGTTCAATGGCAGCAGGTGGAGTTCTGCTCCGAGCATTAGCGATCCTGACCCCAGCACCCAAACGGGCATGGCATCGGTATCGTGCTCGTCGCCGAGCTTCTGTGCCGCCGTTGACAACGGCTCTAACGCGTTCACGTTTAACGGGACCTCCTGGAGCCCCGCCGTGCTCGCAGATCCTGGCAACGAACTGAGCACAGTGTCTTGTCCGAGCACACGCTTCTGCGCAGCCGTCGACTACGGGCCGAACGTGGTCACCTTCAACGGCACCTCCTGGAGTGGGCCATCCGTCATCGACCCCGGCAGCTACCTGCAGGCAGTGTCGTGCGCATCGGCAAGCTTCTGCGTTGCCATTGATCGCAAAGGGGACGCGCTGACGTTCAACGGCAGTACCTGGAGCGCCCCCGTCAACGCCGATCCGAACGGGCTCAGCATGGGGGAGGGCGGTATCTCCTGGCCGGTGGTGTCCTGCCCGACCCGCGACTTCTGCGCCGCCGTCGACGGCAACAGCGGAAACCTGGTCGCCTTCGACGGCAGTAGCTGGAGCGCGCCCGTCAAAATCGACCCGAAGGCCGCTAACTCTGACAAGGGGCCGGTCCTTATATTCCTCACGTCGGTGTCCTGCCGGTCCGCGAGGTTGTGCGTGGCCGGCGACTCCATGGGGGATGCCTTCGTCCGAAGCTCATGACACTCCGAGCAGGATGATGGTGGAGGTGTCGAGCCGCCCGTGACGGAGGTGCGTCACGGGGGTCGCAGCCGTTGCGAGCGACCACGACCCCGGTGACGCTGCTCTCATGGCAGCAGGCTGAACGCCTCGGACGGGGTGCCGTTGCAGGTGTACTGCTCGAGCTGAACTCCGCTGCTGGTGGAAGGGGCGTCTAGGCACAGGCCCGAGTTGTCGGCGGCGAAGGTGTAGTAGCCGGAGTACTGCAGGGCGCCGGCAAACAAAGCGTTGGTATTGCCGGTCCCTCCGTAGTTCCATATCTGGAGCGGGGTCCCCGGGGCGGTGGCGCCCACCCCGCCGGTGATGTTCCAGGTCTCGCCCTCGGACTGGGCGTTGTCGTTGACTACGTCGTAGAAGCCGCTCACCGACGTCGGCACGAACTGCCACAGCTGGTTGGTGGCCCCCGTGCAGGCCAGTTGTTCCACGGCGGTGCCATTGGCGGTCGAGCCCCCGGCGGCGCTTGCGCACAGGCCGGAGCCCTCGTTCACCACCTCGTACCACGACGAGGTGTTGATGCCCGAGTTGGGCACCAAGCTGAATGCCTGGGCCGAGGTGCTGTTGCAGGTGGACTGCACGAGCTGGACTCCGCTGCTGGTGGAAGGGGCGTCTAGGCATAGGCCCGAGTTATCGGCCACGAAGGTGTAGGTGCCCGAGGACCCGAGCTTGGCGGAAAACAGAGCGTTGGTGTTGCCGGTCCCTCCGTAGTTCCATATCTGGAGCGGGGTCCCCGGGGCGGTGGCGCCCACTCCGCCGGTGATGTTCCAGGTCTCGTCTTCGGACTGGGCGTTGTCGTTGACTACGTCGTAGTAACCGCTCACCGAGGTCGGCACGAACTTCCAGAGCTGGCTGGCTGCACTTGTGCAGGCCAAGTGCTGCCACGGCGGTGCCGTTGGCAGTCGAGCCCCCGGCTGCGGTTGCGCACAGGCCGGAGCTCTGGTTGACCACCTCGAACCACGACGAGCTGACGCCGGAGGGAGCGAAGCTCATGGCGTGGAGGTTCCACCCCCCGTTGTCCTGGTCGACGACCAATGTCTGGGTGCCCGCGGGCAGAGTGACGGTGGCAGTCACCGTCGTCCAGTTCTGCCAGCCCCCGGTGGCGGGGACGTTGATATTGCCCGACAGGTTGGTGCCCGCGAGGTTGGCGATGTGCAGGGCGTCCGTTACACCGCTAGGAGAGGCCACGCGCAAGCTCACCGTGTAGGTGCCGGCGCTGGCCGCGTTGACCGTGTACCGGGTCCACTGCCCGCTGCCCGTCCAGCCGAGGTCGTAACCGGCGCCGGTACCGGTCGTATCGGTGGTGTCGCTGGTCGACTCCAGGTCAACCCCGTCGCTGCGGTAGCTGTCGGCCGTGCCGTTGACCGAGCTGACGTGGTAGCCCACGCCTTGCCCGCCGGTGTCGTAGTTGGCGGCTTGCACGGTGCCGGGCACCTCGGCGGCGGTGCCACCGAAGGCGGCCTCGCCCGCGGGTGTCTGGCTGTAGCCGGCCGCGACGATGTTCGCCTGCACCGCGCTCTGGGTGGCCTCGGACGGGAAACCGGAAACGTCGGCGGCTTCGAAGAACTCCCCATCGCCCAGGCTCGTATTGTCCCCGCCGGTGCCCAGCTCGATGGAGCTTTGGATCTTCATCGGGTCATAGCCGCCGCTGGGCAACGCGCCAGAATAGGTCTGGATCAGTCCGCCTGACTGGGCGTTGCCGTACTGCAGGGTCATGTTGGTCCCGCCGTTGTTCTCCTCCCAGGCGGAGAGGAACGTGCCGTTCTCGCTCGGATAGGCCGGGGGATTGTTCCCGGTGTTGCTGAAGTACATGCCGTTTTCTATGTCGGCCCCCACCCAGGGACCGGGGCCGGTGCAGTTGCCCGTCCAGCAGTCCGTGCCGTAGTAGATCGCGTTCATCGTGGCGTTGCCGTCGTCGGAGTCGTTGGTCTCGCCCTGGCCGAAGTCGAAGCAGCACTGGTTGCTGGTGATGTTGGAGGACATGACCGCGTACAGCCCGTCGGGCTGAGAGCCGGTAGGCAGGTTTCTTGGCGGAGTTGTCGCGGTAGCCAGTGCCGAACTTGTCGAAGTCAATCCCGTACGCTGGCTGGCCGCCGACGTACACCGGCAGGGCCTCGGCAGGGGCGCCGATGTCCGCCCCGTTGGGGCCGGGGCCTGCGTTCCCGCCACTGCAACCCGAGCAGGAAGTGCCCGGCGAGATCGGCATGTTGTTGCCGTTGGAGGTCTGGTCGTACAGCTCGGTGATGATGCACGTCGTGCCCGCACAGAACGAGTTCTCGGGCGCCACGTTGACAACCCCGCCGGTCGATTCCAAGCCGACGTTGAGGTAGGTCGAGTCGGAGGCGCGCTGGACCTGGTAGAGCGGCCCGTCATAGGCCTCGAACAGCGCCCGGGTGGTGCTGTAGGCCGCCTCGCACGGAGTACCGCCTGAAGCGTAGATGTCGCAAGGCTCTGGCGTGGCCGCACGCGCGGGCGTGGCGCTGAACGCGGGGATGGCGAGCACTACCGCCAGCACAAAGGCCGCGGCCAGCCCTACCCACCGCCGGGTGAGGGTTATCGAGAACATGTGTCAGCCTCCGTATCGGAGATGCGGGGGCACCCGGCGCGCGGGCGGACCCCCCGCGCAGATGGTGTGAACCATGGCTTATAAGTCCATGGCCGGTGTTGTTCATCGGACGTTTCAGGATTCCTGACACAGAGATTCCGCCAGCCTTGGGCATGCGTCAATCGGATGTCACGGAAATATTTCGTTAATGATCCGATGTCTTCCGGATATCAGTCTGGTCCGCACCGGGGCGCATGTTCGACCTGCGGTCGCTTGCCAACCGGGCCCGGACGTACGAGATCTCCCCGAGGGTCAGAATGTGATGACTGCGCGGCCGCGGATGCCGCCGGCTTCCATCCGGAGGTAGGCCTCGACGGCGCGTTCGGGCGGGTAAAGGCCGGCCACGCGCAGCTGGATATGGCCCGCTGCGGCCTGGTCGGCCAGATCCTGCAGCCAGTCGGTGTTGTGCATGGCGTTGCCCACGCTGACCGCCTCGACGGTGATGCCGCGGCCGGGTGGCGCGCCACCGTCCCAGCCGCGTACGACCGCGATCGCGCCGTCGTCGCGGATGGCCGGTAGCACCGCGCGGGTGAGGGCGGCGGTGTCGAAGACGGCGTCCACCCCTCCGGGCAGCAGTTCGCGGACTGCGTCGGTGAACCCGTGGCCGCGGGGCACGATCTGGTCGGCTCCGAATCCGGCGACGAGGGCCTCGTCTCCGGGTCCGGCGTCGGCGATCACGCGGATGCCCCGCTGGCGGGCGAGGCCGATGACGTAAGACGCTAGCAGGCCGGCGCCGCCAGTGACCGCGAGTGCCGATCCGGGGGCAAGGTCAAGCATGCGGAGGCCTTCGAGCGCGGTCAGGCCGTTCATTGGCAGGGTGGCTGCCTCCGGTACGCTCGCACCGCGCGGCACCGGGCTGACGGACGCTGCGCGGACGACCACCAGTTCCGCCTGGGCGCCTCCCTCGGGCTGCCACGGGGGGACGACGGCCATGACCGGTTCGCCCACGGTCAGCCGCCCGCCTGCGTGCCCGACCGACTCGACGGTCCCGGCCGCGTCCATCCCGGGCGTAAACGGTGGCTCGACCGCTCTGCGCCACATGAACACATCGACCGGGTTAACCGCGGCGGCAGCCACGCGCAGTCGGACCTCGCCGGGGCGTGGCTGGCGTACGCTCCGGTCTTCTACCGTGATCGCGTCCGGGCCGTCGGCCTTGTTGACGGTCACTGCTCGCATCGCATCCTCCTGTCGGGGCCGGGTCGGCTCCGGACCGGTTCACCGGCTTGAGCGGGCGGCAGGCGCCAGCGCCGAAGCGCGCTGCCGGTCGGGGCCGTGGGGCGCCTTGCAGCGGATCGGGTGAAGAGTACCTGGTCACAATGTCACGAGCAGATTATGGGCCGCCGAGTTCGCCTCCATCGGGACGTGCAACGGGATCGTCTGACGGGGGGCGATCCGCGGAGTAAGGCGTTCGCGCCACCCTCCGGTCAACCGCAGAACGGATTCCACGCGCGTTTACCGTTATCCCCAGTGCCGCCGCCCGTCTCCCCTCTGAGAGCGGAAAGAGCCGCCCGGGGCTGTGACGTGGGGTTCGCCGTCAGCCGCGCCCCGCCGATCGCCGTGGCCGAGTGCGAACCCACGCTCGGCGTTCGCTGGGAACAGGCCGCGTGGAGTATCGCGTTCGTCGAAAACAAAAGCGGTAAGCGTCATCCATCGTGCTCAGGGTGGTGGTGCTGGGTACAACCGTTCATGCGTAGCGCCGATATGCCGCCGTGGGTCCTGTTCCTGTCCGGCGACGAGCAGGCCAAGCCGGTGGTCGCCCAGCTGATCCGGGACGCCGGATTCGACTCGGTTGACCTGGGCGGCATCGACGACAGCCAACTGCAGGATCCCGGGAGCGCGCTGTGGACCTACACCCTCACCCGGGACACGTCGCCGCTCAGCTCAGCAGGACGGGGAGGGACTCCAGGCCGTTTATCAGGCTGACGGAACGCCAGCGGAGTTCCTCCGGCGGGGCCGCGAGCGACACCTCCGGGAAACGGTCGAGCAGGGTGCCGAGGGCGACCTCGGCCTCCATGCGCGCGAGGGGAGCGCCGAGGCAGTAGTGGATGCCGTGCCCGAAGGCGATGTGGCCGCTGGTGTCACGGTCCAGGTCGAGACGCTCTGAGGCGGGGAACCGGCCGGGATCGCGGTTAGCGGACGGGAGCGCGATGATCACCCACTCGCCTGCCGGGACCGCCACGCCGCCGATCGATACCTCCTCGGTAGTGAACCGATCGTTCGCATGGTTAACCGGGCTGGTGAACCGGAGCAGCTCCTCCACCGCAGCCGGGAGCAGCGACCTGTCCGCGCGCAGCCGGGCCATTTCCTCGGGATGGGTCAGCAGCGCCAGAGTGCCGGATGCGATGAGGTTGACGGTGGTGTCGAAGCCCGCCATGACCAGGAGGAAGGCGGTGGACACGAGCTCGGTGACCGTCAGCTGGTCCGCGGTCTCGTCAGCCTGGTCACTGGCGGTGATCAGCGCCGACAGCAGGTCGTCGCCGGGTTCGTCGGCTCGCCTGGCCGCGATCAGCCCCGTGAAATAGGCGGACAGGTCGTCCTCCACCCGCGGCATCTCCCCGGCCACGTCGTAGCGGAGCACTGTCGCCGCGACCCGGGCGCGGTCCGCCTCCGGGACGCCGAGCAGCTCGCACAGTACGGTGACCGGCAGCGGACGGGCGTAGGCGGCGAGCAGGTCGGTGACCCCGTCGGCCGCCGCCGCCAACTCGTCCGCCAGGCCTGCCGCGATCTGTGTAGTGCGCGGCCGCAGTTGCGCTACCCGGCGTGGGGTGAACGCCTTCTGCACCGGGCGGCGGAGCCGGGTGTGATCCGGCGGGTCGGCGTGCAGCATGTGCGTCGCCACGCTGCGGGCCTCGCTCGGCCGCGACCGGGCGCCGCCCGGCCATCGGCTCATGTCCCGGGCCAGCCGGGGATCGGCCAGAGCGGCCCGCGCGTCCGCGTAACGCGTGACGACCCAGGCGCGCCCGTAACCCGGCATCCGCACCTCAGCGACGGGCCGGGACTCCCGCAGCCGAGCGAAGAATCCCCACGGATCCTGGTAGTAAGCCTCGCCCTCCAGGGACACCGGCTCGGTCGTGGCTGCGTCCGTCACGGGGCCTAACCGTAAGGCCAGATTGCACTATCGTCACCAGGTTTTCCGACGGATCAGCCTGGCATGATGCTGGTGACGGCGGTCACCTTGGGTGAGCATTCCTTCGGCCCGCACGCTACTGACGATCCGATGAAGCGTGCCGGGCGCGTGACCGTACTGCAGCACGTCGAGGCGATCTTCGACCCGCTGCCCTATGACCAGGGTTCCGCCCGGCTCTTCGGCCAGATCTGCGCGACGGTTCGGGCGTCCGGGCGCGAGCCCGGTAAGCGCGCTTCAGACCCGATGGTCGCCGCTACGGCGGCCAGCAACGAGCTCCCGCTGTACACCGCCAATCCAGACGACTTCAAGGGCGCAGAAGTCTTCGTTCGAGTCATCGGCCTCAAGCACGTCCAAACAACCTGTGAGCTGATTCCCCAGCGCCCAGTCCGTCTTCTCGATGTCCGCGAGCTTCCAGAGTTCATCGGTGGTGGCCCAGATGTTCTGCGCGCAGATCTTTTCTTCACACGTCGTTCTTGCAGTGGGCCGCGATCCGGGTGAGGGCGGCGATCGTGGCGGCGTCGTCCGGCAGCCAGGGGCCGGACAGGCTGCCGAGGCCGGCGTCGGTGCGCCAGTAGCTCCAGTAGCCCAGCGCCCGGCCGCCGCCCTGGGCGCTGTAGCCCGCCAGCCACCCGTAGACGGTGGCGAACCACGACGGGCGCTGCGCCGGCACGTTGCTGTTGGTCTCCGCGATTGCCAGTACCGGCGCCTGCTGGACGTGCTGCTCGAGGTTCTCGCGCCAGGCGTTCAGCGCCTGGATCAGCGGCGGGTTCCAGTTGTCGTACCAGTCGAGGGCGTAGAAGTCGAGCCCGGGCGGGCAGAACAGCACCTGGTCCAGGCCGGTCCCGCAGATCACCGCGCCGTACCTCACCCGGCTGCCGGCGCACAGCGCCTGCAGGCGGGCGTGCACCTGCAGGAGCTTCGCCCTGGTCAGCCCCAGCGGCGCGAACTGGCCGCCGTGGGCGGCGTCGCCGTCGGCCTCGGCGTAGGCGGTGAGCACGCCGCCCTGGGCCGGGGCGCTGCCGATGAAGGTGCGCAGCGCCTGGTCGAGCTGGCCGGCCAGCAGCTGGTTCGGGTTGGGGTAGATGGTGTAGAACCCGGTGACGCCCGCGGGGGTCGTCGGCCACGCCGCCGGGATCGGGCCGTTCACCGACGGGAACACGATCTTCCCGGCCCTGACCTGGTACAGGTGCTCGCGGTACCCGGTCACGTCCGGGATGCCCAGCGCTCCCAGGTCGATGTTGGCCGCTCCGAACAGCATCACAATCCCTCCAGCCCTGCCAGCGGGCAGCGCGCGTTGCCCTCGAACACCCGGCCCGATCTGGCGCACCGGGCGCTGCGAGCGTCGTTCTCCCGCCCCTGGTCGGGCGCCAGCCACCGTTGACATCCAGGCCAAGGTTGCCCTCGGTGATGCAGCCGCGGATGAGCTGGTGGCGCCTGCATCGCCTACCGGTTAAGTATGGGAACCGCCGGAGGCGTCAGACAATGTGGGATGGGTTGTTGCCGGCAAGGTGAGTCGGGCGATCACTGGGTCATCGTGATGCCCAGGGCGGAGAAGCCGCTGCGAGATCACCCGGATGAAGCCGGAGGCCCGGGGAGCAGGACATCGCCAGCATGGTAGGCGGCCGGATGAATGCGGATCACCGGATAGCGGTGATCCGCATGATCTGAATGCCTGAGCACGCTGGGAGCCAGCTACCTGTCCTCCGCCGCCTTGACCGGCCGACGGGCCACCGGGAAGTGGTGGTAACCGCCGAGGCGGACGACCATGTCGCTACGTTTCAGGCTTGCCGAGCCTGAATCACCGGAATCAGGCGACGACTTCTCACCGGCCCGATAGCGAAGCTGCCAAGGGTTTGCAAACAGGAGAAACCCTCTCTTCGCTTCTCCATCGCGGCATTGTCCGTACCGGCGAATGGGGACACCTGACAAGGAGTCGGAATCAGCATGAACAGGCAAGGAATGCTCCGATGGAGCCGTGGTCGGGTCGCCTCTGCGGTAGGCGCCGTGGCAGTGGCGCTGGCGGTAGCCGGGGTGACCGGGGCTGCGGCCGCGCCCGGGCCGGAGGGAATACCAGGGCAGTGGTCGATGGGCGGGCAGAACATCGCTGACACTCATTACCAGGCCGCCGAGCACGAGATCTCCCACGCAAACGCGCGCCTGCTCGCGCCGCGGTGGACGCTAACCACGGCCGGCGGGATCTCCGCGACCCCGACCGTTTACGACGGGGCGGTTTACGTCCCGGACTACGGCGGCACTCAGACGAACAGCGGGTCGGCCGCTGTCCGGTCGGCCAGCGCGCTCATCGCCGCGTCGTTCGGCGCCTCGGTGAACCGGCTGGCTGCGTCAAGCACTTTCGGGAGCAGGTCGACGTCCCCCGCGCTGCAGAGGAACGTCCCAGGGCGGCCCAGCGCCCACCATACGGCGAGATCGATGTCGTCCTGCTGCTCAAGCGGCTCGTACCAGGTCGCCCGGGTGTGCGGTCGCCCCGCCCAGGGGCGCAGCGCGATTGACTTGATCGTCTGCACAGCGACCCGCCGCTCCCGGCAGGTCTCGTACAAGGCGTTGAAGTTGTCGGCGTAGTACGGGTTCTGCATGGTGACGAAGTTATACGGGAGCAGCACCGAATCGAAGTCGTACCGTTCGAGGCTGCGGCGGTGCGTCGCGGCGATCTGGCTGCCGTGTCCGGTCACCCCGATCCAGCGGACGAGGCCCCGCTCCCGGGCCTCAAGGGCGGCCTCGAGCGCTCCGCCGGGACTCAGGGCGATATCCCACTCGATCGGATCGGCTAGGGCGTGCAGCTGCCAGAGGTCGACGTGGTCGACGCCGAGCCGGTCCAGGGACCGGTGCAGCTCCTCGCGGGCCCCGGCTGCGGTGCGCTCGTCGCCCTTGGTGGCCAGGAAGAACCGGCCCGGTTCGCGCTGTAGCCACGGCCTGATGCGCACCTCAGCCTCGCCGTAGGCGGAGGCCACGTCCAGATGGTTCACCCCGTGGGAGAGCAGGAGGTCTAGGGTCTGGTCCGCGACCCGTTGGGAGACCGACCCGAGAGCCGCCCCTCCGAAGATCAACCGGCTGCTCTGATGACCGGTACGGCCGAACTCTGCCTGTTCGATGGGCACGAGACCTCCGAAGTGCCGACAGCTGAATCTGAGAGTGCAGCGGTCGCGGCGGCAGGTCGGCGCAGCCGCGCCGGAGCGTATAGCCCGAATTATAGGATGAGCCTCGGAAGGCACTTGGACTAGGCGGCCCGACGCCAGAGCAGAGCGCACCGCAGCGCGGGCCTGGGTGACAAAGAAGGGAACGGCGTGCCTGACGAGCTTGCCGCGCTGGCCGACCAGCTAATCGAGCGTCTGGCCGGATTGGGCAGCGCCCTGATCGCGTTCTCCGGCGGGGTGGACTCCTCTCTGGTCGCCGCGCTGGCCGCCCGGGCGCTCGGCGAGCAAGCCCTCGCTGTCACAGCCGTCTCGCCGGCTCTCGCGTCGGGGGAGTTGGGCGGCGCCCGGTCGGTCGCCCGGGCCATAGGCGTCCGGCATGAGCTCATCAGCACGGCTGAGCTGGAACGCGACGACTACCGGCGCAACGACCGGTTCCGCTGCTACTACTGCAAAACCGAGTTGTACGACCGGCTCGCATCGCTGGCTCTGCGCCGCGGATTCGCCGCCGTGCTGTCCGGCGCCAACGCCGACGACACGGGTGACTGGCGGCCCGGGCTGCGCGCGGCGGCCGAGCACGGTGTGGTGCATCCTCTGCTGGAGGCGTCGGTGGGCAAGGACCAGGTACGGGCGCTGGCACGCCACCTGGGGGTGCCGAGCGCGGACAAGCCCGCGTCGCCCTGCCTGGCATCGCGGCTGCCTTATGGCACCCCGGTCAGCGCCGATGTGCTGTCGCAAGTCGACCGGGCCGAGCTGAGCCTGAAGCAGCGAGGCTACCGCGAACTGCGGGTACGGCATTTCGGTGAGCTCGGCCGGGTTCAGCTCGGCGCGGCGGACCTACCGCGGGCGGCGGACCCGGACGAGCACGCGGCTGTGCTGGCCTGCGTCCTGGCGGCCGGATACCAGTGCGCGGAGATCGATGAGCGGCCGTTGCGGTCCGGTTCGCTCAACTTCGACATCACGCCGGTCAGCCATGCCGGCTGAGAGTCCCGGTACGTCGGCCGCAGGCGTACCGCTGGGCGAGTTCGCCCTGCTGGACGTAGATCGGCGGCGGCGGACCGGCGTCCCTGAAGTAGTTTTCGGCGAAGCCAAGACGTCCGAGCAGATCTTCGCGCTGCTGGCCGAGCTGCGGGCCCACGATCCGGCGGCACCGGCCCTGGCGACGCGCTGCCCGGCCGAGGTCCTGGACCGGGCGGCCGCCCGTTTCCCTGGCGATGCCGTGCACGCCGATCACGTGGCCGGGACGCTCGCGGTAGGGACCCTGCCGCCCGCGCGCGGCAACGTGGTGGTGGTGACGGCCGGCACCTCGGACCTGAAGGTGGCCGGTGAGTGTGCGGCGACGCTGGCCGTGCTCGGCGTCCGCGCGCAGGTCCTCGCCGACGTGGGCGTGGCCGGGCTCGGGCGGCTGCTGTCTCGGCTAGACGACTTGCGCGCCGCCGAGTGCGTGGTGGTCGTGGCGGGGATGGACGGTGCCCTGCCGAGTGTGGTCGCCGGACTGGTCAGCGCGCCGGTGATCGGCGTGCCGACCAGTGTCGGCTACGGCGTCGCGGCGGGCGGCCTGGCCGCGGCGGCCAGCATGCTCGCGTCGTGCAGCCCGGGTCTGGCCGTCGTCAACATCGACAACGGGTTCGGGGCGGCGGCGCACGCCGCGAAGATCATCAATGCGGTTCACCGATGACGGACCGGCCCGGTGCCGCCTACATCGACGCGACTGCGGGCGTAGCGGGCGACATGCTGCTTGCCGCCCTGCTCGATGCGGGCGCCGACGTCGAGCGGGTGAGCGGAGCCATTGCCTCACTCGGCGTGCCCGGTCTCGGGCTGCGAACCGAGGCCGCCCGCCGGGGCGGCCTCGCCTGCCTGCGGGCCGTGATCATCACGCCACCGGCGACCGATCGCGCACGGCTTCTCGCCGACGTGCTCGGGCACGTCGGCGCCAGTGACCTTCGCCCAGCCGGGAAGGATCTCGCGACACGGGTCTTCCAGGTGCTGGCCGAGGCGGAGGGGGCGGTGCACGGCGAGCCGCCAGAGGACGTGCACTTCCACGAGGTGGGTGCGTTCGACTCAATGGCCGACGTGGTGGGATCGGCGGCCGCGCTGGAGGATCTCGGACTGCTGCGGCCCGGCGCAGTGGTTTCCTGCTCAGCGCTGGCCGCCGGAAGCGGATTCGTCACCAGCCAGCACGGCCGCCTCCCAGTGCCAGCTCCCGCAGTCCTCCGTATCGCCGCCGCGGCCGGCCTGGACCTGGCCGGCGGCGACCTGACCGGTGAGCGCACCACCCCGACCGGTGCGGCCCTGCTCGCGGCGGCGGCCACACCGGGCGGCTTTCCAACCATGACGGTACGCGCGGTGGGCACGGGCGGCGGTGGCCGCGACACTCCGGACCGGCCTAACATCACCCGGGTGGTCATCGGGGAGTCCAGCGCGGAGCAGGACCTGCACGAGGGTGACGTAACCGTCGTCGAGAGCACAGTCGATGACCTCGACCCCCGGCTGTGGCCTTCAATCCTTCAGGCGGTACGGGCGGCCGGCGCCTGGGACTGCTGGTGTACCCCGATCGTTGGCCGGCACGGCCGCCCGGGGCAGGTCCTCACCGCCTTGTGCGCTGAACCGGTCCGTCGCGCGGTGGCTGCCGCGATTTTCGCCCACACCGGGACGCTGGGCGTCCGCTGGTCCCGGATGAACCGGCTGACCGCCTCCCGGACGTCGGTAGCGGTTGAAGTGGGACCGCCGGGGGCAAGCCAGGTCGTCACGGTCAAGGTGGCCGGCACCTCCGACGGCCTCGCGGGCTTCGGGACAGCCACGGCAGAGTTTGCCGAGGCGGAAGCAGCCGCCCGGGCCCTCGGCTGGCCGGTGCGAGCCGTCTGCGAGGCCGCCGTCGCGCAGTACCGCGCCCAGGCAACGGTCCCACGATTACACCGCCGCTATGTGGCACGCGCCGGACGCCGGCACCTCGGGGCAGGGAGGGCTCGATGTTGATGATGTATTATTCTTTGTGGATGAACAACATCCATGGAGGTGGCCCATGGCGGTGACGCAGATCGACATCGATCAGGACGCGTTGGATCGCGCGATGGCGCTGTCCAACGCAAGAACGAAGAAGGACGTCGTTAACCTCGCCCTGCGGTACTACGCCGATAGGCATGAACGGGCTGCTCGGATTGGCCGGCACTTCGAGCGTGCACAGCGGTGGGGGGCGGTCGAGGACGCGGAACGCGAGCACCAGGCCGAGAAGGAAGCCCGGTGATCTATCTGCTCGATACGTCGGCGCTGGTCCGGCTGTTGCGCGATCCAAAGCTACAACACGGGTGGTACGACGCCATCGACGCCGAGGCGATCGGGAGCTGTTACCCACAGCGGGCCGAGTTCCTGTATAGCGCGCGCCACGCCGCCGAGTACGACGAGATCGCGGAGATGTTCAACGACCTCTACCCGGACGTCGCCGTGCCGAAAACCGCCGGGCGGTGGATCTCGAGCGTCCAGTACCAGATGGCCCGCACGGGCCAACACCGCAGCGCCTCCGCGGTAGACCTTATTATCGCCGCAACCGCTGCTCATCACGGCTTGACGGTTTTGCATGACGATTCCGACTACCGCACGGTTGCGCGGCACTCCTCCGATCTTTCCGAGCAGAACATCCACGACCTCGTTCGTAACCGGTGAGGCGGTCTCGCGGGTGCAGGGCGTCGAGGCCTAACTGTCCAACCGCATTTCATGAGAGCGGATGACGGGAATCGAACCCGCATGACCAGCTTGGAAGTTGACGAATCTGTTCGAACCATACACGCTGATCAGTGTAGAGACCCGCCCACGAGTGCCCGTGAGGCACCGCGTTTCACCGGTGCTAATGGCACGCTAATGGCACGTCGCCAACGCAAAGAGCGGCTGTAACACGAAGGGTGCCCGCGGCCCCCGCCGTGTTACAGCCGCTCTTTTGCCACGGGCCACGGGGACAGAGAATTAGGGGTGGGAACTGAATACGTGAGAAAGGGGTCATGGCCCGATCTTGAGGGCATGAAGGGTCTGGTCGCGCGCCTACGCGGTCAAGGCTTGTTGGGCATCGTGTGCCTTGAACGCGTTGTAGAGCGCGCGGCGGGAGACCGTCCGCTCCTCGCCGCTGGCGGTCTTGTACGTCCCGTCGAGCCGGGCACTGAGCTTCGAGAGCGTTTTCCGCGGGAGGTCCCGACCCGCGACTTCAGGGGCGCCTGTTCCACTAATTCGCGACAGTCCGCACGGGGGCTAAAGATCACGACGACGCTAGGGGCTAGCGGACCCGCGTCCCGCCGTTAGGTGGATACACCCAACTGCCCGCCGGTCTATCCGGGCGGGGCCATAGTGACGCGGCGCAGACAGCCGCGAATGTCAGACCCCGCTATTAGGCTCCCCGCCATGCGAGAACTCATTGACGCCCTGGTCCGGTCCGCCGAACGAGAGGGCATGGAACTCTACGGAGTGCACATCTACCGCCGCGGTGCCGAGCCGGTCGAACGCAGGCTCCGCTCGGACGACCGAGTCGACGTGCGGTCGGTCTCGAAGACCTTTACGTCCGTAGCGCTTGGCATCGCCGAAGCCGAAGGCCGCCTCGCCCTGGACGACCCCGCCCTCAAGTACTACCCCGAGCTAGCCGGCTCTGCCGCGCCCGGCCTGGACCAGGTCACGCTCCGGCACTTGCTCATGATGACGTCCGGCAGCCCGTACTCCTGGTCCGCCTACGACCCCGTCGTGGTCCCGGACCTAGCCGCTGACTTCATCGCGACCCCGCTCGCGCACGAGCCCGGCACGTATTTCAGGTACACCGGCATCGGCCCGTACGTAGCGGCCCGCGCCCTGCGCGCCGCGACCGGCGCCAACGTCCGCGACTACCTGCTGCCCCGCCTCTTCGCCCCGCTGGCCATCCACAACCCCCAGTGGCACACCTGCCCCCTCGGCCACCCGGTAGCGGAGAGCGCCCTCTACCTGAGGACGTCCGAACTGGCCCGCTTCGGCCGCCTCCTGCTCGACGAGGGCCGCCACGAAGGCCGCCAGCTGGTCCCCGCCGAATACTGCGCACGAATCGCGACCGAGACCGTCCCGACCGTGCAGGACCCAACAGACGAAGGCTTCCGCCTCTCGGACAGCTACGGCCTCGGCGTCTGGTGCGCCCCCGGGGAAACAACGTACAAAATGGCAGGCCTCTACGGCCAGCTCTGCATAATCTCCCCGGATAAGGAAGCGGTGGTAACCGTAACCGCCCACGTGGAAGGGGGCGGCTCCCAGCGAACCTCTATAACAGCCCTAATAGACGAAGAGATCGTAGCCCGCCTATGAAAAATACGACCGGCAGGACCCTGGAATCATAGCGAGCCCCAGATGAGGACCCTGTCACCAGAGCTGACCAGCTTGGTTGGACCACCAAGATCGGGTTCATGGCCCCTTTCTCACGTATTCAGTTCCCACCCCAATTAGAGAGAGCGGGGACACCGGGGACACCTGTCCCCGGGCAGTGTCTCCGCGCCTTGATCGCGTTTCAGCAGATCAACAGTGGTTCGGGGACACCGGGGACACCGGGACACTTCCGAGCGGCCCGACCTGGCGCCCCGCTCGCAGCCCCCGCTGGGCCAGGCCACGGGTCGACGACGAGCGCGGCCAGGACGACGAGGGGGACGACGGCGCGGCCGGGGTGCCTGTGCCCGCCTAATGGCACGCTAATGGCACGGCGGCCCGAGCGGGCCGCAAGACGATGAAAGGCCAGCGTTCGGAAACCGCTTCCGACCTGGCCTTTCGTCATGGAGCGGATGACGGGAATCGAACCCGCATGACCAGCTTGGAAGGCTCCGTGTGCGGATCCGCTGAGCAGCGTAGATGCAGGTCAGGTGATGTGTATCGTCGTCCGTGAGTGACCGTGAATCACCGAGGTTTGCCGTCCGGTCGGGCACGCAGCGGGCACGCCTCCGCTGTTAACCGCGGTCTTGCGTCTTCTCGTGGGGCAGCGGCGGGCGCGTAACGGGAACGACGCGGACGAGCTTCTCCAGCCCCGCGTAGTCGCCTGGGTTGGTGGTGTAGAGGGGGAGGTCTTCTGAGATCGCGGTGGCTGCGATCATCAGATCGGCGATCCGCCTGCGCGGCTTGCGGCCCGCGGCGACGACGGCGGCGGTCACCCGCCCGTATATCCGGGCCGCCTCGGCATCGAACGGGACGGGGTCGAACTCGCTCTCGGCGCGCTGCAGGGCCTCGGTACGGCGGGCGCGTTCCTCGTGCTCGTCGTACATGTCCTGCTCGCTGTTGGGGCGGACCTGGTGCGGTCCGGCGGATAGCTCGGCCAGGGTGATCGCGCTGATTGCCATTTCGTCCGGGAGTTCCGTCGGGTTAACCCAGCGGCGCAGGACCAGAACGTTGGTGTCGAGCAGGCCCTGCCGGGGAGGTTCGCCCGTCTGGCGCGGCGGCTCACCGGTCATACGGATCGCCGTCTTCGTGGTCGGCGGCCGCGTCCTGGTCGGCGCGGAATGCGTCCAGACTGCTGGCCTGTGCGTTGCGGGACATGGCCGCGAATTCCTGCCTGGAGACAAACGTGCGCCTTCGCCGGATGGGGATCAGCTCCCCAATCTGGTGGCCGTCGCGTGTAACGGTGAACGCCTGCCCGTGCTCAACCGCGTCCATGATCTCTCGCGACTTTGACCGCAGGTCCCGCTGCGTTATCTCCGGCACGCTCATATTCACAGTGTAGCACTGAGTGCTACGGGTGAACCAGCTGACCTCCCGAGACTGGTTCTCCTGCCCTGGAGACCACCAACCAAGGCGTCTGCCCAGTAACCGGGCGGTGCAATGGCCGAAGGCTGTGGCAGCATCCTGGCCTGCGGACATAGGCAGGCTCGGTGCCGAAACGGCGAACACCGGCACCGGGGCTAGGAATAATAAGAGCGGATGACGGGAATCGAACCCGCATGACCAGCTTGGAAGAATGATCCCCAACCTGCTCGCCTGCTCGCCTGTATGCCCTGCTCCGTCGATGTTTTAGCTTCCCCTGATGCTCCGCGGGAAGCGGCCTGGGTAGAAATTCGGGTAGAAAATTCGGCTCCCCGCAAATCCGTGGAGGATGGTAGAGCTTGATGGTGCACGGTGTCGTCGAGGGCTTGCGAAATGGTGGGCGGCGGTGGAAGGTGCCTTGTCGCAGATAAAGCCGCTGGTGCTGCCTCAGCCGGATGAACCGGTGCTGCGCAAGTCGTAGTTCAGCGCCTTCACCATCACCAACCTGGACGAGCTGCTCAGCCAAGCGAGCATTGGCCGCCTGGTCGCGGCTGGCGTGGCGACTCCAGGGACTGTCCTGTCCACCACCCGATGGGCCGTCGACATGGCTAGCAGCTGGCGGTCTGCGCGGACCCCGACGACCGGACTCACGCAGCCCTTTGCTCGAGGAGGCGTTTCCCCGCAGGGCTGGCTCGGCTTGTGACGCATTACCCGCATGCTGCCCGTGGCGCGGGTCAGCGAGCTCTGCGGATGACCCGCGGACGAGCGCCTGGCGGTTTCTAACCGACGGAACGTGCGGTGCGGGTCGCGGGGATCGAGATGAGCAAAGAACTGGAACCACTGCGTGGCTCGGAGGTCACCAATCCCGTACGTCTGGTTCAGCTCGCCTTGTGGATCCTCGACACCGTCGAAGCTCTTGTCGAAGAGCATGAGCACGTCGTGATCCTCGAAGAGGAGGCTAGCGCACCGGTCCCAGTCGTAGTCGTCGTAGTGTTCCGGCAGTGCCTGGTGATGTTCGTCGTCGGCTTCCCGGGCCATCTCGAGACATCCAGGAGCGTCTCTGACGGCCAGGTGCAACGCCATCTCCTCCGCAGTGCAACGCGGCTGCGGCCGCTCTCCGGCCTCAAGGTCGCGCGCTAGGTCGGCGCAGGCCCGTCCGAACTGATGACGCCAGTCGGCGCCCATTCCCCAGGTGATACGAGGCAGCCGGTCGAAGACAAGCCAGTAGCCCTCGTCCGTGGGCAAAACGGGCTCATCGCCGTTGTCGTCGGCGTCCTCGTGGGCCTCGTCGGACAGGATCTCCAGGGCTGTATAGAGCATGTCGGCGGTGCGGGGAGTGAGCTGCCACTCATCGCAGACGTCGCAGTACTCGTCCTCATCGGCGTGATCGAGGTGGCATGTCCGCACCTGGAACAGCGCGGCGAAGTCAGGCGCGGCCGATTGTCGGGTGTTCTCGCGCTCGATGACGAGGAGGTGCTCCCAGCGAACCGGGCTGGCGTGGGCCTCGGGCCAGCTCTGGTCGCGCAGGCGGCTGAGTGCTTCCCGGAAGGAGGCAGCCGGAGCTGCGGGAAGCACGCTCTCGATTTCCTTTGCCAGGGCGGTGACCACCTCGCCGCTGGCGCCGCGCGCTAGCGCGGTGAGCACGTCGGCGGCGCGTTGCGCGAGCACGGGATCGTGACAGGTAAGTACCGCTCGCAGGGTGCTCGGCCCATTGGAAGACTGCAGAATCGCGAACACTCTGCTCTTGGCTGGGCTGTGCTCACAGAGGAACTGGAGCGGGACAGGGTTGAGGGAAGGCATGCGCGAACTCCAAAGGACCAGCCGCACGCGACGCGGCAGATATACAGGGAGCGCACTGGTGGGCAAGGTACTGCCAAGCCCCCGGATGCCATGAAACGGCCCGCTGGTGCCGCTGGCTCTACCGGCGGTCCTGATCGGTACCACCATCATATCCCGCGGCTAACGGCCCTATGCAGAGGGCGCGGTCGCGGCCAGGTCCATGAGTCCCAGCCGGTCGAGCGGCTTCGGTGGTTGACGCCGTAGGCGTTCCTGGAGCGCCGCGAGCAGGATGCTTGAGGCCGGCTGTGTCCCGGGCAGAGTTCATTTTCCCGTCGGCCTGTTTATCCAGAAGATGGTGTCCCGCCGCGAGCACATTAGCCCGGATGAACTGGCCGCGTTCGACTTGACCGACCCGCTGCTGACCGTGAGAATTAGCAACCAAAGGCGGGCATGGTTTGAGGGCCCGTGGCGCTTGGGAAACGGGCCTGGTCAGCGGGGTTTTGGGTTTATGCGGCTGGGGTGATGGTGACGTCGAAGCCCATCGCCTGGAGTTGGTGGACGTGGGCGCGGATCTTGCGGTCTCGGTCGGCTTTGCGTTCGTGCCAGTCGGGGCCGAGGTCGGCGAATCTGGCTTCGGGGTTGCTGAGGAGGTGCCAGATGATGACGAGGATGGAGCGCCCGACCGCGCACTTGGCCTTGTTCCCGCCGAGCCGCCGGGACAGCCGACGGAGCCGCTCGCCGAGGAAGGTATCGGTGTTCGCGGCGCCGTTGGCGGCCTGGGTGCAGTAGCCCTTCAGGTAGGCGTCGCCCTGGCCCTTCTTCGGCTTGCGGTTGCGGGGTCCGGACTGGCGGGCGACGGGCGCGAGGCCGGCCCAGGAGACCAGGTGGGCGGTCGGGAACCGGGTCATGTCCAGACCGGTCTCGGCGATGATGGCGATGGCGAGCTTCGGGCTGACGCCGGGGATCTCCGCGAGCCGCTCGGCCGCGGTCAGCGCCGCCGCGTCCGGGCCGGGGTCGGGGGAGGGGACGCCGTCGGCGCTGATGCCCCAGGCGGCGGGGATGGCGTCCAGGGCGGCGTCGATCTCGTCCTCGACCGCGGTGATGGACCGGTCGAGGAACGTGATGTGGTCCAGGTGGATCCGGATCAGCCTGGGGTGGTGATCGCCGAGGGACATGCCGTCGAGGGCCTGCTCGACGGCTTCGCGGCCGCCCTTGATCTGCCGGGCGGCCAGGGCGGCCAGGGCCTTCGGGTCGCGCTGGCCGCCGGCGATCGCCTCCAGGATGTCGCGGGCGGTCTTGGCCAGGCGCGACACCGCCGAGGACAGCTTGATCAGGGCGCCTTCGAGGAGTTTTTCCAGCCGCTGCCATTCGCGGGTGCGGTCGCGGACCAGCTGCAGCCTGGTGCGGGTCAGGTCGCGCAGCGCCCGGATCTCCGGCGGCGGCACGAACGAGGGCCGCAGCAGGCCCATTTCCGCGAGCCGGGCGATCCACTGGGCGTCGAGCCGGTCGGTCTTCGGCCGGCCGGCCAGCTGCCGCGCGTGCGCGGGGTTGACCAGCTGCACGTTCAGCCCGGCGCCCTCCAGCAGGTAGTACCAGATCCTCCAGTAGTCCGACGTCGCCTCCATGACCACTAGCTCGACCCTGTCGGCGAGCAGCCGCCCGGCCAGCGCGAGGATCTCCCTGGCCGTCGCGGGGACCTCTTCCAGACGCGACGCCCGGCGCCCGCCGTCGCGGGCCGGGGGCAGCCGGGCGCACACGTCCGCCTTCGCCTTCGCGATGTCGATCCCCGCCACCCGCTCGTGGCGGAGCTGGTAGTCCTAATCCACTAGCTGCGCGGGGATCTTCCGCGCTCTCGCATGACCCACCCGGGGGCCTCCTATCCTTGACTCGGGAAACAAGGGCGGGCTGCCCGGGGACCCCGGTCATCTGGCTCGGAGGCCGCGAATGTTGACCGTCGTGCTCACAGGCGACAAGAGGCGACCCTCAGGTCAAGGTCCCGGCGCCAGGCTTAGAAACGGGCTCGCATCCCAAAGAAGCTCGGCGTCACGGGCAGCCCGCGCCCGTCGTCGCAGCCCCGCTCCGCCCGCGCCGGCCGGTCAGCCCAGCAGCCCGCACCCGGCTGTAAACCGCGCCACGGAGCGGCAGCGACCCGCGCCACACAACAACCCGCACCCCCGCACCGAATTCTCAGGGCAGCGCGACCGCCGCGGCGATCAGGCTTAGAAGGCACCAGCGAAGCGTCGCTGCATGTCGCTGGATGTCGCTCGACGACCCGCTGAACTGCATAAATAGAGGTTCATAGCGGGCTGGCGTCGCCCGGCGGCTGTGGCTGTTGGCTCCCCCTTTGGCTCCCCGTTGCTGTCGGCCTCGCCGGCGTTCGGAATGCACGGTGACAGTACCGGTTACGCGCTTTGGATGGCGCCGCGTTCCGCGTGCTGAGCCTGGTTGTCCTGGCCAGCGTGCCGTCCCGGAATAACCCAGTGATGGGGGGTGTCCTATTGACTGGCGCGGCGGGCGAGATGCCCGCGGGCTGGACCGCCGGCCAGAGCCGCCAAAGCCGCCTCCGGAGCAGATGGCGACGGTACCCGGGTTCCTGGGCGATGGCGAGGTGACCTCATTGTGACCGACGATCGGCCGCGGGAGTTTCTGCAGCTCTCCGACGGCAGCTACGTCCGGGTCACCAGCACCGACGACGGCGAGTTGATGCCGGTCGAGGAACCGGTCAAGCCGCAACGAGCTCGCAGCGGATCAGCGTCCACCGCGGTAGCGTTCAGTTCGCACGTGGTCGCCGACGCGCCCGGCTGCGGACTGTGCACCTGGTCGCCGCGAGACGGCAGGTGGGTGCTGAAGTTCGTCCCGCAGCGCGGCAGGACGCGGCGCCCCGGCGATCGCGGGCGCGGCCGTCACGCGCCGTCCAGTCGCGCGGTGACCTCCCGGACCCGCCGCGCCGCCGTCGCCCGCTGCTCCCGCCAGCAGCTCAGGGCGCCCGGCAGGCCCTGACGCTCGCCTGCGGTCAGCGGCCGGCCGGCGGACCCGGGACGGCGCGCCGCACGCTGGCGCACGAGCGCAGGGCGTCCACGGTCTCCGCGGCGATCATCATGGTGTGCTGCGTGCTCATGGGCTTCCCTCAGGCGCAAAAGGGAGCGGCCCGCCCGGGGTGGAAACGGGCCGCCTCAGTGGGCGGGGCCGAGGTTGTGGGTGCCGAAAACCTGTGTCACCTGGCCGGATGCTCCACTGATCGTTGGCGCTCGGCCCGGGTCGCCTGCCAGGGCGTGGGATGATCTTCGGCTTGTGGGGTTGAAGCTGGTCTTCTTGATCGTCACCCGTGCCGTGTCGCTGCTGGGCTTGTCGCGGCGGGAGGCGTGGTGGAAGGACGCCGAGATCCTCATGCTGCGCCATCAGCTCGTTGTGGCCCAGCGCGACAGGCCTCGCGCTCATTCGCGTCTGGCGTGGCCGGATCGGGCGTGGCTGGCGCTGCTCGCGGGGACGCTGCCGGCGGAGCGCCTGGCGGCGATGCGGCTGATCGTTACTCCCGGCACGATCTTGCGCTGGCAGCGCAACATCGTCCGCCGCCGCTGGGTACGCCGGTCGCGCCGGGGCCGGTCGGGGCGCCCGGCGACGCATCGCAGGGTGCGGTCGGCGGTGCTGCGGCTGGCCCGGGAGAACGAATCGTGGGGATACCGGCGGATCCACGGCGAACTCGCGGGACTCGGCATCGCGGTGGCGCCGTCCACGGTCTGGCAGATCCTCAAGGACGCTGGCATCAGCCCGGCACCGCGCCGGGACGGCCCCGGCTGGGCGCAGTTCCTGCGGTCTCAGGCGCAGGGGATCCTGGCGCTGGACTTCTTCACCGCCGATCTCCTCAACGGCACGAAGGTCTACGTCCTGGCCGCCATCGAGCACGGCACCCGCCGCATCCGGATCCTCGGAGCTACCGAGCATCCGGTCCAGTCGTGGGTAGTGCAGCAGGCCAGGAACCTCCTGATGGACCTGGAAGACGCCGGGACCCGGGCAAAGTTCGTCCTGCATGACCGGGACGCCAGCTTCACCGCCGCGTTCAACGCCGTCTTCCAGGCCGCTGGCGCCAGGGTGGTCCGCTGCGCTGTGCAGGCGCCGCGAATGAATTCGATCATTGAACGCTGGATCGGCAGTTGCCGGCGTGAGTTGCTGGACCGGACCTTGATCTGGAACCAGCGCCACCTGATGACGGTCCTGCGCGAGTACGAGGACTTCTACAACACGCACCGGCCGCACCGCACCTTGAACCAGGCCGCGCCGCTGCGCCCGCTGCCAGATGCCATCACCAACCTGGACCACTTCCGCGTCGGGAGGCGCGACCGCGCCAGAGGCGTGATTCATGAGTATCGCCTGGTGGCATAGGTTTTCGGCACGCACAGCCCCCACATGCGGGGCTCCTGGTCGGCCTGCGTTATGGAGGGCTCTAGGCGATGCCTCGGGTGATCGTGTCGAGGAATGCCTCGTAGGTGGCTACCGGGTCCGGCGTGAGCACAAGCCCCTTAAGGTCAAGCGCGACAGCGCCGTGCACGCTGCTCCAGATCTGCTGGGCCACCTCTGCCGGGTCGGGGGCGGAGATCGTGCCTGTCGCGGCCGTCAGTTCCACGAGCCGGACCAGCGCGCCGAAGGCGGCTTCCGCATGCTGCCCCACTTCCGGCGAGTTGAGCCCGTGGGGGACGGCGTCATCGAACATGATGGCGTAGAAGTTCGGGTTCGCCAGCGCGAACTCCCGGTACCGCAGGCCGCAGGCGCGCAGCCGCGCGCGCCCTTCCGGCTCATCGCAAAGCTCAACGACCGCACGGAGCCTGTCGAAGCCGATAATCAGCAGCGCGTCGACTAGATGACTGAGTCCAAGAGGTGTCGTCGCGTTCAGTGATCGTAGGCGGTCAACGATCGCTTGACGGGTTGTCCTGTCTTGTCGTTCAGCCAGATCGCGGCGGTCAGCGCGAGGACGCGGGACAGGACCCGCGCGATCACGCCCGCCGGGGACTTGCCGCCGTGCCGCTCCAGGTCGAGCTGCCCTTTGAAGGTCTGGTTGATCGACTCGATGACCTGCCGGAGCGGCTTGAACAGGTGCGCCCCGGCCCTCTCGGGCTCCCCCTTGCGGGCCGGCCGCAGCAGCTCCAGGTGGCGTTCGGCCAGGTCGCGCTCGAACTCGCTGCCGTAGTAGTTCTTGTCGCCGATGATCGTCTGCCCGGGGTGCGAGGCCTCGACCTCCGGGGCCGTGTCCAGCATGTCGCGCAGGGTCTCGCGCTCGTCGGCCTTCGCCCCGGTGAGCGCGAACAGGACCGGCAGCCCGCCGAGCGTGCACACCAGGTGCAGGCGCAGGCCCCAGAAGTACCGCGAATGCGACGCGCAGTAGCCGTACTGGGCCCAGCCGGCCAGGTCCGAGCGCCTGGCGGTCTCGCGGGAGCAGCCGCAGCCGACCGGGGTGGAGTCGACCACCCAGAACGTCGTCGCTCCACAGGGAGGTGTCCTGCGCCAGCATCCTGATCATGTGCGTGACCAGGGAGCACGCCGCCCGCAGGCGCTTGTTGTACCCCGACTGCTGGGGCAGGCACGGGAACAAGTGCCGGAAGTCGCGCCCTGCCCGGCGCAGCCAGCGGCGCTCGGACGTGTAGCCGAGCAGCGCCGACATGACCGCCAGGGTGACCAGCTCAGCGTCGCTCAGCGTAGGCGCGATCCCGGCCGCCGGACGCCACGGAGCCAGTTCCGGCGAAGCCTTCAGTGCGTCATCTACCCTGACGTACAGTGCAGTTGCGAGGGTGTCCAGGTTGGTCGTCACAAACTGACCATGGACGCCCTCGCTCTATGTTCGCAGGCGATCCCTTGGACTCATTCATCTAGGCCATCTTTGCCGCCGAACCTGTTGTAGACGCCCATTGGCGCGATCCCAGCCTCAGCGGCCACGGCCCGCACCGTCAGCGCACCCGGCCCGTCGCGGACGAGGACTGTCTCCGCCGCCGTCACAAGCTCGCGCTCCACGGCGGCCAACGGCGTCCGTGACCGCCGTCCGGCGGCCGCTCCAGCCGCGGGTTCGCAGCGGTCCCTGACCGCGGCGTCGCTCACGTGCACTATCTTCACCCGCCGACTACTCCGGTGACCCCTGCTGATAGATATAGAACATCGTTATATATCTATAGCATGCTGCTCTGCATTGAACAACGTGCGGCTGGTGGACGATTCCTGAGACACTCCCCATCGTTCCAGTTCCTTGAGGACGGGTTGCAGGGCCCGCCCGCGCGGTGTAAGGCGGTATAGGGTGCGGGCGATCGGCGGCGGTGCCTCCTCGCGTTCAACAATGCCCGCTTCCTGCATCTCCCGCAGACGGGTGGCGAGCAAGTTGGTCGCGATATTGGGAAGCCCGGCACGCAAGTCGGTGTAGCGGCACGCCTCCCGCGTCAGCAGCTCGTGCACGATCAGCAGCGTCCATCGGCGACCGATGACGTCGAGGGCCTTCGCGATTGGGCAGTTCTCATGGCACGGGCGGCTGCCCTCTGCGGCATTCATCGGGGTGGAGTGAGCGCCGCGCTTACCGCGCTGAGCGAGCCGTGGTCGCGGTCTGCCAGGGCGATCACGAACACCCCTTGACACGAATGCAATACGTGCTGACCGATGTCGGCGGGGCGTCCTGCCAGTCCTGGTGGCACTCGCCCGGTGGGCGGAGGCACATACCTGCGGTGGCGGTTCGGCTCGGGCATGCGATGCTCCCTTGGTTTCGGCCGGCGTCCTGGGTGCGCACGGCGGCGTGGCCCGCGGTAGCGGCCAGCCTGCTTAGCTGGACCCGGCGAGGGCGGTGGTGATGAGGGCGGCCGCGGCGCTGCGGGCGTCGGTGATGACCTGCCTGTCGTTGCATGAGGTGGCCAGGGCGGTGGCGCCTTCGTAGATGACAGCGAGGTGCCCGCGCGCGCGGACCTTGTCCAGGCGCAGCATCGCTGCGGTCCAGGCAACGGGTGCACCCCAGTCGTGACCCACGACGACCGCCTGCTCCTCTCCCAGCTCCTCGATCAGCGCGATCACGTCGCCGACGAGGTGGAGCAGTGTGTACGACGCGACGTCCGGCGGCTGCTCGCTGCGGGCGTAGCCGCGCTGGTCAGGGGCAACGACCCGGTACCCGGCCGCCGTCAGCGCCGCGAACTGGTGACGCCAGGAGTACCAGCTCTCCGGCCAGCCGTGCAGCAGCAGGACCAGCGGCCCATGCCCCTGCTCCGCGAGGTGCAGCCTGACCCCGTTCACGTCCGCGAAGCGGTGGGTGAGCGAACTTTCCACAAGAATCTCCTTCCTGGCTTCCGCAGTTGCGCAGCGGGCTAGATAGCGAAGGCCGGGTGTGAGGCCAGGCCACGACGACTATCGCTGGTACGCGCGGTGATCCGGCTAGATACACGAAGCGGCACCCGGGAGAGGCTGCGCCGGGTACCCGGCGTAACCGGACCGGCCTGGCACCGTGCGCGGAGCCTGGCAGCGCAGGCTGGCGCGCTTGACAACTGCAAGGTCCGGGGGCCGTGGTGGCGGGTGCGGTCGCGGGGAGCCGGATCCGGCTGCGGGACCGGGTCTGCGGGCACGGCGATGCGGTAGCCGCCTCCGGTGTGCTTGGCCTGGTACATGGCGGCGTCCGCCGCGGCGAGAGCTGCGGACAGCCCGCGCTGCGCGCAGGCGGCGGCCCCGACTGAGGCGGTCACGGGGATGGTGACGCCGGGGCCGGGCAACGGTGCCGGCCTGGCGAGCAGCGCGGCGAGATCGGCGGTTTCCGCGTCGGTGACGGCCCTGCGGGTGATGGCGGTGAACTCGTCGCCGCCGAGGCGGCCGCAGGCGCCGCCGCCGACGCGGTCGGCCCAGGTGCATAGCCGCGCGGCGGTGACGGCGAGCAGCTGATCGCCGGCCGCGTGCCCGTAGGTGTCATTGACGCGCTTGAACCGGTCGACGTCGACGAGGATCACCGTCCGCGTGCCCCCGCCGCGCATAATGCGGCCGGCCTGCGCGGTCCACCCGGCCCGGCCGGGCAGCCCGGTGACCGGGTCGCAGCGGGCGGCGCGCAGGGCCCGGCGGAGGTAGGCGGCGTGCGCGGTCCACCCGGCTAGCGCCGAAAGGGCTGCGGCCGCGACGAGCGGCGGGCGCATCGCGGCCCCCGGTCTCCGCATTAGCGGGCGGGTCATCAAAGTCCTCCTTCTCACGGGGACGTCCTCCTTGAGATGCCTACTACTTCTTCAGCTGGGCGTACATGGCTTCCAGGTCAGCGGACAGCTGCGACTTGACCCAGCGGGTGATGTCGTCGGCCAGCACCTCGTGCGCCCCTGCCTCGATACCGTCGAGCGCGGCCACGGCGACGTCGCGGGGGTCGGACTTGGGTGCGTCGACACCCGAGGTCATGTCGGTGTCCACGTAGGCCACGTGGAGGCCGGTCACCGCGATGCCGCGCGGCTGCAGCGCCAGGCGCAGGGAATTGGTCTGCGACCACAGGGCGGCCTTGGAGGCGCTGTAGGGTGTGCCGTCGGCCAGCCAGGACAGGGCGGAGTGGACGTTGAGGATGTGGCCCCCGCCGTTGCGCTCGATAACGGATGCCAAGGCCCGGGTGACCAGCAGCGGCCCGTAGAAGTTCGTCTCCAGGTCCCGGCGCACGTCCTCCATCGGGGAATCCAGGTACGAGGCGCCGGCCGCGGCGCCGGCGTTGTTGATCAGGATGGTGACGTCCTGGGCCTGGTCGGCGGCGGCCGCCACGGACGCCGGGTCGGTGACCTCGAGCGCCAGCGGGACGGCACCGGGGTGCGTCACCGTGCGCGGGTCGCGGGCCGTGGCGTAGACCTTGCCGGCACCGCGCGCGTAGAGCTCCTCCACCAGCATCTTGCCGATGCCCCGGCCGCCTCCGGTGACGAAGACGGTAGAGCCCTTGATCGCTGTCATGACTGCCTCCAGAAAATGGGAAACCGATCGGTTTCCCTCACTGTAAACCGATCAGTTTCTTTGTGCAAGTTACACGTACGGCGTCTGGAGAAAGAGCTGAAGGAGGGCAAGAAGAGTCCCGGGTGCGTCCTCGGGGGTGGAGTGGCCGGCCTTGGGGAGCTCGATGACCGGCGCGTCGGGGTAGGCGAGCCGGAAGGCGGGGATCATGTGGCGAGGGACCAGGGCGGTGTCGTCCATGCCTTCGACCAGCATTGCGGGTTTGGCCCGCAGGGCTGCGACGGCGTCCGGGTCCGGTGGCTGGAGTGCCGGGTCCGGTTCGGGCGCGACGAGTTGCCGGGGGAACTTGATCACGCCACGGCAATCGGCGGGCGTCGGGAAGGGGCTGGAGTAGGCGCGGATCCAGGTCGGCGTCGCGATTTGCGGGCGGGCGATGGTCTGCAGGGCGATCATCAGGTGTGCGACGGTGTGGCCGGCATTGCCGAGTACCTGTTCCAGGCTGCCGTCGGCGGTGGCGGCGCGGACCCACTGGAACCAGGGGCTGTCGTTCAAATTGGCGGCCAGGAGCTGGTCGAAGCCGTCCAGGCCGAGGGGGAGCACGGTGTTGGTGGCAAAGATCCGGGTCACTCGATCGGGGTGGCGCAGCGCGAATCCGGTGCCGATCGGTCCGCCCCAGTCGCGCAGTACCAGTGTGATGCCGGTCAGGTCGAGGGTGTCGACGAGGAGTTTTCGAGGTTGTCGATGTGTTCGCCGGCCAGGTAGGTGCGGTCGGGCGGGGTGGCGCTTTTCCCGAATCCCGTGTGGTCGGGCACGATGACCCGATTCCGCCGGGACAATGGCCCGATCAGGTGCCGCCACTCATACCCCCAGGTCGGCTCGCCGTGCAGCAAGACAAGCGTGTGCTCTGGGTGCTGTGGTCCCTCGTCGACATGGTGCTGGCGGAAGCCCGCGGCCTCGCCGTAGCGCGCGGTGTAGGGCCAGGTGCCGTCGAAGGTTTCGTCGGCAGGGATCAATGCACTCATCTCCCTATTTTTCTTGCGGGTGTGCTGGGTGCGGGCAGGCGTCAGGGTTCCAGGCCTGCCAGAAAAGGCAGCGGGTCAGCGCACGCCTGCCGTATCGAGCAGGGCAGCCACGGTGGGCGCGATGAGCCCGGTGAGGGTGTCGGCTCCGATCCCCGCGCGGGCACTGGCGCCGTCGAAGACCACGCTGAGCTGCCGGGCCAGCAGGCCCGGATCGCTCGCGCCCCCCTGTTCGGCCTCGGAGCGGAAAAAGCCTGTCAGGTCTTCCTTGACCTGGCGTGCCACCCGGCTCGCGGGGTGGCTCTGGTCTTTGAGCTCGATCTGCACCGCCAGGTACCGGCAGCCCCGGAACTCGGGTGCGCCCGCCTGCAACTCCACCTGTTTGAAGACGTGCAGGATCCGCTCGCGGGGGGAACGGCCATCGCCAGCCGCAGGCAGGAGCGTAGCCACGTAGGCGGAGGCGCTCCGTTCCAGGCTCGCCGCCAGCAGTTCGTCCTTGCTGTCGAACAACTGGTACATGGAGCGCTTCGACACCCCCGCCGCCTTGCACAGCGCCTCGATGCCGATACCGACACCGTCGCGGTAGGTGAGCGTGGCCGCTGCCTCCAGCAGCCGCTCTCGGGGACTCGGCTTCGCCTCGGTGGTCATGCTGCGAGGATAACCCGGTTCCGGCGAAATGAAAACCGATCGGTTTTCAGGTGCCGGAGCCCTCCGTCACCATGGGGCGAACCGATCGCAGCACAGGAGCCTTCGAGGCCCCGGACCGGGTAAGTGGCTGCGGTTGAGACGCTCCGCGCGTACCTCCTGGTTGATGTGCTGGTCCACGGTCGCGATGAGCCGCATAGTCCCGGTGCAGCCGAAGCATGTCCGCCGACGGAAGGGCATTCTCCCTACGGTTTGCTGTTTCTGCGAGTCCTACTGCAACCGCCACACGTGTCGCCGCCCACATCCCGAACGGACCGGGGTGACTGCGGTCGGCCGACAGGTTCCGGATCGGGTGAGACGGCGGAGTTGGGTGGCGGTCTCCAGGCCGTGGTTGCTCACGCTGTCTCGCGGCTGGCCAGTCGCCGCCCCGGTGCGTGGCCGGCCTGGACCGGCTCGGCCAGGCCCGCCACGGTTGAGGTCCTCGAGCGCCAAGCTGACGCTCTCGCGGGTTCCGGGCAAGTGCGCCCGATCCGTCGGGAGGCTCAGCGTACGGATGCATGCCCGGTGCTGTCGCTGTCGTCGACGCCGTTGTCCCTGCCGTTCGGCGGTACGGCGACGAGGCGGTCGCGGGTCGCCGGCCCTCCGCAGTGCTGGCAGGTGAGGTCGACTTTCAGCGGCTGCCCGCAGTCGTGCAGGAACTCGACCGCGGGCTGGTCAACGGCCCATTTGTCGCCCCATTGCCGCAGGGCGAGCAGCACGGGGAACAGGTCGCGGCCCGCCTCGGTCAGGTGGTACTCGAAGCGCGGGGGATGCTCGCTGTACCGCCGTCGTTCGATGATCCCGGCGCCTTCCAGCTTGCGCAGCCGGTCGGCGAGCATGTCCCGGGACGCGCCGGTGTAGGCGGCGATCCGGGCGAACCGGTGCACACCGTAGCCGATCTCCCGGATGGCCAGCAGCGACCACCGCTCGCCAAGGATGTCGAGGGCCGCCGCGACCGAGCACGGCCTGACACCGAGGGGCTGGTCGGCCATGACGACCTGTCCGCTGTGTTCGCTCATCAGGCACGCCTCCAGTTGAGTCAGTTGCCTTTTCCAACAGACTACCGCTAGCATCGGCAACTAGTTGGTTGGAAATCACAACATACTGGAGAGCTGTGCGATGACTACCCAGGAACCCGCCCCGCCCAGGGCGCGTCCAGCACCGGCGGCGGATCCGTCGCCGCCCGCCCGGCCAGGGGAACCCGCGGCGGGAAAGCGGGCGGCCCGGGTGCTCGCCCTCGGCAGCCTCAGCGTCTTCGTGGTGTTCCTGGACACCACGGTCGTGAACGTGGCCTTCGAGACGATCAGCCGGAGCTTCGGCACCACGGCGGGGCACCTGTCCTGGGTGCTGAACGCCTACAACCTGGTGTTCGCGGCGGTGCTCATCCCGGCGGGACGGCTGGCCGACCGGTACGGCCGCAAGCGGCTGTTCCTGGCCGGGCTGGGCGGCTTCGCCGCGTTCAGCGCGCTGTGCGGCGCCGCCCCGGACGCCGGGGTGCTGACTGCGGCCCGCGCGCTGCAGGGTGCCTTCGCCGCGCTGGTGGTACCGAGTTCGCTGGCCCTGGTGCTGCCCGAGTTCCCCGCGGCCCGGCGGCATGTCGCGATCGGCACCTGGGGCGCGATGGGAGCCGCGGCCGCCGCCCTCGGCCCCACCCTGGGCGCGCTGCTCACCGAGTACGCGTCATGGCGCTGGGTATTCCTGATCAACGTCCCGATCTGCGCCCTGATCATCGTCTTCGGACGGCGCGTGCTGCACGAGTCCCGGGAGCCGCGGTCCGCCGGCATCCCCGACCCGGCCGGGACGCTGCTGGTGGCGGCCATCCCGGCGCTGCTGAGCTTCGCCATCATCGAAGGGCCCTCCTGGGGCTGGTCAAGCCCCTGGGTGGTCACCGGGTTCGCGGCCGCCGCCGGGCTGCTGCCCGTCTTCCTGTGGCGCTCGGCGACCGCGGCGCGGCCGGCGATGGACCTCGCGCTGTTCAAGGTCCGCCAGTTCCGCCTGGTCAACGCGGCCACGCTGCTGTTCGCCGCCGCCTTCTACGGCATGCTGCTCAGCAACACCCTCTTCCTGCAGACCGTCTGGCACTATTCCGTCCTGCGGGCCGCGCTCGGCGCCACCCCCGCCCCGCTGGTGGTGGTCGCGATAGCCCGGCCGGCCAGCAAGCTGGCCGCCAGGATCGGGCACCGTCCCCTGCTCCTGGCCGGCGCCCTCGCCTGGGCCGCCGGAGCGGTGCTGTTCGCGCTGTTCATCGGCCGCTCGCCGGACTGGGCCAGCCGCTGGCTGACCATCAGCCTGCTCATCGGGGCCGGCATCGGCCTGACGCTGCCCGTCCAGTCGGGCGCGGCGGTCGCGTCGCTGCCCTCCGCCCGCCTGGCGCTCGGCTCGGCGGTCGCCTCCAGCTTCCGGCAGCTGGGTGCTGTACTCGGCGTCAGCATCTTCGTCGCGATCCTGGCCACCTCAGCCCCGGCGCAAGCGCTCACGGCCTACCACCGGGCCTGGTGGGTGTTCGCCGCGCTGAGCGTCGCCAGCGGCGCTGCGGTGATCGTCCCGCGGCTGCGCCGGATCACCTGACAAGCACTCGCCCCGATCCGCAGTACGCGGCTGCGAGTTTGAAAACTAGACTCACTAGGAGCGTCGGATGGCTAACGCGCGCGACGCCGAGGGGCGACCGTCAGACTCCAGGCTTCCGGCGAAGCTGGCTGCGCACCCGTCGGTGCAGGCCGTACTCGCCCGGCGCGGGGCCGGTGACGCCGCGGGCCCGCCGGCGGTGATCGACGCGGCCTGGCTGCGCGAACTGTGCCTGGCGGCCGGTGCGGACGACGCGGCCGCGGTCAGCCTGGACCACCCCGACCTGGCCGGCGAGCGCGAGCACGTACAGTCCGCACTGCCCGGCGCCCGTACCCTGATCGCCATGGCGGTCCGGATGAACCGCGACAACTGCCGCTCCCCGGCCCGCAGCGTGGCCAACCAGGAGTTCCACCAGGCCGACGAGCAGGCCAACCGCGCCGCCCGCAGCGTCACCCGGGCACTGCAGGACGCCGGCTACCGCGCGCTCAACCCGTCGGTTGGCTTCCCACAGGAGATGAACCGCTTCCCCCGGGAGCGGATCTGGGTAGTGGCGCACAAGACGGTCGCGGTGGCCGCGGGGCTCGGCGTGATGGGCCTGCACCGCAACGTTATCCACCCGAAGTTCGGCAGCTTCGTGCTGCTGGCCACCGTCCTGGTGGACGCCGAGGTGAGCGAGTACGGGCAGGCGCTGGACTACAGCCCCTGCATCGACTGCAAGTTGTGCGTCGCCGCCTGCCCGGTCGGCGCCATCGGCAAGGACGGGGAGTTCGACGGGCTCGCTTGTACCACGCACAACTACCGTGAGTTCATGAGCGGGTTCACCGACTGGGCGCAGACCGTGGCCGACAGCCAGGACGCCGCCGACTACCGCTCCCGGGTCACCGATTCAGAAAACGCCTCCATGTGGCAGAGCCTGGCCTATCCCCCCGGCTACAAGTCCGGCTACTGCCTGGCCGTCTGCCCCGCCGGCGAGGACGTCCTCGGCCCGTACCTGGAAGACCGCAAGACCTTCATGGACACCGTGCTGCGACCGCTCCAGGACAAGAAGGAGACCCTCTACGTCCTGCCGGGCTCACATGCGCAGGAATACGCCCGGCGTCGCTTTCCCCACAAGCCCGTCAAGGAAGTCACCGGCGGCTGGCAGCCCCCGGCGAAACGCCCCGCATCCGCCTGACCCGGTGCACTCTGTTACGCGGGCGGATGCCCTGGAGAGCGCGGTCCCGGTTCAGTGCCAGGCCAGCCCGTCTGGGGTTCCGGGCGTGCGATGATCTTCGGCTTGCGGGCCCAAGCTGCTCTTCTTGACCGTATCGAGTGCCGTGTCGCAGCGAAGTGAGCCGGTTGCGTGCCCGGCTTAAGGGCACGCTCACGCGGCGCCTGAGGCGGACCCAGGCGCTTGCCATTCGGAAACCGATCGGTGTACGCTGCCAGAAACCGATCGGTTTCCAAGGTCCGTCGCCCACGGGCCATCGGCGCAGCGTCAGCCGGCCGGTGTCGTTGACCGCCAGGCTGGTGCGCAGATCAGTCCCGAACGCGCCCGCGTCCATCGCGCACCTACTCAACCTCTGGAGTCAAGAGCGATGTCTTCTCATGCCACCTCCACCATCTTCGTCATAGGCGGCACAGGGGCTCAAGGGATACCCGTCATCCGCGATCTCGTCGCCGACGAGAAGTACTCCGTCCGGGTCCTCACCCGGGATCCCGCCTCCCCCCGAGCCCAGGCCCTCCTCGCGCTCGGCAACGTCTCCATCCTCGAAGGATCGTTCGCCGACGAGGACGTGCTCCGCGAAGGATTTCGCGGCGGCGACGGGGCATTCATCAACATCGACGGGTTCAACACCGGCGAGAAAACCGAGACCTACTGGGCCATCCGCAGTTACGAGATAGCCATTGAAGAAGGAATCAAGTTCTTCGTCTACGGAAACCTCGACTACGTCCTCAAGAAATCGGGCTACGATTCCAGGTTCCGCACCGGTCACTATGACGGCAAAGGCCGCATGGCCGAATGGGTACTGTTCCAGAACCAAAAGAACAGGGACAGGATGGGGGCGGCGGTCTTCACTTCAGGTCCCTACATTGAGATGGCGATCTCACCGCTCACGCCCATGACTCCCAGCATCGAGGACGGTGTAGTCACGTGGCGGGTTCCGCTCGGCGAGGGAGCCGTTCCCCACGTGGCTCTCGATGATTGCGGATTCTACGTTCGCTGGCTCTTCGACCATCCAGAGCTGGCTAATGGCATGGACCTCGAAGTCGCTATCGAACACATGACCTATGCCGATATGGCTGCGGCATTCGAGAAGGTCACCGGGCATCCGGCACGGTACGTTGACACTGACCTGGAAACGTACTGGAACAGTCCGGACCTGAAGGGGCTTGCTGATCACCCTGCCGGATACAACGCCGATCCCAATGACAAGAGCACCATGAGCTTCCGCGACAATTTCACGGGCTTCTGGAATATGTGGAAACACGGAATCATCACCAGGGATTACGCCCTGCTCGACGAAATTCACCCCAACAGGATCAGAAGTGCCGAGCAGTGGTTCCGCCGGGAAGATCAGCTCGGAAGGGAACTAGGCAAGGGTAGTCTCTGGGAGAGGGTCCAGCCGGAGAACTGGAGCGTAGACTCTGCGATTCTTAAGAGCAGTGCTGATTTCAGGGCGGGCAGGCTGTAAACGGGGACGCTGGCGGCGGGCCGGCTGCGGAAGCGGGACCGCCGCCGGATTATGTCGTATCCGCTGGTCATCCGGCTGATTCTCGCGATGGTCCTGATGCCGGACGCCTCGTACTGCGAGGCCCTGGCCCGGGTGGCGGGGCTGCTGGCGGACGTCCCGTTCGCCCTGGAATGGCACGTCCCGACGGAGAAGGTCGTCACGGACTGGCGGCTGCTGATCCCCGCGGACATGATGGAGGCCCTGTTCTGGGCGGCGGCCGGGCCGCTGATCGGCGACGACGAGGCGTCCGCGGTCACGCTGGCCGGGATGACGGTGCTCGCTGCGGACGGGATGCTGGTGAACGTGGCCGACACGCCGCCGAACCGGGCGTTCTTCGGCTCGACCGGGACCGCGGACGGGTCCTCGCCGTTCCCGCAGCTGCGGATCGTCGCGGTGACCGCCCGGGCGGGCCGCGCGATGCTCGGGGCGATCCTCGGCCAGGCGGGAACCGGGGAGCAGACCCTGCTGAAAAGGCTGGTGAAACGCCGTCCGGAACTGTTCGCCGGCCGCGTCGTCTGCTTCGACCGGAACTTCCCCGGCCACGAGCTGATCACCGCGATCCTGCACGCGGGCGGCCACGTCATCGCGCGGGTGAAGGAAGGCATCAGCCTCGGCTTCGAGGACGGGCCGGGCCGCGGCTGGCTGCCCGACGGGTCCCGCATGACCTGGCTGAACGCCCCGTCCGGGCGGAAAGCCGACCGGCTGCCGGTCCGCGCGGCCGAGCACAACGCGATCCTGCCCGGCGGCGACGGGACCCAGGTTTCGGAGACCTGCACCGTGATCACCACCCTCCTGGACCACGAGGCAGCCCCCGCCGAAGCAGTCCGCGACACGTATCTCACCAGGTGGAGCGCGTCGGAGACCACCTTCGGCGAGGACAAGACCACGATCGCCGGCGCCGGGAACCGCACCAGCGGCCCGGTCCTGCGCTCCGGATCCCCCCGGCTGGTCATCCAGGAGGCCTGGGCCCGGCTGACCGCCACCCAGCTGACCCGCGCGGGCGAGGCCGCCGCGCTCCGCAGCGAGCACGCCGCCGCCCGCGCCCTGCGCAGGCAAGACGCCGCCCCGGTCACCGCGGACGAGGAGTCCTTCACCGCCGCCCGCCATCACATGATCCGCTCGATGACGTCATCCCAGGTCACGGCCGCGTCGTCGCTGGAGGCGATCGCCGCGGCAGGCGACGCCGCCGCCCGCGCCATGCTGCGCACCCTGAACGTCCCCAGCCGCCATCGGCACTCCGATCGGACCCAGAAAGCACGGCCGAAATTCCCCCACGCCACCGCGACCAAGACAACCGTCACAGGGAAACCCCAGGTCACCGTGTTCGCACCCGGCTTCTCCTGACCCGCTGCCGGGACCCGCCCGCCAGGAAGGAGGAACCGCCCCGCGCACGCGGGACGTGGAACCGCGCGCCAGACCCGCCGCGACACGCGGGCCAAAGCCATGCCCAAACGCGAAACGGAAACAGACTCCAGTGCACGCACAGAGCACCACAACCATAAAGCCGCAGAAGGCGCGAAACACCTAAAATCCCTGGTGTTGGGCCGTGCCCGGGACAACGGTCGCTGGTGCGCGGCGGTGCCCGGCCAGAGACACAGAATTGGCGTCCGTGCGGGGCGCCATTGACTGGGGCGTAACCGGACGGGGAGCTCGGCGCGCAGGGTGGTGCCTTCACCGGGGCGGCTGCGCACGCTCAACGTCCCGCCGATGGCCTCAACACGGTCGTGGAGGCCCGCTAGGCCGGAGCCGCGTGCCGGGTCGGCGCCGCCGCCCCCGTCGTCGCGGACGGCCAGCTGGAGGACGTCGCCGGCCGCGCCGAGATCGATGTGGACGGCGGATGCCCCGGCGTGCTTGGCCGCGTTCGCCAGCGCCTCCGATACCACGTAGTAGGCGGTGACCTCGACCCGCTCGGGCAGCCGCCCCGCCAGCTGCACATCGAGGGTCGCCGGCAGCGGGGACCGGCGGGCCAGCGCCTGGAGCGCGGCGGCCAGGCCGCCGTAGGCGAGGATCGCTGGGTGGATGCCGCGCGCGTACTCGCGCAGTTCCTCCAGCGCGCCGGCCAGCCCGGCCGCCACCCGGCCTAGCTCGGCCCGCAGGTCCTCGAGCCCGGGCGGCACCGTCTCCCGGGCCGCCCGCAGCTGCAGCACGAGGGTGACGAGCCGCTGTTGCGCGCCGTCGTGCAGGTCGCGCTCGATGCGGCGCCTGGTCTCGTCGGCCGCTGCGGCGATGCGGGCCCGGGAGGCGGCCAGCTCCGCCTGCGCCTGGGCGCTGGCGATCGCAGTGGCGGCGAGCTCGGCGAATGCGGCCAGCCGGTGTCCGGCGTCGGGACTAAGCTGCCCGGGCCGCGTGGTGGCGGTGATTACCACCCCCCACAGCCGGCCGCCGGCGACGACCGGGCTGCCGGTGACAGCCCGCATGCCGGCGCGCCGCAGCCAATCCGTCATCGACCCAGGCGCGCCGGCGAACCGCGTGTCCCGCGCTGGTCGGCCGGTGCGCAGCACCGACTCGGCGACGCCCTCCCCTTCCACCGCCAGCCGCCTGCCGGTAACGGCGGGCATCCCGGTGCCGCTCCAGCCGCCGAGCACGGTCGCGGTGCCGTCGGTCTCGTACCGCAGCACCACCGCGATGTCCGCCTCCGACAGCCGTGCCAGTTCCCCGGCCACCGCACGGTAGATCTCCTCCGGGGCGGCGGCCCTGGCCACCAGCGCGGCGACCCGCCGCAGCGCGGCCTGCTCGCCGGCCAGCCGTCCGGTTCCTTCGCACCCGGCGCGCACCTGGCGCAGGGCGCTGAGCAGTCGCCTCAGCGGGCGGGTCATCACAGTCATCGTCCTCGCGGGATGTCACCGGGGTTTCTTGACGGCTGAGTTCCAGCGCGGTGGCGTTTCAGCGGCCGAGGCGAGGAGCTGCTGCTGTCGCTCTGCGGTGGCGGCGGCGCCCGGTCGGCCGGGGTTGGGGAACTGGGTGCGGACGAAGGCGTCGAAGGCGGGTGCGGGCAGCCATCGGCGGAGGGCGAACAGCGCGCGGGCGAGGGTTCCGACCTGGTAGCGGGCGCGGGGGTGGCGGGCGGTGGCGGCGCGGGCGATCGCAGCGGCGACGTCGTCGGCGCTGACCGCGAGGCGTCCGGCCATGTTGCGGGGCGGCCCGGTGTAGGTGCGCGCGTACCAGTCCGCGAGGTCGGCGTAGAAGCCGGCGTAGTGTTCGCCGCCTTGGCTTGCGGCCCACGCGAGGTTGGCGTGGAGGCTGGTGCGGGCGGCGGTGGGCTCGATGAGGACGGCGCGGATGCCGAAGCCGGCCAGTTCCAGCCGCAGCGCGTCGGTGAATGCGGCGACGGCGTGCTTGCTGGCGGCGTAGTAGGCGTTGCCGGGGATGGCGAAGCGGCCGAACACCGAGGACAGGTTGATGATCGTCCCGGCGCCGCGCTCGCGCATGCCGGGGATGACGAGCTGGGTGAGCCGGGCCAGGCCGAAGAAGTTGACCTCGAACTGGCGGCGGGCCTCAGCCGGCGGCACCTCCTCGATCGGTCCGGCGAGCTCGAACCCGGCGTTGTTGACCAGGACCGCGACCCCGTCGTGCGCGGCGGTGATCCGGCCGGCCACGGCGGTCATCGACGCCTCGTCGGTAACGTCCAGCCGCAGGGTCGTGATCCCGGCCGCGGCCAGTCCGGCTAGCGATTCGGGCTGCCGGGCCGTCGCGTACACGGTGAAGCCGGCGGCGTGCAGCCGCAGCGCGGTGGCGTGCCCGATCCCGCTGGAGCAGCCGGTGATGAGGGCCGCCGGTGCTGCCGGCCTGGCTGCGTTGCCGGCCGGCGGGGCCGGTGGCGTGTCGCTGCTCATGCGACCGAGTTCAGCAGGCTGGCGGGCACGTCAGGGCGTTCCAGGGCGATGAAGTGGCTGGCGTCCGGGACCTGGGTGAACTCGGCGCGGGGAAGCAGCTGCTTGTTGGCCTGCCGGTCTGAAGGCCGCGACCAGTCCTTGTCCCCGTAGATGAGGTGGATCGGTGCGGTGACCTCGGGGTAGCGGGCGCGGGCCGCGATGAGGCTGGGAAGGTTGCGGTACACGCCGCGGGCGACCTCCGGGTAGCCCGGGTGGCGGCCGACGCTGAGGAGCTCGTCCAGGTAGTCCTCGCGCAGCGCGGTCCGGTCGGCGAGGCCGCCGGACAGGATGGCGCGCATGACGGGCTTCGGCTCCAGCCCGGCGAGCAGCGGGCCCACCGCGGGCGCGATGACGCCGGTGATGATCAGCCGGGCCAGGAGGCTTGACCTGGCGATCCCGCCGGGGTAGTCGTAGGCGTTGACCGCCACCACGCGGCGGATCCGGTCGGGCAGGTCGGCCGCCGCGGTGAGGGCGAGCACGGCCCCCATCGACTCGCCGAGCAGGGTCACGTCGCGCAGGTCGAGTTGCGTGAGCAGTCGCTTGACGGCGTCGCGCATGGCGGGCTCGTCGTAGGAGGCGCCGGGCACGATCTGCGAGTAGCCCATTCCCGGCAGGTCGAGCGCGTACACGGTGTAGTGCTGCTGGACCAGCGGGATGACGTTGCGGAAGTGCTCGGCCTGGGTGCGCACGGTGTGCAGCAGGACCAGCGGCGCGCCGCTGCCGCCGGTGAGGTAGCGCAGCCGGCCTTGCCCTTGGTCGCGTGACCCGGTCGGGTCGAGGAAGTGGCTAGTGGTTCCGGGGATTCTGATTCCGGGCTCGGTGCTGGTGATCAACGGCATGTTCGTCTCCTCGCTGCAAGGCCATAGCCCGTCGGTGCCGCCCATCGGAAACCGATCGGTTCCTCGCAGTGTAAACCGATCGGTTTCCAAAGGCAAATGACCGGGTGCCTGGAATCGCCAGCCGGAGACGGTTGCGCCCCTGATCGGCGCGGACAGATCAGGGGCGCGGAGCGCGGACCGTCGGGGCGCTCGGTGATTGCAGTGCTGGCCGTACCGCCTGCCGCGCACATCGTCTGCAACCCGAACGGTCCGCCATGCTGCTCCAGGGCCGGCAGCGGCGTCGTCATGAGGCGTGCCCGCTCGCGCCGGGCAGTTCACCGATCTCTGTGGCGCCGCCATGGACGCTCGCGTCGTAAGCCCTGGCGATGACTCCCCGGGCGGCGAAGGTCAAGCCTCGTTATTCAACTCGGCAGGTGAGAACCATGATGCTCGGGTGCTCTCGGGGTGGTCGCAGACTGCGGCCATCCGCTGCCCGGGCTTGGCGGCCGGCGCTTGCCGAAGCCGGGATTATAGGACACCGTAACATAATTATGTTACGGTGTTCTATAATTGTCGGGAGGCCCTGGAAGGCTGGTCCGGGAGACGATTTCCATGAGCAAGGCGGGTGCGGCGCTGGCGCGGCGCGGCCGGACGCCCAGCGCCGAGGTCGAGCGGGAACTGCTGGCGGCGGCCGAGGCGGTCCTGGTCAGGGACGGCCCCGTCGGGCTGACCGTCCGCGCGGTCGCGGCGGAGGCGGGCGTCGCCCCGATGGGCCTCTACAGCCGGCTCGGTGGCAAGGACGGCCTGGTCGACGCCCTGCTGATCGAGGGCTTCGACCGGCTGCGCGCTGCCATCGAGGCCGGCGACGAGCCGGACCTGGCCGCCCGGCTCTACAACTGCGGCCTGCGGTACCGGGACTTCGCGCTCGGCAACAGGCACCTCCACGCGATCATGTTCCAGGACGCCATCCCGCGCGGCCGCGAGTCGGCCGAGGTCGGGGAACATGCGGCCGCGGCTTTCGGCGCACTGGTCCGCACCGTGGAACTGGTGGCCGCGGCCGGAGCGCTCGCCGCCCCCGACGCAGTCGAGGCCGCCCGGCAGATCTGGAGCGCGGTGCACGGCGCGATCGCATCGGAGTTCAGGGGCCTCGTGCCCACCCCCGACCCCGAGGCCACCTACCGTGCGGTTATCAAGGCCATTATCAACGGCCTGGCACCCGGACCCGTCGCGTTACCGCGCCGGAACTGGCGATGTGACGAGCCGTCGGGTCGAATCCGGCCGTGGTCAGGGTGACATGCCAACGTCGCACGTGCGGCCGGTGGCCTTGCGGGCGCCGAGGGGCCCCCGCGGCCTTCGAGCACAAGTGCGGCTCGGTGCTCCACGCCGTGGTTGCGTGCGAGGCCTACGGCGAGAAGGTCCGCTGGCGCGATGTCGCGGAGATGCACCGCGACGCTGCGTGACCGGTCCCGGCTCGGAACCGAGGGCGTGATTATCGCGTGCCGGCTCGCTGGTAGTAGACCTCGCCGGTGGTGCTGGTCGAGGACTCGACGAGGCCGCGCGCGACTAGCAGGTCGAGGTGCGCCTTGGTTTCCATCGACGCCAGGCCTTGGTTGAACTGGTTGAGTTCCTCGAAGCCGCGCTCGTGGCGGGTCCAACCGAGATCGTGGGCCACGTCGTACGCTGTCCGTGGTCGGTCCAGGGTCTGCAGTGTCTTGCTGAGGCGCCCCTCGTGGTGGGCCAGCAGTTGATCGACGCGCTCGTGCGAGGAGTGAGTGACGGGCCCGTGCGCGGGCAGGAGCCGCGAGTCCGGCAACTCGCGAACCCTGGTCAGGGAGGCCATGAAGTCACCCAGTGGGTTCACGGCCGGGGGCATCGTGAAGCCGATCGACGGGGTGATCGTCGGGAGCACGTGATCGCCGGCGAAGAGGAGCGCAGCGACTCGGTCATGGAACACGAAGTGCCCGGCCGTATGACCCGGCGTGTGCACGGCATCGAGGGTGCGCTCGCCGACGGCGATCGGGTGGTCACCGCGCATCCAGACGTCGGGGTAGCGCCAGACCGCGGTGTCCTTGACGACATCGTGGTCCTGCTCCCACTGGGCGGCGAGCTCTCCGGCGCCGGCTCTCACGAGACTGGGTATGAACGGGCTGCGCCGCGGATCTTGGGCGCGCAGCAGATCGAGCGTCGGCTTCTCCCTGAACCCTAGTGCGACCTCCGCCCCGTGCTCAGTGCCCAGGACCGCAGCCATGCTGTAGTGATCGCGGTGGACATGGGTCACCAGGAAGCGCCGGATGTCGGGCAGGCCCGCTCCGAGGCGACGCAGGCTGCGCACGAGCACCTCGCGCGCCGCGTCGACCGCCCAACCACCGTCGATCAGCGCGAGGCCATCGTCGGTCTCGAGGACGTAGACGTTGACGGCCTTGAGTGTGTCGGACGGCAGCGGAAGGGGGATGCGGTGCACCCCGGGGGCTACCGGCCAGGCGCCTTCATGGGCCCACGGGCGGCCCGAATCGCTCGAGACGGCGTACGACGTAGCGGCCTGTGTGGCTTCCATAGCGCCACGGTAGGAAGGCAATGGACCCGGGCTCTTGGATCGCAGCGCCTCACGCTGGTACTGGGATGCCCGGATTGCCCGGGCAGGCTGGTCCCATGGTGCGGCGCAGCCGTTCTACAGGAGGCAGAGAGCGCTCCTTAACGTGAGGAGAAGGCCGTCACCGGGTTCTCGACCCAATGCCTGGTGCCGGCCCTTCCACTACCAGGAGGCGACTCGTGACCACACTCAACCCCGACCCCATCTCCGCTCAGCAGGTCGACGGCGCAGCGCCGGCGTCGCCCGTCCGCGCCACGACGTTCGTCGGTCGTTGGCCGGCGATCCCGGTCATAGAGGTGCCCGGGTTCCCAAACGGAACGTTCTCGCCGACGACCGCGACGCTGGTGACCGGTCCGACCGAAGCCGTGCTGGTCGATGCGCTGTACCTGAAGGACGATGTCCGCGACCTCGGCGACCTAATCGAGCGGACCGGCAAGCGCCTCACCACGATCTACATCACCCACGCGCACCAGGACCACTACCTCGGCTTCGCGCCGCTGCTCGAGCGGTTCCCGGATGCGATGTGTGTGGCAATGCCGCAGGTCGTCGAGGCGATCAAGCAGACGATGGATCTCCAGACCATGCAGTGGACACTCATGTTCGGCGATGACTGCGTGCCGGCGGGACCGGTCCCCGACGTCATGGAGGGCCACACGTTGTACGTCGACGGGACGCCGCTGGACATCCTCGAGGTCAAGCAGGCAGACATCCACCCGACGACGATCGTGCACATCCCCTCCATCGACGTGGTCATCGCCGGTGACTCGATCTACCACGAGATCCATCCCATGCTCGGGCTCTCCAGCCCCGACGAGTGGGCAGACTGGCTGGACACAGTCAGCTTCGTCGAGGGCCTCAACCCCAAGCGCATCATCACCGGCCACCGTCGCCCGGACGGCGACGAGTACGAGGTGTCGGCGATGATCGAGCAGACGCGCTCCTACCTGCGCGACTTCAAGGCTGCGTTCGAGAACTCGGCTGACGCCGAGGACATCGTGCGCGTGATGACCTCGAAGTACCCGAACCACGCGAACGCCTGGACGCTGGAGTTCTCGGCGATGAACGCGGTCCAGGGCCGTGAGACGGGCCACGCGGGTCCCCACTCAGTCGGCTGAGGGCAGGTCCGGGGCCGACAACCGCGGCGGTGGCTGGCCGCCCCCGGCCCGACGCAACTGCGAAGGGGAGACGCCGAACCAGCGCCGCACGGCGCGTGTAAGGCTCGACTGCTCCTGCAGGCCGACCTGGGCGGCCACCTGTCCGAAGGGCGCATCGGTCGCACTGACGAGGTGCCAGACCTGGCGGCGCCGCACGTCGTCGGCGATGCCGTTGAAGGTGAATCCCTCGCTCTTCAGCAGTCGCTGCAGGACCCGGGTGTGCAGTCGAAGCACGTCCGCCACCTCCGAGAGGCCCGGAGCGTCGGCACCGTGGTGGTGGTCGAGGATATCGAAGACGAAGTCGGCGATCGGGGCATCACGGTTGAGGAAGTGCGTCGTGAGGTGCTCGGCGGCGATGGCGCGCAGCATCTCGCTGCGGCCCTGAACCGGCAGCGACATGAGGTGCGCCGGGACGCGCAGCACCGCATCGGGCTGGTCGAACCGGACCTCGGCCTGGAAGAAGTGCGCGTAGGCCGGCTCCGGCGCGAGACGAGGATGCGGCAGGTACGCCGAGCGGAGCCCGTACGACCCGCCGCCCTTGATAAGGGTCAGGACGCGGTGCACGATCCCGAGGCCGTAGTCGAGGGTCTGCGGGGATGCGTTGCCGGTCGTGCTGGCAAAGCGCAGACCGATGACGTGCGAGGAGCCCACGGGGTCCGGGACCAGCCTGAGCGAGAGAGCTGGGCTGTGGGTGAACAGATATTGCGACGCGAAGTCGGTGGCCTCGCCGACCGTGTGTGCGTTCTCCATCGCGATGGCGAGCGGACCGAGGATCCGGATGTCCTGCTGTGCGGCCAGACGGAGCCCGAAGTCCGGTACGCCGAGGCGCGCGGCTGCGTCTTCGAGCAGCGCCTCCACGACGTCGAGGGTGAGAAACGCGTTCTCATCCTGGGTGATGTGCTCGTCGGCGAGGCCCTGCGCGGAGAAGTGCTCGCGTGTGTCACCGCCGAGCTCGCGCACCAGGGCCGCGAAGCCTCGAAGAGTCACCGCCCGAATCGGTATGTGCGTTGTGTGCAATGAGGGGTTCCAGTCGCCGACCGGCAGGAGGGTGCCCGTCGCAAGGACGAAGTAGAGGTCGCGGAGCCGGCCGTGTCAAGCACCCAGACACTCGCGGCCCGTGGTCTCTAAGGACAAATTCCCGTCGCCCGATGACAAGAAACATTGCCGTAACCGGCGTGATCATACTCACAGGGCCTCCGCGTGCCGTGGAGACGGCCGCCACAAGATCTAGCTGCCCTGAAGGAGAGCGATCGTGACACGGACCAAGTCGAGAGAGCCAGAGCTCGAGGACCTGAGCCTGGCGCCCGAACCGCTCGCGGAGGACTGGCACGTCGCGCTGCGTCGGCGCCTGGTGGGCCTCGACGTGCGCAGCGTCGCGTCGCCAGGGTCGTTCCGGGAGCACGACCTCGGTGACCTGCTTGTGACCGACTGGCAGAGCCCGCCGATCGAAGCGGTTCGCACGACTCGGATGGCCGAGGAGGACGAGGACGCATTGATCGTGATGACGGCGCAGGCGGGCGAGCTCGCCGTTGTGCTTCCGGAGCGCACAGCCGCGCTTCGGCCTGGTTCCGTGCTGCTCCTGCGCTCCCGGGCGAGCGGTCGGGTCGCCGTACCGCGTTCGGTGATCAAGCGCAGCATCAGGCTGCCGTTGCACGCGCTGACGCCGTTCAGCGGCGGCTGCCGCATACCGGACCTGCTAGCCATCCAGGCCGACGAGAACCCCGTGAGTTGGCTGCTGCTGGACTTTCTGGCCGGCGTTGACCAACAGCAGAACCGGCTCGATGGTGCCGGAGTCGAGGCCACGCGCAGGGCCCTCTTGTCACTGGTTGCAGGCATCATCCAGGTGAGTCAGTCCGCCGCTGTCCCCACCAGCGACCTGTTGTCGGTGTTGCGCCAGCAGATGGAGAAATGGATCGCCGAACACCTCAGCGACGGCGTCATCCGCGTGCGTGACCTGGCGGCCGCCTACAACGTGGCGCCGCGCACGGTGCACCGCGCCTTCGCCTCGACCGGCGACACGCTCGGTTCCGTGGTCCGGTCGCAACGCATCGCTGCGGCTCGCAACGATCTTGTCAACTCGACCTTGTCCATCGCCTCCATCGCGTTCCGCTGGGGCTATTGCGACGCAAGCCATTTCGGTCGGGAGTTCCGGCGGGCCACGGCTATGTCGCCGGGCGACTACCGGGAAGCGTTCGGGGTCGTCTGAGTGGCGCTCCGATCCCAGCCCAAGGCGCACTCGTCATATCAGACGGGCTGCTCGCAATCTAGTTTTTGTGGCACGGGGCACTCCGTAACTCATCTCACAATTGGAGGACACCATGCCGATGTGGCAAGTCTTCGCGCCCGAGAACACCTTCACCGACGAGGACAAAGAGGCGCTCTCGGCTTCCATCACCACGATGTACACCGACTTCGTCAACCTGCCGAAGTTCTACGTGGTGGTCATCTTCCACGACCTGCCGCGCAACTCGATCTACGTCGGAGGCAAGGCGACGAACAACTTCGTCCGGGTCTTCATCGACCACATCGCTCGCCGCATCGAGGGCGAGGACCTCCAGGCCGTCTGTATGCAGCTCGTCGAGGCCAAGATCGCGCCGTGGGTACGTGACCGCGGCCACGACTGGGAAGTGCACATCGACGAGACCCCCCAGGAACTGTGGCGCACCCAGGGCCTCGTGCCTCCCGCAGCTGGAAGCGACGCCGAGCGGCTGTGGGCCGCCGAGAACCGTGCCGTCCCTTACGAGCTCGCCTCGGTCTAGTCGCCGCCGTCCCCTACTCATCGCCGTACTTGAAGGAGCATTGCCATGTCAGAGAAGTTCTTTTCAGAGGACTGGCTCAAGCTCGCCCACGAGCGCGAGCGCGCAGTCACCGACCAGAGCTACGCCCTGATGCGCGACCCCGAGACGTTTACGCACGTGATGGCGTTCGAGGTCACCGACCGGCCCGGCGTCGCGAGCTACATCGAGTTCGTGAACGGTCGATCGGTGGCCTGGACGACCACGCCGTACGCGGAGGAGGACGTCTGGGGGCGCTTCGCCGGCCCGCTCGAGGCGTGGCGGATGTGCGCAGAAGGCAAGGCCAGCGCGAGCACCCAGATCATGTCGGGCAAGATCAAGATCGCCAAGGGCGACCTCATGGAGTCTTTCGCACAGGCCCCTGCGCTCGACCTCCTCGTCCGCCTGTTCGGCGACGTGGACACCGACTGGGACGTGTAGGTCCTGCGGTGATCGAGGTGGCGAGCCCGCGGCCGTCCTTGCGGGTGGCCGGCTCCGCCGGCGCGCAACCGGCCTCGCCGGACCTGGACGCTCTCGGCGACCGGAATCTTGCTGGTCGCCTCGATCATCGCCGTCGTCGCGACGCTGCCCCGTGCGCCACGGCCGGGCGCCCAGGCGCACGCGGCTGCGTCGGCGCCGAGGTCGGTGACCTACGCCAATCCCGGCGGGCTGTTCCGTATCAGCCATCCGCGTGCATGGCGACCGGGGACCGACGCCGATGGCGGCCTCGTCCTCCAGGCCGGCGGACAGGACGCCGTCGGCGTCAAGGAGTTCACGCTCGCGTCGCGCGTCGACACCCACAACCTGCGCGACATGCGAGCTGTCACTGATGCGGTCCTCAGCACTCCGACCGCACACCTCACCGTGCTGGCCACGCAAGTGGTCCACGTCGGATCGTCGACCGGTCTCTTCTACCTCTACAGCTTCCCCTCGGAGAACCCGCAGGGCGTGCACGCCCACTACTTCCTGTTCAGCGGCAACCGGATGTTCACCGTCGTGTGCCCAGGCCCTCCCGGCCGCCGACTTCCCGGGGCTGGCCAGGACGTTGGACGCCGTCGCGCAGTCCCTCGTCGTGACTGCCCACCACTGGGAAGAGGACACACGATGAACGCACGGATCGTCGGTGATCTGCTCGGCGCACTCGTGCTCGTGCCCGCCCTCGCAATCACGTTCGGCCGCATGCTCGTGAGCCTGCGCGCCATCGCCTCGGGGCTCGAGCTGATCATCGAGAACACCACCGAGATCGTGGACGACCTCCACGCCATCCCGCGTCTGGCGGAGACCGAGATGCTGACCGGCGCAGGGCTGGCCGGAGTCGCCCGCTACACGAGCGCGCTGGAGCAGTCATGGTGAGTCTTCCACCGCCCGAGGTCGTCCTCGCCGTCGCGATCGCAGCCCTGGCCGGAGCGACGCTGCTCTGCAGCCTGGTCGCCGCCAATCGTCTCCTGCGCGTCATCGCGCGCCGCCTCGCCAGCCTCGACCAGGGGCTGGACGCCATCAGCGCCGCAACGGCGCCGCTCACCGAGCGCATCGCAGCCGTCGGCCTCAGCGCGGCCAACCTGCGCGACGCGGCGACGCGCTTCAACCTCGTGCTGGCGCGCCGCGTCGACCCCGATCCTCACCGCCGAGCCGAGGCAGGAACCCCATGATCAGGCCACGCTTCGCATCGAGCAGGAGCCTGCCCCCGCACGTCTCAGCTCACGTTGGCCGCGGTCGCGGTGATCGTCCTGGCCGCGCTCGCGCTCCTCTATCGCACCGAGTCCAACGCCGCACAGGTCAGCCGCGAGACGCAGCGCATCGCCTCGAGCGGGCGCGGCCTGAACAGCGACACCGACGCGATCGCGCGGCTCGACCGGACCAACCAGATCGCCGGCGCGACCCTGACCTCGCTGACCCGCGTGAACGGCGACCTCTCCGGAATCGAGGCCGCGACCCGCCGGATCGGTGACAAGGCGACGTCCATCCACCGATCGACGCAGTCCATTGACGGCAGCACGACGTCCATCAACTCCAGCGAGCACTCGGTCGACGGGTCGGTCAACCGGATCGGTGCCGCGGTCGGCGACCTCAACCGCTCGCTGGACGGCGTCAACGCGAACGCCGCCCACACTCTGTCCGCCTCGCTAGCGATCCAGCGCGGCGTCGCGCTCATCAGCTCGAACCTCGCCACTGCTAGCTCGATCACCGACCAGATCCTCAGCGAGGCGACGGACATCAGCGCGCGGGTCCAGGTGACCAGCCGCGAGGCGCCTGCGTCGACAACGGACTCAACGGCGGGCAGAAGTGCTGAGGACCAACGAGCGCGACACCGAGCTCCAGCGCTGGCTCAACACCTGGATCGCCCTGGGAGCCGTGGTCCTCGTGGTGACCGCGGGCTACCTGTTCTTCATCTCCAACGCCCTCGTCTCCATCCACCGCGACCTCGCGAGCACCGGCGACGCAGTCGCCAGCGCCGAGGGAAACACCAAGACGCTGCCCGGCCAGCTCACCACTCTCAACCAGACGCTCGCCGCGCTCGAGGTCGCCCTCCGCGCCACCCCTGACAACACCACCGCCGTCGAGCAGGGACGATCACGGTGGACGAGGACCTGGCGCCGACCGAGCTCGCGCTGCGGTCGACCTCGAGGCACCTCGGCACCGTGAGCGGCGATCTTCGTCAGACCGCCGCGAGCCTGGGGAACGTGTCCTCCAACCTCGCCGACACGTCGGGGCTGCTGCGCCAGGTGCTCTCCTCGACGGGATCGATCGGGACCTCGCTCGCCGTGATCAGCGGCCCCTCCGACGGCGGCCTGGCGCGCGTTAACCAGGCCCTTCGGCCGCTCAACGACGCGCTCGTCGGATCGCGCGACCAGCTGGGCAACCTCGACGCGACGTTGCGTTCCGTGAACGGCAACCTGACCAATATCTGCCGCTCCACCGTCATCAACCTCATGCACGGCAGGCAGGCATGCTGAGGCCGGCGGCCGCCCCCGCCCCGCTGTGGGCCGTGAGCCTCAACCTCGCCATGGTCTTCCTGTTCGCCCTGTGCGCGCTGGTGCTGCTGACCCGGACCCTCGTCAGCGTCGCCCAGATGCAGGCGAGCATCAACGAGACCGTCGAGCCGGCCACCAGCGGCATCGTCGACAACACCGCGCTGCTGTCCAAGCTGACCCGGACCAACGACCGCGCGGCGCGCATGCTCCGGGCCGGACGACAGGTCGACACCTCGCTCGCGGACGTCGACGGCAGCATGCACCAGATCGTCACCCAGCTCGGCGAGGTGCGGACCCACGCCGCCCGCATCGACGGCTCGGTCGCCGGCATCGCAGGCTCCTCGCCCGACGTACGACGTCGCGTCGGCGGCCTGCGGACGAGCGTGGCCACGACCGACCGCACCACGCGCCAGACGGCCTCGTCCCTCGCCGGATCGGACCGCGCGGTGGCGTCGGTGAGCGGGTCCCTGCGCGGCGCCCGGCGAGCCTGGAGGTGCTGCTGGCGCTGGTCCCCGCGATCAGCCAGGAAGCGCGCGCCATGTTGCGCGCGCTCACCGACGTCGACGGGCACCTGGCGGCTGTCTACGCCAACGGGCTGGTCCGGCTCAGCAACCTGCTGCGGCTCGGAGGCCTGCTCCCGCGACTCGCGACCGATGGGGGCCGATGATGACGGGGGACCTCACCACCTGGTACGTCGCCTTCGGTGTCGGCCTCGTCTGCGTCTTCGGCGTGGTCGTCGCCGTGATCATCATGCTGCAGCTCACCTCGGCCATCGGCGAGCAGCTGCTCGACGTGCACCACCGGCTGGCAGCGATCCGCCACGACACCGCTGCCGTGCCCGCGGTCGGCGCGATCAACTCCGACGTCCGCGCGCTGAACACCGCCCTGGCAGACACCACGGAGCAGCCCGGGCATCGAGGCCATGAACCAGAACCTGTACGTCGTCGCCGTGCACCTCGCGCAGCTCGGCGACGCCGCCGACCGGCGCAACGAACCACCCGCGTCCTGAGCGCTGCCCCAGCGCGTGGCGCGCCGGTTCCATCGCGCGGCGCGATCGTCCTAACAGGCGATCGACCCACATACCTAGCGTGGGTCTCACTGGAATCGGAACACCTGTCAACTTCGACACAGGGCCGGTCCGGACACCATCCCAGTGCGCACCTGGCGCACTTTCATCCAGAGAGCGGGAGCCTGACATGACTCGCGAGGACATCGAATTCAAGGGCGAGGGCGACGTCACGCTGCGTGGGTGGTTCTACCCGGCGCAGGGTGTCGACGGGCCTGCGCCGGCCGTCGTGCTGTCCCACGGTCTCACGGCCGTCAAGGAGATGCACCTCGGCGGCTTCGCCGAGGCATTCTCAGCCGCGGGTCTCAGCGCTCTGGTGTACGACCACCACGGCTTCGGAGACAGTGAGGGGCTACCGCGTCAGGAGGTCGACCCCGTTCCGGCAGTACCGCGACTACCGCAACGCCATTTCGTACGTCGCGAGCCGACCTGAGGTCGACGCCGCGAGGATCGGCGTGTGGGGATCGAGCTTCTCCGGTGGACTCGTCCTCGCCGTGGGTGCGAACGACAGCCGGGTCAAGGCGGTCGTCTCGCAGGTTCCGTTCATCTCGGGCCCGGGCATCGTCACGCGCATGGTCCGTCCGGACTTCCGCGCCGGCCTGCTCGAAGGCATCAACGGCGACCGTGCACACCGCTACGCCGGTGGCGAGCCGCACATGATCCCGGTGGTGACGCCGGACCCGACGGCGCTGGCGCTCATGGCCGCGACCGAGACGCACGACTGGTTCACCAAGACGGCGGCCGACGTCGCTCCGAACTGGCGCAACGAGGTCACCGTGCGCAGCTTCGAGTTGATCGGCGAGTGGGATCCGGGCGCGAGCATCGACCGGATCTCGCCGACGCCACTGCTCATGGTCGTGACCTCGGGCAACGTCGTCGCTCCGTTCGAGATGGCCTTGGAGGCCTACGAGCGGGCGCGAGAGCCGAAGGAGCTGCTGCTCGTGCCCGGTGGCCACTTCGACCTCTACGAGGGCGAGGGCTTCGAGAAGGCCTCCGCCGCGGCGGTCAAGCACTTCGTGACCCACGTCGGCCGGAGCTGACTTAGCACCGATGAACGCCATCATTGAACCCCGGCCCGAGGGTCTCGAGTACGGTGCCGTCCTGCGCGACGCCGCCTCGGGCGGCGCGCTGGCGGAGACCGGCATCGGACAGTACGCCGCCTGGTTGGCCTCACGCGGACACAGCTTCGCGAGCTACCAGGAGCTGTGGGCGTGGTCGGTCTCTGACCTGGAGGGCTTCTGGGCCTCCATCTGGGAGTACTTCGACGTGGCCGGAGTGCGCGGTGACGCCGTACTGCCTGTTCGGCGCATGCCAGAGGCGCAGTGGTTCCCCAGGACGAGCCTGAACTACGCCCAGCAGCTCGTCCGCGTCGCTGCCACCGCGCCGGACAGTACCGCCATCCGAGGACACTCGCAGACACGGGACACTGTTCGAGCTGACGTACGCCGAGCTTGCCGACGAGGTCCGGCGCGCCCGCGGCGTCCTCGCGTCGCTGGGCGTTGGCCAGGGCGATCGGGTCGTGGGCTACCTGCCGAACATCCCCGAGACCGTCGTCGCAGTGCTCGCTGCTGCCTCGCTCGGTGCCGTGTGGGCCTGCTGCCCACCCGAGTTCGGGTCCCGCAGCGTCATCGACCGCCTGGCGCAACTCGACCCCACGGTCCTGATCGCCGTCAGCGGCTATGTGCATGGGGACCGGCAGGTCGACCGTTCCGCCGAGCTGGCCACCATCCGCAGCGCGCTTCCCACGCTCCAGCACGTGATCGGCATCCCCTATGGGTCGCACATGGTCGCGGACGCGGTCCAGTGGACCGCGGCGCTCGCCGACCAGCCCGACTCGGGCGAGGTCGAGTTCACGCCCGTCCCGTTCGAGCACCCGCTGTGGACCGTGTTCTCCTCGGGCACCACGGGGCTCCCGAAGGCCATCATCCACAGCCACGGCGGCATCACGCTGGAGCACCTCAAGCTGCACGCCCTCCACCTCGACACCCGGCCCGGCGACGCCGTCACGGCGATCAGCACAACGGGCTGGATGGTCTGGAACGCCATGGTGAGCTCGCTGATGCTCGGTGCCACCCTTGTCGTGGCCGATGGCAACCCGCTCTACCCGGACCTGCTCGAGCCCTGGCGCGTCGCGGCCGCGTCCGGAGCGTCGCTGCTGGGCGTCAGCCCTGCTTACCTCATGGCCTGCCGTCGTGAAGGTCTCGACCCGGCGCACGCGGTCGACCTCTCGGCCCTGCGCACGCTCAGCGTCACGGGATCGGCGCTGTCCCCGGACGGCTACGACTGGCTGTACGAGCACCTGTCACCCGAGATCTTCGTCAACTCGATGAGTGGCGGCACCGACGTCTGCTCCAACTTCGTCGCCGGATCCCCGTGGCTGCCGGTCTATCGAGGTGAGATCTCAGGCCCGTGTCTGGGCGTCGACGTGGCCGCGTTCGATGACGACGGCAACGTCGTCTTCGGTGAGGTGGGCGAGCTCGTCGTCCGAGCGCCGATGCCGTCGATGCCGGTCGGGTTCGTCAACGATCCAGGACACGAGCGCTACCGCGCGTCGTACTTCGACACCTATCCCGGCATCTGGCGTCATGGCGACTGGGTGACCATGACCGAGCGTGGGAGCTGCATCATCCACGGTCGCTCTGACGCGACCCTCAACCGAGGGGGCGTCCGACTGGGGACCAGCGAGTTCTACAGCGTCGTCGAGGACTTCGCCGAGGTACGCGACAGCCTCGTGGTCCATCTCGAGGACGACGAGGGCGGCCCGGGTCAGCTGTTGCTATTCGTCCATCTCGCCGAAGGCCTGACGCTGGACACCACACTCGTCGATCACCTCAAGCGCGCGCTGCGCAGCGAGCTCTCGCCCCGACATGTGCCGGACCTCGTCGCCGAAGTGCCGTCGGTTCCCCGCACCCTCACCGGCAAGAAGCTCGAGACGCCTATCAAGAAGATCCTGCTCGGCAAGCCCGCCGAGGACGTCGTCTCACCCGGTGCGATCACCGGCTACGAGGCGATCGACTCCTTCGTCGCAGCGGTCGCCCAGCTCAAGGCAGTGGCGCGCTGACCTCCGGGCGGCGCACCTTACGAAAGGAACACACCATTGCGAACCGCAGCAATCGTCTCCACGGCGCGCACCCCGATCGGCAAGGCCTACCGCGGCGCCTTCAACAACACACAGGCGCAGACTCTTGCCGGGCATGCTCTCGCCTCTGCGGTCGAGCGAGCCGGCATCGACGGGTCCGAGGTCGAGGACGTCATCTTCGGCTGCGCGATGCAGGAGGGCTCGTGCAGCGTCAACGTCGCCCGCCAGGCGGTGCTGCGTGCCGGGCTGCCCGTCACTGTTCCCGCCCTCACGCTCGACCGCCAGTGCTCCTCGGGGCTCATGGCGATCGCGGCCGCCGCGAAGAACATCGTCGTCGACGGCATGACGATCACCGCCGGGGGAGGCGTCGAGTCGATCTCGCTGGTCCAGAACGAGCACCAGAACCGCTATCGCGCCGTCGACCCGTGGCTGGCCGAGCACCTGCCAGACATCTATCTGTCGATGCTGGACACCGCGGAGAACGTCGCACGTCGCTACGGGGTCTCCCGCGCCCGTCAGGACGGGTACGCACTGGAGTCGCAGCAGCGCACCGCGGCCGCCAAGGCAGCGGGGCGCCTCGACGAGGAGATCGCGCCGATCACCGTCGAGCACCTCGCCACGGACAAGGCCACCGGTGAGGTCACGCCCGTCACGATCACCGTCACCGAGGACGAGGGAAACCGGCCCTCCACGACACTCGAGGGCCTGGCCGGGCTCCGTACGGTCTTCGCGCCGGGCGAGAACGGCCACGCCGAGCCGAGCGTCACCGCCGGGAACAGCTCCCAGCTCTCCGACGGATCCTCGGTCTCGATCCTCATGGAGGCTGAGGAGGCGAAGCGGCGCGGTCTCACTCCGCTCGGCTACTACCGCGGTGTCACAGCCACGGGCGTCGAGCCGGGAGAGATGGGCATCGGACCGGTGACTGCGGTCCCGAAGCTGCTCGCCCAAGCAGGACTCGGGATCAAGGACATTGGTCTGTGGGAGCTCAACGAGGCATTCGCGAGCCAGGTCGTCTACTGCCGCGACACGCTCAAGATCGATCCCGAGAAGTTCAACGTCAACGGCGGCGGGATCTCGATCGGCCACCCCTACGGCATGACCGGCGCGCGCTTGGTCGGCCACGCACTGCTCGAAGGACGGCGCCGAGGCGTCCGCTGGGTCGTCGTCACGATGTGCGTCGGCGGAGGCATGGGTGCCGCCGGCCTCTTCGAGGTCGCCGACTGAGCGTCCTCACCCGCGTCCACAGCTCGAAGCCCCTTCACTCCTAGCCCTTGAGGTGATCCCCATGACCCACCCGCTGAAGTACGACGTCATCGTCACCGACGCCCGCGACATGCCGGGCAAGCCCATCCCGAACGGCGCCCCGCAGCAGTTCTCGCCGACCTCGGCCACCCTGATCCGCGGCCGATCCGAGGCTGTGCTCGTCGACGGTCTCCTGACCGAGCAGGACGGCCAGCGCCTCGCTGAATGGATCGGGGGCCTCGACACGAACCTGACCACCGTCTACATCACCCACGGGCACGGCGACCACTTCTTCGGCCTGGCGCCCCTCCTCGAGCGGTTCCCGCACGCAAAGGTCCTGGCGACCGCCGAGGTCACCAAGGAGATGCTCGACCAACAGACGCCGCCGACCTACGACGTCATGTGGGGCCCGGCCTTCGGACCCCTCCTGCCCGCGACCTTCCCCGAGGCGTACGTTCTCGACGAGGACGTCATCGACCTGGAGGGCCACCAGCTGCGCATCGTGCGAGCTGGCCAGAGCGACACGACCCACACCACGTTCGTACACGTGCCGGACCTGGACCTGGTGGTCGCCGGCGACATCGTCTACAACGAGGTCCACCCCTTCCTCGTCGCAACCAGCCCCGAGAAGCGCGCAGGCTGGCTCCGCTCGCTGGCACAGATCGCCGACCTCTCACCTTCAACGGTGATCGCCGGCCACAAGCGGCCAGGAGCACCCAACACCCCGGCTGCGATCGAGGCGACCCGCCGCTACATCGAGCTGTTCGACGAGCTCGTCGCCTCGGGCGCGTCGGCTGTCGAGGTCTTCGAGCAGGTCCTGAGCCAGCACCAGGACCGCATCAACCCGTCGGCGCTGTGGGCCAGCGCGGTCTTCCAGACCCGCCTTCGCGACAAGTAGTCAACCCCTTCATCACACGAATCGCTGAGGAGCGCACATGAGTGACGGCCTGTTCGACATCAGCGGGAAGACCGCACTGATCACCGGCGGTACCCGAGGAATCGGGTACATGATCGCCGAGGGCTTCCTGAAGGCCGGAGCCGAGGTGATCATCTCCTCCCGCAAGGCCGACGCCTGCGCGGAGGCGGAAGCCTCCCTGAAGGAGTTCGGCCCGGTCACCGCGATCTCCGCCGACCTGAGCAAGGTCGAGGAGTGCCGGCGTCTGATCAGCGAGGTCGGCGAGCGCTGGCCAGCGCTCGACGTGCTGGTCAACAACGCCGGCGCGTCGTGGGGAGCACCTCTCGCGGACTTCCCGGAGAGCGGATGGGACCGGGTGATGGACATCAACGCCAAGGGCCCCTTCTTCCTCACCCAGGCTGCCGTACCGCTGCTGCGGGCGGCGTCGAAGGAGGGCGACCCGGCGCGCGTCATCAACGTCGGCTCCGTCGATGGCATCGTGACGCCGATCTTCGAGAGCTACTCGTACTCCGCATCGAAAGCCGCCATCAACCACCTCACGCGGCACCTCGCGAAGGTCCTCGCGCCGGAGATCCTCGTCAACGGCATCGCGCCGGGTCCGTTCGCCACCAAGATGATGGAGCACCCGCTCGAGACCTGGGGTGACGAGATCCGCAACCTCACGACCGTCGGGCGGCTCGGCGCGGCTGAGGACATCGCCGGTGCAGCGATCTTTCTCGCCTCGCGCGCGTCGAACTACGTCGTCGGCGGCATGCTGACGGTTGACGGCGGCCTGAGCACGGCTGGCTCGGTCCGGGCAGGCTGAGGATGAGCTCGGGCGCGAACGCTGACCTGCGAGTCGGCGGCCAGGTCTCCATGGCCGTCGACGGACACGTCGCTGTCATCACGGTCGACAACCAGTCGAAGCTCAACGCCTTCACGCCGGAGATGCTGACGCAGTTGAGCCACCACCTGACGGCGTACGACGACGACGATGACCTGTGGGTCGCCGTCCTGCACGCGGCGGGTGACCACACGACGGCGGGGCTGGACATGCCGCGATTCTTCTCCGCCGAGGGCATGGTTCAGGCCGTTCCGGACGGGCAGGTCGACCCGTTCGGTCTGACCCGTCGCTGCCGCAAGCCCGTGGTGGCGGCCGTCCAGGGAATCACGTTCACCATCGGCATCGAGATGATGCTGGCGGCGGACATCGTCGTCGCGGCCGACAGCGCAAGGTTCGCGCAGTTGGAGCCCAAGCGAGGCCTCGCACCGCTTGGAGGGGCCCACTTCCGTTACCTCACCCGCACCGGGTGGGGCAACGCGATGTACCACCTGCTCCGCGCCGACGAGTTCGACGCTCAGCGCGCGCTGCAGCTCGGCTTCGTGCAGGAGGTAGTCCCGCACGGAAGGCAGCTGGACCGCGCGATGGAGCTCGCGCGCGAGATCTGTCAGTGCGCTCCGCTTGCGGTGCAGGCGGCTAAGCGGGCCGCCCTGATCTTCCTCAAGGAGGGGGAAGGTGCGGCGGTCGCTCAGGTCCCCGTCATCGAGGCGACCGTCTTCGGCACCGAGGACTTCCAGGAGGGCATCGCCTCGTTCGTCGAGCGACGGCCGGCGTCCTTCGCGGGGCGCTGAGCCACACGCAAGGTGCCACGCAAGGCGAGATGCACCGGGGTCCTGAAGCCCCGAACCATGGCACGAAGCAAGAAGGATGTGACAACCCATGCCCAACGGCGAGTGGAACACGTTCCTGACGGAGGTCCGCGACGGCGTGGTGACCATCATCCTGAACCGGCCCGAGGTAATGAACGCCTTCACCGTCGAGATGTCGGCCGAGCTCGAGGCCGTCTTCGGTGGGGTGAACGGACGCGACGACGTCCGCGCCGTCATCGTCACCGGTGCTGGGCGTGCCTTCTGTGCCGGAATGGATCTCGCCGTCGAGGGCAACGTCTTCGGCCTGGACGAGACGCTCAGGCCGAAGCTCGACGACATGGCAGACCTCGACGACCCTGCGATCAGACGTGTGCGCGACTCGGGCGGTCGCGTGACGCTCGCGATCCACGCCTGCCGCAAGCCAGTGATCGCGGCGATCAACGGCGCTGCCGTCGGCATCGGCGCGACCATGACACTGGCCATGGATGCACGCCTGGTCTCGACCTCGGCGCGCTTCGGCCTCGTGTTCGGCCGGCTCGGCATCGTGCCCGAAGGAGCGTCGTCCTGGTTCCTTCCCCGGGTCGTCGGGCTGCCGGCTGCGCTGGACCTCGTCTTCTCGGCGGACGTGCTGGACGCCTCCGCGGTGGTGGCGGCCGGCCTGGCACGTTCGGTCCACGCGCCCGAGGACCTGCTGGCATCGGCGCGCGAGCTCGCCGACCGCTGGACCGCGGGCCGCTCGCAGGTCTCGACCGCTCTCGGCCGCCAGCTCCTGTATCGCAACTCCGCGCTGCCGGACCCTGCGGGCGCTCACCGGGCCGACTCGCTCGCGATGTTCTACACGAGCATCGCCGACGGCGCCGAGGGCGTGGCCGCGTTCCGCGCCAAGCGGGCACCCGACTTCAAGGCCATGGCGGCGAGCGATATGCCGCCGTTCTACGACGACTGGATCTCAACGGCAGGAGCCACACGATGACACAACAGCCCACGGCGATCGTGACCGGAGCAGCGCGCGGCATCGGCCGGGCGGTCGCGCAGCGCCTCGCGGTCGACGGGTTCGCCGTCGCGGTCATGGACCTCGACGAAGTGCAGTGCAAACCGGTGGCCGAGCAGATCGAGGCCGCCGGTGGGCGCGCAGTGGCGATCGGTGTCGATGTCTCCGAGGAAGCGGCCGTCGAGCTGGGCGTGCGGCGCGTCGTCGAAGAGCTCGGCGCGCCGAGCGTCCTGGTCAACAACGCCGGCATCACGCGCGACAACCTGCTGTTCAAGATGACGGTCGACGAATGGGACTCCGTGCTCGGAGTGCATCTGCGCGGCTCGTTCCTGATGTCGCGCGCAGTCCAGGGCTACATGACCAAGGGGGGCTGGGGTCGCATCGTCAACCTCTCGAGCGTGTCGGCGCTCGGCAACCGGGGCCAGTCGAACTACGCCGCAGCCAAGGCGGGACTCCAGGGCTTCACGAAGACTCTCGCGATCGAGCTCGGCAAGTTCGGTGTCACCGTTAACGCGGTCGCGCCGGGGTTCGTCGTCACTGAGATGACGGCCGCGACAGCGGAACGGATCGGCATCTCCTTCGAGGAGTTCCAACGCACGTCGGCCGCGGAGATCCCGGTGGCGCGCGTCGGTGTGCCGGAGGACATCGCCCATGCCGTGTCGTTCTTCGTCAGCGAGGCCGCCGGGTTCGTGTCCGGCCAAGTGCTCTACGTCGCGGGAGGCCCGAAGTGAGAGCGCTCGTCCTGTCCGAGTTCGGCAGCCCGACCACCGCCCCGCGCCTCGTGGACGTCGACGCGGTCGAGCCGCGTCCGGGCCAGGTGGCCGTGGCGATGGAGGCCTCGCCGATCAACCCGTCGGACCTGCTGCTCATCCGCGGCCACTACGGACACCGGCCCCAGCTCCCGGCCGTTCTCGGCAGCGAAGGAGTCGGCCGGATCGATGCCGTCGGCGAGGGCGTCGACACGGGGCGGATCGGCCAGCGCGTTCTGATCATCCCCACGCTCAAGCACGCGACCTGGCAGGACCGGATCGTGGTGGATGAGCCCGACATCTTTCCGGTCGATGGTGCCGCCGACGTCCTCCAGCTGGCGATGCTCGGCGTCAACCCTCACACTGCGGACCTCCTGCTCAGCCAGTTCGTCGACCTGCAGCCCGGAGCGTGGGTCGGTCAGACCGGCGGTAGCTCGGCAGTCGGCCGCTACGTCATCGCGCTCGCGAAGCTCGCGGGGTACCGGACCGTGAGCGTCGTACGACGAGCAGACGTGGTCGCTGAGCTGAAGGAGCACGGCGCCGACTCCGTCCTGGTTGACGGCCCGGACCTTGCCGACCAGCTGAAGAGCGTGCTCGGCAAGGACCGGATCTCGCTGCTGCTCGATGCCACCGCCGGGGACGTCGTGGCCCAGCTCGCGTCCTGGCTCGTCCCGGGCGGCACGATCGTCAGCTACGGCGGGACCAGCGGTGCCCCCATGACGATCCGTCCCGGCGACCTGATCTTCCGAGACCTGACCATTCAAGGCTTCTGGCAGAAGCGCGTTCTCGACACGGCTGAGCGGGAGGAGGCGCTCGCGGCCTACGCCCGCCTCGGTGACCTGGTAGCCACCGGCACCTTGAGCGTCCCGGTCGCGGCGACGTACCCGATCGACCAGTTCGACCGCGCACTCACGCACGCGACTCGTCCGGACCGGATCGGGAAGGTCATCTTCACCTGGTAAGCGGGTTGTCTGTCGGAATGTGGCACGGTCATCGAGGCACTGAGCGCGCCTCGTCGGTCGAGCGAAGGAATCTGCAGAGAGTCTGCTCGGCCCCGGCGCTCAGGTCCGCATCCGGGTAGTCCACGCGGCCGCCGCCGTGGGCCCGCCGCACCATCAAGGCCGTGCTCGCGCCGTCCCGGATCGAGTTCGAGGGCGCCGCCCAGGTCGCCCGGCTTCGCCGCACCGTCACGAAGAAGAGCAGGAAGACCGTCGAGGTCGTTTACCTCATCAGCAGCAGCAACGCCGATCCCGAGACCCTCGCCGCCTGGGTCCGCGGCGCCGTGACGCCCCCGGAGATCACGAGTTTCCTCTGGAAATCGCTTCTGGGCGGCCGGCCCGGGAACGTATGCCCCGCCTCCGTACCGGATGTCAAGCCGACCCCTGCCGAGCCTACGGCCTTCGCCCGATCCTAACGACCCAGTCCCCGCTGCACCCGACCCCCTGGCAAAGCGTTCCGCCGGTGCTTAGCGTACATCCACCCGGCGACCTGCACACGGGCTAACAGAGTAAACTAGCGTCGCTGCGGTGGCTACTGGTGGAGGACCTAGGTCTGACTACGCCAGAGACAAGGCACGCAGCTCTCTGGTTTTGAAGACCGGCTCCAGCCGGGACGGCGGTGCAGCTAGCTTGCTCAGCGCTGTCATTTTCCCAGGTCATCCGGGATCCAGCGGGATGGGCGGGGACGGGACGGGATCGCTCGTGCATAGCACGGGTGGTTCCCATCCTGTTCCCCATCTCAGAAGGTGCAGGCGCCCTGCATTCCTGCTGCTACATGCGGGGCCCGCCCTATACGTACAGGACGTATAGTACCGGATTTGACTCGGCCCGGTCTATTCCCGCAGGCCCGACGGAGCGGTGTAGCCGTCCGCGCCGACGCGTACCGCTGACTCGGCCTGCTGCTTGATCTCGGTCACCGGGCGGACGTTGCCGCCGAGGTCGAGGACGGGGGACGCCTCGGTGTACCACGACGGGATGACGGCATTGCCCCAGAAGTCACGCCGCCGCGGGTCGTGTACCGACCAGCGCAAGACGGGGTGGTCCGGGTCGCCGGTGTAGTAGTCGGAGGTGTAGATCTCCAGCCGGTGCCCGTCGGGATCGCGGAGGTAGACGTAGAACGCGTTGGAGACGCCGTGCCGTCCTGGGCCACGCTCGATGTGCGACTCGAGTGAAAGGGAGCCGAGGATGTCGCACATGCGGAGCACGGCGTGCGCCTCGTGGGCGAAGAATCCCAGGTGGTGCAGGCGCGGGCCCGCGCCGCCGGTGAAAGCCATGTCGTGCACCGTCTGCTTGCGGTACATCCAGGCGGCGTACAGGGTCTGCCCATCCTCGATGGTCTCAGACAGGCCGAAGCCGAGCCCGGAGTAGTAATCGTAGGCGCGGGACACGTCGGGAACGCAGATGTTGAAGTGGTCGAACCGGGCGACCTCCGCGCCGCGGCGCAGGTCGTAACGCTGCTGCAGCCGATCCGGGCGCTCGGAGCGATCGAAGAAGTCGATGAGGAAGCCGAGCGGGTCCTCGACCCGGACGACCTCGCCGAGCCCGCGGACCGCGCCGGCCGGCAGCCGCTCGTAGCGGCAGCCGAGCGCGCCGAAGTACGCCTCGGCCCGGTCCAGGTCGGCCGCCGTCCGGACCCGGAACCCGAGCGATCCCGCCGCCGCCTCCCGCCCGGCCCGCAGGATCAGGTTGTGGTGAGCGAGTTCGTCGTAGCCACGCAGGCAGATCTCCGAGGAGCCCTCGTAGGTTACGACGAACCCGAGCAAGTCGACCCAGAAGCGCCGCGCCTCGGCCAGGTCGGTCACCACAAGCGTCGCGTACGCCGACCGGACGATGTCAGGAACGGGCGGAAGAGCCATGTCAGTCATGGCGTCACGCTCCGAAACGTGGCACGTGAGTGTCGCCGAGGGCGACGTGGACGATGCGGGACTCGGTGTAGAAGTCGATGGAGTGCTGTCCGCCCTCGCGGCCGAGCCCGCTGGCCTTGACGCCGCCGAAGGGGGTACGCAGGTCCCGCACGTTGTGGGAGTTGATCCAGGTCATCCCGGACTCGACGGCAGCGGCGACGCGGTGCGCCCGGTTCAGGTTGGACGTCCACAGGTAGGCGGCCAGTCCGTACCTTGTCCCGTTGGCGAGCCCGATCGCCTCCTCCTCGGTGTCGAACGGGGTCACGGCGACGACCGGCCCGAAGATCTCCTCCTGGAAGATCCGCATGGACGGCTTGACGTCCGCGAACACGGTCGCGGCGAGGTAGTTGCCCGTGGGCAGGCCCGCCGGGCGGCCACCGCCCGCCACCAGGCGCGCGCCCTCAGCCACGCCGATGTCCACATAGCCGAGGACCCGCGCGTAGTGCTCGGGGTGGACCAGCGCGCCGACCTCGGTGGCAGGGTCGGACGGGTCGCCGACGCGGACCCGCGCCGCCCGCTCCGCGAGCCGGGTTACGACCTCGTCGTAGACCGACCGCTCGGCGAGGATCCGGGACCCGGCGGTGCAGCGCTCACCGTTGAGCGAGAACACCCCGAACAGCGCGGAGTCGATCGCGGTGTCCAGGTCGGCGTCGGCGAAGATGACGCACGGCGACTTCCCGCCGAGCTCCATCGACAGCCCCTTGAGGTTGTCGGCGGCCGACTTCATGATGATCTTCCCGGTGGTCGTCTCGCCGGTGAACGAGATCAGCGGCACGTCCGGGTGCGCGACCAGCGCGGCGCCGGCGTCCTCGCCGATGCCGTGCACGATGTTGAACGCCCCGTCCGGCACGCCGGCCTCGGTCATGATCTCGGGTAGCAACGAGGCCGACGCTGGCGTCCACTCGGCGGGCTTGAGCACGACGGTGCAGCCGGACGCCAGGGCCGGCGCCAGCTTCCAGGACTCCAGCATGAATGGCGTGTTCCACGGCGTGATCAGCCCGGCGACCCCGGCGGGCCTGCGCAGCACGTAGCCGAGCTGCCCGGGCTGGGAGAACGCGGCCTCGTGCTGGGCGACGATCACGTCGGCGAAGTACCGGAAGTTCTCCGCCGCCCGCGCCGCCTGCCCCTTGGCCTGGGTGACGGGCAGCCCGGTGTCGAAGGTCTCCAGCGCGGCGATCTGCTCGCCCCGCGCCTCGATCCCGTCGGCGATCTTGTTGAGGACCTTCGCGCGGGCCCGGGCCGCCAGCCCCGGCCAGGGCCCGGACTCGAACGCTTCCCGCGCCGCGACGACGGCGAGGTCGACGTCCGCCGGCCCGCCCGCGGCCGCCTGCGCGTACACCGTGTTGCTGACCGGGTCGGCGACGTCGAACGTCGCCCCGTCGGCGCTCAGCACGTGCCGGCCGCCTATGAAGTGCTCGATCTTGCTGGGAACTGACATCAATAACCTCTATTCACCCGAACGATCGGTGGTGATCGCGTCCGCCCGCGCTGCGACCGTGGCGACGGGACCCTCAAGCACCCGCGTGCCCTGCCTCAGCAGCGTGAGCGCCCTGGCCTGCCCGGCGGCGGTCAGCGGCACGAGCGGCTGCCTGACGAAGCCGGAGGCGATGAGCCCGGCCTGCGCGAGGACCCACTTCGCGGCCGCCGGGTTGGTCTCCGTGTAGATGACGTCGGTCACGGGGTGCAGGCCGAAGTGAAGGTCACGCGCCTTGTCGAACTCGCCCGCGACCCAGTGGTTGTACATCCGGGCGGTCGCGGCCGGGGCGAGGTTGGCGGTCGCGGAGACGAAGCCGACTCCGCCGAGCGACAGCAGCGGCAGGCACAGCAGCTCGATCCCGGACCAGACGAGGGTGTCGGTCCCCGCGGCATGCAGTACCCGGGAGAAGTGCTCGAAGTCCTTTGTGGTCTCCTTGACCCCGACGATGTTGTCGTGGGCCTTGCGGAGCCGGGCGATGGTTTCCGGCGCGATGTCGACCGCGGTGCGGGTCGGCACGTTGTAGACGATGACCGGCAGGCCGGGGAACTCGCCCGCGACCCGCGCGTACCACTGGAACAGGCCCTCCTGCGTCGGCCGGGCGTAGTACGGGGTGATGATCAGCACCGCGTCGGCGCCCGCGTCGGCGGCGACCGCGGTGAGCTCCAGGGTCTCGTCGAGCTTGGCCGTACCTGTGCCCGGCACGAACGGGACGCGGTCGCCGATCTCGGCGGCCGCCGCCCTGATCGCGGCTGCGCGCTCGGCGGTGGTCTGCGCGCTCGGCTCCCCGGTGGACCCGCCGAGGGAGATGCCGTGGCTGCCGGATTCCAGCTGCCAGCGGATCAGCGTACGCAGCCCGTCCAGGTCGGGGCGGCCGTCCGCCGTAAACGGCGAAACGAGCGGGGCGATCGAGCCGCGGATCGCGGCGGGGTCGCTGCGGAATCTCATGCGTTCTCCTTCAGCCAGACCTCGTAAGCGGGCCGCCAGCGCGAGCCGACGGGATACAGCCCGTCGACGGACTCGCCCTTGGCCACCTGCTCGGCGATGAACTGTTCCTGGCGCTCTTGCTCGGCCGCGCCGGCTGCGACGTCCCAGGCGACGTCGCGTGGTATGACGACGACGCCGTCGGCGTCGCCGGCGAGGATGTCACCCGGCTGGATCGTGACGCCGGCGCAGGCGACCGTCACGCTGGTCTCCCACGGGACGTGCCGTCGCCCGAGCACCGCGGGGTTCGTAGCGCCGTAGTAGACGGGGATCTCCAGGCAGCGTAGCGCCTGGCTGTCGCGGATAGCGCCGTCGGTCACGATGCCCTGGGCGCCGCGAAGCTGCGCGCGTAGCGCGAGGATGTCGCCGACCGTTCCTGCGGTGGGGTCGCCGCGGGCCTCGATGACGAGGATCTCGCCGTCGCGGACCTGCTCGACGGCCTGCTTCTGCGCGTTGAACCCGCCGCCGTGGGTCTTGAACAGGTCCTCGCGGTAGGGCACGTACCGGAGGGTGCGCGCGAACCCGGTCATCTTCAGCTCCGGCCGGGTGACCTGGAGCCGGTCGAGGACGACCGAATCGTAGCCGCGCTTCTTCAGCTGGGACGCCAGCGTCGCCGTGGACACCGCCCGGATGGCCGCCAGCAGGTCGCGCGGAGAGTTACCCCGCGACCGTTCGGCATCATGGGGGTTGTTCCCGTGGGCGGCGGCGCGCTGCGTGTCATCCGCCCGTGGCAGCGCACCGGGGGCGGTGAGCTGGTATTCCGCCTCGGTGACGGGGCTGGCGAGCCGGCCGCTGGACTGGCCGCCGGCGTTCACCTCGACCTCCACCAGGTCGCCGGGGACGACCACCGTGGACCCGGTGGGCGTGCCGGTCAGGATCACGTCGCCCGGCTCAAGCGTGGTCAGCCGGGTGATGTCGGCCACGATGTCGGCCAAGGAGAACAGCAGGTCCTCCCCGCTGACGGCGTCCTGCCGCGGCTCGCCGTTGACCCAGGTGGGGAGCCTGATTGCCGTTGGGTCGACGGTCCGGGCGTCGAGCAGTTCAGGGCCTAGGGGTGTGTAGCCGTCGATGCCCTTGGACCGGACGTTGGCGCCCTTGTCGGCGTACCGCAGGTCGTAGACGCCGAAGTCGTTGGCAGCGGTCACCCAGCCCACGTAGTTCCATGCCTCGCCAGGACTGACCCGGGTGGCGCGGCGGCCGATGATCAGCGCGACCTCGCCCTCGAAGGCGAGCAGCTCGCAGCCCGGCGGCCGGGCCACGGGGTCACCAGAAGCGGCCACGGTGTTCGGCGGCTTGAGGAAGTATGACGGCCATGGCGGCAGCGAGCCGCGCTCCGTCGCCCGGCTGCGGTAGCTCACGTGGACCGCGACGATCTTCGAGGGGACGATCTGGGTCATCGCGCCGCCTGCACGGTCCGGGCTTCGCGCATGCTCTGCGCGAAGAAGTCACTGAGCTCTTCGCGCGCGCTGAGCGGCAGGATGTGCGCGACGTACTGATCGGGCCGCACCACGATCAGGCAGCCGCGCTGGTGGATGCCGCGCAGGCGGAAGAAGTCCTGCTCCGGGTCGGTCGCGTACACCTTCTCGTAGTCGATGAGCCCGAACGGGCCGCTGCGGGGCAGGAAGAGCGGCGGTACCTGGCCGATGTCCACCTGGTCATGGGTACCGGGAAAGACCACCTTGATGTCGAACAGGCTGCCGGTACCGCCGGGTGGGGTGAACCGGGCAACGGGGGAGTCCGGTGAGGTCGCCATCCACTTGGCCCAGTCGCGCAGAGCGGACGCCTCGGAGACCGTGGCGGCGTCAGCGAACGCGTATACGCGCCAGCGGCCGTCGGCGCGTGCGTGGTGCCCAAGGTGGACCGGGTTGACGTCGGCGACCCGGACCACGGGGCCCGACTTGAACCGCTTGCCGATCGGGAACCCGGTGGCCAGGGCTTGGTACGCGGCCTCGCCGATCACCATCGACGGCGGGTACTGGGTGAGGAACCCGGCCGGGAACTCAGCGGTCTTCACGTAGAAATCGGCCAGCTCCTCCGGGGACAGTTCCCCCGGCTTCTTCGCCATCAGCTCCGACCACTCGCGGTCGAAGTCGATGAGCTTCTGAGCCACCTCCTGCCGCTCACCCGAGTAGGTGTCGAGCAGAGTCTCGGGACTGCGGCCGGTGAGCACCTGTCCCAGCTTCCAGCCGAGGTTGAATGTGTCCTGCATGGAGACGTTCATGCCCTGGCCGGCTTTCGCGCTGTGCGTGTGGCAGGCGTCGCCGGCGATGAAGACCCGGGGCGTGCGCTTCCCGGTCTCCCCGAGCGGCACATCGTCGAACTTGCTGGTAAGCCGGTGCCCGACCTCGTAGACGGTGAACCGCGGGACGTCGCGGACATCCAGGGTGTACGGGGACAGGATCTGGTTGGCCTTCGCGATGGCCGCCTCCGCGGTGGTCGAGCGGACGGCGCCGTCGTCATCGGCGCCGACCTCGCCGAGGTCGATGTACATGCGGAACAGGTAGCCGCCCTCGCGCGGGATGTGCAGGATGCTGCCGTGCTCTGTCTGGATGGCGCACTTGGTGCGGATGTCGGGGAAGTCGGTGACGGCGAGGGCGTCCAGGACCGCCCACGCATGCATAGCCTGCTGTCCGACCAAGGGGGTGCCCAGGGCGGTCCGGACCGCGCTGCGGGCACCGTCGCACCCGACAACGTACTTCGCAAGGACCGTCCTTTCCTCACCGGACGCACGGCGGACAGTGACCCGGACGGGGTAAGCGCCAGCGTCGGCTACCTCGAGTCCGATGAACTCGTACCCGAAGTCCGGGACGATCCTCCCGGGCCCGTAGGCGGCGGCCTCGGCGAAGTAGTCAAGCACCCGCGCCTGGTTGATGATGAGGTGCGGGAACTCGCTGACTCCGTCGGGGTCGTCGTCGGTCCGCTTGGTGCGGACGATCTTCGACGGGTTGGCGGGGTCAGGGCCCCAGAAGTTCATTGAGGTGAGGTGGAACGCCTCGGCCACGAGGCGCTCGGCGAACCCGAAGGCCTGGAACGTCTCCACGCTGCGAGCCTGGATTCCGTCGGCCTGGCCGATCTCCAGCCGCCCGGGACGCCGCTCGATCAGGCGCGTGCTGATCGCCGGGTACTGGGACAGTTGCGCGGCGAGGAGCATGCCCGCGGGGCCAGCGCCGACGACCAGCACGTCGATTGCTTCGGGGAGTTCCGTGGGCCGGTCGAGCCCGATGCCGGACGCGGGCTCGACTCGTGGATCGGTAGATACGTAGCCGTAATGGTGAAACTGCATCCTGAACTCTTGACTGTTCTATAATCGAACTCGATACTCTTATATAGAATCGTATACGACGATAACGAAAGGGCCAGCTGGGTGCAAGAGCTTGAAGACGGAAACCATCTGGCCGCCCCAGGCGGCGGGGCTGCGGTTCCTGTGACCGGCCCGTCCCAGACCCTGTCGCGCGGGCTGAGCGCACTGGAGGTCATCGCGGGGGCGGACAAGCCGATGGGGATCGCCGAGCTCGCCGCGCACCTTGGCCTGCACCGGTCCATCACCTACCGCATGGTCCGCACGCTGGAGGAGCACCGGCTGGTGACGCGCACGGCGGCTGGCGGCCTTGTGCCGGGCACCCGGCTGGCGGCGCTCGCCCGCGGTGTCGCGCGTGACCTGCAGTCGGCGGCGCTGCCCGAGCTCACCGCCGTGGCGAACGAGCTCAGCATGACCGCGTTCATCGCCGTCCTGGACGCCGATGAGGTCATCGCGCTGGTCAGCGTGGAGCCGAGACACACCGTCGCCCCGGTCGCGCAGCGGCCGGGGACCCGCCATCCGCTGCACCGCGGCGCGCCCGGCATCGCCATCCAGGCAGCCCTGACCGAGCAGGAACGAGCGACCCTCGGTAACGAGCGGCTCCGCGACGAAGCATTCTTCGCCGGCTTCCCCGGCTACGCCACCAGTCACGACGAGGTGATCAAAGGGCTGTCGTCGGTCGCCGTGCCGCTGCGCGGGCCCGCCCAGGCCGCCGCCGCGATCGCCGTGGTCTACCTCGACCGCAGCACGGATGCCGCAGCCGTCGGGATGAGGCTCCGCCGGGCCGCGGCGACCATCGTCCGCGAACTAGCATAGCGGCTGCCGGGGCTCAGCACGCAGCTGCGGCCGCGGGCCCGAGCAGGCCTTGGACGGCGTCGCGGTGCTCGCGCATCGTCTCCATGCCGTTCTGTCCCGGCTGGCGGCCGAAGCCGCAGTACATCGCGACGCCGAAGTCGTTGAGGTACCTGGATGCGGTCTCGTGGCGGACGCGGAGGCCTTCAAGCCCGTCGACCGGCAGGACGATCCCGAGGAACACGCGGGTGTCCGACGCGCGCAGGCCGCGCAGCGGCTCGAAGAAGCGGCCGTCGGCGCTGCGCAGGTCCCGGGGGCCGGCGAGGTGCAGCCAGTCGACCTGGCGTCCTGAGTGATCCATCGCGTAGTTGGCCATCCGCACGAGCAGTTCCATGTCGCGCGCCTCGTGCATCGGCCAGGACGGGAACGTTCCGTAGCAGAGGTGGTAGCCGACCAGCGTCTCCTCGGGTATCAGCCGGGTGACGCGCCTGACCTGCCCGGCGAAGCGCTCCCAGCCGTCGCCGTCGGTCCACGAGAGCACGCCCTCGATGTCGAGGACCTCCCAGCACACGTCCCACTGGATCGCGAGGTCACCGGCGGGGATCGCGGCGGTCAGCCGCTTGATCTCCCGGGCGAACAGGTCCTCATAAGCCCGCAGCGCGATCGGGAAGTCATGCGCCCAATCCTTCTTGAACACGGAAAGCGAGCTGGTGCCGAACGGCAGGCTGACCTGGAACCGGACATCGGCGGGGATCACGCCCTGCTCGCGCAGGCTCCGGAACACCTCGTAGGACTCGATCGCGTCGTCGATCCGCGGCCACGAATCGAAACGCAGCTCGGTGACACCCTCGCGGACCTTGAGGATCGCGGTCTCGCGGACGCTGCGCGGAGAATTGCGGAGATTATCCTGGATCACCTCCAGGCCAGGGTTGGGCACCAGCAGGCACGCAGCCTCGTAGGCCGCCCACAAGACCCGCAGGCCCGTCTCTCCGTCCGGCAGCGCGAACACCAGGTCACCGAACAGCTCACCGCCGGCTCGCAGCGCCTCCTCGGTCGAAGCGGCCGGAAGGCTACCCAAGAGGAGTAGCTCGCTATTGATCCTCCGCGACATGACGTTCCTCTCGAGTGTCACTGCGCTTCTTCGGACATCTGACCCTCTTCACGTGCGAAACGGATCGTATCGTATCGCTTCTTGCCGTACAAGGGTGAGGCCCGCGGTGAGCTTGGTGACCCCGGTGGGGATCAGGCCGGGTTCCGCCCCACGAAGAAGTCGCGGAACGGATCCATGCTCGGCTGGAATCCGGAGTCCAGCAGCCCCTTGCGGAGCGCGGCCATCTGACCGTCCTGCAGGCGCATCGTCGGCATCCGCAACGGGCCGCCGTTGTAGCCCTGCAGCCAGCCCTGGAACTTCCAGGCCTGCCGGTTGAGTACCGACCCGCCGTGCAACCCCGCGAAGAGCCCCGCCTTGACCTTGCGCGCCGGGTGCAGCCGCCAGAAGATCTCCGTCGCCTCGTCGTGCTTCCCGTCCCTTAGCAGTTGCATGACCTGCGGAATCACCGGGCCGTAGTACTCGTGGTCGCTGGTCGCCGACAGCTGGATCGGGATGACCTGCGAGAGCGGGATGAGGTCGGCTTCGATCGGCACCGAGATCACGACCTCCCTCCCGAAAAGCCGGTGGCACTCGATCGCGTACTGGACGTTGGGGTAGCCGCCCTCGGCCTTGATGACCGCCACGTTCGGCACTTCGTCGATCAGCCGGCGGACAAGCCGCGTGGGGATGTCAGACGGGTGGATCCGGGCGGAGAAGTTCCAGATTGTCATCGGGAACAGGATGACGCCGAGGTTCGTGGCGTCGCACACGGCCTTCGTGTAGTCGAAGACCTCCTGTTCAGTCTCGGGGTAGAAGTTCGGCGGGTACGTGAGCAGCACGAGATCCGCGCCGGCCTGCTCCGCCCCCTTCAAGGCCTCCAGGTTCTCCTCGAGGTTGCTCCAGCTGGCGTGGTGCACGATGTAGAAATCGTCCCCCGCCTCATCCTTGGCGATCCGCAGGAAATCGGCGTACTCAGGGACGGTGATGGCGATTTCCGAAACCCCGAGGCTCCCGACGAAGCCGTGCTCCTTGGCGAGCCGGATGTCATGGCGGATCGCCTTCTCGTTGATGCGCTTGAGGTCGTTCGTGAACGGCGGGATGGTGCAGTTGACTGCCCCGACGAGCTTCTCGCGGGCCCAGTCGCGGGACTCGCTCTTGGTGTAGCCGGCCATCGTTGGTCCCTTCCTTCCTTACTTGGTGACGGGACGGACGGGGATGGGCAGGTGCGTGCCGAGGCCGAGTTTGGCCGCCTGCTGGGCGGCCATCGAGGCGACCGCTAGGTCCTGGATGCCTGCTCCCACTGACTTGTAGACGACGATCTGGTCGTCTCGCTCACGGCCGGGATGGCGTCCGCTCACGAGATCGGCGAGCGACGCGTTCTTGCCGGCCGCGTCGATGCCGTCCGCGGCGGCCGCGAGCAGGTCTCCGGTTTCGTGCAGGACCTCATGGAGCACGTCAGCGATGATGAGGTCGGCGCGCCGGATCGTCGCGGAGTCGACCTCGCGCTGCTCGGGGACCGTCGAGCCGATCGACACCACGGTCATGCCGGGCTCAAGCCACTCGCCGAGCAGGGTCGGCGTCTCGTCATACGACCGTGCCGCGCAGATGACGAGATCAGCGCCGGCCACGACCTCGGTGGCCGACTGGCCGGGCTGGATGGAGACCCCGAGATCCGCGAGTTCCGCCGCGAACCCGGCGCGGCTCTCGGCGCGCGGGCTGAAGACCCGCACTGCCTGCAGCGCACGGACCGCGGCCAGTGCGCGAACGTGCTTGCGCGCTTCGAAGCCGGAGCCGATCACGGCGACCGTGAGGGCGCCCGCCCGGGCGAGAAGGTCGGCCGCGAGCGCGGACGTGGCGGCGGTGCGGTATCCCGTGATCGAGTTACCGTCCATCAGGGCCACCAGTTCGGCCGTGTCCTGGTCGAAGAGGGAGATCAGGTAAGACACCTGCCGTCGCGCGAAGGCTCCGGCGATGACCTTCACGCCCATCGGGCTGCCGTCAGCGGGGACGCCGCTCAGGGTCCGGAACCAGTTGACCCCGCCGCGGGCCACCGTCCGGTTGGGGTAGCGGCAGGGTTCGGCGGCCCCGGCGTACGCGGCTCGCAGCGCGTCGATCGCGAGTCCCCAGTTGAATGCCTGCTGGACATCGTCGTCGCTCAGGACTAGGGTCACGGTTCACCTCATTCTGTACGATACGTATCGCACTGCAATTTTAGGTGCTCGACATGGTAGCCGCAAGATGCGGCCAGATCGCGCCGGCGTTCCGGGTGAAAGTCCCTCGTCCAGGGGCCTTGCCCAGCCTAATTCGATACGGTACGTTCCGGACAGGATGTGGTGCCCCTCACTGATGCGGATCCCAGATTGGACGAAGAACCATGTCAACGACATTCAACCGAACGCGCACGCCGGGCGGCAGACGCACCGTTATCGTTACGGGCGCCGCGGCCGCCGTGGCGGCACTCGGCCTCGCGGCCTGCAGCAGCGTCGCCACGACGGCAAGTTCGGGTACCACCGGCACCGCCAGCGCGACGGCGAGCTTGGGTGCAGCGAGTTCCGCTGCGGCGACCGCCAGCGCGAGCGCCGCGGCGGCACCTGCCGCAGTAGCCTGCGGGTCGATTCCTACGGTCGCGCCGCAGGACCCGAGCGGCGTGCTCGCGAAGCTGCCCGCGTCGGTCGCGGCAGACTATGACGGCTACACGTCCCCGGTCGCGCCCTCGGCGTGGGCGAACTGGAAGCCGAGCCATGCGGCCCCCTACAAGGTGGCCATCGTGTGGAACCCGCCGGTCAACACCTTCGCCGTGAACACGCTCAAGGCCATGACCGCGGCGCTCAAGGCCGCCGGCGACGTTGACATCATCTCGTCGACCGCACCGCAGTCGCCTTCCGACGTGCCCGGCAACATCGCGCTCTACAACCAGGCGGTCGCCGAGAAGCCCGACCTGATCATCTCGCTCCCGCTCGCCTCCGGGCCGCTCATCCCCGCTGTCGAAGCGGCCGCCAAGAAGGGTATCCCCACGGTATCCCCGTGGGTCGCCACCGCCACGCCAGACGCCGTCAGCGTCGGTACCAACGACTGGCTGCAGGCCGTAACGCTCGCCTCCAAGGTCGTCACCCAGCTCAAGGGCTCAGGCACGATCCTTGAGGTACACGGCATTCCGGGCGTCCAGGAAGACGACGACGCGTTCGCCGGCTTCAATAGCGTGCTGGCCCAGTGCCCGGACATCACGATCGCAGGCCAGGTCACCGGAGACTACAACCCCGCTGCCACCCAGCAGGCTGTCCTCCAGTTCCTCTCGTCCCACCCGGGCAAGGTCGACGGCGTGTTCGAGGCGGGCACCATGACCGCCGGCATCATCCAGGCGTTCAAGCAGCTGGGACGGCCAGTGCCGGTGATCGCCGACCTCGGGAGCACCGAAGGCAGCATCGCCTACGCCGGCGAGAACGAGAGCAGCTACCAGGAGCACGGCGCGTCCACCCCGGACGACGCGATCGGGCAGACCTTCGCCAAGGTGGTGCTCGCCATGCTCGACGGTCACGGGCCCGCGCTCGACCAGCTCGTCACCACCATCAACATCATCGACAACGGCAACCTCAGCTCGGTCTACCGCAGCAGCTGGACGCTGTCCGACACCGCCGACGCTCAGCTGCCGAACGACACGTACTTCACCAGCCAGCAGCTCGCCGCCTTCCTGGGCGGCCAGGGATGACAGGGCAGTCGCCCGCGACGAGCGGCGGGGTCCAGAAGGGGCCCCCGCCGCTCGTCGCGGCCATCGCCCTCGCCAAGTCCTTCGGTGCCACGCGCGCCCTCGTCCGGGCGGACCTGGACCTGCGACCAGGCGAAGTCCATACGATCATCGGAGAGAACGGCAGCGGCAAGAGCACCCTGGTGAAGGTCCTCGCCGGGGTGCATCGCGCTGACTCCGGTTCGCTCACGATCGACGGCGCACCGGCGGATGACCTCCGGTCACCCGCCGGTGCGCGCGCCCGGGGAGTCGCCACCGTATTCCAGGAGGTGCTGTCTGTCCCTGGCAGCTCGATCACAGAGAACGTCTGGCTGGGCGCGAAGCGCTCAGGGACTACCGCGGGCGAGCGCCGCCGGCGCGCCGCGGAGCTGCTTGAGCGTCTCCTCGGCGCGCCGGTCGACGTCGACCGGCGCGCCGAGACGCTCTCCCTGTCGGAGCGGCAAGCATGCTGCGTCGCGCGGGCATTGGTGGTCGACCCGAAGGTGCTCGTGCTCGACGAGTCAACCTCAGCACTCGACATCGCGACCAGGGACCGACTCTTCGTGGTGACCAGGGAGCTGACAGCCCGGGGCGCGAGCGTGCTGTTCGTCTCGCATCGCATGGACGAGGTGTTCGAGATTAGCGATGTGGTCAGCGTGCTCCGGTCGGGGACTACCGTCGCCTCCCGCATTCCGATCGGCGACACCTCCGTAGCCGATCTCGTGCGGCACATGACCGGCAGCAGCATCGAGGGCGCAGCCGGCGGGCAGAAGGGCCGGGCCGCGGGCGCGGCCGCGCTGCTCGCGGACGGCATCCAGCTGAAGGCCAACGGCGCGCCCGTCGACCTTGAGGTGCGCGCCGGGGAGATCGTTGGCCTCGCCGGCCTAGAAGGGCACGGCCAGGATCTCTTCCTGAACGCCCTGCGCGGCATCCGCGTGCCCGGCGGAGGGCGCGTGACGCGCGTCGACGGCGACACCGCGGTGTATGTCGACGGTCCGAGAACCGCCCGTCGGCACGGCATTGCCTACGTCCCGCGCGAGCGCCGGGGCGAGGGGATGTTCGAGCAGCTCAGCATCTGGGAGAACTTCGGTCTTACCCGGCTGCGGCACGACGCGGTCGCCGGCGTGGTCTCGCCACGGCGCACGGCCCGACGGCTCGCCGAGCACGGCGGCCCGCTGCGGGTGAAGATGCGGCACCACAACGACCCCATCGCCACGCTGTCCGGCGGCAACCAGCAGAAAGTGATTATCGCCCGCGCGCTCGCGGACCATCCGTCGATTCTTCTGCTGAACGACCCGACACGCGGCGTGGACCTGTCAGCCAAGGGGGACCTGTACGAGGCGCTGCACGCGCTGTGCGCGGCCGGGACCGCCGTCGTCGTGCTGTCGACCGAGGTTGACGAGCTCGTCGAGCTGGCGGACCGCGTCATCGTCTTCCGCGATCACGAGGCGGTCGCCCAGATCCCGCGCTCGACGCTGAGCCGGGAGGCCATCGTCGCGGCCTACTTCGGCGCGCTCGGCGCCGACGGCCCCGCTCCGGGTGAGGCCATTCCGGATGACACTGGCGAAGGAGGAGCCGATGTCAGTGAGCCCGCCGCTTCCAACCACTGAGGAGCGTCGTCAAGAGCCGAAACGGCGCATCCCGGCACCGAGCGGCGTGCTGTGGCGTGCCCGGGGCCGCCCTTCGGCGTTCGCCCTGCTCCTCACCGTGGTCCTGCTGGTCGCGAATGCCGTCGCGCAGCATTCGTTCCTCACCCCGGGTAACTGGCCGGCGCTGATCGGCACGCTCGCCCCGTTCGTCCTCGTCGCCCTTGCCTCGACACCGCCCATCCTCGGCGGAGGTGGCGGCATCGACATCTCCGTCGGACCGCTGGCGACCCTGGTCAACTGCCTGTTCGTCCAGGTGCTCGTACCGCACGGCATCAGCTCGCCGGGCGCCGCCATCCCCATCCTGCTCCTGCTGGGCGTCGCGGTCGGCGCCGTGAACGGCCTGCTCGTCGTAGTAGCCAGGCTACAGCCGGTGATCGCCACGCTCGCGACGTTCTTCGTGCTCAGCGGAATCGCCCTGGACGTCGCCCCCAATGCCGTGACGCTTCCGGCGGGAAACTGGACGGCGAGACTCGCGACAAGCATCGGTGGTGTCCCAGGTGGTCTCATCACCATGGCTGTCGCCGCCGCCATCTGGCTCGTCCTGCGCCGCACCGCATACGTCCGAACGCTATATGCCGTCGGCAGCGACGACGTCGCCGTCTTCTCCGCAGGTGTGAACGTCGGCCTGGTACGCGTCGGCGCCTATGTGCTGACCGGCGCGATCGGAGCGATCGCTGGTATCGCGCTCACCGCTGTCATCCAGATCTCGGAACCGTCGCTGACCACGACGTATACGCTCATCGCACTGGCGGCTGTGTCGCTCGGCGGCACGTCCTTCCGTGGCGGACGCGGCGGGCTGTTCGGCTCCTTCCTCGGCGCCTGCTCGATCTTCCTGTTGCAGGAACTGCTGTCCGCGACCGGCGCCTCGACCAACTACGTGCAGATGATCTACGGGGCGCTATTGATCGTCGGCGTCGTTATCGCAGGTTTGCTGTCACCTGCCCGATCGGAGGGACGCTCATGAGTGACGTCGGGCTGCTGCCGGAAACGGCACCTCCGCAGGAGACGGTCACGCCGGTGCGGCTGCTGCTGGCGCGGATCGGGATGATCCAGTCCCGCCTGCCGCTGCTCCAGATCGTCGTCGCCGCGGCCGTATTCCTGTGGGGAGCGATTGGGGTCACCGGCTTCACCGCCGGTCCGGCTATCCGCGCCAACCTGGTGATCGCCTCGCTGCTCGCGCTGGCTTCACTCGGCCAGACGCTCGTCATCCTCATCGGCGGTCTTGACCTGGCCGTTCCCGGCTACATCACGGTTGGCGCGGTCGCCGCGGTCGAACTCGGCGGCACGCATAACTGGCCTCTCCCCGTGGTCGCGCTCTGCGCGGCCGTGGCGTGCGGCGCAGCGGGCGCTCTGTGCGGCTTCATCTGCCACCGTTTCGGCGCGCAGTCCCTCGTCGTCACCCTGGGGATGTACTCGATCCTGCTCAGCGGGGCCCTCGTCGTCACCGGCTCCAATATCGGAGGCACACCGCCCCCCCAGCTGACCGAGTGGACAGCGGTGCTCGGCCACACCTTCGGGCTCCCGGTACCGCCAGTCGTCGTGCTCTGCGTCTTCATGGCGATGGTCGTCTCGGTGTTTCTCGCCCGGACGTCCGCGGGGCGCAAGCTCTACGCCACCGGCGCGAACGAGCGCGCCGCGCGCGGCCTGCTCATCCGCACCGGCTGGGTCTGGACGGGCACCTTCGCCATCGGCGCGGCGCTCTCCGGTCTGGTCGGACTGCTGATCGCGGGCTTCTCGGACGGCGCGACCGCGTCGACAGGGGACCCGTACCTGTACTCAGGGCTGGCCGCGGTACTGGTCGGCGGCACCGCGCTTGGCAGCGCCCGCGGTGACTTCGTGCGCACGGTGATCGGCGCGTTCATCCTCACCGAGCTCACGACGATCCTCAGCGGCATGGGCTTCGGTCAGGGCGACACCTACATCCTGTTCGGTGTGGCGATCGTCGTGGTCGTCCTGGCCTACGGCAGGCAACGCCGGCTCAACGACCGCGTCTAGAAGGGCGGGTAATGACAACCCAGATCGACCACTGGCGGTGAGCCGCGCGCGCCCGGACTCGCCTCCTCAGGCGCGCAGTCCTTTCAGAGCGGTGTCGATCAGCAGGTCAGTGAAGTCGGCGTCAAGCGGCCCGGACTGGAAAAGCAGCCGGAAGTAGACCGGTGCGTACAGCATGTCGGCCACGATCGCGGGGCTGAGATCGGCCCGCAGGTCGCCTTCGGCCTGGGCGCGCTGAATGAGCGCCGTGACCGCTTCAGCCCGTCCCTCCCAGAAGCGGTGCTTGAACTCCGCCAGCGCTTTCGGCTCGTACTGGCACTCGGCGATGAGCTGGGCGACGAGGCGGCCTTCTGGCCCGGCGTACACCGCGGCGAGCGAGCTGAGGTGCTCGCGCAGGGCCGCGATCGCGGGCCCGTCCTGGCGGACGGGCGTACGGGCCACGTGGTTGTCGAGGAAGGAGTCGATGACGAGTGCGACCTTGTCGGGCCACCACCGGTAGATCGTCATCTTGCTCACGCCCGCACGGCGCGCAATGCCCTCGATCGAGAGCTTCTGCAGCGACACCGGTCCCGGCGGCTCGTCCCCGAGCAGGTCCATCGTCGCCTGCAGGACTGCCCTGCGGCTGGTCTCACTCCGTACGGCCATGAAAGACATCGTAGACGGAACGTCTCGAATCATGGAAATTAAACGCAGTCATCTAGTGACCTGAGAAACCCGCACAAGTACAATACGATACGTATCGCATCGTTGGAGGTCGCATGAAATTCGGACGCATCAGCGTCGACACACCCGACGGGCAACAGGCCCGGATCGTCGCCGTGCAGCCAGAGTACGACCGGGTGGTCGATCTCGCCCGGGCCTACGCCCTCGTCCAGAGCCGCCGGGGAGCCACGCCCGAGGCCGCGGCGCGGGTGGCGCGGGCGCTGTTCCCGTCGAGCATGGCCGCGGCACTGGCCGCCGGGCCCGCCCTGCGCGAGGCGGCCGAGCTTGCCCTCGGCGCCGCCGATGACGCGTCGGCCCCGATCGGCGCGGTCACCTGGGCCGCCGCCGTCGATCCACCGGTTATCCGGGACAGCCTCACGTTCCCGCTGCACATGCTGCACTTCGGCGAGAAGGTTGGCGGCAGCCTGCCGAACCCGCAGATCTTCAAGACCCCGCCGTACTTCAAGGGCTCGACCGGCGCGGTCTACGGCCACGACGCGGAAGTCCCGTTCCCGTCCTACACCGGCTTCCTCGACTACGAACTGGAGATCGGGCTGGTCGTCGGCGGAACCGGGCGCAACCTGACCCCCGAGCAGGCCGAGGACCGGCTCTTCGGTTACACCATCTTCAACGACTTCTCGGCGCGCGACCTGCAGGCAGCCGAGATGGGCATGGGCATGGGCCCGCAGAAGTGCAAGGACTTCGCCTACGGGATCGGGCCCTGGATCGTGACCAAGGACGAGGTTCCCGACCTCGGCAAACTCAACGGTTCCATCCGCGTCAACGGCGAGCTGTGGTCAACGTGCACGGCCGACGGGGCGATCTACTCCCCGGCCGAGCTGATCGCCTGGGTGTCGCTCGCGGACAACCTGCAGCCCGGTGACCTGATCGGGATGGGCACCCTCGGCAACGGTTCCGGTCTTGAGATCGACCGCAGGCTGAGCACGGGTGATGTGCTAGAGCTGCAGCTGGACGACGTCGGCGATCCTCCGCACCAGGATCGGCGCCGTGGAGACCGCGCCCTGGCGCCCGCAGGAGAAGCCCTATCCGTTCGCCCAGAAGGAGACCGCCCAGTGAGGGCTGAGCACAACGGAGTCGGCGCGGTCCGGCGCGTCGTCACCGGTGTCAACGGAGTCGGCCGCTCCTACGTGCTGAGCGACGGCCTGGCGCCCAACACCTTCGTTTCACCAGATGTTGAAGGCTTCGGGGCAGCCGTCGCCTGGTTCACGCCGCCCGGCCCGGTCAGCAATGACGGCGCCGTCGACGCGGCCGCCGCGGACGCGCAGATCCCGATGTACCCGGCTCTGGGCGGGACGATCTTCCGGATCGCCGACTTCCCGCCAGACTCGGCCTACGGCCAGCAGGGACGGGACGGCCTGTTCTCCAGTATCGGCGACGGCGCCGAGGCGGCCCGCGACGGCGCGACGCACAGCGGCGGACGGCACTTCTGGTTCCACAAGACGGACTCGATCGATTTCGCCGTCGTGCTGGACGGGGAGATCTGGCTGCTGCTCGACGACGACGAGTGCCTGCTCGGGGCCGGAGACGTCGTCGTGCAACGCGGCACTGCGCACGCGTGGTCTAACCGGTCCGACCGGACCTGCCGGATCGCGTTCCTGCTCTTCGGCGCGCTCCCGGTGGCCACGTCGGCGGACGAGCTCGCGGCCCGGCCGACGTGACCGACCGCGCCGGTGACGTTATCTGGCGGCCGTGCTGCCGAGCAGTTGCGCGACAGCGAGTACGCGGCGTTCGTCCGCTGGCTGACCGAGACCGGCCGGGCGGCATTCGGCAAGGCACCCGCCTACCGCGATGTCTGGCAATGGTCGGTCGACGACGTCGGCCGCTTCTGGCAGGCGTTCGCCGAGTACACCGGCGTGGCTGGCGCGGCGAGCCAGCCAGGCGCGCCAGCGGCGATGCCAGGCCGGGGCTGGTTCCCGGGGACTGGCGTCAACTACGCGGCACGCTGCCTCGCCGGCGACCGCCAGGGCCCGGCGATCGTGGCGATCGACGACGACGGCACCCGCCATGTGACCACATGGGAGCAGTTGCGACGGAAGGTCGGCGCCCTGGCGGGCTTCCTGCGAGACAGCGGCATCGCACCGGGGGACCGCGTGGCCGCCGTGCTGCCGAACCGCACCGAAGCCGTGGTCGGCCTGCTGGCGGCGGCCTCCGTCGGCGCCGTGTGGTCGGTAGTAGCGCCAGAATTCGGCGCGGGAGCCATCGTCTCCCGCCTGGCCCAGCTCGACCCGGCCGTGCTCATCGCCGCGAACGGCTACGACTACGCCGGCCGCCGCATCGACCGGACCGACGTGCTCGCCGAGGTGCTCGGTTCGCTCCCCGCCCTGCGGCAGCTGATCTGGGTCGACCAGCCGGAAGGCGACCTGAAGACCGGCGCGGCGGTCTCCGGCTGGTCTGACATCATGGCCGCGGATCGCCCGTGGAAGGCGCAGACCGTGCCGTTCGAGCACCCGCTGTGGGTGCTCTTCTCCTCCGGCACGACCGGGGTGCCGAAGGGCATCGTGCACGGCCATGGCGGCGTCATCCTCGAGCACCTGAAGACCCTCACCCTGCACTCGGTGCTCCGGCCAGGCGACCGCTTCCTTGTCGTCGGCAGCACCAGCTGGGTCGTGTGGAATACCCTGGTCTCCGGCCTGCTGCGCGGCTGCACCATCGTGCTGCTCGACGGCAACCCGGCCTATCCCGACCTCGGCCGGGTATGGCGCGTGGCCGCCGAGGAGAAAGTGGCCAAGCTGGGCCTGGGGGCCGCCTACGTCCATGCCAGCATGCGCGCCGGGCCGCGCCCCTCGCGCGATCACGACCTCAGCGCCTTGCGGATGCTGCACGTCACCGGGTCACCCCTCTCGCCCGACGCCTACCCGTGGGTTTATGACGCGGTCGGCGACGTGTGGCTGGCCTCGGTCAGCGGCGGCACCGACGTGGCGGGCATCTTCCTCGGTGCCGCGCCGGGCGAGCCGGTCCGCGTCGGCCGGCTGCAGCCGCCGGCGCTCGGCGTCGCCGCGCAGGCCTGGGATGCCGCCGGGCGGCCGGTAACGGGGGAGCCCGGCGAACTCGTGATCACCCGCCCGATGCCCTCCATGCCGCTGTACTTCTGGAGCGACCCCGACGGCTCGCGGTACCGGGAAAGCTACTTCTCGACCTATCCAGGTGCGTGGCGGCACGGCGACCTCGTCGAATTCGACGCCGACGGCAGCTCCGTCATCGTCGGCCGCTCCGACTCCACGCTCAACCGCAATGGCATCCGGATGGGGCCCGCCGACCTCTACCGCGTGGTCGAGGCGATGCCGGAGGTGCGCGAGGCCCTGGTGGTCGGAATCGAGGAACCGGACGGGTACTACATGCCGCTCTTCGTCCAATTCACGCGGGGCGCCGATCCGGATGGTGCCGTGGCCGCGGTCCGTCAGGCGATCCGGTCGGCGCTCTCGCCCCGGTACGTGCCCGACGAGATCTTCGCGGTGTCAGCGATCCCGCACACCAGGACGGGCAAGAAGCTTGAGGTCCCCGTCAAGCGGCTGCTCATGGGCCAGCCGCTTGACACGGTGGTCGATCCTGGCGCCGTGGACGACATCGCCGCCCTCGCGGAGATCCGGGACGCCGTCCGCCGCCCCAAGCCGGCGAACCAGCGTTGAACGTCATCGCCAACGCGGTCCGCGCGCTGCTCGCCGCCGACCAGAGCCTGGCGCCACTCGGCTTCGATGTCGTCTTCGCCCAGGCCGGCGCGGCGCGGGTGCGTCTGACCCCGCGGCCGTCATTCGTCAACGGCCACGGCATCGTGCACGGCGGTCTTGTCTACGCGCTCGCCGACACCGCGTTCGCCTGCGCGGCCAACAGCGTGCTGCCGGGGACGGTGACCACGAGCGCCTCGATCACCTACCTGATGCCCGCCCGGTCCGGTGAGGAGCTTGTCGCCGAAGCAGTCGTGCGGCATGCCCTCGGCCGCCAGTCCCTGGTCGACGTGACGATCAGCACCGGCGACCAGGTGATCGCGGAGTACCGGGGCCATGGGCTGGCGCGGCGCGAGCGCTCAGCTGAGGCGCTCGCGCCGGACGCGACGGAAGGATAGGAACATGGCTCAGACGAGATTCACGCTCGGGACATTCGACAACGGGACTGGCACCTTCCCGGGGCTGGTCGTCGATGAGACCGTCTATGACGCCCGGCAGGTCGTTCCGCACCCGACCGTCGCCGCGCTGCTCACCGACTGGGCGACATCGCTCCCGGCGCTGACAGCGGCGGCGGCGGCTCCGGTCGGTGATGGTGTTCCACTGTCTGGCCTGCGGGTGCTGCCGCCGGTGACGCCGCCAGGACAGCTGTTCGCCGCCGGCGCGAACTACCGGCAGCATGTGATCCAGATGGCCGTCGCGCATAAGCTCGGCGCCGCCGGCGCCGACCCCGAGCAGCTGGCCGCGGCGGCGGCGCGCGAGATCGACGAGCGCAAGGAACATGGTGAGCCGTATGTCTGGTCCGGGGTGGCGTCGTCGATCAGCGGCGCCTACGACGACGTAATCCTCCCGGGCGGCTGGGACGACCACGACTGGGAACTCGAGCTAGGGGTGGTGATCGGCCGCCGGGCACGGCACGTCACGGTCGCCGGCGCCCTGGACTTCGTGGCGGGCTACACCATCTGCAACGACCTGACCACCCGCAGCCTGGTTCCCCGCAAGGACATCCCGATGATGGGCACCGACTGGATGCGGGCGAAGAACTTCCCGACCTTCTTCCCGACCGGTCCCGTCTTGGTTCCCGCGATGTTCGTGCCCGACCCGCTTAACCTCGGCATCCGGCTGCGGCTCAACGGCGAGACGATGCAAGACAGCAACACCGGCGACATGATCTTCGGGCCGGCCGAGCTGATCTCCTACATCTCCCGGTTCGCCGAGCTGCGGCCGGGCGACATGGTGATCACCGGGTCGCCGCCCGGCAACGGCTCCCACTGGGGCCGTTACCTACGCCCGGGAGACGTGATGGAGTGCGAGATCGACGGCCTCGGCGTCCAGCGCACGCGGTGCGTCGCGGAGGCGGGCTGACAGAGGGCAAAGGTCGCGCGGCCCGCAGCACGAAGGGCTCCGCCGCCCCAGAGGCGGAGTAGAGGCACGAAGAGTCCCTTGTCGGGGTCGTTGAACATCTCCCGGACGATCCAGACCTCGTGGCCCGCCATGATGAGCCGGCTTCGAGGCGATGTGCATCGGCGTAGAGCCCAGAGGCTAACTCAGAATCCGGGGATCCGCTCGGTGCCAGGGTCGGGACGGAAGGCGTCCCAGTGTTCTCGGAGCAGCCCGTCTCGCACGCGGAAGGCGTCGAGGAGTAGTCCGTGGGTCCGTATCTTCTGCCTGACGACGAACTCGCCCTCTGCGATGAGGTTCACGACCACGGTGCGCCGCGAGTCGCGCCAGTCTGGCAGCGGGACGAGTCGCTGGAAGAACTGGCGAAGGCCCTCGCGCCCCTCGCCGGCCAGGGGGTTGTGCTGCACGTAGTCCTCGGCGACTACCTCGTCGAGGATCTGCAGGTTGTCGCCCGTGCCGTAGATAACTTCGAACAGGCGTGTAACCAGTTGCTTGTTTGCTTCAAGTTCTGTCGGCGACTGTGCCGTCACCAGCTGCTTCTCTTATTTCTTTTTCCGGTGTTCCATCGCCTTAGCGCCGGGCGGGCTGGCCGCTCAACAGGCCGCTGGTCATGCAGCGCCGCTTATCGCCCGCTTGCGGTAGTCTTCGCGGGCGACCCGCGTATACGGTGCCGGGCTGACGGTGGCCCGGATCTCGGTGATGTCCGTGGCCGGCACGACAGCGTCGCCGTAACCGCCGCCGCCCTCGCCCCAGTGGATCACGATCTCATCGCCGATCTCGACGGCCGGGTCGACGAGCGCAAGCGACAGGATCGACCGCTCGTTGGGCGTGTATCCGGTGTAGGCGGAGTTGCCCCGGATGTCGGTGCCGCCGGAGGAGATGCGGTCGTAGTGGACCTCCAGCTTGTCCGCCAGGGTCGGCAAGTGCAGGGCGCGGACGTCCTTGCCGCCTGGGGTGAGCATCTCTGCCAGCAGCCCGGCCGCGTCATCCCGGTTCCACTGCAGCGTGACCTTGTTCAGCGCGGGCTTGTCCCGGAGCGCGGCGAGCGCTTCCTTGCCGGTGTAGTCGTGCTCGGTGCCCACGAACCGGCCGTAGCCGAGATCGAACGGTGTCCGGTAGTAGTCCTCGGGGCGGTCGTGGCGCAGGCTGCCGGCCAGTCGCAGGATGCCTTCCAGGCTGTCGGCGGGCAGCCATGCGCGGAAGCCGGCCAGGCTGGCTCCGGTGTAGATCGCGGGAAGCACCATCTGGTACCAGCCGGACTCGAGGGCGCCGATCAGGTAGCTCATGCCCCCCGCTAGGCGGAGGCCGAACTCTCTGCCTTCGTTGATGATGGTGTCGCGGACGAGGTCGCGCTGGTCCCACGGGCCCCAGATCTCGAGCCCGATCGCGCCCGCCATGCCGTGCCGCAGGGCGCGGCAGCGGGCGCCCGCGATGCTGATCTCGGTCATGTGGAAGAACTTCACGTCGCCGATCGGGCCGCCGTTGAGCTTCTCGATGAGCGCTCCGGCCTGCGGGCCCTGGATCTGGTAGCGGAAGGCCGGCCGTGCGGTGGCATGGCCGTTGGGGTAGACGGGCGAGCGCTCGTCGTAGGTCGCCGTGACGTCCCACCCGCCGGTTTCCGCGTGATAGCGCACCCAGTCGAGGGCGAAGGGCACGCCGTAGACGGAGAACAGGTTCTCGTCCAGGTGGAAGACGATGTCGTCCCCGATCAGCTGCCCTTCCTCGTTGACGCAGATCAGCTGATGAGCCGAGTTTGGCCTGGACCTTGACAAGTCGTTGCAGGCCAGCGAGGTCAGCAGCCGCTGCGCGTCCGGTCCCTCGAGGAATAGGCCCTGCATGTGGTGTGACTGGTCGAACAGGGCAACCGACTCACGCCAAGCCAGCGCCTCACGCTCCCAGAGCGAAAATTCCTGCGGGATCTGCGGGATTATCTGCGGCGGCGAAAAGACGCCGTTGCTGCCCGCGCGGTCGTAAGTATGCGCGCGCAGCAGGTTCAGCGGCCCGTCCGCGTCGCCGATGAGATCTTCAAGGCTCCGTGTCTTCACGGAATCTCCCTTCGATTGTGCTGTCTTGCCTGACCCGTGAGGGGACCCCACTTCAGGCTCGTTCATGGCCCGCGGTCGAGTCGCACCGCGTACCTGGCCCGGCCGATCCGCCAGGCCGGGGAAGCGATCTGGTACCTGGTGGTGTCTCGGCGACGGCTGGGCTCCGCCGCCCCAGAGGCTGAGCCCTTCGTATCAGCGGAGCGCGCAGGTCACACTGGCGGAGGCACGAAGAGCCCTTTGTCGGGATCGTTGAACATCTCCCGAGTGATCCAATCCTCATAGGGGTTCGCGGTGCCCCATACGTCCTGGGTGGCCGGCTCGGCCGTGTCGTAGACGTGCGGGTGCCACGCGTCCTCGTCGAGGACTTCCAGTTCGGTGGTGTACTCCATCGTGTTGCCGCTCGGGTCGAGGAAGTAGGAGAAGGTGTTCTCCCCGGCACGGTGCCGGCCGGGACCCCAGATCTTCTTCCATCCGGCGCGCATCAGGCGGCCGGTGCCCCGCATGTACTCGTCGATGCCGCGCAGTTCAAAGGAGACATGCTGCAGCGAGGCGTGCGGGCCGCGGGCGATCGCCATGCTGTGATGCTGCGGGCTGCAGCGCATGAAGTAGAAGATGTCGCCCATTTGCGGGTGGTTGAGGGTGTCGGAGAGGCGGAACGAGAGGTGCTTTTCGTAGAACGCCCGCGTCTTCTCCGGCTCGGGTGAGTTGAGGACGACGTGCGACAGCCGGACGGGGATGTCTTCCTTCTCCTCGATCCTGCGGTGGGCGCGCACCTCGACGTCCGCCGAGACCTCGACCGTCCTTCCGTCGAGGTCGAAGAACCGGAAGCCGTAGCCGCCGCCGGGCGTCTGGAGCGTGTCCGGCTCGGTGACGAGCGCGACGCCCTCGCTCGCAAGCCGCTGGGCCAGCTGGTCAACCGTCTGGCGGTCGGCGGCGCCGTACGACACCAGGTCAAGGCGCTTGTCGCCGGCCCGGCGTACCCGGATGATGTACTGCTCAGGCGAGCCCGCGGCGGCGAAGTAGGTGACGCCGGAGTCGTGCCCTACCTTGGTGAGGCCCCAGTGCTTGGCGTAGAACTCGACTTGAGTGTCGTAATCAGGCACCGCTACGTCGACGTGACGCAGGTGGGTAATGGGACTGTCAGGCAACAGAGTCTCCTTGCTGTCCGGGGGGCCGCGCTCAGGCGGGTTGTGCCGCGGGAAGATTGAGTGTCGGCACGAGGTTCAGGAGCCCCTCGAGCTCCTGCGCGCTGCCGGCCGTGCCGAGGATGTAGCGGTCGGGCCGCACGACGACGGCCGCGGTGCCGGTGGCGGCGAGCAGGTCGCCGACCTTGCCGGGATCCGTGAAGACGATGGACTCCGGGTCGGCGTCCAGCGCGGAGCGGGCGGCGTCGCCGACGGCCTGCATGAGGCTGGCTTCCGCCGCGACCAGGAAGCGAGGGCCGACCAAGTCGTCGAGGCGAGAGCCGTCGGCGAGCAGGGGCTGTACCGCGAGCCGCCCGGCCTGCGGGTCCGCCGGGCCGCGGTGCAGGCCGGGACCGAGCGCCGGCGCCTGGGGCACCGACGCCTCGGGGTGCTCGCGGATGTAGGCGTCGCGCCCGGCGGCCACGTGGGGGTCGGTCGTCTGCACGAGGGTGGCCATCGTCGCCGCCTGCTCCACCCAGTTGCGCGCGTGGGCCCGGCGCTCGCTCTCGTAGGTGTCAAGCAGGTCGTCGCCGGCCAGGCCGCGGATCACCAGGCGGAGCTTCCAGGTGAGGTTGGCGACATCGCGCATGCCGGCGCACAGGCCCTGGCCGAACAGGGGCGGAGCCTGGTGGGCGGCGTCGCCGGCCAGGAAGACGCGGCCTGCCCGCCACTTCTCCGCGACGCGCGCGCGGAACGTGTAGATGGCGACCCGGTCGGGCACGAAGTGCGCCTCGGGCAGCAGGCCGTGGCTGATGCGCTCGATGGCGGGCGGCGTCACGATCTCGTCGGGGTCGTCATCCGGCATGACCTTGAACTCCATGCGGACCCGGTTGCCGGTCATCCTCGCCCACAGCGCGGGTCGCGAGTGGTGGCCGAGGAACACCATGTCGGCGGGCAGGCCCGGGCTGTCGTGGAGCAGGCCGTCGACGACAAGCCACGGGTCGTCGGAGCCGATGCGCTCGGCGGGGATGTCGAGCAGGTGGCGCACCGTCGAGGTGGCGCCGTCGCACGCGATCGCCCAGCGGCCGGTGATCACCGAGGCCGCGCCGCTGGCGTCCTCGACGTGGCAGCGGACCCCGGCCTCGTCCTGCTCGATCGCGGTGAGCCGGGTCCCGGTGCGCAACTCCACCGATGGCAGGGACGCGATGTCCGCCCGGAAGAGGGCCTCCATGTCGGGCTGGTGGAACATGAGGTCGTCGTGCCATGCCTGCGCGCCCAGCCGGCCGGTTGGTATGTCGAACAGGACCTCGTGGGCCTCGTTTTCCATCAAGACGCTGGTCATCGGCCTGCATAGCGCGCTCGCGCGCTCGCTGAGCCCGAGCCCCTGCAGCGTACGGATGGTTTCTCCGTCGAAGTGGACGGCGCGGGCCGTCGTCCACTGTGTCAGGTCGCGCTCCACGCCGACGGCACGGATTCCCGCATGCCCCAGGAAGGCGAGAGCCGTGGCGCCGACCGGCCCCGCCCCGATGACCACCACGTCGTAGTCGTGTGACACTGTCAAGCTCCTGCGGTACTAGACGTATCGTATCGTAAAGACTACTGTAAGGCCGGGCGAGACGGATCACAACGCCCCCACAGTCACATTTCGATTGTGCTCACGGGAAGAGAGCGACCCATGGTAACTGTGAGGCAGTCGGTCTTTGTCGTGCCCGCGGTGTCGCGCATCGCGGAGCGCATGGGTTGCTTCGCGAGGGCCGGCCTTGAGGTGGTCACGACCACGGTGCCCTCCTCGCACGCCCAGCACGCCGCTCTCGCGGAGGACCGGGTCGATGTCGCCATCACCGCGACCGACAACCTCTTTGCCTGGGGCGCGGCGGGATCTGACATTGTCCTCATCGGCCAGATCGAGACGACCACCGACCTCGCCCTGCTGCTCCGGCCGGGCCTGGGGTCGCTGGATGAGCTCGGTGCCGTCCGGCTCGCGGTCGACGCCCCGGCGAACGGATTCGCCGTGGCCGCCTACGCCATGATGGCGCGGCTCGGACGTACCGGCTCCGCGGATGGCGCAGGGCAGCACGAGGGCGCACCGTACGAGGTGGTCGAAGTCGGCGGTGTCACCGAGCGGTTCGAAGCGCTCGCGGCCGGGGCCGTGGACGCGACCCTCGTCGCCCCGCCCCTGGACGAGATCGGTCAGCAGCGGGGGATGAGCGTCGCCATGCGCGTCCGGGAGTTCGCGCCGGCCTACCCGGGCCTCGGGATCGTCGCGCGCCGGGCGAAGCTGGACACCGCCGTCGAACCCGTGGCGGCCTATCTGGCCGCGCTGGATGACGCCGTGGGCTGGATGCGCGGCGCGGATCCCGCCAGCGTCGCCGCCGAACTTGCCGCCGCGGGTTTCGGTCCGGCGGCGGTGCGCTCCGTGTTCGCCACCATTCCCCGGACCCTGGCCCCGGCCAGCGATGCATTCGCCGCTCTCGCCCGCCTGCGCCAGGAGACCGGCATGGCCATCGCAGGCGCCCCGGCGCCAGCCGGCCTCATCGACCTGCGACCGCTGCGGATCGCAGGCCTGTACCCCCAGTTGTAAGGAGCTAGTGATGCCAGAAGCTGTGATCGTCGCCACCGCGCGCTCGCCGATCGGCCGCGCCTTCAAAGGGTCGCTCAAGGACCTGCGCCCCGATGATCTCGCGGTGCAGATGGTGCACGCCGTGCTGGCGAAGACGCCACAGCTTGACCCCCGCGATATCGAAGACCTGGTGCTCGGCTGCGCCCAGCCGGGCGGTGAGGCTGGTTACAACCTGGCGCGGATCGTGGCGGTGCTCGCCGGCATGGACCACCTTCCCGGCACGACAGTCAACCGGTTCTGCGCATCGAGCCTGCAGGCCATCCGCATGGCCGCGCACGCGGTCAAGGCGGGGGAGGGCGACGTCTTCATCGCCGCCGGCGTTGAAGCGGTCAGCCGGTATGCGCACGGCAGTGCCGACAGCCACCCCGGCACAGAGAACCCGCGCTTCGCGGCGGCCCAGGCGAGGTCGCGGAAGGTCGCGGACGGCGTTCTTGAGTGGTCGGATCCCCGGGCAGGCGGCGAATTGCCCGACGTCTACGTCGCGATGGGCCACACGGCTGAGAACGTCGCCGCGCTTGAGCGAGTGAGCCGAGCCGAGCAGGACGCGTATGCCGTGCGGAGCCAGAACCGCGCCGAGAAGGGCGTCGCTGACGGCTTCTGGGGACGTGACATCACCCCGGTGACGCTGCCGGACGGCACTCGCGTGACGGCTGACGACTGCCCGCGGCCGGGTGTCACGCTGGAAGGCGTCGCCGCGCTCAAGCCCGCTTTCCGGCCCGACGGAACGGTGACCGCCGGTAACGCGTGCCCGCTCAACGACGGCGCCGCCGCCATGGTCATCATGTCCGACGTCAAGGCCCGCCAGCTGGGGCTGACGCCGCTGGCCCGCGTTATGAGCACGGCGGTCTCGGCGCTGTCGCCAGAGATCATGGGCCTCGGCCCGGTCGAGGCGACGTCCCGCGCCCTTGCCCGCGCCGGCCTGACGATCGAAGACATCGCCTTGGTGGAGATGAACGAGGCGTTCGCCGCCCAGGTCGTCCCTGCCGCGCGTCGGCTCGGGATCGACGAGGAGCGGCTCAATGTCTACGGCGGAGCCATCGCCGTGGGGCACCCGTTCGGCATGACCGGTGTTCGCATCGCCAGCACCCTGATCCACGCCCTGCAGGAACGCGACGGCGAACTCGGCCTCGAGACGATGTGCATCGGCGGCGGCCAGGGGATGGCGATGGTCCTGGAGCGCTGCTCCTGAAGGCGTCGTCGTACAGCCGACGGCTACATCGTTGCTGACAGCATCTTCTTCCGCCTCGGCGAGGACGAGTACCGGATCGTCGGCGGCCCGCCGGCGCCGAACTGGGTGCACTTCCACGCCGAGGCCACGGCCAGAGCATCGAGATCCGCCGCGACGACAACTCCTACGTCCGCCGCGGCGACCCCGAGCTGTACCGGTACCAGATCCAGGGCCGAGGGCGCTCGACGTCATGCGCGAGGTACTCCCTACCGAGCCGCCGAAGCTCAAGTTCTTCGTCATGGGCCATCGCGGGCAGGCACGTCCGGGCGCTACGGCCGGGATGGCCGGAGAGGCTGGGTGTGAGCTGTTCGGCCCCTGGGTCGACGGGGACGCCGTGAATTCGGCGCTGCTCGAGGTCGGCGCCCGAATTCGGCATCCGGCTGGTCGGCGGGCTCGCCTACATCGCCAACGGCGTCGAGTCCAGCTGGATCCCGCGGCGTCGCCCGCGACCTACTCCGACGACCCGCTGCTGGCCGAGTACCGCAAGTCCCTGGCGGCCGCCGCGGACCCGGTCATCGCGACCGTCGGCGGCAGCCTTGTCCCCAAGTCGAGCTCCGCGCCACCGTCCAGCCAGCCCCGATCACCGAGTACGCCCGCACGGCCTACCGCCGCCGCCGTATGAGACCTCTGCGGCAGGTAAGCAAAAATCGCCGATCACACCGACCGGTGCGCCAGCGGGGAGCGGAGCACTGGCTCGTCCTGCCCGCACCTGGCGCGCGTTCTCGGTGCTGTCGTGGCCGAAGATCCAGCCGTACACCTGACCTTTGTCGGCGAGCCGCGCAGTGTCGGGGATCTCGGTGTGCCGGCCGTCGTATTCCAGGCCAAGGCGGCGCGAGAAGCGCTGCACGAACGAGGCCCGCTCGCGCCGCGCCCGGTCGTAGTCCAGGAACGCGTCCGCGACCTCGGCGAGCGGGCGGTCGCGAAGGACCTCGGCCAGCGCCGCGGCATCTTAGGCCCCTCAATAACTCGTGGCGATTCCACCGCCGGCTCCCACGGCGCGAGGTCGTGCTCGACTCCCTTGATCGCCTGGGTGACTCGTCGCTGCTGACGGGTACTCACTTGCTGACCCCTCAACCAGGGCCGTCACCGGCCGCCGTGTCACCTGCTGGACCGACGTGTGGGCCCGCCGCTGCCTCACCGGCCGGCTCGAGTTGCCGCAGGTACTGCTCGACGAATGCGGTCAGCTCGCTGTGGCCGACGGTGATGCCGAGCGAGCTGTCGATGAGCAGGAGGCGGGAGATGCTCTCGACGAGCATCATCGCGGCCCACGGCGGGAAGCGGCCGGGGTCAATGTCGTGCGCGCGGAAAATCGATGCCAGCGCCTCCGCCTGGATCGTGCGGACCTGGACGGTGTAGGCCGCGATCTCGGCGCGGATCGCCTCATTGTGGTTTGCCAGCGCGATGTATTCAGCCATGCCGTGTGACTCGGTGCTGATGCTCCACAGTTCCCGCAGCGGCTGCGCTGCCCCGACCGCTTGCCGCAGGCGCACCAGGTACGCGTCGGCGCCGCGCCGGAAAAGGGCGACCAGCAGGCCGTCCATCGTCCCGAAATAGTAGTTGACCAGGGACGCGTGAACGCCCGCCCTGGCCGCGACCCGCCGCGCGGTGACGGCGCCGTAGCCCTCTTCCACCAGCAGCACGGCCGCCGCGTTGAGCAGCTCAGAACCAGGTCTTCGGTTCCTCGCTGCCGGCCCAGCGGCGCGGCGTCACCGAGCCGGCCCCCGGGTGGCGGAACCGGGCTCATCGCATGCGGTCACGGCGGCAGCCTACCACTTGACGCCCTGCGCGCATGCTGTTAGACATGTGTTCAACAGTGCTGTTGTACATATGTCTAATAACAATTCATATTTTCCTGCTCTCATGGCATGCCTCCGTTCCGGCATGTTCAATGACCATTCATTCACAGAAAGATGACCGGACGATGCCCGTTGACGAACCTGTTTACTGGGAGCCTTTCGAGTCCCGGTTCATCACTGATCCCTACCCGGTCTACGCGCGGCTCCGCGAAGAGGCGCCGCTTTACTACAACCAGAAGCACGACTTCTACGCTGTGAGCCGGTACGAGGACGTGGAGCTCGGCCTGTCGGACTGGCAGACGTTCTCCTCTTCCCGCGGCAGCATCCTCGAACTGATCCAGTCGGGCATGGAGATGCCGCCAGGGACGGTCATCTTCGAGGATCCGCCCACCCACAAGCTACACCGGGGCCTGCTGTCACGGCTGTTCACCCCGCGGGCTGTCGCCGCCCTGGAGCCGCGGATCCGCGGCTACTGCGCCAGGGCGCTTGACCCGCTGGCCGGCGCGGACCGGTTCGACATGATGCAGGTCCTCGGCGCCGAGCTCCCGATGCGGGTCATCGGCATGCTCATGGGCATCCCCGAGGCCGACCAGGAAGCGATCCGCGACCACAACGACGCCCTCCTGCGCACCCGGCCGGGCGAGCGGATGAAGTTCGGGGAGGGGAACCTCACCAACGAGGTATTCGCCGACTACATCGACTGGCGCCGCGAGCACCCGTCCGACGACCTGATGACCGCGCTGCTGACCGCCGAGTACGAGGACGCCGACGGCGAGCGGAAGACCCTCACCCGCCAGGAGGTCCTCACCTACGTCACGGTCGTGACCGGGGCGGGGAACGAGACGACCGGCCGGCTGATCAGCTGGATCACCGCCGTGCTGAGCGACCATCCGGGCCAGCGCCGGGAGATCGCGGCCGACCTGTCACTCGTGCCGGGGGCGGTCGAGGAGGTACTGCGGTACGAGACCCCCAGCCCGTTCATCGGCCGTTACGTCACCGCTGACGTCGAGTACTACGGCACGACCGTCCCCGCGGGCAGCGCGATCTTGTTCATCGTGGCCGCGGCCAACCGTGACTGCCGCCGGTACGACAACCCCGACACGTTCGACATCCACCGGGTCATCCGCCACCCGCTCAGCTTCGGCCAGGGCCTGCACCACTGCCTCGGCGCGGCCCTGGCCCGCCTGGAGGGCCGGATCGCGCTGGAGGAACTCCTCAAGCGGTTCCCCGACTGGGAGGTGGACTGGGACGGCGCCAGGCTGGCACAGACCTCCACCGTCCGCGGCTGGGAGAACCTGCCCGTCGTGATCGGCTGAGCGGCGCAAGGCACCCCGTGGAACTCGAAGGCAGGTCAGCCGTCATCGCGGGCGGCGCGGGCGGGCTCGGCAGCGCGACCGCCCGCCGCCTGGCCGACGCCGGCGTCGGGGTCGTGGTGCTCGATCCTGACGCGGACGGCGCCGCCGCGCTCGTCGCCGAACTCGGCCTCGCTGCGGCCGCCGTAACCGGAAGCAGCACCGATGACGACGCGGTGGCGGAGGCCATCGCGCGCGCCCAGGCGCTGGGCGTCTTCTCGGTTGCCGTCAGCGCGGCCGGAGTGGTCATCCCCAGCTCCCGCCTGGCAACCGCGGACGGAACGGTACTGGCGAAGGACGCCCTGCTCGCCAACCTCGACCTGCACGTGGTCGGCCCGTTCAACCTCGCCCGGCTGGCGGCAGCCGCCTTCGCCGCGAACGCGCCGGACGCCGACGGCCAGCGCGGCGTCATCGTGCAGACCGCCTCCATCAGCGCCTTCGACGGCCTGGCCACGATGGTCCCCTACGCCGCCGCGAAAGGCGCGGTCGTCGCGATGACGCTGCCCATGGCCCGCGACCTCGCCCCGCTCGGGGTCCGCGTCTGCGCGATTGCGCCCGGCGCCATCGCCACGCCGCGCCTGGCCAACCCCCAGGTCCGGCAAGCACTCGTACGGGACGTCGCGTTCCCGCAGCGGATCGGCCGTCCCGACGAGTACGCCATGCTCGCTGAGGCGATCATCCGCAACCCGTACCTGAACGGCGAGGTAATCCGCCTCGACGGCGCAGCCCGCCTCACCCACGACCTCCCCGACCGCACCCAGCCACGGCAGGACACCCAGTGACCACCTGCATGTCACCACCTGCCCAGACAAACCGGTACGACACCCGGCTCATAGGCGTGACGTTTCACCTGACTCTCTAACGCCTCACTCGCTAAATGATCTTGATGGCCTGTTTTGGCATGCTTCATACATGATCTTTAACCGCGTCACACCCATGCACCACCTGACGATTGTGGTCAGCTCCGTCGCCTCCGCCTGCCGGAGGTACGCCGTCTGGCAGTTATCGCCACCCTGAGCAAGGGCTACGACCTGGACTACATCTGGAAGCAGGTCGATCCCAGCCTTGAGAAGGACGCGGCGGGCCATTACATCCAGGCCAGCGAGGCCGGTGGAGAGCCTCCCGGACGATGGTGGGGCCCGGGCGCTCAGGCGCTCGGCCTGGAACCAGGCCAGCTGGTCGAGCGGGAAGGTACGACCTGCTATTCGGCGAGCGCAAAGCCCCCGACCGCACCCTCCTGGGCCGTCCGCCCGGCGGCGGCCGCAAAGCCGCCGACGTCTACGCCAGCCTGCTGGCGGCCGAGCCGCATGCGACCGCCGAGCGCAAGCGCGAGCTGCGGCTGGAGGCGTCCCGGCAGGCGCGGCAGAGCCCGCTGTTCTTCGACCTGACGCTGTCGCTGTCGAAGTCGATCTCGATCTTCCACGCCTCCCTGGGTGAGAATGCCCGCCTGGCCCACGGCCGCCTGGCCCACGAGGCAGGGGACACAGCAGGGGAGGCGTACTGGTCCGGCCTGGTCACCGAGGTCGACGACATGATCTGGCATGCCGTCGAGGCGGGCTTCACCTACGTCCAGCGGGAAGCGGGCTACACCCGTACCGGATCGCACAACAAGCGGGTCAACGGGCGGGAAACCGGCCAGTGGCACGAGGCGGACCTGGCGGTCACGCACTGGCTGCAGCACACCTCCCGCGACGGCGACATGCAGCTCCACGTCCACTCCCAGATCGCCCACCTCGCCCGCACCAGCACCGACGGGAAATGGCGGGCCCCGGACTCCCTGGGCTACAACGAGCACGTCGGGGCGGTCGGCGCGATCACCGCCCAGCACCTCGAGGAAGCGCTTACCGCCCGGTTCGGCCTGCAGTGGGTGGCGCGTGATGACGGGCACGGGTTCGAGGTCAAGGGCATCAGCGGGCAGATGATGCGCCTGTTCTCCTCGCGCCGCGAGTCGATCACGGCCGACCTGCGCGCCCGCGCGGCCCGGTTCGAGCAGCAGTACGGGCGCGCGCCGTCGCAGCGGGAGCTGGCGCAGCTGGGCCAGGCGTCGAACTTCGCCACGCGCAAGAACAAGGAAGGCGCGCTGGATACTGCGGAGCTGCACGCGGGCTGGGCGGACAAGCTCGCGCGCACGCTCGGCGTCCCGCTCGCATCGGTCGCTCCGTCGGTGTGGCACGCCGACCATGACCGCGCGGTGCCAGAAGATCTGGTTCTGAGCCGGGCGGCGCAGCAGGCGGTCGCCCTGGCCCAGCAGGAGAAGAGCACCTGGACCCGCGCGGATCTGATCAAGTACCTGGGCCGGGTCCTGCCTCGCACCGGCCGCGACCCAGCCCAGGCGGCGGCGTTGCTGGAGACCCTGGCCGATCGTGCGCTGCGCGCGGAGTTCGAGCCGGTGATATGCCTGGAAGCCCCCGAACCAGCGCCGGTCCCGCCAAGCCTGCTGCGCGCGGACGGGCGCAGCGTCTACCGGCGCCACGGCGGCACCCGATACGCCACGCGCGCGCAGCTGAGCATGGAGGGCCGGATGGTCGCGCAGGCGCAGATTGCCGCGCCGCGCATGACCCGCGCTGCCGCCGCGATCGCGCTCGGCGCGGACCTGGCACTCCTGGAGCGCGCGCTGACCGGTGAGCCGGGCGGCGCGCAGAGCGCGCGGCGCACCGGGTCCGGGCTGCGCGAGGATCAGGCCGCTGCGGCGCTGTCGGTACTGGCCGACGGCAAGATTGTGTCGGTGGTCAACGCGCCCGCCGGGTCCGGCAAGACCCACGTGCTGGCCGAGATCGCCAGGGCATGGCGGGTCGCCGGGCTCGGCCCGGTGATCGGCATCACCGCGTCCCAGTCCGCCCGCAACGCCCTGGCCGCCGGAGGCATCGAGTCCTACAACAGCGCCCAGTTCCTCGGCCACCTGCCAGGCCAGCGCGGCGCGCGCGGCCCCATGCCGATTGCCAAGGGAACGCTCCTGGCGGTCGACGAGGCGTCGATGATGCCGGGCCCGGACCTGGCCGACCTGATCACGCTGGCCGAGACCCACGGCGGAAAGGTGATCGTGGTCGGAGACACAGAACAACTGCAAGCGGTACAAAACGGGGGCGGTATGTCCCTGCTCGCCGACCGTCTCGGTTATGTCCGCCTGGCCGAGCCGGTCCGGTTCCGGGAACCCTGGGAGCAAGCCGCCAGCCTGCGGCTGCGCGACGGCGACGCCACCGTCCTCGCTGAGTACGAACAGCACGCCAGGATCACCGGCGGGGACCCCGAGCAGGTGATCGACGTCGCGGCGTCCGCGTACACCGCGCTCACGACGGAGGGCACGGATGTGCTACTGATGGCCGCTGACCACAGCCTGCGCCGCGAGCTGTCCCGCCGCATCCGTGACGACCTGGCCCGCCTCGGACTGGTCGAGGGCGGCCCTGCCGTGCGGATCGCCGGCGGCTCGGCGGCCACCCGCGGCGACCTGATCGTGTGCACCCGCAACGAGCACGACGTCGAGGCGGGGGAGCCGGGCCGGACACTGGCCAACGGGGACCTGCTCCGCATCAACGCCGTCACCAGCGACGGCCTGTTGGTACGCCGGGCACTCGACGCCGACCCGGAAACAGGGCGGCGCCGCTGGACCGACCGACAGTTCCTGTACGCAAACTATGAAGACGCCGAGCTGGGCTACGCGGTCACCGATCACACCGCCCAGGGCCGCACCGTGCACACCGGCCTGGCCGTCATCACGGGCACCGAGGACCGCCAGCACGCCTATGTCGCCCTCACCAGAGGCACGCACGACAACACCGCCTACGTCTTCACCGTGTCGCCGAAGCGTTCCGACCTCCTCCCGGGCCCCCGCCCGGCCCCTGAGTTGGCCCGCTATGATCGCGTTTCCACCCAGGCAGGCGGCCTCTCTCTAAAGGCCACGGAGGCCGAGTCGGCGAGTGCGGTGAGCGTGCTCGCCGAGGTGGTTGGCCGGGACGGCACTGAGATATCGGCATCCCAGACCTCGCAGCAGGCCCTGGCCGACGCTGACCACCTGGCAGTCCTGCGGGCGATCTGGACCGCGGAGACCAGCCCGGCCCGCGAGCGACGGTACCGGGAGCTGCTCGCGGCCGCGCTGCCAGCAGGATTCCGGCCAGTAGCCAGCCACCAGGACAAGTGGCTATGGTGGACGCTGCGCGCTGCCGAACTGGCCGGCCTGGATGCTCGCCAGGTGCTCGCCGATGCGGTTGGCGAGCGGGACCTGACCGGTACTCGCGACATCCCCGCCGTCATCGACGCGCGGATCCGCCGCTGCGTCGGCGCCCTCGTCCCGCTTCCCGCGGCCGCGTGGTCTGCGCAGATCCCCGACATCGCCGACCCCGAGCGCCGTCAGTACGTCAAAGAGATCGCCAAGCTGATGGACGACCGCAAGGAACGGATCGGCGGGCACGCTGCCGCCAGCAGCCTGCCATGGGCGGTCGGTGCATTGGGCCCGGTCCCCATTGACCCCGCCGCGCGCCTGGACTGGCAGCAGAAGGCCGCCTCGATCGGCGCTTACCGCGAGATGTCCGGTTACGCCGACCCAGCCGATTCGGTCGGCCCAGAACCCGCGACAAGCAGCCCGGACCTGCGGGCCGCCTGGTGCGAGGCTCTGGCCACCCTCGCCCCGGCGGACGGACCTGACGTGCGCAGCATGCCAGACGGGCGGCTGCTGCATCTGCGTGCAACCTACCCCGTCGAGACGGCTTGGGCGCCCCTATGGGTAGGCGATGAGCTCCGCCAGGTCCGCACTGGTGCACGCGACGCCCGCCTAGCCGCCGTGCGGACCGCTGCCGAGGCCGACGCTGCCCGGCGACACGGTGAGCACGAGCGAGCCGCCCGGCAGCACGCTCTGGCCGCCAGCTACCAGGCCATGCACCACGCCTACCGGGAACGCGAAACCATGCTCGCCACCACCATGGCCGACCGGACAGACTGGGAGCGAGCCACCCGCCAGCAACGGCAGCTGGCCGTCGCCGCCGACGCTGAACTGCGCCGCCGCCACCCCGGCCAGCCCTGGCCCCCGCTCCGCTCAGCCGAGCCCGAACTCTCTACCAATGTCCGGCACGACAACCAAGCCTTGAGTCCAGAAAGTGGACTGGAGCAGACAGCCCAACGGATCAGTGAACTCGCGGCCCAGCACCGCGAATTCGCTGACAAACTGGCCCAGCGGCAGAGTCTGATGGTTCCCGCCGAAGACCCCGACTACGAAGCCCTCCGCCCCGCGTTTCCCGACTGGGCAGGCCACCGAACCGATGCGATCCTCCGGCCGCCGAGACCCCAGATGCTACCGTCCGGGCAGGAACAGGAATGGATCGTCGGCCGCGACCTGGACATGGAAGCCGCTGACTGACCAACGGCGTGAACCCGGCGCATGGTCACTCCGGCTCCCCGTCACGGACGGTGGCGGAAGAGCCAGGATGCAGCACGCGATATCCGCCGATATGCACAGCAGCTGATCAGATTCCGATCCGGATTGGGGTGGCGCCGATTTGGGGATTTCGCGCGCCGCACGAAATGGTGCCGGAATCGGCGTGTCGGCGCGTCAGCCCGCACTGTCAGGTCGTGGCGGGTGACCACTCAGTTAGTCATCCGATCACGGAGGGAAGGGTGAGAACCATGACCGAGCAAGGTGACATCGTCCTGGTGACCGGCTCCACCGGCAACACCGGAGGGGCCGTCGTAGACGCTCTGGTTCGGCGGGACGTGCCGGTGCGGGCTATGGTTCGCACTGAAGCCGACCGGGGCAAGCTGCCCGACGGCGTCCAGACGGTCATCGCCGACTTCGACGACCCCGCGTCCATCGCCGCGGCACTGGCCGGTGCCGGGCGCGCCTACCTGGTTACGCCGTCCAGCGAGCGCGCCGAGCAGCAGCAGCGACGATTCTGTGACCTCGCCGCCAAGGCCGGCACCCGCCAACTGGTGGTGTTGTCGCAGCTTGGCGCCGACGAGCACTCGCCGGTCCGGTTCCTGCGCTACCACGCCGCCGTGGAGCAGCACATCCGCGGCCTCGGTATCCCCTCCACGTTCCTGAGGCCGAACCTGTTCTTCCAGGGGCTGCTGGCGTTCGCCCGGCCGATCGGCGCCGAGGGCCGGTTCTACGCCCCGATAGGCGATGCCCGGGTCAGCGCGGTGGACGTGCGGGACATCGGGGCGGCGGCTGCCGTCACTCTCACTGAACCCGGCCACGAGGGCGCCACCTACACACTGACCGGCCCGGCGGCGATCACCCATGCCCAGATCGCCGAGGCGCTGACCGCCGCGCTTGTCCGGCAAGTGACTTTTATCGACGTACCACCCTCCGCCTTCGCAGACAGCCTGCGCGGGGTCCTGCCGCCGTGGCAGGTGGACGGGCTGTTGGAGGACTACGCGCACTACCGGCGCGGTGAGGCTGCGGCGGTATCCTCCGCGATCGCCGAGCTCACCGGCACGCCGCCCAGGGATGTCATGCAATTTGCGCGGGACTACGCCCCGGCATTCAGCGACTTATCAGACCCCGCAGATCTCGACAGAATTACTATAATTCCGGCCGGGGACTCTTACCGCGCTGCAGCCGGGTTGCCCAGGGAACCGGTAACTCGCCAGATAGCCGCCGTCTGGGTCGGCCGGGACGGTCTCGATGCTCATCGGCTCCAGGCGCGCCGATCAGATTATCTGATCGCCGCCTCCGTGCGGGATACGGCCCAGTCGACAATCGCGTACTCGGCGTTCTGTGTGCTTTTGCCCTGGTTGCGGCATTCCGCGCCTTTACTGTCAGTTGCGTTGATCGGCTGACCACGGCGCAACGGGCGCCTTCTCAAATCCGGTCGCTTCACGGTGCTCACAATCGAAAACGCCGAACACCGGGGCGAGGCCGTCTCCGACCTGAGGTCGACCCTTCGGCCCGTCCTCCTACCGACCAAAGCGGCGGCCGGCGGGCCCGCCCCGGAGGGCGGCACCGCGAACGGCGCCTCGGCAAAGGTCCCGTCCGGCCGCCTGGCCCCGCGACGTCCCGGACACCCGCCAGAGACAGGCATAAGACGCCGAGGGACTTGCCGGAATTGTAGAAGACACGGGACAGCCGTCACCTGGTGATGCGCATGCAGACGGCGCTAGGATTCCCGGGTCGGCCTGAGGTCGCCCCCGGGTCGGCGGCCGCTTGCCGAGCCGCCAAGAGGCGCACGGCTGCCCAGGGAGGTAGTTCCGATTCCGGCGATCAACGGGCGCCCGGTGATCAGCCGCGCTGACATGGCGGCGCGCGGCGTCTCGCCGGTGACGGCCAGCAGCTGGTACCGGGACCGGGCCAGGACGGGGCACCCGGAGAAGGCGGGCCGGATCGGCCGGACGGACTACTGGTACGAGGATGAGTGGACCACCTGGTACCAGGCCCATCGTCGGGGCAGGATCGAGGCGCTGACCCAGGTCGACCGGGCGGGCGACCCGGACGACCTGGTGGACGCCGCCGAAGCCGCCCGGATGCTCGGCTACGCCAGCAGGTACGTGATCCACGCTAACCGGCGCCTCGGCTACTTCCCCGAGCCCGACGCCCACGGCCCGGCCCGCCGTGGCCGCCCCGCCCCGCTGTGGAAGCGGTCGACCGTGTGGGCCGCAGCCGACAGGCGCACGGGCATGAGCGGCGGCCACAAGCCCGGCACGCCCGGCGCCTCCGCCAAGCCGCACCCGTACGCGGGTGACGCCCGGCTGGCCCGCGTCCTGGCCGACCTGCGCTCCGGCGCCCAGCCGTCAGCGGCCGACCTCGTAGCGGAGTGGGGCGTGAGCCGGCGCACGGCGGAGCGGATCATCCGCGCGGCGCGCTCCCTCCACCAGGAATAAAGGCCGTCCATCAGAACGAGTGCGTGTAAGCACCTTGATGCGCGCCGCAAATGTTAGTAGCGTTAAAAACGTCGTAGGGCGGCAACCCTGACGACGGCACCGGACAAACCCCCAGAGCAAAGGACGATTCATCATGGTTCCTGCACCTCCCGTACGGCGGCGCCTCGTGGGCAGGGCGCTGCGCACCCACCGCGAACGGCTCGGGTACACCCTTGAGGACGCGGCGCGGCTGCTGGAGTGCGACCCCTCGAAGATCAGCAGGATCGAGACCGGCCAGCGCGGCATCCGCCCCAAGGAGCTGCGCGAGCTGCTCACCGACTACCGCACCGGAGAGGAGCAGCAGGCGCTGCTGGCCGAGCTGGCCGACCCGCGGGGCGCGTTCGGCTGGTATTGGGATTACGCCGACGTGCTGCCCAGCGCGCAGCGGGACTACCTGATCATGGAAGCTGCCGCGTCGAAGATCACGGTGTACGAGGCGCAGCGGGTCCCGGGGCTGCTCCAGACCCCGGCCTACGCGCGGCCGCTGGCGGAGACTGACCCATTCCTGGCCGACGCCGCCGCCCGGGACCGGGCGGTCGAGGCGCTGCTGGCCCGCCAGCAAGCGATCCTGGCCGAACGGCGCCCGGAGGTTCACCTGGTGATCGGGCAGGCGGCACTGCACCAGCAGGTCGGCAGCCCGAAGGTGATGAACGAGCAGCTCGCCTTGCTCGCCGGGGCCGCCGCCGACAGCGGCACGGTCGCCGTGCAGGTCCTAACGTTCGAGTCCGGCGCCCACATAGCGGCGGGCGAGGGGACGGTGGAGATCGTGCAGTTCGCCGGGGCCCCCGGGCAGGGGCTGGTGCACGTGGGCGGGATCGCCGGCGGCACCTGCCTGGAAGGCCAGGTCGACCTGGCCGCCTACGCTGGCGCGTTCGACCAGCTGCGGGCGTTCGCGCTCAGCCCCGCGCAGTCGGCACTGCTGCTGCGCGGCCTGGCCGGCGCCTGACATGCATTCACGGCCGGTCCCCCTGTCCCGCGTACCAGCACGGTGGAAGGACCGGCCCAGCTGGACCGCTGCCATCTCCGGCTCAGCCGCGCCGCCAGTGGCCCGCAGGGCCCCGACGGACTACCCCGCACCCGAAGTGAGGGATGAACTATGCGCACCCACCCCCATCGCCGCCGTCCCAGAGCCCGATCGCCTCGGCCTCCCGGGTGAGGTGCTGACCCGCCGGGCGGTCACCGCGGTCACCGCGACCATTGTCACGATGACGTTCGCGTTCTCCCTGGGCAACGTCACCCGTTTGTCTCGATTTGGGCATCACCGCGTGGATCGCCTGGCTAGTCGCCCCGGCGGTCGACCTCAGCGTCATCGGCCTGCTGACCGGGATGCGGTTCCTGTCCCTGCACGGGTACGCCGACGCCCAACTGGCCGGGCTGCAGCGGATGCTGCGGTTCTGCGGACTGCTCACCCTGGCCCTGAACACAGCCGGCGCCATCGGCCACCACCAGTACGGCACCGCCCTGGTCGACGCGGTCGGCCCGGCGCTCCTTATCGGCTGGAGTGAGGCCGGCCCGTGGCTGCTGCGCCAGATCCACGCCGTCTGCCCGCCAGTCGCACGACCGGAGCCTGCCTCCCGTCAGCGACCAGAGCCAGCATCCGCGCAAGCGACGCCGGTCCTCCCCGCGGGGCTGCTGGCCAGGGCACGCGTACTGGACACCGCGCACCGTGCGGAAACTGGCCGCCCCATCTCACGCGACAACCTCCGCGCCCGGCTGCGAATCGGCCGGGACCGGGCCAGCGCCCTGGCCGCCGCCGTTCGCGCCGAGGCAACCGCCAGAGCCGCACCCCAACCGGTAAGCCAGGCGGCATAACCAGCGGCGCTGGCCAGGGATTCTCGTGCCGTCGCCGTTCCGGAATGATTCCCGAATATCTCACCATGATATATCACCGTGATATTGGTTAGCCCTTGCTCCCGCCATAAAGTCACTTCACAAGGTTCCCGAGAGGAAAAGGGAAGTGGCGCCTTTGGCGGGAAATCCCCGGCACGGCAACCGCATTCTTGCCCGGCACTACGGCCGCCGACTCCACGATGATCGCGACCAGTATCCGCCAGGTCACCTGGGCTCGCAGCCTGTCTGGCACCCGCAGCGTTCCGCTGGGTGGTCGCCCGCACCCTGGGCGTACTGCATGACCAACGCCGACGGCGAAATGTCAGACCGCCTACTTACCGTGGGAGAAGCCGCCGAAATGCTCCGCACATCCGAGCGTTTCCCGCGCCGCCTGATCGCCGAGCGGCGCATTCGATTTACCCGGGTCGGACGCCATGTCCGCATACCCGAGTCCGCGCTTCGCGAGTTCATCGCCGCCGGACTCGTGGAACCAGTCACCACCACGACAAAGAAGGACGCCGTCTTATGCGGAAACGACGATTCGGCCGGGTCCGGAAGCTTCCGTCAGGCCGCTACCAGGCACGCTATCCAGGCCCGGACGGCGTAGACAGAGCGGCCCCTCAGACCTTCGCGACGAAGACCGACGCCGATGTCTGGCTCACCATGAAGGAAGCCGAGATCCACCGCGGCGACTGGATCGACCCTGACGGCGGCAAGATCCTGTTCGGCACGTACGCGGACACGTGGCTCCACGACCACGTGCTCAAGCCGCGCACCGACGAGCTCTACCGCGGCCTGCTCAAGAATCATCTGAAGCCGACCTTCGGCAACATGGACCTCGGTAAGATCCGCGAGGGAAACGTCAGGCGGTGGCGCAAGGAACGCATCAACGCCGGCCTAGCGCAGGCACGGCCGTTCGGGCCGGTCACCGTCGCCAAGGCATACCGTCTGCTGCACGCCATCATGACAACGGCTGTCGAAGACGGGCTCATCCGCCGCAACCCCTGCAACATCAAGGGTGCCGGACAGGAGCACTCCGACGAACGACCCGTGGTCCCGATCGCGACGCTGGTCGAGCTGCTCGACCATGTGCCCGAGCGATACCGGGCGATGGTCCTCCTGGCGACGTTCGCCAACCTGCGCTTCGGTGAGCTCGCCGGCCTGCGCCGCGGTCAGCTCGACTTGGACGCCTGCGAGGTCCGCGTGAACGCCTCGACATGGGAGATGGACGACGGGCGCATCATCGACGGCGACCCGAAGTCGCGCGCCGGCACCCGGACGGTCGCGTTCCCGGCCGACATCGTGCCCGAGCTCGCCGACCACCTGGAACGCTTCGCCGACCCTAAGCCGAACGGGTTCGTCTTCATCGGGCCGAAGGGCGGGCGGCTGCGCCGGTCGAACTTCCGCGAGATCTGGTACCGCGCCAGGGGAGCGGTCGGCCTGCCGGAACTGCACTTCCACGACCTGCGGCACACCGGGAACACGATGGCGGCCGCGCAAGGCGCCAGCCTCAAGGAGCTGATGGAGCGGATGGGCCACTCAAGCCCGCGCGCAGCACTCATCTACCTGCACGCCACCCGCGAGCGTGACCAGAAGATAGCGGCGGGCATGGGCAGGCTCTTCGCCCAAGCCAAGAAGGCCAGCGCCAGCAAATCAGGCACGGACCAGAAGCCAACGGGCACGCAACGGGCACGCCGCCCCAGGCAGACACCCGCAGCAACCCGACAAAACTAGCGAATAAGGGCCCTGACCTGGCCCGGAATGATAAGAGCGGATGACGGGAATCGAACCCGCATGACCAGCTTGGAAGGCTGGGGCTCTACCATTGAGCTACATCCGCGCGCCCCGTCGAGCACAGGCCGACAGGCGTCTACCGTAGAGTACCGGCTCGCGCCGGTTTCCCGCACGCCAGGCCGCGTGCCCCGAGGCAAGATCCAACCGCTCATCCCGAACGGTCGCGTGTTTCAACCCAGCGCCAGGCTCCGCCGCCATCCCAGAGCGGCGCCTCCGCCCCATGACCCCCGGCCACCGCAAGCCACAAGCCAGCACAGGCGTGTTGTGGTTCACGTTTACGTAACAAATTGATCGTTGACGTGAAACAAGCCCCCAATGTCCTATAAAGCATGGCTTTCCTTGTCGACGAATCGAGTGCCGCCGCAGGCGAACCCGCGGCGGCGCCCCATCCGCTTTCACCGCTGACCGCCGCCGAGATCGAGACCGCCTCCGCCGCCGTCAAGGCCGCGCAGCACCTGAACACGGAGACGGCCCGGTTCGTCTACATCTCGCTCTACGAGCCGGCCAAGCACGACGTCATCGCTTTCGAGAACGGCGCTACCGCCAAGGCCCCCGACCGGCTGGCCAAGGTCGTGCTGCGGGAACGCGCGGAGCGGGCGACCTACGAGGGGGTCGTCCGGCTGACGGGCACCGGCGGCGAGGTCGTCGACTTCAAGCGCGTCCCCGGCGTGCAGCCCAGCGTGATGCTGGAGGAATTCCTCGCCGCCGAGGACATCGTCCGCCGGGACCCGCGCTGGCAGGACGCCATGCGCAAGCGCGGCATCACCGACTTCGACCTGTGCATGATCGACCCCTGGTCAACGCCGAACGTCGAGCCGGGCGTGGGCCCGGCCGACGGCCGCTTCGTCTCGCCCCTCACCTGGGTCAGAGCAAGCAAGGACGACAACGGCTACGCCCACCCGGTCGAGAACGTGCGCACGCTGGTCGACCTGGACACGCTCACCGTCGTCAAGGTCGAGGACGACGGCGTGGTCCCGATTCCGAAGAAGTCTGCCAACTACTCCGCCCACGCGATCACCGACCCCAACAACGTCCCCTACTTCCCCGACGGCCCCAGAACCGACGTCAAGCCGTTCGACATCGTCCAGCACGAGGGACCCAGCTTCACCGTCAAGGACAACCACCTCGAATGGCAGAAGTGGGACCTGCGCATCGGCTTCACCCCCCGCGAGGGCCTGGTCCTGCACCAGATCAACTACGCCGGCCGCTCGATCATCTACCGCGCGAGCCTGTCCGAGATGTTCGTCCCCTACGGCGACCCGAGCCTCACCCACTACCGCAAGCTGGTCCTAGACGAGGGGGAGTACGGCATCGGCCTGCTCACCAACTCGCTCGAGCTCGGCTGCGACTGCCTGGGCGAGATCGTCTACCTGGACGGCGTCGTCAACGACAACGACGGCCACCCGATCGCGATGAAGAACGCCATCTGCCTGCACGAAGAGGACCACGGCATCGCCTGGAAGCACACCGACTTCCGCACCGGCTACGCCGAGGTCCGCCGCATGCGCCGCATGGTGATCAGCAGCATCGTGACCGTCGGCAATTACGAGTACGGCTACTACTGGTACCTCTACCAGGACGGCTCCATCGAGTACGAGGTCAAGCTGTCCGGCGTCATCTCCGACGGCGCGATCGACGAGGGCGTCATCCCCGAGTACGGCACGATCGTCGCCCCCGGCGTCTACGGCCCGCACCACCAGCACTTCTTCAACCTCCGGCTGGACATGGCGGTCGACGGCACCACCAACCGCGTCTACGAGGTCACCCCGACCGCGCTGCCGCCCGGCCCGGACAACCCCGTCGGCAACGCCTGGCGGGCCGACGAGGTACTCATAACCAACGAGACGATGGGCCGTCGCGAGGCCGACCCGCTGGCCGGCCGCTACTGGAAGATCGTCAACGACAACGTCAAGAACGAGCTCGGCCAGCCGGTCGCCTACAAGCTCGTCCCCGAGCACACGATCAAGTCGTTCGCCCACCCGGGCTCGGCCGTCGCCAAGCGGGCCGGCTTCATCGCCCACCCACTCTGGGTCACCGCCTACGACCGGGACGAGGTCTTCGCCACCGGCGACTACCCGAACCAGTCCGAGGGCGGCGACGGCCTGCCCGCCTTCGTCGAGGCCGGCCGGAACCTGACCGACACCGACGTCGTGCTCTGGTTCACCTTCGGCGCCAACCACGTCGTCCGCCCGGAGGACTGGCCGGTCATGCCGGTCCATCCGATCGGCTTCCGACTGCTCCCGGCCGGCTTCTTCGTCGGCAACCCGTCGCTCGACAACCCCCAGCCCGGCGGCGACCACTGCCACCACTAACAAGTCAAAACCCAAATTCAAGAGCAAATTCAAAAGCATCAGTTAGAGGAACGGACGTATGGCGACTGCCTCCAAAGAAATGGCCGTTGACAGCGGCATCACCCTGCAGAAGCGAGTTCTCTCCACCCCCGAGGTGCTCGCCCAGTCGGTGGCCAACATGGCCCCAAGCGCGGCGATGGCGCTGCTTCCGTTTCTCGTCTTCCTCTCCGCTGGCAACGGCACCTGGCTGTCGTTCGGCATCAGCATGGTGGTGCTGCTGATCGTCGCCTACTGCGCGGCCCAGTTCGCCACCAGGATCAACTCGGCGGGGTCGTTCTACGTGTGGGTGACCAGGGCGCTCGGCCCCGGCGCGGGCAGCGCCGCGGGCTGGGGCCTGATCCTCGGCTACGTCTTCACCGGGATCGCCTGCGTCATCGGCTTCGAGATCTACGGCAACAACTTCCTGTCCGGGTTCGGCCTCTCGTCGCCGACCAACCACGTGGTCAAGGCGATCCTCTACGTCGTCGGCGGGGCGGTTCCGGCGCTGATGGCGGTGTCGGACATCAAGTTCTCGCAGCGGCTCGCCTTCATACTCGAGTCCATCTCGGTGACGATCATCCTGATCTTGTGCATCGCCGTCTACGTGCACAACGGCGGGGTCTTCGACAGCCACCAGCTGTCGCTCAAGGGGGCCAGCGGCGGCGGCATCGTCGTCGGCATGGTGCTGGCCATCTTCGCCTTCGTCGGGTTCGAGTCGGCGGGCGCGCTCGGCCAGGAGGCGAAGAACCCGGCCCGCTCGGTGCCCCGGGCGATCATGTGGAGCTGCGCCATCATCGGGGTGTTCTATCTGATCGTGGCGTACACGCAGGTCTACGGGTTCGGCGACGCCGCCTTCGGCAACGCGACGGCGCCGCTCGCCCAGCTCGCGTCGCGGGTCGACCTCGGCTGGCTCGGCCACTTCGTCGCGATCGGCATCACCTGCTCGATGTTCGCCTGCTCGCTGGCCTGCCTGACGGCCGGCTCGCGGATGCTGCTCTCGCTGGGGCACGACGGCCTGCTGCCCAAGGTGTTCACGCACACCACCAAGCGCACCCACGCGCCGGGGGTCGCCATCTGGTCGGTGGCCATCCCGATGACCGTCGTCCCGATCGCCTACATCCTGGCCGGCTCCACCGACACCACCCTCACCGGCGAGGAAGGCACGATCGCGACCTACGGCTTCATGCTCGCCTACGGCCTGGTCTGCCTGGCCATGCCGATCTACCTGCGCAAGATTGGGGAGAACAAGCCGCTCGCGTGGGTGCTCGGCCTCCTCGGCGCGGTCACGATGGTGTTCGTCTTCTACGTGAACTGGATACCGACCGTCATCCCGAACCACATCTTCGCCGCGCTGACGTGGCCGTGGTGGACGTTCCCGTACGTCTTCCTAGCCTGGACCGCGCTCGGCCTGATCGCGTACTTCTACGTCCGGATGCGCAAGCCAGAGGTGATCCACGCGGCAGGCACCTGGGGCGACGCGACCGACCCGAACGCCGCCGCAGAAGAGGCGGCCGCGCTGAGCGGGTAAGCCAAGATCAAACAAATCCGTGGCGTTTCCGGGGTCAGGACACCGGAAACGCCACGGATTTACGCTGAAGCGCTGGATCACTCCTCGCCGATATCGGCCAGCACCTCGCGCAGTTCGACGATCAGCGGATCGCGGCGGGGCAGGATGCGCTCGAGGCGGTCAACGGTGTCGCGCAGCAGCGCGCGAGCGTCGCCGTACCGCCCGAGCTGGCGGTAGACCAGGGCCAGTTCCGCGCGGTTGCGCAGCGTATCAGGGTGCCGGGGACCAAGCACCCGCTCGAAGCCGGCCTGGGCCTGCTCGTACGCCCGCTCGGCCGCTACCGCCTTGCCCGTCCGCAGATAGGCGGCGCCGAGGCTGTAGCGCGCCCGGGTGGTGTCCAGGTGATCACTCCCGAGAGCTCGCTCCCGGTCGGCGACCACCCGCCGGTAGGCCGCCACCGCCTCTTTCGAAAGGCCCCTGGCCAGGTACGAATCGCCCAGGGAGTGGCGCGTGGTCATCGTCTCCGGGTGCTGGGATCCCTGGATGCGCTCCCGGTCGGCCAGCGTGCGCCGGTACAGCGAGATGGCCTCGGAATGCCGCCCGGCGGCCTGGTAGGCGGCGGCGAGCTCGTCCCGCGCGCCGAGCGCATCGGTGTGCTCGGACCCGCGACCTCGCTCGGCATCCGACAGCACGTGCTCGAGGACGGAGACCGCCCGGTCAGGCTGGCGCGCCGCCACCAGGGCGTGGCCCAAGCGCAGCCGCGTTCTGATCAGATCGGGGTGATCGGCCCCGAGCTGCACGGTCTGGGTATCAAGGATCCGGTGGAACCACCGGACGGCGTCGTCCGCGCGGCCAGCCGCCAGGCAGGCCTCGGCCAGCCGCTGCTCGGCCAGTATCGCCTGCGGGTGCGCCGCGCCGAGGAGCCGGTCGGACGTCGTTGCCAGGTCACGCCAGTGCTCCACGGCCGGCCCGGTCAGGCGGGCATGATCCAGGCTGTCGCCCGCCCGTTGCAGCACCGGATGGAACCTATCGGCCCACAGCCGGCTTCCTGCCGCCTGCTGCAGGGCCGCGCTGCAGGACCGCAGACCGGAAGCGGGCCAGCCGAGCGGTTCCGGTGCCGGCCAGGCCTGCAGCAGTGCGTCCGCGGCGACCTGGGCCGCCTGATCAAGCACGGCTTCCGGTATCGCGTCGCGCAGCGCCGCCTGCAGCACCGGGCTCATCCGCACCGTCGGCGGGGCCGACGCCGACTCGACCGTCAGCAAGCCGACGCGTTCGAGCGCCGCCAGCGCGGCCAGGGCCGGCTCGGCGTCTTCTGCGGCCTCGCCGCCAGTGAGGTAGCGGACAGCGGCCGGGGCGGTCAGCACGGTTGCGGGGATGCCATGCCCGTCAAGCAGCGCGGCCAGGGCCAGCAACGAGCGGACCGACCCGCCGGGGGCGAAGTGAGTGGCGCCCTCAAGCGACAGTGGCCACGTGATAGCGCTGGCCAGCGGCAGCTCGCCCGCTGAATCGGCCAGGTGCTCACGCCAGCGTAGGAAGTAGTCCTGGTAGTTGTTGCAAGACATCGCGGAGGTAGCGATCACCGCGCTGGCCTGAGCGAGCGCGGCCGGCTCCAAGCCCATGGCATTGACCAGGTCGATCGCGCCGAGCCGCTTGCCCCGGTTGGCCGACAGCCGCTCCGTCAGGTAGCTGAGGGCCTCGCGCGAGTTGTACGGGCCGATCGGGATGACCCGCATGCCGCGGGGTACGGCCGCAGCGTCGGCGCTGGTCACCAGCACCCGGCCGGCCGGGCCGGCCGGGCACAGGCCGTCCAGGTCGGCCTCATTGGTCAGGTCGTCGAGGACGATTAGCCATGAACGGCTGGTCTCCGCCAGCCAGCTCAGGAACTGGGTGGCCACTGACTCGCAACTGGTCGCCTGACCCCGGCCGGTCACCAGGGCCGTTGCCTCCGCGTAGCCGGACAGCACCGAGGCCCGGCTACTGGCGTCGATCCAGACCAGCAGGTCCAGCTCGCGCGAGTGCCATATCGACTCGGCCAGGGCGACCGCGATCTGGGTCTTGCCCGATGACCTCAGCCAGTCCCGCGCAGTGGAGCCGGCCGCCCGCCCCCGGTCCGCCGCCCGCTGGCTGACCAGCGCGACCATGGTGCCAGGGCGCAGGGCGGTCGCCAGGTCGGGAGCCGTTTCGAGCCGGTCGATGTAACCGTCGGCTATCGCCGGGACAGTCCCCGATCGGACCGGCCAGGACGGCGACCGGACGGGCGCCGCGCCCGGCGCGCGGTCCGACGGGGCTGCGCTGTGCATGGCCCGCCCCCCGGCTCAGAGTTCCATTTCCGGAATTCGCACCCGGGTCGTCTCCCGGGAGAGGGTCTGCCGGCGGAAGAAAGCGGGGGCGGTGACCCGCATGTAGACGAAGCTGATCACTCCGGCCAGCGCGGCCAGCGCGGCGATCACGAAGATCCCGCCAATGTGCCACTGCAGGCCGGGCACCGTCCAGCTCGTGTAGCTGTTGGACGCCACCCAGTCGCTCTGCAGGCTGTAGATGCCGGCCGCGTACATGATCAGACCGCCGACCAGCGGCAGGATGCCGCGCATCCACAGGTTGCGGGCGCTGCTGCGCAGCGTGGACCGGTAGTACCAGGTGCAGGAGAAGGCGGTAAGCCCGTAGTAGAAGGCGATGTAGAGCCCGATCGCGGTCACGCCGTCGGCGATCGGGTTGCCGCCGGAGATGAAGTTCAGCGGGATGTACAGCGCGACGGAGACGACCCCGACCACGATCGTCGACACCGTCGGGGTCAGGTAGCGGGGATTGATCTTGGCGAACTGCTGGGGCAGCGCCCGGTAGGCGGCCATGGAGAGCGTGGTCCTGGCAGCGGGCAGGATCGTCGTCTGGGTGGACGCGGCGGCCGAGCTGAGCACCATCAGGATCAGCAGCCGGGACAGGACCGTGCCGAATCCCGAGGTTCCGAAGATCGCGCTGCCGGTCACCGACAGCACGTCGAACTGGTGGGCCGGGTTGGTCAGCCCGACCCCGTTGCCGCCGACCCCGGCGAACGACATCACCGCGATGATGACGATCGCGTAGGTGATCAGCAGCAGGATGGTCGAGATGATGCCGGCCCGGCCGGGCGTCCTGGCCTTGTCCGCCGTCTCCTCGTTGACCGACAGGGCGGTGTCCCAGCCCCAGTAGATGAACAGCATCAAGATGATGCCGGACACGAACGCCGACAACGGCAGCTGCGCAGGCGACAGCCAGGACAGGCTCGGGTGCAATGATCCCGTCGGATGGCTGACGTATACCCTGACCAGCGCGGTCACCGACATCACCATCAGCATCACGACTTCGATGGTGAGCAAGATCCGCTGGAACCTGGCCGACAGCTCGATGCCGCGGTAGCAGATGCAGGTCATCGCGATGATCCACAGGATCCCTACCAGCAGCACCCAGCCGCCCGAGGCGTTAGCTCCGATCGAGCTGTTCGGCCCCTGGAACAGGAAGAAGAGGTACTGGCCGGCGACCTGGGCGAGGCTGCCCATGACCAGCAGGTCGGCCGCCACGGTGGCCCAGCCGCCCGCCCAGCCGACCGACGGCCCGAACGCCCTGGTACCCCAGATGAAGGTGGTGCCGCAGTCAGGGTCGGCCTTGTTCAGCTCGCTGAAGCCGATCGAGCACAGCAGCATCGGCACGAACGCCAGCACGGCCACCAGGGGTGCCTTCAGCCCGACGGCGGCCACGACGAAGAACAGCGTCGCGGCCAGGCTGTAGGCGGGCGCGGTGGACGCGACCCCGATCACTACGCTCGACGCGAGGCCGAGGGCACCGGACTTGAGGCCCTTATCCCTCTGCTCTTCCATTGGTTGTACGCCAGGAGTGAATGTAGCCATGGTCCCCCCACGGATCGGCCTCTTCCGCCGGAAAGCTGATACGAAATCGCCCCCCGGCCGGTAAAACTGCAGCGTAACGGAAGACCATAACGCAAACTCCCATATTGGGACAACAGCTCGGCACCCAAAAGCAAGATGACGCGCAGGCGCGCGCTAAGCGGCCGGTCTCGGCCAGGAAACGGGTGATGTCGCGGTGGCTGGCGAGGCGGATAAAGGTCAGATGGGCGTTAGCCGGGTCGGCCGCCGCCGCGGCGTACCTGTTCCGGTACTTGTCGTGGTTGTGCCACGCCCAGGAGATGATGGACTCCTCCGGGAGCCAGGTCAGGAAGTTGCGCAGCGGCTCGCGGTTGCCGTTCCATAGCTCCTGGCGGGTGACCGCCCGGCGCAGCGTCCGCCAGGCCACCTGCCGCATTACCGTGCGCCGGGGCAGGTCGAGCCAGACGACCGTGTCCGCCCGGGCCCAGACCAGCGGGCGGACGACGGAGTAGTTGCCGTCCATCACCCAACTCTCCTGCGCCGCGGCCGCCCCGACCGCGCGGCGAAACTCGTCCTCGGGCAGCGGCACCCAGCCCGGCTGGTGGAAGACGGCGTCCAGCTCCAGGTGCGGGACGCCGAGGATGTCGGCCAGTTTCCTGGCCACCGTGGATTTGCCCGAGCCGGAGTTCCCTACTACCGAGACGCGTCGCACGATCGCGGAACCTAGCACGGGAACGGGCCGGAACGACACTCGTTTACCGGCCGCAACGGAAAGCCGGGCGGCGTTAGCTCAATCGCCGACCTTGGTGACGGTGGACAGGATGCCGATGATGGTCTCGACCGCGTTCTCCGCGTCGGGGCCGACAGCGCGCACGGTGATCTGCTGGCCGCTGCTCGCGCCGAGCTGCATGACAGAAAGGACGCTCTTCGCGTCGACCTCGCTGCCCGCGACCGACAGCTGCACCTTAGAAGAGAACTGCGCGGCCGCCACCGAGAGCGCGCCCGCCGGCCGCGCGTGCAGGTCGCCCGCCAGGGTGATCGTCGCCTCAGAGTTTTCTGGCATGACGTGCCTCCTGCGCGGCGTCGAGCACGGCCTTGAGGCTGCCGCCCGCGGCGGCGGTGACCGCGGCCGCCACCGCGCCCTCGACGAACGGGGCGTCGGCCACCTCAAGCGGGCCGGGAAGGTCGTCAAGATCATCGGCTAGCAGCGTCCGCACGGTCAGCACCGAACTGCCCAAATCGGGCAGGATCACGACGCCGGCCCCGGTGTCGGCGCGCCGGATCGCCGCCTCGACCTTGTCGATGCTGGTCCCGAGGCGCCCGTCGTCGGTCCCGCCCGCGGTGGCAATGGTGACCGTTCCGCCGCCGACCTGGCCAGCGAGTTCAGCGGTGCCCTCGGCCAGCGAGGCGCTGTGCGAGACGAGCACGATACCCACCTGTGCAGCCATGAACTATGCCCTATCCTGAGCTTGTTCGACATTACCGAAAAGGACCTTATGATCCAGTCTGTGGAGCGGGCCGCCGCCATCCTCGCCGCGCTCGGGTCGGGGACGCCGCGGCTCGGCGTCACTGAGATTGCGGAGCGGGTCGGTCTTGCGAAGCCGACCACCCACGGGTTGCTCCGTGCGCTGGTCGCGCATGACCTGGTGGCGCAGGATCCGGCCAGCGGCAAGTACAGCCTCGGGGCCGGGGTCCTGCAGCTCGGCAACGCCTACCTCGACGGGTCCGAGCTGCGGGCTCGCTCCCTGCTGTGGGCCGAGTCCCTCGCCCAGCGGACGAACGAGGCGGTGTGGGTCGCGACGCTGTCCGGAACCCGCGCGATCGTGCTGCATCACGTGTTCCGGCCGGACAACACCGTGCAGATCCTGGAGGTGGGCGCGGCCATCCCGTGGCACGCGTGCGCGCTCGGTCACGCGATCGTCGCGTACCTGCCCGCCCTGGAGGCGGCGCGGGTCATGGCCGAGGAGCGTACGGCGCTGACCGGCCGCACCAAGACCACCCGCGCGTCCCTCGGCCAGGCGCTGGCCCAGGTCCGCAGGCACGGCTACGCGATCGAGAACGAGGAAGCCACCGTGGGCGACGCGGGCATCGCGGCGCCGATCGCGGGCCGGGAGGGCGTGGTGGGCTCGATCGGCCTGGTCGGCCCGGTCGGGCGAGTCCTCGACCGCGCCACCCAGGGCGAGCTGATCCGCGCGGTGGTGGAGTCGGCCCGCTCCGTCTCGCGCGACCTCGGAGCGGGCCGCGGCGGCTCGCTGCTGGCGGCGCTGCGCTGATCCGCTCACGGCGCGGGCACCAGGTCCCACACCTCGGCCGCTGACGAGGCCAGCAGCGCCCGTTCGGTCAGTTGCTTGCAAGACAAGAAATTCAAATTCGATATTTTCGAACGGACCGGACCGACTCTGGCGGCGGGCACGCTCACCGCCTTGATGCCGGCGCCGATCAGCAGCGGCAGCACCCGGGGATCGGCGGCCGCGTCCCCGCACACGGAGACCGTGATCCCGGCTTCCTTGCCCGCCTTGGCGACCCCCTTGACCAGCGCCAGGACCCGAGGGTGAGCGGCCAGCCCCGGCCCGGCGGCCGGATCGCGCCGTCCCAGTCCGAGCACGTCGCCGGTCAGATCGTTGGTCCCGATCGAGAAGAAGTCCACCGCGGACGCGAACACGCCGGCGTTCCTGGCGGTTGACTCGAGCTCCACCATGATCCCGAGCGGCGGCACCTCCACATCGAGCTCAGCCGCCGTCGCCGTCAGGACGTCGCGCACCCGGCTGACCTCGCGCAGCGAGCTCACCATGGGGATCAGCACCGCCAGGCGCGCGTCCCGCCCGGCCTCGAGCATGGCCCGCAGCTGATCGGCCAGCGCCGTCGGGTGCTCGAGCAAGGCGGCCAGCCCAGCCCCGGCCGGCAAGCCGACTTCCCGGCTGACCTCGCCACCCCGGCCAGCCCCACCGGACTCACCATCCACGCGGACCTCACCACCTGCACCGGTACCGCCCACTTCACTGCTCCCACCGACCGCATCACCATCACTGTTCCCAGCAGGCGAGGGAGCCAGGAACGGCGGAATCTTATCGCCCGAGAAGTCCAGCAACCGGACGGTGGCGGTCCGGCCGGTCAGCAGCTCCAGGATCGGGCCGAGCTGCTCCCGGTCCTGCTCCAGCGTCGGCCAGTCCGAGGCCTGCACATAGGGGAGCTCGGTCCGCAAAAGCCCGACCCCGTCGGCGCCGGCCGCTAGGCCGCGCCGAGTCTCGACCGCCGAGGCGACGTTGCACAGCACGACGATCTGACGCCCGTCCGTCGTCCGGGCGGGCCCGCCGACCTTCACCTCGTTGCCCGTGTCGGTCTGGGCACCCCAGGCACGCTGGGCGTCGGCCATCTCCTGAGCGCCGACCAGGAGTTCGCCGACGGTGCCGTCAACCACGGCGGCCTGCCCAGGAGTCAGGCTGAGCACGTCCGGACTCGCCCCCGCGATCATCGGAACGCCGAGCCCGCGGGCGACGATCGCGGCGTGCGAGCTCGCGCCGCCCGCGACCGAGACCGCGCCCGCCAGGCCGGCCTCGGCCAACTCGATCAGGTCGGACGGGCTGACCTCGTGGCGAACCAGGATGAATTCACCGGCCTCCGCGTCGAGCCCTTGTCCGGCGCCGCCTTCTGCACTAGTGCCGGACGCAGCCCCCGACTCGGCGGCCGGCCCGGTCGAAGCCCCGCCCGTGCGCAGCCGCTCGATGACGGCCACGCCTACCTGCCGGATGTCGCCCGCCCGCTCGGCCAGGGCCGGGTTGTTCAGCTTCTCCATCACCTCGGCCTGGCGCTCGGCCGCTTCGCGCACGGCTGTGCCCGCGTCCGCGCCGCCTTCCACTGCCGCCACGGCGGGCGCGGACAGCGCCGGGTCGCCCGCTATCAGCGCGCCGATCGCGATGATCTCGGCTTCCGAGGTGCGCCCGGCGCGGCGCAGCCGCTCGGCCAGCGCGGACCGCTCGGCCGCCACCGCCGTGAACGCGGCGGCGACCTCCTCGGGCGTGGCGCTAAACGTCGTGGTGTCGCCGACGGCGCTGTCGGCGACGATCCGCAGTATGCCCGCCGCCGTCCCCGCCGACACCGGCAGACCGCGAAACCGGAGCGGCGGCCCCGGCTGGCCGGCCGTCTCATCTCGCATGCCGGCTCATCCCGCTCATCCCGTCTGCCGGGCCGCGACGTCGCGCAGCGCGTGCAGGATCAGCGCGGACGAGGCCGCGCCCGGGTCCTCGTGCCCCACGCTGCGCGGGCCGAGGTAGCTGGCCCGGCCCTTGCGCGCCTGCATCTCGATCGTGTCATGCGCACCCGCGTCGGCCGTCTCGGTCAGCGTGGCGAGGGCGGCGGGCGCGGCCGCGCCATCGGAAACGGCCTGGCTGAACGCCGCGACGGCCGGGGCAAGCACATCGACCATGGTCTTGTCGCCCTCGCTGGCGGCGCCGAGCTTCTTGACGCCCGCAAGCGCCGCCGCCAGCGCCTCGGCCACCTCGGGCAGATCCACCTCGGGCTTGTCCCCGAGCGCCTTGCCCGCGCGCCGGAACGCGGTGCCGTACAGCGGCCCCGACGCCCCGCCCACCTTGGAGATCAGCGTGGACCCAGTCAGCACCAGCACCGAGCCCGGGGTGGGAGTGTCGGCCGAGGCCAGCGCCGCTTGCACGGCGCTGAACCCGCGGGCGAGGTTGATCCCGTGATCGGCGTCGCCGATCGCGGCGTCAAGCTGCGTGAGGTGGTCTCGCTGGGCTTCGACGACCGCCGCGATCTCCGCTATCCACGCGCGGAAGAATTCAGCGTCCATAAGGGCTCCTCGCGGTACTTGACGACGCTGTCGGGTCTACCGTCCCCAACGGAGCCCGGGTGTGTCTACCGGCGCGTCCCACAAGTCTGCGAGCGTATCTGTCAGATGACACACGGTCACTGAGAAGCCCTGCATCTCCAGGCTGGTGATGTAGTTGCCCACCAGGTTCCTGGCGATCCGCCCCCCGTGGCCGCTGATGTACTTGTTGACCTCGTTGAACGCTCCGTAGAGCTCGATCAGCGGGGTGCCGCCCATGCCGTTGACCATGACCAGCAGGTCGCCGTCGACCGGCATGTCGGCGTTGATCGCGTCCATCACGATCCCCACGATCGCGCTCGCTGGCTCCAGTGGCGCCCTGGTGCGGCCGGGTTCGCCGTGGATGCCGATGCCGAGCTCGATCTCCTGCTCGGCCAGATCGAAGGTCGGCTTGCCCGCGGCCGGGACGGTGCACGAGGTAAGGGCGACGCCGAACGACCGGCTGCGCTCGTTGACCTCGGCCGCCACGTTGGCCACCTGGGCGAGCGGGGCGCCGCGCTCGGCCAGCGCGCCCGCGATCTTCTCGACCAACACGGTGGCGCCGACGCCGCGGCGGCCGGCCGTGTAGAGCGAGTCCTGGACGGCGACGTCGTCGTTGACCACGACGGAGGCGACCTCGACGCCCTCGTCGTCGGCCAGTTCGGCCGCCATTTGGAAGTTGAGCACGTCGCCGGTGTAGTTCTTGACGATGTGCAGCACGCCGGCCCCGCCGTTGACTGCCAGGGTGGCGGCCAGCATCTGGTCGGGCACCGGCGAGGTGAAGACCTCGCCCGCGCAGGCCGCGTCGAGCATCCCGTACCCGACGAACCCGCCGTGCAGCGGCTCGTGCCCGGACCCGCCGCCGGATACCAGGCCGACCTTGCCCGCCGTCGGGCCGCCCGCCCGCAGAATGATCTTGTTTTCGATGTCGACAGCGAGGGACGGGTGCGCGGCGGCGATTCCCGCGAGCGCGTCGGTCACCACGGTGTCCGGACTGTTGATGAGCTTCTTCATTGACGCCCCACAGGTCGCGCAGTCATCAGAATGACGTTCGGTATTACAGAACGACGTTTTGCGAAAAACATAGGACTATGCCGTTCACCGCGTCAAGAGTGTGTCTGATTCGTTCGGATTTTGCCAAAACTTTACCCGCTTGGCCCATTGCCGTTCATCGATCAGAGTCGTACTTTGGCCGAGACAGCAGGTTCCGCCCGCAACGACGCGCGGCGGGGGCAGGAGGACATCATGGCTGATATCACTCCGCTACGAGGTGAGGGCCGCACGGTCGGACGCATCACCGGGCTGTGGGGCGAACTCATGGCAGAGTTCCTGGGATGCTTCGTGCTGATCGCTTTCGGCGACGGCGTCGTGGCTGTGGCCGTGGCCGGGCTGCCCGGCTCGGGCCGGACCGCGAGTCCCACCACGATCTTCAACGCGGCGGGCGACTGGCTGCTGATCACCTGGGGATGGGCGATGGCGGTCGCCTTCGCCATCTGGGTGGCGGGCGGCGTGAGCGGCGCCCATATCAACCCGGCGGTAACCCTGGCGTTCGCCGTCAGACGCAAATTCGCCTGGGCCAAGATTTTGCCCTACTGGGGTGCCCAGGTGTTCGGGTGCTTCGTCGGCGGCGCCCTGGTGTGGCTGGTCTACGACAACGCGATCAACCTGATCAACTTCGTGAACCACACGCCGAAGAGCGGCGGGCAGGCACTGACGACATTTTCGATCTTTGCCACGTTCCCGGCCGGGTACTTCCGCGGCGGTTACGGCGGGCCACTGATCGACCAGATTGTCGGCACGGCGTTCCTGCTGATGTTCGTCGTCGCCGTCATCGACGCACGGAACGCGGCGGTGCAGTCCAACCTGACACCGCTGGTCATCGGCTTCATCGTTGCGGCGGTCGGCATGTCCTACGGCCCGAACGCGGGATACGCCATCAACCCCGCCCGTGACTTCGGGCCCCGGCTGCTCGCCTTCTTCGGGGGCTGGGGGAGAGTGGCCTTGCCTGGCACATATCACGCGCTAGCAGGCCCGAACTTCACCGGCTACTTCTGGATACCGATAGTCGGGCCCCTCATCGGGGGCGTAATCGGCGTGCTCATCTACGACTTCTTCATCGGCGACATCCTGCACGCACGGCTCAAGATGATCGAGGATGTCAAGGGTCCGATCCCGGAAGCCGAACCAGTCGCCACAACGGCGGATGTTCCTGAAGCCCGGATCCCGAGGTCGTCAGAGACCCAGGTGACGGAGACCAACGTGCAGACACCCAGAGATCCGCGGGCCGGCGCATAAGCGAGGAGGACAGCCATGCCAGATTTCGTCGGTGCCATCGACCAGGGCACGACCAGTACGCGATTCATGATCTTCGACCACTCCGGCAACGAGGTCGGCAAGTACCAGCTGGAGCACGAGCAGATCCTGCCGCAGGCCGGCTGGGTCGAGCACAACCCGGTGGAGATCTGGGAGCGGACGGTCGCGGTCATCCAGACCGCGCTCGGCGCGGCCAACCTGACCGGGAAGGACCTGGCCGCTCTCGGCGTCACCAACCAGCGGGAGACCTCGGTCGTATGGAGCCGCAAGACCGGGCGTCCCTACTACAACGCCATCGTGTGGCAGGACACCAGAACCGACCGCATCGCCAGCGCCCTGGACCGCGACGAGCGCGGCAACACGATCCGCCGCAAGGCCGGCCTCCCGCCCGCCACCTACTTCTCCGGCGGCAAGATCCAGTGGATCCTGGAGAACGTCGACGGGGTCCGGGCCGCCGCCGAGGCGGGCGACGTGGCCTTCGGCAACACCGACTCGTGGGTCATCTGGAACCTGACCGGTGGCGTCAACGGCGGCTCGCACGTCACCGATCCCACCAACGCCAGCAGGACCATGCTGATGGACCTGGAAACCCTCGACTGGGACGACGAGCTGCTCGGCTTCTTCGGCATACCGAGATCGATGCTGCCGAAGATCGTGCCGTCCTCAGCGCCGCAGGGCTACGGCGAGATAACCGGCCTGGCGGCGGTGCACGGCGTGCCGCTGACCGGCGACCTCGGCGACCAGCAGGCCGCGACCGTGGGCCAGGTCTGCTTCGCCCCCGGCGAGGCCAAGAACACCTACGGCACCGGCAACTTCCTGTTGCTGAACACCGGGGAAGAGCTCGTTCGCAGCAAGAACGGGCTGCTCACGACCGTCTGCTACCAGTTCGGGTCGAACAAGCCGATCTACGCGCTCGAGGGCTCGATGGCGGTGACCGGCTCGGCCGTGCAGTGGCTGCGCGATCAGCTCGGCATCATCTCCGGCGCGGCCGAGATCGAACCCCTGGCCCGCCAGGTCAGCGACAACGGCGGGATCTACTTCGTGCCCGCGTTCTCCGGCCTGTTCGCGCCGTACTGGCGCAGCGACGCCCGGGGCGCGATCGTCGGCCTGTCCCGCTTCAACACCAACGCCCACCTGGCCCGCGCCACCCTGGAGGCGATCTGCTACCAGAGCCGCGACGTCGCCGAGGCGATGGAGCAGGACTCCGGCGTGCACCTGGAGGTGCTGAAGGTCGACGGCGGCGTCACCGCCAACGACCTGGCCATGCAGCTGCAGGCCGACATCCTCGGCGTCCCGGTCAGTCGTCCGGTGGTGGCGGAGACCACCGCGCTCGGCGCCGCTTACGCGGCCGGCCTGGCCACCGGGTTCTGGTCGACCACGGAGGAGCTGCGGGCGAACTGGAACGAATCCAAGCGCTGGTCGCCGACGTGGACGGCCGAGCAGCGCGAGACCGGCTACGCCGGATGGAAGAAGGCCGTGCAGCGCACCCTCGACTGGGTAGATGTCAGCTAGTCAACCGGAGGTGTCGTGGTAGCTGCACTGTCCCCGGCGGCGCGCGCCGACGCGATCGCCAAGATGGCCGAACGCGAGCTAGATGTGCTGGTCGTGGGAGGCGGCGTCGTCGGGGCGGGCAGCGCGCTCGACGCGGTGACGCGCGGCCTGTCGACGGCCATCGTCGAGGCCCGCGACTGGGCCAGCGGCACGTCGAGCCGGTCAAGCAAGCTCATGCACGGCGGGCTGCGTTATCTCGAGATGCTCGACTTCGGCCTCGTCAACGAGGCGCTGCACGAGCGCGGGCTGCTGCTGAACGTCATCGCCCCGCACCTGGTGCGGCCGGTGGAGTTCCTGTACCCGCTGCAGCACAAGTACTGGGAGCGGCCCTACGTCGGCGCCGGCGTGTTTATGTACGACGGCATGGCCTATGCCTCCGGCACCGCCAAGGGGCTCAAGCGCCACCGCCACCTGTCCCGCAAGGGCGCGCTCCGCGAGGCCCCGTGCCTGCGGCCCGACTCGCTCACCGGCGCCATCCAGTACATGGACGCGCAGGTGGACGACGCCAGGCACACGATGACGGTGGTGCGCACGGCGGCCACGTTCGGCGCGCTCGCCGCCAGCCGGGTCAAGGTGACCGGTTTCCTGCGGGCGGGCGAGCGCGTCACCGGCGCCACCGTCACCGACCTGGTGAGCGGCAAGTCATTCGACGTGCGGGCCAAGCAGGTCATCAACGCCACCGGGGTGTGGACCGACGATACCCAGGCCCTGGCCGACACCCGCGGCCAGTTCCACGTGCGCGCCTCCAAGGGAATCCACCTGGTAGTGCCGCGCGACCGGCTGCAGTCGAACACGGGCATCATCCTGCGGACAGAGAAGAGCGTGCTGTTCGTCATCCCGTGGGGCAGGCACTGGATCATCGGCACCACCGACACCGACTGGTCGCTGTCGAAGGAGCACCCGGCCGCCAGCTCGCGCGACATCGACTACCTGCTCGAGCACGTCAACTCGGTGCTCAGCTCGCCGCTGACCCGCGAGGACGTCGAGGGCGTCTACGCCGGCCTGCGGCCCCTGCTGACGGGCGAGTCGGAGTCCACCTCCAAGCTCTCCCGCGAGCACGTGGTCGGGCATCCGGTACCCGGCCTGGTCGTGGTCGCCGGCGGCAAGTACACCACCTACCGGGTAATGGCGAAAGACGCGGTCGACGAGGCGGCGCGGCCGATGGACGCCCGGGTGCCCGAGTCGGTCACGGCCGACCTGCCGCTGGTCGGCGCCGAGGGCTACAAGGCGCTGTGGAACCAGCGCCAGTCGCTCGCGGAGTCCGCGGGGATCCACGTCGCCCGGGTCGAGCACCTGCTCAACCGCTACGGCTCGTGCATCAACGAAGTGCTCGACATGATCCGCGCGGACCCGGCGCTGGCCGAGCCGCTGCCCGGCGCCGACGACTACCTCGCGGTGGAGGCCCGCTACGCGGTCACCCACGAGGACGCCCGCCACGTGGACGACGTGCTGGCACGGCGGACCCGGATCTCCATCGAGGCCTGGGACCGCGGCGTGTCCGCCGCCCCGACGGTCGCCAACCTGATGGCCGACGTGCTCGGCTGGGACGACGCGGAGAAGAAGCGCGAGGTCGACGTCTACCTGAGCCGGGTCGCGGCGGAACGCAAGTCGCAGACCGAGCCCGACGACGACACCGCGGAAGCGGCCCGCCTCGACACGCCCGACATCGCCGTCCCCAGCCAGCCGAGCCGAACCAGCCAGCCCAGCCAGCCCAGCTAGCGCGGTTACACCTTCAATCTCGGCGGAACCTTACGGCGGGCTGCGATATGCCCATAATGGGCTGTATGCCCGACGATAAGGTGCAGCATCCGCGCGGGGTGGCCGGCGTCATCTGGGCGCTTGAGCACGTTCAGGATTTCGTGGCGGTGATCGTCGGAGTACTGCTGGTCCTCCTCGCCGCAGTGGTGCTGGTGCTCGGCATCGTTGATTTTCTCCGCGGCGTTACGGACGGCTCGGTGGAGGCCGCGGCGGTCAACCTGCTCAACCGGCTGCTGCTCGTGCTGATCTTGGTCGAGATCATGCACACCGTGGTGCTATCGCTGCGCGCACACCATCTGGTCACCCAGCCGCTGCTCGCGGTCGGTCTGGTCGCCGTGATCAGACGGGTCCTTTTCGTCCTCTCCAGCGAGGCCACCGCGTCAACGCCGGAGCTGGCGTTGCTCATCGCCATGATCGGGGTCTTCGTCGCCGCCCTGATCCTGGTCTCCCGCTACGACCGCTCCGATAACTGAAAGTCGGGCTGGCGGGATTCGAACCCGCGGCCTCGTGCACCCAAAGCACGCGCGCTAGCCAAGCTGCGCTACAGCCCGTTCTGCGCCTGAGTGTAGCCGGTCGGCCCGTCGCTTCGTGCTGCCCCGGACCAAGGACGGGCGTCACAACCGACTCGGCCAGCGCGCGGGCGTCGTCCAGTGCACCCGGTCAAATGGTCGCCATGATTGTCTCGATCTGCTCCATCGACAGCGCCCCCGTGGCAGGCGGTTGGCGCGGCACTGTTTCAGCCCGCAGTCCATCAAGCAGGAAGCTCAACTGACGGCGCCATTGCTCGGGGAAGTCTCGGTGCGTGGCGTCGCTGACCTTGCCGATCATCCAGAATGCGACGACGATGTCGCTCAGTTCGCACTCCGGCCGAAATGCGCCAGCCTGCTTAGCTCGGTTGAACAGTCGCTCGAATAGCGGCTTTCCACGCTCGCGGAACTGGGCGACTTTGTCCAGTCCGTGGTTTGCCGAAATCGCTTCACGCATCCCGCGGTCAGTAGCCTGCAGTTCGCAGATGCGGTAGAGATAGGTTTCGAACGCTTCTCGCGGATCGGCGATCGACTCGCATTCGTAGAGCACGGCCTGGAACTTGCTGAACCGGCTCTCGAACATCGCCTCGACGATGGCCTGCTTGCTCGCGAAGTGGCGATAGGCGGTCGCTATCCCCACGCCGGCATGACGCGCGATCTCTTCCAGAGTTACTTCAGTTCCCCGCTCGGCGAACACCTCCTCGGCCGACTTCATAAGCAGGCCTCGGTTTCGAGCAACATCTTTTCTGATCGGCTTGTCGACGGCAGTCATTTCAGGCCGCTCTCGCCGACCGTCACGGTACTAGCGGTCATGACGCGATTATAGCCGGGTCGGGATACCCGCAGGCGCAGGGCTGACCGCCTGGTCACTGGCGCCAGCAGCGGGCCCATCAGCTCTGGCGAAGGTCGAAACCGTTGACCAAGTGCTCCACGATGTGCAGGCTGTCATCTGAAGCCGACCGCTTCAGGATCTGCCGCTGGTTCAGGATGGCAATTGCCGGATACGGGCCAGGACCCTCCTGCAGGTACGCAACCACCGTATAGTCAACGATCACGCCGTCGTCGATCGACGCAGCTCTGATGTTCGTCGGAATATGAGGCGAGTTCTTGCCTGCCACCGCCGCTGAACTGCTCAGGATGGCCTGCCGAATCGCAGTCTTACCCTTTGCATCCTGAAGGACGGCATCGTCGGCGTACAGCTCGAGCAGGCCTTCCACATCTGCGCGGTCGAGCCGGGCAAAATACTCGCTCACCAAACGCAGTGCAGCGGCGCGCAGTCCAACCTCCTCCGCGTCTGGGATTCGCCCTGGATAATCGGTCATGGGACCACCCTAATGTGAATTCCTGCTGCGGCGTTTCCTATCAGGGAGTGAGCCTGAACGTTTCCATCTCCTCTTTCTCAAGCGGCCGCGGGCCGGACTGGCCCGCGAAGGCCATGCACAGCGGGAGGACCTCGGGGAACGATTCGACCGGGGTGGTGAGTCGGTTCACGGTCGGAGCGCCGATTCGAGAGGCTACCGTTGCGAGATATTCGCCATCCAGCCCCAGGGCCCGCACTCCGTTGAGACCCGCCATGTTGACCGCGTCTTGCTGCGAGACTCGCGACATGACATTCCGCAGTGCCACCAGGTGGACCGGTTCCTCGAAATCGCCGGCCTGGTGGGCGCCTTCCATGTGCGGGTAGTCGCGGCCCCAGATGACGTTGTCGGCGTAGCCATCCCGGGACGCTTCCACCGCCTGCTGGGCAGACATGAAGCTGGCGCCCATGTAAATGTTCGTTGGGAAGTAGGCACTCGGCTGGCCCTTCTTGAGCGGCGTGTGGCCGAAGCGCCGGTACTGTGAATCGAGAGCCCACTGCGTCGTCTGGTACCACTGCTCTTCGATTTCCGTGATCAACAGCGTCAAATCGGGGAACCGGTCAAACACCTGCCCGTAGATCAGGTAGTGCGCAGCCCGCCGGGACGTCCAGCTCCCGACGTCGGTGATGGTGATTTCTTCGGCGCCGGGACCAGTCGTCGACTCGAAAACCGGCGCGCCGTTGCCGTGCGTGTGCAGCGTCATCCCGTTTTCAACGCAGGCCGCCCAGAACGGGTCCCAGGCCGGGTCGTTGTAGGCCCTGATCCCGGCCCGGCCGCAAACCGGGAAGTTAACTCCCGTCAGCCCGGCCGCCGCTGCCCGCTTGACCACCTCGACGCTCTTGCCGATATCCCAGGCCGGGATGTGAACCAGTCCCAGGAGCCGCCTCGGATCCGTCGAGCAGAAATCGGCCAGCCATCGGTCGTAGATATCGCATCCGAGCTCTGAAAGCTCCAGCAAGGAGCTGTCAAAGGCGTCGAAGGTACCGATACCGAACTTGGCGCTTCCGCCCCACGGCAAGGGCTCGCCGTTCTGACTGCCGTGGTAAATGACCTCTGCGGCTACGCCGTCGCTGTCCATGTCCTTCAGGCGGGCAGCTGAGTCGTAGTGCCCGGGGCCCGCGTTCGGGTGCCCGAGGAGCGCCTGGCCGTTAACGATCGGGCCGACCTGCGCTATCAGTGCGTCGTAATCGTCCAGGTGCCGGGCCAGGCAGTAGGGGCGCAAATCTTCGCGCAACCGCGGGCCTACGTGCGAATCAGCCGACACGATGATGACGGGCGCCGTCTGGTCGAGAGACATGCTGACTCCTAGCCTGCGCAGTCCACGATGGATCTTGCTCCGCTCAAAGTGGATAACTGATTCTCAAATTAGAGTCGCATGCTTAAGGCTGTCAAGAGCGCTTGCTTAGTGCATGACCTCGCCGGCGTTGACCATCAGGGTCTGGCCGGTGATCCCGGCCGCCCGGTCTGAGAGCAGGAAGGCGATGGCCTCGGCGACGTCCCCGTCCGACGCCATCCGCCGCAGCGGCATGCGGGCGGTCAATTCGGCCAGCACGGTGGCGGGATCGACGCCGCGCTGCGCGGCGGCGTTCTTCACGTAGCTCTCGACCGGGGGCCCCAGCATCCAGCCCGGCGTGACCTCGTTCACCCGGACCCCGTCGGGCCCGACCTCCGCCGCCAGGTGGCGCATCGCCCCGGTCAGCGCCGCCTTCGACGACGCGTAAGCGATCTGGATGTGCGCGGGCGGCGGGGCGTGGTAGGTCTGGGCGTTGACCATCACCACCGCGCCCCTAGACTTTCTGAGCTCGTCCAGCGCGAACTGGATGAGCCGCATCGTCCCGAAGACGTTGACCTCGAAGGTGTCGCGCCACTCGGAGAAGTCGCCCGCCGCTCGGAGCCCGCCCTGGCCCGAGCTTTTCACCGCGACGTTCACGATGCCGTCGACGGCGCCGAACCGGTCCAGGGCCGTCTGGAGGATCGATCGGCAGTCGGCCTCGTCGGTGATGTCGGCGACGACCTGGGCCACCCGCCGCCCCGTCGCGTCGACCTCCCGGGCGACCGCGTCGAGCCTGGCCGCCGTGCGGGCGGCGATGACGACGTTCGCTCCCTGCCGGAAGCAGGCCAGCGCCGTCTCCCGGCCCAGGCCGGGCCCGGCCCCCGCGATGATGACCGTCTTGCTGTCGAGGTCGCCCATGACGTTCTCCCCTCGTCGTCTTCATCCCTGTAACGGAGGGCACGTTATCATTTCGCGCCGCCCGGCGGGAGCCCCGCCGAGACACCAGGAAACCAGCGTCAGCCACCGGTCACGGCGACCCACCTTCCCCCGGCGGCCGCCGACTCGCGGATAGCGTCGATCACGGCCATGGCGGCCACGCCATCGGCAAAGGTCCCTGGCCGCGGATCGCTCGGCACCGGCCTGCCATTGATCAGATCGTCGAACGTCTTGTACAACCGCGTAAACGGCGGAATCTCACCAGCGCCGGAGCGCATCCTGTCGTAGTCACTCACCAGCAGGTCCATCGGAGGCGGGTCAAATGGGAGCGCGGCCAGGTCATCAGGCACCGGGAGCCGCCTGGTTCCCTCAGCGTCGGCCACATACACCGCGCCACCTTCGACCCACAACGTTCCCGACGTGCCAGCGACCCGCGTCATGAACATCGGCGGGCCCCAGTCACAGGCAGACTCGTGCATCACGCCCTCGACACCGTTGGTGAGCCGGAAGCGGACCGAGAAACTGTCCTCCGCCGCCCACTCGTGCTCCGCAACGCGCGGCAATCCGGCGCTGACTCCTTCGAACTCGCCGAGACTGCTCCGCACTTGATCGACCAGATGCGGAGCGTGGGCTTGCAGCCACCCGCCGCCCTGACCGGCCGCGCCCCACCACTCCGGCACCCCGGCGTCCAGACCGGCGAGGAACCCTCCGAAGAGAAGGAACGTTGCCAGGCGCGGAGTTCCCACCACGCCCCCGGCGATCGCACGCGTGGCCAGCCCCTGAGTGGCCCCCCACCGGTACTCGGTGCCGACCAGGTGCACGACACCGGCCTCCTCGGCCGCGGCCAGCATCCGAAGCGCCTCGTTCTTGTCCCGCGCAAACGGCTTCTCGCACACCACGTGCTTCCCGGCCGCAACAGCCTCGAGCACGAGTTCAGCATGGGTGTTCGGAGGCGTCGCCACCACCACCGCATCGACGTCCGTGCGCGCCAGCGCGTCCGTTAGCGATGTAAACGCACTGGGAATGCCGACGCGCGCCGCCCGCTCAGCCGTCCTCGCAGGATCACGGCCCACCAGCGCGACGACATCGAAGCCGGCCCCCCGAAGCGCGTGCACGTGCGTCTGGCAGCCGATACCCGTCCCCACGACCACTGCGCTAAGCGTCACGTGAGCGACGGTAGCGGGGGTGACATTGAGTGTCAATGAATTGACCGACCGGTCGATTCATAGGACTCCGCACGCGCCAGTCGACGCCCGCTCTCTTCATTCCGAATGCCTGGGCCAGTGATCTTGGCACTGGCTGAACAGTGCGTCAATGTCATTTTGACTGACTAGTCAAGAGAAAAAGACCGAAGGCGGGCGACGCGTCAAACGGGCACGCCGGCCATCTGCCCGAAACGTCGAACTCGTTGAACTCCTGACCTGAGCGTGAGGACTACGGGATCCGGTTGCCGTCGTGGCGGAGTTCCGGTGTCAGCCAGTGGGTGACGGCAGTTGGGTGGGCGGGGTCGGTCATCGCCCTGATCGCGTCGTATCGGTGCTGGTCCCTGACGGTGACCCGGGCTCGCTGGAGCTGGTGCTCCTGCCAGGACGCGACGACGAACTGCTCCAGGATGCGGCCGGGGTCGGCGCTGTCCTGCGCACCCGCCAGGAGCTCGCGCCGGTCCTGCGCCTGCTGAACCGGGCATCGCGCGGTGCCGCCAGCAGCTGATGGTGCCGGCTGGGGGCCGCCCGGTACTCGACCGTGACCAACACCTGACCGTCGGCCGGGGCATCGGCGGCCAGGTTCGGGGTCGGCCAGCTGCCGCCCGGGGCCAGGTCCTGCGGCGCGATCGCCGGGAAACGGTAGCGCAGCCCGGCCAGCGGGCCGAGCGCCAGTCCGGCCGCCGCCGCGAGCAGTGCGGGCGACAGCCCGGCGTGCTGCGCGGCCACGCCGAAGGCGACGCTGCCGATAGCGCCGCCGGGCTGGCGGCCACGAACCGGCCGCCTCGGCAGCTCAGTTCTCCAGTGTCGACGACGGGTAGTCGCGCTGGTAGCCGCCAGTGACCGCTCGCCGCTCTATCACCCTTCCGGCGGTCCCGTTGACCAGCGACCCGATGGTGGCGCCGAGCACCAGGTTGATGAGTGCGGTGGCCACCTTATGGGACAGCGGGGCCGTGGTGCTGAACGGGTACACAACCGCGATTACTGTCGCCAGTCCGATGATCCAGGTGAAGAACACCCGCGGCCGCGGCGTAGCGATCAGGAGCAGGTGCATGATCGCCGTCGCGACCAGCGCGGCGGCGGCGGCCGTGATCGAATACCCCACAGTGGACGCATCGCCCCACGCGCCGTCCTGGCGCGGCGCCAGGATGGGGATGTCGAACAGCCACCGGCATACCAGGATGCCGGCCAGCGCTATCAGCGCTGCGACGACCGCCGTCGCCGCGCCGCCAGACCACAGCTGTCTCGCGTCTACCATGCGGTCCGGGGAGCTGCCGCGCTCCGGGAGTGGTTCCTCTTGTCCAGACATGGGTCAGGCCGCCGTTATTTCCGGCATTCCCGGCCTGACGGAATGCGGGGTGCTGCCGGTGTGGCGCAGTTCGATGCCGTGCACCAGCGCCCAGCTCCCGGCGATGAGGTTGAACAGGCCGAACAGCAGGGCGAGGGTGAGCGCGCCGATGCCGGGGCGGGCGCACAGCACCACGCCGAACGCGGTGGTGGCCAGGCCGGCCAGGGTGAGCATGGCCCGGGTCCCGGCGGGCTCGCCGGCGCCGAAGGCGGCGGCGACCTCGACCAGGCCGGCGATGATCGCCCAGGTGCCCACGATCAGCACCAGGACCAGCGCGGTGGGCCCGGGCCAGGCCAGCGCGACCACCCCGGCGGCCAGGTCGGCCAGCCCGAGCAGCAGGTGCCCGAGCGCCGGGCCGGCCTTGGCGCTGCTGAACGCGCGGGCGGCCTGCAGCCCGGCGGCGATGAACGCGTAGACGGCGAACATGACGACCAGCGCCAGCACCGTGACCGAGGGCCAGGCCAGCGCGGTCACCCCGACGGCCAGGGCCAGGATGCCCCGGGCGGTCAGGGACGTGCTCAGTGACTTGAACATGACGGTTCCCTTCGCTTGCCTTGCTGCCCGCGCCGGGGTGCCCTCACTCGGCGGGGACAGCTCTTGACTCGATGCAAATCATAATTGATGATGTATTACAAGAGTGATCGTGATATTCAGCGATCTAACGTAAGGAGCCGATCATGACGACCCAGCCCGTCGGCCCGCGTAGGCCCGCATCCATACCCGGAGGTGCCACCGGCAATGCCGGGTACCTGGCGTGCTGGTCAGGTGAGCTATGAGCTATGAGCAGCCGCGGCGAGGCAGGCTAGCGCGCCTGTTCGACGCCGCCGACCGGCGCCACGTCCCGCTGCGGACCATCCTGGTCACGGTTGGGGTAGTCGTCGCCACCTACCTGGCCGGCAAGCTGATTTACCTGCTGCGGGACATCCTGCTGCTGATGCTCGTGGCGGGATTCACAGCGATGCTGCTCAACCCGGCCGTGGCTAAAGTGCAGCGGCGTGTCCCGCGCCGGGGCCTCGCCGTGACGATCGTCACGCTCTGGGCCGCGCTGGCCTTCCTCGCCCTGGCCGCGGCGTTCGGCGTGCCGCTGGTCAACGGGATTACCCACCTGGCGGACCGGCTGCCCAGCTACATCGCCAGCGCGCAGCACGGCAGGGGCTGGATCGGCCACCTCGCGGTCAGGTACCACGTCCAGAGCTGGGTGCAGCGCAACCAGCCCAAGCTGGTCGGCTACGCCCAGTCGTTCAGCAAGCCGGCCCTGACCGTCGGCAAGGGCGCGGCCTCGATAGTCATCGAGCTGTTCACGCTCTTCGTCCTGGTCCTGCTCCTGCTGCTCGAGGGCCCGAAGATGTGGAACTGGACGCTCGGCCAGATTCCCCCGGACCGCAGGGCCACGGTCAGCCGGATAGCGGCCGACGTCAGCCAGAAGTCCACCGGGTACATGTTCGGCAACCTGCTGACCTCGCTCATCGCCGGGACCGTGGTGTTCGTGACGCTGCTGGTCCTCGACGTGCCGTTCCCGTTGCTATGGGGCCTGTGGGTGGCCCTGGTGGACTTCCTGCCGATGATCGGCGGGGCCCTGGCCGGCATCCCCACCGTCCTGTTCGCGTTCATCGCCCAGGGCCTGACCGCGGGCATCGTCACCGCGGTGGTCTTCGCCGTCTACACCCAGATCGAGAACCACGTCCTGAACCCGGTGGTCATGAGCAAGACGGTGCGGATCAGCCCGCTGCTCGTATTCATCTCCGTGCTGGTCGGCGCCTCGCTCGGCAGCATGATCGGCGGCATATTCGGCGGTTTCGTCGCGGCGCTGCTGGCCATCCCGACCGCCGGCGCGCTGCAGGTGCTGGTCAAGGAGGTCTGGCAGGCCACTGCCCCGGGCGAGTTACCGGGCTGGCTGGCCTGTTCGCCGAGGCCAGGGAGCTGTCAGTCAGGACGATGATTTTCGACTTGGAACCGCTGGTCGCGCCCTGGCATGGCGTCAGGAATCACTTGACCGGGGCATAGCGCACATCCTCGGCGACGCCAGGACCGTCCCGTCCGTGCACGTGGACGGCTTCGCCACCAACTGGGCTCGCCGCCCGTCCGCCGTCCCGGGCTGCGACGGCCTTCAGGTCAGGTACCTGGCATCCGCCGGGAAGCCGCTGCGGACGGCGCCGTACCGCGACCTTCCCCGGCCGGGCGCCGTAGCACGTGATCAGCTCCCCACCGACCGGATACTCGCCTATCGGCTACGGTTTACGATCCTGCACTACTCGCCGGAACTGGCCGCGTCCCGCTCGGACCCGGGCTCATGCATCGCTGGGGCGAGCTGGTGCGCCCGGTCCTGTTCCGGCGGTCGGCCACCGGCCGTTGAATGCCGGGAATAGGCCTCCCGCGAGCGCAGCCCCCAGCACCGCCGGCATGGGCCCCGGGCTACGCGGTGGGGTCGTCCTCGCTCGGCGTGGCGCGGCGGGGGACCGGCCGTCCGTGGCGGTGGCGGAACAGCAGGTAGGCCGGCGGCCCGGCCAGCAGGGGGAGCCAGTAGGAGGCGATCCGGTAGGCCAGGGTGGCCAGGACCGCGTAGCCGGCGCCGACGCCCGCCAGGATCAGCAGGCCGCTCAGGCTGGCCTCCTCGATGCCCAGCCCGCCCGGGGTGACCGCGAGCAGCGCGACGATGCCGACTGCGGAGTAGGCCAGCAGGACCAGGGAGGGCTGCGGGTCGGCTCCGGTGGCGCGCAGGGCGGCCAGCAGGCAGCCGTAGTCGAAGCCGAGGCGGCCGGTCGTCAGCACCACCGCCTGCCGCCAGTTCTCGCCCAGCACCGCCCTGATCGTGTCGCGTTCGGCCAGCAGTCGCCGGTCCAGGCCGGTCACCGGCTGCCGGTGCCCGCGGGTGACCCGGTTCCACACGCTCTGCGCCGCGCGCCCGACTTTTGCCAGCAGCCAGTCAGTGCGCAGCACGATCACGCCGAAGACCGCGTACAGGACGAACGCGGCGATCCCGAGCAGGGCGGTATGGAGCAGCCCTCGGCTGACTGGCACCCCGGCCAGGATGGCGGGCAGCGCAAAGATGGGCAGCGCCAGCAGGCCGCCGACGCCGAGCAGCGAGAACGCGGTGAGGCCGCCGACGGCGGTGTCGGTGTCGAACCCCGCGGTGGTGAGCATATGGAACTGGACGGCGGCGCCGGCTGCGCTGCCGCCGGGCAGGCTGTTGGTGACCGCGTTGCCGGTCAGCGCGGCGGTGATCACGGTGAACCAGTCCTTGGTGCGCAGCGCTAGCCGCTGCAGGGCGAAGTTGCAGGCGAACGAGGCCAGCTCGGCAGCCAGGCAGACCGTGAACCAGATCGGGTTCAGCGTCGACAGCCGCGGCCAGGCCCCCAGCACCGCGATGAGCTTGGGCAGCGCCAGGTAGATGGCCGCGCCGGCCACCGCGACCGCCAGGGCCCGCTTGACGACGGTCTTCCGGGTCTGCGGGCGCGCCTGCGCGGCGTCGATCGCGGCCGCTTTCGCCGCGACCGGATCGGGCTCCCCAACGTCGACGGGCTCCCCGTCGGGGTGCTGAGCATACCTGCGGGCCGACATGTCGTACATCGTGCTCGAAAGGCCAGACTGGAAACCAACAACAGCTTTGTCTCCGGCAGGCTAACTCCCTCGCCACGCACACCCGCATGCCCGCACATCAGCGCCCAGTGCCGCTAAGTCCTCGCTATCGGAATCCTGAGCGCCACCAAACACCAGGTCCGCAAGTACCGCGCCTAGTACCGGCACGCCACCTTGTCCTCTGGTCGCGCACGCCTTCCTCGCTGTCACCGCCCGCGCGCCCGCCACCGGCAGCGGCCGCCAGCAGCGATGGAACCGCCAAAAAAAGGGGATCTGACCACCAGTGGACAACCTTTCGCCCAGGACATACGCCCCGCCAGCCTTCATAACGCACGAAACCGGGCGCGACCTCATCCCCCTCACCCTGCACTCCGCGCCACCCGCTCGGACGCATTCCACGAGTCTTGGTCAAACTGGAGACGCTACCGCCAGGCCGCCGCCCGCAAGTCTCATTACGCCCCGGTCCGGACGAGCGCGGTGTTGAGCATGTGGGCACGGTGCCGGTGGAGATCTGCCGGGTCTCGGTGTCGCCGCGTCGCTGGAACAGCAGGGGCTGGGGGCTGCCAGGGGCGCTCGTGGCCGTCGTAGCGGCTGGTCAGCGTGATCTTCCCGTCTTGCTGCCGCAGCTGGGCGATGATCGCGGACAATGCGTCGGCGAGTTCGGGTGAGACAACCATTCTCTGAACTTGGTCTTCGTAAGTCGGGAAGGCCGGGCGGCCTGGCCTGGTATGAGCGTCGCGTCAGTCCACGCTCTGCCGAACCGCCAGCCCAGGCATCAAGGCACCCACCTTCCTGGCGCCGCCCCGCGTCCCCGGAAACCACGCGGGACCGCAGCCGGACACAGGAGAATGGACGCCCACTCATTGGCGCACGTCAAGCCGGCCCGGTCAGCCAGTGACTATCAGGTCATCGCGGACGTTCTTGACACCGGCGCCCCTCCAGGCGGCGTCGATGACGGCGTCATGCTCGGACCAGGTGCGGGTATGGCCGGAGATGGTGACGGCGCCGTCGCTGGCGCCTACCTGGACGTCGCTGTCGTCTGGGAACCCGTACCGGAAGAGGGCGTCTTGCACCAGGTCGGACACGTCGGCCGCCTCCAGGTCGCTGAAGATCTCGATGTCGTCGACGATGCCGCGCACGCCCGTCAGCCCGGCAACGGCCTGCTCAGCCGCGTCCCTCTGGAAGCGGTTGCCCACCGTGCCCGTCAGCCAGACGTCACCGTCGCTGGCGCTGGCCTCGACACTGCCGGGCACGGTGACGGTCAGATCGAGGGCATTGTTGGCTGCCGTTGTGAGCATCGGGTCGTCTCTCCAGTCGGCGGCCGGCAGCGTCACCATGAGGTGGTTATGCACCCTGGTGACGCCTTGCACCCGCCTGGCGGCCGCGGCCGCCTCCATGTACTGCGGGTAGCTGAGCACGGTGCCGTTCAGCGCCACATCCCCGTTCATGTTCTTGACGGTGATGCCTGACGGATCGAGCAGCGGATCGAACTCCAGCTCTTTCTGGACTGCCTCGCGGATATCCTTGGCCGCCTTGACGGCTTTATTTGGGCTTTTCGGTGCCACGGTCAGGTCCCCCTACCATCAGCTGTTTGCTCCCGGGGATTTACCCAGGGTCACCAGTCTCTAGTCATGACAACCGCCGCCGGCGCTGCGCTTGATGCGGTGTCACCAGCAGCCGGTTTCCCGGGGCGGCAGTGCGGCCAGTCGAGTGGCCCCGGGCGCTGCGATCTCGAGCATCCGCAAGACCCTCGGCAGCCCGCCGACCGCGTTCTCGTTTGTGCGCTCGGGATGGCGCCGGACCAGTCGCGGATACCCGAGGAGACTGGTAGCCGCGTAGCCAACCGAGAACCAGTCGGCCAGCCGCTACTCAGCCCTGAAACGGGCTACTGCGGTACCGGGTCGCGCCGCACGTGCGGGCCGCTGGGGTCAGCGGCGTTGCGCGCTCTTCAGCTCGAACGCGAGACGATGTCGGTGAAGCCGCGGAACTTCGCGAAGAGCCCAACGCGGCATAGCTCGATGCGCTGTCCCAGCGCCGTCGGCTCGAGTGTTCATTACTTCCCCGTACTGAATCCCCGTTGGTCGGGTGGCCCCAGGGAAATCTCACTCCTGGGGCCACCCGACCATCGCCCTGTTCACCTGGCCTAGGTTCCGCAGCTAATCGGTTTCCTGATCGGCGTCCTCAGGAAAAGCGCAGATCAGCGGGTTCGGGGTTGCCCAGAATCGCGGGAACGCCTAGATACGCCTTGTTGGGAATCTGCTGCTAGCTCCTATTTTTGGCGGAATCTTCTAGTCCATGTATCTGCGGTCGACCCCCCGGCGGAACAAGGACGGTTCCGAGGTCCGCTATCTCCAGCTCGCCCAGAACGTCTGGGACTTGCAAAAGCGCAGGTCGGCGGTGCAGGTTGTCTACAACTTCGGCCGCGAGGACGCCCCGTCTGGTGCTGGCCCGGCAACACTAGCGACTCCGCTCTAATCCGCCAGGTGAAGGACGACATGCGCGAAGCTCCGCTCCGGTTCCGCGAAGCGGACCCGCCCTGTCCAGGCAGGGAAGATACAAGGACGACGCGGGGAACCTCAAGGTCAAGGAAGTGAGGATCGCAGACGACGAGCGGTTCGTCATCTGCTTCAACCTCGAGGCCACCGAGCGCGACGCCGGCGGCCGGGCGGGATGACCGCCCAGCTCGACGACGCGATCCGGGACTTCGACCAGCTCAGCCGCGACAAGCGCGCCGAGCTCCGCGGCGTCATCTCCACCAGGCCCGGACTGAACCGCTACCTGCGCGCCACCCCCGGCGGGCTGCTCCGCACCGACGCGTCGAAGGCGAAGGCCGAGGAGAACCCGGACGGGAAGTACCTGCTCAGGACAGCAGACCCAAACTGCCGGCCGAGGACATCGCGGCTACGTGTAGTCGCGTCGGACTGCGCGATTCTGACGCTATGAGAAAGATGCCGGATCTGGATCCGGTCAGGGTCAATCGTGAGAATCGTGATGGCTTCCTCGCGCTGACGGGTACTGCCGACTGGGAGACAAGCGGCGGGCGTGACTCCCGCCGACGGCAATCCTAGGGGACCAGAGGGGGACGAAATGAGCATTAGAAGCAGCTCCAGGGTGGAGTCTGGGCCGGCGCAGCTGGCCAAGAGCCTGACCGGGCCATGGTGGGCGTACCTGCTCGCAGGGATCGCCTGGGCCCTCATCTCGGTCATCATCCTGCGCTTCAGTATCGCCTCGGTGGCGACGATCGGCCTGCTGCTGGGCGCACTGTTCCTGCTCTCCGCAGTGGAGGAGTTCGTGATCTCCACGGTCCGGCCGAACTGGGGCTGGGCGCACGCCCTGCTCGGCATTCTGTTTATCGGCGCCGCGATCTGGTCGTTCGTGAAGCCCTACGGGGCGTTCTGGGCGCTCGCGTCCGTCCTGGGCATCATGCTCGTCGTGGTCGGCACGATGCACATCTTCACGGCGATCTCCAGCAAGGACTTCAACGAGGCGTGGTGGCTCGGCGTCCTCGGCGGACTATTCGAGGTCTTCATCGGCTTCTGGGTCTCGGCACAGTCGTTCCGCACGCAGGCGCTGTTCCTGATCATCTGGGCTGGCCTGCTGGCGCTGTTCCGAGGGGTCTTCGACATCGTGCTGGCGTTCGAAATGCGCTCGGCGGAGTCTTGGTTGGAAAGAGAAGATTCTGACCGGACAACTGCAAACCGGTGAGCAACTGCAAACCGGTAAGTTGCCGTTGCCGGACGGCGATGAGCTGTCGGGTGCGGTTTCTCGCCATAGATCCCTTATGACGGTCTGAAGCGCAGCGTCATCGCGGACGTTCCTGACGCCGACGCCCCGCCAGGCGGCGTCGATGACCGCGGCACGTTCGGACCAGGTGCGGACGTGCCCCGCAAGCACGACGGCATCGTCGCTGGCGTTTACCCGCACGTCGGTGTCGACTGCCATCAGCCCGTGCCACTCTGGCGCTGCCTCGACGCTGCCGGGCACGGTGACAGTCAGAGCGAGGGCGACGGCCGCGGCGGTGGTCAGCATCGCGTCGTCCCTGTAGTCGGCGAATGGCAGGTCCACCATCAGGTGGTTATGCGCACTTGTGACGCTCTGCAACCGCTTGGCCGCCGCTCTGGTTCCCGGGCATTTAGCCCGTGGCGCCAGCCGGTGCTCTCGCGCCCTGGCGCGCCAGTCGATGGGGTCAGCACGTTATCCGGAACGGCACGCTGGTGACGATGACGCCTGGCAGGGTCCGGAGGGTGCGCCGGAGCCTCGGCGCGATCTGCTCGTACAAGATCCGGTGCCACCAGTGCTCATCGACAACCTCCGGGACCGCGATGGTCAGTGTCAGGTCCGGCCGCTGCCGGTGCAGGGTCAAGATGTAGTTGACAAGCGGGGCGACCACGGCACGGTGCGGGGAGACGATGACTTCGAGAGGCAGGTGGTCTCCCCAGGCCTGCCAGTAGCTGATGAACCGGTCAGCCTCCTCCGTCGTCGGGCTGACATGCAGCGCGAACGCAGGCTGGTCGAGTGCCGCAGCGTACGCCAGGGTCTGCATGGCGGCCCGGTCCATGGCGACGACCGGTACGATGGCAAGCTCGTTGATCTGCTCGGGGTTCTCTGCCGCGCCAGCCTCGCTGATCGCCTCAGGGGCCTTGGTTCCGTCCCCTTGACGTCCGTCTGGACGTTCTCGTGGCGCGATCCGGTCGGTCGCGGTGGCTGGGGCTGCGGCATCCTCCGGGCGCAGGGCTAGCTGCTGGCCCGCCAGCTCGTAGTACCGATGGGTGCGCAGGGCGATCGCGATGATCCCGCTGATGAGAATTATCGAGACCCAGGCGCCTTCGGTGAACTTGGTGACGCCCTCGATGACGAACACGATGCCCGACAGCACCGCCCCGGTGGCGTTGAAGACCAGGCTGCGGCGCCAGTGCGGCTGGTCGCGGTGCCGCCGCCAGTGCATGATCATGCCTGTCTGCGACAGGGTGAACGCGAGGAACACCCCGACCGCGTACAGCGGAAGCAGGGATTCGGTGTTGCCGCGGAACCCGATGTAGATGGCGGCCGCGCTCACCGACAGCAGCAGGATGCCGTTGCGGAAAGTGAGCCGGTCGCCGATGTGCAGAAACGAGCGCGGTGCTTGCCGGTCGCGTGCCATCAGGAACAGCACCCGCGGGAAGTCGTTGTAGGAGGTGTTGGCGGCCAGCAGCAGCACGGCCGCGGTGGCTGCCTGGATATAGACATACATCGGCCCGTTGCCGAAGTTGAGGTGGGCGAGCTGGGACAGCATCGTCTGGCTTGCCACTGGCACTACTCCGGCGAGCCTGCTGATCGCCAGCACGCCGGCGAACATCCCGATGAGCAGCGCGATCATCCAGGTCAGCGTGATGCGGGCGTTGCGCCACTCGACCGGCTTGAAGGACGGCACGGCATTGGAAATGGCCTCGATGCCAGTCATGGCGGTAGAACCGGAGGCGAACGCGCGGAGCACCAGCAGCACGCTCAGGCTCTCCGCAATGGCCAGGTGATGGATGGGAACGGGGCTGAACCCGCGCGCGGCGGAGTGCACCAGTCCGGCGACTACCAGGGAGCCGATCGCCACGATGAATGCGTAGGTGGGCACGGCGAACACGCTGCCTGCCTGCCGTACGCCGCGCAGGTTACCGGCCAGCAGCACGACGATGACGGCGACGCCGATCCACACGGTCGCCGGCTGCAAGGACGGGAATGCCGAGGTCATGGCCGCCATCCCGGACGCGATCGAAACCGCGACCGTCATGACGTAGTCAATCAGCAGGCCGGCGGCAGCCATCAGGCCGGGGATGCGGCCAAGCTCCTCGGAGGCGACGATGTACGACCCGCCGCCTTGCGGGTATGCGCGGATCGTTTGCCGGTAGGAAACGCCGACCGCGAACATCAGCAGCACGATCGCTCCGCCGACGGGCAGAGAGTACGACAAGCCAGGCAGGCCAGCTAGAACCAGGACGGCGAGCATCGCCTGCGGCCCGTAGGCCACGGAGGACAGCGCGTCAGCTGACAGGACAGGCAGCGCGACGAGCTTGCGCATCCGTTCAACTGCGAGCGCGCTTTCGTCCAGCGGGGGTCCCTCGACCACGCGCCGCAGTGCCTGGTCGGCTCGTCCCAGCCGCGTCACGGGAGTTTCGGAGGCGCTCGTCGTCTCGATCGGGCGAAGCTGCCCGTCCCGGGCCGCCACGGACACGACCCGGGTGAACCGGGCCGGGCGGAACTCATCTTCCTCGGCATACGCGCCGACTGCCGGATCTACCGGCAGGGCCTCCCGCCACACCTGCTGGTCAGCGCTGACCTTGTCCCACTCACGTCCGACGGCGCGCAGGGCGGCGAGCTCGCCCTCATCAAGGGCGGGCATCATGGCGTCAGGCCGCGGGCTGCCGCCGTAGTCGTCGGCACTGCCTGCGGCCTGGCTCCCGTCGCGGTCGTGGCCGCCGTCGGACTCTGGCCCGTGCTGCTCAGCGTCGGACATAGCGTGACATCCTGCTTATCTAGGGCGCCGCTGCGGACACCCAGGCTGACGAGCGCTCGAACCCTTCCGTGCTCCTATACCCAGGTCGAGGCCCGCGCCGTCAGCCCGGGCACGAGGCAGAGGCCGCCGGCGAATTCACCGTCGCCGCGTGTCAGCGGGAACCGCTGACCGGCTGGCCCCTGAGGCACGTGCCGTCGCCACTGCGATCGGCGTGAACACCCGCGTCATCCACGATATCGGCGTGGCGGGGCGCGACCGCGTCCTGCGGCTCAAAGATCAGCTCGACGCCGGTAATTGACCCCGGGCGAGGAGAGCGACAGCAAGGCACGGCATGCCGGGGTGAGCATGCCCGGCGGCCGGAACTCTCCCGCCTAGCTTTCGGTGACGTAATGCGCGTGCACGTCCAGCCATGTCATTCAGGTCCCCTCCCTGTCCGCGTAGCGGCGGCAGCCCATGGGGCACGTGAGTCCGCGCCAGGGACGAACGTCCCGCCGCACGGGACCCCCGGCTACTGGATCGGCTGCGTAGCGGTCACGGCTTAGCCGGTCAGGGAGATGGCCAGGTAGGCGAGGGTGATCACGAGGGCCAGCAGGGCGGGTGCCATCTCCTTGCCGCTGTCTGCGGCGCGCCGGTGGGTGATGACGGCGCCGAGGAGCAGCAGGGTCATTCCGGCCGCGGCGGCCAGGCCGAGGGGGTGCCACCACAGGCCGATCAGAATGCCTGCGGCGGCGGCCAATTCGGCGGCTCCGATGAGCCGGTATCTGGGCCAGGGGACGCCGAAGTGCGCGGCGGACTGCCGCATCTTCGGGTGGCCGAGCAGCTTCCCGGCCGCCGGGAGCAGGCAGGCCGCGGCCAGCAGCAGCGAGATAGTGACGAACATGGGACCCTCCTAGGGCGAGGTCGGCAGCGGGCCTGCCGGATCGGTATGAGCGTGCGGATGCGCCGTGGCCGGATATCCGCGCGCGGCGGTGGCCGGTATGTACCAGGGCAGGCGCGGCAGCCGGCAGCGGATCCCGGCCGCGGCGATCACGCGGTCGGGGCGGACGATGACGGTTAGCGCGGGGTTGGCCGTGAGGGCCTGCAGGCCGCCGGGCTGTCCGTCGTCGGCCGGGTGGAAGTCGGTCCAGTCGGCGTCCCCGGCGTCCTCCTGGGTTCCGGGTCCGCCGGGGGTGCGGGCGCCGGGTGTGCTACTGATCCGGACCAGGACCAGGCCGTGGCGGCGGCAGAAACCTGTCAGTGCGGGGTCGGGCCGCCGTGCGGTCAGCACGGCGGTGCGCCCTGCCAGGATGGCGTCTAGGCGGACCGGCGATCCGTCACCGGCGGAGACCAGCGGGTTGGGGATCAGGCCGCCGGGCCGCAGCGCCGCGGGGATGCCGGAGGGCAGGAGGCGCGAGGCGGGCTGCAGGGCGCCGGCCTTCAGCCTCGGCGTCGCGGTGGAGCCCATGGCCTGGCAGACGCGTTCGCTGCGGACGGCTGCGGCCAGGGCGATCCGGCGGACGGCGGCGGCCCGGTCCTGACCGCCGGTCATCGCCCAGCCGACCCGCACGGCCTTTTTCACTATGGCCCTGGCGTGCGGGCGGCGTTCGGTCTCGTAACTGGCCAGCAGGCTGGCCCCCGCCTGGCCGGTGAGCGCGTGGGCGAGCTTCCAGGCGAGGTTGTCGGCGTCGCGAAGCCCGGCGGCCAGGCCCTGGCCGATGAACGGCGGGGTGAGGTGGGCGGCGTCGCCGAGCAGGAAGACGCGCCCGGCCTGGAAGCGGGCCGCCAACCGGGCCCGGAAGGTGTAGCTGGCGGTGCGGACGATCTCCAGCCCCGTCAGGTCGCCGCGTCCGGTCCAGGGCCGCAGCAGCTCGCCGAGAGCCTGCGGGGTGATCAGGTCGGCTTCGTCCTCGCCGTCGCGCAGCTGGAACTCCCATCGGTACCGGTCGCCGGTGACCTGCATGAAGGTGGCGGGCCTGGCGGGGTCGCAGATCTGCTCCACGCCGTCCCAGGTGTCTAGACCGCCCTCGACCCGGATGTCGACGACCAGCCAGCGTTCGGTGAACCCCAGGTCCTCCATGGGAATCCCGGTCAGCTCCCGGATCGTGCTGTTGGCGCCGTCGCAGCCCAGCACGACCGTGCCGGTAAAGGTCTGCGGCTCCTCGGCGACGAGAGTGCGTACCCGCACCGGGGCCGCGGTCAGCGGGCTCGCGGTGCCCTCCAGCCCGCAGACCTCCGCCCCGCGGCGAAAGTCGACTAGCGGCTGCTCCGACACTCGGGCGAGCAGCAGCTCCTCCAGGTCAGGCTGGTGGAACATGTTCGCCTGCGGGAAACCGTGCATGCCCGGCTTGTGGTCGCGGGTGAACTCGGCCATCACGCGGTGCCCGGCGTCGAGCAGGCGCAGCCCGCTGCCGGGCCGGGACCGGGCCAGGAACTGTTCGCTGACGCCGATCCGGTCCAGAGTCCTGGCGACCTCGTCGTCCAGGTGCACCGCGCGAGGGAGCGGGTGCGGTTCGGTGTGGCGTTCGAGCAGGGTGACGGGGATCCCGAAGTCGGCCAGCAGGAGGGCCGCGGTGCAGCCGACCGGGCCGGCGCCGACGACGATGACGGGCTCCTGGGGCGCGGGGTAGTGGTCGTTCATGGTCGTGTCTCTCTGCGGGTCGCTTCGCGGCGGTCTGAGGGGGCGGGCGACGGCCCGCAGCGGATGGTGAGGGCGAATCCGGCGACGGCGCCGCTGACCTTGCCGGGGTCGGCGCCGGTCACGGTGATGACCAGCCGACCGTCCTCATGTCCCGCGGTGGCCCGGGCTTCGGGCAGGCCCGCCGCGGCCAGCGCGCCGGTCACGGCGCGGACGGCGGCGTCGGCGGCCAGCGCGGGCTTGAACTGCTTGCCCACCGCGGTGACCGGGATCGCGTCGACCGGGTAGATGCGCTTGGGCCGGGCGGCGGGCTCGCCGATCGCGGCGGCGGCCCACCCGAGCAGCTCGTCCTCGTCGAACGGGCCCGGGTCAGCGGAGACGACGTAGGCCACCGGAACCTCGCCGGCGCGCTGGTCGGGGCGGCCGACGGCCGCGGCGGCGCGGACGGAGGGGTGGCGCAGCAGCGCTTCCTCGATCACCCGGGGGTCGATGTTGTGGCCGCCGCGGATGATGAGGTCCTTGGCCCGGCCGGTGAGGTACACGAAGCCGCCGGCGTCGACGCTGCCGAGATCGCCGGTGTTCAGCCAGCCGTCGCGGACGACGCCCTCCCGGCTCACCCGGGGGCCGCCGAGGGCCGGATCGGTGACGTAGCCGGCGAACACGGCGGGCCCGCCGATCGCGAGCACGCCGGCCTCGCCGGGGGCGCAGTCCGCCCACGATCCGTCGTCGCCGATCCGGACCGTTTTGATCCGCTGTCCGGGCAGGGCGCGGCCGACGGACCCGGCCCGTTCCTCGCCCGGCCGGGTCCAGGTGCTGGCGCAGGTCGCCTCGGTGAGCCCGTAGCCCTCCAGCAGGGGCCGCCCGGTGTGCCGGGCGAAGTCCTCGCGTACCGAGGACGGCAGCGGGGCCGCGCCCACGATCGGCAGCCGCAGCGAGCTGATGTCGGCGTCGACCGGGACCTGCGCCAGGGCGCCGTAGACGGTGGGGACGGCCGACATCGCCGCGATCCGGTAGTGCTCGATGATCTTCCAGAACCAGGCGTACAAGGCCTTGTCGCGGTAGCCCGCCGGGCCGGGCCACACCACCCGGCCGCCGCTGAACATCGGGGCGATGCCGGTGACGATCAGGGCGTTGACGTGGAACAGCGGCAGGCCGCCCAGCATCGCCTCCCCCGGAGCCAGCCCGCTGCACTGGGCGATCCCGTGGCCGCAGGCGAGCTGGTTGGCGTGGGTGTGCGCGGCGATCTTCGGGGCGCCGGTGGTCCCGCCGGTGTGCACGAACGCGGCGATATCCCCCGGGGTCGGCAGGTCCGCGCCGGCCAGGTGGCCGGCAGGCTGCCCGGCGATCATCTCGTCCAGGTAGGCGACGACCGGCCCGTGGCCGTCCGGGGCGCCGGTCCCGCCCAGGGTGGGCGGTACGCCGTGCGCGTCGTCGGGCCGCAGCGCCAGGACCGCGGTCATGCCCGCCTGGCGGGCGACCTCGAGCAGCCGCTGCCACAGCTGCGGGTCCAGTTCCGGCCCGGCCGCGATCAGGACCCGTGATCCGGTCCGGCGGATCAGCTCGGCGATCCGCTCGCCGCTGAGCGCGGGGTTGACGGGGGCGGCGATCCCGGCGGCCTGCGCGGCCAGGGTGGCGGCGTACAGCATGGAGGTGTTGGCGCCGCTGAGCGTCACCGCGTCCTGGCGGCGCACCCCCAGGGCGGTGAGCGCGTTCGCGATCCGCGTCACGGTGCCCGCCAGCTCGGCGTAGGTCCGGGACAGGCAGCGGGTGTAGTCGCCCGGGTCCGGGATCCACTGAGTGGCGATGCCGTCGGGCCAGGCGCCGGCGGCGTCCAGCAGCAGCTGGTAGGTCGACTCCGGCCGCGGCAGGATCTGCGGCGCGGTCATGATGCCTTCCCTATGACGGTGTTGCGCTGGGTGCCGAGGTCGAGCTGCCCATCAGGGGTGGCGATGGCGGCGGTGATGACGTCTCCGTCGTGCAGGTAGCGCGGGTTGGCGGCCTCCCGGCCGAAGAACAGCCTCCATCTGGTGGCGGGGGGCAGCAGCCCGGCGAGCTTTTCGGTGATCTTGGGAGGTGCCTTCAGCGCGGTGCCGCCCGGCGTGCCGGTCAGCAGCAGGTCGCCCGGGGCCATCGGCTGGAACCGGGACAGCAGGGTCAGCGCCCGCGCCGGACCGACGATCATGTCCGCCGCGGTGCTGTCCTGGCGCACCTCGCCGTTGACCCGCAGGGTCAGCCGCAGCGAGCGCAGCCGGGCCAGGTCGGCGGCGTCCACCAGGGTCAGCCAGGGCCCCAGCGGGGTGAAGGTCGGGTACGACTTGGCCTCGTAGAACTGGGTCTTGGTGAGCTGGACCTGCCGGGCGCTGACGTCGTTGGCGACCACGAGCGCGGCGACATAGCCGGCCAGGCCGTCGTCGGTCACCGTGGTGCCGACCGGCAGGTCCGCTCCGATGACCAGGCCGAGTTCGACCTCGTAGTCGAGGAAGCCGACCCCGTCGGGGCGGATGATGTCCCCGGTCGGGCCGGTGATGGAATGCGAGGCCTTGCGGAAGAAGGCCGGCGGGACCGCGTCCGGGTCGAAACCGGAGTCGGTCGCGTGGGAGCGGTAGTTCACCATCTGCGCGATGACCCGGGCGGGGGCGGTCACCGGGCTGAGCAGGTCCAGCGACTCCGCGGGCACCGCATTCTGTTGCCTGGCTTGCGCGGCCTCGACGGCCGCCGCCAGGTTCGCCCGGCCGGCGAGCAGCCCGGCCGTGGTGGCTGCGGCCAGGCCGAGCCGGACTAGCCCGGCCGGCGTCACCGCCCACCAGCCCTCGGCGGTGCGGGCCAGGCGGGCGCTCATGAGCTCATCGCCTTGATCAGGCCGCGCAGCGCCGGCAGGTCGATCTCGTTGCCCTTGTCGCGCAGCGCCTTGATCGCCGCGACGACCACGCCGGGGTCGCGGGCGCCGGTGAACTCGGCCGTCGCCCGCGGTCCCCACTGGGCCAGGCCGCTGGCCGACAGCGGCGACCAGCCGGGCTCGGCCGTGGAGTCGAACACGTCGCCGTCGGCGTAGTGCTCGAACATCAGCTTGTCGGGGTCGCGCCAGTAGTCGAAGATCTGGCTGCCCTGGATGTGCCGGCCCAGGCCCCAGGCGTGCCGGTAGCCGCGCTCGCGCAGGTACGCTCCGCTGGCGGCGACCTCGTCCAGGTCGGTCAGCTGGTAGGCCGAGTGCACGTACTCGGTGCGCGGCTGCAGCACCATGGCCAGGGTGTGGTGGTCGGCCGGGGTGCCGCCCAGGTCGCAGCGGATGAAGGCCATCGCCGGGCCGCGGTCGCGTTGCCCGTCCAGGTACAGGAAGTCGGACACGATCAGCCCGAGGGTGTCCAGGTACCAGTCCAGCGCCGCGCCGAACCGGGTGGTGCCCAGCACCACGTGGCCCAGCCGCTCGATCTCCGCCGGGTGCCGGGCCGGCCGCTGGGCGGCGTTGACCCGCGCCGGGGCGGGCCCGAAGTTCAGCGGCAGCGGGGCGCGCTCGGGCAGCGCGGGCAGGTCCGGGACGCCGTGCACCACCCGCACCGGGAACCCGCTGGGGTCGCGCAGCGCGACGGCGTGGCCGCCGCGGTGCGCGGTGACCGTCCCGCCGGTGCCGCGGGCCAGCCGGTCCAGGTCGGCCCGGGCCGCCGCCTGGAAAGCGAATCCGGCGAACCGGGGCCGCGGGCCGCGGCGGACCACCAGGCACCCGGCGCCCGCCTGCCGGCCGCGCAGCACCAGGGTCTCCGGCGTCTGCTCCACGACCGTGAACCCGAAGTCGGCCAGGAACCGCCCGGCCACCTCCAGGTCCGGCTTCTCGAACTCCAGCCACGCCAGCCCGGCCACCTTGATCAGGGGATTCCCCGACCGCCCGGGGCGCTCCCCGGGCAGCGCCCCGGTCTCACTGTGCAATGAACGGTGCGGGTCCTGGACCTGGTCGGGGCCGCCCCGGGCCTCGGTCCTGTTGTCCTGTGTCGTCACGATCGGCTCCCTTCGCCTCCCCGACATTCTGTCGGCTTATATCAGTTCTGTAGTTCATTATCAGTTACGATCAGACTCTAGTCAAGTAGTGCCGTGAGTATCCGCAGCAGGTCGGCGACGCGAGCCAGGCGGTGAGCCCGCGAGTCAGGATCGGCCGGCCGGCGGCAGCGGCGGGCGGTCCGTCAGCCGGGCGGCGGCTTTGCTGTACCCGAGCCCGACGGACTGCGGCCGGATCCACGTGACGACGGCAAAGTCCGAGGCGCGGGCCGCGCTCGCCGTCGGCGTGCCCGCCATCAGCTGGCGATGCGCAGGGCTAGCCGCGGTGGGCAGCCGAGCTGCACCAGCCGGGCGACCTGGTGCCAGTCGAGGCGGTCGGCGTAGACCTCGGCCAGCGACCCAGGAACACCGAGCCGGGTGAGCCGGTCCACCCGCCAGCTATGCACGATCAGCTCTTCGCCGCCGGCCTGGTACATCGTCACGATCGGTTCGCCTGTCTCCCGCTGAATATAACGATCACTCTTGTAATACATCATCAAATATGATGGACTTCTTGTCAAGAGGCTGCCCGGCCGAGCCGGGCAGCAAAGCAAGCGAAGGGAACCGTCATGTTCAAGTCACTGAGCACGTCCCTGACCGCCCGGGGCATCCTGGCCCTGGCCGTCGGGGTGACCGCGCTGGCCTGGCCCTCGGTCACGGTGCTGGCGCTGGTCATCATGTTCGCCGTCTACGCGTTCATCGCCGCCGGGCTGCAGGCCGCCCGCGCGTTCAGCAGCGCCAAGGCCGGCCCGGCGCTCGGGCACCTGCTGCTCGGGCTGGCCGACCTGGCCGCCGGGGTGGTCGCGCTGGCGTGGCCAGGGCCGACCGCGCTGGTGCTGGTGCTGATCGTGGGCACCTGGGCGATCATCGCCGGCCTGGTCGAGATCGCCGCCGCCTTCGGCTCCGGCGAGCCCGCCGGGACCCGGGCCATGCTCACCCTGGCCGGCCTGGCCACCACCGCGTTCGGCGTGGTGCTGTGCGCCCGCCCCGGCATCGGCGCGCTCACCCTCGCCCTGCTGTTCGCCCTGTTCAACCTCATCGCCGGAACCTGGATGCTCGCCCACGGCATCGAACTGCGCCGCACCGGGAAGACCCTTCACTCCGTGCGGGAAAAGGTCACCGCCTAAGCCGGGCCCTGAGCGGGCGTATGGAGGTAAGCATGCTGATCGGAAAGAGCCGGCGGTGGCTGTTCGCCGCCGTGCTCCCCCTGGTGCTCGCCGCGTGCACCAGCCAGGGCCTGGGGACCGGGACGGCCGGGCTCGGCGGCTCGGCTCCGCGGCGCCCGGCAGTCACCAAAGGCTGTCGGCGGTGCGGCACGTGTGGGTGATCGAGCTGGAGAACCAGGGATACCAGCAGAGCTTCGGCACCCCGTCCGCCGATCCGTACCTGGCCCGGACCCTGCCGCGGATGGGGGCACTGCTGGAGAACTACTACGGGATCGGCCACGCCAGCGCGGCCAACTACGTCGCGGAGGTCTCCGGACAGGCCCCGTCCCTGGGCACCCAGGCCGACTGCCCGGTCTGGATCCCGTTCGCCGGCGATGCCGTGGCCGGACCGTACCACCAGGCCCTCGGCGAGGGCTGCGTCTACCCGCAAGCCGTCCAGACGGTCGGCAACCAGCTGTCCGCCGCCGGGTTCACCTGGGCGGCCTACCTGCAGGACATGGGCAACGATCCAGCCAGGGACAACACGGTCGCCACCGCGCGGGGACCCGCCTGCGGCCACCCGGCCACGGGATCCGTCGACCACACCCACAAGGCCGCACCAGGCGATCAGTACGCCGTCCGCCATGACGGGTTCGCGTTCTTCGCCTCGGTCACCGGGAACCCGGCGTTCTGCGCCGCGCACATCCTGTCGCTCCGGCCGCTGCCCGGCGACCTGGCCCGCGCAGCGCCCCCGGCGTTCTCCTTCGTCGTCCCTGACCTATGCAACGACGGCCACGACGCGCCGTGTGCCAGCGGCGCGCCAGGCGGCCTGACGCAGGCCGATGCATTCCTGTCGCAATGGGTGCCGAAGATCATGGCCGCGCCGGCCTACCGGGACGGCGGCCTCATCGTGGTCACCTTCGACGAGGGCAGCGACGCCGCCGCCTGCTGCGGCGAGACCGCCGGCTTCAGCGCCGGCCACCCCAACGTCCCGCTGCCCGGCAGGACCGGCCCCGGCGGCGGCCGTACCGGCGCGGTCCTGCTGTCCCCGCTGATCAGGCCGGGCACGGTCAGCACCGTCCCCTACAACCACTACTCACTGCTGCGCACCATCGAGGACATCTTCGGCCTGCCTTACCTTGGCGACGCCGCCACGCCGCAGCTCAGGTCCTTCGGTCCGGACGTGTTCGGTTAGCAGACACCCCGCCGCGTCGTCAGTCCGCTCTGGCCAGCAGGACCCGCCGGGACGCGGCGAGCGAGGCCGCGAGCGGCTGAAGAAGCTGCTCGAGCGAGGCGCTGCGGTCGGACTGGCGGGCTACGAACGCGCCGTCGATGGCGGCCAGCGCGAAGCGCGCGAGCAGATTGGTGACCGGGTTTGGCGGATCGTCGCCGAACGCAGACGCGATCTGCACCCGCAGGAGCTCCAGCGCGTGCTCGCGTATCCGGCGGACGACAGCCTGTATCTCCCCCTCACCCGCGGTCGGCGGTTGCACAGCGAAGACGATCAGGAGGCGCAGGAAGTCCGGGTGCCGCTCAAGCGTCCGGGCGGCGGCCGCCACGGTCCTGGCCAGGTGCTCCTGCGCCGGGTCTCCCGGCCGCCGGGTCAGGTCGGGCAGGTCTGCGAAGAAGCGATCCGCGCCGCGTTCCATGACGGCGAGCAGGATGCCCTCTTTCGAGCCGAAGTAGTGGTAGACGGAGCTCATCGGGATGCCGGCTTCCTCCACTACGCGGGCGAGGGTCGCCGCTTCGAAGCCGCGGGTGGCCATGACCCGCTCGGCGGCATTCAGCACCAGCTCACGGGACCTCACGCCTCGGCGGTTCGGCGTCACTTCAGTGCGCGCTGCCATACCCCCAGAATAGCAGTTTTGTAGTTGACGCTCCAAATCATCTTATTGTAGTGTTCACTTCAATTCTTCATGTGAGAGGGGAGGCCGCGATGCGATTCACGGCAGATGTTGACGAGGAAGTTCCGGTTCTGATCGTGGGCGGCGGCGGCGCGGGCCTGACCGCTTCGATGCTCCTGGCGCGACTGGGGGTGGAGCACCTGCTGGTCAGCGCCCGCCCGGGGACCTCTGACTTGCCCAAGGCCCATGTCCTGAACCAGCGGGCGATGGAGGTGCTGGAGGACGTGGGTGTGGCGCGGCGCCGTCGCGGAGCGAAGCACGCCGCCGGAGCAGATGGCGGCGACGGCGTTCTATGCGGGCCTGGCCGGTCCCGGCCCAGAGTACGGGCGCCGCCTGGCCCGGCTAGAAAGCTGGGGCGCCGGCGGGGCGGATGAAAACTGGCGGGCGGCGAGCCCGTGGCGGCAGCTGAACCTGCCGCAGATCCGCCTCGAGCCGCTGCTGAAGGCCCGGGCCGAGGAGCTCTCGCCCGGCCGGATCCGGTTCGGCCATGAGCTGACCGGCCTGGAGCAGGACGGCGAGGGCGTGCGGGCCGCGGTCCGCGACAACGCCTCCGGCCGCCAGTACGTGGTGCGGTGCCGGTACCTGCTCGGGGCGGACGGCGGTCGGCGGGTGGCCGGCCTCGTCGGTGTCCAGTACGAGGGGCTCGGGGTGATCACGCAGACCGCGACGCTGCACGTGTCCGCCGACTTCTCACCGTGGGCGCCAGATCCCGACGTGCTGATCCGCTGGATCTTCTCCCCGCAGGCCGGCGCCCTGGTGGTGATGGTCCCCATGGGACCGGAGCGGTGGGGTCCCCAGTCCGAGGAGTGGGTGGTCCACCTGAACTACCCGGCCGGCGATCCCCGGGCCCAGTCCGACGCGCAGGTCGAAGCCGACGCCCGCGAGGCGCTGGGCGTCCCGGACCTGGCGATGAAGATCCACAAGATCACGCGCTGGTCGGTCGAGGCCGTGCTGGCCTCGTCGTTCCAGGTCGGCCGGGTGTTCCTGGTGGGCGACGCGGCGCACCGCCACCCGCCCACCGGCGGGCTGGGCCTGACCAGCGCGATCCACGACGCGCACAACCTGTGCTGGAAGCTGGCGCTGGTCCTGGCCGGTCACGCGGCACCGGCCCTGTTGGACACCTACGAAGCCGAACGGCGGCCGGTCGATGAGCACAACTGCCAGCGGTCGCTGGAGAACGCGGTCAACCACTTCGCGATCGGCGCGGCGCTCGGCGTCTCCCCTGAGAACACCCCGGAGCAGAACATGGAGCAGCTGCGCCGGATGTGGAGCGGCCGGCCGGAGGACGCTGGGCACCGCTCGGCCATACTCCGCGCGATGCGCGCGCAGTCGATGGAGTTCGGCGAGCTCAACGTCGAGTACGGCTACTGCTACCAGTCCGCCGCCGTAGTGCCCGACGGCAGCGCCGCCCCCGCCTCGGCCGACGACGTCCGCGTGTATCAGCCGTCCACCCGGCCGGGCGCCCCCCTGCCGCACGCCTGGATCGATGACGAGGACGGCAACCGCCGCCCGGTCAAGGATCTCGTCGCGCCGGGGCGCTTCCTGCTGATCGCCGGCGAGGACGGCCAGGCCTGGTGCGACGCAGCCACGCAGCTCGCCGCAGTGGCGGACATCCCGCTCGACGCGGTGCGGATCGGCCACCTCGACGGCGACCTGTACGACCCGCGCTGCGCCTGGCTACGCCAGCGCCAGATCGCCGCCGACGGCGCCGTCCTCGTGCGTCCGGACCGGTTCATCGCCTGGCGATGCCCGGCCGGCAGCGGCGAGCCCCGGGCCGCGCTCGCCGCCGCACTCAGCCAGATCCTCGCCCGGCCCGTCGGCACGCCGGCGGCGTCAGCCGGCTGAGACCGCCACTCCGGCGGCCTCGCCATGGGCGATCGCGGCGGGAGCGGCGCCGGGCCGGATGCCGGCCGCGGCGCACGCCTCGTCCTCGTCGAGGGTTTCCCGGTCCAGGAACGTGCGTGCCAGCCAGTTCAGCCGGTCGCGCTTGTAGCGCAGGCTTTGCAGCGCCTGCTCGAAGCATTCCTCGATAATCCGCCGGGTTCCGGTGTCGACCAGGTCTCTGGCGGCCGGTGCGACGCCGTCCGCGGGCGATTCCTGGCCGGCTGAGGGGAGCAGCGAGACCGGCCCGATGGCGGGGAGATGCCCCAGCGGCCTACCATCTGGCGGGCGATCGCGATCTTGCGGACCGGGTTGGCGGCGGGGGTGAGCATGCCGGGCAGGGCGTGGCCGGATTCGTGGGAGACGGTCCGCTCCCGCTCCTCGAGGGACATCACGATCCCGCGGGCGATCCTTTCCAGCGCTGAAGTCCGCCATCGTCACCCGGTCTTCGCCGTGGCGCGCGGCCCGCAGCGCGGTCTCGTTGACCAGGTTCTTCAGGTCCGCGCCGACCATGCCGGGGGTCGCTGCGGCCAGCGCGTCCAGGTTTTGACTTGCTGTAAAGGACGCGCCTGGGCTAGCCGGGCGCGCCGGGCAGCAAACCCAGAGAAAGGGAGGCCGTCATGGGGAAGGCCGCTGCCTGAGCCGGGCCTTGAGCCAGGCGGCCGGCAGGCAGGACGGCGACGTCGCATGCAGTCCGGCCGTCGCGCCCACGCGAACGGCGGTGGCGTCGCGTTCTTCGCCCACGTCGGCGGTTTCATCTTCGGCCTGCTGGCAGCACGGCTCCTCGCCCGGGCGGGACCAGCTGCGCCCCGGGAGCAACGGGCGCTCCACGGCGTTGCGCCGCGGCATCCTCCTGGCCGCAAGAGGAAGGGCTGCCGGCGATGGAGATGCGAATCGGTCTCGTATCAGGTATAGTCAATATTGATATGAACATCAGTATTGATAGAGTATCACCGAGACGGGCGCGGAGCGACGACCGGCCAAGCCGGCGGCCGCGGAATGGTGCGGGGAACACCCCCGCTAATGCTAAAGGTGGAACGGCAGGAGGACCAGTGATGGCAGAGGCAGCATCGGCAGCCGGCGCGCCGAAGGTGTCGCGGCTGGACCGGCGCAAGGCCCGGACCCGGCAGGCGCTTACCGACGCCGCGGTGCGGCTGATCGCCGAGGGCCGCGGGGACCGGGCGAGCATCCAGGAGATCACCGAGGAGGCCGACATCGGCTTCGGGTCGTTCTACAACCACTTCGACGGCAAGGAGCAGCTGTTCCAGATCGCCTCCGAAGAGGTGCTGGAACGCTGGGGGCAGATGATCGACCGGGCCACCGCCGGCATCAGCGACCCGGCGGAGCGGTTCGCCGTGGGCATGCGGATCTCCGGGCGGCTCGGCTGGACCCACCCCGACATCGCCGGCTTCCTCACCGGCGCCGGCCTGGACGCCCTGGACATTCCCGTCGGCCTGGCGCCGCGCGCCCTGCGCGACATCGAGGCGGGGCAGGCCGCAGGCCGGTTCACCGTCGCCGATCCGGAGATCGCGCTCAGCGCCGTGGCCGGCGGCCTGCTCGGGCTGCTGCGGATGTGCCAGCGGCACCCGGAACGCGTCGACGAGACCACCGTCGATCAGCTCGCCGAGGCCGAGCTGCGCCTGCTCGGCGTCCCCGCCGACGAAGCCGCCCGCATCCCCGCTCTCCCGCTCCCTCCCATTGAGGCCTGGTAACAGCCGCGCCGTCGGCCGCCTGCCCAGGTTTCCCGAACCGCGATGAACCAGCCCCAAGGCACCTGTCACGTTACGGCCAGCGGCCCGCTGATCCGCCGCGCTGGCCGGCGAAGCCGCCGCGGCCGGCGCGGAAATGCTCGGGATGGCCAGCGGCGACGGGTCGCTGGCGGTCGTGGCCGCGGTGGCGGCGGCCCACGGGATCTCGTTCGTAACGAAGCTGCGGACGGCGGTGCCCAGGCCGCCTGGCCGGCGGCGGCCGTCTGCCCTGTGGTTCTTGCACCAGCTCATCGAGACGGACTTCGCGGGGCTGTTCAGCGGCGCGGCGCGATGGCGCCACCAGCTCGGGCTGCGGCGTCTGCCAGGTCGGTGACGTCAGGGCCTGGCCGGTCCCCAGGGCAAAGACGAGCGCGAGCAGCACCCACGGCGTAACCAGCCCGTTGACAGCCAGCAGGCAGAGCGCCGCGGCGGCCAGCAGCATGCCTGCCTGCATTATGAGCAGAAATCGGCGCCGGTGGAACAGGTCGCCGACGGTGCCCGCGAGCACGGCGCACAGGACGACGGGCAGGGTCGCCGCGGTCTGCACCAGCGTGACGTACACCGCCGAGCTGGTCAGCGTCAGCATCAGCCACTGAGCGGCCACGGTCTGCATCCAGCTGCCGACGTTGCTGACGAACTGCGCCTCCCACATCGCCGCGAACAGCCGATGACGAAACGGCGCCCACGCCGATCCCGCCGCCATCCGCTAATCCAACTGAGTCGCGGTCGGGGAACTGCGCCAGGTACTGGTGGACGGAGCGGATGGCGGACGAGCCCTCGCCCACCGCCGCCGCGACCCGCTTCATCGACCCGACCCGGATGTCGCCCGCCGCGAAGAGCCCGTCCATCGCGGTCTCGTAGGGCAGACGCGGCCGGACCTGGGCTCGGTCGCGGGGGACGGCGACGTCGGTCAGCACGAATCCGTGGTCGTCCCTGGTGACCTCCGCCGGCAGCCAGCCGCTGGCAGGCTCGGCGCCGATGAAGCAGAACAGTCCGCGTCTCGAACCGCCTGACCTCGCCCGATCGGGTATCGCGCAGCTCGACCGACTCGAGGTGATGGAGGCCGCTGACCGCGCTGATAACCGACGCGGCGGCCACGTCGATCCGGTCGTGCGCCTCGATGCGGTCGATCAGGTACTGCGACATCGTGGCCGCCAGCGACTCGCGCCTGATCACGACCGTGACGTGCGGGCAGCGCCCGGCCAGAAAGAGCGCCGCCTGCCCGGCCGAGTTACCGCCGCCGAGCACGAACACCGGGCTGTCGGCGCAGAGCCCTGCCTCCAGCAAGGTCGCGGCGTAGTAGATCCCCGCTCCCTCTAGGCGCCCCCAGTTCGCCAGCGGCAGCCGGCGATACCGCGCGCCGCACGCCGCCACCACCGTGCGGGCAGAGACCGCCCCGCCATCGGAGAGCGAGACTGCGAACCCGTCGAAGGCCGCGCTGATCCCCTCGACCCGCGAAGGGCTGGTGAGACGGGCTCCGAACCGCTGCGCCTGGATGGCGGCCCTGGTGGTCAGCTCGGCCCCCGATATCCCGTCGGGGAAGCCCAGGTAGTTCTCGATCCGAGAGCTGGTGCCGGCCTGCCCGCCCGGCGCCGTCCCGTCGAATACGGCGATGTCGAGGCCCTCGGACGCGCCGTACACGGCCGCGGCCAGGCCCGCGGGCCCGGCGCCGACCACTACCACGTCATAGAGCCGGTCATCCTCCGACCGGCGCACCAGGCCGAGCGCCCGGCCCAGCTCGGCCGGGCCCGCCCGCACCAGCACGCGGTTCGGGGTGATCACGACCGGCAGGTCATGGCGGGTGACGCCGACGCCGCTGAGATAGTCATCGATACCGTCTACCTGGTCGGCGTCGATCCAGCGGTAGGCGATCGTGTTCCTTCCGAGGAAGGTTCGCAGCGCCAGCGTCTGCGCGGACTGAGCGGTGCCGATGATCTCGATCGCGGCGCTGGACACGTCACCGGAGACGCGCCTTCCGCGGCGTGCGATCAGCGCCCGCACCAGCACATCCGCGATCTCGGTCTCGCGGCCGAGCAGGACCCGCAGCTGCGCGCGAGGGATGGTGAGGATCTCGCCGTCGGCAATGACCCGCGCGGTGTGGAAGGGCCGCTGGCCGGTGAGCAGGTTCAGCTCGCCCACGAACGAGCCCAGCCGGTGCGGGAGGAAGCGCACCCGCTCGCCGCGCGACTCCTCCGTCACCTCGACCTCGCCGTCGAGGACGACCAGCAGGTCATAGCTGTCATCGGCGGGCGTGAAGAGGACCTCGCCCGCCCGGACCGAGCGCACCGTGCCGTAACCGCGCAGGCGGGCCAGCTGGTCGGCGGTGAAGACCGGGTAGGCGGCGGATTCGTCGGCGGGCATGCTCATGGCCGCTCACACGCCGGCTTGGGCCAGGTAGGCGGCCGTGGCCCGCTCGCTGCGGGCTACGTGGGCCACCGCCGGGCCGAGCCGCAGCCGCTGGTAGCGGGCGAGCGCGCTGGTGACCTCGCGCGGGGAGCTGATGCCGCTCATCGTCTTGGACAGGGCCCGCACGTCGTAAAGGCCCTCGCGGAACCCGCCGCCTACCATCGGGCTGGCGGCGTGGGCGGCGTCCCCGGCCAGCGCGACCCGGCCGTTCACCAGCCGGGTCGGCCGGTAATGGACGATCGGGGTGCCGAACACCCCGCCGGTCTCGAGCGCCAGGGCGAGTGCCTCCCGCCACGGGCTCGGCCAGCTGGCCGACGCGAAGGCGGCCAGCCGCCTCCGGACGTTGTCCGGCAGCGCGCCGGGGGCGAGGCTGCCGCGGACCGTGTCGCCGTCAAGCAGGCCCGCCTCGTGCAGCAGCTCGCGCTGCTGCGGGTCGTACCAGACCAGGTTGAGGCGGCGACGCCCGACCGCCGTCTCGCCCGCCGGGCCCGGGACCAGGTAGGTCACCAGCCGGTAGGGCCCCGCGTACATCTCACGGGACGGCTCATCGGCCGCGGGCAGGGCGACCGAGGGCGGCAGGGCGCACTCGTCCACCATGGTGCGCCACAGCAGGACCCCCGCATAGCGGGCATCGGGGTGCTCCGGGTCGACGCTGGCGCGCAGCGTGCTGCGCGCGCCGTCGGCCGCGATGACCAGGTCGGCGTTGCCGGTGCCGTGGTCGGTGACCACGGTTGCCTGGGACTGGCCGTCGCCCGCGGCCGCGCTGATCACGTCGGTGCCACGGTGCACGCTCACGCTTGCCCGCCGCGAGGCGTGCTCCTCGAGCCAGCCCTGTAGCAGGTGCCAGGCGGTCGTGTCGCGGTCGATTCCGTGCTCCACCGGCGGATCCTCGGCTATACCGGTGACCTCGTGCAGCAGGTCCACGTCGACGCCGAGCCCGCCGCCGCCGTCAAACGCGCGCGCGGGGCTGCGCTCGGCCACGGTCACCTCAAGGCCCAGCCGCGACAGCGCGATCGCCAGCGAGAGCCCCACCAGGCTGCCGCCGGCCACGGTGCACCGCATCGGAGGGCCGGCTGAACGGTCCGTCATAACGGAACCCTTTCACCGCACGCCTCCCGCCAAACGCTGACCGGTGCCCGGCTGCGGGTCCAGGCGCAGCGGAATTCGTCCGGCCGCGGCCGATGAATCAGCGTCGCCGCGGAAGTCCTACCGGCATGGTGAGGAGTGCCTTCGATGAGGCGACCCTGCTCGAAAACGCCCGGTCAGGCGATGAGCAGGCATTCGCGGAACTGGCCGGTGTGTACCAGGGCGAGCTGCGCTCCTACTGCTACCGGATGCTCGGCTCGGTCCAGGACGCCGAGGACGCCGTGCAGAACGCACTGCTACGGGCCTGGCGCGGGCTGGACAAGTTCGAGGGCCGCAGCAGCGTCCGCTCCTGGCTTTACTCCATCGCCACGAACACCACGCTCGACATCACCAGGCACCGCTCCCGCCGCGAGCTGCCGGCCGACTTCGGCCCGGCGGCCGCCGTGGGCGCGCCGGTCGAAGAGCTCGTCAACGACCCGATCTGGCTGGAGCCGTACCCGGACCAGTGGCTCAGCGGCGGCCCGACGTCGCCCGAGTCAAGGTACGAGCAGCGCGAGAGCGTCGAGATCGCGTTCATGATCCTGCTCCAGGAGCTGCCGCCGCTGCAGCGCGCGGTGCTCATCCTGCGGGACGTACTCGGCTTCTCCGCCGCCGAGGTCTCCCTTCAGCTGGAGACCTCGGTGGCCTCGGTGACCAGCGCGCTGCAGCGGGCCCGGGCGACGGCGAACGCCACCCTGCCCGAGCGCAGCCAGCAGCAGACCCTGCGCGCGCTGGGCGACCGGGCGGTGGCTGACCTCGCCCACCGGTACGCCACCGCACTGGAGACGGGCGACGTGGACACCCTGCTGGGCCTGCTGACGCAGGACGCCACCTGGTGCATGCCGCCGTTCACGGACTGGTTCCAGGGCCACCAGTCGCTCCGCGCCTGGCTTGTCCGCGACCCGCTGACCGTCGGCTGGCGTCACCGCCGCGCGCAGGCGAACGGCCAGCTAGCGGTGGCGGGCTACCTGCTCGACTCCGAATCCGGCCGCTACCCGGGCCACGTCATCGACGTCCTGACCCTGGACGGCGACAAGATCGCCGCGGTGACCGCGTTCCTCCCCGGCGACGCTCACGCGGCCAAGACGTTCGAAGCCTTCGGCCTCCCGACCGAGCTGCCGTAACCCCAGGACAGAAGTAAATCCATGGCGTTTCCGGGACTATTGCACCGGAAACGCCATGGATTTCAAATAGTTGTTGTTGTTGTCGACGCAGTCGCAGCTGTCATCGCCTGCCACTATCGTCCCGTCGCCCCGATGATCGCGCCCTGCTTCTTCATCGGGTTGTAGCCGGAGGGGCGAACTCCGCTGAAGGCGGAGACCGTGCCTTTGGCGACCATCTCGGTGCCCGGGACTTTCGCCACACGGGGCTCGTCATCAGCCAAACAGCCGACGCTTAATCTCTCGGCGGTAGTCCTCGAGCGTGTTGTCAAGGTGCACGGCGGCGGCCCGTGCCGCTCCATCCGCGTCCCCGTCCCGGATGGCGCAGTAGATGGCAGCGTGCTCCTCGACCGCTTCCGCCGCGTGGCCTCCGATCGTGTCGTGCAGTCCAATCGTTGCTGATTGCAGGAGCAGGCGCCGGGCCTCGCGCACGGCCACGACCAGGAACGGGTTGTGCGACGCGGCCGCGATGCTGAGGTGGAACTCGTCGTCGCCCTTGCGGAACACCTCGGGCTGCCCCGTCATGTGCCCCTGCCGGCACGTCTGCGCGGCTGTCTCGATGGCGCGCAGTTCCGCGGGTGTCGCCCGGGTGGCGGCGAGGCGGCTGGCCTCGGATTCCTGCACGCGCCGGAACTCGAACAGCATGTAGACGTGATCGAGGTCGGTCGGCAGGAAGAAGCCGTCCCAGCGCATGCCGACCATTCCCCCGTCGTCGGCTACGTAGAGCCCGCGGCCCTTCTGCGCTCTGATCCGCCCGAGCGCCGAGAGGATCTTGATCGCCTCGCGCACAACCGTCCGGCTCGTCCCGAGTTCTGCGGCGATCTCGTTCTCCGTGGGCATCCGGTCTCCCGGGCGTAGCTGCGACCGCGCGATCAGCTCCAGGATCTGCTCGGCGGCCAGCTCATAACCCGGCCGGTAGGCGCTGCGGGTCGGGGATGCGTCGTGCGGGCCGGCCTGCGTCTGCGCCGCGGCGCCCATGGCCATGCCGTTCACCACGTCTCCCCCTTCGGCATGTGTCACACCCAAGAGTATGACCGTTCTCCGGGCGCCGGCTCCATAGATCCAGTTCAGAAGCGGCTCCCTCTTGGGAGCAACGGTGTCCTGCCCAAACGCGCGACTGGGCAGGACACCGCAGGAAGGTGTAACGGTGTCAGGGGATAAGCCATTGCTGGTTACTGCCGCCATTACAGGTCCATATCTCGAGCTGTGTCCCATTGGTGGTATTCGAATTGGGGATATCGAGGCACTTGCCGGACGCGGGGTTGACGAGCTGTCCGTTGACGGCCTGCCACTGTTGGTTGCCACCGCCATTGCATGTCCAGAGCTCGATGAGCGTGCCGTTACCGTAGTTGGCGCCGGTGATGTCCATGCATTTGCCGTAGACCTGGATGGTGCCGTTGGGCTGCGTGGTCCACTGCTGATTGGCCTGTCCGTTGCAATCCCAGATCTGAATTTTAGTGCCGTTTGCGCTGGACAGGCCGTTGTCGTCCACGCACTTGGCCGTGTTATCGACGGAGATGATCTGCCCGGCCGGGGGCACGGCGCCGGCCGGGCTCTGGATGCCGGCCTGGCTGATCACCTGCTCCGCGACCGAGGGCCAGTTGTATCCGCTCACCAGGACGTTTCCGTTCAGCACGTTGTAGTGCGGTGAGCCGGTGGCGACCTCGGTCGCTCCGCCGTTGTACCAGTTGCCGGAGAACGTGTTGGCGTCGGTGTTGTTGTTTGCGTCAGCGTTGGTGAATGCCCATACGCCTGCGTCCTGTACGACGTTGTTCTGCTCGGTAACGTAGCGGGATCCCTCGTCGAGGTAAAGGGCGACGGTGCCGTTGTTGTTGTACATGTAATTGTCTTCGATCAGCGCGCCGGGGTTGGCGGACAGGTTGTAGATGCTGCCGCCGTCGTGCATGACGTTCTTGGTGTCGTAGATCAGGTTGTAGGCCAAGAGGGTGTTTTTCAGCGTGGTCGGGGTGGTGTAAATGGGCTGGTAGTTGTAGGTGCCACGGTTGACGTAGTCCTGGCTGCCGCCCGGGTCGTTGATGCCCCAGCCCCAGCCGACGTCGATCCCGTCGTACGGGAGGTGGTCGACTTGGTTGTGGACGATCGTCGCGCCCGTCACGTACGTGGACAGGATCGCGGCGACCTCCTTGTAGTCGGTTCCGATGTTGGTCACGTGGTTGTCGCTGATGGTGATGTTCTGGTCGGTCATCGCCGCGGTACTCGGGTGGTGGGCATTCGCCTGGACCCCGCCGACCACGATGCCGCCGCTGGCGTCGTCAGTGAACGTGTTCCCGGTGATGTTGATGTCGCTGGCACCCAGGCCGATACCGCTGGAGTTGGCGTCGGCATCCTGGCCGATGCCAAGACCGACCTCGCCGAGGTTGGTAAAGGTGTCGTCGCTGAAGGTGATGTTCGTGGCCGCGGCGACCTGCACGGCGGCGGGCGTCTCGTCCCAGGACTGCCGGGTGGCCTCGAAGAGTTGGCAGCCCGCGCTGCAGCCGCCGAACGCGGGCTGCTGCCAGCTTCCGGTGATGAACGTGCCGCTCTGCTGGTCGGCGTAGCCCTGGCCGCTGCTAGGGCCGAGCCAGGTGGTGCCGGTGAACGTGATGTTAGAAAAGGTCAGGCCGCTGACCGGGTTGCCGTAGCTGCCGCTGACTTGCAAGAGGCTCTGCTCAGTCGGCAGTTCGATGTCGAGGCTGTTCGGGTTCTGCCCTGTCGCGGTCTCGTAGAACAGCTGGCCGGTGGCCGAGTCGAGGTACCACTGCCCGGCCTTGGTGAGGAACGCGTAGTTGTTCTCCAGGTACATCGTTCCGCCGGAGAACGGATCCTGCACCGTGTCATAGCCCCAGGTGTTGTTGTCCCAGGCGGGCTGCTGCATGGTGATGGTGCCGCCGCTGATCGACTGGACCGGCGTATATCGGTCGGTGAACGAGTTGACGCTCTCCATCTCGATCTGGTCCTGGTCCGTCGTGTTGTCGAGGTAGCTGAGCGAGGGGTCGGTGAAGGTGAGCCCGGTCGCGGTAAAGGTGAAGTCTGACCGAGGTACCTCAACCCCCGCCCGTGGCGCCTCGGTGCCGTTGACGTACAGCTGGCGGGTGTTGGTCCCGGTGCCGACATTGGCCACCCAGATGTTGTTGGCCGAGTTGTACTCCGTCCAGCCAGTCACTTGCCGCGAGCCGCTCATGACGGTGGGCGAGCCGGACGCCGCGGCGTAGGTGATCGTGTGGCCCCGCTGCGCGGAGTCGGCGCTGGTGAAGCGTACCGGCCGGGTCAGCCGGTACTTGCCGCCCGCTACGTGCACCACCACGTTTGCCCTGGCAGACAGCTGATGCGCGCGCGGCGCGGCCTGCTGGATCGACGTGAATGGGCGCTGGAGCGAACCGGTCGCAGCGGCTGCCCTGGCCTCGTGGGCGCTGGGGATCACATACAGGTTGACGACGGATGTCGCCTGCGGCGCGGCCGGCGCGGCGGCCGCGGCGCCTGCCGGGAGCAGGGCTGCGGCCGCTATGGCGACCACGGCGAGGGCGGGTAGCAATCGTCTGGGTCGGTGCAAGTTAGTCCTCCTAGACTGGACTGGCAGGGGCTAATGCCAGAGACCGTACGGCCCGAGAACGAGATGAGCGGACCCATGGGTGTGTAAGTTTCATACTCATTCAGGTGCCGCAGCCGATCGCTATGTACGTTATAGAGAGATCATCGGCTGTCAAGGGTACGTTTTCTGGGCGGCATTGTTGCTATACGCGACGCAGACCTTCGCAGCTAGTGATCACCGCAGCCCGCGGGCTTCGCCAAGGGCAGCAGCAGGCAGCCTTCGCCAAGATAAGTACTACTCTCATGGCGTGACGGCAGTGCAGCGGCGGGTGCTAGCCGCCTGCTTGCGCAGGTGCAGGAGAGACGGCTCTTCGCGGAGCGCGGCCGCACCCGTGCGGGATTAGCCGAATACGCGGCGCTGGATCTGGCGGCGGTAGTCCTCGAGCGTGTTGTCGAGGTGCACGTAGGTAGCCAGGGCGGCCGCTTCGGGCTCGCCGTCCCTGATAGCGCGGAAGATCGCTTCATGCTCTTCAACGGCGGCGCCTGCGTGACCGCCCAGCCCGATGACGCTGGCCCGGCGCTGAAGCGCGCGGGCTTCGCGAACAGCCGAGACCAGGAAGAAATTGTGCGACGCGGTGGCGACGCCGAGATGGAACGCGTCGTCGCCCTCCTTGAACATCCCGTCATTGCCGCCGAGGTGCCCACGGCGGCAGGCGGTGACGGCTGCCTCGATTTCCCGCAATTCTGACGGGCTGGCGCGCTTGGCGGCTAGCCTGCTCGCCTGCGCTTCCTGGACCCGCCGAAACTCGAACAGCATGAAGATGTGGTCCAACTCGGTGGGCACGAAGAACCCGCCCCAACGGCTAGGCATGAGCATGCTCTCGCCATCCGCGACATACAGGCCGCGGCCCTTCTGAGCGCTGACGCGGCCGCTCGCAGAGAGGATCTTGATCGCATCCCGCACCACGCTGCGACTCGTGCCCAGGCGGGACGCCAGGTCGTTCTCCGTGGGCAGGCGGTCGCCGACACTGAGGGCAAGCTCGCCGATCAAATCAAGAATCTGTCCCGCGATCACCTCGTAGCGGGGCCGGTAAGCGCCGGATGGACCGCGTCCGGCGGCCTGACCGCCAGCCGCCGTTGAGCGGCTTTCCATCACGGGCACACCGTCCAGGTTCCCACGTATCCTGTTCTTCCTTCGTTGCCGGCCCGCAGCGCAGGACAGGCGGTCCTGGCGGTCCGGTGAGCCTAACATGGCGGCTCCAGCGACTGCATAGATGCTACTCATCGTGCTCGCCTTAAATCGGGACGAAGGTACACATAAGTATGCATATGACTCGCATATTATCCGAAGAAAGTCCAAGATAGGCGTGCCAATAATCTTGACGAGAGTCCTTCCTGTGCGCCTTAATGATGCAAAGCAACACGAACGTCATGGTGTGTTCACTGGGATGGTTTCCGCTGAGCAGCTCGGTTCTGCGGTACGCAGACGCGGACCCGTAAATAGGTCCGACACATTTAGACGATCTCGGTTGTCCTGCGTCGCGGTGGCGATTAGGGCGACTGCACAACGTAGTGGAGGTATCGATGGCCCTGATCAACCACGCTGGCCGCGCGCGAAAGCGCCCGAGAGCGTCGTGGGCGCGGGCAGCGTCCGCAGTCGGTGTGCTCGCGGTGGCGGTCGCCGTCGCCGCGTGCAGCAGCGGGAGTTCGTCGGGAACGTCCGGCGGGACGGCTGGCGGCTTCACGCCGGCCGCGCAGTCCTCTGGCCCGCTGACGGTGTGGGTGGACTCCACCCGCGTGCCCGCCGCGCAGGCGTATGAGAAGGCCCACCCGGGTGTGAAGCTCAACATCGTCACCTATGACGGTGACGCCAACGGCTCCAACACCCTGCAGACCAAGGTCGACCTGTACGACCGCACCGGCAGCGGCTGGCCCGACGTGGTATTCAGCGCCGAGAGCAACGAGGTGAGCTGGGCACAGCCGGCCGGGTTCCTCGCGCCGCTGAGCAAGGGCCTGATCGCGAGCTCGGTGCTGAGCAACTTCTCGACTGGGGCGCTCGCCCCGTGCACCGTGAACGGTGTGGTGTACTGCCTGCGCAACGACCTCGCGCCGGTCGTGCTGTGGTACAACGCGACGCTGATGAAGAAATGGGGCTACCAGGTCCCGACGACCTGGCCGCAGTACGAGCAGATCGGGCAGGAGGTCGCCAAGCAGCACCCGGGCTACATCGTGGGCGCCGCGGGGGACACCTTCGCCCCCGAGATCTACATGTGGGCCAGCGAGTGCCCGGCCAACAACGTCACCAACATCCGAGCGGTAACGGTGAATGTCACCTCGGCCAACTGCACGCGGATGGCGTCCCTCCTCGACACGCTGCTGGCGAACAAGACGATGTCCAACCTCAGCGTGTTCAGCAGCGCCTTCGACAAGCAGATGCCGGGGAAAGTGCTCATGATGCCCGGTCCCGCCTGGTTCGGCGGAGCGGTCTTCGACACCAAGTCAGGCCTGAACACGCCTAAGGGCCAGCTGGCCGTGGCGACGGTTCCCCAGTGGCCGGGCACGTCCGCTCCCGTCACCGGCAACGTCGGCGGGGGCCTGTGGCTGCTGTCGGCGCACACCGCGCACCTGAAGGAGGCCGAGGACTTCCTCACCTGGGTGACGACTAACGACGCCTACCAAGGTGTCCTCGCCCCGGGCCTGCCCGCGTACGCTCCCGTGTCCGCGGTCTGGCTGACAAACCAGGATAAGTCCGGCTACTACGCGAGCCCCATCAGCACGGTGCTGCAGGGAGCCGCGGGCCAGGTGTGGTCGGGGTGGGGGTACGGCAAGTTCAGCCAGGAGGCCATCTGGGCGGCGACCGTCGACCCTGGCCTGACCGCCGGCAAGACGATCACTTCGATGCTGCCGAGCTGGCAGACCGCGATCACCAACTACGCCACATCCGACGGCTATCAGGTGAGCCATTGAGCACGGTATCCACCAGACCCGCCGGGGCGCGCGCACACCGCGCGCCCCGGCGGGGCGTCGGCGCCGGCCACGCCTTCGTGGCGGGCTATGTCATCCTGCTCGCGGCGTTCGGGATCGTGCCGGTGGCCTACGGCGTCTACTTCGCGTTCACGAACGCGGGCAACACGTTCGCCGGGCTGTCCAACTTCATACAGTCCGCCCAGGATTTCCGGTACCTGCCCGCGTTTGAGCACATCGGGCTGTACCTGGTCTTCTGGCTGGTCGCCTTGGTGGTGCTGGTGACCGCCCTGGCGCTGGTGCTGCACCAGCTGGCCGTGAGCCGCCTAAGCGCGCTCGTGCGCTTCCTCTACTACATTCCGGGAGCGCTGGCAGGAGCCGCGAGCGTGCTGGTGTGGCTGTTCATGCTCGACCCGACCGTCAGCCCGGCCTCGTCGTTCCTGCGCCTGCTCGGCTATGGCACGTTCGGGAATGTCATCGCGCCGGGCCACCTGGCGATCCTGTTCGCGATGATCGCGTTCTGGACCGGCGCTGGCGGCTGGATCGTGGTGATGTACGGGGCGCTGAACAACATCCCGCACGACATCATGGAGGCCGCGCGGATCGACGGCGCCGGCGCGTGGCGCATCGCCCGCTACATCCAGATCCCGATGCTGCGCAAGTGGATCGTTTACATGACGATCCTGGCGTTCGCGACGGGCGCGCAGCTGTTCGTCGAGCCCCAACTCGTCTCTGAGGCCAGCCTCGGCGTTGCGGGCCGCGACTACTCGCCCAACCAGCTGGCCTACGACTTCGCGTTCCAGAACAACAACGTCAATGGCGCGGCGGCGATCTCCGTGGAGCTCCTCGTGCTCTGCCTGGTCGTGGCCGCGGTGTTTGTAACAAGATCGAGATTCTTTGATGCGAACTGACACCCACGGTCCCACCTTGAGCAGCGCGGCCGCCCGGCCGCGTGTCCGGCCTCACCGCGCGCCACGCCCGTCCCGTCCCGCAGGTCAGCTGCTCGCCGGGCTGCTGCTGACCGTCTTCGTCGTCTTTTTCATCCTTCCGATCCTCTGGCTGGTGCTGGCCGCCACGAAGACGGACGCGCAACTCGTTCACGAGAACCCGCTGGCCTTCGGGTCGTGGCATCAGCTGCGGGTGAACTGGGACGCCCTGACCGGGTTCCAGGGCGATGTCATCCTGCTGTGGCTGCGCAACTCGGCGGTGTACGCGTTCCTCGCCCTGGCGATCACCCTCGCCGTGGGCATTCCGGCCGGCTACGCCATGGCGATGATGGAGTTCCGCGGTCGGCGCGCCCTGCTGGTCATCACCCTGGTGGTGATGCTGATGCCGGCCACCACCCTGGTCGTCCCGCTGTTCCTCGAGCTCAACGAGGTGCACCTGATCGGGTCGCTATGGTCGGTGGTGCTGCCGTTCTCCTTCTACCCGTTCGGTGTCTACCTCACTTATATCTACTTCAGCACCGCGCTGCCACGTGACCTGCTGGCCGCGGCCCGCATCGACGGCTGCACGGAGTTCGGGGCGTTCCGCCGCGTCGCGCTGCCACTGGCCACGCCGATCATCGCGCTGGTGGGGTTCTTCAGCTTCGTGGCGAACTGGACCAACTATTTCCTGCCCTACGTGATGCTGCCGCAGAGCGGCCAGTACCCGGTCCAGGTCGGCATCGGGCTGCTGCTGACCGACGTCCCGCAGTTCAACCCGACGGCCGGGGCCGGAACCGTGCTGCGCCCCGAACTCGCCCTGGCCACGCTGCTCGGGATCACCCCCGTCCTGCTGGTATTCCTGTTCGCGCAACGCTACCTGGTCAGCGGGCTGCTGGCCGGAGCTACGAAGGAGTGACATGACGCATGTCGACATCGCGGCCTCGGTGCCTCTGCTTGAGCCTCCCGGCTGGGCACTGGCCGAGCGTGAGCTGTTCGACCTGCTCGACCATGCTTGGCGCCGCTTCGCGCGCGAGTTCACCGGCCCCGACGGACGGCTGGTTTACCGGCACACGCTGACCTCCCGTGACGGCGTGGACGACTTCTACGAGACCTTCTTCAACTGGCCGCAGCTGTACCTGCTCGGCGGGGCGGACGACCTGCTGGCCGAGTCCGCGCGCCACTGGGAGGGCGTGACGGCGCAGTTGACCGAGCTCGGCATGCTGTCAGGCGAGTACGAGCGCGGCTACGACTGGTTCCACCAGGGCGAGAGCCTGCTGCTGCTCTACTTCCTGACCATGGCTGACCCGGCCCGGTGGGCTCAGCGGGCGGTGCGGTTCGCCGAACTGTACGTCGAGCCCGCTCATGGCAACTACGATCCGGCCCGTCATATCATCCGCGGCCCGCACAACGGCTCGGATCCCGGCCGCGTCGGCCTGTTCGACGGGCCGCATTACCCCTGGATAGACGGGGAGGAGAAGAGCTACGGCTTCCCGCTCGACTGGCTGGTCCCGGCAGGTGCCCCCGTGCCGGAACGCGACCAGGACCCGCGGCTCACCACCGAGATGAACGCCCGGACGGGCGTGGGAGATACGGCGGTGAACCTCGCCGCCGCCGGACTCGTGCTCAACGCCTGGATCCTGACCGGTGACCCCCGGTACCGGGGGTGGATCGAGCAGTACGTGGGCGGGTGGCGGGAGCGCGCTATCGCGAACGACGGGATCCTGCCGGACAACGTCGGCCCGGACGGAGTGGTCGGCAGCCAGCTTGACGGGCGCTGGTACGGCGGCCATTACGGCTGGTCATGGCCCCACGGGTGGTACAGCGTAGGCTCTGCCGCCGCCGTCGCGGCGATGGCCGCCGCCACGGTGAGCGGCGACGACGGTTACCTGGACCTGGTGCGGCCGGCGCTCGACGCGCTCATTGGCCACGGCAAGGTGATGGCCGTCACCGAATCGGACTCGTCCATTCCCTCCAAGTGGTACCCGCAGCTCGGGCCGGCCGTTGCCGTGCCGACGCTGCTTGTGCCCTTCCGATACAGCGACCGGGGCTGGTTCGACTACAACCCGATGCTGACAGCCGTCCCGATGGCCTTGTGGCACCATGCCAACAGCCCGGCCGACCGGCAGCGGCTGGAGGACCTGCGCGAGCGGTCCGGATATGACTGGCGGATCGTCCGCTCCTTCCGCAGCAAGGAGGAGGCAGGGCATGAAGAGCCCTGGTTCGCGTTCCTGGCGGGCGACAACCCGGACTATCCGGAGAAGATTCTGGCCGCCGCGCAGGCCCAGGCCCGCCACCGACTCGCCCGCATGCGGGCCTATCGCGACGGCGACGTCGCGGAGGCGGACATTCACCTGTGGCAGCAGTCCAATCCTGTCGTGACCGAAGCCCTGGTACAGCTCACTTGGGGCGGCCCGCAGGTCATCTACAACGGGGGGCTGCAACAGGCCCGGGTCCGCTATTACGACGCCGACCGACGGCGGCCCGGGCTGCCGGCCTCCGTGGCGGCCCTGGTGTCAAGCATCGATCCTGAGGCAACCGTTGTTGACCTGGTCAACCTTGACCCGGACGAGGACCGCGCGGTCATCGTGCAGGCCGGGGCGTTCGCCGAGCACACCATCGAGGAGGTGCGCTTCACCGCCTGCGAGGACGGCTCCTGGGCCGGTGACCTCTACGATTACGGACACGGCGACCCGGCTGTCATCGAGCGCCAGGCTGAGGTCCACGGGCCGTGGCTCGGCGTGCGGTTGCCCGTCTCCACGCGTGTGCGCCTGACCCTGAGGCTGTCGCTGCGGACCAGGAAGCCGTCCTACGCCACCCCCTTCGACAGCGCTGGGAGCAGCCTATAGAAGACGTCGCTCGTATAACGAATACTGTCTCGGGGTTATGCTCGTAGTCATTCGCCATTCCCTCCGAGGACAGGATCGAGCGTGAGCGTTGCCGGCAGCCCCGACGGCAGCGCGGCACTGCCTGCGTGGCCACGGCGGCCCGCCCGTCTGGGCATGGCGGTTGTGGACACACTGGTCGACCGGATCGTGTCCGGCGAACTCAGGCCGGGGACGCTGCTCCCCACTGAGCCGCGGCTGTGCGAGGCATTCAGCGTCAGCCGGACGGTGATTCGCGAGGCGGTCAAGATCTTGGAGCAAAAGGGTCTAGTTCGCATTAGACAGGGCCAGGGTACGACGGTGGCCCTGCCCGATGAGTGGAACCTCCTGGACCCCGTGGTGCTGGAGGCGTCGGTTCGTCACGACAAGGCCCTGCGCATACTCGATGACCTGGTGCAAGTCCGGCGGGTGCTCGAGTCGGACATGGCAGGCCAGGCCGCGGGGAGGGCCACCTCGGCCGACCGGGCGGAGCTGAAGCGCCTGCTTGACCAACTGGCGGTCGAGGTCGTGACGCCGGACCGGCACATGCTGGCTGACCTTGAATTCCATGACGTGATCATGCGCGCGTCCGGCAACCGCCTCGGCCGTGCCATCGTGCGGACCATTCAATCGGAAGCGCGGGCGAGCGACCGCTACAAGGGCTACCCGAGCCGGGCCGACTGCGAAGCGTCCAATGTCGGCCACGTGCAGATCTACGACCGCATCGTCGCGGCGGACGCGGAGGGTGCGGCCGCTGCGATGTCGGAGCACATTCTGGGCTCATGGCTCGCCCGCAGGCGCGAGCCCTGAGCCGCGGTCCCGACTAGAAGGCGCCGACTAGAAGACGCGACAGGAGTCCGCGCTGTGCTCAGGGCGGACTCACGACAGATTATTGCTAAGACGTCATATGTATGATGATATTCGACGGGAGTCCGCAGCGCTGTGTACCTCCACTCTGTGCACTCCCTGACTGGGTATGACTGCCCGAATCACACCCTGCCTGGAGAGGATCTGCCTTGCGCCTTGCCTGGAGCCGTACCGCCGACGGCATGACTGTTCCCATCGCCGGAGACATCGTCGAGCTCGAGATCGACGGCCTCGGCCGCCAGCGGCAGCACTTCAGGGCGGCTTGACTTGGGCGAACTCAGCGGGCTGAAGGCGCTGGTCACCGGAGGTGCATCGGGCATCGGCCTGGCTGTCGCCACCACGTTCGCGGCCGAAGGTGCCGCGGTCGTGGTCCTTGACCAGGCCGACGAGCGCCCGGAGGAGCTGCCCGACGAGATCGGATACATCCCGGCCGACGTCACCGACGACGCCGCCGTCCGCGCGGCGGTGGGCGCGGCGGTCGAGTCGCTGAAGGGCCTCGACATCCTGGTGAACAACGCCGGCATCGGCGCGCAGGGCACGGTCGAGGACGCCTCCGACGAGGATTGGCGCCGCGTGCTCGACGTGAACGTCGTCGGCACCGCCCGGGTCTCCCGCGCCGCCTGGGCGGCGCTGCGGGCCTCCGACCAGGCCGCGGTGGTGAACACGGGCTCAATCGCGGCGATCGCTGGGCTGCCCCACCGGGCCGTCTACTCGGCCAGCAAGGGCGCGGTGGCCGCGCTGACCCGCGCGATGGCCGCCGACGGGATGCGCGACGGCATCCGGGTCAACGCGGTCAACCCCGGTACTGCGGACACGCCGTGGGTCGGCCGGCTCCTCGACAGCGCGCCCGACCCGGTGGCCGAGCGCGCTGCCCTTGAAGCCCGCCAGCCGCACGGCAGGCTCGTCCGCGCCGAGGAGGTCGCCCGCGCGGCGCTTTACCTTGCTTCCCCCCGCGCAGGGTCGACGACCGGCGCGGAGATCGCGGTCGACGGCGGCATGGCCGGCCTGCGGCTGCGCCCGCGCTCGTGAGCGTTGTCGACGCCCACGTCCACCTGTGGGACCTGGCAGCGCGGCCGCAGCCGTGGACCGCGCAGTTTCCGGTGCTCCAGCGCGATTTCCTGCTCCCCGAGCTGGAAAAGGTGCTGGACGACCACGGCGTGGACGCCGCCGTGGTCGTCCAGGCCGGCGACACCGTCGGCGAGACGCTTGACCTGCTCGCATTGGCAGGCACCACGCCAAGGCTGGCCGGCGTGGTCGGCTGGGTCAACCTGGACGGGCCGGGCGTCGGCGATGCCGTGGCTGCGCTGCGCGCCGCGCCGGGCGGCCGCAGGCTCGTGGCCGTCCGTCATCAGCTTCAGGTCGAGCCCGACCCGGGCTACCTGGCCCGCCCAGGCGTGCGCGACGGGCTGGCCGTCGTCGCGGCCACCGGGCTCGCCTACGACGTGGTGGTCTCGCCGTGGCAGTTGCCGCTCGTCACCGAGACGGTCGCCGCCCTGCCTGAGACGCGGTTCGTCCTCGACCATGCGGGCAAGCCGCCGCTGGCGGCGGGTGACCTGGCGGGGTGGCAGTCGGACCTGGCCCGGCTGGCTGAACTGCCCAACGTGGCGGTCAAGCTGAGCGGGCTGGTCACCGAGGCGGACCGGGCCACCTGGTCCCCGGCCGACCTGTCGCCCGCCATTGAGCACGTGCTCGCCTGCTTCGGCGCCGACCGCACGATGGCAGGCTCTGACTGGCCGGTCTGCCTACTGGCGGCCGGCTACGGCGCGGTGCGGGCGACGCTCGCCTCCGTCCTCGGCACCCTGGACCCCGCAGGGCGGGCCGACGTGCTCGGCGGCACCGCCGCCCGCTGGTACCGGCTCGGCGCATGATGCAGGCTCGCCCGCTGCGCGGCCTGGCCGTCAGCGAGCTCGGGTTCGGCGGCGCCTCCCTCGGGAACCTCTACGTCGAGACGTCAGACGCGCAGGCGCGGGCCAGCGTGGACGCGGCCTGGGACGGCGGCCTGCGTTACTTCGACACCGCGCCGCACTACGGCCTCGGGCTGTCAGAACGCCGGCTCGGCGCGGCGCTGGCCGGCCGGCCGCGGGGCGATTACGTGCTGTCCACCAAGGTCGGCCGGCTGCTTGAGCCCAACCCGACGCCGACCGGGTCTGACCTGGAATCCGGCGGCTTCGCAGTCCCGGATGACCTGGTCAGGCGCTTCGACTTCAGCAGAGACGGCGTGCTGCGCAGCCTCGAGGCCAGCCTTGGCCGGCTCGGAGTCTCCCACGTCGACATCGTCTACGTACACGACCCGGACGAACACGTGGACCAGGCGATCTCCGAGGCCCTCCCGGCCCTCGCCACACTGCGCGACCAGGGGGTGATCGGTGCGGTCGGCGCGGGGATGAACCAGTGGCAGGCGCTGCTGCGCATGGTCCGCGAGGCCGATCTCAACGTGGTCATGGTGGCAGGCCGCTGGACCCTGCTTGACCGGTCGGGCGGGCAGCTGCTTGCCGAGTGCGCGGAGAGCGGTGTCGCCGTGATCGCCGCGGCACCGTACAACTCCGGGCTGCTCGCCAGGGACTGGCCCGAGCCCGGCGGCCATTTCAACTACGGGCGGGCTTCCGAGGACATCCTGGACCGGGCAAGGTCGCTCGCGTCCGTCTGCCGGCGGCACGGCACCCGCCTGCCGGCCGCCGCCCTCCAGTTCCCCCTGCGGCACCCGGCGGTTACATCGGTGGTGGCCGGGATGCGGACGGCCGACGAGGTGAGCGCCGCCCTGCGGCTGCTGGGCGAGCCCGTCCCCGAGGCGGCGTGGGCAGAGCTAACGTAACGGCTCGCACCCGTTGGCGTTCGCGGCCTCGAGATAGGGAATGGTCTGCGGGCCCTCAGGCAGGACGCACAGCCGCGCGCCGGGGCCGGCCGAGGCGAGCGCGTCGGCGACGGTGGAGGAAATGTCGCCGGTCTGTTCCAGGTGAGCGGTGGCCAGGTCGGCGTCGGTCAGGTAAGAGGTGTGCATCACGACCCGATGGGCCGCCTGGATCTGCGCCTGGATCTGCACCTGCCACTGGTCGGGCACGGTCTGCGCCCGGGAGCGGATGCTGTCGAGGAGGGCCTGCGGCGACGCCGCCGACGCCAGCACCTGCCGGTAGGAGCCATGATCGGGGAAGCCGTCGCGGCACTCAGCGGCGCAGACGATCGTGCCGCCGGGTCGGGTGATCAGGCGGGCCGCTGAGATTCCTTTGACCGCTTGGTACAGGTTCTGGTCCAGCGGGAATCCCGAGTTGGTGGTGACCGTGACGTCGAACGGCGCCGGGACCGGCCGCATCGCGGCCTGCCTGGCCGCCGTGCATGCCGTGGCGTGCATGGCCAGCAGGTCGCCGCCGAAGGCGGCCACGATCTCCTGGTCCCGGTTCAGGATGACGTCAAGCCCGAACGTGACGCCCGTGGCCGCGGCGATCGCCCGCACGTCGTCGTGGACCGGGTTGCCGAGGGTGACGCCCCAGGTCGCGCGCGGATCGCCGATCCTGGTGGCGTCATGGAGCACGAGCACGGTCTCCAGGCCGGCCAGGCCCGGGGCAACCAGCTTCGGGCCGCCGGAAAACCCGGCGAAGAAGTGCGGTTCGACAAACCCGGTCGTGATCCGCACATCCGCGTCCAGCCACGTGCGGTTGAGCCACACCGGCACGCCGTTGCCGTGCGTTCCCGCGAAGGCCAGCTGCCCGGGATCGCGGGCATCGTGGTTGACGATGCGGACGCTGTCGACGACCGCGTCGCCGAACATCTGTCGCAGCTCGCCTGGGTCGTTGCCCCGGTGCGTGCCGGTCGCCACCAGGATCACGATGTCGTCGAGCCGGGTGATCCCGTCGAGTTCTTCCAGGATCGACGGGATCATCAGGTGCCGCGGCTGTGGCCGGGTGCCGTCGCAGGCGGAGATCGCGACGGTCTGCCCTGGTCTCACCCTGCCGCGCAGCGGAGGACCAGCGACTGGCTGACGCAACGCGGCCCGCAGCACCGCACGCGGGTCGGCCGCAGCCGGGTGGTGGACCGGCTCGACAACAGTGGTCAGGCTGGGGTCGACGTCTATGTCCAGGCCCGTCACACCGTACGCCAGCCGCACTCTCACCGGGCGCCTCCGCTCTCTGCTGGCACGGATGATCATAATATACGTATGACGTCCGATTAATATGAATGCCATAGCGGATGGTCAGGCTCCAGGCCATGTTGCTCGCCGGGTTCGGTGGGCTCCCCAACGTAATGGACAGCCGATGACAGTTACGCGCCTCGCCCAGACCACCGGCTGCGGCCGGAACGACGCGAGGAGTACCTCGCCCTGCACCACGAAGTCTGGCCGGGCGTTGAGGCCGCCCTGCGCGCGGCGAACGTCCGCAACTACACCATCTTCCTCAGGGAGAACACGCTGTTCGGCTATTTCGAGTACCACGGCGACGACTTCGAGGCCGACATGGCGAGCATCGCCGCCGACCCCGATACCCGGCGCTGGTGGAAGCTAACTGACCCCTGCCAGGAGCCATATACCGACGCCGGGACCGGCGGCAACTGGTCTGACCTGACCGAGATCTGGCACCTGGGGGAGGACGCCGCCACCTGAATCGATGTCACACATCGAAGTAAATCCATGGCGTTTCCGGGACTATTGCACCGGAAACGCCATGGATTTCAGATAGTTGATCTTGACGGAACCCGGCTAAGGCAGGTGCCACACCTGGTTGGCGCCGCCGTTGCAGGTGTAGAGGATGAGCTGCGTCCCCTCGGCGGTGTTGAAGGCGGGGTCGTCCAGGCACATGCCGGAGGCCGGGTTAACCAGCTCGCTATTGCTCCCTGCCTCCCACTGCTGGTTGGCGCCGCCGTTGCACGGCCACCACTCGATCAGCGTCCCGTTGGTGTACTTGGCGCCGGTGATGTCCATGCAGCCGCCGTCGATGGTGAGCGTCCCGTTGCTGTTGACGGTCCAGTTCTGCGCGGCGGTGTTGCCGTCGCAGGCCCACATCTGCACCTTGTTGCCGTCGGTGCCGCTGCCGTTGTTGTTGTCGACGCAGTCGGAGCTGTCGTCGCCCGCCACGATCGTCCCGGTCGCACCGCTGCTGCTTGACCCGCCGTAGCCGGCCGCGACGATGTTGGCCTGGACCGCGGCCTCGGTCGCGGCGGCCGGGTAGCCGCTGGTCATGACGCCTTCGTAGAAGGTGCCGGACGAGCCGTCGCTGTTGTCGCCGCCGATGCCGAGGATGATCGCGCCCTGCTTCTTCATCGGGTTGTAGCCGGAAGGGCGAACGCCGCTGTAGTCGGTGGCGAGGGTGCCGGACTGGGCGTTGCCGCCGAGGATGGCCCACTGGTTCGCGCCGCCCTCGATCATCGCGGTGGTGTACCGGTAGCTGGTGGTGGGGTCGTTGGCGTTGTAGCCGGCATTGGAGCCGGAGTACAGGCCGTTCTCCATGTCGGCCATGATCCAGGGGCCGTTGCCGGTGCCGTAGCCCCAGACCTTGATGTTGCCGAAGTAGATGGCTTCCATTGTGCCGTCGCCGTCGTCGTCGTTGTTGGTCTCGGCGTTGCCGTAGTCGAAGCAGCAGCCGCCGTCGTAGTGGGTGCCGTCGACGACGTCGTACTCGCCCTCGGAGTTGTTGCCGGTGGCGATGTTCTTGGTGGCGTCGTCGCGGTAGCCGTCGCCCGCGGCGATGTACACGCCGTAGACCGGCTCCCCATCGACCGTGGTGGGGGCGGCGGCGGCGTTGGCAAGGGCGTCGGGCCCGCCCGCGGCGCCGCCGGCCGGGGCGTCGGTGAGGTTGTTGCCGTTGCCCGACTGGTCGTAGATCTCGGTGATGACGCACGTCGTGCCAGAGCAGAAGGAGTTCTGGGTGGCGGCGTTGGCGGCCCCGCCCGCGCTCAGCGGGTAGATGTTGGTGGTGGTGTTGTCGGACGCGCGGCGCACCTGGTACAGCGGCCCGTCGTAGGCGGCGTACAGCGCTCGGGTGGTGCTGTGCGCGGCCACGCAGGGCGTGCTCGCCGCGGCGTAGATGTCGCACGGCTCCTGCGTCGCCGCGAAAGCCGGCCCCGCACCCACCGTCACACCAGCGGCGACCATGGCGCCCGCCGCCAGCCCGACCGCCGCCGCGATCAGCAGCAGCCTACGTCTTACCTGTCGGAATCCTGCCCGGAATTTCAATTGCCTATCCTCTCTGATTGGTAATTTCCGGGTCGCCATGAAGACCAGTTCGCATATAGGACGCTATGCGGACTGGCTCATGTGACCGGTCACATTAGATGGCTCGAATCAAATTCGACAATCGGCCTCCTGATGGGTTCTGCTGGCGCCGTGATAACGCGCTCGATTGGCCTTAATATGACTCGCCTAAGAAGTTACGTCAAGGTTCTGCTGAGAATTATTGTTACCGTTCATAGACCACCCATCGCGGACATGAAAAAGGGGCGGGCGTCGACACCGCACCCGCGTGGCGGCGTCGACGCCCGCCCGTTCCAGGCAGGCAACAAAGCTAAGTCGGCGGAGGTACCGCCCGCCTCGGCCTTCGCACCGGAGGCGGCCGCCAGCGGTGCGCCCTGTGCTCCGAAGACCGGCAGTCCCCGCCTGGCCCGGCCGCGGCTGCGCGCCCGGATGCGGTCGGCGACGATGGCGATGCCGAGCACCAGGCCGAGCGCGACCTGCTGGTAGAACGGCGAGACGTTGAGCACGATGAGCGCGTTGTTGATCAGCATCAGCAGCAGCGCGCCCGCGGCGGCGCCGACGATGCGGCCCTCGCCGCCGTAGAGGCTGACGCCGCCGATGACTGACGCGGCGATCGCGTCGAGCTCCCAGCCGCTGCCGACGCTCGGGTCGCCCACCCCGATCCGGCCGATGACCAGCACCCCGACCAGACCGGCGCAGGCACCGCTGATCACGTAGGTCAGCATCAGACGGCGGTTGATCGGGATGCCCGCGAGCCGGGCCGCCTCCCGGTTGCCGCCGACCGCGTAGATCTGGCGGCCGACATAGGTCCGCTCCATCAGGACCCAGGCCAGGAACGCCACCACGATGAAGATGACGACCGGGATCGGCACCCGCCACACGTCGTACAGCGTCAGCTTGTCATAGAACGTCGAGACGCCGCTGATCGGCTGGCCCTGGGTCAGCGCCAGCGCCCCGCCTGCGGCGGCGGTCAGCGTGACCAGCGTGATCGCGAACGGCGGGACGTCAAGCCGGGTAATGAACCAGCCGTGCAGGAACCCGACTACCATGCCGATCCCAAGAGAGGCCAGGATGGAGAAGACGACCGGCCAGTGCCAGTTGACGTCGACGTAGGCCGAGCACATCGAGCAGAACGCCACCATCGACCCCGGCGACAGGTCGATGCCGCTGGTGATGATGACCATGCTGACCCCGACCGCGAGGATGCCGTAGTCGGCCAGGTCGAGCCCGATCACCTGCAGGTTGGCGACGTCGGCGAAATCGTGATGCACCGCCGTCACGATGATGAACACCAGCACGCAGGCGGCGACCACCCCGAATTCGGGGATATCGGTAATCTTTCTCGCCCAGCCTCGCGCACCGCCGCCGCCCGCCCCAAGGCCGGCCGGCGCGTCGTTACGGTCGTTGCTTGACGTCTCCGCTTGTTCCGTTTTCACGGGCTTTCCTTCACTCCGGCTGCGGTGAGCAGCACGCGCTCTTTCGAGAATTCGTCACGGGCGAGAACTCGGCCTATCCGGCCCGTTCTGAGCACCACGATCTGATCGGACAGGTGGAATAGCTCTTCCAGCTCGGAGGAGGCCACTATCACCGCCATGCCCCGGGCCCGCGCCTCGTCGATAAGCCCGTAGATTTCCGCCTTGGCGCCGACGTCGACGCCCCGGGTGGGCTCGTCGAGCAAGAGCAGCTTCGGATTGGCGGCGAACCATTTACCGAAGATGACCCGCTGCTGGTTCCCGCCCGACAGCGATCCGATCGGCTGCTCGATGGACGCCATCCGCGCCCCCGTTACCGCCACGAATTCGGCCGCCTTGACGCGTTCCGTCTTGGGCGAGAAGAAGCCCCGCCGGGTGAGCCGCCGGAGGGTGGCGAGGGTGACGTTCCAGCGCACCGGCGAGATGACGATGATGGACTGCTGCTTGCGATCCTCGGGGACCAGGGCAACGCCGGCCGCGACCGCGTCCCCGGGGGAGCGCGGCGCGTAGCCGGCGCCCGCGCACGGACAACCTCCTTGTTGCGGTCTGGAATTACAAGGACATGCCGAAATAACGGATCGGACTTGTGAACGGTCACATTCCTATGGCCTTTAGGCTGTTTACCTTGTCTCGTATTATGTGAACGGTCACATGTGAACGGTCACATTGACTGAAATCGGCTCCGTCAAGTGCGTCAAGTGCGTGCGTCCTGATTGTTACATTCACGCGACGGAGGGCTTTGCGGCGGAAACGGGCGCGCAAAATATGCGCCCATGGTGAAGCGAGAGGTCAGGTCATCCCGCGAGCGCAGCGGCTAGTGGCGGTGGAGGCGAAGCACCGGTCCGTTCGGGAAAAATCCTTTGAAGTTTCTCGAACGGACCGTGATTTCACCGGCCCGGCCGATGTCAGATGCCGCGGGCCAGCCGGTAATAGGCGGCGTTCCAGCGCAGTTCCTGCTCGAACGCCCGCACGGTCGTTGCCTGATCAATGGTGAGCAGCTCGGTGCCCGCGATCCGGGCGAAGTCCTCGAACGCATCGATGCCCACTGCGGTGGACATCACCGTGTGGTGGGCCGCGCCCGCCTGCAGCCACGACGTGGCCGAGGTTTGGAAGTCCGGGGCCGGCCGCCACACGGCGCGCCCGACCGGCAGCCGGGGGAGCGGCTCGGCCGGCGGCACTACCTCGACCACGTTCGCGACCAGCCGGAATCGGTCGCGCATATCGGACAGCGCCACCACTACCCCCGGGCCGGGATCGGCCGAGAAGACCAGCCGGACCGGGTCCTCCTTGCCGCCGATCGCCAGCGGGTGGATCTCGAGCGTCGGCCGGCCGGCGGTCAGGCTAGGGCAGACCTCGAGCATGTGCGCGCCCAGGATGAGCTCGCGCCCGGGGGTCAGGTCGTAGGTGTAGTCCTCCATCAGAGACGCGCCGCCGGGCAGGCCCGCGCCCATGACCTTGGCCGCCCGCACGAGCACGGCCGTCTTCCAGTCGCCCTCGGCGCCGAATCCGTAGCCGTCCGCCATCAGCCGCTGGACGGCCAGGCCGGGCAGCTGCTTCAGGTCGCCCAGATCCTCGAAGTTGGTGGTGAAGGCGCCGAAGCCGCCCGCGTCGAGGAAGGACCGCAGCCCCAGTTCGATGGCCGCGCCGTCGCGGAGCGACTGATGGCGCTCCTTTCCGATCTGGAGTTCGGTGGCGACGTCGTAGCTGTCCTGGTACTCGACCACCAGCGCGTCGACGTCGGCCGGGTCGACGTCGGCCACCGCCTTGGCCAGGTCGTTGACGCCCCAGGTGTTGACCTGGACGCCGAAGATCGCCTCGGCCTCGGTCTTATCGCCCTCGGTGACCGCGACGAACCGCATGTTGTCGCCGAACCGCGCGAGCTTGAGCGCGCGGGTGGCGGCCCAGCCCGCCGCCGCCCGGGCCCAGGTCGCCACCTGGTCGACCACCCGCGGGTCGGACACGTGGCCGACCACGGTCTTCCTGCGCAGCGCGAGTCGGGTCTGGATGTAGCCGAACTCGCGGTCGCCGTGCGCGGCCTGGTTCAGGTTCATGAAGTCGAAGTCGATGTCGGCCCACGGGAGCGCGACGTTGGCCTGCGTGTGCAGGTGGAGCAGGGGCTTGTCGAGTGCGCCGAGCCCGCCGATCCACATCTTGGCGGGGCTGAAGGTGTGCATCCACGCGATGACGCCGATCACGGCGTCACTGTCGTTCGCCGCGAGCATGACCCGGCGGATCTCGTCCGGCTGGGTGAGCACCGGCTTCCACACGATCCTGACCGGGACGGCCGAGGCCGCCTCCAGCGCGCCCGCGATCTGCGCGGACTGCCAGGCAACCTGCTGAAGCGTCTCCGGGCCGTAGAGATGCTGGCTTCCGGTCAGGAACCAGACCTCAAGGCGGGCGAACGCGTTCGGTGCGGACATCAGTGCACTGCTCCTTCTGAAGGCTGTCCGTAGATGTTCTGGTAGCGGGCGAAGAGCGCGTCGATCGCCTCGGGGGCGATCGGCACCGGCTCGCCGCCCTGCCGCGCGATGTGAATCGTGCGGGCGACGTCCTCCGTCATGACGGCGGCCTTGACCGCGTCCCTGGGGTTGCGCCCGATCGTGAACACGCCGTGGCTGCGCATCAGCACCGCGCGGGATCGGTGACCGGAGAGGGTGGCGACGATTCCCCGGCCGATGGAGTCGTCGCCGATGATCGCGAAGGGCCCGACCGGGATCTCGCCCCCGAACTCGTCGGCCATCCCGGTGATGACGCACGGGATCGGCTCGCCCCGCGCCGCCCACGCGGTGGCGTAGGTCGAGTGGGTGTGCACCACCCCGCCCACCTCGGGCATGTTCCGGTAGACGAAGGCGTGGGCGGCGGTGTCGCTGGACGGCTTGAGGTCGGACCCGGCGCTGCCCTCGACGACGTTGCCGTCGAGGTCGCACAGGATCATGGTGGCCGGGGTGAGCTCGTCGTAGTCGACCCCGCTGGGCTTGATCACGAACAGCTCGGCCCCGGGGACCCGGCCGGACACGTTGCCCGCGGTCCAGACGATGAGCCCGTAGCGCACCAGCTCGCCGTGCAGCCTGGCCACGTCGGCCCGGACCCGGTCGATGACGGCGAGAATGCCCTCAGGCTCGGTCATGACATTGCCTCCCGCCGTATCGCGTGCAACCGGTGCATGACGTCGTTGACGCCCCGGCCGAAGTAGTCGTGCAGTTGCGAGTACTCGGCGTACAGCCGGTCGTAGCCGTCGGCGGCCGCCTTGTCGGGCACGTAGCTGCGCGCGCTGCGGCCGCCCATCGCGCGCCCGGCGGTCGTCACGTCGGGGTAGGCGCCGGCCGCGACGGCGGCGTGGATCGCCGAGCCCAGCGCGGGCGCCTGCGCGCTGGCGCAGGTCTCGATCGGCATTCGCAGCACGTTGGCGTACGTCTGCATGAGGAACTCGTTCTTCAGCAGCCCGCCCGCCGCCACGAACTCGGTCACCGGGACGCCGCTGGCGCCGAAGGTCTCGACGATCTTCCTGGTACCGAACGCGGTCGCCTCGATCAGCGCCCGGTAGACGTCCTCCGCCCTGGTGGCCAGCGTCATGCCGATGACCAGGCCGGACAGGGCGTGGTCGACCAGGACGGACCGGTTGCCCGACTCCCAGTCGAGCGCCAGCAGGCCGTGCGCGCCGACCGGCTGGATCTCGGCCAGCGCGGTCAGGTACTCCTGGACAGAACGCCCGGAGCGCGCGGCCTCCTGCCGGTAGCCATCCGGCACGAAGCTGTCGGCGAACCAGCCGAAGATGTCGCCGACCCCGGACTGGCCGGCCTCGTAGCCGTACAGCCCGCGGACGATCCCGCCGTCGACGACGCCGCACATGCCCGGCACCTCGGTCAGCGTCTCGGCGTTCATCACGTGGCAGGTCGAGGTGCCCATGATCGCGAGCATCTGCCCCGGCTCGACCGCGCGGGCGGCGGGCGCGGTCACGTGCGCGTCCACGTTGCCGACGGCGACCGCGATCCCTGCGGGCAGCCCGGTCCAGGCCGCCGCCTGCGCGGTGAGGGTTCCCGCGGGCTCGCCCAGCTGGCCAATCCGGTGCGCCAGCTTGCGCTCGGCGAAGTCGGAGAAGGCCGGGTTGAGCGCGGCCAGGAAGTCCGCCTCGGGGTAGCGTCCGTCCTGGTAGATCCCCTTGTAGCCGGCCGAGCAGGCGTTGCGCACATAGCCGCCGGTGAGCTGCCAGACGATCCAGTCGGCCGCTTCGACCCAGTGGTCCATCCGGTGGTAGAGCTCGGGGTCCTCCTCGAGCAGCTGCAGCGCCTTCGCGAACTCCCACTCCGACGAGATCAGCCCGCCGTAGCGCGGCAGCCAGCTCTCGGCCCGCTCGGCCGCGATGGCGTTGATCCGGTCCGCCTGCGGCTGGGCGGCGTGATGCTTCCACAGCTTCACGTAGGCGTGCGGGCGGTTCTGGTACTCCAGGACCTCGCACAGCGGCGTCCCGTCGGCGAAGACCGGCAGGATCGTGCACGCGGTGAAGTCCGTGCCGAGGCCGATGACGTCGGCCGGGTCGATGCCCGCCGCGCGCACCGCCTCGGGGACCGCCTGCCGTAGCACCGCCACGTAGTCGGCCGGGACCTGGAGGGCCCAGTCCGGCGGGAGATCCTCACCGCCTGGCAGCTCGCGGTCGATGACCCGGTTTGGGTAGTCGGTCACGGCGGTGCCGACCTCGCGACCGTCACTGACCCGCACTACCAGCGCCCGACCGGAAAGCGTTCCGTAGTCCACGCCGATGACGTACTGCTCGCCGCCCATGCACTCCTCGATCCCCAGTGATGTGACCGGTCACATTCACCTGCCGTCATGTTATCTCAGAGATTGCGATCCACGTCAACCGTCGCTTATGCCGCCGCACTGGGCAAGCGCCCAGAATCGGGCTCTGATCGGGCTTTGCGCTCCTGGCGGGCCGCGGGCGGGCCGGCCGTCATGGTTGGGCGGGCGCGACCGAGTCCCTGACGATCAGCTTCGGTTCGACCATGGGCGTGGCGTCGGCGGTCGCGTCCGACTGTCGGACTGGGTCCTCCGCCTGGTCGATGGCGTCGATCAGCATGCTCACACAGCGCTCGCCGACCTGGCTGAACTCCTGCCGGACGGTCGTCAGCGGCGGCCAGAAATGGGCGGACTCGGGGATGTCGTCGAAGCCGACGATGCTGACGTCGCGCGGCACGTCAAGGCCGGCCTCGCGGAAGGCATGGATCAGGCCGAGCGCCATCTGGTCGTTGGACGAGAACACGGCCGTGAACGGCAGGTCGCCTGGGCCGGTGTCGCTGACGAGCGCGCGGCCGATCTCGTAGCCCGAGTCGGCCGTCCAGTCGCCGAACAGCGGCGGCGACGCGGGCAGTCCGGCCGCGCGCAGCCCCGCCTGATAGGCGCGGAGCCTGGACTGCGCGTCGTTCCAGTCCGGCGGGCCCGCCACGTGCAGGATGCGCCGGTGCCCCTGGCCGAAGAGATAGTCGAGCACCAGTCGGACCCCGGTCGCCTGGTCGACCGAGACCACGGGGATGCCGCCCGCGTCGCTCTGCTCGCCCTGGGCGGCCACGATGGGCACGTTCATCGACAGCGCGGCCAGCCGGGACAGCACCGTCGTCCGCGGCGCGACGATGACGATGCCCTCCACGTTCTGGCTCAGCAGTTCCTCGATCGCGGCGGTGATGGCGCCGGGGGCGACTGACGCCAGATGGGCGACGGTCGCGTAGTAGCCGCGCGCGCGGGCCGCGTCCTCGACTGCGCTCACGCTGCTGGCCGGGCCGTAGTGCGAGCCGACGGCGGCGGCGAGCACGCCGATCGTCTCCGACCGCTGGGTCGAGAGCATCCGCGCCGCCCGGCTCGGGCGGAACTGCAACTCGTCCATCGCCGCGAGCACCCGCGACTTGGTGACATCGCGGATGCTGGCGTGGCCGTTGAGTACCCGCGAGACCGTCTGATGCGAGACCCCGGCCAGCCGGGCGACATCGCGAATGCTCGCCGGCCGAGGACGAGGCTCGCTCACGCCCTGACTCACTGCTGCCTCCTGCACACGTCGAGCATTGCATACCTCCGCTGGCCTGGGGGAACCGGGACGAGGCCGACCCGTCTCCGGGCGGTCGGCCAGCCGTCATGGTGGCGGGCAGCTCAGCTGAGCCGAGGCGTTGGCCCGGCCTAATCGTTACCGGTAACAACGGCCGCTGTCAGCTATCCCCAGCGCCCCGCCCGGCTACGCGGGCGCCAGTTGAGCCTGCTCGCCCCGGGCGGCATCGCCGCCGCCGCGCGTCAGCATCGACAGCACCGAGCGGACCGCGGCCGTCACCGGCTCGAGTGGCGGATCGGCCGGCAGCGGCACGGCGGACCTGAGCGGCCGGCCCGACTCGATGGCGTCCGCGATCGCGCGCAGCGCGCCGGAGAGTTGGCGGACCGAGGCGGCAGACGGCGGCTGCGCCCCCCGGCCGATGGCGACGGCGGTCGCGGTCACCGCGTCCATCACCTCTTCCAGGCCAACCACGGCCGGCCACCAGGCCGAGGCCCGACGGCTGACCGGAGTCGGCTCGGACAGGGTCCGCTGGAACTCCAACCGCACGTTGGACAGGGCGCGGCCGGCCGTCCGGCGCAGCCGCGAGGGCCACTCTGGCAACCCGCTCGCCCCAGCAGTTCCCCGGGCCGACTGCGCCGCGTTATCCGCCCCCGGCATCAGCGCCTCGTCCGCGTAGTCGGCCACCGCCCGCACCGCCTCCGCGAACTGCCTGGGCAGATGCACCTGCCAGGCCGATGGCCAGGGCGCGTATCCCACTAGCAGCACCACCGCGCTGGCTAGCACGGTGTCGACCAGCCGGGCCTCCGCCAGCCGCCAGCCGACCGGATCGAGCAGGTCGATGAGCAGCACCACCAGCGGCGTCAGGAACGTCGCCACCAGCCCGAAGTTACGCGCCCGGGCGAACGGCACCAGCGCCGCCAGCACCCCGAAGGGCAGCAGCAGCCACGGCCCGTACGGCACGATCACGAGAATGACCGCGCCGAGCACCGCGCCCACCACCGTCCCGATGGCGCGCTGCACCGCCCGCGCGAACACCGAGCCGTAGTCGGGCTTGAGAATGATGCCGACGGTGAGCACCAGCCAGTAGGACCGCTGCAGCGGCAGCACCTCGCTGAGCAGCGCGGCCACCCCGGTGCAGAGCATCAGCCGTATCGTGTACTCCCACGCGAGCCGCCCGCCGACGAGCTGTTCGCCCAGGTGGATCAGCTCCCCGCGCAGCCGTGCGCGCAAGCTGGGGGAGCCCGTCTCGGCCGGGGGAGTTGCCGCCGCTCCCCAGTTACCCGAGATCACCCCCTCCAGCGTCACCATCCCCTCCCTCAGCTCCAGCGCCCCCGGCGACCCCGACCACTGCGGCGGGACCATCGGAAGCCAGGGGGTACTGGCCCGCCGGGGGCGGTGCCGACTGACGCCGTGCCCGCCAAACCCGTGCACTCGCGATCTGAGCCCCCCGGTGCGGGTTCCGCCGAAACCGAGCGCTCCGGAGCCAGGCCCGTGCTCGGCCAGCACCGCGTCGGCCAGCCGGTCGAGCGTGTCGCTGACCCACGGAGGCACCTTCTCCCCGCTAACGCGCAGCGCCGATATCGCCTCTGCGACCTGGTGGCTGGCGTTGAGCACGGCCATCAGATGCATGTCCCGCCGCGACCGCCCGCCGGCCGAAGCCCGACCTGTGAGCATCGCGTCGTACGCCGCATTGAGGGCGCTGACAGCTGCCTGCCGCGCGTCGTTCGACCTCGGCGTGCCGATCGCGCGCAGGTCGGCGGCAAGGTTGTGGTAGACGGCGGCGACCGCTTTTCGCTCCGCGCTGCGGGGCGATAGCAGGAACCCGGGCGTGATCAGCAGCAGCGCCCACGCGACTCCGACCGCCCACTGCGCCGCGATGTGCCACCACGGCCGCAGACCGCCGAGCGGCCCGAGCCCGAGCGTGCTGTACACGAAGAGCTGGAGACCGGTGACGGAGCCGATGCTGCCCAGCCGCGCCAGCATCGCGGACACCCCGGCGATGAACACGACCGCGCCGACCGCGATCCAGCCGCGGCCGTGGATCAGCATGCCGATCAGCAGCCCGGGCGCGGCGCCGAAGATCGCCGACGTCCCGACCCGCTTAAACCGGTCCCAGTAGGGCCCGCCTTGATCGATCGTGATGGACAGCAGCGCGCCCAGGGACGGCAGCAGCGCGAGTTCGCGATGCCCGGTGCTGAACGCCACCGCCAGCGGCACCCAGAGCGCGAGCACCGCCCGCGCCATCGTCCCCCAGGGGATGGGCGCCTTCTGCGGCCGCACGACCTCGGCCAGCCACTCCGGCACCACGTCGTCCACCCAGTCGGGTACCCCGAGCCGCCCGCCGAAAAAACTCCGCACAAGATCCAAGGCTAGAGACAAACGGAGCGGACCGATCATCCGGAATCTGTAGTGAATTTTTTGGGGCATGGCGTGCCCGGAACCGCGGCGCCTCCCGCGGAGTCCAAGTGGACATGAGATCACCTGATTGGAAGCGGCTCGGCGCGGCCCTCGCGGCCGTCTCGGTAGCCCTCGCGGTGACGGCGTGCGCGGCGGGGGAGGGGTCTTCGGTAACGCTGGCGCAGACGTCTTCCTCGCCCGCATCCGCGTCGGCCGACGCCGCCGCCCGGGTGTCCGCGCCGGACGAGACGCTGAAGCAGCGCGCGGCGAAGGACGCCGCCGCCATCCTGACGACCTTCGCGGTGCCGCCGGGCGGTCGCCGCCTCGCTGGGCCCCCCAGCCTGCCCGGAGGCCTGCTCAAGACCCCGATAACCTTCCTCGGCTCCACCTGGGACGTGCTCGTGACCGCCTTCTGGGAGGCGCCGGGCAGCCCGCAGGCGCTGCTCGCCTGGGAGCAGGCGCACCTGCCCCGGCGGTTCACCCTGGGCGACGCGGACTTCGGCCCGCCCGCCTGGGACCGCGACTTCCAGCTGGCCCCCGAGGGCGCCCTGATCACCAGGGAGATGGTGGTCGAGGTGGCGAGCGCGGGCGGCGGGCAGACCGGGATCCGGGTGGACGCCTGGGTCGCCTGGCAGCCGCCCCGGCCGGTCGGCAGCCTGATCCCGCCCGCCGCCAGGACGGTCACCATCGCCGAGCTGTACAACGGCGCCCCCGCGCCTGGGAGCCTGCCCGCCCCGGTCACGATCACCGACCCGGCCACGGTGCGCAAGCTCGCGGCGGTCATCGACGGCCTCCCGCTGTCCACGCTCCCGGCCGACGTGCCGTGCCCGTTCTCCCTGCACCGCTACCTGAGCCTGACGTTCCGGGCCCGCCCGGGCGGCCCCGCGCTGGCGATCGCCCAGACCGGCCAGCAGTGCGACGCAGTCGCGCTCACCGTCCGCGGCGAGCAGCAATCTCCGCTCCAGAACCAGGACACCCTCGACCCCCAGATCATCAAGCTGGCCGGCCTGCCCTGGAAACTGCCCTAACGGGGCCGCGGCGAGCGGAACCGGGGGCGCTCAGCCCGGCGTCTAAGTGGCATGAGACTTCGCGCAAGCGTCAGACTCCCCGGCGCGCTCGCCCTCGGCGCCGCCGCCGTCGTGCTGTCGGGGTGCGCGGTCGCGCACGCGCCCGGCGCCACCGGCAAGCCGACCGGGTCGACCGGCACCAAGCTCACCTCCACGAAGTCACCCGCACAGCCGGCGCCCGCGCCGGAGCGGCGCGCGGTGGCGGACGCGGATGCCATCCTCGCCTCGTTCGCGGTGCCGCAGGGAGCGCGCAAGCTAGCACCCGCGCCGTCCGTGGACAAGGGCGTGCTCAAGTCGCCGTTCGAGGAGCCAGGCACGCCCGACCTAGTGGACAAGGCCGAGTGGTGGATCGCGCCGGGCGCGCCCCAGAGCGTGCTCGCCTGGGAGGCCAGGCACCTGCCGCACCGGTTCTCGGCGGCAGGCACCGGTACCGGCTACGGTCGCGATAGCGCGACGGTCTGGGACGAGACGTTCTCGCTGCCCGCCGTCCCCGGCGTGCTCGACTCGCGTGATCTGCTGGTCCAGGTGGTGCAAGACGGGGCCGAGACCGCGATCCGAGTCGATGCGCAGGTCAGCTGGCAGCCCGCCCGCCCGGCGAGCGAGAAGGTCCCGGCGCCCGCCAAGGCGGTGACGATCTCCATCGACCTCGGGCTGAACCAGGGCGGCAGGAAGCCGCCGAAGCCGGTCACGATCACCGACCCGGCCAAGGTCCGCGCGCTGACGGCGGTGATCAACGGCCTAGCGCTGTTCCCGCCGGGCGACTTCAGCTGCCCGGCAGGTTCGGACGCCGATATCGTGCTTACGTTCCGCGCCGCTCCCCGCGCCCCGGCCCTCGCGGTGGCCACCGTCGACCTGGCCGGCTGCAACGGCGTGGACTTCACCATCGGCGGCAAGTCGCAGCCCAACCTGGCGGGTCCTGGCACCGACATCGGCCCCCGGGTACTCAAGCTGGCCGGCCTGCCATGGAAAATCCCTGTCGCCTGAGGTCGTTGACCAATTGGTGCACATTGTGGCGGTTTCCGGCGAAGAGGTGCTGTAAAAAGAGCCCATGAAAATATTGATCAGGTTCCTCGTGATCGCGGCCGCGCTCGGCGTCGCGGCCTGGCTGGTCCCCGGAATTGTGCTCACGGGGCACGACCACGTGGCGAAGGTGGAGACGCTGCTGATCGTCGCCGTCATCTTCGGCGTCATCAACATCCTTCTCAAGCCGCTCATCAAGACCATCGGCTGCGCGTTCTACGTGCTCACGCTGGGGTTGTTCGCGATCGTGGTCAACGGCCTGCTGCTGTGGCTGACCAGCTACATCGCTTACGACAAGCTGCACGAGCCGTTCCACGTCACCGGCTTCGTGGCCGCCATCGAGGGCGCGCTCGTCGTCGCCGTTATCAGCTTCGTTGCGCACCTGATCATCCCCGACGACGGCGATCGGCGCTAAGGTAGCCCGGCGGGTCATAGACTTACCCGCCATACACTTGTGCTGCGCTGCTCATCCGCGCAGTTACCATCCACGTCTCTGGAGTCACGCCGCCGTGAAGACCGCTGTCGAAGAGCTCAGCCCGACCCGTGTGCGGCTGAGCGTCGAGGTTTCCTTCGAGGAGCTTAAGCCGAGCCTCGACAAGGCTTACCGCGAAGTCGCGCAGCAGGCGCGCATCCCCGGGTTCCGTCCCGGCAAGGTGCCGCCGCGCGTCATCGACATGCGGATCGGCCGGGGCGCGGTGCTAACCGAGGCGGTCAACGACGCGCTGCCCGAGTTCTACAGCAAGGCCGTGCAGGAGGCCGAGGTGTTCGTCCTCGGCCAGCCGGACGTGGAGATCACCCAGCTGGAGGACGGCAAGGAGCTGTCCTTCACGGCCGAGGTCGAGGTCAGGCCCAAGTTCGAGCTGCCCGCCTTCGACACGCTGACGGTCACCGTGGACAGCGCCGAGGTCACCCCGGACGACATCGACGAGTACCTCACCAGCCTGCGCGAGCGGTTCGCGAGCCTGAAGGGGGTGCAGCGGGCGGCGGAGGACGGCGACTACGTGACCATGGACCTGTCCGCGGCGGTAGACGGCGAACTGGTCGAGGACGCGCAGGCGACCGGCCTGTCCTACAAGGTCGGCAGCGGCGAGATGCTCGAGGGCCTGGACGAGGCGCTCACCGGGCTGTCGGCCGGGGAGTCCGCGACCTTCAGCACCGAGCTCGCGGGCGGCGAGGCGGCGGGCGAGGAGGCCGACGTGACCGTGACCGTACAGTCGGTCAAGATGCGCGAGCTGCCCGAGCTCGACGACGACTTCGCCCAGCTCGCCAGCGAGTTCGACACCCTCGACGAGCTCCGCGAGGACACCCGCAAGCAGCTTGAGCGGGTGAAGAAGCTCCAGCAGGCGACCCAGGCGCGTGACAAGGCCGTGGACGCGATCATCGACAGCGTCGACATACCGCTGCCGGAGAAGTTCGTCGAGCACGAGCTGAGCCACGCCCGCGAGAACATCGACAACCAGCTCGTCCAGATGCGCCTGTCCAAGGACGAGTACCTCAAGTCCCTGGAGAAGACCGAGGAGGAGTTCGACGCCGACCTCGTGCAGCAGTCGGAGCGCTCCGTCCGGGTCGGCTTCGTCCTCGACGAGCTCGCCCGGGCCGAGAACCTCTCGGTGAACCAGGCCGAGCTCTCCTACTTCGTCGCCGACCAGGCGCAGCGGATGGGCATCAGCCCCGAGTACTTCGCCCGTCAGCTCACCGAGAGCAACCAGATCGGCGTTGCCATCACCGAGGTGCTCCGGGGCAAGGCGGCCACCCTCGCGGCCGAGCGGGTCACCGTGACCGACGACAAGGGCGAGACGATCGACGTGAAGGCGCAGATCGAGGAGCTCAACTCCGACGTCGACGCGATGCTCGCCGCGCAGGCCGCGGCCGAGGCGGCGGGCGGCTCCGACATCACCGTCGATGACCTCGCGATCGACGTGGCCGGCACCCTCGAGGACGAGGCCGAGGACGAGACCGAGGTCGTGCTCGAAGCCGTCGCCGAAGCCGAGGCCGAGGCCGAGGTGGTCGACGAGGCCGAGGCCATCGTCGAAGAGGCGGAAGACGCCGAGGACGACGAAGAATAGTCCTGACCTGCTCGAACTAGTTGGCCCAGGGCTCCGGCCCTGGGCCACGCCTTTTTGTAGCAAAGCCGCAACGCGATGCGCCCAAAGCGAACAGCGGGGTGCGGCGGACTCCGCCGCCCCGCAGTGGCGTTAATGTCGCAGACAACGACACCCGAAGTGATCGGAGCAGGTGACCACGTGACACAGCTAGTTGCCAGGACGGCTTCCCCTGACGCCCCCGTGATTCCGGGGGATCTGCTGTTCCAGCGGTTGCTGCGGCACCGCATTATCTTTCTCGGCCAGCAGGTGGACGATGACATCGCCAACCGGATCTGCGCCGAGATGCTTCTGCTCTCCGCCGAGGACCCGACGAGCGACATCTCGCTCTACATCAACTCCCCGGGCGGTTCGGTCTACGCGGGTCTGGCGATCTACGACGTGATGCAGTTCGTGCCCAACGACGTGGGCACCTACGCGATGGGGATGGCCGCGTCGATGGGCCAGTTCCTGCTCACGGCCGGCGCCAAGGGCAAGCGCTACGCGCTGCCGCACGCTACGGTGCTGATGCACCAGCCGTCCGGCGGCATCGGCGGCACCGCGACCGACATCAGGATCCAGGCCGAGCAGATGCTGCACGTCAAGAAGACGCTGTTCGAGCGGACGGCGGCGCACACCGGCCAGCCCATCGGCACCATCGAGAAGGACGCCGACCGGGACCGCTGGTTCACCGCCGAGGAGGCCAAGGAGTACGGCTTCATCGACCACGTTGTGCGCAGCGCCCTCGAGGTCCCGTCCGGGAGCGTCGGCTCCTAGGCTCCGCAGGCACGAGGGCGGAACTCACGGACATAATGACCCGAATCGGTTAAGGAGCGAACGAACGTGACCGATCTAAACAGCAGGATCCCGCAGTCCAGGTACGTGCTGCCGTCCTTCGTCGAGCGCACCTCGTACGGGGTCAAGGAGATGAACCCGTACAACAAGCTCTTCGAGGAGCGGATCATCTTCCTCGGCGTCCAGATCGACGACGCCTCCGCCAACGACGTGATGGCCCAGCTGCTCACGCTCGAGGCCATCGACCCGGACCGCGAGATCACGATGTACATCAACTCGCCCGGCGGGTCGATGACGTCGATGATGGCCATCTATGACACGATGCAGTTCATCCAGCCGGAGATCACCACCTGCTGCATCGGCCAGGCGGCCAGCGCAGCGGCGATCTTGCTCGCGGCGGGCACAAAGGGCAAGCGCATCGCACTGCCGAACTCGCGGATCCTGATCCACCAGCCGGCGACGGAAGGCGGCTACGGCCAGTCGTCGGACATGGAGATCCAGGCGAACGAGATCCTTCGGATGCGCAGCGCGATGGAGAACATTCTCGCCCGGCATACCGGCAGGGACGAGGAGGTCGTCCGGCACGACATCGAGCGCGACAAGTTCCTCTCGGCCGCCGACGCGAAGGAATACGGCATCATCGATGAGGTGCTGACGTCGCTCAAGCGGGGCTCGCTGAAGGTCCCTGCTGTAGTTTCGTAGCACCGGGAAGGATTCGCTCTTCCCTCGCGGGCCGCTGAGGGGGTTTGATTGGACCATCGGACTCCACAAGGCGGTACCGTCAAATAGCAAGCGGTTGACGGCATGGCGGGACAGGCCCGTCATGCCCGACCCGGCGGAGACGTCCGGGGCGGGCATGACGGTCCACGTTAAGCCCCATGTAAAGGAGAAGCTGGGTGGCACGCATCGGTGACGGTGGCGACCTGTTGAAGTGCTCGTTCTGCGGGAAGAGCCAGAAGCAGGTAAAGAAGCTCATCGCCGGGCCCGGCGTGTACATCTGCGACGAGTGCATCGACCTCTGCAACGAGATCATCGAGGAAGAGCTCTCGGAGACGACGGAGCCGACCTGGGACAAGCTGCCCAAGCCGCGCGAGATCTACGAGTTCGTCGACGAGTACGTGATTGGCCAGGACAAGGCCAAGAAGGCGCTCTCGGTCGCGGTGTACAACCATTACAAGCGGGTCCAGACTGGCAGTGACCGCCCCGGCAGCGACGGCGTGGAGCTGGCCAAGTCCAACATCCTGCTGCTCGGCCCGACCGGTTCCGGCAAGACGCTGCTCGCGCAGACGCTGGCCCGGCTGCTCAACGTGCCGTTCGCGATCGCCGACGCGACCGCGCTGACCGAGGCCGGCTACGTCGGCGAAGACGTCGAGAACATCCTGCTCAAGCTGATCCAGGCCGCCGACTACGACGTCAAGAAGGCCGAGACCGGGATCATCTACATCGACGAGATCGACAAGATCGCGCGCAAGTCGGAGAACCCGTCGATCACCAGGGACGTGAGCGGCGAGGGCGTGCAGCAGGCCCTGCTGAAGATCCTGGAAGGCACCACCGCCAGCGTCCCGCCGCAGGGCGGCAGGAAGCACCCGCATCAGGAGTTCATCCAGATCGACACCACGAACGTGCTGTTCATCTGCGGTGGCGCGTTCGCCGGCCTGGAGAAGATCATCGAGCAGCGCTCGGGCTCGAACGGCATCGGCTTCAACGGCGTGCTGCGGGTCCGCTCCAAGCAGATCAGCCAGGACGCCTTCGGCGACGTGATGCCGGAGGACCTGCTCAAGTTCGGCATGATCCCCGAGTTCGTGGGCCGCCTCCCCGTCATCACCAGCGTGCACAACCTGGACCGCGAGGCGCTCATCCAGATTCTCACCGAGCCCCGCAATGCCCTCGTCAAGCAGTACAAGCGCCTGTTCGAGCTGGACGGCGTGGACCTGGAGTTCACCCCGGACGCGCTTGAGGCGGTGGCCGACCAGGCCAACCTGCGCGGCACCGGCGCCCGCGGGCTGCGCGCGATCATGGAGGAAGTGCTGCTGTCGGTGATGTACGAGGTGCCGAGCCGCAAGGACGTCGAGCGCGTCGTTATCACCCGCGAGGCGGTGCTCGAGAACGTCAACCCCACCCTCGTCCCACGCGACGTCTCCCGCCGCATTCCCCGGGACAAGTCCGCCTGACCGGTCTGACGGAGGGTCATCGATAGCCGTTACTTTGACGGTATTGCCCCGGCCGCGAGCCCTGCACGGATAACCTCAGTGGGTTAGTTCGTGTGCGATGGCAACCGGAGAATGAGCGCAGATGACTGGCTGGGATACACCGTCCAGGCCTACGTGGGACCCGCAGGACGGTCCGGAAGACAGCACGCAGGCGTTCCCAGCCTCGGACAATTCCGGTGGCGACGACCGCTGGCCTCAGCCCGCTGGGTCCGGCTGGGACGGGCCAGACTCGGCTGAGGCGGAGTTCCTCCCCCGGGAGTTCGAGCCGCGGAAGCCCGGTGCGACGCTGGCCGGGCGAGGCGGGTACGGAGCGGGACCGCAGGTCTCCGCGCGAGACGAGCCGCCGTGGCCCGGCCCCGCGCGCCAGGAATCGGCGCGTCCGGAGTCAGCGCGTCCGGAGTACGGGCGCACGGGCGAGTACGGGGGCCCAGATCTTGGCCGGGCCGACCTCGACCGCCTGAATGGCGCGAGTCAGGACTTCCCCCGTCGCGACCCGGGCCGGGCGGACTACTCCGCCGCCTACCCCACCTACTCCGGTCAGCCGGATCAGGCCGAGCAGGCGCCACCGGCGGCCAACCTCGGCGACGCCGACCTCGCCGCCCGGATGGACCCGGCCCTGCAGGACTTCTTCGCCCCCACCAAGCCAGACCCCCGCTACGGCTCGGCCCGCCCCGGTCCGGCCGACCCGGGACTGCCCGGCCCGGGACTGCCCGGCCCGGGACTGCCCAGCCCGGGACTGCCCGGCCCGGGACTGCCCAGCCCGGGACTGCCCGGCCCCGGTCAGTCCAGCCCCGGCCTGCCTGGCCCGGCGTGGTCGGATTCCGGTAGGCCGCCGCTCCGAGGTGACGGACGCGGCCCGCAGCGGCCCGCCCGCCCGGCCGATCCGTGGCAGGACCCGGACAGCTACCCGTCCCAGGGACCGCAGGACGGCCCCCGCCGCCCCGGCCCGCGCGACGACCGGCCCGGCTCGCACGGCGACCGGCCCGGCCTGCGCGACGACCGGCCCGGCTCGCGCGACGACCGCCGCATCGACAGCGACGAGATCCTGCCCGCCAGCAGGGGCAAGCGGATCCTCGCCATCGGCGCCGTGGTCGTGATCGTGGCCGCCGGAGGCGCCTACCTGGCGCTGCACAAGTCGACCCCCAGCAACAACGCCGCCGCGAACGGCCCCACGCCGACCGCCTCCACGGTGGCGTCGACCCCCGCGTCGACCGCGACGGCCACGCCGAAGGGCAAGAACAGCACCAAGAAGTCCGGCGTGACCGGCAGCGCGAACTCGTCCGGCGGCTACGTGCTGTCCACCCCGGCCACGGCCGGCGGCTACCCGATCGGGACCGACCCGCACTTCCTCTCGATAACCACCGCGACCGCGGCCACCCTCGAGCAGTCGGCCGTCAACGGCGGCGGCGGCACCATCGCCGGCAAGCCGGTCTCGGCGTCCTACACGCTGCCGGACGAGCAGACGATCGAGTTCGTCGGCTACCAGGGCACCTTCAGCCCGTCGAAGGTGATGAGCAACCTGGGGTCGTTCGGCTCGTCGGAGAACATCTATCCGGCCGGGAACAACGGGGGCCAGCTCGCCTGCGCGAACACGACCGCGACGGCGACCACCCCGAGCGGCGCGGTCTGCTTCTGGGTCACCAAGTCGACGCTCGGCTTCGCCGAGTTCTTCACCCAGGCCAACGGCCCCGAGCCGCTCAACACCGCCCAGGCCAAGGGCGCCCAGGACACGATTAACCTCCGCTCAAGCGTCGAAACGCTCAAGTCCTCCTAGCCAAGTGGGCACCGGACCACGGGAATTCGTAGACTCCCTTGGTGTGACAGACCGCGAGCCTGACGAGCAGCTTCCTAGCATGGGGGGCAGTTCTCCTGCATGGAGGGCTCCCGCCCCCCATTCCCCCGGGCACCCCCCATCCCCCCTGGCCCCGCAATACGCGCCAGCCGAGGTGGAGGCCCGCCGTTACGAGCACTGGGAGAAGGCGGGCTACTTCACGCCCGAGGCCCAGGAGAACGAGAGCGCCCCGAACTTCGCCATCGTCCTCCCGCCGCCCAACGTAACCGGCTCGCTGCACATCGGCCACGCGCTCGACCACACGCTGAGCGACGCGCTGGTCCGCCGCCGCCGGATGCAGGGCTACCGCACGCTGTGGCTGCCGGGCATGGACCACGCGGGCATCGCGACCCAGAACGTGGTCGAGCGCGAGCTCGCCAAGGACGGCCTGTCCCGCCACGACCTCGGCCGCGAGGCGTTCGTGGAGCGGGTCTGGCAGTGGAAGGCCGAGTACGGCGGCCGCATCCTCGGCCAGATGCGCCGCCTAGGCGACAGCGTGGACTGGTCCCGCGAGCGGTTCACGATGGACGAGGGGCTGTCGCGCGCGGTTCAGACGATCTTCAAGCGCCTCTTCGACGACGAGCTGATCTACCGCGCCGAGCGGATCATCAACTGGTGCCCGCGCTGCCTGACGGCCCTGTCCGACATTGAGGTCGATCACACCGACGACGAGGGCGAGCTGGTCTCGATCCGCTACGGCGACGGGGATAACAGCATCGTCGTCGCCACCACGCGCGCCGAGACCATGCTGGGCGACACCGCGGTGGCGGTGCACCCCGACGACGACCGCTACCGCCACCTGGTCGGCACCGTGGTCGAGCTCCCGCTGACCGGCCGGGCCATCCCGATCGTGGCCGACGCGCACGTTGACCCCGCGTTCGGCACCGGAGCGGTCAAGGTGACCCCCGCCCACGACCCCAACGACTTCGAGATCGGCCGCCGCCACGGCCTGCCGGGCGTGCCGATCATGGACGAGCGCGGCGTGATCACCGCGGCCGGCCCGTTCCAGGGCCTCGACCGGTTCGAGGCCCGCCCGGCGATCGTGGCCGCGCTGCGCGAGGCGGGCCGGATCGTCAAGGAGGTCCGCCCCTACCTGCACGCGGTCGGGCACTGCAGCCGGTGCGGCACCACGGTCGAGCCCCGCCAGTCGCTGCAGTGGTTCGTCCGCGTGGCCCCGCTGGCGAAGGCGGCCGGGGACGCCGTCCGCGACGGCCGGGTCGCGCTGTCGCCGACCGAGATGAACGCCAGGTACTTCGGCTGGGTGGACGACATGCACGACTGGTGCATCTCCCGCCAGCTCTGGTGGGGCCACCGCATCCCGGTCTGGTACTCACCCGACGGCGAGGCCCGCTGCGTCGGGCCGAACGAGACCCCGCCGCCGGGCTGGACGCAGGACCCCGACGTCCTCGACACCTGGTTCTCCAGCGCCCTGTGGCCGTTCTCCACCCTCGGCTGGCCCGACGACACCCCCGACCTGCGCGCCTTCTACCCGACGAGCGTGCTCGTGACCGGCTACGACATCCTGTTCTTCTGGGTCGTGCGGATGATGATGTTCGGCCTCTACGCCAACCGGGGCCAGGCACCGGAAGACGCCGTCCCGTTCCGCCACGTCGTCCTGCACGGTCTGGTGCGCGACCAGTTCGGCAAGAAGATGTCGAAGTCACGCGGTAACACCGTCGACCCGCTCGAGTGGATCGACCGCTTCGGCGCCGATGCGGTCCGGTTCACGCTCGCGCGCGGTTCCAACCCGGGCAGCGACACCGCGGTCAGCGAGGAGTGGGCCGCGGGGTCGCGAAACTTCTGCAACAAGCTGTGGAACGCCACCCGGTTCGCCCTCATGAACGGCGCGAGCGTGGACGACCGGCCGGGAACCAACGGTCCGTTCGAAACCGGGAAGAGCAGCACCCAAGGGAACCTGCAGCCCGGCACGGAGCTGGCCGTGGCCGACCGCTGGATTCTTTCCCGCCTGTCGGGGCTGATCGCCGACGTCGACGGGCTGCTTGGGCAGTTCGAGTTCGGCAAGGCGTGCGAGGCGCTCTACCACTTCGCCTGGGACGAGTTCTGCGACTGGTACCTGGAGCTCGCCAAGGTGCCGCTGGCCGCCGCCCAGGCGGACGGCGCCAGCGCGGCCGACGCCGCCGCGGCCGACCGCACCAAAAACGTGCTCGGGTTCGTGCTCGACCAGATGCTGCGGCTGCTCCACCCGGTCATGCCGTTCGTCACCGACGAGCTATGGACGGCGCTGACCGGCCAGGACTCGGTGATGATGGCCCCCTGGCCGACCTACAGCCGGGAAGACAAGGCGGCCGAGGCCGAGATCGCGTCGCTGATGCGGCTGGTGACCGAGGTCCGCCGGTTCCGCTCCGACCAGGGCCTGCGGCCGGCCCAGCGGGTGCCCGCCCGGCTGGCCGGAATCGGCGCCACCGCGCTCGCCGTCCACGAGGCGTCGATCAAGTCGCTGCTGCGGCTAACCGACCCGGCCGACGCCGACGCCGACGCCTTCAACGTCTCCGCCGCGCTGACCGCCGAGGGCGTCACCGTGGAGCTCGACCTGGCCGGGACGGTGGACGTGGCGGCCGAGCGGGCGCGGATGGAGAAGGACCTCGCGGCGGCCCGCAAGGAGGCGGCGCAGATGACCGCCAAGCTCGGGAACCCGGCGTTCACCGACAAGGCGCCGGCCGACGTGGTGGCCAAGTCCCGGCAGCGCCAGGCCGACGCGGAAGCCGACATCGCCCGGCTGGAAGCCCGCCTGGCGTCGCTCCGCTGATGGCCGGCGGCGTCCCGCGCCAGATCACTACGCGCAGTAGGCTTACCCCCGTGGACACCGAGGAACGTCTGCGCGAGGTTGAGCTCGAGATCGGGTCCCGTCGCGCCGAGCATCAGATCTCCCCGACCCTCGACCGCATCGCGGCGCTGGTCAGCCTGCTCGGCGACCCGCACCGCGCGTTCCCGGTGGTGCACGTCACCGGCACCAACGGCAAGACCTCGACCACCCGGATGATCGAGACCCTGCTGCGCGAGCGGGGGCTGCGCACCGGGCGGTTCACCTCACCGCACCTGGTGTCGATGCGCGAGCGGATCGCGGTCGACGGCGCGCCCCTGCCCGCCGACCGCTTCATCGAGCTCTACGACGAAATCAAACCGTATGTGCAGCTGGTCGATGACCAGCAGCCCGCTCCGATGTCCTTCTTCGAGGTCCTCACCGGCATGATGTTCGCCGCCTTCGCGGACGCGCCGGTGGACGTCGCGGTGATCGAGGTCGGCCTGGGCGGCCGCTGGGACGCGACCAACGTCGCCGACGGCGCGGTGGCGGTTATCACGCCGATCGCGATGGACCACATGCAGTGGCTGGGCGACACGATCGAGGCGATCGCGACCGAGAAGGCCGGCATCATCAAGCCCGGCGCGGTCGCGGTGCTCGCGCAGCAGCAGGTCGAGGCGGCCGAGGTACTGCTCGAGCGCGTCTCGCTGGTCGGCGCGACGGTGGCGCGGGAGGGGTTCGAGTTCGGCGTGCTCGCCCGCGAGCTCGCCCTCGGCGGCCAGCAGCTGACGCTGCAGGGGCTGCGCGGCACCTACGACGACGTCTTCCTGCCGCTGTTCGGTGCGCACCAGGCGTCCAACGCGGCCGTCGCGCTGGCCGCCGTCGAGGCCTTCGCTGGCGTCGAGGTGAGCACGCCGGTCGGCGACGACGGGTCAAGCATCACCCTCGGCCCCGGTCTGTCCGACCAGGCGGGACTCGACCCGGACCTGGTCCGGGTCGGGTTCGCCAAGGTCAGCTCGCCCGGCCGGCTCGACATCCTGCGCCGCTCGCCGACCGTGATCGCCGACGCCGCGCACAACCCGGCGGGCATGGCGGTGACCGTGCAGGCGCTCACCGAGTCGTTCAACTTCGACCGGATCATCGGCGTCGTCGCGGTCGCCGAGGACAAGGACGTGGCGGGCCTGCTGGAGGAACTCGAGCCGGCGCTGTCCGACATCGTGGTGACCACGAACTCCTCGCCTCGCTCGATGCCCGTGGCTGAGCTGGCCGAGCTGGCCACGGAGTTCTTCGGCGAGGACCGGGTCCGGGTGGCGGAGCGGCTGGACGACGCCATCGACCTGGCGGCGTCCATCGCGGACGAATTCGACGCCGAGGCGGTCGCGCAAGGCCTGGCCGGCACCGCCGCCGTGCTCGTCACCGGATCGGTCGTCACCGCGGGCGACGCCCAGCTCCTGCTGGCGCCGTCGCACGCCGTCGGCAGGAGCGCCAACCCGGGCGCGCCGGAGCCCGGCACTCCCGCCCGGCACCCGTTTACGCTAGGAGAGCTCTCATGAGGAGGCTGTGCGGCACCGTCCTGGCCATGGAGGCCGTGATCGCGCTGCTGGCGATCGTGCCCGCCAAGGTCCTCGGGCACGCGAGCGCGGGCACCGCCGCGGCGGTCTGCGGCGCGGTCGCGCTGGTCGCGATCGTGCTCTCCGGTTTCGTCGGCAAGCGCCCGTGGGCGCTGTACGCGGGCTCGGTTTTCCAGCTCGCTGTCATCGCCTGCGGCGTCCTGCTGCCGACGATGTACATCCTCGGGGCGATCTTCGCGGCGCTCTGGTTCACCGGCATCTGGCTGGCCCGCAAGTGGGAGCGAGACGACGCAGTCCGGGTGCGGAGTAGGTAGGTATAGTGATAGGGGTGTAGGGTGAAGGAGCGTAAAAACGTACGTGGCGTTCATGATTTGCTTGGAGCGCAGCGAGGCATGTATCTGCCTGAGTGGTGTAAACGGACGTGTTCGGCGACGGTGTGCCGCAGGAAACGCCGACGAGCTGAGGTGCAGGCGGCGTTGCAGGGGAGATTTCGGTCCCACTAACGGGCGGGCAGGCTGGCGTGAGAAAAGTAAGGCGGGGTCGAGTTTGGCTGGTGATCCCCGACGGAGATCCAAGGTGCCAGAGTCCCCATCCACGGGGCGGAGACGGTAACCTGCGCGATGAAGGCCGACAGCCTGCCCGGTACGCCATGACCGAACGTTCCGCTGCTTCAAGCGGCACGTCGAACGGTGCAAGATCACAGTCAAGGGCGCGCGCTACGGCGCGTGGTGCTCCGCACCGCAGACGCAAGGAGCAGATGAATGTCCATCGACGAGGGGGAGTTGCGCCAATGCCTCGCACAGTGAGCAGGACAAGCTAGCACGCCTGGAGCCCCTTGGGGCTGGCCCGCCAGATCAGGCGACAGCAGTCCTGGGTCATCACCGCAGTCGCCGATGCCCATAGCGGCGGCCGCCGTCGCGGTCGCGGTCCCGGCCGTGCTAAGCGCCTATTGGCAGCCGTCCGGCCGTCGCCGCCCCATGACGCCCCGGCTGGCGTACACGATTACAGTGAACGGCCGGCCCGGCGTCCTTAGAGCCCCGCTCATCATTGCCGCGCTTTGTCATCTTCCCCAGCGAGGATCTGTCCATCACCGTCGATGCGATCGTGCGGCCGACGTCACGGTGAGCGGGCTATGGCTGGGTATAACGGACGGCATACTGGCTCCTCGCATGGAAGGGCGCGGACCATATGAGCCCGGTCTGGCCGCCGTCACGGACACGACGCTGACTCCCGGGGGGCACCACTTCAGCTTCGAGTGGGCAGTCCCAGCTGAGCTGGGACACGGGACTAATCGCGAGCTGTCCGCGCAGATGGTTTGGCACGCGCGGTCGTCGGGTTTGTCGGAACGAATCCTCGCCCAGCTTGAGGTCCAGGCCAGACCTGATACCTGATGCATAGCGATCCGGATCGTCGGGGAAGGAGCGGCGCACCCCGGTCATCCGGAATCCCTCGCGTTCTGCCCGGTCCCCCCGAGCTAGTAGTAGGGTCAGCAGCGTCACACGAGCGTCACGGACCGACCCGGACGGCCCCGGACGGCACGGCACGGCCCGGAATCCGATAGGCTGCTGACCTGGCTAAACGCGGACTGGCGCGGACTGGCGCAGACGCCCCGGAAGGCCTGTATCGGTATGGCGCGCAAGTGGGAACGAGAACCCGGCCCGTCCGCGGTCTGAAGCAACGGTCCGACAGCACCGCGGGCGACCGTCGACCCCGGTAAGCTCATCCGTGATCCCATAAAATAAGGCAAGGAGTAATAATGTCGCAGCGCACCCTCATTCTGGTCAAGCCGGACGGCGTCCGCCGCAACATCATCGGTGACGTCATTTCCAGAATTGAGCGCAAGGGCCTGAAGGTAGTCGCCCTCGAGATGCGCACAATCGAGGCGGAGACCGCGCACTCGCACTACGCGGAGCACGCGGAGCGGCCCTTCTTCGGCGAACTGGTCGATTTCATCACCTCCGGCCCGCTGGTCGCGATGGTGGCCGAGGGCGACCGCGCCATCGAGGCGTTCCGCGCCCTCGCGGGCGCGACCGACCCGGTCAAGGCGCTGCCCGGCACGATCAGCGGCGACTACGCCCTGCAGGTCGCGCAGAACATCGTGCACGGCTCCGACTCCCCCGAAGCGCGGAGCGGGAAATCAAGATCTTCTTCCCCGAGCTCGTTTAACAGCGGTCGCGTTAGATCAGTATCAGTACTAGACCGCTGCATCGGCGAGCGTGACCGGGGCCGAGCGGCCGCACCGGGCATTCAGCCGAAGTTCGGCAAATCGTCACGAAGCGGTCGGCCTGGCAGCATCTAGTAAGGAACTGGTAAGAATTAACGCAGAATTGCTGAAGCATTGTCCCCGCGTTTGCCCGCGGGGACGTGCTCCGCTTATCCGATAGGCTAATGACTGAGTTCAGATCGCCTCTGATCGGAAGGGTTCCCGCTCCCGATGGGCAATGCGCTGACATTCCTCGGCCGTGACATGGCGGTCGACCTCGGCACGGCCAACACCCTCGTCTACGTGCGTGGCCGGGGGATCGTTCTCAACGAGCCGAGCGTGGTCGCGCTCAATACCAACAACGGCCAGGTCGTCGCCGTCGGCGTCGACGCCAAGCGCATGATCGGCCGGACGCCCGGCAACATCGTGGCCATCAGACCCCTCAAAGACGGCGTGATCGCCGACTTCGACGTCACCGAGCGGATGCTCAGGTACTTCATCCAGAAGGTCCATCGCCGCACCCGGATGGCCAAGCCGAGGATCGTCGTCGCGGTGCCGAGCGGCATCACCGGGGTCGAGCAGTCGGCCGTCAAGGAGGCCGGGCACCAGGCGGGCGCCCGCCGGGTGTACATCATCGAGGAGCCGATGGCGGCCGCGATCGGGGCGGGCCTGCCGGTCAACGAGCCGACCGGCAACATGGTGGTGGACATCGGCGGGGGCACCACCGAGGTCGCGGTGATCTCGCTCGGCGGCATCGTCACCAGCCAGTGATCAGGATCGGCGGCGACGAGCTGGACCAGGCGATCATCACCTTCGGCAAGAAGGAGCACAGCCTGATGCTCGGCGAGCGCACCGCCGAGGAGATCAAGCTGGCGCTCGGCTCGGCGTTCCCCGCGGCGGACGAGCCGCACGCCGAGATCCGCGGCCGGGACCTGGTCACCGGCCTGCCCAAGACGATCCTGATCAGCGCGGCCGAGGTGCGGCACGCGATCGAGGAGCCGATCAACTTGATCATCGACGCGGTCAAGACGACGCTCGACAAGTGCCCGCCCGAGCTGGCGGGCGACGTGATGGACCGAGGCATCGCCCTAACCGGCGGCGGTGCCCTGCTGCGCGGGCCTTGACCAGCGCATCCGCGAGGAGACGGGGATGCCGGTGCACATCGCCGACAGCCCGCTCGACTCGGTGGTGCTCGGCACCGGCAAGTGCGTCGAGGACTTCGACACCCTCCGCCAGGTGCTCGTTCCCGACAGACGATAGCCTGCCGAAAGGGAGCGCAGGAGGGTCGCACGGGACGGGAGTTTCGCAAGTGCTTGACGCTAGACGGACACGCCCAGTACTGATTGCGCTGCTCGTCGTGGCGGTCGCGCTGATCACGATCGACTTCAGGGACGGCGGCACGTCCGGCGCGCCAGCTCGTTCGGCGGCCGGCTGTTCGGCCCCGTGGAGCGCATGCGCCGGCGACGTCACCGGCTGGTTCCGCGGCGGCGGCGGCACAGCGGCGAGGTCGGCGAACCTGCAGCAGCAGAACGACCGCCCTCCGCGCCGAGCTGGCGCAGGCGAAGGTCAGCGGCCAGGAGGCGGCCCAGCTCGCCAGCCTGCTGCACCTCAGCCGGGCAGAGCACTACAAGGTCGTCGCCGCGCACCGTGATCGCAGCGGGCGGCGACTACTCCGACACGGTGACGATCAGCGCGGGCAGCGGCGACGGCATCACCGCCAACGAGACCGTGCTCAACGGCGACGGCCTGGTCGGCACCGTCGTCGCCACCACCCCGACGACCGCCACCGTGCAGCTCGCCACCGACGCCGGCGCCACCGTCGGCATCCGGATGGCCGATGACGGCCAGATCGGCGCGCTCAGCGGCACCGCCGGCGACTTCTCCGGCAGCGCCCCGCTCAAGCTCACCCTGTTCAGCGCCAACGCCGTGCTCAAGCCGGGCCAGGAGCTGGTCACGTTCGGCTCGGTGGGCGGCCGCCCTTACGTGCCCGGCATCCCGATCGGCCGGATCGCCACGGTGACCACCGAGCCCGGCTCGCTCACCCCGACCGCCCTGGTCAAGCCGTTCGCCGACTTCACCGGGCTCGGCGTCCTCGGGGTCGTGGTCAGCAAGTGAGCCGGGCAGTGATCCTCGGCCGCCCGGTCAACGGCCAGTTCGTCAACGAGCCGGCGCCGTGGCGCAAGGCGCTCGTCGTCGTCGCCCTCCCGGTCGCGCTCTTCGCCGCCGTCGTCGTCCAGCTCACCGTCGTGAACCGGCTGCCGTTGCCGGGCGGCGTCGCCCCCGACCTGGTGCTGCTGCTCGTCACCGCGGTCGCGGTCAGCACCAGCCCGATGACCGGCCTGGTGACCGGCTTCGCGGGCGGCCTGGCGCTTGACATCGCGCCGCCCGCGGCGCACTACGCGGGGGAGTACGCGCTGGTCTTCTGCCTGGCCGGTTACTTCGCGGCCAGGATCGCGGGAGCGCTGGGCGCCACCACCGGTGAGCGCAACCGGTGGGTCGAGCTGGGCGTGATGGCGGCCGCGGCGGCGGCGGGCGAGGCGGGCAAGGCCGGCGCTCGGCCTGCTGCTGTCCGACCCGAACGTGACCGGCCCCGCCATCAAGCACGTGCTGCCGGGCGCGATCGGCTACGACCTGCTGCTCACCCCGTTCGCGTACTTGCTGGTGCGTGGGTGGCCGGGCTGGCCCGCCCGGTGGCCGAGCGCGCGCCGAGGCCGGAGTTCGTCGGCGCCCAGCGGCTGGCGGCGGTCTTCCGGCTGGCGTCGGCCGGCGCCGCCCCGAATCTGCGGCTGGCCGGCACCGGCGCGAAGTTCACCGAGACCCGCCCGGCGCGCCGGGTCCCGAAGCTGCGCCTAGCAGACGCAAGATCAAGATCGTTCGCCCGAACGGACCCGGCCGGCTCTGGTACCGCCCCGCCTACCCTGGCCGGCGGCCGGACCGCCAGGCTGAACTTCGCCCGCTCGGCCCGCGCTCTGCGGGCGGGCCGGCGGCCCCGCCCGCCGCGGCCGGACCCCGAAGCTCAACTCTCCTGCAAGTTCCGCGCTCCGCCGCTCCGCGTCGGCCAGCGGCGGGCTGGACCGCCTCGGCCGCACCGCCCGGGATCACGCCGCTCCGCTTCCTGAAGGTCCGGGCAAGGGCTGGATCCGCACCGGTACCGGCCACGGGATCAGGCCGCCTCGCGCCAGAGGACCCCGGCAAGGGCTCAACTTCGACCGCGCATCGTCCGCTATCACGCCGCCCCGCAGCCAGCGCGGCCCGGGCAAGGGCTGGATCCGCGCCGGCCAGGCGCCGGACCTCGAGTGGCCGGGCCGCCGGCACCGGGGCCGGCTGGCCGATCGCGGTCGCGGGCCGCCGGTCGCCGCAAGTCCGGCTGGCTGCGCACCGACGCGCACCGGCCCGCCGGCCGCCGCCCGCCGCGCCCGGCCGGGCAAGGGCTGGCTCCGCCCGGCTCGGCGGCCCCGCGCGAACTGGTACTCCAGCGGCCCGTCGACCCGCTGGGTACGCCGCTCCCGCAGCAAGGACCGCTGGCGGACCCGGCGTCGGTCGCTGTCGGGCGCGCTGCTGTCCGGTGTCCGTGACCTGCTGCCGAGTGGAGGCCGCCGATGATCCCCAGATCCCGCCGCCGGCTGTTCGGGCTGTACGTGATCGCGGTGGCGGCGATCGTCGTGCTCGGCGGCCGCCTCTGGTACCTGCAGGTGCTCGACACCACCCAGTACAAGGCGCTGGCCCAGGTGAACCAGACCAGGTCGATCGTGGTGCCCGCGGTGCGCGGCATGATCACCGACGACACCGGTCCGCCGATGGTGCGCAACGAGACCGAGATGGTCGTCTCGGTCAACATGCTCGACCTCTCGCAGCACACCACCGACAACGGCGCCGGCCGTGCTCAAGCGGCTCGCGCCGCTGCTGCACCTGTCGGACAAGACGCTCAGCGAGAAGGTCAGGCTCTGCACCCGCGGCGTCCCCCAGCCGTGCTGGACCGGGTCGCCGTACCAGCCGGTCCCGGTGGCGGAGCACGTCAGCGACGCGACCGCGCTGCAGATCATGGAGGAGCCGAAGGCTGTTCATCGGCGTCACCGCGTCGCTCTAGCCGGTGATGGACTATCCGATGCCGAACGGCGCGAACCCGGCCCAGGTGCTCGGCTACCTGCAGCCGATCACCCAGTCGGAGATGGCGAAGGACCACATGCCCGAGACCGGCTTCGCCGGCGATGACCTGGTCGGCCAGGCCGGCCTGGAGGCGCAGTACAACACCGAGCTGACCGGCAAGCCGGGCAACCAGATCGTGTCGGTGAACGCGGCCGGCGACGTGCTCAGCACCGTCGGCGGCACCCCCGCGCAGACCGGCGACACGCTCGTGACCTCGCTGAACGCCAAGGTCCAGGCGGTCGCCCAGCAGGCGCTCAACGGCGCGATCGACCGGTCCCGGGCGTCGGGGAACGACGTGAACCAGGGCGCGGCGGTGGTGGAGACGACCAGCGGCCGGATCGTGGCGATGGCGAGCTACCCCGACTACAACCCGTCGGTCTGGACCAACGGGATCTCCCAGCAGGAGTTCAACTACCTGTTCGGCAGCGCCTCCGGCGACCCGGTGATGAACTACGCGACCCAGGGCCAGTACCCGCCCGGATCCACGTTCAAGGTCACCTCGACCGCCGCCGCGGTCGCCGACGGGTTCTCGCTCAACGGGCTGTACAACTGCCCGGCCTCGGTCACCATCGGCGGCCGCACGTTCGCCAACGACGGCGAGCCGAACCTCGGCGCCGATGTCGTTCCGCCGAGGCGCTGATCCAGTCCTGCGACACGGTGTACTACAACATCGGCTACCAGATGTGGCAGACCGACGACAACAAGGCCAACTTCCAGCTCAACCCGAACGCGCCGACCCAGAAGATGCAGCAGATGGAGCTCGACTGGGGGTTCGGCAACTACACGGGCGTCGACCTGCCGGAAGAGTGCGCCGGGCACGCATCCCGACCCGCCAGTGGCTCTACAACATGTGCGAGGACAACGCCCACAAGGGCCAGAACTGGTGCAAGAACGGGAAGGCGAACGGCTCCTACGTGCAGCAGATCGAGTACGACGACTGCCAGAGCGGCTGGGTCTGGGAGCCGGGCCAGGCGGTCATCGCCGCGATCGGCCAGGGCTACGTGACCTCGACCCCGCTGCAGCTCACCAACGCCTACACCGCGCTCGCCGACGGCGGCACGCTCTACAGCCCCCGGATCGGCGAGGCCCTCGTCTCCGCGTCGGGCAAGCTGGTGCAGAAGATCAACCCGCCGGTGATCAGGCACCTGCCGGTCTCGTCGGAGACGCTCGCCTACATGCGCTCGGCGCTGGCGGGGGTGGTCACCCAGGGCACCGCGGCCGGGCGCGTTCGGCGGGTTCCCGCTCGGCCAGGTCTGCGTGGCGGGCAAGACCGGTACCGCGCGGTCATGGGCAAGAACGCGACCTCGGTGTTCGCCTCCTTCGCGCCCTGCAAGAACCCCAAGTTCGTGGTCGTCGTGATGCTGCCCAACTCCGGTTACGGCGCGGACGCGGCGGCCCCGGCGGTCCGGCAGATCTGGGACGGCATCTACGGCCTTGAGGGCAATAAGGCGGCCATGCCGGGCGGCAACCTCCCGGGCTGCCCGGACGGCGACTGCGCGATAGCGCGAGCATCGGGAGAAGGCGACGGGCGAAGCGATGAGCGTCGGGCTTCCGTCACGCGGCTGGGCCGGGCCGCGGGCCGGGACGTTCGCGCCCCGGCGCCGGTCGCGGCTCGCGCGGGCGTTCGCCAAGGGCGGCGTGGCCCGGTCCTGGGACTGGCTGCTGATCCTCGTCACCTGCGCGCTGGCGGTGCTCGGCACGGTGCTCGTCTGGGCGGCGACCGAGCCGTCGCTGCGCCAGGCCGGCCTCGACCCGCACACGTACCTGAAGAAGGCGGCCCTGTGGGCGCGTGCTCGGGCTCGATCCTGATGTTCGTCACCGCGTGATCGACTACCGGCGGATCCGGCGCTGGACGCCGGTGCTCTACGGCCTGTCGCTGCTGCTCCTGCTCGCGGTGCTCGCCGTCGGCCAGTCGGTGAACGGCGCCAAGGCCTGGATCGCGCTGCCGGGCGGGTTCCAGGTCGAGCCGTCGGAGTTCGCCAAGCTCGGCCTGATCCTGTCCGCCGCCTGGCTGCTGTCGCGGCGCAAGCTGACCCGTCCGGGCGGCCCGACGGCTGCGGGACGCGCGCTCCGCCGCCCTCGCCGCCGCCCCGCTGATCGCCCTGGTCGAGAAGGAGCCCGCCCTCGGCGTCACGCTGGTCCTGGTGTTCACGCTGGCCGGCATCGTCGTCGTGTCCGGCATCCGGCTGTACTGGGTGCTCGGCGGCCTCGCGGCGGTGGCCGGCGCGCATCTACGCGATCGCCAAGCTGCACCTGCTCAAGGGCTACCAGCTGACCCGGCTGACCTCGTTCCTGCACCCGGCGCAGGACCTGGCGGGCTCCGGCTACAACGGCCTGCAGGCCAAGATCGCGGTCGGCTCCGGCGGCCTGCACGGCCAGGGGCTGTTCCACGGCACGTTCACCGGCGGCAACTTCGTCCCCTCGGTGCAGACCGACTTCATCTTCACGGTCGCGGGCGAGGAACTCGGCTTCGTCGGCTGCGCCGTCATCGTCGCGCTGCTCGGCCTTCATCGTCTTCCGCGCGATCCGCGCCGCCCAGCTCGCCGACGACATGTTCGGCATGCTGGTGGCGTCCGGGGTCGCGGTCTGGTTCGTCTTCCAGTCGTTCGTCAACATCGGCATGACGATCGGCATCATGCCGATCACGGGCCTCCCGCTCCCGTTCATCTCCTACGGCGGCTCCGCCATCTTCGCCGACATGATCGCCATCGGCCTGCTCCAGTCCGTCCGCCGCCGCCACCACCACTCTTCACCTAACCCGCCCGCCGCCCTGCTCTCCGGTCGGCCGCCCAGCGCTCCGCCGCCACTGCCGGGCGCGCCACCACCCGCACCATGCCTGACCGATCGCCACTGCCGCCGTCGCGCCGCCCGTTTTCCATGATCGCGAAGATTAAGCATGCGTATTCGATGCTTTATCCTTCATGATCGCGCTCCATCCCGCTGCCCGGCGGCCGCGTGCGGGTGCACGTCACGGACCTGGACCAGGTACGAGGCGCCGGCCGTGGTCTGGCTGACTGTCGTACCGTCGTACCCCTCCGTTCCGGGGCGAGGTCCCTCCCATAGGGTGGTGAGCCATGCGATTTGGACTATTTGTGCCGCAAGGGTGGCGGCTGGACCTGGCAGGGATCGATCCTAAGCGAGCACTGGGCGACCATGCTCGGCGTGGCCAAGGCGGCCGAAGACGGGCCGTTCGAGTCGATCTGGGTCTTCGACCACTTCCACACCGTGCCGGTGCCCACGCAGGAGGCCACGCACGAGGCGTGGACGCTGATGGCCGCGTTCGCGCGCCGCCACCAGCCGGGTGAGGCTCGGCCAGATGTGCACCTGCATGGGCTACCGCAACCCCGCCTACCTGGCCAAGGTCGCGGCGACGGTCGACGTGATCTCCGGCGGCCGGGCCGAGATGGGCATCGGGGCGGGCTGGTACGAGCACGAGTGGCGCGCCTACGGCTACGGCTTCCCGAGCGCGGGCGAGCGCATCGCCATGCTTGACGAGGGCGTCCAGATCATGCGCCAGCTCTGGACGACCGGCACGCGCCACCCTCGACGGCAAGCACTACCAGGTCGACGGCGCCATCTGCCAGCCGCTGCCGCTGCAGGACGGCGGCGTCCCGCTGTGGATCGCCGGCGGCGGCGAGAAGAAGACCCTGCGCATCGCCGCCAAGTACGCCCAGTACACCAACTTCGACGGCAGCCCCGACGCCTTCACGCCGCAAGTCGGAGATCCTGGCAGCGCACTGCCGGGAGGTCGGCACCGACTACGGCGCGATCGTCCGGTCCGCCAACTACAACGTGATCATCGGCGAGACCGACAAGGACGTCCAGGACCGGCTGGCCTGGATCCGCGACGCACCTCGGCCGCTACATGCCGGCCGAGAACGCGGACAGCACGGTCCGCGACCTCGCGAGCGGCCCCTCGTCGGCACGCCCGAGCAGATCGCCGAGAAGCTCAGCCAGCTCGGCGAGCTGGGCATGACGCTACGCGATCGCTCAACTTCCTCGACGTGGCCTACGACCGCTCCGGCCTCGCCCTCTTCGCGGAGCAGGTGGCTCCGGCGCTCGCGACCGCCTGAGCCCCGTCGACCAGCGAGCCAAGTGCGTGTTTGGGCCGGGCGGGCGAGCCCAAACGCGCACTTGGCGCCCGCGCCCGGTCGCCCACCTCAGCGCGAAGCGAGAGGCATGGGACTTCCTTTCGATTCTCGGGTGCCGCCTTCCGTAAGAGCTGGCACCTGCATGATCATGCCGGGGGCGGCGCCAGCAATCATCGGTCATATGACTGCACCGGCGAAGCCCGTCGCTCCTGGTAAGCGCGGGACGGCCGATAATGCAAGCGGGAACCGAGTCGCCACGGTCCGTTCGCTACCGTGGGTACGCTGGGACGCATGCCTGTCGAATCGGTCTTCCCTCAGCTCGAGCCGCTGCTGCCGCTGGTGCGCAAGCCGGTGCAGTATGTCGGAGGCGAGGTGAACTCCACCGTCAAGGTGTGGGAAGAGACCGATGTCCGCTGGGCGCTGCTCTACCCGGACGCCTACGAGGTCGGCCTGCCCAACCAGGGCATCGCCATCCTCTACGAGGTGCTGAACGAGCAGGAGGGCGTGCTCGCCGAGCGGACCTACAGCGTGTGGCCCGACCTCGAGGCGCTGATGCGCGAGCGCGGCGTACCGCAGTTCACCGTCGACGCGCATCGCCCGGTCGGCGCCTTCGACGTCCTCGGCGTGTCCTTCTCGACCGAACTCGGTTACACGAATCTGCTGACGGCTCTCGATCTGGCGAAAATTCCAATTCTTTCCTCCGAACGGACCCTGGGTTCCCCCCTCGTGATCGCCGGAGGCCATGCGGCGTTCAATCCGGAGCCGCTGGCTGATTTCCTCGACGCGGTCGTGCTGGGCGACGGCGAGGAGGCGGTGCTGCTGGTCACGCGCCTGATCCGTGAGTGGAAGGACGCCGGCCAGCCCGGCGGCCGGGACGGGCTGCTGCTGTCCCTCGCGGCGACCGGCTGCATCTACGTTCCCCGGTTCTACGACGTGAGCTACCTGCCCGACGGCCGCATCGCCGCGGTGGCGCCGAATCGCCCGGGCGTGCCCGCCTCCGTCAGCAAGCACACTCTGATGGACCTGGACGCCTGGCCGTACCCGAAGGCGCCGGTGGTCCCGGTGGCGGAGACCGTGCACGAGCGGTTCAGCGTGGAGATCTTCCGCGGCTGCACCAGGGGGTGCCGGTTCTGCCAGGCGGGGATGATCACCCGCCCGGTCCGCGAGCGGTCGATCACCACCGTGGGGAAGATGGTCAGCGCCGGCCTCCAGTCGACCGGCTTCTCCGAGGTCGGGCTGCTGTCGCTGTCGAGCGCGGACCACAGCGAGATCAACGAGATCGCCATCGACCTGGCCGACTGCTACGAAGGCTCCAACGTCGGGCTCTCGCTCCCGTCCACCCGCGTCGACGCGTTCAACGTGACGCTCGCGGACGAGCTGTCGCGCAACGGCAAGCGGTCCGGGCTGACGTTCGCCCCTGAAGGCGGCTCGGAGCGGATGCGCAAGGTGATCAACAAGATGGTCACCGAGGAGGACCTGATCCGCACCGTGACCACCGCCTACGCCTCGGGCTGGCGGCAGGTGAAGCTCTACTTCATGTGCGGCCTGCCGACCGAGACCGACGAGGACGTGATGGCCGTCGCCGACCTGGCGCGGAAGGTGATCGCGGCCGGCCGGGAGGCGACCGGGCGGCGGGACATCCGCTGCACGGTGTCGATCGGCGGGTTCGTGCCGAAGCCGCACACGCCGTTCCAGTGGGCCGCGCAGTGCCCGGCCGAGGTCGTGGACGCGCGGCTGCGGGCGCTGGGCGGCGCGTTCCGGGCCGACCGGCAGTACGGCAAGTCGATCGGCTTCCGGTACCACGACGGCACCCCGTCCATGATCGAAGGGCTGCTCTCCCGGGGCGACCGGCGGGTTGGCGCGGTGATCGCCGCCGCCTGGCGCGACGGCGCGCGGTTCGACGGGTGGGGCGAGTACTTCTCATTCGACCGCTGGGTGGCGGCGTGCGCGACCGGGCTGGCGTCGACCCCGATCGATCTAGCTTGGTACACTACGCGCGAACGTGACTACGGCGAGATACTGCCGTGGGACCACCTGGACTCGGGCCTCGACCGGGACTGGCTCTGGGAGGACTGGCGGTCCGCAGTTGAGCCCGAAGGTGCCGGCGAGGTTGAAGATTGCCGGTGGACCCCGTGCTACGAGTGTGGGGTGTGCTCATCGATGGGTACAGAGATCCAGACGGGTCCGACAGGAGATCGACTGGACGGAAGGCGCCTGCTTCCCGTGCTAGCGACAAACGGGAGATGAGTGGGGCGGTGGGCGTGCAGCAAAATGGCTCCGCGCCGATCACAACTACGCATCTTCTTGTCCGGTATGCTAAGCGGGGAAAGATGCGTTTTGCCAGCCACTTGGATGTGGCGCGGGCCTTCGAGCGGGGCGTGCGGCGGGCAGGGTTGCCCATCGCGTACTCAGCCGGGTTCACGCCGCACCCGAAAATCTCCTACGCGGGCGGTGCCCCGACCGGAGTCGCGAGCGAGGCCGAGTACCTGAGCCTCGCGCTGACCAGCCGGATCGAGGCGGACGCAGCACGGGAGCTGCTCAACGCGGCGCTGCCTGATGGGATAGACGTGATTGTAGTCACTGAGGACGCTGGGGGACTGCCAGCCAGTCGCCTCACCGCGTCCGAGTGGCAGGTAATCCTCCCCGGCCTGACGCCGGGCGATGCAGTGCAGGTGGTGCAGAAGTTTCTTGCCCTTGAGGAGGCGCCGGTGGAACGGCTTACCTCCAAGGGCATGCGGCGCATGGATGCTAGGTCCGCCGTGGTCTCCCTTGACGTCCACGACGACGCGGTCGGCGGCGCGGTGCTGCGGATGGTCCTCCGGCACACCGTCCCGTCCGTCCGGCCTGACGACGTGCTCAATGCGCTACGAGACGTTTCCGAGGTGATCCCCACCGCGCTGCCGCTCATCACGCGGCTGACGCAGGGGTCGCTCGGCGAATCCGGGCTGGTGGTCGCACTATGACCGCCGCCGTCCCGGAGCTGAGGTACATGCCCATGCCTGGGCGCTGTGTCCATACCCTCGCGCGTGACCGCTTCCCGCGCGCTTCCGGGCCCAGCCGGCCAGGCGAACGAACACTACGAGCCTCCGTGCGGCGCGCCGGCACCTTGCGTGCGATCGCGCCCGGAGGACTGACTGGAGATTGCCCGAATGCTCGACAGCGAGCCCAGCAACCGCGAGACAGACACTAACGAGCCCACTGGCACCGCGGCGGCACCCGCTGCAGCCACCCCTCCGGCGCCCGTTACGGCATCGGCGGCGCCAGCCGTCCCGGCGGCGGTTTTCCAGCCTCCGCAGGTGCTCTTCCAGCCGCCCGCGCCAGCGAGCGACTCCGGCCCCGGTGACCGCGCCGACGGCGACGCCGAGGGCGGCGGCCGGACCAGCCGCGGCACCCGGACCCGGAGTCGCGCGGCCAGCCAGGCGCCAGCCGACGCCGACGCCGAGTCTGGCGAATCCGACGCCGGCCGGCCGGCCGCCAGGACCAGGACCCGGGGTCGCGCTTCGACCGCGGCCGCGGCTCCGGAGGTCGCCGACGGCGACGCCGAGTCGGGCGCGGACGCGGACGGCGGCCGCCCGGCCAGGACCAGGACCCGCGGCGGCCGAGGCCGCAGCCGGGTGCGCGACACCGCGCCCGACGACGACCTGTTCAGCGTCGAGGGCGCCGAGGCCGCCAGCGCGGTGGCCGAGTCTGACGGCTCCGACTCCGCCCGCGGCGTCGACGACGGCCCCGACGCCGAGTCCGGCGCCGACGACACCGACACCGACGAGGGCGTCGGCAGCCGTCGCAGCCGCCGTCGCCGCAACAGCCGCTCGAGCAGGACCAGGCGTCCGGGCGAAGCCGCTTCCGACGACTACTCCGACGGCTCGTCGGCCGAGGCGGACGGGGCCGGCGACGACGCCGAGGCCGACGGCGAAGGCGACGACTCCGAGGGCGCGTACGCGGACGGCGGCGCCCCCGGCCGCCGTCGCCGCCGCAAGCGCCGCCGTCCGGGCTCGGCCGACGCGGACGTGACCTCGCCCGACGACCCGCCGGACACCGTGGTACACGTGCGGACGCCGCACAACCCGAACGACGACGTGCGCTCGATCAAGGGCTCCACCCGGCTCGAGGCGAAGAAGCAGCGCAGGCGCGAGGGCCGCGAGTCCGGCCGCCGCCGCCCGCCGATCATCACCGAGTCGGAGTTCCTCGCCCGCCGGGAGTCGGTCGAGCGGACCATGGTGGTCCGCCAGCGCGGCGACCGCACCCAGATCGCGGTGCTCGAGGACGGCGTGCTGGTCGAGCACTACGTCAACCGGACGTCGCACCAGTCTTACGTCGGCAACGTGTACCTGGGCAAGGTGCAGAACGTGCTGCCGTCGATGGAGGCGGCCTTCGTCGACATCGGCAAGGGCAGGAACGCCGTGCTCTACGCGGGCGAGGTCAACTTCGACGCCAGCGGGCTCGAGGGCCAGCCCAAGCGGATCGAGTCCGCGCTGAAGGCCGGCCAGTCAGTGATCGTGCAGGTCACCAAGGACCCGGTCGGCCACAAGGGCGCGCGGCTCACCAGCCAGGTCAGCCTGCCGGGCCGGTACCTGGTCTACGTGCCGGGCGCGTCGATGACCGGCATCAGCCGCAAGCTGCCGGAGAACGAGCGGACCCGGCTCAAGACCATCCTCAAGAAGGTGACCCCCGAGCACGCCGGGGTGATCGTGCGCACGGCCGCCGAGGGCGCCGCCGAGGCCGAGCTCGACCGCGACATCACCCGGCTGGCCGCGCAGTGGGAGACCATCGAGAAGAAGGCCAAGACGGCGTCGGCGCCTGCGCTTCTGTACGGCGAGCCCGACCTGACCGTCCGGGTGATCCGCGACGTCTTCAATGAGGACTTCGCCCGGCTCATCGTCTCCGGCGACGAGGGCTGGGAGATCATCGACGAGTACGTCAGGTTCGTCGCGCCCCACCTGGCCGACCGGATCAGCCGCTGGGATCACGACGACGACCCGGCTGACGACGTGTTCGCCGCCTACCGGATCGACGAGCAGCTGGCCAAGGCGCTCGAGCGGAAGGTGTGGCTGCCGAGCGGCGGCTCCCTCGTCATCGACCGCACCGAGGCGATGACCGTCATCGACGTGAACACCGGCAAGTTCACCGGCCAGGGCGGGAACCTCGAAGAGACTGTTACCAGGAACAACCTGGAAGCGGCGGAGGAGATCGTCCGCCAGCTCCGGCTCCGCGACGTCGGCGGCATCGTTGTCATCGACTTCATCGACATGGTGCTCGAGTCCAACCGCGATCTCGTGCTCAGGCGGCTGACCGAGTGCCTGGCCAGGGACCGGACCAAGCATCAGGTCGCCGAGGTCACCTCGCTCGGCCTGGTCCAGATGACCCGCAAACGGGTCGGGGCCGGCCTGCTCGAGGCCTTCTCGACCCAATGCGAGTGCTGCAGCGGCCGCGGCGTCATCCTCACCCTCGAGGTGCCGGCCGAGACGGCGCACCGCTCCTCGGCGGGCGCCGCCCGTCGCCCCGTTCCGACGCCGCCACCACTCGACGACGGCAGTGGTCATGGCGCGGGCAACGGCAACGGCCGCAGTCGAGGCAACGGCGGCGACTCCAGGCCGTCCAACGGCCGGTCAGGCAACCGCCGGTCCGGCGGCCGCCCGGACAACGACTGGCGCGCTCCCGCGGCCGCCATCGCGGGCACGACCCTGGACGACACCGCCAGAGGCGACGCCGCCCTGGAGCCGACTGCCCTGGAGACGACCGCCCTCGACGACGCCGCGCTGGACAGCAGGACCCATAGCGACACCGTGGTCGAGGCCGCCGTTGTCGACGGTATCTCCGCGCTGGACACCGCGGCCCTGAACGCCGATGCGGTCGAGGACACCGCCGCCGGCGAGGGTAGCCGCAACGGCGGCAGGCGCACCCGCCGCCCGACCAACGGCGGCACCGCCTTCGCCGCCGCCATCCACGTGGAGGAGTCGCCGGCCCCGGCCGCCATCGTCCCGGTCGTGACCTCGGTCTCGGAGACGGCACCGGAGCCCGCGGGCTTCACCTCGGTCGTGGCAGGCAACGCGACCGCAACCGAGGAAGCCGAGCCCGCCGTTCGCCGCACCCGCACCCGGGCCGGCTCCGCCGTCGCCCGGGTGACGATCGTCTCCGACCCGGAGCCGGCCGCCACCGCCGCCGACCAGGAACCCACTCCGGAAGCGCTCACGCTCACGGCCACGGAACTGGAAATCCCCGCCGCCGACACGGAAGCCACCACGGAAGCGACGGCCACGGAGCCAACCACGGCCACGGAGCCAACCACGGCCACGGAGCCAACCACGGCCACGGAGCCAACCACGGCCACGGAGCCAACCACGGCCACGGAGCCAACCACGGCCGCGGAGCCAGACGCCCCCGCCGCCGACGCGGCGATCCCGGACGCCCCGGCCGAGCCCCAGGCGGACCTGGAAGCCCCGGCCGAGGTCGCCGACGTGCCCGCCTTCGAAGCAGCCGACGCCTTCACCGCGCCGACGGAGCCCGCCACCGAGCAGGCCGCCGCCGACCCGGCCGCGCCCGCCGCCCAGGAGCAGCCGACCGACGAGCCGGCCGCGCCCGCATCAGCTGCGCTAGCGGTCGCGGAAGAGCCCGCTGAGGAGCAGGCCCTGCCCGACGTGCCCCCCTTCGAGGCGGCGGACTCCTTCGCCCCGCCCGCGGACCCGGCCGACGAGCCGCCCGCAACTGAGCCAGGCCAGCAAGCCGACCCGGACCATGCGGCCGACGCCGCAGGCGAGGCCCCCACCTTCGTAGTCGACGCCGCAGGGGAAGCGTCCCCGATAGCCGAAGCCGCAGGCGAGGGCCAAGCCGCCGCCGAAGCCGAAGGCGAGGCGCTCCCCGAGCACCAGCCCGACGCCGCCGCCGAGCCGGACCACCCAGCCGACGCCGCAGGCGAGGCACCCCCCGCCGCCCACGCCGAAGGCGAGGCGTAACCGGGCCGACGCCGAAGGCGAGGCCAGCGAAGCCCCAAAGGACGCGCAGGGGCGCAGCGGTGTTCCGCCGCGTCGTTCCGCGCACCGGGTTTAGGTGCGCGGACTTGACGCGCCGGAGCACCGCAAGCCCCGGCGCGCCCACCGTCGCCGTCCAAGCCTTTCGCGTGCAGGCCCAGCCACCCCGGCGGCTCACCCACCCACCCCAATGAGACCGGCCAACGCGGTCTTCTGGAACTGGTATGATCTACAGACAACGACCCGGTAGCTAGCCGTTCAACTAGCGCCTGAGGTCGTTTCATGCGCGTAAGATGGCATGTCAGGTTCATGGCGAGCCCGCCACGGTTCCGTATCCAGCCACAATGGCCGGCCACGTCCGACGGCAGCGGGGCACGCATACAGGGAGAGGCAGTTCTCGGGTGTACGCGATTGTGCGCTGCGGTGGCAGGCAAGAGAAGGTCGCCCTCGATGACGTGCTCACCGTCGACAAGCTGGCAGACGAGGAGACCGGGTCGAGCGTCACGTTCCCCGCGCTCCTCATTGTGGACGACGGCACGGTCATCAGCGATGCGGCTGAGCTCAGCGGTTACCAGGTAACGGGCGAAGTTGTCGGCACCGCCAAGGGTCCGAAGATCAACATGATCCACTACCGGAACAAGACGGGCTACAAGCGCCGTCAGGGTCACCGCCAGAAGTACACCCAGGTCCGGATCACCGGCATCGCGAAGTCGTCGAAGTCGAAGGCGTAAGGGACATCAGAAATGGCACACAAGAAGGGCGCGTCGTCCAGCCGCAACGGCCGTGACTCCAACGCGCAGCGGCTTGGCGTGAAGCGCTTCGGCGGCCAGTTCGTGAACGCGGGCGAGATCATCGTCCGGCAGCGTGGCACCCACTTCCACCCGGGCGAGGGTGTCGGCCGCGGTGACGACGACACGCTGTTCGCGCTGGTGACCGGCAAGGTCAAGTTCGCCAGGTACCGCGGTCGCCGCGCGGTCGGCGTCGTACCGCACGTGGACGCGCTGAACGTAGAAAACGTGGCCTAAGAGGCCAAAGCAGAACGAGAACGTGCGTGGCGGGCCGGTTTTCCTGGCCCGCCATTCGCATGTAAAGGGGATCAACATGGCTGAGTTCGCTGACCACGCATTGCTACGGGTGCAGGCCGGCCATGGCGGGAACGGCTGCGCGTCGGTCCACCGAGAGAAGTTCAAGCCGCTGGGCGGCCCCGACGGTGGCAACGGCGGTCGCGGCGGCAGCGTGATCCTCGAGGTGGACGCGTCGAGCTCGACGCTGCTCGACTTCCACCGCCGCCCGGTCAGGAAGGCGGACAACGGCCGCCAGGGCGAAGGGTCGAACCGCAACGGCGCGGCCGGCGAAGATCTGATCATCAAGGTGCCGAGCGGCACCGTGGTCCTCTCCGCTGACGGCGAGGTCCTGGCCGACCTGGTGGGGACCGGCACCCAGTACATCGCGGCGGCGGGCGGCCGCGGCGGCCTCGGCAACGCGGCGCTCGCGTCGGCGCGGCGCAAGGCCCCGGGCTTCGCGCTCAAGGGCGAGCCCGGAGATGACCGCGAGCTCACGCTCGAGCTCAAGGCGGTGGCCGACATCGGCCTGGTCGGCTTCCCCAACGCGGGCAAGTCCTCGCTGATCGCGGCCATGTCCGCCGCCCGGCCGAAGATCGCCGACTACCCCTTCACCACCCTGATACCGAACCTGGGCGTGGTCGAGGCGGGCGACGTCCAGTTCGTCGTCGCCGACGTGCCCGGCCTCATCCCCGGCGCGAGCGAGGGCAAGGGCCTCGGCCATGACTTCCTCAAGCACGTAGAGCGCTGCTCCGCGCTGGTGCACGTCCTCGACTGCGCCACCGACGAGCCCGGCCGCGACCCGATCAGCGACCTCGACACGATCGAGGCCGAAGTGGCCCGCTACGAGGAGATCGTCGGGGTCGGCCTGGCAGGCACGAGCATGCTCGACCGGCCGCGGCTGGTCGTGCTCAACAAGATCGACGTCCCCGAGGGCCGCGAGCTCGCCGACCTGGTCAAGGCCGAGCTGCGGGACCGCGGCCTGGCCGTCTACGAGGTCTCGGCCGCGACCACCGAGGGGCTGCGCGAGCTCAGGTACGCGATGGCGGAGATCGTGGAGGCGGCCCGGGCGTCTCGTCCCGAGCCGGTCGCCGAGCGGATCGTCATCCGTCCGGCGGCGGCCAAGGACAAGGGCTTCCAGGTGGTCCACCGACCGGATGGCGCCTACCTGATCAGCGGCGAGCAGCCGAGCCGGTGGGTCAGGCAGACGGACTTCACCAACGAGGAGGCGATCGGCTACCTGGCCGACCGGCTCGCCCGCCTCGGCGTCGAGGAAGCGCTGGCCAAGGCCGGCGCCGGCTCCGGCGACACCGTGCTGATCGGCGACGAAGGCGACGAAGTCATCTTCGACTGGGACCCGGACCTGTCGGCGGGCGACGGCGCCCACGTGGCCGGCCCGCGTGGCACCGACCGCCGCCTGCAACGATGACCGGAGCCGCCGAGCGATGACCGAAGCCGCTGCCAAGGATGAGGATCAGGCGGAGCGCGGCGAGACCGCGCTGAGCGATGTCAGCGCCGACGTCCACGCCGACGCCGACGGGGGAGTTGCTGCGCGCCCGGACATCGCGGCGTCGGTGCGGACCGTACTCAAGATCGGCTCGTCGTCGCTCACCATGCGCGACGGCACGATCGACGACGCGCGCATCGCCGCCCTCGTAGGCGCCATCGCCGACCGGATTCGTTCCGGCCGCCAGGTGCTGCTGGTGACTTCCGGCGCGATCGCGACCGGCCTGGTCCCGCTCGGCCTGAAGAGACGACCGCGCGACCTCGCCACCCAGCAGGCGGCCGCCTCGGTGGGCCAGGGACTGCTGATGGCCCGGTACAGCACGGCGTTCGCCGCGCACGGCCTTGGCACCGGCCAGGTGCTGCTGACCGCCGACGACCTGATGCGCCGTGGCCACTACCGTAACGCCCAGCGGACCCTCGACCGCCTGCTCGACCTGGCGATCGTGCCCGTCATCAACGAGAATGACACGGTCGCCACCGACGAGATCCGCTTCGGCGACAACGACCGCCTGGCCGCGCTGGTGGCCCACGTCACCAGGGCTAGCGCGTTGATCCTGCTCTCGGACGTGGACGGCCTCTACGACGGCGACCCGAGAAAGGGCGGTGCCAGCCGTCTCGACGTGGTGGCGGGCCCGGAGGACCTGACGCACGTCCGGGTGGGCAGGACCGGCCAGTCCGGGGTGGGCACCGGCGGCATGTCCACCAAGGTCGACTCGGCCCTGATCGCGACCGGGGCCGGCATCCCCACGGTCGTCACGGCCGCCTCCGACGCGGCCGCCGCTCTGGCGGGCGCGCGGACGGGCACCTATTTCGCCCCCACCGGCCACCGGCGGAGCACTCGCCTGCTGTGGCTGGCCCACGCGGCGGTACCCCAGGGAACCCTGAGGCTGGACGACGGCGCCGTCGAGGCCGTCATCGTCCGCCGCGCCTCCCTGCTGCCCGCGGGCATCACCGGCGTCGACGGCGCCTTCGAGGCAGGCGACCCGGTGGACCTCGCCACAGAAACCGGCCGCCTGGTCGCCCGGGGTCTGGTCAACTACGACGCCAAGGAGATCCCCGCCCTGATGGGCCGATCCACCCGCTGGCTCTCCACCAAGCTCGGCCACGAATACGAACGCGAAGTAGTCCACCGCGACGACCTGGTAGTCCTGTAGCCTGCGGCAGCCCAGACCCGGCAAGACGGACTTTGCAAATCCTATAAACTGGATCATAATAGTAGGGTTTTCTACCTCGAGTCACCAGGGAGAAGATCCGCTTGGCCGACCACACCGATCTGACCACCGGCGTTCTCGTTATTGGGGGCGGGCTGGCCGGCTCCTGGGCCGCGCTCTCGGCCGCCCAGCGGGGCGTCCGGCCACCGAACTGCTGCTGCACGGCGACGGGTCGGTGGCCGGCGCATCCGGCATCCGCCTGCAGGAGGGCGGGACCTGGAGCTGCCTGGCCCCTGCCGTCATCCTCGCCACTGGCGGCACGGCCTTCCTCTCCAGGCTGCTTGGCGCCAACAACAACACCGCCGACGGGCATCTGATGGCCGCCGAGGCGGGCGCTCAGTTCAGCGGGATGGAGTTCTCCTGCTTCTACACCCTGGCCGCCGCCCATTCGACGATGACCAGGGCGTTCCCGTTCATGTACGGTACCTACCACGACTGCGACGGCGGCGAGCTCGCGTTCGAGAGCCCCCAGACGGGCCTCCCGATGATCGCGCGGGCGCTGCTCAGAGGTCCCGTCACCGTCGTCCTCGACCGGATGCCGCGGCAGACCAGGAAGTTGGGCTACCGCACGTGCAGCCCAACTTCCTGCTGCCGCTGCTCCGTAAGGGCATCGACCCGTTCAACGACCCGTTCCCGGTCACACTGCGCGGCGAGGGCACCATCTGCAGGACCGGCGGAATCGCGCTGACCGGCCTGGACTGCCAGGCCGGAGTGGAGGGCCTCTACGCCGCGGGCGATGTTGCCAGCGGGCAGCCGATCGTCGGTGCCGCATCAGGCGGGGGCCAGCCCAACTCCGCCTGGTGCGTCGCGTCCGGCACCTGGTCCGGCCGGGCGGCGGCCGCGCGCGCCTCCCGACGTCCCATCGCCGCAGGCGCAGGCGTCGAGGCAGGCCGGCATTGGCGCCGGGCGGAACGTTCGGGAACCGTCGGCAACCGCGCCAGCGGCGCCGGCTGGACCGACGCCGACCTCGAGAGCGCCCGCCGCAGCGTCTCTCGCGAGCTCAACGACCTTGACAAGAACATGTTCCGCAGCGGCGCGGGTCTGTGACGTTCGCTCGGCTTGCTCGACGATCTGTGGACCCAGCTGGCGGGTCGGCCCAGGGATGGCTCCGTCCCGCGGAACGTCGGCCGCGACGCCCTCCGCGCCCGCGAGACCGAGGCGCTCGTTGCGGCCGGCCGCTGGGTGCTGAGCTCGGCGCTCGCCCGGCAGGAGAGCCGTGGCATGCACGAGCGGGTTGACGCGCCGGACCTTGACCCCTGACGTCGGGCCGGACTGCGAGCGGCCGGAGCCGGTCGACGAGCAGGCCATCACCCAGACCGACTGGCCGCAGCAGTACCGCCGCGACTCCGGCTGGGGCAAGAACCGCCAGGACCACCCCAACGAGGTCTGGTACATGCAGCAGATGCTCCCCGAGGCCCTGGCCATTCGGGCGGGCGATCGGGGTCGGCACAACGAAAGAGACGAATGGCGCGAGCGAGACAAAAAGCGGGGCGCCGAGGGAGACCCCCGGCGCCCCGCTCCACGAGACGTTTAGGCAGCAGGCCTAGTTGTTGTCGTTGTCCCCGTTGCCGCCGCTCCCGCCGCGGTTGCCGCCGCCGCCGAAGCGGTCGAACAGCCCGCCCGCCACGCGCGCGCCGGTGTCCGCGACGCCGCGGAAGATGCCCGCCAGCGGGTCCTCCGACCGGGCCCACGACTCACGGTAGGAGTTGGCCGCGTTGCGCGCCTCGTCGGTGACCTTCGCGTCTCGGTCGGTGTCGCGGCGCGGGTAGTCGCCGGCCAGGATCGCCTCGTACTCGCCGTTGGTCGCCCACCGGTCGAGCTCGGCGAACCGGACCACCGCGAACGGGTGGGTGTTCCCCTGCAGCTGGAGCAGCTTGAGAATCGAGTCCCGCAGGTCGGGCACCGCGTCGTACTCGCGCGCCTGCTCGCGGAAGGCGTCGGGGTTGAGCTCAGACAGCTGCGGCCCGCCCGCCAGCTTCATCAGCGCCCGCCTGGCCGCGTCCACGTCCTGGCCCGCGAGCAGACCTGCCCGGTCGCACGAGACCTCGGACTTGCGGAACCACTCCTCGAGCCCCCAGATGATGGCCCGCAGGCCTAGGTACCCGATCGGCATCCACGCGATCCGCATGGAGAGCTGGATGAGGATCAGCAGCATCGTCCGGTAGACGGCGTGCCCGGACAGGATGTGCCCGAGCTCGTGGCCGACCACGAAGCGGAGCTCTTCCTCGTCGTTCAGGTTGACCAGCCCGGTCGTGAGCACGATGAACGGCCGGTCCTTGCCGATCGCCATCGCGTTGACGATGGGCGACTGCATGACGTAGCACTCGGGAATGTCGGGCAGGTCGAGGATGTAGGAGCCGTCCCGCACGAGCGAGTAGATGTGCGGGAACTGGCGCTCGGAGACCTTGACCGCGCCCGCCAGGAACATCAGCCGCAGGGCGCGTTCGTTGAATAGGCCGAACAGCTTAGACAGCAGCACGTCGAACCCGCTCAGCTTGCGCAGCGCGACAAGGGCGGAACGGTCGGCGGGGTGCTCGTAGGCGCGGGACGAGATGCCGGTGAGCCGGACACGGGCCCGATCGGGAACTGAAGTCATATCTCGATACTAGCTCCCCCCGAGGCGTCAACGCATCGTCCCACGGGCGTAACCCGAAGGTATGAGCAGGAACATTTTTGGCCGCCGCGGCCCTATACCATCTCGATACCGTTGAACTAAGGAGATGGCGGTTGATTAACGGGCGCAGACGGGTCGGCGTGATGGGCGGTACCTTCGACCCCATCCACCATGGCCACCTGGTGGCGGGCAGCGAGGTGGCACACCACTTCGGCCTGGACGAGGTCGTCTTCGTGCCCACCGGGGAGCCGTACCAGAAGGACGACAGGAAGGTCTCCCCGGCCGAGGACCGCTATCTCATGACGGTGATCGCCACCGCCTCCAACCCCCGGTTCTCCGTCAGCCGGGTCGACATTGACCGGCCCGGGCCCACGTACACGATCGACACGCTCCGCGATCTCAAGGACGCGAGCGGTCCGCAAACCGACCTATACTTCATAACTGGCGCGGATGCCCTGGCGAACATACTCACCTGGCATGACGTTGACGCGCTGTTCTCGCTCGCGCATTTCATCGGCTGCACGCGGCCGGGGCACCGGCTGACCGGGGCCGGGTTGCCGGACGGGAAGGTCTCCCTGGTGGAAATCCCCGCACTGGCGATTTCGAGCAGCGAGTGCCGTCACCGGGTCGCCGCGGGCGAGCCGGTCTGGTATCTGGTGCCGGACGGCGTAGTCCAGTACATCGGCAAGCGTGGACTGTACGCCAGGTCGTGAGACCCTAAAAAGAACAACCCTCGACCGAGGAGGCCGACGCACCACGTGACTGCCACCCCAAGGGCCATTGAGCTCACCGAGATCGCCGCGCTGGCCGCGGCGGAGAAGCTGGCCACCGACATCGTCGCCTACGACGTAAGTGACCAGCTTGCGATCACCGACGCGTTCCTGCTGTGCACCGGGGCCAACGACCGGCAGGTTCGCTCGATCGTCGATGAGGTGGAGCTCAAGCTCAAGCAGGCCGGCGGCTCCCTCCGGAGGAGGGAGGGCGAGAACGAGAGCCGCTGGGTGCTGCTTGACTACAACGACATCGTGGTCCACGTGCAGAACAAGGAGGAGCGCGTCTTCTACGCCCTCGAGCGGATCTGGAAGGACTGCCCGGAGATCGCGCTCCCCGAGGCCGCCCTCGCAGCGAACGGCACCCAGAGCTGAGCGCCGCCAAGCGGCTCGTGCTCTGGCGGCACGGGCAGACGATCTGGAACGTCGAGCACCGATTCCAGGGCCAAACCGACATCTCGCTCGACGAGACCGGTGAGGCCCAGGCCGAATACGCGGCCCGCCGGCTGGCGACCCTGATGCCCAGCGCGATCTTCGCCTCCGACTTGTCACGGGCCCAGCAGACCGCCGCCCCCCTCAGCCGGCTCACCGGCCTGCCGGTCACCCCGGACAAGGGGCTGCGCGAGCGATCCGGCGGCCGCTGGGAGGGCCTGACCGACACCGAGATCCGTGAGCGGTACCCCCGGGAGCGCGCCAGCTGGGACCCGCCCGACGGCGAGCCGACGAGCGTGGTCGGGGACCGGATGAGCGGCGCGATCACCCGGATCGCGGACAGTATCGCCCCTGGCCAGCTCGCGGTCGTGGTCAGCCACGGCGCGGCCCTCCGGATCGGCATGGAGCGCCTGCTCGGCCTGCCGGCCCAGGGCATCGGCGTCCTCGGCCCGCTCGCCAACTGCTCCTGGTCGGTCCTGTCGGTCGTCGACGACCACTGGCGCCTGCTGGAGTACAACGCCGGAACCCTCCCCGAGCCGGTCATCGGCGACGACCGCTAGCACGACAACGGACCGCGGTTCCCCCGGCCGGGGGAACCGCGGTCCGTTCGCGAGCAAAATGACTTTGTTCACCGGCGGACGCGAAGTAAGTTAGCGAGCCGTGGTCGTAGCCCGGGCAATGCTTGTCGTTGGCGGCAGTAAGCTGAGCGGGCGCAAATCGTGGCGGCTGCTCTGGGAGTCGAGCCTGGCCGCTCGGCCTCGGCGTCCTCGCGTGGGCGGCGGCCGACGCGCTCGACGGTCCGCTGGTGGTGGCGGCGCACTTGTGGTGGCTCGGCGCAGTTCTGCTGGTGATGTGGCTGGTGGCGCTCTACGTGATCAGCGACGCCGCCCGCACCCACCAGATCGGGCTACGGGCGATGGCGATCATGCTGTGCTGCGGTGACGGCCGCCGTCGGCAGCGTCTCCTACGACGACATCACGCTGGCCCAGTCGCTGTTGACGCGCACGCCGAACACGCCCTGTTCGAGCGCTACGCCGCGGCGACCGCCGCCGTCGCGGGCTCGGCCGGCACGATCACCCTGCTTGTCTCGCACCGGTTCGCCACCGTCCGGATGGCGGACCTGATCGTCTACCTGGAGGCAGGTCACGCGGCCGAGTGCGGCACCCACGACCAGCTAATGTCCGCCGGCGGCCGCTACGCGGAGTTGTTGGCCCTTCAGGCGGCCGGCGACGGCTGAGGTCGGTCGAGCAGCCGGGTGCGGTAAGGAGATCAGGCGACCCCGGCCAGCCGGAGCAGGGCGGTGACGCCGGCCGCCACCAGGACGACGACGGGGAACGGGGCCCGGCGGGCGGCGAGGACGCCGGCCACCAGCACGCCGGCCGGGCGCGCCCAGCCGGCGAAGTCGTGGCCGTTCATCAGCGCCGAGGTCGCGGCGAGCGCTATCAGCAACACGGCTGCGGCATCGGCGAACAGCACCGTAGCGGCCGGCGGCAGCGTTATGCGGTCCCGGCAGAGCGGGCCGATGATTCTGAACGCATAGGTAATGACGGCCAGGGCGGCGATCGCGAGCAGTGGCATCAGCGTTCTCCCGTTAGCTGATCGACGCTGGGAGCGGCGGCGTTCGTGCGCCGGGAGTCGGCGGCCGGCGGCGCACCGCGCTCCGTCATGCGGCGGCGGGGCCGCCACCCGGTGGCCAGGCCGGCCAGGGCGGCGAGCACCGGCAGGCCGGCCGGCAGCACCGGCGTGAGGGCGACCGCGATCACCGCCCCGGTCCCGGCCGAGATCCGGGTGCGAAGCTCGGCCAGGGTCGGCAGCGCGAGCGCGATCAGCACGGCCGGGAAGGTGGCGTCCAGACCGAACACGTTGGTGTTCCGCACCACCGAGCCGGCCAGCACGCCCAGCAGCACGGCGACGTTCCAGGCGCAGAACAAGGTCAGACCGCAGGTCCAGAACGCAGCCCGCCGCCGGGCGGGGTCGGTCTGCCGCAGCGCGAACGCGACCGATTCGTCGGTGATGATGTGCGCGCCGAGCAGGCGGATCGGCCAGCCGGCCAAGGGCGGCCCGGCCGGGCTGGCACCGTCGTACGAGTCCGCCTGGTCGGCCCGGTCGGGCGGGCCGACGACGTCCGCCACCGCCAGGCCGTAGGGGAACAGCCTGGTGTTGAGTACCGCCCCCGCCGCGACGGCGGCGAACGGGCTGCCGCCCGCCAGCACCACGCCGACCGCGGCGATCTGCGATCCGCCGGCGAAGACCAGCAGCGACATCGCGACCGGGACCCACCAGGGCAGGCCGCCGGCCACCGCCGTCGCACCGAACGACAGGCCGACGAGCCCGTCCGCCAGGCAGACCAGCGCGACGTCGCGGAGCAGCCTCGAACCCCGCGCCGACGACAGCGCCGGCACCCCACCAGCCGGCGCCGGCGCGGGCATCGGTCCGACTGTTCGCCACAGAAGACTCATGTTCAATATAATGAACACGGTCCGGAAGGGTTCGTCAAACCGAATAATCGGGAGTCTGGAGCGAACAGGTGTCAGATACGGCCGCGGACGTTGTTGCGCTGATCTCGATGTCACTGCGCCGTGAGCGGGCGCGGGCCGGGCTGAGCCTGACCGAGCTGGCAAGGCGGGCGGGCGTCGCCAAGTCCACCCTGTCCCAGCTGGAGAACGGCGTCGGCAACCCGTCGCTGGAGACGCTCTGGGCGCTTGCCCAGGCCCTCGGCGTCCCCCTCAGCCGCCTGGTGGATCCGCCTCACCACGGCATCCAGGTGATCCGCGCGGGGGAGGGGGCGGTCATGCACGCCGAGCGCGCCGCCTACGACGCGGCCCTTCTGTCGTCCTGCCCGCCGGGTGCGCGTCGCGACATCTACCGGGTCATCGGGCAGCCGGGCGGGCCTCATCGGGCCCACCCGCACATGCCTGGCACCCTGGAGCACCTGATCCTCGGCAGCGGGCGCGTGCTGGCAGGTCCGGAGGGCGAGGCGGTCGAGCTGGGCCCGGGCGACTATCTCCGCTATCCCAGTGACGTCCTGCACGTCTTCGACGCGCTGGAGCCGGACACCTCGGGCATCATCATCATGGAGCATGTCTGATCAACCCGCTCACCAAATCCCAACACCGGCTCTCTAGTTTCCTACTAAATAGATCGATATAGTATCGATGCTTGCAAAGATCAACTGGTGACGGGAGTCAAGCAACGATGCGTAAGAAAACCTGGGTTACGGGCCTGCTGATCGGGGCCTCGGCCGTCGCGGCCCTGGCGTCGGTGGCGGCGGGGCCCGCAGCGTCGGCCGCGAGCAAGTCGGCCGCGACCGCGCTCAAGCCGCCACCGGTCACGATCCTGTCCGAAAAGGCCGCCAACGGCGGCGGGGACATTTTCATCTCCCCGTTTGGCGACGCGACCACGTACGCCCCGGCGGGTGAAGAGGACGCGGACTTCCGCACCCAGACCTACGACGGCAAGCCGGTGCTGACCTTCTGGCAGGGCACCGGCCTCGGCGGCGTTGCGACGGGCGCCGACTACATCTACAACGACCACTACAAGCTGATCGCCACCGTCAAGGCGGGCAACGGCTACTCGGCCGACGGCCACGAGTTCCTTATCACGCCGTGGAACACCGCGCTGAACATCTCCTACACCACCGCGACCGCGAACCTGACGAAGATCGGCGGCCCGGCCGACCAGGCGGTCATCAACGGCATCGTGCAGGAGATCAACATCAATACCGGCAAGGTGCTCTTCCAGTGGAACAGCGCCGGCCACGTGCCGTACGCGCAGAGCGAGCAGCCGCTGCCGACGTCCGCGTCCACCCCGTGGGACTGTGGGACTGGTTCCACCTCAACGCGATCAAGATGGACACCAACGGGAACTTCCTGATCGACGCGCGTGACACCTGGGCCACCTACGAGGTCTCGCCCCGCACCGGCAAGATCGAATGGCGGCTCGGCGGCAAGGACAGCTCGTTCAAGATCAAGGCGGCCAAGGGCCAGGTGCTCGATAGCGCGGGCGCGATCTTCGCCTGGCAGCACGACCCCGAGGGGCATGGCAACGGCATCTACACGTTCTTCGACAACGACGCGGCCGGCACCGCCAACACCCCGACCGACGTCCTCGTGGATCTCCCGTATAGCCGCGCGGTCACCGTCAAGCTCAACTTCCGCACCCGCGTCGCGACGCTGATCAAGTCCGACAACCAGGCGGAAGACCTGAGCGCCCCCTCGCAGGGCAACGCCCAGCTGCTCCGCGACCGCGACCTGTTCGTCGGCTGGGGCGCGCTGCCCTACTTCTCCGAGTTCAGCCCGTCGGGCAAGCTCATATTCAACGCGCAGTTCCCGGTCGGCGTGAACAGCTACCGCGCCTACCGTCTCCCCTGGAACCCCGCCCCCCAGCGGTCGCACCACTAGCAACCCAAGGCCGATGCCGCCCGACATTCCCGGAATGTCGGGCGGGCATCGCGCTGTGTTGGTGCATCTCGCCTGTCTGCGGCACCTGTCGCCTGCGCCATCGACCCGGAACGTTACCTGTCGCCTACGCCGTCGACACTAATTGGCGCGGTCGCTGGCGTAGGTGACCGGCGGGCGTACCTGCCGGCTGCGCCAGCGACAGGTGGCGAGTCCCTGTCGGATCAGCAGTCGACGCCGATGGGGACGCAAGCGGCGGATGGCGGCGCTGACCCGGGGGCCGGGCCTATTCTGGGGCCATGGTCGACCCGGATAGCCGGCCCGCCAGCGTCGCTGACGTGCATGAGCTCGCGCTGGCGATGCCGCACGTCACGCGATGGGCCGGCCCGCCGGAGAAACCGCCGGTCTACCAGGTCGGCGGGAAGTCGTTCGTGTTCTTCCGCAACCCGCGACCGGACGCCTGCGATCCGGTGACCGGGGAGCGCTACGACGACGTGATCGTGTTCTGGGTCGCCGACGAGGCCGACAAGCGCTCGCTGGTCGACGACCCGGACTCCCCGTTCTTCACCACGCCGCACTTCGACGGCCACCTGTCGGTCCTGCTGCGGGGCAGGCACGTCCCGGAACTGAGCTACGCCGAGCTAGCCGAGGTGGTCCAGGACGCGTGGCTCGCGCGCGCCTCGCGAAAACGGGCCGCCCAGTGGCTCGCGGCGCAGGACCTGAAAAGGCCCGGCCACGCGACCGTTCGGGATGACGCTGATTTTGACTTAAAGATTTTTCTGCGCGTGTCGAATCCGGACGCAGCCGTTCGACGTGACAGTGAGCCGGGACGTCCGGCCGGGGAGAGGAGACGCAGATGAAGGTCATGGTGCTGGTCCATGCGACGCAGGACAGCGAGCAGGGCGACTACGCCGCCCACGTCGACGAGTTCGAGGCGATGGGCAAGTACAACGAGGAGCTGGTGAAGGCGGGGATCATGCTGGCCGGGGAGGGGCTGGAGCCGTCGTCGCAGGGGAAGCTCGTTACCTTCGCCGCCGACAGCGGGGGATCGCGGGTCATTGACGGCCCGTTCGCCGAGGCGAAGGAGGTCATCGGCGGATTCTGGATCTGGCAGGTCTCCTCGATGGAGGAGGCGGTCGAGTGGCTGCGGCGGGCGCCGTTCCGCGACCAGTCGGTGGAGCTGCGCCGGATCCTCGAGTCGGCCGACTTCGAGGGCCAGCTCCCGCCGGAGGTCATGGAGAACGAGGCCCGGCTGCGCGCGCAGACCGCCGCGTCCGCCGAGGGGTAGGCGCCGCCCTTGTCGGAACAGCCGTCGGAACAGCCGTCGGAGCAGCCGTCGGAACAGCCGTCGGCACCTCCGCCAAGCCAGGCAGTGCAGCGGACCGTCGAAGCGGTCTGGCGGATCGAGTCGGCGCGCCTGGTCGGCGCGCTGGCCCGGGTCACCGGGGACGTGGGGCTGGCCGAGGACCTGGCCCAGGACGCGCTGGTGGCCGCGCTTGAGCAGTGGCCGTCCGGCGGCGTCCCCGACAACCCGGGAGCATGGCTCACCGCTGTCGCGCGCAGTCGTTACGTCGACGGCGTGCGGCGCGCGGTGACGTTCGAGCGGAAGGCCGCGGAGCTGGGCGTCCAGGCCGGCCCGGAGACGGAGAACCCAATGGACGAGATCGAGTTCGACACCCACGTCACCGACGACGTGCTCAAGTTGATCTTCACCGCCTGCCACCCGGTGCTGTCCCGCGACGGGCGCGTGGCGCTGACGCTCAAGCTGGTCGGCGGCCTGTCGACCGAGCAGGTCGCGCGGGCCTTCCTGGTCCCAACCCCCACGATGGCGGCCCGGATCACCCGGGCCAAGAAGGCCCTCGCGGACGCGAAGGTCGGTTTCGAGGTGCCGGTCGGCCCGGAGCTCGCCAACCGGTTCGCCTCCGTTCTCGAGGTCGTGTACCTGATCTTCAACGAGGGCTACGCGGCGACGTCGGGGGAGTCCTGGTACCGGGCGGAGCTGTGCGACGAGGCGATGCGGCTGGGGCGGATGCTGTCCGCGCTGGCACCGGAAGAGCCGGAGGCGCATGGGCTCGTCGCGCTGATGGAGATCCAGGCGTCCCGGATTCCCGCCCGCACCGGACCGGGCGGCGAGCCGGTCACGCTGCTCGAGCAGGACCGGGCCCGCTGGAACCGGCTGCTCATAACCCACGGCCTGGCCGCGCTGGCGAAGGCGGCGGCGTGCGCGCGCAGCACCGGTCCGCGCGGCAAGCTCGGGCCGTACGTCCTCCAGGCCGAGCTCGCCGCCTGCCACACAAGGGCGGGCACCGCCGCCGACACCGACTGGCGTCGCATCGTCGGGCTGTACGAGACCCTCGGCCAGCTCACCCCGTCCCCGGTCATCGAGCTCAACCGCGCCGTCGCGGTCGCGATGGCGGACGGGCCGGCGGCCGGCCTGGCCATCGTCGACGGGCTAACGGGCGACCCCGCGCTGGCGGGCTATCACCTGCTGCCCGCGGTCCGCGCGGACCTGCTCGCCCGCCTCGGCCGGGCCGAGCAGGCCCGAGCGGAGTTCGAGCGGGCCGCCGCCCTCACCGCCAACGGCAGCGAGCGCGCACACCTGCTGCGCCGCGCCGCCGCGATCGCGGCCGCGTGAGAGCGCGGCGTCAGCGTCCGCCGTTACCGCTTCCAGTTGTAAGGCGTCGTGGTCGAGACCTTGACCAGGCCCGACCGTTCGAGGATAGGGCGCGAGAACTCGGTCGAATCGCTGTTTATGTACTTCTTGCCCAGCCGCAGCGCCGACCGGGCCCGCTCGGCCGTCAGCGCCCGGTAGATACCGCGGCCGCGCCATTCCGGCCGGGTCGCACCGCCCCAGATCCCGGCGAAGTCGGTCCCCTCCACCGGCTCTATCCGTCCGGCGCTGACGATCATCCCGTCCGCCTCCGCGACCCACAGCTCGATCACGTCGCCGCGCGCCAGCCGCCGCAGCAGCCCGTCCAGCATTTCATCGCCGTGCGAGCTGCCGAAGACCTCGTCCTGCATCGCGAGCATCGCCCGGATATCCGCCTCCTCGGTGACCCGCCGCAGCGTCACCCCGTCGGGCAGCGGGACGTCCACCGCGAGCGCCTGGGCGTCACCCACCATGATCGATTCCGGCTCATCGGGCGTGAACCCATGCGAAATCAGCGCCTCGTGCAGTCCGGGCGCGCGGTCGTGGCCCCTGGTCTTCCACTCCACCCGGCTGATTTCCGGGTCGGCCTGGAAGTGCGCCAGCGCCGACGGCACCATCCGCCTGATCTCGTCGGCCTCCGCCCCGCCCAGATCCTGGTAGGTGACAAACCCGCGCCCGCTGGCGAACGTCACCAGGCGCAGCGGGCCGCGCCGGGTGACGGAAAGCGCGCCGGGGGTTTCGGCGTCGGTACGGAGCTGGCTGTCATAGGCCGCCAGCAGGCCGGCAGAATCGATCACGCCGACAAGAGTGCAGGTACGAATCCGACGCGGCAACTCGTTTTCTCACATCAGCGCGCCTGCGCCCCGGTCTCGAAGATCGGCCAGCCGATCTCCGTCCGCCAGGCCGCCGCGTCCGCCGTCTGCTGCCGGCCGACCGGGTAGAACTCCCGGATCGGCCCGGCCACCGCCAGGGCGTGCCTGGTGACGTAGGCCGCGAGCGCACCGTAGGCCCGGTCCACACCCTGATCCGGCCCGTCGTGGGTCACCACCGCGAGCTCGACCGACGGCAGTTCCCTCCGCCGCACCCGGCCCAGCTCCTGCACGTCCCCCGCGATCGGTAGGTAGACGGTTGCCTCGCCGCGCTCGTCGGCGAACAGCTCGTCGGCGTACACGCCGCCGGCCACCCCGGCTGGCGAGAGCCCCTGCGCGGACAGGGTGGCGTAGAGCTCACCGAGGGCGCCCTGGTACCACGGTCCGATATGCGCGGTCTCGACCTCCCCTGTGATCGCGGCGACGCGCAGCGCGGGGACCCGCCGGTGCTCGACCGGCCATTCGGTGGCCGGATGGTCGAGCAGATCACGCAGCGAGGCCACCGCCGCCTGGGTCTTGCCCAGTTCTTCCTCGAGCCGCCGCAGGTGCCGCGAGATCAGCGCGTTCCTGGTCGCGGGATCAGCGGCGGCGATGACGCCGCGGATGTCGGCGACCGGCATGCCGAGGTCGCGGAAGCGGTGGATCACCTGCGCGGTCGGGATCTGTTCAACCGAGTAGCGACGGTAACCCGAGGTATCGTCGATCTCCAGCGGTTCGAGCACGCCCTCCTGGTGGTAGTAGCGCAGGGTCTTCACGCTCAGGTGGGTGGCGCGCGAGAAGTCGCCGATGGACAGCAGGCTGGCTGGCATGAGCCAATTCTGGACCCTCCAGTGGCGGGAGACTCAAGTCGCAGAACGCGGTCGACGAGCCCCGTCAGCCGGCCTTGACGCAGGTGTAGGCGCCGTAGAGCCGCCCGTCGTAGTGGACGTCGGCGATCTCGAATCCGGTCGCCGCCAGCATCGGCTCAAGCAGCCACCGGAACGTGCTGTGCTCGGTCCGGATGTGCTCGGCGTAGTCCGCCGCCGTATAGCCCGCGGCCGGATCCGTCGCCGCCCCGGCGAACCAGCGGGCGAAGACCTCGGCCGCCTCGGCGGGCGAGAAGTCGTAGATGAGGTCCCGCAGCAGCAGTACCCCGCCCGGGCGGAGCATGTCCGCGATCCGCTGCAGCGCGACCGCCTTCCAGAAGTCCGGCAGCTGGTGCAGCGCATGGCGGGTGAACACCCCGTCCACCGGCGCGCCGGGGTCGAAGCTGAGGAACCCGGCCCGCTCGGCCGTCAGGTTGGCGACGCCCTCGGCGTCCGCCTTGGCGCGGAGCGCGGCCACCATCGCGGGCGACACGTCGACCGCGATCACCCGCCCGAATTGCCGGGCCGCCGCGATGGCGAACTGCCCGGTCCCCGCCCCCAGGTCCACCACCACCGACGCCGCGCCCAGCCCGTGCGCCTCGAGCGCCGCGATGTGCGCGCCCGGATCGGGATGCCCCTGCTTGCGGTCGTACCCGGCGATGAACGCCTCGTCCAGGTGCTCCGCCCCGGCATGCGCCAGCTCGTCCAGCATCCACGATTCAGTCACGGCGATAACAGTGCAGCGTTCGCCGCCCGCCAGGCAACCCGTTTTCCGTTCACCCGTGCTGGGTGATCCCGGTTCGCGCCCCGCGACGTACCGTGACCTGCGATGACCACGATTACCAAAGGAGGCGTCGTGACGCTTGGACCTGTCGAGTTGGTGGTGCTCGGCTTCCCCGGCAGCCGGTTCAACGGAGAGATCCAACCGCGGATCCAGGAACTGGTGGACCGGGACATCGTCAATATCGTGGACGCCCTGCTGGTCATGAAGGACGACCGGGGGGATGTCACGTTCTTCGAGCTGTCGGAGATGGAGGAGGGCGACCCCGAGCTCCAGGCCCTCCATGCGTGCGTCTCCCAGGAGCTCGACCTGATTTCCGGCGAGGACGCCGAGGTGTTCGCGGAGGAGCTGGCACCCGGCTCGTCGGCCCTCGCGATCGCCTTCGAGCACACCTGGATGAGGCCGGTGCGCGACGCCGTCGTGAACTCCGGCGGAGTGCTGATCGCCGATGTGCAGATACCCGGCGACGTCGTGGATGAGGTGCTGGCGGCGGTCGGCCAGGTCAAGTCGCCAACCGACGGTGGAAGGATTCCCAATGCCTTTTCGTAGAGGACGCCCGGGTCTGGTCGGCACCATGGCGCGCACGGCCGTGGTGGCCGGCACCGCCAGCGCGGTCGTCAACCGCAGTAACGACCGGCGCGACGCCCGGCAGCAGGCCGCGTACCAGGACCAGCAGGACCAGCAGGACCAGCAGAACCAGCAGCAGCAGATGGCCGACATGCAGGCGCAGCTCGACCAGATGAACGCGGAAAAGCAGGCGGCCGCCACGGTCCCGCCGCCGGCCTCGGCCGGCGACGACACCATGGCCAAGCTGCAGAAGCTGGCCGACATGAAGTCCCAGGGACTCCTGTCCGATCAGGAGTTCGCCGCCATGAAGGGCAAGCTGCTGGGAATCTGACCTGCGGCTACCCCTGCGGCTGTCCCTGTGGCTGTCCCTGTGGCTGTCCTTCGGCAGCGTCAGCCACCGGCATGGCTGCGCCCGCTGTGAGCCGCAGCAACTCCGTGAAGGTGGTGGCGAACACCGCGTGCGGGGTGCCGGCCGCCGCCGCCGTCCGCGCCGATGTCGGCAGCTGGCGCACTGCCGCCGCGGCCGCGACGTCCGCCGCCGTCAGGGCATCTCGAACTCTCTGCGCTGAGGCAGGCAGCGCATCGTCCACGCGAAACTCCTTATAGCCGGACCTCGTAGGCCAGCCGGTGGGGGGTGCCGAACCGGTGGGCGGTGATGCTGATCGCCTGCTCGCGCAGGAACGGCAGCATCTCCACCCGCCCCGCTTCGGTGACGTCCTGAGCGTAGACCGCGACATCGGGGCGCCCGCCGACGGCCTCGTACACCCGCGAGGCGGCGCCTCCGATGAGGCGCACCCGGCCGCCCCCGCCCGGCAGCGCCCTGAGCCGGTCCTCCCACCCCGCCTGATCCTCCACAGCGCACCCTACCCCGCAGGCCGCGAACGCCGCGGCCACTGGTGACGGCACCGGGACGGCCGACGAGACGAAGACGCCGGCCCCGGCGGTCACCCCGGCGGCGACCACCCGGACCAGGTCGGCGACCGCGTCCGACGCCAGCCGCACGGTGACGTCGTGCGGCCGGTACCGCAGCACGTTCCGTTCGGCCTCGAGGCCGCTGACGTCCCTGGCGGTGCCGAATTCCGATGTCCACGCCGAGGCGTCGCTGCGCAGCGCGCGCTCGAGCATGTCGAGGCGGTCAAGGCCGGCCTCGCGCGCGGCCCCAAGCAGAGACATGGCAGCCGGCCCGATCGAGCCCTCCGACGACGACGCCGTGGCCGGCCGAGACGCCCAGTTGGTCAGGCCGACCAGGTAGTTGGGCCCGCCCGCCTTGGTCCCCGCCCCCACCGACGATTTCTTCCACCCGCCGAAGGGCTGCCGGCGGACGATCGCCCCGGTGGTGCCGCGGTTGATGTACAGGTTGCCGGCCTCAACGCCGTCGCACCAGCGGGCCAGCTCGCCCGGGTCGAGGGAGAACAGCCCGGCGGTGAGGCCGTACGGGGTCGCGTTCTGCAGCTCGATCGCGTGGGAGAGCGAGTCCGCGCTCATGATCCCCAGGACTGGCCCGAAGCACTCGGTCAGGTGGAACGCAGACCCGGGGGCCACGCCGTCCTTCACCCCCGGCGACCACAGGCACCCGGTCGAGTCCAGCTGGCGCGGCTCTACCAGCCATCGCTCGCCCGGCGCGAGCGTGGTCAGCGCGTCAAGCAGCTTGCCCTGCGGCGGCTCGATCACCGGCCCCATCTGGCTGGCAGCATCGAAAGGCCACGCCACCGTGAGCGAGGTGACCGCGTCGACTAGCTGCGCGCGGAACCGCGCAGAGGCAGCGACCGACCCCACCAGGATCGCGAGCGAGGCGGCGGAGCACTTCTGCCCGGCGTGGCCGAACGCGGACCGCACGATGTCGCGCACGGCCAGGTCGATGTCTGCGCTCGGGGTCACCACGATCGCGTTTTTGCCGCTGGTCTCCGCCAGCAGCGGAAGATCAGGCCGGAACCGGCGGAACAGCGCGGCCGTCTCGAACGCGCCGGTCAGGATCAGCCGGTCCACCCGGGGGTCGGCCACCAGCCGCTGCCCGAGCGCGCCCTCGTCGACGTTGACCAGCTGCAGCGCCTCGGCCGGGACCCCGGCCGACAGCAGCGCGTCGACCAGAACCGCACCGCATCGCGCGGCCTGCGGGGCCGGCTTGACGATGACAGCCGAGCCGGCCGCCAGCGCCGCCAGGACCGAGCCGGCCGGGATGGCGATCGGGAAGTTCCACGGCGGCGTCACCACAGTCAGCGCCACCGGCGACGCCACTGCGCCGTCCACGTGGTCCAGCGACACCGCCAGGTCGGCGTAGTAGTTGGCGAAGTCGATCGCCTCCGACACCTCGGGATCGCTCTCGTCGATCGTCTTGCCGCACTCCGCCGCCATCACCTCGACCAGGCGGCCGCGGGCCTGCGCCAGCGCGACCGCGGCGCGGCGCAAGATCTCGGCCCTGGCCGCCCCGGTACGCGCACCCCAGGCCGCCCCCGCGCGGACGGCGGCCGCGATTCGCTCCTCCAGCAGGTCGGCCGAGGAGACGGTCGACCGCGCAACCAGATCACGCCCGAGGTTGCTGGCCGGCACCCGGCCGAGGATCTCCCGTCCCCAGGACGCGTTGGCCGGCAGCGACGGATCGGTGTCAGGGGTGTTGGCGAACACGCTCAGCACGGCAGCGACCTCCGCCCGTCGGTCCTGGCGTCGCGCAGGCAGCGGTATCGTCCGGTCGAGCGCCTTGAGCGAGGCCAGGAAGCGATCACGCTCGCGCGCGAACAGCGACTCGTCGGTCGTCAGCCGGAACACCGCCGACATGAAGTTCTCGCTGCTTGCGCCCTCCTCCAGCCGCCGCACCAGGTACGCGATGGCGGTGTCGAACTCGCCCGGGTGCACCACCGGGGTGTACAGCAGCAGCCCGCCGACATCACGCCGCACCGCCGCCGCCTGCGCCTGGGCCATGCCAAGCAGCATCTCGAACTCGACCCCGTCCCGCACACCGCGCAGTCCGGCCAGATGCCACGCGAACGCGATGTCGAACAGGTTGTGCCCGGCCACCCCCACCCGGACGTTGGCGATGCGGTCGGGCCGCAGCGCGTAGTCGAGCACACGCTTGTAGTTGGCGTCGGAATCCTGCTTGGACGACCACGTCGCCAGCGGCCAGCCGTGCACCGCCGCGTCGACCCGCTCCATCGGCAGGTTGGCCCCCTTGACCAGCCGGACCTTGATCCCGGTGCCACCGCGAGCCCGCCGGGCGGCGGCCCATGACTGCAGCGTGATCATCGTCGCCAGCGCGTCGGGCAGGTATGCCTGCAGCACGATGCCCGCCTCCAGGCCGAGGAACTCGGGCTGGTCGAGCAGGGTGGTGAAGACCGCGACGGTCAGCCGCAGGTCGCGGTACTCCTCCATGTCGAGGTTGATGAACTTCGCGGGCGAGGCGGCCGCCGCCTGCCGAAACAGCGGGGTCAGGGAGGAGACGATGTGCGCGACGGCCTCGTCGAACGCCCACGGGTTGTGCGGCGCGACGGTCGAGGACACCTTGATCGACACGTAGTCAACGTCGTCGCGCGCCAGCAGCCGCCGGGTGCCGTCGAGCCGCCGCGCGGCCTCGTGCTCGCCCAGCACCGCCTCGCCCAGCAGGTTGAGGTTAAGCCGGGTTCCGGCGGTCCGGCGCAGCCGCCGGATGGTGCGCCCGAGCTGCCGGTCGCGCGCGTCGGCGACCAGGTGCCCGACCATCCCCCGCAACGCCAGCCGCGCGGCCGGGATGACGACCCAGGGGAGTGGTTTCGCCACCTGCGCCCCTACCTTCACCGCCGCGCGCAGGTGCCAGGGGAGGAAACCGGGCACCTCCCGCGCCAGCTGGCCGAAGGTCCTGGCCGCCTCGCGGACGTCGTCGGTCCGGATGACGCCATCGACGAACCCGACTGTGAACGCGAGACCCCGGGGGTCGTTCAGCATCGCCGCCAGCCGGGCGGCGGCCTTGTCCACCGGCAGGCTCTGCGAGTGCTCGAGCCAGCGGCAAACGGTGGCCTCCACCTCCGGCACCAGGTCCGACAGCTCGCCGATTCCCGCCGGGTCGTCGTAGTGGTGGCGCAGCGCGCTCTCGGTCATGGTCATGGGGTTAGTTTGCCCATGACCACCCATTAGGTAAAGTGATCTTTTCTAACGTGTATTGATCGGTTTTTCCGATGAATTGGCAGGAGGCGGCATGTACGACGTCCGACGGCTGCGGCTGCTGCGCGAGCTGTCCGTCCGGGGCAGCCTGGCGGCGGTCGCGGACGCGCTGCACCAGAGCCCGTCGTCGGTATCGCAGCAGCTCACCCAGCTTGAGCGAGAGGTCGGCCTGCCGCTGCTGATCAAGTCGGGCCGCGGAGTGCAGCTGACCCCGCACGCGGAGCTCCTGGTCGAGCACACCGAGGCGATCCTGCAGCGGCTCGAGCTGGCGGAATCAAACGTGCTGGCGTCGGTGAACGAGCCGGTCGGCACCGTCCGGCTGGCGATCTTCCAGTCGGCCGCGCTCGCGCTGATCCCGCGCACGCTGGCCCGGCTGCGCGAGCACGACGGCCTGCGGGTCACGGTGACGCAGCGCGAACCGGAGACGGCGCTGCTTGAGACCTTCGCGCAGGACTTCGACCTGGTGGTGGCCGAGCAGTACCCCGGCCACGCCGCGCCGTGGCATCACCAGCTCGACCGGGACGCGCTGGTGCAGGACACGATCCGGCTGGCGGTGCCGATCGAGTGGGCGGACATCGGCTCGCTGGCCGACGCGGCCGACCTGCCGTGGGTGGCCGAGCCGCACGGCGCCGCCTCCAGGCACTACGCGGAGCAGACCTGCCGCCAGGCCGGGTTCGACCCCGACGTCCGCTACGAGACCGCCGACCTGCAGGTGCACGTGGCGCTGATCGCCTCCGGCAACGCGGTCGCGCTGATGCCGGGGCTGATGTGGCAGGGCCGGCCGCATCCCGCCGTCCGCCTCATCGAGCTGCCGGGCGGGCCGCACCGCACGGTGTTCACCGCTGCCCGCCGGTCGACGACCGCGCGGCCGTCGGTGGTCGCGGTCCGCGCCGCGCTGCAGGAGGCCGCGCGGGGGCTCTCGCGCGACGACTAGAAGATCAAAATCCGTTTTCCCGAACGGACCCTGGTTCCACCTCGGCCGGTCCGGCACTCCGTTGCCCGGGGCCGGCCGCGTCGGCCGGCGCGAGTCCCCGGGCGAAGAGCTCGAGCACGTCGTCGAGTACGTCATCGGGGACCCGCCCCCCCGCCGTCCAGTCGGCCCAGCGCATGCCCACGAAGTTGCCGATGCCGGTGTAGACGTAGGCGATGACCTCGGGGTCGTAGCGGGCGTCGACCTCGCCCGCCAGCTGGGCGACGCGCACGCCGCGGGCGTAGCCCCGGGCCAGCTGCTCGTAGTACTCGCGGAACAGCCCTGGCGCGACGAATTCGGACTCGCGCACGATCCGGTCGATCCAGGGCCGCTTGGTCACCATGTCGAAGAACGCGCGGAAGCAGGCCCGCTCCCGCGCCCGCTGATTGTCAGCAGCCTGCTCCACGGCCGCCCCCATGGCCCGCCGCAGGTCCCGGTTGATCGTCCGGACCACGGCGGAGAAGATCTCCAACTTGGAGTCGAAGTACGCATAGAAGCTGCCGGTGGCCATGCCGGCCTGGGCGCAGATGTCGGCGACCGTCGTCCGGCCGTAACTGCGCTCGCCGAAGAGCTCCTCGGCGGCCGCCAGCACGCGCTCTGCTGGCGGCCGCTCATCGGCTGTCATGCTGCGATCATCGGCTGGGGTCAGGGCGCGGGGATGCCGCTGGCCGGCGCCTGGGGCTCGGTTCCGGTGTAGGTGGTGATCGCGCCGGTCGCGGACGTGTCCGTGGTGAGGACCGATCCCTGCTGCGCGAGGACACCGTTGTTGATGACACCGATATAAGCGCCGGTGACACCATCGTGGTTAGTCATGGAATAAGCATAGGGGGCCACCACGGGACCCTGCGGAAGCCCGGCGTCGATCGCCGACACCAGGTCGGCCCGGGTCGGGTTCCTGCCCGCCTTGAGCATCGCCTGCACGAACGTGTAGGCGACGGCCATCCCGTAGAGCACGTTGCCGTCGAACGGCGCCTTCGCGTCGTACTGGTCGTGCACCTTCTTGAACAGCGTGATCCAGCTGTTGCTGGTGGCGCCCAGCGGCGGCGCGTAGCCGTCGGTGATGATCCCGTTGGTGAGCGAGTTCCCGTTGACGGTCGCGCCGCCCTGCTTCGCGAACGCCTCAAGCAGCCCGCCCAGGGTGATCGGGTCGGAGCCGACGTTGCTCACCACCAGCGTCGGGTTGAAGCCGAGCTTGAGGCTGGTCAGCTTCAGCAGGGCCGTGAACGCGGGGATGGAGAACGAGATGACGACCTGCGCGCCTGCCGCGTGCAGGGCCGCGACGGCCGGCGCCACGTTGACGTTGGTCGGGACGTAGCTCTCCCGGCTGACCACCATCGACTTCGGGATCTCGTAGTCGAGGCCCTTGACGCCGTCCATGCCAAACTCGTCGTCCTGGTAGAAGTAGCCGATCTTCTTGCCCGCGAAGTGCTTGGCCACGTACTGGCCGAGGATCTTGCCCTCGCGGATGTAGTCAAGCTGCCAGCCGAACGTCTCCGGGTCGGTGGTCGGCTGGTTCCAGCAGTCGCACCCGGATGCGACGAACACGTCGGGGATCTTCTGCGTGTTGAGGAAGCTCTCCACCGCCAGGTGGGTGGGCGTGCCGAGGCCGTCGAAGATCGCGTACACGTTGTCCTGCAGGACCAGCTGGCGCACCACGGTGGCGGTCTGGGTCGGGTTGTAGGCGTCGTCGAGGTACTTGTAGTCGATGTCGCGGCCGTAGACGCCGCCGTGCGCGTTGACGTAGGCGAAGTAGGCGGCCGAGGCCGGGGCGATCTCGCTGTAGCCGGGCGCGGCCGGCCCGGTCAGCGGCTGGTGGCTGCCGATGGTGATCGTGGTCGTGGTGATGCCGGGCGCGGACGCCGTCAGCGCGGCGTTCGCGCTGCTGCTCGAACTCGGGCTGGTGCTCGCGCCGGCGCTGCTTGAGGTGGCGCTAGAGCCGGTGACCGGAGCACTGCTGCTTGAACTGGAGGAACAGGCTGCCACGGCCAGCGCGGCCGCCGTTGCGACGGCTAGGGCGGCGGGCGCGCGAAGCCGGTGTGATCTCTTCATTGAGTGCCTTCCTTCTTCTGGGTTTTCGGAGGGTTGTCTCCCCTCCGGGTTAGCAGGACGTCGTGCGGGGCGGCCGGCCCGTCGCCGGCCGGAGGTCCGGCGCCGGGCCGGGCGGCCGGGCGCCAGGTGCGGGCGGGGAAGACTCCGAACAGGCCGAGCAGCCAGCGCACGGCCCCCTGGATGCCCTGCGGGAACAGGAGCATGACGAGGATGAGCACCGCGCCGTAGGCCGCGATCGGGATGTTGGACGCGACCGTGGTCGACAGGCCGTGGCTGGTGGCGACGTCGGTGGCGTAGGTCGGCACCAGCACGATCACCAGGCTTCCCCAGACCGCGCCCGGCAGCGTGCCCAGGCCGCCGATGACGGCGGCGGTCAGCAGCGCGATCGAAAGCGTAATGGCGAACGCCTCCGGCGCGACCAGGCCGGTGACGATGGCGAGCAGCGCGCCCGCCATCCCGGCGCAGGCGGCGCTGACGACGAAGGCGAGGACCCGCGCGGCGGCCACGTTCACGCCCGCCAGGGCGGCCGCCACCTCGTCGTCGCGCACGGCCCGCCAGCTGCGGCCGACCCGGCTGCGGGCCAGGTTCGCCAGCAGCACCAGGGTGACCAGCGCCACCGCCGAGCAGACCCACGCCTCCCACCGGGTCAGCGGGAAGTTCTGGCCGAGGAAGCTCGGCGTGGTGAAGTTGACGTTCAGGCCCTGGTCGGCGCCGAAGACCCCCGGGTAGGCGTACGCCAGCGACGGGAGCGCGACGCCGAGCAGCAGCGTGGCGCCGGCCAGGTAGGGGCCGTGCAGCCGGGCGGCGGCCACTCCCACCACCGCCCCGGCGACGGCGGTGGCGGCGGCGGCGATCACCAGCGCCAGGATGAACGGCCAGTTGAGATGCAGTAGCAGCAGCGCCGTGATGTACGCCCCGATGGCCATGAAGGCCCCGTTGCCGAGCGAGATCTGGCCGCTCAGCCCGGTCAGGATCGTGAGCCCGGCGACGGCCGTGACCTCGATCGCGATCTCGGCGATCTGGTAGTCCCTGAACGAGTTCAGCTTGATGGACAGCAGCGCGATGATGACGGCCGCGGCGAGGGCGACGCCGACCACCCGCGGCGTTGTCTGGGTGGTCATACCCGCCGCACCCGCGCCCCGGAGAAGATCCCGTTTGGCCGCAGCATCAGCACCACCACGAGGATGCCAAGCGCCACCAGCGCCGTCAGGTCGGAGCCCTGGGAGCCCAGGTAGCCGCCGGCGTAGCTGAGCGCGACACCGAGCAGCAGCCCGCCCACGACCGCGCCCAGCGGGCTGTCGAGGCCGCCGATCACCGCCGCCGTGAACCCGAACACGAAGATCGAGTCCATGCTGTTGGGGTACAGGAACGTCGACGGCGTGACCAGCACACCCGCCAGCGCCCCGAGCAGGCCGGCCAGCGCCCAGCCGACCGTGATCACCCGCGCCACGCGGATGCCCGACAGTCGCGCGACGGTGGCGTTGAACGCCGCCGCCCGCATCCGCAGCCCCGCGCTGGTGTACCTGAACCCGACCGCCAGCAGCAGCGTGGCGGCCAGCACGGCGAGCGCGACGAACACGTCGAAGCGCGATACGCCGAGCGGGGTTGAGCCTGCCCGCAGCCCGATGACGGAGAACGCCGCAGGAAACGACCGGTACTGGCCGCCGTAGAAGATGCCGGCCAGCCCCTCGAGCAGGATGAGCAGCCCGATCGTGATGATCACGGCGTTCAGCTCCGGTTTGCCGAGCGCGGGGCGGACGACGGCGAGCTCGGCGGCGGCGCCGAGCACCACTCCGGCCGCCAGCGCAACCACGAAGCCGGCCCAGTAGGAGCCCGTGTGGCGGATGACCTCCAGCGCGATGTAGGTGGTGAACATGGCCATCCCGCCCTGCGCGAAGTTCAGCAGCCGGGTGCCCCGCCAGATCAGCACCAGGGACAGGGCTATCGCGGCGTAGATCATCCCGAAGCTGAGCCCGCTGAGCGTGAACTGAAGGAACTCGACCATTCGCTTCCTCCTTCCTCCGTCGGTCGCCCTCGGGGCGACGGCAACCGCGGGCTAGAACCCGAGGTAGTGATGGCGCAGCGCGACGTCGGTCGCGAGCGTCCCGGCGTCGGCGGTGGCGACGACGCGGCCGAGGTTGAGGACCACGCCCTGGTCGGCGATCGCGAGCGCGCCGCGCGCGTTCTGCTCGACCAGCACGATGGTGATGCCGTTCTCCCTGCTGAGCCGGACCACCATGTCCATCACCTGGGCCATGATCCGCGGCGCGAGCCCGAGCGACGGCTCGTCAAGCAGCAGCACCCGCGGCCGCGCGACCAGGGCGCGCGCGATCACCAGCATCTGCCGCTCGCCGCCGGACAAGGTGGCGGCCAGCTTGCGGCGGCGGTCGGCCAGCACGCCGAACCGCTCGTAGGCCTCGGCCAGCGCGGCCGCCCGCTCGGCCCGCCGGGGGGCGAGGCCCGGCCACGACATCATGCCGATCCGGAGGTTCTCCTCCACCGTGAGCTCGGCGATGACGCCCTGTCCCTCGGGCACGTGCGCTATTCCGGCTCTGGCCATGTCCTCGGGGCTGCGCCCGGTCCGATCGGCGCCGCCGAGCAGCACCCGCCCGCTGCGCGGTCGCACCATGCCGCTGATCGCCCGCAGCAGCGTGGTCTTGCCCGCTCCGTTGGCGCCGAGCACGGCGGTGATGGTGGCCGCCCCGGCCGTGATCGTGACCTTGTCCAGAGCCAGGACCTCGCCGTACCCCGCTACTAGGTCCTCGATGACAAGGGAGGCCGCCTCGGGCGCGGCCGGGCTATTCATCGGCCGATCCGCTCACGCCGAGGTAGGCGGTCGTCACCGCGGGATCGGCCTGGATCTGCTGCGGCGAGCCGCGGGAGATCACCTTCCCGAAGTCGAGGACCACCAGCGCGTCGCAGACGGACATCATCAGGTCCATGTGGTGCTCCACGATGACGAGGGACGTCTCCGCCGCGAGTTCGCGGATGAGCCCGCCGAGCTCATCGAGCTCGTCCTCGGCCAGACCGCTGGCGGGCTCGTCAAGCAGCAGCAGCTTGGGCCGGGCGGCGAGCGCACGGGCAAGCGCGACCCGCTTGCGCATGCCATAGGACAGCTCGCCCGGCCGGACGTCGGCCGCCTCGCCCGCGCCCACCCGGTCCAGCGCCTCGACCGCCTCCTGCCGCAGCCTGGCCTCGTCCCGGCTGGAGCGCGGCAGCCCCAGCAGCGCCGACCAGAACCCGGCCCCGGCCCGGCAGTTCGCGCCGGTCATCACGTTCTCCAGCGCGGTCAGGCTCGCGAACAGACCGACCCCCTGCAGGGTCCGGGCGATGCCGAGCCCGGCCAGCCGGTGCGGGCGCAGGTCGTGGTACCGGCGGCCCTCGAGCAGCACCTGGCCCTCGTCGGGCCGGATGAAGCCGCACAGGACGTTCAGCAGCGTGGTCTTGCCCGCCCCGTTCGGCCCGATCACGCCGAGAACCTGCCGTGGCTCGACCGTGAGCGACACGGAGTCGAGCGCCGTGAGGCCGCCGAAGCGAACGCTCACATCGCACACATCGAGGACTGAACCGTGCTTCATCACCATAAATCCCAGCTTTCGCTAGGCGGCTCACTCAGCCGATGAATCCTCATTCAAAGCAGCGTTCAGAGATTTGACAACCCTGCCCGTAGCGGTTGTTGCCAACTCGTGTCTTAACCGTGACGCGCAGTGGCCGCCGAGGCGACCCAGGGGGCGACGGCTTACTCCGGGTCCGATGCGTCTCGCATGGACAGCCGCCACCGGCAGCACACCTCGTCCTTGCTGACTCGCGGCGGTATCGCGAGGATCTCCACCTTCATGTTGGGGTTGTACATCTTCGCCGTCTCGATGATCGAGGCCGGGCAGGTCACGTGGGCAGACTTCTCCGCGATATCGGGGCGTCCGAGCGCTTCCCACTGATCAACCTGGATGCACTTGTTGAACGTCATGATGCCGACCTCTGGCTCGGGCATGTCAAACGTCATCTCGAATGCCTTGCCGGGGAACGAGGAGGCGTCGATCTGGATGTCCTTCATGAACGCCTCGACGGTGCCGTCGCCGACGTTCATCCACCGGCCCTTGAGGTCCCGGACCGCCGGCAGGACCTTCTCGCTCCACAGCGCCCACTGGAAATCGAACATCGCGTCCAGCCCGTACCGCATCACGATGTCACCCGCCCATGCTTCGATGGCCGTCAGCAGGTACTCGTGGCTGCCAAGCACCAGGCGTACCAGCTGCTCCTTGGGATAGTCCCCATACCGGGGGTCTGCCAGGAACGGGTTGACCGTCACTACCCCGCCGTCTTCGCGGCGGGCCGCAACCTCCTGCGTCACCTCGGCGACGGCGGCGTCGGCCTCCTCGTCGCTCAGTTCCGTCCAGTCGTCGAGCATCCGGCGCAACTGCGGCAGCAGGATGTTCTGCCAGGCCTCGTGCTGGATCTCGGCCGTCAGCTCGCCGCCGTACCGCGCCGTGACCTCTGCTGCCCACGCCTGGACGCATACCCGGTAGTACTCGTCACTCATCGCGAGCATGTTGACCAGGGCCTGGTTAGAGAAGTCCGAGAACCGCAGGTCGGCCAGGAACGGCCCGCTGTAGTCCGGGAGCTCCCTGCTCTCGCCGACCCTAATGTCGCCTCGTGTGTCGGCTCCGGATGGCCTGTGCATGCCCGGCGGGTCGACCACCGGGAACTTCTTGAAGTTGTGCAGGTCGACGGGGATGTCGAGGGGGCTCGACCGTTGCTGCTCGGCATAGTCGGCCCCAACCTTGCGGATCTCAAGCACTTCCTGGACGTCATCGGCATCGGGCATTCCCCAAGCTCCTTCGCTTCGGCCGCCGGGCTGGGTTGCCGATCGGCTAGGTAAAAGTAGCCGATCGGCTATCCAAAATCAATAGCCAATCGGCTGTCCTGATAGCCTCTCCACGTGGTTTCCGTCCAGCCTGCGGCCGTCAGCGGTTCGAGGTCGATCTCGCCCACTCCCGCGAAGTCTCGCGTCATCAGCGCCGCCGCAGACCTGTTCGCCAAGCACGGTGTCGGCGGGACGTCGCTGCAGATGATCGCCGACGCCATCGGGGTGACGAAGGCGGCCGTCTACCACCAGTTCAAGTCCAAGGACGAGATCGTCGTCGCTGCCGCCGAGGCCGAACTCGCCAGGGTGGAGACGGCGATAGACGCCGCCGAGGCAGAGCCTGACCCCGCCCGCGCGCGCGAGGTGCTGCTCACCCGGATCGTCGACCTCGCTGTGGAACGCCGCCGGATGGAGAGCATCCTCGTCGGCGACCCCGTTCTCGTCCGGTTCTTCGCCCACCACGAGCCATACCTTCAGGTGATGGACCGCCTCTACCGCGTCCTCATGGGACAGCAAACCGGACCGGAAGGACGGGTGCCGGCGGCGATGCTCACCGCTGCCATCGGCGGCGCCGCCATGCACCCCCTGGTCGCCGACCTGGATGACAACGTCCTCCGGGCGCAGCTCCTGCAACTCGCCCGCCGTTTCCTCGACCTCCCCGGGTAGACATGCGGTCTCAGGGTCATGGGGATGCAGGAACCCGATCAGGCTAGATCCGCGAGCAGAATATCGAGGAAGAGTTCCTCCTCGAGGCGAACGTCGTGGCGCGCCATGGCGGTCGCAAGGTCCGGATCCCAGGGAGTCGGCACTGGCTCGCCAGCCAGCCGGGGCGGCGGTGCGACGGCATGGCCGGCCGGCCTCGCCGTCGCCACGGCCTCATAAGAGTCCCGGTCGTAGCGCCAGGGCTGCCAGTGCGACCCGTTCCCGGCGACCCGCTGGCGAACCGCGCTGGCGATCCGGATACCGCCCCAGTCGAAATCGCCGTGGTAGCGGAACCCGGCGTTGCCCGCCGCCAGCAGGTCAAGCAGCCGCCAGCCGGCGGCGGACGGCTGTCCGCCAACGCAGACGAGCGGCGGGCAGCGACTGCCGAGTTCGTCCGCGGCAGCCGCGATCACCACGGGATTCTCGCAAATCCAGACGGATCCCGCCGACAGCGCCTCATCGTGGCAGCGCAGCTGCCGAAGAGTGATCGGCGTTGGCTGTCCGGCTTCCCGCTGCAGTGCAAGCACCCTGCCTAGCGGGCTACGAGCGTCGCCGGGCAGGCCGAGACAGAGCACCAGCGAGGAGAGTTCGTCAAGGTGAACTCCCGCAGAGGCCCAGACTGCCCGGCGGGACTCCACGCCAACGTCGGCCGCGAACGGCAAGCCGGCCAGCGCGCGGACCGCGGACAGCGCGAGCGTCGCGGCCGGACGGCCATCATCCAGGGCGTGCGCGTCGCCGCAGCATTCTGCAGCGAGCCGCCCGATCGGGATGGCCGGCGACGGCAGTCGCCGTAGCACCGCCGCCACCTGGCCAAGCAACGCCAGCGCCAGGTCGGGCGAAGGGGCCACGCGGCGCACGACGCCGGTCGCGTCAACCCACCCCCGCCAGGCGGCCAGTTCAGCCCGGCCCGCCACGGCACCATCCAGCGGCGCGAACGCGGCCGCCCAGGCAGCCGCGCTATCCGTCCGGTCGCGGTTGAGGTCGCGGACCGGCCCGGTCAGGAGCGCCACGGCCTCAGCGAGGCCGCCCGGCGCGGCGCCGCTTTCGCGCAAGACCCGATCCAAGTCGGACAGTGACACCGACAGCGACGCACCGGAACGCGCTGGCCTGCCAGTCAGCCGCTCAATCGCCCGCCGCTGCTCCACGGTCGCACCAGCCAGGGTCACGGTGCCGATCAGCGGGCGCCCGGCCTCCAGCCGGTCCCGCGCCCGCCGGACCAGCCAGCCGGTGGACTCGCCCCCAAGCAGGCGGTGCAGCCTGCTGCCGTTCTCCGCCGTGTCGGTCACACCACCGCCTCTTCCACCCTGCGGCGTTCCCGACCGTCCCACCGCCACGGCGTGACCAGGACCGCGTCGATGCCGTCCTGGCGCGCGAGCTGGCAGATCCCAAGCCCGGGCACCTGCGGGTAGCAGCCCCATTCCCGTTCGCTGGTCATGACCACATCCATGTCGAACGTGGCGAGCAGGCCCAGACATTTGGCCCGAGAGTCGTCATCGACCCCGGCGAACGCCTCGTCCAGCGCTATGAGCCTCGGCGCGTGCGGGTTGCCGGCCGACTTGTAGTGCGACGAAGCTGCCGCGAAGAGCGGAACCGACACCGCGAGCGCGCGCTCGCCCCCCGACGCGGGGCCGGCAGCGGGCCGCCACTGACCGTCGGAGTAACGCTGGATCACGAACTCATGCCACCCCCGGTAGTCGAGCGCCGACGTCAGCGCCTCGGCCCAGCCGGCCGCCGGATTGTCCGCGTGCTCGGCGGCGATCCGCTGCTGCAAGAACGCGCCTACCACGGCCCGGTCGGCGGCGGACCACGCGTCGATGGTCTGCCGGAGCTTGAGCCTGACCCGGTCGAGGCCCTCGGGCGCGTTCCTGGCCTGCTGCCAGATCAGCCGCAGCTTCATGCCGGTCGACGTCGGCCGCGCTTGGAGTTCGTCGTTCATCTGCCTGACCTCGGCCTCGGCCGCCGAGATCAGCTCCTGCAGAGTTCCCGCCACCTCGTTAAGCAGGTGATTTTCCAGGATCTCGCGCTCCCGCGCCGACAGTAGCGTGGTTCGCTGCTGCACTTCCGTCGCCAGCGCCTCGGCCAGCCCTGGCAGATCGTGGCTGCGGCCCTGGAAGATCACGTCGATCACGATGACTCCCTCGCTCAGCGTCAGTCCCGCCGAGTGCCCATGGGTGGCCATCGCGTCCGCCAGCAGTTTGTGCTCCTCGGTCACCCGCTTCTGGATCCGGTCCCACGGCCCGTCCCCGTCGTCTACGGGCTCAAGTTCGGCGTTGACGGCGCGGGCCAGCACCACCGTGGGCGTCGCCGCCCACGGCTGCTCGGTGTCGGGGATCTCCAGCGACGTCACCGCGACCCGCAGCAGCCCGGTGGCGGCGAACGCCTGGAACTCGCGCACCGCTTCGTCCCGCAGCCGCGCCGCGTCATCGGCCTGCGTCCGCAGCTCCCCCTGTTTCCCGTCCGCCTTGCCCCGCGCCTCGAGCGCCCCCTGTTCCCGCTGCCGGGCGTCCCGCTGCAGAACCTTCAGCTGGCCGAGCGAAGCGCTCACTGCGGCGAGCCGCCGCTGCAGCTCCTCCACCGCCGTCCCGACGGTGGCGAGCAGCTCCTGGTAGGTCGTTGCCGCCATGCCCGCCGCCTCCCGTGACTCGGCCGCACGCTCGCCCGCCTCAAGCAGCAGCTGTCGGCTATCGGCGAGCTCAGACTCCGCCTCCGCCGCGGCGCGGATCGCGGCGCGGGCCGCCTCGGCGGCCGGCCACAGCCCGGCCAGCGCCACCCGATACGCCCCTGTCCCCGCCCGGACCCCGGCCAGCGCCTCCGGATCCGCGGGCAGCCGGACATCTTCTGCGAACTCCGCGACTCGTGCCCGTGCGGTCGCCAGCTCCTCCTGCCGCCGCTGGCACACGGCCGCAGCCGCCGCGTGGTCCTCTCGGGCACGGGCAAGTGCCCTGCGCTCCACGGCGGCCCCGGTGTGCGCCTCGCGCACCCCGCCATCCGGCGGCACCGCCCGGTGCTCCGCAGCGAGCAGCTCCTGCCGCGCCTCGATGTCCGCCAGGTCCGCGTCGATTTCCTCGATCGCGGCCCGCTCTTGGTGCAGTTCGAGCTCTAGCGACTGGATCCGCGCCCGCCGCGCGGCCTCCCGCGCCCCCTCGCCGATGTAGCGAGCCTGATCCTTGTGCCAGGCACCGCTTAGCACCCCGTTAGACCACCGCCCGTCCGTGGTCATCCAGGTCCCGCCAGTGCCGGCCGTCCCCGGCTCGCGTCCGATCGCTCTCAGAACGGAAGCCACCGACTCTGCCCGCACCGCTCCGGCCTGGAGGTCGTCAGGATCGATCGCGGGCACGAGCAGGCCGGCGCATGATGCCCCCGCCACCGGGGCGACCCCGGAAATCACGATCACGTCCCCGTCGACGAGATTCCCCTCAGGCGTTACCCACGCGTCGAGAATCCCCGCCGCCTCCAGCGCCGCCTCAAGCCCCGCGCACTCGTCATCGGACAGGCCCGGGACGAAGTCGGTGACCTTCCACAGCGGCGCGCCGGGATGGCCGTCGCGAACGCCGGCGGCCCGTGTGTGCGGGACCGGCGGCGCGTCGTGGCCGCCCGCGTGCAGCCGGCCGATCTCCTCCGCCAGCTCGCCCGCCCGCGTCACGTGCCGGGTCCGCTCGCCGCTCAGTTCCCCGGCCAGCCGGCCAAGTTCAGCGCCGGCCGCCCGGGCGGCGGTGTCGATGATCGCGACCGCGGGGTTCGCGCCCTCGCCGGTCAGGCCCCAGGACTCCAGGTCGGCGATGAGCACCTCGGGGTCGGCCACCCGCAGCTCGGCGAGGCCGTTCAGGTAGGAGCGGTAGGCGCCAAGGAGAAGCCCCATCCGTTCCTCAACTGCCAGGTCCGCGGCCGCGACCCGGTCCGCCGCGGCCTGGACCGCAGCCGACTGCCTGCCTTCCGCTTCCTGCGCCGCCCGCAGCTGCCGTTCGCAGGTCGCGGACTCGTCAAGCAGCCGGCCCAGCTGCGCGACGGCCTGCGCCTGCCGGTCGGCGATGTCCTGGGCATCGCGCCTGGCCCGGGCGAGAATGTCGGTCGCCAGCGCGTCGGGGGCAGCCAAGTAGGCGGCGACCGCGTGGTGCTCGCCGTCGGCTCGTTCGGCCGGCGGGGGAGCGCCCGGCCCGGTGCTTTCCAGGCCGGTGCCGTCGGGACCGGCGCCGTCGAGATCCGCGCCGTCGAGTGCCGCGACGGCGGCCCGGTGCTGGTCGGCGCAGCGCGCGTCGGCCGAGGCAACCGCGGCCTCGCCCAGCGCCTGGGCGAGCTTGTCCCGTCCGGTGCGGGCCCGGTGCGCGGTGCGGGTCGCCTTGTCGGTGTACCGCGCGACATGGCCGGCCTGCCGGTCCCGGTCGGTCTCCCGATCGTGAGCGGCTTTCTCCTTGCGGTCGGCGTCCTCGCGGAGCTGATCGAGCCGCTCGGCATCGCGCATCGCGGGATCGGCCTGCAGCGCGTCCCGGCGCGCTTCCAGCTCGGTGCGCTGCTCCTCCAGTTGCGTGAGTTCGCGCTGCGCGTCGTCCAATTGCTCCTGGGCGGCCGTGAAGGCATCCTCGGCGGCGGCGAGGTCCCGGCCGAGCTGTTCGTAGCGGCTCTGCGTCAGTCTGGGCACGGCGGCCTTGCGCTTGGCCGCCACCTTCGCGTACCGGCGGTAGTGGGCCAGGAAGGCGGTCGCCGCCTCTTGGGCCTCGGCCAGGGAACGCAGCGCGTCGCGCTCCTCATCGAGACCGCGGAACGCCTCGGCCACGGTCGTGACGAGGCCGGGGCTGAGCGGGGGGAGCGCCTCGGTGAGCGCCCGGGACAGCAGCTTCTCGTCGGGCTTCTTCGACAGCTGCGGCTGGCGGAGCTGGATCAGCAGGTTGACCAGTGCCTCATAGCGGTGCGGGCCAAGGCCGAACAGGTGCTCGTCCACCGCCCGGCGGTAGTCGGCCGCCCGGTCGTAGACGAACCCGCGTGAGCCGATTTCCTCCCGCAGCTTCTCCCGCGTGAGCGGGACCCGGCTGTCAGGCAGCAGCCGCAGCTCGCCGCCGGGGCGCTGGCTGGTGACGAAGAACCAGTGCCGCGCGATCCCGCGCCCCGCGACGGCCTTCAGACCGCAGCCGATCGTGCAGAACTCCTCGGTACCGTCGGCGCCCCTGCGGCCGAACTCCAGCCAGGAGTAGCCGAGGCGCTCGGAGCTGGGGTGCTTGCCGCCGAGCAGCAGGTTCCACTCCATCCGCTTCTGCCGGTCGCCGTCCGGCTCGACCCGGTGCGGCGCGAGGTCGCCGTCGAGCAGGAACGGCAGCGTGAGGGCGAGCACCTTGGACTTGCCGGTTCCGTTGTTGCCGCGCAGGAGCAGGCGGCCGTCGTGGAACCAGAACTCCTCCTGGTCGTAGTAGAACATGTCGACCAGGCCGGCCCGCAGGGGCTTCCACCGCTCAGAAGATGGTGCTGGCAACATGGGCCGTCGCCTTTCTGGTCTGGTTCGTTCCGCTCTTGCCGCTCGACGAAGTGCCGGGCTCGCGGATGGTGGGCTCGGCGAGGGCGAAGCGGGCGATGGCCGGGCGACTGCGGATCACGGTGCCGATGCCGTCGCGCGTGACCTCGATGTCCGCCTCGATGAGGCGCAGGGCGGCGAGTTTCTCCAGCGCGACCTCGAGCAGTCCGATCTCCGCGCCGGGATCGGTCACGCCCTTGCGCCAGTAGCCCGCGTGCGCCTGCGCCGCCCTCCTGACGAACGCGAGCAGCTCGGCCCGCGGCGCCCGTGCCCGCCCCGCCAGGTACTCGGCGACCAGCAGCGTCAGGTGTCCGTCGGTGCGCTGCTCGGGCATCCGCACGTCGGTGAGCTCGTCGTCCGGGTCCACCATGGCGATGCCCTCGGCCCGCAGCTCCGGCAGCAGCCCAGTGGCCTCGCTGATCCGCCCGGTGATGTTGTGCCGCTGGGAGATCAGGTAGGCGCGCTCGTCTTCTGTCAGCTCGTCGTAGTAAATGACCGGGTCGTCGAGCAGCCGCCGGGTGAGCATCCGGCGCAGCGCCTGGTTGCGCAGCTCGTCGGTCTCGGCGACCGGCTCGGCGGTCAGCTCCGCGAGCCTGGCTTCGAACGCGCGGGCGCCGATCGTCGACGGGCCCCTGCTGCCGGTCAGCAGTACGCCGAGTACCGCCCGGCGCACGTCGTACAGCACATCGGCGCCGGCCGACAGGTACGCGTCCTCGTCACCGGCGACCCGGCTGAGCACCCCCCAGGCGAGCAGCAGCCGGACCACGGCCACGAGGTCGGCGCGGTCGGCCCTGCTGTCCAGGGTCAGCCTGAACCCGGTGGCCGCCAGGCCGGGTTCGGCGGCGGCGGTGAGCACGTCGTCGGCGAGGCTGCCGAGCGTGGTCTGCGCGTCGGCGCGGGCGAGCGCGGACAAGGCCAGGCAGAGGGCGACGTACCGGCGGCGGCTGAACGGCTCCCGGTTGTGCCCGCGAGCGGGATGGGTGGCGTCGAAAGCCAGTGGGGCGGTTTTGAACAGCCGGGCGGTCTCCGCGTCCGCGGCCAGCCGCCAGCCGGTCTCCCGGCGCAGCCAGCCGCTGAGAGCGGGCAGGTGCCGCCGGACCAGCATGAGCGGCTCGGCGTCGTCGGCCGCGACAAGCAGCGGCTTGGCGAGCAACCCGCGGAGGGCGGCCTGGCGCTGCGCCTGTTCCTCGGCGGGGATCATGGCATCATGTCCGTGATCTCGATGACGTGCTCGGGGCCGGTGAGCACCCCGTCCTCGGTCTGGATGGTGGCCGTGCCGCCGTCTGGAACCAGACGCAGCCGCACCTCCAGGCTGCCGTCGTTAGTGACGGTCTTCACGTCGGTGTCGCCGTGCGCGCGAGTCGCGAGCGCGTCGCCGAGCAGGCTGAGGAAGAGGCGGAACGCCCTCGGGTCGAGCATGTCCAGGTCGGAAAGCAGGGTCGGCCCGCTGGTGCGCAGCCGCCGTCGGGCCTCGCTGGTCTGCGCGGCCTCCTGCTCCGCCTTGCGGCGCAGCACCTCCCTGGCCGCGGAGCGGTCCTTCACCTGGCTGGGTTGGCCGCGCCGCTCGTAGGTTCCGGTCTTCCTGAGCTGCGGCGAGATCCGGATAGGCGGTGCCTCGCCCCACGACGTCCCGGCCGGAACGCTTTCCCACTCATCCGCGGTGTCGCCGCTGACGGAGAGGTGCCGGGCGGGGGACAGGCCGAACGCTGCCCGCCACAGGCGGTGAGCCGCCGCGTCGTCCGGCGCCTCGGCGAACCACCGGGCGAGCGCGGCGAAGTCCGCCGACCGGTCCGACCGGCCGGACCGCCGCTCGTTAAGTAGGCCAACCGTGTCAACGAGCTGCTTGATCGCGGTCACCGCCGCCTGCCGCAGCAGCCTGGCCTGCGATGGGTGCCCCGCGTCGCGCGAGGTGAACCAGTCGTCGAGGCCGCGCCACCGGTTGCGCCACGCATCGAGCGCCTGCTCTTCCGCGAGGGCCAGCGCCGCGGCCGCGTCCGCCCCCTCGGGGGCCGCGTCGGCCGCCTCCCGCCTGGCGGCGACCGCCAGCAGGCGCTCGTGACCGGCGGCTTCCAGGTCAGTGAGGAGGCCCGCGATCTGGGCACCGGAGTTGGCGAGGTCGGCGATAAACCGGTTGATGTAGTCGATCAGCCGTTCCTTGTACGCAATGAAACCGTCGACGTCCCCGTCGGAGAAGTCGATCGCGCGCCGCAGCGCGGACATGAACGCCTGGGCGTTGTCGGCGAGTGAGGAGAACCGCTCTGCCACCGACAGCAGCAGCAGGTGAACCTTGGCCGGATCAGGATCGCGTTCGCTGGCCAGCGCGAGCAGCGCCTTGAGCTGGCCGGCGATGTCGGCCAGGGCGACCGACTGTAGCTGGCCGCGCCGCCCTATCGCCTCCTCGTAGAACGCGATCGCCTGCTCGGCCGCCTGCCCTTCGCCCGAGAGCTGGTACAGCGACCGCTTGCGGTGAAAGTCCTCGACCGTGGTGACACGGCTGGTGTCGACGTCGGCCCGGAGGTTGCCCCACTTCACCAGCTGGTCCAGCGCCTCGGTCAGCTGGTCATCGACATCGATCCGCAGCTCTGCGGCGATGTCCTCCGGGCGCAGGTGCACGATGAAGCGCTGCTTCGCCCGCGCGAAAATTCGGAGCAGCTGTCGGTACTGCTCGGCGTGCGGAACGCCGAGATGGGTAAATGGCTGCGCCGCAACGGGAGCGTCGGCCGGTGGATTCCCCCGACCGCGCGCCGACGAGAACCCTTCGTCTGCCACGCGTACATCGTGCCGCATGCCACCGACAAAACGGGCCGTCCTGCGATACTGGGTGGAACCACGGTCCGTTCGGGATAACGATCTTGATCTTGACCTTCTTCAGCGGATCTCCGGCACCGTCGGCGCGGATCGCCGGGTGGGCTTCCAGCCCGGGCGGGGGACGCTGGCGCGCAGCCGCCGGGTGTACTCCTGCTGCGGATCGTCGAGCACTGTCGCCGTCGGGCCCTGCTCCACCACCCGGCCGCGCCAGAGCACGATCGCGTGCTCGGCCAGCTGGCGCACGACGGCCAGGTCGTGACTGATCAGGACGTAGGAGACGCCGGTGGAGTCGCGAATGTCGGCCAGCAGGTTCAGCACCTGGGCCTGGATGGACACGTCGAGGGCGGCGACCGACTCGTCCAACAGCAGAACCCGCGGCTCGGCCGCGAGCGCGCGGGCGATCGCCACCCGCTGCCGTTGCCCGCCCGACAGCGCCCGCGGCAGCGCCTGCGCCTGCCGCTGGTCCAGGCCGACGAGCGAGACCAGCTCGGCCACCCGCTCCGACCGGCGCGCGGGCGGCCAGCCGTGGTGCAGGCGCAGCACCTCATCGATCGCGCCGGCCGCCGACTGCCGGGGGTCCAGGCTGGTGTAGGGATCCTGAAAGACGATCTGCACCTCGCCGCCGCGCCGCCGCCGGTCACGGGCCGAGCGGGCGGGCCGGGACCGGTCGTTCCCGCAGGCGGTGATGGTGCCGGAGGTCGGCCGTTCCAGCCCGACGATCATCCTAGCGATCGTCGTCTTGCCGGAGCCGGATTCGCCCACGATCGCCAGCGACTGGCCGGCCGGCACCGAGAACGACACGTCGTCCACCGCCGTGAAATCGGCGAACTTCTTGGTCAGATGGGAAACGTCAAGCATCGGCCACCTCCAGCTTCCCGCGCAGTTCGGCCGCCCTCGCGCACCGGGTCAGCCCGCCGTCGAGCGCCGTCAGCGGCACCGCCGAAGTGCGGCACGCGTCCGCGGCGTGCGGGCACCGCGCCGCGAACGCGCACCCGGACGACGGCGCCTCGAACGCCGACAGTGGCCGGCCGGGGATCGTCCGCAGCCGGGTTCTGGTCCGGTCGATGTCCGGCCGGGCCGCCGTCAGCGCCGCCGTGTACGGGTGCAGCGGATCGTCATGCAGCCGGTCCGAGGACCGCGTCTCGACCAGCTGCCCCGCGTACATCACGGCGGTCCGGTCGCAGATCGCCGCCGCCAGCTCCAGGTCGTGGGTGATGAACAGCAGCGACAGGCCGCGCGAGCGGCGCAGCTCGTCCAGGATCGCCATCACCTCGGCCTGCGTGGTGACGTCGAGGGCGGTCGTCGGCTCGTCCGCCAGCAGCAGCCGCGGTTCGGTCAGCAGCGCCGCCCCGATCATCACCCGCTGCAGCATCCCGCCCGACAGCTCGTGCGGGTACTGCCGCAGCCGCCGCTCGCAGTCGGCGATGCCGACCTGGTCCAGCATCTCGCACGCCCGCCGGGCCGCCTCGCGCGATGCGACCCCGGCCGAACGCAGCGCCTCGGTCATGAAGTCGCCGATCCGCCGCACCGGGTTGATGTGCGCGCGCGGATCCTGGAAGATCATCGCCACCTCGGACCGGTAGCGGCGGAGGTCGGCGGCCGGCAGATCGAGGACGGGGCGGCCGTCGAACGTGATCGAGCCCGCGGCCGCCGCGCCCGGCGGCAGCAGCCGCGCGATCGCCTTCGCCGTCATCGACTTGCCCGACCCGGACTCGCCGACCAGCCCGAGCGCCTCGCCCGGGCCGATGGACAGGCTGACGTCGCGCAGCACGCTCCCGGCCGGGAGCCGCACCGTCAGGCCGTCGACTTCCAACAGCCCGCTCATGAGCGCGCCGCCCGGGACAGCAGGCGCTCTCCCAGCACGTTGAACGCGATCACCACGATCACCACGCAGGCGCCCGCCGCGAGCGTCGGCAGCGGGTAGCCCTCCTGCAGGCCGACCGCGTTCTCCGAGATCATCACGCCCCAGTTGGGGGCGGGCGCCTGCACGCCGAGCCCCAGGAACGAGATCGCGGCCAGGTCCACCATCGCCCAGCCGAACATGATCGTCGCCTGCGCGACGATCAGCGAGATCATGTTGGGCACGATGTGGCGGACGCAGATGGCCCCACCGGACAGGCCCTGCACCTCCAGCGCCGCGACGTACGGCTGGCTCCGCTCCTTCAGCGCGGCCCCGCGCAGCACCCGGGCGACGTAGGGGACGTAGGCGATTGCCAGCGCCACCGACGCCGCCGTCAGGCCGGGACCGAACACCGCCGTGGCCAGCACCGCGAGGAGGATGCCGGGGAACGCGAACAGGATGTCAAGCCCGGCCGACACCGTCGCGTCGACCGCGCCCCGTTTCCAAGCCGACGTGACCGCGAGCGCGATGCCAAGCACGAGGCTGATCACCACCACCGCCAGCGGCCCCGCCATCGACGACTGCGCGCCCGCCAGCAGCCTCGACAGGACGTCGCGGCCCTCCACGTCGAACCCGAGCAGGTGACCGCCGACCGGGCCGACGAACTGCAGCGTGGTGTCGGGGACGGTCGTGTTGTAGGGCGCGATCAGCGGGCCGAAGACCGCCGCCAGCGCGGCGACGGCGATGACGGCCGCAGAGATGATCCCGGCGACGCCGGTGCCGCCAAGCAGCCGGCCGGCCAGCCGCGTCGACGGAGTCCGGGGCGCGCGTATCGTCACGGCGGTCATGCGGGCGCCGTCCCCAGCGAGATCCGCGGGTCGAGCGCCGCGTAAAGCAGGTCGACGACCACGTTGACCACCACGAACGCGATGACCAGAACCAGCGAGATGCCCTGCACGACCGCCAGGTCCTTGTCCTGGGCGGCCTTGACCAGGAAGGCGCCGAGCCCGTTGAGGCTGAACGCGGTCTCGACCACCGCGTCCACCGCGATCAGCGAGGCGATCGTGATCCCGGTGATCGTGGTGATCGGGATCGCGGCGTTCCGCAGGATGTGCCTGCGGACGATCACCCGGTAGGGGATGCCGCGGCTGACCGCGGTCTGCACGTGCTCCCGGCCCGCCTCCTCCCGCACCGCCGCCCGGGTAACCCGGGCGACGATGGCGAGCGAGGAGATCGCGAGCGCGATCGCCGGCAGCGTCAGATGGCGGACGTTGTCCAGGAAGCCGGCTCCGTTGCCGAGCGCCGGGAACCACCCCAGCTGCACCGCGAACACCGCCACCAGCACCATCGCGGCCGCGAAGGACGGCAGCGCGGCGGTGACGGCGGTGCCCACCAGAGTGGACGTGTCCACCCAGCCTGGCCGCAGGCCGGCCAGCACCCCCAGGCCGATGCCAGCCACGCAGATGATCAGCGACGCGTACAGCACCAGCCCGGCCGTGGTCCAGGCCAGCCCGCCCATCAGCGTGCTGACGCCTTCCCGCCACTCGATCGAGGTGCCGAGGTTGCCGTGCAGCGCGTTGACTAGCCAGTACCAGTACTGGGCGATGAACGGCTGGTTCAGGTGGTACTGCCGCTCCAGCGCGGCCGTACTGCTCTGCGGCAGCGCCCGCCCGCCGGTCAGCGCCGACAGCGCGCTGCCGGGCGCCAGGTACATCGAGCCGAAGATGACGAAGCTGGCGACCAGCAGGCTGGCCAGCAGCATCGCCAGTCGCCGGAGCAGGAACCTTCCCCTGCTCATCAGCCCACGCCGCCCAGGCTGGTCGCCCACGGGGCGAACATGTAGGCGAAGGAGCCGGTCGCGCCGGTCAGCTTGGAGCTCATGACCAGCACGTTGGTCGGGTCCACGGTCGGGATCCACGGCAGCGTCTGCGCCGCCCGCTCTTCCGCCTGGGCGACCAGCGCGGCCCGCTGATCCGGGTTGGCCGTGGCTCGCGCCTGGTCGAGCCGCGCGGTCAGCTCGGGATCGCTGAAGTTGTCGTAGTTCTGATCGGCGCCGGGCACCGCGACCGTGTCCAGCAGCGCGGCCGGGTCGGCGTAGTCGCCGTAGTTCACGGTCGGGAACATGTCGACGCCCTTGCGATACGAGGGGTCGGTGAAGAAGTTGATGAAGTCCTGCGCGGACACCGACTTGAGCCTGACCTTCAGGCCGATCGCGACGGCCGCCTGCTGGTAGGCGGCGGTCTCGAACGCGATGCTCGACACCTCGCTGGAGGTGCCGATCGTGACCGTCTGGCCGGCCACCCCGGCCTGCTGGATGAGCTGCTTCGCCTCCGCCAGGTTCTGCGTCAGGGCCGGCGACGCCCGGTAGGCGCGGTCGAAGACCGCGCTGCCGTAGCCGAACGCGCCCGGGTTCGTCAGCCACTTCGGCATCAGCGCGGCCCCCTTGTACACGGCGTTGATGATCGACTGCCGGTTCACCGCGAGCGACAGCGCCTGCCGGACCTTGACGTTGGCCAGCGGGCCGCCGGCAGCGGAGATGATCATCGCATCGGTGGCCCAGCCCGGTCCCTGGTAGACCTTGACCGCGCTGCTGCGGCGGAGCTGATCCAGGGTGGGGATGCCGCCGGAGGCGTAGGTGCCCTGGATGGCGCCGGTCTCAAGCCCCGCGGTGAGGTCGTTGTTGTCCGGCACGCCGCTGAGCGTGATCTGCTGGACCAGCGGGGTCGTTCCCCGCCAGTAATGCGGGTTGGCCGCGGCGACGACCCCGGCGCTGGGGGACCACGACTTCAGCTGGTAGGGGCCGGTGCACATGATGCCGCCGGCCGGGGTGCCGTAGTTCTTGCCCTCCTTTTGCGCGTAGGCCTTCTCGATGATGACCCCGGCCATCGACGACAGCTCGCCCTCGAGCCAGTAGTCGGGCTGGTTGAGGGTGATCGTGACCTGGTCCTGACCGGTCTGCTCGATCGCCTTGACGCGGCTGAATACCTGGCCGTAGAAACCGCCCAGGCCGGGGTTCAGCTGGCGGTCGAGGCTGTAGACGACGTCGGCCGGAGTGACCAGATGGCCGTCCCAGAATCTGGCCTTCGGATTGACGGTGAACACGAACGTCTTCTGGTTGGGCGCGCTGATGCTGGCCAGGCCGGGCTCGATGGCGCCGTCCGCCCTCTGCAGCAGCAGCGACTCGCACATCAGGGAGATCGCCGTGTTCTCCGGATAATCGAACGCGAACGCCGGGTCCAGGCTGTTGACGTCCCGGTAAACCGCCCAGACGGCCTGAGAGACCGGCTTGGCGCCCGCCGGGGTGGTGGAGACCAGGTTCGCGGTGGGCGAGATGTTACCGGCCGCGGAGTTGGCGGAGCTCAGCGACCGGCCGCAGGCGGACGCCAGCAGCGTGAGCGCGAGCGCCCCGGCAACGGCGAAGGAGGCCGTGCGTTGTCTTCTCATCGGTTCTCCTTGCAGTCATACGCAAGCTCGCCGCGGACCCAGGTCTGGCGCACGGACGCCTGGCAGATTTCGTGGTCGGGGAGGGCGGCGAGGTCGGCGTCGACAATCGCGAGGTCAGCGTCGTAGCCGGCCTTGATCAGGCCGGCCGTGTTCTCGAGGCCGTTGATGCGCGCGCTGCCGGCGGTGTAGGCGGCGAGCGCGGTCTGCAGGCTGATGGCCTGCTCGGGCAGGAACGGGCGGGTCGCGTTGTCGGGCGTGCTGCGGTTCGCCGCCACGTGCACCCCGAGCAGGGGATCGGGGCTGCTGACGGGCCAGTCGCTGCCGCCCGCGAGGTGCGCGCCGGACCTCGCCAGGGCCGCGAACGGGTACTGCCAGCCGGCCCGGGTCTCGCCTAGGAACGGGATCGTCAGCTCGGTCATCTGCGGCTCGTTGGTGGCCCACAGCGGCTGGATGTTCGCGGTCGCGCCGAGCGCGGCGAATCGGGGGATGTCGTCGGGGTGGATAACCTGCAGGTGCGCCAGGTGATGGCGGATGGACGAGTCCTGGTTGGCGTGCCGCGCGACCTCGATCGCGTTGAGCGCGTTGCGCACCGCCCGGTCGCCCAGCGCGTGGAAGTGCACCTGGAAGCCGAGCGAGTCGAGCTCGGTGACGAACCGGGGCAGTTCCGCCGGGTCGATGAAGTCGAGCCCGGAGTTCTCGGTCGCGCAGCCGTGGGAGTCGAGGTACGGGTCGAGCAGCGCGGCGGTGTGGTTCTCGGCCACCCCGTCCAGCATCATCTTCACGCTGGTGGGGCGGAACCGCGCGGCGCCGTCGCTGTCGCGCCGGTGCAGCAGCTCCGCCACCTGCTCGAGTCCCTGCTGCCGCTGCCACCACAGCGCGCCCACCACGTTCGCCGCCAGCGTGCCCGCGCTGGCGGCCCGGCGGTAGGCATCGGTCGCGTCGTCCTGGCCGAAGCCGCGGCCCACGATCGCGTCCTGCCAGCCGGTGATCCCGAGCGACAGCAGGTACTCCTGCCCGGCCAGCAGCCCGCGGTAGCGATCCTCGTCCGTGACGGGCGGCAGCAGACGCGTCACCAGCTGCATCGCGCCTTCCTGGAGCATGCCGACCGGATCGCCCCGGTCGTCCCGCTCGATCCGGCCGTCGGGCGGGTCCGCCGTGTGCTTGTCGACCCCCGCGAGCTCCAGCGCCCGGCTGTTCACCCAGGCGCCGTGGCCGTCGCGGTTCTGCAGGAACACCGGGCGATCGGCCACCACGGCGTCCAGCGCCTGCCTGGTGGGGATGCCGCCGGGGAAGGCGGGCATGGACCAGCCGCCGCCGGTGATCCACTCGCGGTCCGGGTTCGCGCGCGCGAACCGGTCGATGATCTCCAGGTATCCGGTTGCGTCGTCCGCCGCGCTCAGGTCGCAGCCAAGCAGCTGCATGCCGCCGAAGACCGGGTGCGCGTGCGAGTCGATGAAGCCGGGCAGCAACGTGCCGCCGTCCAGGTCGACGACCTCGGCCCCGCGCGCTACGACTGCCGGGCCGACCGCGGTGATGCGGTCCCCGGTGACCAGGACGCTGGTCCCGCGCGGGGCGAACCCGCGGCCGGCGAACACCGAGCCGTTGGTGAACAGAATGCCCTTGTCCACTGCACCTCCTCCTGCCAGCCCAGCCGGCCTCTGCGGGGTGAGTACACCATTGGACATAGCCATTGTCAATACCTATGACTATGGCTCGGACGCGCTACACTGCCGGTGTAACCAGGCTGAAACGCGCTCGCGGCCGAACGAGATCCCGGGCGACGCGGCAAAGCGCTGCTTGAAGGGGAACGGTGCACGATGGCGGAAACGGCCACGACTCGAGGCGGCAGCCGGCGCAGGCTCCAGCGCGGCGACCTCACCCGCGAGCTGATCGTGCGGGAGAGCCTGCGGCTGCTCGACACCGAGGGAATCGCCGGCTTCAGCCTGCCCAAGCTCGGACGCGCTCTCGGCGCCGACGCCACCGCCGTCTACCGGCACTTCGCCAGCAAGGACGACATCGTGCTGGCGGTCGCCGACCACCTGATCGAGGAGTCGGCCGAGGGCGTCCAGCTGCGGGAGTGCTGGGTCGAGACGCTGAGCGACTCCGCCCGGCAGCTCCGGCGGACCTATCTCGCCCACCCGGCGGCCGCGTCGTTGTCGTCCTACCGGATCACCCAGGGCCCGGCTGAGATGAAGGCGGTCGACATCATCATCAGCTGCGTGCTCGCGGCCGGCTTCGAGGGCGCGGCGGCCGCCGTGGTGTACCGCGCGATCGGCGACTTCAGCTTGTACTGGGCCGGCGCGGAGGCGTCGTTCCTGGCGATGGACGAGCAACTGCAGAAAAACGACCGCAACGGCTGGACCACCGCGTACCTGACCGCCGACCGGGCCGAGTACCCGGCCATCTGGCAGGTCCGCGAGCACCTGCCCGCCGTCGACGACGACGCGATCTTCGAGATGAGCCTGTCGTTCATGCTGGCGGGCCTTTACGCCCGCGCGCCCCGTCCCTGCCCGTGCCCCCGGCACGCCGCCGCTCCCGGCGCCTAAGGCAAAGATCAAACTCGTTATCTCGAACGGACCGTTGGTTCCCGCGCGTGTGACGGTCGAGACCGGGGGGACAGCAAGACCTATGAAGACCGTCTCCGCAACCACCCAGATCGACGCATCGCCGATGGCGGTGTGGGCGGTGCTGACCGACCTGAGCCGTTACCCGGAATGGAACCCGCTCTTCCGCGAGGCGTCCGGCCAGGTGGCAGTGGGGGAGCGGATCACCCTGCGCGCCGTCCAGCCCACCAACGGCCGCCTGATGACCGTCCGGGCGAAGATCGTCGCCGCCGATCCGGGCGCCGAGCTGCGTTGGGCGTCAAGCCTGCCCGTGCTCATGAGCGGCGAGCACAGCTTCGTCCTGACCCCGCTGGACGGCGGCACCAGGCTGGCGCAGACCGAGATCTACGCCGGCCTGCTAGCCGCCACCGTCTCCGTCCCCCGCACCGAGACGATCTTCCAAGCGATGAACGACGCCCTCAAACAACGCGCAGAAACCCCCTAACCCGCCCCCGCGCCCGCCCCCGACCTGTCGCCTACGCCATCGACCTCCAACGCGTCCTGTCGCCTACGCCAGCGACCCCAATAGGCCATGTCGATGGCGTAGCTGACCGGCTCGCGACCCTGTCGGCTACGCCATCGACCCGAAACGCGCCCGAGGCGCCCTCGGCCGGTCCTACTCGGTTGCGTGCGAGCGCAGGGTCTGCGCTCGCACGGTCCCGCCTGTCGTTGACCTGAGGCGCAGGCGCCCAGGTGCGAAGGTGACAATTAGCGGCTTCCGCCTGCGGGGGCGGGGTGGCGCTCAGGGTGAGTCGTTCCAGTCGGGCGGCCCCTGGTCCCGCCGCGCATCCACAGGAAGACGGCGAGGATCAGCAGGACGAAGCCAACCGCCGCCGCCGTGATCGGCGCGGTCACTCCCGCGGCCGTAATCGAGCTGCTGCCGCTGTTGGCGTCGTTCACGGCGGCCGACAGGCTGGCGGGGCTGGCGTGGTAGGTGTACGCCAGGACCGGCAGCACCGGGATGACCTTGCCGTTGGGCAGCGCGATGCCGCCCATCTCGGTCTCGTTGTTGTTGACGTTCACGACCAGTCCGGTGGCGGGCGCCACGTAATAGGTGTTGGCCGACTGATACGTGTAGGCGAGCGGAACTGACGTGGCGCCAGGGAACGCCTTAGCCAGACTGGCCAGGAGCGTCGGCGAGATGAGACCGGCCGCGCGCAGGCCTGGCAGCAAGGACACCGGCAGCGACTTTGGCAGGCTCGCCAGCAGCTGCGGGTTCTTGATCGGCATCGGCGGGGTGGTCGCCTGGTACTCGTAGGTGTTGATGCCACCCTGCTGCACCTGCGTGACGTACTTCAGGGCGGTGGTGGTGTCGGTCTGGTACACCCACCCGGTGTAGTTCTGCTGCTTGGCACCGAGCGGCCAGCTCACCGTCAGGCCGGTGGCGGGAATCACGTTCCAGCTGCCGGGGTGACTGCTTGTCGCTTCGAGGGTCTGCCGGTCGAGCGCGTAAGGCGAGACGGTCTGCCCGACCGTGCTGCCGGCCACCGCGATGTTCCTGGTGTCCTGCACAAGGGCAGTGTTGCCCGACGTCTGCTGCACCTTGACGGTCTCGGTGATCGTCGCGGGCAGGCCTGTCTTGATGGCGCCGGCCAGGTTGCCGGTCGCCAGCGCGGCCGGGTCGAACAACGTGCGGATCGTTGCGTCATAGGTCCGCGACTTGTTGTAATTGCCCGGCATGCGAGCGATGTACGACGGTGTGACCCACCAGGCCATCAGGCCGGCGGCGATGAGCAGGACTAGCCCGATCACACCGCTCGCGATTGCGATTTTGCGCATGATAACTCCTGTCACGCACGCCGCCCAGGTCGCCCCGTTGCCGTTCTGATCCCGACGGCACGCTTAGTACCACGTTCCGGGGTCATGCGAGCATTCGCAGCCCCGTTGCGGGTGAGAGAGTTGATGATGTCGGCCAGTAATGTGAAATTTCACCCCCCGTGTCTCATGGCCTGTGCGCGTCGCAGCGTGGACCGCTACGGCGAGGCTCCGTTCACCGGACCCGCAGGGTCGTCGGCGAGTGATGCCGGAACCGGCTCTGCGGTGCTCGGGGCCGTGACCTCGGCCAGGCTCTCCCGCAGGCAGGCCAGCAGGACATCCGGGTCTGGCGCCGCGGCGGTGTCGATGTTGATGCCGATAAGGCAGGTGCCCGCGTAGGACAGCAGCGTGGTATTCAAAGAGGCCCCGATGGTAGGCCCGAACGCGCACAAGCCGGTGACCTTGCCCCCGGCGATGTAGACCGGGGCCTGGGGGCCGGTTACGTTGCTCGCGAGGAAGTCGACGTGCTTGAGTATCCCGCCCACATAGCCGACCGGCAGCAAGTTGATCGCCCCCGCGATCAGACCGGTGACCGGGAGGGACGGCTCCCTGCGGGCCGCCTCGATGACGTGGTGCAGCACGCGCATCCGGATGCCCCAATCCGGCTCGCCGACCGGCAGGATCAGCCGCTGCAGGGTGATCTTGTTGCCCCACCCCGCGTCGTCTTCGGTCCTGAGATTGACCGGGACGACGGCCCGCAAGAACTCGGCGCACGCGCCGTGGCGCTCGTGGTATCTGCGCAATCCCCCGGTGACCACCGCCAGGTAGGCGTCGTTGACGGTCCCGTCGGCCGTCTTGGCCGCAGTCTTCAGCGCATCGAGGGAGACCTCCATCACGGCCAGATGGCGCGTCGTCGCTCGCTCGCGCATCAGCGGGGACAGGGCGCCAGAACTCGGCCCGGCTGTCCGGTAGACCGAGCGGGCCATCGCGACAGCCTCGCGGGCGACGCCGGCCGGGTCGCGCGCGGAGCGGATCAGAGCCGGGATCGCCGCCCCCGCCCCGCGCCAGGCCAGGCGGGTGAGCTGCGCGGCCATCACGCCCACGGCGTCGGTGACAAGGGTGAGCTGGTCCACCGTCTCGCCTAGCGGTGCCGACGGCATCTCGCCCAGGTGGCGGTGCTTTCGCTTCGGGTCGGCGATGACCGCCAGCATGCGCATTCCGCTCACCCCGTCCGACAGCGAATGGTGGACCTTGGCGATGAGCGCCGCCCCTCCGTCCTCCAGGCCTTCGACCAGGGTGAGTTCCCACAGCGGACGGGTGCGGTCGAAGGTATCCATGGCCGGCCAGCTCGCGAGCTGGAGGACCGCGTCCCGGGTCCGGGGCTCGGGAGCGCGGACGTGGTGCATGTGCGAGCTCAGGTCGAAGTCCGGATCGTAGATCCACCGGGGGGCGATGACGGGGAACGGGGAGTCGATGACGCGCTGGCGCAGCGAGGGAATCAGCCGGGTTATCCGGTCGACCCGCGCCACCAGCACGTCCCAGTCGGGCGCGCGATCGAGCCAGACGGCCACGACAATGGACGGCCTGAGCACCGGATCGCTCTCCATGTGCCAGGAGAACGCGTCGCTCGCGCCCATGTACGCACCGCTCGGCATCGTCATCTTCCGACGATAAGTCGCCTTCTCCGGGCCCGGCAGGGCCAGAGGTCCCGAGCAGCGGAGGGCGCAAGACCCTGTCGGCGCGACGTGCGCAAGTTACCAGGGGGTAGCATTCCCCGGCCCGACCTTCTAGGCTTTGGCAGGGGACGACCGGTCACGGATGTCGGCTGAAGTCCCGGTCGTGGTCCAGGGGGGCTGAAGATACGATGTACGGTCTTGATTACGACGTTCTGGTGATCGGGTCAGGCTTCGGCGGCAGCGTCGCGGCCCTGCGGCTAACGGAAAAGGGTTACCGGGTCGGTGTGCTTGAGGCTGGCCGCCGGTTCGACGATCCAGCCGATCCCCGCCCCGGACAGCGTCAGAGCCGCCTGCCGAAGACGTCGTGGCGGATTTCCAAGTACATGTGGGCACCGCAGTTCGGCCTGACCGGCATCCAGCGCATCCACCTGCTGCGCGGTGAGAAGGATTCACGGGTGCTGGTCCTGGCCGGGGCCGGGGTCGGCGGCGGTTCGCTCAACTACGCGAACACGCTGTACCGGCCCGCCGAGCCGTTCTACGACGATCCGCAGTGGAGCGGCATCGCGGACTGGCGCGGCGAGCTCGCACCGTATTACGACCAGGCCGAGCGGATGCTGGGGGTGGTACCCAACCCGACCATGACTCCGGCGGATCTGGCGATGAAGAAGGTCGCCGACCGGATGGGGCGCGCCGACACGTTCCAGCTGGCCCGGGTCGGCGTGTATTTCGGCGATGGCCAGGAAACCGCGGCCACGGACCCCTTTTTCGGCGGTGCGGGGCCGCTGCGGGCCGCCTGCACCGAGTGCGGCGCGTGCATGACCGGCTGCCGCAACGGCGCGAAGAACATGCTGACAGAGAACTACCTCTACCTCGCAGAACGGGCCGGCGCGCGGATCATGCCGATGACGATGGTGACCGCCGTGCGCCCCGGCCCGGATGGGTTCACGGTCGAGGTCAAGCGCACCGGCAGCCCGCGCCGCCAGCGGCGAACGCTCACCGCCGGGCAGGTCGTGTTCGCCGCGGGCACCTGGGGTACCCAGAAGCTGCTGCACAAGATGAAGGCGACCGGTGCCCTGCCGCTGCTGTCGGACCGGCTTGGCGCGGTGACCCGCACCAACTCCGAGGCCATCCTCGGCGCGGAGCGACTGCGGCTCAAGGGTGACGATTACACCCACGGTGTGGCGATCACCTCGTCGTTCTTCCCTGACGAGGACACCCACATCGAACCGGTCAGGTACGGCCGCGGCTGCAATGAAATGGGATCGCTGCGCACGCTGCTGGTCGACGGCGACGGGCGGACGCCGCGCTGGGCGAAGTTCCTGCGCCAGGTGGCCGCCCACCCGCTCGAACTCGGCAAGGTAGTGAACCTGCGCCACTGGTCGGAGCGGACGGTCATCGCGCTGGTCATGCAGAGCCGCAACAACTCGATCACCGTGCGGGCCAACCGCGGGCGATTCGGCTGGGGGATGCGGTCCGGGCGCGGCCACGGTGAGCCGAACCCGGTCTGGATCCCCAGCGCCCACCGCGCCACGCGCCTGCTGGCCGAGGAAATCGGCGGCACCGCGTTCGGCACCTGGACCGACCTGTTCAACATCCCGATGACCGCGCACTTCCTCGGCGGCGCCGCGATCGGAGACTCGCCCGCCACCGGCGTGATCGACCCTTACCACCGCGTCTACGGGTACCAGGGACTCCACATCGTGGACGGCTCGGCAGTCTCGGCCAACCTCGGCGTGAACCCGGCCCTCACGATCACCGCCCAAGCCGAGCGGGCGATGGCGATGTGGCCGAACCGCGGCGACGCCGACCCGCGCCCCGACCCGGGCGCTTCCTACCAGCAGGTGGCGCCGGTCCCGCCGCGCACCCCGGCCGTCCCGGCCGATGCGCCGGCCGCGCTGCGGCTGTCACCGCGGCTGAAGGCCTGACCCCGCGTCCGTTCGGAAAAAAGCATTTAGTCATCCCGAACGGACCTGGGGTGTCTCTGCTCGGTCAGCCATCCGGCGACCCGCCTTGACGAAGGACGCCGTTGTGCCCTTGCATGGCACTGACGAGTTCCTGACCGGGTGGCCGCGCCCGCCCTGTGGCGGCCGCGGGCGCCCATGCCCAACCGAACAGTCAGGCGGACGCGATGTCCATGAGCACAGCAACCGGGCCTGATCGCGAGGCCGGGCAATCGTCTGCCACCTGGTGGCTCGCGCGCGGCGAGGATCGGCTGCCTGCCACCGCCGACTGGCTCAGCGCGGCCGAGCGCAGCCGGGCCGACGCGCTCAGGTACGCCAAGCGGCGAACCGACTTCCTGCTTGCCCGGTGGACGCTCAAGCTCGCGGTGGCGGGGGTACTGGGCTGGCCGGGCGAGCCGGCCGTGCTCGCCAGGATCGAGACCAGGACCGCGCCAACCGGCGCCCCCCGGCTCTGCATCGACGGCCAGCCGGCCGGCCGCGGCGTGTCGCTCAGCGACCGGGCCGGGTGCGCCGTCTGCCTGGTAGCGGACCGTCCGGGCGCGTTCGGCTGTGATGTTGAGATCGTCGAGCCGCGCAGCGACGCCTTCGTCCGCGATTACCTGACGGAAGCGGAGCAGCGGCTGGTGGAGAGCGCAGGCCCGGCCAGGGACATGGCGGCCAACCTCATCTGGTCGGCCAAGGAAAGCGCGCTCAAGGTGCTGGAGACCGGGCTGCGCCGGGACACCCGCTCGGTCGAGGTGACCGTGGCCGAGCTGAGCCCGCCGGAGCGCACCTGGTCCGCGCTCCGGGTTCGCACCGCCGAGGGCGAGGTCTTCCCGGGTTGGTGGCGGCGGAGCGGTGCGTTCCTGGTGACCGCCTGCTGGCCGGCCGGCGGGCCGTCGCCCGCCGGCCTTGAGGCGCGGTCTCCGATCGACACCATGCTCCCGTCGCACCGCTGGGTCGACCGGCCGGTCAGCTAGTTCCGGATCAGCTCCCCGTGCGCATGCCAGGCACTTCGGGTGCTACCGCGGCCGCCAGCAGGCGTTCCACGGCGCCGATGACGAACGGCCGGAGCTGCTCGGCAGCGATGATCTGGTCGACGGACCCGACGCGCAGCGCGCGCCTGATGTCGTGGATGCCGTCGAACTCATCGGCGACCTCCTTCAGCTTCTCGGCCCTGACCTCCTGGGTGACCTCGGCCAGCTGATGGTGGCCGTCCGCGAGCGCCTTGCCGGTCGCGGTCGTGAGCTTCGTCCGCAGGCTCGTGACCCGGGGATCTTCGTCTGTCCTGGCCGACACCTGACGGGAGAGAACGACGGCGGCGGCAGGGGCTCCGCCGATCACAGAAGCGTAGGAGCCGGCCACCGCGGCCGTCTGCATGTCATCGTGCAGCCGCTTGGAGAAGACCACGAACGCGCCGCCGTGGTAGCGCGAGACGACCACGAAGACGATGGGCCCACGGAAGTTCGTCACCGCGCGGCCGATCTCCGCGCCGTACTCAAGCTGCCACTTGCGCATGCTCTCGGGCGAGCCGTCGAAGCCGCTGAGATTGGCCAGCACGACAACCGGCCGGTTGCCGCTGGCCGCGTTGATGGCGCGGGCGACCTTGCGCGACGACTGCGGGAAGAGCGTGCCTGACGTCCACGACGACGGGCCGTCGGCGGGAACGAACCCGGCTCTGGCCACGTTGCGCGACTCAAGGCCGATCAGGCACACCGGGAATCCCCCGACCCGCGCCTCCCACACGATCGCGCCCTCGGCGTTGTGCCAATGGGCCCACCGCTCGAACGGCACGTCGTCGGCGTCGCTGACAGCCCGCATCACCGAGCGCATGTCGAACGGCTTCTTGCGGTCGCCGTTCAGCTCGGCGGAGAAGATGTCCCCCACGGTGGCGAACTCCGACCCTTCGACTTGCCTGTGCGGGAACGCGCGCACGTCCCGTTCGGACGGGTCGCTCGTCGGCGCCCGGCGGGGATGCGGCTCGCCCGGGACGATGTACGTGTGCGCGTAGTGCCGCAGCAGCAGCGCGCAGGCCGCCGCCAGGGTCGGCGCCCAGTACTGCGCTTCGCCGTTGGGGCCCATGATCCGCTCGAATCCGCCGATGCCGAAGTTGTCCTCGGCGGACACGCCGCCGGAGTAGTCCAGCGACTTCTTGCCGGTCAGGACCATGGCGCTAGCGGGCGTCATGATGAGGATGCCGCGGGTGTGCATGAGCATCGTCGCCTCGGCGTCCCAGTACGGCTGGGCACCGACGTTGATCCCGGTGACGACGATGTTGACCTCACCGCCGGACTGGGTGAACTCGACCAGGCCGCGCAGCACTGCGGCGATCCAGTCCATGTTCTCGGTCCCGCTGTCCCAGGCGATCTTGGCGCCAGACGACAGTGCGAACCACTCGACGGGCACCCGCATCCGCCGGGCGAGGGCCAGCGCCGCCAGAATGCGGCGGCACTCCGGCTCCGCCAGGCTGCCGAGTCCCTCGGTCGGGTCGCCGAGAATCGCCACCCGGCGGATCCCCTCCGGCACCAGGGACGTGTAGTTGGTAATGACGCCGGTGATGATCCCCGCGGAGTTGCGGCCGTACGGCCGGCTGACCGGCACGAGCTCATCGGCCCCGGCGCCGTTGCCGTCCACGGCCGCGTCCTCGTTGAGGTCGTACTCGGTGAAGTCGCCGGCCGGGAAATCCGCGGGCGCGCCCCGCGGCGGTGTGAGCATACGGATGAGTTCGTACGGATACGGCACCCCGAGCCGCTTGGCCCGCAGCGCACGCTGCTGGTACTCGGTATGCGGCTGGATGGGCTGGTCCGATGGCTCGCGGACACGCACCGTGACCGCCCGGTCGGCGATGTTCTCCACATCGAGGATGGCCGTCCGGGGCTCGCCGGTCGCCTCGTCCGGCATCCGGACTCGTACCGCGACCTTCTCCAGCCCGAGGTCGGCGGCCTGCGGCGCCAGCTCGTGGGCCAGGCTTCGCCAGGTTGCGGTGGGGATGTCCCATACCGGGCGCACGTAGAGCAGCACCCTGTTCCGCAGCGGGCGCTGTCGCTGCGGCTGGCCGCGGAGCGCGCCGCGGATGTCGGCGAAGGCCTGCGCCAGGATGCCCTCCAGCATCGGATACCCGATGATCTCGCCGGCCGAGTCGCGGGCGGCGGTGAGGTCGCGCACCTCGGCGACGGCGATCAGCCGCTCGTCCTTGCGATTGGCGCGGGCGACGGCGTGGAACAGGTACACGTCCTCCGCGCCGCTTGGCAGCCTGCGCAGCGCGAAGTTCGACAGCCGCCACAGGTCGAGGCGCTCGGCGATCATCGGGTGCATGTTCCGTAGCAGCGAGTCCTCGGCGAATCCGGCCGGGGTCTGCGAGAACGTGAATGTCTGGGTCCGCTGGTAATCCTCGGCGCGCTCGGCGTCCCGGGCGGCACTCGTCATGGTGACGATCAGACGGTGCAGGTCGCGGCCGAAGTACGTACCCGAGAGCATCGGGGCAAGCTCAGCGGCCATGTCCTCGTCCGGCAGGAGCGGCTCGTCGCGCCACGACTCAACGTCGACGACGACGGGCTGGTCGGGAGCGATCCCGGTCAGGTGCTCGGCAACCGCGCGGGCGAACGCCGGCAGGTCCGCGATAGGCACGTACGCGGTGACCAGGTGCACCGGCGGGCCGTCCCGCCCGGCCTCGTCGTAGTCCGCGAGGCACGTGAGGTGGCCTCCGAGCATCTGGCACCGCATCCGCACGAGGCCGCGTATCCGGTAGAACCGGCGGGTGCGCACCTCGAGCAGCCGGGCTCTGGCGGTCTCGTCCGCGTCGCGGTACCGGTCTCTGAGCCTGGGGCGCATCGGCAGCGGGAACCAGACGACCCGGTCCGCGAGGTCGCGCTGGCGGTCGGGCGCGGGCTGGTCGCACAGCTCGTCCAGGCTGGTCTCGATCTCCGCGTACGCCTTCGCCCTGGTGCGCTTGATCACCGGCCCGTCGACGTAGCGGAAGCGGACGTCCCTGGCCAGGTCGCAGACATCGGGGTAGCGCCCTTGGGTCGAGCTAATCAGCCGGGCGAGCACGGTCAGCCGGTCGTCGGTCACCGCGTCCGCCAGCGGGTCGTGGCCGCGGCGCCACCGGTCCAGGATGGCGATCACGATGGGGGCGGCGGCCGGCATCCTGTCCACCGACCGGGTGATCCGCAGCAGCGCCTGTTCGAGTTCCGGTGTGCGGGTCAGCGACTGGATGCCATAGCGGGCGAGCATGGCTCGCAGCTGCCGCAGGAAATGATCGGGCACCCCGCTGCGCTCGGGGTCGAGGAACGACAGGTAGGCGAGCAGGTGCTCGTGCGAGCTCCGTGGGTGCTCTTCCTCCTGCTCGTCTTCCGGGACCGGCCGGGACAGCGCCGCCGCGTCCGCGAAGATCTCCAGGAGTTCCTGGTCACTGGGTATCGTGCCGTCACTGTCGGACGGAACTATTGTCAGTTGCCTGCTTCGCTCCCGGCTGAGCTCACGAGCGTCGCCGTCTTCGATGTCGTAGCCGAGCAGGTAGGCCCGGAGCAGATAATCGATGTCGGCTACGTCATGGCCCGCGGGCGGTGTCGCCAGGCCGGCGAACTCGGCCGCCATTCCGCGGCGGGTGCCAGACCCATTCTGCCCGCCAGGCGTCGTCTGCTCGGCCGTCGCTCGCACCGCGACCAGCGGCGCACCCGCCTCCACCTGCGTATTCACCTGGGCGTAGAGCGACCTGACGGTGCCGTCGTGCGGCGCGACGATGGTGGTTTCCATCTTCATGCTTTCGACGACGGCGAGCGGGTCGCCGGCCCGGACGATGTCGCCGGGGCGGACGAACACGGCGACGACGAACGCCGGTGACGGGCAGCGGACCTGCCCGCCGTCGTCGCGGTTGATGACGTGCGCGACGCCGTCGACCTCGATGAGCAGCCGGGAACCCCGGCTCGCGGCGACGACCTTGTACCGCCTGCCGCGGCAGGCGACCGCCCGCTCGAAGCGGGCGAGCCGCTGGACGCCGACCTCGATCAGGGTCGGGGGAGTTCCGTCCGCGGCCGGGCCGGCCGCGACCCGGTAGTCGCTCTGCCCCAGGCGGTACACGTGCATCCGGTAGGAGCCGCCGCGCGCCCGCAGTCGCAGCCCGTGCCCGACCTGGTCGGGGAGTTCGGGACGGCCGCGTGCGGCCGAGGCCACGAAGTTGGCCTGCACCGCGGCCTGGTCCGCGTCGGCGCCCTCGACCGCCGCGGCCAGCAGCGCGATCGGGTCATCGGCGGGCAGATGGCCGCCCGCCTCGGTCAGCCGGTCTAGCCAGCGGGTGTCGTAACGGCCCGCGACGATATCCGGGTGACCGGCCAGGAAGAGCAGGAACGCCTTGTTGGTGGTCCCGCCGTCGATGACCACCAGGGATTGCGCTAGCGCGCGCTTCAGGCGGCTCAGCGCCTCCGCCCGGTCGTGCCCGAACGCGATGATCTTGGCGATCATCGAGTCGAACTCCGGCGCAACGTCGTCGCCCTCGGCCACCCCGGTATCGACCCGGACTCCGGGCCCCGACGGCAGCCGCAGCGCGGACACCCGGCCCGGCGTCGGCGCGAAGTCGTGCTCCGGATCCTCGGCGTTGAGCCTGGCTTCGATCGCGTAGCCGCTGACAGCGGGCGCGGCCGGCGGCAGCCTGCCGCCGCGCGCGATCTGCAGCTGCAGTTTGACCAGGTCGATGCCGGTCGTCATCTCGGTGACCGGATGCTCGACCTGCAGCCTGGTATTGACTTCCATGAGCAGGAACTGCTGCGTCGTCGCGTCGACGAGGAATTCCACGGTGCCAGCGCTGCGGTACCCGACGGCGCCGCAGAGGCGCACGGCGGCGTCGCGCAGCGCGGCCGCGGTGGCCGGGCCGACCGCGGTGGAACCCGACTCCTCGAGGACTTTCTGATTACGCCGCTGGACGCTGCAATCGCGGATGCCTGCCGCCCACACGGTGCCGTGCCCGTCCGCTATCACCTGCACTTCGACGTGCCTGTCACCGTCGATTTTGCGTTCGATGAACACGGTGGGATCGCCGAACGCCGCTTCCGCCTCACGCTGCGCGGAGGCGAACGCCGCAGGCATCGCGCTCTCCGACTCGACCACCCGGATGCCGCGGCCGCCGCCTCCCGAGGCCGCCTTCACGAGCACCGGGTAGCCCAGGATCCCCGCCGCGATCTGCGCGCTCCGACTGTCATGCACCGGGCCGCCGCTCCAGGGCACGACCGGTACCCCAAGCTGCTCCGCCAGCTGCTTGGCTCGCACCTTGTCGCCAAGCAGTTTGATGACGTCGCTGGGCGGGCCGATGAACGTGATGCCCGCTGCTTCGCACCGCGCGGCGAACTCGGCCGACTCGGCGACGAAACCCCAGCCCACCCAGAACGGAGTCGGCGCGGGCCCGTCCGAGCGCGGCCATCACCGTGTCGAGGTCCACGTACGCGCTGTGCCTGCTGCCGTCGGGGTCGGCGATCAGGGCCGGGCCGAGCGGGACGGCCTCATCGGCCTGCCGTACGAACAGCGACATCGCGTCGGGGTCGGTGTACAGCGCGATCGTGGTTACCGGCTCGCCGAAGTCCTCGCCAAGCTCGCCGACGGCGGCCAGGCAGCGCATGGCCGGCTCGCCCCGGTTGACGATCGCAAGCCGCCGGACGCCAGACATAGTGCCCCCTTCACTGACCGCTCGGCGGTCAGGTTCGCATCGCAGCGCGGATCGGCTGCTGGAGATCGGCCGGCAGCGGGCTGTCGAGGCCGATGGTCCGGTAGCCGTTGACGCGCAGTATCACGTCGCCGTCGCCGTCAAGCACCTCGCAGTCGAAGCTGCCATCGGCGGCCGGATGGGCGACGGCGAACAGCTGTGCCTCGGGAACGGGCTGGTGCGCCATGCTGACAAGATCCGCGTGAGCGGGCAGCGCCATCTGCCCGGCGTGGCCGATCTCCCATAGGCCCGCGGTCTGGAAGCACGCCTCGGCCAGCCGCGGCTCGGTGGCCGTGTGCGGCGTCTCTGGCGTGTGCGCGGCTGGCATGTGCCGGGCGAGACAGGCGACGGCGTCGGCGCCGCGGTTCCAGGCCTCGTGGACCACCTGGTAAGCCGGCCCGTGGAAGAACACGTGGTAGATGTCGCCGGCGGTGACCGCCGGCGCCTCGTGGGCTCCGGGCGCCTGGGCTCGCTCTTGCTCCGCATCGTGCTCCACAGTGGCCGAGGTCAGCCTGACCTGGCCGGTGAAGTGCGTCGTGACCCGCGGTGCCTGCTCGCCTGCGAGCATCCGGCTGGCGCTCAGCGTGCAGTCCGCGATGAGGTCGGCGCCATCGGGCCGGATCACCGCGGTCACGGTGATCGTGCGCGGCTCGTCCCGGTAGAACTTCAGCGGGGCGATGAAGTCCACCTGCTCGACGTCGGCCACCCGCATGCCGGGAACGGCGAGGCCGGCCAGGGCCGCGAACGCCTCGATGCCCATCACCCCGGGCAGCACCGGCGTGCCGTCGATCCGGTGGTCGTGCAGGAACGGCTGTGCCGCGGGATCAAGCGTGGTCTGCGCGCTGAGCCCGGAGTAGATCCCCATCCCGCTGATCGCGCCGATCATCGGGCCCGCGGAGCCGGCGTCGATCGCGGCGGGGTCGAGCCCGCCGGTGACGTCGTTCTCGGCGGCGAGCTTCCCGAGCTGCCCGCCGACGACAACCTCGCCGCTGAACGGCCCGGAGGCCAGCTCCTGCCCGATCCACGCGATGCCTGCCTCGGGTGCCAGCATGTCGATGCCCGCCATGGCCATCACCTTCGGGATGGAACCCCTGGTCGCCATGCCGAGGCCGCCCCACGCCGTCCAGTCGACGGCTATCGCCCTGGTGTCCGGCCTGGTGCCCCGGAAGCTGGACATGATCTTGCACATCAGGTCGTTGGCGGCGCTGTAGTCGGTCTGCCCCGCGTTGCCGAACCGGCCGGCCACCGAGCTGAACGCCACCACCGCGCCCAGCGGCATACCCTCGGCCGCGTGCAGCAGGTTGAACAGGCCGTCGCTCTTGACGTCGAAGACAAGGTTGTACTCGCGCGGCTCCTTGTCCGCGATGGCGCGGCTGATTTCCAGCCCGGCGGCGTGCAGGAGCACGTCAACTCGCCCGTGCCGGTCGCGGATGCCGGCCATGACGCCCGCGACCGCGCCGGGATCGGTCAGGTCGGCCGCGTGGTAGTACGCCTCGCCGCCGGCGGCGCGTACCGCCTGGATGGCGATCAGGGCCGAGTGCAGCCGTTCGCAGCGGGCCAGTTCCCGCTCGATCAGCACCGGTGTCGGCCGGGTGCCGCTGACGACGAGACGGTCGGCGATCGTCTTCTTCAGCCCGTCCCGGTCGGCCGCGAACTGGATCAGGTCGGGATCGGCCGGATCCGGCTCGGGTGACAGGTCGATCAGGTGGAAGGTGCCGCCGCTGGCCTTGGCCAGGTCCGCGACGATGGCCGATACGATCGCCCCGGCCGCTCCGGTCACCGCGAACACCGTCTGGCGGCCGAGCGTCATTCCGCCGCTCCCGTCGCCGAACGGGATTTCCCGCAGGCCCACCGCCCAGCGGCGGCCGCCGGCGCGGCCGATTTCGACCGCTCCAGGATCGCGCAGGGTCTCCTCGATCAGCGCGTCGGCCAGCGCGGCGGTCTTCTTGGAATCCGGGAAGTCAACCGCCTTGACCATGGCGTCCGGGCGCTCGCGCCAGTACGCCTTGACGAAGCCGGTCACCGCGCCGCCGAGCGGCGCCGTCGCTCCGTCGCTGTCGTATCCGTGGTAGCCGCCCATCCGGGTACCGGCCACCAGGAACGTGCCTTGCGGCCCGAGCTGGCCGGCCTGGTCGAGTCGCCGGACCACCGCGTACAGGTTCTTGACCCTGCGGCGCAGCGCCTCATGCCAATCGGCCAGGTCGAGTTCGCTGAGGGCGGGCTCGGCGTCGAGGGCGGCCAGCCAGTACAGGCCCTGTGCCGGGCCGTCAGCCAGCCAGCCTGCCAGCCGGGAGTCAAGGTCGTCGGCCGGGCAGCCCGGCTCGATGACCAGAGTGCTGACGCCGAGCGAGCCGAGCCGCTTGACAAGCGCCTTGCCGACGCCGCCCTCGTCGGCCATCACGATGATCCTGCTCGCGTGGTCGAGCGTCACGGCGGTGGGCTTGCACCACTGCACGGGCGGCCGCAGCACCGGTACGGGGATGCGGCGCGGCAGACGCTGCGCCGCCGCCGGGTCACCGGTGAAGGCGGGCGCCGCGTTGAGCGGCGGCGCCAGTGCAGCTTCGGTCTCCGAGGCGACGGGCTGACCGGACGGCGTGTCGCCGGCCACGGGCTTGGCGGGCGCAGACTTGGCCGGCGCGGCGTGTGTCGCGTTGACGAAGCCGATGACGTGGGTGAGGGTCGGGAAGTCGCGCAGCCTGAGGTTGTCCTGGCGGGGGATCGCGAAGCGCTCCCTGACCGCCGCGAACACCTCGGCCTGCTTGACCGTGTCGACGCCGAGGTCGGCCTCGAGGTCGAGGTCGAGGTCGAGCAGGTCGCGCGGGTACCCGGTCAGGTCCGCCACGATATCGAGGACCGCTTCGGTGGCCGGATCCGCACCCGGGCGCGCGGCCTCGGCCGGCCCGGGACTGGCGGCCGCCGTCTCGGCCGCGATCTCGGCGGCGGTGTCGCCCGCCACGGGCTCGGGCGAGCCGGCGGCCTTCTGCGGCTGCTCCGTGTTGTCGTTGACGAAGCCGATGACGTGGGTGAGGGTCGGGAAGTCGCGCAGCCTGAGGTTGTCCTGGCGGGGGATCGCGAAGCGCTCCCTGACCGCCGCGAACACCTCGGCCTGCTTGACCGTGTCGACGCCGAGGTCGGCCTCCAGGTCGAGGTCGAGGTCGAGCAGGTCGCGCGGGTACCCGGTCAGGCCCGCCACGATATCGAGGACCGCATCGGTGACCGGCTCAGCTGCCTGGGCCGCCGTCGCGGCCGGCGTCTCTGCTGCCGCCGGGGCTCCGGCGGGCTCGGGCGGGACGGCTGCCTTCTGCGGCTGCTCCGTGTTGTCGTTGACGAAGCCGATGACGTGGGTGAGGGTCGGGAAGTCGCGCAGCCTGAGGTCGTCCTGGCGGGGGATCGCGAAGCGCTCCCTGACCGCCGCGAACACCTCGGCCTGCTTGACCGTGTCCACGCCGAGGTCGGCCTCCAGGTCCAGGTCGAGGTCGAGCAGGTCACGCGGGTACCCGGTCAGGCCCGCCACGACATCGAGCACGGCGTCGGTGACTGGGTCGGGTGCCTGGGCCGCCGCCTCGGTCGGAGCCTCGGCTGCCGCCGGCGCCTCGGCTACCGCCACGGGTTGCGCGGTGGCGGTCTCCACCGGACGGGGGCTCTCCACCGGACGGGGGCTCTCCACCGGACGGGCGGTCGCCGGCTGCGGCTGCGCGGCCACCCGGACCGCCGTCTCGCGTACCGGTGCGGCCTGCGCGGCCGGCAGGGTCGCCGGGGACTGCCTGGTGGCGTCGTCGGCGACCCGGAGCCTGCGCTGCACGACCTCTAGCTGGGCATCGTCGCGGCCGGTCACCTTGGCCAGCCAGGAGTTCCACGCCGCCTCGTCCGCGATGCGGTAGGCGAAGCCCAGCTCGCTCGGAGCCCGGTGCATGCCATCTGGCGGAGCGATCCAGTGCAGCAGCGTCATCGAGACCTGCGAGCCGAATCCGGCCGCGAGTCGAAGCGCGTACGTGACCGGGTACGCGCCGCCGCGAGACAGGTTCAGCAGGCCAAGCTCAGGATCGGGCTCGCGGTAGTTCGGCACCGGCGGGACGATCGCCGTTTCCAGCGCCTTGACGGCCACGACTTCCTCGATCCCGGCACCCATGGCATGCCCGGTGAAGCCCTTCGTGTTCGCGATGACGATCGAGTCGGCGGCCGCTCCGAACGCCGTCCGGAGCGCGCTGATCTCGGCCGACGCGCTGCCGCCGCGGGCCGGCGTGTAGGTCTCGTGCGAGACGAACATGGTCTGGTCCGCGATCTTCGCGCGGTCGACGCCCCGCCCCTCGGCCTGGCCGATGAGCGTCTCCATCACCTGGGAGATGTGCTCGACGTCGAGGCGAGTGCCGTGGAAGGCGCTGTTGGCGGTCACCGCCGCCAGGATCTCGCAGATCGGCCGGATGCCGCGCTCGCGCGCCGCGGCGGCGGACTCCACGACCAGGGCACCGGCGCCCGAGCCGATGATCATTCCGTGCCTGCGCCGGTCGAAGGGCAGGGCCGCGTCCTCGACCACCGCGTCGGTGGCCGCCGCCCCGCTGGCGAGGAATCCCGATCCGACCCAGGGCAGCAGGGTGTCGGAGGCGACGTCGTCCGCCGAGACCACGACGACGCGCCGACAGCGCCCCGCCCTGATCCAGTCCTCGGCCACGCACAGTGCCTGGGAAGTGCTCGCGCAGGCCGCGTTTACCTGCGTGTTCGGACCGCGGGCGCCGATGAGCTCGGCGAACTGCGAGTGTCCCATGGACAGGACACGGAACAGGAAGCGTCGATCGAAGGTGAACGGCTCGGCCTGCAGTAGGTGCTGCAATTCGGCGACGCGCCTGTCCACCTCGGCTAGCGCCTGGTCCTGCGCGCTCATCCGGGCCCGGATGTCCTCGAGCACGCCGAGTTCGTGCCTGCGGGCGCGGTCCTCGTGGTAGTGGTTGAGCTCGCTCGCGAAGGACCCGTAACCGGGGAACGCGGACGCGAAGATCACTCCGGTGTCGTCGCGCATGTCGGCGGGCAGCCCCCAGCGATCCGGCAGCCTGGTGCCGAGCGTCGTGGTGTGGTAGTGCCGCACCAGCGGGATGCCCGCGTCGCGCAGCGCGTCCACGCCGGCGCCGATGGCCAGCCGGGTGCACTGGTCGAGCGCGGCGTTCCGGTCGGCGTCGACGCCGAACTCCGCGGCGAGGTCGAAGCTCCCGTACCGGCCGGCCAGCTTGATGACGTCGCCCTCGCTCTTGATCGACTCGAAGACCGGGTCGCCGGTTTCGCTCTTGACCAGCCGGGTGATGTGCTTGTCGACCATCTCGTGCCGCATCTGGCGCGGGACGACGTCGATGAACTGCTGGCCGGAAAGGATGCGCGCGACGTTCTCGTCGTCAAACACCCGCTCGGTGCCGGGCAGGCCAAGCGCGGCGCCGGTGATGACCACCGGCTCGGACAGCGGCTGCGCCGAGCCGTCGGGTGCGGTCGGCGACGCCGTGGCCGGCCGGACGGCGGCGACGCTGCCCTGCTGTGCAACGCTGGCGAAGATAGCGCGGCCGCGGTCGATGAGATCGGTGACCATACGGCCGAGTTCGGCGTAACTGTCTTCCTGCATGGCTGCTCCCGGTGGGTTGAGTGAGGTAACCGGAGCGTCGGCTGCCACCTGCACGGACGTCTGCTCACGAGCTGGCGCGGGCCGCGCCGCCTGCGCGGGCTGCGCCGGATTACCCAGGCCCAGGCCCGCGGCGTACAGGCCGCAGAGCGCGGCGTTGAACGACGGTACGTCGCCGTACTTGGGGTGGTTGGTGAACAGCGCGAGGACGTCGTCGTGAGCCGAGCCGAGCACGTCGTCTGCGAACCCGGCCAGCGCCCGCTTCGGCCCGACCTCGACGAAGACCCGGGCGCCGGCCTCGTACAGCGTGCCGAGCCCCTTGACGAACTGGACCGGCGAGGCCACCTGGCGTGCCAGGATGTCCAGCATCCGGTCCTGCAGACCGGGGCCGCTCGCGGGGTAGAACTCGCCGTCGATGTTGGCCACGACCGGCAACTGCGGAGCGCGCAGTTCCAGCCTGGCCAGGGTCTGCCGGAGCGGCTCGCTCACCGGAGCGACGATCGAAGTGTGGAACGCGTGGCTGACCGGGATGCGAGCGGCCGAGTACCCGGCCGAGGTGAACGCCTCGATCGCCCGCTCGACCGCCTCGGTCGCGCCGCCGATCACGGCCTGGTGCGTGCTGTTGATGTTGGCGACGACCACGTAGCCGTCGACGGACGCGACCACCCGCTCGATCTCGGCCAGCGGGGCCATCACGGCCGCCATCGCCCCGTGGTCGGGCACGTTGAGGCTTGCCATCCCCCGACCGCGGGCGCTGACGGCCTCGAGCGCCGCCGCGAACGACAGGGCGCCCGCCGCGACCAGTGCCCCGTACTCGCCGAGGCTGTGCCCCATCACCAGGTCGGGCTCGATGCCGTACGCGGCCAGCATGCGGGTGAGCGCGAGGTCGGCCGCGAGCACGGCCGGCTGGGTGATCTCGGTCTGGAGCAACTGTCCCTCGGCCCGCGCGACCGCCGCCGGGTCCCCCCCGTCGACGAAGATGTAGGAGGTCAGGGGCTTGCCGAGCAGGGGAGTCATGATCTCGTCGGCCTCGGCGAAGGTCTGCGCCACGATGGGCTCGTTGTCCCGGAGCTCGCGGAGCATGTTGACGTACTGCGAGCCCTGCCCCGTGTACAGGAACGCGGTCTTGGGCGCGGGGCCATGGCCGATGAACACGCCGCGCGAGCGCAGCATCTTGCGCAGCTCCGGGGGGCCACCGGTCAGGGCCTGGACGGCCTTGCCCGCCTTGTCCGCCAGCTCGGCGGCATCACCGTAGTCGATGGCGACCCGTACCTGAGCGGTTGCCAGCGCCGGGTCGGGAGGCGCCAGGGCCGGCGCCCGGCCGGCCGCCGCCTGGTCCCGTACCCGGGCAAGCTGGGCGGCCACGTCCGGTTCGCTGTCGCCGCCGACTACCAGAGCGCCGCGCAGCGGCGGCCTGGCCTCATGCGTGACCGGGCTGCCGGGCCCGGCAGCCGCCCGTTGCCCGGCCGGAGCGGCAGAGACCTCGACCGGAAGGCCAGGCGCGGCCGGCTTGACCTCGGGGACGGCGAACACCCGCCGGTCCGCGCCGCCGTGTCGGCCCGGAATGTACTCCTCGAGCGCGGCGTGGAAGTTGGTGCCGCCGAATCCGAAGGCGCTGACGCCCGCCCGGCGCACACCGCCAGGCGGTCGCGGCCACTCCCGCAGCTCGCCGTTCACCCGGAACGGAGAGCTGGCCCAATCGACGTTCGGGTTCGGGTCGCTGAAGTTCAGGCTGGGCGCAAGCACCTTCTCGTGCAACGCCATGGCCTGCTTGAACAGGCCGGCGGTGCCCGCCGCCCCCTTCAGGTGGCCGATGTTCGACTTCACCGAGCCGAGCGCGATCGAGCCTGGCGCCAGTTCGCCCGCAGGGAAGACGTAGCCGAGGCTCTCCAGTTCGGAAGCGTCACCGACCCGAGTTGACGTGCCGTGCGCCTCGACACAGGAGACAGTGCCCGGGTCAACGCCCGCGTTGCGCCAGGCGCGCGCGATGGCTAGCCGCTGCCCGGCCGGATTAGGGGCGGTGATCCCCTTGCCCTTGCCGTCGCTTGACCCGCCGACGCCGAGGAGCAGCGCGTAGATCCGGTCCCCGTCACGCTCGGCATCGGCCAGCCGCTTGAGCACGAACAGGGCCGCTCCCTCGCCCATGACGAACCCGTCGGCGCCGGCGTCGAACGGCCGCGTCCCGGTGGCGGACAGCGCCCCGATCTTGCAGAACTTGACGAAGGTGGCAGCCCCCATGTTCCGGTCGATCCCGCCGGTGACGACCGCGTCGTACTGCCCGTCCGCCAGGCCATCGGCGGCCGCGCTGAGTGCGGCGAGCCCGGACGCGCAGGCGGCGTCGGTGGTGAAGCTCATGCCGCGGAAGTTGAACAGGTTCGCTATCCGCCCGGCGATGACGTTCGACAGCTCGCCCGGCATGGTGTCCTCGGTGATGGCGGGAAACAGGCTCAGGAACGACTGGCTCGTCTCGGCGATGACCGCGTCACGAGTGCTGGTGGGCAGCGACGCGAACGTGGCGGACCGGGCAAGCTCGCGGGTGAACTCGGGCAGCCGTATCCGCATGGTCGTCGAGTAGTGCTGCTGGCCGCCCAGCGCGCTGCCGATCACAATGGCCACGCGTTCGGGATCGACGTTCCAGCCGGGCCACCCGGCATCGATAAGGGCCTCGCGCGCCGCCGCCACCGCCCACTTCTGGCTGTCATCCATCTGGTCGCTCACCTTGGGCGGCAGCGGCAGGCGCCAGCCGATCGGATCCCAGGGAAACTCGCGGACCCATGCCCCGATCCGTGAGTAGGTCTTGTCCGGGACGTGCGGGTCAGAGTCGTAGTACAGGTCGAGGTCCCAGCGGTCCTTCGGGACGTCGGTGATGCTGTAGCGCCCGGCGGTGATGTTGGCCCAGAAGTTCGCCGCCGTCGGCGCGTCCGGCATGATCGCGCCCATGCCCACGATGGCGATGGGCTGGTGCCCCGGCCTGCTCGGCTGGGTGGCGTCGTGCGGATTCGCAGTCATCTCACTAAGTCCTTCACGTTAGAGCGTTCGTAGAGGGCATCGGCGACACGGTCCATGTCGGCTATCAGCCCTTCCTGGACCGCGAAGGCGGCGCCGAGCCAGCGGCCGCCGGGCAGCGGGGCGCCGTCGACCGCCCGTGGGCCGACGGCCCCGGTCACCCAGCGCAGCCCGTCGCACGCCACCTTGTGGGCCGCGTCGCGGGCGAACACCCGGCTCATGGCGGCAAGCGCGCTGCCGTCGAACCGGCGGTCGGCCTTCTCCGGCAGCTCGCCGTCGAGCGCCGCCGCGGCACGGCCGGCGAAGCAGCCGGCGCCTTCGGCCGCGGCGATCAGCTCGCCCAGGCGCAGCAGCACATGCTGGTTCCTGGTGAGGCGGCCGGCGCGGCAGGCTTCGAGCACGCCCGCGAGCGCTTCGCAGGCCACGGCGGCGGCGCCGGCGCCGACGTCGGGGTGCCGTGCGTCGAGGGCGCGAAGCCCCGCCGCGCTCTCCAGGTAGTAACGGCCGGCCGTCTTCAGGTGCTGCTGCCACCGGTCGCGGGCGATCGTCATCTCCATGATCTCGGACGTGCCTTCGTAGATCGTGGTGATGCGGACGTCCCGCCTGATCTTCTCCACCAGGTACTCGCGGGTGTACCCGTACCCGCCGTGAGCTTGGATTGCGGCGTCGGCGGCGAGGTTCCCGGCCTCGGTCGCCAGGTATTTGGCGATCGCGCCTTCGGTGTTGAGCGCCCCGTCCGCGCCCTCGCCCGCGTCGATGCGCGTGCCGACGAACTCGATGAACGCCCGGGCGGCTTCCAGCCGGACGGCGTGCGGGACGATGAGCTTGTGGGTGTAGCCCTGCTTTTCCGATAGCGGCGCGCCGCCCTGGATCCGCGTGGTGGAGTACGCGATCGCGCGGTCAAGCGCGGACCATCCCGCACCGAGGCCGAACGCCGCCACCATCAGCCTGGTGTAGCCGAACACCTTCTGGGCCTGGATGAGGCCCTGCCCCTCCACGCCGCCGACGAGATTGCCTGCGGGGACGAGGGCGTCGTCGAGGAACAGGGCGGCGGTGTTGGACAGCCGGATCCCGTGCTTGTCCTCGGGACGGTTCTGGGTGAACCCCTCGGTGCCGCGATCAAGGACGAACCAGGAGGGTCCGCCCGGGGCGCTGGCCAGGATCGTGTACTTGTCGGCGATGCCGCCGTTGCTGATCCACTGCTTACGGCCTTTCAGCCGGTATCCGGAGACCGTCCCGCCGTCCAGCACGGGAGTCGCGGTTGTCTTCAGCGCGGCGAGGTCGCTACCCGCGTCGGGCTCCGTCGCGCCGTAGGCGTAAAGGATGCCGCGCTCGGCGATCTCGGTGAGCCACTGGCTCTTCTGCTCTGGGGTGGCGCCGACGAATATCGGGTCGCTGCCCAGGAAGGTGGCGAGCACGCTGGTGGCGATCCCCACGTCAAGGCCGGCCATCTGCTCGCAGACCCGGTAGACGTCGATCGCGCCGCCGCCCATCCCGCCGTATTCCTCGGGGATGAACAGCAGCTGGATGCCCAGCTGGTCGCTGCACATGGCCCGGACCAGGTCAACGGGGCACTCATCGTCGTGGTCGAGCTGGAGCAGCCGTTCGTCGGGGAGCGCGTCGCGGACGAAGTCCCTGACGGTCTCCAGCATCATGGCCAGCGTCTCGGTGTCGAGGCCGGCCCTCGCCTCGAGGGCAACTTGGCTCGTCACCGGGGTCATCGAAGTATTCACTTCGCACCTCTCCCAGGGAGAGTTCGCGGTTTTCTCTGTCCTTCGAGGGTTGGGTTACGGCTGGGTTTCGTGGTAGAGGCGAAGGTCCCCACTAAGGGTCGCCAGCCGGCTACTGGACGATAACAAGACCGGCTCGGGCCGACTGGGTCGGCGAGACAGGACCAATGGCCCTTGACCGGCCGGGCGGGCGGCCTCAACGCTTAACGGGTTGGGGCGGAACATCAATCACACCGCTGACGGCGCGCCAAGCCGCAAGACGCCGACCGGGCTCCTGCGAAAATCGTCAGAGGGGGAAGCATCATGACAAACCTCGCCACCACGCTCGTCAACACCACCCGCAGCTATCCGGACCGGATCGCGGTGCGCTCGGACGAACGCGAGCTGCGCTACCGCGACCTGGACGAGCTCAGCGCCCGGGTGGCCAGCTGGCTGCTCGGCCGCGGGATCGCGGCTGGCGACCGCGTCGGCTTGATGGCACCCAACACACCCGAGTTCGCCGAGCTCTTTTACGGCATCCTCCGGGCCGGGGCCGTCGTGGTTCCGATGAATCCGCTGTTCAAGGCCCGTGAGGTGGGTTACCACCTGTCCGACTCAGGCGCCGCCCTCGCGCTCGCCTGGCATGGCGTAGCCGACCAGGCCGCTGCGGGCGCTAAAAACGCGGGCGTGGAGCTCGTGATCATCGAGCCCGACGACCTCGCCGGTACGCTCGCCCGCTGCGACCCCGCCCCGGCGGTCGCGGAGCGGGCAGCCGGCGACACCGCCCTGATCCTGTACACGTCGGGCACCACCGGGCAGCCGAAGGGCGCCGAGCTGACCCACGCCAACCTGCTCAGCAACGTCGAGGTCACCAGGACCACGCTGCTGAACCTGCGACCGGAAGACGTGGTGATGGGAGCGCTGCCGCTCTTCCATTCCTTCGGCCAGACGGTCGGGATGGGGTGCGTCGTCGCCACTGGGGCGTGCCTGACCCTGCTGCCGAGGTTCGACCCTGTCCGTGCGCTTGAGATTATCAAGCGGGACCAGGTGACCGTGCTGCCCGGCGTCCCCACGATGTACGGCGCTCTCTTGCACAGCGCGAACGGCAGCCCCGAGGATGCGGCCAGCTTGCGGCTGTGCGTGTCCGGCGGCGCGGCCATGCCGGTCGAGCTGATGCGCGCGTTCGAGAAGCACTTCGACTGCATGGTCCTGGAGGGCTACGGGCTCTCGGAGACGTCCCCGGTGGCGTCCTTCAACCACCCGGACCGGGAGCGCAAGCCGGGCACGATCGGGCAGGCCATCGCCGGCGTCGAGATGCGGGTGCAGAGCGATGAGGGCGATCCGTTGCCGGTCGGCGAGATCGGGGAGATCGCGATCCGCGGCGAGAACGTGATGAAGGGGTACTGGCGGCGGCCGCAGGATACCGCGGAAGCGATGGCGGGCGGCTGGTTCCGGACGGGGGACCTCGGCCGGGTGGATACGGAAGGCTACTTCTCGATCGTGGACCGCAAGAAGGACATGATCATCCGGGGCGGCCTCAACGTCTACCCGCGTGAGGTCGAGGAGGTGCTCTACGAGCACCCGGCGGTCGCGCAGGCCGCGGTCATCGGGGTGCCCGACCAGATGCTCGGCGAGGAGGTCGCCGCGGTGGTGACGCTCAAGCCCGGGGCGGCCGCGACTCCTGACCAGCTGCGTGACTACGTCAAGAGGCAGCTCGCCGCGTACAAGTACCCGCGTCACGTGTGGATCGTGGACGAGCTGCCGTACGGCGGCAGCGGCAAGATCCTCAAGCGCGCCATCGTGGTCCCGCCGCTGTCGTTACCCGGTGCTGTCCTGGTCCGGGCAGATCCGCCCTGAGATGCGCCGCTGAGTCGGGCGGTCAAGTCGGCTGCCCGGCCTCGCTGCGCCCCTGCTGATCGAGCACCTGGGCCAGGTGGTCGCCTAGGGCCTCTTGGACGTGCTGGGACATGGCCTGGGCGAGCATGGCGTCGAGCACGATCTGGGCCAGCGGCCGCAGCCGCCGGATGACGGCCGCCGCCTCGGCGATGTCCTTACCCTGCAGCGTGCCGTCCCGCCCGTGGGCAGCGACCACGTGGCCCGCCACGGTAGCGGCCATGTCGTGCGCGGCCGCGTCCACGTGGACTTGGAGCCGTTCGGCCAGGTCGAGCACGTCAGGCAGCGTCATGCCTGCCGCCACCATCTCGGCACCCGCGCTCAGCAGCCTGGGGCTTGGCACCCGGTAGCGCTCGCCGTCCTGCTCCAATATGCCGAGAGCCACGGCCCGGGCCCGGGTCTCCGCAGTGTCTTCGACACCAAAAGACTCCCGCAACTGCTCGGCGGTCAGGTGGCCGGGAATCTCGTCGGACCACGGATGCCCAACGGCCGACTCAAGGTCGAGAATGTCGGCCAGGTCGCCTCCGCGCTCCCAGACAGCCAGCATTTCACCGATGTTCGCGAACGTGTAGCTGCGCGTGAGCAGCTGGCTGATGAGCCGCAAGCGGGCCAGGTGCGCGTCCGTGTAGATGCCTACCCGCCCGTCGCGGCGGGGCGGGGCAAGCAGCCCGCGATCCTGGTAGACGCGGACGTTGCGGACGGTGGTCTCCGCCAGCCGTGCCAACTCGTCGATGCGATACTCGCCCATGCTCTCCCAGCCGCATCTCTTCGCACTGCGTGCGAGCCGTCGAACGTTACTCAATTGCATTGAGACAATGTTCATTGTAACGTTGGTCTTGCCTGTGCGCCTAGCGGATAGAACGGGATGAAAAGTGAACTCTGTGCCCCGTGAGACCCTCCGCAGCCTCGCCGCGCGTTCGGCCTATGCCGGGCGCGCGGTGATTGTCACGGGCGCCGCGGGCGCGTTCGGCTCGGCTACGCTGCGCGTGCTGCGTTACCTTGGCGCCGATGCGATCGGCATCGACCGCGTGCCAGGAGCGGGGATGGTGACCTGCGATGTCACGGACGACGAGCAGGTCCGCGCGGCGGTCACCGAGGCCGTCAAGCGGCTGGGCCGTCTGGACACGCTCATCCACTACAGCGGCGTGGGACCAGTGGTGGACGTCGGGCAGTCGCCGGACGCGGAGGTCCAGGAAGCCCTTGAGGTCAACCTGCTCGGCACGTGGCGGGTAACGGCCGCCGCCCTGCCTGCCCTACTGGACGCCCGTGGCCGGGTCATCATTACCGCCTCCTTGCTGGCGGGCGTGACGATGCCGTTCAGCGCTGCCTACACGGTCTCCAAGCGGGCGCTGACCGCATACGCGGACGTGCTCCGCATGGAGTACGGCACCCACCTCGGCGTGACGACCGTTTACCCGGGGTATGTCCATACGGCCATCCATGACCGCTCGCGCGCCGCGAGAGTGGCGCTCGAGGGGCTCGTGCCAGCAGAAAGCGTCCGTGACACGGTACTTGCCGTCGTGCGGGCCGGGGCGGAGCGCAGCGCGCCACGCGACGTGACATCGACGAGGGCGGGCACGGCTGCGTTGCGGCTCGCCAGGCACGCGCCCGGTCTCCTCGACCGCGCGTTGGCGGCGCGCCTGCGCTACCTGGTCCGGACGCAGGCGTTCGAGGGTGCCGACCTAGCCGTCGGCCTGCGCCAGCGGCACGGCGTGATGCCAACCCGCCTGGCCGGGCCCGCGAGCGCGGGCGAAGCGGAGGCGCGAGCAGCGAATGCCTGACGTCACGGTCGCGATCATCGGTTCCGGGTTCGGCGGCATCGGCATGGCCGCGTCGCTCAACCGCGCCGGCATCACCGACGTGGTGCTGCTCGAGCGGGCCGCCGGCCTCGGCGGCACCTGGCGGGACAACTCCTACCCCGGAGCGGCCTGCGACGTCCCCTCCCATCTGTACAGCTTCTCGTTCGCACCCAACCCCGACTGGAGCCGCAGCTTCTCCCCGCAGCCCGAGATCTGGAAATACCTGCGCCGGGTGGCCGCCGAGGAGGGGGTCACGGGAAAGATCCGGTTCGGCCAGGAGGTCACCAGCGCCCGCTGGGACCCGGCTGCTCGCCTGTGGCGCGTCGAGACCACCGGAAGCACCCTGACGGCGCGGTTCCTGGTATCCGCGGCGGGACCGTTGAGCGACCCGATGATCCCTGACATCCCGGGCCTCGACACCTTCGCGGGCACCGTGTTCCACTCCGCCACCTGGGACCATGACTACGATCTGACCGGCCGGAACGTGGCGGTCATCGGCACCGGCGCCTCGGCGATCCAGTTCGTGCCGCAGATCCAGCCGCTGGTGGGCCAGCTGACCCTCTTCCAGCGCACTCCGGCGTGGATCATGCCGCGCCACGACCGTCAGATCTCCCGAGTGGAGCGCTGGCTGTTCCGGCACGTGCCGACGACACAGCAGATCGCCCGGGCGGGCATCTACTGCGGGCGGGAGGCTTACGCACTCGCCTTCGTCAAGGATCCGGCCATCATGCGCGTAGCGCAGGCCGTGGCCCTGCGCCACCTGCACCGCCAGGTCGCCGATCCAGACCTGCTGGCCAGGCTCACCCCGTCCTACCGGATGGGCTGCAAGCGGATCCTCCTCTCCAACGACTACTATCCGGCCCTTACCCAGCCGAACGTCTCCCTGGTCACCGACGGCATCACAGAAATCCGCGAGAAGTCGGTGCTGACCAGTGACGGAATCGAACACCACGTCGATACGCTCATATTCGGCACCGGCTTCCACGTCACCGACTTCCCGCTCGCGCGCCGGATCTTCGGCCCTGATGGCGTCAGCCTGGCGAGTCGCTGGTCCGCCAGGCCCGCGCAGACGGCGTTTCGCGGCACGACGACGGCCGGCTTCCCGAACCTGTTCGTGCTGACCGGCCCGAACACCGGGTTGGGTCACACCTCACAGGTGTTCATGATCGAGGCGCAAATCCGGTACGTGCTCAGCGCGCTCGTCCACACAAGGCGGCACGGGATCGACCGCGTCGAGGTGCGCCCGGAGGCGCAGGCAGCCTACGACCGGGTGGTGCAGCGGAAGATGCGCCGGACCGTATGGGTCACTGGCGGCTGCAAGAGCTGGTACCTGGACGCCGAGGGCCGCAACGTCACCCTCTGGCCGGACTTCACCTGGGTCTACGCCTGGCAGGCGCGGCGGTTCGACCCGTCGAACTACGACCTTGCCGGGTCGCTCACTTCCGGTACTGGCGCACCGTCTCCCGCAACGTCTCGAGCGCGGTGAACTTCGGGACCCAGCCGAGTTCCTCTTTCGCCCGGGTAATGTCCATGATCGCCGGATGGCTGGCCGCCTCCACCCACTGCGCGACGGGCGGGAGGAAGGGCAGCGCGGCGAGGCCCCGGGCCGCGGCCTGAGTCAGGCGAGGCGAAACGGGGAACGACAGCATGCCGAACTCGCGCGCGACCGTGCGTGGCGGTGACGATCCCGTCAGCCGCGATGTTGTAGGTACCCGGCGGACCGGCGGCGACGACGCACTGCAACAGCGCCTGCCCCACGTCCGCTTCGTGCACGAGTTGCACCGGCAACTCCGGAACCGGAACCGGGAACGGCATCCGGCTGGCCCACCGCGCCGGGACGCGCGCCAGTGTGCCAGCTCGGCCGTGAGGGAGGCTCTTCGCGCCGACGGCATGGGGCCCGAGCACGATGGACGGGCGCAGCAGGTACAGGGCGGGGCCGTCGGCCGTGCGTGGCCCGGGCCTGCAGCAGGTGTTCAAGCCTGGCCTTCTCCTGGCCGTAGAACAGCCGGGCCGCCGGGCGTGTCGGCCAGTCCTCGGTCATTCCGATGGGATTGTCCCGGTGGAAGCCGTAAGCGGCCACCGAGGACGCGAAGACGAAGCGGCGCGCGCCCACCGCCGCGGCGGCGTCGAAGGCGTTGAGCGTGCCGCCGATGTTGACCGACTCTATGCTTTCACCGGGCACGGCGCCGGTCACCTGGAACGCCAGGTGCACCACGACGTCAGCATGACGAAACGCCTCACGCAGCATCTCAGCGTCGCGGACGTCGCCGCGCAGGTACTTCGTCTTCGTCCAGCCGTGCGCTGCGGGGTCGAACGGGTGCCGTGCGACGCCGGTCACGTGCGCCACCCGGTCGTCGGCCTCGAGCAAGGGCATAAGGCCCAACCCAAGGGTGCCGGTCACGCCAGTCACCGCGACCGTCAGGTTCGTCTGCGTCTCCGACACCACCAGGCATCCCCTCCCGAGTCCAGGCATCCCCTCCCGAGTCTGCTGTTGCGCAAAGACTACGGCGGCAGTTGCCGCGCGATACGGGCCGGAAGTCCCCAAATCACGGGACGATCGCCCAGTTCAGGCGGCGGTCTTCGCGGCTTACGCTGCTTGGGAGCGGGCGCCCGGTGTTGTCGACACGGTCAGGGCGGCGGCGGACGACGTTAAGAGGGACATCATGGACAGGCTAAAGCCACTGGACGCCGTGTTCGTCGATGCGGAGGACGAGGACCAGAACACGTCGATGGCGATCGCGTCGATTGCCGTGTTCGAGGGTCCGGCGCCGTCCCATAAGGAGGTCATGGCGCTAGTCGGGGACCGGCTGCCATTCCTGCACCGCTATCGCCAGAAGCTGCAGCACCATACCGTTCCGCCTCGGGCCGCCGGTCTGGGTCGACGACCCGGACTTCGATCTCGGGTATCACATCCGGCGCACCGCCCTGCCCGAACCCGGAGAATACCGGCAGCTCGCTGACCTGATGGCGCGCGTGATGTCGCGCCGGCTTGACCGCGATCATCCGCTCTGGGAGTACTGGGTGGTGGAAGGTCTCGCCCGGGATCGCTGGGCACTGATCTCCAAGGTGCACCACTGCATGATCGACGGGGTTGGCGCCACTGACTTGTACCACGTGATCCTGGAGCCTCTGTCCGCACTGGTGCAGCCGCCCGAGGACCAGCCGGCGGCCCCGCCGCGCTCGGCGACCTCGCTCGCCGCCGGTGCCGCCGCGGACATGATCCAACTGCCCCTGCGGCAGGCCCGCGCGGTGGGCGCCGCTGTGGCCGACCCCGGCCGCACCATCCGGCAGGCGGTCGGCGGGGCACGGGCCGTCGCGAGGTTCGCGCCGTCGCTCTGGCCCGCGGTGCGGTCCTCGCTGAGCGGGAACATCGGCCAGCAACGGCGGTACGCCTGGACCCGGGTGTCCCTGGAAGACGTCAAGACGATCAAACGCGAGTTCGGCGGCACGGTGAACGACGTCGTGCTCGCCGCTATCAGCAGCGGCTTCCGTGCGCTCCTGCTGGATCGGGGCGAAGAGCCTGAGCCGCACGAGGTTCCGTCGCTTGTCCCGGTTTCTGTCCGGGCTCCGGGGGATGAGAGCGGCTTCGGGAACCAGGTTTCCGCGATGGTGACAAATCTTCCCGTCCACATCGCCGACCCGGTGGAACGACTCGCCGCGGTCCGGACGGAACAGGATTCGCTGAAGGCGAGCCACGAGGCGATGATCGGCCAGGCGCTCGTCGAACTAGGCCGGTACAGCGTCTACCCGCTGACGTCCTGGCTGGTCAGAACGATGTTCTGGCTGCCGCAGCGGGAAATCGTCACGGTCACCACCAACGTGCCGGGTCCCCGTCAGCCGCTCTACTGGATGGGACGCCGGCTTGAGGAGATCATCCCCTACGTTCCCATCGCGAGCAGGGTCCGCATCAGCATCTCGATCTTCAGCTATGACGGCGACATGACGTTCGGCATCACCGGCGACTACGCGGCGAATCCGGACCTGGACGTGCTCGCCCAGGGCATTGAGCACGGCATATCCGAGTTGCTGCTAGCGGCCACGCAGCACACGGCTGCGGCGGTAAGCTGAGGTCGTCCCGGCTAGCTCGCAAGAACCCGGCCAAGACCGCCCAGCTAGGCAACCTCGCCGGGCGGCCCGAGGCGCTGCGATTGGCCTTCCGCCGCCCACACGCGGTCAAGGAACCCGGCGATTTCCGCGGTCAGCCGGGCAGGGCGTACCCACAGCTCGGCGAATGTGCGGGTGCGGATGAGCGTCGCATTGGGAAGCTGGCGCGCGAGCCTCTCCGCGTCGGCGAACGAGTGGATGAGGTCGATTCCGTGCCCGAGCACGAGTGCCGGCGCGGTGATGGCGTTCCGCTGTTCGACGGTCGGAGCCATGGGTCCCATGAGCATGCCCCGCAGGACGGCGGAGATTTCGTCTGGATCCGATCCGATCGTGCCGACCAGCGAGTCGAGCGGTCCGATACCCGACGAAGGCAGCCGGGAGACAACCCGGGAGACCAGCCGCAACAGGCCCCGAGCGTACCGCACCTCCAGCAGGAGCGGGACGAAGGTGAGAGCCGCCGCAGGGACGGCGGTCTCGAGTACCGGCATTTCCAGCACCATGCCGCGAACCCTCTCGGGTGCCCGCGCCGCGGTGAGCAGGCTCACGTTGGCCCCCAGCGAGATCCCGCCGAGTACCGCCTGATCCACGCCGAGCTCGTCAAGCAGGGCGAGCACATGCCGGGCGTAAACGTCCATGCGGTGAGCGCTGGGTTGGACGGGCTTCTCACTCTGGCCATGACCGAGCAGGTCCATCAGGACGACGCGGTTCCCCCTGGCCGCCAGCGCCCGGGCCAGGCCACGGCTCAGCTTGGTGTCGAAGAGGATCGGGTTCAGCCACACCAGCACCCGGTCCCCTGAGCCGTAGACCTCGTAGTGCAGGCGGTACTGGCCGACAGTAAGCGTATGCGCCACACGCTTCACCACTACTGGCCGCGGACCGTCCCCCGCAGGCTGGGACCGAAGACTGCTTGACAGATGACATTCGTCCCTAGACACCTCTCACTTAAGAAGACAGGGTCTAAGTATGAGGATAACGCCATGTCGAGGGCGGTAGAAGGCCGAACATGCGGAGAGCCAGGTGGGCGAGATGAGGAACGAGCGACAAGGGCACTGGCTGACGCTTGAGTCGGCCGCATCGGGCGGTCCGTGGGGGTGCCGCATCGACAGCGTGGGCGTGAAGCTGCCCGCCCAGCGGCTGACGACCGAAGATCTGATGAGCAAGACCAGCTCACAACACTCACATCCAGCTCGAGCGACTCACAGGCATCCACGAACGCCATGTCGTCGGCCCCGGTGAGAACTCATTCACCCTGGCCACCGGGGCGGCGCGCGACTGCCTGTCTCATTCGCAGCATCAGGCGTCCGACATCGAGATGCTGATCAGCACCAGCATCACGCGCTCTACGGGCCGGTTCACACAGTCTTTCGAGCCTGCGTTGAGCCTGTCGATCAAGCAGGCGATCGGCGCCACGCAGGCGATGAACTTCGATATCTCGAACGCGTGCGCCGGCATGCTGACCGGGGTGTTCATCCTTCAGGATTTCGTCGCACGTGGTGAGATCAGCTGCGGCATGGTGGTGTCGGGCGAGTACATCTCGCATCTGAGCTGGAACGCGGCCCGCCAGATCCGCTCCGTGGCCAGTAAGCAGCTCGCGTCGCTGACGCTCGGCGACGCAGGTGCCGCGGTGATCGTGGAGCGGGCACCCAGCGGTACGGGCATCGACGTCATCGGCTTCACCACTGTCGCCGAGCACAGCCGGCTGTGCCTCGCCTTCCCCAGCTCTGTGGGTCCCGGGGCGCAGATGTATACGCAATCCAGGAAGCTGCAACAGGTCGCGGTCGAAGACATGCCGCCGCTGGTCGCCGAGGCGATCGGCGAGGCCGGGATCTCGTTGGCCGACATCGACTACCTGATTCCCCATCAGACCTCGGCCCGGGCCATCCGCGCGGGTGCCAAGGAATTCGCCCTGCGGCTCGGTGCCAGCCCGAAGCATATGGTCATGAACCTCGAGGAGTACGGCAACACGTCCTCGACCACGCTTTTCGTGGCGCTGCACAAATATCTCGAGGAGCAGAGGATCAGGAAGGGCGACCGGGTGATGCTGCTGGCGCTCGCCTCGGGCATCGAGATCGGCATCGCCATCTTCACGACCGACAATCTGGTGGACGGCTATGGGCACACACATTGAAGCCGCCTGGGCGCAGGCCGGCAACGGACGACACCGGGCGACCGCGCGCGGTCTCGCCGACGCCGCTGCCTCCAAGTGCTTCGCGCTAGCCGGGTGCATGCCGGGCGACATCGACATGCTGATCAACGTCGGCACGTACCGGGAAGACAACATGGGCGAGCCAGCGCTCGCCGCCCTGATACAGGAGGACATCGGGGCCAACCTGGGCCAGCCGACGGCCGGACGGACCGGCACCTTCTCCTTCGACCTCCTCAACGGAGCCTGCGGCGCGATAACCGCCCTCCAGATCGAATCTGGCCTGCTGAAGTCGGGTGTCATCAAGCTCGGCGCCGTCGTGTCGAGCGACGTGCAGCCGGAACTTGAAGGCCAGCAAGACGCGTTCCTGCGGCCGGCCGGGGGCGCGATTCTTCTGGGATGGCGCGAGAATTTCGCCGGGTTCACCGACTTTGGCGCGGAGACGTTTCCGGAGTACGAAGACCTGTTCACCAGTGGACTGGTGTGGCGGGAACGGCACGGTATCCACGCTCCGGGGTTGGGCAACGGGCACAACGGGATGGTGGTGACCGTGCAACCCGGTTACCGGGCCCGCCTGGCCGACTGCGCCGAGGAGGCGACCCGTCGCTTCCTGCGGCGCCTGGACCTGGGCGTCGACGACATCGACCTGCTCGTCCCTGCACCTGCGGCGCCGGACTTCCTTGACCCGTTGCGGGCGCGACTTGGCATCTCCGGCGACCGGGTGGCCTTCACCGCAGAGGACCTGGAAGGTGCCTACACCACCGGGCCCATCGCCGCCCTGCAGGCGGCCACCAAGTCCGGCCGGCTGGCTGAAGCCCGCAACATCCTGCTTCTCGCAGCCGGGCCAGGCGTCACGATCGCCCTCGCCCTCTACCGCCAGACGGCGCCTTGAGGGAGTGGCGGCGATGAGCAGCACCGCGCGGACCGCGCTTGTCGCAGGAGGTACCTCCGCCCTGGCGGCGTTCGCCGCGAGTGCCGTGATCAGGCACCAGGCACTGCGGCCGCTGATATCCGGCCCGCCGCTGCGTCCCGGTGCGCTAGCGGCGCCGGTGCCCCCGGCCCTTCCGCCGGGCATGGTGATGAGCCTGCCGGGCCGCGGCGAGGTGTTCGTCCGCGACTCCGGCGGCACCGGCACGTCCGAGAGCCCCGCCGTGCTCCTCCTGCACGGCTGGACCGCCAGTGCGGACATCAATTTCTTCGCCGTCTACACCAGCCTGGCCGAGTCCTACCGGGTGATCGCGCTAGACCAGCGCGGCCACGGCCGCGGAATGCGGTCGCCGGAGCCGTTCAGCCTCCAGGACTGCGCCGACGACGCCGCCGCGCTGCTGGAGCAGCTCGGCGTCGGCCGCGTCATCGTGGTCGGGTACTCGATGGGCGGGCCGGTCGGGATGCTGCTGGCGCGGCGGCACCCAGGGCGGGTGGCCGCGCTTGTCATGCAGGCTACGGCGCTCGAGTGGCGCACCGCCCGCGAGCGGGGGGTGTGGCGCCTGCTCCCTGTGTTCGACTTGGGCCTGCGGCTTGGCTTCGGCGCCGGTTTCTTCGAGGGGGTCATCGACCGGGCAGTCGATGAAGATCCCGAACTCGACCGCTACCGGCCCTGGCTGGCCGCGGAGTTCCAGCGCGCGACCGCGCGCGACCTGGTGGCCACGGGACGCGCGCTCAGCCGATATGACGCCCGGCCGTGGGCGGGGCAGCTGGATATCCCGGCCGCGGTGCTCGTCACCACCAGGGACCACCTGGTCCCGTCGGCTAAGCAGCGCGAGCTCGCGAGGGTGCTGCGCGCCTCCGTGTTCGAGGTCGACGCGGATCACGACCTGCCGCTGGCGAAAGGCGGCGAGTACGCGCGCCTGACCCGGCTGTCGGTGGATACGACGGCAGCGGCGAGCGGGCGGGCGGCGCCCGGCAACGGCCGGACATAGCGGGAAAGGGGCTGCCTCATGACGCGGCTTTCCCGCCGAGATGAGGAGGCGAGATGACTAGGTACGACGTCTCGAACGAGGCAACCATCGCGGCGACGCCAGCTGAAATTGTCGGTGCCTTCCTGGATGAGGCGGCCGGCCGAAGCCACTGGTGGGAGCCCTTTGTGCGGATGCGCCAGCGCGGGAGCAAGCCCCTTCCCGAGATCGGGGCAGCGGTAGACATCGCTGTCGCAGTCGGCGGGGACCGGCTCGGCCAGCGATTGTGGACCGCGCGGTTTGCCGAGCGAGTGACCGCTTTCGATCCGGACCGGCGTCTCGTCCTTGAGGCTTTCGATGGGGACTTCCGCGGCACTGAGGAATGGACACTGGATCCGGCCGACGACGGCCACACGCGAATCGCGACGCGCTGGAGGACCGATCCCCAGGGCGCGGTGCGGCTGGCGGCCAGGTTCGTGGACATACCCGGCAGCTATTCGAAGGTCATGCAGGAGGGGTTCCGCGCGATCGAGCGCTTTGCCGTTAGGAGAAGGGCCGAGTCCCAGGCGTAGGCTCCGCGTCGCACTAGTCATACAAAAATGCGATTTGAGCCGCGAACTGCTGCATGACGACGCCGCGCCGCAGCTTGGACGTCGGCGTTAGCTGTCCGCCGGACTCGGTGAGATCGCTGTCAAGTATGACGAATTTCTTGATCGCCTCAGCGTGCGACACCGCCTTGTTGGCCTCATCGATGGCGGCCTGGATTTCCGCCCGCAGGGCAGGGTCGTTATGAAGCTCCGCGACCGTCGCCGTTTCCGCTTTGCCGTTGTCTGCCTGCCACTGGGCAAGCGCCTCCGGGTCCGCGGCCACTAGCGCCGCGATGTAGGGCTTCGCGTCCCCCACGACCAGGCACTCGCCGATCAGCCAGTGGGCGCGTAGCCGGTCTTCGAGCACGGCAGGCGCGACGTTCTTGCCCGCCGCGGTAACGATGAGGTCCTTCTGACGTCCGGTAATCGTCAGGAACCCCTCGTTGTCGAGGGCTCCGATGTCGCCGGTGTGCAGCCAGCCGTCGCCGTCGATCATCGCCTTGGTGGCGGCCTCGTTGTTCCAGTAGCCCTGGAATACCACATGGCCCGTGATGAGGATCTCGCCATCCGGCGCAATCCGGATGGTGCAGCCTGGGATTGGCCGGCCCACTGTGCCGATCTTCTGCGCGTCGAGCGTGTTCGTGCTGGCCGCGGGGCTGGTCTCGGTCAGGCCGTAGCCTTCGAGGACGGTGAGGCCGCAGCCGCGGTAGAAGTGCCCCAGCCGGGTACCGAGCGGGGCGGCAGCGCTCCAGGCGTACTGCACGCTGCCGCCGAGCGCCGCGCGCAGCTTGCTGTAGACGAGCCGGTCGAACAGGAGGTGCCGCAGACGGAGCACCGGACCGGGACCGCCGGCGTCCAGCGCTCGGCTGTAGGCGATAGCGGTGGTCTCCGCGCTCGCGAAGATCTTGCCGTGCCCTTCGGCCATGGCCCGGCGCTTGGCGCTGTTGTAAGCCTTTTCCCACACGCGCGGCACGGACAGGACCGCGGTGGGCCGGAATGCCGGCAATTCGGCCACGGCATCGGCCATGTCGGCCAGCCCCAGGACGGTGCGCGAGTAGATCGCGCCGTACTGGATGAGCTGGGCATAGCTGTGCGCCAGGGGCAGGAACAGCAGGCTCGAGGCGCGGGAGTTGAAGACCCGGGGGAAGCCGTCGTTCAGCATGCAGTTACGGGTGTTGGCGACGATATTGCCGTGGCTTAGGACGCATCCCTTCGGACGGCCGGTCGTACCGGAGGTGTAGACGATCTCGGCCAGGTCGTCGGCCCCGCAGGTCCGGCGACGTTCCTCGACTTGCTCCGGTGTGACGCCGGCACCGCGCGCCGCGAGGTCAGGAAGCCCGCCGAACCGGCTGCCCTCGATCTCCCACGTGTGGGCGAGTGCCGGGAGCTTGGCCTGCACGGCGGCGATCATCTCCGCGTGATCGGCGGTCTCGACAATGGCGGCGGTGGCGCCAGAGTCGCCCAGGATCCACTCGACCTGCTCGAGGGAGGAGGTGGGGTAGATCGGCACGATGACGCCGCCGGCGGCCAGGATCGCGTAGTCAAGGAGGGTCCACTCAAATCGCGTGCGCGACATCAGCGCCACCCGGTCGCCCGGCTGGATGCCGGCGGCAATGAGGCCGGCGGCCATGCGGCGTACCTCGGCGGCGAAATCGCGCCAGGTCACCGGCGTCCAGCCGCCCTTCGTCCGGCGTCTCAGGCCGACCTCTTCAGGCCAGTTCTCCGCATTCACGAAGACATCATCGGTGATGTTGTCGTCGGGTTTCACAACGTATGCCGCAGGCACTGACAATTCCTGCATTGCGGCCCCCACATGCAATCGCAGCCGACTCCTCCATCAAACGTACGTGCGATGGAGCAGAATGGTCAGGGCCGAAGGTCCTCGCCGCAGGGTTCGGGACGCCCTAGAGGTCCGCGGCCTCGTAGGTCAGGCTCGTAGCATGAGGATCGATTTCTCGCCCGACCCGTCCCTGTACCCGTTCAAATCGCACTGGTTCGATAGCTACGCCGGCCAGATGCACTACGTCGACGAGGGCGCGGGGCCGCCGATATTGTTCTGTCACGGCAACCCGACCTGGAGCTTCCTGTACCGGAAGGTCATCACCAGGCTGCGCGAAAACTTCCGCTGCATCGCGGTTGACTACCTGGGGTTCGGGCTCTCCGAGCGTCCTGAGTCTTACGGCTATACGACCGAGGAGCACGTTCGCTGCGTCGGCGAACTGGTGGATGATCTCCAGCTCGACGGGTTCATCACGATGGGCCAGGACTGGGGCGGCCCGGTCAGCATGGGCGTCGCCACTGTGCGCCCGGAGCGTATCCGCGGCGTCATCCTCGGCGATACGTGGTTCTGGCCCGCCGACCTCAGGATGGCGGCGTTCTGCAAGGTGGCGTCCACGTCATGGATGCAGCAGCAGATCCTGGAGAAGAACATCTTCGTTGAGCGGATCCTCCCAATGGGAATGGAGCACCACCTGACGCCCGGGGAAATGGACCACTACCGCAAGGTCCAGCCGTCGCCTAGCGCCCGCAGAGGCGTCGCCGAGTTGCCCCGGCAGCTCCTGGCCGCCCGCCCGCTGTTGCAGCGCCTGGCCAGTGACGTGCCGGCCACGCTCGGGGCCAAGCCGGCGCTGCTGGTATGGGGAAGGAAGGACCCCGCGTTCCGGGCCGGTCACCTCCTGCCCCGCATGCAGGCCGCCTTCGCCAGCAACGTCACCGTGGTGTTGCCACGCGCCAGGCACTACATCCAAGAAGACGCTCCGGAGGAGATCGCCCAGGCAATCACCAAGCGCTTCGGTTGACGCCAGGCTGTCGGCAGCGCATCCGGAGCCAGGCCTGGGGGACCAGGGTCACCTCACCCGATGCCCTTGGGCGAGTTGATCCGGGATCAACTGCTCTACCCCCTTGTCGGGTAACGGCGTTACCTAAAGGTGGAGGTGAAGACCATGACAGGTCTGATGAGGCGCGAGTCTCTCGAGGAGGGGGCCGACGTTTTCGGCCGCTTGGACCGGTTGTTCGATGAGTGGATGCGGATGATGCCGTTCCGGCCCGTGGTGTTCCCGCAGTGGCGGGACCCAGGGAACCTCATCCGGGTCGAGGAGTTCCGGGAGGACGGGACGCTGGTGCTGCGAGCCGATCTGCCCGGCATCGACCCGGACAGGGATGTCGCGGTGACCCTCTCCGACGGGATGCTGCACATCGAGGCCGAGCGCCACGCCGAAGAGAATGGAGAGGAGAAGGACTATGTGCGGAAGGAGCTGCGCTACGGGCTGATGTCCCGGTCGCTGCCGCTGCCCATGGGCGCGGCCGAGGCCGACGTCACGGCGAACTACAAGGACGGGGTCCTAGAGGTCCGCGTCCCGGTGCACGAGCGCCAGGCGTCCGCGAAGATAGTGGTCAGCAGTTCCTGACCCGACAGGGATGCGCCCGCCAGAGGGCCCAAAGGAACCTTGGCGAAGGCGCACGGCAGTCGGCCGGGGGCATGATGAGCGCGTCTCCTACCGCCCCGCGGCGGTCGCCGTCATCATGCCCCCGGTCCGGCAAGCCGGGTGCCGACGGCGGGACCTGATTTATTCGGTTGCGCGCGAGCGTTGGGCTGGGAGGTAATGGAGTGTCACTGACGACTAGCTACGGAGGTCACCGAGATGCGTGCGGCTACTGCTCTGCCGACAGTCCCGACCCGACTTCTGGAGCAGTTGTCACTTGTTGCACGCAACGCACACCATCAATCTGGGCATCCTCGCGCATGTTGACGCGGGCAAGACGAGCCTGACCGAACGGCTCCTCTACGAGGCCGGCGCCATCTCCGCGCCCGGCAGCGTCGACAACGGCACCACCCGCACCGACTCGATGGACATCGAGCGGCGCCGTGGCATCACCGTGCGCACCAACGTGGCGTCCTTCGCCGTCGGCGACGTTCAGGTCAACCTCATCGACACTCCGGGCCACTCCGACTTCATCGCCGAGGTCGAGCGCAGCCTGGCCGTGCTCGACGCGGCCGTGCTCGTGGTCTCGGCCGTGGAGGGCGTCCAGTCGCAGACCGTCGTGCTCTGGCGGGCGCTGCGCCGCCTGGCCGTGCCCACTCTGATCTTCATCAACAAGATCGACCGCGGCGGCGCCGATCCGGCCCGGGTCCTGGGCGAGATCGACCGGCGGCTCACCGCGCCCGGCGGCGTGCAGACGCTGCCGCTGACGGACGTGCTGGCCCCCGGTGCCCCCGCCGCAGGCACCCGGCCGGTGCCTATGACCGACCCCCGGGTGATCGATGTCCTCGCGACGCTCGACGACCGGGTCCTGCGCGCCGCGCTAGCCGAGCTCTCGTCCGCCGGCCAACCCCGCACTCGCGAGCCGGTCGCCTCGGCCGAGCCGGTCGCCTCGGCCGAGCCGGGCGTGGGCGTCGGCCTAGCGCTGCGCTCGGCCCGGGCCCAGGTGCGGCGCTGCCTACTGGTCCCGGTGGGGGCCGGCTCCGCACTGACCGGCGCAGGCGTGCCCGACCTGCTGGCGGCGCTGCCGAGGCTGCTGCCGTGGGCCCGCGAGTCGGTCTGCGCGCTGTCCGGCGTCGTCTACAAGATCGAGCACACCGAGCGGGGCAGGCTGGCGCACTGCCGCCTCTTCGGCGGGGAACTGCGGGTCAGGGACCGGGCGGCAGCGGGGGAGGGGCGGCCCGGGGTGATCACGTCCCTGGAACGGTCCACCCCGCAGGGCTGGACCCAGACCGGCACCGCCACGGCCGGCGACGTGGTCCGGATCCGAGGTCTCGCCTCGGCCACCGTCGGCGCCTGGGTCGGCCAGGCCATCCCCGGCCGGGTCACCCGCCAGTTCCCGCGGCCCGCGCTCGAGTCCGTGGTCGACCCGGTCGACCCCGCCCAGCGCGGCCGCCTGTTCGCTGCCCTGCAGGAGCTGGCGGAAGCGGACCCGCTGATCAACCTGCGGCTCGACGACGAGCGGCACGAGATCGCGGTCAGCCTCTACGGCGAGGTGCAGAAGGAGGTGATCGCCGCGCTGCTGGCCGAACAGTTCGGCGTCGCCGTCACTTTCCGCCCCACGGTGACCGTCCACCTGGAGCGGATCGTGGGGACGGGGGCGGCGTTCGCCATCTCGTCCGAGCACACCACGCCCTATCTGGCCACGCTGGGATTCCGGGTCGAGCCCGCCGCCGTCGGCGCCGGGCTGACCTGCGATCTGGAGGTCGAGCTGGGCTCGATGCCGCCCGCGTTCTTCGCCGCGACCTGGGAGGGGGTGCGGACGGCCCTGGCGCAGGGCCTGTCCGGCTGGGAGATCCCCGACGCGCGGATAGTGCTGACCCACACCGGTTACTGGCCCCGGCAGTCGGCCATGCACCAGAAGTTCAACAAGAACGTGTCCTCGGTCGGCGCCGACTTCCGCAACTTGGCCCCGGTCCTAGTGCACGAAGCGCTCCGGCAGGCCCGCACGGTCGTCTGCGAGCCGGTCGAGAGCTTCCGCCTGGAGATCCCGGCCGGGGCGCTCCCGGTGGTGACCGTGACCCTGGCCCGGCTGTCCGGCCTCGTCACCGGCACCGAGGCCGACGGCACCGCCGCCCCGGCCGCCCTGGCGCTGACCATGACCCTGACCGGCACGATCCCCACCAGAAACGTCCAGCCGCTGCTGGCGCAGCTGCCCGAGCAAACCAGCGGCGAGGCCGTCTTCACCTCGGAGGTAACCCACTACACCCCAGTCACGGGACCGCCCCCGGTCCGCCCCAGAATCGGCCCGAACCCGCTGGACCGGGAGACCTGGTTCCGCGCCCGCCCGCGCTAGGCAGCCATTGCACCGAACTGGACTCCGGAGTGGCCGCTACTGCGTCGGCCGCCCGCCGACACCGGTCCTGCCCGCCGGTGTCGCCACCAGTTCCACCGTGGTGCTGGCCCGGCTGTGCTGCCCGAACACCGAGGCGATCGCGTCGGTCAGCGACGCGATGAGCTTGCTGACCACCTCGTCGGCGTCCGGCCGCGCGAACAGGGCCTCGCGGACGCCCAGGGTAACTGCCGGGGACACGGTCTGCACGAGTCGGCCCCCGACCGCCCAGCGCCCGACTGGCAGGCCGATGAGCTGAACCGACACGAGTTCGCGAGCCCACGATCCGTACACCGCTGCGACCGAGTCGGTCAGTGCCTCGGCCAGGGCCGCCTCCCTCCCGGCCAGATCGCCCTCGAGCGCGTGAACGGTCAGGTGAGGCATGTCGTTCTCCTGCGATAATCGAGGCGAGATAGAGATTAGCTTTGTTTGCAAAGATAATTTGGATGGCAGGGAGTGTCAAAGGAATCGCCCGCCGGACTGTCCACCGACGCCACGATCAGGCAGCTCATGCTGCTCATGCCGCGGCTCGTCGCGCGGGCCAAGCGGCTGGGCATCCCGGCCAGCCTGCAGTCCCTCGAACTGGCGCCGAGGCACCTGTCGCTGCTGTCCTACCTGCTGTTCGACGGCCAGCTCACCGTGTCGGACCTCGCCCAGCGGTTGCAGGTCGCCCCGACGACGGTCAGCCTGCTGATCAGCGACCTGGCTGCGAAGGGGGTGCTGACTCGGCGCGAGGACGAGGCAGACCGCCGACGGCACATCGTCGACATTGCCGGCGACCACCGTGCGGCCATCGAGCAGTGGCTCGCGCCCGGCGCGCGCGCCTGGCGGCGTGCACTCGAACCGCTCACACCGGCCGAGCGCGTCACGTTCATCGCGACCTTGCAGGCCTACGAGGAGGCAATCGCGGGACCTGATCCCGGTCGTTAGGTCATGCCCCGCTCTGGATCCGGATGAGGAGGTCCCCCGCCCGGGACCGACGGTAGAGCACCGACCGCCCGACCCGGCGGCGTTCCAGCAATCCCGCGTCCCGGAGGATTTGCAGGTCGCGACCCGTGACGCATGGCGTTGCCCCTCAGCCGACTCCCATCGCTGAGCTACTTCTTAACCGTCCTCGATCGGGCAGGCAGGCATGCGGGAGGGGCTCGGGTCGTCAGATCAAGATCAAGATCCTCATGTCGAACGGACCCTGGTTTCACCGGCCGGCAGGTCAGCTCACCGCGTACGCGTTGATCGCGCTGACCGTCGCCTTGAACCCGGCCGCGTCCTCCCCCTGAACCCGCAGCGAGACGTAGCCCGCCTTCCTGGGGTTGTCGACCGTCACGGACCACGTGCTGCCGCTGTGGGTGACCCGCAGCGCGGTCCAGGTCTTGCCGCCGTTGACCGACGACCACACCGCGACGTCGTGGGCGGCGATGGTGCCGCTGACGGTGTCGAACGTGATCGGCACCGTGGTCCTCGACCCGCCCGCGGCGGCGTTCTTCTCCGACACGCCCTGCGCGATCATGCGCGGCCAGAAGGTGTTGGCGGCCAGCGTCGTTTCCCCGGCCGCGGCCCGGAACGTGTAGGTCGCCGTCACCGACTTCGCCAGGCCGGTGATCGGGACGTCGTCCGAGTAGGCCCGGGTCGCCTCGACCTTCATCGTGTAGGTCTGCGTCGCCGCCGGGATTTTCACGCTGAACTTCGCGTTGTAGCCCGACGCGTGCGCGATGAGCTTGCTCCCCTCGTACAGCCAGCCCTGCGGGCGGATGGTCTCGGCCAGGCCGACCGATTCGGAGCCGGGGTCCTGGTTGCCCGCGTCGACCAGGAGGGAGTTGCCGAACGTTTCGGTGAAGTAGAGGGTGCTTCCGTACACCGCCGGGCCGAACAACGGTGACGGGCTGAACACGGCCGCGTCGAACGTCTGCCCGTACGTGTGCCCGGCCAGCAGCGGACTGGCCCCGTACTCGTCGTCGCCTGCCGCGAAGTCGGCCGACTCCCAGCGGTACCCGGGCGAGAAGAAGAAGTCGAGGCTGGCCGGGGTGCGCACGTTGTCCTGCCCAAATGAGGCGCCCCACAGGTTGGTATGGCTCGGGCTGTCGCCGTACTCGTAAGGCGCGAACATCACGCCGTCGGTCCCCTGGCCGAAGTCCCTGATCGTCACGTGATCGTGCGCGAGCCCGGCCCTGGTGCTGGCGAATGTCAGGTTCGCCGGGATGCTGCCCGACAGCACCTTGACCAGCTCGTACTCGACCGGGCTGGCGGTGTCGCCGGTCTCGGGCCGGACCAGGTTGGCCTCCAGGATCACGTCCCACCCGCTCGGCAGCTTGCCCGGCGCCACGTACACGGCCGGCCCGTTGATCGGGCCGAAGCCGCTGCCCCAGGTCGCCGGCTCGCCAAAGACCGCGTTGAACGGCTCGGCGTACAGGCCGTGGGCCACGACGGTGGAGTCGTTGACGGTGAACCGGAGCGGATTGCCCGGCCGGGCGTCGAAGGTCATCGTCACCGACGACGTGATCGTGATCGCCCGGTCCACCAGGGTGGCGGCCTTCTTGTTCGGCTCCCACACCCAGGCCGCGACGTTGTAGGTCCCCGTGGGCACCTTGGTGGCGTGCGCGCTGGTCAGCGTGTCCTGGATGCCGTAGGAGGCGGCCGACTCAAGCGACGCGGTGACCGCGGCCGCCTTGCCCTCCCGGTCGATCGCCCTGACCGTGACCGACGGCTCGCTGGCCGCGCTGGTGGCCGCCCCCGCCTCACGAGCGCCAACTGACGCCCCGGCCGGAACCGACCCGGCACCAACCCCGGCCGCCACCGACCCCAAAAGCACAGCCGTCACAACGGCCACGCGACGCCTCATTAACCGTCCTGCCTTCTATCCATCGCACCGAGCTCGACCGTCCCAGCCGTCCCATATAACGCACTAAACCCATAGTCTTCCGACATTTCACCACTGAAACAAGTACCACTTCCACAGCGCGCAGGGAGACCACGAGTACCTGCCCGCGCCGGCCGCAGCAGTTGGATTGGTCTGGCGAAATACCCGGTGCAGGGGCAGATCCGTGCGACATGCTTGCGCCATGAATAAGCGCATTTCCCTGCTGGCCGCGGCGCTCGTGACGCTGCTGGGCCTGGCCGGGCCTTTGGTTGCCTCGCCGGCCCAGGCGATGCCCGCAAGGCCGAACATTTTTCCCTCAGAATGGTGCGGAAACCAGGCTCCGCCCTGTGTCGTGTCCGCCTCGCGCAACGGGGTCGCCATCACCGAGACCGATCCGACCTACGCGGTCTCCGCCTCCGGGTCACTGCAGTCAGACGGCGAGTTCCTCACCCAGTGGGGGATCGGTGACGCGTTGATCAAGGGCACCTACGAGACGCTGGCGCCGGGCGATGTGAACGTTCCGTTCAGCATCACGGTTGACGTCGGCAAGCACCGGCCGCGGGTGGTTGACGAGTACGCGGGCGGCGTGACCGCCACCGACACCTTCAACGGCAGGGTCGGCACCTGGGACGTCACCATCACCGGGACCGCCGTTGAGCAAGGGGTCAACGCCGACTGCAACGCGGTCGCCTGGAGCTGCCCGTACAACGAGACCAACACGATCGTCGCCTTCCAGGGCGAGATCGGCGACTGGCAGCAGTGGTCCAACTCGGCCCAGTGGAACGACTTCAACGGCCTCGACCAGTGGACCAACGTCGAACTGACCGAGATACCGCCGCAGATCACCGGAAGCCCGCTCACGATCAGCGAGCAGCTCGGCAACTCCCACGAGCTGAATGGCGAGGTGTTCGACGGCTTCTGGTACGGCGTGCTGCCCAACGCGTTCCTGGTGGACATGGGCATCAACGACCCCTCGACGCTCACTTCGGCCGGCGTCTCCGCCAGCGTGGGAACCGGGACCGTGACCGTGACCCCGGGACCGACCTCGACCGAGATCGCGATCACCGGGATCACGTTCTCGCCGCGGATGGTGCGGATCAGGCGCGGCGTCATCACGCCGAACGCCCCGGCCGGGCTGAGCACCCGCCGGGCGTCGGCGACGGTGGCGTACCTCAGCTTCCGCGCCGCGCGGCCCCGGGGCTCGTACGTCCGTTCGTACCAGGGCCGGTGCGCGGCCGTGCACCACACCACCCGGTACGTGATCGGCCCCCGCTCATCGCTGAAGGTGACCTCGCTCACCCGCGGGGTCAGCTACGTCTGCCAGGTTCGGGCGAAGGCGGTAGTCGGCTACGGTCCCTGGTCGCGCGGCGTCAAGCTGGCCCGCTGACCGAGATCCCGGTCGGGGCCTTCGGCGCGTGCCGAAGGCCCCGACCGCAGATCGGCTAGCGCGGCTCCGGTGGCCAGTCGCCTGCGACCGCGGGGGCGACCCGCCGTGCGTCAGCGGCGATATCGCGCAGCATGCCCCTGAGCGAGACGGTGTAGCCGACGAAGTACAGGCCCGGTGCCGCGGGCGCGCCGCCGTGGATCCTGGGCAGGTCGCTTTGGTCGAGCACCCCCAGCTGCCCGACCAGCGTGCCCAGCCCGCGGCGGTAACCGGTCGCCGCGATCACCGCCCGCGGGCCGATGGCCGATCCGTCCGCCAGCAGGACCTTGTCGCCATCGAACCCGGTCACCGCCGCGACCGGGGTGACCTTGCCGCTGCGGACCGCCCCGACGAACCCCACGTCCTGCAACGGCACCTCCCCGACCCGCCGGACGCGGGCGAGCAGGCCATCCTGGGGCCGGGGGATGCCGTAGGGGGTGAGGTCAGGGACGGTGAGCCGCCGCTGCAGCCGGGCGACCGGGTCCACCAGGGCCGTCGGCAGCCGGCTGACCAGGATGCCGGTCGCGTGCGCGGGCCACCCGGCCACATCGCGCCGCACAATCTGGGGCGGGGTCCGCACCGCGATCCACACCCGTCGTGCGCCTCCCTCGGCCAGATCGGTGGCGATCTCGGCCCCGCTGTTGCCCACGCCGACCACGAGCACGTCGAGCCCGGCGAACGGGGCGGGATTGCGGTACTCCCGAGCGTGCCGTAGCTCGCCGGAGTATTCCTGGCGCCCCGGCCAGTCCGGCACATAGGGCGTATGAGCATGACCGGTCGCGACCACGACCGACCGCGCCGGGAGCCGCTCGCCCGCCGTGGTGTGCAGCATCCACCGGACTCCGTCGCCGTCCTGCGCCTGCGCGGCCGTTATCAGCTCCACCTCGATCCGCCCGCGGACCTCGAGGTCATGCGCGGCCCGGTAGCGTTCCAGGTAGTCGATCACGGCGTCACGGGAGGGCCAGCGACCCGCCGCGCGGGGAATCCCGAACCCCGGCAGCCCGGAAAGACCCCGCACGGTGTGCAGATGCAACCGGTCGTAGCCCGCCCGCCAGCTGGTCCCTACCTGCTCGCCGCGTTCCAGGATCACCGGGTGCAGCCCCCGACGGCGTAGTTCGGCGCCGGCCGCCAGCCCGGCCGGGCCGCCGCCGATGACGTAGACCTGCCGCGACTGGTCCATGCTCACGATCCCTATCCGCCTCTCGTCTCCGGCGCCGATGGGCGCGCCGCCCCATTCTTCCCGATCGGAGCGAGCACCCGGTGCGCGCCCGCCTGCGGCAACCTCGGAGCGTTATTCGCGGGAATCGGACCGTTCGCCGCTCTGTCGCCGCGGTGGCCGTCGGCCCGCCGCCCCAGTCGGCCGCCACCGCGCCTCGGACGTGCAAAGTGCGCATCCGGGCCACGAGAGTGGGCCCAGACGCGCACTTGACGTACCAGCCGGGACTATCGCCGGCTTTGGGTGAGGCTAGGAGAAGGTCAGGTCGTGGATGTTCCAGCCTCCGTTGTCCTGGTAGATGGTCAGGGTTTGCTGGCCCGCGGGGAGGGTGACGGTGGCCGTCACCGTGGTCCAGGTCTGCCAGCCACCGGTGTCAGGGGCGCTGACCGCTCCGGACAGGTTGGCGCCGGACGAGCTGGCGATGTGCAGCGCGTCGGTCACCCCGTTGGGGGAGGCCAGCCGCAGGCTGACCGTGTAGCTGCGGGCGGTGGCGACGTTGACGGTGTAGCGGAACCACTGCCCGGTCCCGGTCCAGCCGATGTCGTCGCCGCAGCCGGTGTCGGTGCACGCTTCGAGGTCGACCCCGTCCGGCCGGTAGCTGTTGGCGCTGCCGTTGACGGAGGCGACGTTGTAGCCCGTCCCCTGTCCGCCGGTGTCGTAGTTGGCCGCCTGCACCGTGCCAGGGACCGCGGCGGCGGTGCCGCCGAAGGGACCTTCCGCGCTGATGGCGAATACGTGCAGGGCGGGGGTGCCCGAGGTCAGCGCCCCGCCCGGCGGCAGGCTGACCGAGGCGATGGTCTTGCCCGCGGTGAGCGCGACGGTCTCGGAGAAGATATCGGCGCTGTGGGCGTAGGTGGTGTTGCCCTGCCGGTTCTGGTAGGCCGAGCTGACCGCTGTCGCTCCGCCGCTCGGCGGCGTGGTGGAGAACCAGTCGGGGGCGTTGAGGGTGTAGTTCTGCGTGCTGCCGTCGGTGTACGTGATGGTCCCGGTCCCGGAGGCGGGACCGTAGCTGCCCGACACCAGGAACCCGAGGGTGCCGCTGCCGGACATCGTGATGGTCTGGCCCTCGGCGACGGTGTTGTCGTTGCTTCCGGCGGCGACGTTCGGGAACGTGAACGAGATCCCCGAGGAGGTGATGGTCGCCCCGGGTGCCGCTCCGGCGTTGGTCAGCGCGGTCTCGGAGAAGCTCGCGCCGCCCCCGTCGTAGTTGCCAGGCGCGGTGTTGGTGTCGGCCGTGATGGCGACGTCGTTGTAGGAGGCGGCCAGGTTGGCGTAGCCGACGGCCGGGTCGAGGCCGATTTGGACCTTACCCCCCAGGTGCTTGGCCGACGTCGCCTGGGTGCCGGTGACCTGAGCGAACGACAGCGACGTGGTGGGCGAAGACGGCTGCTCGATCAGGTACGACGAGCCGGCCGTCACCGGGACGCTGAGCGTTGCGCTGGTGGTGGCGGCGACGACCACGGCGCCGGTGGATCCGTTGACGACCTCAGCCTGCTGGCCGGACCACGGGTTGCGCACGGTCATGGTCTCGGTCGTGCCCGCCTGGATGGCGGCGGTGGCGATGACGCCGCCCTCGATCTGCACGTCGACCTTGGATCCGCCCTGGATGTAGACGGTGCCCGCGACGTCCCAGCCCGACGGCCAGGCCGGCGCGATGCGCAGGGTCCCGTCGTAGTCGGTAGCCAGGGCCTCATCGAGCGCGGTGGCGACGTTGGAGGCCTGCTCGATATACGGCTCGTCGCTCGAACCGGGGTTGAACGCGGCCAGGCCGGAGATGTAGGTCTGGTACTTCTCGGTGTTGTTGACGAGGTCGGTGGAGACCTGGGAGCCCATGTCCAGGCGGGCCGCGTCCACCGTGTCGTAACTCCAGTCGTTGGAGTCCGTGTTCGGCTTGGAGTTGTAGGTCCGGTCGGCCAGCGCGGTCAGGTTGTCCCCGTTTACTGTCGTGCTGTCACCTATCACCCCGTACGGCCACACCGGCTCCAGGCCGATGTTCTCGCTGTTGCGGATGGTCGCCGACGGCTGGTAGGAGTCGCCGATCACGTCGCTGCCCGCGGCGTCGGCACTAGCGGCCGCGGACGCCGACGTTGGCTGCGAGTTGAGCAGTGAAGACAGGTTCGACTGGCTAACCCGCGCGTAAGGCTCGATCTGGTTCTCGGCCGTGCGCAACTGCGACACCAGCGACGCATCGGTGTTCAGCAGCGTCGCCGCGCTGATCACCGCAGGGAACAGCGCCTGGTCCGCGGCTATGTCGTCGGTCGGGTCCTGCACCGCCCACTGGCTCTCGTGCGCGTTCGCCACTGCGTGCAGGAAACCGTCGGAGCCGACGCTCTGGTACGCCAGCAGGAAGGTGGCGGCCTGCTGCATCACTGGGTAGTACTGCTGCAGGAACGGGAGACTTCCCGTGTCCTGGTACTGCTGCCAGATGTCCAGCGCGATCTCGGGACCGCTGGCGACGTTCAGCGCGTTGTAACTCGGGCTGGATGCCGTGGCGCAGGAGGCGTTCGACGAGTTGCTGCCGCCGTTGTAGTAGCCGTTGCCGTTGAACCGCATCGTCTCCGGCGCACACGCCCCCGCTTTGCCGCCCATCTGCGCGCTGGTCCACGACTCGATGGCCGGCAGGTCGTTGAGGTACATGCCGAAGATCGGCAGGTTGTTGTTGAAGTTGCCGGACGACATGTTCGCGGCGATCTGGCCGCGCAGGTTCCACAGCCAGTACCCGGCCGGGTACCAGTCCTGCTGGTCCTGGTCGTAGGCGAACATGTCCGCCACCCCCGCCTGGCTGCCCGGGTCGTCGCCGCTGTGCATCGTGGCGGCCTCGTCGTACAGGTAGAGGGTGCGCAGGTTCTCCATGTACTGCGCGGTGCCGTCGGAGGAGTTCGCCTCGATCAGCCCGGCGTTCGCCCAGTAGCTGTTCCACCAAGACGACTGGGTGGACAGGAGCGTCGACGCGGCGGTGGTGGCGTCGCTCCCGATCAGACTCGAGGCGGTGGTGGTCGCGTTGCCCCCGGTCCACGCGGGCGACGCGATGACCACCCGGAACGAGCCGTTCGAGTTCGGGGTGAAGGAGACCTGCACCTCGGTGGAGTTGACGACCGAGGCGGTCACGTTCTGCCCGCCCGCGGTGATCGCGCTCATCGCGCCGAAGGTCTGACCCGACGAGCCCGTCTGGGAGTTGTCCACCCAGGTCTGGGCGAGGCTGCCGATCGCGCCCGACGCGGCCGCCGTGGGGCTGCGCCCGCTCCACAGGTGCAGGTCGGCGGTCTCCTGCGTGCTCGGGTTGGCGCCGGTGACGTTCACGATGAGCTCGTCCTTGCCGGCCGGCACCCAGGCCTGCATGGTCATGCCGCCGCCGGACTCGTCAAGCACTCCGTTGTAGAGGTCCAGCGTGCCGGTGAAGTTCGCGGCCGATGTCATCGGCGCCAGCCCCGGGATCTGGACCTGGCCAGGAGACAGCCGACTGGGCATGGTGTCGCTGCGATTGAGCTGCGCGGTGAAGCCGCCCGCGGCCCAGGCGGCAACGCCGAGCGAGCCGTTGCCGAGCGGAAGTGACTGGGAGTCGGAGGTGTTCGGCCGGCCGAGGAAGACGTCCGAGCGAGACACCACGCCGCCGGTGTTTTCCGAGAAGGCCCCGTTCTGCCAGGCGGTGGTATCAGAGGTGGCAGACGCCGCCGGAGTGCCGCCGAAGATGGCGGCGACGAGGCCGGCCGCGACCGCGATAAGACAGGCGGCGGTGCTGGCCAGAAGTCGGTGTGGGAGTGCACATCGAGCGGACATGAGTCCTCCCCGGACGCGAGGTGGGTGTGTGCAAAGCCGGTAACAAATTTGATACATCGGATGTGTTGTACCTCTGGTGAGGACCGAAGTCCAGACATCGCCAGAAACTTACGACGAGACCTTAAAAGAAGTCCACGATTCATCGGACGTCTATGCAGATCACGGACGGTGGAGGCCCGTCGACGGGGTAACGCCTGCCAGCCCGCGGGTTCGCCTGGTCGAAGTAACCAGTTGAAAGTAAGCACCCAGTTGACATCGGTGCCGGCCGACCCCTATGAGTTGAGCATGAATCACGGCAAGCAGGGCCGGGCGCTGGTCACCGGGGCGACGGGTTTCGTGGCCGGGCACTGCATCGTCGACCTGCTTGGGCGCGGGTACGACGTGCGCGGTACCGTCCGGAACCTGGCAACGGCCGACACCGCGCACCTGCGCTCGGCCATCGACAACGCGAGCGGCGCGTTCGACCTGGCCGAGGCCACCCTGGACGCCGACGACGGATGGGCCGAGGCAGCCAGCGGGTGCGACTACGTGCTGCACGTCGCCTCGCCGATCCCGTTCAAGGCGCCCAGGCATGAGGACGAACTGATACGCCCGGCCGTCGACGGCACCACCCGGGTGCTTGCCGCGGCGGCCAAAGCGGGGGTGAAGCGCGTCGTCTGCACCTCCTCGCTGGACGTGATCACCCGCAACCGCGCGACCGCGGCGCGCCAGCGGACCGAGGCCGACTGGTCGGACCCGGCCGAATGCAACGCCTACGCCAAGAGCAAGCTGCTGGCGGAAAGGAGGGCCTGGGACCTCGCCGCCGACCACGGCATCGAGCTGGCGGTGGTTCACCCGGGCGCCATCATCGGCCCTCCGCTGCAGGTCAAGCGGGACAGTTCGGCCGACATCGTGCGGCGGATGCTGGCCGGCGAGATGCCCGCGATACCGCCGCTGCACCTGGCCTTCACCGACGTCCGCGACCTCGCCGCCGCGCACCGCCTCGCCCTCGAGGTCCCCGCGGCGACCGGGAACCGGTACATCTGCTCCAACGGCCACCTGCCGATGACCGGCATCGCCTTGATCCTCAAGGCGGTATACGGCCCGCAGGGCTACAAGATCGCCACCCGGCCGCTGCCGTCCTGGGTCGTGCGGGTCGCCGCCCCCTTTAACGGCGAGGCCAAGCTCGGCGCGGAGATGCTGGGCATCCAGCACGACGTCACCGCCGCGAAGGCCGTCCGCGACCTCGGCTGGGCCCCGCGCCCGCTGCGCGAGTCGGTCCTCGACACCGCCGAGTCTCTGATCAGCGCGGGCATCGTCCGCCCGAGGAAGCCGGTGCTCATCGCGTAGCCGGGGTCGGTTCTTCGCCGCACCGTGCCGCGCAAGGCCGGAATGCGCCATAATGTGGCTTATGGGGCAAATGGGACAGTAAGCTACTGCTGGTGCAACGCGCCCCGACCTGTCAACAGCGGTCGGCCAGGCGCAGCCGCGCAGTCGGGGAGCGTACCCGCCTCCTCGCTGTGCTCGGCGCACCGCAACCAGGCCGGTAATACGAAGAATGGAAGAACGATGACGGAAGAGTGCTTCTATTGTGGCGAGGAAGCGAGCAAGACGGACATCGACCGTCTGGGGAAGTGCTCGAGCTGCATGGAGCTGATGACGCGAGCGGCTGAGACTGCGGCCAGGGAATCGCAGTCAGCCTGCTACACCATTGGGCCAAATGCCATGAAGATGTACTGACCGCGCTTACAGTGCCGGAAAGCATTCATGATTGGCTAGTCGCGCTCGGGTAGCAGCGCGACTTGCCAGTCGTCTCGGTATGCCACCATTGACTTGGACGGGTTCTTACGCCGGATGACACGGAAGGTGCGACCACTGGCGCGGGCCCCGGCCGCCACGCGCCGGCCATAGGCACGCCATCCGCGCTCGGTGAACCAGAAACGCACCCGTGGATTGGACAGCAGCGGCATAGGCAAGTCGCCCCATGCGTCATCCGCGACTCCGGCGTTGTACGCGCCCATCAGCCGACCTGGACCGAGCGAAATCTCCAGAGCGCCGGACGCCTCCGACCAGACCCATTCGCTCGACTCTCCGACCACACGGTAGATCAGATAATCACTCCTCCGGCTACTTTTCTGCCGCCAGCCTACGGCTGTCCAGCCCACCGGAGATAGATAGCGACCTGCATGCCTAGAACGACGATGGGGCCACCCGGACGACTCCGGATGGCCCCAGCGCTTCGCGCTAACTCGTGGCTAGAGCTGGCTGCCCTAGAACCCGCCATGGGACCCGAAGTCCCGGATGTAGTTGTCGGGCGACCCGACGCCGGTCACGTCGCTGTAGCCGCCATTGGCCGGCAGCGCGCTTTCCAGGTTCAGGGTGACGCTGGGGAGCGCCGGGGATCCTGTGCCCAGCGCGCCCGCAGGGACCGCCGGGAAGGTGACGTTGTTGCCGGTGAAGCCGTCCCTGCCCAGGTCGCGCAGGTAGGTCACCAGCGGGAGCGTCTCGTTGTACGGATCGCTGTAGTTCGACCGGAGCTCGTAGAGCGCGTGGCCGTCCGGGTTGTCGGTGATGTTGTGGAACGCGTCCGAGCTCCGGGCGTCCAGCCAGTAGATCGCCGGGTTGGCGAAGCCGAGCGGGAACCCGGCGGCCTGCTGGGCGTCTGCCTCGATACCCGCGAAGGTCGGGGAGGCGAGGCTGGTGCCGCCGATTCGGCTGATGTAGAACTTCTCGGGACCGGGCACGCCTGGCGCGGTGTCCGGGCCGAAGAGGGTCTCGCCCACAGCGATGCCGGTCGACGGGTCGGCCAGGGCCGACACGTCCGGGGTCACCCGCCGCGGGCTGCTGGCCGTGGTCAGGCTCTCGTTGAAGCCCAGGATGACGGTCCCGAAGGTGGTGGTCCCGGTGTCGTAGGTGATCGGCGTGCTGGTGACGTTGGTCTCGGCGAGCGTCGTCGGCACCACGTTCTTCTGGTACCACGGCTGGGCGTAGGCGTAGGACACGCCTCCGCCGCTCGAGCCGTCGTAGAGGTAGTTCTCGGTCTCGTCGCGGGTGTCCCCCGGGGTGAAGGCCCAGCTGCTCTTCCCCTTTGAGTTGACCGTCAGCGGGTTGAGGTAGGTGCCCCAGGAGGTCTCGCCCTCATAGTTGTCCTGCCGCCCGATCGCGAGGCTGGTGCCGCCGACCGAGGTCACCCACGGGCTGGAGTCCGGGTAGTCGACCTGGACCTGGTCGCTGGCGTCCTCGTAGTTCGGGTCCTCGTAGCCGCTGTCACCGGAGGAGAAGAAGAACCCGATGCCCTCGGCCGCGCCGGCCTGGAACAGCTGGTCGTAGACCGAGTTCAGCGAGGACCCGTCGTAAGTCTCGCCCCACGAGTCGGTCACGATGGACGCCGCGTGGGTGTTGACGACGTAGGCGACGGCGTTGCCGAGGCCTGCGTCCGTGCAGTCGGACGCGCCGATGTAGGTGACGTTGGCGTCCGGCGCGACGCCGTGCACGGCCTCGACGTCAAGCGACGACTCTCCGTACCAGCCGGAGGCGCCGCACTCGTTGGCCGCAGTGTCGTCCCAGGTGGTCGCCCCGGGGTGCAGGACCGCCTTGAACTGGCCATGCGTGAACGGCTTGTCCAGCGCAGGGTTGCCTCCGGGCTGGCCGGCCGCCCACTCCGCGTACTGGTTGGCATCCGACTTCAGGGTCGCCGGGTAGTAGGCATCGATGATCGCGACGGTCACGCCCTTGCCGGTCTCGCCGGACTGGGCCACGTTGTACGCGCCGCGGATCTGGGCCGGGGTGTAGCCGGTGACGGTCCAGGGCTGGGCCTTGCCGTTCACGGCCGGGATCGCCGTCGTGGTGCCCGCCACCGTTCCGTACGGCCCGGAGGCGACCTTCTGGCCGTAGTAGGCCGAGGACCACGGTGCGACGAAGTAGTTCTGGCCGGGCGGCGGCAGGGTGTCGGCCGGCGTCGCCTGGTGCTTGGCGCTGTCGAGGCCGGTCACCGTCAGCACGTCGCCGCGAATGGAGGCCGGCACGGAGGCGGCCTGCTCCGGCGCCCAGAACTTCTGGGTTTTCTTCTTGACGCCTACGCGGTAACTGCCGAATTTCACGCCGAACGCGTGCGCGATCGCGCTTGCCGTGCCAGTCACCTGGACGTGCGCGCCGAAGCCAGAGGTCACCGCGCCTACGCGCAGCCCGTTGCTGGTGGCCCAGCCCTCGACCGAGTGCGCCTCTGCGGCCGTCGGGGCGAAGCTGGCCTTCGCCTGGCCCGCCGTCAGGTAGTGGTGGTACTGCGCGGTGCCGGGGGTGGAGACCGCCTTGGCGAAGGCCGTCAGGCCCGCCGCGTTCCGGTCGGCCAGGTAGACGCTGGCGGTGATGCGCGCCGGCAGCGCGGGCGCCGCTTTCTGCAGCGCCTTCGCGGTCGCGAGCCCGGTCTGGGTCCCGGCCAGTGCCACGCGCACGTTGTTCGGGTTGACCGAGGCCGAGGCGGTGGTGGACGCCACGATTCCGCCGCCAGCGGCAAGCAGGGAGGCAACCCCCACCGCGCCGAAGACGCGCAAACGTGTCAAATTCTTTTTCACAAGCAAATACCTCTCACGTCGATGGGTCATTCGCGAGCTGACAGACACCTTCTCGTGCGGTCGTTAGCGAGGGCAATAGCTCGCTGTAAAAAACGGAGTAAAAGAACTTCCAGAACCGCCCGGTAACACCGTTCAACCACACCAGTCACACAGGTACAACTGGCAACTTTAGGTGTCCGTCACCTCACAGGCCGCAGTTGAGCGCCCAGAAAACGGAGAATACGGAAACCTGTTTCGTGGCGTCGCCCATCTGCCGGAACTACTGTCAGCCACCGCCCCGGCGCCCGCGGTCCGCGTTCCGAACGGATTATTTTTCGACATCGTTATTGCGGCCGATTATTCGCTCCGTGTAGGGAGGGCTGCATATCGCGATCTTCGCGACCATCCTGCCCTTAACGTCCTAGTCTCGCCGGGCACTAGGACCGAGGCCCGGCGTCGCGATATTGCCGATAGTCGCAGGGGCTGAAGCCGTAGACGGCGCGGCGTGGCGTCGGGGCGTGCTGGTGCCCGCGGCCGGCGTGGTGCTTCCCGGTCGGGGGCACCGTGGCTCAGTCGGGATCCGGGGTTCGGGATCCGGGGTTCGGGGTCCGGGTTCGGATTATGGCGGGGTTATCGGCCGGGGCCGGGTTGTCCGCTGGGCTGGGGTGCGGGGGGTGGTGGGTGGCTGCGGAGGACCTGCCCGTCGGGGCTGGTGGCGCGGGTGGACCCGTCGGGGAGGAGTTCGAATTCCCAGCCCTGCCGGTGGATGCAGACGTCGTGGTGGTACTGGCACAGCAGCACGCAGTCCCGGACGCTGGTCGGCCCGCCGTCCTTCTTGTGCCGGACGTGGTGGACGTCGCAGCTCGCGGGGCGGCGGTCGCAGCCGCCGGGCCAGGCGCACCGCTTGTCGCGGAGGATGACCGCCCTGCGGATGGAGTCGGGGATGGTGGCGGAGAAGCCGACGTCGAGGAGGACGCTCTTGCCGTTGAGCGGCGCCCCGAGCAGGCTGCGGCGCAGCGCGGAGGCGAGGGCGCCGGGCCCGGAGACGAACTCGATGGCGAGGCGGGCGAGGGCGTACTGCAGGGCCTGCCACGCCTCCGGCGGCAGCGGCCGCGGGCTTGGCTGTGGCCGCGGGTCAGGCTGGGCGGACGCGTCCTGCCCGGGTCCGCCCGGCGCGGCCGGGCACGGGTGGCCGCAGGCGCCCGCGATCAGGCTGATCATCTGGCCGATGACGGTCCAGTCGGGGCTGCCGGTCACGACCGGGACGATGAGGGCGTCGCACGCGATGGCCTCGGCGTCCCTCCCGGACAGGTAGCCGTGCTCCCCGGCGCGGGCGCGGAGCCAGGTCTCCTCGACGACCGACGCGCCGTCGATCAGGCGGAGGTCGGAGAGGGGGATGACGACGTCGACGCGGGTGTCGGCGCCGGCCCGGTCGGGCACCATCTTGGCCCGGATCAGCAGCTCGCAGCCCTCCTGGAGGGCGTCGTGGAACCGCTGCCCGGCGGTGCGGAAGTCCTCCGGGCCGCGCCGCTTGCCGAGCGCCTCCAGCACCGCGGTGACGGCGGCGGCGCACTCGGGGGTCAGGTCCCCGGTGATACGCCCGGCGCCGTCCAGGGTGGTGTCGAGCTGCAGCCACCGGTCGGCGAAGCCGCGGCCGCGGGGGTCGTCGTCGGGGTCGGGCTCCCGCTCCCGCCACGCCTCGTAGGCGGCCTGCGCGATGAGCTTCAGGTCGTCGAGGTCGGCCCCGGCGGCGGCGGCGTCGACCAGGATCCGGTCGGCTTCTTGCTGGAGTTCCTCGTCGTCGATCCGGCCGGTCCAGCCGGCGATCTCCCGCGCCCACGAGATCGTGACCGCCCCGCTCGTCGTGGCGGCGTCGAGGAGAGGGTGCCGGCCCAGCTGGCGCATCTGCCGGACCGCGGCCTTGGCGTCCTTGCGGCCGAGGTGTGTTTTCGCGGCGAGCCACGTGGCGCTGCTGGCGTACCCGTCGGCGTCGTGGCCGTCGTCGGCGTCGAACCGCCGCAGCAGCCCGTTAGAGGCGGCGCCGAGCAGGGAGGTGATCGCCCCGAGGGCCTCCAGGGCCTCGCCTCGGGCGGGGCCGTCCAGGTCGCCGGCGGCCGGGGAGTTCAGGTACGCGCCGAGGGCGCGGCCGACCCGGAGCGCGTCCGCCACGCTGGAGAACCCGCCGCCGGCGGCGGCCAGGGCGCACCCCGCCCCGTCTGCCGTGCACATCATGAACCACCCCCTCCCGCCGGGTCCGCGGGGGCTGGTGCACTGGGCGGCCACCGCGGATGCGTCTGCTACGTCTTACTCACGCGGGCTGCCTGCCTCCCCTCCAGACTACCCGTTCGACCGACCATAATCAAAGCGAAATGTCATGATCTTTTATTCGATTCATGTCAGCTACGCCAACGACAGGACGCCGAGCCGGATAGAAACGGCCCCGGTCCGTTCGAGAAAATGGGTTTGATCTGCCTCTCCGGACCGCGTCCTTGGCGCGGGGAGGCTCCGGCTAACTGGTCGCGGCGCATCGGTCGCTTGCTTCGATAGTGCATTAATTGATAGTGTCCTAACGGTTATCGCGAACAGCGATTTCCGGATCCTGCATTGAAGGGCGCGATGGACATCACCGCAGACGCAGACGCGGGCAGCCGAGCGGAGCCGCTCGAGATGCCGGAAGACCCGCTCGCCCTGGAGCGCCAGGTGTGCTTCGCCCTGTCGATCGCGGCGCGTAGCGTGCTGGGCATCTACCGGCCGATCCTGGAGCCGATGGGGCTGACCCACCCGCAGTACCTGGTGATGCTGGCCCTGTGGGGGCGGTCGCCGCTCGCGGTGAAGGAGCTCATCGAGATGCTCCAGCTGGACGGCCCGACGCTCTCGCCGATGCTGAAGCGCCTTGAGGCGGCGGGCCTGGTCACCAGGACCCGCGACCCGAACGACGAGCGCCAGCTCCGCATCGACCTCACGGAGCAGGGCCACGCCCTGCGCGAGCAGGCGCTGAACGTGCCGCCCGCGGTCGTGGCCAAGCTCGGCATGAGCCTGGGCGACCTCATGGAAGTGCACAAGGGACTCACCGAGCTTAACGAGGCGGCCCGCCGGGCCGGCATCCAGCCGTTGCCCGCGCCCGCCGCCGGCAGCATCTAGCACGGCCGTCTGCCGTCGGCACGGATGGTGCCGGGCAGGAAGGAAGAACACAGTGAACAGCAATCTGACCACGATCGTCGTTCTGGTGTCGGTGATTCACGTCGCCGTACTCGTGGTCATGGTCTGGATTCGAGTCCGGCCGACCGAGGGCGACGGCATCCCGGTCGCGAGCTCGAAGACCGCGCCGTGCGCCTTGTGCGGCGAGCCGGCCACCGACTGGGGCTACGACGGGCTCGACCCGAATGAACAGCTTGACCCCCACACCGGCCGGGCCTGGTCCGCCGACGTCGCCCACTACCGTCCGTTGTGCGCAGCCCATTGAGCCGGAAACGCTGAGCCCCGGCCCCGTGCACTATCCGTACTAGGGTCCCGCGGCGGGCCGCAGAAAGATCAAGATCAAGATCGTTATATGAACGGACCGTGGTTCCACCCGAACCCCGACTCAAGCCTCCCGTCGGCCTGCACCGCGGCCCGCTCAGATCGGCTCAGACCGTTCCCGCGTTGAGGTAGCTGGCGTGGTTCTCGGGCGCGAGCACGACCCAGACCTGACCGGGGGCGAACAGCATCCGCTTGCCGTCGGGCAGCGTGAACGTGGTGCCCGACTTGAGATTCGGCCGTGACCAGTGCACGGTGAACGCGCGGCCGTTACGGAGGATGACGGCCCGGCCCGAGCCGACCGAGGTGGCGTACGGCGGCCGGCCACCGTACTCATGGAACCGCGAGGTGGCGATCCTGGTGTACTGGATGATCACCGTCTTGCCGCCGAGCTGGCCGCCCTCGGCGGCCTCCCCGGGCGAGCCGTCCATCCACACCAGCCACCGCCGCGCCCGCGCTGACCAGCGGAAGGAGAACGTGGTGGCCGGCCAGCGCACGGTCAGGGACCGGATGGCGCGGCCGCCCGCTGGCAGCTGCCCGAACCGGAATCCGATGTCGCGCGCCGTGCTCGCGTGCGGTGCCTCCCGCAGCAGCGTCCGCGGGTTCGCGTACAGGTTCTCCGGCGCGACCCGGAAGCCGACCCGGTAGTACCCGCCCACCAGGAGCGCGTAGAGGTCGACCAGCGGTGCCCGTTCGATGAAGGGAACCAGGTGCGGGGTGGCGCCGGACCAGGCGAATGCGGGGCGTCCGAACTGCCGCAGGAGGTCAAGGTCGCTCTGCCTGGCGCTGCGGACCGGGCCGATGACGGGCGGGATATGCGAGGAGAAGACGGCCATGAAGCGGGTGAGCCCGCCTTCGACCGGGATCACGTAGACGAGGTCGGCGGACTGCAGGCCGGTCTGCGGCCGGGCCTGCACGATGTTGTCGATCTTCACTGCTAGGACCCGGCTGAGCTTCTTGACCGGCTCGCCCGTGAACGGGTCGAACAACCGGGTCGGGTGATGAGGCCTCGGCTTCGCCGTCGGCGTCGGCGTCGGCTTCGGGAGCGGCACTGCCTTCACCGCCAGCGGCCTGACCGGCGCGGCCGAGCCGGCCAGCGCGGCGATCAGCGAAACGGCGACGACCACGGCGGCAACCCCGCCGCCGATGACCAGCCGGGGATGCCAGCGCAGCGCCGGATGCGACGCCAGCCGTCGCACGCCCCGCCTGATTGCTCGGACCGCCTCATGGCCGCTGGGCATGACCCGCCTCCCGTCGATCCCGATCGCCAGTTACCGGAAAGGCTATGCGGGAAACAGTGCGGACTAAGGCCCTTCCGTGTTGTTGCGTGCGGTAAATCGGGTCAGGCGGACGGTGACCGGTTCCGCTACAAGGACGGCTCGGTCGCTGCCGGCGGGAGACCAGCATCTATCACTGGCGAGCAGCACAGAAGCCCCACCGGCATCACCTTTACCGTCGGGTTCAATTCGGAGGCCGCCTCGCGCTGCGGCGCGGCCGCGGGCGCGGCCACCTCCGGCTCCGGCTCGGGGCTGCGGGCCGGGGCTTCGCTGGTGAGTTCCTCGAGCCGCTTCCGTCCGGGCAGCATGAGGATCGCGAGGATCGCGCCGAGCCCGAGCAGCGCGGCCGAGATCGCGAAGGCCAGCGTGTAGCCGTGGGTCGCCGCGGCCGCCTGCGCCTGCGGGCCCGTGTGGTGAGCGACCAGGTAGCTGGTCGTCGCGGTCGCCGTGATGGTGCTGAGGACGGAGATGCCGACCGATCCGCCAACCTGCTGCATGGTGTTGACCAGCGCCGAGGCCACGCCGGAGTCCTGGACCGGGACGCCGGCCGTGGCCGAGTTGACCGCCGACGCGAAGATCAGGCCGAATCCCAGGCCCATGATGATCAGCGGGGGCAGCACACCTCCGAGGTAACTGGAGGTCACCGTGAGCTGGGCCAGGTAGGCGGTCCCGCCGGCCCCAAGCAGCATGCCCGCGGTGACCAGGAGACGGGGCCCGACCGGGGGCAGGACGCTGTACAGGGTGGAGGCGACCAGGATCCCGGCCACCAGCGGCAGGAACAGCAGCCCGGTGGTCAGCGGGCTGTATCCCTTGACCTGCTGCATGTAGAACGTGAGGAATAGGAAAATTGCGAAGAGCGAAATTCCGGTGATGCCGACGGCGACGTAGGAGCCGCCCCGGGTGCGGTCGAGGATGACCCGCAGCGGCAGCAGCGGGTGACTGGACCGACGCTCGGCGACGACGAACGCGGTGAGCAGGACCGCGCCGAGGATGAGTGAGCCGAGGGTCAGCGCGGCGGTCCAGCCCGCCGTCTCGGCGCGGGAGAACCCGAAGACGATGAGGAACAGCCCGGCGCAGGCCAGTACGGCCCCAGGCCAGTCCATCCGGGGCGGGTTGGCCGGGCGGCTGCCGCGTATGTACGCCAGCGCGCCCGCCACGGCTATCGCGGCGAAGAGCAGGTTGACGAACAGCGTGTAACGCCAGGACAGGTACTGGGTGAGCACCCCGCCCAGGATCAGGCCGACGGCGCCGCCGCCGACGGCGACGGAGCCGAAAACAGCGAAGGCCCGGCGCCGCTCCGTCGGGTCCTGGAACGTGCTGACCAGGGTGCCAAGCGCGGCTGGGGCGAGAATGGCGCCGAACGCGCCCTGCAGCGCCCGGGCCACCACCAGCATCACGAACGAGACCGCGGCGCCCCCGATCGCGGAGGCGACGGCGAATCCGATCAGGCCGGTGATGAGGACCCGCTGGCGGCTGTACATGTCGCCCAGCCGGCCCCCTACCAGCAGCAGGCTGCCGAAGCTAAGGGCGTAGGCGGTTACCACCCACTGCCGGTCACTGTTGGCGAACCCGAGCGCGTGCTGCGCCGACGGCAGCGCGATGTTGACGATGGTGGAGTCGAGCACCACCATCAGCTGGGCGACCGCCACCACGGCCAAGACCCACCAGCGCCGGTCGGCCGGTGCCGTCGGGTGGTCCCGCGTATCGCCGGGACCTGCAGAAGCGACTGACTGTGCCATGTGAACTCCTCTATCCGGTGACGCGTTCGGCCACGGCGAGCTGCGCCGAGAGGAACTGTCCGGCTCGGTCCAGCGCCGCGGCCGCCTCGTCGAGGATCTGGTGATAGGCCTGGAAGACGTGCGGCACCCCGGGGGTGACGTCGAGGGTGACCGCGACGTCGGCGGTGGCGGCTCGCCCCGCGAGGCGGACAGCGTCGTCGAGGAGAACCTCGTGCGTTCCGGCCTGGATGATCAGCGGCGGCAGGCCGGTGAGGTCGGCGAATATGGGGCTGATCAGGGGAAGAGCGGCGTCCTGCCCGGCCGTGTAGTCGGCGATCCTGGCTTGGAGTGCGTCCCGGTTGAGCAGCGGGTCGGCCTTGCCCTTGGTTTCCAGGGTCGTCCCGGCCAGGGTGAGGTCGGCATACGGCGACATGACGAAGGCCGCGGCCGGCTGGGGCAGCTGGTGCTCGCGGGCGTTGACCAGGGTGGCGATGGCGAGTCCGCCGCCGGCGGACTCGCCCGCGAACACGATGTCCGAGGGCGCGGTGCCGTTGGCCAGCAGGGCCTCGTAGGTGGCAAGGGCGTCGTCGACCGCGGCCGGATACGGATGCTCGGGAGCGAGCCGGTAGTCGACGGAGATGACCTTGGCGCGCGTCCGCCGGCCGACCTGCGAGGCCAGGTCAGCGGCAAGGAAGGCGTCCCCCATCACATACACGCCACCGTGGAAGTAAAGAACGACGTGCCGAGGTTCCACTCCGTCAACGGTGATCTCGGCGGTTCGCACGCCGCCGAGCGCGGCCGCGGTCACGGTCACGTCTGCGGGCAGCGGCTGCGCCGATAGCAGCTCATGGAGCTGTCGCCGTTGCTCGCTCACGTCGCTGCCGACGGGAAACGCGGACTGCCGCAGGATCGCGTCGAGGGTCTCTCGCTGCTCGGTGCTCACGGAGGATCTCCTTTCAGTCTGGCTTGGCCACCATCAGGCTTTCCGCCGGGCTGGTTAGGAGGCCTCACCCGATCTCGGTGATTCGCGCGACGAAGGCACTCCGAGCCCCGAAATCACCGGAACGTGGTGAGGGCCGCCTCACCCTGATGCCCGGTAGCTTCGGGGCACTCGACCAGCCAGCAAGCTGCATCAAGGAGGACCAGCACATGAGCGCACCCGCCGTTCCCGACCGATTCACCACCCTGCCGGATGAACACGCGCTGCAGGCGACCGTCGTGGCGCTCGAGGAGCACGGGTTCAGCGTCGAGGTCGTCGATGACCTTGACGCCGCGCGCGAGGCGGTGCTTGCCCGCATCCCGGAGGGCTCGTCGGTGATGACCAACACCTCGGTGACGCTCGCCGATACTGGGATCGCGGACGCGATCAACGATGGCGGCGGCCGCTGGGAGTCGGCCAGGAATAAGATGTTCGCCCTCGACTTCGCCACTCAGGGGCAGGAGATGAAGGCGATCGGCGGCCAACCGGACTACGCCCTGGGCAGCGTGCACGCGGTGACCCGCGATGGGACCCTGGTCATCGCCTCGGCGTCGGGCAGCCAGCTCGCCTCCTACGCCTGGGGCGCCGCCAATGTCATCTTCGTCGTCGGCGCGCAGAAGCTCGTGCCAACGCTGGCGGCGGCGCATGAGCGCATCTACCAGCACAGCCTGCCGCTGGAGGACGTCCGCGCGCAGGCCGTCTACGGGCAGCACAGCCAGGTCGGGAAGGTCCTTGAGATCCATCAGGAACTGCCCGGCCGCATCCACATCGTGCTCATCCGCCACTCGGTCGGCTTCTAAGCCGCGGGACTATCTCGTGCGGCCAGCGGCCAGCAGCCGCAGCTGTCGCGCGCGCTGCACGGCCGCGGAACGGTCACGAACCTCGAGCTTGGCGTAGATGCTGCGGACGTGCGCGTTGACCGTGTTCGGCGACAGGGACAGCTCGCTTGCGATCTCGGGCCGGGACAGGTTCGAGGGAAGGTAGCGCAGGACCCTGAGCTCGCCCGGGGTGAGTTCCTCGCTCGGCGGCAACGAGGACTCCTCTGTCGCCGCTGGCGGTGAGCCGTGCAGGACGTCGAGGATGTCGGCGCAGCAACGCGGCGTGCGCCGTCTCATGCCGGGGCAGCGCCTCGAGCAGCTCCCCGGCGCCCGTCATCGCGAACGGGAGGATCAGCCGGTCAGACTCCGCCAGGGCCAGTGCGCGTTCGGCCGCCTGGTTCGCCGCGTTCTGATCACCGAGTTCGCGATGGGCGAGCCCGGCCAGCAGGTTCGCCTCCATGAGGGTGACGTCTCCCAAGACAGGGGCCGTGCCGTCGAGTACCGGCTGGACAGCGCGCAGGGCGCCGGCCGGATCGCCTTCCGCGAGGCGGATCACCGCGCGGGCATTGCCGATCTCGCCGGAGCCGGCCTGCTCCTCATCGAGCGCCGCCAGCAGGGCGCGGGCCTCGCCGGTCATCCCGAGACGGGCCCGGGTGGCCGGCAGCCAGCGGGTGGTCCGGCTCCCCAGCGCCTGCGATCCGGCCAGCTGCGATGCGAGGTCTTCGGCGGCGCCGAACTCCTCGAGCGCCTGGTGGTGGCGGCCGCGTCCGGCGTGCAGTAGCGCGGCCGTCTGGTGCAGCAGCAGCGTGATGTCCGGCCCGGTGTCTGTTTGCAGGGCCTGTCTGGTTCGCTGCAGCCATCGCTCGCCCTCGTCGAACTCGCCCGTCCAGACCAGCGTGCCTGCGAGCATTATCAGCGCGGGCGCGACCACCGGTTCCGCGCCCCAGCCGTACCGCTCGGCCAGGGCGATCGCCTCCCGGCAGCGCCGCTGGGTGGCGGCGAAGGAGTGCAGCACCAGCGCCGCGAACCCGAGTTGCGCCAGGCAGCCCACTTCCAGGTATGGCCGGCCGATCTGACGGGCCAGGTCGGCGCCCTCCCGGAGATGGCGCTCGGCGTCCGGCGCGTCCGACCGCTCCAGCGTCCACGCCTCGGCTGTCCCCAGGTTCATCAGCGCCACCGCGCGCAGGTCGCTGCCGAGCGCGATGTCCTCGTCCGACTGGCCGGTCACCGGGGTGGCCAGGAACCTGGCCTGCTCGATGACGCCGGCCAGGTGGCCGCGTCGCCGGGCCAGCGACAGCCGCAGTGAGGCGACAGAAACCTGGAGGCGGAGCTGGCGATCAGGCGGCGCGGTTGCGGCGTACGTTTCGGCGACCGCCAGATGGGCGGCCGCCTCGTCCAGCCGCCCCTGGATAAGATCGCCCCCGGCGCGCACCAGCGCCAGCTCCGGGTGATCCTGGCCGGGCGGGAAGGCTCCCGCCAGCGCCAGCATGGTCTGCGCCTGCCCGTCGAGCGTCAGGCTGAACGAATGGTCGGCCAGCAGCCGGGCCGCGTCGGCCCAGTCGCCCGCCGCTTGCGTGTGCCGGACCGCGTCCGCCACCCGGCCCTGCCGGATGAACCATGCGGCCGCCCGCCGGTGCAGCGCCGGGACCTCCGCTGGCAGCGTCCGGCGCAGCTCCAGCCGGAGCAGGTCACCGAACAGGAGGTGGTAGCGGAACCACACGCGCTCGGCGTCGATCGATTCGACGAACGCGTTCGCGTCCTCGAGGTCAAGCAGGATCCGCTCCGAGCCAGGGCGGCCGGTCAGCACGTCCGCCAGCTCGCCGTTGACCCGATCGAGCAGGGAGGTGCGCAGGAGCAGATCCTGCACGTCGGTCGGCTGGCGGTCCAGCATCTCGGCGATCAGGTACTCGGCCACCATGCGGTCGCTGCCGGAGAACTCGGCCACGAACCGCTCCGGGTCGGGATGACCGGCCAGCGAGATCGCCGCGAGCCGCAGGCCGGCGGCCCACCCCTCCGTCCGCTGGTACAGCAGCGCTATTCCGGGCTCGGACAGCGCGATCCCCGAGGCGTGCAGCAGCTCTCGGGTCTCGCCCTCGGTAAAGCGCAGGTCGGCCGCGCGGATCTCGGCCAGCTCGCCCGCCAAGCGCAGCTGGTGCAGGCCCAGGCGCAGATCATGACGCGTGGTCAGGATCGCGTGCACGTGCGGTGGGAGGTTCATCAGCAGCCGGGTGAGCTGGGCGACCGCCTCCGGCGAATTGAGCTCGTGCAGATCATCGATAACCAGGGTGATCTCACCGCCGGCTGCTGCGAGTTCCGCTAGCACCCAGTCGGCCATGGCCGGCGCGTTGAAGTCGGGTGTCGCAGTTTGCGGCTCCGCGCGGCCGGTCGCGGCCGTGGCGTCGCGGACCGTGTCGAGCAGGGCAAGCAGGAACTGCTGGGCGTCTTGCTGGTCGCGCTGCACCTGCAGCACGGCGAGCCGGCGCCGCTGCCCCGGATGGTCGGCCCAGGCGCGCAGCAGCGACGTCTTCCCGCTGCCGGCCGGAGCGGCGATGATCGTCACCGTGCGCGCCGCGGCGCGATCCAGGGCGGCGAGAAGATCGCCCCGGTCGATCAGCCGGGGAGCCGCTGGAGCCACCGTCAAAGACCTGCCCTGATAACTATGGCCGACACCTAACGTCGGTGACGCGGTACTGGCACGTCCTCCCTCGCTACGTCTTCGGCTGCGAGTTCGGCGAGGATTGGTGCGGCGGAAGTGACCGCGTGGATGCCGAGCACGCTGGCGATTTCCATCACCTCCAGTATCTCCTGCGCCGTGGCGCCGTACCCGATCGCGTTCTCGATGTGCAGCTTAAGCCCCTGCCCGTAGAGGTGGGTGGCGCTGGCGTCGAAGGCGATGTAAATGAACTCCTTGATCTTCGGCGCCAGCGTGCCGTGGAGCCATGGGTAGGAAGAGAACTCCGTGTAAGCGGCGATGTCCCACCAGTCGATCGTGCTCGGCGGCAGCACCGAATGGCTCGAACAGGTCAGTGAGCAGGAGTATCTGGCCGCGGTGGCGCGGCTTCCGTTAGCTCGGCCGACGGCCACGCCCCCTGGCGTACGGCGAGCCGCACCTGTCGCCTGAGGTGGCTCCCCACCGCCTGCGCCGCGGGTGTGGCCAGCCCCGCCCGCGGCGCCCCGATGACGATCGACCGCCACACCGCGGGCTGCGACAGCGGCGCGGCGCTCAGCGCGCCGGCCGCGACGTCCGCGGCCACGCCCGCGCCGGGCAGGATCGTCCAGCCGTGCCCGTGCCGGACCAGTTGCTTCTGCAGGCTCATGGAATTGGTCTGCACGGCCACATCGAAGACGACCTCGGCCTGCGCGAGCGCCTGATCAATCAGCGTACGCAGGCCGTGCCCGGGAGCGGGCAGAATGACGGGGTGCGAGGCGACCTCGTGCAGGGTCACCGGCATGTCCGCGCTCAGGCCTTCGGACGCCGGACCCACGACCCACAGTTTCTCCCGCAGCAGGGGCCGCACGTTCAGCGACGGAGTGCTCGCGAGGTTGTACAGCAGGCTCATATCCAGGTCGCCGTCGTCCAGCCACTGCTGCAGGTGACCCGAGTAGGCGCTCAGCAGGCGCAGTTCGATGCCCGGATGCTCGCGCCGCACCGCGGTGACCAGGGGCTCGGCCAGCAGCTCGGCGGTGCTCTCGAGCAGGCCGACGGTGACCAGGCCGGCCACGGTGCCCGGCGCCGGCGCTAGCTCAGCCCGGGCCCGGTCAAGCTCCGTGAGTGCCCGCCGGGCCCGCTCGGCCAGGCTCAGGCCGGCCGCCGTCGGCCGCATGCCGTGCCGGGTCCGTTCGAACAGCGCGACTCCGAGTTCGCGCTCCAGTGCCCCGATCTGGCGTGTGACCGCAGGCTGAACCAGGTGCAGCAGCTCGCCAGCGCGGGTCACGCTGCCGGTCTCGACCACCGTGACCAGCGCCTTGAGCTGCTTCAGGTCCACGTGCCCTCCCGCGTCATCTCATCTCAGCATGGATGTATGCCGAAACATCATTTTACGAGCACTGTTATGACCATCCATGATGTCAAGGAGCCGAGATGCCCGGGCGGCTGCCCCGGGAACCGTCGTCAGAGGAGATCGCGTGGCTGAGCTGACCCAGGAAGAGTCCGCTGTGGTCGACCTCGTGCGCGAGTGGGTGGACCGCGAGGTGCGGCCGGCCGTCCGCGAACTCGAGCACGACAACGCCTACCCGGCCAAGCTCATCGACCAGATGAAAGAGCTGGGCATCTTCGGGCTGGCGATACCGGAGCCGTGGGGCGAGGCGCAGGTTTCCGCGCAGTGCTACTCCGCCGTGACCGAGGAACTGGCCCGCGGCTGGATGAGCCTGGCCGGGGCAATGGGCGGCCATACCGTCGTAGCCAAGCTGCTCCTCGCCTTCGGCACGCAAGAGCAGCGCGACTCGTGGCTGCCGAAGATGGCGACCGGGGAGGTCCGGGCGGCCATGGCCCTGACCGAGCCCGGTGGCGGCTCCGACCTGCAGGCGATACGCACAACCGCCCGTCTGGACGGCGACCACTACGTCGTCAACGGGACCAAGACCTGGATCACCAACGCGCGGCGATCCCAGCTGGTCGCGCTGCTGTGCAAAACCGACCCGGCCGCCGTCCCGCCGCACAAGGGCGTCAGCATCCTGCTGGCCGAACACGGCCCGGGCTTCACCGTCAGCCGCGACCTGCCCAAGCTCGGGTACAAGGGCGTGGAAAGCTGCGAACTGGCCTTCGATGATTTCCTGGTGCCCGCCACCAGCCTGCTGGGCGGGACCGAAGGGCAGGGCTTCGCGCAGATGATGCGCGGCTTGGAGATCGGGCGGATCCAAGTCGCCAGCCGGGCGCTCGGCGTCGCCCGCGCCGCCCTGGAGGACTCGCTGCGCTACGCACAGCAGCGCGAGACCTTCGGCCAGCCCATCTGGCAGCACCAGTCGGTCGGCAACTACCTCGCCGACATGGCCACCAAGCTGGAGGCCGCCCGCCAGCTCACCCTGTACGCGGCCCGTCGCTACGACTCGGGGGAGCGCTCCGACCTGGAAGCAGGAATGGCCAAGCTCTTCGCCTCGGAGACCGCGATGGAGATCGCGCTCAACGCGGTCCGCATCCACGGCGGCTACGGCTACTCAACCGAGTTCGACGCCGAGCGGTACTTCCGTGACGCCCCGCTGATGATCGTCGGCGAGGGTACCAACGAAATCCAGCGCAACGTCATCGCCCGGCAGCTCATCAGCCGGCACCGGACCACGTGAAACCCGCGTGCGTTAGGAAATCAATGAGGAATCCCCTTGACGGCATCACCGTCGTCTCTCTTGAGCAGGCCGTTGCCGCGCCGTTCGCGACCCGGCAGCTGGCCGACCTCGGAGCGCGCGTCATCAAGATCGAACGACCCGGCGCCGGAGACTTCGCCCGCGATTACGACCACACCACCCTCGGCCAGTCCAGCTACTTCGCCTGGCTCAATCGGGGCAAGGAAAGCATCCAGCTCGATCTCAAGAACCCCGACGACCGGGATCTGCTGCTGCGGCTGGTCGACCGCGCCGACGTGTTCGTGCAGAACCTGGCTCCGGGAGCGGCCGACCGGCTCGGGCTCGGGTCCACGGTGCTGCGCTCCGGCCGGCGTCGGCTCGTCTACTGCTCGGTTTCCGGCTACGGCCCCGATGGTCCCTACCGCCTGAAGAAGGCCTACGACCTGCTGGTGCAGTGCGAGACCGGACTGGTGATGACGACCGGGACCGAGGAAGCTCCCGCCAAGGCCGGGTTTTCCGTCGCCGACATCGCCGCCGGCATGTACGCCTACAGCGGCATCCTCACCGCGCTCTATGACCGGGAGCGCTCTGGCCGGGGCACCGCCCTGCACGTGGCCATGATCGACGCGCTCGCCGAGTGGATGACGCAGCCCGCCTACTTCTCCCACTACGGCCAGCAACCGGCCCGCAGAACCGGGATGAGGCACCCCTCCATTTCCCCCTACGGGCCGTTCAACGTCCGCGACGGGGCTGTCTTCATCGGCATCCAGAACCAGCGAGAGTGGCTCGCATTCTGCCGCGACATCCTGCAGCGCGACGAGCTGGCAGCGGACCCTCGCTTCGTCTCCAACACCAACCGGGTCGCGCACAACGACGAGCTGACCGCGATCATCGAGGCGGCCGTCGCCGATCGCCTGGCCGACGAGCTGAGCGAGGCGCTCGACGCCGCCGGGATCGCCAATGCCCGGCTGAGGACACCGGAAGAGCTAACCCGGCATCCGCAACTGCGAGGCCGTCGCCGGTGGCGGACGGTCCGTACCCCCGGCGGCGACATCGACGCGCTGCTGCCACCGGTCCAGCTGGCGGGGCAGACCCCCGCCATGGGGCCGGTCCCGGTGCTGGGCGAGCACACCGAGGCGATCCGCGAGGAATTCGGTCCGCCCCCCGAGGACACCGGTGCGGAAGATAAGGGTGCGGGAGATAAGGGTGCGGGAGATAAGGGTGCGGAAGATAAGGAAGGGCAGCGCCGTCCATGGATCACGCCGTCGTCGTGCAGGTAAACGTGGCGGAAAGCGCGACCATCCTGATCGCAGACCAGGCCGACGCCGGAATCGACTTCGAAGTCGCCGCCGACGCTCCCGTGAACGCGCAGCTGCTCGCCACGCTCGACGCCGGAACGTCGGTCATCGATTTCCTGGGCCAGGACTCGGTCGAGCCACTCAGAACGCATCGTGTAGCTGCCGGTCATCCGGTCGGTCACCACCCAGATGCGCGGATGCTGCGACCAGGTCCTCGCTTGTGCCCGCGCCGTCGCGTTCGGCTCGGCCGGCCCGGTTTCCGGCGGGAGGAGCCGCCGGGCCAGATCCTGACGCTGCGCCGACGCCGCCGCGTCGGACCAGGCGATCTCGCCTTCCGGCAGATCGACGCACCAGACGATCGGGCAGGCCCAGTCGTCTCGGCCGTTCTTCCCGACCTGCGTCTGCATGAGCGCCGCCCGGCCTCGGGCGACGGCGTGGTCAAGGGGCCGGCCCAGCGCCACGGCCCGCAAGATCGCAGCCGCGAAGTCCGGCGCTATGTCGTCCGCGAGCGGGCCCAGCGTCGCCAGGACGGCGGAGACGCCGACCTGCGCGAGCGCCTCGATGAAGGGAGGAGCCGCGCCCGGCGCCGCGAAGCGCTCGGTCAGCCCGGTCTTGCATGCCCAGAGGACGACGTACAGGGGGATGACCTCGCTGGTCTTCGCCGCTTGGCCGATGCAGGCGGCGAGGTCCTTGGGCGATAGCCAGCTGCCGTCGGCGAGCAGGAAGCCGGGCGGCTGCTCGGTCGCGTGTCCGCTGAGCCACAGCAAGGTCGGCCTGGTTTCCGACAGGACATCGACCAGCGCGGCGCGGCCCGGCGCCCGCCGTTCGATCGGCGGCACCAGCGCCAGCGCCGCCGCGTCGAGACTCTCCCTGGCTTGGATGAGCGTCCTGAGCTCCGCCGCGAGGTCGAGGCGATCCAAACCGGGCCCGGTCTCCTGCCCCTGCAGGACGAGTACTCGCAACGGGTGGCCGATTTCCCGGGGCGCGGCGGACGCTCGCCGACCCCTGACCAGGCGGACCATCGCGACGTCCTGCCATCGGTCCTTCGTCAGCGCGGCGATGGTGGACTCCCACGGCCGCTCCCAGTGCTCGGCCGGGGTGCGCAGGGCGAAGCGCCGAACGCCGGGGGCATCGCCCCCGCATGCGTCGGCCCACCGGCTCATGTACCCAGGCGACTGAGCAAATCGCAGGTAAAGCTCGGTGGCACCCGGTCGGAGGGTCGAGGGGAGGGTCTCCCACACCGTCCGGTCGAAGGGCACCGAGCACCTGGTTGAACCACGGGTCACGTCCCAGCCAAGGTCGTCGCCCCAGGCAAGCTCGGTCGCACCCGCCTCAACGGCTCCGGCGCGGTCTTGGCTCGTCATCGCGTCGCTGGCCTTTCCGACCTAAGCAAAATCAAGATCAAGACCGTTATATCGAACGGACCCTGGTTCCACCTGACCCCGACAACTTCCCCTTCAAGAGATCATGGACAGCTCGATGATGGTGGCCCTCTCGTTGCTGCGGCCGCCGGTCGTTACGGCGACAGCCGCTCGATGATCCAGCTGTCGCCTTCCCGGCGGTAGCGGATCCGGTCGTGCAGGCCGTCCGGCGATTCCTGCCAGAACTCGACCCGGGACGGCAGCACCAGAAAGCCGCCCCAGCGCTGCGGCCGGGGGATGTCGGCTCCGTCGGGGTGGTGCCGCAGGATGTCCCTGACCTGCGTTTCCAGGACCGTCCGGCTGGCGACTACGCGGCTTTGCCGCGAGGCGGCCGCGCTGAGACGGACCGCGGGGGCGCGCGCGCTCCAGTACTCGTCCGCTTCGTCTTGGCTCACCGGCTCCACTGGGCCGGCCGCCCGTACCTGGCGGTGCGCCGGAACGAGCCAGTGGAACAGGGCGGCCGCCCGCGGGTTGGCCGCCAGCTCAGCGCCCTTATCGCTGTCGCAGTCGGTGAAAAAGACCAGCCCTCGCCGCAGGCCGCGCAGCACCACCAAGCGCGCGGACGGAACACCGTCGCTGGTTGCACTGGCGATGGTCATGGCATCGGGCATGGGCTGGCCGGCCGTCCGGGCCGCGTCCAGCCATGCAGAGAGCTGGCGCAGCGGATCGGCGTCTAGGTCTATGACATCCACCCGCCCAGTCTCGCGGCCCTTCGCATGGGTTGCTGCCGGATTCCCACCACCGCGAGTCAGCCCGCTCCCCGGCGGCCTGGGCATAACTGATACCATGCGGTATCATTTACTTATGGCCATGACGCTTCGACTCAGCGAAGAACAGACCGAGGCCCTCAGGCGGAAGGCCGAGGCCGAGCATCGTTCCATGCAGCAGGTCGCGCAAGCTGCCATCGACGCCTACGTCCACCAGCCCACCCCACTGCGCCGCCAGTCAGTCCCGGCAGCCGAGCTCGCCGCGCTCTTCGGCGACCTGCCGCCGATGAACGCCGCGGATTTCCGTGCCGAGCAAGACCGCTACGCCGACACCGACGCGTACTTCGACGCCTACACCCGCGCGGGCGACCCCACTGACGCCGACGGCCGAAAGTGAGCACCCGCTACCTACGAGGGCTCGGCGACACGAACATCCTGATCTACCTGGAGCGGCTGGCAGCCGATCATCTGCCATCCGAGCTTGCCACCAGCACGGTCAGCCTCGCCGAGCTTTCAGCCGGAGTCCACTCCGCCGTCGATGCCGTCGAGCGCGCCCGACGGGTCTTGCGCGTGCAGCGAGTGGAAGCCACCTTCAGCCCGCTGCCGTTCGACGTCGAAGCAGCCCGGCACTACGGAATCATCGCCGCCGAGGTCATCAACATTGGCCGCAAGCCGCGCGGGCGCGTAGCGGACCTGATGATCGCGAGCATCGCGGCGGCAAACAGGCTTCCCCTGTTTACCACCAACCCCGCAGACTTTCACGGACTCGAGTCCGTCGTAACCGTTGTTCCAGTCCCAGTCCTGGCTTAACCCCCAGTTTCCTGAGCCTGGCGCTGGTAAACGCTGGAGGCGGCGAAGATGGTCTTCGAGCGGGATGGTTTCCTGAACGCGCGGATCAGCGATATCGCGAGCGCGGCGGGGACGTCGCACGGTAATGGACCGAGGCCGCAGCACCCTCGTTCTGATCCGCCACTGGCGCACTATTCCTGTTGGCCGGTCGGCACTTCGACGGTGTTCGGGAGCGGCGGAAATGCCAGCGTGAAGGTCGACCCGTGCGGCCCCGTCCGCACGGTGACGGTGCCGTTGTTCGCCTGCGCGACGCCGCCGACGATGGCCAGCCCAAGCCCGGCGCCCGCCATGCCCCGTGCGGCCGGCGCCCGGTAGAAGCGCTCGAAGATGCGGGGGAGGTCCTCGTCGGCGATGCCGGGGCCTTGATCGGTGACCGACACCAGGCCGTTCTCGACCACCACGCGCACCGCGGCGTCGGGCGGGGTCCATTTGAGCGCGTTGTCGACCAGGTTGCTGATCGCGTGATCGACGGCAGCGGGGTCGACGTGCACCAGGCACGGGTGCAACCGGGTATCGATGGCCGGGCGGGGCACGCGCTGTCGCATCCGGCCTACCGCCTCGTCGGTCAGCAGGTCTAGCCGCACCGTCTCGCGGTGCGGTGCGGACTCGTGGTAGCGCGCGAGGTCGAGCAGGTCGGTGATCAGCTGGTCGAGCTCGCCGGCCTGCTCCCTGGCCGCTCGCACCAGGGCGGGGGCCTGCGGGTCGGCCAGTCCGGCGCCGTCCTCGAGCAGGTCGAGGTTGGTGGTGAGGCTCGTCAGCGGGGTGCGCAGTTCGTGCGATGCGTCGGCCACCAGCTGGCGTTGCGCGGTCACCGATTCGTGCAGCGCGGCCAGCATGGTGTCGAAGGACGAGCCCAGCCGGCCCACCTCATCCCTGGCCCCGGTCGAGCCGACCCGGGCGCTGAGGTCGCGGGTCTGGGTGACATGCTCTGCCGCCGCGGTGAGATCGGCGATGGGCCGCAGGATGCGGCCGGCCGCCAGCCGCGCCGCGCCGTAGGTAAGGCCGGCCGCCGAGATGGTGAGCCCGGCCAGCAGCAGGGCCGCGTCGCGCAGCGCGCCGTCATCGGCGCTCGCGGCCCGGCTGGTGCGCACCAGCCCGCCGAGGTTGCCGAGCCAGGCGGTCGTGTAAACGCGGAACTGCCGAGCGCCGTCGCGCCCGTCGGCAAAGTAGGACGACTCCGTCTGGTCTGCGACCGCGACATCCTGGCCGTCAAGCGGTCCGAACGCGGTGGGCTGGCCGACCGCCACCTGGCCAGGGAACAACTGGACTTCCACGCTGCCGACCGTGACCGGGGTGTTGATGTCGGGGGGCGGCCGATCGTCGCCGGCCCCCGATTGCTTGATGCGCGTGGCGATACCGGACGCCTGCTGGGCCGCGTCGACGAGGGCCGCGTCGACGCGGGACTGCAGGCTCGCGGCGTAGAAGAAGTACAGCACGCTGCTGACGGCGGCGACGACGATCAGCACTCCGACCGCCGCCGCAACCGAGACTCGGTTCCGCAGCGTCACGGCTTATCCCGCAGGACGTAGCCGAGCCCGCGCACCGTGTGCAGGATGCGCGGCTCGCCAGCGGCCTCGAGCTTGCTGCGCAGATAGCCCATGTACACCCAGAGGTTGTTCGAGCGTAGGCCGAAGTCGTAGCCCCACACCGCCTGGAAGATCTGCGTGTGGCTGAGCACCCGGCCGGGGTTGCGCAGGAACAGTTCAAGCAGCAGGTACTCGGTGCGGGTGAGGGCAACCTCGCGCCCGCCCCGAGTTACCTGGGCGGCGGCAAGATCGAGGGCCACGTCGGCGTAGCTGAGCCGTTCGGCGCTGGCCGCGTTGCGGCGCAGCAGAGCCCGCAGGCGGGCCCGCAACTCCGCCAGCGCGAACGGCTTGACCAGGTAGTCGTCGGCGCCCGCGTCCAGCCCGGCGACCCGATCATCGATCAGGTCGCGGGCGGTCAGCATCAGGATCGGGGTCCTGTCGCCGCGGGCGCGGAGCCGCCGGCACACCTCAAGGCCGTTCGGCTCGCGCATCGCCACGTCGAGCACGATCGCGTCGACCTTGGCGGCGACGAGCTGGGCGAGCGCCGCGTTGCCATCCTGCGCGGCCAGCACCGCGTAACCGTCGCGTTCAAGCGCGGTGGCCAGCGACTGCCGCACCGCCGCGTCGTCATCGACCACGAGGACCCGCACGTGATCCATTGTGCACGGACTTGCGATGTTGGCCCGGCTTACTTGCCGCCGGTCTGGCTGGCCGACGCTTGCGGTGGCGCCGGCTTGGCGGACGGCGAACCCGCGGGCGGCGTCTCGAACACATACTTCGCAATCCGCTCCGCGGTCGTCTTCGTTACCCCGGCCGAGGCCGCGAAGGCGGCGATGCCCGCCGGGGTGTCGCCGCCGGCCCGCTTCAAGGCGATCAGTCCGGCCTCCAGCCGGCCCGCGCTGATCCTCGCCGCCGCGGCGATCTCCGGCAGTCGGGATGGCACGGCAGAGCTGCCGTTACCTGCGGACTTGCTAGCGGCCGCGGACTTGCTGGCAGCCGCGGAGTTGCCGGGAGACGCGGACTTGCTGGGACCGGCGCAGGCCGGCGGTGCTGTTGGCTTGGGGGACGGCGAACCGGACACGGACGCCAACGCGGCGGTCGGGACGGCGATGGCGGCGGCGGCGATGAGTCCGGCAATGGCGAGACGACGATTTCGAGTCAGCATGAGGTGCTCCTGTCGTGTGGATCGGATGCCCCAAGTCCACCGACGAGGCCCAAGACCGGCCTTCCAGAGACCTAAGAAACACCTAGGAGACCCGGACGCCGCCCGGCTAGCCGAGCCGGGACGCGACCATGGCGTGGAAGGACCACGCGCCCAGCCCGAACATCGCCGTGACGACCGCGATTGCCGTCAGCGCGGCCAGCCAGGCCGGGCCGGGAATCCTGGTCACCAGCCAGGCGCCGAGCAGGGAGATCGCGCCCAGCGCAGGAACGTAGAACCGGACCGTCTGCAAGGTGACTTCGCCCGGATCATTCGTCCAGTAATACGCCGCATAGAGCCCCCACACCGCCAACCACGACGCGGCCACGGCCAGGCCGGCCCACAGATCGCGGCGGGCAGATGCGTCGGCCCGGCCCAGCGCCAGCGACCGCGCGGTGATCCACGCCAGCGCCGCCAGCCCGAGCACCAGCATCGGCATGGCCTGTATCAGGTGCGCGGGCAGCAGCCGCAGATTCGGCCCGATGGCGCCGAGGCCGAACGCGACCTGACCAGGGCCGGTCATGAACCGGTACCCGGTTGTCAGCGGGCCGCCGTAGACCAGGTCATCGAAGATGGCCACGAAGGCACCGAAGACGGCCACCGTGGCCAGCCACCAGCACAGCGTCGCCACCGTCAGCCTGGCGGCCCGCAGCCGCCAGGCCACGATCACGGTCACGACGGCGCAGCCGAGTATCACGATGTCGGTGTAGCGGGCGAAGGTCGCGATCTCGATCGCCGCGAACCCGGCGATGCCGGCCCAGGTGCGGCGGCGGGAGCCGGCCTCCGTTGCCAGCAGCGCCCACAGCAGGGTCCCGGAACCCGCCGCGATCAGCGAGGCGTCGGTGAACGTCGGCATGTAATCGCGCCAGGCGAACAGCAGCGCCGCCCCGGATGAGCAGTACAGGCCGACCGCGGCCAGACCGCCGAACCGGCCCAGCCAGCGCCGGGCGCCGATGAACAGTCCCAGGCAGGCGAGGGCCCCGTAGAACAGCGGCGCCCAGCGGATGACGCCGAGCGCCTGGAACGGCGCCGCGAGGAACGGATAGCCGGGGTCCTTCTCGCTGATGTACCGCCCGTCGGCCAGCTGCACCCATTGGTTGGGCGCGCCCGGGCCGTCGCCCAGCTCCGCCGCCAGGGCGTTTACCTGCGGGCCGGACAGCGTCAGGAAATGCCCCTCGGTCATCGCCACGATCGATGCCCGGTAGGCGCCGTCATCGGGCTCGACGCCCAGCTGAGGCGTGACCGACAGCACCACCGCGCACAGCGCGGCGAAGGCGGCAGCCGCGAGCGCCGCTTCGACCCATACCAGGGACCCCGCCACTGCCGTGGGGACGACGCTCGTGATGTCGGGACGACGACGGCGCAGAATCAGCATGGGGCCTCCTCTTCTCCGGTTCTCCGGCGGGCTCCCCAAGTCCACCGACAGGACCCAAGATCGACCCACCAGCGACCTTAAAAAAACCTAAGAACGGACCCGCGACGTCCAGCTTCATTAGAAAAGCAGGTTCCGGCAAGAAATGCGTTTTTTTCCGTTTGCCGCCGTGGTTGCGGGTCCTCGCCCGATGGGAGACTCCCGATCGTGTTCTCTAAGATTCTGGTGGCCAACCGCGGCGAGATCGCGATCCGCGCCTTCCGCGCCGCCTACGAGCTCGGCGCCCAGACGGTGGCGGTGTTCCCCTACGAGGACCGCAATTCCGAGCACCGGCTCAAGGCCGACGAGGCGTACCAGATCGGCGAGCCCGGGCATCCGGTGCGGGCCTACCTCGACCCCCGGCTGATCGTCGAGACCGCCGTCAAGGCGGGCGCCGATGCCGTCTACCCCGGCTACGGCTTCCTGTCGGAGAACCCGGCCCTGGCCGAGGCGTGCGCTAACGCGGGCATCACGTTCGTCGGCCCGGACGCGCGCGTGCTCACCCTGACCGGCAACAAGGCGCGAGCGATCGCCGCCGCCCGGGCGGCCGGCGTGCCCACGCTGCGCAGCGTCCCGCCTGGCACCGATGTTGACGCGCTCATCGAGGAGGCGCTGACCCTTCCCTTCCCCGTCTTCGTGAAGGCGGTGGCGGGGGGCGGCGGCCGCGGCATGCGCCGTGTCGAGGAGCCGGGGGCGCTGCGCGCGGCGATCGAGGCGTGCATGCGCGAGGCGGAGGCCGCGTTCGGTGACCCGACCGTCTTCATCGAGCAGGCCGTCACTGACCCCCGCCACATCGAGGTGCAGGTGCTCGCCGACGGGGCCGGCGACGTGATCCACCTGTACGAGCGCGACTGCTCGGTGCAGCGCCGCCACCAGAAGGTCATCGAGATCGCGCCCGCACCGCATCTGGACCCGGAGCTGCGCGCGCGGATGTGCGCCGACGCGGTGCGGTTCGCCCGGGAGATCGGCTACGTCAACGCGGGCACGGTCGAGTTCCTGCTCGACCCGGCGGGGAGCTACGTCTTCATCGAGATGAACCCGCGCATCCAGGTTGAGCACACGGTGACCGAGGAGATCACCGACGTCGACCTGGTGCAGGCCCAGCTGCGCATCGCGTCGGGGGAGACGCTGGCCGATTTGGGCCTGCACCAGGACGGCATCCGTGTCCGAGGGGCCGCGCTGCAGTGCCGGATCACGACCGAGGACCCGGCCAACGGGTTCCGGCCCGACACCGGCGTGATCACCACGTACCGGTCACCGGGTGGCGCAGGCGTCCGCCTCGACGGCGGCACCACCTACACCGGGGCCGAGGTGTCGGCGTACTTCGACTCACTGCTGGCCAAGCTGACCTGTCGCGGCCAGACATTCGAGGCCGCGATCGACCGCGCCCGCCGCGCCCTGGCCGAGTTCCGCATCCGCGGCGTGGCCACCAACATCCCGTTCCTGCAGGCCGTCCTGGACGACCCCGACTTCCGGGCCGGGCGCCTGACCACCGGCTTTATCGAGTCGCACCCGCAGCTGCTCACGGCCAGGTCCTCGGCCGACCGAGGCACCAAGCTGCTCACCTACCTGGCCGGCGTGACCATCAACCAGCCCTACGGCGCCCGCCCGATCAGCCTGGATCCGACCAGCAAGCTCCCGGACGTGGACCTGAGCCAGGCGCCGCCGACCGGGTCGCGCCAGCGCCTGCTCGAACTCGGGCCGGCCGAGTTCGCGGGCCGGCTCCGCGCCCAGACGCCGGTCGCGGTCACCGACACGACGTTCCGCGACGCGCACCAGTCGCTGCTCGCGACCCGGGTGCGAACCAGGGACATGCTGAACGTGGCCGGGCACGTCGCCCGGACCCAGCCGGAGCTGCTGTCACTCGAGGCCTGGGGCGGGGCCACCTACGACGTCGCGCTCCGCTTCCTGGCCGAGGACCCGTGGCAGCGCCTGGCCGACCTCCGCGCGGCCGTCCCCAACATCTGCCTGCAGATGCTGCTGCGCGGCCGCAACACGGTCGGGTACACCCCCTACCCGACCGAGGTGACGCAGGCGTTCGTCGAGGAAGCCGCGGCGACCGGCATCGACATCTTCCGCATCTTCGACGCGCTCAACGACGTCAGCCAGATGCGCCCCGCCATCGACGCCGTGCGGGCCACCGGGACGGCCGTGGCCGAGGTCGCGCTCTGCTACACCGGTGACCTGTCCGACCCGGCCGAGCGGCTCTACACCCTCGACTACTACCTGCGCCTGGCCGAGCAGATCGCCGCCGCGGGCGCGCACATCCTCGCGATCAAGGACATGGCGGGCCTGCTGCGCGCCCCTGCGGCCAGGACCCTCGTCACCGCGCTGCGCGAGCGGTTCGACCTGCCGGTCCACCTGCACACCCACGACACCCCCGGCGGCCAGCTGGCGACCCTGCTCGCCGCCATCGACGCCGGCGTCGACGCGGTTGACGCGGCCAACGCGGCCCTGTCCGGCACGACCAGCCAGCCGTCGCTGTCGTCGCTAGTGGCGGCCACCGATTACTCGCCCAGGGAAACGGGCCTGTCGCTCAAAGCCGCGTGCGACCTGGAGCCCTACTGGGAGGCCACCCGCCGCCTGTACGCGCCGTTCGAGTCGGGCCTGCCCGCGCCGACCGGCCGCGTCTACCGCCACGAGATCCCCGGCGGACAGCTCTCCAACCTGCGCCAGCAGGCGATCGCGCTCGGCCTGGGGGAGAAGTTCGAGCAGATCGAGGACATGTACGCCGCCGCCAACGACATCCTTGGCAACATCGTCAAGGTCACCCCGAGCAGCAAGGTCGTCGGCGACCTGGCGCTGCACCTGGTCGCTGTCGGCGCGGACCCGCGGGACTTCGCCGAGAACCCCGGCAAGTACGACATCCCCAACTCCGTCATCGGCTTCCTGTCCGGTGAGCTCGGGGACCCGCCCGGCGGCTGGCCGGAGCCGTTCCGCACCAGGGCGCTGGCGGGCCGCAGTCACCGCGCCCCGGACCCCGAACTCACCGAGGCGCAGCGTGCGGGCCTGCGCGCCGACCGGCGGCGCACCCTCGACCGGCTCCTGTTCCCCGGGCCGGCCAGGGAGTTCGAGGAGTCCCAGGCGACCTACGGCGACCTGTCGGTGCTCGGCACCGCCGAGTACCTCTACGGGCTGCAGTCCGGACGCGAGCACGAGGTCACCATCGACGAAGGCAAGACGCTGCTGTTCGGCCTGCAATCGGTCGGCCCGGCCGACGAGCGCGGCATCCGCATCGTCATGTGCACGATCAACGGCCAGCTCCGCCCCATCCCGGTCCGCGACCGCGCGGTCGAACCCGACGCCCCCGCGGCCGAGCGGGCCGACCCCGCCAGCCCGGGGCAGATCGCCGCCCCGTTCGGCGGCAGCGTGACCCCGACCGTCGCGCTGGGCGACCAGGTCTCCGCGGGCGACACCGTGGCCAAGATCGAGGCGATGAAGATGGAGGCCTCGATCACCACCCCGGTGGCCGGCACCGTCACCCGCCTCGCGCTGGCCGGCCCCGCTCAGCTCGACGGCGGCGACCTCATCCTGGTCATCGCCTGACGCTCGGGCGCCAACCGACGGGGCTGCTTAAGCGGAGCGTCCGGGCAGCGCCACGCGACCGTTCGGGATGAAATGATTTTGACTTACCGAGTTGTGCCCATAAGCCGACAGGCCCCTAGGGGGAGATTTCTGCCTAATGGCGCAAGTGAATTTTAGAATTCAAGAGGCGAGATCTTGCGGGAGCAGTTAGGGAGCTGCCAACGTAAGAGCTGCGACCTTCAACGCGCGCTGCGGGAGATCAGCGATTTACGCCAAATAGCCGGGGTCGGTTGGTCCTGAGGGGTTTAGGGGAGCCGCCGCCTTCAGAAGGGATTGCCATGACAGGTTCCAATGGTGCAGGCTCGTCGTCGAGCGACCTTGAGCGGGAGTCGCAGGGACATTCGCGACGCTCGCTGCTGAAGGGTGCCGCCACCGTCGGCGCAGCGGGCATCGCCACCGCCGCACTGGCCGGCGCGGCGCTGCCGGCCGCCGCCAGCAGCCGCTCCGCTGCCCCTGCGCGCACGGCGGCAGCTGCCCCCGCGCAAGGATCAGAGCAGGTCGTGGTGCATGTCCGGGACACCGCCACCGGCGAGATGGATGTGTTCCGAGGCACCACCTGCACGCGCGTGCGTGACACCCAACTGGCGGCCCGCCTGCTCCGGGCCGCCCGCTGAGGCCGCCCGCCGTCCTTCGTCGTTTGAGATTCTGAGAGGCATTCATGTCATCGCATCGCGAGGCGCCGGAGATATCCAAGGATCCGGTGGCCGATAGTACCGACGTATATGCATTCGTGAGTCCGGACAAGCCGGACACAGTGACGCTGATCGCCAATTACGTCCCGCTGCAGGGTCCGGCGGGCGGCCCGAATTTCTTCGAGTTCGGCGACGACGTGCTGTATGAAATCCACATCGACACGCAGGGCCAGGCCGAGCCCGATATCAGCTACCAGTTCCGGTTCCAGACTCAGCTGCCGGATCCCGACACTTTCTTGTACAACACCGCGCCGATCACTTCGCTCACTAGCCCGGCGTGGAACCGTCGGCAGACCTATTCGGTCACCCGAATGGACCGCAGCGGCTGCCATGAGCTCGGCGACGGACTAATCTGCCCGCCGTGCAACATCGGCCCGCTGTCCACTCCCAACTACGCCGCGGCGCTGGCCCAGCCCGCGGTACACTGTCTTTCCGACGGCAGCTCTGTGTTCGCCGGCCAGCGAGCCGAGGGGTTCTACGTCGACCTGGGGTCGATCTTCGACCTGCTGGACCTGCGGCCCTTCCAGAACCTGCAGGTCTACGCTAAGGCCCTGGGATTCAAGGCGGCTCCGGGCGTCAACACGCCCAAGTTCCTGAATGTGCACTCGATCGCCCTGCAGGTTCCGATCTCGCAGATCACGGCCAGTGGTCGGCCGGTCATCGGCGTGTGGACCACCGCCAGCCGGCAGCGGGTCCGGGTGGACGACGAGAGCGGCGGCCATTTCCACAGCGGACCCTTCACCCAGGTCTCACGGTTGGGCAACCCGCTGATCAACGAGGTGATCATCCCTCTCGGCAAGAAGGACTTCTGGAACAGCCAGCAGCCATCGCACGACAAGCAGTTCGCGGCCTACTATGCGCACCCCGAAGTCTCGGCGCTGTTGCCCGCGCTGTACCCGGGGGTCTTTCCGCACCTGGCGGCGCTGGACGCGGCCCAGACGCCGCGGGCCGACATCGAGGCCATCCTGCTGACCGGCATCCCCACGGGGATCATCCCCGGGTTCACCAACTTCACCGGGCCGGTCCAGGCCGACTTGCTGCGGCTGAATACCTCCATTCCGCCCGCTCGCAAGCCAAGCATCTTCGGCCTGCTGGGCGGGGACGCGGCCGGGTTCCCGAACGGGCGCCGGGTCTTCGACGACGTCGTGTCGATCGAGTTGCGGGCGCTGGCCGGGGTCACCGTGCCGCTTGTCGACAAGTCCTTCACTCCCGACGCGGCGGCCGGGCTGCTGACCGACGGACTGACGCCCGCCGATCTGGGAACGCCGTACCTGAATGTGTTCCCCTATCTCGGCGTCCCCTACGACGGCTACGACCATCCCGCGGCCTGACGGCTCTCATGCACGAGCATCTTCCCGGCCCGTCCGGCCCCGGCAGCGTCGTCCTGGAGTTGGGTCCTGGCGTGGGCGCCCTGGTCCTGCACACGCCGCCGGAGCTGGACGGCCGGGAAATCGAGGTCAGCCCCCTGGGCGGCGCGACCGCGGGGCGGACCCATTCCCTGGTCCGTCCGCGGACGATCGGCCGGGGCACGCAGTATGCGGCCGTGTACCCGCAACTCGCGGCCGGTACTTATGCGCTATGGGATGACGTTGCCCCGGTAGCGACCGTCACCATCCACGGCGGGGAGGTGACTACGGCCCGCTGGCCCGGCTATCTCTAACGGGAGCGCGGCGGAACCGATGCGGGCCGGGCCGCGTCTAAAACCGTAGTTGAAATGCCTTCCCTGGAGGCCGTTATGGTCCGCGTTGGCCGACGATCGTTGTCCCTGCTTGCCGCCTGCCTCGGAATTGTCGCGGTCGCGGGGTGCGCGGCGAACATGAGCACCTCAGCGGTCTCCCGGCCGGGAACGAACTCCGTCGGCAGCGTGGGGGGCCCGGCGTCGATGCCGACCGGCATGTCGACCGCCAGCCCGCCGCCCGGCGCGGTGAACGTCGGGGCCTTCGACGCGCTGGCGCGGCAGGAGGCCGTCGCCTGGGCGCGCTCGCCGCTCGCGAAGGCCTGGCGGACCGGCCTGGTGGTGCTCTCGACCGACGACCTGTCGGCCGGCCCCAGCGGCGGCTTCCCGTCGGGCCAGGCCAAGGAATCCGTCGGCAACGGCAACCTCGTCTTCACCGGGTCGGCGCCGACCGGCACCCCGGCCGGCGTCGTCACCTGGCCCGGCGGCGCGACCATGAAGGTGCCGGTGCTGAGCGAGGCGCGGACCTTCAGCGAGCTGACGAGCAGCCGGGACTGCCCCGCCTGCGCGACCACGCCGCTCGACGTCACCGCGGCCAAGCCGACGACCCTCGCCGTTGGCACCAGCCGGGGCATCGCCCAGGTCCCGGCCTGGGCGTTCACTCTCAAGGGAGTGTCCGGCCCGATCATCCAGGCGGCCCTGCCGCCGGGCAGCTACGTGATCCCGGGCAGCACCGGCAGCCCGTCGTCCGCGCGGCTCGCCCCGCTCGGAAAGGAGTTCACCGGTGCCCTGAGCTCGGCCGTGTCGGCGGACGGGCGGACGCTGACCCTGCGGCTGTTCGGCGGCGTCTGCGACACGACCTGGGGCGGGCTTGAGACCGAGGTCGGCGGCGCGGTCGTGATCGGCGGCTGGGAGAACGACCCCAACCCGAACGCCCCCTGCGCGGCGGTAGGCGTCTTCCTCAGCACGACGGTCCGGCTTCCCGCCCCGGTCGGCGATCGCGTGATCATCGACGCGTCGACCGGGCAGCCCGGCCACGCCGTCGGTCGACTTCCCCGCCCCGCCCCCAAGCTAATCGAGCCCGCCGATGGCCTTGTGGACCGAGGCGATCGCGCTGGCACCCTCGCCGGTCGCCGCGGCGACCCGCTTCATCGAGCCGGAGCGGACGTCGCCGACGGCGAACACACCGGGAACGTTGGTCTCGAACGGAAGCGGCCTCCGCCCCAGGTCGGCCCACACTGGACCGAGGTCGGCAGCGTTCAGCTGGACATCGGTCGGGATGAAGCCGTTATCCACGGTGGCGATCCCGGTCAGCCAGTCGGTGGCCGGCTCGGCGCCGATGAAGCAGAACAGACCCGAGCACGGCTGGGCGCGCGTGGTATCGGTCGCGCGGTCGGTGATGCTGACCTCATTGAGGAAGTCGGCGCCGTCCAGCCGGGTGACCTCGCTGCGGCAGCGCACCGTTACCAGCGGATGCGCGAGCAGCCGGTCGACCAGGTAGGCGGACATCTCGGCCGCGATGTCGGGGCCGCGGACCACCAGCGAGACGTCGCATCCGCGGCCGGCCAGGTAAAGCGCGGCCTGGCCGGCCGAGTTCGCTCCGCCGATCACCGTGACCGGGCTGCCCGCGCACCCGCGGGCTTCCAGTTCGGTGGCCGCGTAGTAGATCCCGGCGCCCTCGAAGTCGGGCCAGCGCTCCAGCGGCAGCGCGCGGTAGCGGGCGCCGGTCGCGATGATGACGGCCTTGCTGTCGAGGCATTCGCCCTCGGGCAGGTGCAGCCGCAGCCGGCCCCCATTGCGCTCGGTGTCGAGCCTGACCGCCTCGCAGGGGCTGGCCAGCTGGGCGCCGAACTTCAGCGCCTGCAGGACGGCGCGGCCGGTCAGGTCGGCGCCGGAGAGGCCGAACGGGAAGCCGAAGTAGTTCTCGATCCTGGAGCTGGCGGCCGCCTGCCCGCCCGTGCCCACGGCGTCCAGCAGGACCGTGTCCAGGCCTTCGGACGCGCCGTAGACGGCGGCCGCGAGTCCGGCCGGGCCGGCGCCGACGATGGCCACGTCGACCGGCTTCTTGGCGGACCGGTGGTAGGTGAGGTTCAGCTGCTGGCCCAGCGTGCCCGGGGTCGCCCGTTTCAGCGTCACGCCCGGCATGACCACGGCCGGCAGGTCGTCCTCGGTCAGTCCGGAGGACGCCATCAGCGCCTCGCCCGCCGGTCCGTCGGCATCGAACCACACGTGGATCAGATGCTGGCGGGCGGCGTAGGTCCGCACCGCCAGGCCGGCGGCCGACCGTGGGTTGCCGACGATTTCCACCGCCCGGGCGGCGCCGGCGCTGCGCTGCAGCAGCTCCCGGCGTGCGACCAGCGCCCGGAAGATGAGGTCGGAGAGCTCGCCGTCGTTCGCCATGAGCTGGCGCAGGCGCTCCCGCGTGACCCGGTAGACCGTGCCCGCCTCCCGGACCCGGCACAGGAGGTAGACGTTCTGCCCGGTCAGCAGGTTCAGCTCTCCGACGAAACCGCCCGCCCGGACCTTGGCCACGGTCTCGGCGGGCAGGTCAGGAGTCTTCGTCCGGATAACGTCAACCGAACCCCGGGCAACCACGATCAGGTCGACGTCCACGTCGCCCGGCTGGAACAGCACGTCGCCCGGGCGGGTCTCCTGCGGCGTGCCGTAGGCCACCAGGCGGGCCAACAGCTCATCCCCTAGCTGCGGCGAGGCGGTCTTGGTCGATACGAGCGGCCCGCCCGGCGGTTGCGGTCGGGCGGCCGCGGACCGCCAGTTCAGGTTCGACGGCCTGGCCCCGGCGCTGGTGGGCGGCAATTCGTCCATCGATCAAACCCCTCCGCCCTGACTCGGTGAGCGATCAGCAAGGCGGCCATCATCGCGACGCCTCGCGATTGGCCGTCCTGAGCCAGGTTATGGCGTGGCCGCGCGGGCACGGACATCCGGGCCGAACCCAAGGCACCAGGCAAAGTCCAAATCTTCCTATCGAACGGACCCTGATTTCACCGGCACCGCCAGGTCCGGTCGCCCCATCGTGGTTGTCGCCTTGTCGCCCCATCGTGGTTGTCGCTTTATCGTGGTGACCTCCCCGATCGGGGCGGGTAAAGGGCACGTGTGCGCTATCTGACCGTGGCCGAGGCCTATCGCGACCTGGAGCGGCTCAGCAGTCGGCTGGCGCTGACGGAGCGGCTGGCGGCGCTGGTGGCGGACACCCCGGCCGGGCTGCTGCCGACCGTGTGCTACCTGTGCCAGGGGCTGATCGCGCCGGAATGGGCCGGGGTGGATCTCGGCCTGGCCGAGAAGCTGGCCGTGCGCGCGCTGGCCGCCGTGGTCGGCGCCGACGCGGCGGAGGTGGCCGCGCTCGTGCGCGAGGCGGGGGACCTGGGCCAGGCGGCGGAACGGCTGCTGGCGCCGCCGTCGACCGGCGCCGGCGGCCCGGAGGCCGGCCTGGAGGTCGGCCAGGTGGTGGGCACGCTGCGCGAGATCGCCTTCGCCGAGGGGCCGGGCTCCCAGGGCAGGAAGCTGGAACTGCTGGCCGGGCTGCTGACCCGGGCCACCCCGCTGGAGGCCCGCTACCTGCTGCGCCTGGTGACCAGGAACCTGCGGCTTGGCATCGGCACGCCGACCATCCTGGACGCGCTGGCCCAGGTCCACGCGGGCGGCAAGGCCGCCCGGCCGGTGCTCGAGCGCGGCTACAACATCTGCTGCGACCTCGGCAAGGTCGCGGCCGCGCTGGCGAGCGGCGGCCTGGCCGCGGTGGAGTCGTTGCGGGTGCAGCCGGGGAACCCGGTGCGGGTCATGCTCGCCCAGCGGCTGTCGGAGGCCGACCAGATCCTGGCCCGGCTGGGCGGGCGGTGCTCGGCCGAGTACAAGTACGACGGCATCCGGGTCCAGGCGCACCGGGCCGCCGACGGCAGGGTCGAGCTGTTCACCCGGCGCCTGGAGGAGATATCCGGTCAGTTCCCCGACGTCGCCGCGCTGCTGGCGGAGGGGCTGCGGCCGGCCGAGGCGATCCTCGAGGGCGAGGTCGTCGCCTACGACGCGGCCGCGGGCGAGCTGCGGCCGTTCGGCGAGGTCATGCTGCGGCGGCGCAAGCACGGCATCGACCAGGCGGTCCAGGACGTGCCGGTGGGGTTGTTCTGCTTCGAGCTGCTGTACGCCGACGGCGAGGACCTGACCATGCTGCCCTACCCGCGCCGGCGCGCCGCCCTGGAGGCGGCGCTCACCCTGTCGCCGCGGCTCCGGCTGACCACCGCCGTCGAGGTCACCGACCCGGCCGCGCTCGACGCGACGTTCGCCCAGGCGGTCACCGACGGGTGCGAGGGCCTGGTCTGCAAGTCGACCGGGCCGGACTCCGCCTACCAGGCGGGGGCGCGCGGCTGGCAGTGGATCAAGCTCAAGCGGGACTACCGGACCGAGCTGTCCGACACCGCCGACCTGGTCGTCATCGGCGCGTACGCCGGGCGCGGCCGCCGCACCGGGGTCTACGGCGCGGTGCTGCTGGCGGCCTACGACGCCGACGCCGATGTGTTCCGCGCGGTGACCAAGTGCGGGGCGGGGTTCTCCGACGCCGACCTGGCGGCGCTGCCCGCCCGGCTGGCGCCGCTGCTGAGCGCGCACAAGCCCGCCCGGGTGGACGCGCGCCAGGAGCCGGACGTCTGGTTCGAGCCCGGGCTGGTGCTGGAGATCCTCAGCGCCGAGCTCACCCTGTCACCGAACTACACCGCCGCCTGGGGCCAGATCGAGGACGACGCCGGCCTGGCCATGCGCTTCCCCCGTTTCACCGGCCGCTGGCGCGACGACAAGGCCGCCGTAGACGCCACCACCACCCGCGAGCTCGCCCAGTTGTTCCTCACCGCCCGCCGCACGCCCACCGGCGCCTGACTCCCGTCGACGGGCTGTCACGTTCGAACCGCCCCGCTCATCATTCACACCTGCCACAGCCGTGCGCAGCTATCTATCAGTTCTGACCAAACAATTCATCTCTCTATCAGTTTTGACCATAGAATTCGGACATTTCGGGCGCAAAAGCGGTCAGAACCGATAGGAAGACGAAAAAGTGGTCAGAAGTGATAGGAAGCTGACCGAGTTCGCGCCTCCGGCACTGGCGTTCGACGGCCACGACGCTTAGGGCCAGGCTGTCCGGGGGCGCCCGGGGCGCCCGGGGGCGCCCGGGGCGGCCGCGGGAAGCGTCAAGGGGTCTCGCCGAGCAGGTGCCCAGCGACGCGGGCGAGGTGGGCGCGCATCGCCGCCACAGCGGCGTCGGAGTCGCGTCCCCGGAGAGCGGCGACGATCGCCTGGTGGTCTTCCTGGTAGAGATCCCGCCGCTGCCGGGTCGCGCTGCGGCGCTTGAGGTCGCCCCAGACCTGCCCGTGCCGGGCCGACTCCACGACGCCGTACAGCGCGACCAGCAGCGGGCTGTGCGCGGCGGCCATGATGCATCGGTGCAGGGCCAGGTCCCAGGTTTCGAACTCCTCGTAGCTGGCGGCCTGGTCGCCTCCCGCGATGCAGCGTTCCATCTCCGCGAAGTCCCGGGCGGTCGCCCACAGCACGACGAGCGGTAGCGCCTGCGGCTCGATGAGGCGGCGAATCGTCATCACGTCGGCGGGGGCGAAGTCCGAGGCGGCGGGGCGGTCCCGCGGGCCGGTCGGCTCGGCGCCGCGACCTTGACCATTGCCGCCTAGACGGCCGGCCGCCTCGCCCCCGCCCGACTCGCCTCGGCGCGCGGCGGCAAGGGCGCCGGCTGCCGCGTCGCGCAGGAACGTGCCCCGCCCGACCTCGCGGGAGACCAGGCCGTCGGCCTCCAGAGCCGCGAGCGCGAGCCTGATCCCGCTGCGTGTAACGCCCAGGTCGGCGGCGAGTCGGCGCTCGGTGGGCAGCCGGGAACCCGGCTCCAGACCCGCTCGCCCGGATTCGGCCACGATCAGCTCCGCGAGCTCACGTCCCCGCTTCGCGGCCACTTTCGGCGCGGTCTCGGTCACTGTCTGCTCACCATCCCCCCAACTTGGCGCAGGCTATCGCCTGCCGCGCCGGACTGGTGAGCCCGCGCGTCGACCAACAACCAATCCTACCAATTACTGTCAGTTCGTGATGTCCCTGGGTCATTTTTCCCTATCTGGGGTATTGACCGCCTACACACGCCGATCTAGTCTCCAACCAATCTGGTTATTTTGACCAATCGGACGCAAGATGCGCCCAATTGCGGGTGCCGGAGCACAGGAGGCGGCCACGTGAGGCTCGCGACCATACTCACTCAGGCGGGGCCACGGCTGCACGTACGCGGTGAGTCGGGGTACGTGGACGTCGCCGCGGAGACTGGCAACCCGGCGTTCGCCGCCCTCGCCGCCGTCCTCGAAGCGGGCCCGGCGGGCATGGACGCGGTCCGGGCCGTCGCCACGCGGGACGGCCGCGAGTACGGTCCGGCGGACCTCGGGCCGGCCGTGCCCGCCCCGACTCGGATCCTCTGCCTCGGCGTGAACTACTCAGAGCACGCGATCGAGGGCGGCCGCGCGGTCCCGACCTGGCCGGAGGCGTTCGTCCGGGGCCGCGACAGCGTGCTCGGCCCGTACGCCGACCTGGTCAGGCCCGCACTCACCGAGCGGTTCGACTTCGAGGGGGAGCTCGGCATCGTCATCGGGGCCGGCGGCCGGTATATCGCGGCGGACAAGGCCCTCGATGCCATCGCCGGGTTCGTGGTTCTCAACGACGCGACCGCGCGGGACTGGCAGCGGGCAAGCACGCAGTGGACGGCGGGCAAGAACTTCGAGGGCAGCATGCCCATCGGCCCCGAGTTGGTCACCACCGATGAGGCCGACATGACCGACGCGCGGCTCACCACCGTCCTGAACGGTCAGGTCATGCAGTCGGCCCGCACCTCGCAGATGATCGTCGACATCCCGAGCGCCGTCGAGTTCTTCTCCTCCTTCACCCGGCTGGCTCCCGGGGATGTCATCGCCACCGGCACGCCCGGCGGCGTCGGCTTCGCGCGCCAGCCCCCGGTCTGGCTCACCCCAGGCGACGTCATCGAGGTCACGATCGAGGGCCTCGGCACCATCCGCAACCACGTGGTCGCCGAGCCAGGCGACCAGGCCGGCTGGCGGTGGCATCCCACCGTCACCGCCAAGCCCGGACTCTGAGCGCCCCGCCCGCCGCGGCTCACCCCAGCCCACCCCCAGAACGCACTTGTGGAGGGACAATGAAGTTCACCAGCCCCGCGACCGCGCGCAGACGCCGCGCCTGGATCCTCGCCGCCGTCATCCCCGCCGCCGCGGCACTCGCCGCCCTGACCGCATGCAGCTCCTCGTCGAGCAGCACCAGCGCTCCCGCCACCAGCGCTCCCGCCGCCAGCACCTCAGCTAGCGGCGCCCCGACTAGCGGCGCCCCAGCCAGTGCCGCCGCCGCCAGCCAGCCGACCGGATCGCCGCTCATCGTCGCCGACGTCGCGCCGTTCAGCGGCCCGGACGCCTCGCTCGGCCCCACCTACCTAGCCTCCTGCTACGGCGCGACCGCGGCGATCAACGCCGCGGGCGGCGTAGACGGGCACCCGCTTACCTGCAAGAGCGTCGACACCCGGGGCGACCCCGCCGACGCCGTGCCCGCGGTCAACCAGATGTTCGCCTCGACCTCCAACCTGGCGCTGGTCATCGGCTGCACGTCGGACGAGGCGGCCGCGGTGGCGCCGATCATCAACGCGCGCAAGATGACGATGTTCTGCATGACCGGGCAGTCCGAGTTCGACAGCGTGCACTTCCCCTACTTCTACCGCCTGGTCCCGCCTGACCTCGAGGAGTCCTACGCGATGGTGGCCATCGCGCAGCAACTCCACTACACCAAGATCGCCCTCGCCTTCGGAAACGACATCGGCTCGCAGACCTTCATCCAGCCCGCCATCGCGGCGCTGAAGAAGGCCGGGATGACGCTCACCACCGACCAGACGCTCGACCTGACCGCCACGACGTTCCGTACGGAGGCGGAAGCCATCGTCCAGTCCCACCCGGACGCGATCATGACCGAGGCGCTCGGGTCGGCCGACCCGACCCTGTTCTCCGAGATCGAGCAGCTCAACGGCGGCAAGATGATCCCCGTCATCGGGACGTCCGCGGCCATCTCGCCCGCGTTCTTCAAGTCCGCGGCGGCGGCGGTCGGCGCGAGCACGTTCGCGTCCGACTTCCACGCCGACAACCTGGTGACCGAGACCAGCGGCCCCGCGTTCCAGGCGTTCTCCGCCGCGCTCCTCGCCCAGCAGGGCAAGGTCCCCGGTGCCACCGGCGACTTCACCACCTACCTGAGCGCGCCCGGCGGGGTCCACCTATATGACGGGATCAACCTGGCCGCGCTCGCGATGGTCATGTCCAAGTCCACCAACCCCAGCGTGTACGGGCCGGACATCCTCGCGATTGGCAATGGCACGCCGGGCGCCACGGTCTGCACCTCCTTCGCGTCGTGCGCCCCCCTGCTCGCCGCGGGCAAGGCCATCAGGTACGAGGGACCGGGCGGCCCGACCAACTTCGACAGCTACCACGACTCGACCGGCATCTTCCAGATCGACACCTACAGCGCCAACGGCCAGGTGAACGTCGTCGGCAACCTGACCGCCGCGCAGCTCCGGGCCCTGTCCGGATGATCATCTTCCTCGCCTCGGTGGGCTTCGGGCTGGTCACCGCGTCCGTCCTGGCGATAGCGGCCGTCGGCTTCACGCTCCAGTTCGCCGTGACCGACGTGCTGAACCTGGCGTACGGGGCGGTCATGATCGCGGGGGCGTTCCTCGCCTACCTGCTCAACTCCCACGGCGTGAACGTCTGGATCAGCCTGGTGGTCGCGGTGGCGGCCTGTGCTGCCGGGTCAGTGCTGCTCAACGCGTTCGTTTACGCGCCGTTCCAGCGGCGCGGCACCGCGCCGATCACGATGGTGATCGTCTCCCTCGGGATGACCCTCATCATCGAGTTCGGCGTCCAGGCCCTGGAGGGCGGGACCAGCGTCTCGTACGCGATGAGCCAGGGACCGTCGGTCAGCGCGGACGGATTCACGCTGACCGCGGTGCAGTTCGTGGTGATCGGGCTGTCCCTGCTCGTCATGGCGGGAACGCACGTGCTGCTCCGCTACACCAGGCTCGGGAAGGCCATGCGCGCGACGGCCGCCAACCGGACGCTGGCCCGCAACTGCGGCATCAGGACCGGGCGGGTGATCACCGCCACCTGGGCGATCACCGGGGCGCTGTGCGGCCTGGCAGGCGTGGTCTTCGCCATGGACGCGGGCAGCTTCAGCGCGACCAGCACCGATCTGTTCCTGGTGCTGATCCTGGCGGCCACCTTCCTGGGCGGCCCCGGGCAGGCCTACGGCGCCATGATCGGCGCCGTCGTCATCGGCCTGGCCACCGAGGTCAGCGCCGCGTACATCACGCCCTCCTACAAGTACGTGATCGCATTCGCGGCGCTGCTCATCATGCTCGGCGTGCGACCAGCCGGGCTGCTCGGGAAGGCGGCCGGATGAACTCCTACTACCTCATCAACCTGCTCATCTACGCCGCCGTGGACGCCATGGCCTGCCTCGGCCTGAGCCAGCAGTTCGGCGTGGCGGGCGTCACCAACTTCGGCTTCATCATCTTCCAGGCCGCGGGCGGCTACACCGCCGCCATCCTCGCCTTGCCTTCGGACACGGCCAACGGCGGGTTCCAGTCCTACCTCGGCGGCTGGAACCTGCCGTTCCCCGTCCCGTGGATCGGCGCGGCGGTCGTCGGAGGGCTGATCGCGCTGCCGTTCACGTTCCTGGTCGGGCGCCGGCTCCGCGGCGACTTCGCCGCCGTGGGCCTGCTGGTCACCGCGGTGCTGCTGAACCTTCTGGCCACCAACTACCGCCCGCTGCTCAACGGCGACGCCGGGCTCTCGCTGATCCCGCAACCGCTCCAGGGGGAGTACAACCCGCAGTCGGCCGGCTACGAGTGGGCGCTCGCCGCGGTCGCGATAGTGCTGTGCGCGGTCGTCTACCTATTCGTCCGCCGGATCACCGAGTCACCCTACGGCCGCAGCCTGCGCGCCATGCGGGACAACGATATTGTCGCCGACTCCCTCGGCAAGAACCTGCTCTCGCTCAGGACGGCGATGCTCGTAGCGGGCGGGGCCATCGCCGGCCTGTCCGGCGGCATCCTCGTCTCCTACATCACCACGTGGTCACCGGCTGCCTGGGGCTACGCCGAGACCGTCGTCCTCTTCGCGGCGGTCATCATCGGCGGAGCCGGCAACCATCGCGGCGCGATCCTGGGGGCGATCCTCGTCCCGGTCGGCTTCGAGGAAGTCACGCGCTACATCCCCACCTCCAACAGCCTGCCGCCGAACCTGATCCCCTCACTGCAGTGGGTGGCCATCGGCCTGCTCATCGTGGTCTTTCTCTGGGCGCGGCCGCAGGGCATCCTGCCTGAGCGCAAGCGGGTGATCCGGGCTGGGTCGCTCCGCCTGGCCGTCGGCTCGGTACCCGCCGTACCCGCAGCACCCGGCCGTACGGACCAAGCGGAAGCGCCCGCCGTTCCCGCTCCGGCCGCGCCGCCGCCCGCCGATGCCGTTCCTTCGACTGACCCCTTGCCGTCCGTCGGCGCCGCGGGCGTCGCGGGCGCCGGGCCGCAGCCGCCGCCTGACCGCGAGGTGGTGCTGCAGGCCGTGGACGTAGTCCGTGAGTTCGGGGGGCTGCGCGCGGTGGCCGGAGTCTCCCTCTCCGTCAGGCGCGGGACGCTGACCGGACTCATCGGCCCAAACGGCGCGGGCAAGTCCACCCTCCTGGCCATGCTCGCCGGGACTCTTCCCGTGTCCGCCGGGCAAATCCGCTACCAGGGCGAGGACGTGACCAGCGTGCCCGCCTACCGACGCGCCCGGCTCGGCCTTATCCGCACCTTTCAGCTCGCCAGCGAGTTCAAGAAGCTGACCGTCATGGAGAATCTGCTGTCATCGGTACCGCGCAACCGCGGGGACTCGCTCCGCGGTGCCCTGGCCGGACCGAGGTACTGGCGAGGCGACGAGGACGCGGCGATCGGCCGGGCGACCGCCCTGCTCGAGCGGTTCGGCCTTGAAGCCCACGCCAACAGCTACGCCGGCGACCTCAGCGGCGGCCAGCGCCGCATGGTCGAGATCATGCGCGCGCTGATGGCAGAGCCGCGGGTGCTGCTGCTCGACGAGCCGATGGCCGGCGTGCATCCGACCCTGGCCCGCAAGATCGGCGGCGAGCTGGTCGAGCTCGCCGCCGGGGGACTGACCGTGCTCATGGTCGAGCACGAGCTGGCCATCATGGACGAGTTCTGCAATCCGGTGGTCGCCATGGCCGAGGGCGCCATCCTCGCTCAGGGCACCATGTCCGAGTTGAGGCGCCGCAGCGACGTGGTGGAGGCCTACCTTGTCGGCTGAGCGCGCTGCCCGCGGCATGCCGCTGCGGGCGACCGGGGTGACCGCAGGCTACGGCGGCGACCCGGTCATCAGGGACATCACGGTCGTGGCGGACCCCGGCGAGGTCGTCTCCCTGGTGGGGGCGAACGGCTCGGGTAAGTCCACCTTCCTCAAGAGCCTGGTCGGCGTGGTGCGCGTCAGCGCGGGCACGGTCGTCATCGGCGAGACGGACGTGACCCGCAAGGCACCAGAGGAAGTCGCCCGGGCCGGGGTCGGTTACGTGCCGCAGGTCGATGACGTGTTCGCGCCGCTGACGGTGCGCGAGAACCTGGAGATGGGCGGCTACCTGCTGCCTTCGGGTGAGGTCAGAGCCAGGATCGACGAGGTGACTTCGGTCTTCCCGCGGCTCGCGGCGATGCTGTCGCGGACAGCGGGCAAGCTCAGCGGCGGCGAGCGCAAGATGCTGGCCATGGGCCGCGTCCTCATGCTCCAGCCGGCCGTCTTCCTGCTTGACGAGCCCACGGCCAACCTCGCCCCGGCCATCGCCCGCACCCTGCTCGAGGAGCACGTCCGCCAGCTAGCCGCGAGCGGGGCCACGGTGCTGGTCGTCGAGCAGCGCGCTCGCGCCGTGCTCGCGATCTCCGACCGAACCTACGTCCTCGCGGGGGGCGAGGTGCGGATGGAGGGAACCCCGGCCGAACTTGCCGCCAGCCCCGCCTTCGTCGAGTCCTTCCTCGGCGGCACGGTCACCCGCTAGCCGCCGATGTGCGGCTGCTGGGCGCGGGAGCGGGCTCGACGTGCACGGGGTGCGCGAGCACGGAGGTCTGGAGGTATCCGAGCTCGTTCCACTCCGAGGCGTCCGGTTGGGTGCTGCCGCGCTCGTCGGTGGCGCGTACCCGGAGGAGGTGGTCGCCGGGTTCCGGTGTCCACGCGAACTGCCAGCGCACCCATGCGCCCGGTATATCGGGGGAGCACAGTTCGGCAGTCCGCCAGGGACCGTCGTCGATGCGGTACTCGACGGCGGCGATCGCGTTCTCCCCGGCGAACGCGCGCCCGCGGATCATCTGCGGTTCCGGCCGCAGCCACGCCGGCCACGGCAGCTCCGTCAGCACGGACACCGGCAGGGTGGTGATGGCCGGGCCGCGGGCCGGCCCGTCGGGCGGATGACCGGGACCGATCAGCACATAGTCCTCGGTGTTCCACGGCGCGTACAGGCGTCCCTGGCTGACCTCGATCCGGGCGAGCCACTTGATGCTGGCCGCCCCGAGCCAGCCGGACACCACCACGCGGGCGGGGAATCCATGATCGGCGGGCAGGATCTCCCCGTTCATGGCCAGCGCGACGAGGGTGTCATCGGCCCTCGCCTTGGCCAGCGGCATCGGCCGGCGGGCCCGGATCTCGTCCAGCGACTCGGGCATGACCTCCCGCGCGCCCGGCGCGAGGTCGGCCGGTTCAAGCAGGTCACGCAGCCGGACACCGGTCCACTCGGCCGTCCCGATCGCGCCCCGGCCCCACTGAGTGCCCTCGAAGGTGGACGCGAATTCGTTGCCGAGCAACACCCTGCGGTTGCCCGCGCACTCGATGGTGCGGACCACGGAAACCAGCGGGAACCGGTTCCACAGCTCGTCGTAGCTGTAGGTGACCGGCTGGCGCACGCCATCGCCCTCGATGGCAAGCGCCCAGTCCGCCACCTCCACGTGGGGGGTGGGCGCGTGGCTGCGGATGTAGAACCGGTCGTTGGGGACGAGATAGCCCGGCATCCGATCCGGCCGGGTGCCGTAGTCCAGCCCCGTACCGGTGTCCTCCATCAGCTCCGGCGGTGTCGGCTTGACGACCTTGCTCACGCCTGCACTTCCCCCTCGATGCGGCAGGTGTTCAAACGTAGTCACGCGCGGTCAATTCGGCGACGCGCACCGTGGCCCTAGCCTAGCCGTCCCGCCCCACCCACGATCAGGTGGCACAAGCCGGCGAGTCCCCGCGGGTCTCCGGTGGCGTCAACCGTCCAGGCAAATTCAAAATCTGTTCGGCCGAACGGACCCTGGTTTCACGTCAAGCGTGCACTGATGCGGAAGCGTATTGTTCGCCTTGGGATTCGCAGTCGCGTGAAAGGGAAGCTCGTAGGGATGAGGCCCCCAGCCGCTCAGGGCCGGCGATGCGGGTGATCGAGCGGATGATCGGCAGGACCGGGTATCTCGAGCAGGACGAGCGCATTCTCGAATGGAAGCACGGAAGCATACAGCGATGCCGTATAGACGGGTCCGGTCAGGCGATTCCTAAGTTCCACGGCCTGGAGCGCATTCCGATGTTCAGTGGGATGACGAGGATGTGCTATTCGTCGCGCTGTCTTTTTCTCGTGGCTGCTAGCGGCCGGATTTGGATGGCTGACCTGGCGTTTATAATCCGAATTTGGCATGCCAAGCCCCAGTCGGTGTGCCTTATTTATTCGAGCTCTAACGCTGCGTCCGATGGAAATGTTGTCGCAGTCCGCTGGGATTCAGGCGAAACTCTCGATCAGGTGGCCGCATTTGCCGATCGGATCCGAGTGCGCGGCATGGGCAGGCTGGCCGCGCTCTCGCCCGAAAGGCAGGAGCGTGCCGAGAGCCGAGTGGCCGAGATCACGGCGAGCGCCCAGTTCGAGTCGGACGTGGCGCTGCTCGATGAGGCTCAGGCTACTGCTGAACGCTCGAAGCCGCGTACCGTCGTGGGCCGGTGGCTTCGAGCGTCGGGTCTCGAGCCGACGGCGGAGCGCGACCAGTATCAGCGTCAGATGAATAGCGCCGAGCATGGCCGGAACGATGACGGCCCGCCTCGCGGCCGTCCTGTCGGCCGCGAGGCGGGCGTCGCTCTTTCCTGGTCTGGCTCTAGGGGCGGGCCGGTACACCGAGCCGGTCGGTCCAGCCCATCGACAGGTAGGCCTCGGTTCCGCCGAGCTTCCCGGTAATCGTGACCCCGGGGCGGACTGGGTAGGTGGTCAGGTCGAGCACCTCGGCGGTGGCCGGGCTGATGATCAGGAAGTCACCGTCGCCCTCGCCGATGGCGGCCCCCACCCGGCCGAGCGGGTCGGTGACGTTCGCCGCGACCGCGAGACCGGCCTGCTTGGCAAGCAGGCCGTAGACCGCTGCCCTGGTGCCGGGGGTGACCGGACCGGTGAGCAGCGCCTCGGCCACCTGGAAGAGGTACTGCGCATAGGTGGGCTTCGCCACGCCGACGGTCGCGGCCCGCTGCTGCTCGCTCAGGCTGTTCCATGCCTTGAGCAGCAGGACGCGGAGCTTGCCTGGCGTCGTCGGCAGCTTCGCGGCGGTCGCGAGGCTGACCTTGATCGCGCCGATGTTGTAGGAGTAACCGCCGAAGGCGTAGTTGCTGGTGAGCGCCCCGGTTAGACCGAACTTCCCCGACGGGTTGCCGAGCTTGGGCGAGCCCGCCGCCCGCCACTTCTTCTCGCCTGCGGCCGAGGCGAAGCTGAACGCGAGGTTCTCGTTCACGATCGTCCGCGTCCGTGCGGCGCCGGTCCAGCTCTCCTCGGTGGCCGCGAAGGACGCGTCGTATCCCGGGTCCTTGCCCGCCGACTTGCCCTTGGGCCTGATCTTGCCCGCGAAACGGGGCGCCGTCGGCTCGAAGTCGCGCTCCTTCACGTACCAGTAGGTGCCAGTCGCGGCTGGGCGGGCCGCCGCCACCTGAGCCGCTGTCAGCAGGATGGCCTGGCCGCTGCCGGCCCCGCCAGCACCGCCCGTCCTGCCAGCCCCGGCGACGGCCGGGTGCCCGTGCGCCGTCGGCGCCGCGATCAGCACGGCGGCCGCGACCGCGGCAGCGGCAAGCCCGGCCCCCGCGGTCACGAGGACACGGGTCCTGAGTACGCGGGCGCGCGCGGCGCGGCGGCCTGCGCCGGCTGGCCGGCTCGCCCAGCACGCGCGCGAGGTCATCGCCGCGGCGCTGCGCGTAGGTCTCCTCAGCCAGCCGGTCAAGGCCGGACGGCCGCAGGTCGCTGACCACCGTCATCGGGTCTTCCATTGCATTCATCGCCTATTCCCCTGAAGTAGTAGAAGGAGCGGAACCTGACCGCCCAAGGCCCACGACGGCACGTGCCACCCGGGGGTGCGGACGCGGCTGGTCGTCGCAGCGCCGCAGCGCGTCCGCCAGCCGCCTGCGGGCCCGGTGTAGCCGGACCGTGAACGCGTGCGGCGAGCAGCCGACTACCTCCGCCGCTTCCGCGGCGGACAGGCCGTGCCAGGTGACCAGGGTCAGCGCCTCAACGTCGTCGGCCTGCAGCGAGCCGAGGGCCTCGAGCGCCGCGGCACGCTCCACCACGTGCTCGCCGGCATCCCAGGCGAGCAGGTCGGCGTCGCTTGTCATGGCCGAGATGCGGTCCGCGAGCCGCTGCTCCTTGCGGGTCCGGCCGAACTGCTGCCGCAGCAGATTGCGCGCGACGCCGAGCAGCCACGGCAGCGGCGGCTGCGGGATCTCGGCCAGCCGTCGCCACGCGATCAGGAAGGTCTCGCTCGCCACGTCCTCGGCGCACCCCGGATCGGCGTGCTGCAGCGCGTATCTCAAGACCCTCCGGTAGTACTCGTCATACAACCCTGTGAAGTGCTCCTTGGAATCACTCAAAGTGGCTCCTTCCGTGCGTCCGTCATCAGGTAATCCACTGGGTGGCCCGAGAATCACACATGGGTTTCGCTCGCGTGGCGGGGACCTTCCCGGTGGGCATTGGTTCGTAAGCTGGCGACCGTGGATCCGGGGTGGGCGTTGCGGCAGATCGCGTTCCAGCTTGAGCGGTCCGGCGCGCCGACGTACCGGGTTCGGGCGTTTCGACGCGCCGCCGAGGTTGTCGCCGGGCTGGGCCCGGGAGAGCTGGCCGGCCGGGTGCGGGCCGGGACGCTGCGGGAGCTGGCCGGGATCGGCGAGGTGACCGCTGAGGTGATCGCACAGGCAGCGGCCGGGCAGGAGCCGGACTACCTGACCCGGCTGCTCGGCGGCGGGCCGCCGGCTCCGCCGTCGGCGCTGCGGGCTGCGCTGCGGGGGGACTGCCATGCGCACTCGGACTGGTCCGACGGCGGGAGCCCGCCGCTGGAGATGGCGCTAGCCGCGCGGGACCTGGGGCACGAGTGGATCGCGCTGACCGACCATTCTCCCCGGCTCACCGTCGCCAATGGGCTGTCCGCTGAGCGGCTGCGCGCCCAACTGGAGCTGATCGATGAGCTGAACGCCGCCCTCGCGCCGTTCAGGATCCTGCCCGGGATCGAGGTGGACATCCTCGAGGACGGCTCGCTCGACCAGACCGACGAGTTGCTCGGGCGGCTCAACATGGTGGTCGCCAGCGTGCACTCCAAGCTCCGGATGCCGGCCGCGCCGATGACGGAGCGCATGCTCGCGGCGATCCGCAACCCGCATACCGACGTGCTCGGCCACTGCACCGGGCGGCTGCTGACGGGCCGAGGCCGCCCGCAGTCGGAGTTCGACGCCGCGGCGGTGTTCAGCGCCTGCCGCGACCACGGCGTCGCGGTAGAGATCAACTGCCGGCCCGAGCGCCAGGACCCGCCCGATGACCTGCTGCGGCTGGCGGTCGAGATCGGCTGCGTTTTCGCGATCGACACCGACGCGCACGCACCCGGCCAACTCGACTGGCTCGACGGCGGCTGCAGCCGCGCGGAGTTGTTCGGCATCGGACCGGACCGGGTGATCAACACGCGCGTTCCTACGTCATGAACAGGAGCCCCTTACTCGCCGGCCGACCGCGCGCCTGTCTGAGCCACGGTATTGGCGCTAGCGCTATCGGCGGTAGTGGAGGAGGCCGTCGTCCAGGGCCGCGGTGTCGCCGCTGAGGGCGGCCGGGAGGGCTTGCTGGAGCGCGAATGTGGCGGCGATCGCTTTGGCGTCGTCGATGGTCGGGGTGTCACCCGCATGTCGGCGCATGTCCAGGCGAGTGGCCAACGCCCAGCCGAAGGTGGCCGCTATTGATGCCAGGTCCTCGGCCTGGTTCCCCAGGTGGGCGCCGTCCCAGTCGAGGACCGCAGCGAGAACAGGCTGCGGGCCTGACGTCTCCCAGAGCAGGTTCTCGCCGCCGAGGTCGCCGTGCACCAGGGCGCTCCCTGTCGCATCGACATTCTGGACGCGCGCCAACTCGGCTTCTGCCCGCTTGCGGCCATCGTCCGACATAAGCGGGAACAAGACCGCGGCGACGTCGGCGGCGAACTGTTCCCAGTATTGGCTGTCAGCGGGCGTCGCAGCAGCCTGGACTTCGCGATCGGCGCCCAGCTCGCTGAGCCGGTCCAGAAGCGGGGCTAGATGATCGGTGACTGCTGATCCTGCCTCAGGGCCGGCGACTGCGTCGGCTTGGATTGGCCGGCCGGGCACCCGGCGGAGCGCGACATGGCATCGGCCGAGCGGCTGGCCGAGTGCGGCGTCGGACACCACCTCCGCGATCACGACCGGGAGCTCAAGCTTGCCCAGCGTCCGTAGCAGCGCCACCCGTTCCGGCAAGAGACGGCGCGATTGCTCGTCACGCGGGAACCGGTAGGCAACCTCGCCCAGCAGCAGCACATCGTGGAATTGGCCGCGTCGCAGCTCCGCCCCGCCCGCATCGAGCGCATCGCTGCGCCGGCCGATGGCTTCCAGGTAGCTTGCCAGCAAGGCGCAGTCGATCACGCAGCCACCCTAGGCAATCGCGCTGAGATCGGGACGGTTACCGCTTCCGGACTGCGTAGGTCAGGTGGGTCACCCGCTGCGTGGGCTCCGCGCGGACCGGCTCCAGGGCCACGCGGTCCGCGTCCACGCCCTCGAACAGGCGGATTCCGGAGCCGAACAGCACGGGTGCGAGCGCGATCGCGAACTCGTCCACCAGGCCGGCGTTCACGTACTCCAGGATCGTCGCGCCGCCGCCGGCGATGCGGACGTCCCGGTCGCCGGCTGCCTCGCGGGCCTGGTCGAGCGCGGTCTCGATGCCGTCGTTGACGAAGTGGAAGGTGGTCCCGCCCGGGCGCTCCCAGGGGTCGCGCTCCTCGTGGGTCACGACGAAGACCGGCGTGTGGAACGGCGCCTCCTCCGGCCACGCCTTCTCGCCGAGGTCGAACATGCGCTTGCCCATCACGCTCGCGCCGGTGCGCTCGAACGTCTCCCGCGCGATGTCGTTGTCGCGCCCTTCCTCGCCGCCCTCGCCGAGCTTCAGGTTCTCCCGGAAGAACCGCAGCGGGAAGATCCACTCCTGCAGTTCCATCCACTGCGCCGTCCAGCGCCGCGCATCGGGGTCCTCCATGCGCTCCTCGGGGGCGACGAACCCGTCCAGCGACATCGACACGCTGAAGAACGCCTTCCCCGCCATCAGCCCTCAACTCCCGTCCGAAGGATCTCGGTGACGTAGGCAGCCAGGTTGCCCAGGGTCTGCTGGCCGCCTTCGATCGCGTGGTACTTCTCGGCCGCCTCGTCGCGCAGCTCCTTGGTGGGGAACACCGTGCGCATCTCGATCCGGGTCGCCGACCCGTCGGGCGCGAACGTGATCACCGACTCGAAGGCGTTCGGGTCGCCGCGGGACTCACCGTGCAGCAGCGCGATCCGCTCCGGCGGGGCGATCTCGGTCCAGGAGATCCACTCCTGGTAATCCGTCCCGTCCGGTCCGTGCATCACGAAGACCCACTCCCCGCCAGCGCGGAACTCGAATGCCCGCGTGGCGGTGGTGAACCCGTCCGGTCCCCACCACCGTGACAGGTGCCGGACCTCGGTGAACGCCTCGAACACCAGCTCTCGCGGTGCCCCTATGACCCGGGAGATCACGATCTCGCGGTCGGCCGTCGCGGACTGCGCCGGCGCTCCTCGTCCCGTCGCGCTCATCAGCTACTCCTCCTGCCTTGCCTGCTTGAGGTCCTGCACGTACGCGTCCAGCCGGTCGAAGCTCTCGTTCCAGAACCGCTCGAACCCGCCGGCCCACTCGTGGACCGGTCGCAGCCCGCGGGCGTCAAGGCCGTACAGGCGCTGCTTGCCTGCCTTGCGGTCCCGCACCAGCCCGACCTCCCGGAGCACCCGCAGGTGTTTGGACGCCCCCGGCTGGGTCATTCCCAGCGCCTGGGCGAGGTCGGTCACCGGCCGCTCACCCGCCCGCAGCAATACCAGGATCTCCCGGCGCTGCGGCTCGGCGATCGCGTTGAAGACGTCCGACGTCGTCGCTGCTCGTGCCATGGGCGCCATCATATGCCAATATCGGCATGTGTCAAGCCGAGAGGAATCAGGCGGGGCCTTGTCAGATGACGAGCGTGACCCTTGTCAAGTGCACTGGTTTTATTCGTGCGCGGACCGGGATCTGGTGCGGCGGTGCCTGCGGCCCTGACCCTCAGGGTGAGTCAGTGGGTGGGGCGCCGGCCAGGTCCGCGATCTGGGCGTGGGTGGCGAACCACGGGCGGCCGCGCCCGGCCATGGAGGTGATCACGCTGTGCAGCATCCGGACCAGGTAGCCGCGGCCGATGGCCTCGGGGTGCATCGTGTAGGTCACCGCCCGGTGGTCCTGCCGGGCGGACTCGTACTCCGCCAGCCAGATCCGCTCCACGGCGGCCGGGTCGGCGAGCAGCCCGCCATGGTAGAAGGTCCAGCCGAAGTACGGCCAGTCGCAGCGTGGTCAGCCGGCGGGCGTACTCGGGTCCCTCGCTGAGCCAGGGGGCCTCGCCGTCCACGTCGAACGTCAGGGCCACCGCCACCTCGGCATCGCCGGGCCAGGCGGGGAAGCGCGCGGGCGGGTTCTCCATGATGGATTCAATCGTGCGATGAGCCGCAGCATGACGAGTCTGGCACACACGGCCACGGAAGCCGCCCCGTCGCAGACGACGCGGATCAGGCCCACGGCTGGCCGAGTCGACCAGGAGCCAGCTGGCCTCCGGCGCGCCGCGCGCGGAGCGGCATGGGGCGCGAGCTCACCGCGCAGTTCTCCCGCCGCGGATGGAAGGTGATCGCCACCGTGCGCTCGTCGGCATCCCGAAGTGTGCCGCCGTCGGAGGCGCCAGCTGGACACGGACCGTCAGGTAACGACACGGCCGCCGTTCACGCCGATGATCTGGCCGGTCACGTAGCTCGATGCCTCGTTGCACAGGAACGCGCACGCGTTGGCGATGTCCTCGGGGCGGCCGACGCGGCGGACCGGCAGTGCCGCGACGAGCCGCTCGACGTTCGCCTCGCTGACGTTGGCGTCCGCCATGATCGTGCCCATGACCGAGCCCGGCGGGATGGTGTTCACCGTGATGCCATACGGGCCGAGCTCCTGCGCCAGTGTGCGGGTCAGGCTGATGACCGCGCCTTTGGACGAGGAGTAGACCGCCATCTTCTTCGCGCCCGTCTGCGCGCTGGAGGACGAGATGTTCACGACCCGGCCCCACTGCGCCGCTTTCATGTCGGGCAGGGTCTCCTGCGTCACGATAATGGGCCCGAGGACGTTCACCTTGTAAATGAAGTCGAAGAGCTCCTCGGTGACCTCCTCGAACGGCGTGTAGTCGGTGACGCCGGCGTTGTTCACCACGATGGTGACCGGGCCGAAGGCGGCGCGCAGCTTGCCCACCGCGGCCTGCACCTGGCCTCGGTCGGACACGTCGGCTCCGAGGGCGACGGCCCTGCCGCCTTCGGCGTCGATCGCCGCGACCGTGTCGGCGCACCGCGCCTCATCGAGGTCAAGCACGCCCACGGCGACGCCCTCCTGCGCGAGCCGCTTCGAACAGGCCGCTCCGATGCCCGCCGCTGCGCCGGTAACGAGTGCCACTTTGGTGGTTGTCATTTCACCTTCCCGAGGAGATTCTGATCACGGTAAGCGCTGTACCGCCCGCCTGCCGGTAACTGCGAGTGGCCTTGCCTGCGCTCCGCCGCCCCCAGCCCGCCGCCGTCACCGCCCCGCCATCGCCTGCCGCGGCCTCGGCTTGACCGGTCGGTGGCTGGCCGTCACGGAAATAGCCGATTGGCGGAAAATTTGGCCACCACAACTCGGAACCTCCGCTGAATAAGAACGCGCGTGTTACATATGTACCTGCCGTCACGCCCCGCCTGCATGCACGCGTCTCGGTCAACGGAACGAACCCCGCGGCGGGATCGTCCCCCCTCCGACCGTGATCAACCGTGACTCCCCGGCAGGCGCCAGGCACGCATCCTCGCCGGGAGTATTCAGCCGTCGCCGACACATTGGTGCAGCTCGTGTTCGAGCAGCGCGTTGCAGGTTGATTTGAGGATGGCGGCCGCGGTCGTTCTGTCGACGTGGCCGACGTCCACGAGCCATACGAAGCTCTCGATGCCGGTGGCCGCGGCGATCGCGAGGGTCAGTTGCTCGAAGCGCGATCTGCTCAGCAAGCCGTGCAGGGGGGCAAGCGCATCGGCAACCCATATCGTGCGCCGCCCCTGCCGGAGCGCGACCTCGTGCAGCGGCACCTCCGGTTCGAGTGACAGGCGGAGCATGGCTCGCATCTCGGCCTCGTTTGCGAGGATCGACTGGGTCATGTTCTCGGCGAAGAGCGCGACGCGTGCGCGGACGTCGGCGGGCGGGTGGTCGCCCAGCAGCGAGCCGCCCGCGAGTTGCGGGAACGTCGCAGCTAGGAGCGCGCGCTGGCTGGGGAAGTAGCGGTAGGCCGTCGTCCGTGACACGCGGGCGGCGTCCGCCGCCTGCTCCACGGTGGGCGTTGCCCCGTCCCTCAGCAACTGGCGGGTCGAGGCGACGAGCGCCTCGCGCGTCCGCGCCTTCTGGCGTACCCGTCCTCCGTCTTGAAGTGGGACGTTCATCCCGTTATGGTACTGGAGTACCGCGAAGCTGCAACGGCGAAGTGCCCGCAGCCGCTGCCGGCCGTTCGGCCGTGGTGAAGTGAAGGGATGAGCAATGAGCGCTCAGCGGATCAGCTACGTACCAGTCGAGCAGATGGACAGCGAGATGCGCGCGGAGATGGAGCGCTGCCGTCAGGAGGGGACGCCGCGGCCAGAGAGCTCAGCCGTGCGCGCGCACGTGCCGGCTGCGTTCTGGTTCTTCGCGAACTCGTGGCGAGACCTTTTCCGCAACGGCGTCTGCGATCATGCGATCAAGGAGCTTTGCCGGCTCTACGTGTCTCGCACCGTGCAGTGCGAGTACTGCGGCAACCAGCGGTCGGTGAAGGCAGTCCAGGCCGGCGACCTGATCGAGGATCAGGTCAAGGGCCTGCTGGACTTCGAGAACTCGCCGCTCTACGACGACCGGCAGAAAGCGGCGCTGGCCTACGCAGAAGCGATTGCCTGGCACCTCGACACCGACGACGCGTTCTGGGAGCGCCTGCGGTCGCACTTCAGCGAGCCTGAGCTCGTGGAGCTGGGCTGCATGATCGGGCTGACACTCGGCCAGCAGAGCTGGCTTCGCCTGCTGAACATCGAGCACCATGAGGTGCTGGCCGGGACCACGGCGTCAATGGCACCCGGTTTCGAAAACGCCAAAGTCCTGAAGGCAGCGAAAGCCGCTGCCGACTACTGGGCACCGCAGCCTGCAACAGGCACGCCCTGACCGTTCCCACGCTGCCAGGGAGCATCTCGTGCCGCAGGACGGCGTAGTGTCCTGGCTGTGGTGAGCACTCCGCCTCCGGTCGCCAAGACGACCTTGACCGAGGCCGACTACGGCACGATGAACTGGCACGACAACGCGGTGCACGCCATCGCCTGGGAACCCCTCCCCGACAACCCCGGCCGGCTCCTGCTGGACATTGACTACATCCTTCAGTGGGTTGCGCCCGAGCCGCCGGCCACCACGCTCAGCTTCTGGATCAGCCCGGCCACCCTGGTATTCGACCCCGCCTGGGACCTGATCGCCGACATCGACCGGACCGGGTGGAGCTTCAAGCTGTTCCTCGACGCGATCAGACGGTCCGAGCCGGACGAACGCGGTAACTACGACTGGACGCTTGACGGCGACGGCATCACTATCAGCCTCGGCGCCCCGGGGTTCACGCAGTACCTGCGCCGTCCGCCCGTCCACTGCCCCCGCCATGCCCTATCCGTCGAGGAACGCGGCGGTCTGAGCTTCGACCGCCGCGGCTACATCCTTTGAGCTAACTTAGGCCGAGTCGCGGTCGGCCGGGCAGACCATCTGATCGGCTTCGGCGAGCGCGTGGTCATCCTCGATGACCCGTGCGTCCGGGTCGGCGTTCAGTTCAGGTCGTGTGTGCCGCTGGGCGTGATGATCTGCGGGTCGGTGCCGTGCACGAGTGCCTGGAACCGGGTCGTGCCCGAGGTCAGGTAGATGGTCCAGCCAGAATTGCCGCCGGGCAGGGAGTTGGTAAGCACGAAGCGGCTGATGCGGCCGAGGCGCACCTTGCCCTTGGTGGTGATCAGTTCGGTGAGGCGCTGGATCACGCCCGGGACGAGCTGGGAGAAGCCGATGCCGTTGCGGGGGCCTGCGAAGGCTGCCGGGGATCCCGCCGTCAGCGCCCCGGTGTATGTCGCGGTGACCGCCCGCGCCTGGCCGTTGTTCCCGGCGATGACCGCTTCGAGCTCGCCGGGGTAGATCGCCAGCTGCACGATCAGGTCCCGGCGGCCGAGCCGGGCGGTGAGCTTGCTGAGCACGGGCGCCAGGTTGCCCGCCAGGAGCAGCGAGCCGGGGCTCGTCGCGGCGAGTGTGACGGCCGGGCTTGGCAGTGGCGCGGTCGTGATGTCGATCGCCGGCGGGTCATTGAAGCTGAACGACTCGGTCGCGGTGTCGGGGTCGGTCGACGGGTCGGTGATCGTCGCGGGGGTGGCGTACGACGTGCCGTCGGTGAACACCACGGCGCACGTCAGATCGGCGGTGTCGCCGGGCAGGACCTGGTCGACGTGAGGAGTGCAGGACACCGAGCGGACCGAGCGGCTGAACTTCGTGGTGAGCTGGCCCCGGATGAACCCCTGCAGGTCGCTGTAGGCCGCGGCGCTGGCGTTGGCGTCGTCGATGGCCTTGCGCACGCTGCCGCATCCGGCAGCCAGGCCGATGGCCGGCGCGAGTGCCATCACCAACACCACGAGAAGACGCCGCGCGGCGGCGCAGTGCCGTATCAACCTCATCTGCCCCATCTGCCTTCCCGCCCGGGCGGTCGCCGGGTCTCCCCGCCGTGTCGCCAGTTGCCAGTGCGCGCATTGCCGGATCGATCATGACGTCAGCGTCTTGCTCCGCGCTTTCTCCCGACTTATCGCCAGGAGGATGCAAGCAACGGCGCCGAAGGACGCGGCCCGCGTCAGGCGCCGGGTGAGGCGAGCAAAGCCCCCAGGGCGTGTGGATCGTCCGCATCGATGTCGACGATCTTGGTGCGGCTTGAGGCTCCGGAGACCAAGCGGACGGCGCTGCGGCGGACGCCGAACGAATCGGCCACCGCGGCCAGCGCTGCCTCGGTCGCCTTGCCGTCCACGGCTCGCGCGCTGACCCGGACGACCAGGGCGCCGTCGTGCTCGCCCCCGACACCTGGATGCGCCGAGCCGGGCTTCACCCGGATGGTGATCCGCATGCAACCAGTATCGACGCCCCATCCCGGTCAGGTCGGCCGCGGTGCGGCCTGGTCGATCTGAATGCTCACCCGCGCACCAAAAACACCCGCTCATGCGGAAGATCCTCGAAAAGAATCTGGAGGATGTGTCGGTTCGAAGTAGGGCCGTTCGTAGCAGGGGTGAGCGCGCAGCCCACGAGGGGCGGCGGTCCCAATCGCAGGAGATGATCCGGATGCAGTCCCTGGTTTCCGTGCCCGACGCCGCCCGCCGGCTGTACCAGCTCGTGGAGCCGATCCACCTGGTCACCTACTTCTCCGACGAGCCGACCGATGCGCTGTTGGCGCTGGGCCTCCGGAATTACTGGGACGGCTACTTCGCCGGGCGGGCCGCACCGCTGGGCCTGGTCCCGGCCGAGGTGGTCCATGCGGTCTTCTACAACTTCGCCGACGGTGAGGTCGCCCGCCACATCCCCCGCGTCTGGGATGTGGCCACTCCCCAGGCGGCGCTCGCCGCTCGCGAGCAGGGCAGTGCCGCCGCGCTGAGGCGGATCCTCGGCGGCCTCGCCGATGCCGCAGGTGTCGCGCGTGCCGCCGACCTCGCCGCCAAGGCGGCGACCAGCGCCCCGACGGAAGGACGGCCCTTGTATGCCGCTCTCCGGGCGCTCCCCGTACCCGCGGATCCGGTGGCCCGGCTCTGGCATGCGGCCACGCTGCTGCGCGAGCATCGGGGCGAAGGTCATATCGTCGCCCTGGTCGCCGAGGGCGTCGGCGGGACCGAGGCCCACGTACTGCACGCCCTCTCCCAGGACATCCCCGCGGAGAAGTTCGGCCGGGTCCACCACCTTCCCTCCGCGCGGCTGGCCGCAGTGGTGGACGGTATGCGCTCCCGCGGCCTCATCGAGGCCTCCGGCTGGCTCAGTGACGCGGGCCGGGAGACCAAGGAGCGGATCGAGTCGCTCACCGACGACCTCGCGGCGCCGGCCTACGACATCCTGACGTCGGCCGAGCTCGACCAGCTCATGGCGAACCTCGAGCCCATATCCGCGGCGCTCGACGCTGCCGGCTCCCGGTAAGCCCCTGTGCTCACTCGAAGCGCTCGAAGCGGATCTCAGGCGGCACCGGCCGGCAGCGACCACGTTCCCCTAGGGGTTTCCTGCCTTGCCGTCATGCCCGTCGCGGCGTCGAGGCCGCCGCGCGCGAGCACTTCCTCTTTCGTGAACCCAGGGGCGACCTGGTCAGCTGCCAGCCGCCCGTTCTTGCGGCGGAACTGCGCCAGATCGGTTACCGGGATGTCGACGCATGCCCTCCCGGTGGGCGCGTGGCTGCAGCGCTGCACGACCTTCGACCGGTCGCGGCTGTCGCGGTGCTCCGTCATCACCAGGACGGCGCGGCCGGACGCGACCAGGTCGATGGCGCCGCCGAGGATCGCGTTCTCGCCGTGCGGGATGAGGTGCCGGCCGCCTGCGCACCAGGACGGGTAGCCCGGCATGGCGAGGCCGAGATTGACGTGGGCGCCCTCGGGCGGGAGCGACGCGGCCAGTTCCGCCGTCGGCCGGCGCGTCCGGGCGGGCTTGCCGCTGCAGGCGCGGGGAACGTCGTGGCCGCGGCGCGCGAGGCCGTGCTCGGGCGGCGCGCCGGCCGCGGTCTCGCGGACGGCACGCGCGAGGAAGATGCCGGGCAGCCCGATCCGCTCCGCGGGGATCTCGCCCGGTTCGACGACCTCGCCGGCCTCCACCACGGCTGCCTGCGCCGCCTTGGCGAGGCTGGGCCCGAAGTGCAAGCCGGCGCCGCGGAACTCCACGCTGCCGAGGCGGCCGGCGCGGTGCCCGGCGATGAACGCGCAGCCGGCCGGCGGCGCCGTCTCCAGCAGGCGGGGGCCTGCCGTCGAAGTGCCGCACGTGCTTGCCGCCGGCGATCAGGGTGCCCGGGCCCGTCGGGGTGCGCACGGCCGCGAGGCCGGCGCCAGCGGCCCGCAGGCGCTCCGCCAGCGCGCCCTGCGGGACCATCTCGAAGGTCACCTGATCGGCGCGGTTTTCCAGATCGTCTGCGGAGGTGGGGAGGCCGCGCGGGAACAGGTGATCTGGGTGCGCTTCGGTGGCTCGCGTTGCCGCCTCGCGCGGCCGCTGCCACGCTGGCCATATGGACCTCGCCGAGAAGCTGCAGATTAAGCCGGGCCAGTCGCTGGCAATACTCAACCCCCCGCCTGGTGTGACCCTGCCCGCGAGCACCTCGGGAGACCAGCCGTCGACCGCATCCGCCGTGATCGGGTTCGCCGGCCGCCGTGACGACCTCGACCAGCTCGGCGCGGTGATCGACGCCGCTCAGGCCAACCGCGTCGCCTGGATCGGCTACCCCAAGGGCGGGAAGCTCGGCACCGACCTCAACCGTGACCGCCTCGCTCACGCCCTCGCCTCCCACGGCATCCAGCCTGTGCGGCAGGTTTCCATCGACGGCACCTGGTCGGCGCTGCGCTTCCGGCCGACCGCCACCTGAGCTGCGCCACTGGCTGATCAAAGCGGACCCAAAACGCGGCAGCCTCTGTTCGGCGGGACATCGGCATCCGTCCGAGTCAATGGTGGTATCCAGGGACGACTGGCAAGTCGCGTTGCTACCTGACCGCGATTAACTGATATGACTGCCCCCGCCCGACGGCCGCTCTAGCCCGCGTGGCTGGCGCCCTGTGAGTGGCGGCGCCAGCGCATTGCTACAGTGCGCCGGGCGCCGTCCGCAACCTCAGGGGCTGCAATCCCGCGACATTCACAGTTTTTTTACGATTTAGTTCAAGGTCAGGTCTTCACTTGTGCACGCCCGTCGCCGTACGTTCTTCTTCTGGAGACTCCAGCACAGTGAGGTGCCTTATGCGTCGAATCGTTCATCTCCTGTTCAGCGCGGCGCTCTTGGGCGCCGCTACGCTGACCGCCACGGCCGTGCAGGCCAGCGCGGATCCCTCACCACCGGCAAGTCTTTGTGCGGACGCCGTCACCGCGACGTTCGGCCCTAATGTCTGCGTCTTCACGCCGCAAATGTCGCAGGCGCAGATCCAGAGCGACCTGAACAACATCGCCGCCCAGCAGGTTCCCTTGTCGGCCCAGTTCAACAACGACGGCTACGCGGTGCTCTTCGAGCCCGGTACCTACGGCTCGGCCGCGACGCCGCTCGTGTTCGAGGTCGGCTACTACACCGAGGTGGCCGGACTGGGCGCCGTCCCCCAGGACACGACCATCAACGGCCAGATCGAGGTCTTCCCCAACGCCCTGGACTGCGCCACTTCCACCAACTGTTGGGCCAACTCCACCGTCAACTTCTGGCGGTCGATGTCCAACCTCACGCTCAACGTCATGGACTCGGCCAATAACTACGTACCCCAGCCGATCACACAGCTGCCGCCCATCGGCGACTCCGCCGACTGCTACGGAGGCTCTACGGACATGTGGTCGGTGTCGCAAGCGACGCCGGTACGCAGCATGATCATCAACGGCAGTCTCGACTTCCAGGCCTACTGCTCGCAGACCGGCTACGGCGGCAACGACTACGGCAGCGGTAGCTACGTCGCCAACAGCGAGATCAACGGCCAGCTCTCCTGGTCCGGCAACCAGCAGGGCATAGCCCGCAACAGCGACTTCGACAGCGCCAACGGCTACGTCTGGAACTACGTCTATTCCGGTGACGGCTGCCCACCGGGCTACACGCCGAAGGCGGGCACCGCGTGCTCGCCCAACCAGGACGCTTTCGGCAACAGCCCGGCCGGCACGGAGGGCGTCAACGGCGTCGACCAGGTCACGGCGCTGCCGCAAAGCCCCGTCACCGAGGAGGAGCCGTTCCTGTACACCAACTCGAGCGGGAAATTCAACGTCTTCGTGCCGTCGGTCCAGCAGAACTCGAGCGGCCCGAACTTCCTGAGCGGCTCGGAGGCAGGCTCCTCGCTGCCGCTGTCGTCCTTCTTCGTGGCGAACCCGAGCACGCCGGTCGCGGCGATCAACCTGGCGCTGCTGGCGGGGAAGAACCTCGTGCTCACGCCGGGCGTCTACGACCTGTCCGCGCCGATCGTCGTCGAGCGCCCGCACACGGTGGTCCTCGGCCTCGGCTTCGCCACGCTGGTGCCGCAGCACGGCAACGCGGCGCTCATCGCGCTGCCCAACGTCGGGGTGAAGATCTCCGGGCTCATCGTCGACGCGGGCCCGGTGAAATCTCCGGTGCTGGTCTCGGTGGGCGTCCCCGGCCTGACGGCTGGCACCGCCGCCGACCCTGACACGATCCAGGACGTGTTCTTCCGCATCGGCGGCGCGGAGACCACTCCGGTATCGGCCACGGTCAGCCTGCTCGACAACGCGTCGCACTCGATCATCGACGACGTCTGGGCGTGGCGAGCCGACCACGGCGCCAACACCTCCATAACCGGCCCTCAAGGTCAAGTGGGAGCGGGCTGGACCTATAACCAGGGCGACACCGGCGTGGTCGTCAACGGCGACAACGTCACCGCGTACGGCCTGGCGGTCGAGCACTACCAGAAGACCGAGGTGATCTGGAACGGCCAGGGCGGCACGAACATCTTCTACCAGAACGAGCTGCCATACGACCCCCCCAGCCAGGCGGCTTGGAACAAGTCGGCGACCCAGCTCGGCTACCCGGCGTTCGAGGTCAGCCCGAACGTCACGTCCTTCAATGGGTACGGGATGGGCAGCTATGTCGTGTTCATCTACACCAATGCCACCCTGTGGGACTCCATGGCCTACGAGGCGCCCAACAGGCCGGGCGTTAAGTTCACCGATGCCATGGACCTGTTCATCTCCAGCACCTGCTCCGTGAACGGCAACTGCCCGACGCCGAGCCAGTCGGGAGGCCTGCAGTCAGTCATCGACGGTGTCGGCGGCTCGGCCACCAATGCCAACCCGACGACGGTGGTAGACGTCGATTCGTACGCGAATGGAGTGTCCATTCTTCCTTGACCTGATGGCCCGCGCCAGCACTCCCGTGCCGGGAGTGCTGGCGTGCCGGCCGGCGTCGACCACACCGGCGTCGGCGCTCAGTGATGACAGCTGGCGGCATCCGGTGTGGCCCGCCCGGACGGCTTGAAGGTTCCAGGCGGCAGCGTCCGCTCGTGGCCTGCGTGCTGCCGGGTCCTGCACTGGTCATCCGGCGCGAACGGCGATCCCGGGGTAGTCGAGTACCAGCCCGGACTCGTCGTAGACAAGGCGGCAGGTGAAGCCGAAGGCCGGAGCGGTGTAGTCGTAACGCTGGCGCGCGGACTCATCCGGGGCGCGCAGGTAGGTCTGCTCCAGCCGCTCCACGGCAAGGCCGATGGCCCGGACGTAGGCGGCGGGAGCAGCGGCACGGGCGCCAGGTGCCAGGCCCATCCGGCGAACCGGCAGCGCGTTGGTCATGGCCGAGGACTCCAGGTCCACGTCGAGGCAGCCGTCGAGGTGCGGCGCGGGCACGCCGTCGACCAGCCACCGGCCCGCTCCGTCAGCCTCGAGCAGGGCCGAGGAGAACCCGGCGGCTGAGCGGCCGCGGATCGGTGCGCTGCGCGTCGCTCCCGTCCCATCCAGGTCGATGACGTACTCCACGGCCCAGGTGCTGCCGTCCTCGATGGCCGTGGTCCATCCCTCTGCGCGGCTTCCCTCCCCGAAGGGCTGGAAATAGGCCACTTCGAAGCCGGCCCGGGCATCCCGGTGCCGCCACGCCGCAGTAGCGGGCACGGGCGCGAAATCCATGGACTCACCCTCCCACCGGGCTGCCGTCGCAGCGCACCCGCATCTGGACATTGCTGACCGACGCGGGTCGCGGCGCTCGACATCATGACCGGGTACGTACTCGGCAAGGTGTCGTCCGAGCGTCGCGGACGCTGACACGCCCGGTCGTCATCCCTCGCTGCGGCCCGAGCGCGCGGAGCCGTCGACCCGAAACAGAAAGGAGGAACTCAAGGAAGGGCGGCGCTGATTCGCTCGTATTAGGGGTTTGTCCAGCTCAGGGCAGCATTCCGACCACGAGCGGACGGCGGACGCGTAACGCCGTCCACGCGGCGCGTCCCACCATCATGAGAAACTACCGATCGCCGTTGCCTGAGCCTGTGCCGCCGCTCTTGCGGCGTGCAGCTCTACCTCATCTTCGGGCGACCTTACTTGCGCTCTCGATGCCTACCACGTCGAAGTTCGAACATCCGCTCATGCCGGGATTACGATCGCGCTGGCGCAAGCGGAACTGGCGGATCTGCATCTGGTCGGCCATGCAGGCGGTGTCGTGCCTGGGGCACTAAATCGGCTATCCGGGGATTGGGCGCGCGGCTCCGTGCTGTCGTAGGCCTGGTCGTTGGTCAGGGTCAGCCGCCGGCCATTAAGGCGCGCTAGCGCGGCCTCCAGCAGCCCGTAGTCGCGCACCGCGTAGCCGACTCCCAGCGTCCGCTCCGCGACGTGAAGCAGGTCGGAGAGCGTCGAGTAGATCACTGGCCGAGCCGCGCCAGCGCTTCGGCGTAGCGGGGCAGTTCCTCGTCGAGTACCTGGTCGAGCAGTTCGGCGCGGCTGTGGTTCTCCACGTACTCGCGGATCGCCTGCCGGGCCACTTCCTGCATGGACCGCTGCTCCAGTTCGGCGCGCCGGCGCAGCGCGTCGGTTTCATCGACCGCAAGCCTCAGGGTCATCGCCACGCACATGATGGTATCGCTGGTGATACCGGACAGGGCCCCTGCGGCCGAGGTGTCGCGCGCACAGTGCGTAATCAGCAAGTCGAGACAGCCCTTCGCCGTCGAGCCCTTAATGCGGCGCAACCTAGCTTGCCGCAGGCCCGCTCGGGGCCGCTCGGGGCGAACGCGGATGCCTCCCCTACAAGGCGACTGATCAGCGAACCGACCACCGCGGCCCACCCGCCGCGACACGGGCGCCGCCACCGAGCATCGGCCGCTTGACAACCCGTGCGCACGAGAACCCCCACGATCAAGATCGACTCAGCGGGCGAAGGCTAGAGGTCGATGGCGACCTTGCCGTGCACGTGCCGCCCGGCCTGAAGCTCGACCGCCGCGCGGATCTGCTCCACCGGGAAGCTTGCCGAGATGGGCACACGGAGCTGGCCCGCCGCGACCAGGCGAGCAATCTCCTCGATGGCGCCGGGGGCGGCATTAGCGCCGTTCGCCGCCGTGATCCCGTCGACCTGCGCAGCGATGGTGGTGATGCGCTCGTCATGCACGCCAAGTTCCCGTGCCACCTGCGCCGTCTCCGTCCCGTACAGGTCGATCGCCGCAGTGAGGCCGGCCGGAGACAAGCCACGGACCCGGCCGGCCAGGCCGTCGCCATAGGCGACCGGCTCGGCCCCGAGGGCACGCAGGGCATCGGCCGACGCCGCCGATCCCGTCCCGATCACCCGTGCGCCCGCGAGGCGAGCGAGCTGGACGGCGAACGCGCCGACCCCGCCTCCCGCGCCGCCAATGAGCAGCGTGTCGCCCGGGCCCGGGTTGACGACGGCGAGGGCGGCCGCTGCCGTGCACCCCGCTACGGCAAGGGTGGCGGCGGTGCGGTCGTCGACTCCGTCGGGGGTACGGTGCGCGTCGCCGCCCGCCGCGATGGTCCCTGCCGCGTCTATTACTACGTAGTCGGCGACCGCGCGGGAGAGGGCGCCGCCGAACACTCGGTCGCCGGCCGCGAACCCGGTCACGCCGTCACCGACCTGGTCCACGACCCCGGCATAGTCAGTTCCGAACCCGGACGGCAGGGTCAAGCCGAATCGAGCGGCGGTGTCTGCGTCGGAGGTCATGAACCAGTCCATCGGGTTCAGTCCAGCCGCGGTGACCCGGACGCGGATCTGCCCGGAGCCGGCCTGCGGCGCGGGTACCTCGCGGAGGTTCAGGACCTCGGGGCCGCCGAATGACTCGAGCCGGACCGCGCGGCTCGTGGGCGCCGACGTGTTGACGCTCGGTTGTTGCATGCTCACCTGTCTCCTTCGGCGACGAATGGAAGGGCAACGAAATCGGACTATGCTCCGTTTGCAAGAGGCACCGTATCATAATCGGAGCGTGATCCGTTTTGGCAGAGTCAGAAACTCGGGTGCTGCGTGCGGACGCGACTCGCAACCGCAACCAGCTCCTCGAAGTGGCGACCCGCGTGTTCGTTTCTGCCGACGACACCGAGCCGTCAATGCGCGCGATCGCACGCGAAGCCGGGGTCGGCATCGCCACGCTCTACCGGCACTTCCCCACCCGCGAGTCTCTCGTCGACGCGGTCTACCGCGATCAGGTCGCGCGGCTCACCGACGGCGCCCGCGAGCTACTCGCCCAGCTTCCCCCGCCCGCGGCGCTGCGACGCTGGATGGACCTGTTCGGGGACTGGATCGCGACCAAGAACGGCATGCTCGACACGCTGCTCGCGATGATCGAATCGGGCGAGATCGCCCATGCCCAGACCCAGACCGAGCTGCTCGCGGCCATCGACGCCATCCTCGACGCCGGGCGTGCGACGGGCGAGCTCCGCTCCGATGTCGCCGCCGAAGACATCGCTGCCAGCCTCATTGGCATCTTCACCGTGGCCCACCCGCCCGACGACGCCAGGGCGAGCCGGCTGCTGAACATCCTGATGGACGGCCTCCGACCTACACCCTGAGCCGCTCATCTGCCGCGTTCCAAGCACGAGCGCGCGTGCCGCTCCAACCCTCGTCCCCGGCCGCCTCCCGCCAGCAGCGGCGCCACCATCTCTAGCTAGTGCGCTGACCGTCGCCAACGCCGAGCGGACACGCAGCGCCATCCGCTCATGCCGCGATGAGGGCACCGTGCTTCGGCAGGTGACCCGGAACTGGGCGTTCTGTGCGTGGCACACGGTTCTCCGGCGGGACCGTCGGCCGACGGAGTTGGCGATACGGAACGAGGTCAGCGGCTCCCAGCGATGCTCTCCCTGCTGGGTCTGCGAGTCGTCGCGGAAATGGCGGAGACCGCCCACGGCAACGGGGACTCTGCGTGGGCTCCGTACTGGGCCCGGACACCAACTGAGCTGCGCGCTCGCCGCGTCGCTCGGGCAAGCCGGATGAACGCTGATTGAGACGTTCCTGGCCCGGTGCGCCGATCCGGCGTGGTGGACGTGGGGCATCGCCTTCACCGGCGCCGCTTGGCGCGTGGAGTGGAGCGGGCGGTCACGCTTCGAGCCATTCAATCCACTGCCCCGACGGGTGGGCGCGGGCGAGCAGGCGGCCGCGGTCGCCGGCCTCGTCGAAGGTGCGGGCTCCCAGTACGGCGAAGACCCCGCCGTGCTGGTAGTCGCTGACCAGCGCGGGGGGAAGCGGCAGGCCCTGCACGCTGTCCCGGCCCGCCGGGCCCAGCGGGACCAGAGGATCAAGGGAGAGCCAGGTCACCGGGCGCCGTCGGCCGGTCTGGGCGAGGATGCCGGCCAGCTCGGCGCGCCGCTTTCCCGGGAGGAACACCGCGGTGTAGGCGTCGGTGACAATGATGCGCTGCTGCAGGGGGAGGCCGGCCAGCACGCGGGGGAGCACGTGGACGACGTCCCCGGCGATGATCGCGGCCGGATGCCGCCGGGCGATGTCAACGGCCGCCGCCAGCCGGGACAGGGCCGATGCCTCCGGCGGCGTGCAGGCCACCAGCCACGCCCGGGCCGCAGGATCAGCCAGGTCGACCGGGTCAAGGTCCACCCCGATCCTGGCGGCGACCGGCGGCAGGCCGGCCGGCGGCGGCGCGAGCGGGCCGCGGACCTCGCAGGCGAGGGTCAGGCCGGCTCCGGCCGGGCCGAAGGTCCCGGCCCCGATCCGGTACCGGTAGCGGTCCAGCTGCAGTCCGAGCCCGGCCCCGGTGCCGAGATCGACCAGGGCCACCGGCCCGCCGGATCCGATGGCGGCCGCCGCGATACCCAAGACGATCTGGGCGCAGCGGGCCACCTCGTTCATCTGGTACCGGCGCCCCTGGCACAGCGCGGCGATGTCGTCCAGGCGTGTCGCGCAAAACGCACGGAACGCAGGGAAGAACGCCTCGGCGAACTGCGGCTGGGCGGCGCCGGGCTCGGGGAAGTAACCCGCGAGCGGGACCGGCCGGTCGCGCCGTACCAGGAACGCGATAGCGGCGCTGCCCAGCAGCGCCGGCAGCCGGTCCGCCGGGAGCACGGATAGCAGGCCCAGAAGATCGTCATCAGCCGCGATCGCCTCGAACAACGCAGCCGTCAGCCGCCACGACCGCGGCGCGCCGGGAGGCGACCAGCCCCGGGCCACCTCCAGCGCCTGGCCGCGCACCTCATCTGCGCCAGGCACGCCCGCGCCCAAATGGCCGGCAAGCCTGACGCAGCCGCCGAAGGCCCGAGCCGTACCGCACCCGCCCCATCGCGATCACCTGGCCACAGTATCCCGGCACCCGCACGCTGACCGAGGCGAACCCGCTATCAACGGTCAGCGCGCAATACATGCGTGCTGATCCCGCGTCTGACCGTCCCCGTCGTCACCGCGAGCGAAGGGCTCTCGCAAACCCACATCCCCCACACAGCAATGCCAGGCGCCCGGGTCAGCGCATCAACGCGACAAACCTGCACGCAAGCGACAGGTCGCTGCCGGGGCTCCAGCGAGGCAGACTCCATCCGGATGAGCTGATGCATCTCGAAGAAGCCGTGCGGCCCAATCGCTGCCGCTGACACAAGGAGGGCCACCGGCGCCTAACACAGGCCGGGCCAGCACCGTGCACCACACAGCAACCGCGCGGCGCAGTTTCCGCACGAGACGCGGACCGCCCTGTCCGCATTCGACCTGAGGTCAGACGAGTCTGACAGCTGGAAAGTCCTGATACCAGATGCGCAATTAGCTCATTTGCGTGGCCAGACTATTTCCGGAAGCTCTGTCTAAGGTAGCGATGTGCCGTCGGCCTGGGTCAGAAACGCGACGTTCTGCACGCGGACGCATGGTCAATAGGCACGGCTGCTTGTAGAGAGCGATTCGGCGATAGGTTCCTTGGCGGGCCGATTAATGTCAGGGCCGCAGGCCGAACGCGGGCCGGCCTGGTGGGCTGCCGCGCAGCACCGCGTACGCGTCGCGGACCCAGTTGCACAGCAGTGGCCTGGTCTCCCGCGGGTCGATTATCTCCTCGATCCCGAACCGTTCGGCGGTCCGCATCGGGTTCCGCACCGCGTCGAGCCTGGCCCGGATCTCGGCCAGCAGCGCGGCCGGATCATCGGCTTGCTCCAGGTCGGCCCGGTACGCGGCCTCGATGCCGCCCTCGACCGGCAGCGAGCCCCAGTCGGCCGAGGGCCAGGCCCAGCGGCGTATGAGCCGGTGCCGGTTGGTCAGGCCCGCCCCGCCAACGCCGAACACCCGCCGCACGATGATCTCAGCGCTCGGCACCCCGGCCTGGTAAACAGCGGCGATCGCCCGCACCCCGTGCCGGATGGTCGCGCGCTGCTCGGCCCTGGTACCGATCAGCAGCCCGGGCTGGTCGGTGAACGTCACCACCGGGAGGTGGAAGGCTGAGCACAGGTCGGCTAGCCGGGTAACCGCCTCCGCGGCCTCGACGGTCAGGCAGCCGCCGGCCACGTACGTGTCACCGGCGATCACGCCGACCGGATGGCCGTCCAGCCGGGCCAGCGCCGTCACGATCGAGCCGCCGTAGCGCTGGACTTCCATGACCGAGCCGGCGTCGAAAACGGCAGCCAGGACCGGGCGGATCCGGTACGGCTGGCGCCGATCGCGCGGCACGGCCGCGAGCAGCTCAGCCGCCCGCCGGCTGACCGGGTCCGCGTTCGCCGCGACCGGCGGCAACTCGAAGACGCTCGGCGGCAGGTAGGACAGGAACCTCCTGATGAGGGCGAACGCCTCGCCTTCGGACGCCGCGATCAGGTCGACGGCGCCGTTCCTGGCATGCACGCGCGACCCGCCGAGCTGCTCCTTGTCGACGCGCTCGCCCACCCCTGAGCTGACCACCGGCGGACCGGCCACGAACAGCTGCGCCGTGCCCTCGACCAGGATCGACAGGTGGGCCATGCATAGCCGGGCGGCACCCAGGCCCGCGACCGGGCCGAGCCCGGCCGCGACCACCGGAACCATCGACAGGTTGTCCACGACGTAATCCCAGCCGGGGTTGACGGGCACGTAGGTGTGCCCGCTGGTCTCCAGGGTTCTCACGCTGCCGCCCCCGCCCGTCCCCTCGACCAGCCTGATGATCGGCAGGTGCAGCTCGTTCGCGAGCTGCTCGGCGTAGATCTGCTTGCCGATGATCGAGGCGTCAGCCGCGCCGCCGCGGACGGTGAAGTCGTCACCGCCGACGACCACCTTGCGGCCGTCCAAGCGCCCGGTTCCGGTCACGAAATTGGCCGGGATGAAGGTGGCGAGCTCGCCCGACTCGTCATGACCGGCGGTTCCGGCGAGCGCCCCGACCTCGTGAAATGAATCCTCGTCCAGCAGCGCGGCGATGCGCTCCCTGACGGTCAGCCGGCCCGCGTCGCGCTGCCGCCTGATCTTCTCCGGCCCGCCCATGCGCTCGGCAAGCTCCTGGCGGCGGCGCAGTTCATCCAGTTCCGGTTGCCACGTCATGCCCCCACAAGCTAACCGACCGGGCCCGCAACGACTAGACCTCAATCGTCGCCGATCTGCGGTGCCGCGGGCGCACCCGCCAGGACATCCACATAGTGCTGGTTGAACATAACGCCGAGGAGGTTGCCGAACGGGTCGATGACCGACGCGGTGACGAAGCCGGGCCCGCGCTCGATCGGATCTTCGTGCACCGTCGCATCAAGGGCCAGCAGCCGCTCCAAGCTGGCTTGAACGTCGTCCACATGCCAGTAGACGATCGCACCCCCGGGCTTGTCCGACAAGCTGGGCGCTGCGAACCGGCGGTCAAGGACGCCGAGCTCGTGCTGGTAGTCGCCGATGCGGAACTCGGCATCGGCGGCGGGTGGTCGCTGGCCGGCGGCGCCCGCACCGACCTGAGTGGGCTGTCGGCGACCGAGGCGCAGGCGCTGTTCCTGCTCGTCGGCCCCGCCGCCGCCGTCTCGGCCGAGGCGAAAGCCGCGTTGCGCAAGCTCGTGCAGGCTCTCCCGCAGGCCTTCCGTGCCGACGCAGAGGCCGCCGCGAGCACCACCATGATCGACTCCACCGGATGGGGCGAGCGTGACCGCAGCCGCCCGGAGATGGTGGACCAGTTGCAGACCGCCGTGATCCGCCAGCGGAAGATCCGCCTGAGCTACGCCAACAATGCCGGAGTGCGAAGCGAGCGGCTGATGGACCCATGGGGCCTGGTCGACGAGGACGAGACCTGGTACCTGATCGCCGGCACGGAACAAGGACAGCGAACCTTCCGGGTCGACCGGATCCTTGAAGCCGAGCTAGCCGACCAGCCCGCCGCACGGCCGGACGACTTCACCCTCGCCTCCGCATGGAAGCAGGTCGTCGGCGAGGTCGAAAACCGGCGCTCACGCACCTGGGCGACCGTCCTCATCGAGGAGCGTTTTGTCCCGATCTTGCGTAACCACTTCGGGCGCCACTGCCACGCCGACAGCCAGCTGAGCGACGGACGTGCCCGTGTCCGCATCGCGGCACCCAGCCCCCGCGACATCGCCAGAAACCTGGCCGGGTGAGGCGCCATGATCGAAGTCATAGGACCCCGAATCGTGCAGGCCCGAGCTAGCCCGAATCGGCGCAGAGCTCGTCGGCCAGTATGGCCTGTCGGCGGGCGAGCCCGGTGACCGGAGCCCGAGTCCCCCCGAGAGGCTGGGGGTGCTGCTGGCCCGGAGTGCCGGTTACACGAAGTGCGCCTGGGGGTGTTCGGGGTCGTGGTCGACGAGTTGGTCGCAGGTGGGGCAGTACCAGCGAACCTCGATCGGAGTGCCGCAGGCGGGGTGACGTGGGGAGTCGTCCTGGTCGGTGTGCCTGCTGCCCCAGTGGGCGAGCAGGCGGAGCGCGCCGGCGAGTTCGGTGCCTTCGGCGGTGAGCTGGTAGTCGGCGCGGGGCGGCCGCTGGGAGTAGAGCCGGGCTACCAGCAGGCCGTCGCGTTCGAGCCGCTTGAGGCGGTCCGACAAGATGTTCGCGGCGATGCCCGGGATGTGGCTGAGCAGGTCGTTGAACCGGAGCGGCCCAGGCAGCAGTGCCTCCACCACCAGCAGCGTCCACCGGTCCCCGACTCTGGCCAGTGCTTCGGCGAGCGGTGAGGAGCCGTGCTCGGATTCTGCCATGGGCGGATCTTAGTCCCGTTGGCGCTTCGATGGTTGATAGTGGATTGCAAGTTACTATTTACAGGAGGTGGCTACGATGACGATCCTCGATGAGGTCGGAGCGAGCATCAGGCAAGTGGCGGAGGGCGCCGGGGCTTCGGTGGTGGGCGTCGGGCAACGGCGGGGGGCCGGCTCGGGCGTCGTGCTGGGGAAGGGACAGGTGCTGACCAACGCGCATAACGTGCGCGGCGATCAGGTGACGGTCACGTTCGCCGACGGGCGCACCGCCGAGGGGAGCGTCGCCGGGCGCGACATCGACGGCGACCTGGCCGTGATCAGCGTCGACACCGGCGAGACTCCCGCGCTGCCGTGGGCCGACAGTGCGTCAGTGCAGATCGGCGAGCCGGTGTTCGCCGTGGCCAACCCGGGCGGGCGCGGGCTGCGGGTGACGTTCGGATTCGTCTCCGGCGTCGATCGGACTTTCCGCGGTCCCCGCGGCCGCCGCATCACCGGCAGCCTCGAGCACACCGCCCCGCTGCTGCCCGGATCCTCCGGCGGCCCGGTCCTGGACGCCGGCGGGCGACTGCTCGCGATCAACACGAGCCGCCTCGGTGAGGGCTTCTACCTCGCCGTCCCCGCCGACGAGGCCCTGCGGGGCCGCGCCGACGCGCTCGCCCGCGGAGAGACCGCGACATCGCCGCGGCTGGGCGTTTCCATCACCCCAGGGCACGTGGCGAGGCGGCTGCGCCGCGCCGTCGGCCTGCCCGACGTCGACGGCGTGCTCATCGGCGAGGTCGCGGAAGCCAGCCCCGCGGCTCGCGCCGGTCTCGCCTCAGGAGACCTGATCGTTGCGGCGGCGGATCGGCCAGTCAGTGCACCCGATGATCTGTTCGACGCCCTCGCGGCGGCGCGGGGCGGCACCCTCGAGCTGAAGGTCGTGCGCGGCACCGACGAGCGGACCGTCCAGGTCACCTTCACCGATCCCGGCCAGAACGCGTAAATCGTTCCCAGCCCCCACCTGCCCCGCGCCTGTACTGACGAGCGGGAGCATCATGCAGAAGGTGCTGTGTGGCTGGCCGCCACCACTGGCGGCCAGCCACGCCAGGACCAGGAGCGGGACGGGCCAGCCGCAGGGAGCTGGCGCCTATTTGGCGTTACGCATGCCCTCGCACCGCTCAGGCGGTCATAAGGTGCCGGTTGTGCCTGCAAGAATGTCCGTATGTCGCTATTTGTCCTAGTTAACGGAAAGATCGTCACGGTTGACGAGCAGTTCTCGATCGTCGAGGCGGTGGCCATCGACGGAGAACGGATCACCGCGACCGGGTCGAATGCAGACGTCCTCGCTTGTGCAGGGCCAGGGGCCACGGTGGTGGACCTTGACGGCGCGACCGTCGTCCCCGGCCTGATCGATAACCATAACCACTTCGTCCGGGCGAGCGAGCACGCCGAGGTTCGGCTTGACGGCGCGCGCAGCCGGGCGCAGGCCCTCGATGCGCTCAGAAGTGCCGCGTCGTCGCTGGCGGCCGGGCAGTGGCTGGTGGCTCTGGGGGGCTGGCACGAGGACCAGTGGGCCGGTGACCGCAGTGAATTCACCGTGGCGGAACTTGACGTCGTCGCCGGGAGGCGGCCCGCGTTCGTCATGGCCGAGTATGACCATGCCGTCGTCAACACCGCCTGGCTTGACGCAATGGGCCTGCCGGCCGAGGCTGAGACCCGGGCTACCGGGCGAATTGGCGGCGGGATCGTCGCGCTCAACCAGGCGGTAGGACGCTTCCCCGTGCCGGCCGACCGGGAAGCGACAGCCAAGGCCGCCGCATCCTGGTACAACAGCGTCGGGCTGACCACCGTGTTCGATCCCGGCGGCGTTGGAGTTCCCGTGGAGGCCTACGCCACGGTCGCGGCTCTCGCTGACCGCGGGGAACTGACGCTACGGGTCCTCACCACCCTGGGGGACGGTGCGAGCGGTCGTGGTCCCGGGCACGCCGCCGTTATGGCGAAGCGGCTTCGGGACTCCAGGCCCTTCGAAGGCGATCACTGGCACGACCGGATCGCCCTGGGGGAGATCTACTACGCGGCCTTCCACTGGGACCACCCCGGCGTCGAGCCGTCCCCGACGGAGGCGGACATCGCGAGTGCCGACGAGATCCTCGCCGCGGCGGCATCGTCCGGCTGGCCAGTGCAGACGCACTCGGTGACCACGGCTGGCCTCGACTTGGTCTTCGACGCCTACGAGCGGGCCGACCGGGTGCGCCCGATCCGGCCGCTGCGTTGGACGGTCACGCACGCAGAGGGGATCACCCCGGTGCAGATCGAGCGGGCGAGGCGGCTAGGAGTCGTCGTGCAGTTGCGCAGCATGGGCGTCATTCGCGCCAACGGGATCGCGCCGGCGCCGCTGCGCAGGGTCGCTGACAGCGGGCTGAGCTGGGGACTGGGCACCGACGGGACACGCGCGGCCCAGATCAACCCGTTCGTCACCCTGTGGTGGGCGGTGACCGGCCAGTCGATGGGCGGATCGCAGATCCTGAATGAGACGCTTAGCCGCCAGGAAGCGCTGATCGCTCACACACGGAGCAATGCGTTCCTGATGTTCCGCGAAAGCCACCTGGGCTCCATCCGGCCGGGGCTGCTCGCCGACCTGCTGGTGCTCGACCGTGACTACCTAACGGTTCCGGTCGACGAGATCAGGGACATCAGGCCGGTCGCGACGATGGTCGGCGGCCAGGTTGTGCACGGGACGCTCGATCCGCGTCGCTCCTAGCGTCCAGACCACCCGCGAGGGAGGACGCGCTGCTGCGTCCACCCCCGGATCGCAGCCCACAGCTCGGCCGGGGCAACGCCAGCCCGGCCACCCCCGCGGCTCCTGCGGCAACGGCGCTGATCAAGATGCTGATTCAGCCCGTCTCGGCCCGCTCGTCCAGCCAGCCGCGCAGCGCCGCCGATTCCGCCTCGGCGTGGACGAGCTTGAGCACCGCCGCGGAGTCGTGGCTTGATTCTTATCTTGCATCAGAACTGGATGATCTGTGCGCCGGAGTGTGTCGACCGGGGCGTGGCTTACAGGCCTAGGACTCGTCGAAGTCCGCGGTCTACTTCGTGCATGAGGGATGCGGGCAGCTGCCCGACGGCGGGTTCGAGGTCGGTCTTGTCGAGGGTGATCAGCGCGGTCACGTTGACCACGGAATCCCTGGGCAGCCCGCTGGCGATGGCAGGGACGAAGACGTTGCCTGGCATCGCCGCCAGGCCCGTGTTCGATGTGATGACGGCGGCTAGCGTGGTGTTCAGCCTGCTGTCGTTGTAGGGGTCGGCCTGGACCACCAGAACGGGGCGGCGCTTGGCGGGCTTGCCCCCGCGCGGCTCGCCGAGGTCGGCCCAGCAGACGTCGCCGCGCTCGGTCACCAGTCGTCGTCGCCGGCTCCCAGCAGTCTGCGGCCGGCTGCGGCTGCCGCGGCGCCGGAGGCGTCGTCTCCGGCTGCGAGCAGCGCCTGATCGATCTGGCGGGTGAGCGACTGCGCGGCCAGTTCGTCCAGGTACCTGCGGGCCGCCCGGGCGAAGAACTCCGACCTGCTGATCCCCAGCTCGGCCGCCTGGCCGGTCGCCTGTTCGAAGATTTCGTCAGGAACAGAGATCGCGGTCTTCATGTCATCAGTATAACCGGGTAATACCGGTGTTGCCACGGGAGCGGCCCGGTACCCAGCGCGGGTTCTGCCCGTTGCTGCGGTTCCCTTACTACCAAGGGCCCTATGCTGCCGGATCCCGTCCCCGAACGGGTGATCTGGGCACTCCTAGCCCGCACGGCGAGCGTCGGGAGAGGCGCCCAGAGCCGGCGATCCGGCGCAGGGAGGCTTCTCATCGCCAGTCACGCTGCGCCGCCGTCGGCGGGCGCATTTGGCTGGACGAGTGGCAGGAGGACGTGGTCCCACCATCTCGGTGAGCAGCTCATCGGGAGCCTGTGAGCGCGGCTAGCGGTGACACTCCAGCTGGCAGGCAAGTCAGGCCTGCTCCGACGGCTCGGCCGGGCTAGACCCACCGGACGCCCCGGGGTCCGGGGCGATCTTATCCAGCAAGCACAGCGGGCACAGCAGGTGCGGCCGCCCGTGCCGGCCCTGCCCGTGCTCCCACACGAAGTACGCCGCGCCAGCAACTAGCACCAGGTTGAGTCCTCCGCCGAAGGGAAGACCCGGGGCTCTCGGTATGCGGGGAGGCATCGCTGTTCACCTATCCATCGATACGGCGGCGCGATCGGGGGTGATCGCAGGGAGCCATCCCCTTCAGTGTGCCACCAACAGGCTGGATTAACCGCAAGGACCGGCGGCGCTGCCCGTGCAGACTGACGTGGCCGGCCAGCCTCGCAGCACTTAGCCTCGGCGATCTCGCACTGCGACGCAGGTCGGCATTAGCACGCTGTGGTGTCGGTCCTAGTCACCCATCGCGCGGGATCCGCCGTTATGGCGCGTATCGGTCCATGATCGCGGCGCTGCGAGAGGCATCCAGAACGGGCGTTTCTGTGTGCAGGTATCTTGGCGTCGTTGTGCGGCGGCCTGGCGTGGTCGGGTGCTACCTGGTCCGGCCCGGTGGGGTAGTCGTGTGGCGCGACCCTGTCGAAAAACCGGCCCGGAACACTGTCAGTCCCAGTTCGAGGGAGCGCTGCGCCCAGCCTTCTGGGTACCGCCGTTATTGGCTGGCTTTCCCGGTCGCTGATGCTTCTGCGGCCGCTCCGGCGCCGGACACGTTGGCGATGAGCTTGCGGAGCAGGCGCTTGAGCTGGCTGAACTCGTCGTCTGTCAGTCCCATCGCGTCGCCTATGGTGACGGGTACTGAGACCGTCCGCTCGCGCAGGGCGCGGCCCTGGCCGGTGAGGCTGACCAGCACCGTGCGCTCGTCGTCGGCTGATCGCTCGCGCCGGACCAGGCCGCTGGCTTCCAGTCGCTTGACCAGCGGGGTGAGCGTGCCGTAGTCGAGCTGGAGCGCGCCGCCGATGTCCTTGACCGGCACCGTGCCGCGCTCCCAGAGCACCAGCATCACCAGGTACTGCGGGTACGTCAGTTCCAGTTCGTCGAGCAGCGGGCGGTACCGCTGGATGACCGCGCGCGAGGCCGCGTACAGCGCGAAGCAGAGCTGGTCATTCAGCAGCAGGGAATGGCTGCCGTTGCTGCCGGGAGGTGCCTGCGCAGCGTCCATCTGGAGTTCCTTCTCCTGTCGCCGTGGCGGGGCGCGCCCTGATCAAGGCATCGTAACCAAGGCGAAGCCTACCCTACGAAGCGATTACATCACTCAAAAGTAAATCGTGCACGATTTAATTTTGTGCTATGTTTCAGGCCGGGCGAGCCCGACCGGGTTCCCCGACCGAAGGAGTCAGTCATGACCGGCTATATCCCAGACAGCCCCGTCCTCGAGCAGGCCGCCGCCGAGTTCGCCGCCGCGACCGCCAACCCGCCGTACCTGTCCGACCTCGGTCCCGAGGAAGGGCGCAAGGCCGTGGACGAGGTCCAGTCAGGCGAGATCGCCAAGCCCGACATCGACGAGGAGTGGGTTACCGTGGACAGCGGGCCCACCGGGCAGGTCCGGGCCAGGATCGTCCGGCCGGCCGGCGCGGCCGGGCCGCTGCCGGTGATCATCTACATCCACGGCGCGGGCTGGGTGTTCGGCAATGCGCACACCCACGACCGGCTGGTGCGCGAGCTCGCCACCGGGGCCGGCGCGGCTGTCGTGTTCCCCGAGTACGGCCTGTCGCCGGAGCACCGCTACCCGGTCGCCATCGAGCAGAACTTCGCGGTCGCCCGCTGGATCGTGACCGACGGCGCGGCCAAGGGCCTGGACGCCTCGCGGATCGCGGTGGCCGGCGACAGCGTGGGCGGCAACATGGCGGCCGCGCTGACGCTGATGGCCAAGCAGCGCGGCGGCGTGCCGCTCGTCCAGCAGGTGCTGTTCTACCCGGTGACCGACGCGAGCTTCGACACCGGCTCCTACCGCCAGTTCGCCACCGGGTACTTCCTGCGCCGCGACGGCATGCAGTGGTTCTGGGACCAGTACACCACCGATCCCGCCCAGCGCGCGGAGATCACCGCCAGCCCGCTGCGGGCCACCACCGAGCAGCTGGCCGGGCTGCCGCCGGCGCTGGTCATCACCGGCGAGGCCGACGTGCTGCGGGACGAGGGCGAGGCGTACGCGAACAAGCTGCGCCAGGCGGGCGTGCCGGTGACCGCCACCCGTTACCAGGGCATCATCCACGACTTCGTGATGCTCAACGCGCTGCGCGGCACCCACGCCGCCGAGGCCGCCATCAGCCACGCCATCGCGGTACTCCGCCAGGCCCTGCACGCGAGCTGATTCCGGGACATGGCGTGACCAGACGCCATGGCGAACTCCGGGCCGTCCTTACCGCGGCCGGCAACGAGCCGGCCCGCAAGGCGGCCCGGACGGGATCATGCCGCGGAGGGGGCGCGGATCACCAGCGTCGCGCCTCGACCTCGATCTCAACCGGCTCCGCGGACCTTCGCCGCGCAGCAGGACAGCTGACGCAAAGCCAGTCGGCGGTGGATCGAGTTCCAGACTCGATCAGTCGCCGCTTGGCGGCGCCGCGGCATGTGACGCCAGCACTCGGCGGGAGTCGCGGAGGTCCCTGACGCCGGTCGCGACGCTTGCGCCGGTCAGCGGGTCGCTGTCCGAGTCGTCGGGCTATTCGCGACAGACGCCAGGCGCTGACCTGCAGCGGCTGCCTGCGTGGCCCCGATCAGCCTCGGTGATCGTCCGCTGGCCGCCGCGGGCGGTGGTCCCCGCTCGGGCAGGTGGCTGCCGGGCTGGTTCAGTGGGCTGTGGCCAGGCGCAGCACGTGGGCCCGCTCTTGTGCCCCGAACCACGGCGGTGACCCTCCGGTGGCGTTCTCCGTGAGCCGGCCCGGCTGGGAAGTGGCGGTCAGGGAGACGTGCACCCGCGGGTCGCTCAGGCCCCATTTGATCAGGGCCTGGGCCCAGGTGGTGACGCCGAAGGGACGCAGCGGCGCGAGCTCGGCGGGGCTGGGCGGCCGGCGCATGAGCTCGCCCTCGCCGAGGGGGCGCATCAGCAGGACGCCGAGGCCGAGGTCGTCGGCCAGCGGCAAGATGGCCCGCTCGGCCTCCCGGTGCGCCGGGTTGCAGGGCGCCTGCACGGCGTCGACGCGGCCGGTGCGCATGACCTCGGCGAGCTCGCCGAAAGCGGCGGGCGAGTAGTGAGTGGCCCCGATCAGGCCGACCAGCCCGCGGTCCCGGGCGGCCTCAAGCATGGGCAGGTGCGCCGGCCAGGCCGCCAGGTTGTGGATCTGCATCAGGTCGACCCGGCCGCCGTACCAGTTCACCGCCCGGGACAGCTGCGCCGCGCCGTCGGCCGCCGAGGGAGTCCAGACCTTGTCGGCGACGAAGACCTGCTCGCGGTGGCCGCCCAGCGCGTCGGAGAGCAGCTGCTCGGCCTCGCCGTACATAGGCGAGGTGTCGATGACCCGGATACCAGCCGCGATGGCGGCCTCCACCAGCTCCCCTGGCCGGCCGGCCGCGGCGGCGGCCTCCAGCCGCCGCCAGGTGCCCAGCCCGACCACCGGCACGCTGACCCGGCCCTTGCCCAGGCTCCTGTTCTCCAATCCAGCCACCTCCGCACGGCCGGGCCCCAGTGCGATCATGCCCGCACACGATCCGAGGTCAACCAGCCGGGTTCACCGACACCGTGCTTCTTCCCCCGAACGGTGGCGCGCGGGCCGGGGCATCCGTTGGAGCAGGATTTCGGCATCCGGCTGTGGCCAGAGTGGCTGGACCGGCATCTCCCGGACCAGCCGCCTTGTCCGGTCACATTCCGAGGCGAGAGCCGGTTACGCTTCACGATCCGTATCCGCCGTTCGGCTCGGCTTCGAGACCTATAGCGCTGATCAGACGAGGCGCGCAGATCGGGTAAATCTGGAGCGCCCATGCCAGCCGACTCGCCGTTTCTACGCGCAAATCGCACAAAATGCGCCGATGGGTCCGTCTGAGCGCCTCACGGCATTCAGACTTCGGAAGGCGGAGATCGAAGGCGCGCAGCCGAAGAACTGCACACAATTTCTCGGAGGTCCTGGCTGCAACCGACTGTGTCTCTCGCCCTGTGCATCGTCGGCGCAGCTTAGACCGACACCCACTATTCCTACTTTTTGAAGCTCAACGAAGGCTCGCGAGCTAATCCGGCAGAAACGGTGGTGACTCCTTATCGTCGATTCCGTAAGACTGGGACAGTGACCTTGACACGGTGTCCCGCGCCATGACCATAGTGGGTTGATCCGGGCACCAGGTGGGACTGGGCTGGGGATGGGCCTGGGACTCTGGCAGTGGGCGAGAGGACCGGGGGGCGGAGGGGGTCTTCTGATGCGCAGATCCATGATGCACGGTTACATCATGCGTGCCTGTGTCGCCGCGGCGGCTGGCGTGGCGCTAAGCGCGATAGCGGTGAGCGGGGCCAGCACTGCCGGTGCGGCGCCCCGGGCCGCGCAGGCACGGGTGGCCGCGGCGGTGACGACGGCTCCGGCTGCGGTCAAGGCCGGCACGCAACTGTGGTCCAAGGCCTACAACGGCGACTACGGCCACGTCAGAGCCGTGGTCATCAGCCCAAATGGGAAGCTGGCGTTCGTCACCGGGATAACCGAGAACGACGCAACCAACTACACCACCGTGATTGCCTACAACACGGCCACCGGCGCCCGGAAGTGGATCAAGCTCTACAAGGGCAAGGGGATCGGGGGCTGCTCCTTCCAGGACGCGATTGCCGTCAGCCCGGACAGCAACACGGTGTACATCACCGCGGAATGCGGCGCGACCGATTCGCTGTACGAATACGCCACGATCGCCTATAACGCCGCCACCGGCGCCCAGAAGTGGCTCAAATTCTACGACGGCGTCGGCGGCATCAACTACGGCGAGTCGATAGCCGTCAGCCCGAACGGCAAGTCGGTTTACGTGACTGGGCAAAGCGATTCGACGGCTAGCGGGGTGCCGCGGTTCGTCACGGTCGCCTACAACGCCGCCAACGGCGCGCAGCTCTGGGCCAAGCGCTGCAGCGGCATCGCCGGCAGCACCGACATGCCCAATAGGGTGGCCGTCAGCCCGAACGGGAAGACGGTGTTCGTCACCGGGGTAAGCGTGAACGAAATCTCCCCGAAACCCTTCACCGACGACCTCACGATCGCGTACAGCGCCGCTACCGGCGCCCAGCTGTGGGCCAAGCGCTATAGCGGCGCCTTGGACGTCGCCAACGGCTACTACAACGCGCTGGCCGTCAGCCCGAGCGGGAAGCTGGTGTTCGTCGCCGGGATACAGACGGACGCGTCCGCCATCGGCGATGGCTACGAGACGATCGCCTACAACGCCGCTACCGGCGCCCGGGTATGGGCCAAGCGCTACACCAGCGCGGGCGGGGCCGACTCGGTGGCCGTCAGCCCGAACGGGAGCACGGTGTTCGTGACGGGGGAGTCCTACTCAACCAGCGAGGGTATCGGGTACGCCACGGTCGCCTATAACGCCGCTACCGGCGCCCAGCGGTGGGCCAAGAGCTACATAGGCGCCGAGGGAGCCACCCCCCGCGCCCTCGCCTACGCGGTTGCCGTCAGCCCGAACGGGGGGACGGTGTACGTCACCGGGCTCGGTTATAGGCCCGGCTGGGACTACGTCACGATCGCCTACAACGCCACCACCGGCGCCCAGCAGTGGATGAAGTATTACGCCCTTCCCGCCACCGGAGGGGGCACCGACGCCTCGGGACCGGTCGCGGAGGCCGTCAGTCGCACCACCGGGACGGTAGTCGTCACGGGCGCGACGCCCTACGGGAACTGGGCCACGGTCGCCTACGCGGGCTGACCTTCTAGGAACGCTCTTCGCAGGCGCCAGCTCCTAAAGTCGGTAAGCAGGCGCCTGAACCACCCGCGCTCCCAGCAGTTGATCAACGGGGGTAGATGGGCGCCGGAACCGCCGATCTGCAGTGTGTCCTGAAAGGGGAGTGGTGGCGATGTAGAAGGTCGCCGGCATGAGCCGTGCTGTGCCAGTGATGGAGGTTTGGCCCTCCGGGTTCGCCATTGCGGGTGGGGAGCCCAAACCACTGCAAGCTGCGCCGGTTAAGAGCCGGGGTGGTGAGCGTTGCAGGAAAAGGCCCGCTGTCAGCGGGTCAGGTGTGCGACGAGAAGACGAACGTGTGTGAACGACTGCTGACGCATCGATAGGCGGAACGATGGCATCAAAACCGGGGGAGTGCATAGCTCCCGGGACAAAGGCGCGCCGTGGTGCCCTCAGCCAGGGGGCTGCCTGCGTGCTGCCCTGGCGGTGCCCGGTGTAGAGGTGGCGTGAGCTCGTCGCGGGCGCTGGCACGGAACAGGAGAACCTGTCGCCCCGATAGCGGCGGCCGGGTGACAGGGGCGACCCTGCCCTGGCCGCGAGAGGGAGGACCGCGAGCGGCGGACACTGCGAGCGGCAGAGTACCGAGGCGGGGCACAGGGGCGGGACGGCCCGTAGTAGCGAGGAAGGTCCTGTAATGGGGCCGGAGCGAAGGGGCCGTGCAGACCAGGGTCAGCCCGGGGCCAACCCGCAAGGGGAGGAGCCAGGGGCCGGGCCCGAGCCGAGGGTGAAGTCGTTTGAGATCGACAAGCGCCTCATCGTTGAGGCGTGGGAGAAGGTCCGGGCCAATAACGGGGCGCCGGGCGTGGACGCGGTCAGCATCGGCCTGTTCGCCGAGCAGCTGAAGGGCAACCTCTACAAGCTGTGGAACAGGATGAGCTCGGGGTGCTATTTCCCGGGTCCGGTGCGGGGCGTGGAGATACCGAAGGATCACGGGGAGGGCGTGCGCTTGCTCGGCGTGCCGAACACGGCCGACCGGGTGGCGCAGACTGCGGCGGCGATGCTGCTGGAGAGAGAACTGGAGCCGGTCTTCCACCGAGACAGCTACGGCTACCGTCCCGGGCGCAGTGCCCTGGGCGCGCTGGCCACGTGCCGCCGCCGGTGCTGGGCGCAGGACTGGGTGCTGGACCTTGACGTCCGGGCCTTTTTCGACTCCGTTCCGCATTCCCTGCTTTTGAAGGCGGTCGCTCACCACACCAGCGAGCGGTGGGTCCTGCTGTACATCTCACGGTGGCTGAAATCGCCGATGCAGATGCCCGACGGGGCCATCGTGCCAAGGGAGAAGGGGACCCCTCAGGGCTCCCCGATTTCGCCGTTGCTGGCTAACCTGTTCATGCACTATGCGTTCGACACGTGGATGGACCGGGAATTCCCGGGCTGCCCGTTTGAGCGCTACGCGGACAACATCGTCGCTCACTGCGACAGTGAGGATCAGGCCCGCGAACTGCTGGCCGCCATCGCCGAGCGGCTCGGGTCCCTGGGGCTTGAGCTGCATCCCGTGAAGACGAAGATCGTGTACTGCATTGTGAACATGAGCGCGGAACGTGGACAGGAAGTATGGCGGTCCATTGACTGCGGTGCTGTATGAGAGATGGAGGTTTGTTGGTCCTCCGGGATCGCCCTGCGGGGGGAGATTCCAAACCGCCCCGAGCTGCATTGGCTGAAGACCGTTGTGGTGAACGTCGTGGGAAAAGGCGTGACTTTGATCGCGTCAGGTGAGGTCCGGGAAGATGAGCGATGGACGAAGTCCTCTGCCGTTGACGTGTCGAAAACTATTCAGGCGACGTCGAAACCAGGGTCGTGCAGTAACCCTGGGAAACAGTCTGGGAGAAACCCGTTTACTGCCCAGGTGGCGTCCGGCATATAGGCAGCATGAGCCCGGTCCAGGCTCTCGTACGGAACATGTGAAGGCGCGACCTGACACTGCCGCCGGAAAAGGGGCGGCGAGAGGGAGAACTCCAAGCGGCGGAATCCGCGAGGGGCTGAGTACCGTTGCTGGCGCGCTGGCGGACTCGCCCGTAGTAGCTGTGAAGCCCCTGCGTATCGCAGTGGGGGCGGAGCCAAGGGGCGGGGTCGTCCAGGTGAATGAGTGTGATCAACCGAAAGGAAGGAATCGCATGAGTGAGCCGAAGTCGCAGGGCAAGTCGCACGACATTCCCAAGCAGCTGGTGTGGGATGCGTGGCTGAAGGTGAAGAGAGAACGGAGGAGCGGCCGGGGCTGATGGCGTGACGATCGAGCGGTTTGAGAAGGGGTTGAAAGACAACCTCTATAAGCTGTGGAATCGCATGTCGTCGGGTTCGTATTTTCCCGGTCCGGTCCGTGCGGTGGAGATACCTAAGAAAGGAGGAACGAGGGTTCTGGGGCATTCCGAATGTCGTGGACCGGGTGGCGCAGACTGCGGCGGTGCTCGCACTGGAGCCTGCGGTGGAGAAGGTCTTCCACCCGGATTCCTATGGATATCGTCCCGGCAGGTCGCCGCTGGACGCGATCAAGGCATGCCGTCAGAGGTGCTGCGATAAGGACTGGGTCGTCGATCTTGATGTGTCGAAGCTTTCTTCGACTCGGTCCGCTGGGATCTGGTGTTGAAGGCAGTCGAGCGCCACACGGACCAGAAATGGGTCATGCTGTATGTGGAACGCTGGCTGAAAGCCCCGATGCGGATGCCCGACGGCACGCTCACGGAAAGGACCCAGGGAACACCCCAGGGTGGCCCGATTTCACCGTTGATCGCCAATCTGTTCCTGCATTACGGCATGGACCTGTGGATGACCCGGGAATACCCGGGCTGCGGGTTCGAGCGGTTCGCAGACGATGCGGTGATCCATTGTGTGACCGAACGCCAGGCCTATGAGGTACGGGACGCGATCGGGCGGCGGTTCGCCGACGTCGGACTGAGCCTGCATCCTGAGAAGACGAAGATCGTGTATTGCGCGGACAGCGGGCGGCGCCGGGACTACCCGGTGATCTCGTTCACGTTTTGCGGGTATATGTTTCGTCCCCGGAAAGCCTTCAACAAGGCTAGGGGAAAGGCGTTCACGAGTTTCCTGCCGGCTGTGGCTCCGGATAAGCTGTCCGGGATGAGCCAGAAGGTCGCCTCGTGGAAGATGCACCGGCGCACGACTCTGACCCTGAATGATCTCGCACAGGAGGTGAACCCGGCTCTTCGGGGTTGGCTCACCTACTTCACCGTGTTCTACCCGAGCATGGTGATCCCGCTCTGCAGGCGCATCGATCGCCATCTGATGCGCTGGGCGAAGTGGAAGTACAAGCGGCTGGAACGCAGCGACAAGCGTGCGCGAGAATGGCTGCAAGGGGTCCGGGAACGGGCACCCGGCCTGTTCGCGCACTGGGAGCTGCGGTACAAGCTCTGAAGACTGGACGGCACGAGCCGGATGAATCGAGAGATTCACGTCCGGATCTGTGGGGGCCTCGGGGTGAGATTCCCCGGGGCTACCCGGCAAGACGCGAACCGCCGGGGAGACTTCGGGCACACCAGCTTCGATTTCCTCGGCTACACCTTCCGGGGGCGCCTCGCCAGCGGGCCAAGAGGCTATTTCACTGGCTTCAACCCGGCCATCAGCGGCAAGGCCAAGAAGGCGAAAGGCCAGCAGATCAGGGACTGGCACCTCAACCGCCGCAGCAGCGCGGACCTGTCCAGCCTCGCGGACCAGATCAACCCGCAAGTCAGAGGCTGGATCAACTATTACGGGGCCTTCTACCGCTCCGAGTTGCACTTCCTCGCATGGCGGATCAACGAGCACCTCGCCCGCTGGGCCATGCAGAAATTTAAGCGATTCCGCGGCAAGTACGCCAGAGCGATGGAATGGCTGCAGAAGGTCTACCAGCACCAGCCCGAGTTGTTCGCCCATTGGCAGCTCGTCGCGTTCACCGCAAGCCGGACTGTGGGGGCCGGATGACGGGAGACTGTCACGTCCGGTCCTGAGAGCGGCGGGGGGTGAGATTCCCCCCGCCGACTCGCCCGCGGACCTGCGCTTCACGGCATGGCCCGCGCCTGGCGCAGATCTGGATGATCGGCCGCGGCCGCGGCCGCGCTGGCGAGCCCGGCCCTGGCCATTGCGCTGGTCCACCCAGCGTCGTATCACGGCCGACCCGGTGAGCCCGGCGCTCAGGGTAGCCGCGACGGCGGCACGCGGCACGGGGAACCTCGGACCTGACTGGTTCATGATGGTGTCATGAGTGAGCTTGACGTCATCGTCATCCGCATCCGCGTCGGCCAGACCGCGGAACATGAACGCCTGCTTGCCCGGCGTGAAGAGCTCGCCCGGCGGGCAAGCGATATCGATTGAAAGCACGATAGGCGCCATGTCCTGTCCCTTTTCGTGAGGTCTGTGAGGGATGGCCGCGGCCAAGCTGTCATGACGGATGCAGCCCGCGGCATGTCGCGGGCCGCGGGCAAGCGCCAGCTGGCGCCGGGGCCGCCGCACTCTGGCAGGCGGCCGGGCAGGACAACGGCGATCGGGGGGCAGTCGGCAACGCCGCTGGATGCTTCCGCCTCCCCGATGCGCCGTGCCGGGCCGTCGCCCGCATCGGCCAGTCTGCGGCCGCGGATGACGGCGCCCGCCATACGACCGACCGCAGGGACTACGCTCAGCCAGTGACCAGGCGATTTCGGCCAGCCCACACTGGACCGTGTATGCGAAAGCCGTTGTTTTTGGTGCCCGCTGGGCATCTTGATCTTGGGAACTTGCCGAGGTGACCGGAGCCTTCGCGACCGCTGGCAAGGCCGCGGCGTGGCGACGGTCTGGAGGAGGAGACGCATAACACGCCGGCATAGCTGGGGTCAATGCGGCGGGAAGCGCGGGCTTGGGTTCACCAGGATGCACCGGTTCCGGCCGCCGGGGATCGCCCGGTTGCGCTGTGCTATGGAGACGGAACGGAGCGTGAAGATGGCGAAGGCCGAACAGGAAGTCCCTCCGGGGTTCGCGTTCTGGCGGCGCCGCCAGCGGGCCGAGGCGGAGGCCAGGGAGGCGCGTGCCGCCGAGGCCCGGGCCGAGGCACGGCGGGCCGAGGCGGTGGCGGCGACCGCGGCCGCCGAACAGAAGGCGGAAGCCGCGCAGGCACGGGCCAGCGAGGCCGAGCAGGCCGCGCGGGAACAGGTGGCCGCGGCGCGGCAGGAACGAGACGATGCGGTGACCGCCGCGGAATCCCGGGCGGCCGAGGCCCAGTCAAGGGCCGCCGAGGCCGAGTCCCGGGCGGCGGATGCCGGGCAGGACGCGGCCCGGGCGCGGGAGGCGGCCGAGTCGGCCCAGGCGGAGCTGGACCGGGCCCGCCGGTCCGCGGAAGAGCAGGTGGCGCAGGCCCGCCAGGAGGCCACGCGGGACAAGGCCGAGCTGCGGGCCGGGCTCGAAACGCAGATCGCGGCGGCACAGCAGGCCCGGGCCGGGCTTGAGGCCCGCGCCGAACAGGCCGAGGCGGAGGCCAGGGAGGCGCGTGCCGCCGAGGCCCGGGCCGAGGCACGGCGGGCCGAGGCGGTGGCGGCGACCGCGGCCGCCGAACAGAAGGCGGAAGCCGCGCAGGCACGGGCCAGCGAGGCCGAGCAGGCCGCGCGGGAACAGGTGGCCGCGGCGCGGCAGGAACGAGACGATGCGGTGACCGCCGCGGAATCCCGGGCGGCCGAGGCCCAGTCAAGGGCCGCCGAGGCCGAGTCCCGGGCGGCGGATGCCGGGCAGGACGCGGCCCGGGCGCGGGAGGCGGCCGAGTCGGCCCAGGCGGAGCTGGACCGGGCCCGCCGGTCCGCGGAAGAGCAGGTGGCGCAGGCCCGCCAGGAGGCCACGCGGGACAAGGCCGAGCTGCGGGCCGGGCTCGAAACGCAGATCGCGGCGGCACAGCAGGCCCGGGCCGGGCTTGAGGCCCGCGCCGAACAGGCCGAGGCGGAGGCCAGGGAGGCGCGTGCCGCCGAGGCCCGGGCCGAGGCACGGCGGGCCGAGGCGGTGGCGGCGACCGCGGCCGCCGAACAGAAGGCGGAAGCCGCGCAGGCACGGGCCAGCGAGGCCGAGCAGGCCGCGCGGGAACAGGTGGCCGCGGCGCGGCAGGAACGAGACGATGCGGTGACCGCCGCGGAATCCCGGGCGGCCGAGGCCCAGTCAAGGGCCGCCGAGGCCGCGCAGGGCACGGCCTCGGCGCAGGAGGTCCGCGCAGAGCACGCCGAGACTGAGCCGCAGCGTACCAGCGCCGACCACGACGAGACAGCCGGGCAGGCCACCCGAAGACAACCCAAACACGCAACGCGACGCCAACGCTCTCGGGGAGGGTGAGCGGCGAGCACGTTAGGAGCGGCCGCAGTGCGCACCTCACGGCCACGCGCACAGATTGGATAATCTGCGCTTGCCATGCCCTGAGAACTTCGTGGCCGACAGGCGCTCGTACTCGGCGCTCGGCGCGGACTCACGACGGAGTGGTCGGTGCCTGATCTCTATGTGTGAAGGCCACAGTGCCAGCTCTACGGCTGTCTCTGGGCAGGTCCTGATGGCCCTCGCAGGCCTGCTAGACCTCGCTCGTGGCCGTGCCTGACGGCTCGCAGTTCCCGGTCTACCAGCCCCGCCACCCGCTGCCCCGCGCTCCTGGCCGTCGCATAGCCGGCGTCCTGCAACCAGAGCCTTGCCGTCACCGTTGGCTATTTTCGCGTCTTCGCGTCAGTTCGGGTCGTTTTCGCATCCGATTTGTCCCGAATGCCGGACCGGAACCGATGGCGCGTTCCCGCGCGCACTTCGATCGCCACCGTACAGGGACCAGGGGGGTTGGCGTGGCCGGAGAGGAGAGCCCCCCAAGGGGATGCTAGTCCGTGCCCGCCCGGCTGGCGGCGTCCGCCAGCGCCCGGCGCACGGCGGCTACCTGGCCCCTGACCGAGCTCGCGTAGCGGAGCGGTACGCACCCGTCCGGCACCTCGCCGGCACTCCGGTCGTCCTCGCGGCGCTGCTCGATGACCACCGGGAGCCGCGGGTGCTGGCGCCGGATGGCCGCAGCGATGCCCAGCGCGGGATCGAGTCCGTGCAGCACCACGTCCGCCCCCGGGAGCAGCGGGCACGGCTGCCCGTGCATGACCGGGCACGCCCGCGGGTCGTCGCCCGGGCCAGAGCAGAACGCGACGTCGAACCCGGCGTCATGGAACACGGAGAAATCCGAGATCGCCAGGGCTGGCGAGTCATCCTCGACCAGCAGCCGGGGACGATGGCCGGACCGGCGCGGCGAAGACCATTCGGTCCTGGACGCCCGCTGCTTCATGAGCCCACCTCCAACCGCGTACCGTCTCATTAAGCGCCCGGGCCCGCGTCCCGGCCAGGGCCGTTGGTCCTGACCGGAGACAGCTGAGCGGCCAAGAGGCCCCCGTTCGGAGGAGCGTGCTAGACGCCATTCACGCGGCAGCGAGGTAGCTCCGCGGCCCGGATCCTGGAAGGCGGTCTGGCCGCCGTGGTGCCAGACCACCCGCGACCTCGGAACTTACGTGTAGTGATTACCGGACGTGGCCACTGGTGGCGATCGCGAACCGCCGTTATGGCCGGCTACGAGACACACGACGCTGATCAGATGAAGCGCGCAGATCGGGCCGATCTGGCCTCGCCGACCACGGGTCTGCCCCAAAGCGCGCGGCTCGTGCCGGTGAGTTGCCTCAGCCAGGCCCCGCCTATGCGCATCAGCCGCGGGGAGCGCAGCGTTACTGCGGTTCGGGTTACCGGCTGGCCTGAGCGGCCATGATGAACTTGAGGCCGCTGCCAGCGGCGAGGGGGAATCACGTGACGGACACACTGGAGCAGATCAGCGCCTTGCTGCATGAGGCGGGCGAGACCCACCATCGCGTTTTCCGGATCGTCGACGGAGCCGACGACGACTGGGCTTCCTGGTATGCCTGGTGGCTCATCAATCTGTCGGAGCTACCGGACCTGCTGGACGGCAAGCCAGTGCGAAGCGAGCTGACCTACCTGCTTGTCAGCCTCGACAAGCAATACACGGCCGAGGCACCAGGCGAACCTTGGGAGACCTACTACGCTGGCAGTATCCTGCGCCACTTCCGGCCATCAGGTGGCTGAGAGCGGCACCGCACACCGTCGCGTTCGGCAGCGCGAACATCCGCAAATGCCGCCACGAGGGCTTAATGAGCCGACCGCGTGAGCCAGAACTGGACCTTCTGTGCGCGGTGCGTAGTCCACCTGGACGGCTGTTAGGAGGGACAGAGTCGGCGATCTGGAGCACCCTCTGATCGTTGTGGAGACGGTGCGTCAGCACGGATCGTGGAGTAGCTCCTCTTCGCCGGACGGCGTACGTTGCGGGCATCGTTCATCGCTGGGACCCTGCAGCCCAGCCTCCCGGGTCCCGGCTGTCCCAGGAGGTGCCCGATGGCGGCCACAATTCCCTCGACTTCTCTCATCCCTGTCCAGCCGGTCTTCACCGATGCTGAGCGGCTCGCGCTCGCCGGTTTCCTGGTCGACTACCGCGGCCTGACCCGCGAGGCGTACACGCTCGACCTGCGGCAGTTCACCGGCTGGTGCCGCTCCCGCTCGCTTCCGATGTTCTCGGTCCGCCGCGCCGACATCGAGACGTTCGCCCGCGAGATGGAAGCCAGGGGCCGGGCCCGCGCCACCGTCGCCCGCCGCCTGTGCACCATCGCGGGGTTCCCTGTTAACTGAACTAACGAGGGAGTTCTCCCAGTTCAGGAGACGTGTCGGTTGAGTGGCCGTTATGGTCCCCGGCGTGATCGGAGAAGATTCAGAACGGGACCTGGGCGCCTTGGTGGTGCCCCAGGTCGGCCGCTTGGAGGAGACGGGTTCGCCGTGGGAGCCGTACCGGCTCATCGACCCGTCCGGTGCCGTCGTCCGGTCGGCAGCCCGGTTCCTGGCGGAGTTGCAGGCGCTCGGGCGGTCGGAGGCGACACAGCGCTCGTATGGGAATGATCTGCTGAGATGGTTTCGGTTCCTGTGGGCAATCGGCGTGCCGTGGGATCAAGCCACCCGGGCCGAGGCACGTGACTACTCCCGCTGGGTGCAAGTCGGCGGCAAGCCGGGGAGCATCCGTCGGGGCGGGGATGTCCGCGATCTGGTGACCGGGAAGGCGGCGCTTTCCGCTCCGGTGCCCGGGCCGAACCGGGTGACCGGCAAGACGCCGCCCGGCCCAACGTATGCCCCGGCGACCGCGGCGCATGGCGAGAGCGTGCTGCGGGCGTTCTATGACTTGCACGCCGGGACCGGGCAGGGCCCGATGGTCAACCCGTTCCCGCTGGTGCGGGACCGGCGCCGCAGCCGGGCTGGGTCGCACCGCAGCCCGATGGACGCGCCCCGCAGCGAGCGGACCGGCCTCTACCGGCCCAAGCTCGTCCGGCGAGCGCCGCGGTGCATCCCGGACGAGCAGTTCAACGAACTGTTCGCCAGGCTGGGATCGCACCGTGACCGGGCGCTGGTGGCGTTCTGGGTGTCCACCGGCGCCCGGGCCTCGGAGTTGCTGGGGGCGAGCTGCGGGGACCTGGATGCAGGTTCCCAGCTGATCACGGTGATCCGCAAGGGCACCCGGGCGATGCAGCCGCTGCCGGCCTCTCCGGACGCGTTCGCGTGGCTACGGCTTTACCAGGCCGAGTTCCACGGGCTCGTGCCCGAGGGGCGGGACGATCCGCTGTGGTGGGCGCTGCGCCGGCCGTTCCGGCAGCTGAATTATCACGCCGCCCGCGCGATGTTCAGCCGCGCCGGCGCCTTGCCGGGCGCCAACTGGTCGCTTCACGACCTGCGTCACACGGCGGCATACAGGATGGCGAGGGACGAGGGCGTCCCGCTGACCGACGTGCAGTGGATTTTGGGGCATGCGCAGCTCACGACCACGCAGATCTATACCTCGGCCCCGTTCGAGGAAACGATCGCCAGCGTCCTGGCTCATCACGCCCGCCGGTCCGCGTCCCCGTCGCTGCCCGCCGGCGGCGCGCCGGAGTACCGGGCCGAGTCGCTGGACGTGCTGTTCCCGGGGGGACCCCGGTGACCGCCCGGGCCGAGACCAAGACCAAGACCAAGACGAAGACGGCCGACGGCCGCGGGCTGCGGCCTCCGGAGCGGCGGGACCTGTGCGAGCTGCGCAGGCAGTTCCCGCCCCGGGACTGCCCGGCGTCGTGGGAGGAGACCCGGGTCTCGCGGGGAGGCGTCCTGGCCAGGGTGCTCGCCGCGCCGTTTGCCTTCGAGAGCTCTAACCACCAGGCCGAAGTACGCCGGGGCATCTGCAGCGTGCTGGACTGGCTGGCCGCGATGCCGGGCCAGACCTGGCAGCAGCGGTGGACCGCCTCCGGCGCGGAGGATGCCGCCGACTGGCGGCCGCTCGCGGCCGGGGCGGCCATGCCCGGGCGCAGCGAGGACGCCGTCCGCAGGCACCAGCACGCGTGTTCTTACGGTTTGTCGGTCCTGGTCTGCGCCAACGTGGTCAGGCCGAGCGTGGGCTGGCTGCTGGCCACATCGTCGCCGAAGAACCTCGCTGCCGCGATGGCCCGCACCCGCGACCCCGACGGGTTCGCCGTCCTGGAAACGCTGTGCCGCAAGCATGCCACGGGCGAGGCAACCCGGCTGATCGCGCTCGCCCGCATCGCCATGATCATGGCCGCGAAAGGCGGAAAGGCACACGACATCACCGTCGGAGACTGCCTGGAGATGGTGCAGGCATCCGCGGAAGCCGCCCAGGCGGCCGGGCGCGACCGCGTTTACAGGAGCTCCTTCTTCTACCAGCTGGTGCGATCGCTGGGCCGGTTTCCCGGCAACGCTCCCGCCACCACCCGGGCATTCCACGTCTCCGGCCAGATGACCATCGAGGAGATGGTCGACCGGTACGACATCGAGTGCAAGCCAGTCAGGGACCTGCTGGTGGACTACCTGCGGGAGTTCGAAGTCAGCCACGATTACGCCACCCTGCGCCAGCTGTCGTTCGTGCTGGCCGGCGTGTTCTGGCGCGACCTGGAACTGCACCATCCCGGCATCAGCTCGCTGAGCCTGTCCTCTGACAACGCCGCGGCGTGGAAGCAGCGGGTCCTGGTGAAGGAGGTCACCGCCGTCGAGGACGGCGAGCTTGTCGTGCGCCAGGAGCCACGGCAGTCGGCGATCCAGTACCTGGGCAACGTCCGCTCGTTCTATCTCGACATCGCCCAGCGGGCGGCCGGCGACCCGTCCCGGTGGGGGCCGTGGGTGGCGGTCTGCCCCATCCGGGACGGCGAGTTGTCCAGGGGCCGCAGCAAGGAGGCCGCGGCACGCAAATCGAGGATGGACCGGCGCACCCGCGAGCGACTGCCCGTGCTGCCCACCCTGGCTGCCGCTGCCGAGAACCGCCGGGCGCTCGCGGCGCAGCGGCTCGCCGCCGCGTCCGGCGCCGCCCCGGGCCAGGAGTTCGCCGTCGCCGGCGAGGTCCTGCGCCGGGCCGCGCGCACGCCGGAGACCGCGAGCCACCTGTGGGCCGAGGACCCCGCCACGGGCAGGCGCCGCGACCTCAAGGGCGAGGAACGACGCGCTTTCTGGGCCTGGGCCGCCGTGGAGGTCTTGAGGCTGACCGGCATCCGCATCGAGGAGCTGACAGAGCTCTCGCACCACAGCCTGATCCAGTACCGGCTTCCGTCCACCCGCGAGCTGGTCCCGCTGCTGCAGATTGCCCCGTCGAAGATGGACGAGGAGAGACTTCTCGTCATATCCCCCGAGCTGGCGGACGTCCTCGCCGCGATCGTCACCCGGGTCCGCCGGCCCGGCGCCGGGATTCCCCTGGTGTCGGCCTACGACATTCACGAGAAGGTGCGGAACCCGCCGATGCCCCTGCTGTTCCAGTGGCACTGGCGGCTGGAGGACCGGCCGCTGAGCGCCGCCGCCGTCCGCCGCCTCCTCAACGACACGCTCGCCGGCAGCTGGCTGACCAACGCCGCAGGGGCACCACTGCGGTTCACGCCACACGATTTTCGGAGGCTGTTCATCACTGATGCCGTCATGCACGGCATGCCGCCGCACATCGCCCAGCTGGTCGCCGGGCACCGGGACATCAACACCACGATGGGCTATAAGGCCGTCTATCCCGAGGAAGTCATCAACGGCCACCGGGCCTTCATCGCCCGCCGCCGCAGCCTCCGCCCCGGCGAGGAATACCGTACTCCCACCGACCAGGAGTGGCAGGAGTTCCTCGGCCACTTCGAGCGACGGCGTGTCGCGCTCGGCGAATGCGGGAGGTCGTACTCGACGCCTTGCATCCATGAGCACTCATGCCTGCGATGTCCACTCTTGAGGCCATCCCCGGACCAGCGGCCGCGGATCACCGAGATCCGCGGCAACCTGCTCGACCGCATCGCCGAGGCCAGACGCGAAGGATGGCACGGCGAGGTCGAGGGCCTGAAAGTCAGCCTCGCCGGAGCGGACGCCAAGCTCGCCCAGCTCGACCAGATGGCCCGCCGGGCAGCCACCGCCTTCCTCGGCATGCCGGCCTTCGGCGACATCGCCGGCCGCGCCGCCCTCCCCGAACCGAAGGACCGCCCGTGACCCCGCCTGATGACTGCATCGCGACCGCACTGCGCAACCACGCCGAGGGAAGCTGGAGCCTGGCGGCCGCCGCCGAGCTCCCCATCGCCCAGGCATGGCTGGACCGGGACGATTTCGCCGCCCGGTCCGTCGCCGTCTGCCCCGCCCCCGGCAACGGCAAGCCGATGGCCGTCATCGACTGGCCCGCCGCCATCAGGGCCCTGGACACCAGCATGCCCTCCTCCGGAGGGGAAAAGCGGATGCTCAGGATCACCGCGAGCCTGGCTGACGGCATCCCCGTCGACCTCCGTGACACCCTCACCGGGCTCGACGACCGCAACATCCAGCTCGTGATCACGGCCATTCGCCGCGCATCCGGCAAAATCCACTGACCAGCAAATATTAATGATTGTGATTAGTTCAGAGAATCTACAAGTACGCCGTCGAGGAAGAACTCCTCGACCATTCCCCGGCCGCCCACGTTCGCCGTCCCCGGCTGGACTACGAGTCGCACGCCACCGCCCTGGACCAAAACGAAGTCGGCGCCCTCCTTGTCGCCGCCGGGCTCGGCCCGGTCGGCGAGCACGCCCTGATCTCCCTGCTTGCCCTCCATGGCCTGAGGGTATCGGAGGCAACGGGCGCGGATATCGAGCACCTAGGCCAGGAGCGCGGGCACCGGACCCTGGTCATCACGCGCAAGGGCGGCAAGGTCGTCACCATCCCGCTCGCGCCGCGCACCGCCCGCGCAATGGACTTGGCGATCGGGGAGCGCACCGAAGGCCCGATCTTCCTCGCGGGCGACGGGAAGCGGCTGGACCGGCACGGCGCCGCCCGCATCGTCCGCAGCGTCACCCGCCGCGCCGGGATCGCCAAGCAGGTCAGCCCACACACACTGCGGCACGCGTTCATCACCGCCGCCCTGGACGCCGGAGTCCCGCTCCGCGACGTGCAGGAAGCGGCCTCCCACGCCGACCGCGCACCACCATGCGCTACGACCGGGCCCGCACCAGCCTCGACCGGCACGCCACCTACATCGTCGCCACCTACATTGCCGGAGCAGCCCGATAGCTGCGCACCCCAAATATCAGCGGGCGGTCTGGCCGCAATGGCGGCCAGACCGCCCGCGACTTCGCAGTTCGCCGAAGTGGTTACCAGACGCGGTCACCAGCAGCGCTCGCGAACCGCCGTTCTGCGCGGAGGTCGGCACGATGCTGATCAAGGCGGGGGCAAGCCAGATCTGGGAATTCGGTGCGTCTGCGTGCCGGTACGGACAGCGGTCGCTGGCCTGCCTCTACGGTGCGCCTGGCTTGTGCGGGCAGGGTCGGAGGGAGCCCGCATGCATGCTGGACGCCGGTATGGGGCCGCCGGATATCGGGATCTCGGCGAAAAGCTGCAGGCGGCTGAGGCGATGTGGCGCCGGACGGGCTGGCCCCGGGCCGTCGTCCGGTCGGGGCCGTGCCGGGAGCCGCCTGCTGCTTGGGCGATGACGCTGGCCGACTTGCGGCTGGGGTGGCCGCGTTACCCCGGGCCATCGCTGGCTGGCGGGGTACCGCCCGGTGCCCGCGGGGAGCCCTGCGCTGCGAGGTGGAACTCGATGCGGGCGGCGGGGATACGTTCCTGCTCGCGGGCCAGCCGGGTCATCGCGCGGACGTCGGCTGCGGTGGGACGGTTCGGGTCCAGGGCGCGTGGCCACAGCCGGGCATGGCGGACGGCAGCGACCTCAGCCGCGTACATCAGCGCCTGACCGACCAGGTACAGCAGGGCGAACATGCCTGCCACGGTGGCGAAGCTGCCGTAGACGGGCCCGGCCTTGGTCACCAGCCTGGCCAGCAACGGCGCCCCGGCGTTGAGCACCACCGTCACCGCCGCCGCGCCCAAGACGGCTCCCGGCCACAGCGCCCGGACCGGCGCGGGCCGCGCCAGCAGCAACTTGGCGCCGAACAGCAGCACCGCGAAGACGGCCAGCGCCGACCCGAGCACCGCGGCCGCCCGTTCCACTCCGGGCTCGCGGGGCAGTGCGGTGGCCACCACCGTGAGCGCACCGGCTGCCAGCGCCCCGAACAGCAGAATCACCAGCACTGCGAGCACCCGGACATACTGTGCGACGAAACCGGCCCGACAGCGGTACGGGACCGCTGCGACATGGTTCAGCGTCGCGTAGGCGGAGAACACGACACCGGTCCCGGAGAACAGCAAACCGATCAGGCCGGCGATGAACGGGATCGTCGGCCCCGGCAAGGCGGCCAGCGAGTGCTCGACCGTGGAGCGCAGCGCACGCGGCACGATCGCGGTGATCAGCCGCTGACGCAGGTCCGGATGATCTGCCAGCACTCGTGACAGTACCGCCACCCCGAGCAGCAGCAGCGGGAAGATGCTCAGGAATCCGTAGTAGGTGATGAGCGCCGCCTGCCGGCCGCCCTCATCGTCGCCGTACTTCTTCACCACCGCGTAGGGGAACCCCAGCACGCCATGCTCGCGCTGCAGCCGGTCCACCCACGCGATGATCCGCTTCACCAGGCCGCTCAAGCTCATAGGCCCAGCCTGCCCGGAACGCCCTAGCAGGCAATCATCCCGGCACGGGCGGCCGGCAGTTCGCTAGCCACGGGCGAAGAACAAGGGGCCCGGGCGGCGAAAGCCGTCAGCCTGGTCTCGGATGCTTGCTCATGTCCGATATGTGCCCAGGTTAGTCCATAGCGGGTCATCTTGCCTGCTCAGGGGCCGGTGGCTCTGTTCCCTGAAAGCGAATGATCGACCGGAGTTTGGTCGGTTGAGGCGACGACCCATCTGGTTGGCGAGGCGACACCAGAACTGGGTAATCTGCACTCTGCGCGAGCCAGCATTCGCACACCAAGCAGCCCCGCATACTCGGCGATCTGGAATCCGGGGGTGCCGCGTTCCGGTGGCGGACGGTAGTCGGGAGAGCCGCGAGCAGGTTGCGGCCTTTATCCGGTCCTACCTGCGGGGTCGGGTGGCGGTCCGCAGGATGGCTGCGATGGCGTCGACGGTGTCGAGGTGCCCGGCGGCGACGCTGATCACCAGGTCGTAGGCGGCGTCGTTGGTGAGGGTGAGGCGTCGGCCGTTGAGGCCGTAGAAGGCGATGAGCGCGGCCAGCGCCAGGCGCTTGTTGCCGTCGATGAGGGCGTGGTTGCGGGCGATGGAGTGCAGCAGGGCGGCGGCCTTGGCGTCCAGATCCGGGTAGGCGTCCTTGCCGAACGCGGTGGCCCGGGGCCGGGCCAGGGCCGCCTCGAGCAGCCCGTAGTCGCGGACCGCGTAGTCGGGGCCGAGGGTGCGCTCGGCCGCGTGCAGCAGTTCCGGCAAGGTCAGGTAGATCACTGGCCGAGCCGCTCCAGGGCCTCGGCGTAGCGGGGCAGCTCCTCGTCGAGCACCTGGTCGAGCAGCTCGCCGCGGCTGTGGTTCTCCACGTACTCGCGGATCGCCTGCCGGGCCACCTCCTGCATGGACCGCTGCTCGAGCTCCGCGCGTCGCCGCAGCGCGTCGGTTTCGTCGTCCGCCAGCCGCAATGTCATCGCCATGTCATGATGGTATCATCAGCGATACCAACACGCGAATGCCGGGCAAGCACGGAACACCGGAAGGGAAGCATTCGCCGACACGGGTCGCAGTTTGAACGCCGGAACCGCCGTTATGGAGGTTTCAGAAAGGGGGAGTAGGTGATGTGCTGCCCGCCCATAACCGGCTGATATGCGCATCACGGGAAACGGATCGGCCGCATACGTGGCCGGAGCAGAATCGGCAGGGCGCTATTCGGCCGTGCCGGAAGGTCGGTAGCGCGGTACTTTTTGTGATTGGCCGTCGGGTTCGGTGCACGTGCTGGGGCGCCTGACTTACGGCGGAAATTGGCGATCATGGACCCGTGCCTTGAGGGATGACTGGCTGTTCTGCGGGGGCCTCGGCGTGGTCCCGGCGGCCGCTGCTATGCGGGAGGCTGCGGGAGGGCGAGCGCCCGGCGCCAGTGCTCGGCGACCGACCGGCGCAGTCGTTCGGTGTCGACGGCAGGGGAATCGACCAGCCGTTGCAGTCCGATTCCGCGGAGCTGCGCCAGGACGGCAACTGCGGTCTCCTCGGCGGTGACGTCTGGCCGGATGGTGCCGTCGGCGATCCCGGCGACGACGTCCTCGCGCAGGTCGGCGCGGAATGACTCGTCCCGTTCGCGGAAGATCCGGGCCAGGTCTGTCGCCGTGGCCGCCTCGGCCCATAGCAGCAGGAAGGCCCGGTTCGGCATCCTGAGCTGGCCGAGCGCTCCGATGTAGCCGTCGATCAGCCGCAAGAGCCGGTCAAGGCCGGGTGGCATGCCGTCGAGCCCGGGCACGAACCCGCTCTGGGTCGCGCGGGCGAGGCGCTGGAGGAGCGCCTGCTTGGACCCGAAGTAGTGGGTGACGAGCCCGCGGCTGTACCGGGCCCGCTCACCGACGCGCGCCAGCGTCAGCGAGTGCACCCCCTGCTCGACGACCAGTTCGGCGGCGGCGTTGAGCAGCGCGGCTTCGGCCTGGTCGCGGCGTTGCTGCTGGGTGCGGCGGTCGGTGGCGGTCATGGGTATGAGGTATAACATATTTGTCATCTAGCCAACAAATATGCGGGGCCGGTGATGTCGTCCAGACCTGCTCCGCTGGGCAATACGATGCCGGGGTTAGGGCCGTGTACTCGAGGGCCTGGCCGCAGTAGCGGCTTTCGGAAGTGGACATGTCGCCGGGCACGATGGTGGCGAGCTGCTCGGGTGCTGACAGGTCGCTGCCTGGTTTGACGCGCCAGGTCCTGGAGTCGTAGACGGGGAATTCGCGGGCGTTTACGGCGTACGGGCTGACAGGGGCCGCGTCCCGGCGAGGTGCGGGAGCGGGGGCCCCGGCGCGCGGATTATTCACTTGCGGAAGCACGGCGGCGGGACAAGGCTGGTGCAATGGGATTCTTTGACGACCTGCCAGTCCCCGAGCCGACGCCTCCGCGAAGGCAGCAGCCATGGGAGCCCGCAGACGCCGAATTTCCAGGCAATGTCCCGATCGACACCCTGCTGCTCGGGCGGACCGACCAGGTCGCCGTGGCGGTCACCGGGCTGTCGGCCTTCTCCGCCGGGATCGAGATCTCCCTGACCGCGCGGATCCGGCCCAGTGCCGACCACCCCGAGGAGCACCTGCCCGGCGGCCCGCGTGACCTGACCGCCTCCCGACGCTCCTTCCGGTTCGGCCTGCAGTTCTCCGACGGCGGCAGGGCCGCCGGGAGGCTCGACGGCGGCAGGCCGGACCGCGATTCCCAGCCAGCGGGGCCGGTCTTGTACCCGTTCGCCGGCGGCGGCAGACCGTACTCCTTCATCTCCCGGTGGTGGGCGTGGCCGCTGCCGCCTGCAGGGCCGCTGGAGTTCGTCTGCGAGTGGCCGGCGTTCGGCATCGCCGAGTCCCGGGCCATCATCGACGCGCAGCTTATCCTCGACGCGGCCCGGCGCAGCGTCCGGCTATGGCCGGAAAACGAAGGCTGACGGCGAGTCCTGCCGCTAGCCGTCACTATCCTGGCCTCGACACTTACTCGTGGCGCCGCGCCATCACCGGGCAGGTCGGCCGAGTTGTGCGCTGGCTGGCATCTCCCACGGACACGTGGCGGGCACGACCCGAGCGCCTGGCTGCATCGCCCAGCAGATTTCACCTAGGGCGGGTGATGCTCCCTCGCGTGCCTGCGGGTAGGCCTTGCATGGTGATGGACGCGCTCGTTCATCGGACAACCCGACCGGGGAGATGCCATGGCCGATAACAACCAGATGCTTCTCTACGCCGCAGCGTACGAGACTGTCGACGCCGCACTGGCGGGCCTGGATGCCGTCGAGGAGCTCCGCAAGGACAAGATGATCGGCAAGTTCGACGCTGCCGTGATCGATCAGCAGGACGCCAAACCCCACATCGTTAAGCGGATGGATCGCTCCCGCATGCGTGCCATCCCTGAGATGTTCGGGGGCGGGACTCTGCCTCGCAAGGAGCTCAATGAGGCGGCTAAGGTACTCACTGGTAACGAGGCGGGGCTCATCGTAGTTGGCGAGCCGACCATCGAAAAGGGCCTCGACCAGGCGCTTACAGGTGCCGCCAAAGTCGCGAAGCGCTCTGTGGACGCCACGGCCGACGAAATCAGCAGCGAGCTGCAGGAAGCGCTAAAGAGCTGACGGTGCCGCGGCAGTCGCAGGCGTCATCATTCGAAGCGCCTTCCCCATATGCCGTATAGCATCGTTATGACCTTTTGGCGCTTCCATGTTTGTCGGGGACATACGAGAGGATTCATCGACCGGGTGAGCTGCCAGTAGGTCGGGCGGAGATGAACTCGGCGAGGGAGGTGGCTGCCTCCGGCCGGAAGACGGCGGCAGCCACGACAGTTCTGGAACGTCAGCCGGGCACCGTAGTGCCGCTCGACTGCGGCCCGCAACGTGTCGCTGGCAACCGCCGCCGCCGGCCGCGGGCCGCATGACAGACAGCGTGGTTCCAGTGAATCGCCTTGGCATGGACCTCGAGCACCCTAGACCGGCGTTCGGGGCGGCATCCCAGGACTGGTAACCTGCCTGTCCCCTGAGCTGCGAACCCGGCGAACGACGCCTGTAGCTCCGTCGGGGAGCAGTCGCCGACCACAGCTGGCCAGACGGGTCAGTCCCCGAGCCGCAAGCTGAGCGGCCAGCCCGCTATCGGCCACGAGGACGTGGCCGCCACGCGCAAACAGCATCCTCACCCGGGTTGCGCCGGCTACCCGATCTGCGCCAGCTGGGCAGGACCTTCTCGCCGAGCGAGGTGACGAAGCGGGCCCGTTCCGGCGGCAGCGAGGCCGACATGTGAACGGTTGCCCCCGACTATGCCCAGGGCGGCCAGCTCGCCGTGCAGCGCGTACCAGTACAGTACTGCCGCGTGGTCTCCCAGCCGGGCAGGGTCGTGTCCATCCGCTTGTCGCCCGTGTCCGTACACGCAGCCGCTCCGTCCGGGGGGTCGAGCGGGCCGATGGTGATCCTCGTGATCAGCTCGGTAGCCGCCCGCACGTCCCCGCCGGCCGGCAGCGAGCGGACACCGCCGATCACCCGGTAGGTCGTGGACCGTGCGAGGTAGCAGCCGCCGGGAACCTCGCCGTCCCAGAGCGGCGGGACTGCCAGGTGCCTGCCGCCGTTCCCGGCGTCGGGCCCCGGCAGGCCCATGTCCGCCACCCAGCACTGGGTCGACCAGCACGCAGATCAGCGGCCCGGCGGCAGCTCGATCACCCTCGGGCCGTCCCGCAGGTCCAGCGTGACCGGGCCTGACGGGGTGTCCGAGTTCAGCGTGTAGCCCGCTTGCTGGGCGTCGGTGGTGCCGAAAACGTGGTTGGGAACCACGCCGGCCGCCTCGGTGCCCTTGAAGATCGCGTAACCCGACACGGTTGGATAAAGAACCGGCAAGCCGCGATGGCGCGGTTCAGGTCGGCATCGTCATGGGCACGCCGCACGGTCTCCGCGGCCGGATAACCGCCGTCGAACGTGTAGGCCTGCGCCCCGGTCGTCATGCCGTAACCGTGGCCGTCGGCACGACCGGCCACACCACCTGGCGGGAATGATCAGGACCCGCGTTCGGTCAGGCCGCGCCGAAGCCGGGCCGCCACCCGCCGTGCGTGATAGCCGGTCCCGCAGGGGAGTAGCCCCCTCCGTTCGGGATAAGATCTTTAATTTTCCCGAACGGAGGGTGGCGTCTATTCGCCGTAACGATGGGCGCGGGCTCTTGAGGACGACGATGGAGCGGGGCCCGGCCGTGACGGCGTCGCCGGCCCCGCGGTCCCCGGCCTGCGACCCAGGGTCGTGCGTGTCGATCTGGACCGCCCATCTCGCGTCCGGCCTGGTCGGCGGCAGCGTGAAGTCCAGCGGCTCCCACCAGGCGTTGACCAGGACCAGGAAGTCGTCGTCGGTCAGCCAGGTGCCGTCGTCCGCCCGGTCGAGGTCGTCGGAGCCGTCGAGGTAGATCCCGATGGCGAGCGCACCTGGATCCGCCCAGTCGGCAGCGTCCATCGCAGTGCCCTGCGGGGTGAACCATTGCACTTCGGCGGCGTCGGCGCCGGCGAGGAAGCGGCGGCGGCGGAATACCGGGTGGGCCCGTCGGAACGCGATCAGGCGCTGGGTGAAGTCCAGCAGGTCCCGGTCGGCGTTGTCCCAGTCCAGCCACGTGATCTCGTTGTCCTGGCAGTAGGCGTTGTTGTTGCCGTTCTGGGTGCGGCCCATCTCGTCGCCGCCGAGCAGCAGCGGCACGCCGAAGGAGAGCATGAGCGTGGTGAGCAGGGCGCGGGACTGGCGGGCGCGCAGCGCGAGGATCTCCGGATCGGTGGTGGGGCCTTCGGCGCCGCAGTTCCAGGACTCGTTGTCGCTGGTCCCGTCGCGGTTGTTCTCGCCGTTGGCCTCGTTGTGCTTGTCGTCGTAGGAGACGAGGTCGCGCAGGGTGAAGCCGTCGTGCACGGTGATGAGGTTCACCGAGGCCGTGGGCCGGCGGCCGACGGTGGCGTACAGGTCGGCCGAGCCGGTGAAGCGGTCGGCGAATTCGCCGATCCCGACCGGGTGGCTGCGCCAGAAGTCGCGCATCGTGTCGCGGTACTTGCCGTTCCACTCCCGCCACATCGCCGGGAACCGGCCCAGATCGTAGCTGTCCATCTGGCCGACGTCCCACGGCTCGGCGACCATCTTGCACTGCGACACCACCGGATCCTGCGCGACCATGTCCAGGAAGGCCGACACCTTGTCGAAGCCGCCCTCCTGCCGGGCCAGGGTCGGGGCCAGGTCGAACCGGAACCCGTCGGCGTGCATCTCGGTCAGCCAGTAGCGCATCGAGTCCATCATCAGCTCCAGCGCGATGGGGTCGCCGGCATTCAGCGAGTTGCCGCAGCCGGTCGTGTCGTAGTAGTCGCGCGGATTGCCGGGCGCCAGGCGGTAGTACGCCGCGTTGTCGATGCCGCGGAAGCACAGGGTGGGCCCGTCCGGGCCCGCCTCGGCGGTGTGGTTGAACACCACGTCGAGCAGGACCTCGAGGCCGGCCCGGTGCAGCGCGTCGACCATCGCCTTGAATTCGCCGACCTGGCCGCCTGGCCGGCCGTCGCGGACGGCGGCCGAATAGCCGTTGTGGGGCGCGAAGAAACCGATCGTGTTGTAGCCCCAGTAGTTGGTCAGCCCCCGGTCGAGCAGGAACGACTCGGGCACGTTCTGGTGCACCGGCAGCAGCTCGACGGTGGTGACGCCCAGATCTTTCAGGTGCGCGATCGCGGCCTCGTGGCCAAGCCCGGCGTAGGTGCCGCGCAGCTCCGGCGGTATGCCGGGATGGCGCATGGTGAAGCCCTTAACGTGCATCTCGTAGATCACCGTGTCCGCGTACCGGCGCCAGGGACGGTCGCTGTCATGCCAGTCGAAAGCGGTGTCCACCACCAGGCTCCTGGGCACGTACGCGGAGGAGTCGAGAGTGCTTGGGTTATCCGGGTTCGACAGCTCGTGGCCGTACACCTCGGGCCCGAACGAGACGGTCCCGCTGACGGCCCCGCGCGTGGGTCGAGGAGCAGCTTGGCCGGGTTGCAGCGCAGCCCCTGCGCCAGGTCCCAGGGCCCGCTGACCCGGTACCCGTATGCCTGGCCCGGCCCGACCCCGGGCACGAACGCGTACCAGATGTCGGCGTCGTTGTCTTTCAGCGGGATCTGCGTCTCCGTCCCGTTCTGGTCGAACAGGCACAAGGTGACGCCGTCGGCGATGCTCGAGGCGATGGCGAAGTTCGTGCCCACCTTGCCGAAGCGCTCGACGGGGATTGCGCCCAGCTGGAAGGGGGAGCCGGGCAGGGTGCCCGCCGCCCTCGCGTCTGGCCTGGCGAAGGCGTCGGGGGCGACGCGGGCGCAGGGAATCTGGACTGTGGTGGTTGCCGGCTGGTCATCGTCTACTCTCCGCTGTTATTCGCCGTACAACGTCTCCGATTGATTCGACTTCGCCGTGCCTGCGGCGGATGAGGTCGGCGATCAGGCCGGTCCAGCCGGTCTGGTGGAACGCGCCGATCGCGGCGCCGTTGTCTCCGTGGAAGTACTCGCTGAAGATCAGGTTGTCGTGCCAGGCGGGGTCGGTCTGCATGATCTGGGTTCCGCCGAAGCAGGCTCGCCGGCCGTCTTGATCCTGGGTGAAGAGGGATATCAGCCTGTCCGACAGGTCGGCGGCGACCTTGTCCAGGCTCAGGTGCTGACCCGAGCCCGTCGGGTACTCGATCGTGAAGTCGTCGCCGTGGAACCGGTGGTAGCGCTCGAGAGAGCTGACTATCAGGTAGTTCAGCGGGAACCAGATCGGGCCGCGCCAGTTGGAGTTGCCGCCGAACATCGCGGTGGTCGACTCGGCCGGCTCGTAGTCGATGCCCGCGGTGATGCCCTCGACCTGGAGCTGGTACGGGTGGCCGCGGTGATAGGCGGACAGCGCCCGCAGCCCGTGCGGGGAAAGGAACTCGCTCTCGTCGAACAGCTTGGAGAACAGCCGTTCCAGCCGGTCCGGACCGCAGATGCTGAGCAGCAGCCGCTGCTGGCCGGGCTCCCCGCGCAGCAGGCCGCGCTGGCTTAGCTTTTCCCGGTCCGTCATTTCCTGCTGCGTCAGGAAGTCGGCGAAGTGCTTGCTGACCGGGAGTGTCTGCCGCAGGTCGTCTTCGCCGATGACCGCCGCCGCCAGCGCCGGGATGATGCCGACCATCGACCGGACCCTTACCGGCACGGCCTGGCCGCTCGGTGTCTTGAGCCGGTCGTAGTAGAGCCCGTCTTGCTCGTCCCACAGCCCGAGGCCGTCGAGCGCCTCGCTGATCGCGGCGAAGTGCTCGAGGAACTTCAGGGCCAGATCCTGCGCGGGCCGCTGGCCGGACCGGTTGAGGATCGCGGCCATGGTGCCCATGGCGACCACGTAGAAGCCCATCCACCCGGTGGCGTCGGACTGCTCAAGGACGCCGCCGACCGGCAGGTGCGAGCGGTCGATCGGGCCGATGTTGTCCAGCCCGAGGAAGCCGCCCTCGAACAGGTTGTTGCCGTCGGCGTCCTCCCTGTTGATCCACCAGGTGAAGTTGACGAGCAGCTTGTCGAAGATCCGGCTGATGAAGTCGATGTCCCGGCCGCCGTCGATCGAGAACACCTCGAGCGCAGCCCAGGCCTGCACTGGCGGGTTCACGTCGCCGAAGTCCCACTCGTAGGCGGGCAGCTGGCCGTTCGGGTTCTGGAACCACTCCCGGCACAGCAGGATCAGCTGGTACTTGGCGAAGGCCGGGTCCACGTGCGCGAGCGCCACGCAGTGGAAGCCCATATCCCAGGCGGCGAACCAGGGGTACTCCCACTTGTCCGGCATCGACATGATGTCGAAGGCTCTGAAGTTACGCCAGCGGGAGTTGCGTCCGCTCAGCCGCTGCGAAGGCGGCCTGGGCTCGGTCGGGTCGCCGTCGAGCCAGCGGTTCACGTCGTAGTAGTACAGCTGCTTGCTCCACAGCATCCCGCCGAACGCTTGCCGCATCACCATCGCCTCGTCCGCGGTCGCGGTCGAGGGCGTCAGCTCGGCGTAGAACTCGTCCGCGTCGGCCTCGCGCGCCGTCAGCACCTCGTCGAACGCGGCGCCGAACGCGTCCGCCGCCTGCGCCGACCGCAGCCGCAGCCGCAGCGTGACCGTCTGGCCCGGCCGGACGGTGACCTTGTACCACAAGGCGCACTTGGTGCCGGCGTGCTCGGGGTTGACCGTGGGCGCCCCGTTGACCACGTGATCGTTGATGCCGTCCTTGGGATACGGCGTGATCGGCTCCGCGCCGTAGAGCCGCTGGTGATTCGTCTCGTTTTCGCAGAACAAGGCCGTCGGCGGGACGCCGTCCGGGCCGTCCTCGGCGAGCAGGTCGAGTTGCCCGAGGAACGGGTGCTCGATCCCCACGGTCGTGTCGCTCGTCGCCCTCATGGACGGCCGCGGCTCGTTCATCTCCCAGGACCACGTGTTGCGGAACCAGGCGGTCGGCAGCACGTGCAGCGTGTCGGCGTCCGGGCCCGCGTTGGTGATCGAGATCTTCATCAGCACGTCGTTCGGACCGGCCTTGGCGTAGTGCACCTCGGTGATCCAGTACCGGCTGCGGTCGAACGCCCCGGTGTCCAGGAGCTCGTATTCCGGCTCGTACCTGTTACGTCCGCCGTTGGTGTTGATCAGGTCCTGGTAGGGGAACGCGGCCTGCGGATAGTGGTAGCGCCACCGGTTCCACGCGTGGCTCGGGATCGCGTCCAGATACCACCAGTACTCCTTCACGTCCTCGCCGTGGTTGCCCTGGGACCCGGTCAGCCCGAAGGCCCTCTCCTTCAGGATCGGGTCGCGGCCGTTCCACAGCGCCAGGCCAAGGCACAGCCGCTGCTCGACGTCGCAGAACCCGGCCAGCCCGTCCTCGCCCCACCGGTAGGCATAAGACCTGGCCTCGTCGTGCGGTACGTAGTCCCACGCGTCACCGTCGGCGCTGTAGTCCTCCCGCACCGTGCCCCATTGCCGCTCGCTGACGTACGGTCCCCACGTGTACCACTCGCTGGCCTGGCGGAGCCCGTCCTCGAGCCTGCCGAATCCTGCCACCCGTTCGCTCTCGGCTCCCATGGAAGCTCCCCGCCTTTCGATCTCAGCCGACTGCATGGCAAGCCCGCGCGGCTTGCCCAAGGCCACCGTGGGCCAGGCCGGAACTCACGGCATCGTCTCGGCGGGGTGATATCGCGCGCCCGGGTAGGGTCTGGCGGCGCCACGTCTAGGGTGACGGCCCGTCTTTCACCCATCAGGGAAATGGAACGGCCGGGCACTGTTCATGCAAGAACGGTTCAATTCGGCAGTGATCCGCTATGCCGCGCCGGATTTGCCGCGTTGAGCCCACGCTGCAGGACCGTCGTCGATTGTCCTGGCCGCGCCGACTGTGCGGGCGCCCGGTGCTGCGGTTGCGAGCGCGGTTGCTTTACTCCAGTGTTGTACTCGACCTCCCGCTTACAAGGCGCATCCGAACGGTACGGGGGAGTCGCGGAACGTCGCCTGAAGTGCCGTTTAGCTGCGACAATCGTCGCCGTGGATCGGCTCACGTCGGGCTGCCCGGGGACCCAGGTCAGCAGGCTCACGCAAGCCGAAGTCTGACCAGCGCGCTCACGGCAGCAGAAAGCAACCCTCAAAGGTCAGGTCCCGGCGCCAAGCTGTAAAACGGGCTCAGATCCCACAGACCTGCCGGCGTCACGGGCAGCCCGCGACCATCCAACCCAACCCGCCGGCCCGCACGAGCCCCAAATGCCGCACCCCGGACGGGGGTAACGGCACGGACCCGCCACGCCGCACCCCAGACGGGGTAACGGCACGGACCGTCGCGCCCCATAACGGGCGGGGTAACCCGCACTGACCGGTTACGCAGCCACAGGCGGGGGCAAGCCGAGGGGGGCCGTGCCCGGCGGTGGCGGCGTAACCCCGGCCGGGCACGGTCGGGTCATCTCTCAGACACCGGCGGGAATCGGCTCGGCCCCCGCCGCGCCCTCCGCCGCCGTCCCCGCCCGGGGGATCTGGGCGAGCAAGTCATCTACAAGGGCACGGATGTCATCTTCGCCGACGGCCACGCCGAACAGGTAGTGGTCCGGTCGGGCGAGCAGCGTGGTGGCGCCCGTGTTCGCCCAGAAGTCCCGGTAGGTGCCGTCGACGTCGACCGCGTCCGCGGTGTCGTCATCGGCCACGTGTAGCACGTGCACGCCGAGTTCGCCGAGTCGGGCCAGCCGCTCGGGGCCGAGCAGGCCCGCGAGCGGCAGTGAGCTGATCAGCTGCCCGCCGTATCCGACCAGGTCGTCCAGCCGCCCCTCGCTCTGGCCGCGGCGGGCGACACCTTGCGGCGCCAGCATCCCGGCATGCGGCGCCAGCGCGCCGGCGGCGTCGCGGTGCAGCACGCCGACGGTAAGGCCCGGGATCGGCGGGAACTTCAGGTGCCCGGCGCGGGTGGCGGCGTCGCGCTCGGCGGCCTTGCCCGGGTCAGGCTCGTTGACGTACTGGAAGGTGGCCAGCGAGCCGTGGACGAAGAACGCCGAGTGCGGCAGGCGCTCGGGCTCGTAGCTGTCCAGCAGCGACTCATCGGCCGCGCCGGAGAGCACCAGCCGCAGCTTCCAGGCGAGGTTGGCGGCGTCGCGCATGGCGCAGCACGCCCCCTGGCCCATGTACGGGGTCATCGCGTGCGCGGCGTCCCCGCCGAGGAACACCCGGCCGGCGCGGAAGGAGCGGGCCAGCTGGGAACGGAACCGGTAGGCGACCCTGCGGGTCAGCCGCACGTCCTGCCGGGTGAGGCCGTAGTGCTTCTCGAGGAACGCGTAGCCGCGGTCTTCGGACAGCTCCTCATCCAGGTTCTCCTCGGGCAGCACCCGCACGTCGGTGCGGCACCGGTTGGCCCCGTTGGGGCCGGTGTACCAGGGGCGGGACGGGTTCATTCGGAAGTGGCTCCGGGTGACGATCTCCGGGAGCGGTCGCAGCGCGTCGAAGTCGGTGAGGATCCAGCGGTCGTCGTGCTCGTGGATCACGTCGAGCTCGATGCCGGCCGCACGGCGGACAAAGCTGCTGGCGCCATCGAAGCCGAGCACGTAACGGGCCGAGACCGTCTCCGTGCGGGCCGTTGCTCCGTCACCACTGGCCATCTCGACGGTGACCCGGACGGCGTCCTTGAGCTGCTCGATGCCCGTGGCCCGGCTCCCCCAGCGGACCTCCACCGACGGGCACGCGGCGATCCGGCGCTCCATCGCCGCCTCTATGTTGGGCTGGTGCAGCGAGTAGTGGGACCAGTGACCGCCGCTCACGTAGTCCCAGTCGATGGGTGGTACCGGCTCGCCGTCGGCGCCGAACAGGAGGATGTCCGGCGCCTTGATGGCGTCCTCCATCGCCTCCTCTGGGTTGGCTGCGTGCTGCAGCACGCGGGCGATCTCACCGTCGAGCGTGCTCATCCGGGGCTGGCCGTAGGGGCCGGGCGCCTTGTCGATCACTAGCACCCGGTGTCCGGCCTGACCGATGAGCGAGGCGGCGACCTCACCGCCCGGCCCGAACCCGACGATGACCACGTCCACATCGACTGCCATCAAGCTCTCCTTGTCCATGGCGCCTTCCTTCTAGGGCTGAGCCGGGATTCGTTGCTGTGGATGAACGGGCCGATCTGCTCAGGCCCGCTGTGAGTCGCTGCGACGCTGGCTGCCTTAGCACGATCGACATGGCACAGGGCTAGACCGGAGCGGGTGGCGCAGCGCTTGTTGATGGCGGTGAGCACGGCAGTGAAGGCCTCTGCGCGGGCCACGTCGCGGGAGCCGAGCGTGACTGGGTTGCGGGCAGCTGCCAGCCGGGCAGCCAGGCCGCGCCCGAGGGCGCCGGTGCCGCCGGGGATGACGATCGGCCAGGGGGACGGATCGCTCATCAGGCGTCCTTCACCACGGTGTTGCGCAGTTCTCCGATGCCCTCCACCCAGGTGCACAGCTCCTGCCCTGGCCGCAGGAACACCTTCGGATTGCGTCCCGTGCCGACGCCGCCCGGGGTGCCGGTGGCGATGATGTCTCCCGGGCGGAGGGTGATGATCGTGCTGATGTAGGCGATGGTCTCGGCGACGCCGAACAGCAGGTCCGCGGTGTTCGACTTCTGCATGACCTGGCCGTCCACCCGGCAGCCGATGCCCAGGCCGCTGCCGCCGGCGGGTAGTTCGTCGACGGTGACGAGAGCCGGGCCAACCGGTGTCGTCGACTCGAACGTCTTCCCCGAGAGATACTCGGTGGTGCGCAGCTGCCAGTCGCGCACGCTCACGTCGTTGACCACGGTGTACCCGGCGACGTGAGCCAGAGCCTGTTCGGCGCTCACCTTGCGAGCCGGGCTGCCGATGACGACGCCCAGTTCCGCCTCCCAGTCGAGCTGGTCGCTGACCGCGGGCATGAGGATGTCGTCGCGGGCACCAATCAAGGACCCGTCGTATTTCGCGAACAGTGTCGGGTACTCAGGCACGGCGCGCCCGGTTTCGGCGATGTGCGTGGCGTAGTTCAGCCCGAGGCAGATGATCTTGTTGGGGTGCGGCACCGCCGGCGCGAGCACGGCGGCCTCTGCGGGGAGGCGAGCCGCGTCGCAGGCCTGTGCGCGCTCCTGCCAGTCGGACCCGCTGGCGAGCAGGGCTCCGAGGTTGTCGTACGGCAGCAGGACGAACTCGTCGCCGTCCTGTCGTGCGGCGGCGGTGCGTTCATGGTCGAGTCGGAGCGTGCCCAGCCTCATCGTTCGTGTTCCTCTTACTTTCCTGGTTGGCGGCGCTGCCCGGAGTCAGAGCCTGACAGGGACGCTGGTCATGCAGTCGCGACGCGGGATGCATCGAGCGCAGCGACGACGTTGCCGGACATGACGATCTCGGCCAGCAGGCTGAGGGAAGCGATCGAGGCCTGGTGGGCCTCGAGGGTCGCGGCGGAGCAGGCGTCCTCGACGATGACGGTGCGGTAGCCCAGGTCGCTGGCCTGCCGGGCGGTGCTCTCCACCGAAGCGTTAGTGGCCACCCCCGTGATCAGCAGCGTTCCGATCCCGCGGGACTGAAGCAGCGCGTGCAGGCCCGAGTCGGTGAAGCCGCCGACACGCTTGTGGGTGATCACGGTGTCGTCACCAGCCGGCGCGACTTCGTCCACGATCTCCGCCAGCGGACTGCCGTCCTTCAGGCACCCGGCCTCGGCCGTCATGGCCAGCAGCGGCGAGTTGGCGACCATGTCCGAGTAATCCGGTGCGAAGGCAACCCGGACGTAGACCACCATGGCACCGGCAGCACGGGCGGCCGCGAGCACCCGGGCAGAGACACCCACGACATCGCGCTCCTTCACCTGCCCGTGGAAGAAGTCCGCGAACGCACCGTCAGCTCCAACCACATCGCCCTGGTAATGCACGGCGATGACGGCGGTGGTGGGTGGATCGAGTTCCATGCTCATGCTCCTGTGGGTAGGTCAGTTCAGGCCGAGCTCGTCACTAACGGCGATGCCCATACCGGTAATCCAGTCCTTGACCGGTTCGTAGACGACGGGGGACAGCGGGACACCCGCGGCGAAGGCCGCGGCGACCCAGGTGCGGACCTCGGCGCCCCCGGCTCCCCCGGGGGCCAGGTCCTCGGAAGTGAGGCCGGCCAGCCGGGTCCATTCCCGACTGGACAGCATTGAGAGAAACCGCTGGTCCCAGGCGGGGTTCATCGCCTGGACGGCCTGGTCGAGCTTGTCGGCGATCAGCTGCCGCCGCTCAGCTTCTGACAGGTCGCGTGCCCCCGGGACCAGGGAGGGGGGCTGGTGGGACATGCCGCCAGAGCCGATGAGCAGCACGCGCTCCTCGCTCGGGAGCCGCGACCGGATGAAGTCCCCCACGGCCGAGCCAAGGGCCGCGCAGCGGGCGGCCGTCGGGATGGGCCGGTCGACGCAGTTGATGACGATCGGGATGAGCGGGACGGCCGACAGTGAGCCGAAGATGTCCGCCGTGGATTGGCCGAAACCGTGATCGAGCCGCAGGTGCGGGGCGAGCGCGATGTCGATCCCGGACGCCGCGAGGTGCTCGCCGAGGGCGACCGCCAGCTCGGTCGGCACGCGGTAGTCCTCCTGCGGGGTCCCCCAGTCCCCCCAGCCGGCGGCGGCCTCGACGACGGTGAAGCACGGGGCCAGGCCGGCGAGTGCCCGCAGGTGGTCGGGGCCGAAGCAGACGACGAGGGTGGGCGCGTAGTCGGCCACGGCCTTGACGACCCGGGCGTAACCGTCGCGGAACACGGTGCCCTGACCGCGTTCGGCGTCCTGTCCCATCTGGGGGCTGTGGGACAGGGCGACGGCGGCGATCGCGGGACCAGGCTGGCTCATGACGCCGGCACCGCGGGAACGCCGGCCAGGGTAGGCATGACCCTCCGCTCAATGTCCAGGACGGTCTGCCGGGTGAGCTGCGGCGGGACCCACAGCGACACGTTCCTCAGGCCGGCGACCTCGAGCCTGCGCAACGTGGTCGTGACCTCGTCTAGGGTGCCGGTGAGCGTGACCATGCGGATGAGCTCCTCGGTCAGGACGCCTGCCTCACCGGGCAGCAGGTGGGACAGGTGCCCGCGGTGAGTCCACTGGTGCCGGCGGTCCGCGCCGTCGGGGAACTTGGCGAGGACGTCGCGCTGGTAGACGTCCAGGCGGTCCTGAATAGGGGGCGGGAGGTGCTCGGCGATGGCCGGGTTGTCCGCGTAGGAGTGGAACGGCAGCATCGCCATCGCCCCGACCAGCTCCAGAACGCGGGGAGAGGTCGCGTCCTCGCCATCTTCGAGGATGCACATCGCCGTGGACAGCATGCAGTAGCGGTCTGTCCACACCCGTCCCGCGCCGGTCGCGGCCTGCTCGATGGCTGCCCGGGAGGCGGCGAAGACTCCCGGGCTGGTGTCCATCATGTGGGAGTACTGCATCGTGGTGATCCAGCCGTCCGCGTTCTCCCCGATCGCCGCGAGGGCCTTGGGGCCGTCCCCGGCGAGATATACCGGGATGTGCGAGCCGGTTCCTGCGTGTCGATCAGCCTGGTGCGTGAACCGGTAGGGACTCGTGGAGTCCCCGTGCGGTACATGCGCTTCCCCGCCGTCCAGCAGCGTGCGGCAGTCCCTGGCGTAGGCGGCCAGCTGGCCGGCCGCCAGCGGCCGGAGTCCGAACACGTTGCGGCTGGTGTTGCCCGTACCCATGCCGAGAAACACCCGGCCCGGAGCCAGTCGGTTGACCGTGGCGATGGCCGCCGCGGTGGTTGCGGCCGACCGGTTGCCCGGCACCGCGAGGAACGTCCCGAGACGGATGCGGCTGGTGACCGCGGCGGCGAGCCCCATGCACACGAAGGGGTCTCCGCCCAGCAGCGGCGAATCCACGAAACCGGCGGTGGCGAACCCGTGCTGCTCGGCGAAGGCGACGTCCTCCCAGCAGCCTGTGTAGCCGAGAATCCCCAGGCCGAAATCCATCAGCAGCTCCTTCTGTCGTGGGCCGGCGCTGGCCCGGAAGGCCGGTGCACTCCACCGGCGGTATAGGCGCCGTCGTCGAGCAGTGCCATGTTCCCTCCCTCGCGTTCGATCAGGTACCCGGAGCGATCAGGCCTTGTCGGCCACCCAGGTCCCGTGCGTGCCGGGCCGCAGCCGGAACGGCAGCTCGACCACGGCCACGGGACCCGCGCTCAGGTCGGCGGTGTCGTGGACGGTCAGGTCCGTCCCGAGGGTCGCCCAGTTGTGCCTGATCGCGATCACGAAGCCGTCGCCTTCGGGGGCGTCAGCCGACCGGGGCACGAACTGCGGCTCCTCGAATGCCGCGTCGTCACCCGCGTACGCGAACTCCATGTCGCCGGTCTTGTGGTCGATGTGAGCGATCGAGTCCGTCGTACCGCCACCGGGCATGCCCCGCGGTGGCCGGGCCGGGTCCGTCGCGGACATGTAGCCGTGGCGGTACTCCGAGAGCCCGAACCGGTCGTCGATGCGAGGCATCTCGCCGACCACGTCGGTGAGCTGCGTACGGCTGAACTCGCCGGTCCTCGGGTCCAGCGTCCAGCGAGTGAGGTACGGGGTGGCTGCCCGGGGGTTCCAGGTGCGCGCGGGATCGGCGTGGAACCACGGCATCGGCTGGACCAGCGACTGCCCGACGTCCATGTGGATCCGCCCATCGGGCCCCTCGAAGGCGTTCATGATGTGGAAGAACCAGAGCGGGTCGATCTGGATCCAGCGGACGTCCGCAGCGGTCCCGGTGCGCGGCATCAGCCCCAGGAAGGCGCCGCGCTCCGGCTCCCAGTCGTAGATGGGGCCGCCTGCCTTGATGCGCTCCATGCTCGACGCCGTGGGCATAACCGGGAAGACGACCCAGTTCTTGGTCACCGCGGACTGGTGGACCATGCTCGCGTACGGCGCGACGAGCCACTCCTCCTTGACGATCTGCCCCGTCTTGTCGGCGATGTAGAACGCGATGTCAGGGGTGGTCTCGCCCTTGGCGGCGGAGCCGTAGAAGATCATCTCGCCAGTCCCGGGGTCGAACTCCGGATGCGCGGTCATAGTCTTGCTGGTGACCCGTCCGCCGAAGTTGTTTGTCCCGACCGTCTCGAGGGTGAACTCCTCGACCTGGACGCCGAGTGAGTCCTCCTTCAGCGCCCACAGGATCCCGGCGTGCTCGCGCATCGTGGTGTTCGCGGTGCCGCGGTCCTTGCCCTTCACCGACGGGTGGTCGGTGAAGGGGTTGCGGTACTCGCCGAAGAGCGCGCAGTTGGCCTCTCGCTCGAGATTGAAACGCTCGGTCCGCACGTACCGGCTGCGGAAGTCGACCTGTCCGTCGCGGAAACGGAACATGACCACCATTCCGTTGCCATCCACGATGGGGGCGAAGTTCTTATGGAACGGCGGGTAAGTCGGATCCGGGCTGACCTGGTAATACGCGCCCTGCAGCTCGCTGGGGATCGCCCCGTGGATTTCGGCCGCGACCAGGTCGACCTCAGCCCGTGAGGGCTTGTGGATGCCTGTGAAGGCCGGTTCGGGCGGGAACTGGTGAGTCATCTGTTCTCCTGTGCTGATGAGTGTGCTGAACGGACGGAAAGGCTCAGATGCCCTGGCGGGCGGGAGAAAGGATCGCCTGCGGATCCAGGGCCTGCTTGAGCGAGCGCAGGAGCTGGTTGATCGCGCCGCCGTTGAAGGAGTAGCCAGCTGTGACGTCGTCGGCGAAGTCAGGATGACTGCGGTATTCACCGACCCCGAGGCTGTCTACTGGCTCCCCGCCCGGTTGCCCGCGACGGCCGTAGGGGTCCAGGAACTCAGCGATCGCTTCCGCGCTGCGCTGGACGGCATCCGGGCCGGGCAGTTTCTCCAGGGCATCGAGGGCCCGGGCTGCTGACTCGTCTGCGACAGTGCCGGGGGCGGTAGAGACCATCGGGGTCGGCTCCTGATGTTGGCTGCCGGATCTGACGGGGTGATGTGTGCCATACAAGCCGCCGCGAAGGGAGCCGTCAGCGGGCGAGATGCCCTGACTTGGCAGCCGGCTATGTGCAGGACGCCACCCGACACCGTGACGCGCCCGCACACCGGGAAAGAACAGATCTTCTGCGCAGGCGTGCGCGGCGTGGGCAGCGTCGCCGGGGATGACAGCATCTGTCAGGTCCACCGGATCCAGCAGCTCCCGGACCTGCGTAATCTCGTTCGTGTCGTCCGGTATCGGGTGCTTGCGCCACTCAACCCAAACCCCTAGCTTGCCGATGCTCTGGGTGAAACCACCGTCCGTTCGGGTAAATGATGTTCCTCAGCCGCGGGCCCGGAGACGTCGCGGGCACCGGGGCGGAAGCCGGCCTGTTGTTCTGCGGTGTCTTCGCCGGCCTGGCCGGTGACCAGGCAGGGTCGGGGCGCGTTGCGGGTGCGCGTGCCAGTCGGCCGGGGCGAGCGGGACCGGGATAGCCCCGGGGCGATCACCCGCCTTCAGGCCCGGTCAGCATTGAGCTGCCGAACTCCTCGGTTAGGAGGAGCGCGCACCACAGCTCGGCGACGTTGTCCGTGATCGGCCGACCGATCAGGTCCTCGATGCGGTGCAGCCGCTGCCCGAAGGTGTTGCGGTGCAAGTGCATCTGGGCGGCCGCCGTGATCGGTTTAAGATTAGCCAGGTAATAGCGGCGCAGCGTGTCGCGGAGCTCGGCCATCTGGCCGTCAGTGGCCGCGAGCGGGCCGAGCTGGGCCTGGACGAACCAGCGCGCCTGATCCATGTCCTTGCTCAGCAACGCGGCGAGGGCGACGTCGGGATACAGGACGAGCGGGCCGGCGCGACCGGTGCGGGCAATGCGCTCAGCTTCCAGGGCCTCCACGTGGCTGCGCCGGAACCCATCGGGTCCCCGCTGAGCAGATCCCACCCCGAGACAGAGATGGCCGCTGGCGAATGTTGTCTCCCGCAGCTGGGACACGGCGGGCTTGCGCGGATCGCTAGCCCACATCCACAGCGCGCCGTCCCCCGTGACGTACCGGATCACCCCGCGCGCGGCGAGGGCCCGGCCGGCCGCGGCGCCGACCATCGTGAGGTCGCTCTCGCGCGCCGCCGGGTTCTCGTGCGGGGTGAGGACGAGAGCCACGTGATAATGGCTCAGATCGATTTTCAGGTGCTCCTGAGCAACACCGGGATCGATTTCGACACCCTCGATGAGTGCTTCGATGATTCGCCGGCCCTGTGCCAGGTTGCCGCTGAGGAACCGCTCGCGCGCGGCGAGGTAGGCCTTGATCTGCGCATCGACCGCCTGGTCGAACCGGCGGGCGGTCACCAGCGTGATCTGCTGCAGGACCGCTGGCCCGGCGCCAGCCGCGGCCGCGTGCACGAGCAGCTGACCGATCCAGTGCTGCTGGATCCGCCGCATGGCGGTCACCACGCGATCGCTGGGAACGCCCCGGGTGACGATGTTCAGGGTGATGGCATGCGCGATGGATCCGAGGTCCCAGCCGGCCATCGGCTCGCCCGTCAGCTCGGCCAGGAGTTCCAGCAGCCAGGTTTCGTTAACGTGCCCGATGTCCTCGACCGGGATCAGCCGGTCATCGGGAGTGAGCTCCGTGACGAGCTCGGTGCTGGCCTGCGCCACCTCGGCCGCCCAGGCGACGGGACCGGGACCAACAATGGCGGCGGCCAGTTTCCGCACCTCCGGGTCGGCGCGGCCCGGTGGCGGTTCGCCGCGCGCCCGTAGGGACCGGACAATGCTCGCGGTACTCGCCATGGGATCGACGCCGACCCCGGACGACACCGGCACGTTCCCCTCCTCACCAGCGGATTGAGATCAGACGGTACCCTTCCCCGATTCGAAGTCAAGGGCAGCCTGAACCTGTTCTTTCCCGGTGTGCGGGCGCGTCACGGTGTCGGGTGGCGTCCTGCACATAGCCGGCTGCCAAGTCAGGGCATCTCGCCCGCTGACGGCTCCCTTCGCGGCGGATCCTGTTCGGGGTAATTGACCTGCTGTGGCCGCCGACCGGCGGCCAGGTGCGCTCGATCTCGCTGCCCACCGACAACGGCGGCTTCACTGCCCTCGGGTTGAACGTCACCTGGACCCAGCTGATCGCCCTGGGCGCCGGCGTCGCGCTGACCGTGGGCACCACGGCGTTCCTGCGGTACACGATGTTCGGCACGGCGATGCGGGCGATGGCCAATGACCGGCAGATCACCGCGACGCTGGGGGTGCCGGTGCGCCGGGTCGAGGCGGTGGCCTGGTTCGGCTGCGGAATCCTGGCCGGCATCGCCGGGCTGCTGCTCGCCGACCTGGTCCAGCTCGATGCCACCACGCTCACCTTCCTGGTGATCTCGTCGCTGGCCGCCGCGCTGATCGCGCGGCTGCGGTCGATCGCGGTGGCGTTCATCGCGGCGATCGCGATCGGTGTCGTGCACGACATGCTCACCCCGTTCACCGCGCTGGCCAGCTACCGCGACATGACGCCGTTCGTGCTGGCGGCCGTCGCGCTGCTGTGGCTGTCGCGGCACCGGATAGTCATGACCCGTTCCCGCGAGGAGGCCTAGTGACCCGGATTGACGCACAGGGCAGCACCGCCGCGGCGGCGGCAGCGGGACGGCGCCTGCCGTTGCCGGGCCTGCGCCGCCCGCAGCGGCCCGTCCACCTGACGGTCACCGTGGCGCTGGTGCTGTTCGTGCTGTTCGTGCTCCCCGAGCTGATGAGCCTGTACTACACCGGCTACATGACGCTGGTCGCGATCTACTCGATCGTGACACTCGGCCTCGGGCTGCTCGTCGGCCGCGTCGGCCTGTACTCCCTCGGCCAGGGCGCCATCTTGCAGATCGGCGCCTGGACCGGCGCCCGGCTGCTGTTGGCGACCGGCCAGCCCTTCCCGCTGGTGATCGTCGAGGCGGGGCTGGTCACGATGGGTATCGGCAGCCTGATCGGCATGCCGGCGATCCGGCTGCGCGGCTTGTACCTTGCGCTGATCACGCTGATGTTCGCAGGCGCCATCACGGTGGTCCTGGCGACGGTGAACTTCCCTAACGGCGGCGGCGGCTTCACCGGGTACAACGGAAGCTCGGTGCATATCCCGCCGGTCCGGCGCCCGTCGATCGCCGTCAGCGACGCCGCCTACTTCCGGTACGCGGTGGTGGTGGCGATCTTGATGTTCGCGCTGGTGTACGTGCACCTGCGGACCAGGCCCGGGCGAGCCTGGGCGGCGATCAGGCAGAGCGAGCCGGCCGCGCTGGCTGCGGGCATCAACACCACGTTCTACAAGATGTGGGCGTGGGCGCTGGCGTCGTTTATCACCGGGGTAGCCGGCGCCGTCCTGGCGGGGCAGGCGCACTATCTGTACTCGATCAACTTCAGCACTCAGGACTCGATCATCTTGCTGGCGGTGGCGCTGATGAGCGGGGTCTACAGCCTGTGGGGCGCGGTTATCGGCGCGCTGCTGATGCAGGGGCTGCCCGGCGTGCTGCAGAACCTGGGCATTTCCTACGCCTGGCTGACGATCTTGTTCGGGGTCGGGGTGCTGCAGGTGCTGACCACCTTGCCGGCGGCCTGGCCGACCAGTTCCCCAGGGACATGAAAAAGCTAGGCGGCCTGCTCATAAGGCTGGTGCGGCATGCTTGAGATCGAGAACCTGACCGTCCGCTACGGCGGGGTCACCTCCCTGGACGGGCTGAGCGTGGTCTTCGAGACCGGCACCTGCGGCCTGATCGGCCCCAACGGCGCCGGCAAGACCACCTTCTTCAACGTGCTGTCCGGGTTCGTGCGCCCGGCCTCGGGCTCGGTCCGCGCGTTCGGCACCGACCTGCTGGCGATGCCGCACTTCCGCCGCGCCCGGTGGGGAGTGCGCCGCACATTCCAGACCGAGCAGGCGATCGAGGAGCTGTCGATCTATGACAACGTGGCGATGATAGCCTCGTCGCTGCGCGGCGCCGCCCGCCGCGCCGACGTGCTGGCCGCCATCGAGTTCACCGGCATCAGCGCGTCCGCCAAGGCGCCGGTGGGCACCCTGGGCGCCGGGCAGCGGCGACTGGTCGAGGTCGCCCGCGCCGTGGCCGGCCGGCCGCGGCTGATCTTGCTGGATGAGCCGGCCGCCGGGCTGCCGGAGGAGGAGACCGCGCACCTGGCGGCGGTGATCAAGGCCATCCCGGGCTACGCCGGGGCGCTGACGATCCTGGTCGACCACGACATGTCGCTGGTGTCGGCGGTGTGCCAGACCACGGCGGTGCTGGATTTCGGCAAGCTGATCGCGTCCGGGCCGACCGCGGCGGTGCTGCGGGACGAGCATGTGATGCGCGCCTACCTGGGAACCGCGGAGGTCCTTTAGATGAGCGAGCCTTGGTTGTCAGGCGAGCGGGGAGGCAGAGCATGAGCTCGCTGGAGCTGCGTGACCTGACCGTCGAGCGCGGCGGTCGCCCGGTGGTCAAGGACGTGACGATCACCGTCCCGGCCGGGCAGGTCACCGCCCTGCTCGGTCCGAACGGCGCCGGCAAGTCCTCACTGGTGCTGGCCGCCGGCGGGGTGCTGCGCCCGCGCCCCGGCTCGGTGTCCCTGGACGGCCTGGAGCTAGCCGGGAGGCGGCCGGAGAAGATCCGCGCCGCCGGAGTCGCCATCGTGCCCGAGGGCCGCCGGCTGCTGCCCGACCTGACCGTCGACGACAACATCAAGGTGGCCACCTACGCGCTGACCCGGCAGGCGGCCTCCGTCGGCCGGGCCCGGGCGCTGGAGCTGTTCCCGGCCCTGCAGCGCCGGCTGACCGTGCCGGCCCGGTCCCTGTCCGGCGGCGAGCAGCAGATGGTGGTGCTCGCCCAGGCGCTGGTGTCCCGGCCCAGGTACATCCTGATCGACGAGCTGTCCCTCGGGCTGGCCCCGGTGGTAGTCAGCCGGCTGATCCCGGTCATCCGCGCCGTCGCCGACGCCGGCACCGGGGTATTGCTCATCGAGCAGTTCGCCACCGTCGCGCTCGGCCTGGCCGCCGGCGCCTATGTGATGGAAGGCGGCGTGATCCGGTACGCCGGCACGGCCGACGAACTGCGCGACAAGCCCGGCCTGCTGCACTCGGCCTACCTGCTGCGCGGCAGCGTGGTGCTTTCCCCCGGAGGGGCTGTGCTGGCTCCCGGGGGCGACCCCCCGGAAGACCCGGGCATGGGGGGCTTACCCAGCCCCCCGTACCTGCTGGTCAGCCGCTGGTGACTCGGCGGGAGGGACGGGCTGAAAAACCGCTCTCCTATCCAGTTCCAACGGATGGAGTGGCCCCGGCCGCGCGGAGCATTCGGCGATGCCAGGGCCTGCGCCTAACAGGCTGATCTGTGCCCGTCAACTAACGCGTCCACGGGATCCGAGGGACGCGAATAATCGGCGGTATGGAGCATCCGCGTCGATGGCGTAGAGGTGACTCGCTGACCAGGTAATGATGGCTGGCAGGTGCCGCAGCGTGTGACTGCCGAGCCGGCATGGGTTGGTGCCCAGGCTTGTAGTTCCGGCAGGGAGAAGGAGCACGCCTTGACGTAGGAGCCGGTCCATGTTCTGCCGCGTGGGAGTGTCTCGTTGATCGTGTGGCAGGCAGCCCCGTGGATGCGCGCATCCGAGGGGATGAGCGAGCGCTGGATGTTCAGCACGTAGCCGCCGACATTCACGGCCAGCCACGTCGCGTAGCCTTCGTCGTCATCTCGAAGCAACTCAACGCTCAATCGGCTTCTCCTCATAGGCCGCCTCTGCCGGCATGCGTCGCTCGGGCGAGAGCAAGTATCCCGCGTCGGCTGGGAAGAGGGTTATTCGGCTGCGGTCGGGACCGGTTTGGGAGCGGTGGGACCTTCTGCCAGGAAGTGCTGGGCCATCCGGGCCGAGGGACGGATTCCTGCGGCGGCGGCCACGACGATGGCCGCGATGATCAGCCAGCCGGTGGCGTGCAGGGTGGTTGCCAGGAAGGTGTAGAGGGCCGGGGTCCAGATCATGCCGAGGGTATTGGCTACGGACGCGACGCCCTGGTAGTCGCCGAGCCGGGATTGATCGCTCAGGTCTGACTGCAGGCTCCAGGAGGCGGAGGACTCGAAGAGTTCCGCGCCGGTGACGGTCACGTGGGCGAGCCAGATCAGCGGGATGGTCAGCCAGATGACCGTGTGGTCGGTCACGAGGATGATCAGGCAGGAAACCACCATGAACGCGGCCGCCCGGGCCTCTGCCCGCAGGGCCGTCTTCAGACCCGTCACGGTGCGGGAGACCGGCACCTGGAAGAGGACGGCGCCGATGGTGTTGGTGGCGAACAGCCACGCCAGCAGGACGCGCGGGGCGTTGGTGTCGGCGACCAGCCAGAGCGGGATGACGGTCAGCAGCAGCGTCTGGTGCGACGACAGCAGCCCGTCGAAAAACGAGGTGATCACGAAGCCGGCGTTCCTGATGGCCGGGCGTCCCGGCGGGACGCCGGGCGCGACCGCGGCGGGGGGCGGAGCCTCATCAGGCTGGATTTCGGAAGGAAGCTCGCTTCCCGCAGCGGGCCGCATTCCAGCGGCGGCGTGGCTTTCAGCAGGCTGAGCGGCCGCCGCAGGCAGTCGCCTGATCATGGCGGCGCTGACGAGGAGGATGGCCGCGGTCAGGATCGGGATGAGACGGATGACCGTCAGAGACCCGGTCGCCAGCGCGACGCCGCCGAACAGGGCGCCCACGGTGAAGCCGACGTTGAGGGCCGCCCGGTTGTAGGCGCCGGAGCGGACCCTGGTCTCGCGGGGGAAGGCCGCCAGCCGGTACGTGGACCAGCCGATCTGGCCCAGTTGCGCGGTAACCTCCCGGCCGACGACCACGGCGATGAAGGGCCAGAAGCCGTGCGCGAACAGCCAGCCAAGGAACGCCACCGCCTGCAGCGCATTGCCGACGCCCCAGCAGGTCCGTGCGCCGATCCGGTCAGCCAGGCGCCCGAACGGGATGGAGACCAGGAACTGCGACGCCATGCCGATGGTGAGGCCGAGGCCGGCTTCGGCCACGGTGAGCCCGATGATCTTGATGGAGTAGACGGCCTCGCCGGTGATGAACGTGCCGGTGCCGAACGCGAATATGGCGCTCTGGATCGATGTCGCCCGGACCAGGCGGTCGTCGGAGAGCACGCGGTCCAGGAACCTGCGCAGCCGCCCAGCATCGGCAGTCACGGATGTTGTCCCCTAATGTCGGTACTTGTGCATCGAACACAGTACTGGGCCGCGCCTTTGATCGCGACCGGTTATTTCGGCCGCCACTGGGGAGCAATTAACACTCCGGGAGCCGACGGCTGACCCGCCGTCCTCCCTGCCGCCAGCGCCGTCGCGCCTCCGAACGGGTGATCTGCGCAGCCAAAACCCGAAATTCCCATCCATCAGTGGGCGTTCCTATTCGGCGGTATGGAGCGAGCCGTGCTGGCGGTCGAGACCGCGAGATGGCCGATTGTGATGTAGCCAGCCCTGCGCTGGCGGCGTACGTTGCGGGCATCGTTCATTGCTGGGACCTGCGACGGCCCAGCCTCCCGGGTCCCGGCTGTCCCTGGAGGTGCCATGATGGCCGCCGCGACTGACTCAACTTCCCTCGTCCCCATCCAGCCGGTGTTCACTGACGCCGAGCGGCTCGCGCTCGCCGGTTACCTCGCCGGGTACCGTGGCCTGACCCGCGAGGCGTACACCCTCGACCTGGGCAGTTCGCCGGCTGGTGCCGAGCCCGGTCCGTGCCGCTGTTCTCGGTCCGCCGCGCCGAGATCGAGACCTTCGCCCGGGAACTCGAGGGCCGCGGCCGGGCCCGGGCCACCGTCGCCCGCCGCCTGTCCACCATCGCAGGGAGGTACGCCGTCGAGGAGGAACTCCCTCGACCATTCGCCGGCCGCGCACGTCCGGCGGCCCAGGCTGGACTACGAGTCCCACGCCACCGCCCTGGACCAAAACGAAGTCGGCGCCCTCCTTGTCGCCGCCGGGCTCGGCGAGGCGGCCGAGCACGCCCTGATCTCCCTGCTCGCCCTCAACGGGCTTCGGGTATCGGAGGCCACCGGCGCCGACATCGAGCACCTGGGTCTGGAACGCGGGCACCGGACCCTCGTCATCACCCGCAAGGGCGGCAAGGTCGTCACGATCCCGCTCGCCCCGCGCACCGCCCGCGCCATCGAGCTGGCCATCGGCGAGCGCACCACCGGGCCGCTGTTCTGCGCCGCGGATGGGAAGCGGCGGGACCGGCACGGCGCGGCCCGGATCGTCGCCTTGTCACCCGCCGCGCCGGGATCAGCAAGCAGGTCAGCCCGCACACGCTGCGGCACGCGTTCATCACCGCCGCCCTCGACGCGGGAGTCCCGCTGCGCGACGTGCAGAAGGCCGCCTCGCACGCCGACTCGCGCACCACCATGCGCTACGACCGGGCACGCACCAGCCTCGACCGACACGCCACCTACATCGTCGCCACCTACATCGCCGGAGCCGCCCGGTAGTCCGCGGCGGCGACCGTCACGGCCTGACCGCCCGGCCAGCGGTCAAGCCATGACGGCAGGTCAGACCGCCGTCAGGGCCGAGTGTCACACCGGGACAGTAATCTCACCTTCCGTGACGGGATCAATGCGGGAGCTATACGGCTTCGAGCTCGAGCCTGAAATCCGCGACTGGCTCGACAGCCTCAGCGACGACAAGCGCGTCGATGAGGTCTGCGGGCTGCTCGCGGAGAAGGGCAGCGAACGCGGCGGCCCGTGGTCAGACCAACCTGGAAGGATCCGTGTGGGAGATGCGGCTCCGGCTCCGGGATGTTGCGGCCCGGGTCACGTACTGGTGTACTTCTGATGGCAGGATCGTGCTGCTGACGGTGTTCCGCAAGACCAGGCAGCACGAGCAGCGGCAGATCGACCGGGCCGTCCGCGCGCAGAAGACCTGCGAACGAGACCACCGCGGCCCCGCGACGGAGACCTACGAAAGGCAGGTGTGAGATGACCGGCTACCACACCCGCTGGGCGCGCCCCCAAGACGCGGCCGACGATCCCGAGCGCATCGCGATCCGCGAGGCCCTAGCCGACCGCCGCTATGGCGCTTCAAGCAGGCCGCGCAACCGAGCCGCTGGTCCGGTCATAACTGGTCGATATGGGCGCATGGGTAGAGGCCGCAGAAGTGAAAGTCTGTCATGCGGCAGCAGTGTTCGGACAGGCTTGCTACGGGGAGGATGGCGTCGCCGTCAGCTCAGTCACTGTTAAGCCGTTCTGCCTTCGGCACCTATGCGCTTACCGTAACGCTGACGGAAGCTGGCTTGGTAACTGACATTAGGGCCTGGGACAACCTGGCCCTTTGCCAAGGCGCATGTCGTCTTCCTTCTGGACAGGGACCATGATTCTCAACGTCGGCTGCTGCCAGATGGCAGTAGGGTCGGTGGCCGAGCCATCGCGGAGGCAGATCAGGAGGGGGATATGAGCGAGGACCTGACGCGCCTGGGACCAGATAATTTCGAGCAACTGCTGCTGGCCTGGCTGTACACGTCCTGGGCCCCGGAATTACGGCACAGGTCCGAAAATCGAGCCGCTGACACCCACCGGGGCTCCGACGCGGCCTTCCTCGACCGCTTCCTGGCCGGCCGCGGCGCGGGCCCGCACCACTTCAACTTCCTCGTCACCGACATCGAGGACGCGCTGACCTTGATAAAGGCGTCGGGCATCGACCCCCATCGGGGTCAACCTGGCCAATCCGGACTGGAAGGAGGTCTTCCTGCACCCGCGCAACAGCCATGGCATCGTCATCCAGGTCGCTCAGCACCTCAGCGCCACCGCCCGGTCGCCCACCCCGCATGGTACCCATCCCTCTGCGGCTAGCCCGGCCAGGACCTAGCGATGAGACAGCGACTCCCAGGGGAGTGCTGCACCGCCGCTGACCTGCGCGGATTCCCCACGGGTTGCCCCCGCCTACGCCCGCTCTGTCCCGGAGACAGAACTGCTAATGCGGTTGGGGTTTACGCCCCTCCCGGGTCCAAATCCCGGAGCCTCCGCTCCCCTGTTCGCGTCGAGGCGTGTTCAGACTTCCAGCTGTGCGGCCAGGTCCTCGTCCACGATGAGGACGATCTTGCCACGGGTGTGCCCTTCACTGACCTTGCGTTGTGCACGGGCGGCGTTCCGCCAGAAGTACTTGCTCGACACATGAACCGAGAGCGTGCCATTGTCGAACCAGGGGGCCATTCTGATCAGGCGGCTGCCGCGCGGCTTGCCGTTGTACGACCGCCAGATGACCCGCTGCGCGTCCGGGTAATCGGCATGCACGGGAGTCGCGATGGTCGCGCCGTCCCTGGCGGCGCGGGCGGCTCCGGCGAGAGTGGGCTCGGCGCAGGCGAGCACCTTGGCAGGTCCGCTGTCGATCACGTCACGGACGCGTTCAGGCCAGTCAGGCTTGGTGTGATCGACAACCGCCGCCGCCCCTAGCTTGTGTACGAACTCGTGGTGCTGCGGGCTCGCCGTCGCGACAACGATTGCGCCGAGCGCTCGCGCGATCTGTACGGCGAAGTGCCCGAGCCCGCCCGCGGCGGCCGTGATAAGCAGGCGGTCGTCGGCGCCGACGCCCAGCTCATCGGTCAGGCCCTGTTCAGCTGTCAGGCCGTCGATAGGCGTAGCCGCCGCGTCAACGACGGACAGGGCCGCCGGAATCGGCGCGAGCTGCTCGACCGGACACGTCACGTACTGGGCATAACACCCGGTCAGGCCTGGGTAGCCATAGACAGGCGCGCCCTCATAAAAGCTGGCGAATGAGCCGGTATCGCCTTCCACCACGCCCGCGAACTCCCCGCCCGGGATATAAGGAAGCGGACCCGGGTATCCGCCCTGCCGCAGGCTGACGTCCCACGGGCCGACCCCGGCGGCCATGACCCGGACGAGAATCTCATCCTGTCCTGGCCGCGGTATGTCCACCTCCTCGACCCGCAGGACGTCGGGTCCGCCGAATTCGTTCACTCTGATCGCAAGCATGACCGCTCCTGCCCCTGGTCGGCCCGGTCTCCTCCGCAAGGGTTCCCGGCGGCGGGACAGGCCACACCCCTCGAACAGCTAGTCGGGCGGGTCGCCTGACCGATCGAGATCGATGAGCGCGATCCCGAGCTCGGGGTGCATCACTTTGCGCAGCTCAGCCGGATTCTCGGTCACGACAACCTCCAGCGTCGGGAACACTCGTCCCTCGATGAGGTGGCCGCCGCGCGTTGTCCCGTCCAGCACGAGCACGACGTGTACGTTCAGGCTAGGGCCGTCCCGGTCCTCGGCGACGTCACCGATTAGCGACAGCACCTCGCACTGCTCCTCAACCGCGATGCGGCGGGAGTCCTTGCCCATATGGTCGAACCAGCCGACGGTGGCGCGCGCTCAAAGCCGCCGATGGCAGTGACCTGCGACGCTTCCAGACGCTCAGAGCGCGCGCGAACTGCTCAAGGGCGGCGACCGACTCATCGCCCGGATCGCGGACCACGACGTAGGTGACGACGTCCGCGTCCTCGATAACCTTCGATCTCATCATTTGCTCCTCACGAGCGCAGATCCGCGGGCGTCAGCACCGAGGGCGGCCGCTTGGTCTCCCTCGTTCCGTGCCAGACGGCTGCAGATCAGTGTGCACATCGCGTTCCCCTGGGATGGCGTTTTCGTGGGTACCCCTCCCACGCTTGACCGCGCTGGCGCCCTCCACATCCCCAATCTGGATGGGCTGCCGGAATCTGGATGGGCTGCCGGCCACCCGGAATCCGCGTTAGGAGCGGGGCGCCGGGACTAGCTATTCGGGGGATTTGGCGAGTCCCGCCGCCGGAGAAGCTTTAGAGCGTTGGCCGGCTCGGGCGCAACCCTGGCACTGGCCAGCTTCCGCTTATGCGATCGAGGCGTCATCTGGCTGCCTGGTGGGATGGCCCGCTGATCGTCGACTACGAAGCCGCTATGCCGACAGGTAGAGGAGGAGAGATGGCTGACGACCTGAAGGGCATGAAGGTCGCGATCCTGGCCACCGATGGGGTCGAGCGGATCGAACTCGAGCAGCCGCGGGGAGCGCTGTACGGTGCGGGCGCTTCCAGTGACCTGCTATCGATCCATTCCGGCGAGATCCAGGCCCGGCAGTCCGACCTGATCTCGGCGGGAACGTTCCCAGTCGACCATTTGATTACCGACGTGTCGGTCGAGGACTACGACGCGCTGCTGCTGCCCGGCGGCCACCGTCAACCCCGACGGACTACGGATCGACCCTGATGCGGTTGGTTTTGTCAAGGCGTTCGTGGCTACCGGCAAGCCGGTCGCGGCGATCTGCCACGGTCCATGGACGCTCATCGAGGCCGATGTCGTCCGCGGTCACCGGTTCACCTCCTGGCCGAGCCTGTGGACCGACCTGCGCCTCGCGGGCGCCGAGTCAGTCGACGAGGAGCTCGTCATCGACGGCCAGTTCACGTCCAGCCGTTCCCCCGCGGACCTGCCCGCCTTCTGCCCGGCGATCGTCGCGCAATTCGCCAAAGCCAGCGTTCCGGGCTAGGCGCCTGGCGGGATGATTACCATAGGATCGAGCGGAGCTTCGGGCACGGGCCCGGAGGGCGCGGCCGGGCCGCGCCCCCGGGTGGCGGTACTGGGTACCGGGATAATGGGCGGCGCGATGGCCCGCGACCTGATTCGTGCGGGGCTGCGCGTCGACGCATGGGATCGCAGGCCGGAAGCCACTGGGCGGCTGACGGAGGCGGGTGCAACCGCCTACGTCGGCCCCGACGAGGCCGTCGCACACGCTGACGTCGTCATTACGATGCTGCCGGACGCCGCCGCCGTGTCGTCGGTGGCTATCGGTCAGGGGATGATCGCGGCGCTCAGGCAGGGAACGATCTGGGCGCAGATGGGTACCATCGGCGTGCGGGCCACGCAGCAGCTAGCTAGCGTTGCGGACCAGCGCTCCGGCGTGCTTTTCGTGGACGCTCCGGTATCCGGGACCCGCCAGCCAGCGGAAGCCGGCCAGCTGCTCATCCTCGCGTCAGGCCCGGAGAGTACGCGGGCGGTGCTCGCGCCCGTGTTCGGCGCCATCGGCAGCAGGACCCTCTGGCTCGGTGAGGCCGGTGCCGGCAGTCGGCTGAAGCTGGTGCTGAACACCTGGCTGGCGTTCCTCATGGAGGGCATCGCGGAATCGGTGGCTCTGGCCGACGCGATTGGCGTGGACCACCAAGAGCTCCGTAACGCACTGCAAGGCAGCCCGGTCAACGCGCCCGTAGCGCTGTTGAAGCTAGCCAAGATTGATGCCGGAGACGAATCCCCGGACTTCTCGCTGCGCTGGGCGACCAAATATGTCGTGGTGGCCCAGCGAGAATGCCTGGAGGCGGCCGGATGACCCCTGGAGGGACATACGAACAGCGCAGGCGCACCGGAGCGGCCCTCCGCCGGGCGGTTCCGCGTTCCTCTCACGGGACCTGGAGGCCGCCGGCGAACCGCGCCGACCCGGTTACGGTCCTGGAGGAGAACAACCGCCCGCGGCTGCCCGATCTGGTTCCCGTCCGCTACGGGCGGATGCTCACATCGCCGTTCGCGTTCTTGCGTGGCTCCGCCGTGATCATGGCAAACGACCTCGCCAAGACGCCCAGCACCGCGTTGCGGGTGCAGGCCTGCGGCGACGCGCACCTCGGTAACTTCGGCGTGTTCGGCACCCCAGAGCGGAACCTGGTCTTCGACGTCAACGACTTCGACGAAACCCTGCCCGGTCCCTGGGAGTGGGACGTCAAGCGCCTTGCGGTAAGCGTGGTCCTCGCTGCCCGCAACCTCCGTGTCGACGAAGGGCAGGCCGCCACGATGGCCGGTGCTGCCGTGCAGGCCTACCGCAGCCGGATGGGTGAACTCGCGGCGATGGGACCGCTGGACGTCTGGTACGACCACGTCGACGTCGCCACGGTCCTCGCGATCGCGAAGCAAGAGCAGGCCAAAGACCTCAGACGCCAGTTGCGCGTCGCTAGGGTCCGTCAGCGCACCAGCCTGCGGGTCCTGCCGAAGCTCACTACGGAGGCCAACGGCACGCGGAAGATCATCGACGATCCGCCGCTGATCGGCCATCTCGACCCGGAGACGTTCGACGGTGCGGCCATGATCGCCTCGTACGCCAAGTCGCTGCCGCCCGACCGCCGACCGCTGCTTGAGCGCTACACCGTGCTGGATACCGCCAGAAAGGTCGTAGGCATCGGAAGCGTGGGTACCCGCTGTTACCTGAGCCTGCTCGCCGACGCGGATGCGCGCTCACCCTTGTTCCTGCAGCTCAAAGAGGCGATGGAGGCTGTGCTCGCGCCCCACGCCGGTAAGTCCGAGTTCGAGCACCAAGGACAGCGCGTTGTGGTCGGCCAGCGGCTGATGCAGGCGGCCAGCGACATGTTCCTCGGCTGGACCAGTGATCGCGGCCATGACTACTACGTGCGGCAATACCGGGACATGAAAGGCTCGGTGAACCTTGACGCCATGACTCCGAACGGGCTGGCAAGCTATGCTCGGGTGTGCGGCCGGACGCTGGCACGAGCGCACGGCCGGTCCGGCGATGCCGCGACGATCTCGGGATACCTGGGCCGGGGAAACCAGTTCGACGACGCGGTTTCCGTGTTCGCCGCCTCCTATGCCCATCAAGTCACCCGCGATTACGAGGAACTGGTCACAGCGGCACAGTCCGGGCGCGTGGCCGCGATACTGGACGCATGAGGCTGGCTCCCGGCCGGGCAGATGGGGATGGGTGTAGCTCTCTTCGCTGACCGGGGAATTGCAGCGGCGTGAGGCGGCTGCCCACCGCGAGGTGGATGAACTGCGCGGTGAGTTCGCGCGGTTGGAATAGCGGCTGGCGCGGGCCGGGGAGAGGCTGTCCCGGCTGGAGATCACCCGGGAAACGGTCACCGACTGCTGGCGGAAGCCCAAGTCGTCGGAGAAGGTTCTATCGCGCCAGTTGCTTTACGAGCGCGGACCTCTTCCGAGGTCGGCGAGCGTCCCTGCGTATTCGGATACGTTCACTTCCTTCTGACCAGGCGGACCATGCGCCGGTGCCGGGCCAGCAGTGATTCTGCGGCGTCAATCCGGTGTCAACGTCGGTCGTCCGTGTCGAGCAGAACAGCGCGGCAACGGCGGCCGCGGCGCAGGCGGCCCGCCACAACTCGGGAAACGGCCCTGCGGCGTCGGGTCCGAAGACCGGGATCCGGTCCACCGGACGGCAGCGCGATGGTCCGCATCGGGCTGGCCAAGGTTGCGCCTAACACCAATGTCTCGATCTCAACGATCACCGCGTCGGGATTCCTGTACTCCTGGCTCGGGATCATGATGATCGTGTCGAGCACTACATCGTCAGCACCTTGCTCCCGCACCGATGCCACTAGGTCGTCGCGCCCCGCTGGATAGGACACCCTCGCCAGGTAGTTCCTCGCGAGTTCGCCGAATGCCTTGCTCACGTCCGTCGGCCGCTGGTACTCACGGTCAGGTAGCTGATTGAGGATCTGGACGACCCGCTCGCATTCGCTATCCGGGTGATCACCGCCCTCGCATTGGCTGCGAGCGTAATTGATGAGGTCATCACGCGTCGCCGGATAATGCATTCCGTGCAGGTGGTGCTGTACCAATGCGGGGCTCGGCAGCGAATGCTCATGCTCTGTCATCGATGATTCTCCCTTTCGATCGTGGCGTTTCGCGGTCTGTCCGCGGTCCGCCCTTACGCAGCCAGTCTGGCGGAAGGCGTAGTACGGTCGCATCCCTCGTTCGGCTAGCTTCCGCTGGGCTGACGGCGGGAAGCCGGTCAAGACGCGGCAGCAGCCGGGGCGGGGTCCTTCACCGGCGGCTGGTGTCTTCCGGCGGCTGAACGCCGGGAGCCAGTGTCGGGCCAGGATCAGAGCGCCGGTAATGCAGGCCAGGCCGCCTGAGACCACAACGGACAGGTCCAAGGTCCTGCATGGTCGCTTTATCCCGTGACACCACCGCAGGCGCGGCTGGACCACCCAGCAGTACCGGCTCGACCCACCGTGAGAAGGGGCCGGATTGCCAATTGACAAACAAGATGTGGCAGTTCACTCAGCTGCCGAGTCGATTCGCGCGAAAGGTCCCGCTTCCATGCGTACAGAACTGGCCCATCTGCGCGCGGCCTCGCACCTGGTCCAGCGCGACTACCGGCGCGCGGAATCGGCGGTATGGGACGTCGCTCGTGGCCTGCTGCTACGCCCCAGGCGGCCTGGTCATGAGATCGCTCATGATCGACGGCCGGACGGCTGCGACATCTCTTTACGGGCGTAAGCGACCGGGCGTTGCGAGCAGCGACGCGACAGTCGAGGGTCGCCGGCGTCGATGTCCACGATCTTGGTGCGGCTCGAGGCTCCGGATGTATGGCTGCTGGTTGGGTTTGCTATTCCGGCGGCAGCGAGCGCAGGCCCGCGGGAGTGGCCTGGCCGGCCAGGCGGTCTCGGACAGCGCGGCGGGCCCGCTCCAGGTAGGCGCGATCGTGGTAGAGGTGGTAGTACCAGTTCGCGGACAGGAGAGCGGCCTCGAGCTCGAAGGCGAGCTGCTGCGGGTCGGTGCTGGTTTCCAGCTCGGCTGCCGCCTGCGCGTCCCGGGCGGAGCGCTCGAGGGTGTCCATCCACTGGGCCTGGCAGTCGGCGATCCGGTCGCGGACCGGGCCCGGGGCCTTGGCGTCGAATTCGGCCATCGCCGAGGCGAAGAAGCATCCGCCGGGGAACACGCCGCGGTCGACGTAGGACAGGAACGACTCGCACAGCCTGTGCAGCCGGCGGATGCCCGGGCTCGCGGACAGCGCCGGCTCGATGACCTCTCGCACGTAACGCTGCCGGGCTGCCTCGATGGTGGCCAGCTGGAGGTCCTGCTTGGAGCCGAAATGGGCGAACAGGCCGCTCTTGCTCATCGATAGCTCGGCGGCCAGCCGCCCGACAGTCAGGCCGTCGAGGCCGTCGACGGAGGCGACGTCGGCGGCGGTCGCGAGGATGGCCTGTCTGGTCTTGGCCCCGTGGCTGGTTTTCGCCGGCATACGGCTATCTTAGCACGAACGATCGTGCTAATTTGAGGTTGTCGGCATTCCGGCCGACTGTCTGGAGGAAGGGGGCACGGCTATGCCGTTCGTCAACGTAAAGGTCATCGAGGGAGTCTTCTCGACCGACCAGAAGCAGGACATGGTGCGCCGGCTGACCGACGCCATGGTTGAGATCGAGGGCGAGAACATGCGGCCGGTCACCTGGGTGGTGGTCGAGGAAGTCAAGAGCGGCGACTGGGGCATCGCCGGCAATCCGCTGACCACCGCGGACGTGAAGGCCCTCGCCGTCGGCCAGCCGGTCGGCTAGCCATCACCGGGCCCTCCGCGCCAGGACGCCATGTATGACGTGATAGTGGTCGGCGCACGCTGCGCCGGGGCGCCGCTGGCCATGCTGCTGGCGCGTGCCGGGCACAAGGTCGCCCTGGTCGACCGCGCGTCGTTCCCGAGCGACACCATGTCCACGCATTTCCTGTGGCAGCGCGGCGCGGCCCGGCTGAAAGCCTGGGGACTCCTCGCACCGCTGCAGGCATGCGGCTGCGCGCCCACCGGTCAGATCACCCTCGACGTCGGGCCGGTGCAGCTGACCGGCATCGGCCCGGCCGTCGGCGGTGTCGCGGAAACGTACTGCCCGCGGCGGACCGTACTCGACGCGCTGCTGGCCGGGGCGGCCGCCGAGTCCGGCGCGGAGCTGATCGACGGCTTCGTGGTCGGTGACCTGCTGTGGTCCGACGGCACGGTGGCGGGCGTGCGCGGCCGCAATTCGGGGCTGCCCGCGCAGTCGTCGCTGCCGGCCAAGCTCGTCGTCGGCGCCGACGGCCTGCACTCAACCGTCGCGCGGAAGGTTGCCGCACGCGCCTACCGCAGCCATCCGCCGCTCACCGCGGTCTACTACTCCTACTGGAGCGGGATCAGCCATCTCGGCGCGTCCTTCCACGCCCGGCCCGGCCGCCTGATACTGACCTGGCCCACCAACGACGACCTGACGTGCATCTACGTCGCCTGGCGCCACGAGGAGTTCCGTCAGGTGCGCACGGACATCGAAAGCAGCTTCCACGCCGCGCTGAAGCTCGTTCCCGGATTGCACGAGGCCGTCGAGTCCGGATGCCGGGAGCAGCGCTTCGCCGGCACCGGCGACCTGCCTAACCTCTACCGGGAATCGGCAGGACCGGGATGGGCACTCGCCGGCGACGCCGGGCACCACAAAGACCCATCCACCGGCATGGGGATGTCCGACGCCTTCCTGGCCGCCGACCTGCTAGCCGACGCCATCGACGACGGGCTCACCGGGCGCCAGCCCATGGACGCCGCACTTGCCGGCTACCAGCGTCGCCGCGACCGGCTAACGGCCAACGGATTCGAACTGACCCTGGCCACCGCCCGCCTCGCGGCGCTCCCGGCCCGCCACGAGGCCATCTACCGGGCGGCAGCAGAACAACCCGACCTGGCCAGCCAGATCTTCGGCGTCCTGGGCGGATCCATCCCCATCACAGACGTCTACTCCGACACGCATATCCAGGCAGCACCAACGCAACGCTGAACGCCAGCTCGATCAGATCGTCAGCCGTTCGGCTGACCGTCGGTCTGCGCGATCAGGCCGCGCTTGCCCCTTCAGCGTCGTTGCGGATGTGTCGGTCTCGCATCCAGGAATCCCTTAGCCGCAGCGGCTTGACGCCGGATGGCCCGGCCGAGCAAACGACCGACCCCGGTCGTGTTCCCACCGCGCGAGCCATGGGGAAGACTAAGGGATTCCTGGATGCCGCGTCGCACGCGGCCGAGCTGAAATGTGAACGCCGTCTCGACCAGATGAGGAGCTCCATGACACAGGTACCAACGGGCGAGTCGGAAGGACACGACGACCCAGAGAAGGTTCGCGCCGGCTCAATCGACAGCCGACACCTGTTGCTGGTCGGGGCCGGGCCCGGCCTCGGTTCCGCCGTTGCCCACCGCTTCGCTGCCGGGGGCTACCGGGTGACTCTGCTCGCGCGGAGCCCGGACCGGCTAGCTGAGCTCGCCCGGAGCTTGGATGACACGGGGGCCGAGATTAACACCGTCCAGGCGGACGCGAGCAATCCCGAGGATCTGCGCGCCCGAATGACTGAGCTCTACGCCGCCGAGGGCGCGCCGGGGGTCGTGATTTACAGTACAACGCGGTCCTGGGCGCGCCGGATCGGCTCTTGAGTTCGAGCGTGACCCATTTGCAGGAGGCATACGCTGTCGACGTCATCGGCGCCATAGTCGTGGCCCAAGAAGCCGCCCCGGCGATGAAGGCAGCAGGATTCGGCACGATGATCGTGACCGGGGGCGGCTTCGCCGATCATCCGATTCCCGCCCTCGCGACGGTCTCGCTCGGTAAAGCTGCCCTTCGGTCGGCGGCAACGATGCTCGGCGCCGATCTAGGCCCCGATGGCATTCGAGTCGCAACCCTCACGATCGCCGGACAGATCGCGCCGGGCACTGCCTTCGATCCAGCCCGTATCGCCGAACGCTACTGGCAGATCGTCCAGACGGACGATCCCTGGCAGGCGGAATTCCGCTTCACCGGCGAGTAAGACGCAATCTCCAGAAGGAATCTTCCGACGACGAGCTTCAACCTGGAACAGTCCCATCAGGAGGTCGACGACGTACTGAGTACCTCCACAACGCCGTCCGCCGCCGTTGTGCCTGCCCGGGCGGGCGCGGTCGGATCGAACAGCGGCAGGAAGAACTGCACCAGCGGGCCGATGCTGACGGCGAACAGCACGGTGCCCACGCCGACCGTTCCGCCCAGCAGCCAGCCGATCGCCAGCACGGTCAGCTCGATGCAGGCGCGGACCAGGCGCAGGGAGCGCCCGGTACGACGGGCCAGGCCCGTCATCAGCCCGTCGCGGGGTCCGGGGCCGAAACGGGCGCCGATGTACATGCCGCTGGCCAGCCCGCACAGCAAGATCCCGCCGAGCATCTCCGGGATGCGCCATGCCAGCGGGGCGCTGCCCGGCAGCAGCGCCAGCGTCACGTTCATCGAACTGCCGACGAGCACGACGTTGCTGACCGTGCCGAGACCCGGCCACTGCCGCAGCGGGATCCAGCCCAGCAGCACGACCGCCCCGACGATGATCGAGACCGTGCCGATCGCCAGCCCGGTGTGTGCGGCGATGCCCTGGTGCAGCACGTCCCAGGGATCAAGGCCGAGTCCCGAGCGAACCTGCAGAGCCCCCGACGCGCCGTACAGCACCAGCCCGAGGTAGAGCATCGTGATCCGCCGAGCCAGGCCGCCCGGGGTGCCATTGCGTCTCATGTTCCTAGCCAATCAGGCCGGACAAGGCCATTTCGCGGTCCAATTGATTCAAAATGGCCTGTTAAAAGAAGGCCGCCTCGTGTCAGAATGACGGCATGGCATCGTCCACCCGGATCGGCAGCCATGCCCTCGCCACCTTGCTGCCCGACCTGACCAGCCCCGCCGCCCGCCGCGGCGCCGTCTACGCCGCGCTGGCCGAGGCGCTGAGCTCGCTGGTCCTGGACGGGCGGATCGCGGTCGGGACTCGCGTGCCGTCCGAGCGGGAGCTGGCCGCGGCGCTGAGCCTGAGCCGCACGACCGTGACCGCCGCGTACGGCGCCCTCCGGGCCGACGGCTACCTGATCAGCCGCACCGGCTCGGGGAGCTTCACCGCCGTCCCGGCCGGCACCAGGGCATCAAGTTCAACCGCACGCTGGGCACCGCCAGCGGTGCCGCCCGATCTCATCGACCTGACCTCCGCGAGCCCCTCGGGACCGGTCATGGCGATCTCCGATGCTGTCGCCGCGGCCTCCGCGCACTTGCCGTGGCTGACCGCCGGTCCCGGCTACGACCCGATCGGCGTGCCGAGGCTGCGCGAGGCGATCGCCGCACGGTTCGCCGCGCGCGGCGTGCCGACCGACGCCAGCCAGATCCTCATCACCAACGGCGCCCTGCACGCGCTTGACCTGCTGCTCAGGCTACTGGCCGCCTCCGGGGGCCGGGTCCTGACCGAGCTTCCGACCTACTCGGGCGCGATCGACGCGATCCGGGCGAGCGCCGCCCGGCTGCTGCCGGTGCCGCTGGCACCCGGCGGCGGCTGGGACGTCGAAGCCTTGCTGGCGGCGCTGCGGCAGAACGCGCCGGGGCTGGCATACCTGATCCCCGACTTCCACAACCCGACCGGAGCGCTGACAGGGGATGCCGAACGCCGCGCCGTGCTGCGCGCCGCCCGCCGCGCCGGCACCACCGTCATCGTCGACGAGACCTTCGTCGACCTCGGCTTCACCAGCCCGGCCACGCCGGCCGCAGCGATCGACCCCTCCGTCGTCACGATCGGGTCGCTGTCCAAGACCGTATGGGGCGGGCTGCGCATCGGGTGGATCCGTGCCCAGGGCGACCTGGTCCAGCGGGTGGCCGCACTGCGCGCCGCCACCGACATGGGCGGGGCACTGCTGGACCAGCTGGTCGCCGTTGAGCTGGTGGGCCGCCTGGACGAACTAGCCGCGGCCCGGGTCGCGGAGGTACGACCGCGGCGGGACGCGCTGCTCGTGGCACTGGCCCGCGACCTGCCCGGCTGGCGGGTCAGCGCGCCGCAGGGCGGCCTATCGCTCTGGGCTGAGCTGGATGCGCCGCTGTCCACACCCCTGAGCGTGCTCGCCCGGTCGGCCGGCGTCCAGATCGTCCCGGGCTCGCGATTCGGCGCCGACGGAACCCTCGAGCGGTACCTGCGCCTGCCCTACACCCAGCCCGCCGAGGTGCTAGAGCGTGCGGTCACCCGGCTACGCGAAGTCTGGACGACCCTTGACCGGTCCTCCCCGGCGGCCCGCCCACTCGTCGTCGCCTGACCAGGAAAGGGCGGACGGGTGCAGGAGCGGTCGGTAGCCTGCCCGGATCGCTTCCACGGTGGCACGGGGCGTCAGCACGGCGGCCGGCCCGTCGAACTGGTCGATCCGGTCGGTGTACCCGGCCGGGGTCCAGCGGTGCAGGCCGCCGTCATGTGCCAGCCAGAACTCCTCGTCGCGGACGATGAAGACGCCATCGGGCAGCTCGCTCAGCGGTGCCGGGTAGGTGATGCGGGCCCCGTCAATCAGGCGGCGCTGCCAGTGCAGCACCTGGTCGATGTCGTCCGCCGCGGGTTTCGCAGGAAGGGCGCGGGCCGTCGTCCAGGCGGTAAGAAACGACTGGTAGGCGGCGTGGCGGCATTCCGCGCAGGGCCGGTGCCCGGCCGCCAGCGCGACGGCCTCGTCGAGGAAGAACAGCTCGGTATAGCGGCGGGGCCGCAGGACGGGCCGCCGGCGGCCGCGGAACTCCAGCACGCAGACCAGCCAGCGGCGGACCTGGTAGCGCCGGACCAGGGCCAGGCTCTCGTTGTGGAGCACGCCCCGGTTGCCGTACATGGTCCCGCGGTGCGCGGTGGCGATCAGGTCGCCCGCAGGCGTCACCCGGTTCCGCAGCGGACGGTCCTGGCCGGCCAGCCGGTCGCCGTCGGGCGCCTGCGGGCGTTGCTCGGTCATAGTTTCAGTGCACCACTGTGCGGCCGGGCCGTCTGGCGGTTTCCCGACAGGATCGTCTGACAGTCGTCAGATCAAGATCAAGAGACCCGTTATTTCGAACGGACCGTGGTTCCACCGACCCCGGCCTCCTGGCTCCCGACAGCGTGGTGACCTCCAGGAAGCTAAGGCCCTGGCGGCGTAGTGCTGGCATCCTGAGAGACAGGTTCGGACGTTTCCGGAACGCGAGGCAACCTCGGGGCGGGAACGGAGTTCTTGATACGTGGACATTCCTGATGCGCTGTCGCCACCGCGTGCGGGCGAGACGGTGGCTGCGCTGTACGCCGAGCACGCCCTCGGCCTGGTGCGGCTCGCGGTCATCATGACCGGCGACCAGGCAGGCGCCGAGGACATCGTGCAGGACGCGTTCCTGGGGCTGTACCGGCGGTGGGAGCAGCTCGCCGACACCTCCTTCCCGCTTGCGTACGTCCGGGCCAGCGTGCTGAACGGGTGCCGGTCGGCGCTGCGCCGGCGGTCCCGCTGGCGGGCCGCGGGCTCGGCGGCGGACGTGCCCGGCGAGTCGGCCGAGGCCAGCGCGATGCTCAGCGAGGAGCAGCGGGCGGTGGCCACTGCTATCAGGCGACTGCCCAAGCGGCAGCGTGAGGCGCTCGTCCTGCGCTACTACCTCGACCTGTCGGAAGAGGAGATCGCGCGCACCATGGGGATCAGCCGCGGCACCGTCAAGTCCGCGACCTCCCGCGCCCTCGCCTCGGTCGGTCGCGTGCTGAAGGAGGGGTCATGACCAGGGAAGAGGAAATCGTTCGCTCGACCGTGGCGGCCCTCGCCAGCACGGTCACACAGGTCCCGCCGCTACGGCTCACGGAAGCCGCCAGGCCCGGCGGCGGCTCGCAACCGCGCGCGCCGCGGCGCTGGCGGACCTGGGGAGCGCCCATCGCCGCCGCCGCGCTCATCATCGCGCTCGCCGTCGCCCTGGTGGTCGTCCGGCACATGCCGGACGCGGGCAGGTCGACTCCGGCAGTCGCGCAGGCGGGCTGCGTGCTTCCCGACGTCAGCCGGGCGACCTCTGCGGGCGCGGCGCCTTCCGTCGATGGCGTACCGCCGTACTACGTCGAAGTGGTCGCGTGTAGCCGGTCGACGTCACGGTCCGGCCTGCTGGTGGGCGACACGCTCACAGGAAAGGTGGCGGCCACCGTCGCACCCCCGGCCGGACTATCGTTCCTGAGCGTATCGGCGGCGTCCGACGACCGAACGTTCGCGGTCTTCGCGACCCCGACCGGCGCCGGCCCGCAGGTCGCCGGGTGGTGGTATCTGCTGCGGCTCGCGCCCGGCACCTCGTCGCCCGCGCGCCTAACCCGCATCCCCGTCAAACCGCTGCCCGATGTCGCGGAAACGGCGCTATCAGGATCGGGCCGAGAGCTCGCGGTCGGCGTGGCCTACGACAATGCGGCCAGGCCGTGGATCGGGGTCTACTCGGTGGCTACCGGCCGACTGATGCGCTCTTGGTCCTACCGCAGCGGGCCGTCGGTCGACATCGAAGGGTGGAGCGTCTCTTCCTTCACCGGAACCGTCGGCAACCCGCAGAACTCGGCGCTGACGTGGGCCCAGGGCGACGGGGCGATCATGTTCTGGACGGTGGCCCCGGGCGGGGCCGGCGCCTTGCGGCGACTAGACCTGGCCGGCGACGGCGCTGACATCGTCAGGGACAGCCGGGTGATCTGGTCCACGACGACCCATCTGGAATGTGACGGCTTTACCGAGGTCAGCGCCGACGGGAAGACGGTCATCTGCCCGAACGTGAACAGCCAGGCCGGCGGAACGGCCAACGGGACACTGCGCTGGCTGGCCTACTCGGTCACTGCGCCGGCCGCCGCCCCGGGCGTGCGCTACCAGGTACCCGTCGACGCGAGCTTCGCCGTGAGCACCCCCTGGGTCAGCGCGTCCGGTGCCACCATGCTCGTCGAGTGGTCCGCGCACCAGCCACCGCGCGGCGCGCTCAAGATCGTCCGCTTCGGCCTCGTCAGCCGCGGTACGCTCACGCCGCTGCAGCCGCCTGCGCTGAGCAATGGCTACGTGGGCGGCCGACCGCTCATCGCCTGGTAGAACCGCTCATCGCCTAGTAGAAATGCTCGTGACCGGCTCAACGGGGTGAGTGAATTGAAGCGTCTGCTGGGAACGTCCGTGGGCAGCGTGCTCACCGCTGGCGTCGCCGTCGGACTTGCCGCGTCGGGCGCGCAGGCGGCGGCCACGCCGGGGTGGCGGGTCGTAGCGACCTACCCGCAGGTGCAGGCCATGACGGCCGTGTCCGCCGCCAGCGCCGCAAACGGCTGGGCGGTCGGCCTCAGCGGCGGCTGCTGCGACCTGTTCGTGAGTCACTGGAACGGCAAAGCGTGGTCGAAGGTCGCTGTCCCCAAGGGCGTCAGCCTAGGCTCACTGGCCAGCGACGGCCACGGCGGCAGCTGGCTCACCTCTGATCAATCGGCGCTGGTCATGTACCACTACTCGGGTGGTCGCTGGACGCACGTTCCCGGTCCTGCCCGGACCGCTCTGCAAAGCGACCTGGAGCTGATCCCGGGCACCCGGTCCGTCCTGGCGGCCCGGGAACTCGGTGGCTCCGCGGGAGCCACCCTCAAATACGGCCCGTAGGGAGCGCCCGGCCGAGATCACGGGTCGTCGCACCCAAAGGTCCCGAGGCGACCGCATTGGAAAATGCCGGCTGGGTACGGCAGCAGGCAGGGCTCGCCGCAGCGCAGGGAGAAAGGCGGAGGTCCAAGGAGAAACGGGGGGAAGACATGATCACGTCACGTGGCAGGCTGAAAGTCCCCGGCCGCCGTCGGCGGGCGCTGCTAGTGGTCCCGGCTGTCGCAGCCGGACTCGGGGCGCTGGCAGCGTGCAGCTCATCCACCGGCTCATCCAGCAGCTCGCCGACCGTCAGCAGTTCGCCCGCCGGCAACAGTGCGTCGGCCGGCAACAGTGCGTCGGCCGGCACCAGTGCGTCGGCCGGCGGCGGGTCCGCCTCCGGCGCCGCTCGGGCGACCGCCGTGGGCCTGAAGACCGCGACTATCGGCGGCGTGACGGTCCTGACGAACGCCAAGGGCTTCGCGCTCTACTCGTTCGCCCCCGACACGGCAACCAAGTCGGCCTGCTACCGAGCGTGCGCGAAGGCCTGGCCGCCGCAGACGGCGCCCGCGACCGTCAAGAGCCCGTACGCCACGATCAAGCGAACTGACGGCACGACCCAGCTCACGTTCAACGGGCACCCGCTTTACACCTATGTCGGCGACACCACCCCCGGGACAGCCAGCGGCAACCGCGTCAACGCCTTCGGCGGACTGTGGTACGAAGTCCCCGTGTCCGGCAGCGCAGCGCCGGCCAGCAGTTCCTCGCCGAGCATCGGCGGCGGAGGCTACTGAGCGTGGAACACCAGGCGCTCTTGGCGCGCGGCTGGCTGCCGATCATCCTGCGCGTAGCGGGGTCGGGTCTGCTGATCGCCATCGCAGCGATCCATCTCGACCTCTACGTGACCGGCTACCGGACGATCCCGACGATCGGCTGGCTGTTCCTGCTGCAGGTGATCGTCGCCTTCGCCCTTGGGCTGGCGGTACTCGTCATCCCCAGCAGGCTCGTCATCCCCAGCCGGCTCGCGGCCGCCGCAGGTGCAGGCTTCGCGCTGGCCACCCTGGGCGGCTACCTGCTGTCGGTCTGGATCGGCTTGTTCGGGTTCAAGGAGGTCCGCACGACAGCCGGCATTGTCGCCGGCGTATTGGAGGTGTTGGCGTTCGCGGTGCTGGCTGCGCTCGCGCTTGCTCCTGTACCGCAGGCGAGTGCGACGGAAGCCCCGGCGGCCGCCGGCCATGCGTCACCGGAGCGATACCTCGGCCTGATCACGACGCCGGTCGCCTGGCTGACGGCCGCGGCTCTGGGGGTTGCAGCCATTGTCCTTTTCGGTGTCGCGGTTGGCAACGCGGCCGGGTCGGCACCAGCCGCCACCACCGCTGCTACTGCCTTGAAGAGCATGACGATCGACGGGAAGACGGTGGTGACCAACGGCAAGGGCTTCACGCTCTACTCCTTCGCCCCCGACACGCCGACCACGTCGAAGTGCTACGGGACCTGCGCTGCCTACTGGCCCCCGGCGATCGGCAACTCCACGGCCGGTTCAGGCCTGCCGGGGAAGACCAGCACGATCAAGCGGACCGACGGCTCGACCCAGCTCACCTACAACGGGCATCCGCTGTACACCTATGTCGGCGACTCAGCCCCCGGTCAGGCCACCGGCAACAACCTCACCCTGAACGGCGGACTGTGGCTCGTGGTGCCCACCTCCCCGTAACGGCACCAAGGCCGATGCGGTTCATTCCGGCAGGTCAGGCAGATCTGGGCGATCAATCTTGCGGATTCCCGGCCGCCGGGCCGGTTTCCGGGGTGCCGAGCAGCGGTTCGTCGGGCGAGCGAAGACCGGCGGCGGGAACACCGTCCGGGTAGAGCAGGCTGACTCTTCGCGCCAGGGAGATGGCGACCTCAACGTGCTGGCGGCGGCTGGCGGTGTAGAACTCCTGGGCGTCGGCCGCGAGCTTGGGCCGGGCGTGCAGCGGCTTGTCGCTGACGGCTAGCAGTGTGGCGGTGGGGATCCGGTAGCGGAACCCGTTCGCCGCCACGGTGGCCGACTCCATGTCCACGGCGATGGCCCGGGACGCCCGCAATTGGTCCTGCACCGCCGCTAGGTGCAGCTCCCAGTTCCTGTTAGCGGTGGTGAACACTATGCCCATCCGGCTGCGCAGGTCGCGGGAGGTCAGCTCGTCAAGCAGCAGCGAGTTCAGCGTGTGGTTGGAGACGACGGGGACGCCGAGCGGGAGCAGGTCATCGAGCACCCGGTCGTCGCGGTGGTACGCGCTGGCGAGCACCAGGTCCCCGATGTCCTGGTGGTTACGCAGCCCGGCGCAGTGCCCGATCATCAGCACCATGTCGGGGCGGAGCACGGCCAGGTGGTCGGTGAACGTCTTGGCGTTGGACGGGCCGACGCCGATATTCACCATGCTCACGCCCGTATTGCCCGGCAGCATGTAGTGCCAGGCCGGCATCTGACGGCCAGGCGACTCGGGGCCGATGCTGTCGGGCAGGGCGGCACGGAACTCTTCCACGTGCCAGTCGTAGTTGGTGAGCAGCACATACCGCTGGAAGTTGTCGGCGGCGGTGCCGGTGTAGTGCTGGAGGCGGTCGATGGACAGCGCCATCCGCTCCGGGGGGAACAGGAACAGCTTCTTGCGTCTCAGGTCCCACTGGGTCTCGTCGACCGCGAGCCCGAACTGCGGGTCGCGCAGGTCAACTGCTTCCCGGCCGAGGGAGACGGAGATCCTGGCACCGTGCTCGGCGAGTCGGCCCAGCTCCCGTTCCAGATACCAGCGGATCGCCCACGGGGAGGCGAACTCGCCCTCAAGCAGAGAATTATGCTGCGACCAGGGCCGCTTGACTGATAGTCGCGGGTATCGGCCAGCCTTGGCGGTGGCTTCCATAGCGTTGCAGAGCCGACTGATCTCGGATGCGCGCTCCTCGGCCGCGACCGCCGAGAAGTCGACATCGAACGCTACCTGCCTGTCAAAGTCCACGTGAGCCTCCAGACACCACGGTACAGATGGTGAGGCCAATCGGCTGCGCCAGCCCGGCAGGCGGTCGTGTCATATTTTTGTCACCGCCGAGAAGAAAATGTCCGGAAATTGGCGTTGAAAAGAATGGGCGGTGGTCAATAGCCTATTACTGTTCTATCGCTTTTACTCACACGGGTGGTCATATGAGTCCGTCTCGACGCGTCCGACATCTTGGCCCTGTTTTGCTGGCCGCGGCGGCCGTCTTCTTCATTGGACTCGCGACGATACCGTAAGCGGGGGACTTACGACATCAGCGTGACCGGAGCCGTGGTTTCCACCGATTCCGGTGGCTGTCACCGAAGCCCGGACGCCTGGCCACGTCTGCTCGGCATCGACAATCCCTATGTCACCCTAGAGCATGCTGACTTCCTGGCCTGCTCCGAAGCCACTAGCAGCGCGATTCTCGACGAGCGGTTCAAAGGCCAGCAACCGCAGATAGACTCGCTGGAACGCCTGCGACCTGTACCGTCACTCATCACGCTTACGATCGGCGGGAACGATGTTGGCTTCTCGGACGTCCTGTCGAACTGTTTCCACAAGAACTGCATCAAAGACGGGGTAATCAAGGCCGCCGCCGCGAAGATCCACGCCAAGGAAGTTGCGCTGAGAAATGATTATGTCAAGATAGCGGACGCGGATCCCTCGGCCACAGTCCTCGTGGTTGGATATCCGCGCATATTCACCAGCGATACTTACTGCGGTGTTAAATGGCTTGGGCTGGGTTTCAAGCCGTCCGCAGCTACATCGACGCCAAGCTCTGACCCCTAAATGATGGCACCCTACTTCGCCGCGACGACCTTCCAGCTTGACCCGGTCGTGAATCCGGCGAGGCCGGTGCCGTTGGGCGAGCCGGACGGGCCGGTCTGGCCGGCCGCAGCGCAGAACGACTTCTGGCAGTCCAGGCCGTAGAACACGCTGAACTTGCCCCTTGCGGGCGCGGGGACGGATTGCGCGCGCCATGACCTGCCGTTCCAGACTGCGGCGGCGGCCCGACCGGTGAGGTTGTTGCTCACCGGGTTCTGCCCGGTCAGGCCGACGGCGACGCAGTGGCTCGCGGACAGGCAGCGGACCTCGTTGAGCTCGGCGTTCTTGACCCCTCTAGGCCAGCTCACCGTGACGTAACGCCAGGTCTTGCCGTTCCACGTCTCGCTGATTCCGATCAGCCCGGACGGCTTGCCCGCTTCGCCCACCGCGACGCAGCTCTTCGGCGACACGCAGGACACTCCGTTCAGCAGGTGACCGTTGTACCCGGCGGGGAGCGTGGCGGATTTCATGGCCGACCAGGCCCTGCCGTTCCACCGGTCGATCAGCACGGAGCTCGACCCGTTGGCGAATACCGCGTACCCGGCAGCCACGCAGAACGTCGCTGACGCGCACGACACGTCTTCGAGCTGGCTGAGGATCGCCCCCTTGGGAGCCGGCACCGCCTTGCCGACCCAGGTCGTGCCGCTCAGGATGTCGGAATACGCCTTCGTCCCTTGCTCGCTGCCGACCGCGACGCAGCTCGTTGCCGACCGGCAGGAGACCCCGATGAGGTAGGTGCCCGGGCCGGCCGGGCCGGGTGGCGTGGCCGCCTTCCAGACCGAGCCCGTCCAGGTGTAGGCGAGCGCGCGGTCATTGAGGCTCTGGCCGACCGCGACGCAGTGCTTGCCTGACAGGCAGCTCAGGCGGAATAGCGCCCCGATTGGCACCGTGAGCGCCGCCTTCTTCCACGTCGAGCCGTTCCAGGTTTCAGCCAGCGGCTCCGTAGAGATACTGTTCCGGCTCTGCCCGACCGCGATGCAGCTCTTCTGCGACGCGCACCAGATCCCGTCGAGCAGGTCGGCGACCGGCGCCGCCGCGCTGACGGCCGGCACGGTATTGACCGGTGCGACACCTCCCGGTGCAACGCTCGCCGATGCCGCGATGCTCGCCGTTAGCCCCGCAAGCGTCAGGGCGAGGGCGGCCAGCGTCCTCGCGATCCCACGACCCATTTCGTCCTCCCCGAAGACACCTCAGCGGCGCCGCCGGCCGACGGCATCCCCCGCCGCACAACGGCGGCGCCCTTATCGTGACACCGCAGTGTCTGTCGCGAAAGAGAGCGTTGCGGCTTAACGCCCCTGAACACTTTTTTGTCCTACCGGTCAACTAGATCCCCACAGGCTCAGCATCGCCGCGCGTCATGACTTCGACCACGAAACCGGACAGCGAACCATCCCCGGCCGTGCTGGCGACGAACAGACCTTGGCGGACATAGCGCTTGCCTACCGCCAGGCGTATTCCGAGCCAGGGGAGCTCCCGGACTGGCCCAAGTCGCCTGCAGCCGTGCGTGCGGTGCTCGGCCATGACTTCGTCCGGCCCTTCGCCGATCGGCTGGGAAAACGCCTGGGAATTGAGGTCGTGCGCGTTGCCGAGCTGTCGACTGCTTATTCCCTGACTATCGGGGGCCGTGCTGTCATCGCGGTGCCCGCCACCGGGAGCTGGTTCCGCGAGAACTGGGACATAGCCCATGAGCTCGGGCATCTGACGATGGGCCATCGTGACGACGATCTCAACCCGAGCGTTGCGCACCAGCATGAGGCGGCAGCGAACGCATTCGCGGCCGAACTCCTCCTCCCAGCCGCAGAGCTGAAGGCAGTGGCATGGGACTCCCTCGGCGACGACGAACTCGCCGCCCTCGTGTGGGAATGGGGAGTCTCGGTCGACGCATTGTGCCGCCGTCTCTGCGCGCTCCTCGGCTACGCCCCGAACAACGTCGCCCGCTGGGCCGATCATCCAACTCAGCGCCTGCTCAGGTCTCATCTGCGGATTGAGTCGGAGCTCGACGAGAGCACGGTCCGCATGGACGCCGCATCCCAGCGCCGCTTCCCGCTCAGTGCCCAAGAAGCCCACTTGGAACTGATCGCAGTTGGTGCGGTCAGCAGGGAGCCGGCCAGGCCCCCGGCTAACTGCCTTCAGCGGCTGCCCGGGCGAGGGCGAGCATCGCCTCGCCCACCGGGTCGTCACCGCGGCCGATAAGCAGGGCGACCGCCAGCACCACGGCCATCGCCTGGCACCATGCCCAGGCCCGCTCCGGGTCCAGCCCGTCCACCCGGCCCGCCAGCCAGTCAATACGCTGCTGCACCGCTTGCTCGCCGCCGCCGTCGGCCAGCACCCAGTCGACCGCGTCGAAGGCCGGGTCGCCCAGGCACGGCCGCGGGTCGATCGCCACCAGCCCGCGCCCGGCCCCGCCCCGCAGCACGTTCCCTGGGTGCAGGTCCCCGTGCAGCAGCCGGACCGGCCCCGCAACAGCCAGCACGCTGGCCAGGTTCCGGGAGCCTTCCACCAGGTCAGGAGGCACGCGCCCGGCAACAGCCGGGTGCTGTCCAAGCCGCCGCCGGGTCATCTCGAACACGAACTCCGACCGCTCCCGCAGCTCCGGAAGCCCGGACCCGGCACCCAGCCGAGGGGGCCGCGGCCACAAGCCCGACAGCACCGGCACGGCCTCCTCCAGAGGCCACCTGTCAGGCTCATCCGCCAGCCGGGTGCCCGGCAGCACCCGCTCCAGCAGCAGGGCACCGCGATCAAGGTCCGCATCATGCAGCATCACCACGTGCCGGCAGGCCGTCCACGCGTCAAGCGCCGTCGCCTCGTCAGCGGCGATCTTCAGGTCCGGGGTCAGCTTCAGCACCAGCGGCTCGCCGTCAAAAGACTCACACGGCATCACCACCGACGTCCCGCCCTTCGGCCACACCCCCCCGAGCCGCAGCCCCCACCGGCGAGCGACCTCATCCGCCAGCGCCGGCAAGCCCGCACACCAGCCGGCCACCTCCGGGCCAAACCGCCTCGCCAGCCGCACACGGACAGCCTCGACATCGATAACCGGGGCATCGCGCACACCAGACCATCTCACACCAGCCAGCCATCCAGCACCCCAAAAACACCGGCCGATTCCGCTGGAGCCGCCCGACAGAACAGCACAACCGGTGGGCCACATCAATCAAGCCGTCACAACACCCGCCCCAACCCGTCGGACGGGGCCAGATCAAGCCGTCCGGATGGGGCCAAAACAAAGGCTCTGGCTGAAATAACGTGACGGCAACGGCGGACAGGCCCGGTGGTTGTGGCAGCGATACGGCTACAGGCGTATGGCTGGCGCAACCATCGCCGCTGCGTTGGTCCTCCGGCCTTGTGGGCGCGGCTGCAGTAGGCCTCGGGGAGGTCGTCCGCGTCGCACCGGTCGCGCAGGGACTTGAGCTCCGCCAGGCTCCAGTAGCCGTTCTCCCCGGGCGGCAGGTTGGGCGTGTGGAACTGGACGCCGCGCAGGCCTAGCCCGAGTTTCCGAGATTCGGGGTGAGAGTCGGCTGTTTCGGCTGGTCAGCTATGGTGGCGGGGGTGGTTTTGGCGTATTACCCATGTCAGCGCTTGGGGGCGTAGCGGGCGAGTCCGAAGATAGCGGTGAGCCTGTCCTGGACTGGGGTGGTCTCGGTGAGCATGCGGTGGGCTCGGGCCGGCCGCGGTCGCCGTGGTAGAGCAGGATGGTCTCGCCGATGCCGGCGAGCTCGCGGAGAAGCTCGCGGACGGACATGCGCAGCCTGGCGCGGGTAGCGCGAAGGCGCATGAGGTGGGCGAGCTGGAGGGCCAGGACGCAGGTGAAGACGTGGACGCGGATGTTGTGCTCGGTCCAGTGATGCATCGGGCTGAACGACACGACGTGGGTGTCTTTCATCTGGCGGAAGGAGAATTCGGCCTCGGACTGGGACCGGTACCCGGCGACGACCTCGGGGACGGGCCAGTCGTCATGATCGGTGATCAGGACGTGCTTGCCGAAGATCTCCTGTTCGAGCGCGGCGCGGGCCTGCTGGTCGACGTGCCAGGAAAGGCGCAGGTCCCTGGGCTGCTCGCCATCGAGCTGCCAGCGGATGACGCGCCGGACCCAGGGCCCGGCGGTGATGGCCTCGATCTCGGCGGTGACCTTGTCCTTGCCGCGGCGGGTCTTGCCGCGGGCCAGCGTGGCGGCCAGCTCGTCGAGTTTCCGGCCGGCTTTGGCCAGCGTGGTGCCGTCGGACCCGCGGGCCTGGCTGTCGCGTAGTTCCGGGGAGTGGGTCAAGATGGCGCGGCGCGGCGCGCCGTAGACGTCGCGGCGGGTGTCGTAGGCGGTCAGCCCGCCGAACCGGTCTTTATCGACCACCGATCGCCTGCCGGCGGGCAGGGCGGTCAGGTCCGGGCAGTCCGAGGCGGGCACGGACCCGATGTAGCGCAGCCCGGCGGCGGCCAGGTGGGTGAAGTTGGCCTCGCTGTTTTGCCCGGCGTCGAAGACCACGGTCATGTCCGCCGCCGCGGCCGGGACCCCGGCCGCGGCGCAGACCGCCTGGTACCGGCCGCGCAGCTGGGTGATCATGGCCGGGAACTGGGTGACGTCGGGCTTGTTGCCGGGGTAGGCGTGCCAGGTCAGCGGGATGCCGCCGTCCCGGGTGACGACCAGCCCCAGCCCCACCAGCCGCAGGTCGCTGCGTTTCTGCTTGGCCTTGCCGCGCTGCGCGATCGGCGCCCGGCCGTTCGCCGTGTCGATGAACGTCGCGAAGTTGGTCATGTCCAGCGCGACGGAGGACACGTCCACGCCTGCGGACTGCACGATCGTCACGGCGATCTTCTGGCTGATCTCCCCCGGCTGCCCCGCGGTGACGGCGTGCATCGCGTCCCAGAACCGGCGGTGGTCCAGCGCGGCGGCGGGGATCTTGGCGAACCGGTCGGCGGCGGTGGTCTTCCACCAGTCCGCGAACGCGGCCTTCGAGCACGGCGCGACCAGCCGGTTCAGCGCCGCCAGCGCCAGGTAGGTGCCGGTAGACAGCGGCTGCCCGGCCGGCCGCGGCCCGGTCACCTCATCGATGATGGCCGCCACGCCGAGATCGTCCAGCATGCCCCAGGCCGCGGCGACCGCGCCGAACTCCTTGTGCCGGGTCTTGTCCGGCAGCCCGAGCCCGCCGCCGCGCATCGCCGCGGCCAGCTCCTCGGCGGTGCCCAGGTATTCCTGGGAGACGATCCGGGGCTGGCCGTCTACCCGGGCGGATTCCACCAGGTAGTAGTAGGTGGCCGTGCCGCGCTTCTTCCCCACGATCGACGCCATATATGGGTAATACACCATCCCGGTCGCCAATTCAAACACCTAGCCGGCGCGTCACCTGCAGGAACTCAACGCGCCGGCAACCGGGCGAACCTCAGAAACCCATGATCATCGGAAACTCGGGCTAGCTGCCGCGCGAAGGTGGCGACGCGGTTGTCGTACTCGTCCATGTGCCCGAGGGAAAAGCCGCAGGGTCATGCCTGCCTGACCATCTGGCGCTGGTGGCCGAGCCCGTCGATCTCCATGTCGATGACGTCGCCGGGGGTGAGGTAGGGGTAGCGGCCGCTGAGCGCGACGCCTTGCGGGGTGCATGTGTTGGCCTAACTGCCCTCTTGACACCTATAGCGCGATGTAGTTTATTAACCTACTAAATAAAGCTACGAAAGGAAGCAGGCATGGTGACGCGGGGAGCCAGCGGAGGCTGGGACCTGACGAGGACCGCTGTCCTTGCGCTGCTCGGCCGGATCGGACCTGCATCGCGGGCCGAGATCGCCCGTGAACTCGGGGTCAGCCCGGCCACCGCTACGCAGGTGACCCGCCGGCTGCTCGAGCAGGGGATGCTGGAGACGCTGGATTACGCCGAGTCTCGGGGTGGGCGGCCGGGTCAGCTGCTTGGCCTGGTCGGCGATGCGGGGCGGGCCGTCGGCGTCAAGGTGATGGCCGATCATCTGGTTATCGTCGATGTCCGGCTTGACGGGACGGTACTCACGTCTCAGGCGACGCCGTTCGATCCGGTGGCGCCGGATGCCATTGACCGGCTTGCCTCGGTCCTGCGGCCGGTCGCTTCGCTGGGGGGCGGGCCGCCGCTGCTGGGTGTCGGCATCGGCGTGCCCGGCATTGTCGACCGGCCGGACGTGGGGAATGTCGACACGGCGGTGCTCGGCTGGGCTGGTCGGCCCCTTGGCCGTCATCTGCGCGGGGCACTTGGTCTTCCCGTCCTGGTCGAGAACGACGTCAAGGCGCTGGCCGTCGCCGAGATCCTGTACGGGCGCGGCAGGAGCCGGGACAACTTCCTGATGGTGACGATCGGCTGGGGCGTTGGTCTTGCCGTAGTGGCAGACGGGGCGGTCTACCGGGGTACACACGGCGGGGCCGGCGAGCTCGGTCATGTCGTCCAAGATCCGGACGGGCCGCCGTGCGCGTGCGGGAAGCGCGGCTGCCTCGAGGCGTACATCGGCGGTGATGCGCTGGCCACGACGGGCAAGGCCGCGGGAGTGCTCGGGCCGGCCGAGACAGACCGGGACCTCGAGGCGCGCGCGGCAGCGGGAGACCTGACGGCCCGCGGAATTTACGCTGACGCTGGCCGGAGGCTCGGGTCCGCTGTCGGCTCGCTGGTCACGGTGCTGGATCCGGAGATGGTGATCATCGCTGGCGAGGGGACGTCGGCGTGGCCGTACTGGGAGCCTGGATTCCATGATGCGCTAAGCGGGCGCACTGCCCGTAACGTACCTGTCGAGGTCGAGCCCTGGGATGACACGAGCTGGGCGCAGGGCGCGGCGGCGCTGGTGCTGGCGACGCCCTTCGACCTGGACGGGCTCGCCGGCCAGCAGGCCGGGCATGTGCTGGCCCGGCTCACCGAGGACCGGGTGGACGGCAACACGGTTCGCGGGGCACGCAGATGAGCGGGTCGCCGGTCAGCTCCCGGGGCTGGCGGAAGGCCGGAACGGTCATCGTGTTCCTGGCCCCCACCGCCGTGCCGCTGGTCCTGTTCACGTTCGTGCCGATGGTGATGTCGCTGTGGATCAGCCTCCATTCGTGGAACCTGCTGCTGCCGATGCGCTGGGTCGGGCTGGCCAATTACAAGTCCCTGCTCGGTGATCCGACGACGCGTTCGGCGTTGTGGCACACGCTGTTCTACATAGCCGGTTACCTGCCGCTGGTCTACGTCGGCGGGCTCGTGCTGGCGGTGGCGATCAACAAGGTCACCCGCGGCCGGAACCTGCTGCGATCGGTGTACTTCCTGCCGGTCGTGACCAGCTGGGTCGTGGTGGCGCTGACCTGGCAGTGGCTGCTGAATCCCGCGAACGGCCTGGTCAACCACCTGCTGTCGCTGGTGGGGATCCCCGGGCCCGGCTGGTGGGCATCACCGACGTGGGCGATGCCGTCGGTCATCCTGGCTTCGGCTTGGAAGGACCTCGGCCTCGTCATGGTCATCCTGCTCGCCGGGCTGCAGGGCATCCCGCAGGACGTCATGGAGGCGGCCCGGATCGACGGAGCCGGCGCCTGGCAGCGGTTCTGGCGGATCACCTTCCCGCTGCTGTCGCCCGCGACGTACTTCGTGATCGTGATCTCGTTGATCAACGGCTTCCAGGTCTTCGACCAGGTGTACGTGATGACCGGAGGCGGCCCCGCCAACGCGTCGCAGACGCTCGTGCAAGAAATCTACAACCTGACATTCCGGTACGGCAGCGTGGGGAGCGCCTCGGCGCTGTCGTGGCTGCTGTTCATGCTCGTGCTGGCGGTCACGGTCGTCCAGCAGCGACTCCAGCGCAGGTGGGTGTTCTATGCGTAACAACAACCGTGCGCCCCTTCGCGGCACTGCCCTCGGACCCGAAGCCGTCACCGATTCCGGCGCCGCGGCCCTGACGCCGGCCAGCGAGCACTATCACGAGCCGCTGCCGCCGGCCAGGTCAACGTCTGCCGCGCGCCCGACGGGATCCAGGTTTCGCAGGGCCAGCGTCTCGCAAGGCGTGCTGCTCGCCGCGCTGGTGGTCGGGGCCGCGCTGATGATGTTCCCGTTCTTGTGGACGCTGATCACGTCGCTGCAGTCCAGTGGCAGCGTGCTGTCGACGCCGCAGATCATCCCGCGGCAGATCACCCTGAGCGGTTACCGGACGCTGTTCCAGGCCATCCCGTTCGCCAGGGCGGTCGCCAACAGCATCGGGATCGCGGTGCTCTCGACGGCGCTGCAGGTGGCCACCGGCGCGATGGCCGCATACGCGTTCGCCAGGCTGGAATTCCGCGGCCGGGGCATTGTCTTCGTCTGCTACCTGGCCACGCTCATGATCCCGCTGCAGGTCCTGGTCGTGCCGCTGTTCGTGGAGATGCGCACCTTCCACCTCGTGAACACCTACCAGGCGATCCTGGCGCCCGGCATCGCCTCGGCGTTCGGGATCTTCCTGGTCCGGCAGGCGATCCTGGCGGTGCCAACGGAACTCGACCAGGCCGCGTTCGTGGACGGCGCGGGGCATTTCACGATCTTCGCGCGCATCATATTGCCGAACGTCCGGCCCGCCCTGGCGACCTTCGCCGTGTTCGCCTTCATGTCCAGCTGGAACAGCTTCCTGTGGCCGCTGGTGATCGTCAACACGCCGGACCATGCGACCCTGCCGCTCGCCCTCGCGACGCTGCACGGTCAGTACTCAACCCAGTGGAACGTCGTCATGGCCGGGTCAGTGCTCAGCATCGTGCCGATCCTGCTCATCTACGTCTCGCTGCAGAAATACGTGGTGCAAAGCATCGCCACCACCGGCCTGAAGTAGGGCCGAGTTTTACCCATTCGCAAGGAGGAACCATGCCCATCCGTTCAGCACTGCGGCTGGCGATCGCGGCCGCCGCAGCCGCGCTGCTCGCCACCGCCTGCGCCAGCAGTGGCGGCGGCGGTAGCGGCTCGTCGTCCGGAGTGACGACGATCAGCTACTTCACGTTCTCAGCCGCGCCGTCGCACCTGGGAGACCTGAACAAGATCGTCGCGGCCTTCGAGAAGGCCAACCCGGACATCAAGGTCGACGTGTCATCAGCCGATTACGCCGACTACTTCACCAAGCTGTCCACCGAGATAGCGGCCGGCACCGCGCCCGACACCTTCGAACTGGACTACCAGGACTTCGTGAACTACGCGGCATCCGGCGCCCTGCTCAACCTCGGCTCCGGATCCGGGCAGCCTGCCAGCTTCGACGCTGCCGCCTACACCCCCACCTCGGTGCAGGCCCTCGCGTACAGCGGAAAGCAGATGGCGCTGCCCGAGTCGTTCTCCGACGTGCTGCTCTACTACAACGAGAAGCTGTTCAACCAGGCTCACATCCCGTACCCGACCGCGTCCTGGACCTGGGCCGACGAGATGGCCGCCGCGAAGAAGCTGACGAACAAGGCGAACGGGGTCTGGGGCTTGTTCCAGCCCGTGACCTTCAACGAGTTCTACAAGGCGCTCGCGCAGTCAGGCGGCCAGTTCTTCAACACGGCCAAGACCCAGGCCACGTTCAACAGCCCGGCCGGAGTCGCCGCGGCGCAGTGGCTGCTCTCCAAGCCCGGCACGACGATGCCCACGCTGGCGCAGATCGGCAGCACGCCCAACTTCGACACCAACCTGTTCACCTCCGGCAAGCTGGCGATGTGGATCAACGGCAACTGGCAGTTCACCGGACTGCAGCATGTCCCGTTCGGCTGGAACGTCATCGTCGAGCCGGGTGACACCACTAAGGCCAGCGCTGTCTTCCTCAACGGGGTGGCTGTATCCGGGCAGACCCAGCGCGCCGCCGCCGCGGAGAAGTGGATCAGCTTCCTGTCTTCCTCCAACGTATCGGTGCAGACCAGGGTCAACTCGGCCTGGGAACTGCCTCCTGTCGCGGACACCGCGCTGGAAGCGAGCTACCTGAAGGCCACCCCGCCAGCCAGCCGGCAGGCTGTGTTCAGCTCGCTGACCGCGCCGTCCTACGCGCCGGTCATCCAGCAGGAGAACAAGATGTCCGACGACATCAACAACGCGCTGACCGAGGCGGCCGAAGGGCAGATGTCCGTCCAGGCGGCGCTCAACCAGGCAGCCGCCCAGGTGACCGCGCTGCTCCAGCAGTGACCGTCTCAGCCTGACGCCTGGGCTCCCGGCGTCTGCACCGCCGGGAGCCCAGGCTCCCATTCGCCAGGAGAACCTGACACGATGAGCCTAACAACACCCGCGTTCCCGCTGGCAGACCACCGGGAGCTGGTCAAGACCAGCGCCGAGCTGGCCATCCGCTACCAGGCTCCCTCCGGAGCCTTCCCGGCCAGCCCGGCATATGCCGTCTACAAATTCTGCTGGTTCCGCGACGGATCCTTCATCGCCGAGGGCTTGAGCCGCCACGGTCACCGAGACGTCGCAGAGGCGTTTCACCGCTGGTGCGCGCGGCTGATGGGCGACCGGGCCGCCCAGGTCGAGGAGGTAGCCGCACTTGCCTCCCGCGGCCAGCCGGTACCGGTCAGCCTGCTGCTGCCTGCGCGGTATACCTTCGACGGGCAGGACAGCCAGGAGCCGTGGTGGGAATTCCAGCTCGACGGTCCCGGAACCTGGCTGTGGGCGCTTGAAGCGCACCTGAACCGCAACGGCATGGACGCCGCAGCTTACCGGGACGCCATTGCCACCGCGGTCCGCTACCTCACCTGCTTGTGGGAGCAGCCTTGCTACGACTGGTGGGAGGAGCACACCGAGCACCGGCATGTTTCCACGCTCGCGGCGATTGAGGCAGGGCTCAGCGCCGCGCTTCGCCTGGGCACCCTCGACGACGGGCTCGCCGCGGCGGCCGCCGGAGCGATCACCGGGATCCGCGCGACGGTCAGTACACGCGGGCAGCGCGACGGGCACCTGGTGAAGTGGCTAGACGGCGCCGACGTGGACGGTAGCCTGCTCGCCTGCCTTGCCCCGTTCGCGACCGCCAGCGGCGCGGCGCAGTCGCTGACCCTGGCGGCCGTAGAACGTGACCTTGTCCGTGACCACGGTGTCTACCGGTACCTGGGCGACACCTTCTACGGCGGCGGGCGCTGGCCGGTACTGGCCGGGTTCCTCGGCCTGGCTTACGCCGGTGCCGGGCGGGTACCGGAGGCCAGGGCCGTGCTGTCCTGGATCGCCAGCACTGCTAACAGCGGCGGGGAGCTACCTGAGCAGGTCGGGCCGCTGCTGCACCCGGACCGCGAGGCAGAGTGGATCAGCCACTGGGGGAGCGTGGCGACTCCGTTGCTGTGGTCGCACGGCATGTACCTGATGCTCGCCAACGCGGTCGGGGTGCGGGCGTGATCCGGCACCGCCCGTTCGGTTCCGGGCATCCCTACCAGCTCACGGCCGACCAGCGGGTGCCGCCGCGGCCGCTGGCCGGCGAGGCAGCCGAGTTGCGCGTGCTCGCGGCACGCCAGGTTAAGGAGCTCGTCTGTGAGTGGGATGACGGAGGCACCGTCACGATCTTGCCGCTTACGCCGGTGGCCGCGACCACTGATTCCGCTCCGGCGCAAGTAGCCGACGGAAGCCACCTGGCGTCCGCGGCAGCCCGGGGCGACGGCGCGGGCGCCGGGGCCAGCTGGTCGGTACGCGCCCCGGCGCTGCCGGCCGGCGGCACCGCCCGCTACCGTTTCCGGGCCAGCGGGGCAGGCGGGACCCGGCGGGCCTCGCGCTGGTACCCGCTCGCCGCGGCCAGCTGGGGGCAGCGCCGGCGGGCATCTGCAGGTCGTCGGGACCGACCGGGTTGTACCCGGGTCGGTGTCCTGGCTCGGCGACGCCGACGGCTTGTGGCGCGTGCGTTTCGCGCTCCCCCTGTCGCCCGGCGAGCACGTCGCTGGATTCGGCGAGCGTTACGACCGGCTGGACCAGCGCGGCCGCCGCCTCGACGCGGTCGTGTTCGAGCAGTACAAGAATCAGGAGCAGGGCGCGCGGACCTATTTCCCGCTGCCCTTCGCCCACGTCGTCGGCGGGGACGGCTGGGGATTCCATCTGCGTACGAGCCGTCGCACCTGGTTCGATGCCGGGGCGTCCAGCCCGGACAGGATCTGGGTGGAGGCCGAGCTGGGCGGCTCCGCGGACGAGACCCTGGAGGTCGTCACGCTCGACGGCGCCCCCGCCGAGGTCCTCGCCGCCTACACGGCAGAAACCGGCCGGCCGCAGCCGCTCCCGGACTGGGTGCACCGGCTGTGGATCAGCGGGAACGAGTGGAACACCCAGGCCAGCGTCACGGCCATCGCGGACCGGCACGAGCGCGAGGGAATCCCGTTCGGAGCACTGGTCATCGAAGCGTGGAGCGACGAGTCCACCTTCACCGCCTTCCGGGACGCCCGGTACGACGTGCACGACGACGGCTCACCGCACCGCCTGGCCGACTTCACCTTCCCGGCCGAGGGCGCCTGGCCCGACCCGAAGGGATTGGTCGATGAGCTGCACCGCCGCGACGTGAAGGTGCTGCTCTGGCAGATACCGCTGCAGAAGATGCGCCCGCCGCCAACTGGCCAGGCAGGCGCCGACGCGAAGACCATGATCGACCGCGGATTCTGTGTTCGGCTAGCCGACGGGCGGCCGTACCGGAACCGCGGATGGTGGTTCCCGCAGGCGCTGATGCCCGACCTGACCATCCCCGCCGCCGCGGACTGGTGGCTGCAAAAGCGGCGCTACCTGGTCGATGAGATCGGCATCGACGGATTCAAGACCGACGGCGGCGAGCACGCCTGGGGCGCGGACCTGCGCTACGGCAACGGCGCCCGCGGCGACGACGGGAACAACCTGTACCCGGTGCACTACGCGGACGCCTACGGCCGTTTGCTGCAGTTCTGCGGCAGGCCCCCGGTCACCTTCAGCCGGGCCGGCTTTACCGGCTCTGCCGCTCTTGGCTGCTACTGGGCGGGAGATCAGGACTCCACCTGGGAAGCATTCCGCGCGGCGATCACCGCCGGGCTGAGCGCGGCCGCCTGCGGAGTGACCTACTGGAGCTGGGACCTGGCTGGGTTCTCCGGCGAGATCCCGGACGCGGAACTGTACCTGCGCGCCACCGCCATGTCCTGCTTCGCGCCGATCATGCAGTATCACTCGGAGTACAACCATCACCGGCTGCCCTCGCGGGACCGGACACCCTGGAACATCGCCGAAAGGCACCAAGACCCTCAGGTCCTGGACGTATTCCGGCGCTTCGCCCGGCTGCGCGAGGCGCTGGTGCCCTACCTGGCCGAGCAAACCAGCGCCGGGATCGACCGCGGGCTTCCGCTGATGCGCCCGCTATTCCTGTCGTATCCGCACGACGAGGAAGCCTGGACCTACCCCCTGCAGTACACGCTCGGAGATCACCTGCTTGTGGCACCGGTGACGGCCCCCGGCGCGGACACATGGACGGCGTACCTGCCTGAAGGCACATGGGTGAACGTATGGACAGGACAGGAGATCCAGGGCCCCGCCCAAGTCGAAGTACGGACACCAGTTGACCAGATCCCCGTGTGGTGCACTCGGGACGGCTGGCCCGCACTGCGCGCAGTATTCGCGGGCGCGTGACCATCATTCACCCCTGACCGCACAGTTTTCGGAGGTCTTCAAGTGGCACAGATAGTTCTTGATCAGGTGGAAAAGGCATACGCCGGCGGCGTTAAGGCAGTCGACGACTTGACCCTGAGCATCAAAGACGGCGAGTTCATGGTCCTGGTAGGCCCGTCCGGTTGCGGGAAGTCGACCGCGTTGCGGTCGATCGCCGGGCTGGAGGAGATCACCGGCGGGACCATCTCGATCGGGGAGCGGGTGGTGAACGACCTGCCGCCGAAGGACCGGGACATCGCGATGGTGTTCCAGAACTACGCCCTCTACCCGCACATGACGGTCGCGGACAACCTGGCCTTCGGCCTGAAGCTGCGCCACACCCCCAAAGGCCGAGATCAAGCGCCGGGTCGGCGACGCGGCGGAGCTGCTCGGCCTTGAGCCTTACCTGAACCGCAAGCCGGCCGCGCTGTCGGGCGGGCAGCGGCAGCGGGTCGCGATGGGCCGGGCGATCGTCCGCGAGCCTGCCGCGTTCCTGATGGACGAGCCGCTGAGCAACCTGGACGCCAAGCTGCGGGTGTCGATGCGCGCCGCGCTGAACCAGCTGCACGAGCGGCTGGGCACCACGACGGTGTACGTGACCCACGACCAGGTCGAGGCAATGACGCTGGGCGACCGGGTGTGCGTGCTGCGGGACGGGCGGCTGCAGCAGGTCGACACGCCGCAGGCGCTGTTCGACGGGCCGGTGAACCTGTTCGTCGCCGGGTTCATCGGTTCCCCGGCGATGAACTTCGCCACCGCGGACCTGACAAGGGACGACGGCCCCGCGGTGAGCTTCGCCGGGTACCGGCTGCCGGTCCCGGCCAGCGTGATCGGCGGCAAGCCCGGCCTGGACCAGTACCTCGGCAAGAAGGTCATCCTGGGCATCCGCCCCTCGGACTTCGAGGACGGCGCGTTCGCCGACGCAGCGTGGCCGCGGGTCGCGATCACCACCGGGGTCACCGAGGGGCTTGGCACGGAGATCCACGTGATCTTCACCATCGACGCGCCGCCGGTCGAGCACGCCTCGATCACCAGCGCCGCCGACCGTGACGATGACGACAACACGGTCACCGCGCTGGCCGGCGGCAAGTCGCTGTGGACCGCACGGGTCTCCTCCCGCTCCGCCGTCCGCCCCGGCGCCCCGCTCGAACTCGCCATCGACACCAGCCGCCTGCACTTCTTCGACCCCGCCAGCGGCGAGTCCATCGGCCACCCGCTCGCCGCGGGCAACGCGAGGGCAGCTCTGGCGAACTGAGGAAGGGGCCCTTGGCGAGATACGTCGCCGAGGTCTGGCGCCTCGCGATCGAGAGCGCCGAAAACTCACGCCACCCCGCTTAGCAGATAGTCCTACGAGGATGCTGCCAGCGGGAAGGTTGCTCCAATCAGTTCCGCCAGATAGGCCGCTGCTGTCAACGTCGGCCGAATCCGGGATCCAGATCCGGATAGAACCGTCAAAGCCAGCTGGCAGGGATTCACAGATTCGCGCGGCGGATACGCCATCCGTGGCCGAGGAGACGCTGCTGCGGCGCGTCAGTGAGCTCGAAACGGACAAGGCCACCCGTAACCAGGGGCATGCCGGGGGTCATGAAGCGCGCCGCAGACGAGGCGAGGTGCGGAACGATGCTGGATGCGTTGGGAGACCGGATGCATCGCCCGCGATTCAGCGCAGAACATCCATTCCGGTTGCGCTGAGGCGCAAGGAATTTGGTATCCGGCAGGCCCAGGACTGAACGCTCACCGATTGACGGCTTGAGATTGGCAGGGCGCCGTGGATGGCTTGGACGGTCTGCGCGACACTGAGCAGCTCCAGTCTGCCCTGCGAGGTGTCGGCGACGGGTGAAAACTGGATCTGGATCTGACGCGTATTTCGTGACGATAACCAGCCCCTGCGGAAGGATGCGCCTGGCATGTAACGATCGGGTCGTTCTGGGGCATGATCGGCGTGTTGCGATAGGGAAGCAAGCGGACTCCTGGTAGGCCGGCGGTTGTCTACGCCAGCCGCCCTTCCAGGAGTCCGGATTGTCATTGTTGCAGGTCAATCAGTCCTTGTCATGCGGTCACGGGGTCAGCCTGGGTCTCCTCCTGCCGCACCTGGCCGGGGTCGCCGTGGAGGCTGCCGAGGTCGCCGGCGGGCAGGTGCGGATCTGGGCGCGGGCCTGCGCCGAAGGCGCATCGTGCCCCGGCTGCGGCCAGTTCTCCCAGCGGGTGCACAGCGGTTACGAGCGGCGGCTGGCTGACGCGCCGGTCGTGCGGCCAGCCGGTTACGATCCGCCTGGCGGTGCGCCGGTTCCTCTGCGCCAACCCGGACTGCGCCGCGGTCACGTTCGCCGAGCAGGTCGAGGGGCTGACCTCGCGGCGCGCCCGGCGGACCCCGCTGCTGGCGCGGACGCTGACGGTGATCGCGCTGGCCCTGGCGGGCCGGGCCGGGGCGCGGCTGGCCGGGGTGCTCGACCTGACGGCCGGCAGGTCGAGCATGCTGCGGCTGGTCATGGCCCAGCCCGACCCGCAGGCCGGGACCGTGAAGGTCCTGGGCGTGGACCTATCCGGGGTCCTCAGCCACCCGTCCGTAACGTCGGACAGCGTGGCCTGAACTGCTGTTTCTGCACGTCAGCGTGTCGTTATCCAAGGTCCCACACTAGCGTCGGCAACGTCGGCATGATGACGTGCCATGGGGGTGCAACGCATTGTGATCGGCGGGCAGCGGACGTGGACGGTGACTGGGGATGATCATCTTCCGGTCGGCCCGGTCGAGGAATACCTTGAGTACTTGCGGGTGGCCCAGCAGTGCTCTCCGAACACGGTCCGCTCGTATGCCACCTCACTGGCCCGCTGGTGGGAGTACCTGACGACGGCCGCGACAGCATGGGACGGGGTCGGGCTGCCGTTCTTCGTCTCGTTCGTGTCGTCGCTGAGGACCGGGCTGCCCGGCGGGGTGGCCCCGCTCCCGGGGGCTGCCGAGGCTGCGGGCCCGGCGGAGTCGACGGTCGCGGCCCGGGTGACTGCCGTGCTGTCGTTCTACCGCTATCACGCCGATGCGCACCAGGTTCCTGTCGCTGACCGCCTCTACCGGCCCGGCGGGCGGGCCGGCCGTTACGTTCCCGGGCTGGCGCACCTGCAGCGGGGCGGCCAGCGTCCCGGTGCCGCGGTCCGGGTCCGGCGGGCCGCGGCACGGCCGGTCCCGCTGCTGACCCCGGGGCAGGTGGACGCGATCCTGGACGCGTGCGCGCGGCTGGACGACTCGTCCGGGCAGTGGGCCGGGTCGGTCCGTGACCGGCTCCTGTTCGCGGCCCTGGCGGAGACGGGCATGAGGCTGGGCGAGCTTTTGTCGACGCGTCACTGCGACTGGCATGCCGGCCGAGGCGGGACGCCGTTCATCGAGGTGATCCCGCGGCAGGATCATCCGGCCGGGGTGCGGTGCAAGAGCAGCCGCTACCGGCGGATCTACATCAGCGACGAGCTGGAGCGCCTGCACAGTGAGTACGTGTGGCAGCTATGCGACGCCGGCGCCCACCTGGAGGTCGACCTGGCGGGCCATTTCGTGCTGGTCAACCTGCGCCGGGGCCGGTGGCTGGCCCCGATGCGGCCGGAAACCGTCTATGACAAGGTCGCCTCGCTCAAGCGCACGCTCGGCGCCGCGGTCCCGGCGGGCTGGACGCCGCACTGGTTCCGGCATACTCACGCCTCGGCTCTTCTGCTTTCCGGCGCCCGTGAGCATGTCGTGATGCGAAGACTCGGACACGCCGACATCCAGACCACCCTGAACCTCTATGGCTGGGTGAGCGAGGACGCCGAGCTGCGGGCGCTGGCCGACTGGCGCGGTTTCTGCTCCGGCTGGCGCGGCTGGGACGGCGCCACCGGTGAGTAGCCCGCCCCGTCGCCTGCGCGCCTGTCCGGGCACCACTGACCGCCTTGACCGCAGCGCCATGCTGGCCGAGGGCATCCCGTCCGCGTTCGCGGGCACCGTGTTCGACCCGGCCGACACGCGCCTGGCCGGGGCGCTCAGCGCCCGGTCGGAGTCGGTGCTGCAGACCGGCTCGCTGCCCGTCCCGATGCAGCGGGAGGTCTCCTGGTGGGTGGCGACGTGCCAGGACAACGGCGAGCGAGTGGTCAACACCAACGACTGGAGACGGTGGGCGGCCACCGCGGCCGAGGTCGCCGCCTCCTCACTGGAGGTGCGCTCGTTCGCGGACCTGTCCCTGGCGGAGTGGATGGCCGAGTGGAGCCGCAAGTTCCACGCCGACCACGGCCGGCTGCCCGCTCCCGGCACCCGGGCGAAGGCCGCGACCGCGATGCGCGGGCTGCTGCCCCGCCTGGCCATCCACTACAGCGACGCGCCGTGGTGGAAGCACGACCTGTGGTGCCTGCGGTTCGACCCGCGGATCCCCCGGCGCGCGCACGAGCCCCACGGGGACGCCATGATCCGCTGGGACGACATCGAGCCGGCCTGGCTGCGGGAAGGAGCCAAGTTCTACACGGGCCTGCAGGTGGAATCCGGCCAGATCACCTGGTCGACGGTCTTCCAGTCGCACGTCTACGCCGCCCGCCTCGGAGGGTTCGCCGTCTCGCGGCGACTCAGCGGCCCCGCCCTGACCAGCGATCCCTCTCAGCTGCGGGCCGTGACGCTGGACTTCCAGGCGTTCCTGCGGCAGTGGCGGCGGGAGCGGCCCGCCCGCGGCCAGGCCCGCGGCGGCCCGCTGGACGCGCGGTCGGTCGCACGCACCCTGCGCTTCCTGGGCAACTTCTATGCGACGATGACCGACTGCCGGCACGAGGCAGCCGCCGCGACCGGCGATGGCGGGTGGCTCGCGCTCGGCGACGGCCACGGCCGGCTCGTCCGCCGCGACGAGCTCGCCGCGGAACGGGCCATCCGCCAGGCCGACGACCGCAACTACATCAGCGACGCCGACCTGACGCGCATGCTCCAGTACGTCGAGCTGCTCGGGCTGCCCTGCGACCAGGCCATGACCATCACCGGCGACGGCGGGGAGGCCGAGATGGCAGGACTCGGCTACCCCGCCGTGATGCGGGCATGGCTCATCCAGGCCCTCACCGGCCGCCGGGCCGCCGAGGTCCTGATGATGGACTTCAGCCCGCTCGTCCCCGTTCCCGGGATAGACCCCGCCACGGTCCCCGAGGGCGGGATGGTCGCCCGCCTGCGCTACCAGCAGACCAAGATCGACGGCGCCCCGGAGACCATCCTCGTCGGCGCCAACGTCGTCCAGATCATCCGCGAGCAGCAGGCATGGGTGCGCGAGCACTGGGGACTGGGCCCAGACGAGACCGTGCGCTACCTGTTCCCCAAGCTGGCCGGGAACCGCAAGGGCACCCGGGCCTGGACGACCAGCTACTACGACGGGACGCTGCGGAAGTTCAGCGCCATGCTGGGCCTGCGCGACTCTGACGGGCGCGAGCTGTCCTACTCCCGCAGCCACCGCCTGCGCCACACCAAGGCCACGACCCTCCTCAACGCGGGCGCCCCCATCCACGTCGTCCAGCGCTACCTCGGGCACCGGTCACCCGAGATGACCATGAGGTATGCCGCGACGCTGGCCACCACGGCCGAGCGGGAGTTCCTCGCCATGGTCAAGATCGGCAGGGACGGCCGCCAGGCCGGCATGGACCGCCGCGACATGCTCGACATCCTCCAGCTCGACCGCCGCACCGACCGCATCCTGCCCAACGGCTACTGCCTGCTGCCGCCGGTCCGGTCCAGCGACAAGGGCAACGCCTGCCACGGCTGCGATCACTTCGCGACCGACCGCAGCCACCTCCCCGAGATCCGCCGGCAGCTCGCCGCCACCGAGCAGCTCATCCGGCAGCGGCAGGAACAGCACGCCGCCCGTTACGGCGAGCCGATGAGCGACTCCAACGTCTGGCTCGAACAGCGCCACGCCGAGATCCGCAGCATGCAACTGGAGATCAGCGCACTGGAAGCCCTCGGCGACGACACCTCCGTCGTCCGCGGCCCCGGCGTCTGCGGCAGGGCCGGCTACCAGGACATCGGCCCGGTGAGCATCGCCATCGCCCCCAAGCCGGAGGCGTCGTGACCAGCAGCGCCGCCGATCGCCGCGCCGCCGCCCTGCGCCAGGCCGCGCAGGCCAAGCGGCAGGACGCCGTCACCCGCGCCGAGACCGCGATCCGCACGCTCATCAAGAGCCAGCAGGACATCAGCTTCCGGTCCGTCTCCCGCGCCGGCGGGGTCAGCATCGACTTCCTCTACGGCAACGACGACCTCCGCGCCCGCATCGAGAAGCTCCGGGACCAGCAGAAAGCCCGTCCCGCCCGGGATCCCGGGCCAGGGCACGCGGACAGCATCGACATCGTGCACATCCTCACCGAGAAACTCCGCCTCGAACGCGACACACGGCGAACCGCGGTCAGCAAGCTTGAGGAACAGCTCGCCGCCGCCCACGGCGAGCTCCTCCGGCTCCGCCGCGTCCTCCAGCAGCACGGCATCAGCACCGCCTGACCACGCTGCGGACGCCGTCATGAACGTCACTACCTGCGGAAACTCAACAAAAATTTGTTCGAACACCAGATAACTGGACGACTTCGCGTTCCGTCGCGGCCGGGACTACGGGACCATCCTGGTCAACGCCGAGACCGGCGAGCCCGTGGACCTGCTGCGCGACCGCGAGGCGGACACCTTCGCCAAGTGGCTGAAGGAGCACCCCGGAGCCGAGGTCATCTGCCGCGACAGGGCCCGGCGCCTACGCCATTAGACGGCGCACGCCAGGGCGCCCCGGAAGCAGTCCAGGTCGCAGACCGGTGGCATCTCTATCACAACCTGTCGGAGCACGTGGCGAAGGCGGTCGCCCGCCACCGGGGCTGCCTGGAAGAACCCGTCCCCGAGCCGGAGCAGGAGGATGCCGCCGACGGCCAGGCCGCCGCTGACCTGCAGCAGGCCGCGGCCGCGGTGGCCGCCCGGCGGGCGGAGGAGTCCGCGCTGGCAGTCCGCACCCGCCAGCGGCATGAGCTGGTCCAGGCACTGAAAGCCCGCGGCAAGGGCATCAAGCCGATCGTGCGCGAGACCGGCCTGGCCAAGGAGACCGTCCGCCGCTTCTACCGCGCCGCCACCGTTGATGAGCTGCTCGCCAAGGTCAGGGACGGACGGCCGTCGCTGCTGGACGACTACAAGCCCTACCTGCACCAGCGGTGGAACGAGGGCTGCACCAACGTCCGCCAGCTGCACAGCGAGCTGCGCGAACGCGGCTTTAAGGGCGGCTACGGCACCATCCGCGACTACATGCTGCCGTTCCGCCAGGCCGGTGCTGCACCACCCGCCGTCCCCGGCCCGCCGAAGGCCCGCGACCTCGCCAGCTGGATCCTCACCGACCCGGACAACCTCGGCGACGATGAGAAGGAAAAGCTCGCCAGTGCCCGCGAACGATGCCCGCACCTCGACGCGCTCGCCGGCCACGTCACCGAGTTCGCCAAGATCCTCACCGGACTGCACGGCGACCGGCTCGATGACTGGATCACCGCCGTCGAGGCCGACGACCAGCCCGACCTGCACTCCTTCGCCCGCGGCCTGAAACACGACCACCAGGCCGTGCTCAACGGCCTCACCCTGCCCTGGAGCTCGGGAATCGTCGAGGGCAACGTCAACCGGCTCAAGATGCTCAAACGCCAGACCTACGGCCGCGCCAGCTTCGAACTGCTCCGCAAACGCGTCCTCCTCTGCCAGTGACCCGACCGAGACGGGGTTGAGACCGTCACGAAATACGGGTCAGATCCAAAACAAAAACAAACCGTCCTATCAGCGTCCTCCCTGGCTTGTAGCCAGATCCGTTCGCCCAGCTTGTAGGAAGGGGTCGAAGACCTCGCGCACCCGCTGCACCCAGCTGCTGACGGTGTTGAGCTCGCTGGTCGTGTCCACGGCGTCGTGGCGCTCCCCGGCCAGCGCCAGCCGCTCCCGCATCGCGGCCCGCGCGACCTGCTCGCGCGGGTCGAGGGCCTTGGCCGCGTCAAGGGCCGCGAGGGTCGAGCGATCCAGCCCGGCCCGTCCGGCGAACCCGTCAGCACTCAGATCCGGCAGCTCGTGGTCGTGCCCGCGATCCCGGCGTAAGTGGCGTAGTACGGGTCCAGGCCGGCGGCACGCTCCACGTACTCCGCCGCGATGTCGTCGATGGAAGGCATACCTGAAACCTGGCCCCGGGCGATACGTGGGGAGCCCTCCGATGAGATGACTTTCCTGGCGGCCGTCGGTCTTGCCGAACATGACGATGACGACGAGAGTCCAGAGCGTGTCGATCCCGGTGGCCGATCAGGACCGGGCACTGGCGTTTTACACCGAGGTGCTCGGCTGCGAGCTGCGCACTGACATCGAGGTGTGGCCTGGGGCCCGGCTAGTGGAGGTGGTGCCCCCCGGGTCGAGCGTCGGCCTAGTGCTACTGCCCCCGGACAGCGAAATCCCGATGGCCGTGCGGTTGGGCACGACCAACGCCGAGACCGCCCACGCGCGGCTTCGCGAGGCGGGCGCCAGGTTGCACAACGACGAGGTCGTGCACCTCGACGGCGCCCCGCCGATGTTCTTTTTCGCCGACCCAGACGGCAACGGGCTCGTATATCTAGAGGAAGAAGCCGGCGGGGCCACCGACAACTGATGCCGTCATCCCGAACTGGGCCGTGGGCGTCGCGGTGAATTCCGCTCGCCATCGAGCGAAACTCCCCGCAGGCCCTGAAGATCAAATCCTTCAGATCGAACGCTCCGTGGCGGCTCTCTACTCGCCCGCTGTATCTGCGCCCCCGGCGGATCTCGTCGTCGGGGGCGCCGTCGCGCAAGCACCGCGCACCTCTAATCGTTCTACACCAATCCAACCTTTGTCTCGGCTTGGGCCTTTAACTTTTCTTAAACTTCTGAGATGCTTAGGTGCGTACGCTAGGCTTCTGGGGGAGTACACTCATGATCATTTTCCAGCGAGGCATCCTTGCCATTACCGCTATTGGTGTGGTGAGTGCGGCTATCTTGTCGGCTCCCGCAGCCACTGCCAGCCCGGAGCCGCGCACCTCAGCCTCTGCCAGTGCCACGATCGCGAACTCATCCAGCCAAAAGGTGTTCCGCATCCGCTCCGGCAAGGTATTCGACGTGAAATCCACCGTGCGAGGGGTCCGGCGCGGTGACCGGCTGGCGCTGGAATCGCTGTACGCCGCCGGGCCTCGCCGTCCCAAAACCTGGCACGTTCTGGGAAGCTGGCCGATGAAGGCGGGCGAGACTCACTTCGTGGGCAAGACGTTCGGGACTACTCCCGGCCGGTTCACTCTGCGGGTGCAGTTCCTGCGCAACAAGCGGCTGCTTAAAGGCTCGCAGAGCAACCAGTTCGTGGTCGTGGTACAGGGGTTCTCGTTTAAGCCTCCGCCTAGGCCGCACAAGCAAAGCGCAGCGGTATCTGCAGTCAGAACCGGAACGCTGAGCAAGATCCCAAATATAGTCAACAACTGGCCAGAGCCAGTCCAGTGCGCGACGGATACTACATCTCAAATCACCGCCGGTCACGGAATCCTGATACCGCCGCTGGTCGGTGAAATCAATGTCACTAGAAGTCTTAATATCGTCCAGGTTATCTGGACTCAGCAGGCAGCGCCAGGCGGTACATTCGGTCCATGGCAGGTAGCCGCCCAGACGCCGAACACCCTGACTCCGCTCGTCCCGAATACATTTTCCCTCGGTGTCGGCGGAGATACCGTAGTCTCCGATGCCCTGGATTCGACGCTCCTGTACTACCCGAATGACTCCGGCGACGTGTACCGTAATATCGCGTGGGACCTTGCGGCCCAGAAATCTGATGGCTCCTGGGTATGGCTGAATCCCACTAACTGGTATACCCCATCCTCCTACGAGCAATGGACCCAGGATGGCCGCAGCACATACACGTCCAACTACTGCCTGACCTATAACAGCTAGCCTAAGAGCCTGCTGGCACCGAGGCAAATACGAGCGTGTACTTTCCGACCGTCAACCGAAGCTCTGCTCCAGAAAGCCGTACCTCTGCGTGCTGGCCGTTCAGGACGCGGCCGAAGCCATTGATCGCGGCATCAAGCGCTCCGTGATTGCTAACGCAGCCGTTGGCCGCGCTGATCACATCGGAAACGGTGGACCCCTGCGCCGATCGATGTCCTGTCCCGTCGAAGAAGGCGCACCCGTCGTCGCCCTGCACCGCATACCCGCTTGTTGCCTCGAACCAGCTGTCCAGGGACGCAGGTATCGAGACTGTGCCGTCCGGGCCCTCCACCTGCGTCAGCTGCCAGCGGACACCGACCAGGCTCACGGCTAGGCGCTGATGAAACGTCTAGGGGAAGCCCGGCAGGCGGCCCGCCGGGATAGTATCTCGCAATTTCTAGAAATACATTGCTTGTTTTGGATTGCCGGCGTAGCCTGTGAACAGGTTCCGGGAGCACCGCTGGAACGACCAGCAGGTCCCCGGCAACCGATGGGGGTTCTCATGGGGGTAACAGCAGTAGTCCAGCACCACGTTGCCGATTACGAGGTATGGCGCAAGGCCTACGACGGGTTCGGCGACGTCCAGAAGGCGGGCGGCGTGACCCGCCAGAGCGTCTACCGGTCGACCGACGACCCCAACAACGTGCTGATCATGCACGGTTTCGCCAGCACGGCCGACGCCGAGAAATTCCTCGCTGGCGCCGAGCTGCGCGACGCGATGCAGCGGGCCGGTGTCCAAGGCCAGCCACGAGTCGAGATCTACCAGGACGCCTAGCCGCCCCGAATGGCCCGGCAGCCCGCCGTCACCGGCTCGGCCGACGGGCTGCCCCGGCTGCGCGCTCGGGTGCCAGCCGATCGGCCGCGTTCGGCCGCGTAACCCGGGTCGCCGGTGCGCCGGAATGGCCCATCTGCGCCGGGGTCCGCTCAGGATCGAGCAACTCGGTCCGGTACCTCGCGAAACACCACATCCGCGGTCAACCCGACCCTGGACGGCACGACCACCAAGGAGACGCCATGGTGCTCCTCGTGGAAACAGGCAAGTAGGGCTCTGGGTGACCCGCGTGGCAACATAGTTGAGCGTCAAGGACTTGGATCCGCCGGATATTGACTGCGTGCCGCTATGGGCCTGGACTGAAAAGACCGGGCCGGTTATCCGGGGAGTTCCAGGTAATTGGCCGTTGCGAGCGGTTATGCTCCGACCGATTCTTGGTACTTTGCGACGAGTTCGCCGGGCACGCGCCCGCGGTCCTTGATGTCGTAACCTTCCGCCTTGGCCCATTCGCGCACCCTAGCGGTGTCGATGGCGTCGGAGCCGCGGCGACTGCCACCGCGAGCAGTGCGCCGGGCCTGGACGCCGACCTTACGGGCGTGCTCGACGTACGTCCGCAGCGCAGCCTGCAGTTCGTCCCGGTGCTTGCCGCTCAGGTCGATTTCATAGTCGGTGCCGTCGAGGGCGAAACGGACGGTACCTTCGGCTGCGCCGCCATCGATGTCGTCAATGAACAGCGTCTGGATTTTCTGGGCCATACCGCATACTCCATGTGTCGTTGGCCTGATTTGCGAAACAGCGTAGCCGGTCGGAAGTTCAAACCTCGCACCGAGCGTCTCGTTTTTCTTGTTTTTTAACGCCGACGGCGTTTTGCGGCAGGCGCATCAAAGCGCTGCCGCCACCGTATAGCGCTGCGCAGTTCGGTTAGCGTCGTATTGGCCCATTTTCTTCCCGCTCGCACCGGAGCGCGCCACTGGGCGACCATCGCCGGATGCGGTCGCGGCGACGCGTACCAAGCAAGTGTTCACCCCAGCGCGGTGGCGGCGACTGGTGACGCAGTAGCGGAACCTACTCGATACGAACGAGGCCATGTTTGGTTCTGGTTACTCACCTGGCGGGAAGTCGGTGGAGGCAGCGAGATCGGCCTGTGCCTCGAAGCTGGCGATGCGGTTCTTGAGGACGCCGACGGTGGTCTGCTGGGCCTGTGATCCGAGGATGATGCGCAGCGGGGCAGGCTGGGCGTCGGCGCTGGCGATGATGGCAGCGGCCATCCAGGCCGGGTCGCCGGGGGCGAGGCCGTTGGCGGGGTCGAGCATGGCCTGGAAGCCGTGCGCGGGGTTGCCGTCGTAGGCGGGCAGCGGGTCGGCGACCTGGGCGCTGCCGTAGCGGAACTCGGTACGGGCGCCGCCGGGCTCGACGATGGTCACGCCGATGCCGAACGGGGCGACCTCCTGGGCGACGGACTCGGCGAAGCCCTCGATGCCCCATTTGGTGGCGTGGTACATCGAGTTGCCGGGGAAGGCGACCTGGCCGCCGTAGGTAGACATCTGGATGATCCGCCCGCCGCCCTGGGCCCGCAGGTGCGGCAGCGCCGCCCGGATGAGCTGGATGCACCCGGTCAGATTGGTGGCGATGATGTGGCTGACCTGCTCGTCACTCACGCGCCACCTGCTGGCGGTCGGCGTGACGGCTGAGGGCGATGATCCGCTCCGCGCCGAGCCGCCTGGCGGCTAGGACGGCGCACAGGCCGACGGCGCCGTCACCGACGACCGCGACCGTGTCGCCCTTCTTCACCCCGGCGACGGTCGCCGCGTGATGCCCGGTCGACATCACGTCGGACAGGGCCAGCAGCGACCGCAGCACCGCCTCGGAATGCGCGGAGCCCGGAACCGGCACTAGGGTGCTGCCCGCCAGCGGAACGCGGACCGCCTCGCCCTGGCCGCCGTCAATGGTGCCGTTGCCGAAGTTCCCGCCCGCATGGCAGGAGATGGTCGATCCGTTCAGGCAGTGCGGGCACGACATGTCGCTGTAAATGAAGGGCGCGACTACCAGGTCGCCGACCCGGACGCCCCGCACCTCGACCCCGGCCTGCTCGACGACGCCGATGAACTCATGGCCGATCGAGCCCGCCGCGTGCGGCGACTCGCCCCGGTAGTGCCACAGGTCTGATCCGCACACGCAGCCCAAGACGACCCGCACGATGGCGTCGGTTGGCGCCTGGATAACCGGGTCGGGCCGCTGGCCGACCTCGACCGCTCCGGGTCCAGAGAATATCGCGGCTTTCATGGCTGGCACGTCTCCTTAAATCAGCTGTCTTCGCTGCCTCGACTCCAGGCAACCACTAGACGGCGGCCGGGGGGAGGGCCGGTCGTTCGGGGTACCAGCAGAACCAGAACCCCCCGCTCGGCTGCCGGGGCATTCCGGGTTACGTGCGGGCACACAGTCACCCACGGTCCGTTCGGAAGATCAAGTCTTTTGTCCCGAACGGACGGGGCCGACTGCGGACGCTACCGGATGTGAGGATATTCGCACAATCCAGGATGTGAGGATATCCTCACAGTAACGGCTGTGCGGATATTCTCACATGAACGGAGGCGGTGGCGATGGCGCGCAGAACGGCGGAGGTGCGCAAGCCGCGTGACATCGGCGACGCGATCCGCGTGGCCCGGGAGGCGCGCGGGATCTCGCAGGAAGAACTGGCTGAGGTGAACGCCTACGACCGGTTCTACCTCAACCGGCTGGAGGCAGGGCGGAGCACGGTGTACATCACCCGGCTGCTGCGCACGCTGAAGTCGCTCGGCATCACTCTCAGCGTCACGTTCGACGACGGCCGGTCGGGCGGCGGGGAAGGGGCCCCGGATGACTGAGCGGCTTGAGGTGAGTCTACTCGGGGAGCAGGTCGGGTGGATCACGCGCGGTTCGCGGCGGGAGCGGATCGAGTTCGAGTGGCTTGACGGTTATACGCCGGGGCCTGTCACGCTGACAGAATCGTTCGGATCGGTCCGGTCGAAGGCGCCGTCTGCGGCGGCGAGCAGCTTCTTCGGCGGGTATGCGCTCGAGGGGCGCCAGCGCGAGCGGCTCACCCAGCGCCGCGGCATCAGCAACCCGACCGACCTGTACGCGATGCTCCGCGAGTTCGGCAGCTCGATCGCCGGGGCGGTGACCATCGGCGACCCGCAGGCCGCGCGTCGGAGCCAGCCGCCCTACGAGCCGGTCAGCGATGGCGAGATCATTGCCCGCCTCCGTCGTGCCGCCTCCGACGGCGATCTCGGCTCCGACGACCAAAGCCGGTCAATGCTCGCCGGGTATCAGCCGAAGCTGCTCCTCGCGCGGTTCGGCGGCCAGTGGTATCTCCCGCGGGGCCGCGCGCACTCCACCCACATCCTCAAGCCGAGACTGGAGGGACGCCCCGACGGGCTAGCCCGGGAACACTACGGGCATGCGCTCGCCGCCGAGCTCGGCCTCGCCCGCTACCGGACGGAACTCGTCGGTAACGGCGCCCGCCAGTATCTCGTCATCGAGCGCTACGACCGTGCCGTGGACGGCGAAACCGTCACGCTGATTCACCAGGAGGACGCCGCCCAGGCACTCGGTCTTGACTGGGTGGACGACCACGCGAAGTTCCAGGACCCTCAGGCTCCGCGCGACCCTCGGCGCCCGACCGCCTACAAGATCGCCGAGCTCCTCGGATCCCTCCAGGGTGAGGGACACGCCGTGGCCGACTTCCTGCGCAGGCTCACCTTCACCGCGCTCCTCGGTGACAACGACGCCCACGCCAAGAACCTCGGCATCCTCCACCTCCCCGGCCGCAGCGTTCTCGCCGACGTTTACGACGCCGTCCCGAATCTCTTCCAGGAGGGACGGATCGACTGCAACCTCGCGCTCGCCATCGACGGCAGCTTCGATCACCGGCGCATCAGCGCGGTCAACCTCATCCGCGAGGCAGAAAGCTGGAACGCGCTCAGAACCGGCGAAGCAGAACAGGTCGTCGCCGCGACCCTGACCGACTTCGCCAAAGCACTTGACCGCGTACCGGTCCCGCGGGGCGTCCCTGCGGCCGCCGCAGCGCAGCTCGCCTGGAACGTCGAACAGCTGCAGGCCGGGGCGGAGATCGGCGAACGACCAGGCGGATACCGTCGGCGACGCAGCCGCCCATGATGCACAACCACCGCAGTACAGGCTCAAGGACAAGCGCGTACAGGCGAGAAGATCAAGACCGGCCCGGTGGGTGCCACACCTGAACGGTCAGCGTACTGCCCCTACGTGCCTGCGCTGCCGGCCCGGGGGACTGGCCGACGACAAGGCCGTCCATCGGCATGGGATGCTCCGTGAGCCTGACCGTGTTGAGGCGAAAACCCAGCTTGCCCGCGATCCCAAGGCACACGCTGTAGAACAGCCCCCGGACGTCCGGCACCGCGACACGCCTCGGCTGGCGCGGGTGCGGCGTCATCCAGTCGCCCAGCATCAGAAGGGCGCCAAGCACTTCCGATCCCGCATCGCCCCCGATGAAATCGACGTCCGGCTGCTCGGCTCCGGGCTCAGAGGGGAAGCTCCCGGGCGGTGACAGGCCCCCGCCACGGCGATGGATACCGGCCGCTTCGTCATAGCGCGCACGATTCGCCGGGTCAGCCAACACGCGCCGTGCGGTGCATGCCTCCCTAGCAGAGCGCGGCTTCACCGAGGTCGATGTGATCGAGGTCCCCGGCGCCTTCGAAATCCCGCTGCGCGTCAAGAGGCTGGCTTCCACCGGCCGGTACGGCGCGCTAGCCGGATGCGCGCTAGTGATCGACGGCGGGATCTACCGGCACGAGTTCGTCGCCGCGACTGTCGTGGACGCGCTTATGCGCGTGCAATTGGAAACCGACGTGCCGGTGCTCTCCGCAGTCCTCACCCCGCACCACTTCCATGACCACCAAGAGCACCAGGAGTTCTTCAGTCGGCACTTCCAGGTCAAGGGGGCGGAGCTGGGAGACGCCATCGCGGCCACCCTGGACACGCAGGGCACGGCCGCTTAACTTTGCTCTGCGGGCCTACCGCGCCCGGGCACGCCCGATTTGGCAGGTCGCTTGCACTCAGCGGCGGCCCGCCCTCGGTTAGCGCGGCTTGCGGCTACGCCTGTCCAGCCCTCGGCGGCTGAAACGGGTTCTCAACCCGAACCCCGGAGTAGTCCTGGCCGGCGTTGAGATCTTCCGAATAGAGCACAGCGCAGCCCATTTCGTTCGCGCTGTGGACGATCATCGAGTCCCAGAACGAGATCCCGGCACGCTGATGGATGCCAATCGCGCCCAGGACGTCGTCAGCTGCCGGGACGTGCATGTGCCAGTGCGACAAGTCGGCGACGATCTCCTTCGCCGCTTCCGCGCCGAGCGGCTTGGCGATCTTCCGTGTGACATTCACGAAGAACTCTTGCAGCACCTGAACGCTCAGGCAGCCATCCCGCGATTCCCAGAGCTGCTCGACCAGCGTCCGCGCCTGGTCCCGCTTTGCGCCCGCGGAATCGTCGTGGGCGTACAGCAAGATATTCGTATCGACGAACCGGCGGTTACCGCTCATGGACGCTGTCACGACTCCAGCCGATGTGCCCGCCAGTGCCGAGATCCATTCCCTCGCGCAGCCGGGCAAGGCTCCGGTCGCGGGCGCGGGCGTAGCCGGTCTCTTGCTCGACCAGCTCCTTCAGCATCCGGGCGAGCAGCTGTGACACCGAAGTACCCCGACTCGCCGCAAGGATCCGGGCCTCTCGGAGGTCCTCCTCGGGAAGCGACAGGGTGATGTTCTGATTGCTCACGTCAATCAACCCCAGACCGCTCGACTCCACACGTAAATAAGTGTAGCACGTGATCACGTGAAGGCGAACTCCGCAAAGTGTGGCCCTCGCCAGCGCAGGCGCTGGCGCTGGCCCCCAAGCGGAGTCGCTCAACGCCCTGCTCCCTGCTGCCGGTCCCGGAGGACGCGGAGGGGCGCGGGCAGGCGGCGCGGGCAGGCCGCGGTACTGGCCGCGGTATTGCTGGCGCAGCCGACCGTGGCGGCGAAGGCCGCCCCGGACGACTCGGCGCTCGCCAGCGATTGCTGGGCCAGGTCGTAGGTGCCGCTTTCCACGATGGCCCGCTGGAACAGCCTCCGGGCACTGGGCGAGGCGCCGGGAATTCGAGCGCCTAGCCGAGCGCGGCCGGATCAACCTCGTCCAGGACCCGGCGCTCACGGTCATGCTCTACTCGCACAGCGTCCTGCTGATCCCGAACCAGTTGGTGCTGCTGAGCGCGCAGATGTCCCCCGACCAGGAGATGATCGATCGCTACGTGGGGGAGGCCGTGGCGATGTTCCTGGCACAGTACGGCACGCCCTGAGCGCAGGGCGTGCCGGACTGGGCGTCAGCCGGCATCACCCGACGGATCGACGGCCGCTTCGCTGATCCACCGCCGCTCGCCGCGCTCGAGCGGATCGCCGCAGGCGAGGAACGCGCGCAGTTCGCCCTTGTTGACCTTGCTGATGGTCGAGCGCGGCAGCGCGCGGACCAGGCAGATCTGGTGCGGCACCTTGAAGTCGGCCAGCCGCTGCCGGCAGGCGCGCTCCACGCGGGCGGCGACCTGCGGATCAGGCCCGCCGGGGACCAGGACGAACGCCACCGGGACCTCGTCCAGCTTCTCGTCCGGCCTGGCCACCACCGCCGCCTCGAGCACGCCGTCCACCTCGGCGATGACCCGCTCGATCTCGCTCGCGGCCACGTTCTCGCCGCCGACCCGCAGCATGTCCTTGGCCCGGTCCGCGAACGAGATCCACCCGTCGTCGTGCACGGTCACAAGGTCACCAGTGCGAAACCAGCCGTCCTCGTCGTGGCTGTCCGCGGTCGCCTGCGGGTTGTTGAGGTACTCGGCGAACATCGACAGGCCCGCGATGCCGCGGATCGCCAGCGCGCCGATCTCCTCCGGCCCGGCTGGCGTCCGTCCGTCCGGGCCGGTGACCCGGATGCCGTACTCCGGCGCCGGGCGCCCGATCGCGTTCGGCCGGGCCGGCAGCCACGGATCGCTGACGATGCCGTGGCTGACCGTCTCGGTCATTCCCCACCAGCCGATGGTGCGCACGCCGAGCCGCTCGCCCCACTCCGGCAGGCCCATCAGCGACGCCCAGGTGCAGCACCATGTCGGCCGCACCGCGCGACATGCCCGAGATCGCTGACTGACGGCCCAGATCAGCACGTTCGAGCTCACGTGCGCCTGCGCGTACAAGAGGATTGGCGACTGACACGGTGCTGGCCTAGACCTTTGATCTAGACCAATTTTCTTCTGATTTCTTCCGCAGTAAGAATGCCTCTGGTAGTCAGTTTGGAAAAAATCGAAGAAATTCACAGGACACGGAGACTCCGGTTCGCGCGGTCGCAGCGCAGCATGGGTACACGGCCAGTCGGGCAACACGGCCGGCGAAACCAGGGAAGGCGTGATCAACATGGGTGCGATCGGCGAGCAGGCGGTGGTGTTGCAGCGGGAGTGGGACACCGACCCCCGCTGGGCGGAGATCACGCGCAATTACAGCGCGCAGGACGTGGTCCGGCTGCGCGGCGACGTTGCGGGGGAGCACAGCCTTGCCCAGCGCGGTGCCAGTCGGCTGTGGGACCTCCTGCGCAGCCAGGACGCAACGCCGGCTCTCGGCGCGGTCGTCGGCAATCATGCGGCGCAGGCGGCCAGGTCAGGGTTGCAGGCCGTCTACCTGCCGGGCTGGCAGGCGGTCGAACGGAATCTGGCCGGGGACGCCCATCCCGGACAGGCGCCGCACCCGGTCAACCCGATGCCGCACCTGGTGCGCCGGATCAACGACGCGCTGCTGAGCGCTGACCAGCCCGCCCGGGCCGAGAGGCCCGGCGACGGCATCGTGCCTCAGCGGCGGCTGGCCCCGGTCGTGGCCGACGCCGAGGCCGGCTCCGGCGCTGAGCTGGATGCGTTCGAGCTGATGACGGCGATGATCGAGGCGGGTGCGGCCGGCGTGCGCTTCGAGGACCAGTTGTCCCCGGGCCAGGCACGCGGGCACCTGGGCGGAAAGGTCCTCGTCCCGACCGGCCAGCACATCCAGACGCTGACCGCGGCCCGGTTCGCGGCCGACGTGCTCGGCGTCCCTTCGCTGGTAATCGCGCGGTCCGTTGCGCGCGAGGCGTCCCTGCTGACGTCGGACATCGACGACCGGGACCATGAGTTCCTGACCGGCGAGCGGACCGCGGAAGGGTTCCACCGGGTGGAGCCGGGCCTGTACGCGCACGTCACCCGCGCACTGGCGTTCGCGCCCTACGCCGACATGCTGTGGCTGGAGACCCCGGCGCCGGACCTGGCCGTGGCCCGCGCGTTCGCCGACATCATCCGCTCGCAGTTCCCGGACAAGATGCTCGCCTACAGCTGCCCGCCGCCAATCACCTGGCGGTCGCACCCGGGCGACGCGTCAATCGCTCAGTTCCAGCGGGAACTCGCCGCGATGGGGTACCACTTCCAGTCCGCCACCCCGGCCGGATACCCCGCTCCGGGCGAATCGACGTCCGTGCTCGCTGACCAGCGCGCGCATAACGACACGCCGGCTTTCGCCTAGCGGCAGTGGGCAGACCTCTGCTGCGGATGAGCCCAACTTTCCCGCTCATAGGAGCCTCCCTTCTGGGCGCGCCCAGGCATCGACCATCGCGTCGGCAACGCCGTTCGTGAATCAGCGGGCCAGCGGCGCGAAGGCACGCGTCCGTTCGGGCTCATGTCTTTGATTTTTCCGAACGGACCGGTCGGTGGGGGAGACGGTCGGGGCGCCAGCGCCCGGAACCTACGTCAGATTACGGAAGCCGCTGCAAAAGCGCTCCTCGTAGTGTCCATGGCACCCCCAATGCGTGAGGAGTGCCATGAGTGCAGATGTTTCCCGTCGTCGGGTACTGGCCGCCGGAGCGGCCGTGGCCGGGTCGGCCGCGCTGATAGCCGGCTGGAAGGAACGGCCGTCGCGGCGGCCCCAGCGGGTACTGGTGAGGAGAAGCCGAAGGTGAAGCCCACGATCGTGTTGGTGCATGGCGGCTACGCCGATTCGTCCTGCTGGAACGCCACCATCCAGGAGCTGCAGGACAAGGGCTACACCACGATCTGTGGGTCGAACCCGCTGCGGGGCATTCCGACCGATGCCCCGTACATCGGGAGTTTGCTGGACTCCATCAGCGGACCGATCGTGCTGGTCGCGCACTCCATGGGTGGAACGGTCATCACGAATGCCGCTGCCGGGAAGACCAACGTCAAGGCGTTGGTCTACATCGCAGCGTTCGTGCCCGACGTGGGCGAGACGCAGGGGGAACTCATCACCAAGTTCCCCGGCAGCGAGGTCGAGCCGGTGAGCGTGCCGGTCCCGTACACGAAGGCCGACGGCACGACCGGAACCGATCTGTACCTGAGCAAGGACGGCCAGGCGGCCTTCGCCGCTGACCTACCTACCGCTGCCTTCCGGGTCCTGCAGGCCACCCAGCGGCCGTTCGACGCCGATTCCTTCATTTACCCGACCACGGCCGCGGCCTGGAAGACGATCCCGTCGTGGGGGCTGGTTGCTGGCCGGGACAAGGCGATCCCGCCGGCCTGCGAGCGCTGGATGTACAGCCGTGCGAACGCGCGCAAGGTCGTCGAAGTGCCGCACTCGTCCCACGTCGCGATGATCAGTCACCCCAAGATCGTCGCCGATCTCATCGAGGACGCCGCCGAGGCGATCTGACGCTCGCGACAAGCACCCCGGTCCGCCACCACGGACCGGGGACTGTCCCGATGGTTTCCCAGGGGATAGAAGTGCCGGAACGTGAAAGCGGCCGGGCCGGGGCCATCGCTGCGTATGGCCGTGAGCCGGTCCTCCGCCTCGGCGACGGTCGGTCGGTGGCCGACCGGAACCCACCACAGCACCTGGTAGGGCTCGACCAGTTGGTGAAACCACTCCCGGCGCCGCCGCAGGTAATCCATGTGCGGGGAGCGGTAGGCGAAGTTCCACAGCGCGTCGCGTGAGTCCCACACGGACAGGTTGACCATGATCTCCCCGCCGGCGAGGCGAATGGTGGTCGCGTCCCCGCCGAAGCCGTCCGTCAGCCGCCATACGAAACCCGGGGCCGCGTCGGCGAGCCGGTTGATCGGCTCGAGCGCCGCCTTGAAGTCCGCCATCTGCGGGTCGTCCATTGCGGCCCGCGGCCGGGCGACGTTGAGCTGAGCCAGGTGCATGTCCGTCATGGGCTCAGCAGATCACGGCGCGAGCTTCTATGTCAATTGAACTGCTTTTTAGAATTCTCGACCACGACGCAGCACTCGCCCGGCAGCGGGTCGAGCCGCACCCGCGCGTCGCCGCCGAGCAGCGCCTCGATAAGCGCGTGGTTCATCGCGCATACCAGCACCGGGAACTGTCCGGACAGCGCCTGGAACGGGCAGTTCCGTGACCTGATCACTCCTCCGTCCCGGTACGGCCGGTAACCCCGCTCGGTGAGAACCGCCACCGGTTCGCGGGGGTCGGCCGGGAGACGCCGAGCGGCCGCCTTGAGCGCCTCCTCGGCGCCGGCCGCCTCCACCGCCTCGGCGAGCAGCATCGCAAGCCCTCGGTAGTCGCGCGGCGGCACGCTCGCCAGGTGCTCGCGCGCAGCCACCCGGTACACCTTGGCGGGGCGTCCCGCGCCCGGTCCGGACCGGCCGGTCAGCCGACGGTGCGCCACCTCGAGCAGCCCGGCATCGACGAGCTTGTCGAGGTGGAACGCGGCGAGCGTCCGCGCCACGCCAACAGCTTCAGCGGCCTCGGCCCGGCCGACCTCGTGCCCCGCATCCGCCACGTACTCGTACAGGTCACGGCGCGCCGGATCGGCCAGCATAGCTATGACGTCCACCTCGTGCACCAAGCCACTCTATCGCCAAACGAAGTATCCGATAGAGCCGCCGGCCGGTGCGCGGCAGCCCGGCTGCGCGTGGCGCCCGGAGTAGGGCATGGGCCGCAGGCCGGACCGCCGCGAGGGTTGTGGCCATGGTCAGCGACCACGGCACAGTTCTTGCATCGATGCAAGACTTGAGTGTCCGGTAAAGCACTTGGCTGGTCCCGCTGACGGCGTCACTCGTCGCGTCGGGCGCCCCGGGACGGTCGCACGACGAACATCTCCGGCCTTGCGTACTCATGCAGGCTGAACCCTTGGTCGACCATGGTTCGCAGCTGCGGGATTACGCCGACCGGGGCCAGCGCGATCGCGGAGCCGCCGAACCCACCCCCGGTCATCCTGGCTCCGATCGCGCCGCACTCGGTGGAGATGCTGACGGCCAGATCGAGCTCTGGGGTAGAGATCTCGAAGTCGTCGCGCATGGAGCGGTGCGATGCCGACAGCAAGTCGCCGATTGCAGAGGGGCCGGCCGTACGCAGGGCCTCGACGGTCTCGATGACCCGCTCGTCCTCGGTGACCACATGGCGCGCGCGGCGGTAGGTCTCGTCGTCGAGACAGTCGCGGGTCGCGAGGAGCTGCGCGGCGGTGACGTCACGAAGTGCCCGCACGCCAAGGGCGCGCGCGGCCTTCTCGCACGACGCGCGCCGGGCAGCGTAGCCGCCGGAGACGTGTTCGTGCTTCACCTTGGTGTCGATTACGAGAACGCTTAGCCCGGACGCGTCGAGCCGGAGGTCCACGGGAGACGACGAGCCTTCCCGGCAGTCGAGGAAGAGCGCGGCCCCGTCGCGGGCAAGCAGCGAGGCGGACTGGTCGAGGATGCCGGTGGGGGCGCCGACGAAGTCGTTCTCGGCTAGGTGTGCGGCCTGAACGAGCCGCGTGCGCTCGAACCCGAGCCGCCATACGTCGTTGAGCGCGACGGCGAGCGCGCATTCCAGTGCGGCCGACGACGACAGCCCGGAGCCGAGCGGCACGTCGGAGACGAAGTGCACGTCAAAGCCGGGCAGAGCCGCCAGGTCGGCACCCACCTGCCCCAGCCCCCAGACGACGCCCAAGGGGTAGGCGGCCCAGCCGTGAACTGTGGTACGCGAGGCGCTGCCCAGCATGTATTCGGCGACCCCGGACTTCGAGCTCGAGGACACGTGCACGATTCCGTCGTCCCGCCGGGCTAGCGCTGCGACGGTACGGCGGTTTATCGCGAAGGGCAGCACGAAGCCCTCGTTGTAATCCGTGTGCTCCCCGATCAGGTTTACCCGTCCGGGAGCTGACCATAGGCCGTCCGGTGAGTGGCCGAAGACGGCCTCAAAGCCGCGGCGCGCCTCGGACAGCAGGCCGGTCATACCGGATTCACCTCGTCCGCCTGGGCGATCGCCAAGCGCAACCGCTCGGCCTGCGCCTCTGGCCGGATGTCGCCGATCCAGGCGCCCATCCCTGACTCGCTGCCTGCCTGGTACTTAAGCTTGTCCGCGCCGCGCCTGGGCGACATCAGACGCAGGTGCAGGCGCGCGCTGTCCCGGTGTGACCGCACGGGTGCCTGGAACCAGGCGGCGATGTAGGGCGTGGGGCCGTCGTAGAGCGCGTCGAGGCCGCGAAGCAGCCGCAAGTAGAGCTGGGCGAGCTCGTCTCGTTGCGCGTCGCTTGTCTCGGAGAAGTCTGCGACATGCTCGTTGGGCAGGAGGTGCGCCTCCACGGGCCAGCGGGCGGCGAAGGGCACGAACGCGGTCCAATGCGTGCCGACCAGGAGGGTGCGCGGGCCCGCCAGCTCGCTTTCGAGAACGTCGGCGAAAAGGGAGGGACCGTAGGCGTCGATCTGCGCGAGCAGCTGACGGCTGCGCGGTGTGACGTACGGGTAGGCGTAGATCTGCCCGTGCGGGTGCTGCAGGGTGACGCCGATCTCGGCCCCCCGGTTCTCGAAGATATACACCTGCGCGATACCGGGTAGCGATGACAGGAAGGCGGTACGGTCGGCCCACGCCTCGATGACAGTCCGTGCGCGCGAGCGGTTGACCGACCCGAAGGCGCCCTCGGGCGCGGAACTGAAGCACACCACCTCGCAGCGGCCGAACGCTGGAACGAGGCGTTCCAAGCCCACGCCGTCGAGACTCGCTAGGTCAGCCTCGGGGGAGTCGGCTGCGGGCAGCCCGGGGCCGAATGCGGGGGAGCGGTTCTCGAATACCGCCACGTCGTACTCGGCCGGGATCTCCGACGGATTGCCGGGTGACTGTGGTGCGAGCGGGTCCAAGCCTGCCGACGGCATGACGACGCGGTTCTGCCGCGCTGCCGCGATGGATATCCACTCTCCGGTCATCGGGTCCTGCCTCATCTCGGCCGTCGGCGGGCGGCAGTCCAGATCGCGCAGGTCCGGCCCACGGTCGGGTGGCAGTTCCGTGTCGCTGTCATCGAAGTAGATGAGCTCACGCCCATCCGCAAGGGCGTGCACCCTCTTGGCGATCATCCCGGTCATGCCGGCAGCGTAAAGTACTTTCGTGATCGAAAGCAACATAGCTTTCGATTTGACAAGGCGAAGCCCCTGCGGCGATGGAGCCGCCACCCGCTGACCGGAACGGCATTCGCCCGCACCGTTCTGCGCGACCACTCCAGCCTGGCCTACTCCGAGATCCGCGACCACGAGACGAAGCAGACCGCAGTGTCGGCGCTCCGTACCCCGGCCGCCTGGTTCGCCGCCCGCGGAGTGTGCATCACGTACCCTGTCACGGGTCGATAACTATCCGGTTCGGCACCAAGTGCGGCTTAAGGGGGTATTGCATCGTTGCAAGGCTTGTGTCACGCTGTCGAAACCGCAAGTGCCTCACACGACGGGAGACAGAAAGTGACAAGAGTGCGAGCTGGCGCCGCAGCCGGAGCCGCCCTGGCGGCTGTTCTCGGTGCCGTGGTGCTAGCAGGATGTAGCTCGGGCGGCAGCAGCGGGTCTTCCGCAGCAGGCAGCGCCAGCGGAGGTGTTATCAACCTGAGCTTCTGGAACGGCCTTACCGGGCCGGACAAGCCGGCCGTCGATCACGTCATCGCCGAGTTCAACGCGTCGCATCCGAACATTCACGTGACGTCGGATCCAATTCCCTGGGATGTGCTCTACACGAAGCTGCTGCCCGCCTTCGGAGCCGGGAAGGGACCCGACCTCGTCGGCATCAGCAGCGACAATCTCCCCGAGTATGCAAGCAAGGGCGTGCTACAGCCGCTGGACTCGTTCTTCTCGCTAGGAGTCAACAAGGCGACCGTCATCCCTTCGGAGCTGGCGGCAGGCGAATATCAGGGCAAGCTCTACGGCGTTCCCATCGAGAGCACTCCGGTGATGCTCTATTACAACAAGACGATGTTCAAGGCGGCGGGTATCGCTAACCCGCCGACGAACTGGAGTCAATGGGCAGCCGACGCGCAGAAGCTGACGATTCCCGGCGGCACCGACGGCAACCCCAAGCAGTACGGAATGGCGATCGGCACCAACAACACGATCGAAGTGTTCCCCATCCTGATGTGGGAGGCCAACGGCGGGATTCTCTCGCCCAACGGTAAGCAGGTCCTGCTTGACACCGCCGGCTCCGTGCAGGCGGTGCAGTACTGGGCCAACCTCATTCACAATGACCACATTTCGCCTCCAGGGCTCTCCGGCGCGCAAGCGGACGAGCTGATTCAGTCCGGCAAGGCCGCCATGGAGGTGAACGGGCCGTGGGCGACGACAGGGTACGCGCAGGCCGGGATCGATTACGGTCTGGCGCCGGTGCCCACGGGGCCCAACGGAGAGCACATCAGCGTCGGCTCAACCACGGTGCTGGGGGTTAGTGCTTCCGACAATGGGAGCAAGCTGAAGGCCGCGGCCGAGTTCTACGCCTACTTCACGCAAGAGAGCAGCCAGGTGAACTTCTCACTGACCGCGGGCTTCCCGCCGGTCACGACGAACGTTCCCGCCTCGGCCCTGAAGGCAAACCCGGCTGTCGCGGCGTTCGCCGGGCAGGCCGATACCACCCGCGCCCTCGCGCCCGGGCAGACTACCTTCGCCTCGATCGAGAATGACGTGTTCGACCCGACCATCGAAAAGATCATCAGCAATCCAAGCAGCGCGAGTTCGCTCCTTAACCAGGCGGCCTCGCAGGTCACCTCTACGATCGCTTCAGGCGACTGAGGCGACCGGTAGCCGAGACGGCCTTTACAAGCAATCGCAACGAAATGAGCAGCGAGTGACCCGGGTTCTCGGACGCGAACTGGCTCTGGATGCGAAGACGCGGGCGGTGCCGCCGGGGAGGCGGACCCGGCGGCACCGCCTGCGTCGCAGCCGGAGCCTGCGCGCCTACGCGTTCATCGCGCCGTCGGCGCTGATCATGAGTGTGTTCATGTTGTGGCCACTCATCTCGTCGGCACGGCTGTCGTTCTACCAGAGCTCCGAATTTGGCCCTGAAACATTTGTCGGCCTTGGGAATTACCGCCAGATGTTCGGGGATCCCATCTTCCGCGGTGACCTGATCCGCACGATCGTCTATGCGCTCGTGGTTACGCCCACCACCGTCGGGCTGGCCCTGATGTTCGCCGTGATGCTGAACCGCCGCCTCCGCGGACGCTCGTTCTTCAGGGCGGCAATATTCCTCCCGGCCGTCCTCTCCCTGGGCGTCATGGCAATAGCGTGGGAGTATCTTCTCGATCCGAACATCGGACTGGTGCCGCAATGGCTCGCCCCCCTAGGGGTGTCCTTCGGCATTGGGCAGGCTGATCCCACAATCGCGTTCATTTATGTTGCCATCGTGGGTGTATGGAAGAACGTCGGATTCTATATGGTGATGTACCTGGCCGGCCTGGCCACCATCCCGCAGGATCTGTACGAGGCGGCGAGGGTCGATGGCGCCAGCAAGTTCCGCCAGTTCCGTAGCATCACCTGGCCGTTGCTGTCGAATACGTCCGCCTTCGTGTTCATCATGGCGACGATCGCTTCCGTGCAAGCCTTTGATCAGATTTATTCCATGACGCGCGGCGGCCCCTTCTTCTCGACCGAGACCCTTGCGTATCTCCTCTACAGAAAGGGATTCCAAGATCTTGACTTCGGCTACGCGTCCGCCGTGGCCTGGGTGCTGACCGCGATCGTCTTCGTCGTGAGCCTGGTGCAGCAGGCCTTCTTCAGCCGACGCGAGGTGAGGTACTGATGAGTGGAGATGAGCCCGTATGACCGTGCAACTCCGCCGACGTGAGCGGCTGTCGATGAAACGTGCGCCGGGCAGGGTCCTGCTCTACGTGTCACTTTCGGTGGCGGCGTTCATCATCCTCTTGCCGGTGCTGTGGATGGTGAGCGCGGCAGTGCGGCCGGAGGGAAATATTATCTCTCATCCGGCCGACCTCATCCCGACGGCCTTCACGTTTGACAACTTCCGCGAGATCTGGAGCGCGATCCCGTTCCTGGACGAGCTGCGGAACAGTGTTATCTTCGCAGGCGGCGTCACCATCGTGTCGTTGTTCTTCGACTCGATGACGGCGTATGCACTCGCGCGACTGGATTTTCCGGGCAAGCGCGTGTTCTTCCTGCTGGTTCTTCTTTTTCTCATGCTTCCGCCGCAGATTACACTCATTCCTGTTTACCAGATAGTGGCGAAGCTGGGGCTGGTGAATACCTATCCCGGGATGATCATCCCGCGAGCGACGAACATGTTCGGGATCTTCTTCTTGCGCCAGTTTTTCCTCGGGATACCGGAAGATCTTAGCCAGGCGGCTCGCATCGACGGCGCAGGGGAGTTCCGCATCTACTGGAAGGTAATACTGCCGCTTGCCCGCCCCGCGCTGCTTACCCTCGGGTTGTTCCACTTCATGTACAACTGGAACGACCTGCTGTGGCCTCTGATTATCACCACTGACAACACCATGGCGACGTTGCCAGCCGGGCTCTCAGAGTTTGCCGGCACTCACGTCGTCCAGTACGGGCTGCTGATGGCGGGCGCCACGATGGCGATGCTTCCAATGCTCCTGGCATTTCTCGCGGTACAGCGGAAGTTCATTCAAGGAATCGCGACGACAGGTTTCAAGTAGAGACGCGCCGGAGGCTGGCAGGGCAAGTCTCCCGGCATAGGTACGTTAGGTGTTTCGAATATGCGGCCGTAGCTATCACCTATGGCGTCGTTAGATACGGACAGGAGTCCAAGGCTCGTGATCACCTGCAAAGCAACACTAGACCCGGCGTTCATCGTTGCTCCAGTGCCGCCACGACTGTTCGGCTCATTCGTTGAACACATGGGTCGGTGTGTCTACCAGGGAATCTTCGAACCCGGAAACGAGAACGCCGACGGAGACGGGTTCCGGCTGGATGTGCTGGAACTGGCGCGCGAGATGGGCGTGAGCGTCGTGCGATACCCAGGCGGAAACTTCGTGTCCGGTTATAACTGGGAAGATGGTGTGGGGCCGGTCAGCGCGAGGCCCACCCGCTTGGATCTCGCCTGGCGGTCGATAGAGCCCAACACGTTCGGCCTCAACGAGTTCATGCGCTGGATCGCCCGCGCGCAGGCGGAGCCGATGCTCGCCGTCAATCTTGGCACCCGGGGCGTCGCCGAAGCAGTCAGCCTGCTGGAGTACGCGAACTTCCCATCCGGAACCCAGTACTCCGACCTTCGCATCGCGCACGGGCACCGCGAGCCCTACTCCGTCAAGCTCTGGTGCCTGGGCAACGAGATGGACGGGCCGTGGCAGCTCGGACACAAGAGCGCACACGAGTACGGACGGCTGGCGGCAGAGACGGCTAAGGCGATGCGCTTGGTCGACCCGTCGATCGAGCTCGTCGCGTGCGGCAGCTCGCATGCGGGCATGCCCACCTTCGGTACCTGGGAGACGGCCGTACTCGAGCATGCGTACGAGCAGGTCGACTTCCTTTCGCTGCACGCCTACTACAAGAAGGTCGTCGACGACCCAGTCGGCTACCTCGCGTCTGCCGACTCGATGGACGACTTCATCGCCGGCGTCGTCGCTACCTGTGATCATGTGGCCGCCATGAGGCGAACGAAGAAGCAGATCAAGCTCTCGTTCGACGAGTGGAACGTCGAACATCTCCCGTACCTACCCGAGGAGCATCAGCAGGGCTGGGAACACGCGCCTCGCGTTGCCGAAGATGAATACACGGCGGAAAACGCGGTCGTGATCGGTAACCTGCTGATCAGCCTGCTCCGGCATAGCGACCGAGTCGCCGTCGCCTGCCAGGCGCAGCTGGTCAACGTCATCGCCCCGATCCGGGCCGAGTCCGATGGTAAGGCCTGGCGCCAGACGATCTTCCACCCTTTCGCGTTGACGGCGCGCCATGCACGTGGCGACGTCCTGAGGGTCGAGATGCACTGCGACACGACGATTGATACCCCCTCCCGTGGGGATGTCAAGCCGGTCGACATGGTGGCGACAACAGACGTTGAAAACGGCTCTACAACGATCTTCGCGGTCAACAGAAGCGTCTCAGATACCGCGCTGCTGGATGTACGCATTGTGCTCGACGACGCGTACACCGTCGTCGAGCACGCCGTAATTGGCGGCGCGCATCTCAGCGCCGTGAACGCGCAGTCCGATCCCGCACGGGTCACGCCGCTGCCGAGCACATCCCACGAACTGACTGACCGTGGGATCACTGCCCAGCTCCCGCCCGCCTCGTGGACGATGCTGCGCCTGGCGGCTCGATCTGGACAGTAGGTCACAGCCCGGCGGATAAGGCCCTCGCTGCAGAAGCCAGCGAGGGCCTTATCCACTGGGCTACGAGACGCGCTTCTCCCCGGTAACGATGTATCGCACCGCGTCGATCGGCAGCTTTGACTCGCCCTGCTGGTTAGCCAACCCATTGGTCTCTTGCGCCGTATCGAACAACTGGGTGTAGCAAAAGCCGGCGATAGACGGGTTCGACCGCAGGGCGTCGAACAGCTCGTGCAATAGCGCGGCGTACTCGGTGTCCGAGCTCAAGTGCGTATACGCGAAAGCATCCGGTGACGATTGCAGCGACAGCCCGCCGAATTCGGTGATCATGAGCGGAGCCTTGCCGGCCTTGAACCTCGCGACCTGGGATCGCGTCAGGGCCGCGACGCGCCCTTCAGAGCCATCCCCGGGTCGACGCAGTAGCGCCGCGGTCATGCGTCCCTCACCGTAGCGCTCAGCCAGCGCGTCCGGATCGTTCGTGTAGTCGTGGAGGCCGAGAATATCGCTGTCAACGTGCTCCCACCCCTCGTTGGACATCACTAGCCTCGACGGGTCGAGCGCCCGGGTCAGGTTGGCGATGCCCGCGGCGAAATGCTGCTGTGCCGCATCGTGGCTCAGATTCGGCAATCCCCAGCTCTCGTTGATGGGTACCCACGCAACGACGCTAGGGTGGCTGCGGTCGCGCCGGACGATGGTGACCCATTCGGTGGTTAGTTGCTGGACAGCAGTCGCGGAAAACTCGTAGGCGGCCCCAATCTCGCCCCAGACGAGCAGGCCCAGGCGGTCAGCCCAGTAGAGAGCGCGCGGATCTTCAGCCTTTTGATGTATCCGCATCGCGTTGAAGCCCATGGCCTTGGCCAGCTCGATTTCGCCTCGCAACTCGTCGGTTCCGCGGTTCGAGATGTGCGTCGAAGGGCGATAGCCCTGGTTAAGAACCCCCCGCAGGAAAAAAGCGCGTCCGTTGAGCAGGAACCGCCCGCCCCCGACACCGACCCTGCGGATGCCGAAGTAGCTGGTCGCCTCGTCTACCACGGTCGCGGTCGCGGCGTTCACCAGCGACACCTTCGCGTCGACAAGAACCGGCTGGTCAGGCGACCAGAGGAGGTCTTCCCGATCGATTCCGTTGCCAAGTTCCCGGACGGGTACGTGCAGGTGCAGCCGTCGTCCGTGCATTGCGGCGGAGGCACGTCCGAGGGGACGGCCGTTGATCTCGAGGTCGATGGTGACGAGCAGGTCTTCGGCGCAGGGGCGGTTCGTTTCGATGAATGCGCTGACTCCCTCATCCGGGTCGGCCTGCCACGCAAGCTCCGAGATATGGGTCTCGGAGACCACCTCGATCCAGACCGTCTGCCAGATTCCGGTGGTCCGCTCGTACCACACCTTGAATGGGTGGGACTGCCACGTCTGCTTGCCGCGCGGCTGGCTTTGGTCGCTCGGGTCATCCTCGGCACGCACGACGATTGCGTGGGCCGCCACCTGCCCGTCGAGAGCATGGGTGATGTCGAGCGTGAACGGAGTCTGCCCCCCGATGTGGTCTCCGACGTGCTGACCGTTCACCCAGACGTCTGCCCGGTAGTCAACTGCGCCGAAATGCAGAAGCACGCGCGAACCCGCCGTCGGCTGACGCAGCGGCAGCTCTTCGGTTGTTACCTCGCGGCGGTACCAGACGATCGGGTGCTGACGCAGGTCGCTGATACCGGAGGCCTCGCTCTCCGGCGGGAACGGCACGATGATCTGACGAGCGAACCGGGCGAACGAGCCTGGATGAAACCACGCGTCACGCTGGCCGATGTCGTTGTCGTCGTAACTGAAGGCCCACGTCCCGTCGAGGCTGTGCCAGTCCGGCCGGCACAACTGCGGACGTGGGTAGGTGCCGTCCTGGCGGCTTGCGCTCATCTCGCTCCGTACTTGTCGCGGATCGTCCGAAGCAGTATTCACCACGTTCGTGCAACGATGCAAGACCGTTTCTTTCAACGATGCAAGACTTCCGTTTGCTGGGCGCGCCGCGGCATCTCTGTGTGGCATCATGAGTGGGTGGCAGCACGCCGGACCTCGCGAGTTCGTATGCAAGACGTGGCGGAGCACGCCGGCGTCTCGGTGCGCACTGTCTCCAACGTAGTCAACAACTACGTCTACGTCAGCCCGGAAATGCGCGAACGCGTACAGGCGTCGCTGGACCAGCTCGAGTACAAGATGGACTACGTCGCCCGCGGACTGCGCTCCGGGCGGACGGGAATGGTTGCGCTGGTTATCCCGCAGTTGGCCGAGCCGTACTTCGCCCAACTGGCCCAGGCCGTTATCCGGGCCGCTGCTCGTCGTGGCCTGAGCGTCCTCATCGAGGCGACCGAGGACGACGCGGAGACCGAGAAACGGATCATGAAGGGGGCTCTGGCGACCGTAGCTGACGGCGTTCTCCTGAGCGCCAGCCAGGCGACCATCGAAGATCCACCGGATGTGCCCCTCGTGCTGCTCGGCGAGCACACCGCCACCCCGTACGGCGACCACGTGGGAATCGACAACGTGGCGGCCGCGCGGACCGTGGTCCGGCACCTTCTGTCGCAGGGACGCCGACGCGTGGCGGCGCTGGGCGTCAACGATTCCGACACTCCGTCTTGCGGTTGCGCGGCTTCCACGAAGAGCTAGACGCATGGGGCATCGCAGCGGCTCCGCGTCTCCAACTGGCTACCGTGGACTGGTCCCCGCGGGGCGGGTATGAGGCGGTGGCTCGTTTGCTCAGCGCAGATCGGCGGGCGCTGCCGGACGCCGTGTTCGCGTTCAACGATTCGCTCGCGCTTGGCACGCTGCGCGTGCTGCGTGAGAGCGGAGTCGATGTGCCAGGGCAGGTCGCCGTCGCCGGGATTGACGACCTCGTGCAAAGCGCCTTCGTGGATCCACCGCTGACAAGCTTGGCTCCAGATCTAGACGAAATCGCAGAAAGCGCGCTATCTGCGCTCACCCTTCAGATTGAAGGAAAGTCGGAGCGGCGCGAGTATCGCAGGAAGCTGACCTCATTCGAGCTGAAGGTTCGCGAGTCGACCGTGACAGCTGGGCTTGCCGACCGCTCATAGAGCACCAAGCGACCTCGGCGCGGGCCTCGGTGGTGGACCCCTGGAGACCGTAACGCGAGGATGACCCGCGGGCCCTCGAGCGCGCGCAGATCCGCAACGGCGTCGCCGGGCGCGGTCGGGTCGGTGATGAGCACATCGACGGCGGAGGCACTGGTGATCCGCCCGAGGTGGACGCGGCCGATCTTCGAGCCGTCCGCGACAACCACTGTGAGGGCGGCGGCGGAGATCATCGCCGCCTTGATCTCAGCCTCCGGCAGGTTGATGTTGGTCACGCCGGCCACCGCTTCGACGCCGTTGCAGCCGATCAGGGCAAGGTCGGCGTGCACTCTGCCGAGCACCAGGTCGGCGAGAGGGGCCACCAGGGAGTGCTGCAGCGGCCGCAGCGTGCCGCCTGTGACGACAACCTGCAGGCGAGGGATCGCCGCCTCGAGTAGCAGCGCGATCGACAGGCCGCTCGTAATGACCGTTAGGTCGCGCAGTGTGTCACGCCGCAGAAGTTCGCGGGCGACAGCGGCCGTGGTCGTGCCCACGTCGAGCAGCACGCTCATGCCAGGCTCGAAAAGGTCGGCGGCGGCAGCGGCGATCCGGGCCTTGGCCTCGGCAGATTCGACCGCCGCTTCCTCAAAAGACCTCTCAACCAGGCGGGTCGCGTCGAAAGGCATCGCGCCGCCGCGGATGCGCCGGATGCCGCCCTCCGCCTCCAGCGCGTCGAGGTCGCCGCGCACAGTCACGGCCGAGACGTTGAACTCCCGACTCAGCTCGGCCACGCGCGCGAAGGCACGGCCGTGGATGAGGACGCGCATGCGGTCCCGGCGCTCGGCCGCTCCAGGCTGCTGGATCTCACTCGCCACGGCTCAATCGTGGTGATAGCACGCTGATTTGTCAAATCGAAAGCCGAATCGCTTTCGATTCCGAAAGTTGCCCGCATGCTGCTGCCGATCCGAGGTGAGCGTCGGAGAAGGAACGCGTCCGACGGGCACGTCACTGGCTTCGCCAGACTGTCGCGGATGCCGGCCGCACTTGGGCGACCGTCCAGCCCGCGGCCGCGCCGTGGCCATCGCCGCGCCAGCGCGGACACGTCGCCCAGGGTGGCCCGCATCCCCGCCATTGCTGCGTAACTCATGGTGAATACCCTCTTTCAGTCAAAAGCTTTGATTGTCGAACGGTCCGTGGTTTTACCTCTCAGCCCAGGAACTCAGTCACGTCGGCGGCGAACTCGGCGTGGTGCTGGAACAGGAGCCGTGCGCGGCGTCGGGGTAGATCTTCACCGTCGCGTGCGGGAGCTGGCCCGCGATGAGGTGCGAGTAGCGCGGCGGGATCATCGGGTCGCCGTCGCCGTTGGCCACGAAGACCGGCTGCTCGATGGCGGCCAGCCGCTGCAGCTTCGCGTGATCCGGGATTCCCCATGCGCAGACCGCGTCGTACGGCGCCTCGCGGACCGCTCAGGCGACGGTCGCATCCCGGTCATCGGTCCGGGCGTACAGATCCCCCGCAAATGGGCTGTTTGGGCAGGTGATGGCACATATGGGACGAATCGGGGGTAGCCTGAGTCGGGCCGTCGTGATCGACCTTCATCGGCCTTCAGGCTGGTTGCTGGCGCAAAGGAGAACAAAGGCCCGTGCGGGACAGGCAATCCCCGGCGCGGTACCGTGACGTCTTCGCCGTGGCCGAGTTCCGGGCGCTGTGGGCGGCGCAGGTTTTGTCGGTCGGCGGGGATCAGCTGGCCCGGGTGGCACTGACCGTGCTGGTGTACGCGCACACCGGCTCCGCGCTGCTGGCGGCGGCTGCCTACGCGGCGAGCATCGCGCCGCAGTTCCTGGGCGGGCTGCTGTTGTCCGGCCTGGCCGACCGCTGGCCGCGGCGCAGCGTGATGATCGTCTGTGACCTGGCCCGCGCTCCGCTGGCGGCGCTGATGGCGGTGCCCGGTATGCCCACGGGAGCTCTGATCGGGCTACTGTGCGCGGTGACCGCGCTGGGGGCACCGTTCACGTCGGCTCGCGCCGCCATTGTCCCTGAAGTCCTCGGAGACGCGTTTCCCCTGGGCACGGCCATCACGATGACGACGTACCAGGCCGCCCAAGTCGCGGGCTTCGTCGCCGGCGGGGCGGTGGTAGGGATCTTCGGCGCTCGGACCACGATCTGCATCGACGCGGGGACCTTCCTGGCCTCGGCCGCGTTTCTCGCCCTCGGCGTCCGCGGCCGCCCGGCCCCCGCCGCCCACCGTAGCGCCGCCAAGAACGGCGAAGGCCTGCTGGCAGCCGTCCGGCTCACGCTCGGTACGCGAGCCGTCCGCGTCCCGCTGCTCCTCGGGTTGCTCTCAGCGGCCTACAACGTACCGGAGGCCATCGCGGTGCCGTGGGCTCGCGCCGCTGGCGGCGGCCCGCTCGCGGCCGGCGGCGTCATGGCGGCTCCGGCACTGGGAGCGGCTCTCGGGGTTATGGCCCTGACCATGGCGGTCGGTCCGGATCTGCGGCAGCGGCTGACCGTGCCCCTGGCCTTCGGCGCCTGCGCCATCCTGACGGCCGCCGCGCTGCAGCCCGGGCTGGCGGGAATCCTCGTGATCTTGCTTGCCTCGGGCTTGTGCGACTCGTACCAGGTCGGCGCCAACGCCGCGTTTGTGGCTGCCGTCCCCGACGAACGCCGCGGCCAGGCATTCGGGCTGGCGATCGCCGGGATGCAGCTCGGCCAGGGCGCGGCCATGATCCTAGCCGGGGCCGTCGCTTCGCACGCCGGCCCCTGGCTGGCCGTCACCGTGGCCGGCGCTGTCGGGGCGGCGGCCACGCTACTGATTGTGTTCAACTGATACTGGTGCGTTCATTATCCCCAGGCGGTGTTACGCATAACAGCTGCCTCCAATCCGCGACTGGCACCTTGAATGCCCACGTCAGCGATTGCCGTGCAGGCAACTAGCTAACATTGACGTTCATCATTATGTGCCCGGCGGTCACGGATAGCAGCCGAATCAAAAGATGGGTCGGTTAAGAAGACCGACCCACGCGGACGTATGACGAAGCCACGGTCCTCAGGGCTCCGGCATAATGGATGCCTACAGTTATCGAATGGAAGCTCGTAGTCACCGAATTGAAGTCTTCCGTAACCAAATGAATTCTTGCGGTTACTGAATAGATCGCTCGTGCCTTATTGTCACGGACGTAGCACGCCCGGCAAGCAGCCGACTCGGATCCCCAGCCGACCGCCGGCCTTGGTCGCGGACCCTGCCGGGCACGCAGTGTGATCAAACTCGCATCGCCGGATCGCGGAGACCGGCAGCCCGGGCCGGTGCGGACGTGACGCTGCGGATGGCCCGCGGGATGGCTCTAGAGGCCGCCGGTCGTCACGGCGGGCGGGCGACCAACCTCAGCGAGGGCCGGTCATGACTCCCGGCGCGGGGCTGGGCTGCGGCTCCGGATCAGCCCGGTCGGCCCGTACGACCCACACCGCATCCCGCCCGCTCTGCTTGGCGGCGTACAGCGCCCGGTCAGCGCTACCGTAATACCGGCCGAGATTTCCTCCCGGCTGGGCGGTGACGACCATGCCGATGGACACGGTGACGCAGACGAGGCCCTGACCGGACGTCCCGTCGAAGCGGAACACGGTCAGCGGAATCGTCTTACGCAGCCTCTCGGCCGCCTCGACAGCCGCCTGCGGCGTCGCGCCCGGCAGGAGGAACGCGAACTCCTCGCCGCCGGTCCGGCCGATAAGGGCAGAGCCGCGCAACTGGGCTGTGACCACCGCGGCCAGGCCCTCCAAGACCTGATCCCCGGCGGGGTGCCCGTAGGTGTCGTTGACGGCCTTGAAGTGATCGATGTCAAGGATCCCGACCGCCATCGGGACCCCCGCCTGCACGGCCCGTTCCACTTCCTCAGCCGCGCGCCGCCGCCATGTCCTGTCGTTCAGCAGCCCCGTCTTGGAATCGACGCTGGCCTCGGCGAGCAACTGGGAGTGCCGCAGGCTGCGCTGCAGGCTGATCACCAGCGGAAGCGCCAGCACGGCGGCCAGGGCGACGTGGGCGGCCACGAACGTCACCAGCGTGCCCAGCGCGAGTTCAGCGCTGCTGCCGAACATCGCCTCGGTCCCGGTGATTTCCGAGCGCAGCCGCGTCTGCGGGGCCGCCCCCTTGACCGCGGTCAGCACCAGGCCGTCGTTAAGTGCGAGCCGAAGCAGGCCGCACCCCACCACCAGCAGTGTCCACACCCCGGTCCCCGTGCCCGTGCCAAGTAGCGACACCGTGTGGTGGAAGACGACCGACGCGGCGGCGTAGGCAAGCCCCAGGGCCGCGGCGGAATAGGCCCGGCGGACGAGTGGCGTCTGGCGGATCCGGGCCTGGGTCAAGACCATCCGGGGAATCGGAACCAGCAGCACGTACATCGGGGGCAGCAGCAACGCGACCGGCAGGTCCCAGATCGCGTACACGTCCCGCACGACACCGCCGGTCTGCCCGGCCCGCCGGGTCAGCTCAACCGAGACCGCGCCGCACGCCAGCAGCAGCCCGAACAGCCACAGTTGCCTCGCCTCCACGTGGACGAAGGCGACGGCGACGGCCACCGCACCCACGTACAGGGCGATGACCGTCGAGACCAGGACCTGCAGCCACCGCGGAAGATCCCACAGCGGCCAGCCCGAGACAGCCTCCCGCGCAGACTTCACATGAACCCCCGGCGCCTCCGCTAGCCGTCCCAAGACGGCTCCGCGGGAGACTTGCGCGACGGCCCTGAGCCCACCCCTTGCGGGCCGTACCGTCGCAGTTACTCAGCGTTCAGTCTTGTTTACTACAGGGCAAATAATCCGTCAATGTGACCGAAATTACCAATCGGAGGTGGCGGATCACAAGATATTAGACATTTTTGGACAAATGGAACAGCTCGATCCCTCCCTCGGCGACAGCAGCCGAGATGGGCATGACCCGCCCCCGGCATCGCGGGAATCTACTCAGACTCCAGGCAGGTGATCCTCTCCGCAGGCAACCGCGAGGCCCGCAAGGAAATCCCCATCGTGCTGGCCGCCTGTGGCGGTTCCGCCAACGCGAACCGGTAGCGCTACTCGCGCTGCAGGATCTCCAGCATGACTGCGAAACGGCCGACTAGCGAGGCGCGTACTGCCTTTCCGATTCTCCCCAGAGAAACTACTGCGTGGGGTCATCGCCTCCCTCGCGCACTGCGCCCGCACGGAATCGACCACCCCACATCGACAACATCGTCATAACCTCCCGGACAGCCGGACCATCCTGAAACCGGCAGTAATGGCATTGCACGAGGCTGTGCCATAAATGTCCGCTTGCGGTGCTCTCGTGGATCTCCTTGAACGCCTGCCATCGACGGGTCGTGGTGGCGCGAATGGCGCAGCCGCACTCCACCAACGAGCGTCCAGACAGTCGCAATCCCGCCCGCGCAGTGGGTCAAGGTAGCCATATGCCGGCAGACGCCACGCGGCCCGAACGCGGATGAACGGCTCCCAGCAATCACTCGAGCAAGCCTGCGCCACCATCGGCCTGGACGCTGGCGGCGCCCGCTTGCTGCGCCTGGATTCCGTCGATGTCGATCAGCCACTCCTCGCCGACGGCTACGTGGTCACGTTCTGACGGGCCATCTCCGATGACGGCGACCCGTACGCGAGCACTCCGGAGATCGCCGCCATCCTGGCCAGGCTGCAGCGGCTGACCGCCCCGGAAAACCTGCGCCTGCCGCCACCCGGCCGGCCGGGCCACCCGTCCCGCGCCATGACCCGAGAGGGTCGTGATCGATGAGGCCCGCGGCTGCTGGCGTCTCAGCCGGACTTCCCCGACTTGGTCTCCGCCGTCTGGGAGAACCGCGTCCGGGATCAGCAGGTGATGCTTGTGCTCACCGGCTCTGCCGTCAGCGTGATGGAGGAGATGCTGGGCGCGCAGGGCGGTCTGCACCGCCGGGCGGCGCTCGAGCTCCGCCTGGACCGTTCGCAGCGCGAGAGGCGCGGGCGTTCCTTCCGGGCATTCTCGCCGCCGACTTCCTGATTGCCTACGCCGTGTGCGGCGGATACCCGCTCCACCTGGATCAATGGGATCAGGCAGCTGACGTCGAGACGAATCTCCGCAGGCTCGCCTACCAGCCGCGCGGGACCCCCTGTACGAGATCGCCGACACCTACCTGGCCTTCTGGTTCGGCGTGCTCCGCGACGACGTGGACCTCATCGAAGGCGGGCAGGGGGCGGCCGTCCGCCAGCGGACGGCCGCGCGCCTTGACCAGCACGTGGCGCGGGTATTCGAGAGCGCGTGCCGTGACCACGCCGCACTGCTCGCGAGGTCCGGTACCTGCAGGTCAGGATACTGTTACGGTCTGACGTGGTCGGACTGGGTCTGCCGGAACCCGGAGTGGTAGGCGCTATTTAGGTCACTGGTTTTCAAGGTTTGGCGGTCCGACTTCCTCGCGTCTCGGCCCTGGTGAGTGCCACGAGCCCTGTAACGCGGTGGCATTGGCGGAGCGGCCGCCAGCTGGGCAATGCCTCACGGCGTGGGCTCCGCCGGGCCTCGGCGTTGTAACGGTTCGTGTGTCCCGGTGCATCCGGAATGTTCGTGCGAAAGCTCAGAAAGTCATCTCAGCCGCCCGGCCTGGCCGGGGAGGTCGGGGCAGGGAAGCAAGGTATTTGAACGCGGCGAGTGCATTGCGGTACCTGGGCGCATGAATGCGCAATCCGCCGCATTCATGCGGTCTGCTAGCAATCGGCTGGTAAGGGCCTGTTTTCCATGGCAGGATAACGACATCCTCAGCGCAGGCAGGCATTAACCGCCTGCTTGCCAGTCCGGCTGATTCAGGGGGAATCGATGACCGCAACCGACCCAGTGCACACCGAGACCGAGACGCATACGTGGTCGGTCAACGTCCCCGATCATCCGCAGCGGGCGGACTCGTCCGAGTACAGCGCGGCGAAGAACAAGATGAACGAGATCGCGGCGCAGGCTCCGGGCCTGCTTTACGGTCCCGGCCCGTTCCAGGACCACCACGGCAGCGCCCTGTGGCTGCGGGACAGCCAGGGCTGGTTCATGGTCCGCAACCTCGCCGGCATCGAATGGTCCGCGCAGTTCTGCGCCGACCCGGCCAAAGTCGACCTGCTACGCCAGAACGCCAAACGGCTGTACAACCTTGTCGCGCCGCAGCTCAAGCAAGAACTCGACCCCAACGGCCTGCTTGATACTCCGATCACGGACGCCAACGGGGTCTCGAAGTGGACCGATTCGATATTCAACGCCGGGGTCCCGCTGCACCAGAGCTTCCACATCGGCGTCATGTCGATGGGTAAAGCGCAAGCGCAGAATCCTCCCGCGACAGCGGACGCGCAGAATGCTCCCGACGCCAGCGACCAGGCGCAGGCTACTGCCGCGCCCGGGGACCCGGACTCGGCCGGCGTCCACCACTACCCCACGCCCATCGTCGACATCCAGTTGTTCAAGTACGACGATTTCCAGCTCTGGGTAACCGACAGCGAGGGCAACCCGGCCGCCGTCACTCCGGTCGGCGCGCGCGGGAGCGGCGTCGCGAGCGTCCATGTCCAGTACGCAACACCGGGATCGCAACTGGCGCAGCAGAAGCTTCAGCAGGAAAGTGCCGGCGGCGCGCTGATCCTCCCCGCCGACCACCCGCTGGCGAAGCAGGCGTTCCAGAACCAGTAGCGGCGGGCTTTCTGAGAGACAGATGGTCCGTGCCCGGGCGACACTTCACGAACGTGATCACCATGTACACGTCCGACGTCCTCAACTGGCGCTTCTCCAGGATGACCAGGCGGGTCCGCGGCGCTGTTCTCCAGGCAGGCGGTGAACTTCATGAAGTCGGCGTGTGCCAGCAGCAGCGGTTCGGTGCTGCCGGGCGTGTCGGCTGCGGTCATGAACGGGCCCGACCGGGGACTGGCCTCATCCGGCGGCATGAGGCGGGCCGCGCCGGGCGCGGGCCCGGCGCTTGCCCTCGTGCATGGCCTGTACCCGGGCGACCGGGATCGCGTGACCCTCCGCGACGAGGTCCTCAGGCAGCGCCTGCGGCGACGGCAGGGCAACGGCCCAGGGATCAGCGCCGGCCAGCAGCCGCGCCGCGTTCCGCACCGTGAAGTCCCCAGGCGACACCTCATCCAGCGAATCCCAGGCCACCGGGAACGAGACCGGCACGCCGGGGCGCGCTCGCGGGCTATAGGGGGCCACCACGGTCGCGCCGTGCGCCCGGGTCGAGTCGATGAACACCATGCCGCCGCGATCGGCCTTGATGAACGCGGTCGTCGCGAGGCCGGGGTCCAGCCGCGCGGCCCGCTGCGCAAGGGCGCGGGTCGCAGCCGCCGCGTCGTCCGCTGAAACCGACTCCTGAACGGGAACGTAGATGTGCACGCCCTTGGCCCCGCTGGTTTTGACCGCGCCCGCAAGGCCCGCCCCGGACAGCGCTTCCCGGACCAGCTTGGCCGCTGCTACCGCCCGCCCGAACTCGCCCGCAGCCGGCGGGTCGATGTCGAGCACCAGGTAGGAGGGCCGATCCAGGTGCTCGGCGGTGCCGAGCGTAACGTGGTACTCCACCGCGCGCTGATTGGCGAACCAGATCAGCGTCGGCTTGTCCTCGCACAACGCGTACCGCACCTCCCGGTGCGACGATTCCGCCCACATCGTGACGGTCGTGATCCACGGTGGCGCGTAGTCCGGCAGGTTCTTCTGCATGAACGGACGCTGGCCCGCGCGCACCCGGATCACCGACAGCGGTCGGCCGCTCAGCACCGGGACGATACGGTCCGCGACTGCCTCCAGGTAGTCCACCAGATCTCGCTTGGTCGCGCCCGCTCCGTCGAACAGCGGCTCGTCTAGGTGCGTCAAGGTGATCTCGGGCGATGCCATGCGTAACGTCTACCCGTTCCGCGTGGCTACTAGAGTCTGAGGACGTCGCGATAGGCCTGACGAAACCTGAGGTCGTTGGCACTTGGTTTGGCTCTGGTTCTGAACCCCGATCAAGGGAGGTTCAGATGGCCATTCGCATCGCCCACGTCGAGATGGTCCTGGCGGTCGACGAGAAGAGGGGCGGGGATTCGCCGATGGAGATGGTGCGGGTCGGCTATTCGCGCCAGGGACGAAACGAGCAGATTCCGATGCCACCCAGGGCTAACCGGCGGAGACGAGACCGGGGTCACCCGATGTGGCGCTGCACGCTTTCCATGGTCGAGGGGCCGGGCTCGGCGGCCGCCACCCATGGGCCGGGCAGCGACGGGTCGATGATGCCCGCCTCCAGCCAGCTATAGCGGCCGGACAGCACGCGGCGGGCGAGGCGTACGTCGTCCGCGTCGGTGTTCCGCCAGAGCTGGCGGAACAGTTCCTCGACACGAGATCGCGCCTGGGCGCAGAACGCCGCGGCCAGTTCGGCCGCCGTCCCGGCCTCCTGGTCTGGTGCTCCGTCGGTCAGGCCGGCCGCAGGGTTGGCGTGCGCCCGGACACATACCGCGCTCATCGCGAACAGCTCGGCGCCGATGTCCACGATTCTGCCGAGGAAGCCCTGCTTGCGCTCCAGCTTGCCCTGCCAGCGGGCTATCCCGTAGAACGTTGCCCGGGCGAGCCTCCGGCTCGATCGCTCTACGTACCGCAGGTGCTCCGCCAGCGGGCCGAACTCCGCGAACCCGCTGGGTCGCAGCCCCTCACCGACGACCAGGGTAGGCAGCCAGCGGCCGTAGAAGGCGCCGGCCCGGCCCGCCGCCCGGGCTCGTTGGCCCGCGGGAATGCCCGGCTCGACCAGCTGGCCCGCCGCCGCCAGGTGCGCGTCCACCGCCTCGCGGGCGATGAACAGGTGCATGATCTCGGTCGAGCCCTCGAAGATCCGGTTGATCCGCATGTCACGGAGCAACTGCTCGGCGGGCACCCCGCGTTCGCCGCGGGCGGCCAGCGAGGCTGCGGTCTCGTAGCCGCGCCCGCCGCGCACCTGCACAAGCTCGTCGGCGAGCCGCCAGGCCATCTCCGAGCAGTACAGCTTGGCCAGCGCCGCCTCGATGCGGATGTCGTTGCGCTTATCGTCAGCGAGCCGGCTGGACAGGTCGACGATCGTGTCGAGAGCGTAGGCCGTCGCCGCGATGAACGCGATCTTCTTACCGATCGCCTCGTGCTCGCCGATCGGCCTGCCCCACTGAATCCGCTCCTGGGACCACTCCCGCGCGATCTTGCACGCCAGCTTCCCGGTCGCAGCGCAGGATGCCGGCAGGGACAGTCGGCCGGTGTTCAGGGTGACAAGGGCGATTTTCAGCCCCTGCCCCTCCTTGCCGATCCGGTTGGCGGCCGGGACCCGCACGTCGTGGAATCGGGTCACCCCGTTTTCCAACCCGCGCAGCCCGAGGAAGGCGTTGCGGTGCTCGACCGTGATCCCCTCTGCGTCGGCCTCCACCACGAACGCGGTGATGCCGCCGCGGTTCCCGTCAGACTTCGGCACCTGAGCCATGACGACGAGGAGATCGGCAACCACGCCGTTGGTGGTCCACAGCTTGACGCCGTTCAGTGTGTACTCGGAGCCGTCCTCGGACGGGACCGCCGTGGTGCCAAGGCGCGCCGGATCCGATCCCACGTCGGACTCGGTAAGCAGGAACGCGCTGATCTCACCGCGGGCACAGCGCGGCAGGAAGCGCTGCTTCTGCTCCTCCGTGCCGAACAGCGCCAGCGGCTGGGGGACGCCGATCGACTGGTGCGCCGACAGCAGGGCGCCCACCGCCGGGGAGACCGAGCTCACGATCATCAGCGCGCGGTTGTAGGAGAGCTGGGAGAGGCCGAGGCCGCCATACTCGGGCGAGATCTTCATGCCGAACGCCCCCAGGGCCGCGAGTCCCTTCACAACCTCGTCCGGGATCTTGGCGTCATTTTCGATGCTCGCGCCGTTCACAGCCCGGGAGCAGAACTCCGTCAGTCGCTCGCAGAACGCGTTGCCGCGTTCTTCCGACTCCAAGTCCGGTACTGGGTAGGGATGGATCAGCCCAAGCTGGAAGTCACCGAGGAAGAGCTGCTTGCCGAAGCTCGGCCGCAGCCATGCGTCCTCGCGGGCCTCCTCCGCCACCCGCCTCGCCTCGGCTACGCTGACCTGCGGACTTCCGGTGCCAGATGCCGAGTGCGGCGACGGCTGCCCCGGTCCGGTCATCCTCGCCGGCTCCTGCTCGCTGCCCTGCGGTGGAACTGTCGTGGGAGTCCCGGTGCTTTCTCTGGTGCCTGGCTGCCGGGTGTCAAATCGCTCGCTCACAACGCGTCGCCCCCTCGTTCCACGGATCGATAGTGCGTTAAGTGCGAAGCACTCCGGGTTACTGCCCAGCCCTACTCGCCGGTAACCAAGAATGAGGATGCCGCTGCAATATCGCCTGCAGGCTGGCACGGTATTGCCTCCCCGCCAGCACGATCGTCCTGCGGGCGGGCCCCGCATGCTACGGTGCCGCGTTGCTAGTAGGCGCCGTGCGCGGCTTTGCCTGTCAGGGCGCGCACTTGGATCTGCTGCCGGTCCGGTCGGTCGCCCGTGCGTCGTGTCCGCCTGCTGGACCGGACCTTGATCTGGACGCAGCGCCACCTCGATGATTGTCCTGCGCGAGTACGAGGACTTCTACAACACGCACGGCGACGGCGCACCTTGAACCAAGCTGCGCCGCTCCGCCCGAAGCCAGATGGCGTCACCGATCTAGATCACCTCTGTGTCCGGCGGCGCGACGGCGCCGGAGGCGTAATCCATGGATGTCGCCTGGTGGCATAGGTTTTCGGGACACACAAGTTTGCCAACAGCACCACGTCAGGGTCGACGTGCTCGAGGTCCGGCAGATCGAGATCGATCAGCCGAGCGACGATCCGGGCGACCGCCTGCATGCCTTCGCCCATGCCTGGGCCGGCGACAGCGCCACCGAGGTCGCCATCGAAGTGGCACCGATGAGCGGAGCGCACGTCGAGGTCAGCGCTCTGGTCGCCGAGCCGGCCCGCTCGTGGCCATGAAGCTGCAAGCCATCATGAGCCGTGCGGCCGCCAAGCAGGGCACCGATCTGCAAGACATCGTCCGAGTTCGCCAGCAGGCTGGTCAGCGACCCCGGCGGCAAGGTCATCCCGCTTGACGGCCTGGGCGTGCTTGAGATCGTGTTCACCCAGGCGCAGGCGCACACCGCCGGCGGAACGCGCTCATCGGTCATCTCCCAGCCCGCCCCCGCACATCGGCTACCAGCGGATGGCCGGCTACGCCCAGGGCGGCGACTTCGAGGGCTTGCTCACCTACGGCATCGGCATCACTTGGCCCATCCCGCAGTCCAACCCGCAGTTTGCGGTCCGCGCCTACGAAGTGGAGACGGCCACCGCCGGCGGCCAGCACCGCTACACCGTCGCGATTGACATCGCCGCCACCAACCCGGCCTAGAACACCTGGGGCGTGGCTGACCTGAGCGGATGAGGGGCGCCGGACCCGGACCCGCCCGTCATCCGCATCCGCTCTGGAAAATCAAGAACGTCAGGTCGAACGGACGCGTGGTTCCCCGCTACCTCAACCGTCTCCCCGATCGGGATCCGTCCTTGACCCGAATTGCCTGGCGAATAGTACGCTGCGCGGCTTCTACTCGGCCTGGCGATCGGAATTGACGAGGTAAGCCTGGTGTGGCGGCGGCGCGGACACCACGCCCAAAGCCTGAGCGGCGAATCCGGGGACTGCTACCCATGGATGGCCAGCAGGGCCGCCTTCCGTAGCTGGGCTTCCTATGCGGCGGCGAAGTCCTCAGGGTTCCGTATGCCGATGGCAACCAGGCGACGCGTGGCCATGGTCTCTTCCCGAGCCGCCACGACCTGGGCAGCCAGCCGCGCCGGTCAGCGGGCCGCGCTGCCCAGTTCCTGGCGCAGGGCGGCCATCAGCACGGTCACGTCCGGCATCCGGCTGGGATCGGACACGACGGTGATCCGCAGCATGTCGGCGTAGGAAAGCACGCCAAACGTTACAGTGACGTTGCCAGTCGTAGCCGGCGTAAGGGTGCCGGGAGCCGCGCCCGCCCGGGTTACCGGGGCGGCAGGCCAGGAACCTCATCTACCAGCCTGCCCGGGACCGCGAGCCCGCCGATGCCGTCCGTCCGCCAGGACGTGGTTCATGGCCATGACGATGACCAGCCCAGTGCCGCCGTCGGCCAGGCCGGTGACGAACGTGGTGGACCACAGCGCCCGGCACAGCCGCTGCCGGAGCCGCGGCACAGCGCGGGCCCGCTCACCAAGCAGCCGCTGGGCTTCCTGCACGTTGAAGCCGGGTCCTGTGGCAAGGATCAGCACGGCACCGACATTCATGGGGGCGGGTCCCACGTCCGTGGCAAGCTGCATCAGGTCGGCCGGGCTGGCCCGGTCCACCGGCACCCGCGCTGCCGTGCTTGCGCCCACATCGCACCCCTCCAATCGTGGACCACGCCGCGCTATAGCTGGCGCCTACTCCGTCGTCACCGCCCGGAGAATGTCGAGACGGGCAGCGCGCCGGCTCGGCGCGAGCGCGGCAACAATGCCGGCCACCCCGGCGAGAGCCGCGAGCGTGACGAGCTGCGCCACCGGGAAGACCAACTGGGTGACTCCCTGGGAGTGCAGGGCGGCGACGATCGCCCATCCGAACAGGGTCCCGAGCGCCACGCCCTCGACCGCTCCGAACAGCGAGATCACCAGCGACTCGTATCGAACGATGGCACGCAGCTGGCCGCGGGTGGTACCGACTGCCCGCAGCAGCCCAAGCTCATGGGTCCGCTCGTAGATCGAGAGGGCAAGGGTGTTAGCGATCCCGATCAGCGCGATGAGCACCGCGAGCGCGAGCAGCCCGTAAACGAGGTTGAGCAACTGGTTCACCTGCTGCGACTGTTGGGCCTTGTACTGGGCCTGGTCCTGGAGCGTGACGTCCGGGTACGCGGCGAGCACGCGGTCGATCGCGGGCCGGGCCGCGGCTGTGCTGACCCCCGGTGAAAGCTTGACGAAGGCGGCGATGTCGAGTCCCTGCGGGAAGTTCGCCTGGGCGGCGGCGAGCGGCAGAACATAGTCGCCCGCGATCTCCCGCACGCTGTAAATGACCTGAACCGTGTAGGTCTTGGTGCCAGTGGTCGGGTACATCAGCGTCACCGTGCTGCCGAGGCGCAGGTGCCGGTCGCTAGCGGTCTGAGTTGACACGCCGATTCCGGTCGGCGTCATCCCGGCCAGGCTCCCCTGGGTGATACCCAGGTTGAACAGCGGCGCCGCCTTGGCCGGATCGGCGGCGACCACCGGGGTCACCCGGCCGAACACCTTCACCACCCCGGAGCGGATTCCCGCCACGTCAGCGACGCCGGGCAGCGCGGCGAGCGAGCGCTCTACGGCGGGACTGAACCCGCCGCCAGCGCCCCCGCTGCTGACCGCCGCCCCGCTGCTGAGAACGAAGTCCGCGCGCAGCGCCGAGCCAATGACCGAGTTGGCCGACGCCTTGACCGACGACGCCATCACCGTGGTCATGGACACCAGCGAGACACCCACCATCAGCGCCGCGGCCGTGGCGGCGGCGCGCGACGGGTTGCGCATAGCGTTCTGCTGGCCTAGCTTGCCGCTCATGCCGAACCATGCCAGCGGCGCGCCGAGTAGGCGGCAGGCCGGGCGGGCGATGAGCGGGCCGAGCGCGGCGATGCCGATAAACAGCGCCGACGCTCCGGCGCCGACCAGCGGCATCCGGTTCGGCAGGTGGCCGAAGAGGCCTGCGCCGAGCACCGCCAGGCCGACGAAGGTAAAGACGACGCCGATGGCAGTGCGCCGGACAAGCGGTCGGCGCGGCTCGGCCGCCACGTCCTGGAGCGCGGCAACCGGCGGGATCCGGGCCGCGCGGCGGGCCGGCGATATCGTCGACACCACCGTGATCGCCACGCCGGCCAGCAGGCCGACCATCACGGTGCGCGGGCTGACAACGAGGCCGGTGGCCGGCAGGTCTATGCCGAGCGCCGAAAGGCCGGCCTTGAGCGCCACCGCGAGCCCGACCCCAGCGGCAAGGCCGACCGCCGACGCGGTCAGGCCGATGACCAGCGACTCGCCGAGGACTGCGGCGAACACCTGGCGGCGGCTCGCGCCGACCGCCCGGAGCAGCGCGAGTTCACGCAGCCGCTGTGCCACGACGATCGAGAACGTGTTGAAGATGACGAATGCCCCGACGAACAGCGCGATGAACCCGAACGTCAGCAGGAAGGTGCCGATGAAGCTGAGTGCCTGGTGCACGCTTTGCTGCCCCTCGGCGGTCACCGACTGGCCGCTCACGACCTCAATGTTGGGGTCGTGGATAGCGGCCCGGATGCGGGCGACCAGCGTATCCTGCGAGACCCCAGGTTCGGCCGCCACAACGAGCTGGCTGACCTTCCCTGGCTGGCCGAGCACCTGAGCAGCAGTGGCTGGGGTGAACGCCGCGATGCTCGCGCCGAGCGGGCTGTCCGCCGTGCCCCAGGTGGCGAGGCCGGTGATGGTGTACGTACCGGGGCTCACCTTGGTGAGGATGCGCACCTTGTCGCCGACCTTGAAGTGCCCGATGTCGGCTGAGTGCTTGTCGATCACTACCTGGCCGGAGCCGCGCGGTGGCTGGCCGCCTGGCACTAGCCGCAGCGGGCTGAGGTCCGCGACGCTTGTCCATGCCATGCCGATCGTAGGCGGGCCGTTAGAAGCCACGCCGATCGGCTTGCCGGATTTGGCGACGAGCTGGGCGTAGCCCTCGATATCGAGCGCGACCGCGCGGACGCCGGGCACCTTGCTGACCGGGCCGGCCAGGCTGGCGTCGATCCGCTGACGCTCGGTGGTGTAGGACAGGCCCGGGTCAAATGGCTGGGTGGCCCTGACGACGGCGGCGGTGCCCTGGTATATCTGCTGGTAAAGGCCGTTGAACGTGTTGTTCATCGTGTCGGTGAGGACGAACGTGCCGGAGATGAACGAGACGCCGAGCAGTATCGCGAGCGCAGTCAGCGCGTAGCGGACCCGATGCGCCAGCATGCCCTTCAGCGTGATCCCCCACATGGCTACCGCGTCCCTAGCTCGCGGATCACGTCAAGCACACTGTCCGCCGTCGGGGCGGGCAACTCGCGGACCACCCGGCCGTCGGCCAGGAACAGCACCCGGTCCGCGTACCCGGCGGCCCGCGGGTCATGGGTCACCATGACCACGGTCTGGCCGTACTCGTCGACCGCCCGGCGGATCTGGGTGAGCAGTTCAGCTGCCGACTTGGAGTCCAGGTTCCCGGTCGGCTCGTCGGCGAAGATCAGGTCGGGCCGGGTGATCAGCGCCCGCGCCGTTGCCACCCGCTGCTGCTGCCCGCCGGACAGTTCGGCCGGCCGGTGGGCGAGCCGGTCGGTGATGCCAAGCGCGGCGGCCAGTTCAACCAGCCATGCCTGGTCGGGCTTCTTGCCGCCGAGGGTCAGCGGGAGGATGACGTTCTCCCGCGCGGTCAGCGTCGGCACCAGGTTGAACGCCTGGAAAACGAAGCCGATACGCTCGCGGCGCAGCAGCGTCATGGCCCTATCGTTCAGCCCGCTGAGCTCGTCGTCGCCGATCAGCACCTGTCCCGAGGTGAGCCGGTCCAGGCCCGCCAGGCAGTGCAGCAGCGTCGACTTGCCGGAGCCAGACGGGCCCATGATCGCGGTGAACGCGCCCGCGGCGAACTCTGCCGAAATGGCGTCGAGCGCCCGCACCGCCGTGGAGCCCGTGCCGTAGATTTTCGTCCCGCCGATGATGCGTGCGGCGGGCGCCGTTCTGATCGCGCCGACGGGCTGCCCGCCGACCAAGGTCGTCTGCATGTGGATCACCCCTCACAGTCATCCTGCATGCGGCTGCGTGGTGTACCGCAAGAGGCAATAGTCGCCGTGCGGCCGGGACGTTCCTCCTTCCTTTGCCGAGTACGCCGCGGCAGGCCTGGATCTCAGATCCCACCGCAGCGGATTGGCCGGACCAGATGGTAGAGGATCTTGCCGTTTGACGAGGCGAGGCTGGCGGTGAGCTCGTCGTGGTAGTCGTAGACCTCGGCGGTGGTCTGTCGCCGCAGGGCGGGGAATGCGCCCAGGCCAGGCCCGTCGAGGACGTCAAGGACGTCGGGTCTTTCGACGCGATCGTCCTCGGCGGTGCGGCCTATATGCCCCACTGGCGCAGGTCGGCTGTGCTGTTCTCCCGGCGTTATCGCAAGGAACTCGCGGCGCGTCCCGTGTATGGCTGTTCAGCAGTGGCCCGATCGGCACCCAGTTGGTGGACGAGGACGGCAGGAACGTACTTGAAGCCAGCAGGCCGAGGGAGTTCGACGAACTCGCGAAGCTGCTGCACCCGCGCGGCGAGCGGGTCTTCTTCGGTGCCTACGACCCGGACGCATCGCCTGCCGGTCTCGGCGAGCGGTTCGTCAAGCACCTGCCCGCCGCCGGTGCGGCCATGCCGGCGGTGCGGTGACTTCCGCGACTGGCCGGCCATCGACGCTTGGGCGGCGCAGATCGCCGCGGAGCTAGGGGCCGGCGAGTCGCGCGGGGAATGACATGACCCGGTTCGCTGCGTCCGCTCCACCTGCGCCGCGTCCCCATCCAGGACCAAAGCCGGCTTGTTCCGGGTCGTTCGCGCCTTGCCGCCTGGCTGGCGCCGCGGTCTGCTGGAGCTTAGAACTGATGCCTCACTGCGGAGGTGGGCAGATGAGTGCCGGGACGTATCCGGCGCGCGTGAGCGCGCGGCTGGATCAGCCGTTGTCTCGCTGGCTACGGCTGTTCACCGGCAGCTACCCCCGGGGCGTCTACGACTTCGTGCTGGGCATGAACCGGTGGGTGCTGCGGGTGGCCGCCTACGCCAGCCTGATGACCGACGAGTACCCGCCGTTCCGGCTGGACATGGGCGGCACGGAGAGCCAGCAGGAACCGCAGGACCTGCCCAGCCTAGCGGGAACGACAGGGGCTTAGTCATGGGTGCCTTCTTCAGACTCATCGCTGCCGGGCCGATGTTCTTCGTGAGTGCCTGGCTGCTCATGATCTTCGCCGGGATCGTCAGCACCGACGTCGGCATCCGCCCGTTCGGCTACGAGACGTCGATGGTAGTCACGATCGGGCTCTGGCTGACCCTCGCCCCCGCGATCGGCGCGGTGGGCCGCGGGCCGGGCACGACCGGGCGCCGGCCTACAGGCGGGGATTAACAATCTTCCTGACCACGGCGCACGCCCGGGTGGTGCGGGACGGTGCGGTCGCTGAGATCGCCCAGGACGAGGTTGTGCTGGATGACGTCCTGGACTTGCGCCGCGGTGACCAAGTCCCGGTGGACGCGGCCGTGGTGGGGGCCGAGGGGCTGGAGCTAGATGAGGCGCTGCTCACCGGCGAGGCCGAGCCGGTACAGAAGAACCTCGGGGAGACTGTGCTTTCGGGCAAGCTTCGTGGTCGCAGGCACCGGCCGGGCGCGGGTGACCGCCGTGGGCGGGCAGTCCTGCGCTGTCCGGCTGCAAGCGCAGGCCGGGGTTCAGCCTTATCCGCTCCGAGCTCCAGCAGGGCACCAACCAGATCCTGCGCCTGGTGACCTGGGTGATGGTCCCTGCCGGGCTGCTGCTGGTCATCAGCGAGTTCTTCCGCAGCCACCAGCCTTTCGCCGAGGCGGTGCGTCGCTCGGCAGCCGGAGTATCGGCTATGGTGCCCGAGGGCCTGGTGTTGCTGACCTCGGTCGCGTTCGCCGCCGGGGCACTGCGCCTGGCCCGGCGGCGGGTGCTGGTCTCCGAACTGGCGGCGATCGAAGGGCTGGCTCGTGTGGACGTGCTGTGCACCGACAAGACCGGCACGCTCACCCGGCCGGCATGCGGCTGGCCGCGACCGAGGCGCTGGACGGCTGCCCGGCCGCGCGGGCCGACGAGGCCTTGGCAGCCCTGACAGCCGCCGACGAGGACCCGAACCCGACTATTAAGGCCATCGCCGCCCGCTATGCCCAGGATCCGGAGTGGGCGGTCCAGGCGCGCGTGCCGTTCTCTTCCGCGTAAGTGGAGCGGAGTGTCGTTCGGCGGGCACGGCACCTGGTTGCTCGGCGCCCCCAGCGTCATCCGCAAGCGTGACCGATTCGTTCCGGCAACTGTTCGCCGCCCGGTTCCCCGTTACGGAATCTGAGGCATCTGATGACCGTCTTTCGCGAGTACGAGGACTTCGTAACACGCACCGGCCACACCGCACCCTGAACCAGGCCGCGCCGCTCCGCCCCGTGCCAAACGGCGTCAGAACTTGGACCGTCTCCGTGTCCGGCGGCGCGACCGCGCTGGTGGCGTGATTCATGAATATCGCCTGGTGGCACAGGTATTTTCGGCACCTCACAAACATATTCTATGGATATCTTCTGAATTTGCTGAAGTAACCTTGGGCGAACGCTGTATTAATCTAGCAATAATCCTGGAGAAGTGTTTGATGTTGCCTATTGTTGCGGTTCCGCCTCCCGGCGAGCATCCGAAGTACGTGGCCACAACAGTGACCACAAAGTTCGGACCTCTTACCTGGAGGAGCTTCAGTGATCAGACGACGAAAACTATTGGTGGCGAGCATAGCGGCGGTGGTAGCGCTGGCCGCGCTCGGCGCGAGCGCCGCTGTGGAGGCCACGGCGGCCGCCGGCCACCCCACGACGGGCGTCGGCTCGTGCCCTCTCAAAAACTGGAACCCCAACGCGGACCCGAAGAACGCCAAGGATCTACCGCTCGGCAAGCGTCCCATGACGTACCGGCCCGACGGCTTCGACTGCACCGGCGCCGTCTTCGCCCAGCCGGGAGTCGAGTTCGCCACGTTCCCGCAGCCGCGTGACTTCCACGTCAAGAATGCGCCCGCGACCCGAATGCTCACCATTTGCAAGTCGGGAACCTGCACCAAGCAGCCGGAGACGACGTGGGCGCCAACCGCGTCGGTCAACCCGCTGGCCCCGTACTTCCCGCCGTTCACGCACTTCGTGATCATCATGCGGGAGAACCACACCTTCGACGACTACCTCGGCGACTGCGCCACCACGATCTACGCCGGCTGCAACGGCGTGGTGGAGAGCACGAACCACATCAGCTCGGTGCCCGACCTGCACACGCTCGCCAAGCAATACGCGCTGAGCGACTCCTACAGCACGGGGACGCAGCCGCCGAGCGGCCCCAACCACTGGTGGCTGTTCTCCGGCGCAGTCCGCCTCCAGCTCACAGCAGCAGTCCTACCCGACCGCTAGCGGGACGGAGTTCGACCGGTTCCTCGGCGGTGACACGGCCCGACCTGCGAGGGAACCAACCCCTGCACGGCCCAGACCGGCACGGGGACCGGCAGCAGCCCGTACACGTTCATGGCGGACGGTGACTTCTACTGGATGCTCAACACCGGCAGCGGGTACTGGCGCAACCCGGCGACCGGCAAGCCTCGAGGTGCTGCCGATGGACCGTCCCGGCACGACCATCCCGGAGGAGATCCACTACAACGAGTACACCTGCCAGGGCCAGAGCATCTCCGACACGACGGTCGCGACCGACTTCCTGAGCTTCGTCTCAGCCAACGGCCTGCCCGCCTACAACTACGTGGAGCTTTTCAACGACCACCCGGGCACCTACCAGGACATCCCGACGAACGACTCCGACGACCAACCAGATCGTCACCTCGATCATGGGCAACCCGCCCTACAAGAACAACACGGTGATCGTGGTCACCGAGGACGACACCCAGAACGGCAACAACGGCCCGGACCACGTCAGCAACACCTACCGCGTGCCGCTCGTCGTCATCGGATCGCCGACGTACGTGAAGCAGCACTACATCTCCCACGTCGCGTACACGACCAGCAACGTGCTCGCCGCGATGGAGCGGGTGATGGAGAACGTCCACCCGGGCATCATCAACCCCAGCGACAGCCTCGGCCTGACCACCTTCCCGATGACGACCGCCGACCAGGCGGCCCTGGGCGACCCGCTCGAGGACTTCTGGGTCCAGGGCGCCGTCCCGCTCACGGCCACCGCTTCCGCCACGCCGACCTCGGGCAACGCGCCGCTCAGCGTGTCGTTCACCGGCTCGGCCACCGGCGGCACCGCCCCCTACTCCTATAGCTGGAACTTCGGCGACGGGTCGACGAGCACATCCCAGAACCCCAGCCACACCTACAGCTCCGCCGGGACCTACACGGCGACCCTCACCGTCACCGACGGTGCTTCGCCGGCCAATACGGCCACCTCCAGCGTCACGATCACGGTCAGCGCGGTCGGCAATCCCCTCACCGCCACCGCCTCGGCCACGCCGACCTCTGGCCAGGTCCCGGTGAACGTCGCCTTCAACGGGTCCGCAACGGGCGGAACCCCTCCCTACTCCTACAGCTGGGACTTCGGCGACGGGACGACCAGCACCTCCCAGAACCCCAGCCACAGCTACGGCACCGCCGGGACCTACACGGCGACCCTCACCGTCACCGACAGCTCATCGCCGGCCAAGACCGCCTCGTCGAGCATCACCATCACGGCCACGCCCATCGCCGGCACGGCGCCGGGCGCGCCCACCGGCCTGACGGCGACCGCCGGGACCGGCCAGGTCTCCCTGGGCTGGACGCCCCCGGCAAGCAATGGCGGCGTCAACATCACGTCGTACCGCGTGTACCGGGGCACGTCGAGCGGCAATGAGACCCTGCTTACCTCCGGTGGTTGCAGTGGCCTGGGTGCCGTGACCTCGTGCACGGATACCGGCCTGACGGCCGGCCAGGCGTATTACTACGAGGTCACCGCCGTGAACGCCATCGGCGAGGGCCCGCAGAGCAACGAGGCGACCGCGACGCCGACCGGGAGCACCTGCACGCCGGCGCAGTTGCTCGGCAACCCCGGCTTCGAGAACGGCAGCTCCAACCCCGCACCGTGGAAGGTCACCTCGACCCACACGCCGGTCGAGGTGATCAACAACAACTCCCTCGAACCGCCGCACAGCGGAAGCTGGGACGCCTGGCTCGACGGCTGGGGCACGACCACCACCGACACGCTGTCGCAGACAGTCACGCTGCCAACCGGGTGCACCACCTACAACCTCAGCTTCTGGCTGCACATCAACACGGCTGAGACGACCACGACCGCCGAGTACGACACGCTGAAGGTCCAGATCCTGAACAGCTCCGGCACGGTGCTGGCCACCCTGCACACCTACTCCAACCTCAACCACAACACCGGCTACGCCCAGCGGACCTTCTCGCTGAGCGCCTACGCCGGGCAGACCATCACGCTGAAGTTCACCGGCAAGGAGGACTTCGAGAACCAGACCTCCTTCGTCATCGACGACACCGCGGTCAACGTGAGCTGACCCACGGACGGTGAGCCGCCCGGTCCCGGCCCTTGCCCAGCGCCGGAACCGGGCGGCCTTCGCGGCCGGACCTCAAGCGTTGCCAGTACGCGTCCCGCCAGAACTGGTTGTGAGGAGCAGGGTCAGGAGTCAATTGACTGGATAACACGCAATTCCCTGCACACAGGTAAACATCTTGAAAACCCGGCCCCGTCATGCGACGCGCCTTGCGAACCGCCATCGCGGTGCGCATCCCGCTCGCAACCCGCTGGAGTGGCCGCCATGGCCAGGACCGCCACAGCGTCAGCCGCGACATCGGCCGGACATCCTGTGCTGAACCAGGCCTCGCCGGCATACCAGCACTCCTACCGGCACGGCGTGGTGCCGACCAGGGCCACCGCCAGCAAGATGGCGCAGTGGGCGCGCCCGCCCGCAGTGACGTCGCCGTTGCCGTTGGTTGACTGGGTGCCCCACTGCGAGCCGTAGAAGGCGCCTGACCTTCAGGAGTTCGTCAAGGAACTCGGGACGAACAACGAGCTGTGGTCCGGCGTCATGACCCAGTACCTAAACTCCTCATCCATGCGGTGACAGAGTCTTCGGCATCGGCAGGCGGCGAGGGTCATGTGGCGTAGAGCTGACCGTTGCTGCCCTTGGCGATCGTGATGGGGTTGAGGCCAGTGGGGGCCGGGCCGGCTTCGACCGCCCCGGAGGCGGCGTTGAACTGCGAACCGTGGCACGGGCAGACGATGAGCGAGGCGGACTGGTCGTATTCGACCGTGCAGCCGGCATGCGGACACACCGCGTCGAAGGCCACGAACTTCCCGGCCGTGGCCTGGATCACGATCGAGGGGTCGCCGGTGCGAGGATCGCTGAACGACGCGGCGCCGCCCACCGGGACATCCTTGGCGGGTCCGATCGCCGTGCCAGCCGGATGGCTGCCGCCGGCCCCACTGGCGCTGGGCGCGGGCACCGACTGGGTTGGGGACAACTGCAGGGTGCCGGAGGTGTTCTTCGTACCGCCGCCACCGGGCCAGGCCGGCCGCCGCACCGCCCAGGATCAGGCCCGCGCCCGCCGCCACGGCCGTCACGGTCCCCTTCAGCACGACCTCCCGGCGGCTGGCCTCCTCCGGGCTGACCCGTCGGGAGCCGTGCCGCGCACGCGCCCGGGCCGTGATCGCCGCGTCGGCGGACAGGAGCGGACCGCTGCCCGCTAGCAGCAGCGGCGTCCATGCGAACGCGAACACGATGTCCGCGCCGGTGTAGTACGGCGAAGCGTGGAAGCTGACCGTGAGGAACAGCATCAGGGACAGCGCCACGCCGCCCGCCGCGGCCAGTCGCTGCCACAGCCCGAGCAGAGTGCCGAGGCCGATGGCGAGTTCGGCGACCGCGATGAGGAGGCCGAGTGGGACCGCGAGATGGGTCAGCGGCGAGATAAGCGTGTGGATGGGGCTGCGCCGGGCCGCGCCGGCCAGTTGTGCCTGGATCGACCCGGGATTACTGGTCTGGAAGAACCCGGGATTGGCCAGCTTTTGAAGCCCGGCGAAGCAGAACGTGAAGCCGAGGAAGGCCCGCAGCGGAAGCAGCGCCCGGCCCAGCGAGTCAGGGCTCAGCGAACCAGGCGTCGGCTGGGGCGGAGGCGGAGGTGGCGCGAGCGACCGCGAAGGCCCGCGCCGCGACCGGGACCGGCTCACTGGCCGCTCACCGCCAGCCCGGGGCCATCCGGCTGAAACGTTCAGCCGCCAGCATCGCCAAAAGCACCGCGGCGTTCGCGGCGGTAAGACGGGCGTTGCCTTCCACAGCGGGGTCGGCCCGGATAGTCGAGGCGCGCGCGAACAGATCCACGGTAGGTAAGTATATGGACAGAACCTCTAATACACATGAAGGGTTTCCTCGGCGAATAGTCAGAGTACGCGCCCGTTCGACGTTCTCGCGCGCTTGCTCGATCGACGTTTAACCGAGTCGAAACCAACGGCAGTAACCCCGTTAATCCTCAAGGCCCTGAAGTTCCCCCGGCACAGCAACGGCACGCGCAGGCACGGCCTGGGGCGGTTCCTGCACGCCGGGCAGAGAGGGCTGGACTGCCGGCGCGGCCTGATCAGGCTGGGCTGCCGCCGGGAACACGTCACCCCTAGGACGCAGCCTCGTGGGATTCGGTTTCGAGCACGTTGATGACGAGGCCGCGCGGCGGCTGAGGG
>CAVZAA010000002.1:0-1302077 GCA_963773105.1 uncultured Actinomycetota bacterium
CCTTTTCGAGCTCGACCCAGGCGTCGCGGCGAGGGAGAACTTGCCGGGCTGGGTCTTGATCTTCGCCTGCCCCCCTCGGCCGGAGCCGGCAGATCAGCCGACTTCGCCTGCGGCTTCCTTGATGGCCTTGTCGATGTCCTTCGGTTTGACGTCGAGCTCCTTGGCGACTTGCTTCTCGGCCTTCAGCGCGGCCTTGTCCACTGCCTGCTCGATCGTGTTCTCCCCGACGATGACCAGCGCGGCCTGCCCGTCGTCGATGAGATCCCCGAGCTCCTTGACATCGGAGCGGGACATGCCGCGCCACAAGTGGCCGCTCACCGCGCCGATGGCCGCGCCGACCGCCGTTGTGGCGATGATCGCGGGCGGGAACAGGCAGCCGACCAGCGCGCCGACGGCCGCGCCGCCCCATCCCCCGTGCCGGGTGGCCATCTCGTCCTTGTTCTCGTGGACCTTGCCGTTGTCGTCCTTGGTGACCACGGCCGCGTCGTAACTCCCGACTGCCCCGACCGCGTGCAGGTCCTTCACCACCGCGTAGTCAGCTTGCGCCGCCGCCTCATTGGGATAGGTGCCGATATAGATGAATACTGCCTCGGACTTCGCCATCTCGTATCTCCTGTTCTGACGAGCTCCGGGTGAACCGGCGGCCGCGCCGGGTAAACCGTCAGCATCAGCCTTTTGCCGGCGGCCCGGGACCGAGTTGTCTTCTCGGTCAGCGCCAGCGTCTGGTCCCTGCCAGGATGTGCGCTCGCATCGTGGCCGCGCATCAACCCATCGGGGTGAAGCCTGTCCGGCCTGCGTGGCTGGCCACGACTCCGGCGTCCCCTAAGCCCCCGGTACCCGCCAACCCACGAGAAGTACCCGATGCGGGCCCGGCCGAGGAAGACGGTGGTTGCCGCTTCTGGCCGGCGGGTACAGACCGCCCGGGATGGTCCGCAGTTCATCTGGCGGCGTTCGGCAGCGGATGTGCGCGGGCTGGTTCCCGTCACCTTCGCCCTAGCGGTCGTGCGGGCGCCGCGGGGTCCGGGGGCCGGTCCGTGGCGGCAAGCCACGGGGCGGCCAGAGTTCAACGGGGGGTAACTCGTGCGTGTCATGGCAAGGATCAGCATGCCGGTTGAGTCTGGGAACCAGGCGATCAAGGACGGCACCCTGGGCGGGGTCATGCAGCGCGCCGCCGAGCGCTGGAAGCCGGAGGCGATGTACTTTACGACCTTCGACGGGCAGCGGACCGCGTTCATGGTGTTTGACCTGCCGGACGCGTCCGGCATACCGCCGTTCGCGGAGCCGTTCTTCATGGAGCTGAACGCCAGCGTGGAGCTAGCCCCGGCGATGAACGGCGACGATCTGCAGAAGGGACTGTCCCAGCTCGGCTGAGTGGCGTCTCGCTTCGAGCGATGCCCGGACATAGCGCGTGCGCGAGATGCGTAGTCCGGTATTACTCGGTTATACTCGTGGATCTCTGTTCCTGATGAAATCTTCGAGCAGGCGACTGGCCAAGCGGCGCAGCTCGGCATCAGCAGGTCAGAGTTCTTTTCCCGTGCGGCCCGCCGGTATCTCGATGAACTGGCCGCCCAGTCACTCATCGGCCAGATCGACCAGGCGCTGCAGGCGGCAGAGGACGACGACTCGCCCATTGCGGCAGCCGCTGTCGGCCGCAGTCGGCTGGCGGCCGGGGACGACGACTGGTGACCCAGCGCGGCGATGTTTGTTGGGCTGACCTCGGCGAGCCGCGCGGCAGCAGACCCGCCAAGCGCCGGCCCGTGCTGGTCATCCAGGCCGACCCCTACAACTCCAGCAGGCTGAACACCACGCTGGCCGCCGTGCTCACGTCTAACACAGGCTTGGCCGCGATACCGGGCAACGTCTTCGTCCCGGCGACCGCGAGCAGGCTGCCCAGAGACTCCGTGGTTAACGTCACCGCAGCCCTATCGAGCAAGAATTCGATGGTCAAGCATGGGCCAGGGACGGCCGGGCTGTCTTTGAAGCAGCCGAGGCACCGGCGCGGGACCGCCCCCACGCGACGAGGGACTCAGTTAGCAAGGGGAATCAGCCGGGTCCGTTCGGGATAAAAAGAGATTTTTCCCGAACGGACCGGTGTTTCTCCTCTTCCCCACTCAAGCACGCCGTGTGGCCAACGTATCCCGTGGCGTTTCCTGGCTGCTCACGGCATTACTGCGGCTCCGCTATAAGGGGATTCCGAGTGCTCCGATCTTGCTGATCTCGGCCCGGACGGTGTTTCCGGGGTTTAGGTACTTGCCGGGCCCGCTCACGTCATGGTGAACCCGGAGAGTACGTCTAGAACCGCTGAGCGGGACGTCTCGCGTGCGTTAGGAGGCCAGGACCTTGGCCTTCTCCTGGGCGAACTCCCGGTCAGAGATGACGTTGCGGTCGTGCAGGTCGGCCAGTTGGGCGAGCTGATCGGCGGTGCTCGACGACCGCGTTCCGTTCTGCGCGAGGTAACCGTCGTACGCAGCGTCCTGGGCCTGCGCCACCTGCACGGTCCGCTCGTGCATCTCCCCGCCCCGGACGATCAGGTAGACGACCACGCCGATGAGCGGGATTAGCAGGACGAACAGGAACCACACAGCCTTGGCAACGCCCGACAGGTCGCGGCTGCGGAAGATGTCGATGAAGACCGTGATCAGGATCCAGAACCAGACGATCCACAGGAACACCTCGAAGATCGTCCAGAAGACATTCAGCAGCGGATAAGACATCGGTCTCCTCCTCAATTTCCGGCACCGCGTCGGCGCCCATTGTCGAGAAGTATCTCCGTTCACGGCGACGTGCCCATCACCCTTGCCGGGGGATCCTGCCCCCTCACATCCGCTGACGCGCTGGAGGACAAATCCTGGTCCTGGCACCAGGCCGGCCACCAGGCGTCGCCTTGTCGACCGGCTCCGGCAGGGCCTGGGCGATGTGATCGGCGACCTCATTCTGCGTTCAAGCGCGATAAGCCTGCACGAGCAGACACTGGTCGCGGCCGGAGACTACGTCAATTGCGAACTCAGTGGTCAAAACCGGGCTTATTGGTGCAGTTCCCCTCGGACACGATGCACTCCAATAACGCGACGTATCGCCGCACGGCCATGATCTGATCACGAAGGATTTAATCCTGACGAAGGATAATTATCGTATAAGTGCATAAATCCTTCGTGATCACGCGACCAACTCACGGGCGCCCGCCAGAGCCGCGATTAGCGTTACTTGCCGGGCTAACGCGACTGGAGTTCCTCGGCTCCAGCCGCCCGAATGCCATGTATCCGTGCGTCGATACGCCATGTACCCTCACCTGGGCGGATGCGCCGCGCCGGTAGGTCAGATCCAGCATGCCCCTAGTCCACGCGCCCCCCCCGAGAACGGCAGCCGGATGTTCGAAGGACACGCCCGTCTGCTACCTGCATCGGCGCGGGCAGATATGCCGTACCTGCCGGGCATGCGACAGCCCCACATGCAGCTGGGCGCCCCTGCCGTTCCGGGGCCGGCTTAGCCGAGCTGCTCGATGAAGGCGCGCAGGTCGTTCAGGGTCTGGCAGGTGACGGCCGCGGTGCAGTGCGGCTTGTAGGCGCTCATCATGGAGTCCCCGGTGTCCCACAGCGCGCGCCGCTCGGGGTTCAGCCAGTACACCGAGCCGGCCCGGCGGGCGATCTTGGCCAGCGTGGCCTCCTCCGCCGGGCGGAAGTTGCCCCGGGCGTCCCCGAAAATGAGAACCGTGGCGCGATGGTCCAGTTCCTGGCTGACTGCGGCGTGGAACTGCCGCAGCGCGCGGCCGTAGTCGGTAGAGTCGCCGAGCTCGCCGGCCGTCACGTAGTCGCGCATCACCGCGATGGCCTGCTCGGGGCCGCGGACCTGCCGGAAGGCGTCGGTGACTTCGGCTGCGATGTCGATGAAGGCGAAGGTTCGCTGCCGGGAGAACAGCTGCGACATCGCCGTCACCAGGCTGACGGTGAAGGCGGCGAAGTTCGCCACCGAGCCGGACATGTCGGCCAGGACGTAAAGGTGCGGCTTGGTGGGCCGGGGCCTGCGGTGCACGACCTTCACGGGCACCCCGCCAGTCGCCATCGAGGCGCGCAGGGTAGCCCGGACGTCAATGAGGTCGGTGCGGCTGCGGCGCTTTCGCATGACGGTGGTCGCGAGCTTGTGCTGGATCGGGATCATGACCCGCTGGATCTCAGCCAGCTGCGCCCGGTTCGCCCGCACGAGGTCGATGTCGGCGGTCAGCGGCTGGCGCAGCGTCTTGGCGACCGCGTCTGCGCCCCGGTCGGCGACGAGCAGCTCCCTGATGGACTTGCGGACCTGACTCCGCAGGAGCTCGGCCCGGGTGGTGGTCTGGGTCCGCTGGAGCTCGAACCGCAGGTGCTGCTCGGGATCGTCGAGCCCGCCAGACCCGCCGGACCCACCGATGTCCGCGGCGGCCTCCGCAAGCTGCTGCGCCACCAGCTCATCCAGCCGCAGGCCTGCCAGCGCCGACAGCTCGTAGAACACCCCGGCCACCGGGCGTCCCGGCTCGAACTGGACGAAATCCTCGACCGCCTGCTCGGCGACCTGGCGGGCGAGCTCCTCCGATCCATTGCGCAGGACGCTGCGGACGGCATGCTCCAGGTCCACCCGTGGCTTGGTGTCGGGGGTGTCGGCTTGCGCTGCCCGGCGAGCGCTCGCCGGGTCGAAGTAGAGGTCGAAGACCTCCTCGAAGACGGCGAGGTGGTCGGCCGACTTGACCAGCGTGGCGCGCAGCGCGGTGCGCAGCCCGTCGGCCCGGTCGAGCTCGGCTATTCTCACGGCCCGCATGGCGTCCAGCCGCTCGACCATGGAAATGGGCACCCCGCGGGAGCGCAGCTCATCGGTGAACCGGTGAATGCGCTCGAGCGGCGAGATGGCGGTGCTGGTCAAGGCTGACTGTCCGTGGCGCGTCCTCGGCCCTTCACGGTCGCTTGTTCCACTGGCGCGGCGTGAGGGCGGCCTCCGCGATCTGGACGTCGTCGCGGTACTTCAGCAGCACGTTCAGCGCGAGCGAGGAATCCGTCACGTTCAGGTCCGTGGCACCGAGCAGGTGCAGCGTCCGGGCCAGGTCGATGGTCTCCGAGACGGACGGCGGCTTCTTCAGGTTCAGACGGCGCAGGGTCTCCACGAGGCCGACGAGCCGGTCCACGAGCTCCCGCGCGAGGCCCGGGACCGCGTGCTCCACGATCTCCCGCTCCCGCTGCGCTGCCGGGTAGTCAAGATAGAGGAACAGGCACCGGCGCTTGAGCGCCTCCGACAGGTCCCGGGTGTTGTTCGAGGTAAGGAACACCAGCGGCACGTGGCGGGCTTCCAGGCGGCCCAACTCGGGCACCGATACCTGGTGCTCGGCGAGGACCTCAAGGAACAGCGCCTCGGTCTCCGCGTCGACCCGGTCGACCTCGTCCACGAGCAGCACCGCGGGCTGCGGGCTGCGGATCGCCTCCAGCATCGGTCGGGTCAGCAGGAACCGCTCGTCGAAGATCCCCTTCCCGTCCTCGATGACGGCGTCGGCGGAGAACGTCTCGTCACCGCGCGCCGCCTGGATCCACAGCAGCTGCTTGCGGTAGTCCCACTCGTACAGGGCCTTCGACTCGTCGATGCCCTCGTAGCACTGCAGCCGGATGAGCGGGCGGTCCGCCATCATCGCCACCGACTTGGCCAGCTGCGTCTTGCCGGTCCCGGCCGGCCCCTCAATGAGGAGCGGCTTGCCAAGCCGCGCGGCCAGGCTCACCACGCCGGCGATCTTGTCATCGGCCAGGTACCCCGCCGCGGCGAGGCCCGACCGGACCGATGCCGTGTCCGCGAACACGCCGCCCACATCGTCGGCCTGGATCAACGGAAGGCCCTCCTGAGCTGTCTGCGGCATACCCACACTACTGTGCGGTAACAGGCGGCGCGCTGTCCAGCCGCCATAGCCCTCCTCCACGGGTCGGGCCGAGCGGACGTCCAGCCCGGTGACATGGAACGGTTTCGCCGCCTGAGGCCAGGGACCGGGCGGCAGCCTTCGTGGCGCAGGGCATCCGCACCCCGATGTGCCTGAGATATCACCCGTCCCCCCACACCGGGGCGACGTTATGGCCAAGGGAAACCAGCTGATCCAGGACGGTCGCCGCTGCCGCTCCGCTCACCGCGACTCGCGCACAATGCGAAAGTCGAGTTGATATGGGACAGGAGATTTACTAGTGAGACTGGATCGACAATACAGGCAATCAATGTGGAAATCGGCAGACGTGAGTTCGGCCTAAAATCGTGACATTCCAATGCGCACCGCTTACGCGCACTACAACCCCACCTGAGCCGGTCCTTCGGAGCCCGTCCAGGGTGCGAGCGGCGACTACCACGTCAGCTCGATCTCAAGCTCGGTGCCGTCATCCTCGATCTCAAATTCCACTTTCAGATGAACCTGATCGGGGACGCGGGCGGCGAACCGGAGGTCCCCGCGTTCGATGACGAAATCGTTGTTCGAGGCAAGCTCGTCAGCGATCTCGTGCAGGCGCGAAGCCGCCGCCTCCCGGGTGAGGGTGGTCTTGTCCTTCAGTTCCATGAATTTCAAGTGAGTCTCCGATCCTCGAGTGACAGCCTCACCCCGCGGTGGCTCGTTCCCGACGAGGGCGGCGCGAAACAGGTTGGGCCACCGCGAAAGCCGGTGACGCGGGGATCGCGTCACCGGCTTTCGCGCTAACCGGGTCAGTGGTTCGCGGAGACCGGTGTGGTCACGTTGAAGAACGTGTTGGTCCCTAGGCCGAACGCCGCGACCGGCTTGCTGAGCCAGACGCCGATCGAGTTGTCGAAAATGATGTTTCGCGCGATGGCGACCGTGACGGGAGCGCCGCCGGAGAACACGAGCACGCCGGTCGTCTTCAGGTCCTCGGGACTCGCGGGCGCGTCAAGCGTGTCCCCGTCGAGGTTGTTCTTGCCGATGGTGTTGCCGACGAGCACGTTGCCGCTCAGGTCCTCGAACTGTCCCTTGCCGATGGTGTGGGCGTGCATCGTCACGCCAGACAGTCCGTTGCCGGCGATGTAGTTGCCCTGAACCTGGTTGTCATAGGAGGCGGTGCCAGGCCCTGCGTTCGCGAACAGCACTCCGGCTCCCTCGCCCTTGACTCCGTTGTCGGTCACCACGTTGTCCCTGATGACGTTGCGGTAGACACCCGCGACCGCCGGCTGCGGCACGCCCTTGGCGCTGAGCGCACCTGGGTTGTGCCCCGGAACGGTGATCCCGCAGTCCGAGGCGTTGCCGGTCACGACGTTGTTCTCCACCACGTTGTCGTGCGTGGGCCCGATGTCGTCGCTCAGCAGCACCCCGCCGGAATTATCGGCGATGAAGTTACCGCTGATCGTGGAGTAGGCGACGTTGCCCGCGAAGTGCACGCCCTCGCCGCAGTCGCCGGGCACCTGTCCCTGGGCCGCGCACTGGAAGTACGGCGACTTGGGCGGGACGCCGCCGCCAAGGTCGTTGTGCACGACGGAGTCGTGTGTGATCACGATGCCGGACACGGGGCCGCCAAGGCCGGCGGCCAGGACCCCCTCACCCTGGGCGTTGGTGACTGTGAACCCGCTGAGCGTGACATGGGAGCTCGCAATGACCACGGCGGCGAAGATGGTTGCCGTGCCGAGCCCGGGCAGGGTGACCTTGAACGTCGGCGTGACGCCCTTTTCGTCGATGGTGGCCCGCTGGCCGAGGAGTGATAGCGGTTTGGCGACCACCACCTGCTCGTGGTACGTCCCGGCGCATACGATGACCGTCCCCCCGGTGGGGCCAGCGCTGACGGCGGACTGAATGGTCCGGAACCCTGCGGATTGGCAAGAATCACCATTGTTATTCGGATTGCCCTGTGGTGAAACGTAGAGAGTGCTGCCGCTGAACCACCTCGGGTTGGCGGATGCTGCTTCCGCATGCGCTACCACCGCACCGGCCGCCAGTAGCGGCGCCATCAGCGCGCCTGCTATCCGGATATTCCGCTTGGATTTCATGCTTTCCCCCTGAAAAGCTACGTGAATTACCCCGACCGGCGGCAGGACAGGCTGACACCAGCCTCTAGCCATCAGCGGCCTCCCACTCCAGGGCCGCGGCCGCGGAGAGAAGCCAGAAGAAATGCACGGCTACGACACCTCCGCCTAGCCGCGCGTCCTGCCTATCGCGTTCGAAGAGTAACATGGCGACTTCATGCAGTCACGATTGGGTATCGGCTCTTCCCTATTCACCGATCACCAGCTGGCGCCTGGCCTCGGGCTCATCAAGCATGAATTCACGCAGGCGAGGGGCCCAGCATCCGCCGATAAGCGCTCTATGCGAAATACGCGCGCACGTGGCATCCCTGATCCCGGCCTAATCAGGTGTGGCCGGGCAGGGGCGCGGCGCGCGCTAGCGGGTACCTGTGATGTAGTCGGTCAACGCGGCCCGCTCACTTTCCAGCTCGCCGATGCGGCTCTTCACCACGTCACCGATGCTCACGATGCCGCGCAGGCCGCCGTCCACCATGACCGGCGCGTGCCGTACCCGACGTTCGGTCATCATGCGCGCTACATCGTCCAGCTCGGTCGCTGGCGTGACCGTGTGCACATCCGCGGTGTAGATAGCCGTGACCTGCTCAGACATCACCGCACTGCCTCGTAGGGCCAAAGCCCGGACAACATCCCGCTCGCTGACGATCCCGTCGACCGAGGCGCCATCGCCAGAGACCACCACCGCGCCGATCCGGTGCTCGGCCAGGACCGCGACAAGACGCTGCACCGTCGTGTCCGGTGTGACCGTAACGACCTGCGCGCCCTTGACGCGAAGCAAATCGCTGATACGCATCCGGCCCTCCCGACACTGGTACAGCACCGACCGTTTTGGGACCCCTACCCAAGACCAGACACTCCAATCCGCGGCCGCCAGTTAAGTGACCCGCGACGGGCTCCGTCGGCGACCCGGCGATGGCGGCCGCGCCGGCCCGGCTGCTGCCCGACAGCCAACCCGCAGGGAAGTCCCAGTGCAGCTGACCAGGGAGTCCAGCCTGCCCTCCAGCTGATCAGCGGCGAACTGCCCGATGATTCTGCGGTCAGAGCGACTTTCTGCGTGTCCCTGGCGTACTTCTATCTGAAAGGAGGACGCCTGATGACGAGCGATAGTCGCCATGACGACCTGACGGCGTTCCTGGCCGTGCGCGGCAACGCGCTGCTGCGAACGGCTGTCCTGCTCGCGCCGGGCCGTGAAGCCGGCGAGGACCTGCTGCAGGAGGCATTGGAGCGGCTGCTCCGTAAGTGGCACAAGGTCGACGGTGACCCGGAGGCCTACTTGCGGCGCATCATGTACAACCGTGCCGTCGACGGCTGGCGAACCCACGCGCGCCGCAAGGAGTTGCTCGGCCACCCGGTGGAGGCGGCGGTCGTTGATCACGCTTCCAGGCTTGATCTTCGGCTCGCGCTGATCGGCGCGCTTCAGCTGCTGACGCCACGGCAACGAGCGGCCGTCGTGGCGCGCTACTGGGAGCAGCTAAGCGAAGCCGAGACAGCGACGGCGCTCGGCTGCTCGGTCAGCGCGGTGAAGTCAGCTACCGCGCGCGGACTCAGGACGCTTCGCGAGGCGATTACCCCGGACATGGAATACGGATCGTACGTATCAACGGAAGAGGCGGGACGATGACCAGATTCGATGCAGATCTCGGTAGCGCCGATCACGGCACCCCGCTCCGGGCGATCTTGAGCGCCTCGGTCTCCGACGTCCGCATGCCAGCCGACCTGCTGGACCGGGCAATGAGGCGCAATCGCAGGCGCACGATGCGAAACGGCCTCCTGGGGGCCGTCGCCGCGGCGGGGGTCTTGGCGACCGTGATCGCCACAGCCGTCAGCTGGGCGCCCGGCCACCCGGCGTCGGCGCAGCGAGTGGTCCGCCCGCACGTTCAGCGCACGGCCCATCAGCATGCTCAGGTGCTGACCGTCGCCTACGTGGTCGACCACGTAGCGACCGCGCTAATGAACTCGTACCGTATGATCAGCATGGTTCGGGGGTCGGGCGGGATGGACCATGGCTCGATCACTTACACGGACGTGGCAACCCAGCAGCAACACTATGTGGGCGGGCTGCGCGATTCGTCCGGGCAGCCGTATCTGCAGACTACGACATCAGTGCGCAATGGCATCTGGACGGAATTCGACGTCGATTATGCCGACCATGTGTACTCCACTCTCACCGCGAGCGACACCGATCATGGCCAGCAGGTAACCGTGTCCTCCTGGCTGCCGCTCCAGTCCAGCGCGGACCCAGCCGTCGCCTTCAAGCAGGCGCTGAAGGCGCACGCCATCACCGTGGCCGGCCACCGTGTCCTCGATGGCCGCGACACCATTCTGCTGCGCGTGAACGGCCCATCGGAATCTTGGCCTCAGGATCCCCCGAGCTGGATCTGGGTTGACGCCAGCACCTACCTGGTCGTTCAGACCGAGCACTTCATACATGCTTACAAGGGCGGCACTTTCGTACCTCCCACGCCCACGAGCCAGTTGACGTGGATCGCCCTTGTCTCCCGCGTGACCTGGCTAACTCCCACGCCACAGAACCTGGCCCTGCTCACTCTGGACCCGCCGACCGGATTCACCGATGTCCCGTACTCGGTGATGACGTCATACCTCGGACGGATTTCCTGACGTTCAAGCGCATCCTCGCGGGCCGACTGATGGTTAGGGGTACTGCCAACGAGAGCGTGTCGCATCCCTGGTACGGCTCCTCGACCTGGCCGGGGATCCCGACAGCAGCGGGCCGCCTCCCCCCACAAGCCTTGCTCATCTCTAGACCGTGAGCTTGATTATTTGATGCCTAACGCTTAGATTACTAATCATTAGACATCGAAGGTTGATCGCTCTTGGGAGTCAGCATGGATCAAGAGGTGCGCAGGACAACCGACCGGCCCGAGAGCACCCAGAAGGCCCGGCAGGCCGCTGTCCGCGCCGGCTCCTCTCCGCGTGAGAGCTGGCGACGCCGATGAGCGAGCGCAAGTTCCGGTTCGGCGCGGTTACCGGCTTCGGGCGCAGCGGGCAGGAGTGGGCGGCGACCGCGCGACATATCGAACAGCTTGGCTTCTCCACCCTCCTGTGCCCTGACGGCACCGGCACGTTCGCGCCATTTCAGGCGCTGAGCGCGGCCGCCGCTGTGACCAGCGGGCTGCGTCTGGGCAGTTACGTGCTGGCGAGCCCGCTGCGCACTCCGGGAGAGGTGGCCTGGGAGAGCGCGAGCCTGGACGTGCTCAGCGGGGGCCGGTTCGAACTCGGACTCGGCGCGGGCCGTCCGGGCGCCGAACGGGACGCTGCCCGGCTCGGGATGCCCTTCGGCGCGCCAGCCGAGCGTGTCCGCCGCATTGAGCAGACGCTCCAGGCGGTGTGCGACCGCTATGCCAGGTCGGACGACGCGTCTCAATACGACGCCGTCCGGGGTGTACAGCAGCCACGGCCTACGGTTCTTATCGCCGGCAGCGGGTCAAGGATGCTTCACCTCGCCGCGCATGAGGCAGACATCCTCGCCCTGAGCCTGCCGCCGCGCAGTACCGAGGATGACTTGGAGGCGAAGACCAATCAGATCCGCGCGATCGCCGGAGATCGATTTGACCGACTCGAGCTCAACCTCAACGTAGCCGTGGTCGGCGAGGATGTCCCGCCCGAGGCCGCCGCATGGCTTGGGGCCGATCCCCGAGAGCTCATCAGCAACGGCTCGATAACCGTGCTCGTCGGCTCCGCCCGGCAGATGGCCGACACCCTGCTGCGACGACGGGATCGCGCCGCCGTCTCCTACGTCTCGGTTAACGCCCAGTTCGCCGACAGGTTCGCGCCGGTGATCGAGTTGCTCGCCGACGCGTGAGAACTGGGTGACTTAGCCCACCGGCTTACCCCACGGTCTCAAGCACGCGGGGCGGCGGGGCGGGCGGCGTGGTCCGGCGCCAGCCGGACACCAGCAGGTAGAGCGACGGCAGCACGAACAGGTTGAGCAGGGTGGAGGTCGCCAGGCCGCCGAGGATGACGATGGCCATCGGGTACTCGATCTCCTGACCGGGCTGGTCGCCGTAGATGATCAGCGGCACCAGCGCCAGGGCCGTCGCCAGCGCGGTCATCAGTATGGGAGACAGCCGCTCGCTCGCGCCGCGCACCACCAGGTCGCGGCCGAAGGGGACGCCTTCCTCCTCTTCCAGGTGCTTGAAGTGCGCGATCATTAGGATGCCGTTGCGGGCGGCGATGCCGAGCACGGTGAAGAACCCGACCAGCGCGCCGAGCGTGATCGTGCCAAGGACGCCCCAGGCGGCAAGCACGCCGCCGACTAGGGCGATGGGCAGCGTGATCAGCAGCATGAGCGCCAGCCGCCAGGAGCGGAACGCGGCCTGGAGCAGCAGCAGGACCACGATCAGCGCACCGAGGCCCAGCCACTCGAGGCGCTGCTGCGCCGATGCCCGCTCGACGGATTCCCCCTGCAGGGAGGCCGTGTAGCCGGCCGGGAGTTTGAAGGACTTCAGCAGCGCCTGCACCTGGCCTGCGGCGGTGCCGAGGTCGGTGCCTGCTGATACGTCGGCGTCCACTTCCTGCATCCGGACGCCGTTCACGCGGATGATCTGGCTGGGCGTCGGCACGATGGCGACCGTGGCGACCTTGCCGAGGGCCACGTGCCCGCCGCTCGGCGTGTCGATGGGCAGCTGCTCAAGCGCGGTGACGCTGTTGCGGGTGGCCGGCGTGGTCCACGCGGCCACGATGAGCATCTCGTCGTTGGAGGCGATCTCCGACATCGGCTCGCTCGCCATCATGATCGCGGCCTCGCGGCGCACGTCGCCGGGGGTGAGCCCGTACTTGGCAGCGGTGGCCGTGTTGACGGTGACGTTGGCCTGCGGGATCAACTCGAGCGGCGCGGGCTGCACGTCGTCAAGGCCGTGCAGCTTCGCCATGCGCGCCGACAGCTGGTTGCCGAGCGTGGCGAGGGTGTTGATGTCCGGGCCCTCGAGGTAGACGGCGATGTCCTCGGTGGTGCCGTTGGTGAGCACCTCGTCGATCCGCTCGTGCAGGTAGGTCTGCACGTCGCTGAATGCGCCGGGGTAGGAGTCGGCGATATCCCGCAACTTGTTCACGGTGGCGTCGTAATTGGTGCCCGGCTTGAGCGACAGCCACGTCTCCGAGAAGTTGACGCCGGAGACTTCCTCGCCAAGCAGGGCCTGCCCGATGTGGCTGCCGGCGGTGCTGACGCCGGGCACCTTCAGCACCTGGTCCTGCAGCGACGTGACCATCCGGTCCTGCTCGGTGACCGACGTGCCCGGCTTGGTCACGAAGTGCATGAGGAAGTCCGGCTCCTTGAACGAGGGGAACAGGTCCTCGCCGAGGTGCGGATAGGCGAAGCCGCCCGCGAGCGCGGCGATGACGACCACGCCGAACGCGTACGCCGGGGCGCGTAGTGCGCCCGATAGCGCCCGCGAGTACCCTCGCTTGGCCACGCGGACCACCGGCGGCTCGGTCTGCTTGAGCCTGGCGTCGCGCAGCAGGATGTAGCCGAGTGCCGGCGTCACCGTCAGCGCCACCGCCATCGAGGCGAGCACCGCCAGGCCGTAGGCAAGGGCCAGTGGCTCGAAGAACGCGCCGGTCAGCCCGCCGACGAGCATGACCGGGATGACGGCGATGATGTTGATCAGCGTCGCGTAGAAGATCGCGACCCGTACCTCGAGCGACGCGGCCAGCACGACGTGGAACGGGCTGATCATCCGCCCGGCGGCCCGCCAGGCGCGCAGCCGCCGCACGATGTTCTCCATGTCGATGATCGCGTCGTCGACGACTACGCCGACCGCGACGGCGAACCCGGCCAGGATCATCGTGTTGATCGTCGTGCCCAGCGCGGCGAGCACGATCTCCGCCGCCGCCAGCGACAGCGGGATGGCCAGCAGGGAGACCAGCGCCGCGCGCCATTGGAACAGGAACATCAGCAGCACGAACACGACGAGGATGCAGCCGAGCAGCACCGACTGCGACAGGTTGTGGATGGCGATTTGGATGAAGCTGGCCTGGCGGAAGATCTGGTTGTTGATCGTCACGCCGGGCATGGAGGGCGCCATGGCGGAAAGGGCCTTGTCGATCCCGCTCGTGACGTCGAGGGTGTTCGCGCCGGGGAACTTCTCGACGACAAGCATGAGGCCGGGACCGCCGTTGATCACCGCGTCACCGATCAGCGGCGGGTAGCCCCAGGTGACGTCGGCGACGTCACCGAGGTTGAGAACCTTGCCTTTCTGGACGGAGATCGGCACCTGGGCGAGCTGCTGCGGCGTGGCGATGGGCTGGATGTTATGCACGTCGACTTGCTGATTCCCGGTGCTCAGGTAGCCGAGCGAGCCGACTGCCGCGCCAGTCGTGAACTTGACCTCGGAAGCGTCCACCGCGTTGGCCGCCGTCGAGATCAGGTCCTCGAAGGCGACCCCGTTCTTGGCCATCTTCGCCGGGTCGGCCTCGATCATGAGCTCCTTGGGCTTCTCACCCCAGATCGCGACGTTGGCGACGCCGGGCACGTCCATCAGCCGGGGCCGTAGCTGCCACTGCGCCATCATCGACAAGTCCAGCAGCGAGACGGTCTTCGACGAGAGGCCGATCTGCATCACCCGGCTGGTGGCGGACACGATCGGGTACATCTGCGGCACGTCGCACCAGGACGGCAGCGTGTGCGCGGTCGCCTGGATGCGCTCCTGGACCAGCTGTCTGGCGTGCAGCTCGTCCGTGCCCTTGAAGTACAGGAAGATCGCCGACAGCTGCGGCTCTGAGTCCGACCGGATGTCGTAGACGCCGGGCACGCCGTGCAGCGCCGCCTCAAGCGGCACCGTGGTCAGCGCCTCGATCTGGGACGGCGACAGCCCAAGGCAGTTCGTCTGGATCTCCACCGAGACCGGGGCGAACTCGGGGAACGCGTCGAGTTTCTGCGACCCGGCCAGCGTCACGCCAAAGTAGAGCAGCGCGATGGCCAGCCCCGCCACCAGGTACCGGAACCGCAGGCTGGTCGCGACGATCCACCGCATGGGACCCGCCTCTCCTTTAAGTCAGCTCAGCTCCGGTTGGCTCGAGGGGCCGTCAGGTTTCCTCGACGACACCGTTCTGCACGCCGAGCAGTTCCTCGGCGCCCTGGGTGACCACGGTGGTGCCCGCCGGCAGGCTGCCGGGCTTGAGGTAAACGGTCTGCCCGACGATCACCGTTACGGCCACGAGGTAGCGGGTGTAGGTGAGCGGGCCGGTGGCCACATACACCGCCGGCTCTCCCGCTGGCTCATACACGAGCGCTTCGTACGGCACCGCAACCTCACCGCCGAGCGCGGCTGTGGCGGGCCCCGTGCGCAGCGCGATCCGCTGCGCGCCAAGCGGCGTCAGCACGACGCTCATGCCGTGGCTGGTCCTCTCGAGCTGCGCGGTCGGCGGCGGCGATGCCTCGCTGGTGTTGCTTGAACAGGCTGCCGCTGTCGCCGCGAGTGCCATCGCGGCCACGGCCCAGGCCAGCGCCGCCCGCGCGGTCCGCCTGTTCACGCGTCCTCCCGGAGTCCGACGGCATCCGGCGGCTGGGCGTCGGCCACCTTCACCGACTGCCCGTGGCCGTCCATTGCCTCGGGGGGCTGGCGCGTGCCCGGCACCGCGACCACGGCGGCCATGTCGGCGCTGTCCGCCATCGCGATCCCGGCCGGTGTCTCGTCGGACTCCACCGCCGGGGCGGGGCCGAAGAGGCTGCTCGCAGACGGAAGCACGACCAGGCAGACGAGCGTGGTGGTGGCAAGCCCGCCGAGGATGACCGCGGCAGCCGTGTGCAGAAGTTCCATTCCCGGTACGTCTCCCATCACGACGAACGGCGCCAACGCGACCGCGGTAACCAGGGCGGGCACCGCGATCTGCGCCAGCGACCCGAAGCCGGTCCCGGCGTCCAGGTCGGCGCTGGCGCGCAGTCGCGCGGCGACGCCGATGACGAGCCGCGCGGCGAGCGCGAAGACCGCGAGCAGCCCCGCCGCGGCGGCGAGCGTCTGCTGCTGCCCGGTGGCGAACGTGACCAGCATCGCGCCGGACAGGCAGGCCGGCAGGACAAGGAAGCTGGTGAACCCGAGTCGCCAGCTGCCGGTGATCGCCTGCCCGATGAGCAGGACTGCGACCAGGGCGGCGACCACGTAGCCGGTGAACGCGAAGCGCGACGTACCGCTGGCGTAGCTGCCGTTGGGCGACAGCTGGTTGCCCGCCGCGCTGCCCGCCAGCACGTTGCCGTACTGGCTGGGCGAAACAAGCTCGGCGTGGTAGTCGGCCGGGAACGTCATCCCGGCCAGCTTGGCCGAGATGGCGTTGCTCACCGAGCCTGCCGAGTCACCCGACACCGTCGCGGTCACGTCCGCGTACTGGGACATGGCCTCCTGCGGGATGTCAGACGGCTGCGGCTGCACCGCGACGGCGGCGACCCGGCCGAGCCTGACGTGCCCGCCGTTGGCGGTGTCGATGACCAGGTTCTCGATGGACGACAGGCTGCTGCGGGTCGCGGGCAGGCCCCAGACGACCACGTCGAACACCTCCTGATCCTCGAAGTAGTTCCCGACGGTCAGCCCGGACAGCAGCGTGCCTGCCTCGCGGCGGACGTCGCCTGGGGAGATGCCGTAGCGGGCCGCGGCATCCAGGTTGACGTTGATGTCGATCGTCGGCTGCGTGACCGGGGTGGTGACAGTCGTGCCGGTGACATCGGGGATGCGGGCGACGACGCCGGACAACCGCCCGGCCAGCGTGGCCAGCCCCCCTCCGTTAACGCCGTAGATCCGGGTCACCACCGTGTTGGATCCGCTGGCGAGCACGCCAGTCATGCTGTCGGCCTCGTACGTGCTGACCGTTCCGGTCAGGCCGGGCGTGCCGTCGGCGATCGCGCTGATCTGGGAGCTGGCCTGGCCGTAGCTCGCGTCCGGCTTCAGGGTGATCCACAGTTCGCCGGTATTGACGTTCTCGACCTGGTCGGAGTTGGCGGCCCGGCCGAGGGTCGCGCCGACGGACTGCACCGACGGCAGAGCACGCAGCTCGCCGCTGACGAGGCTCGTCATCCGGCTCATCTCGGTGAGCGACATGCCAGGCGGGCCGGACAGCCGCATCACCAGGGACCGGTCGGTGAACTGGGGCTGGGTCGCGTGCACGAACGGCAGCGCGGCCAGCGCTGCGATGCCCGCGACCGCGGTGAGGCCGAGGCAGGCGTGTGCGAGCTTCGGCATCGCGGCGACGCGCGTGATGCCCCGTTCGTGGGCCGCCCCCGCCCGGTCCGCCATCCCGGCAAGCCCCGCCGCGCGCGCCCCGGCGGCCGTGCGCGCCCGGCGCGGCCCAACCACCATGACGAGAACGGCGAGGGCCGGGGTGACGGTGAGTGCGGTGACCATGGAGACCACGATCCCGAGGGCGAACGCCAGCGCCATCGGGCGCAGGAACGCGGCGGTCAGCCCGGTGGCGATGAGGAGCGGGACGATACAGACAAGGGCCGCGACGCCGGCCCCGGCGAGCGCGCCCCGCAGCTCACCGCACGCCGTCAAGACCCCGCGCGCGACCAGGGTGGCCCTGTCTTGGCCGACGGTGGCCTCATCGGCGGCGTCCGCGCCGAGCCGGGACAGGATCACCTGCACGGAGCCCGCCGCCTCGGTGACGACGAAGCCGAGCGCGAGCAGCAGGCCGAGCGCGACGAGCGAGTTGAACGTGTACCCGAGGAGCGAGACCAGCGCGGTCGCGGCGACGAACGACAGCGCGATGCCGGCCAGGGCGATGAACGCCAGGCGCAGCGACAGCAGCAGGGCGAGCAGCCCCACCGCCATCAGGACGCCCGCGATGATCAGCGCGGTGCGCAGGTTGCCGAGCGATGAGTTCAGGTAGGTGTCGTCGCGGAACAGCGAGGTGTCGAACGCGATCTGGGGCAGGCCAGGCTTGAGTGAGGCGATCGCCGCGTCGATCTCGCGGCTGACGGTCAGGACGTTCGCCCCCGGCGCCTTCTGCACGACCAGCACGAGCGCGGGCGCGCCGTTCTCCTGGCCGGCGCCGACCAGCGGCGGGCTGCCCTGGACAGTCGTCGCGACGTCACCGAGGCGCACTCCCGTGGTGCCGGCGACCGGCAGCTCGGCCATGTTCTTCGGCGTGCCGAAGGGCAGGACCGGCTGGATGGTCATCCGCTGCAGCATGTCCTCGATGAACCCGGCCGTGCCGGGCGTGTTCCCCTGCAGGTAGGACAGAGGGGAGGTGAGCTGAGCGTCGCCGACCGTCTCGATGACCTGGTCGAGCGTCACGTGGTTGCCGGCGAGCACCGAGGGGTCGACGAGTACCTGCAGCTGCCGGTCTGCCTGACCGAAGGTGGACACGTTGCTCACGCCGGCCAGGCTGAGCAGCTTAGGCACGATCACCCACCGGGCGGCCACCGACATGTCGATCATGGACCATTGCCTGGAAGTGAGCCCGATGAGCATCACGTCGCTGGTTGAGGAGACCGGCTGCACCATGACGGGCGGCTTGGATACGTTCGGCAGCACGAACGCCCCGGTCAGCCGCTCCTGTACGAGCTGCCGGGCCGTGTACAAGCCGGTTCCCGGCGCGAAGTGCAGCTCAATGTCAGACAGCCCCTCGATCGAGTCGCTGGTCACGTCGGTGACGTCGAGCACGCCTTCCAGCAGGTTCTTCTCAAGCGGCGTGGTGACCAGCGCCTCGACCTCGGGCGCGGACAGCCCCGGCGCCTCTGTCTGTATGTCCACCGTGACCGGGGACGTCTCAGGAAGCACGTCGGCCGGCATGCGGGACAATTGGAGGATCCCGAGGACCATGGCCACGGCGGCCAGCGCGATCACCAGCAGCCGGAACCGGATACAGGCATCGATAATTGAACGCAAGCGGGCCACCCCCCGTTTCTGCCTGCTACGTATAGTTGTCCTTAGTAACGCCCCTCTTAAAAGCGTTCAGCGTGCCCCGTTTCAAGCGGCACCTAGAAGAATGGCCCGTTCAGAGCAGGGCCCAAATCAAGGTCTACGAATTGAAAACGAACATAGCTTGGAGGTGGTTCTGCCACGCCTGCTTGCCCCTATTACTATGATTCTGACGGATTGCGGTGAAAAGTCAAGGTTCCAACCGGCGATCGCTCAGCCGCGAAGGCGGCAGGTTTCTCGTCGCAGCAACTGCGTCCCTCACTGTGGCGGTCTGAATTAAAGCCGCCGTCGTGGCCGCAGTGACAAGGAGTGGTTTCGTTGCCTACGGCCAGGACCCAGTCGGCGCTGTTGACACGAAGCCAGCGGTCCGTTCGAGATGATGCTTTTGATTCTCCTGGACGGCCGATGGTTCCCGCCGCGCCCTCCCCAGTGGGGACCCCCGGCATTGGATGCGCACTGCGCCTGGAACAGGTAGCATCTACTCGTCTGTAGAATTACTACATGGCTGTAGATTCGCGAGGTTTGCGGCAGTCCGCCGCCCCTGCCCGTCTTGCGTCGAAGGAGCTGGCGTGACATATCTCCAGGCAGTCGTGATCGCGCTGGTCCAGGGCCTCACCGAGTTGTTCCCGGTGTCCAGCCTCGGCCACTCGGTCCTGATCCCGGCGTGGCTCGGCGGATCCTGGGAAACCCTGGTCACCCAGTCCTCCACAGCGGACAGCGAGTCGTCGTTCTATCTGGCCTACATCGTTGCGCTGCACGTGGCGACGGCGCTGGCGCTGCTGTGGTTCTTCCGGGCCGACTGGGTCCGGATCATCCGCGGCTTCCTGCGCAGCCTGCCCGCGAGCGTGCGCCTTAGCGCGCGGGAGCGGCGGCTGCGGCTGTCGGTGCTCGACAAGGACGAGCGGCTGGCGTGGATGATCATCTTCGCGACGATCCCCGTCGGTGTGACGGGCATCGCCCTCGAACACGTCTTCCGCACCCTGTTCGCCAAGCCTGCCGCAGCGGCGGTGCTGCTGTTCGTCAACGGGCTGATCCTGCTCGGCGCCGAAGCGCTGCGCCGGGCCGCCGTCCAGCGCAAGCGGGCCGATGTCCCGGAAACCCTTGCTGCCCAGGCGCCCGCACCCGCCGGCCCATTGTGGCAAGCAGCGGCACCGGGCTACCCGGCTGCCCCCGGCTACGCCCCCTCTACTCCACCGAACCCCGGCTACCCCGGCCCCGGCTATCCCCAGAGCACTGGGGACCCCGCCGCTCCCGGGTACGCGGGCGGTTCCGATTACCGCGGAGCGCGGGAGTACCCCGCCGGGGCGCCCGGTACGCCGGCCTACTCGGGGACGCCCGCCGGCCGGGGAGGACACGTATCGCACCGCGCTCCTTCCGGTGGGCGGGCTGACTCCGACCTCATCGAGGCGGAGCGGTCTGACGCGCGGATCTCGAAACTGTCGTACAAAGACGCCGTCGTGATCGGATCCCTCCAGATCCTCGCACTGCTCGCCGGGATAAGCCGGTCCGGCGTCACGATGGCCGGCGGGCTGTGGCGCGGCCTGGACAACGAGGACGCTGCCCGGTTCGCGTTCCTGCTGGCCACCCCGGTGATCCTCGCGGCCGGCGTGCTCAAGGTCCCGTCGCTGGCCGGGCCGGCTGGGGCGCACATCCACGGCCAGGTCGCCGTCGGCTTCATCGTCTGCGCCGTCGCGGCCTACATCTCGGTCCGCTTCCTCGTCCGCTGGTTCCGGACCAGGACCCTGATCCCGTTCGCGGTCTACTGCCTGGCCGTCGGCCTTATCAGCATCCTCCGGTTCATCTGAGACGGCTGGTCGGTGAGCGGTCCGACGGTGACCGCGACCAGCGGCGAGGCCCGCCGGTACTCCCGGCCTCGGCCCGGAGGCACTGCCGGCGCCGGTTCGCGTGGCCGGGCTGGCGACGGGTGGCATACTGTCAGGACGAAAACATCTACGTACGCGTAGAAGTTACGATGCGGGCACGAGGCGACGACAGGAAGGCGGGTAGCCATGCCGGCAAACGCCAGGCCGCCGGGCGCGGAGCCCGGGCGGCGGGCGGCGGGAGAGCTGGAAGCCGCAGTTCTGGCCGTGCTGCAGAACGCCGACACTCCCCTATCCCCGGCCGACGTCCTGGCGCGGCTGGGCGGCGGGCTGGCGTATACCACTGTGGTGACCATCTTGGCGCGGCTGCACGCGAAGGGCGTCGTCAGCCGGCATAAGGACGGCCGGTCGTTCCGCTACTCCCCGGCCGACGACCCGGCCGGACTGGCCGCCCGGCGACTGGCCCGGATGCTGGACGCCGAACCGGACCGCGAGGGAGTGCTGGCGCGATTCGTGTCGGGCTTGTCCGGCGCCGACGAAGACCTGCTGCGCCGGGTGCTCGGCGACGACGCCCAAGGGCGCGGGTAACGCGGGTAAGAGGGGGCAAGCGCGATGCGCCTGGTGGTTTACCTTCCCCTGCTGGTGCCGCTGCTGGCGGCTCTTGCGGCCAGGCCGCTGGCCGAACGGCTGCCGCCGGCCACGGCGACCTGGCTGCTGTCGACTAGTGCCCTGCTCCTGGCTGCCGCCAGCAGCGCGGTGCTCGGCATGCTCGCGCTGACCGCAGTGGTCCGCGTCCCGCTAGTTGACGTGGTCGGGAGGATGTCCGGGCAGGTGATCAGGAACAACGACCCTGCCTCGGTGCCGGTCGCGCTCGTTGCCGGGGTGCTGCTGGCCGCGGCGGTCGCGTCCACGACGCGGGCGCTGTGGCGCCGCGCCGCCGCGCTAGTCGCCGCGGGGCGTCATGCCCGTCTGCTACCCGGCTCCGGCCAGGTCGTGGTGACCGCCGACGATGCTGCCGACGCCTACACCCTGCCCGGCCTGCCGTGCCGAGTTGTGATCACCGACGGCATGCTGCGCGCCCTTAACGGCCAGGAGCAGCGGGTCCTGCTGGCGCATGAGCACGCTCACGCCTCCGGCCTGCACTACCTGTTCGGCACCGCCGTCCGCCTCGCCGCAGCCGCCAACCCCTTCCTGCACCCCGTCACCACCGCCGTCGGCTACAGCATGGAACGGTGGGCCGACGAGCACGCGGCCTCGGTCACCGGTGACCGGAAGCTCACCGCGCGCGCGATCGCCCGCGCCGCCCTCGCCGCCACCGCCAGCCCGCCCCGACGCCCGCCAGGCCACAGCGCCCTCGGCGTCCTCGGCGCCGCCACCCCTCTCACCCGGACCCAGCGCCCGGGGCCCGTACCCCGCCGCGTGGCCGCCCTGCTCTGCCCCCCGCCCCGGCCGGGCCTGCTCCTCCTGGCCGCCGGGCTTCTCCTCGTCGCCGTTTCCGGCGCATCGGTCCTGGAGGCAGCCCGCGACCTGCACGCCATGCTTGCCCTCGCCCGATACGACACCGGGTCCTGACCCTCTTTTGATTCTCCTGAACGGACGGTGGTTCCCGCCGCGCCCTTACCAGCTGCCCTTACGCTCTGGCACGCGGGAGACAAGCGGCACCATAACCAGCAACAGGACCCCGGCAACCACCCAGAGAATATGAGCCTGGGCTATGCCGGGGTCGGCGCTGCGGTTGAGGATGGCCGTGACCGTCGAGACGGAGAAGATGATGCCGGTGAAGACGAACATCCGACGCAGTCCGGTGATCGCCGCCACTTCGTTGGGTGCGACCTGGAGGCACGCATTCCTGGAAGCGGGGTTAGCCAGGCCATTGCCGAGACCGGTGATTCCGGCGCCGATGCTAAGCCACACGTAGGGACTCAGGCCGAGCCGGGGCGATATCGCCATCGCCACCGTGCCGACCGCCACCACTATGAAGCCGACCGCGAGGGGCCGCCGGTAACCGGTCCACCGCAACGCCATAGCCGCAGCGGCTCCAATCACGATCGCCCCGACGCCACGGGCGGCGAGAAGCGTGCCGGCGCTGAGCGGAGCGAGGTGGTACCGGTCCTCGGCGTAGAGCCGGGGCGAGGGACGCCACGCCGAAACCCACGATCCCCCACAGCAGGTTCAGGCTGTTCATCACCGCGAAGCCCTTGGCCCGCAGCAGCCGCATCGGGATGAACGGCTCAGCCGATCGCCTGGTATGGCGGACGAACAACCACAGCGCAATCAGCGCCACCGCCTCGGGAACGAGAAGAGACCGGGTCGTAGACGGTCGTGTTCTTATTGCCGATGCTGGTGATCCCGAAGTTCGCAGCCAGGATGAACAGCCCCATCAGCACCAGTCCGCGGATATCCGTCCTCGTCCGCGTCGTTCGCGGGGAATCAGGAACGAATTTGACGAGCGCGCCGAGCAGCACGATCCCGATCGGGACGTTGACGAAGAAGATCCACCCGTGCCCAACCCGGCCAAGTGCTCGATCGCCACGGTCGTTAGCATATCTAACGATCCGTTACTCGCGGTCCTGGGCGCTTAGTCGGTTTCGCAGCGTTTCCACGTCCCGGCCGAACCGGCGGTCGGCGACGCCGACGGGCAGATCTTCGGTGAGTGCGTCCAGTTCCGCCCGCAGAGCGGCGGCAGGCAGTACCGCGTCCGGATGGCCGACGGCGAGGCGGCGGGCCTGATGTACTGCGAGGAGCTCGCAGGCGAGCACTTCGGTGACGCCATCCAGGGCGATCCGGACCGCCTGCGCCTCTCCAAGCGAGAAGGTCTGCGCGTCTTCCTGTCCGCCCGATGTCTCAACCGGGCCGATGACCGCCGGGATGGCCTGACGACGAAGCTCGTGCGCGACGCCGACCGCCCGCTTGTGCACCGGCGAGAGGCCGGTCTGCGGTCCCGGCTCGGCCGACAGCTGCGCGTTCAGGCCGGTGACGGCCGGGTCCATGAGCCGGTGCAGCCGGGTGGCGCCCAGCTCGGCCACCCCGATCAAGGCCACGGTCAGGGCATGGAGGTGAACCGCGAGGTCATAGCCGTAGAAGCCCGCGCTGCCGACGAACTGGCCGTCCAGGAACGCGGGCGAATCCGTCACTCCCCCGAGAGCGCGCTCGGTCGCCGCGTCCAGGGCGTCGATCGCGCGGCTGAGGTGGGCGAGAACCTGGGGTGACGCGCGGAACGACACCGGCGGCTGCAGCGCGTGCGGACGAGACGGCGGACCCGTCAGGTCACGCAGCCGCTCGGTGACCCGGGCGAGAGCACCGTCGCCACGGGCAAGCCTTGCGTCGAGCACATCACGGGCGGCGCCTGTGATCGTGAACTCGGCTGCCAGGACGGTCAGCGCGTGCCGCAGGACCTGCCGGGCGTCTTCGGCCGCGAGCACGGCAAGCGCCGTGGTCATGGGCACGCCCTCGATCAGCGCCACACCCTCCTTGGGTCCGAGCCGCAGCGGCACGAGACCGGCGTCCGCCAGCGCTTGCGCGGCCGGGCGCGTCCCAGCTCCCAGCCCAGGGGCCAGCACATCGCCTGCAGCCGTCAGCGCCGCGCCGAGATGCGCGAGACCCACGATCTCGCCCGCCACGCCGGTCGACCGGCGCGGAAGTGCGGGCAGCAGGCCGAGTGCGATCGATTCCGCCAGCCGGACGCACAGCGCGGCGGATACGGCGGCATCGCCGTTGAGGAACGTGCGCAGGCGCACGGCCAGGACCGCGCGGGTCTCGGCCGGGCTGAGCCAGGGAGGTCCGCCTACTGCCCGTGCGGTCAGGAGCGCCTCGGACTGCCGCACGCGGGCGGCGTCATCGAGACCGACCTCGCTCAACTTGCCCATGCCGGTCGTGACGCCGTAGACCGGGCCGCCCGCGTCGAGCGCCGCCAGCATCCAGGCGCGTCGCCGATCGAGCGAGCCGATCAGTTCATCCCCCAGCTCGGGCACCAGCTCTCCGCGCGCGACAGCCAGCACCGCGCGCGCGTCTAGTCCGCCCGGTTCCGTCAACACGCTCCCATCCGTCACAAAGGCAACGCTAGTTCTAGCCATCGTGCGGAGGAATATCGGCCGCTTGGTCGCGCTATGTCGCCCATGTTGATAAAGTGCCGTCCAGCCACTTAGCCATCCTTTATGATTCCCTCGGCTAAGCCGCGTCGCGCCTCAGCCGTACCTTGCGCACAAAGCGGTTTCGCGGGGCAGATGCGCGCTTTACGGGGTGAGTGAGGTTCCAGGTGGCCGGAACACTAGTGGGACGATACGAGCTTGAGTTTGCGCTCGGCCGCGGAGCCATGGGCGAGGTCTGGCGCGGCCGGGACCTGGCCACCCGCCAGCCGGTTGCCGTCAAGCTCGTCCAACTCGCCAACATCGATGACCAGGCGCGACTCGGGGAGACCATCGCCAGGTTCCGCCGCGAGGCTGACACGCTCGCCCGGCTGAGGCACCCCAACATCATCTCCGCCCTCGAGGCCGGCCGTGTCGGCAGCGAGCTGTTCATGGTGATGGAGCTGGCCGAGGGGATGTCGATGGAGGCCATGCTGCGCCAGCGGCAGGCCAACGGCCTGGGGATGTTCCCGGTCGAGAGCGTGCTCCGCATCGCCAAGCAGGCCTGCTCCGGGCTGGCCGCCGCGCACGAGATCGGCGTCGTGCACCGCGATATCAAGCCAAGCAACCTCATGGTGTCGGCCCGAGGACACCTCACGATCGTCGACTTCGGCATCGCGCGGCTGCTCGAAGACAACTCACCGCGGCTGACGGCGGCGAGTCAGACCGTCGGCTCGCCCTTGTACATGTCGCCCGAACAGGCTGTGGGCATCGACGTAGACGGGCGCTCGGACCTGTACTCGTTCGGCTGCGTCCTGTACGAGCTGTTGGCCGGCCGCCCGCCCTTCGTGGCCGAGGCCCCGATCGCCGTGATGCGCATGCACCTGGAGGAACAGCCGGTCCCGATGCGCCACGTTCGCTCTGACCTGCCCAACGGGCTGCCCGAACTGGTTGACCGGCTGCTTGAGAAGGACCGCGGTGCACGGCCACCGGACGCCGGATACGTGCTGCGCAGTCTGATCGCCATCAGCGACAACTTCAACGGGAGCACCACCCCTGAGCATGAGGGTGACCGGCGCACCTTCCTGGTCGGCGCCGACGAGACGGTCCGCGCCGCCTGGCCCGTGCCTCCCGCTGACCCGGGTCGCGAGACCTACCGCGCGACCCTGGTGGCCGACGATCCGCCGCAGTGGCCGGAGCAACGACCAAGCTCCGATGACATGGGCAAGCGCCGCGCCAACGGCGGCCCGGACGGCTGGCCCGCCCCGCGGCCGAGACGCCGTCGTCGTTGGACCGGCATACTCAGCAGCCTGCTCACCGTCGCCATCGTGGCCGGCGTCGCCGCCTACGTATGGACTAAGACTCACCAGACCCTCAAGATCACGGCGGCCACCGTCTCGGTCACGAACCCTGACAAGATCGCCTGCAACTCCACGGTTGACGTGGTCGGCACCATCTTCACCAACGGCAAGGGCGGGCCGATCACCTACCAGTGGACCAAGGACGGCGAGAACCTGCCGACCGGCACGGTCACCGCCACCAGCGGGCAACAGCAGGTCCGCGTTGAGCTCAAGTGGTACCTGCGTGGCAAGGGAATCCACCACGCCGCGGCGATCTTCCAGGTCTTCACGCCCAATGTGATCTCCGCCCAGTCCGCCTCCTTCACCTACAAGTGCGCCGCGTGAAGGTCACCGATCGCATGAGCCTCACCGAATGCGTCCCGCTGGCCGGTCGGGGCCTCGTCGCCCGGCACGGCGGTCTCGTCGTCCTGAGTGACGGCCTCGACCCCGGGCCTGACCCGCTGCTCGCCGTGCTGGCCGCGGTCGCCGACTCCGGCGGTGACGGTGCCGCCCTCGTGCTGGCCGGAACGCGCGCCGCCCTGGAGCGCGGCGGGCGGCCCGCGTGGGCATGCGCCGGAGTGACGGTCGGCGGGGAGGTCGCGGTCCTGGCGCACGGCCAGGCAGCCGCGCTCGTTTCCGTGGACGGCGGCCCTGAGACCATGGTCACGGCCGGCGCTTCGATGATTCCTGTCGCGTGCACCGTGACCGGCGCGGTCGTCACCGTCCGGCTCGTCATCGGCGCCACCGCGGCACCAGATCCCCGGCTCCGCCTGGGCGCCGGAATCGTCTCGGGTGGCGGCGTCATGCTCACCGTCACCCAAGAAAAAAGCCACACCCCTATCCCGAACGGTCCGTATGCGACTGCGGTGCCCGCCACGCGTCCGGCAGCGGGGCAGGCCGCTGAGAACGCGGTGCTCCATCGGCCGGGACGAGTGACGCCATTTCCCGACGACCCCTTCGCGAATCCGGTCGGTCCGACTGCGCCCATCCCGGCCGGCCCAGACGCCGAAACCTGGTTTCGGGCAGAGGCCCAGCCCTCCAAGCCGACGCCGGGGATGCAAACCGACGGCGCGAGCGCCGACGGCCCGCCCGAGCCGCCCATCGCCGACATTTCGACGATGAGGCTGGAACAGCTCGGCGTCGTTGAACCGGTCATGGTTGACGGCGCGATGTGCGCCCGGATGCACTTCAACCCGCCTGACGCGACGTTCTGCCGCGAGTGCCGTGTCAGCATGCGCGAGGTCGCCAAGACCACCCGGCGCCAGCCCCGGCCGCCGCTCGGCGTCCTGCTGGTCGATGACGGACGCGGGTACCTGCTCGACCGCGACTACGTCATCGGCCGCGAGCCGCTGCTTGACGATGACGTGGCCGCGGGACGGGCGACGCCGCTCCCCATCACCGACGCCGAGGGCTCGGTATCGCGGCTGCACCTGCGGGTCTCCCTGGTCGGCTGGCGGGTCGAGGTGCGTGATCTCGGCTCGTCGAACGGCTCGGTGCTGTACCAAGCGGGCGGCCCACGCCCGCTCGACCCGGTGGACGCCGTCTTCCTCGATTCCGGCGCGCGGGTCGGCATCGGGCGGCGCAGTGTCCAGTTCCTGCCGTACGGCGTCTCTCCCCGCAGTGCGACCCCTGACGGAGCGACCGCATGAGCCCATGGGTGGTACCCGGCTACACCGAAGAGCGTGAGCTCGGCCGCGGCGCGTCCGCCCGGGTCGTCGCGGCGACTCACAACGACACTGGCCAGCAGGTGGCGATCAAGTACCTCGCGCCCAGGCTGCTGCACGACCCGAACTTCCTCGCGCGCTTCCGCGAGGAGGTCGAGCTGCTTGCGTCGATCGACGTGCCGCACGTCGTGCGGCTGTTCGACTACGTCGAGGAGCCCGGCCAGGGCGCGGCGATCGTGATGGAGCTTGTCGACGGCGTCTCGCTGCACGAGATGATCACGAGGCAGGGCGCCACCAGCCCGGAGTCCGCGCTCGTGGTGCTGAAGGGCTCGCTGCTCGGCCTTGCCGCCGCCCACCAGCTCGGCATCGTGCACCGCGATTACAAGCCGGAGAACGTGCTCGTCGACGGCGCTGGCAACAGCAAGCTGACCGACTTCGGCGTCGCGGTCAGGGCCGGGGAGCGGGCCCCGGTCGGCGGCACGCCGCTGTACATGGCACCCGAGCAGTGGAACGGCGAACCGGCCACTCCGGCGACCGACATCTACGCCGCCACCGCCGTGTTCTTCGAGTGCCTCACCGGCCAGACCCCGTTCTCCGGGCGCCTCGAGCACCTGGCGATGCAGCACCAGACCGCGGCGATCCCCGTCGCCCTGGTTGACCAGCCGCTGCAGGCCCTCATCGAGCGCGGCCTGGCCAAGGACCCGAGGGATCGCCCCGCCCATGCGGTGGAGTTCGTCGCCGAGCTGAACTGGGTCGCCGAGCGCGCCTATGGCGAGGACTGGGAGGAACGCGGCGGGAACGAGCTCGCCAAGCGCGCCGCGGCCCTGCTCCTGCTGCTACTCGGTGGCATCGCGGGCGCGGCCGGCGGTTCGTTCGCCGCCACCCTGCTGGGCGGCATGGGCCGCAAGAAGAAAGCCGTCATCGCGGGTGCCGCCGTGGGCATCTTCGCCGCCATCGCGGTCACCACGACAACGCTCGCGCTGACGGCAAACAGCACCCCCGCGCCCCGCAGTACCCCGACCACGAATCGGCCCGCCGGCGCGCTGAGTCCGAATCCGGTCACCGTCGGCGCGCCCGCCTCGGGCTCGCCCACCGCGAGCCCCTCGACCACGGGCTCGCCTACTGCCAGTCCCTCGACCACGGGCTCGCCCACCGCCAGCCCCTCGGCCACGGGTAGCCCTTCGACCACGGGCTCGCCTACCGGCAGTCCCTCGGCGACCAGCTCGGCCACGAACCCGCCCACCACCGGCGCGCCGACCACTAACCCCCCTTCTACCGCGCCGCCTCCGCCACCGGTCATTACGGCGGCCGCGAACCCAGCCGCGGTCTCAGGTACATGCCCGGCCGAGCTGCCATCGCTCACCGTGCCCGGGACGATCAGCTCCGATCGGGCGACCACCGTGACCTACCACTGGGCCCGCTCCAACCAGACCGGCACCGGGCCGACGCAGGTGAAAATCCCCGCAGGCGGCACGGTCAGCGTCCCGGACTCGGTGACGGCGGCGTCGAACCAGTGGGAGATCTCCGACACGCTCGTGGTGACGTCGCCGTCCGCGCACAGCGCCAGCGCGAAGGTCAGCGTCCAGTGCGATTATCCGACCCTGACGATGACCAACCCGGGCACTCAGCAGCCCCAGATCGACGCGCCCTTCAGCCTGTCACTCACGCCCTCGGGCGGCAGCGGCCCGTACAACTGGTCGGAGACCGGCACCCTGCCACCCGGGCTGAGCTTCAGCGGCGGCGTGATCACGGGCACCCCCACCACGGAGGGCCGGTTCCTCGTCACCATCACCGTCACCGATACCGAGGCATCACCCCAGTCAGTCTCGGTGTCGTTCATCATCGACCCGTTCGTCCGGATCACCTAACAGCAGCCAACGTGCTCATCCCCCGGCGGCCGCCCAACCGCGCGGTTAGCGTGACTTGCGCGGCTGACTCGACTGGAGTTCCTCGGCTCACGCCGACCGGGAGGCCATGGTGCTCGCGATTGGCTTGGGCTCTAGGGTTGTCCTGTGAAGTTCTCGCTCTGGCCCCACAACAGCCGTACTCCCGCTGACCTGCTGGAGGAGGTGCGCGCGGCGGAGGACGCGGGGTGGAACGGCACTTGGCTGGCCGACCACTACATGCCTAACACCGGCGACACGACGCCCGCCCGCGGAGACACCTACGAGTGCTGGGCGCTTCTGCCTGCCCTGGCGGCCATCACCGAGCGGGTTCGGATCGGGACGCTGGTGTCGCCCACGTCGGTCCATCATCCAGCGCTGCTCGCCAAACGCGCCGCTACGATCGACCAGCTCTCGGGCGGCCGAATGACCCTCGGGATCGGGGCGGGCTGGCAGGTCAACGAGCATCACGCCTACGGCATCGAACTGGAACCACCAGGGAGGCGCGTCAGCCGGTTCGAGGAGGCGATCCAGATCGTTCGCTCGATGATGTCGGACGAGTCCACCACGTTCCACGGTTCCATCTACAACCTCACCGAAGCTCCCTGCGACCCCAAGCCAGTCCAGTCCCCGCTGCCGATCCTCGTCGGCACCCGCAGTCCCCGTATGCTCCGCATCACTGCCCGTTATGCCGATCAGTGGAACACCTGGGCCACCCCAGAACAGGCCGCCGCCCCCCGTGCGGCGCTGTTCGATGCCTGCGACGCGGTCGGGCGCGATCCCTCGACGATATGGACGTCGGTCAACGCGCTCATCGAACTCGACGCCCGCACACCTCCGCCTGGCCGCGCGGTGCTCTTCGGCTCAACCCAGCGGCTAGTCGACCAGATCGGCCAGTACGCAGAGCTCGGCTACGACGAGTTCATCTTGCCCGACTGGAACCTCGGCACGACCAAAACCGAGATCGCGGACTCCCTGGCCCACATCAAGACCAAGGTCCTAGACCAGCTGTAAGTTACGGACTGGAGCCGCTCGAACGCGGCATGAACGCCACGATTTCAGTAGGTCGACGGCCTGGTTGGTGAAGGCGGCCAACGCGGCGGTCCGTTGACAGGCTTACACGCGTTTGATCGTCGATGTGCGGAAAGATGCGGAAGTTGCGGAGCGGCGGGCGATGGTGTTTAGCAGGATGGTGCGTTTCGTCGCGGTCTTCGCGGCGCTGGCGGCGGGCATGGCCGGAATCGACGGGACGGCGCGGGCCACCACCGCCGTCAGCTGCCCGACGGTAGCCTCCGGGACCGGCGTCGTCACCCCGGCGCCGTCGCCGGGGGTGGACTGGAGCGGCTGCGGGCTGGTTTCCGCGAATCTGGTCGATGCGGATTTGGCCGATGCTAACCTGGCCGGCGCCAACCTCGCGAACGCGGAGCTTGCGGGCGCCGATTTCACGAGCGCTACCCTGACTCGCGCCAACCTGACCAACGCTAACGTCTCGGCAGTGATCATGTCCGGCACCGACTTCACCGGCGCGAACCTGAAGAGCATCCGGTCGTACGAGGGCGGCAGCGGGACGCCGGCCGCACTTCCCGTCCACTGGAAGGCCGTCGACGGCTTCCTCTTCGGGCCAACCACGGTCATTGACGAGACTGGCATCCCAGCCGACGCCGACCTCAGCGGGGCCGATCTCGACCACGCCAGCATCCAGGAGGTCGATATGCCTGGGGTGAACCTCGACCGCGCCAACCTTTCCTATGCCGACTTCTCGGGCGACATCTGGACCGGGGCCAAGGTGGTCGGTGCGACCTGGTGGCACACCCACTGCGCGGACTACACGTCCTCCGACCAGCGTGTGCATGGCTGCTTCAGCCCGCTGGACACGACACCGCCGTCAGTGACGCTGACCGGCGTGACCGAAGGGCACAAGTACGTGTACGGCGGCTTCACCGCGCGCTGCCGGACCACCGACAACGGCACGGTGGCCAAGCCAGCGGCTCTCGAGGTTTTCGGCCCCCAGATTGAGGGCGTCTGGTTCTACGACGACAGCTGCGCCGGGGCGACGGACCTGGCCGGAAACCGGCAACGCAAGAACCCCCAGGTCCATTTCATCGCCGTTTACGGGATGAACGGGTTCCTCGCCCCCGCCAAGGGGAGCACGGTCGCGCGCTCTCAGCACACGATCAATGTCCGATTCCGGCTGGCGAACGCCAACGGAACCTCAGCCCCGGCAGCCGCTCAAGCCGACATTGGCACCGCCTTCATGGTTGCGATGCTGCGCGGACCGGGCCTCAGCAAGGCCGTCGTGGGTAATTGCAAGTGGAAGTCCGCAGGCCGATACATCAGTTGCCTTGTTCCCATCCCGGGTGGAGTAAGGACCGGCGCTAGGTGGAAGTACACCATCGCCCCGGAAGAGGTCATCGACTCTGGATACCAAGTCGTACCCGGTGTACGGGGAGCCGTGGACCCCGAGGTGATCCACTTCAGGTAAGCGCAAGCGTCGGCACCCGACGAGCCTGGCGCAAAGTCTTCTGGCATCGTGGCAGGCGAAGTGTCGATTCGGCGGAGGTCACTTCGTAGCGGGAGTGAGGGCCGGGCAGAGACCGGCTCCGGATGACAAACGGGAGTGATTGCTTATGGCGCAGTACCTGCTCGCGCTCTACCGCGACTATGCCGTGCCCGTTCCCCCGGAGAGGAGCCAGCAGGTGTGGGCCGGGGTAGGCGAGCTGGGAGACAAGCTGGAGGACGCCGGCGCGTTCGTGTTCAAGGGCGGCATGCAAGGGGGCCCGGAGTCGGCGACCGTGGTACGTCAGTCCGGCGGCGATTTTGTGCTTACCGACGGGCCGTACACCGAGACCAAGGAGCACCTCGCCGGGTTCTGGATCATCAACGCCGCCGACCTGGACGCGGCCCTGGAGTGGGCCAAGCTCGCCGCGGCCGCGGAACAGCGGCCGATCGAAGTCCGCCCGTTGTTCGGCGGGGACCTCGACGACGCGATCCGGCTGGGCTGACGCGCCCTGTGGGGAGTGAGCGTGTCCGGGCAGCGAGCACGGAAACTCCCGCGATGACCGCCGAGGCCGTCTTCCGCCGCGAGTACGGCCGCTGCGTCGCCACCCTGATCCGCTTCCTCGGCGATATCGACGCCGCCGAGGAAGCGGTCCAGGACGCGTTCACGGTGGCGGCCGCCAGGTGGCCGTTGGACGGTGTGCCGCCCAATCCTGGTGGGTGGATCGTGACGACCGCCCGCAACCGGGCCATCGACCGGCTGCGCCGCGAATCGATCCGTGACGAGCGGCAAGCGCAGGCCCATCACCTGTACGGCGCCGACGCGGCCGACGAAGCTCCGCCTCAGGAGGGGTCCGTGCCCGACGACCGGCTGCGGCTGATCTTCACCTGCTGTCATCCCGCGCTGAACCAGGCCGCCCAGGTCGCGCTGACCCTGCGGCTGCTCGGCGGGCTCGAGACGCCGGAGATCGCGCGGGCGTTTCTCGTCCCCGAGGCGACCATGGCCCAGCGGATCGTCCGGGCCAAGCGCAAGATCAGGGACGCCCGCATCCCGTACCGCGTGCCCGCCGAATCAGAGCTTCCCGGCCGCCTCATGCCGGTGCTCGCGGTCCTCTACCTGGTCTTCAACGAGGGCTACGCCGCGACCGCCGGCAGCCTGCTGCGGCTTGACCTATGCGCTGAGGGAATCAGGCTCGCCCGGGTGCTCGCCGGACTGATGCCGGACGAGCCGGAGGCGCAGGGCCTGCTGGCGCTGCTCCTGCTGCTGCACGCCCGCAGCGCCGCCCGCGTCGCCGCCGACGGGAGGCTGGTCCGGCTGGCCGAACAGGACCGGCGGCTCTGGGACCGCGGGCTGATCGCCGAAGGCCAGGCCATCGTGCGTGCGTGCGTCCAGCGCGGCCACCCGGGCCCGTACCAAATCCAGGCCGCCATCAACGCGGTCCATTCCTCCGCCCCAACCTTTGGCAGCACCGACTGGCACGCCATCATGACGCTGTACGACCAGCTGTACGCGCTCACGCCGACGCCGGTAGTCGCACTCAACCGCGCCGTCGCGCTGGCCGAGGTCCGCGGCCCGGCGGCAGGTCTGGCCGCAGTGGACGAGCTGCGTTCTTCGGGCCTGGACGGCTACTACTTGTTCCACGCGGCACGCGCCGACCTGCTGCGCCGCCTCGGGCGCGACGAGGAAGCCGCGGCCGCCTACGATGCTGCCCGCTCTCTTACCGCGAACCCGGTCGAACAAGCCTTCCTCGATGCGCAGCATGCCGCGGTCCTCGCGCCGGGCGCTGACTGAGGAGGCCATTCAACACGTCGCAACCTCCCTGGATGCCCTGGTCATGCATCACGGAATCTCAGGACGAGGGCGATGTGCCACCACTGAGCACGGAAGCCCCGCAGCCGTGCCAGCCGGATGTCCCTGTCCTCAGTCGCCCGCGGGACTGGGGTCGAACTCGATGTGCAGCTCTTCCATCGCCCGCAGCATCCAGGTCGGCTCGTATTTGAAATGACGGTCCGAGGCGGGGCCATGATGGACCTCCGACAGGCGGATGTTGCGGGTGCGCAGCAGCAGTCGCTCGATGCTGATCCGGCCCTCGGCCCGGGCCAGGGGACTGCCCGGACACGTGTGGATGCCGCGGCCGAAGGTGAGGTGCTGCCGCGCGTTGGGACGGTCGGCCAGGAACTCGTCGGGGCGCGGGAACTGGCGCGGGTCGCGGTTGGCCCCGCCTAGGAGCAGCGCCACCGTGGCTCCGGCCGGGATGTCGACACCGCCGATCGTGGTGGCGCGCCGGGCCATCCGGCAGTCGGTCTTGGTCGGCGGCTCGATCCGCAGGGTCTCCTCGATGAAGTTGGGGATGCGGTCGGTACGCTCGCGCAGCTCGTTCTGCAGGGCCGGGTCCTCGGCCAGATAGCGCACCGCCTGGGCGAGCATGCGGGCCGACGTCTCCTGGCCGGCCGCGAACAGGAAGGTGGCCGTGCGGACGGCCGCGATCACCTCCGGGGTGGACCCGTCCGGGTACTTGGCCAGCGCCAGGCCGGACATTACGTCGTCGCGCGGGTTGCGCCGGCGGTCCGCGATGTAAGCGGTGAACGTCCCGTCCAGCCAGGCCAGCGAGTCGGTGTAGCTGGGCTTGGTGGCCGGCTCATGCAGGTCGCCGGTGCCGCCGCCCATCAGCCCGAAGCCGGACCGTACCTGGTCGAAGTCCTCCTCGGGCACGCCCAGGAGTTCGGCGATGACCAGGGTGGCCAGCGGCGAGGCGTACTCGCCGATGAACTCGCAGTGGCCCGCGCTGAGGATGGGGTCGAGTTGCTGGTCGGCTAGGCGGAAGATGAACTCCTCGTTCTCGCGGAGCCTGCGCGGGGTCAGCAGTCGCATGAGGAGTGCCCGCTCGCGGGTGTGGTCCGGCTGGTCCATGGTCACCATGTGCTCGTTCTGCGGCAGCAGGTGCCGGTACCGCGCGATGAGCTCGCTGACGTCGTCGCCGGCCAGCGGCTCGGGAAAATGCGCGAACGGCCCCACGACCGTGTTGCAGGCGGAGAACGTATCATGCTGGCGCAGAATTTCAGAGACTTCCGCATATCCGGTAACCGCGACGACATCGTGATGCGGGGTCGGCTGGACTGGGCACTGCGATCTGAGTGCCTTTAGGAATGGATACGGGTCCTGAGCCACCGATTCGTCGGCGAACCAATTGCGCGTCTCGTTGGTTGTCATTAGGTTCCATTCTCGTGATGAAGTGCCGCCGCGAGGTGGCCGCGGTCGGGCTGACTCAATTGCCGGAGTTCGGGGATGGCACGTACAATCGCCCAATGGCACCAGGCCGCCGGTTCGGTTCGGAAACGTCCGCGACCCGCGGGCAGCTTCTGGATGCAGCGGCCGTCGTCATGGCGAACGAGGGGTACGCCGCCGTCACCTCGCGCCGGGTGGCGGCCGAGGCCGGCCTCAACCGTGCCCTGGTCCACTATTACTTCCGGACGATGGACGACCTGTTCCTGGCGCTGTTCCGGCACCGCTCCGAGCAGGGCCTGGCCGCGCAGGCGAGAGCTCTCAGGTCCGACCAGCCCCTGTGGGCCCTTTGGGACCTTTACCGCAACACCGAGGGCACCGCGCTGACTATGGAGTTCGTCGCGCTGTCGAACCACCGCAAGGTCGTCAGGGCCGAGATCGCCGAGACGGTCGAGCGGTTCCGGGCGCAAGAGCTCACGGTGCTGACGAGTGCGTTCGAGCGGTACGGCGTATCGCCTGACGACATCTCGCCCGAGGTGGCCGCCACCCTGCTGGCCAGCGTGACCCGCTTCCTGGCGGCCGAGGCCACGCTGGGCATGTCCGACGGGCATACGGAGACGGTTGCCTTCGTCGAGCGGCTGATCCGTCGTCTCGAGGGTGACCGGCATCCGTGACCGAGCCCGGCTAGCGCCTGTTCAGCGAGCCCGCGTCGACCGGCAGCACCGTCCCCGTCACGTACCGCCCTTCGTCGGACACGAGCCAGGCGATCGCGTTGGAGATGTCGATGGGCTCGACCATCTCGACCGGCAGCGAGTTTGACATCGCGCGGGCGAGCGCCGGATTGATCTCGAAGAGTGCCTCGATCGACAGGTTGGCCGCCATCGGCGTGCGCACCGCGGTCGGCGCGATGGCGTTGACCCGGATGTTGTGCGGCCCTAGGTAGTTGGCCCAGCTGCGCATCAGCCCGACCACGCCCGTCTTGGCGGCCGTGTACCCGAGCAGGCCGGTCTCGTTGGTCCCGACCCCGAGCAGGCCTGCCGTCGAGCTGGTGAGCACGATCGCGCCGCCCCGGTCGGCCTCGATCATGTGCGGGATCACGATCCGCCCGGTGTTCCAGACGCCGGTCAGATTGACCGCGATGACGTCGTCCCAGTCCTGGTCGGACGAGTTCGGGCCGCCCACGCCGATGCCCGCGTTGGCCAGCACGATCTGCGGGACGCCGAGTTCGGCCATCCCTTCCTCGAGGGCTTTGCGCAGACCGTCGACGTCGCGCACGTCGGCCTGCCGGGCGACGATCCGACGGTCGATCGCCTCGACCGCCTTCACGGTCTCCTCCAGGTCGGCCGGGGTCGACATCGGGTAGGACACCGAGGAAATCTGCGCGCAGATGTCGACCGCGATGATATCGGCGCCTTCCTGGGCGAGCCGAACGGCATGACTTCGGCCCTGGCCCCGGGCGGCGCCGGTGATGAAGGCGGTCTGACCATCGAGCTTGCCCATGTGATCTCCCTGCCGAAAGCAATTTAATCGCGATTCTCCGACGATTGATCGCGATTTCCGAGATGGCCATAAGTAGTGTTTGGGCACTAAGTTAGCGGACTAATTAGGCACTAAGTTAGCATGGGGCTTCCCGATGTCAAGGCGTCGTCCCGCCCAGCGGTCCGCGCCATGGCTGCCATACTGACCGCTATCACTGTTCACCGGTGCCACCGTAAGAAGGGGCGGACAGCATGACGCTTCCCTCAGATGCTGAGGACCTCGCGGAGCTTGCGGCGCAGGAGCAGCGCCTTGTCTTCGATGATTTCGATAACGCCACGGCCTGGGACCTCGGCGTCCAGCTGGTGAAGGCAGCGCGGGAGGCGTCCTTGCCTGTCGTGGTGTCGATCACGCGCGGCGGACAGCGACTGTTCCACGCCGCGCTGGAGGGAACGTCACCGGACAACGACGACTGGGTGGAGCGTAAGTCACGCGTGGTCCACCGGTTCGGGCACAGCTCGCTGTACCTAGGAGCCAAGGCCCGGGCGGCGGGATCGACCTTCGAGGACCGTACCGGGCTCGACCCGGCCAGGTACGCGGCCCACGGCGGGTCGTTCCCTGTGATCGTGCGCCGGGTGGGCGTCGTCGGCTCGGTCACCGTGTCAGGCCTGCCCCAGCTGGAAGATCACAACTTCGTGGTCAAGCAGCTCACCTTGTTCCTCGCCAACCGCGACGCGACAGCCTGACAAGCTCATCGTCGGAGACCTGATCAATCCGTCCCGCGGCGTGGCGATTCGCAAGCGCCGCTCCTAGCCCGTCGGTCCCGCCAGTGATAAGCACGACCTTGCCATTCAGGTGCAGATCCATTGCCTCCCCTTTGTCCGGCGTGACCTGGGTCAGCTGCCTCAGAGCTCGCGCACCACGATGTCCAGCGCTGCCGGGGCGTCCGGGCGGGTGCTCTCGGGTCCCGGCTCGACCACGTAGCCGAGGGCGCGCACCAGGTCGGCGAACTCGTCCGGCTTGCGCGGCTGCTGACCCGATTCCAGCAGCGTCCGGGTGAGCCGTCCCTTGGTCGCCTTATTGAAGTGCGAGACCACGGAACGGGTAACCGCACCACCGGACTCCCGCTCGTGCAGCACCCGCACGGTAACAGCGTTGCCTCCAGGTGCCCACAGGGGCGCGTACGCACCCGACCGCAGGTCCACTACCAGCCGGTCGCCGACATGGGCGGCCAGCGGGGCCCGCAGCGCCTTGCGCCAGGCCGCTGACACCGAGCCGACGGCGGGCAGCTTCACCCCCGCAGAGCAACGATAGTGCGGGATACGGTCACCCGGCCGGAGCACTCCCCACAGGCCCGAGAAGATCAGCACGTGATCCGTCGCGACGCCCCGGCGGCGCAGATCGGGCAGGTCGAGTGCGTCGTAAAGCACGCCGGTATACACATCGGCCGCCCCGCCAGCGGGCCCCGAGAGCAGCTCCCGGTTATGAGCCAGCTCACCGGCCTGGCTCTGGCTCAGACCCAATGCATCCAGCGCGGCCGGTACCCGGGCACGAGCCAGGCGGACCATCGCCTTCAGCAGTCTGGCCCGCACCGGCGCGAGCTCGGGCAGCGCCAGGGAAGCGAGCTCGACCGGCGGCAACTCAACCGGGAATGCCTTGGCCTCCGATGGCGGGAGGAAGATAAGCATCGCGGAACAGTCCCAGGATAGGCCGAAGAAATCGCCACCCACCCTAGCCGGAAACCACCGGCCCGCAGTGCTCCTACACCGGACCGACCCCATCTTCGTGCGCCATCCAGTGCACGAAGCGGTGCAGCGGATACATGGCATCGTGCGGGTTGCCGATGGTGCTCGGCCCCGCCTCGCCCAGCCGCACGATGCGCTGGGCGCCGCCGCTGGCGAGCAGGTCACGATACTCCGGCATCCGCTCGAACGGGTAGAACCCGACCGTTTGCGTCGCCACGTTCACGTACCTCGCGGCATCGTCGAGCGAGTCCACCCGGACCACGTTGGCGGTCTTGTTGATCGGGTGGAAGTCCACCGGTTCGTCCGAGCGGATCACCAGTCCCCTGCCGTCGGTCTTGCCCCACACCCGGAACTCGTCGTCGAGCATCATCAGCATGTCGATCTGCTCGCGCAGGTCTAGGTCAAGCGGCCTTGTGTCGCCCGAGGCTGCGGCCCGTTCGACGATGCGCGCGTGCAGCCGCTCGCAGAAACGGTCGGCGTCGTCGAGGTCCGCCTCGACGAAGATGAAACGACTGGCGACGCAGGCTTCCTGATTGAGGACCATGACGTCGGCGGCGGCGAGATCGGCCGCGTGGTCGAGCGCCTCGTCGGAGGCGGTCGCTTCCCTCCCGACCATCGAGATCGACGTCTTGGGGTCGAATGAGACCAGCTGAAAGCCGGGACCGAGGTACTTGACCACGTTGTTGATCGCGTCACCGCCGCCCCAGGCCACGATCTTGTCGAAGTACTGGGGACGGTAGAGCGCGCGCTCCACCCCGTCGTCGCCCCCGCGCCAGTAGACGGCCGACATCGACTTCACGACGGCATGGTCCGGGTCGATTTCCGCCATGGTCCGCAGGACGGCGACCGTGGTGAAGGGATCGCTCGAGGACATCTTGAACAGGTTGACCGCCTTGACCATCGCTCCCTGGGCGATGGACTTCACCGCAACGCCCGGTGAGTTGCCGGGCAGCACGTGGATCAGCCGGGGCGCGAAGGCGCGCACGAAGCTCTTGCGTCCGGTGAAATCCTGCTTCGGCACCCACTCGTCCAGCGCCCTGGGATCGGGAAAGTTCTGCTCGACCACCGTCTGCAGCAGTCGCTTGTCGAGATAGGCCGCCGCGCCCCTGACCTGCTCTGCCAGCACGGCCCGGGGCAGCACGTGGGTGGATGCCATGCGGTCGATGCATTCCTGCACGAAGAGGTTGCCGGGGTTGCGGATCCGCTCGCCGGTCTCGACGAGGAAATCGATGATCTCCGCGAGCGGAATGTTCAGCAGTGGCGGCACCTCCGTTCGCGGATGCACCACCCGGTCCAGGGCGATCCGCGGTGTTGCGAACGTGACTCCCAGGTCGCGCGAGCGGTGGACGGCGTCCCGGCCCTCGACCAGTTCGCCCCGCAGAAAGAACGGCGCGGAAACCACCGAGTCCGCGGTCTTCAGATCGGTGCTGGCCGCGCTCATGAGAGGCCTCGCACATAGGCATCGACGGTGCCGGCGCAGCCGATCTTGTCGTCGCCCTGGAGGTCGGCGTAGCGGACAATGTTGTTCCGGACGGACGGGCCCTTGCAGCCGCAGGCACAGGGACCGAAATCGAGCGAGATCTTGTCGCCGGTGATGATTCCGCCCCAGCGCCCGTCGAGCGAAAGATCGAAGAACGCAGCCCGGCCTTCGATCTCGCCGGCCTCGTGCGGCAGCAGGGTGCGCCCTTCCTCATCCAGGATGAAAGGCACCAGCCACGGCGGAACGTGATAGCGGTTGCCTCGCTGGCACTTGGGCATGCCGGAATTGAGCTCCTGCATGGAGTAGTTCTGGAAGTCCCGGTTGGGCGGGATGTTGAATGTCTGGTGGACAAATTCCTGGTAGTCCGGCGGGAGCTGCGCGCGCTTGAGGCCGCCGCCGATGTAGATGCAGTTGTCGGGGTGAAAGTCCTTGGCTGAATACCCCATGTCGCGGACGGCCTTCGCCACCTGGTACAGCGCGTTCCACAGGCCGGAGATATAGAGCTTCTCTTCGCGGTACTTGATGAGCGCCTCGGCGCCCGCGGTCATCGCCTGGTCGAGCGTCGCCTGACGCTCTCTAGAGGTCTGCTCGAAGTCGGCCAGTTCCCCGGGCAGCGCGGTGCCGTCCGCGATCTTCTTCCGCAGGACGACCATCTTGGTCAGCGAGCCGACAGTGATCGGCGGGATGGGCAGGCGGAAGCGCTCCTTGGAAGGATCACCGAAGGCGTCCTGCTGCGCCTGGCCGATGACCAGGTTCTTCGGGACGGCGGCAGCGGGAGCGAGACCCATCATCCGCCGGTCACGGGCCGGCTGGACGCCCGAACCCCACGCGAAGACGCTGACCGTGTCCTTGCGCGACCAGTCCATGTCCTGATCCGACGCGAGCAGCATGGCCGACTTGCCGGTCGTGCCGCTGGAGCAGGAAACATAGTGTCCCTTGGCCTGAAGCCGGTCGATCCAGTCGTCGATGTCCGCGACGTCCGAGGTCTCGATCGGGCTGATCGGGTAGGGAGACACTGCGCCCAGCCACTTGCCGAGGCGGCCCCACTGCTCCTCGATGAGGAAGCTTTCCGGGTAGCTCTTGTAGACGCTGTGCGGGAACAGCAGCGGCACCATGTCCTCGCGGCTGCGGATCTCGGTCGTGCCGGCTTCGCGGGCCCGGTGGCCCAGTAGCTTGATGCGGTCCTTGCGCTCCTGGAACCGCTCGTTAAGCGCCTCCAGTTGCGTCTCACGCAGCTCGTCATGGGAGTAGTCGAAGCGGTCCTCGGCCGAGACCAACTGCGTCAGCTTTTCGGTTGCCGAGCTCATGGGGCCATCCTTCCGTGGGTGTCGTCGCCGGACTAGACAAATGACACCTTGTGCGTATCATTATGACTGGATCTGGCGACCGCGCAAGAGCGATTTAGGCGGGCTGGCTTAATGAACGCAACCTCCACGATGCGCCGCGGGGCCGGGCGGCCGACCACCGAGCAGGCCGAGGCACGCCACGGTGAGCTGCTCGACGCCGCGCTTGACCTGTTCCTTGAGCATGGTTTCGAGTTGACCACCATCGAGATGATCGCCGCCCGCATCAACATGACCAAGCGCACCGTCTACGCCCGCTATCCCGACAAGGCATCGCTGTTTCGCGGCGCGGTGCAGCTCGCGGTCGAGCGGCAGATCGTCCCGCAGGACGTGCTTGAGGGCTTCGACCAGGGCGACCTGACCGAGACGCTGGCATCCATCGCCCGGCTGCGCATCGGCCAGGTGATGACCCCTAACGGCCTGCGCCTGCAGCGCATCATCAACACGGAAAGCTACCGGTTCCCGGAAATCTTCACCGCTAATTTCGAGCAGAGCGCCAAGCCGGTGATTGACTTCGTCGCCGGGCTGCTTGACCGTGCCATTGCCGCCGGGCAGATCGCTCCGACTGACTCCGGACTGGCCGCCTCCGCTTTTATGAGCATGGTGATCAGCGGCCAAGTGCGCGCGATCGTGAGCGGTCGCCTGCCGACGGAAGAAGAGATGGACAAGAAGATCTATTTCACCGTCCGCCTGCTGCTCGACGGCCTGCGGCCACGTTAAGAGACATGGAGAAAAAGGCCTTGGAACTCGATGCGAACCAGCCCGTTGCGGTCGTCACGGGAGCCAGCTCGGGGATCGGGAAGTCGACCGCGGGCAAGCTCGCCGCACTCGGCTGGCGGGTGATCGGCGTCGGCCGCGACCCGCGGCGCAGTGCCGCCGCCGAACCCGAGCTCGTCGCGGCCGCGCGGGCCGGCGGCGGCAGTTTCACCATGCTCCGCGGCGACTTCACCCTGATGGCGGAGGTCAAGCGCGTGGCCGACGAGATCGCGGGCCGTGTCCCCCGCCTCGATGTCCTGATCAACAACGCGGGCGGCGTGCGGGACCGGCAGATCATCACCACCGAAGGCACCGAGGCAACCTTCGCCGCCAACCACCTCGCCCCCTTCCTGCTCACGCGGGAGCTGATGCCGCTGCTCAAGCTGAGCGCCGCCGGTCAGCCGCCCGGCACGACGAGGGTGATCTCCGTGTCATCGAGCGCCCACCGGGTGGTCGAGCAGCTCGACTGGGACGACCTGCAGGGCTTCAACCAGTCCCATCCAACCCTCGCCTACTGCCGGGCGAAGCTCGCCAACATTCTCTTCACGCGCGAACTGGCACGGCGCGCGGCTCCTGACGGAATCACCGCCCAGGTCATGCATCCCGGCGTGGTCGCCAGCAACTTCGCCTCGCACGGGGACGCGGCGATGCAGACCCACATGGCCGCGGCCGACACCGTCTCACCCGACGAGCCGGCCGAGACGCTGGCCTGGCTGGCCACCGAGCCAGAAGGCGGACGCGACGGCGGGCGCTACTTCTACCGGCAGGCGGAAGAAACGCCGGCCGAAGCCGCACAAGACCAAGCCGCCGCCGCCCGCCTGTGGACGGAAACCGAGGCCCTGCTGAGCAAGCTCGGCTTCTAGCCCGGTTGGCCGTTGACGGTCGCGGCCGGGAGGCGTAGTTTGGTGGTACTCCAGTGTCACTTATGGAACTGGAGGTTCAGACAGAGCAGTCACGGTGGATCGGTGGGAGAAGGCATGACCCAGGAATTCGTTGTCTCAGGTGACAGTCACGTAATTGAGCCGATGGACCTGTTCACCGAACGGCTACCGAAGAACCTGCGGGACAAGGCGCTCACGCAGACCGAGTTCGAGCTCGAGGAGCCGTTGACGCCGGGCGGGCACACGGTGTTCCGTACGGTGCACGCACCCGGCTACGAAGGCTGGACGGTGTCGCGGTACCGGCAGAACACCGGTCCGACGCCGGACTGGTATCCCGACCAGATCCTGCGGGACATGGACCGCGACGGCGTGGACGCTACGGTGCTGTTCTCGAACTTTGCGCTGTTCGCGACCTATACCGACGATCACGAGGTGGCCCTGGCCCACGCTCGCGTCTACAACGACTGGGTGGCGGAGACGTACCTGCCGTACGCGGACCGGATGCGCCCGATGGCCGCGATCCCGACCACCGACATCGGGGACGCGGTCAAGGAGGTCGAGCGGTGCGTGCGGCTGGGCCTGCGCGGCCTGTTCCTGCCCGAGCACCCGCAGCCGCTGCCGTACCACGCGGACGAGTACGAGCCGCTGTGGGCTTGCGCGGAGGCCAACGGCCTGCCGATCTTCTTCCACCTCGCGGCCGGCGGTGCGAACACCAAGACGGGGAACTCGATCACCGGCGACGCGGTCAAGGGCATACTCACCGCGATGGCGATGGGCAAGAACAAGGAGCTGACCAACGCCACCCTGGCCGCCCGCACGATGGGCGGCGGCAACTCGAGCGGCGCGGTGCCGATGCGGATCATCTCCGAGCTGATCGCCTCCGGTGCCTGCGACCGGCACCCGAACCTGATGTGGAACGTGATCGAGTACAACGCCGGCTGGCTGGCCCACTTCATGTCCATGATGGACAAGGGCTGGCGCACCGGGACCGGGCAGGACCCAGAGTGGTGGATGGGATTCCTCCAGGAAGGCAAGCCCTGGGCGGAGCAGGACCTGTTCGGTCAGCTGTTCCTGATCAACGAGCGCTGGCCCTATGACCTCAAGCCAAGCGAATACGTCAAGCGCAACATCCGCGTCCAGTTCGCCGACGATCGGATGGCCGTGCAAGCCCGCCACATCACCGGCGTGGACACCATCTACTGGGGCAACGACTACCCGCACGCCGAAGGCACCTTCCTCGGCAGCCAGGCCGTCATCTCCGAGCAGATGTTCGATGTGCCAGCGGAGGACCGCGCCAAGATGCTCGGCGGCACCCTCGCCAAGATCGTCGGCTTCGACGCGTCGAAGAAGTTCGCCCCGGTCGCGCCGACCGGCGAGGTGCTCTCCGTCTGAATGACGGGGAAGGCCCAAAGAGACGAGTGATCGAGGCAGGCGTCGCCGACGTGCCGACGCGCCGGCCTCGATCCCGCCAACGATCAGGACACCGCCATGACTTATGTCGTTCTGCTGCCCCCTTACTTCGCCCATGGCGGAGGTCAGCACAATCGCGTGATCAGCGCGATATACGACCGGTTGCTTGCCACGCCCATCGTGCCGCGCCGGTTCGACTTCTCCTCTGTGGAGGAGGCGGCGGCCCAGGCCGACACCGTGGCTCAGATCGAGGCGTGCGACGGTCCCGTCCTGCTGATCGGCTACTCGTTTGGCGCGGCGGTGGCCGCCACGGTTACCCACCCGGCCGTCGTGGGCTGGGCGCTGATCGCGCCGGCGCTAGTCGTACCGCAGTTCGTCTCGCCCGCGTCGCCGCTCCGCCCCCCGGCGCAGCCGCCGGTCGCGACCGATCCCCGTCCGAAGCTGGTCGTGACCGCTGAGCGGGACGCCTGGTTCGGGGCCGACGTGATCGATCCGCTCGTCGCCGACTGGGCCGCCTGCGAGCAGCAGACCGTACCCTCGGCCGATCACTTCTTCGCTGCGACCACCGGCGACGTGGCCGACCGGGCGGTCACCTGGGCCGCCGCCCGAGCGACGAGCAGGCCGACCGTGCGGCGATGACTTTGCCACTGTGCTCGCCCGCTGGCTGATGCTGCCGACGGGCGGCTAGCCGCATCCTTGCTCTCGCGAGGTGCAGGCTGTACGCGTGCCCGCGCGGGGGTGGTGCTAGCTCCACCTCCGGCAGGGGGGTTGCGCCTACGTGCAACTCGGTGCCTAGCCCTACCGATATTCAGCGTGCTACTCAGTAGCCTACCGAGCATGATGCCAAGTAGGGGCGGGTCATGAGTGTCCGCCACGCGCTGCTCGCGCTGCTGAGCGAGGGTCCCAAGTACGGCCTGCAGCTTCGCGAGGAGTTCGAGGCGCGCACCGGCGAAGTCTGGCCGCTGAACGGGGGTCAGGTGTACACGACGTTGCAGCGGCTGGAGCGTGACGGGCTCGTGGAGTCCGACGGCAGCGGTGAGGAGGGCCCGCAGAAGGGCTTCCGCATCAGCGCCCAAGGGGAGCAGGAGCTGGACAGGTGGCTGCGCACGCCACCGGACCTGAGCTCGCCGCCACGCGACGAACTCGTGATGAAGGTCCTGGTGGCGCTGTACGTGCCGAGCGCCGACGTGCAAGCGGTGATCCAGGCGCATCGGCGCTACCTGATCGAGCTCATGCAGCAGTGGACCCGGATCAAGGAATACGACGCCGAGGGCGACTTGAGCATGTCGCTGGCGATCGACGCCGAGCTGTTCCGGCTCGATTCGGTTGTCCGGTGGCTGGACGCCGCAGAAGCCCGCGTCAATCGCGCGGCAACCGAGGGGGCCACGACCTGGGCGGACCGGGCCGGCCCACGAAACCAGACACGAGCGCCGCTGCCTCGGCACCGGCGGGAAATGAGAGTGCAGTGATGAGCATGCTGGAGCTGCGCCGGGTGTCCAAGTCCTACGGGCAAGGGGACGCCGAGGTGCACGCCTTGCGCGAGGTAAGCCTGACGGCAGAGGAAGGCGAGATGGTCGCGGTGATGGGACCCAGCGGCTCGGGGAAGAGCACGCTGCTGACCATCGCAGGCACGCTGGAGGAGCCGACCTCTGGCGAGGTGCTGATCGCCGGACAGCCGGTCGGCAAGATCTCGCGCAACGCCAAGGCGCGGTTGCGGCGACGCGTCATCGGCTACGTATTCCAGGACTTCAACCTGCTGCCAGGGCTGACCGCGGCGGAGAACGTGTCGCTGCCGCTCGAGCTCGACGGCCTGGCCGCCCGCAAGGCACGCATCCCCGGTCTGCGGGGGCTCGAACGGCTTGGCCTGGGCCAGCGGGCGGCACACTACCCCGACCAGCTCTCCGGAGGGGAACGGCAGCGGGTGGCGATCGCGCGCGCCATGGTGGGCGAGCGCAGGCTGCTCCTCGCCGACGAGCCCTCGGGCGCGCTGGACTCGGCCAACGCGCAGGCGGTGATGCGGCTGCTGCTCGACGCGTGCAAAGAGGGCGGGATGACCGCGGTGGTGGTGACCCACGACGCGCAGCTCGCGTCCTGGGCGGACCGCGTGGTGTTTCTCCGCGACGGCCGGGTGACAGACCAGACCGCCGGTGGCTCCGGTCCCGAGTCCCTGCTCATCCCGGAGCGCAACCAATGAGCACCACGGCGGTAACGGAACGGCCCGCGCACCGGATGCAGAACGGCGGGGTACCCGCCCGCCGGGCGGTGGTCCGCTGGGCCATCCGGCTGCTGCGCCGCGAATGGCGGCAGCAGCTGCTGATCCTCGCGCTGATCACTGTCGCGGTCGGCGCCACCGTGGTGGCCTCGACGGTTGCGACCAACACGCCGGCCCCGGTCGCCGGGGTACTCGGCACCGCGCAGGACGCCGCCTCCTTCTCCGGCTCTCCGGCGGTGGTCGACGCCCAGATCAAGAATCTGGGGAGCCGCTGGGGCAGGGTCGACGTGATCGAGAACGAGAGCGTCCAGATCCCCGGCACCTTGAACACCTTCGAGCTGCGGGCACAGGATCCGCACGGTCCGTACGGCGAGCCGTTGCTGAGCCTGGTTAGCGGCCAGTACCCCACCACGACGAGCCAGATCGCCGTGACCGGCGGGGTAGCCGCTGACTTCCACCTGACGATCGGCGGCACCTGGACCATCGCCGGCCAGACCAGGAAGGTAACTGGCATCGTCCAAAACCCGGAAAGCCTGCTCGACCAGTTCGCACTGGTCGTCCCCGGCCAGGTCACGAATCCGGACAACGTGACGGTGCTGTTCGACGCGCCCGGGGTCAGCGCGTCAAGCCTCAGCACGAACAGCATGAACGTGACGACCGCGCAGACGGCGGCGAACACTAACGAGATCAATCCCGAGACGATCTCGATCGCCGCCGCCGTGCTCGGCATGCTGCTGATCGCGCTGGTCGGTGTCGGCGGCTTCACCGTCATCGCGCAGCGCAGGCTCAGGGCAATCGGTATGCTCGCCGCCCAGGGCGCCACCCAGCGGCACATCCGTCTCGTAGTCAGGGCCAACGGCGCCGCCACCGGCATCGTGGGCTCCGTCGCGGGAGCGGTGCTCGGCTTCCTCGCCTGGGTCGCTTACCGGCCTCAGGCCGAGAACAGCGCGCAGCACGTCATGGGCGTGTTCCAGCTGCCGTGGACGGTCATAGGCATCTCCATGGCCCTGGCGATCATCGCGACCTACTTCGCTGCCTCCCGTCCAGCGAAGACGATCGCGAAGGTCCCACTGGTAGCCGCGCTGGCTGGCCGCCCGCCTGCACCGAAGAAGACCCGCCACCTGGCGATCCCGATCGGTCTCTGCTTCCTGGTCGCCGCGTTCCTGCTGCTCGGCGCCGCCGGGGCCACGTCTGGCAGCGGTGGAGGCGAGAACAACGGGGTGCTGGAGCTCGCTGTCGGCTTCATCGCGCTAACCGTCGCCATCGTGCTGCTCGCCCCGGCCTGTCTCTCGGTGGTCGCCGCCGCCGGGAGGCTGAGCCCGATCGCGATAAGGCTCGCACTGCGCGATCTGGCACGGTACCGGGCACGGTCCGGGCCGGCGCTCGCGGCGATCAGCCTCAGCACGCTGATCGCGGTCATCATCTGCGTGGCGAGCGCCGCCAGGTTCGCCAACGCCCTCGACTACGCCGGCCCGAACCTTACAGCCAACCAGCTCATCGTGTACGGGCCAGGCAACACCAACGGACGCTCGGCGGTTCCTGACAACAACCCGACCGCGGCCCAGATCGCGGCCGCGCCAAAGGTCGCGCAGGACATCGCCGCCGAACTCGGCACGACCACGGTGATCGCGCTGGAGAACGCCAGCGTGAACCTGGTCCACGCCGCTAACGGGCGCTCCTGGTCCGGGCCGATCTACGTGGCGACGCCGCAGCTGCTGAGCGCGTTCGGCATCAAGCAGTCGCAGATCAACCCGGACGCCGACATCCTGACGATGCGTCCCGGGCTGTCAACGATGAGCCTGATGCAGCTCGCCCACGGCAACCAGGGGGGCGGCCAGGACTCCGTCGGCCCGGGGAACGGGCCCAACGGCCAAAACTCGTGGCCCTGCCCGGCGGGCAGCTGCATCGCCAACCCGCCCATCCAGGAGATCGGCCAGCTCCCGTCCGGCACGTCCGCGCCGAACACGGTGGTTACCGAGCACGCGATCGCCACACTGCACCTGCAGAAGTCGGTCGGGATCGAGGGCTGGCTCATCCAAGTGCCGAACGGCCTCACCGCCACGCAGGTCACCGACGCTCAGCGGATCGCGGCGGCGGACGGCCTGGGCGTCGAAAGCCGCAACAGCATCCCCTCGCTGGCGCAGATCATCGACGCGGCCACCCTGTTCGGGATCGTCCTCGCGATCGGCATCCTCGGCATGAGCGTCGGCCTCGTCCGCAGCGAGGCGGCCCGTGACCTGCGCACGCTGTCCGCGACAGGGGCGGGCGGCAGCACGCGCCGCACCATCACGGCGACGACTGCGGGCGCGCTCGCGCTCACCGGCGCCGTGATCGGGATCGTCGGCGGGTACCTAGCGGCGATCGGCTTCTTCCGGAGCAATTCGCTCGACGGCCTGTCGTCGCTGACCAGCATCCCCGTGACCAACCTGCTGGTGATCCTGGTTGGCATGCCGCTCGCGGCCACGGTCCTGGGCTGGCTGCTGGCCGGCCGCGACCCAGGGGGTATCGCCCGCCAGCCGCTCGAATAACGCCGAGACACAACCCCGGTGTCCTTGACGCCTCGCTCCCGGCCGAGCGAGGCGTCAAGGCGCGCCTGGCGCCGGAGCCGGCCACCCTTACGCCCGTCTGCGGGAAGGCGGAACATAGGGGCATGGTCGACGACCCAAAGCGTTGGAGGTCCCCGTTCACCCAGGTTGAGACGCGCAGACTGTGGGCTGCCCGTCATACGGCGATGGCCCTGGTCGCTGCGTGGTACCACAGCCTGGACGGCGGGCACGCGGTGTTCTCCGCCAATGACAGCGCACCCAACCTCGACTACCTCCGCGCTATGGAAGCCGCGGGCGGGACTCTCGCCGACGGCGGCGTCGGCGTGCCAGTCACCAAGAATCCTCGGCAGGAGGTGCAGCACGCCCACCTGCACGCCTTCTACGCTGAACGCGACCAGACCGAGAACCAGCGACTCCACGCGGCGCAGCGGGCCACGGCTGAACAGCGGGCGAGTTTCGAGACCTTCGCCGCCCGGCACGGACTGAACGCGCATTCGCTGGACATGGTTCCCCCGGCCAGATTCAGTCTCGACTAGACGGAGAGCCCCATAAACGCTATGGGGCCACCAGATTTCCAATTGTTTTTTGAGACGCCGGAGCTTACGGACTCCTTAAGAGACTGCTGTTACGCGAAGTGTTTTCGCCATTGCTCAGTAGGCTCACGTCCGGCACTCAGGAGCGTCGGCAAGTGGTTATCCCGCTTCCGCTTGCCGCGCTCCGCCGACCGAAAGGACACCAGCATGAAGCTTGCGGACCAAAACACGCCGCCGACGCCTTTCGCGCCTGCCAGACGGCATCTCGGCGCGATTGCGCTCGCATCCGGCGCACTGATCGCAGCCACGGCTCTGGCAGTGACCGGCTGCTCCTCCGGCCAAGCGGCGGACGACTCCCTCGCGCTGGCCGGCGCTACCACCGCCATGAGCCTGAGCAGCAACATGGCTGGCAGCTACCAGATCGTCAAGCTCAATGACGCCCGCGACGAGACGTTCAACCAGCTTCTCGGCATCAACGACCGGGGCATCATCGTCGGGTACTTCGGCTCCGGCGCCGCCGGGCACCCGAACAAGGGATACGCGCTGGTCCCCCCGTTCGCGCAGCGGAGCTTCCTGAACGAGAATTTCCCGCACTCGGCCCAGACCCAGGTCACCGGCCTTAATGACGAGGGCATCACCGTTGGGTTCTGGTCAACGCAGAACACTGCGAGCATGGCGAACAATAATTTCGGCTTCTACGAGCAGAACGGGCGGTTCCACGACGTCAACTTCCCGGTCGGCGACAATTCCAGCCCGCCGGTGGACCAGCTGCTCGGCGTCAACGACCACGGGGTGGCGGTCGGCTTCTTCGCCAACAACACCGGCCAAAACCGCGGCTTCGAGTACAACATACGGATGCACAGGTTCACCCGGGTCGAGATCCCGGGGCGGGGCATCGGGCCGAGCCTCACCGCTGCCGCCATCAACGATCGCGGCGATGTCGCGGGCTTCTACAACAAGACCTCCAAGCAGGTGGACGCGTTCCTCAAGCTGCACTCGGGCAGGTTCATCACGCTGGCGTACCCGGGTGCCGCGATGACCCAGGCCTTCGGCGTCAACGACTTCGACGAGGTCGTAGGCACTTACACCACGGGAACCGGCAACGCGGCCGTCACCCATGGCTTTACCTGGCGGAACGGCAAGTACACAAGCGTGAACGTACGCGGCGCCAGCTCGACGGCGATCAACGGCGTCAACGACGAGGGTGACCTAGTCGGCTTCTACACCGACGCCAAGGGCAACACGGACGGCCTCCTGGCGCTGCCATAACGCAGCCGCACAGCCCAGGCGCGCATCACCGTAGGGCGGTTCCCGACAGCGGGAACCGCCCTACGGTCGTTTGCTGCCGCGCGGGAGGCAGCCAACTGCCCCCGTCGGGCCGCCGCTAGACGACCGTCAGCCGCGCGGTTGATGGTCGGGCACACGGTTCCGCAGGAGAAGGTGCAGGTCTCGTTCGGGTGCCTGGCGGCGGGGATGAACCCGCTGGCGGCGGCGAAGGCGGCCGGGGGGTCGCACCGTTTCGCGTACGAGCTGGACCGGAAAGTCTCGGGCGGGGTGTCGAGGTACCTGGCGCGGACCCAGGTGGCCTGGGGTTCGATGCCCTGCAGAGCACAGAGCAGGCCGTGGACGGGCGGGGTCCAGAAGCCCGCGGGCGGCGGATGACGACTCCTCGATCCGGCTGGTCATGGTCGTGCCTCGCCGTGGCCTGAGCACGAAAAAGCTCCTGGCAGGGGCCCGGGCTGTTGAAGCCCGCGCCCCTGCCAGGAGCCCTTGCGCCTTCCTATCTAGCTAGCGTTGGAGATGCGCTCACATCCCCGACGGGTCCATCTTGCGGTGGTGGGGGCGGCCGGTCCGCTTGGGTGCGCCGGGCGTCCCCGAGCCGGGCATAGCCGGCGTGGTCCCGGTGTTGGTCGCCGTCTGCTTGGTGGTGTTGAGGGTCGCCGCGGTCGCCGCGCCAGAGCCGTCCAGCGTGACCGTGACGGGGTTCGTCAGGCCGAAGGTCTGGCAGGAGAGGTTGCTGAAGGACATACCGAGCCTGTTCGCCAGGAACGTGTACAGGTTGTCGCCCACCGACGGCACCGGCGAAGACCCGGTCGCGAGCAGCGCCTGGTTGGCGGCCAGGAACGGCGCCTGGATGTCGACCATGTTCTGGCAGAACATCGCCGGACTGCTGGTCGTGTTGTTCGCGGCGCTGATCGCCGGCTGGCCCAGTTCCCTCCGGTAGAGGTTGGTCTTGGCCGCGTCGACCTGGCCGTTGCTGTCCAGCACCATCTCGTCGTTCTCGGGCACGAGCGCCGAGATCGTCGGCTGGTGCGCGGCCGACAGCAGTTCGTCTAGCGCCTGGGAGCTGGACGGCGCGTTGTTGTTGGCCAGGTCCGGCGCCTGGAAGGGGGTGCAGCCCAGTAGCGGGTCCATGAACGCGTCGAGCAGGGTGTTATCGCTGCCATTGGCGAGCATCGTCGAGCCCGGGATGTTGGCCGAGTTGGACGTGGTGTCCTGCGCGGTCTGGCCGGTGGCCGGATTCAGCAGGTAGAAGGTGGTCACGTTGTCGCTCGGATCCTGGTCCACCATGTCGAAGTTGCGCGTTTCTGGGCAGTTCTGGCCCGACCCGAGCGAGCCTGCGGACGCGACGATCTTGCTGGAGGTGCCCTCTGACGGCACGACCAGCCTCCCCTCGCGCTCAGCGCGGAACGCCGCCTGGAAGAAGTTGATGCCGTTGCAGAACGACACCTGCCCGAAGACCGATCCCGCCGTGCCGTTGACGCAGTTGCCATTCCTGAGCGCGTTCGCCGTCGCCCCCACCTGGAACAGGTCGGTGCCGTTGAACCCGAAGTCGATCGTGACGACCGCGCCCCTCGGCAGTTTCGGCACCACCGGCGCCACGGCCGGGGTGGTGCCCTGCGTGATGACAAGCGGGTCGTAGACGAAGAGCTTGCCTGTGGCCGGGTTCAGGATGGTGGCCTGCACGAACGCCCCGAGGTTGACCGCGTTGGTCATCTCGCACCCGGACTGCGCGGGGGTCTGCCCGTTCGTACCGGTGAGCTGGTACGGGGTGGCGAGGCCGCGGGCACTGAGCGGGTTCGCGGGGACGATGATGTCGCAGTTGACGTTGGCCGCCGCGGTCGTGGTGCCCGTACTCGACCCGGACGGCGCCGTGGACGGCGCGACCGACGGCGCCGACGGCGAGGCGCTGGGCGACGCGCTGGCGGAGACGCCGAGCGCCGCATTGCCGAGGTCGGTGACGGCCGAGCTCCCGCCGACCGCGACCATCACCCCGATCGCCAGGCCCAGTACCACAGGAATAGCGACCGCGACGGCAATACGCGAAGAATGATTTCGCCGCCTGTGCCGTCGCCATGCGAACCGAAGCCTATTGAACATTGGATCGACACCTCCGTGTACGAGTGCCGCAGAAGCGGGACGTTAGGCCTGCTGAGCGGCCCGTGAGGCACGAATCTGAAGAGTGCGTGCTTTGCCTCGTTCAGGACTATATTCGCCCGTCGGCGCGGGGACCGGGCCTTCGATCCGGCGTCACAAATCCGTCATACATAACGGCTGTGATTATCATCGTTATTTCGCCGTGATAGGGGTCGAATGCGCGGTAGCGTGCGCCTATGATCCTTGCCGTCCCCGCCGCGGCGGAGCGCGCGCGCCCGCTGGCCGCCCGCCGGACGCTGTGGCTGCCCGGTGCCTACTACCTGGTCGGCGCCGTCGCGCTGACCATGTGGCTGTGGCGCGACCCGGCGTCGCGGATCGTGGCGGGCAACCCCTACGACGCCGACCAGTTCGCCTGGTTCTTCCGGTACGACGCCACCGCGGTCGCGCACCTGCGGCTGCCCGCGCTGATCACCACCGCGATGAACGCCCCGCAGGGCATCAGCCTCATGTGGAACACGGCCATGCCGCTGCCCGGCGTCCTCCTGGCGCCGCTGACGCTGGTGGCCGGCCCGCAGGCCAGCCTGACCGTGCTCATGACGCTGGGCTTCGCCGGATCCGCGCTCGGCATGTTCGCCACTGCGCGCCGCTGGGGCGCCAGCACCGCCGCGGCCGGCCTGGCCGGGCTTGTCTACGGGTTCTCCCCGGCGCTGATCCAGTCGTCGGCGGGTCACTACGATCTTCAGTTCGCGGTCCTCCCGCCGCTGATCATCGACGCCGCGCTGGGGCTGGTGACCGGGGGCGGCGGCACCGGCGGGCGGGCCGCGGCGCGCGGCGGCATCCGGCTTGGCCTGCTGGCGGCCGCCCAGTTGTTCATCGCCGAGGAACTGCTGCTTGACACGGCCGTGGCCGCAGTGGTCATCACCGTCGTGCTCGCCGTATCCCGGCCGGGCGCGGTGGCCGGCCGGATCCGCGACGTCGCCGTAGGCGTGGGCGCCGGGATCGCGGTGGCCGCCGCGATCGCGGGTTATCCGCTGTGGGTTCAGTTCTTCGGCCCGCTCCACCAGCACGGCAGCCCGTTCGCGGCCGATTTCTACAAGAACGACCTGGCCGGCTTCGTCCTGCCGCCGCCGTCGGTGCTGGCGCACACGGCCCGCAGCGCCGCCTTCGCGGCCCGGTTCCAGGGCGGTCTCCCCGAGTACCTGGGCTATCTCGGCTGGCCGATGCTGGCCGTCCTCGCCGTCATCGCGGTGTGCTTCTGGCGTCGACTGCCGGTGCGCGCCACCGGGGTGACGTTCGCGGTGCTGTCCGTGCTCTCCCTGGGCGGGACCCTGCTGGCCGACGGCCGGGAGCATGAGGGCATCTCGCTGCCGTGGCACTGGCTGCAGGCCCTGCCGGTCGCGGCGGCGGTGATCCCCGACCGGTTCTCCATCATCGCCGACGGCGCCGCCGCCGCGCTGCTCGCCTTCGGGCTTGACGCCGCGCTCAGCCGCTGGCCCGCGCGCCGGTGGCTCATCGGCGTCGCCGCCGCGATCGCGATTCTGCCGCTGGTGCCGCGCCCGCTGCCCGCCGCCGACGCCTCCCCGGCGCCGGCCGGCTGGACCGCGGCCTTCAGCGCGCTGCGGCTGCCGCCCGGGGCCGCCGTGCTCGTGGTGCCGATCCCCGTGCGTACCTACACCGCACCGCTCCGGTGGCAGGCCGACACCGGCGTTCCGTCGGCGATGTACGGCGGCTACTACATGGGACCGACCTGGAGCGGCCAGCCCGCGACCGACGGCAACGGGCTGTCTTCCGAGGCCCTGTATCTGAACCAGCTCTGGGCGCAGTCGTCAGGCGTCAACGTCGCGGCGGTCGCCACCCTTCCGGCCATCGGCCTGTACCCGGACGCCGTGCAGATGCGGGCGCAGCTGGCCGGCTGGAAGCCGGCCGCCGTGGTCGCCGTGGCCAGCCCTCACTCGCCGCTCGCCCAGTACCTGACCGGGCTGCTCGGCCCGCCGACCGTCAGCGGCGGCGAGGTACTCGGCTGGCGCTTCAGAAGGTGAAACCAGGGATCCGTTCGATAAAAAGATCTTGGTTTTTCCTAACGGACCCTGGCTCTTGCGCGGTCGGCCGATGACCCTTGACCCGTGGCCCGCGGAGCCACGGGTGCCGGAAGCGCGGCAGGCGTCGACGGCGGCGCGCCGTCGCTGACGTCAGCCGTGGGGCACCTCCGTTCCCGCCGTGCCGCGCGGCGCCAGGCCGCTGAGGAAGGCGCGCGCGGCGGCGAAGGAGCGGTGGTCGGCGGCGGCGTCATAGGCAACGCCGGGCACCGGGGCCGGTGCGGGCCGGGAGTGGGTGAAGCCGTGCATCGCGCCGCCGTACAGGATCAGCTGCCAGTCGGCGCCTGCCTGCTCCATTTCCTCGGCGAACGCCGTCACCTGGGTCAGAGGGACGTGCGGGTCCCGGGCGCCGTGGCAGACCAGGATCCGGGCCTGGACCGCGCCCGGCTGGGCGGGCGCCTGCGTCGCCAGGCTGCCGTGGATGCTGACCACGCCCGCCAGCTCCGCCCCGGCGCGGGCCATGGTGAGGACGGCCAGGCCGCCGAAACAGAACCCGACCGCCGCCAGCGGGCCGCTGGTGCCCGGGGCGGCGGCGAGCGCGGCCAGCCCGGCCTGGCCGCGCCGGGCGAGCAGCGCCGGGTCGTCCCGCAGCGCGGTCAGGCAGCCGATGACCCGCTCGCGGTCCCCCGCCACCCCGTCGCCGAACATGTCGCAGGCCAGCACCACGTACCCGAGCGCGGCGAAGCGGGCGGCCTGGTCCCTGGCGTGATCGTCCAGGCCGGCGCCGCCGTGCACCAGCAGGATGCCCGGCCGGGAGCCGGGCGCGGCCTGGTCCCGGTAGAGCATCCCGGTCAGCGGCGTGTCTGCGTCGCGATAGGCCAACGGGCGACCCGAAATTGTCAGGGAAACGTTAGCATTATCCCCGCCTGCGTCATCGATATTATCCACCGATGCACGATATCAGCCGCTATTCTAAGCATAGCACATAATTTAAATTTAATGAAGAGAAATCCCGTATCGCTTTGGTTTCGATTTATAAGCATTGCCGCGATGCAGGCGTTTTCACGCCAGCCTGAGTTACGGCAAATCGAGCCCGCATTCCGGAATGCCCCTGCCGAACGGCGACGACCACGCCGTCCGGCCGGAATGGCCATGTCTTGGTAGTGTGCACTCGACCTGACCAGCGTCCACCAGCCGTTCGCCGAGACCGGGCGGATCGCGATATCACTGCCGGCGGCCGCGATGGAGGGCACCGTCGGCAGCACCCAGCAGATCAGCCTCAAGCCCCGCCTCGCAATCGGGGAACAATCTAAGCGGGCTACGCCCGCCTGAGTTCGAGCACCGGAATGGTGCGGACTCCGGCGGTTTGCCGCTCGTAACCGGCAAAGCCGGGGTAGTGCTTCGCTTGCTCGGCGTAGATGCGGTCGCGTTCGGCTCCGGTCAATTCCCGCACGGTCACCGTATACGTCTCGGTTCCGCGTTCGATGCTGCCGTCGCCGGCGGCGGCCAGGTTGCGGTACCAGTCCGGGTTGGTGGGCCTGACTTGGCTCAAGTTAGTGCGCAAATCCGCTTTAGGCCGAGCCAAGTTCCGCGGGTCAGCACTGCGCGCCCGGGAGACGCCGTTGGCGCTGCCGGGCGCGAAGGAGGACCTGCGTCTTCGATAGAGGACTCGCCTATGGGATAACAGGGCCGTTCGGTTCAGGGGGCATCACGTTGAAGTCGCCGGTCGCGAAGGTGATGGCCGGCTTGCCGTTCGAGATCGCCACGATGTTCCCCGAGTTGTCAGAGTTGCCAGAGGTGGCCACCCAGCACCACGCGGCGAAGTCGCTCGCGGGATAACCGGCCCACGCGACGGGCCTCGGTTGCTGGCCTGGACCATAACTGTTCCAAGCCCGGACCCCGCCGACTGTCGTCGCGAAGCTCGCCACCACGTGGCCGCTGCCCGCTGCCTTCGCGCATAGGGCCGAGGCCCGCTCCTGGTTGTTAGGGGCGGAACTGCCGGTGCACGCGGCCAGGAGCGCGGCTGCCGCAACTGTTCCCGTTAGGGCCGCCGACATTGTGACTGCGGTTGCGGCGCTCCGCCGCCTTAGCTTCATGACCATCCTCGCGGGCGCTGGTGTTTCGTAGCCAGACTGTTTCACTCTTTAGACGTTGTGGCCTGCCGCCACGTTGCACGTGTTGGCTAATAGTCCCACCAGCTTGGTGGGGCGGTGTCCGCGATGTGCAGGTCCCAGCTCCTGCCCTTCCCGTCAGACAACCTGACGCAATACGGCCCCGGATTAGTGCGCAAATCTGTTTCTGCTGAGCTAAGTTTCCGCACGTCAGCGTGATGTGCCGCTCACAACCACCTGATCGTGGTCGGGTGGCCCAGGGGAATTTCACCCCTGGGCTCCCACAGATCCTGGCGTGACAGTCTCCCGTCACCAGGCTCCTCTTGCTCTCGCCTGTGCTGCTGGCTAGCTAGTACCAGGCTCCGGTTTCCCAGCGCCAGTGGGGCAGCAGCCCCGGCATCTGGGCGGTGATCCGGTCCCACGCGCGCTTCATGGCCCTGTAGGCCCGTAGGCGCCGGTACTTGGCCCTGATCCATTGCTGGACGCGGCGGTTGATCCTGGCGAGCAGCGGGTGCAGCTCGGAGTGGCGGAACCGGCCGTAGTAGGCCATCCACCCGCGGATGACCGGGCCGATCCAGTCGGTGAGCTGCTCCCAGGTGAGGTTCGTGTGGCGGCGCAGGTGCCAGCCGGTGACGGTCTCGCTCATGCGCTTGACCGCCTTCGGGCTGGCTGCCAGGTTGAACCCGGTGAACCTGTCCGTGCTTCCCCAGGGTGTCGCGGGGACGGAAGGTGTAGCCCAGGAAGTCGAAGGACACCGGCCCGTCCCAGGGCTGGCGGCGGGCGGAGTCCTTGCAGTAGACGATCTGGGTCTTGCCCGGGTGCAGTTCCAGGCCGACGTCCCTCATCCGCTGCTCCAGCGCGGCCAGCACCTGGCGGGCGCGGGCCTGGCTCTTGCAGTGGATCAGGCCGTCGTCTGCGTAGCGCTCGAACGGGCAGTCCGGGAACTCCCGGCCCATCCACGCGTCGAACGCCCAGTGCAGGAACAGGTTCGCCAGCACGGGTGAAACCGCTGACCCCTGAGGGGTTCCCCTGTCCCTCGGCCTGGCCTCGCCGTCCGGCATGACGACCGGCGCGGCGAGCCACCGTTTCACGTAAAGGAGCACCCAGGGCGGCAGGTTCAGCCGCTCCACGGACTTGACCACGAGATCGTGCGGCACGCTGTCGAAGAACCGCCGGATGTCGAACTCGATCACCCAGTTGTGGCTCCAGCAGCGTTTCCGCGCGACGGTGAGCGCGTCATGCGCCCCGCGACCTGGCCGGTACCCGTAGGAATCGCGATGGAAGAACCCTTCCGTCACGACCCCGATCCGGTTAGCGGCCACGGTCTGCGCGACGCGGTTGGCGATCGTCGGCACCCCGAGCGTCCTGGTGCCGCCACCCGGCTTGGGAATCTCCACCGCCCGCACCGGCGGCGGCGTGTAACTGCCCGCCGACATCCGGTTCCAGACCTTGTAGAGGTTGTCCTCCAGCCGCTCCTCGAAGGCCGCGATGGACTGCCCGTCCACCCCCGGCGCCCCCTTGTTGTCCCTCACCTGCTCCCAGGCGCGCCAGACCTCGTACCCGCTGACCGCGAACGGCTTCCCGTCCAGCGGACCACCCGATACCGTCCTGCGCCCGACCTCAGGCCTCAGCTCATCCATGACGCTCCTCCCAGCAACGCTGGTTGACGAGACGAATAAAGCCACGAGCAAGCCGGCCCCTTCGCTCCCCGCCCCACCGCGCCAGGCAGGAGGATCAGCGCTACTACGAGCCGGTCCGACTGCCAGCCCGGCGACGGTTTCCGCCCCTCGCGCATCCTGCGCTCGCGGGCATCCCTCTCGCCGCCCCCTCCGGGGGCGGCCATGTCCGGGCCGGCCCTCCGCCGTTCCGCGCGGACGCCGCAGACCAGGCTCGCGCCACCTCTACGCCGGGCACCACCTGGCCAGCGATCCGGGCAACCGCCAGGCTCATCCCGGGGACTTGGCTTCTCCCCGGTTCCGATGCCACCTCAACCCAATAACGACGCTTCAGACGGTGAACGCCCGCCGGCAAACCCGGCTCGGGCGCTTTCAGCGCAACGCCTTCCTGGTCCCCGCCTGACACCTCAAGGGCGCCTTTTCCCCGGTGGGTGGGGGCGCCGGCCTTGGTGGCGAAGACGTAGATAATGTCCGGCTCGGTGTCGTGCGGGAGGTACATCACCGGGGTGACGTGCTCACGCCCGCTTTTGCGGCCGCGGTGATGCACAAGGACCATCGGAGCGCCCTCAAAGTTCCCGCCGACCCTGCCTTCGTTCGCCCGGAATTCCGCGATGGTCTTCGCGTTCCAGTCGAGCGGCTCGCTCATGTCGAAATCCCGTCTTCCTAAGGCTTGATGACGATCTTGCCGCGGGTGTGGCGGCGTTCGAGCTCGGCATAGGCCTCGCGGACTTGCGCCAGGGGGTACACGTTCGCGATCGGCACCTCAAGCTGCCCGTCGGCGATGAGGCCCGCCAGCTCTGCGAGCACCCTGGCGCCCGGCCCGGCCGCCGTCCCCCCGTCGGTCTTCACCCCGTGTTCCTTGGGCGGCCGCGAAATCGGCGATGGTGTCGATCCGGTCGACCGCCACGCCGAGAGCGAGGGCGAGCTCGACGTACCCGTCGCCGTAGGTGTCGATGAAGGCGTCCACGCCGCCGGGCGCGGCGGCCCCGATCCGGTCCGCCACGCCGTCACCGTACGCGACCGGGATCACGCCATGGCTCTGCAGCCACTCGTGATTGCCCTCGCTCGCCAAGCCGATGACCGTAGCCCCGGTGCGGCGCGCGAGCTGGACGGCGAGCGAGCCGACTCCCCCGGTGGCTCCGGAGATGACGACGGTCTCGCCCTCCTTGGGCTGAACGGCGTGTACCGCCCCCCAGGCGGTCACGCCGACGACGTAAAGGCCGCCGGCCACTTCCCATGACACCTTCTCCGGCTTGCGCGTGAGGTCGCCAGCCTCGACCAGGACCAGCTCGGCCTGGGAGGCCCGCTTCTGCGTGAACCCGATCACCTCATCACCGGGCGAGAATCCGCCGACCCCGGCGCCGACCTCCTCGATGACCCCGGCGAGATCGCTGCCCTGGCCGGAAGGAAAGGTCGACGGGAACAGCTTCGACACCGCCCCGGTGCGGATGGCCGCCTCACTTGGGTTGATGCCCGCCGCCTTCACCCGTACGAGGACCTGCTCGCTCCCGGGCACCGGGCGTTGCACGTCGTCGACCCGCAACACGTCGATCCCGCCGAACTCGTCGTACCTGACCGCCCTTGGCATGTGCTCTCTCCTTCGACTGGCTGAATCTGGCGGCTGCCCCGGGGTCGGCCATCTCGTTCTGGCCCGGACGCCGCGACCTCGGACGCGAAGTCCGGCAGCCCCCATCTGCGCGAGCAACGTGTCCAGGTTCACCGCCGGGGGGGTTAGAGGTCGTCACCAGATTCCGGTGAACTACCGGGAGTCAGGCCCCACCATGCGCATGAAGGAGGCGAAGGCGCCCAGAGGCCGAGCCGGGCAGCGCTCGGACCGGACCAACCGTGTCAGTAGCCAATTGCGGACACGCCCGCATCTCCGAAGGGAAAGCGCAGGCGTCCTGGTACGCTCCGGGCGTGTTCACGCTTGTGCTGGCGGCGTTGGCGTTCGTGGCGTTCCTCGCCAGCGTGGTCGCCGACTCGCGCAGCTTCAGGAACGCGGTCTTCCTCGGCCTGGCGCTGGCGCTCGGAACCCTGGGCCTCGCTGACCGGCTGGCCGAGATGCCCGGCCGTCAGGGGCACCTGCTGCTGCTGGGCCTGGTATCGCTCGTTGCCCTGGTGCCGTTCCTGGTTGCGCTCTATCTCATCGGGAACGGGGTCACGATGGCCCGCCGCGAGCGACTGCGGCTCGCGAACCTGCTCCCGCTGGTCGCCGGGGCAGGCATCCTCGCGGTGATCGGGCTGGACCTCGCCGCGGACCGGACCGGGAGCGTGAAGCTCGGGCTGCTCGCCACGGTGGCCACGCTGGTATTCGGCTACGTGTCGTTCCTGCTGGTCTCGTACGTGATCTACGCCTGGTTGTACGGCCAGGTGGCCGGGTTGATGAGTCGCGCGGACTACGTGATCGTGCTGGGAACCGGGCTCGGGAAGCACGGGCAGGTGACCCCGCTACTGGCCAGCCGCCTCAAGCGGGGGCGCGACGTATGGACGGCGCTCGCCGCCCGGGGCGGGCGCCCGGTGATGATCGTCACCGGCGGCCAGGGCAGTGACGAGCCGGTGCCCGAGGCGCAGGCGATGGCCGCGTACTTGACCGAGCGCGGGTTCCCGGCCGACCGGCTGGCGTGCGAGGACCAGTCCAGCACGACTGAGGAGAACCTGGCGTTCAGCAAGGCGATCATGGACGCGGCGAGGCCCGCTGGCTCGGGTAAGAGGGGCCCGCGGTGCGTGATCGTGACGAGCAACTACCACGTGTTCCGCACCGCGATCATCGCCAGGAAGACCGGAATCAGGGGACAGGTGACCGGGGCGCGCACCGCGGGCTACTACTGGCCGAGCGCAATGCTGCGCGAGTTCGCGGCGGTCTTCCTCCTGTACCGGTTGGTGAACCTTGGAATCTGCTCCGTGCTGGCACTCGCCCCAGTCGCCTACGCCGTCGCCGAAAGATTTTGACCTTATAGTCCTGGCGCTAGCTGTTCGTCGGCTGCGGGTCGCGCGGGCGCACCGTTCCGTCCGTCATGATGTCCCCGTCGGGGCACCGCCACTGGACCTGCCCGCCTTGGAACTGCTCCTGGTACAGCGACGCGTACAGCCCGCCCTCGCGTAGCAGATCGCGGTGCGAGCCGGATTCCACCACCCGGCCGCCGTCGATGACGGAGATGCTGTCCGCGTTGACGATGGTGGACAGCCGGTGAGCGATGGCGATGGTCGTGCGCGAGCCCATCAGGGCGTCCAGCGCCTTCTGCACCTCCCGTTCGCTGGCGGTGTCCAGTGCCGAGGTCGCCTCGTCCAGGATCAGGATGCGCGGGTCGTGCAGCAAGACGCGGGCGATGGCCAGGCGCTGCTTCTCCCCGCCTGACAGCCGGTACCCGCGCTCGCCGACCACCGTGTCGTAGCCAGCGGAGAATTCCATGATCCGGTCGTGGATGTACGCCGCCCGCGCCGCCTCCTCAACCTCCTCCCGCGACGCGCTGGGACGCCCGTAGCGGATGTTGGCCAGGACGGTGTCGTGGAAAAGGTAGCTCTCCTGGGTCACGAACCCGATGGCGGCGGCCAGCGAGGCCTGGCGGACGTGCCGTACGTCGAGCCCGTCAACCTCGACCGCCCCGGCCGTGACGTCGTACAGGCGCGGGATCAGGTAGCTGATGGTGGTCTTGCCCGCACCGCTCGGCCCCACCAGGGCCACCAGGTGGCCGGGGTCCGCCCCGAGGCTGACGCCCGACAACGAGTCCGCCGAGGCGCCGGGGTAGCGGAAGTAGACGTCGCGCAGGGCCACCCGGTCGCCGGCCTCGGTAACCGGGAGGTCAACGGCGTCGGGGGCGTCAACGATGTCGGGCACCACGTCGAGGTACTCGAACACCCGGTCGAACAGGGCCAGCGATGACCGCAGTTCCACCGAGACCTGCAGCAGCTGACCGATCGGGAAGTACAGGCGAGTCTGGAGCGTGGTGAAGGCCACGATGGTTCCGGCCGAGACGGGGTGATGGTTCGCGATGAGCAGGCCAGCGGTGAGGTAGATCAGGGCCGGGGTGATCGACAGGAACGACTGCACGACGGCGTAGAAGCCCTGGCCGATCATCTGCTGGCGGACCTCGAGGCCGACCAGGCGCTGGTTCCCCCGCTGGTAGCGGCCGATGTCGCGGGTCTGGTTGCCGAACACCTTGGCCAGCAGCACCCCGGATACCGAGAGGGTCTCCTCGGTGATCGCGCTCATGGCCGCCAGTGACTCCTGGGTCGACCGCGACACCTGGCGGCGCCGATCGCCCACCGTCTTGGTCAGCCAGAAGAACGCCGGCACGGTGATGACCGCCACGATGGTCAGCTGCCAGCTGATGATGATCATGGCGACGATGCTGGAGACGAACGTGACGACGTTGGCCAGGATCGTCGAGGCGGTGCTGGTGACTACTGTCTCGACGCCGCCCACGTCGTTGGCCAGCCGAGACTGGATCTCGCCGGTCTTGGTGCTCGTGAAGAAGGAGAGCGGGAGAGTCTCCAGGTGCGCGTACAGCCGGTTCCGCAGGTCCAGAGCAGGTGCAGGTTGGGGCCGCCCGGCACGAACAGGGCCTTGTTGAACACCGCCTGGATCAGCAGCGGGTTGATGATGCCGATCGTCGAGGTCACCACGATGAGGACAATGACGGCGGACACCTGGAGCCGGTAAGGGCGTAACAGCGGCACAATCCGCCCGGCGCTGCCACTACGGTCGGCGCGGCCAGACAACTTGGTCACCATGAGGCGACTCCTTCGGGACACGGCCAGGGCGGCTACGAGTAAACGTCCCATCATGCTCGCACGGACCTACGCTGCGCCGTCGCCGCCCGGATGCGGCGGGCAATGCTGCGCAGGGCCCGGTCGATATCGGTCCCTTCAGCGGGACGGTGCGGGGTCAGAGAACAGTACGAGCGGTACATTAGGCTTGCCTAACCTATGTCCCTGAGTATTAGTTGGAGACCATGTGCTCGCCACGCTTGTGATATTCCTACGTGAGGGCATCGAGGCGAGCATGATCGTGGCCATCCTGCTTGCGTACCTCGATCGCCTCGGACGCCGGGAATACTTCAAGGACGTGCTCCTCGGCGTGGGCGCGGCGCTGCTGATCGCGACGGGCGGCGGTGTGGCCGCGTACCTCACCATCCGGTCTTACGACGGGTCACGCGTCCAGACGATCTTCGAGACGGCCACGTTCGTCCTAGCCGCGGCCGTGCTCACGTACATGACGTTCTGGATGCGCAACCACGCGCGGTCGATCTCAACGGAACTGCGGTCGAAGACTGATGCCGCGCTGGACGGCAGGGCACGGTGGGGCCTGGCCCTCCTGGCCTTCCAGGCCGTCGGCCGCGAAGGACTTGAGACCGTGGTGTTCACGCTCGCAATCATCTTCTCAACGTCTACCGCCAACGCGCTGACCGGCGCGGTCATCGGCCTGGCGGGCGCGCTCGTGATCGCCTTCTTTATCTACCGACTGGGCCACAAGCTGAACCTAGCGAGATTCTTCACGGTCATCGGCTGTCTCCTGATGGTCTTCGCCGCGGGCCTGCTGGCCAACACCGTCGAGAACCTGCAGCAACTCGGCTGGGTGCGCGTGCTTGACGTGCCGATGTGGCACACCGGGCGGATTCTGTCGGAGGACAGCTCATTCGGCGACGTGCTGCACAGCTTCTTCGGCTACAGCGATTCCCCCACTCCGCTCCAGCTCATCGTCTACGTCGCGTACCTGATGATCGTCATCGCCGCCTTTCTCGGCCTGCGGGCTGCCCTGCGGGTCCGCCATAAGATGTCGCAACCCGCGATCGAGTCGGAAGGGTTACGGGGCGACACCCGCGCTCGTACGATCAGCAAGCGAAGACGCCGTGCCGCACGCAGCCTCGCCCGGGCTTTGGGACTCGCGGGCGTGTCATGGTGCCACAACCTGTCCCTTGCCGACCACGGTGACGCCGCCGGCCGACACGACGAATCCGCGGGCGCGGTCGTGGTCCTTGTCCACCCCGACCTTGGCGCCCTCCAAGACGGTCACGTTCTTGTCCAGGATGGCGTACTCCACCCGGGCGCGGGGGTGCACGCGGCAATTGTGCAGGATCACCGCGCGGTTCACCCGGGCCCTGCTCTCCACGCGGGCTCCCGGCGACAGAACCGAGTCGCGTATCAGCCCTCCGGCCACGCACACGCCGTTGCTGACAACGCTGTCGACCGCCCGCCCGGCCCGCTCGCCGTCCGCATGGACGAACCTGGCCGGCGGTTCGCAGGGCACCCGGGTCAGGATCGGCCAGCGGTCGTTGTACAGGTTGAAGACCGGATTCACGGCGCAGATATCCATGTGCGCGTTGAAGTAGGAATCGATTGTCCCCAGGTCCCGCCAGTAGTACCGGTCGCGCGCGAGGGCTCCGGGAACCACGTTCTGCCGGAAGTCGTACACATGCGCGGCCCGTTCGCGCACCAGCCGGGGGATGATATCGGCGCCTATGCTGTGCTGGCTGTCATCGTCGGCCGCATCCTTGTGCAGCGCCTCGATCAGCACGCCGGGCTCGAACACGTAGATCCCCATGGACACGAACGCCTCGTCAGGCCGGCCAGGGCGGCTAACCGGGTTGGTCGGCTTTTCCTGGAATCCCTCGATGTAGTGGCTGTCGGCTGAGGTCTGCAGCACGCCGAAGTCCGTCGCTTCCGCCCGCAGCATCGGGATCGCCGCGACCGTAACCCCCGCTCCCCAGGCTAGGTGCTGGTCGATCATCTGCCTTGGGTCCATGCGGTAGACGTGATCGGCTCCGCTGATCGCCACGAGGTCGGGCCGGTCTCGGTCGAGCAGGCTCAACGACTGGTAGATCGCGTCGGCCGAGCCGTCTTGCCAGTGCGGTCCCAGCCACTGCTGCGCCGGCACCGGGGTGGCGTAGTCGCCCAGCTGGTCGCTCAGTCCCCACCCGGTGGCCAGATGCCGGTTCAGGCTGTGGCTTTTGTACTGGGTGAGCACGCAGATACGACGGATCCCGCCGTTGACCAGGTTGGACAACGTGAAATCGACCAGCCGGTACAGCCCGCCGAACGGAACCGCCGCCTTGGCCCGATCCGCCGTCAGCGGCATGAGCCGCTCCCCGGCTCCCCCTGCCAAGACAATGCCAAGAACCCGCTTGCCAGTCATCTTCCGCACCCCCCGCTGCGCCCGATCCCGGCTCGTGAACGACGCGCGACGCACAGTCGATCTGTCATGCGTCTTCCCAGCGGCCGACAAGCTCAATCTTGAGAGTTCACGATGCGGTGCGAACTTGACCACTGATCGTCACCACTGCGGCCGGGACGGCCTCGTGCAGGGGCAGCGTTACCCCACAGGCCGCCAGGGATTTATCTTCAATCGGCGGCTCGTTCTACTTCGTATTCGCCGCCGCTCGCTTCTGCCTCGTCGGCGCGGCGGAAGTCGTCCTCAGGGAACTCGTCGATGTCCGGGATCTCGGCCGGCGGCCCGGGAGGCCGGTAACCGGGAGGGTCATCGTGCCCCTCAACCCCCTCATCGCGGATCAGCGACGTGGGGACTCCGGCAGAAAACCACCGGTCCTGGTGGATCAGGTAAGGATCTCGGTACCAGCCCTCAGCCGCCGCGGGATGATCGGTCACAGCCCGAAGCTACCAGCCCGTCCCCTTCGCCGGAACCCGGGAACTGAGGGCGTCGGCCGGTCAGGAAGCCGCCCGCAGCGCGTCCGTGAGCAACGCGGCCAGCGCATCGAGCTGCACGTCGGCCGACGAGGAGACCTCCTCATCCGACCCGTCCAGCGCCCGGGCAGCAAGCCCCGCCTTGCTGTCGATCAGCTCGGCGATCTGGGTGTCGATGGTCTGCGCGGCGATGATGCGCCAGGCCGTGACCGGTTCGGTCTGCCCGATGCGGTGGCTGCGATCGATGGCCTGCGTCTGCTCGGCGTTGGTCCAGGACAGCTCGGCCAGCACAATGTTGGATGCGACCTGCAGGTTCAGGCCCACCCCGGCGGCGGTAAGCGAGCACACCGCGACCGCGACGTCCGGGTCGTTCACGAAGGCGTCGATGTTCGCCTGTCGCACCGTGGGCGTCTGGTCGCCGCGGATCGACGAGAAGCGCACGCCCTGCCGGGCGAACAGCTCCTGGGCGGCGTCCATCACGTCGACGTGCTTGGCGAAGAAGACGACCTTGCCGGCGCTGCGGGCCAGCTGCGCCGCGTAGTCCGCGGCCAGTTCGGCCTTCGCCTGGCCGATGTGCCGCATCATCGTGAACACGTTCTCGCCCGACCGCGAGGTCGTCGCGTCCTTCAGTTCCCACTGCGCGACCCGGCGGACCAGGTCGTAGTCGATGGCATCGACGGCGGCGTCCGATGATCGGTTGGCGAGCGCTGTCTCGTACCGCGCCACCATCCGGCGGGCAAGGTCCCGCTCGGCCGCCCTGATCGACCGGCCGGCCGGTCCGTCCAGCTCGACCGGGAGGTCGGCGATGCGGCGGGCGGGGATGTCGGCGGCCACGTCGATCTTGCGTCGGCGCACGATGCCGAGGTCGATGACGCACTGGCGGGCGGCCGGGTAGAAGGCGTGCTCGGCGGGCGTCAGGCCGATGTCCTCGAGCGCGTCCGCCAGCTCGCCCAGGGGCTTGCTGTCGTCGATCCAGCCGAGGAACTCCCAGATCGCCCGGAAGTCCTCGATGTCGTTGATCAGCGGGGTGCCGGTCAGCGCCATCAGCAGCGGCCGTGCCGTCCGGGACCGGATGCGGTCCGATAGCGCGAGGACGTGCTGCGAGCGCTGCGAGGTCTTGTTCTTGATGAAGTGGGCCTCGTCCACCACCATGCCGCGGAAGCCGAAATCACCGAGCCACCCGACGTGGCGGTCGAGTACCTCGTAGTTGACCACGACGATGTCGGCGAAGCCGTCGACGGTCTCGCCGTCGCTGTGCACCACGGTCGCCTGGCGGTGCGGCGTCCAGCGGGCCGCCTCGCGGGCCCAGTTGGTCTTGACGACGTTAGGCACGACGACGAGCAGCGGATAGGCGCTCGCCGCTTCCGCGGCCAGCAGCGCCTGGGCCGTTTTGCCGAGACCCGGCTCATCGGCCAGCAGGAACGTCCGGTGCCCGGCCGCGGCCGCAGCCACCAGCTGCCCCTGGTGCGGCATCAGCTCCAGGCCCGGCGGGGTGAACCGCGCCAGCGGCGACGGGAGCGCCATGCAGGCCGAGGCTCCGCCGCCTGCGCGCTCGAAGGAGCTCAGCAGCGGGCCGAGCAGTTCCCAGCCGGCCAGGCGGCGCGGACGGGAGGCGCGCTGCGGAACGGCGGAAAAGTCGGGGGCGAGGAAGGGGTTTGCCAGCTGCCGGGAGATCACCGACTGCGGCACGACCCGCACCTCCGCGACGGCGGGAGCGATCGCCGTCTCCGCCGGCGCGATCTCTTCTGGCGCCGACTCGATGCTCAGGTCCCGCTCCATATCGCGCTTGAGCGACCGGGCCGCTTCGGAGACGGGGAAGTCCTCGGCCAGCAGCGCTAGCAGCCCGGCATTACCGACGGCGGTCGCCGCGAGGATGGCTGCGATGCCGTCCAGGCGCCTGAGCTGCTCAGCGCGATGGCCGGCGCTCCCTGGCGCGGTCCGGGCGCGGGCGCGCTCGTCCCGCAGCAGCAAGGCGACGGCCTGGAACTTCGTACGCACGGCAGGCGTCACGCGGCCGCGCAGGGCGGCCGCCTCGACCTCACGGGCGGTTCGGGCGAGTACGGAAACGACGTCGCCACGATCGCGGACACGTCCCTGCTTGCGCGGGACGGTACGGCGAGCGCCCTTTTGGCGCTGGCCTGCTTGAGCCAAAAACTCCTCCTATGGAATGCCGGGCACGAAGGCCACGGCAGCATGCCGCTCAGTCCCACCGACGGGGCGAGGAACGCCCCGGGCAGAGGGCCTGTCGCTTCAACGCCGAGCCGACTTGCGGATCTCCGAGGATCGACGCAGCCGGTCACGGCAAGCTTCTCATGCGGACCCGGAACCGCCAGCGGGTGGGCCGGCGACCGCGACACTGGGAAAAGGTCGTCGTCGGACGACCGATTCGGTTCTCGGACGCCTCAATGATCATAACGCGTGCGGGAGTACATAATTCCCCGCCCTTGCTTATACGGACCGCGCTCCCAGCGTGCGCGGAAGCCTACGCCTGAAAGCTGGGATCGCCGACCCGCACCACCTGGCCGGTGATGCGGTGGCCATCGTCGCTGAGCAGGTACGCGATGACGTCTGCGACCCAGTCGGGTGCGCACGGCCCGCCGATTTCTAGTGACACCGCGTTAACGGTGATATCACGCTCGCGCAGCTCGAGCGCTAGCGCTCGCGTCAGCACGTCGGTGGCGGCCCTGGTTGCCGCGTAGAGGCCGTAGGTCCGCAGGGATGAGTCCCCGGCTGAGCCGGACAGGTTGACGATCGCACCGCCATCGCGCAGGTGACGGACTGCCTCTCGGTTGACGACGAAGGTGGCCCGCGTGTTGATCCGTACCAGCGCGTCGAACTCGATGAGGTCGGCCTCACCCAGTGGAGACGCGGTGATCCGACTGCCGGCCGCGTGGATGACGGCGTCGATGCCGCCGAAAGCGGCGATCGTCTCGGCGAAGAGCCTCTTCACGTCCACATCGTCAGCGATGTCGGCGCGGACGGCGACGGCGTTGCCGTTGCGGGCCAGGATCGCTCTGACGGTCGACTCGGCCGCACGCTGGTCGTGGAGGTAGTTGACGACGACGGCGCAGCCGCAGGCCGCCAGGCGCCGGATCGCGGCCCGGCCGACGCCACGCGACCCTCCGGTGACGATTGCCACGCGACTGGCAGGCGGTCCGTTGCGGGCGGGACTCATGGCATGAGCCTGGATGGCGTCCTGCCCCCTCGAACCAGTGTGTTCCCTTGCCCGACCACGGGCTTATGGTTGAGCATGGCCACATCCAGGACGTTGGCCTTCAGGGGGCGTGCTCGCGAACGCCAGGCCGTTGACGGCCTGCTGGACCGCGTTCGCGAGGGCGAGAGCGCGATTCTCGTCATCCGGGGCGAGGCCGGGATCGGCAAGACCGCGCTGATGCGCTACTGCGCGCGCCAGGCAGCCGGCTGTCGGCTGGTCCAGATCGAGGGCGTCGAATCCGAGATCGAGCTGCCGCTTGCGGCGCTCCACCAGCTCTGCACGCCAATGCTGCGCTGCCTGGCCGCACTGCCGGAGCCGCAGCAGCGCGCGTTGCGGGTGTCGTTCGGGCTGGCGGAGGAGCCTGCTCCGGACCGGTTCGTTTTGGGCCTCGCCGTGTTGAGCCTGCTGGCTGAGTATGCGGCCGAGCGGCCGCTGGTCTGCCTGGTCGATGACGCGCAGTGGCTCGATGAAGCCTCGTCCCAGGTGATCGGGTTCGTCGGACGGCGGCTGCTGGCTGAACCTGTTCTCCTGTTGTTCGCGGTCCGGGAGACAGCTGACGAGCGGCTATTCCCCGGCCTGCCCGCGCTGACGGTCGAAGGGCTTACCGACGAGGACGCGCGGGACTTGCTGACGGCCGTGGTCCCCGGTCACCTGGACAAGCAGGTTAGCGACCGGATCGTGGCCGAGACCGGAGCGAACCCGCTGCGGCTGCTGGAGCTAGCCAGAGGCATGAGCGAAGCCGAGCTCGCGGGCGGCTTCGCAGGTCCGCGCCCGGCGAGCCTGTCTGATCAGCTCGAGGACCACTACCTGGGCCGGGTTCGGGTGCTGCCTGAGCCCGCGCAGCAGCTAATGCTGCTGGCGGCGGCCGACCCGACCGGGGACGCCACGTTGTTGTGGCGTGCCGCCCAGGCGCTGGGGCTGGGGCGCGATGCGGCGGCCGCGGCCGATGCGGAGGAGCTGCTGAAGATCGGCTCTCAAGTGTGGTTCCGCCATCCCCTGGTGCGGTCGGCGGCCTATGCGGCCCGGTCACCGGAAGATCGCCGGACGGCTCACCTGACGCTGGCCGGGGCGACGGATGCCCAGATGCATCCGGAACGCCGGGTGTGGCATCTAGCTGCCGCCGCCATCGAACCGGACGAGGACGTCGCCGCCGCGCTCGAACAGGCGGCGGCCAAGATCGAGGGCCGAGCCGGGCTGGCGGCGGCCGCCGCCTTCCTTCAGCGGTCAGTGACGTTGACGGCCGAGCCGGGGCGGCGGGCCGACCGAGCCTTGGCCGCCGCGGTCGCGAACCTGCAAGCCGGCGCGTTCGACGTCGCGCTCGGCCTGCTCGCCCAGGCCGAAGCCGACGCTGCCGACGATCTGCAGCGTGCCCGCGTGGAGCAGCTCAGAGGACAGATCGAGTGGGCGTCGGTCACCGGGCGCGAGGCGCCCGTTCTGCTGCTGCAGGCGGCCATGAGGCTCAAGTCTCTCGATGCGGAGCTGGCTCGGGAGACCTACCTTTACGCCTGGGTGGCGTCCCACCTGGCCGGCCCGCTCGCCGGGCCTGCGGGACTGCTGGAGGAGGTTTCCCTGGCGGCGCAGGCGGCCCCGCCGCCGACGGCGGCGCCGAGGCCCTGCGACCTCCTCCTTGACGGTCTGGCGACCATGATCACCCAGGGGCGGGCGGCAGCGGAGCCGACGATCCGGCGGGCAGTGGCGCCATTTCTGGGTGATCAGGTGTCCGGCCAGGAGTGGCTCCAGTGGGGGATTTTCGCCCAGATGGCGGCGGTGGCGGTATGGGACTTCGACAGCTGGGTCGCGTTGAGCGCCCGGCACGTCGAGCTCGCCCGCGGCTTGGGTGCACTCGCGCCCTTGTCCATCGCCTTGAACGGGCGCGGGAGCGTGGCCACGCAGTGCGGCGACTTCACGATGGCGGCGTCGCTGGCGGCCGAGAAGGACGTAGTCAACGAGGTGACCGGGATTCGGCTGGCCACCACCTGTGATCTGCTGCTGGCCGGATATCAGGGCCGGCCAGCGGAAGCGATGCCGCTGTTCACGGCGACCACGGAGGACTCGATTGCTCGCGGGGAGGGACTCGCCGTCCAGATGGCCAACTGGGCCGCATCGGTCCTGCACAACGGCTTCGGCCACTACGCCGAGGCGCTGGCGGCGGCCGAGCCGGCCACCGAGGAGAGCTATTCGCCGTTGAGCACGCAGTTGGTTCTGCCTGAGCTGATCGAGGCCGCCGTCCGAACCGGACAGACGGAACTGGCCGGACAGGCACTGCAGCGGCTGTCGGCGATGACCGCCATTGAGGGTTCCGACTGGGCGAAGGGCCTCGAGGCGCGCTCGCGAGCCCTGCTTGGCGAAGGCCAGGAGGCCGATCGGTGCTACGCGGAGGCGGTGGAGCGGTTGGGCCGCACCCTGCTGCGGCCCGAGCTTGCCCGCGCCCATCTGCTCTACGGCGAGTGGCTCCGGCGCGAGAAGCGGCGGCTCGACGCCCGCAACCAGCTGAGCGCCGCGCACCGCCTGTTCACCGAGATCGGCGCCGACGCCTTCGCCGAGCGCGCGCGCAGGGAACTGCTCGCCACCGGTGAGAAGGTGCGCAAACGCGAGGTCGACACGTTCAACCAGCTCACCCCCCAGGAGGAGCACATCGTCCGGCTGGCCAGGGACGGGCGCACCAACCCCGAGATCGCCGCCGAGCTGTTCATCAGCGCGCGCACCGTCGAGTGGCACCTGCGCAAGGTCTTCGCCAAACTGGGCATCGCCTCCCGCCGGGAGCTCCACCGGGCCGGCTGATCGCAGATCCCTGGTTCCCCGCTGACGCCACGCGTCCTCCGGCACGCGTGCCGACCAGGGTTCCGCCCGGGTTCAACGCACCTAGCCAGGGCGCGATCGTGAACCAACGCCAGCTAAGAGAAGGAGGCTCTCATGCCCTCGTTGTCCACCGACCCCAAAGGCCCCGGCTCCGCGGCGGCGGCGAACCTGCCCGGCGACCTCCGTGAAGGCTACGCCGAGATCGGCGACCAGCGGTTGCATTACGTCGAGGCCGGCGACGGACCGCTGGTCGTCCTGCTGCACGGCTTCCCGGAGTTCTGGTACGGCTGGCGGCTGCAGATCCAGCCCCTCGCGGCGGCCGGGTTCCGCGTCGTCGTACCCGACACGCGCGGCTACAACCTGTCATCGCGGCCGGAAGACGTCGAGGCCTACGACATCGATAAGCTCAGCGCCGACATCCAAGGCCTCATCCACGAGCGCGGCGCCCAGTCCGCGCTGCTGGTCGGACACGACTGGGGCGGAAGCATCGCCTGGGCCACCGCAATGAATCACCCCGAGGTGGTGGACCGGCTAGCCATCCTCAACGCCGCTCACCCGCGGAAGCTCTCGCAGGGACTGCACCACCCGGGCCAGCTTCGCCGGTCCTGGTACTTCTTCTTCTTCGACCTCCCCGATCTGCCGGAAACCGTCGTGCGCGCTGACCACTGGCACTTCTTCCGGCACTTCCTGCGCGACGCCAGCCCGGCCTACACGCAGCCGGAGATTGACCGCTACGTCGAGGCGTGGGCCCAGCCAGGCGCGGCAACCGGCATGATCAACTACTACCGGTCCTCGGTGCGACAGAATCAGAAAAAGGCCGAAGCCGCCCTCCGCCCGATCTCGGCGCCCACCCTGGTCATCTGGGGCGAACGCGATCGCTACCTCACTCCCGAGCTCGCCGAGCCCGACCATGACGACGTCCCCAACCTCGACCGCGTCGAGCGCCTGCCCGACGCCTCGCACTGGGTCCACCACGACGCCGCCGAGCGGGTGACGCACCTGCTCACCGACTTCTTCGCCGCCGCCTAGCTAGCGGGCAAGAGGCTACCTGTCCGGGTTCCCGGCTCCGTGGACCCGGATCAGCTGAGGTGATGGACCTCCTGCAGGCCGTAGACGGGGGTGGGGATGCCGACCTGACGGGCCTTGAGCTGGAGCCCGAGGAAGAGCGAGTAGTGCCGTGACTGGTGCAGGTTGCCGCCCGTGAACCAGAGGGCTTCCTGCTGGGTCGGCTTCCACATGTTGCGCTGCTCGCCCTCCCAGGGACCGGGGTCCTTGGTGGTGTCGGAGCCCAGTCCCCAGCACTTGCCGACCTTGTCCGCGACCTCCTGCGAAATCAGGTCCGCCGCCCACCCGTTCATGGAGGTGTAGCCGGTGGCGTAGACGACGAGGTCGGCGGGCAGCTCGGTGCCGTCCGCCAGGACCACGGCGTCCTCGGTCAGGTGGTCGACCTGGCCTCGGACCAGCTTCACGTCGCCGTTGGCCACCAGGTCGGCGGCGCCGACGTCGATGTAGTAGCCGGAGCCCCGGCGCAGGTATTTCATGAACAGCCCGGAGCCGTCGTCGCCCCAGTCATGGTCGAAGCCGGCCCTTTCCAGCCGGTCGTAGAAGTCCTTGTCCCGCTCCCGCATCTGGTCGTACAGCGGGATCTGGAACAGGTGCATGATCCGGTACGGGATAGAGGCGAAGATGAGGTCGGCCTTGTCGGTGGTGATGCCGGAGTCGACCGCCTGCTCGGAGTAAAGGGCGCTCAGGCCTATGTCCATCAGCGTCGCAGACCGGACGATGTGGGTGGATGACCGCTGCACCATCGTCACGTCCGCGCCGCCCTCCCACAGGGCGGCGCAGATGTCGAACGCTGAGTTGTTGGACCCGACGACCACGCACCGCTTGCCCTTATAGGCGTCCGGGCCCGGGTGCGCGGAGGAGTGATGCTGGTCGCCCCGGAATTTGTCCATGCCGGGGAAGGAGGGGAGGTTGGGCTTGCCGGACATTCCGGTGGCCAGCACGAGCTGTTTCGGGTGCAGCACCACCGGCTGGCCGTCCCGCTCGACGTTGACCGTCCATTCCTGGCCGGCCTCGTCGTAGCTGGCGCTCTTGGCCTCGGTGTTCGGCCAGTAGTTGAGCTCCATGATCTTGGTGTACGACTCAAGCCAGTCGGCGATCTTGTCCTTGGGTGAGAACACCGGCCAGTTGTCAGGGAACTTCAAGTAAGGCATGTGGTCGTACCAGACGGGGTCATGCAGGCAGAGCGACTTGTACCGGCTGCGCCACTGGTCACCTGGGCGGGCGCGCTTGTCGATGACGATCGCGGGCACGCTGAGCTGCCGCAGCCTCGCCGCCAGACCGATGCCGGCCTGGCCGCCGCCGACGATCAGCACGTAGGGCTGCTCGGTGACCCCGAGGTTCTGGGCCTCGTGCTGGCGATCCTCCAGCCAGGTGGTCCGGTCGCGGTTCACGCCGTGCTCGGCGCCTTGGGGGCGGCGCGGGCCTTTGGGCTCCTCGTAGCCCTTGAGCTCATAGAGGGTGGTGAGCAGGGTCCAGCACTGGCCGTCGCGCAGCCGCACGTGGCCGTGTCCGCGGCCGATCGACGTCTCGAAGTCGATCCAGGCCTCGGTGATACCGCCCGCCTCGGCGGGTTCCTCGCCGTCGGTGACCGCCCAGCCGTCAGGCCGCACCCGCGACAGCGTTGCCTCCAACATGGCGGTGATCTCGGCGCGGCCCTCAAAGGTCCTGAAGTTCCAGGTGAAGGAGATGAGGTCACGCCAGAAGCAGTCCTCGGTGAACAGAGCGGCGGCTCCGACCGGATCGTTCGCGGCCAGGGCGGCACCGAAGCCGGCCAGCCAGGTGGTCACCGTCGTCGCGGCCTGGGTCTGCTGGGCGGTCGTCGTCATCGGAGGAATTCCTTCCTGGTTGCCGCTGCTGATCTGTGATCCCTTAGCTTCACCCCGTGAAGGCTCGGACGTCCAGCCTCGGCGGCGATGAGCAGCGTCCAGCTATCTCAGAAAACGGGCGATCCCCGGCCAGGTGCGCGTTCTGGCCGGGGATCGCTTGGCTGGTGCGGAAGATCAGGACTTTCCGGCGGCGATGTCGGCCAGGTTGACCCGGGTCACCACGTAGGAGACGGTGACGTCGGCCTGGCCCGCCGAGCCGCCGACGATCTTCAGCGGGATGCCGGTGTCGCGGTTGATGGTGATCGCCTCTTGGTAGGCCGACCCCGTCTCAGCCTTGGGGTTGCCCAGGCCGGTCCCCGTGTAACCGACCTCGGCGGCGCCGGCGGTGAGGGTGAGCGCGGGCTGGCCGTCGACGGTGCCATCGGTAACGGTGATCCCAGGCAGCACGGAGACCAGGCGCAGCACGCCCGCCCGCACCTGGGGGTTGCCGGAACCCACGATCAGCGCGTCCTCGCAGCCCTCCCAGACGTAGTTGTCGATCTGCAGGCCGCCCTCCGACATGTTCTTGACCTGCGCTGAGAGCCAGGCCGGAAGCGGGGTCGTGTCGGGGGCCCAGGCCATCTTCAGCGCGGCGGTGTCCAGGTCTCCGGTAACCGCGTAGGTCGCCGCGGCGATCTCCCGTCCGAACATGCCTTCGCCCTGGTTGTTGTTCTCCTTGACCTGCGCCGGCAGGCCGGCCTCGGTCTGCGAGAAGAAGTACCGGCCGTCGTCGGTATAGAGATCCCAGACGTCGATGCTCGCCTTGCCGGGATAGCCCGTCTCGCGTTCCACCAGCGTGGCGTTGCCGGTCGGGGCCGGTTCGCCGGCCAGCACGGCGGCCAGCGTAACCAGTGGCCGCTGGGCGTCGGTCGATCCGGTCGAGGAGGTTGACGCGCCGGTTTTCGCCGGGTGCACGGCGCTGGCCCGGACTGCCGGGTGCGCACCGCCGGCCTGGGTCGGCCTGGCCGGCCCGGACGGAACGGCGCTGGCCACGCCGACGGCCGTCACCGCCGCCACCGCGACGACGCCGGCCCCGATGCCGCCACGAGCGATCCGGTCGCGGCGGCGGGCACGCCTGGCGCGACGCTCGATGGTCGCCACGTCTGGGGTGAAGGGCTGTTCCGCGACCAGGTCGCGGAACGCCGCACCCAGCTGGTGTTCAGTCGGGGAATTCATAGTGGCGACTCCTTAGGTTTCAGGCAGCCTCCGAGCGCGTTCAGCGCCCGAGCGGTCTGGCTCTTCACGGTGCCCTCGCTGCACCGCATGACCGCAGCGGTCTCCCGCTCGCTCATCCCCTCCAGGTAGCGAAGGACGACGGTGGCCCGCTGCCGGGCCGGGAGGGTCAACAGCGCGCACAGCACATCGGCGCGGTTGACGACCTCGTCACAAACGTCGGGGACGGCGATCTCGGGAAGGTCGGTGTCGGCATGGACGGACAGTCCGCCGTAGCGTTGCCAGTGCCGGTTGAACTCGTTGATCAGGATGCGCTTGACGTAAGCGTTCTGGTTGTCGGCCCGCTGCACCCGCCGCCAGTGGCGGAAGGTCTGGACGAACGTCTCCTGTACTAGGTCGTCGGCCAGATGCCAGTCGCCGCAGAGCAGATACGCGGTGCGATGGAGCGAAGCCGCGCGGCTACCCACGAACTCCCGGTACTCCTCTTCTGGGCCACTCATTGACGCCAGCTTCCGGTGGTCACACCTGTCTAGAGGCCGATCCCGCAGAAAAGGTTGTCATTCACGCCGAAGAGCTGACGATCGCAAGTCAGCCCGTTGCGGGTGAGGTGCGTCGCCGCGAGCCACGGAATGCTGCTACGTGACCCGCATCCGCCTGAGCGCAGGAGCGTCCGATGACCACCAAGGCCGCGTTTTCACCCAACGAATGGCAGCTTGTAATCGAGGGGCCGCCTACTGCGGGCTTGCTCGTCATCGCAGCGTCGCACGGCGGGACGTTCAGGGAAACGATCGCGATGTCGAAGGCCTACGTCGAGGCGCGGGCCCAGCACGGCGAGAGCGAGCTTCTCGACGAGATCGTGTCGGAGAGGCCGCGTTTGGAGCGCGGGAAAGCTCACAGTCCCGAGGAGCTCAGGGATCAGGGGCTCAACGATCTGCGCGACGTGACCGCACTGCTGGAGCGCAAGGCGACCGCCGAAGAACGCGATGACTACCGGCGGTTCGTCCTCACCGTGGCCAACAAGGTCGCCGCCGCCCACCGGGAGGAAGGGCAGCAGGTAAGCCCGGCCGAGGAACAGGCGATCGGGGACATAACGGCGGCGCTGGGCACGGGCGATTCCTGAGGAGAGGCCGAACAGGCTGGTCGTGCCAGCCCCGTTCGGCCCCACAGCCCGACCCTCGTCACCGAGTCGAGCTCAGGCAGTGAGACGGGTCACTTGAAGGTCGGCAGCAGGTCTCCGGTGATCTTGGCCAGCGGCTGCAGGGTGTTGTCGACCACCTTGGCCTCGAGCGCGTACTTGGTGCCCTTCTGCCACTGGATGCCGACTGGCGGGGTGATCGCCACGCCGGGCGCAGGATTGGTCTTGGTGTTGGTGGAGGTGTAGTTGACCGGCCCGGCCACCGCCTCGGGGAGGTTGACTTTGAACAGGGCCGCCGCGACCTCGGCCTTGTCGTGCGGGTTGTCCACCGACATGAACACCTGGTGGGCGATCTCGAAGAGGGTGTAGTTGGAGATGTTCTGGTTCGGCTGGCCCAGGCCGTCCGAGGTGAACAGGTCCGCCAACTGCTGGCAGGTCTGCCCGGTCAGGGAGGAGTGCCACGGCAGGGACGGCACCCACCAGGCGTCGGTGGCGATGTTGTAGACCTTGCTGCCAAGCGCGTAAGCGTCGGTCGGGAACAGCAGCACCTTGGCGACGGTGGCGAGCTTGGGCTTGAAGCCCTGCTGCAGGGCCTGGGTCCACATGGTGGCGAAGTCGGGCGGCAGCGGGACGTTGGTGAAGAAGTCGGCGCCCGCGCTCTTGAACTGCGAGATCATCGACGTGTAGTTGGTCAGCCCGTCGGCGTAGGCCGAGGACATGTCGATGTCGTAGCCGGCTGCCTTGAGAATCGGCGGGAAGACGGCGCGGAACGCGTTGCCGTCGGAGTCGTTCGGGAACGCCGCCGCGACCTTGTGGTTGTTGCCGTGCTGGGCGCCGATCCGGCTCCACATCGGGATGAAGGCCAGCGCCAGGTGCTCGGCGCCGAGGAAGAACATGATCGTGTACTTCGGCTTGAGCGTCGGCTTCAGCGGGTTGCCGCCCAGGTTGATGTACCACGATTCCCACGGGATGTTGGAGCAGACCAGCGGGGTGCCCAGGGTTTCCGCTTCGGATGCGACGGCGTTCACCGTCTCCGGCGTGGAGGACGCGAACAGCAGGTCCACGTTGTCCTGCTGGATGGCCTGCTTGGCCAGGGTGCCTGCCCTGGTCACGCTGGACTGCGTGTCATAGGACTTGACGCTGACGGTGTAGGTCGAGCCACCGACCTTGAAGCCGCCCTTGTAGGCCGAGGTCGCCATGACCTGCTGGAGGACCCAGTTGTCGGCGTAGCCGAAGCCGGCCAGCGAGCCGGTCAGCGGGTGGATCCAGCCGATCGTGATTTCCTTGCTGCTGGCGGGGCCAGAGGTGCTGGTGCTCGTGCTGGTGCTGCTAGTCGAGGCACCCTGGATGCCTGAGCTGCAGGCCTCGAGGAGGCTGCCGCCGCCAAGGACGGCCGCGCCAACGCCGGCCGCCCGGAACAGGCTGCGCCGGGAAACGCCATGATCTGTCACTTTGTGAACCTCTCGGAGAAGCAAACAAAAGGAAATGCCGATCCACGGAGAGCATGTTCCGAGTCTGGGATGCGGTGTCCGTATGTCAATACGGCGTTCTAATATTTGGAATATGCCGCATGACGATTCCGCAGCGTCCTCGCAGTCGCTGGAGCGAGGCCTGGCTATCCTGGGCGCGTTCACTCCCGACCGCCCGACGCTCGGCATCAGCGAACTGGCACAGCGGCTCGGACTCACGCGGAGCACCACCCACCGCTACGTGGCCACCCTCGCCAAGCTGGGCTACCTTCACCAGGACGAGCCGGCGCGCAAATACCGGCTCGGCATCCGCGCGCTTGACCTGGGATTTGCCGTGCTCGGCTCGCTAGAGTTGCGCGAGATTGCCGCGCCGCACCTGCAACGCCTCACGGCGACCACGGGGCACACGTCGAACCTCGCCATCCGCGATGACACCGACGTAATTTTGATCGACCGGATTCGCGGGCGCCCCGGGCGGTACCACCACCTCGAATTCACCCTGCACGTCGGCTCCCGGATACCGTCCTATTGCAGTGCGACGGGCAAGGCACTGCTCGCCTTCCTGCCCCAGCCCGACCTGAACGACCTGCTCGATCACATCGAGTTCCTGCCGCGAGGCCCGCGCTCGGTGGGCAGCAGGGCCGCGCTGGTGGCGGAGCTCGGCCAGGTGCGCCGCACCGGCATCGCCATCAACGACGAGGAACTTGAGAGCGGCCTGCGATCGATCGCGGCCCCCATCAGGTCCCGGGCCGGAGGGGTCGTCGCGGCCGTCAACCTCGCGATCCCCTGGTCCCCGGTGGCGATGAGCGAGCTGGCCGACCAGTTCGGGCCCGTGCTGCAGGCGACCGCGCGGCAGATCTCCCTGCTGGTGATCTGAAGGCTCAGCCAGACCTGGTCCAAGGGCTCAGGCGCGCCCCGTACGCTGCCGGGCCTGGGTGATGGCCCAGGCGGCGTTGATCAGGCCGATGTGGCTGAACGCCTGCGGGAAGTTGCCGATCATCTCGCCGCTGCGGGGGTCGACCTCCTCGGCCAGTAGGCCGACGTCGTTGATGGAGGCCACGGCACGCTCGAAGGTCGCGCTGGCTGCCTCGGCGTCTCCGGCGAGCGCCTGTGCCTGCGCGAGCCAGAACGTGCACAGCAGGAACGTGCCTTCCGCGCCCCCCAGGCCGTCATGGCTCAGGTACCGGTACACCAGCCCCCGCTGGTCTGTCAGCCGCCGGGCGATGGCATCGATGGTCGCCTTCATCCGCGGGTCATCGGCTGCCAGGAATCCGGTGATGGTCAGCATCAGGCTCGACGCGTCGAGGTCCTCGCTGCCGAACGACTGCGTGAAGGCACCCGCCCGCGCATTCCAGCCGTGGGTGAGGATGGCCGCCCGGATCTCGTCACGGGCGGTCCCCCAGTCACCCACCCGGCCTTCGGCCTCGAGTCGGCTGGCCAAGGCGATCGCGCTGTCCAGCGCCACCCAGCACATCAGCTTCGAATACAGGAAGTCCCGCGGCTCACCGCGGATCTCCCAGATCCCCCGGTCCGCCTCCCGCCAGCGGGCGGCGGCGGTATCCGCCGCGGTGACCAGGAACCGCCTGGTCACCGGGTCCAGCTGGCCGAGTTGGTCGATCACCCGCCGCGCGGCCGAGAGCAGCTCCCCATACACGTCGAGTTGGCGCTGCAGCCACGCGCCGTTCCCAACCCGGACCGGGCGGCTGCCCCGCCAGCCTCTCAGATGCGGCAGCTCCCGCTCGGACAGGTCGCGCTCGCCGCCGATGCCGAACATGATCTGCAGGTCCCCGTCGCGCTGCAGGCCGGAGTCGGCCGCATTGGCAAGGAAGGCGAAGAAATTGTTCGCCTCGTCCGAGCAAGCCGCCACCCACAGGGCATCCACCGTCAGGCTGGCGTCGCGCACCCAGGTGTAGCGGTAGTCCCAGTTCCGCCCGCCGCCGACGGTCTCCGGCAAAGAGGTGGTTGGCGCCGCCACGATTGCGTCCGTCGGCGCGAATGTCATGGCCTTCAGCACGCGGCCGGAATGGCGCACCAGCTCGCGCCACGGCCCCTCGTAGTTCTGGTGAATCGCCGACCAGGACCGCCAGCCCAGCACAGTGTCGTTCAGCTGGCCGGTAATCTTCTCCGCAGCCCATGGGGCCAGTGGCGGACCGGCCATGTCCCCGTGCCCGAGCGCGAACAGGGCGGCCTGTCCGGCGGACAGCCGGACCCTGGCGGTCGCGGTGGCGTCGTCCACGCCGAAGCTGGCCGACGTCGACAAGAACAGCCGACTGGCGCCGCCCTGGGCGGCGAGCCCGCCGGGGACGGGAACCAGGACGGGCTGGATGAGCCCGTACTCCGGCCGGGGCGCGTAGCTGACCTCCACCTCGATCTCGCCTCGCGTGCAGGCCAGCGAGCGCAGCAGCGTACCGGGGGAGTGCGCGCCCAGGTGGTGGCCGCGCTCGAGGTAGCCGACCGCCAGGGCGTCGGTGAGTACCACGGTGCCGCGCTCGGTGGTGAAGGTGGTCTCAAGCACCAGCGTCTGGTCCACGTAGCGGCGGCTGACTTGGAACTCGCCCGTGGGCCGGATCGCGAAATGCCCGGCGGCCGGGTCAAGCAGGCGGCAGAACACCGACGGCGCGTCGAAGCGGGGGACGCAGAACCAGTCCACCGAGCCGTCCCGGCTGACCAGCGCCGCGGAATGGCAGTCCGAGAGCAGTGCGTACTCGCCGATCGGCAAGCTGTCCATCACGGTTTATTACCCGAGGACGGGATGGAGACAACTAAGGGCGGGGAAGCAGCTCCGCCAGCTGTCCGGCCGACATCGACGGTGTGGCGCTGAGCGGGCCCGGCGCGCGCAGGCCCGCCAGGTGGATGTCGAGGAACCGCTGCCAGGTGCCCGGCGCGACCTCGTCGGTCGTCTCGGTCAGCCCGCGCATGCCCCAGACCAGCGCCATCACGTCGCCAACGGTAACGCCGGGGTTCAGCGTGCCCGCGGCCAGGGCGCGACCGGTGAGCTCCTGGACCGCAGCGCGGATCTCGCGCGCGTCGGCGCTATCGGCGCTCCGCTCGAGCAGCAGGTGCGCGTACTTGGCGTGCGCGGCGAACAGCGCCCCGAGCCCGCGGAGGAACTGCTCGAGGCCGTCGCCACCCGGGCACGCGAGAGCCTGCCTGGCCTCGGCCAGGGCATCGGACAGCGACAGCCGCACGAGCTCGTCGATCAGCGCGTCCTTGTTGGCGAACCGCCGGTACACGGTGCCCATGCCGACCCCCGCCCGGGCGGCGATCTCCTCCATGCTGGCCTCGGCACCGGACTCGCCGAGCACCTCACGGGCGGCATCGAGGACCCGATGGTAGTTGCGGACCGCATCGCGCCGCCCAGGCGGGGACGGGTATCCCGCCCGGTCGCTCACCGAGTGATCGCCACTCACCGGCCCCTCCCTCACTCGCCCAGTTCGCTCGCCACCGTCTCCCCGGCGGCGCTCTCGGCGGTCACCGCGTCCCCGGACATCGCCAGGGTACCGACGGCGGGGGCCTCGGGGGCGGCCGTGGCCGGCCGCCGTTGCGACGGGATTAGCAGCGCGGCCAGCGCCGCCACCACCAGGACGCCGGCCATGACCCCGAACCCAGTCGTGTAGCCAGACCCGGCGGGCAGGCCGGACGGCTCCAGCTTGGCGGTCACGATGCTGGCCATCACGGCGGCGCCGATGCTGCCGCCGATGGTACGGATATTGGCGTTCATGCCGGTCGCAACGCCGGTCTCCTCGGGCGGCACCGCGGCCACGACATTCGCCGACATCGCCGAGAAGGCCAGCCCGAAGCCGATGCCCAAGACGCCGGTGGCGACGTAGATCTCCCACTGCTGTGAGTGCGCGAAGGCGAACATCGCCATCGCCTCGCACCCGACGACGCAGCCCGCGACCACCAGCACCTTGCCCCCGAAGCGCCGGGTCAGGGACCCGACGTACAGGCCGGTCACGAACATGGTGACTCCCGAGGGCAGCAGCATCAGGCCCGAACGGGTGATGCTGGCGCCGAACCCGTACCCAGCCGAGGAAGGGGTCTGCACGAACTCGGGCAGGAACGCGAACATCGCGTACAGCCCCACCCCGATGAGCAGCGCGACCAGGTTGTTCGTCCAGACCCCGGGACGGCGCATCATCTTCATGTCGATCAGCGGGGTGGCCGCCTGCAGCTCGGCCCAGACCCAGGCGGCGGCGAGCAGCACCGCCGCCGCGAACAGCCCGAGGACCGCCGGCGAGCCCCAGCCCCAGTCCGACGCCTCGCTCAGCGGCACCAGCAGCGCCACCAGCCAGCCGGACAGCAGCACCGCTGGCAGCCAGCTGATCGTGCCCCGGCTGCGGGCCGGGGACTGGGGGACGAACAGCACCGCCCCGACCGCCGCGATCACGGTCGCGATACCCGGCAGCCAGAACAGCCAGTGCCAGTTGAGCGCGTTCACGATCGGGCCCGCCAGCACGATTCCCAGGCTGCCGCCGACCGCGGTCAGCGCCGCGAGGATGCCGACGGCGCCGGCCACCTTCTCCCGGGGGAATTCGTCGCGGATGATCCCGAACCCCAGCGGCAGCGTCCCGCCCCCCAGCCCCTGGATCACCCGGGCCACGATCATCACGGCGAGGTTGGGGGCCACGGCCGCCAGCACCGATCCGACCGCGAGGGCGGCCAGTGCGGCCACGAACACCCACTTCTTGCCGAACATGTCGCCGACTCGTCCCAGGATCGGGGTCATGACCGATGCCGACAACAGGTAGGCCGTCAGTACCCACGTCACGGCGCTCTGGGAGGTGTGCAGTTCCGCCTGCACCGTGCTCAGCAACGGGATCACCAGCGACTGCAGCAGCGAGAATGCCCCGATGCCGAGCGCGAGCACCCCGAACGTCACCTGATAGTGCGGCCGCGGCGCACTGTCCATGTCAGGCCCTCCTGAAAGCGGAAGCATCATTCCGCTATAGCCTAAGGTAGCGGAATTGAAATTCCGCTACCGGGGAGCCACCGGGAACGCGGCGGCGTCTGGGCTGTCACCCGACTCGAGGACGTCCTTGGGGCTTGGCTGTGGAAGGCCTGGGCATCTGAGCGAGGGGCCTAACCAACCGGCCTCGGCTCTAACCCTGGGTGGAGAGCTGGTTCTACTCGCAGGCCGATGTGCGGCGGGCGGCCGCCAGGAAGCATTGCCGATATGAGAAACACCGATGTAGTGACCGTGCGAGGTCTGTGCAAGGCGTACGGGGACCGAGCGGTGGTGGACGATCTGGACCTCGATGTCCCGGCGGGCGAGATCGTGGGCCTGATCGGCGCGAACGGGGCCGGGAAGACAACGACTGTGGAGTGCCTGCAGGGCCTGCGCAAGCCCGACGCCGGGCAGTTGCGCGTGCTCGGCTTCGACCCGGTGACCCAGGCCGCGGACCTGCGCCCGCACGTGGGCAGCCAGCTGCAGGACTCGGCCCTGCCGGACCGGCTGCGGGTGGCCGAGGCGGTCAGGTTGTTCCGCACCCCGCACGGAAGCGACGGCACGGAACTACTTGAGCGGTTCGGGCTGGCCGCTCGCCGGCGCTCGGCGTTCGCGTCGCTCAGCGGGGGCGAGCGACAGCGGCTTTTCCTGGTGCTCGCGCTGCTGAACAGGCCGCGCCTGGTCATTCTGGACGAGCTGACCCAGGGCCTTGACCCGGCCGCGCGCCGCGACGTCTGGGCCGCCATCCGTCAGCTGAACGAGGATGGCACCACCGTGCTGCTCGTCACGCACGAGATGGACGAGGCCGAGAGCCTGTGCAACCAGGTGCTGGTGATGCGAGCCGGGCGGCTGGTGGACGCGGGGGCGCCGGCGGAGCTGGTAGACCGGCACGCCGCCGAGGCGACGATCTGGTTCAGCTTGCCGGCTTGGCCGCCCGGGATGCTGGACTCGCTGGGACGGATCGACGGTGTACGGTCGGTGGACCGGACGGGGGCGCACGTCGTGGTCCGTGGTGAGCGAAAGATCGTCGCGCACGTCTGCGCCGCCATGGTCGCGTGTGAATCCGTCCCGGCCGACCTGCAGGTGCACGTCCCAACTCTGGAAGATGCGCTGCTCGGCCTGCTGTCCGGGCAAGCTGCGCAATCCGCGCTCCTGGAAGGAGCAAGCGCATGAACGGCCAGACGGCGCAGCTCATCCGGGCCGAGCTCACCCTCATCCGGCGCGATCCGCTGGTGCTGACCTTCGTGTTCGTGTTCCCGATCGTCACCATGCTGATCATCGGCGGCGCGTTCGGCACCACTCCTGACCGCGCGTTCGAGTTCACCGATCCGTCGCACTGGTACGTTGCGTCCTACCTCACCGTGGTGATCGCTGCGATCGGCCTGGTGATGATGCCGGTCCACCTGGCCTCGTACCGGGAACGGGGGGTGCTGCGGCGGTTCGCGGTGGCCGGCTTCCCGCGCTGGTCGTTCGCCCTCGCCGAGCTGGTCGTCGGCCTGATAACGACCGTGGTGGCGTGCGTGCTGCTGCTGGCGGTCGCCGCGCCGGTCTACGGGCTGCCCGGCCTGCACGATGCCTGGCGGGTGCTGCTCGCGCTGGCCCTGGGCGCGGTCTGCTTCATCAGCCTGGGCGTGCTACTCGGCTCGGTGCTGCCATCGGCCCGCTCGGCTCAGGCGGTAGGGCTGGTGTTGTTCTTCCCATCCTTCCTGCTCGGCGCCGGAGGTCCGCCGCCGCACGTCATGGGCTCGGCCGTGCGAGCGATCGCCCGACCGCTGCCGCTCACCCTGCTGACCAACGCGGTACGCGAGCCCTGGCTCGGCCTCGGCACCGCCACCACCTCGCTGGTGGCGGTGGCGGCCCTGACCGTGGTGGTCACCGCCGTGGCCGCCCGCCGTGCGGTCCTGTGAGCCGCAACACAGGATTTCGTAGAATCCGCCCTATGAGCCTCAATGCCTGCCCGGTCCTGCCCTTCGGCGTGGGCCGGGCCGGCTTTGCGGTCTTTGCCGGCGTCGTCGGCCTAGGGCTGGGCCTGGGGCGGCTGCAAAAGCAGCCGCCGCCGGTGGGCGTGGCGGCGATCGCCGCCGCCGTGGCCGTGGCGGCGGTCGTGTTCCTCCTGCGGCGGCCGCCGGCGCCGCTTTACGCCGTCGTGGCCTGCGCCGGGATTACGATCGTGGGCGACAGCCGGTCGGCTAACCCCGTGTGGTTCGGGATGCTCCTGGTCGTGGGGTGGTGCGCGCTTACCGGGGGACGCCGTGTCGGCCTGCCGTTGTGGCTCGCCGTGTCGGCGCTGTTCACCGTCCAGTGGGTGCGCATCAGCCCCGATCAAGGCTGGGGTGCCTGGCTGGCAGGGAGCGCCGTCATGGCGCTCGGCGGTCTGCTCCTGCGTAACCAGTTCTTCCTGGTCGAGCAGTTGCGAGCGGCTCAGGCGGGGCTGACGGCGAAGGCCAGGGCAGAAGAGCGCAACCGCATCTCGCGCGACCTGCACGATGTCATCGCCCACTCGCTGACCGTCTCGCTGCTGCACGTCATGAGCGCGCGGCTGGCTCTCGAGTCCGATCCCGACGACGCCGTCCGCTCGCTGGCGGAAGCCGAGCGCCTGGGCCGGGAAAGCCTGGCCGAGGTCCGGCAGGTGGTTGGCCTCCTGCGCGCAGACGAAGGGGCGGCTGGCTTGGACCGGACCCTGCCACAGCCGGGCGCGTCAGGGGTGCCGTCGCTGGTCGAGCGATTCCAGGCGGCGGGCGCGGACGTCACCCTGACGGTCGACGGCGACGCGGGGCGGCTGCCCGCCACGGTCGGGCTAGCCGTGTACCGCATCCTGCAAGAAGCCCTGACCAACGTGATCAGGCATGCTCCCGGGGCGCCGACGTCGGCCCGGCTGGTGGTCTCAAAACGGGATGCCACGCTCACCGTGGATAGTCTGGGGCGGCCTGGTGCCGGGACCGGGCACGGCGTGCCCGGCATGCGGGAACGAGCCGAGTCGGTCGGCGGAAGCTGCTCAGCCGGGCCGAGCGGCGACGGCTGGCTGGTGCGCGCATCGTTCCCGCTCGTCGCCCCGGGGGAAGCGTCATGATCAAGGTGCTGCTGGTCGATGACCAGGAACTCATCAGGGCCGGGCTGCGCGGCATCTTGCGGGCTCAGTTCGGCTTCGAGATCGTCGGCGAGTGCCCCGATGGCGGTGCGGTGCCGGCCGCCGTCGACACCCTGATGCCGGACGTGGTGCTGATGGACGTGCGGATGCCGCTGGTCGACGGGGTGACCGCGACCCGCCGGCTACGGGACCGCGGCAACGCCACGCCGGTCCTCGCGCTCACCACTTTCGACGATGACGAGGTGCTGGCCGGGATGCTCCGGGCCGGCGCGGCCGGTTTCATCCTGAAGGGCATCCCCGCCGAGGACCTGCAGCGCGCGGTCCGCGTCGTGGCCGAGGGCGGCGCCTGGCTCGATCCCGGCGTCACCGCCCGGGTGCTGGCCACCTACCGGTCGGCGCCCACCGCGACGGTCCCCGCGGGCGCGGAGCTGGCCGCCCTGACCGCACGCGAACGCGAGGTGCTGGCCCTGATCGGCCGGGGCAAGACCAACACCGAGATCGCCAGCGCGCTGTTTGTGGGCGAGGGGACGGTCAAGACCCACGTCAACCATGTCTTCGCCAAACTCGGGCTGCGCGACCGCGCCGCCGCCGTGATTTTCGCCCTCGACCACAACCTCACTGGCCGGCCAGGTTAAGCGGGCCTGAAGAGGCCTTGCCGGGCGCTACGGATAGACGACTTCCCGCTCTCCCTTCGTGTCGTGCATGGTCCAGAGCAGGTCGGCGAGATGCTCGGGGTCGACGGTGGGCATTTCCCAGACCGGGTCGCCCGCCGCCCTGGCCCGCTCCAGCTCGGTGTGGAAGGCGCTGTTCTCGATGGCCGCCCCGATGTAGAGCATCCCGACGTAGACGCCCTTCCCGGCTACCTCCGCGTGCAGAGCTTGCAGGTAGTTGCGCTGGGCGGCCTGCGCGGGACTGGGGCCGCTCATGTTCGGCAAGCCCCGCACGGTGCTGCCGCCCTGCGCGGTCAGGATGGCGCCGTCCCCCTGCTCGAGCATGTGCGGCAGGAACTCCTGCACGAGCGCCAGCATCGTGTAGAAGATCAGCGGCATGAAGCTCTGGGCGTGCTGCGGGGTCAGATCGGCCGCGGGAACGAACCCGGTGTTGGGGGTGGGCGCATAGTAAAAGGCGTCGAGGTCACCGGTTGTAGCGCGAATCCGCTCTGCCAGCCTGGGCGCGGCACCGGTGTCGGCCAGGTCGGCCGTGATGACCTGCGCGGTTGCCCCGGCGCTGGTCAGATCCCGCGCTAGCCGGTCAAGCGGCTGCGCTCGGCGAGCCACCAGCGTGACCGCGTAGCCCTCTCGCGCGTAGCGACGGGCAACGGCCTCGCCGAGGCCGGGTCCGGCTCCGAACACGGCGATGGACTTGGACATGAGAATGCTCCGGTAGGTAGTCCGACCACTACTCAGAACCACCCTATTCCTGGTGCGCGCACTCATGCCTGCGCTTTCACGCCCTCGGCTCCGATGACGGATTGGTCACCTTCGTGACGGTTTCTGGTTCCGGCGGCTGAAGGCCCCTACCGTGTAAGGATCGGCATCTGACGTGACCTGGTGCCGTGCGGCTGGAGACGTCAAATGCGGTGTCGCGATGAGCGGTGGCACCGGCATCGGTGCGGCTGAGGCGGCTAACGGGCGAGGCGGGATTATGCGGTGGCGATGGCCTGTCCTGGGCAGGTGGCTGAGGCAGGGACGGCGCTGGGTGGGGTCGGCGTGGGTGGACATCGTCTGGGCGGTGTTCGTCGGGGTGAACCTGCTCGGCATGCACGAGATGGGGTCCTGGTCGACGATCCCCTTCCTCGTCATCTGGGTGAGCCTGACGCTCGTTTACGGGTTCCGGATGTGGCGGCTGCAGCCCGCCATCCTGACGGTGGCCGTGGTGACGCTGGCGACCGGCGGGATCATCGTTGGACAGGTGGTCGACGGTCAGCAGGAAGCGGACTACCTGGTCGAGGTCCCGCTGGTAGCGCTGATGTTCCTGGCGATGGTCTGGCACGGGCGCCGACGGCAGGCCGCCCTCCTTGAGCGGCTCGCGGCGATGGAGGAAGTGCAGCGCGTCTCACGGGAGAACCTGCGCCTGCTGGAGCAGCAGCAGCTGTTCCTGGTCGATGCCTCGCACGAGCTCGGCACGCCGATCACGGTCGCGCTCGGCCACGCGGAGCTCATCGAGCAGTCGGTGACCGACAAGCTGCTCGCCGAGGACGCCCGCGTGGTTATCGGCGAGCTGGCGAGACTGCGCAGGCTGTCGAGCCGGATGCTGCTGCTCGCCTCGGCCGGCAGCCCCGACTTTCTTGACGTCGCCCCGGTCGGGGTCGATTCGATCGTGATCGAGGCACTGGACCGCTGGGGCTACACACCGCGCAAGTGGCGGCTGGGGGAAGTGACCGAGGCGACCGTGCCGGGTGACACCGACCGGCTGGCGGTGGCGCTTGATGCGCTGCTGGAAAACGCCATCGCCCACACGGGCAAGGACGACCGCATCGAACTCAGCGCCCGGGTCGAAGACGAGCACGTCATCCTGGCGGTGGCGGACTCCGGCTGCGGCATACCGGAAGCTGACTTCCAGCGGATCTTCGGCCGGTTCTCCCGCGCGACTCCCTACCGGAGCCGGGGGGTCGGCGGGTTCGGGCTCGGGCTCCCGACCGTAGCGGCGATCGCCGAAGCCCATCATGGCTCCGTCCGCGTCAACAGCACCGTTGGCAAGGGTTCGACGTTTGAGCTTCTGATACCCACGGGGCCATCGGTGAACGGGAACGCCGGAGCCGACGGGGTACCCAGTACTTCCAAGGCCGGCGCATCCTGACCGCAGACAATTGCCCGCCCAACCTTTCCTGATTAACGGGCATTTGCCGCTTTTGCCCCAGTGGCCAGGGCGGCCCTGGCTGTGTAAGGCTGGTCTACGTCCGACAACCTCACCGTCGAGGGAGGGTAGTCGTGGAAGCGACCATCGGCGACCAGATTTGCATTCACGGCAATATCGTCGGCCATGCCGACAAGCACTGCGAGATCATTGAGGTGCACGGTGACCGCGGTGAGCCGCCCTACGTGGTCCGGTTCCCTGACGGCCAGGAGCGGACGATCTTCCCCGGTCCTGATGCTTACATCATCCCGCGTCAGATGCCGCCGCCGCTGTGATCACGGGGCGGGTACGCCGCCTCGTCACCCGGGACCTGAGCCCGTCTGCGGCGGTGCTCAGTAGCTAGTCCAGTCACGACCGAACCAGCGCCGTATGCGGCTGGTCCGCGTTCCCTGCGCGTTCCCTGGCCCGGTTCCTCCTCACCCTGCACTCATGGCAGACTTGCGAACGCCCGAGCTACGGCTGCGTTCGACATCACCTGACGCCTGCCGAGCGCCCGGTAGAAGGAGTCAGAATCATGCCCGCAAACCCCCTCGGCGTTGCACTGCGCAACCGGCGGGCAGGCCACCACACCCTCGTCTGGGCCCGCCCCGACCTGGAGGCCCCGGAGAACCTCACGCTGACCAGCCGCGCCTTCGACCATGGGGCGCCCATCCCGGAAAAGCACCGCGGCAGGCTGCTGCGCGCGAACATCTCGCCCGCCCTCAGCTGGACGCGGCCGCCGGCCGGCACGGTCGAGCTCGTTCTCATCGTCCAAGACCCCGACGTCCCGATGGGGAAGCCGGCTACCCACGCGCTCACGATTGGCATCGACCCCGCGCTGGCCGGCCTCCCCGAGAACGCCCTCGCCAACCCCAGTCCTATCCCGGGGCTCCGGCACGGGAAAGGCGCGCTCGGGCGGCGCGGCTGGGCCGGGCCCATGCCGGTGCGGTCACACGGGCCCCACACTTACGCCTTCCAGCTGTTCGCCCTCGACCAGGGCTCTGGCCTGCCCGCCAGCTTCACCCTCGATGACGTGATCGCCGCCATCAAGGTTCACGCCATCGGCCGCGCCCGGCTGGACGGAACATACGAAATCCGCTAGCACCCGATTCGCGGTGCCTGCAGGACTGGGGTTAACCCCACCAAGGAATGGGGGATCTTCCGGATGGCCTGACGCGATGCATCGCTTCTAGCGTTGTGTTCATGATCGTCATGATCGCGACCGCGCTCGCCGCCGCCGTCCTCTACGGGGCCGGGGCGGCGATGGAGCAGCGGCAGGCGGCCGCGGCGCCGCAGTCGTCGGCCGGACGGCCCCGGCTGCTGCTGCAGTTGGCACGCCAGCCCCTGTGGCTGCTGGGAATCGGGGTACAGATCGGCGGGTTCGCGGCGCACGCGGCCGCGCTGCGATCGGGACCGCTGGCGACCGTGCAGATGCTGGTGTCGGCTGAGTTCGTCGTCGCGGTGGTCATCGTGCGCATCTGGTCGGGCCGCCCGCTCAGCCGGGCCACCTGGGCCGCCGCGCTGACGGTGGTAGCGGCCGTTGCCGCGTTCCTGGCGCTGACCTCGTCTGGTCACGGTCACGTAGCCGGCCAGCCGGATCACGTCGCGGCGACGGCTCTGGGCGCGGCCGCTACCGGGGCCGGCGCGCTCGCCGCCGCCGTGGTCGGCCTGCGCGCGGCGGGCCGCCGCCGCGCGGTGCTGCTGGCGGTGGCGGCGGGGCTGGCGGATTCCTGCTCGGCCGTGGTGACCATGGCATTCTCGCACGCGGCGGGCCATGGCCTGGCGGTCCTCCTCACCTCCTGGACCGTCTACGCGGTGGTCGTGTGCGGGGCGGCCAACGTGCTGCTGACGCAGACCGCGTACCAGACCGGCCTGCCCATCCTCACGCTGCCGATCATCGCGGCGGTCACCCCAGTCGCCAGCGTGGCCGTCGGCATCGGACTGCTTGGCGAAACGCCCAGGGTCGGGGTGGCGGGCGGGGTCGCGGCCGGCCTCGCAGTGCTCGTCACCAGCCTCGCGCTCGCCTGCCTGGCCCGCTCCGTCCCCCACCCCGAGCCCGGGGTGCAGCGGCCGACGGACCGGGAACTGAGCAGCCTGCCAGTTTTGTCGGCGGCGGCCGCGTCCCGCTAGAACGTCGGAGCGCGCGAGCGCGGTGCCCCACTCGCGGGGCACCGCGCTCGCTAGCCGATCGGACGGCTCACTGCACGACGGACCACACGAACGTGGCCGTCCCCGAGACTCCCTTCGTGTCGGTCGCGGTCACGGTCACCGTGTAGGTCCCGAGCGTCGACCCGGAACCGGAGATGGTGCCGTTCGACGCGATCGTGATGCCGGGCGGCAGCCCGGTCGCGGTGAACGTGAGGGTCTGCGCCGTGTTGGAGTCCGCCGCCTGCATGGCGAACGAGACCGCGGCGCCCTTGGGGCTGCTGTAGCCGTAGGGGTTGATCACGCCGACGGTCTCCGCGCCCGGCACGCCCGAGTTCGCGGTGACGTTCGCGCTGACCGCCGTGTTGGCCGGCGCGACGCCGGCGCCCGAGGCGCCTGCGGCGACCTGGCCGGTCAGCGTCTGGGCGAGGCTGGTCGAGCCGGTCAGCGGCAGACTGTTGGAGGCGTCACCGACCTTGATCGAGTACGCGCCCGCCTGGGCCTCCCACGCGTTGGCGGCCGGCGACCAGGAGGCCAGGTCGTGGATGCTCAGCGGGAAGGTGACGGTCGCGGCCTGCCCGGGGTTGAGGGTGACGCGCTGGAAGCCCTTAAGCTGCTCGGGCGGGTCCTGGCTGGCGGCCGGGTCGCCGATGTACATCTGCGCCACGTCCGCGCCCGCGACCGACCCGGTGTTGGTGATCGTCGCGGTCACCGTGGCCGTGCCGTTGGCGTTGAACGCGCCGACGTTCAGGTTGGAGAAGGAGAACTTCGTGTACGACAGCCCGTACCCGAACGAGAAGGCAGGGGTGATGTTCGCGGACTGGTACCAGCGGTAGCCGATGTCCACGCCCTCGCTGTAAATCGGGCCCGTCGCGGTGCCAGGCCACTGCGCGGTGGTCTGCGCGGGGACCTGGCTGAGGCTGGCCGGGAAGGTGACCGGCAGCTTGCCCGAGGGGTCGACGGTGCCGAAGATCAGCGCGGCCGTCGCCGCCCCGGTCTCCTGCCCGCCGTACCAGTTCTCGAATACCCCGGCCACCGAGTTCAGCCACGGCATGACCACCGGCGAGCCGCTGTTGATCACCACGATGGTGTGCGGGTTCGCCGCGGCCACGTCTGCGATCATCGTCTCGTCGGTGCTTGAGAGGTCGAGGGTGGTCAGGTCGGTCTCCTCGCCCTCGGGGGCGTTGACGTAGATGATCGCGTCGGTCGCGGCCTGCGCCGCGGCCACCGCCTGGGGGATGTCGGTGGTGCCGTTGTCGTCGCCTTGGGTGTAGGTGACCTTGACGTTCGGCCCGACCGCGTTCTGGATGCCGGTGATCGGCCAGATCGTGTTCGAGCTGGTCACCGTACCGCTGCCGCCGCCCGCGAGCTCGACCGCCGGCGCCGCCGTCGGTGCCGATCACCGCGATGGACTCGGTGCCGTTCGGGTTGAGCGGCAGGATGCCGTTGTTCTTCAGCAGCACCGTGCCCTCCTCGCCGAGTTGCAGCGCGGTCTGCTGGTGCGCCGCGCTGGTGACGGTGGCGGAGAGGGACCCGGTCTGCGGGTTGTCGAACATGCCGAAGGCGAACATCTCGGTCAGGATCCGGCCGACGGCCTCGTTCACCGTCGTACTGGCTGAGCGTGCCATTCGCGAGCGCGGCGCTGACGTCGCTCGCGATCGCACCGGGGAACGGCATCCCGACGGACATGCCGCCCTCGATGGAGGCGACGTTGTTGTAATCGGCGCCCCAGTCGGAGGTGATGAAGCCGCCCCAGTTCGCCTGATTGTCGAGGCCCTTCTATCTGAATGTCGGCGTTCTGGCAGGATGCGGAACTGTTGACCACGGCGTAGGAGCACATCACCGAGGCCGGATCGGCCTGGTCGATGGCGGTCTGGAACGGCGCCAGGTAGAGCTCCTCCAGCGCCTGCTGGCTGACCGTCTCGTTGTTGCCGCCGTTGGGGTACTGCTCCTGGTCGTAGGCGGCGGCGTGCTTGACCATGGCCATCACGCCCTGGCCCTGCAGGCCCTCGACCTCGGCCGAGGTGATCTGGCCGGCCAGGTACGGGTCCTCGCCGTAGGTCTCGTAGGTCCGGCCCCAGCGCGGGTCGCGCACCAGGTTGGTTGTCGGGCCGAGCGCGACGTTCACGCCCTTGCCCGCGAACTCGGCGCCCATCGCCGTGCCCTCCTGCTGGATCAGCGTCGGGTCCCAGGTCGCGGCCGCGTTCTCGCCGTCGGGGTAGGCCGTCACGCCGCCGGTCCCGTCGCCGACTCCGTTCGGGCCGTCTTGCATGTTGATCGCTGGGATGCACAGGTTGGGGATCGCGGCGACCTGGCCGATGTAGTTCGAGCCGCCGTCGCCGGAGAGCATCGTGAACTCTTCCGACTGGTCCATGGTGTTGAGCACCTGCTGGACCCGCGAGGCGACCGAGCGCGGTGGAGCCGACCCACGGACAGCTGCCGTTGCCGCCGTTGCCGCTGCCGCCGGTGAGCGGGGCGGTGGTGGTCAGGCCGTAGACGTCGAACTCGAAGATCGAGTCGCCCCACTGGGTCGCACGCGTCGTGGCGTACACCCGGATGTAGCGGGCGGTCGCCGAGAAGGTGAACGACTCGCTCCCGCCGGTGCCGGTGGTGGTGGAGTAGACCGTGGTCCAGTTCGCGTTGTCGGTGGACACCTGGATCTGGAACGCCGAGGCGTACGCGGCCTCCCAGAGCAGACTGGCCCCGCAGATCTGGGTCTGGGACCCGAGGTCGACCTCTAGCCACTGCGGGTCGCTGTACGCGCTTTCCCAGCGGCTGCCGGGGTCGCCGTCGGTGGCGGCGGACGCCTGGTTGGCAGTGGTGGAATAGGTCGAGGAGGCCGTGGTCGGCTGGCCAACCGCGAGGTCCTGGAAGCCGCAGTACTCGGTCACGCCGACCGCCGCCACCGCCACCGCCGCCGCCCGATCCCTGGGTGAAGGCCAGGTAGTGCAGGTTCCAGCCAGCGTTGTCCTGGTCGACGGTCAGCGTCTGCTGGCCGGCCGGCAGCGTGACGGTGGCCGTCACCGTCGTCCAGGTCTGGTACCCGCCGGTCGCCGGCGACGGCGACGTGCCCGCTCAGGTTGGCGCCGGAGCAGTTGGCGATGTGCAGCGCGTCGGTTACCGCAGTGGGCGCGGCCAGCCGCAGGCTCACGGTGTAGGTGCCCGCGGTGGCGACGTTGACCGTGTACTTGAACCACTGCCCGGTCCCGGTCCAGCCCACGTCGTAAGCGCCGCCGGCCGGGCCGGTGTCGGCCGTGTCGGCGGTGGCCTCCAGGTCGACGCCGTCGGAGCGGTAGCTGTTGGCGGTGCCGTTGGCGGCGGTGACGTTGTAGGCGACGCCCTGGCCGCCGGTGTCGTAGTTCGCGGCCTGGACCGTGCCCGGCACCGGGGCCGGGGTGCCGCCGAACGGCTGGTCACCGCCCGAGCCGCCGCCGCCTCCGCCGCCGCCGCCGGAGGCGAGGGTGAAGGTCATGAAGTGGAAGTTCCAGCCGTTGGAGTCCTGGTCGACCGTCAGCGTCTGCTGCCCGGCCGGCAGCGTGACGCTGGCGTCGACCGTGGTCCAGGTCTCGTACCCGCCGGTGTTGGGGACGGCGACCGGCGCCGGTCAGGTTGGTCCCGGAAGAGTTGGCGATGTGCAGCGCGTCGGTGATCCCGTACGGCGACGACAGCCGGAAGGCGACGGTGTAGGTGCCGGCGGTGGCGACGTTGACGGTGTAGTTGAACCACTGCCCGACCGTCGTCCAGCCCATGTCGTCGGCGCCCGCGCCGCTGGCGTTCTGGGTGTCGGCGGTGGTCTCGAGGTCAACCCCGTCGGAGCGGTAGCCGTTGGCCGAGCCGTTGGCGGAGGTGACGTTGTAGGCCACGCCCTGGCCGCCGGTGTCGTAGTTCGCCGCGTACACGGTGCCTGGCACCGCCGCCGCGGTGCCGCCGTAAGGGGCGTCGGCTGCGGCGTAGGCCACCGAATGCGCGGCGCCCGCCACCGCCATCGCGGCCACGACCGCGACCGCGAGACCTATCCGGCCCGTGCGGCCGATGCGGGGCCCGGCCCGCCGGCGCCCGATTAGCCGTGGGAACTGCACTGATCCCATTCTCGTACTCCCTTTTCTCATTCCCCCGGGCCATCGACCTAATTTAGGTCTTAGATTAAGTTGTGTTGTAACATCGGCATCACGGTTCGTCAAGGGGACCCAATCCGTCCCCAGGCCCTTGACGAGACGGGGAGGCAATGGTAAGTCACAACTTAATCTAAGTCTTGGATTTAGGAGCCGCCCGTGCGCGTGCGCCCCAGCTGCCGGGGCCCTCCGGCCGTCCGCCACGCCGGGGCTCGCATCGAGCCCGAGCATCGCCAACAGCGAAGGCGGCTTCGGCCTGCCCGCTGTCGTCCTTCCGGATCGGTCCCACCCACTGACGGGACGGATCTGCCCTGGAGCGGGAACCTCGGGGGAATGAGAAGAGGGAGTACGAGAATGGGATCAGTGCAGTTCCCACGGCTAATAGGGCGCCGGCGGGCCGGGCCCCGCATCGGCCGCACGGGCCGGATAGGCCTGGCAGTGGCGGTCGTGGCCGCCCTCACGCTGGCGGCAGGCGTGCAGCACGCGGCCTACGGCCGCCACCGAAGCGCCTTACGGCGGCACCGCGGCGGCGGTGCCTGGAACCATCCAGGCGGCCAACTACGACACCGGCGGCCAGGGCGTCGCCTACAACGTCACCTCGGTCAACGGCAGCGCCAACAGCTACCGCTCCGACGGGGTCGACCTCGAAGCCTGCACCGACACCGGCTGCGGCTACGACATCGGCTGGACGGCGCCCGGACAGTGGTTCAAGTACACCGTCAACGTCGCCACCGCCGGCACCTACAGCATCGCCTTCCGGGTCGCCTCACCGTACGGGATCACCGACGCGCTGCACATCGCCAACGCGGCCGGCACCAACCTCACCGGTTCCGTCGCCGTCCCGAACACCGGCGGCTACCAGACCTGGGCCACGGCCACCGCCAGCGTCACCCTGCCGGCCGGCGTCCAGACGCTCACCGTGGACCAGGACAGCAACGGCTGGAACCTCCACTACATGGCCTTCACCCTGACCTCCGGGCGGCGGCGGGGGCGGCGACGCTCCCTACGGCGGCACCCCGGCCGCGGTGCCGGGCACCGTGCAGGCGGCGAACTACGACACCGGCGGCAAGGGCGTGGCCTACAACGTCACCGCGGTCAACGGCTCCGCCAACAGCTACCGGTCCGACGGGGTCGACCTGGAGGTGTGCGCACGATACCGGCTGCGGCTACGACATCGGCTGGACCGCGGCCGGGCAGTGGTTCAAGTACACGGTCAACGTCGCCACGGCGGGCACCTACGCGCTCAGCCTGCGGCTGGCCGCGCCCACCGCGGTGACCAACGCGCTGCAGATCGACAACGCGGCGGGCACCGACCTCACCGGCGTCATCACCGCGCCCGCGACCGGCGGCTGGCAGAACTGGACCACGGTGACGGCGAACATCACGCTGCCGGCCGGCGTGCAGACGCTGACCGTCGACCAGGACAGCCCCGGCTGGAACATCCACTACCTGACGTTCGCCACATCCGGGGGCTCCGGAGGCGGCGGCAGCTACGGCGGATTCCCGACTGGGTTCTGGGGCAACACCAGCAGCATCCCGAGCGCGTCGGGCGCCATCGAGTTCGACTTCCTCAACGCCACCAACGGCCAGTACCCCGACAGCGAGGTCTACTGGAGCGTCAACGGCGTCACCGAGTCGATCGCCCAGTCGCCGTACTACGAGATGACCTCGTGCGGCTCCTGCCGAATCAACTTCTACCTCGGATCGCCCACCAGCCAGTACCACGACTTCATCGAGCTGAACTCGAGCGGCACGACGATCAACGCCGACACCTCGCGGGTCGACGCGTTCGGGCTACCGCTGGCGATCCACCTGCACAACTCCGACGGCACCGACACCGTGGTCGGGGAGGACGACCAGGTCTTCGCCGAGAGCAGGACGGCCCTGTTCACGCAGTTCGAGAACGCGGTGCCCGCAGCGTTCCAGCAACTCGCCACCGTGCAGGCGCCCTACAGCATCCCCGCTCCCGGCGACGTCGCGGCCTTCCAGCCGGGCGGCGCGGACGCCAACTACATGACCTCGTACGCGGCCTCGGTGGGCGCCACCGAGACCACGCAGGAGGTCTTCGGGTGCCAGGGCGGAGGAACCCCCGCTCTCAACGGCGACCCGAGCCTCTGCGCGGGCCTGAACCGCTGCGTCGCGCAGTTCTCGACGACGGTGCAGAACACGCCGTCTGACTACTACCAGAACGCCCCGTGCAACTACTACTCCGCGTTCTGGCACTCGGTCGCCGTCAACGGCCTCCAGTACGGATTCGCCTACGACGACGACAACGGCCAGTCCTCCGACTTCAACACCACCGACGCGCAGTACGTACAGGTAGCCATCGGCTTCTAACCCGTCGCGCCCCAGTGGGCCGTGCCGGGCGCCGCGCATCCAGCGCCGCGCCCGGCACGCTCACCCCGGTCCGGCGCCGTCCGCCCTAGCGGACGAAGCTGTAGCGGTTGGGACCGGGCGTGCTCGGGAGGAGGTAGAAGACGATGCCGATGATCCAGCCGACCAGCGGCACGAAGCAGATCCACCACCACCAGCCGGTGTGATTCGAGTCGTGCAGCCGCCGGACCGCCAGCGAGATGTTAGTTACCAGAATCGGAACGCCGATGATGATGTCCAGGATGACGCCGGCGACCGTGGACCGGTCGGATATGACGCTCACGACCGCGTAGGCGATGACCGCCAGCAGCTGGAACCACCAGAACGCCGACCTGGACGCCCGCCCCCGGAACGTGAGCGGGTGCCGGAACGCCTCGCGGACCGCGTCGGCGAAGCCGACCGGGGCGCCCTGCAGGTAGGACCGCGGCGCGGCGCTGCCGTAACCGCCGGCCGACGGATAGCCGCTTCCCTGCGGGTAAGCGCCGTAGCCGGACTGCTGACCGCCCGTCTGCCGTTGCTGGTCTTCCGTCCAGGCGCCCTGCCCCGGGACGTGTTCCTGGACCGGGTCGGCGTACGGATTAGGATTCTGCGGGCTTTGCGGAGTGCTCATGTGGCACCTCAGATTCCTCCGGATCAGCGTTACGCATGAGACTATGCGCACATTGAGTTACATATTATACACGGAGAGTTATCTGCAGATTTGGCCGGGCCGGCGACGGGCCCGCTAATGCCCCAATCCAATTCCCGGCCAATGTCGTAGTTATAGGCGATGCCTCCTGATGCGGACTTCCCCGAGCGTTAAGGAAATGTGGTCCCGATGAGCGTTGCCTCCTTGGTTGCCTGGATAGTCACGGTTCTCGCTGGCCTCGTTCTCCTCGTCATCTGGCTGATGGAGTACGACCGCGACTTCCAGACCGCGGTCGCGACTCGGCTGCCCGTGCCGCTGATCTCCACTCACGCCCTGCTCGGTCTCGGCGGTCTGATGGTATGGGGTTTTTACCTTGTGACGGATGGGGACCGGCTGGTCTGGGTCACGGCCGCCGACCTGGGCGTTGTCGTCATCCTCGGCCTCATCATGGCGGCGCGCTGGATCCGCGTTTATCGCTTCTACGACGATCCGGACAAATCACCAACGCGCATGATCACGGTTCCGCCGGAACGGCACTTCCCCCGCCCGGTCATAGTCATCCACGGTCTCTCCGCCGTCGCCACCGTCGGTTTGGTCCTGTACACCGTGGTTTTCTCCGGCAGCTGACCAGAGGGGCCAACCGTCCGTTCGGAAAAAAGTCTTTGATTTTCTCGAACGGACCCGGGCGACTCTGGTCCGGTCAGCTCACCGCGCTCGGGCCCGGCGGGCATAATCCGGCCGGGCCTGGACAGGAAGAGCCGGTATGGGCAGTAGCAACGAGAACCTCGAACACCCCCGGTCGGAACCCGTCGCCGCCGGGCTGGCCCCGCCGGCGAGCTGGGGACCGATGAGGTCCCCGATTCCCTGGTCTCGGAATTCTCCTCGCTGACGACTCCGTACTGCTGGGTCATCACCGAGGATGCGGTGGCCGGCTACGACGGGGCCGAGCCATCCTCGGTCGGCAAGTCCGGGCCCGGCCAGGCAGTCGCCGAGGACGTCGCCGAGGCTCTGACCGCCGGGCGTTTCTTCCGCCTGGTCGACGGGACCGGCCGCGAGCTGTCCGTCGGCCGGCTGTACGACCCGAGCGGCGAGAACGAGCTGGCGCCGCTTGACGATTTCGGGCGGCAGATCCTGGGCGCGCTGAGCATTGAATTCCGCGCGGAAGGCGGCTGGCGGGCGGCCTGACCGACTCGGGCGGGCGGGCCGATCCGGGTCCGGCGCCTGCGTCGGGAGATCTTAAATCCGTCTCCGCAGCGATGACCATGCGGGCCGCCCTGGTGAGGGCGGCCCGCATGGTCAGGCGCGGCCGAGTCCAGGGCGTTGGGCCCCGGGTTCGGTCAGAACTGGCCGGCCTCGATGTCGGCCAGCGTCACCCGGGAGACCTGGTCGGTTTCCACTGCCGTCGGCAGCCCCCCGCCCGACTCCACCGAGCTGATCGGTATCCCGGTCCTGGCGTTGACCGTCAGCACCTGGCTCGGCTGCCGCCGCCGAACAGCGCCGGCCCGGCCGTGATGGTCAGCGTGGGCTGCCCGTCGGTCGTCGAATTGGCGACGTTTACCTCGGGAATGGTCGACAGCAGGCGCAGGACGCCCGCCCGGATCCGCGGGTTGCCCGCCCCCCAGGACAGCGCGATGGTCGAGGCGGTCCAGAGGTCGTTGTTGATATCGTCCTGCAGGGCCTTGCCGGTGGGCATCGTCAGGGCGATCTTCATGCCCTTCTCCTTTTCCAGCTTCACCCGCGCCGCCGCGCCCTTGGCCCAGATCGCCTTCCGCTCGGCGAGGCTGTCGTAGTAGTCGTTGGGCAAGGCGTTGACCATCTGCTTCACGGCGGTGGCGAGGTCGCCGGTCGCGGCGTAGCGCGCCGCCGCTATCTCCGGGCGTTAGTGCCATCGGCCAGGTTGGCATGGTCGACGACCGCCGTCATGAGGGACTTCTTGTCGTCTCCCAGGTACAGCTGGCCGCTGTCGGTGTACAGCGCGTAGAAGACCTGCATCAGCTTGCCCCCGTTGACCTGCCGGTCGATGACCAGCGACGCGTTGCCGGGCAGGGAGCCTTCATCGGCCTTGATGAGGGCGGCCAGGGTCACCAGCTTGGAGGTCGCCGCGTGCGCCAGCTGACCCGGCCGACGCCGCCGGCTTGGCGGGCGGCGGCGCCGATGTGGACGCGAGCACCACGGCCGCCGCGGCCGCGACCGCGGCGATCCCGGCGCCGATGCCGACCTTGCCCCGGGCGCCCAGGGTCCCCCGGCCGCGGCTGCGTGCCCGGGACAATCCCGCTTCCCCGCAGCGGAGCCGCCCCCGGTCCGGGTCCCGGACTCGGTCCATGGCGCCGCGCAGCACCGCCCGCGCCCGCTCGTACTCCTCGGGACGCCAGGGCGTAACGTCAAGCGCCTGGCGGGCCAGATCCATCTCGTCCACGTTCACTTGCTCCCTTTCACACTGTTGAGTTCGGTCAAGAGCGCGGCCACTTCAGGCGCGTTCCGCAGCGCAGTGCGGGCCTGGTGCAGCAGGCGGCGTGCGGTCCCGGCCGGCAGGCCGAGCACCCGCGCGGCGTCGGCGACGGTCAGGTCCTCCGCGGCGACCAGCATCAGCACTTCTCGTTCGTCGGACTTGAGCCCGGCCACGGCCGCCCGGAACGCCGTCCTGGCGTCCACCCGCACGTCCACCGCCGGCCACGGATCCCACCCGTCGGCCAGGCCGGTCACGTCCGGCACCAGGTCCACCGGCCGACCGGGACCGCCAGAACTGCCGCAGCCGGTTCAGCGCCACCGTGTACAGCCACGGCCGCGCCTCGGCGAACGACCGGTCATACGTCCCCGGTATTCGAAGGCCGCCGTCCACACGTCGCCCGAGCAGGTCCTCGGCCGCCTCACGCCCCACTCGCCGCTCGAGGTAGGCCCCGATCGCAACCTCGTGGCGGCAGATCACCTCCATGAACGCTTCCGCGTCGCCGGACAGCGACCTGCCGATCAATTCCGCGTCTGACGCCATGTCCCTCCTCGCCTCTGCTTCTCTGCTCTCCACCCCGTATTAGCCAGCGCACGCCCAAAGCGTTCAGGTCCCGGGGCCGGGCAGCGCCAGCCCTCCCCCGCCAGAACCCGCGCATGGCTGATGACCTGGCGGGTTCGCGTCCGGACTTGGTTGGCGGCGGCAACCTGCCGTTGTGTCACCCGATCGGGCGTCGTGACCTTTTCGCCCTATATCGGGGATGCTGTCTGTGCACCAGCCCGCGAGCTGATGACACCGCAGCGCCCGGCCTCGCAGCCGAGCGCCGGCCTGCGGCCGATTCGCCTGGGGGGGCAGCTCCCGGAGGGTGCCCCGGGCCGCTCACTGGTCTGGGGCACCCAGGCTGGGGCGGTTGGCTGCCGCGCGCGCGAACGACGTATAGGGCATGATCTCGCCTGGCTTGATCACGCCGTCCTCGATCGCGCGGGCGAGCAGCGCGTCCTTGCTCGGCGCGATCCGCCCGGTGGCCGCGTACTTGGCGCGAGCGCGGCTGATGTACTGCCTGACCGTGTTCTCGCTGATTGACATGCGCCGTCCGACCGAGGCCTTCGACATGCCCTGGAACCACAGCAGCAGCGCCTGCAGCTCCTGCTGCGACAGCTCCGGCCGGCCCGGTCGCTGGTCGGAGAGCATCGCCCGGGCCTGCGAGCGGGTCACGTACGGCCGGTCGGCGGCGGCCGCGAGCACGGCCTCGACCAGGTGGTCGCTGCCCTCGTCCTTGGAGACGTAGGCGTGGGCGCCGTTGTCCAGGGTCTCCATCACGATCGCGGGGTCGCTGTGCCCGGAGAAGGCCACCACCCGGTAGCCGGCCGCCACCAGCGCCGGTATCTGCGCGGTGACCAGCTCGCCGGACAGCTCCAGGTCCAAGATGACCACGTCGGCCGCCGGCCACTGACCGCCGCGGAGTCCGGTCAGGTCGCGCGCCGTGTACACCAGCCGCGCCCGCTGGCCGGGATCGGACCGGATCCAGGACGCCACTCCCTCGGTGACGACTGGATGGTCTTCGATGATCGCCACCGTCACCTGCTGTTCCATCGCGCCTCCGCCCACAGGATGCCGCCGTCTTGCTGCTGTTCGATCGCGACCCCCTGGCCCGGTGCCGGCAGCCGGACGACCGCGCCGGTGTCGGCGACGAAGCTGACGGCGATGTCGGCCGCCACCGTCGCCAGCGTGATCCGCGCCTGGCTGCGCGCGGCCGTCAGGATCGCGATGGCGGCGTCGGTGATCACCCGTCGTGCCGGGCCGGGCACCGGCGGCAGCGGGCCGGCGGTCTCTATCTCGACCGCGACCCCGCGCCGCTCGGCCACGTCGGCGCTCGCGTGCAGTTCGTGCACCAGCGATCCCGACACGTCATCACCCTCGGCCAGCAGCCGGCGCAGCCGAGCGGCCTGGATCGCGCACCTGACGCGCACCTGCGGGTCGCCCGGGTCAGCCGTCCCCGCCGCCAGTTCGGCAACCAGCGGCATGGCGCTTTCCTGCAGCGCCAGCCAGCGGGCGTGCCGGGCGGCCCGGATGACCTCGGCGATAGCGGCCCGTTCGCGCGCGGCGTCTTCACGCTGCGCCGCCGCGGCGGCCCGGTCGGCGGCGGTGTCAAGCGCCCGGACGGCAGCCGCCACCGCCACCTGGGCGCCGGTCGACCAGGCGAGCACGGCGAGGAAGCCGGCCAGGTCGGCGCGGGTCAGCCCGTCCCCTACCTGCACGCAGAAGAGAGCCCCGGCCTCGGCGGTCAGGAACCACGCGAGCTCGGCGAACCGGCGACGGAGCAGCAGGAGCACGCCCGTCCAGCCTGCGCTGCCCCACGCCCAGTTGTCCGCCAGCATGTGCGCGGCCGGGCTGGCCGCCGCCGCCGCCGTGCTGGCGGCCAGCGTGATCAGGGCCAGCGCCCAGGCCAGCCGCCAGTCGAGCGAGCCGCGCAGCACCAGGACCGATCCGGCGGTGATCACCAGCGCCATGACCAGCCACATGGCGCCCTGGAAGGCGAACGAGGCGTAATCGGGCCGGTTATGCAGCAACTGCCCGCCCGCTCCGCCCAGATGCCAGCCCGCCACCAGGAAGATCACCGCGACGGTGAAGGCCCGCTGATAGCGGCCGGACATCATCGTCGCCGGCTGCACGGCGCTCATGCGGGCCAGCTCACGGTGACGGTCGTGCCCGCGCCCGGACGGCTGACGATCGCGGCCCGGCCCCCCGCCGCCAGCATCCGCCCGGTGATCGACTCGCGGATGCCCCGGCGGGATGGCGGGGTGGCGGCCGGGTCGAACCCTCGGCCGCGGTCGGTGATCTTGACCACCGCCCAGCCCTCGCCGCCGGTTACGGTCACCTCGGCCTGGGTCGTTCCCGCGTGCTGCTCGACGTTGCGCAGCGCCTCGCCGACGCAGGCGACGAGCTGATCGGCAACCGGAGACGGCAGCGTGACCGGGACGAGGTTCAACCCCACGGCCAGGTCTTCGGCGCTGGCGGCGGCCCGCTCCAGCTTCCGTCTCAGGTCGGTAAGCGGCGCCGGGGCGCCTGGCGCGGCCGGGGCGCCCGCAAGGTCTTGCAAGACACGCAAGTCCCTGGCCGCCTGCGCGGTCAGCGCCGGGGAGCGTTCGGCGAAGGCGCCCGCCGCGACCATGGTCAGCGTCGACAGGACGGTGTCGTGCAACTGGCGGTGCTGTTCTCGCTCGTCAGCGCGCCGCGCCTCCTCGGCTCTGATCTCCCCCTCGGTCTCCAGGCCAGCGGCGACGACCTCGTCCGCCTGCCTGGCGCCGCCGCGGATCACCGCTACCAGCCCGGCGGCGACGATCGTCTCGACGATCAGCAGCCACGCGTCGGTCGGGTGGCCGCTGCCGAGACCGTAGGCGATGACCACGATCGCGGCCCCCGGCAGGGCAAGCCGCGGCCGCAGCGCGAGCTGCATGATGTAGAGCGACGTGCAGGCCAGCGGAAGCATCCAGCTGGTGTCGTCCTCGATCAGCACGGCCGGGACCAGGTGCTGCTGTGCCAGCGCCAGCGCCGAGATAACCGCGGCGTCGGCCAGCACCACGGTCGGCGTCAACCCGGACCGCCGGACCTGCCAGGCGAAGAAGGCCGACCACAGGCACAGCGCGGTGAGCGGCACTGCCAGCCACCCGCCGGAGGTCTGCCTCGTCGCCGCCAGCACGGCCACCGCGGTGAACAAGACCGCGCCGCCGAGGCGCAGGGCGATCGCATACCAGCCCGCCAGCCAGTGCAGGGCCTGGTCGGACGGCCCCCCTACCCGCGGGCGGTGTGCCCGCGTGCGGCGGCCGACCAGGGGTTCCCCCTCGACGGAATCAGCTGCCGGCTCCACCGGACCAGTATGCGCCGGTACCACGGCCGAGAATGATAACGTTTCGACATTTGTGCCTGGCTGAGCGACTTGCGACGCTTCTTCCCGTTCAGCAGCATGCCGACGGGCGGGCCAGGGACCTGGCCCGCCCGCGGTATGCATGGCCGGCTAGTTCGAGTACACCTGGAACTCGGCTATCTGCGGCGCGCCCTGGACGTCGTTGTTGCTGACGTCGATGCGGATGTAATTCACCGTGGTGGATGGGACGGGGATGTCGACGACGTTGTTGCCAGCCGCGTTGTTCGCGCTGAACAGGTACGCAGTCGGCGCCACCAGCTGGGTCCAGGTGGTGCCGTCGGTGCTGCCGTCCACCTCGATCGTCTGGTGCCGGTCGCCCCAGCCCTGCGGGAGCTCGAGGACCAGCCGGTCGACGGGCGCCGCCTCCGCCAGCTTAAGCGTGAGCACGCCGGCGCTGTTGGCCGCCTGCCAGTAGGTGGCCTGGTTGCCGTCGTTGGCGTTGCCCGCCGGGAAGCCGGCCAGGGTGTTGTCGGCCGAGGCGGTCGCCGTCAGCCCCAGGTTGCCGTTCGGGTTGTAGACAGCGGCGCTCAGGCTCACCACGTACGGCGCGAACGGGTTATTGAGTGGGTTGGCGTTGAACACCAGGCTGCCCAGGTACTGCTGTACGGCGGTGGGCGTGACGGTGACGGTAGCTGTGCAACTGGCCCCGACCGCGAGCGTCGCCGGGCAGTTGTTGGTCTCGTCGAACCCGCCGGTCGCGTAGACCGATGAGATCGGCGCCGCGTCCGGCCCCGGGTTGGTGATGGTGACGGTCTGCGCCGGGCTCTGGGTGTTGAGGTTGACCAGCCCGAACTGCAGCGACGAGGTGGACGTGCTGAGATAGTCGAACGGCGGGAACGCGCACTCCGAGCCGCTCCAACCGCTGTTGCCCGCCCCATCGGTCACGGTGATGCCGTAGCCGCAGGCCATCGTCCCGTCCTGGCCGACCGTCCCGGTGGTGACCACGTTGGAGATCGTGTCGTCCGACCCGGCCGACTGGAGCTGGAACACGAACGTGCCGACGTTGTGAACGAGGTTGTCGTTGATGTGGACGTTATCGATCGCGTAGGCGGGCGGGGTGGCGTTCGGGATGTAGTCGCCGACGAAGCCGAACGCGTCGTACGGGCTGTCGATGATCGTGTTGTGGTCGACGTTGATCGTCCCGGTCATGTCCTCGCCGTCGGAGGCGTAGAACCAGATCGCGCCCACGCCGAACCTCCAGTTCGGGTCGAGGGTGCCGGTGCGGACCAGCGTGTTGTCGGCGATGGTGGTGGTGCCCGCCAGCGGCACGGCGGAGAATCGGTTGCCGACCTGGATGCCTCCGCCCTGGGTGATCGTGTCGGTGCCGTAGTCGTGGGTGATCGAGTTGTCGTTGCCGCCGTAGATGGCGAAGTTGTTCGCCAGGATAGGCAGCACCACGGTGTCGTGGGAGATGACGTCATTGGCGTCGGCGACGCCGTTGGACCACAGCGCGATGCCGTCGTCACCGGTGTTGCGGATGTAGGTATTGGTGACGGAGGAGTCGGTGACCCCGCCGTCGAAGTTGATCCCGTCGGCGACGGTGTCCTGGATCCGCACGTTGCTGATCTTGAGGTTGGTAAACGGGCCGGTCATCCAGATGCCGGCCTGGACGTGCTCAATCAGCACGTTGCTGATGGTGGAGTCCTGCAGGCTGCCGCCGATGCCCATGAAGTCCTCGGAGTCGACCCGGGCGTTGACCTGGCCGAGGATGGCGAAGTTCGACAGATGGACGTTGGTGCTCGGGCTGGGCGCAAAGTTGCCGAAGACGCCGACGCCATTGCCCGCCAGTTGCGAGTACCACTCGCCCGCGCCGGTCAGGGTTACGTTGTTGACGATCAGGTGCGCGGTGACGAGGAAGTTGCCCGCCGGGATGTAGACCGCCTTGCCTTGCGCGCTGCCGGCGTTGATCGCGTTCTGGATGGCGGTTGTCGAGTCGGTCTGGCCGGTCGGGTCCGCCCCGTAGGACAGCACCGAGATCGAGCCCCGCGGCTGCGGCGCGGGCGGCGCGACCTCCTCGAAGTCCGCGACGTTGATCGTGACCGGGATCGACGGGTCGGCGATCTCGAACCGGACCCGGGCACCCGCAGGCAGGGTCCGGCCGAGCTGGGTCCGCACGTCGTCGTACATGTGGTGCCCGCCCAGGTTGGCCGGGTCGTTGGTGAACGGGTAGCTGCCGTAGAACCAGTCGTAGGTCGAGGAGAGGGTCAGGTCGGGTCTCGCCTGGCCGTTCACGGAGACCTTGAGCGGCGTCGTCAGCCCGGTGCCGCCCGCCGAGTCCGGGATCGAATAACGCAAGTCCACCGCGTTGGCCGGCTTCACCAGGGTGAACTCGACGTACTGGCCCGCGGCCGAAAGCGTCACCGCGGTGCGCCCGACGGCCTCGGCGGGCAGGGTGTACAGGTTGTCGGACGGTCCGATCACGGTGCCGGTGTTCTGCGCCTTGACCGCCGAGTATTCGATGAACGGGACCTGTGCGCCCCGATCGCCGTCGGACGTCGGGCTCACCTGGCTATAGCCGGGATCTCGTCCCAGCGCTGGTTTCTGCGTGGCGCTTGCCGCAGCCACGCCAGCGGAGCTTCCCAATGCTACGAGCGTCGCCAACGCAACGCCCGTGGTGAGGCAACGTGCGAACACGGCCCACCGCCTTCCATGACTAGTCACCGCGGGGACCTCGCTGTCTGCTTTTTTCCCGCGTTCATCGCCTTATGTAACACGGTGTGCCAGTTCTTGCAATAATAACTTTAGTAATTTCTCATTTTCAGCAAGTTTCATGCAATCATCTGTCATCTGCCTGCAAGTGGACGCAACCAGGACGACATCGTCCGGCCCCTGCGGAGGCCGGCCCGGGCCCGCCCGGCGGGCGGGCGGCGGAACCCCGGCGGAATAGCGGCGGCCGGCCTCGCGTTCTTCCCCCGGTCGGTGCGCTAGTGTCCCCCGGGCTCTAACTCACTGCCTTCATGGAATACCGTTCGGCTGGAGCCATGTTGCGCCTTTCGCCGTGAGGCGACCTGCGCACCGACCACCCCACGCCTTCGCGAGACGATGCGGGCGCCGACGACGGCGGCCCGGATCAGCGCGTACACGGGAGAAGCGACATGCCTGAACTTCCTGAGGTGGAGTCAGCGCGGGCGGTCATCGAGCGCAAGGCGCTGCGGCGCCGCATCGTTGACGTCGACGACTCCGACTCCTGGGTCTGCCGTCCTCACGTGCCAGGGGAGATCCGCCATGCGCTCCTTGGCGGCGAGTTCATCGCCGCGATGCGGCGGGGGAAGAGCATGTGGTGCCTGACCGACCCCGCGTCGGGCAACGTCACGCTGGGCATCCACCTGGGCATGTCGGGCAAGATTGTGATCGCCGACGCGAACGGCTCCGAGGTCGACGGCGGCGACTACTGGGAAGGCCGCCGCCAGCCGGGTGACTACCGCTGGTCCCGCTTCAGCGTGACCTTCGCCGACGGCGGCCGCCTCATGCTGGTAGACCCGCGGCGGCTGGGCCGCGTCAGGCTCAACCCGCCGGTCGAGCAGCTGGGGCCCGACGCGCAGCTGATCACGCCCGCGCAGTTCCGGTCGGCGCTCGCGGCGGGCGGCTCGGCGCCGGTCAAGGCGCGGATCATGGACCAGCGACGGATCGCGGGCATCGGCAACCTGCTGGCGGACGAGATCCTGTGGCGGGCCCGGATTCACCCTGCGCGGGCGGTGAGCAGCCTGACTGCGGCCGAGCAGAGCCGGCTGCTGAGAGCGAGCCGTGACGCGATCAGGGCCGCCCTCCGCGACGGAGGCGTGCACGCCCTGACGATCATTCCGTACCGGCGCCGGGGAGCGGCCTGCCCGCGCGATCACGCACCAATGCACACGGCCGCGGTCGACGGGCGGACAAGCTGGTGGTGCTCGGCCGAGCAACTGCTGCTCTTAACCGCAGGTCAGAGACATATGGCAGCTGGAAATCGGGCAGTGTAGCCGAAAAAAGTATTTTGACCAATTCTTTGCGAATTGCGCCATTTGCCATTTACGCTTCCGTGATGTCAGGCGCTCAGAAGGCGACGGGGACGAGGATCCAGCTCGTGCCCATCCCGTCTTCCCAGTGAGCGCGAACTTCGCGGTAAGGAGCCTTTTGGGCCGCCCACGCAGGAAAACAGCACAATTCCGTATTTCGAACCGGCTGACAATCGCCGCCGCGCCCGCCCTTCTCGGGGTAGCCGCGGCGACTACTTTGTCGGCCCCGATGACGTCGGCCTACGCGAGCACGCTTACGCACCGGGCCGAGCCCGCCACTGGCTCGTGGAGCGTGGCCAACGCCACGCTGCTGTCGGCCATCCACCCGCTGGCGGCGCAGCAGCCGGCCGCCGCGCACCAGGCGACGGCGAGCAGGCCGGCGAAGTACACCGTCCGGCCAGGCGACTCGCTCAGCGCGATCGCCCGGAACCTGTACCACGACCCGGACGCGTGGCCGGTCCTCTACTGGGCCAACCGGGGCAAGGTTCACTGGGCCGACAGCGTCGACGCCGGGCAGGTCCTGAGCGTCCCGGCCAAGCCGGCCCGGATACCGGCCGCGCCTTCGCAGCTGGGGCCGGCCCCCGCGCCGGTTCCTGAGCAGTCCAGCACGGAGCAGGCGAACACGGCGCCGCCGGCCACGGCGGTGGCCTCCGCACCCGCGCAGTCCGCGAGCACCTACAGCGGCTCCAGCTCGTTCCAGGAGTGCGTGATCGCCGCCGAGTCCGGCGGCAACAGCCAGGTGATGAACTCCAGCGGCCACTACGGCCTGTACCAGTTCAGCGCCTCGACCTGGGCTGCCTACGGCGGGAACCCGGCTGACTTCGGCAACGCCAGCGTGGCCGAGCAGAACCAGGTGTTCGACAACGCGATCGCGGCCGGAGGCCAGTCCAACTGGTCAGCCTACGACGGCTGCTGACCCGCGCCATCGCGTCGCGGCGGCTGGCCGTTCCGGCTAGGCGCGCCGCTCGATGACGGGCCAGCGGCTCATGGCCGCTGGCCCGTCGGTGCGGTGACGCTCCCCAGCCCTCGGCGGTAACTCGGCCGCCGGACCGAAGAGTGGGGTTAACACCACTGAGTATCACGGCCGTCTGCGCCCACAATAAGGAAGGTCGCGGCGCAGGCATCCGGCCTCTGCGCCGGCTGGTGCCCGCTCCGGGAGCGGCGCCGAGGGGCGCGGAGGTGGCGATGATCGAGGGTGGCGAGGGCATTGCGCGGTTTACCGTACGGACGTGCGTTCGGGGGATCGTGCTCGCGGCCAACGCGGTCGCCGGGCTCCCGTTGTTCTTCGTCTCCCTGGCTTGCGTTCTCCTGCTGCCCGCCGGGCTCGGGGTCGTGCTCGCGCCCAAGAGCCTGCTCGCGGTGCGCCGGCGGGCCGACCGGCAGCGCCGCTGGGCGCTCGAGTGGTCGGGGGTGACGATCGCGGCACCCTACCGGTCAAGGTCGACCAAGCCGACCAACCGGCTGTTTCGCGCCTTCCGGCGCTGCGGGTGGGTCCTGGGCGATCCGGCGACCTGGCGGGATCTGCTCTGGACGGTGGTCAACGTGCCGGTCAGCGTGGTGCTTGGGCTACTACCGACATTCCTGCTGATCGCCGGGACGTGGACCGTGGTGGGTGATTACGGGACGCTGTTCTACCGCTGGACGAACGCCGTCCCGCACGGTTTCCTGCTGCAGGTGTTCTTCCTGAGCATGCTCCCAGCCTGCGTCATCGCAGGACCGTGGCTGCTGCGATTGCACGCCGTCGTCGCGTCTTCACTGCTGGCGCCGACCAGGAAAGAGATGGCCGCGAGGGTGGGCGAGCTGACCGAGTCCCGCTGGGATGCGGTGGACGCTTCTGCCGCGGAACTGCGCCGGATCGAACGCGACCTGCACGATGGAGCGCAGGCCCGGCTGGTCGCCCTCGGCATGAACATCGGCTTCGCCGAGCAGATGGTGCGGGACAACCCCGACCTGGCGCTGACCTTGCTGGCGGAGGCGCGTGAATCCAGTGGTCAGGCGCTGTCAGAACTGCGTGCGCTGGTGCGCGGCATCCATCCGCCGACGCTGGCGGAACGTGGTCTCGACGGGGCGGTGCGCGCGCTTGCCCTCAGCCTGCCGCTCCCGGTTGACGTGCACATCGAACTGCCCGGACGCCCGTCCGCGCCGGTCGAGTCGGCCGCCTACTTCGCCATCGCGGAAGCGCTCGCCAACGTGGTCAAGCACAGCGGCGCGAACCGGGCCTGGACGCAGCTCGAGTACGGCGACGGCAGGCTGGTCGCGATCGTCGGCGACAACGGGACGGGCGGCGCGCAGCCGCGCGCCGGAGGCGGACTGCAGGGCATCGAACGGCGGCTGAAGGCCTTCGACGGTATGGTCGCGGTGACTAGCCCGGTCGGCGGGCCGACCCAGGTGACCATGGAGCTGCCGTGCGAGTTGTCCTTGGCGAGGACCTGACTCTCCTTCGTGACGGCCTGATCCGACTGCTCACCGCGTACGACATGGAGGTCGTGGCGGCCGTTGACAGCGGGCCCGAATTGCTGCGGGCGCTGGTGGACCACCGTCCCGACGTGGCGGTGGTGGACGTGCGGCTGCCGCCCACCTTCACCGACGAGGGGCTGCGGGCGGCGGTCGCGGCCCGCATCCGGCTGCCTGGCCTGCCCGTGCTCGTCCTGTCCCAGCACGTCGAGCAGCTCTACGCCAAGGAACTGCTCTCGGCCGGGACGGGCGGCCTTGGTTACCTGCTCAAGGACCGGGTCTCCGACGTGCTGAGGTTCATCGAGGCGGTCCGCACCGTGGCCGGCGGAGGCACCGCCATGGATCCCGAGGTCGTGTCGCAGCTGCTGGCCCGCCATGCGCGCGACGAGCAGCTGGGCCGGCTCACCGCGCGCGAACGCGAGGTACTCGCGCTGATGGCAGAGGGGCACAGCAACGCCGGCATCGCCTCTCGGCTGGTGGTCACGGAGAAGGCGGTCAGCAAGCACATCGGCAGCATCTTCACCAAGCTCGACCTGTATCCGGCCGAGGATGCCAACCGCCGTGTCCTCGCGGTGCTGACCTATCTCAACGCCTGAAGCCGTGCCATTCCCTCATGGGAGAGCCGCGGCGGCCGGCCACCGGCAGCCGCGGCTCGCGCCGTTTGCGGGTCAGTGGCCGGCGCTCATGCCGCCGTCCACGTGCAGGATCTCGCCGGTGACGAAGGGGGCGTTCTCCAGGTAGATGACCGCCTCGGCGATGTCACTGGACTCGCCCATCCGGCCGACCGGGTGCAGGGCCGCGAGGAACTCGTGGGTCTCCACGGGGTGCAGCGGGGTCTTGATGGTGCCCGGCGCCACCGCGTTGACCCGGATGCCGCGGCTGGCGTACTCGATGGCGAGCGACTTGGTGGCTGACTGCAGGCCGCCCTTGGTCAGCGAGGCCAGCACCGACGGAACCCGGGAGTCGGCGTTGTCGACCAGGCTGGTGGTGACGGTGACGATGTGGCCGCCGCCCTGGGTCAGCATCTGCTCGATGGCGAGCTGGGTGATACGGAAGAAGCCGGTGAGGTTCACGCCCGTCACCTTGGCGTAGTCGTCCTCCGTGTAGTCGGTGAACGGCTTGGCAACGAAGACGCCCGCGTTGTTGACCAGCGTGTCGATACGGCCGAAGCGCTCGACTCCGGCCGCGATCACGCGCTCGGCGGTGGCGCGGTCGGCGATGTCGCCCTGGACGGTAAGGATCCCCGGGTCTCCTGAGGGGGCAATGGTGCGCGAGGTGGCGACGACGGCGTAGCCCAGCTTGCGGTAGGCGTTTACCATGTCGGCGCCGAGGCCCTGCGAGGCACCGGTGATGAGGGCGACCTTCTGGTCCTGAGAGCTCATGATGACCTTTTCCGAGAGGTTGGATTATTTCGTCCGACCGCTGATAGGCGACCGGTCTACTATTTGTTTAGGACGTTAGGCCGCCACCGCGGGCAAGTCAACGGCCGAGACCGCCTGCGCCAGGACTGGCTCTCTTGCAGCTGCTAGGCGGGGGCTCGCAGTGCAGCTCAGCGCCGGTGCGGATCGCCCTCCGGGAGCCAGACGTCCTGACCATGGATCCCGAAGTCGCCGTTGTGCTCACCGAGGGCGTCGACGACGGCCAAGACCGAAGCGCGGGCTTCGCCGCGACGCCACACCAGGGACCAGGTCCAGTAGATCTGGGGCGTGACGACGGGGCGTCGGACGAGGTCCGGCGGCAGCGGGGTGGTCTGTCCCTTGGGCGAGTTGATGAGCGGGCGCCGGATGCGGCGGACGTGGTCGAAGAACGCGGGGCCGGTGATGCCTCCGTCGGAGATTCGAACCACCCGGGCGGCGGTCTCCCTGGCCAGTTCCTGGGCGTAGGCGTTCCAGGACGACCAAGAGGTCGCGTCCTCGTCGAGCAGGATGACGGTGCCGTTGGCGGCCACCTTGCTGGTGTCGTCGCCGACGGCGACGGCGTAGAGGCGGTCAGCGCCGACGAGGCGGGCGTCAAGGCCGCGCTGGTCGAGGTCGCTGACGGTCACCCAGCACACCGCGACGTCTAGGCCGCCGTCGGCGACCCGGGCGGCCTGGATGTGCGATGGCGCAACCCACGTATCGAGGGTGACCGGGGCGATCGCGGCCGTGCGGGCGGTCAGATCGGGCGGTAGCCAGTTGACGTAGCCGAGCCGGACCGGTTCGGAGCCGGCCAGCCGGCGGGCACGGCGCTGTAGGTCGTCGGCCTGTTCAAGCAGGGCGCGGGCGGGCGGGAGCAGGGCGGAGCCGGCCGGGGTGAGGGCCACCGAGCGGCGGTCCCGGTCGAACAGGCGCACCCCGAGGTCTCGTTCGAGCGCCTTGATCTGCTGGGACAGGGACGGGCCGGCGATCAGGAGCCGCTCCGCGGCGCGGCCGAAGCTCAGCTCCTCGGCGACCGCGACGAAGTACCGCAGCTGACGCAGTTCCACCGGCGGGTCAGACGGCGACAGCCTCACTCGGAGCGCGGGCACCGAGCAACGCCAGGCAGTTCGCCCACAGGGGGCCGAGCAGTTGGGTGTTGTTGTAGAGCTTGGCCAACAGCACCTGCCCCTCCAGTTGCGCCACGACGGATCGCGCCGCTTCCCGGGGGTCGGATACGGTGATCTCCTTGCGCGCCAGGGCCTCCGCGATGACCGGCGCGACCAAGTTGACCTGCGCGTCGAAGATCTCCTGGAGCCGATTGCGCACGGCCTCGGTGTGGTTGCTCATCTCCAGCGTGAGGTTGCCGAACAGGCAGCCGGAGACCGTCCCGCAGCTCTGCTGGCCTGCTCGCTGGGCGGCCTCGGTCGCCTCGAACAGCTGGCGCAGGCGCTGCAGTGGCGACGCCTGGCCGGTCAGAATGCGCCTCCAGGTGCGCTCCTGGTCGGCCCAGTGCTCGTCGATGACGGCCAGCGCGAGGGCTTCCTTGGATTCGAAGAAATAGTAGAAGCTGCCCTTCGGCACGTCGGCCGCCTTGCAGATCTCGGCCACCCCCAGGGCCGAGTAGCCGCGCAGCTCGATGAGCGATTGCGCGGCGCTGAGGATCTTCTCCCTGGCATCGCTTGTGCGTCCCATAGGGGCAGTTTACGACCGGTCGACTACTTACCGGCCAGCGCGGCGGTGAGCTCGGCGACGATCTCCGCCGCCGGCTGTGACTTCCTCGCGAGGGCAACGCTCTGCCCGGCCCACATCGAGAGCGCCTCGATGTCACCGGTCGTCCCGGCCATCGGCGGCGCCGGCTCGTAACGGACGATCGGCTCGCCCGAGGCGAAGTGCGCGATTACGTCGCCCGCTCCCGGCCGCTGCGCCAGCGGCGGGCACCCGGCCGCCTGCCACGCGTCGGAGGTTGAGTTGCGGAGCGCGCGGTGCGGAGAGTCGGGCCACCCGACCGAGTACAGGTTGGCGAACCGCTGCACATCGGTCTCCGCCGCGGCCGCCAGGCGACGCCGGTAGTCCTCGTGGATCGGCATCTCCTCGGCCAGCAGGAAGCGCGTGCCCAGCCACGCAGCCTGGGCGCCGAGGGCGAGCACCGCCGCGACCCCGCGCGCGTCGCCGATCCCGCCCGCCGCGATCACCGGCACCGGCGCCACCGCGTCCACTACCGCGGGCACCAGCGGCAGGGTGGCGATGCTGCCCCACACGTGCCCGCCCGCCTCCCAGCCCTGGGCGACGATCACGTCCACGCCGGCCGCGACGGCCCGCCGCGCCTCCTCGGCGGTGCCGACCGTGTGCAGGACGATCGCGCCGGCGTCGTGCGCGCGCTTGACGTAGCCGCTCGGATCACCCATGAAAAACGAGACAACGCGCAGGCCGGCCTCGAGGGCCTGGTCAAGGCGGCGGTGGCGATCGTCGGTGAGGACGAGGTTGCCGCAGAACGGCCGCGAGGTCAGTGACGCCGTCTCCCGGACCACCGCGCCGACGTCTTCCGACCACGTCAGCGTCAGCATGCCGAGCCCGCCGGCGTTCGAAACCGCCGCCGCGAGCTGGGGAACCGCGACCATTGGGGCCAGCACGATCGGCTGCTCGATCCCGAGCAATTCGCACACCGGAGTGCGCACAGGGCTCATCCCTTGCCCGGCTCGACATACGACGTCGGCATCGAGCCGGGGGACTTCCTGTCCCAGCCGTGGAAGTGCGAGAAGTCGCCCGCGTCCCACTCTTGGCGCAGGCCCGGGGCGCTCAGGTCCCAGTCCGGGCGGATCTCCCTGGTGGCCGCGCGGAGATCCTGCCACAGGTCGCTGAACGACGGGCGGCCCCAGAACCAGTAGCCGTTGTAGACGCTGTGCACGACCAGACCCGGCTTGAGCACCAGCGTGTGCGGGATCATCGGGTTGTGCTCGGGGTCGGTGTACTCCTGGATGTCTAGGTCCTGCTGGACCGTGCGACCGGGATCGGACAGGAAGGTCCACTGGGCGCCGACCGACGCGCGGAACTCCTGCAGGGTGTGATGGTCGTCGGTGGCGATGGTGGCGACCTGGGTGTAGGCAACCGCGATCTTCGCGTAGTTGGCCGCCAGCTCGAGATGCTGCTGGTGCTCTTTGGGGCAGTAATTGCCCCGTGCCAGCGTGAGGATCAGCGGATCGCGGCCCTGCAGCTCGCTGAGCGTGCGGGTCGTGCCGGTCTGATCGGGAAGCGAATAGTCGGGGAAGATACCGCCGGGAACGATGTCAGAGCGCACGCCATGGCTGTACCCACAGCCATGAGTCCGACACCAGAGGTAACGGAACAGCCGGTCCGGACCGCTGGGAGATGCGGCCGGACCGGCTGGGCGAAGCTACGGGTCCGTTCGGGACGATCGATTTTCTTAGTTCTTGACCGCCGCCATGGCTGACGCCGAGGTGTACCAGGTGTCTCCAGAGAAGGTCACGGTGAAGGTGGTGTTCACCCTGATGGTGTACACGATGCTGAGCTGGTCCTTGCGGTTTATGGTGGCACGCTTTATCAGCTTCCTGCTGCCGCCCTTGGCCTGCGCGTAGATGCTCAGCGTCCGGTTGGCGTGCGGCGCCACCAGGGTGGCGGTCACCGTTACGTTCCGGCCCGGTCTGACCGTCTTGGCCGAGACCGCCAGCCTGAGGGTCGGCTTGGCCGGCGTGACCTTCACCGTGACCGAGTGCGAGGACGGTGAGTAGGCGCTGCTGCTGAAGCCCGCGTCGTAGGTGTAGGTGCCGGTGGCGGGCGGGAGGTCGGTGACCGTGAAGGCACCGCCAGCCACCGTCCTGGCGGTCAGCGTGGCCGCGTCGGCCGGGCGGCCGGACCGCTGGCGGCTGATCTTCACCGTGACGCCGGACGGCGCGGGGCCGCCGTTGAGAGTGAGCTTGCCCCTCAGGGTCACCCTGGTCCCGGCCTTGTAGCTGGACGCGCTGGCGGCCAGGGCCATCCCGCTCGGGCGGAGGGTCCGCAGGACCACGATCGACTCCCGCGGCAGGGTGATGCCGCCGGCGACCGCGTTCGCGGTTGTCGTCCCTGACACGATCTTCGTGTTCCCGGCGTTCTGGTTACCCGCGCTGTAGGTCTCCGTCGCCAGCCCCCCGGTCAGCGCTGTGCCGACCGTGATGTGCTCAGAAACCGACGTGTTGGTGTTGATGAGCGCGACCGCAATCTGGCCGTTGGCCAGCTGCGACTCGAACGCGAGCACCTGAGACGGGTTGGAGGTCGTCAGCGCCGCGAGCGTCGCGTTCGGCTGGGCCAGCTGTGAGGCGAGAAGGTAACCGCTATACGGCGACAGCGGCTGCGGCGTGCCACTCGCCGGGTTGGTGAACATCGCCTCGTCGGGCTTGCAGTCGGCCGTCGTGTAATGGATGTTGGAGTTCGTGTTCAACGGGTACCAGTCGACGCTCACCGCGCCCTGTGACAGCCACTCGAGCACGTCGCCCGCCGCGAACAGCGCGCCCGCCGGCGTGCACGGCACGTTCGTGTCCTGGTAGCTGACCCCGGTCTCGCCCACGATGACCTTCGCGTTGGGGTCGCCGTTGGCGCTCAGCGAGGCCTCGATCTTGGCATCCTCGGAGGGAATCGTCTTGACCGACTGGATCACGGCCTGGTCCGACGGATTCCCGCCCCCGGTGTCGCCGACGAATCCGAAGTCGTACCAGTGCTCGTCGACGGCACCGATGTACTGGGCATCGTCGCCGATCACGGTGCTGTTCCAGACGTCGTTGCCGGCCACGCTCGCGCCGGCCACCGTCCCGTCGTTCGCGTAGGGCACCACGAGCTGCGCGTTCTCGTTCACGGCTTTCATTTTGGCCATGATCGTCGCGGCGTTCGTGGCATAGGAGGTGGCCAGCTCCGTCATGCCGGGGTCAGGGTTCGCCGGGTTGATCGGGCAGTCAGCGGCAACGTTCGGCTGGAAGCCGGCGATGTAGTCGTTGGGTTCCCAGCAGCCGTAGTTCTCGTTGCCGATCTCATAGTCGGCGACGGCCTGGCCGGGGGTGGTCGTCGCCTGCTTGACCCAGTCCGCGGCCCAGGCGGCCTGGCCGGTGCCGAAGTTGGCCGTCACCATGCTCTGCGCGCCGATCGCCCGCGCCTCCTGGGAGAACGTGGAGAATTTGAGCGCATCGACCTCGTGCGTGGCGCACTTGGCGTTGTAGTCCGCCGCCGACATGGTGGGGCAATTGCTGATGTCGGTGTCGTTCTCCCAGTCGTACTCGTCGGCGGTCGTGCCGCCGCCGTAGTGGATCTGGGTGACGTGGGCCGCCTCAAGCTGCGAGCGCAGGGCGGTCAGCGTCGCCGGATTGGTCCACGGCGCCACGTCGATGCCCAGCGGTCCCGCGGAGAGCCTGACCCCCGAGATCACGTCCGGTTTTTGAGTGGCCGCGCCGGCCGGGCCGACCCACGCCGCTCCGGCCAGAACCGCGAGCCCGACGCCCACGCCTGCGCACATCGCCTGCTTCCGGCCTCGCCGAGACAGTCTTCGAGTACTCACCGTCACCCCCGCTATTCGTGGTTCCCAACAGCCAATACAGGCTAAAACGGTCGAATCTTCCACGCATCTGTAATACCGGTATCGCAGCTAAGACGTTGTAATGGCTCCAGGGGTTTACCGTCCGTTGCAGAAACGTGGAGATTGCGGCCGAGAGGTGATGTTTGTCGACACACCGGACGGTTACGGTCCACACATGTCCTATCCAGAACCCCGCTACACCGGCGAGACCGGCGAGGTCAGCGCTACCTTCCGCCGGGCCGACCAGCCGGCCGAACTGTCCTACCCTTCCGGGAACGCGGTGCACTACCTGGCCACCGGCGCTACCACGGACGGGCGCTTCGGCCTCTACCGCTGGGATTTCAGCGCGCAGCCGAGCGGCCCTGCACCGCACTTCCACCGCACGATCTCGGAGTCGTTCTTCATCCTCTCCGGCACCGTGCGCCTGTACGACGGCAAGGCCTGGGTGGCCGCCACCGCGGGCGATTACGCCTACGTCCCGGAGGGCGGCATCCACGCGTTCCGCAACGAGTCCGGCCGGGAGGCGTCCATGCTGATCCTGTTCGCCCCGGGAGCGCCGCGCGAAGAGTACTTCGAGACGCTGGCGCGGCTGGCCGACAACCCGGCCAGCGACGCCGAGCGGCTGGAGATCGCGCTGCGGCACGACAACATCTGGATCTGATCACCGCCGGTCCCGCGGTCAGCCGACGCCGAGCGTCTCGGCGGCCAGCCTGGTACCCGTGACCCGGTTGGAGATCTTCTGCCAGGCGGTCTCGCGGGCGAAGTCGGGCGACCCGTGGCTGGGCTTCTCATCGATGCTGAACGGCGAGAACCCGCAGTCATCGGTCGAGCCGAGCTGCTGCCTGGGGATGAAGTTGGCCGCCCGGACCAGCGCGTCGCGGACCTCCTCGGGGCTTTCCACCCGCGGGTTCAGCGGGTTGATCACGCCGACGTAGGCCATCTGGGTGACGCCGTTGGCGTCGTCGCGCAGGTTCTCCCCGATCATCTGGTACACCGGATCCTTGTCCCGCTCGCTGGCCAGCTGGATCAGGAAGTACCCGGCGTTGATGCCGAACATCGACGGCAGCAGGTCGCTGTAGGGCACGTCGGCGCTGTGCACCGAGTCCCGGTCGCCGCCCGGGCAGGTGTGGATTCCGATCCTGGTCCGCTCCTCGGCCGTGAACCGGTCCATCACCCGGTTGTTCAGCTCGATGAAGTGCGGCAGCATGTTCCGGCCGGTCCACGGGTTGCGATGGTCGTCGCGGGTGGCCAGCCTGCCCTCGGTGAAGTCCACCGACACCCGCGCCGCCCCGGCTGCGAACGCCTGCCTGATGTCCTTCTCGCACTCGTCGACCAGGTCGGCCTCGAACTCCTCCTGGGTGTAGCCGGGGATCTCCTGGTCCAGCGGGTACAGCAGGGCCAGCATCGACGGCGCGATCACGGCCTGCTTCATCGGCCGGTGCGCCATCGGCCGGGACCGCTTGAGCGTGTCGGCGGCGTAGGTCTTGTACCGGAACGGGCCGCCGGTCAGCCGGGGCAGCTGCCTGCGGTGACCGTCGGCGAAGATGGCGAAGTACTGCCCGCCGGTTCCGGCCAGGTGGTCGGCCAGTCCGGTGCCCGCCAGCGTGTCGGTGATCGCGTAGGTGGCGAAGCTCGACCAGCGCTGCTCGCCGTCGGAGATGATCGGCTCGCCGGTCGCCTCCAGGTGCTCGATCGAGTCCGCGACCGCCTTGTCCTGTTCGGCCTCCAGCTGGTCGTGGGTGATCTCCCCCGCGTCGTAGCGGGCGTACGCCCGCTGCAGCCAGCTCGGGCGGGGCAGCGAGCCGACCGGCTCGGTGGGGATTCCGGTAGCGGTCCTCGGATCGTAGTCAGGCATGCCCTCGGCTCTCCCTAGATCAACTGCGAGCGCGGCGTTGCGCGGCAGGAGACGCGACTGGAGCATAAACCCGTAGTGAGTGAAGGTCAACGGAAAGTTACATAGGTATCTCTGCGCGATGGGCGGGGCGCGCGCCCGACCGGATCAGCCGAGGTCTAGGTCGGCCAGCTCGCTGCGGGAGGCCACGCCGAGCTTGGGGTAGGCCTTGTACAGGTGGTGCCCGACGGTCCGCGCGCTAAGGAACAGCTGGGCGGCGATGTCCTTGTTGGACAGCCCCTGCGCGGCCAGCCGGACGATCTGCGACTCCTGGGGCGTGAGGCTCGCGTACGGGCCGTGGTCGGCCGCCCGGCCGACCGTCCCGGTCGCGGTCAGCTCGGTCCTGGCCCGCTCCGCCCAGGGGGCGGCGCCGATCCGTTCGAAGGTCTCAAGCGCGACCCGGAGCTGGGCCCGGGCGTCGGCCTTGCGCTTCTCCCGGCGCAGCCACTCACCGTAAAGCAGCTGGGTGCGCGCCTCATCGAACGGCCGGCTGTCCTCCTCGTGCAGCGTCAGGGCCGCGCCGAACAGCTCTTCATCACCATCGAGGAGTGCCCGGCAGCGGTGCACGAGGGCCTGCGGCCACCGCCGCCCGGTGTTGCGCGACCAGGTCTCGAACAACGCGAGCGGCTCGGCCGCGGCCTCGGGCCGGCCGAGCCGCACCGCCGCCTCCACCAGATCGGGGGTGGACCTGGTGGCGGGAATGTGGAAGAAGCGCCGCCCCTCGGCCAGGGTTTCCAGGCGGGCCAGAGCCGACTCGGCGCGGCCGAGACCGAGGTCGAGCAGGCCGAGCGCCGAGGCGGTCCACGGTACGCTCCAGGCGGGCCGGCTCGCCCGGCTGAGCGCCTCGTCGGTCAGCACGCGGCAGAGCTCTTCGTCGCCGCGCGCCGCCGCCAGTAGCGCGAGCGGCTCGGCCAGAGCGTCGACCCAGCGCTGCTGCCCGGTGTCGCGAGCTAGCCGCAGCCCTTCCGTGACCGAACGGAGTGCCTCGTGGTGACGCCCGCCGTACGCCTGCGCGGACCCGGAGTAGAACAGCACCGACGGCAGCCAGCCGATCTGCCCCGCCGCGCGCAGTTCCCGGCTCAGCGCGCCGCCGATCTGCTGCGCCACCTGGTCCTGGCCCAGGAGCAGCGCGAGCCCGCAGATCAGCACCAGGACGGGAACGTCACCGGCCGCGGCCGTTCGTGCCTCGGCTAGCACGCCGCCCGGATCAGACCGGTGGACCGGCCGGCCGAGGATCGGTGCCACCGCCCGCAGCAGCAGCCGTTCCAGCGGCGTCTGCCGCCGCCGCTGTCCCTCCAACCGGGTCACCGCTTCGACCAGCTCGGCTTCCCCCGCGTACCAGCCGGCGTGCACCGCCTCGATGAGCAGCGCGTTCGTCTGTTCCTGATCGACCGCCAGGCTGCGCTCACTCGCCTCAACCAGCCGCCGGTGCGCCGCCGCGGGATCTCCGCGCATGAACGCCACGGTCGCCTGTACTTGCAGCGCCTGGGCGGCTAGCCGCGCCTGCTCCGCCTCGTGCCCCGGCGCCGCATCGGTCGCGGCCAGGCTAAGGCCGTGCGCGGCGAGGGCTGCGGCCTGGTCAAGATCACCGGATCCGGCGGCGGCCTCGGCCGCCAGGGTGAACCGTCGGGCCTTGGCAACTGGGTCGGAGCTGAGCTCGGCCGCCCGCCGGTACCAGGCCAGGGTGCCGGTGTCGCCACCGCGCTGGCGGATCTGGCCGGCTGCGGTTTCGAGTGCGGCGGCGATTTCCTCGTCGGGGCCGGCCGCCGCGGCGGCCAGCTGCCAGGCGCGCCGGTCGGCCTGACCCGGGGCGTCGAGGGCCGCGGCCAGCGCCTGATGGACCGCGCGCCGCAGCGCCAGCGGCGCCGCATGCTGGACCGCGTCGCGGATCAGCGGATGACGGAAGGTCAGCGCGGCGCCGTTCACCTCGATCAGGCCGGTTCCCCGGGCCGCGTCCAGGTCCGCCAGCGAGGCTCCGAGCGCGGCCGCCGCTCGCAGGATCGGGGCGAGGTCGCCTGTGCCCTCGGCCACCGCGACCACCAGCACGGTCCTGGTGGGCTCGGGGAGGCCGGCCAGCTGGGCCTCGAAGGCAGCGCGGAGGCGGTCAGTCAGCGGAAGCGGGTCGTCCGGCCGTGATGCGGTCAGCGCGCGCGGAAGTTCCAGCAGGGCGAGCGGGTTGCCCGCGGCCTCTGCCAGGATGCGGTACCGGCGGCTCGGCGGCAGGCCGTCGCCCATGAGCTCGATCGCGGCCTGGGCGGACAGGCCCTTGAGGGTCAGCTCGGGCAGGCCGGCGGCCGGAAAGGTACCGGTGCGGGCGCACAGCAGCAGCACGATCGACTCGGTGTCCAGCCGTCGGGCGGCGAACAGCAGGGCGTCGGCGCTGGCTCGGTCCAGCCATTGCGCGTCGTCCGCCACGCAGAGCAGTGGCCGATCGGCGGCGAGCTCAGCCAGCAGGGACAGGACCGCCAGCCCGACCAGGAAGCGGTCGGGCGGCCCCGCCTTGACCAGTCCGAGAGCTCCGTTCAGCGCATCCGCCTGTACCTCGGGAAGCACGGCGATCCGGTCGAGCACCGGGCGCAGCAGCAGGTGCAGCCCGGAGTAGGGCAGCTCAGACTCCTCCTCGATCCCCGCGGCCCTGATAATGCGGAACCCGTCGGCCCGGGCGGCGATATCGCTGACCAAGGCGCTCTTGCCGATGCCCGGATCGCCGCGCAGTACCAGGGTGCCGCTGGTGCCCTCGAGTGCCCGGTCGAGCAGGTCGCTGAGAGCCGCGATCTCGGCGTCCCGGCCGTACATGTGCATGTGTCTTATGCAACCCGATCATGGCAACAGGAATTACCTATGCGCGACTGATTCCTCCTCCGGCCGTTTTCCGTAGCGTTCTGACCTGCAAGAACACACCAACCACGGAGGTCCAAGATGACAGTCAGCGAATTGGTCGCCAGCTACCTGGAGACCTGGAACGAGACCGACCCGGCGGCGCGGCGCAAGGCCATCGACGAGCTGTGGGCGCCGGACGGCGTGTACACCGACCCGATGGCGACGGCGGCCGGCCGGGACCAGATCGACGCGACCATCGCCGCCGTGCAGGGCCAGTTCCCCGGGCTGGCGTTCACGCTGGCCGGCCCGGTGGACGCGCACCACGACACCGCCCGGTTCTCCTGGAGCCTCGGCGACGAGCTGGTGATCGGCTTCGACGTGCTGGCCCTGGACGCCAACGGCCAGATCTCAAAGGTCTACGGGTTCCTCGACAAGGTTCCTTCCTGACCCTCCATCGAGCGACCCACGCGGCGGTCCGGTGCCGCCGCGTGGACGCTCACGGCAACTGACGCTCACCGCTATTAATAAGGAGCGCCCGATGGCGATCACCATTGCCCCTCCCGACGCCCGGATCCAGGCAGGCCCCTCCCGGGGCGCCCTGCCGGTCCTGCTGGCCGGGGTGTTCACCTCCCTGCTGGACTTCTTCATCGTCAACGTGGCGCTGCCCGACACGCAGCGAGACCTGCACGCCGGCCCGTCGGCGGTCCAGTTCATCGTGGCCGGCTACGGCCTCGCGGTGGCCGCCGGGCTGATCACCGCGGGCAGGCTGGGCGACATGTACGGCCGGAGGAGGCTGTACGTGCTCGGCCTCGGGTTGTTCACCGTGGCCTCGGCCGCCTGCGGACTGGCGCCGAGCGCGGGCTTCCTGGTCGCCGCGAGGGTGGTCCAGGGCGCCGCCGCCCCCCTGCTGATGCCGCAGATCTTGGCCATCATCAACACCGCCTACACCGGGCCCGCGCGGGCCCGGGCATTCACCGCCTACGGCATGACCGTCGGCTTCGGCGCGGTGTTCGGCCAGCTGGTGGGCGGAGTCCTGATCAGGCTCGACCTGGCCGGGCTGGGCTGGCGGTCGATCTTCCTGACCAACCTGCCGATCGGCCTGGCCGCGGTGGCCCCGGCGCCGCGCGTGCTGCCCGAGTCCCGGGCGCCCGGCGTCGGCCGGATCGATGTCCTGGGCGCCGCGCTGGTCTCGCTTGGCCTCGTCGCCATCGTCCTTCCGCTGGTGGAGGGGCAGCAGCAGGGCTGGCCGACCTGGGTCTTCCTGTGCATGGCGGCCGCCATCCCGCTGCTCGGCGCCTTCGCACTGCACGAGCGCCGACTCGCCGCCAGGAACGGCTCCCCGCTGATCAACCTGTCTCTGTTCAGGGAGCGGGCGTTCACCGCGGGCGTGGTCATCAACCTCGCCTACCAGCTCATGATGGCCTCGTTCTTCCTGGTGCTCGCCCTCTTCCTGCAGGACGGCCTCGGCCTGTCGGCGCTGCAGTCGGGGCTGATCTTCCTGCCACTCGGCCTGGGCTACTTCGCGGCTTCGGTGCAGTCAGGCAAGATCGCGGCCCGCCTTGGCCCGCAGGTCCTTGCCCTCGGCTCGCTGGTCGTGTCGGCCGGGTATCTGCTGCTCGTGGCGAACCTGCACCACGGCGCCGACTGGCTCATCCCCGGGCTGGTGAGCTCCGGGATCGGCATGGGCTTCGTGATCGCGCCGCTGCCCGCGATCGCACTGGCCCGGGTCAGGGCCGACCACGCGGCGGCCGCCTCGGGGGTGCTGTCCACCGCCCAGCAGGCGGGCGGCTCGATCGGGGTCGCGATCATCGGCACCGTCTTCTACAGCGCCCTCGGCTCCGGCTCCTACCCGCACGCCTTCGGGCTCTGCCTGGTGGTGATGGCCTCCTTCGGCGTCGCGGTCGCCGCCCTGGTCCAGTTCCTCCGCCGCTCCTCGTAGTCCCGCTGCCTTCCACCACGCGCAAACAGTTACCTTGAAAGGGAAGACCGACATGACCGCCTACGTGATGGCGAACGTCCACTCCACCAACTTCGGCCCCGAGATCATCGAGTACCTGCGCCGCGTCGACGCCACCATGCAGCCGTTCGGGGGGCAATTCCTCATCCACGGCGGCCCGGTCGAGTCGGTCGAGGGCAACTGGGCGGGCGACCTCATCATCATCGAGTTCCCCGACCTCGACTCGGCCCGCGGCTGGTACCAGTCCCCTGAGTACCTCGAGATCCGCCACCTCCGCACCGACAACACCACCGCCGACACGATCATCTTCGACGGCCTGCCCGCCGGGTACCTGGCCAAGTCCGCCCTCGAGCACGCGCTCTCCGACGCTGAGTGAGAGGCGACCCGACTGACAACAGATACGTCCCGTCTCCGGTGCCGCCGGGGGCGGGACGTTTCGCGTGCCCGGGCGATGTCGGGCTTGGCCGGTTCAGCCGAGCAGGTCGGCGATCGCGGCGATGGCGGGCTCGATGGCGCGCTCGCCGGTGTTGCCGAAGCCCATCACCAGCGCCGGCGGCGCCGTCGGGGCGGGTACGCCCCGGTACTCCGCGATCCCGTGCAGGCCGACGCCGCGCTCTCGGGCGTCCGCGATCACGGCCGCCTCCCCGGGCTCGGCGGGCAGGTGCGCGACCGCGTGGAACCCGGCCGCGAGGCCGGTGAGCCGCACGCCGGGCGCGTGACGGCCGAACGCGTCGACCAGCGCCTGGCGGCGGGCGCCGTAGACGGCGCGCATCCGCCGCAGGTGCCGGTCGTAGCGGCCCGAGGTGAGCAGCGCCGCCAGCGCCACCTGGTCCAAGGTGCACGACCCGCGATCGCTCATCTCCTTCTCGGCCGCGACCGCGTCGGCCAGCTCGGACGGGGCGAGCACCCAGCCGAGGCGGACGGCGGGCGCCAGCGCCTTGCTGGCGGTCCCGACCAGGAAGACGCGGTCCGGCGCGAGGCCCTGCAGCACCCCGACCGGCTCCTTGTCGTAGCGGAACTCCGAGTCGTAGTCGTCCTCGATGATGAAACCCCCGCTGCGCCGCGCCCAGTCCGCCAGCGCATGCCGCCGCGCGGCGGTCAGGACCACGCCGGTAGGCGACTGATGGGCGGGGGTCACCACCACCGCCTGGGCGTCGCTGGCGGCCAGCTGGTCGACCACCACGCCCTCGTGGTCGACCGGCACGTAACCGACCCGCAGTCCGGCGGCGGCCGCCGCGCGCACCGTCTCGTCGGTCGCGATGCTGCCGTAGCCGGGGTCTTCGAACGCCACCGAGCCGAGGCCGGCCTGGCTCGCCAGCGCGCGCAGCACCAGGTTGAGCCCCTGCGCGAAGCCGGTGCTGACGATCATCCGGCCCGGGTCGGCGGCGGCGGCGCGCACCCGCCGCAGGTACCCGGCCAGGACCTCGCGCAGCACCGCGTTGCCGCGCGGATCGCCGTAACCCAGGTCGGCCGAGGCGACCGCGCCGCACGCATCGCGGACCGCCCACGCCCAGTCGTTCCTGGGGAAGCTCGACAGGTCGGGCACGCCGTGGGCGAAGTCCGCGATGAGCCTCGGCTTGGCCGGGCCTGCCGCCGGCTTCGCGACCGCAGGCGCGCGCCCCGGCAGCGACTGCTCCCCGATGTCGGCGACCCGCGTGGCGGAGCCCGACCGGCTGGTCAGGTACCCCTCGGCCAGCAGCTGGCTGAAGCACTCCTGCACGATGCCTCGGGACACGCCGAGCTCCCGCGCCAGCTCGCGCGAGGACGGGAGCCGTTCGCCGCCGCGCAGCCGTCCGCTTCTGATCGCATCCCGCAGGCCCGCCTCCAGCTGGGCGCGCAGCGGCTGCCCGGCCGACCGGTCGATCCCCATAAGCAGCTCCGGGGTCAAACCGGACCACTCAATCGCCATGGAACCGGACCTTACCAGTGAGCCGGTTGCTCCTTACCGTCGTTGTTATGAGCACCTTGGCGCACGCACAGCCCGGTACCGGCACCGAGTCCCCGCGCCGGTCCCGTCTCGTCGGCCTGCCGCTGGCGCTGACGTTCATGGCCGAGTTCGCGTCCCTCGCCAGCTTCCTGCTGCTGGTCTCGGTGATGCCGATGCTGGCCACCGCGGCCGGTGCCAGCGGCGCCGCCGCCGGGCTGATCACCGGCGCGCTGCTTGGCGGCACCGTCCTCGCGGAGGCCGCGGCGGCGTTCGCGATCAGGCGCTTCGGCTACCGGGCGGTGCTGGCGGCCGGGGCGCTGCTGCTCGGCGCGCCCACCCTGGCGCTGCTGCCGCGCGAGCCGCTGGCGGTCATGGTCGCCGTCAGTCTGGTGCGCGGGCTCGGCTTCGGGCTCTGCGGCGTCGCGGCCGGGGCGCTCACCGCGCTGCTGCTACCGCCCGAGCGCCGCGGCGAGGGCCTGGGCCTGCTCGGCGTCGTCTCCGGCGTCCCCGCGATCGTCGCGCTGCCCGCCGGCGTCTGGCTCGCCGGTCACCACCAGGCGACGGTGGCAGTGGCCATCGCCGCGATCATGGGCCTGCTGCCGCTGACTTCGCTGCGCTGGCTGCCCGGCGGCCGCCCAAGCTCGCGGCCGGGCGGTGGTCCGGCCTCGAGCGGTCGCGGCGCGCTCAGGCTGGCGCTGGTCTTCGCCGCCTGCACGGTGGCGGCCGGCGTGATCGACTCATTCCTCCCGCTCGCCCGGGGAGTCCCGAGCGGCCTTTCCTCGACCGCGCTGCTGGTGCAGGCGATCACCGCCACCCTCAGCCGCTGGCAGGCCGGCCGCCACGGCGACCGCCTCGGCCACGCCCGCCTGCTCGTCCCGGCCGTCATCGCGTCCGCGCTCGGCCTGGGCGCGCTGATCTGGCTGTCCTCGCCCGCGGCGATGCTGGCGGGCCTGGCGCTGTTCGGGGCCGGCTTCGGCGTGGTCGAGAACTCGACGTTCGCGCTGCTGATCGAGCGGCTGCCCGAGGCCAAGGCGAGCGCGCTGTGGAACCTCGCCTACGACGCCGGGTACGGGGCCGGGCCGGTCATGTTCGGCCTGTTCAGCGCCCGAACGGGCTATCCTGCGGGGTTCGCGCTGACCGGCCTGCTGGTGCTGGCGGCGCTCCCGGCCGCCCTGCGCCAACGCCGGGCCCCTGGTCTTACCGCCTAGCCGGAGCCGGGCGCCGGGCCGGTGCTCTCGCGCACGACCAGCCGCGTCTGCAGCTCCATGCTCAGCGCCTCGTGAGCGTGACCGTCGAGCTGGCGCATCAGCATCGTGACGGCGGTGCGGCCCATCTCCTGTAGCGGCTGGCGGACGGTCGTCAGCCGGGGCGTGGTGGCCCGGCTGACATCGATGTCGTCGAAGCCGGAGACGGACAGGTCCTCGGGTACCCGCAACCCGTGCGCGGCCGCCATCTCCATTACCCCCACCGCGACCTTGTCGTTGAAGCAGACCACGGCGGTCGGCCGCGGTCGCAGGTCGAGCAGCTCCTGGCCGGCCCACACGCCGGTCTTGGTGGCGGGCTCGCCGGACCGCATCAGTTCCTGATCGCCCAGGATCCCGGCCTCGGCCAGCGCGGCGAGGTGCCCGCCGACCCGATCGTCCCTGGTGTGCCAGTGCGGTGGCCCGGTGATCACGCCGATCCGGCGGTGGCCGAGTTCGATCAGGTGTCTCGTGACCGCCCGTGCGCCGGAGAAGTGCGCCGCCGAGACCGACACCATCCCCCGCGGCACGTCGGTGCGCGGATCCACCACCACCAGGGGATAGCCCCGCTCGAGCAGAGCCTCCAGGTCGGCCCGGGGCTCCGGCGGCAGGATCAGGACCGCGCCGTGCACGCCCCGGCGGCGCGGCAGCTCTCGCACCGCGGCCGACCTGACCACCGCGTCGCCCGCGTCGAGCAGCATGCTCTGTTCGTGCAGCGCGAGCGTCTCGGCGATCGACGTGACGATGTGCCCGAAGTAATCGGTCAGCAGGTAGGGGCAGCGGACGAAGACGGGCGGGCGGGTCGCCCGGGCGGGCGCCCGCCGACGCGGCTCGGGGGCCCGGTCGCCGAGCCGCTCGACCACCTCGGACACCCGTTGGCGGGTCTGCGCCGCGACGTTGCCGCCCCCGTTGAGCACTCGGGAGACGGTGGCGATCGACAGCCCGGTTTCGGCCGCGATCGCCCGCACGGTCACCCGGCCAGTGCCCGTAACAAGGCCTGAAACAGCCGGTTGTTCCATCACTTCTCCATAAGAGTGCCTTAGGCGGAAATTAACAAATTCTCAACCTGGCCGACACGTATTGACGTGCCCGTAGGCAAATGCTCCAATCCTCGTAAACAGGATAGTTTCTTTACTGTTTCAGAAACAAGTAGTTCCCGCACCACCGGCGGGTCGCCCCGCTCCCGCTGGACCGCTCGGCCGAAGGGATCGCCCGATCACCATGCGAATACCAAGAATCTCCAGCAAACCGTGGTCAGTCGCGCTGGTCACAGCCGCCGTGACGGCGCTCGGGTCGGGCGGCCTCGCGCTCGCCGCCGCCGGGCCCGCCGCCGCGGCCGGCTCGGCCTTCCCGTCGCACTACGCCGCGCCTTACCTGCAGATCGACTCATCGGACGCCGGCGACATGGCCGCCGACATGGCCGCCACCGGCACGAAGTACTACACGCTGGCCTTCCTCACCCCGCAGTCCGGCTGCACCCCGGAGTGGGAGGACGGCGGCAACTCCGTCGGCGCCTTCGCCTCGCAGATCAGCTCCATCCAGGCGGCCGGCGGCAACGTCATCATCTCCTTCGGCGGCGAGTCCGGCGGCGAGCTGGCGCAGACCTGCACGAACGTCTCGCAGTTGACCGCTGCGTACCAGAACGTGGTGAACACCTACGGCGTCACCCGGCTGGACTTCGACATCGAGGGCAGCACGCTGTCGGACACCGCCGCCACCTCGCTGCGCGACCAGGCGCTGGCCGCGCTGCAGGCCGAGGACCCGGCCGTGCAGGTCGACTTCACCCTCGCGGTGGCCCCGAATGGGCTGCCCACCGGCAGCGGCTCGGAGTACGCGCTGCTGCAGGACGCCAAGGCCAAGGGCGTGAAGGTGTCGGTCGTGAACATCATGACGATGGACTTCGGCGCCGGTTCCAACGATCTCGCGGACGCCGAATCCGCCGCCCAAGGAACCGCCGGCCAGCTCTCGAGTCTGTACGGGATCTCGACCTCGGCCGCCTACGGCATGATGGGCCTGACGCCGATCGCCGGCACCAACGACGACGGCACCGTCTTCTCCACGTCCAACGCTTCGTCGCTGGAGAGCTTCGCCGCGTCCAACGGCGTCGCCGAGCTGTCCTTCTGGGAGGTCGACGGCTACGACAAGGGGACCGGCTACCAGTACTCGTCGATCTTCAACAAGATCACGGGGAGCAGCGGCGGCGGTGGCGGCGGCGGCATGGGGCCACCGGGCCGATTACCGGGTACCAGGGCCTGTGCCTGGATGACCGCTCGGCCAGCACCGCCGACTTCAACCCGATCCAGGTCTACACCTGCAACGGGACCAACGCCCAGAGCTGGACCGTGAACAGCAATGGCACCCTGACGGTCCTGGGCAACTGCCTGGACGTCGCGGGCGCGGGCACGGCCAACGGCACCCTGGTGGACCTGTATCCCTGCAACGGCACCGGCGCGCAGTCCTGGGTTCACGAGTCCAACGGCGAGCTCGTGAACACGAATTCTGGCAAGTGCCTCGACGACACCGGCTGGGGCGGCTCCGGCACCCAGGTCCAGATCTGGACCTGCGCCGACAGCTCCAACCAGCAGTGGAACATCCCGTGAAGCGGCGACTCCTCAGCATCCTCGCGGCGGTAGCCCTCGTATTCGGGGTCGGCACGGCCGTCGCCAGCTACTACGCGCTGCCGGCAGCGGCCGCCACCGGGGCCACCGGCCCGATCACCGGGTACGAGGGCCTGTGCCTGGACGACCGCTCCGCCAGCACCGCGCTGTTCAACCCGATTCAGGTCTATACCTGCAACGGGACCAACGCCCAGCAGTGGACCGTCGCATCCGGCAACACCCTGCAGGTGCTCGGCATGTGCCTGGACGTCAACGGGGCGGGCACCGCCAACGGTACCCTCGTCGACCTCTACACCTGCAACGGCACCGCGGCCCAGGTCTGGGACCCCCAGTCCAACGGCGAGCTAATCAACCCGAACTCGGGCAAGTGCCTGGACGACACCGGCTTCGGCGGCTCCGGCACCCAGGTCCAGATCTGGGCCTGCGCCGACAGCTCTAACCAGCAATGGTCGCTGCCGAGCGGGTCGACGCCCCCGGGCAACACGCCGAACTTCGGCCCGAATGTCTACGTGTTCACCCCCTCGATGTCGACCTCCACGATCCAGAGCGACATCAACGCGGTCTACAACACGCAGCAGTCGAACCAGTTCGGCACTCAGCGCTATGAGCTGATGTTCGAGCCCGGCACCTACAACGTCAGCGTCCCGGTCGGCTTCTACACCGAGGTCGTCGGCCTCGGGCAGAACCCGTCCCAGACGGTGATCACCGGCGGCGGGATCTACGCCAACGCCGCCTGGAACGACGGGAACGCGACCGAGAACTTCTGGCGCGGGGTGGAGAACATCACCATCGACCCGTCCTCCGGCAGCACCGAGTGGGCGGTCTCGCAGGCCGACCCGATGCGCCGGGTGCAGATCGACGGGAACCTCGTACTCGACGACGACACCACGGTCAACCCCGCCAACCAATGGTCGTCCGGCGGCTATATCAGCGACTCGATCGTCACCGGTCAGGTCAACTCGGGCACTCAGCAGCAGTTCATCATGCGCAACGATCAGCTCGGCAGCTGGACCGGCTCGAACTGGAACATGGTGTTCGTCGGTGATACCGGGGTTCCGGGCCAGAGCTTCCCCAGCCCGCCGTACACGACCGTGAACCAGACCCCGACCTCCGACGAGAAGCCGTACCTGTACATCGACTCCTCCGGTAACTGGGACGTGTTCGTGCCCTCGAACCGGACGAACGCGCAGGGTGTCTCGTGGGCGAACGGGAACACGCCGGGCACCTCGCTGCCGATCAGCGATTTCTACATCGCGTCGCCAAGCAGCACGGTCGCCCAGATCAACGCCGCCCTCGCGGGCGGACAGGACCTGCTGTTCACCCCCGGCGTCTACCAGGTCAACGGCACGATCGACGTCAACAACCCCGACACCGTCGTGCTCGGCCTCGGCCTGGCCACGCTGGTGTCGAACGGCGGCAACACGATCCTGCAAACCGCTGACGTCAACGGCATCCGCATCGGCGGGCTGATCTTCGACGCGGGCACAGCCAACAGCTCGGTCCTCGTCCAGATCGGCCCGTCAGGCTCCAGCGTCGGCCACGCCTCCGACCCGACGGTCCTGTCCGACGTCTTCGCCCGCATCGGCGGCGCCACCGCCGGTAAGGCCACGGAGACGCTGCAGGTCAACAGCTCCAATGTCATCGGCGACGACCTGTGGCTATGGCGGGCGGACCACGGCAACAGCGGCACCGTCGGCTGGACGACCAACACCGCCGCCAATGGCCTGGTCGTCAACGGCGCCAACGTCACCATGTACGGACTCGCGGTCGAGCACTACCAGGCCGTGCAGACCCAGTGGAACGGCAACGGCGGCGCCGACTACTTCTACCAGAGCGAGATGCCGTACGACCCGCCCAGCCAGTCCGCCTGGATGGACGGATCCTCTGACGGCTATCCCTCGATCGCCGTCGCCAACAGCGTGACCAGCTTCCAGGCCTACGGCCTGGGCGTGTACTGCTACTTCAACGTGAACCCGAGCGAGATCAGCGCGAACGCGCTCACCTCGCCTTCCTCGTCCGGAGTGCAGTGGCATGACATGGTCACCGTCTCGCTGGGCGGCACCGGCACCGTCCAGCACATCATCAACGGCACCGGCGGCACGGTCAACTCCGGCAGCACGGTAGCCGACCTGACCAGCTACAGCTGAGCAAGGCCGGACAGGACCCGGCCGCATCGGCAGATAGCCGACGCGGCCGGGTCTCCGCGTGCTGATGAGGCTTGACCTGGAGCGCGCTCCAGCGCCGATGCTGGTGCCTGACGGCCGACCGGCGGCCGATGGAGGCACGAGCATGAGCAGGACACTGGGGCGCAGCGGTATCAAGGTCAGCGACATCGGGTTCGGGTGCTGGGCGATCGGCGGCCCGTTCATCGGCGGCGGCCGGCCCAACGGCTGGGGCGAGGTCGATGACGCCGAGTCCACGGCGGCGATCAGCCGCGCGCTTGAGCTGGGGATCACGTTCTTCGACACCGCCGACGTCTACGGCACCGGGCACAGCGAGCGGGTGCTCGGGCAGGCGCTGGCCGGGCGGCGCGAGGACGTGGTGATCGCCACCAAGTTCGGCTACACCTTCGACGCCGGAACCCGGACGATCACCGGCGAGGATGCGTCGCCGGATTACATCCGCCGTGCCTGCCGGGCGTCACTGCGACGGCTGGGGACCGACTGGATCGACCTGTATCAGCTGCACCTGGGCGACCTGCCCGCTGCCCAGGCGGAAGAGGCGGCCGCCACCCTAGAAGAGCTGGCGGACGAGGGGCTGATCCGGGCGTACGGGTGGAGCACCGACGACCCCGCCCGGGCGGGCCTGTTCGCCCGCGGCCCGCACTGCGCGGCCGCCCAGCATGAGCTGAACGCGCTGACCGACGCCCCCGCCATGCTGGCCGCCTGCGAGGAGCATGACCTGGCCAGCGTCTGCCGCAGCCCGCTGGCCATGGGCCTGCTCACGGGGAAGTACAGCGCGGCCGCGCGACTGCCCGCCGACGACGTCCGCACGGCCCAGCCCTGGGTGCCTTACTTCGACGGGGGGCGTCCGGCCCCAGCTTGGCTGGCCCGGCTGGAGGCGGTCCGCGACGTGCTCGCGGGCGGTGGCCGGTCACTTGGCCAGGGCGCGCTTTGCTGGCTGCTCGCCCGCAGCCCGCGCACGGTGCCGATCCCCGGCACCCGCACGGTAGCGCAGGCCGAGCAGAACGCGAGCGCGCTGCCGGTCGGGCCGCTGCAGTCGGCCGACATGGCCGAAATCGCCCGGCTGCTCGGCGCGGGCGCGGACGGCGGCCCAACCCGGTGACCACCCCGTATCCAGCCGGGCGGCAAATGCCCTTGACCCGGAGCGCACTCCAGGTGCCATGATCGGGAGCCATGACCGGCAGCATCCCGCCCGGCCAGGCCGCCGAGCAGTCTGGCTTCAGCCTCGACACCTTGCGCTACTACGAGCGGATCGGCCTGCTCGACGACATCGGCCGCGCGCCGAGCGGGCACCGCCGATTCCGCGAGGAGGACCTGGAGTGGCTGGGCGTGCTGCGCTGCCTACGCGACACCGGCATGCCCATCGCGCAGATGCGCCGCTACGCCGAACTTGCCCGCGGCGGGGAGACCACCCTGGCCGAGCGGCTGACGCTGCTCATCGAGCACGACACGTGCGTGCGGGAACGCATCGCCGCGCTGCAGGCCGAGCAGGCGCACCTGCAGGAAAAGATCGACTGGTACCGCACCCAGGTCGCCGCTGACGACGGCCGCTGATCCCGGGTCGGGCCTGAGTACTTGATCAGGTGGACGCCAATGCTGCTCAGCTCCCCCGGGCCGGGCCGAAGATCACGTTGGCGAAGTCGAGGTCGAGCTCCCGGTAGTGGGCCTGCATTACGTCGGTGGCGGCCTGCGGGTCGCGATCCTCCAACGCCGCAAGCAGCTGCTCGTGCATCAACCGGAAGGCCTCGGAGGGGACGGTGTTGATCTGGCGCGCCAGAATCACGTACCGCTCGGTCCTGGTCGATATGGCATCCCGGTACTGGATGAGGACCTGGTTGTGCGATCCGCAGTAGACCATGCGGTGAAATGCCCGGTTGACGCTGAGGTGGCCGCCGACTGCCACCGGGAGCCCGGCCTCCCGCAGGTAGCGGAGCGCTTCCCGTTCGTCTTGGCTGGCCACCAGCTCTCGCGCCCGGGCAAGTTCGTCCGTGGTTATCTGCGCGGCGGCCAGCCGCGCCGCCAGCAGATCGAGTTCCCTTCTGACCGCGACCAACTCGGACGCCTCCTCGCGGGTCAGAGGGGCGATGACCACGTCCCGGTGCGCGCTGCGGATGACCAGATGATCGGCTTCGAGCCGCCGGAGGGCCTCGCGCAGCGGAGTGATGGATACGGCCAAGGCGGCCGAGAGCTGCACGTAATCGACCCGGCTGCCGGGCTCGAGCGTGCCCAGGAGGATCTGGTTCCGCAGCTCTAGGTAGGCGCCGTCGGCCTTGGTGGTCGCGCCACGGGTTAGATCGCCGTACGTCACGGTGTGTCCGGGTGTTCCTCGTTAGGTAGGCCTTGCCCTTGATCAATAACTTTATATTATAAAGTTCTATCCTCGCCACGAAGGGACTCGCCGGTGCAGACGAGCACAGATCGGATCCTGACCACCCACACGGGAAGCATCGCCAGACCGGACGCCCTGATTGAGCTGATGCGCGCCAGGGAGAACGGCCGGCCCTACGATCACGAGGCGTTCGAGGCCCACGCGACGGCGGCCGTCGAGGAGTGCGTCCGTCACCAGGTGGAGGTCGGCCTCGACGTAATCAACGACGGCGAGCAGCGCAAGAGCGGATTCACCACGTACCTCACCGAGCGGCTGGCCGGGTTCGAGGCGGTGCCCTACAGGGCGGGCGAGCAGCCCGGCCACTGGCGGGAGGTCGACGAGTTCCCCGAGTACTACGCGCGCTACTTCAAAACCGCGATGTACGGGGCCATGCTGAGCCCGCCCACCCGGCTGGTGTGCCGGGGGCCGGTCACGTACGTCGGCCAGCAGGCGCTCGCCGCCGACATCGCGAACCTGCGGTCGGCCCTCGTCGGCAAGGAGTACACCGAGGTCTTCATGTCCGCGGCGCTGCCAACCGGGCTGGCCGACCACGATGACGAGTACTACTCCTCGCGTGAGGAGTTCGTGACCGCGCTGGCCGACACGGCCCACGAGGAGTACCGGGCCATCATCGACGCCGGCTTCCTGATCCAACTCGACGACCCGGCCGCGTCGAGCCTGTGGGGCCACCGGGACGCTGATGCGGCCGAGGGGGACCGGCGGGTGGCGGAGACCGTCGAGCTGATCAACTACACGCTCAGGGACATCCCGCCAGAGAAGATCCGCTACCACACCTGCTACGGCATCAATCAGGGCCCGCACATCTACGACCTGCGGCTGCGCGACTTCATCGAGCCGATGCTGCAGATCAACGCGCAGGCGTTCTCGTTCGAGGTGATGAACACCCGGCACCTGCACGACTACCACGCCTTCGAGGACGTCAAGCTGCCCGAGGGCAAGGTGATCATCCCGGGCATGCTGAGCAACGGCGCGAACTGGGTCGAGCACCCCGAGCTGATCGCCGAGCTCACCGTCCGCTACGCGGAACTGGTCGGCCGGGAGAACGTGATGATCGGTAACGACTGCGGCTTCGCCTCGCAGGCCGCCACCAGGGAGATCGACCCGAAGGTGGGCTGGGCCAAGTTCTCGGCCCTGGCCGAGGGCGCCAGGATCGCGTCGAAGCGCCTCTGGCCCCGCTGACCGGCGGGCAATACAGTGCGCGTGCTCATCGCGGGCGGCGGCACCGGCGGGCTTGCCGCCGCGATCGCCCTCAGGAAGGCCGGCCTCCAGCCGCTGGTGCTGGAACAGGCACCGGCGTTCACCGCGATCGGAGCGGGCCTCGGGCTCTACGCGAATGCCATGAAGGCCCTCAGCTACCTCGGTGCCGACGCCTATTGGCGGCAGACCGCCGCGCGCGTCGACGTGGCCGAGCAGCGCGGCCTCAATGACGACCGGCTCATTACCTCGTCGTCCCTTGACCCGCAGACGGAGAAGTACGGCGAGCACTACATCTGCGGGCACCGCGCCGACCTGACGGCCAGCCTGCTGTCGGCCCTGCCAGCCGAGTGCGTGCGCACCGGCAGCCGCGTCGTCGCGTTCGAGGAGACCGCACGCGACGTGCGGGTGGAGCTGGCGAACGGCGAGGAGCTGCGCGGCGGCCTGCTGGTCGGCGCGGACGGCCTACGGTCGCAGATCCGCAGGCTGCTGATGGGCGAGCGGGAGGCCCGGTCCACCGGCGTCGTCGTCTGGCGGGGGCTGATCGCGCGGGACAAGGTGCCCGAGCGCTATGACGCCAAGATCATGTCCTGGCTCGGCCCGCACCGCCATGTGCTGCTGTACCCGCTCAGGCACGCCGGTCATCCAGACAGCGTCTACAGTCTCAGCGCCTTCGTGCCCACCACCGAGGTGCACCGCGAGTCCTGGACGGCCTCCGGTGACCTGGCCGATCTGCATGCCTCGCTGGCGGACTCCTGCCCGGCCATGCACGAGCTCCTCGGCCTGATGGACATGGCGCTGATCACCGGGATCAACTTCCGCGACCCGCTGGAGACCTGGGGGTCGGACCGCGTCGTCCTGCTTGGCGACGCCGCCCACCCGGCGCCGCCGAGCGCCGGCCAAGGCGCCGGCATGGCCCTCGAAGACGCCGTCATGCTCGCCGCCTGCCTGCGGAGGGCCGGGACGGGGAACGAGCGGGCGGCCCTGCGTGAGTACGCCTTCCGGCGCCAGCCGCGCACCACCCGGATGCTGATGTCCTCGCGGGTTAACCTGCGCAACAGCCAGACCAGCGATCCAGTCCAGGTCCGGGCACGTGACGGCTACTACCGCGGACTACGGCGGCTCAGCCCGGCCGGTCCGCCCATGCAGGAGTGGCTGCTCGCGCACGACCCGGTCGCCGCCGCCCTGCAGTCACCGGCGGAGTTCGAGCGGAACCTGGTCGTTCCGCCTAACCCCATGCGCCGGCCGCAGGCGCAGCGCGCTTACGACCTGTGGGGCGCGGCGCTGACGGGCGAGCACCGGTCGGCGGGCTGGCTCGGCGAGCGCCACGGCTACGCCGAGTTCCTGCGGCGCAGCCTGCACCCGGCCGACGGGAGCGGGCCGACCGCTCAGATCGACTGCCACGGGACGCCGTCCCTGCAGGTCGGGCGGCCGACCCGAGACGATGCGCCGGTGGTTCTGCACCTGCACGGCGGCGGCTACGTGATGGGCTCGGCCGAGCTAGCGGCGCCATTGGCCGGACGCCTGGCGGAGGCGGCCGGCGGCTGGGCGCTCGTCCCCGACTACCGGCTCGCTCCCGAGTACCCGTTCCCGGCCGCGCTGCACGATGCCGTGGCGGCCTACCACTGGCTGGCCCGCGAATATCCGCGGGCACCGATCCTGGTCAGCGGCGAGTGCGCGGGCGGCGGCCTTGCGCTCGGCCTTGCCCTGTCGCTGCGCGACGGCCTGTCGCCGGACGACGCGACTGGCCCGGCCAGCCGGATGCCCGCCGGGATCCACGTCGTCTCGCCTTTCTGCGACCTCGCGGCGGAGAGCCTGGACTCCGCCCCGGTCTCCGATCCGTGGCTCAACCGCATCGCGCTCATCCAGCTCGCCGCCTGCTACATCCACGATGCCGACCCCGGCCAGGCACTGGTGTCGCCGCTGCGCGCGGACCTGTCGGGCCTGCCGCCGCTGCTCCTCCAGGCGGCCGAATCCGAGGCGCTCTTCGCCAGCGCCGAGCGACTGGCCGACCGGGCATGCCGGGCGGGCGTCGCGGTCACGTTCAGCCCGGTCGCCAACAGCGTCCATTCCTTCGTCCTGTTCGATTTCCTGCCCGAGGCCGGCCAGGCACTAGCGGAGTTCGCCGCCTTCGCGCACACGGTGCGCACCGACTAGCACGCAACCGTTTGGTGCAGTCGCGGTCTAGCGAACGACCGTCACCGTCATCCTGGCGGACGCCAAACTCGTGAAATCGGCGCATCCGGGGTACACGACGACGAGACCGTGGGCACCGACCCCGAGCGAGCGGGCGGAAAGCGCGCAGCTGCCTCTGCCCGCGACGAGCGTGATCACGCAGACCGACGCATCGTCGGACCATAAGCAGGTCATTACTTAGATAAAAATGGATTTAAAGATGCGATCGTCCCGGGCGGCTCAGGCCGCCGACCGGCGGATGGTGGCCATCGACACCAGCGCGATCACGGCCAGGGCGATGGCCACGGCGAGGGTGGCGCGGAAGTCGCCGAACGCCTGTGCGCCGAATCCGACGGCGATGACGGGCACTGTTAGGCCGACGTAGGCGAACACGAAATAAGTCGAAATGACCTGGCCGCGCGTCTCCGCCAGGGCGAGGCGGTTGGCCGTGGCCAGGCTGCCCATGAACACGGCGCCGACCGCGACTCCGCTGACCACCGTCGCGGTCAGGAAGAGCGGCATCGACGCGGCCGAGAGCCCGGCGACGATCAAGGCCAGCGCGGCCAGGAACACCGTCAGCCCGGCCAGAATCACCGGCCGAGTCGGCAGTCGGGAGCCGCCCAGCTGGACGCAGGCGGCGACGGCGAAGGCCAGGAAGACCACCGCCCCGGCGGCCGCGTGGCTCTTGTCGTGCAGCACACCCACCAGGAACGTCGGGACGAGCGCGCTGAACAGCCCCAGCAGGGAGAACGCGGCGAACCCGGCGAACCCGGCCGCGACGAACTCGGCCCGGCCCGCCCGCGGGACACCGAGGCCGCAGAATCTGAGGGACAGCCCGGAACGCCCGCTCACCGTCTCCGGCACGGGCAGCAGGCCCAGCCCGGCGACGGCCACCAGCGCGAGCTGGACCACGAAGGGAAGCACCGTCGGCTGGGGAGCGTACTGGGCCAGCAGCCCCGCGAGCAGCGGGCCGAGCGCAAGGCCGCCCAGATTGGCCGCCGACGAGACCAGCGACGCGCGGCGCCCTGCGCCGGGCCGTGCGGTCTCGGTCAGCGCGGCGGTGGCGGTGCCGGTCATCAGCCCGGCCGACAGGCCCGAGAGCACCCGCCCGATAAACAGCCAGCCGACATTCGGCGCGAGGATGAACGTCACCGCGCTGACGATGCTCAGGCCGATCGCCGCGGCCAGCACCGGGCGCCGACCGACCTGGTCGGACGAGCGCCCCGCGAGCAGTAGCGCGGTGAGCACGGCAACGGCGTAGGAGGCGAAGATCAGCGTTATGAGGCTGGTGGAGAAATGCCATTGCCCCTGGTAGATCACGTACAGCGGGGTCGGCAGGGTGGTGCCGAGCATGGTGACGGCGAACGCGTAGGCAATCAGCCAGAACGCGACCGGGCGCGACGGCCGCCAGGCGGGCTTCGCGGCGGCGACCGAGGGATCAAGGCAGTCGACGCACGGCCGGTCGGCCGTGCGGGTCGCGGTGCCAGGCCGCACCCCCAGCGGGCCGGTCGTGCGGTCGGCCGGCCGCGACTGGTCGGTCGCTCGTGCTCACGCCGTTATTGCGGCTGCTGGCCCTGCTCGCGCTGCTTAGCCTGCTCCACGGCCTGCCGCAGCCGATCCTGGTCCGGTACGGACAGGTCGCTCCTGATGAGCTCCATGGGCTGGCCTTCGAACGCGTGCACGATGGCCTCGACCTCACCATCTGAGCTCAGCACCACGACCGCCGATGTGCCCGGCCGCAGGTCGCCTTTAACGCTCGTGATCATCGAACCGTCGATGACCGGGTGCTGCAGTCGGCGGACCAAGGACGAGACCTTGCTGCCCTGCTGCTCGTGCGCGTGCTCTACGGTGGTCGGCTGTTGAGCGTACTCCGGCCACCGGAGCACGGCCATATCCATCAAGTTGATGAGGTCCTTGGAGTTCAACTGCTTGAGCCGGACCACCGCGCTGTCGGCACCCTCGGTATCGGGGAACCGCCATGCCGTTGTGGGCACCGATCCTCCTTCTGGCCGGGAGATCCGGGCTGCAGCCAATGCCAACCGGGCCGGCCTTCGTTATTCCTGACATTTTTCTTCCCACAGCATCTCGCCTTGAGCGTCCCGCCGACTTCACCCCTGAGGGGTGATCGTGGGGACGCCGGTCAGGTCTTCCCGTCGCGGACGCCCTTCTCCACCCGGTCGCCGAGGCTCTGGTCTACGTTCCGCAGGTAGTCGAAGGCGCGCAGCAGCACCGGCTCGGTGACGCCGTTGAGCAGCTGGGCGACGGTGTTGGCGACCAGCCGGTCCCTGGCGGCGTCGTCCATGACCTGGCGGACCAGAGCGGTGGCCTGGACGAAGTCGTCGTCCTGGGCGTGCGTCTCGAACGCCGTCCGCATGATGTCGCCCTCGGTGTACCAGCTGGGCGGTGCGTACCGCTCGGGGTAGGCGCGTGGGCCGCCCTTGGAGTTCGGGAAGTACGCCGGGTCGGAGCGGGGCACGACCCGCATCGCCCCGTCCTTGCTGTAGGTGTGCACCGGCGCGACCGGGGCGTTGACCGGGATCTGCTGGTAGTTGACGCCGAGCCGGTAGCGGTGGGAGTCCGCGTAGGAGAACATCCGCGCCAGCAGCATCCGGTCCGGGCTGGGCCCGATGCCAGGCACCATGTTGCTGGGCGCCGACGCGAACTGCTCCATCTCGGTGTGGTTGTCGACCGGGTTCCAGTCCAGGGTGAAACGCCCAACTTCCTGCAGCGGGTAGTCCGCGTGGGGCCAGACCTTGGTCAGGTCGAACGGGTTGAACCGGTAACCGGGCGCGTCATCGAACGGCATGATCTGCACGTACATGGTCCAGCTGGGATGCTCGCCGCGCGCGATCGCCTCGAACAGGTCCCTGGTGTGGTAGTCGTAGTCGGTCCAGACCAGCTCGGCGGCCTGTGCGTCGGTGAAGAACTCGATCCCCTGGTCGGTCTTGAAATGGTACTTCACCCAGAACCGCTGGTCCTTGTCGTTAATCCACATGTAGGTATGGCTCGAATACCCGTTCATGTGCTGCCAGCTCTTCGGCAGGCCGCGGTCGCCCATCAGCCAGACCACCTGATGCGCGGTCTCCGGCAGCAGGGTCCAGAAGTCCCACTGCATGTCGTTGGAGCGCAGGTTGTTGTCGATGCGCCGTTTCTGCGAGCGGATGAAGTTCTGAAAGTGAATCGGGTCCTTGAAGAAGAAGACCGGCGTGGCATTGCCGACCATGTCGTAGTTGCCTTCGGTCGTGTAGAACTTCAGCGCGAACCCGCGCAGGTCTCGCCACAGGTCGGGGCTGCCGCGCTCGCCGGCCACGGTCGAGAACCGGGCCCCCAGCGGGGTCGTCGCGTTCGGCTGGAACAGCGCCGCCTTGGTATAGCCGGACACGTCCTTGGTGATCTCGAGCCGACCGAACGCGCCGCTGCCCTTGGCGTGCGGCTGCCGCTCCGGGATCCGCTCCCGGTTCCACTGGGCCATCTGCTCGATCAGGTAGCTGTCCTGCAGGAGGATCGGGCCGCCCGCGCCGACGGTCAGCGAATACTTATCGCTTTCAACCGGGATGCCCGCATCCGTTGTCTGCGTGGGCAGTTGCTCGTCCGTCATGTAGATCCCCTCCTCTCGCTCGCCTTCTCGCCCACCTCACGCCCAGCCTGGGCTGCCGTCGTCACCCGTTCCTGGTGATTTCCGCGAACGGGCCGAGGGCCGGCGGCGGAACATGCCCCCCAGCGTCGCCAGGCAGGCCACGCCAAGCAGCAGGTACGGGACCGCGTTGGAGGTGGCCTCGGCGATCGCACCGCTGGCCGAGGCCGCGATGGCCTGCCCGGCGGCCCAGGTGAGGTTCGTGAGCGCGAACGCGAGGCCGTGGTTGAGCTTCTGGTCCTGCGCCCTTTCACTGACCATGGCGGCGGCGGGGGTGTAGAGCGAGCCGAAGAATGGCATCCCCAGTACCAGGACGGCGATAAGCCACGGCACGCTGCCTGGCAGACACACCAGGGCACCGAACAACGTGCCCGCCGTCAGGCCGATGAGCACCGGCCGCCGCGCACCGAACCGATCGCTGAACCTGCCCGCGAGCGGCGATACGCACGACTCGATCACCGCCCCGCACAGGAACGTGGCGGCGATCACCGTACTGCTCGCGCCCAGCCGTGCCAGCTGCAGCGGAGCCAGCACGTCGACCACGCCAAAGGCGATGCCGGCCAGCGCCATCAGCCAGACGCCGTTGGCCAGCCTGGGATCGCGGAGCGCGGGCAGGACCTCGCGCAGCTTTTGGGATCCGCCCGACTTCGGCGACGGTACCGCGAACGCGGCCAGCATCAGCGCCGCTCCGGCGATGGAGGCAGCGGAGAACGCGGGGCCGGTGCCCACCTGGATGGCCGCCCATCCGACAACCGGGCCGAAGAGCGCCCCCACAACCGCCGCGCCCATCGCGGTGCCAAGCAGCTCGCCCCGCTTCTCGTCCGGAGCGCTGGCGGAGAGCCAGGCCAAGCCAGCCGCCCACGTGCAGGCGCCGCCGAGCCCCTGGACGAAACGGGCGGCGTCAAGTACCCCGGCGGTGTGCGTCCAGCCGAAGACCAGCGTCGCCGCGCTCATGAGCCCGAGTCCTAGCAGCGCCACCCGGCGGTCGCCGATACGGGCGACCAGCACCCCGGCGGGCAGCGACCCGACCAGCGTCCCGGCCGGATAGCAGGCGACCAGCACGCCCGCCCCGGCCTTGGTCAGCCCGGCCGCCTGGGTGTAATGCGGCAGCAGGGGCGTGAGGGCGGAGAAGAAGACCGTGTCCACCAGGACCAGGCCCCGTCAGAGTGACATCGAGCCCGATACAGCCGCCGCGATGGCCCGCAACTACAACGCCACCTCACAACTGACGATCACGCCCAGGGACGGGGCGACGGTGGCCCGTTTCTTCGACAGCATGGAGATGACCGGCGCCGGCCTGCAGCCGCTCGCGCAGTGGTGGGGCGCAACCCCGCCCACCGCCGACGGATCCGGCCTGAGCTGCTACTGCGGCATCGCCAGAAAGCCATAGCGGCCCCCGCCAGAGCCTACGATTCGAATATGCCGCATTTTTCACTGGCCATCATCGGATCCGGTTCCGGCAACGTCCTGGTGCCTGACGACGACGCCCAGGGCCCGGTCGCGCTCATCGAGGCAGGCGTCTTCGGCGGGACCTGCCTCAACCGGGGCTGCATACCGAGCAAGATCCTGGTGCACACGGCCGACGTGGCGGTCCAGGCTCGCACCGCGTCCGGCTTCGGCATCGACGCCGAGGTGGCCGCGGTGGACTGGCCGTCGATCAGGGATCGCACGTTCTCGAAGATCGACCGGGTTTCAGCGGCCGGCCGCAAGTTCCGGGCGGAGTCCGACCACGTGACCCTGTTCGAGGGCCGGGCTCACTTCACCGGCCCCCGTGAGCTGGTCATCGACGGCACCACCGGGATCACCGCCGACCGCGTGGTGGTGGCGACCGGAGCGCGGCCAACGATTCCCCCGGTGATCGCTGACGCTGGGGTCGAGTTCTGGACTTCCGACGACATCATGCGGATCGACGAACTCCCGGCCAGCATGGTCATCGTCGGCGGCGGCTCGGTCGCCGCCGAGTTCGCCCACATCTTCTCGGGCCTCGGCGTCGAGATTCACATCGTCAACCAGGCGGACACGCTGCTGGCGACGCTCGACACCGACGTCTCCGACCGCTTCACCGCGCTTGCCCGGCAGCGCTGGGACGTCCATCTCTCGGCCACCATCACCGGCGTGCACCGCCCCGATGCAGGCGGGGCGATCGTCGTCCTCGACGACGGCACCGAGGTGGCCGGCGACCTGCTGCTGGTGGCCGCCGGGCGCCAGCCGAACACCGATGAGATCGGCCTGGACCTCGCCGGGGTCAAGCTCAGGGACGACGGGCGCGTCCTGGTGGATGAGTACGGCCGGACGACCGCCGACGGGATCTGGTCGATCGGCGACGCGAGCTCGCCGTTCGAGCTCAAGCACGTAGCCAACGCCGAGGCGAGGACCGTGGCGCACAACCTGGCCCACCCGGAAGACCTGCGCCCATTCCGGCATGAGTGGGTGCCGGCCGCCGTATTCACCGACCCGGAAATCGCGACGGTAGGCGCACGGCTTCAGGATCTGGCCGGGAAGCGAGCCTACGTGCAAGCGACCCAGCCTTACAGTCACACCGCTTACGGATGGGCCCTCCAGGACACCAGCGGATTCTGCAGGCTGTACGCGGATCCCGCGACCGGCAGGCTCCTCGGCGCCCACATCCTCGGCTATCAGGCGTCCCTGCTGATCCAGCCGCTGGTCCAGGCCATGTCGTTCGGGCTTGACGTCGCCAGCATGGCCCGCGGCCAGTATTGGATCCACCCGGCGCTCAGCGAAGTTGTCGAAAACGCTCTGCTCAAGCTCCCGCTCCACCCACGGCCAGACAGTTAGCGGAGCCGCCGGCGACGTCGGGCCCAGCGGCGGCAAGCGTGGCCGCTCGTCACGGGATCGCGGCTGCCCGGCATCGGGTCGGTAACCACGTGCACCGCCGGATGCCATAGTGCGTCAAACGAGGGTGAGAGTTGCCGCCGTTTGCGCAGTATTTGCCGCTGTAGCCGTCGCCGGCTGCTCATCGGCCCAGTCGTCGTCCGCCCCGGGGTCGTCCCCGGGCGGCCCTTCGCGATCCTCAAATGCTCAGGCGTCGTCCTCGGCTCCGGCGTCGTCCACGGCGTCACCGACCGCGTCGTCCCCGGCCTCGGCGGCCGCGGGATCCTCGAACGCGGCGACGGCGACCGCGGCGGCCACCCCGGCCCCTTCCGTCTCCGCCACGGTGAAGACGAGCGCTGGCGGGGGGAACATCACGATCGGCCCGTCCGGGAGCATGTTGGCCGGGCCCATGACGATCACCCCCGTGTACTGCGGCAAGCTATCGGCCGCGCAGCGCCAGCAGTTCGGTACGACCGCGGCCGGGGGGCTGATATACAAGTACGCCAACCACGCGGGCACGGCCGGCGCTGCGAAGCTCGACGTCGGGTTCACCAACGGGACGTCGATTGCGGGCGAGAACTACGCGGGAACACTGCCCAATATCGCCTCTGGCCAGTCCGCCGAGGGCGAAGTCGACGCCATCGGCATCGCCGGACAGGACGTGGCATTCACCGGCTGCGAGCTCCTGAGCTACGCGCTCGTCACCAGTTCCGGGTTGGATCCGGTCAGCTACGCGGGCTGACCCCGACCCGCCGTCGAGATACCCCCGGCCGCGCACTCGGTTCGTCCGGGCCAGCCGGAGGGAATCCTGCGTCTGACTGAATATGGAGGTCCACGATGACCGCAGGCCCGATCGTAACCGCTACCGATGGCTCGGAAACTTCACTGCGCGCGGTCGACTGGGCCGCCGGGGAGGCCGAGCTTCGCGGCCTGCCGCTGCGGATCGTGTCGGCGGCGGCGCTGCCGCCGCGGATGGCCGTGCACCAGACTGCGTCGGGCGTCGCGACGGTGGCCGACACCCTGGTCGATGACCGCAACCGTGCTCTCGCCGCCGCCGCCGCGCGCGCTGCGGTGATCGCCCCCGACGTCCTGGTCGACGCCGACGGGCTGGCCGGTCCGCCCGCGAGCGCGATCACCGAAGCCGGGTCGGGCGCCACGATGCTGGTCGTGGGCTCCCGAGGCATGGGCGCGTTCACGGCGATGATCCTCGGCTCGGTCGCGAGGTACGCGGCCTCCCACGCGTCCTGCCCGGTCGTGGTGGTCCGGGAGGAGACGACCGCCTCGCATCGGCAGATCGGGGTCGGCATCGGCGACCCGGCAGAAAGCTCCGCCGCGCTCGCCTTCGCGTTCGAGGAGGCCGCGCTGCGCAAGGCCAGCCTGGTCGCCGTGCACGCCTGGGACGCACCCGGTGGCAACGTCGGCCGCGCCGCCCGGGCGTTGACGGCGCCTGGCGCCCGCGACATCGAGGAGGAGGTGGCTGGGCAGCTCCAGGCCCTGCTGGCCGACTGGCAGACGCGGTACCCCGACGTCCAGGCCAGCTACGATGTCGTGAGCGGGCACCCCGGGCGCGCCCTGGTCGGCCTGTCCGCCCGAGCCGACCTGGTCGTCCTCGGCCGCCACCGGCCCGACGGTTTCCTGCCCGGACCCGGCGCCGTCAGGCACGCGGTGCTCAACTACGCCCACGGGCCCGTCGTCACCGTCCCCTGACGTCGCGGCTGCCCGAGCCGGGCAAGATCAAAATTCGATGGGGAATTTCAGCGCGAACGGTCACACTGGCCGGATGGGACGTACGGTGACCGCGGTAGTTACGCATGACGGTGCGTGCGCCGGGATGGTCGGGCCGTTCGGCGTCGAGATCCCGTGGTGGGCCGAGGTCGACCCGATCGTGGCGCATCTGGAGGGGGCGCTGGGCGTTCCGGTCGTCGTCTTGCGGCTGCTTACGGTCGAAGGCGCCGAGGGGGCGCGCGACGGTCATGTCACCTACCACGCGGAGGCGCTCGAGCCGCCGGGGAAGCTCACGCCGTGCGACTTCGCCGACGACGATCACCCGCTACGGCTGCCTTGGGCGCGAGCGTCCGGCGTGCGGGAACTCTTCCGGTGGGCATCGGAGCACGTCGACGTAACCGGACGACCGGTCCAGCGCAAGACCTGGAACCTGTCAGGGCTGTTTCTGCTGCCAACCGCCGGCGGCCCGGTCTGGCTCAAGGCCATCCCCTCCTTTGCCGCCGCCGAGCCGGCCGCGATCGCCGCGTTCGCCGAGGTCGACCCGAACCTGGTGCCAGCCGTCCTGGCCAGCGCGCCGGGGCGCCTGCTGCTTGCCGACGTTCCAGGCGCGGACTGCTGGGACGCCTCGCCGCAGATCGCGGCGGACGCCGTGCGCCGACTGGCCGCCGCGCAGGCCCGCATCGGCCAGTCGCCGCACGCCATCCCTGACCGCCGACCCCAGAACCTGGCGGCCGCCGTCGGCGACCTGCTCGACGGACCGGTCGGCGCCGAGTTGAGCCCGGGCGAACTGGACGCCGCCAGGAGCCTGCAGCCCCGGTGGGAGATGCTGGCCGACTGCGGCCTGCCCGACACGGTCGTCCACGGCGACTTCCATCCGGGCAACTGGCGTAGCGGCGACGGCGCGCCGGTCGTCCTCGATTTCGCCGACGCCCACCTGGGCAACCCCGTGCTGGACGGACTGCGCGCAATCGACTTCCTGCCGGCCGACCGACGCCGCATGGCGGCCGACGCCTGGATCGCGGCCTGGACCGCCGCAGTGCCTCGCTCCCGGCCGGCCGAGGCGCTGGGGATCGCCGAGCCGCTGGCGCACCTCGCGTACGCCGTGCGCTACCAGGAATTCCTCGACAACATCGAACCCAGCGAACACGTCTATCACCGTGGCGACCCGGCCGCATCGATCCGCCAGGCGCTCACCGTATTTACGCATCCAATCGATTACTCTGAGTTATTGATGGCGTTTACCGGCGGGACGGTGCGGCGATACACCCTTTCGGAGGTGTGGCGTGCTGATCTCGACGATGAACGACATTCCTGGCTATGAGGTAACCGAGGTCCTTGGCGAGGTGTTCGGCCTGACGGTGCGGAGCCGCAACATCGGCTCCCAGTTCGGCGCGGCCTTCAAGTCGATGGCCGGCGGTGAGCTCAAGGGAATGACGAAGAACCTGATCGACAGCCGTAACGAGGTGATTGATCGGATGACGCAGGAGGCGCAGGCCCGCGGCGGCGACGCCGTCGTGGCGATGCGCTTCGACACCTCGGAGATGGGCCAGAACTGGACCGAGATCTGCGCTTACGGCACGGCGGTCAAGCTCCAGAAGAAGTAGGCCGGCCCCGGCGGGGTTAACGTGTGGACGTGGATGTCGCGATCGCATGGGTGGTGGCCGGGCCGCCCGGGGCGGGGAAGAGCACGGTCGCGCGGCTGCTGCTGGCGTCGCTCGACCCGGTGCCGGCCCTGCTCGACAAAGACACCATGTACGGCTCGTTCGTCGCCGCGACGCTCGCGGCGGGCGAACACCCGCCCGGCGAGCGCGAGGGCCCGTGGTACGACGAGCACGTCAAGGCCCACGAGTACGCGGGGATGACGGCGACCGCGCGTGAGATCCGCTCGCATGGCTGCCCGGTCCTGCTGTCGGGCCCGTTCACTCAGCAGATCCACGACGCCGACCGGTGGCGGTCCTGGGTCGCCGAACTCGGCGGCGGGACGGTGTGCCTGGTCTGGGTCCGGACCGACGCCGCCACCCTGCGGGACCGGCTCGCCGCCCGTGGATCCGGTCGCGACACGGCCAAGGTCGCCGACTTCGACGCGTTCACCGCGCGGATGCGACTCGATTCCGCGCCCGCGGCGCCGCACCTGGTCATCGATAACCGCCGCACGGCGGCCGCGTCGCTGGAGGATCAGGTCGCGCGCCTCATCGCCGCCCGCATCTAATGGCGGCCGGTGGCAGTTTGCCACCGGCCTGCAAGATCAATGCTCGTGGATGATCACGCCGCGGATGTTCTTGCCGTCATTCATGTCCTGGTACGCCTGGTTCACCTGGTCGAGCGAGTACTTGCGGGTGACAAGCTCGTCCAGCTTGAGGTCGCCCGACTTGTACAGGCCGAGAAGCATCGGGATGTCGTAGAGCGGGTTGCTGTCGCCGAACAGCGCGCCCCGGACCTGGCGGTGGTAGCCGATCAGCGCGCCTGCGTGGAAATGGACTGCGCGCTCGTTGATGTGGCCGACGGCCGTGATCGTCACCTTGCCGCCCTTGCCGGTCATCATCACCGCCGCGTTCACCATCTCCTCGGTGACCGCGCCAGGGGTCATAATCACATGGTCGGCGAGCTGGCCCCAGGTCGTCTCGACCACGAACTCGTGCGCCTCCTTGGCGGTGGCGAAGGCGTGGGTGGCGCCGAACACGGTGGTGGCCATCTCCCGCTTAAACTCGACCGGGTCCACCACGACCACGTTCTTCGCCCCGGCGAAGCGGGCGCCCTGGACCGCGTTGCTGCCCACGCCCCCCGCGCCGAAGATCACGACGGTGTCGCCGGCCTGAACCCCTGCCGCGTGCACCGAGGAACCCCAGCCGGTCGGGACGCCGCAGCCCACCAGGCACAGGATCTCCCAGGGGATGTCCTGGAAGTCCTCCCGCAGCGGCACCGTGGCCCACTCCGACACGACCGCGTACTGCGAGAAGGTGCCGAGCGTGCAGAATCCGCCCAGGTCCTGATCGCCGAGGTGGAACCGCCAGGTGCCGTCTTCGAACATGCCGGTGCCAGCGTTGAGTCCCTTGACGCACATGTTCTGGTGGCCGGTGGAGCAGGGCCGGCAGGCGCCGCAGGCAGGGATGTACGAGCAGACGATCTTGTCTCCCGGCTTGACTCGCTGCACGTCGGGGCCGACGGACTCGACGATGCCCGCGCCCTCGTGCCCGCCCACCACCGGCAGCCGGATGGGGGCGTCGCCGGTGGTGATGTGATCGTCGGAGTGGCACAGGCCGGCCGCCATCAGCCTGACCCGGACCTCATGCGCCTTCGGCTCGTCGAGCTGCAGGTCGGCGATCTCCCAGCCGACGTGCGGGGCCCGGGCAATGGCGGCGCGGGTGGTGATGCTCATCTTCCGCAGTTCCCTTCCTGCTAGTGCTCGTGGATGATGACGCCGCGGATGTTCTTGCCGTCGAGCATGTCCTGATAGCCCTCGTTGACCTCGTCGAGCCTGTAGCGACGGGTGATCAGCTCGTCGAGCTTGAGCTTGCCCGCCTGGTAGAGGCCGATCAGGAGCGGCACGTCCACCAGCGGACTGCAGCCGCCGTAGATAGAGCCCTGAATCCGGCGCTGGTAGCCGATCAGCATGCCGGGGTTCTCATTGACCCAGCCGTTGCCCACCGCGGTGATCGTGACCTGGCCCGTCTTGCCCACGACCTTGAGCGCGTTCGCGATCACCTCGTCGTGCAGGATGCCGACGGTGATGATCGCGACGTCGGCGAGCTCACCCCAGGTGGTCTCGACCACGAACTCGTGCGCTTCCTCGGCGGTGGCGAACGCGTGCGTCGCGCCGAATTCGGTGGTGGCCATCTTCCGCTTGAACTCGACCGGGTCCACCACGATGACGTTCTTCGCCCCGGCCAGGCTCGCGCCCTGCACCGCGTTGCTGCCGACGCCGCCCGCGCCGTAGATCACCACGGTCTGCCCCGCCCGCACGCCGCCCGCGCGCACCGCCGACCCCCAGCCGGTCGGCACGCCGCAGGCCACCAGCGCCGCGACGTCGAAGCCGATCTCGTTCGGGATCTTGATCACGGAGTACTCGTGCACCACCGCGTACTGCGAGAAGGTGCCAAGCACGCACAGGCCGCCAAAGTCCTCGCCGCCCTGATGGAACCGGAACGTGCCGTCGGGGAACATCCCGGTGCCGGCGTTCTTGCCGGCATCGCACAGCATCTGGCGGCCGGTCGAGCAGTACCTGCACTTGCCGCAGGCGGGGATGAACGAGCAGGTCACGTGATCGCCGACGGCGACCCGGGTAACGGCATCGCCCACCGCGTCGACGATGCCCGCGCCCTCGTGCCCGCCGACGACCGGCAGGCGCATGGGGGCGTCGCCCTTCTGAATATGGTCGTCGGAGTGGCACAGGCCGGAGGCGAAGAACTTGATCCTGACCTCGTTCGCCTTCGGGTCGTCCAGTTCAAGCTCGGTGATCTCCCACGGCTGGCCGGGCACGCGGCAGACTGCGGCTCGCGTGGTGATGCTCATAGAGACCCCTCTCTCGGGTAGTTGCGGCGGCTGACGACGCGCGGCACTGCCGGGCAGCGGAGCTACGGCTGGTCCAATAGTGCGGCACCCGCCGCGGCCGCGCCAGCGCCCGTCCGTTCAGATCGCGCAACAAAATCTGGGCTGCCGCCGGTTTGGTTGAGCGTGCAGCGGGGGAACCCGAACGCCGTCGACACGCTGCGTGAGGTGAGCGGCTAACCCGCTTAGGCCAGCGCGGGGGACGGCACCGCCCGGCTCGGGTCAAGCAGACCCGGCTCGGTCGCCATGAACAGGTCAAACTCCGCGACCCGCCAGCCTGCGGCGAGCAGCGGGCGGACGGCCGGGTGTGGCCCTGGCAAGCAGAGGCCCGCCTTCGCGTCCTTCGAGGCCAGGCCGGCCAGCACCGCCAGCACGGCGGCAGCGGCCTCGGCCCCGTCGATCGACGGCGCCAGCGCCAGGTGCGTCAGACCGTATTCATCGCCCGCGCCGCCCGCCGTCCCGGCCGCCGCCACCTGGCCCTTGTGCCTGGCCAGGAGCGCGGCCCCGCCCGGCCGTCGCGCCCAGGCGAGATGATCGTCGGACCGGTCGACGCCGGTCCAGGTCAATTCGAGCGCGGCTACCTCGGCCGGGGTGACCGCTTCGGCCCGCCAGCCATCCGGCGCTGCCACCGCATCCACCCGGCCGCGTAGATACAGCAGCGGCCACCATGCATCCAGTCCGAAGCTCGTGTACAGCGGGAGTGCATTTCCGTTCAGGCTGCTGAAGGTCATCCGGCGCCCCGGGTCCGGCCAGAGCTCGGCCAGCATTGCCCGGCCGCACCCGCCGCCGTGCAGCCGCGGGTCGACGAACAAGTCGCACAGCATGCTGACCGCGCTGGGACCCCGGCCGATCTGGCGGGTGGCGCCGAAGCCGACGACAGAACCGCCGGAGACCCCGACCATCACCCGGCCGTGTGCGAGCAGGTGCGTCATGTAGCCGGCATCGGCCCCGCCCCACTCCTCGTCCTGTCCCGTCGCGAGCGCCACCGCGGCGATCTGCGGCAGGTCGGCCAGGACGGCCTCGCGCACCTCGATCTCCGCCATGGCGGGCATACTACCCGGCTAGGCTTTGACCACCGCAGTGGCCGACGCCGGGCTGTACCAGCTGTCGCCTGAGAAGGCCACGCTGAACGTGGTGTTCACCTTCATGGTGTACACGATGCTGAGCTGGCCCTTGGCGTTGACGGTAGCGCGTTTGAGCATCTTCCTGGCGCCGCCCGCGATCTGCGCGTAGATGGCCAGCGTCCGGTTGCCGTGGGTGGCGCCGAGGGTCGCCGTCACCGTCACGCTCCGCCCCGGCTTCACCGACCCGGCCGAGACCGCCAGCTTGAGGGCCGGCTTGAGCGCGGTGACCTGCACCGAGTGCGAAGCCGAGGCGGCCGCGTAGACGCCGGTCCTCGCGTACTGGGCGACGTAGGAGTAGCTGCCGCGCCCGGGCGGGGTGTCGGTGACCGTGAAGGTGCCGCCGGCCTTGGTCGTGGCGGTCAGGGTGGCCGAATTGACGCTGCTGCCTGACACCCGGCGGTAGACCTTGACCGTGGTTCCGGCGGGGGCCGCGGCGCCATTCAGAGTGAGCGTGCCGCTGACGGTCGCCTTGGCGCCTGCCTTGAGACTGCTGGCCCCGCCCACCGTGACCTTGCTCGGCAGATAGCTCTTCAGGATAACGATCGACTGGGCCGGGATGGTGATGCTGTTGGCGATCGCGCCCGCGGTGGTGGTCCCGTTCACGGTCTTCGTGGGGGCTGGCGAGGTGGCGGTCGGCTTGGGCTGGTCGGCGGCGATGTAGGACTCGGTCGTCAGGTTCCCGGTCAGCGAGGTGCTGACCGCGACCTTCTGCGCGGAGGTGGTGTTGGTGTTGATCAGGGCCACCGCGACCTGGCCATCGGGGAGCACCGACTGGAACCCGATCGCGTTGTTCGTGTTGCCCGGGTCGGACACGTTGGTGACCGTCAGCCGCGAGAGGTGCGCGTTCGGCTTGGCCAGCTGCGAGGCCAGCAGGTACCCGGTGTACATGGTGTCCGGCGTGCCGTTGCCGGTGAACATGGCCTCATCGGGGGTGTTGCAAGCGGCCTGGGGATTGTCGCCCGTTTCCATCGGCCACCAGTCGACAGTCTGCGCTCCGGCCGCAAGCCACTCAAGCGCGGCGCCGGCCGAGAAGAGTGCGCCCGCGGGAAGGCACGGGACGTTGGTGGGCAGATAGCTGACCCCGGTCTCGCCGACAGTGACCGTCGCGGCCGAGCCATACGCGCTCAGCGTGCTCTGGATGCCGGCGTAGTTGGCGGGAATCCCCTCCACCGACTGGAGCACAAGCTGGGCCGACGGGTTCCCGTTTTTACCCACATCGCCGCCGAAGCCATAGGGGTACCAGTGCGCCTCGACGAAGCCGACGTACGGCCCGTCGGCGCCGCCGAGGATGGTGTCGTTCCAGACGTCGTTGTTGCCAACCGACGCGCCGCCCACGCGGGAGTCGAACGCGTAGGGCACCCCGATCTTGATGGAGTCTCCCGCGGCCTGGGCCGCCGCAGTCATCTGCTGCATGTACGGCAGCGCGTTCTCGGCGTAGGACTTCGCCATATCCGCCATGCCGCCGTCGCCGTCTGCCTGATACAGGGGCATGTTCATCGGGCAGGTCGCCTGATCGTTGGCCGCGTAGTCCGTATCGTCAAGCGGAGCCCCGGTCAGCCAGTGGTCGTACTCCCAGCACCCGTAGCTCTCGTTGCCGATGCTCCACTGGGCGACGCCCTGGCCGGCCGTCGTGTCCGCCTGCGTCACCCACGCCGCGGCCATCTCGGGCGTGCCCGTGCCGTAGTCGACCGTCACGTAACTCTGCGCGCCGAGCGCCCGCGCGTTGGTGGAGAACTGGGAGAAATCAAAATTGTCAGTCTTCGCACACTTGACGTCGAGGAAGGAAGCTGGCGTAGGCGCGTCGGTGCATTCGGTCGGATTGTTGACGACGGTGTTGTTCTGCCAGTCGTACTGGTCGGCCGTCCCCCCGCCGCCGTAGTGAAGCTGGCCGATCCCGGCCGCCCTGAGGTAAGACTGCATCATGCTCAGCTTCGACGGGTCGGAGTAGAGCGTGTCCCATGGTCCGACGTCCAGGCCGAGCGGAGTCGCGGACAGCGTGACCGACGCGATGTTCGATTTCGATACCGAAGCCGCCGCTCCAGCAGCACCGGGCAAAACCGCTCCCGCCAAAACTGCGACCGAGGCGCCAACAATCGCGCACGCCGCCGGCTTCCGGCCCCGCCAAGACAGCCTTCGAGTAGTCAACGCTAACCCGCCCTATCCATCGTCTTAGAACGGGTACAGCCTAAAACTCGCAAATCGTCCTCGCACCGGGAACGCCGATTCGGGTGCGGCCACTTGGCGGGGGCAGCCGCTTCGGTCTGCCTGCCCTGCGGTGTCGCAGGCCCAGGCTAGGCCCAATGCAGGGGAGTTAAGGTCCTGCGGGGTTTGTCACGGATTTCGGCCGGCGTGTCGGGGGCCGGTAGTGTCCCGGGTCGATGTGGCTGGTGATGCGGGTTATCCGCTTGCTTGCGCGGGGTTTTCCGTCGGGGTGCTTGTTCCAGCGGCTGAGCGGGGACTTGACCTTGCGGGCGCAGACGCGGGGCCGGCGCGGCCCGCAGAGGCTGCCCAGGACGGCGCGGCCGATATCGCCGGCCAGGTCGCCGGCGCCGGGATCGGTGATGTTCGCGGCGGCGGTGACGAGGTCGCGGGCGGTCTCGACGGCGAGCTGCCAGCTGGCCCGGTCAGGGTCCAGACCCGGCACGGTCTGGACCGCGTCGGTGACCGCGATGCGAAGCGCCTGGTAGACGGCCAGGAGCGCCCACGTCTCCTGCCGGATGCCGGCCGGGTCGCCCGAGCGCAGCACCCGGCCCGGTCAGGAGGGTATGGCGCAGGGCGAGGTAGGTGATCTCGTGCTGCCAGCGCTCGTGATATAGCGCCATCAGCGCCTGCGCGGGATGGGCGCGGCAATCCAGGAGGGTGGTGGCGAGCCGCCACACGTCGCCGTAGACAGTGCCGTCGTGGCAGGTCACGGTCACGCGGGCGGTGATGATCCGGACTTGCACGCCGCCGATGACCGACAGGAACGACCCGTCGGGCAGGTGCCGCAGCACCGGAGGGCGGCGGTTGGCGTTGAGCCGGACCAGGAACTGCGCCTTCGTCGCGGCGACCGCGGCCAGGAACTTCCCCCCGTCGAAGCCGCGGTCCATCAGCAGCAGCATCGTGGCGTCCAGCAGGTGCAGCAGCTTTCCCGCCCACGCGGTCTCGCCCTCGGCCTGGCTGCCGAAGACGGCGCCGATCAGCGCACGCGTGCCGGTCTCGGCCAGGGCCATCAGCGACAGCGCCGGATAGCCGGCCTCCCCGTTCGACGCGTTCTGCTTGCCGAGCCACGCCCGGTTCGCCCCGGTATCAGGCACCCTGATCGACTTGCAGCCGTCGAACGACACCGTCCGGAAGCCGCCGAACATGATCCCCGGAGTGGACGCCCGGCCAAGCGGCCCGGCCAGCACCTCGAACAGGCGCTTGACCGGCGCGGTCCCGAGCCGGCGCCGCAGGTCCCGCAGTGCCTTCGCCGAGGGGTCCGCCAGTCCGAGCGCGCGCAGCCCGGCGGTCAGCTTGCCCCAGACGCCCAGGCAGGAAGACCGAGGGAACAGGCACATCGCGAGCAGGAAGTACAGGCCGCACCGCGACGGCAGCAGCCGGACCCGCCTCTCCAGGCCGCCTTCCTCCTCCAGCACGGCATCGGCCAGCTCGAACGGGACAACCCGCGTGAGCTCGCCCAGGTGACCAGGGGCAAACACCCCGGCGGCAACGGTAATCACGGTCGTGAACGTCGTCACGGCAGAACGCATGGCAGACTGAACGGGCAACGGAGGTCTCCGGCACACGCGGGGGTTTTGGTCGACACCCGTCTTACCGGGCCTCCGTTGCCATGTCCGCTCAACCCGCAAATATCAGCGAACCGCTTGACCACGCGCCGGAACGCTTAACTTCCCTGCATTAGGCTAGGCCTTGACCACCACGGTCGTTGACGCCGGGCTATACCAGGTGTCACCCAGGAAGTTGACGCTGAAGGTGGTGTTCACCTTCATCGTGAAGACGATGCTGAGCTGGCCCTTGGCGTTGACGGTGGCGCGCTTCTTCAGCTTCCTGCCGCCACCCTTGATTTGCGCGTAGATGAGCAGCGTCCGGTCGCCGTGGGTGGCGCCGAGGGTCGCGGTCACCGTCACCGTCCGCCCCGGTTTCACCGACTTGGCAGAAACCGCCAGCTTGAGGGACGGCGTGAGCGCGGTGACGTGCACTGCGTACGAATACGAGGCCGACGCGAGGAGGCTGGTGCCGGCGTACTCGGCGACGTAGTAGTAGTTGCCTCGGCCGGGCGGTGTGTCGGTCACCGTGAAGGTGCCGGCCGCCGCGGTGGTGGCGGTCAGCGTGGCCGAGTTGACGCTGCTGCCGGACACCCGGCGGTAGACCTTCACCGCGGTGCCGGCGGACGCGGCGACCCCGTCGAGGGTGAGCTTGCCGCTCAGGGTCACCTTAGCGGCGGGCTTCAGGGTGTTACTGGCAGCGCCGAGCGTGATCCCGGTCGGCAGGTGACTCTTCAGAACCAGGATCGACTCAGCCGGGAGGGTGACTCCGCCGGCGACGGCGGAGGCGGTGGTGGTCCCGGTGACGATGTTCGAGTTCGCCGCGTTCTGATTGGCCGCGACGTAGCTCTGCGTCATCAGGTTCCCGATCAGCGACGCGTTGACCGTGACTTTCTCGGAGGTTGAGGTGTTGGTGTTGATGAGCTCGACCGCGGTCTGGCCGTCGGGCAGCACCGACTGGAATCCGAGCACCTGGCCGTTGCCGGTCGTTAGCGCCAACAGCTTCGCGTTCGGCTGGGCCAGCTGCGAGGCAAGCAGGTAACCGTAGTACACCGAGTCCGGAGTGCCGTTGCTTGTGAACATGGCCTCTTCGGGGTTGGTGCACGCGTTGCCCAGGTTGGCGGCCGTGTCCATCGGCCACCAGTCGACGGTCGTCGCGCCCGACGACAGCCACTCGAGCGCGTCTCCCGCCGCGAACAACGCGCCGGCCGGGGTGCACGGAACGTTGGTGGCCAGGTAGCTGACGCCGGTCTCGCCAATGTTGATCGTCGCCTGGGGGTCGTCTGCGTTCAGTATGGCCCGCATCTTCGCGTACTGACCGGGAATCGTCTCCACCGACTGAAGCACCGTCTGGGTCGACGGAGTCGTGGCTCCGAACGGATACCAGTGCGCCTCCACGAAGCTGATGTACTGACCGTCAGCATTAAGGATGGCGTTGTCCCAGCCAGTGTTGCCAGGGACACCCGCGCCCCCGACCGACCCGTCGAACGCCCAGGGTATCCCGATCTTGATGGACGGGTCCGCCGCCGTCATCTGCACCATGTACGGCAGTGCGTTGTCGGCATAGGACTCCGCCATCTCCGCTACGCCGGCCGCCGAACTGCTCGCGGTGTCCCACGGGCACCCGGCGTAGTCCGGCAGCCCGGTCCCGTTTGGCACGTAGGTCGTGTCGTCCAAAGGATCCTGGGTAAGCCACCAGTCGTCTGACCAGCACCCGTAGCTCTCGTTGCCGATCGACCACTCGGCGACCGGCTCGCCGGCGGCCACCGAATGCGCGACCCATTGTGCGGCCAAGGCTGGCGTCCCCGTGCCGTAGTTGACGGTCGCGAAACTCTGCGCGCCGATCGATTGCGCGATCGACGAGAACTGGTCGAAGTCAAGCGAGTCAGTGCTCGCGCAGGCTGCGCTTGGGCTGAAAGAGTCCGGCGTCTGACTCGGGCAGGGGGCTATGTCCTGGTTGGTAGCCCAGTCGTACTGGTCGGCGGTCCCGCCGCCGCCATAGTGAAGCTGGTTGATGCCGGCCGCCTTGAGTAGCGGCGCGATGGCGCTCAAGGTTGTTGGATTGATCCAGGGCGCTATGTCTAGGCCAAGCGGCGTCGCGGACAGCGTTACCGACGCAACGTTCGATTTCGATGTGGAAGTCGTCGCCCCGGCTGCGCCGGGCAGCGCCGTTCCCGCCAAAACCGCGAGAGAGGCGCCCACGACCACGCACACCGCGGGCTTCCGGCCCAGCCAAGACACTCTTCGATTAGTCAACGCCAACCCCGCCCGTTCATAGTCTAAAAACCGGTATAGCCTAAAACTGCAGAATCGTCCGCGCATCTCGAATGCTAATATCGCGGCCGAATGGTTGCCGTGGGATGCGGGGGGTCGCCACGGATTGTTCCGATATTGTTGCTCGTGAGTCAGTTTTCCTTGAGTAACGTCATCGACTCGGCAGGGAGGACGATGCCCCTGGTCACCGCCGGTGCGGTGGTGGCGGCGGTCGTCGTCTTGGTGCCGAACGAGTTCTGGTTGGCGGCCCTGTAGCTCACCTTCGTGAGGTTGCCGGCCAGCGACGACCTGAAGGAGACCGTCTGCTGCGTCGAGGTGCTGGTGTTGATCAGCAGCACCGCCGTCTTGCCGTTGCGTGGGACGACTGGAATGCCAGCACGGAAGACGACAGACCGGACGGCAGCGACAGGGCCGTCAGCTTCGCGCCGTAAGGGGCGCCCGCCCCGCCCCTCGTCCTGCCCGGTGGCGAGCGCCACGACGTCGATCTGCGGCAGATCCGCCGGGGACGGCCTCGCGCACCCCGATCTCCGCCGCGGCGGGGATACTACCCCGGGCTAGGCTTTGACCACCGCAGTGGCCGACGCTGGGCTGTACCAGGTGTCGCCCGAGAAGGCCACGCTGAACGTGGTGTTCACCCGGATGGTGTAGATGATTCTGAGCTGGCCCCTGGAGTTGACCGTGGCGCGTCTTATCAGCTTCCTGCGGCCGCCTTTGGCCTGCGCGTAGATGATCACCGTTCGGTTGCCGTGCGTGGCGCCGAGAGTGGCGGTCACCGTCACGCTCCGGCCCGGTTTCACTGACCCGGCGGAGACCGCCAGCTTGAGGGCTGGCTTGAGGGCGGCGACGTGCACCAGATACGAATCCGAGGCGGACGCGTAGAAGCTGGTGCCCCCGTATTCGGCGACGTAGGAATAGGCGCCTCGGCCGGGCGGGGTGTCTGTGACCGTGAAGATGCCGCCGGCCTTGGTCGTGGCGCTCGTGGCCGAGTTGGCGCTGCTGCCGGACACTCTGCGGTAGACCCTCACCGTGACGCCGGCCGGCGCTGAAGCGCCGTCATGGGTGAGCCGGCCGTTGAGGGTCACCTTGGCCCCGGGCTTGAAGATGTCACTGCCGGCCGCCCCCAGCGTGACCTGACTCGACTCGTGACTCTTCAGGATAACGATCGACTGGGCCGGGATGGTGATGCTGTTGGCGATCGCGCCCGCGGTGGTGGTCCCGTTCACGGTCTTCGTGGGGGCTGGCGAGGTGGCGGTCGGCTGGGGCTGGTCGGCGGCGATGTAGGACTCGGTCGTCAGGTTCCCGGTCAGCGACGTGCTGACCGCGACTTTCTGCGCGGAGGTGGTGTTGGTGTTGATGAGCGCCACCGCGACCTGGCCATCGGGGAGCACCGACTGGAACCCGATCGCGTTGTTGGTGTTGCCCGGGTCGGACAGGTTGTCGACCGTCAGCCGCGAGAGGTGCGCGTTCGGCTTGGCCAGCTGCGAGGCCAGGAGGTACCCGGTGTACATGGTGTCCGGCGTGCCGTTGCCGGTGAACATGGCCTCATCGGGCGTGTTGCACGCGGACTCCGGGTTGTCGCCCGTTTCCATCGGCCACCAGTCGACGGTCTGCGCGCCTGCCGCCAGCCACTCGAGCGCGTCGCCGGCCGAAAACAGCGCCCCCGCGGGGAGGCACGGAATGTTGGTGGGCAGGTAGCTGACCCCGGTCTCGCCGATGGTGACCGTCGCGGTTGGGTCGTACTGGCCCAGCGTTCCTGGATGCTGGCGTACTCGGCGGGAATCTGCTCCACCGACTGGATCACTTGCTGAGCCGTCGGATTGTCGTCCTCAGCGACGTCGCCGCCGAAGCCGAACGGGTACCAGTGCGCCTCGACGAAGCCGATGTACTGCCCATCCTGCTGGAGGATGGTGTCGTTCCAGGAGGAGTTGTCACTGACGTAAGCGCCTGGGACGTTGTCGCCGAACGCCCAGGGCACCCCGATCTTGATGGAGTCGCCCGCGGCCCTGGCCGCGTCCGTCATCTGCTCCATGTATGGCAATGCGTTCTCGGCATAGGACTCAGCCATGGTCGGTATGCCCTCACCGACTATGTTCACGGGGCAGGTCGGGTTATCGCCCGCGTGGTAGTCCGGATCGTCCGCAGGTGCCCCGGTCAGCCAGGTGTCGTTCTCCCAGCACCCGTAGCTCTCGTTGCCGATGCTCCACTGGGCGACGCCCTGGCCCGGTGTCCGGTCCGCCTGCGTCACCCAGTCGGCGGCCATGGCGGGCGTGCCCGTGCCGTAGTCGACCGTCACGTAACTCTGCGCACCAAGCGCCCGCGCGTTCGCGGAGAACTTAGAGAAGTCAAGCGGCTCGGTCTGCGCGCAGGAAGGGTTGCTGAAGGCGGCTACCGTCGGGGCGGCGCCACAGGTCTTGGGATTGATGGCAACGGTGTTGTTCTCCCAGTCGTACTGGTCAGCTGTCACCCCCCGCCATAGTGAAGCTGGCCGATGCCAGCCGCCTTGAGGTACGACTGCACCATGCTCAACTTCGCACGATCGGAGTAGAGCGTGTCCCACGGCGCGATATCTACGCCAAGCGGCGTCGCCGACAGCACTACAGACGCGACGTTCGATTTCGATGTGGAAGTCGTCGCGCCAGCGGCGCCAGGCAGCGCCGCTCCTGCCAAAACCGCGAGAGAGGCGCCGACGACCGCGCATACCGCCGGCTTCCGGCCTCGCCAAGACAGTCTTCGAGCACTCACCGTAAACCCCGCCCCATTCATTCCCTAAAAACCCCGCCATATTCATGCTCTAAAACTGGTACAGCCTAAATCCACAGAATCGTCCGCGCATCGGGAACGCTGATATCGCGGCCGAATGGTTGCCGTGGGATGCGGGAAGTCGCCACGGATTGTTCCGATATTGATACTAGTGGGTCAGTTTTCCTTGAGTAGCGTCATCGATTCGGCGGGGAGGACGAGGCCTCTGCTCACCGCCGGGGCGGTGGTGGCGACGGTCGTCGTCTTGGTGCCGAACGAGTTCTGGTTGGCGGCCGTGTAGCTCACCTTGGTGAGCTTGCCGGCCAGCGACGACCTGAGGGACACGGTCTGCTGCGCCGACGTGCTGGTGTTGATCAGCAGCACCGCGGTCTTGCCGTTCCGCAGCACCGACTGGAATGCCAGCACGGAAGACGACAGACCGGACGGCAGCGACAGGGCTGTCAGTTTCGCGCCCGGCTGGGTCAGGTTCCCGGTGAACAGATACCCGAGGTAGGGGCTCTCCGCCAGCGGCTTGTTGCTCGAGGTGAACATCCCCTCGTCCGGCCGGGAGCACGTCGTGCCGGTATTGCCGTAGCCGTTCATCGTCCACCAGTCGACGCTGTACGCGCCGCGCGACAGCCACTCGAGCGCGTCGCCGGCGGCGAACAGCGCGCCGACCGGGGTGCAGGCTGTGTTCGTGGCCAGGTAGGAGATGCCCGTCTCGCCGACGACGATCTTCGCGCTGCGCAGGCCGTCCGCGTTCAGCTGCTTCCTGACGTTGGCGTACTCCTGCGGGATCTGGTAAACGGACTGGATTACCTGCTCGGCGGTGGGGTTCCCTGGCGCCCCGGTGGAGCCCCCGAAGCTGTCCGGGTACCAGTGCAGGTCGACGAAGCCGATGTACTTCTTGTCCGCGGAGAGAACGGTGTTGTTCCACTCCGTGCTGCCCTCCACCGACGCGCCGCCCACCGACTGGTCGAATGCCCACGGCACTCCGAGCACCGCACCGGGGTTCGCCGCCTTCATGGCGGCCATGAACCTGGCGGCGTTCGCGGCGTAGGACTTGGCCATGGTCTCCATCCCGGCCGGAACGCCCTCGGTCACCATCGGGCAGGTGCTGTTGACCGTCGGCCGGTAACCCTTGTAATGCTCGGGCGCGCCGGCCAGCCAGTTGTTGTCTTCCCAGCACCCGTAGCCCTCGTTGCCGATCTCCCACAGGCCGACCTGGTCGCCGGACTTCTTCGCCTGCTTAACCTCGCCCGAGGCCTCGGCGGGCGTGCCCGAGCCGTAGTTCACGGTGACGAAGCTCTGCGCGCCGAGCGAGCGAGCCTTCTTGGAGAACAGGGCGAAGGGGAGGGCGTTGAACGTCGCGCACTTGGCCTTGTACTCCGTCACCGCCGTACTCGGGCAGTTGGCGATGTCGGTGTTGGTCTGCCAGTCGTACTCGTCGGCGTATTGCCCGCCGCCATAGTGAAGCTGGGTGACGTGCGCGTTCTTCATCAGCCGCTGCAGGGTGTTGCCGCTGCCGGTGTTGGTGTAGAGCGCGTTCCAGGGCGGGATGTTCATCCCCAGCGGCGCCGGGGAAAGCTGCACTGCCGCGTTCGCGGCGGGGGCCGCGCTCGCGGTCCCCGGGGCCGCCACGACGCCGAGCACCGCGAGAGCGCCTGCGGCCGCGCCGAGCATCCGCCCGCGATTTCTGGTTGAAGTCATCTTATTCCCCGCTACAGCATTCAACAAAACCGCAAGTATAAGCAAACACTCTAAATACTGGTGGTCGCGTCGGGAAGAAAACACGGTATCACAATTGCAGTGCGGCCGTCAGCGGACCGGATATCGAGTTCATCACATGGCACCGGACGCTGGCGGGGTCCTTGCTGGCTATCTGATAGATGCTCGGTTAGGGAATGCTGAGAACGACAGGATGTTCAATAACTAAACGAACATGAACGACTACGCACCGCTTCCGCAACCCGTCAACTGGGCAGCCGATCCATTTCGGTATAAATTTCCAACAGAAGTAAACGTCAGGATGGGAAAAGAGATTCGCGAGAGATTATCGCTAAGACAGCAGGCTGGATTTCGATCATCAAACAGCAGGGCCCTGCCAGCGCCGGTACCCGGCTGACTGACGGCGGGTACCGGCGGCAGTCAGGGTTGCGATCCCTGGCTGATCCAGTCCGCGAACGTGGACACCTTCTCCGCCGGCCATGCTCCGTCGCAGGGCATGTGGCCGGAGCGGACCTGCTCGAGTATCGCGTCCTGGCTGGCCACGACGTCGCTGAAGGACCAGAGGTCGAAGGCCTTGAGCATCGAGCTCCGATCCTTGTCGCGGAACAGCGGCCGGATGTCCCGCTCGAAGCTAAGCGGCTGGCCTGACTCGTCCCTGGTATCAGTCACGGTTTTCTCCACCAGCTTTCTCGGTTGGCAAGCGGCCCGGGCCACTGTTTCACGCGGTGGCGGCTGCTGCGCCACCCGCCGGGGGTGACAGGACCGCTACTGTCGCGGATAGGCTACGGGCAGCCAGAGGGGACGGTGGGCGATGAGCCGCGAGACGGTCCATCACACGGACGGCGTGGACGCGGCGGCCGGCGCCCGCGGTGCGGTGATCGTTGCGCACGGCGGCACCGAGGTGAGCACCGAGTCGGTGAGCCCGCTTGACCCGGCCGTGCTGCGGATGATCCCGCTGGCGCTCGCCATCCGGCACGCGCTGCGCGGATCCGGGGTCATGGTCCTCCGGCCGCGTTACCGCGTGCGGGGCTGGAACGGCGAGCTGGCCTCGCCCGTGTCGGACCTCGGCCGGGTGCTCGACGGGATCGGGCTGCGGTTCGGCGGCATTCCCGTCGTGCTGATCGGCCACTCGATGGGGGCGCGGGCGGCGTTCCGGGTGGCCGGGCACCCGGCGGTGGCGGCGGTCGCCGGGCTGGCGCCCTGGCTGCCACCGCAGGAGCCGGTGGAACAGCTGGCGGGCCGGCGAGTCCTCCTCGCCCACGGGACCGCTGACCGCGTCACCAGTCCCGCGGAGACCTGGGCTTACGCCGCGCGGGCCCGCTCGGTCACCGATACGGCCACCATCGAGGTACGCGGCGGCGAGCACACGATGCTCCGACGAGGCCCGCTGTGGCATCGCCTGGCGGCCGAATTCAGCCGCCTGTCGCTGGGGCTGCCCGCCGCCTGGGGCGACGTGACGGAGGCCTTCGGCAACGCGGCCGAGGCACGGCACCTGGTTTTACCTGGCGCCCGGCCTTCAGATGGCCGGGTTATAGGGCACGCTCACCGTGATCGTGTCGGGAAACCAGTGCGCGCCGCCCGGATGCCGCGGCGCCCCGCACACCGTCTGCAGGTACCTCATTGGCGGGCCGAACCCGTCGAGCGTGTCGTCGACCGGGAAACCGTAGCTGTCGCGTATGACGTAGGTGAGCGTGCCGACGTAGCCGCCGTCCTCGCGGCGACCGCTCCCGCTCACGGTCAGGCCCTGGGTGCCGCGAAATCCCCAGTACAGGTCGCTCGCCTTGTCCGCGAAGAGCACCGTTGGCAGCTGTGCGGCGGTGAGCTGAACCCGGGTGTCCCCGGCCTTCAGCTGGAGCGCTATCTCCCCTTGGACGATGTCGTTGACGGCCTGGAACCCAGTGCTTGCCCGAGCCTCCTTCGAGATCGCGGAGCCGAGCCGGTAGTCGACCTCGGTGCCCTTGCCCGCGAGGAAGTGGGTCAGAAGGTCGGCCGCGGCCGGAAAATTCTCCAGCGAGAACCCGCCGGCCACGGTGCCGCCCACGGCCTCGTCGGCCTTGAGCTGAACGTTGTCGCAGGTGGCATTGGGGGTGGCCGCGTAGGTGTCCTGGCTGCCGTTGGGGGTCACCGGGTTGTCGCCGCTGACAGTGAACACCCCGGTGGCGTCGGTGGGCCGGGCCGAGGCGGTCGTCGTGGTCGGTGCGGTCGAAGCGGTCGCTGTCGTCGAGGCGGTTGCTGTCGTAGCAACGGGCGACGTGATCGGCGCAGGCCCGGTGGCCGGCGGTGTCGCCGAGCACGAGGCTGACAGCGCCGCGATCGCGCACGCGGCGGCGGCGGCGGCGACCGTGCGGGTCATCGGGGTTATTTAAGGCCGCCGATGTTCAGTGACCCGTCGCTGACGGGCCACCCGCCCTGCTCGGACTGGCTGACATAGGCGGCAGGGTCCTTGTCCACTGGCCGCACGCCCGCGAAGTTCCGCGCCTCGTACGCGGCGAAGGCGACCGCGAGGCTGTGTCGCTGCTGCAGCCCGGCCAGGCGGCGGAAATCGGTCAGGCCCTCGCGTTCCTCCTCGGCCATGTGGTCGCCGTTGGCCAGGTTCGCCCCGGCGACGGCCGCGTACCAGCCGTCGCTGCCAGCCGAATGCCGAGCGACCTCCGCGACCGCGTCCCGGATCTCGTTGTGATCGCCGATGGCGTCAAGGGTCTCTTCCTCTACCCCGGTCCGTCGCCTGGCGGCGATCCCGACCTGCAGCAGCGCGGGATAGAAGATCGCCTCCTCGGCGGCCGCGTGCAACTCGAGGAAGGCGCCCAGCCGTCCCCAGACAGCCGACAGCGTCCCGGTGTCGGACCGGTCGATCTGCTCCAGGATCGCGAACAGCCGGCGCTGCTCATGATGATCGTCAAGGATCAGCTGGGTGATGTCCACGAGCCCTCCTACTCCACCGAGACCGGCGGCGCGCTGACGACAGAGCAGGCACCCATGCTACGCCCCGCGCCAGTCGAGAGGGGTCAGCCGGACGCCCCGTCACCGGTAGCTAAACCAACTCTGCGTGAACGGATGATTTCACGGAGTGACAGACCGCAGACCGCTGGGCAGACTGTGATCAGCGCGCAACGACCGCACCGGCGGCCGTGGCATGAGCTTCGCGGTGGACGGCACGCCGAACCGCGATGGGTGAGGAGCGTGTGCCCGGTGACTGACGTGCTGGCCGGAGGTCCGCGTCCGGCCCATTCGACGGTGGACGGAAGCCCGTTTCCCCCGATCGCTGAGTACGGGTTCCTGTCCGATTGCGAGGTGTGCGCGCTCGTCGCCCCCAGCGGCAACGTGGAGTGGATGTGCCTGCCGCGGATGGACGGCCCCAGCATCTTCGCGGCCGCCCTTGACCGCGGCGCGGGGTGGTTCCGGCTGGGGCCCGCCGATGTCACCGTTCCCGCCGGACGGCGTTACCTGCCGGGGACGATGGTGCTCGAGACGACGTGGGCCACCGCCGGCGGCTGGGCCGTGGTCCGCGACGTGCTGCTGGTCGGGCCGTGGCGGCACCAGTCACGCCGATCTGACGCGCACCGGCGGGCGCCGGGCGATCACGCCGCCGAGCGGGTGCTGCTGCGGACCGTCCGCTGCCTGAACGGGTTCATCGACTTCGCGCTTGAATGCGAGCCCGCCTTTGACTACGGCCGCCAGCGCGGCACCTGGCGGCACACCGGGGACGGCTACGGCGAGGCGGAGGCGCTGCTCGGCCAGGAGCCGCAGTTCCGGCTGACCACCGACCTGAACCTGGGGTTCGAGGGCCCCCGGGCGATCGCCCGACGCCGCCTGCGCGCAGGGGAGCAGGTGTTCTGCGCGCTGTCGTGGGGCGACGGCGCGGCGCCGGCAACCTTCGCCGAGGCTCATGGGCGGCTGGCCGCGACCGCGGATTTCTGGCACGAGTGGATTAGCCGCGGCGCCTTTCCCGACCATCCCTGGCGGGAGTACCTGGCCCGGTCCGCGCTGACGCTGAAGGGCCTGATCTACGCGCCGACCGGGGCGCTGCTGGCGGCGGCGACATCCTCGCTGCCAGAGACGCCCGGCGGTGAGCGCAATTACGACTACCGCTACACGTGGCTGCGTGACTCGACCTTCATGCTCTGGGGCCTGTACACGCTCGGCTTCGACCGGGAGGCCAACGACTTCTTCTACTTCATCACCGACCTGGCCGAACAGGACGCCGACCTGCAGATCATGTACGGGATAGGGGGCGAGCGCGAACTGACCGAGGAGATACTCGATCATCTATCGGGGTACGAGGGCGCCCGCCCGGTCCGCATCGGCAACGGCGCCTGGGACCAGCGCCAGCATGACGTCTGGGGGGTGCTGCTCGACTCGGTCTACCTGCACAACCGGTCCCGCGACCGGCTGGACGAGCGCCGCTGGCCGATGCTGGCGCGCCAGGTCGAGGCCGCGATCGCGCACTGGCGCGATCCCGACCAGGGGCTGTGGGAGGTACGCGGCCCGGCACAGCACTTCACTGCGTCCAAGGTTCTGTGCTGGGTGGCGGCCGACCGCGGCGCCAAGCTCGCCCTGCTGCGCGGTGATGCCGAGCACGCGGCCGACTGGCGCAAGGCGGCCGATGAGATGCACGCCGATATCTGCGCCAACGGAACCGACGAGCGCGGTGTCTTCTGCCAGCACTACGGGACCTCCGCCCTGGACGCCTCGGCGCTGCTTATCCCGCTGCTCGGGTTCCTGCCGTCGGATGATCCGCGAGTGCGCTCGACCGTGCTGGCCATCGCCGACGAGCTGACCGAGGACGGGCTGGTGCTGAGGTACCGGGTCGAGGAGACCGACGACGGCTTCAGTGGCGAGGAGGGGTCATTTACGATCTGCTCGTTCTGGCTGGTCTCGGCGCTAACAGAGATCGGCGAGGTGGACCGGGCGAGGGCGCTGTGCGAGAAGCTGCTCTCCTACGCCAGCCCGCTGTCGCTCTACGCCGAGGAGATCGACGCGCACTCCGGCCGCCAGCTGGGGAACTTCCCGCAGGCGTTCTCGCACCTGGCGCTGATCAATGCGGTCATGCACCTGATCCGCGAAGACGAGCGCCGCAGCGGCGGCGCGATGCCGGCCGGGCTTGACCTGCACGCGGGAACCACCGCGGGCCAGGACGAGGCGAATCGGTCCCGACCGTGACCACTGACGTCAGCGTGCTGGTGGTCGGCGGCGGTCCGGCCGGAGTCACCGCCGCATTGCAGGCCTGCGAGCTTGGCGCGCGGGTCACCCTGCTCGAAGCGGCCCAGGTGGGCGGGACCACCCTCAACTCCGGCCCGGCACCGGTGCGGACGCTGGCGCGGGCGGCCCGGCTGGCGCGCGACTGGTCCTCCTGGGCGCAATTCGGCCTCACCGGAGCGGCGCCGGTGCCCGACCTGACCGCCGTGCTCGCCAACAGCGAGCGGGTGGCCCGCTACGCCCACGAGAAGAAGGACGTGGCCGGCCGCATCCGCCGGCGCGGCATTGACCTGATCGATTACCTCGGTCCGGTCGGCTTCACGGCCCCGCACACGATGGCCGCGGGCGACGGTCGGACCTGGACCGCGGACCGCATCATCCTGGCCGTCGGCGGGCACGCGGCCCGGCTTCCGATCCCCGGCGCCGAACTGGCGCTCACCTACGAGGACATCCGGTCCCTCACTCACCTGCCGGACCGGGTCGCGGTGATCGGCGGCGCGGACACGGGCTGCCAGATCGGGTCCATCTTCGACGACTTTGGCGTCGCGGTCACGCTGTTCGAGGCCGGCCCCACCCTGGTCCCGTCCGCCGACGCGGACGTGTCGCGCGAGCTTGCCCGCGCCTTCCGCAACCAGGGGATGACGGTGGCCACCAACACCTTCGTCACCGCCCTGCACCGGGAGGACGGGTCCATCTACATTGATCACCGAACCGGCCAGGCCCTCGGCCAGACGGCCGCCGACGCGGTGTTCTTCGCGGTCGGCTGGCCCGGCAGCATCGACCAGCTGAACCTGGAGGCGGCCGGCGTCAGCGCCGGACCTGGCGTGATCGCCGTGGATGAGTACCTGCGGACTAACGTGGGCCACATCTTCGCCGTCGGCGACGTCAACGGCCAGTCGATGCTGGTGCAGACGGCGAGGCAGGAGGGCCGCGTCGCCGCCAGGAACGCGGTGCTCGGGCCGACCAGGCAGGCCGTCTACAACGTCGTCCCCAGCGGCAGCTTCACCGACCCGGAGTACGGCCGGGTCGGCCTCACCGAGGCCCAGGCCGCGCAGGACCACGATGTCGTGGTCGGCGTCGCCCGCTACGACGACCTGCTCAGGCCGGTTGCGGACGGCCGCCCGGACGGCTTCTGCAAGATCATCGCCGACCGGCAGACCCACGCCATCCTCGGCGCTCACGTCCTCGGCGAGTACTCGGCGGAAACCGTCCAGACCGTAGCCGCCTGCATGGCCGCCCGGCTCCGGGTCGAGCAGGTGGCCGAACTCCAGCTCGCCTACCCAACCTTCACAGAAGCGGTCAGCATGGCGGCCCAGAAGATCTGCCGGATCATCGGCATCGGCAGCTTTCCCCAGGCGTGGAGCTTTCTCGGCATCGAAGAGTGAGCCCGACCCCGCCGCGACCTGCTCCGGTTGGCCCGGTGGGCGAGTGAAATAGCGGTGGGCGACTCTGGGTTACGGTGGTATGAACCGCGCGCCCGCACGCGGCGGGCGCCCGCGATTGCCAGAGGAGCATCATGACGACCGAAAAGGCAATCCTCGCCGGCGGCTGTTTCTGGGGCTTGCAGGACCTCATCCGCAAGCGTCCCGGTGTGATCTCGACCCGGGTCGGCTACACCGGCGGCGACGTGCCGAACGCGACCTACCGCAACCACCACGGCCACGCCGAGGCGATGGAGATCATCTTCGACCCCGAGCAGACCTCCTACCGGGACCTGCTCGAGTTCTTCTTCCAGGTGCACGACCCGACCACGCTCAACCGGCAAGGCAACGACATCGGCACCAGCTACCGCTCGGCCATCTTCTACCTCAGCGACGCCCAGAAGCAGACCGCCGAGGACACGATCGCCGACGTCAACGCCTCCGGCCTGTGGCCGGGCAAGGTGGTCACCGAGGTGACGGCGGCCGGGCCGTTCTGGGAGGCCGAGCCCGAGCACCAGGACTACCTGCAGAAGTACCCCAACGGGTACACCTGCCACTACGTCCGCCCAGGCTGGAAGCTGCCGCATCGCGCAGACAGCGCCACGTCGTAAGGTTGGCGGTCCCGTAACGAGACCGCCCAGTCGCTTTATCGTTCCGAGATACGGCGAATCACCGGGCGTACATCCGTAAGAAAACCGTAAGAACACGTCCCCGATGTGCAGACGGCGCCCTCCAGGGTGCCGTCTGGACCGAAAGGCAATTCGGGATTCCATCATCCCCTGACCCGAAAACTTACGTCTTCGCAAGATCTCTCACAGGTTGACACGATAGGTGCCACCATCAGGTCGCAAAGCTAACCTCGGTCGGCGGTTCCGGTCGGGCGTTATTACGACTGAGATACCCCAGGGTGGCCCTACCGTTACCGGGAGAGGCACGGAGATGACGAGCGCTGACGAGGATTGGGTAGGCATCGCCGGCGGGCCGACGGGAGGGGGGTCCCGCGCACGCCAAGACATCGCCACGCTGGCCCGGTGAAGGCGCCGACCCCTACGGGGCGCAGGGGACGCCAGAGACGTTCACGCCCCATGCAGGCGGAGAGCCTTGGGTCGGCCGCCAGGACCCGCGCTGGGCAGACGACCCGCGCTGGGCAGACGCCGGCCCGCCCGTGCCCGACGTTGACTATGCCGGCCGACCCGGGCAATACCAGGAGGACTACTACGCCCGGCCTGACTACCCCGGCGGACCCGGGCGGGAGCGGGCCGACTACCCCGACTACCCCGGCTGGCCCGACCACTACCGCGGACCCGAGCAACAGCAGCCCGCCTATCCCGGCTGGCAGGGGCAACAGCAGGTCGACTACCAGGGGGACTTCGGCCAGTACGCCCTCCATCCCGACCACCCGAGCTGGCCGGAATCTCAATTTCCGCCTTGGACCGACGGCAGAGCGCCGGTAGGCGAGTACCCGCAAGCCCCCGTTGCCCTGGCACAGCCAGACGTTTCTTACACGCTGCCGGACGTTACGTACGGACAGCCCAGCCGCGAGCAGATCTGGGACGCGGGGGCGTCGCAGCTGGCCGACTGGATCATCGCCGATGCGAACGAGCAGGCCGCGGCGATCACCCGCGAGGCCCGCGGTCAGGCGGCCACGTCGCTGGCGGACGCGCGCAAGGAGGCCGCCGAGCTGGTACGGCGGACCGGCGAGCAGGCGTCGCTCACGCTAGAGGCGGCAGAACGCCAGGCCGCCGACATACGGGCGACCGTCATGCGGCTGTCGACCGAGCTGACCGGAATGGCCACGTACGTCACCCAGACCCTTACCTCCCCGCAGCCAGCGGCTGCCGCGGCGTTCGCGCCCCCGGCGCCGACCGCGCCGACCGCGCCGGCCTCCCCGTCGCCGGCGGCGACGCAGTTCGCACCGCCGACAGCCTGGCCGACCGCCCAGCCTGCAGCCGAGCCGGTCGGGCCACCCTCGGCTGACCCGGCCGCAAGCCCCCGGGTCCGGCCCGCCGCCAAGCCCAACGGCAGACCGCGCCAGGCTGCGGCCGTGCGCGTGATGACCGCATTCACCGCCGCCATGGTCGTGTTCGCCCTCACCGCCGGTGCCACCGAGGTGGCGCTGCACGGATTCAAGTTCTTTGTCTTCCGGTCGGCGGGCACGGGCGAGACGTCGCACACCGGCCTTGAGGAAGATCAGGGCCCGGGCCAGCCCGGCGCGCCTCGGCAACTGCACTCCCCGTAGCGGCAGGGGAAGGAGAACCACGATGGCCAGGGACGCCGTCGGCCTACGAGCAGACGAAGAGTTGGCCCCCGATCACTACCAGCCTGCCCCACCTGCAGCCGCCCAGCGCGCAGCCACCCGGCAGGGGGCGAAGAAGCCGACCAGCGATCACCAGCTCCAGCGCCGCTCCCCCAAGAGCCGGCTCGACGAATGGATGGAGGTGGATTTCAAGTTCGGCGGCTCCCGGATCAAGCGCAAGGCGGTCGCGCTTGTCCTGCTCGGCCTCCCCGCGCCGGTCCCGCTGTTCTTCATGCTGCCCGCGCTGGTCACGCTGAACAGCAACACCTTCGCGGTGTCGGTCGACGACACGCTGGGGACCGGTGCCGAGATCTGCCTGTTCCTGTGCCTGCTCGTCACTCCCATGGTCACGCTCACCGGGCAGCACTGGTTCGTACCGCTGCGGCGCTGGTACGGGATCATGATGGCGGCCACCGCCACCGGCGACGCGGTCGCCGCCAGCATCACCGATGAGTTCGCGGGGGGCGTGTTCGGCCGCCTGGCCGGCCACGTCTTCGAGCTCATGGGGTTCCTGATGGTGATGCTGGTAATCCCCATCGTGTGCACGAGCAACCCGTGGGCGCAGCGCAAGCTCGGCAAGTACTGGAAGCGGTTCCAGCGGCTCACCTACGTCATCTGGGGGCTCCTGGCCGCTCACCTGATGCTGCTCGAGGGGTTCGGGTTCGAACGCGGGTCGAACGGCTCCGGCTTCGCGGGCGACGGCGACGCGATCTTCCACCAGCGCTTCTACCAGTACTCGGCGTGCAGTCTCTTCCTCCTTACGCTCAGGCTGCCGCCGGTGAAGCGCTGGATCGCCGATCGTCAGAAGGAAGGCAGGAACTGGCTCGTGTGGGTAACGATCCTGCCGATCTTCGCGGTCTTCGTGCTCGGCTTCGTCTTCATACTCAACGAGGAGTTCTTCAAGGGAATCGACTCCTTCACCGAGCACCCCAGCGCCGAATAAGCCGGATAAGCGGGAGCCGACGGCAGGAGTAAGCAGGAGTAAGGAGAGGGATTTGACGAGCGAGACGTACGCGGAAGGCGGCCGACCGCGAATAACGACCGGCGGCGTCTTGATCATGGTTTGTTCCTTCCTGTCCGCTCTCCTGCTGATCGCGGCCCTCATCTACGCCGTCGGCATCGGCCAGCGTCATATGGCCGCGCTCACCGCCGCCGGATGCGAGCCCAACCTGACGCCCGCCGATCAGCCCTGCACGACCCAGCCGATGCTGGCGAGCGAGTACCAGGCGATCTTGAGTCCGGCCAGCCAGCAACTGACGGCCGATACGGCCGCCTACGCCGCCAACGAAGGGCGTCACCTCGCCGTGGCCGAGGCGGCGCTGAAGGCGGAGGTGACGACGGAGCGCGCCCTCGACCAGAGCCTGGCGGCGTTCACGTTTCCGCCCGCGATCGCGCCGCTCGCGAGGGCGCTAATTCGGGCCGACCAGGCCCGCGCCACCCTGACCGCCGAGATGGCGCGGTCGTCCTCACTCACCCGGCTGCGGTCTTTCAACCACCGGATTCAGCTCGCCGACGCCGCCGTCCAGACCGAGATGAGGCTAATCCGCACGGCGGTCGATACCCCGCTCGGGGCGAACTGAGCTGAAATTGCCATCGGCCCAGCCGAATAAATCGGCTCGCCAAATCAGTGCATCGAGTGAAATGTAGGAGTTAGTGTGCTGTCATAGCGTTAAGGCCGCATCTTGCCTGGTGGCAGGATTGGGGGGCGGAGGCGATGGCAGACCACGGTACGTGGCCGCACGCAGGGGGGCGTCGGCCGGAGCCGTCGTGGCCGACGGTCATCGCGACCACGGTCCGGCTCTGGGTCAGCAGGCACCCCGTCGCGGCCCTCAAGGTGACCGGCTGGCGGCTGCTCGCGCTCGTCGCCTGCGCCGTGCTCGCCGTCTCGGCCGCGCTCGCGGCGGTCGTCGTCGGGAGTTCGGCCACCTCGCCGGACGCACAGCCAACCCGGTCGAATTTGGCCGGCGCGCAGATCCCGGTTTCCCTCCAGGCGGCGACGGTGACGCGGTCCGATGCCGCGCAGTGGATCGCCGGGCAGGTCAGCCCCGGCGCGATCGTCGCCTGCGACCCCGCGATGTGCGCCGCGCTGCAGGCCAGCGGCGTCGCTGCAGGCAGGCTGCTGGTGCTGGGGACATCGGCGTCCGACCCGCTCGGGTCTGACCTGGTGGTCGCGACGCCGGCGCTGCAAAGCCAGTTCGGCGCCCGGCTGGCGAGCGTGTACGCGCCCGTGGTCATCGCGAGCTTCGGGGCAGGCACGGCGCGGATCGACATCCGCGCGGTCGCCGCCGACGGGTCCGCGGCCTACGATTCCGCGCTGGCGGCCGACCGGGGCGCGCGGATCGCGGCGGGCGATCAACTGATCGGCAACCGCCGCATCACCATGTCCGCCGCGGCGCGGGCGGTGCTCCGCGCCGGTCGGGTCGATCCGCGGCTACTCGCCATGCTGGCCGCGCTGGCCGCCCAGCAGCCACTGCGGATACTCGCCTTCGGCGATCCGTCGCCGGGCGTGAGCATGGCCATCCCGCTGCGCAGCGCCGAGCTGGCGCCGGCCCACGCCGGCGCCCACGCGGCCGCCCGCCTGCGCACCATGCTGTCGTTTCTGCAGGCGCAGCGGGTGCCGTTCCTGCCGATGCGGGCAGCGCTCGTCCGCCAGTCCGCGCTAAGCGTCGAGTACGCCGCGCCTAGCCCGCTCGGATTGCCGAGCGGTAATTGATTAAGAGTCCCGGGCTCTTCCTGAGCTCCGGGCAGGGAGGGGTCCCATGAGATTCACGCGATTTGTCCGCCGGATGGTCCTGCTGGCGGTCTTGCCACTATTGCTTTTCGCCGTCCCCGCCACGGCCTGGGCTTCCACCAGCGCCGCGGGCAGCACCGGATGGATCAGGCTGGCCCACCTGTCGCCCAACACGCCGGCGGTGGACGTCTACCTTTACTCGTTTGGCGACTCGTCCGCTCAGATCGTGCTGCACCACGTCGCGTACGGCACGGTGTCACCGTATGAACAGGTCCCCACAGGGGATTACACCGTGGCGATGCGGGCCGCGGGCGCGGCCGCCAGCAGTGCGGCGGTGCTGTCGGCCAGTGTGGACGTGGCAGCCGGGCACGCCTACACGGTGGCGGGCCTCGGGCCGGAGTCCGGACTACGGCTGCAGGTTCTCGATGACCAGCTGACGACGCCCTCGGACAAGGCGCTAGTCCGGATTGTCCAGGCCTCGCTGAAGCAGAACGTGGTCTCGGTCCGCTGGGGCGGCGACATGCTGAACGGCAGCCTGAAGTTCGGTTCGGTGAGCTCGTACCAGACGGTGTCCCCGGGGACCGCGACCCTGACCATTAGCGGCGGCGGCGACAAGGCGACGGCCAGCGTCCCCCTCGCCGCCGGGACCGTGCACACGCTAGTGGTCCTCGACGGAGCCAAGGGCCTGCAGATCGACAACCTGCTCGACGCGGCCGGCAGCGGCACCGAACCGGCCGGCGGTGCCGCCACCGGGTTCGGCGGGATGGCTCCCCGCGCCCCGTCCTCCCCGCTGCCGTGGCTGATCGCGATCGGCGCGGGGCTGCTGCTCGCGGTGGCCGGCGGCCTGCGCCTGCGCCCGCGCCGTGCTCCCGGCACGGCAGTCGGCGGTAGGCGCAACCGCCGTGTTACCGCCGCCCGGTCATAGGAAGGCACTCCGGCAGGCATGCCCGCCGCAGGGGCATGCCTGCCGGCGGGCGGGCGGCCGCGCTCGTAGTGGCGGCCGGCCTGCTTGCCGCCGGAGTCGGCGCGGCCGGCTTGGTACTGACCCGACACCCGGACGTTCCGCAGGCGGCCGCCCTCCAGGTGCTGCCCGTGCCGTCCGGGCCGATCGAGGCCGCCCCGGCGCAGGGGGCCGTCCCCGTAGCCGAACCGATCTCGCTGGTCATCCCGTCCATCGGGGTGAGCACCGCGCTCGTTCACCTCGGCCTGTCCAGCGGCGGCGCGCTCCAGGTGCCGCCGAGCACGACCGTCGCGGGCTGGTACACCGGCAGCCCGCGCCCGGGCTCCATCGGGTCGGCGGTGATCGCCGGCCACATCGACTCCGTTGGCGGGCCGGGGGTTTTCTTCCGGCTCTCGCAGCTGCAGCGGGGCGACCGGGTATACGTGCGCCGCGGCGACGGGACGCTCGTGGTCTTCGAGGTCACCCAGGTGCAGTCGTACGCGAAGGACGACTTCCCCACGACGGCCGTGTACGGCCCGGTTCCCGACCCGGAGCTTCGGCTCATCACCTGCGGCGGCACGTTCGACTACAGCACCAGGTCATACCTCAGCAACACGGTCGCATTCGCGAGGGAAGTCAGCTAGCCGCACGGCCCTCCGCCGTCCCCGACGGGCGTGAACCGGGAGAGCTCTGTCATGCCACGCATCACCCGTGGTCCCGCGACTACGCTCGTCACATGGCCCGTTACTTCGACATTCACCCGGACAACCCGCAGCCGCGCTTGCTCACCGCGATCGCCGATATTGTCCGCGCCAACGGCGTGATCGCCTACCCCACGGACTCCTGCTACGCGCTCGGGTGCCAGCTCGGCAACACCGACGGAATCGCCAGGATCAGGTCGATCCGGCAGCTCGACGACCGGCATCACCTGACGCTGATGTGCCGCGACTTCGCCCAGCTGGGCCAGTTCGCGCAGGTGCCCAACCGGATATTCCGCGCCATCAAGGCGGCCACCCCTGGCAGCTACACGTTCATACTGCCCGCGACCAAAGAGGTGCCGCGCCGGCTGCAGCACCCGGGCAAGAAGACCGTGGGGGTCCGGATACCGCGCCACGTGGCCACCCAGGCGCTGCTGGCGGAGCTCGGCGAGCCCCTCGTCTCGAGCACCCTGCTGCTCCCGGGCGAGGAGGAGCCGATGACGCAGGGGTGGGAGATCAACGAGCAGCTCGGCCAGGCGCTTGACGCGGTCATCGACTCGGGCGACTGCGGCACCGAGCCGACCACGGTGATCGACTTCTCCGGGGACGAGGCGGAAATCGTGCGTCGCGGTGCGGGCGACACATCGATCTTCGAGTGAACTGCGGGCCGATGAAGTTTGCCGCTGCGGAATTAGATCCAAACGGCGACAGCACTCGTACTCCTGGTAGCGGCATCCCAGGAGTCTCGAAAAAACGGGGAGGAGTGCAGAGCCATGTGGACAAGACATCGGGTCACGCTGGCGGCGGCCGCGGGGACGGTGAGCGCCCTGCTGGCGGTCGGGGTGGCCCTCGCGCCGACGGCGGGGGCGAGCACGGTCTCCTCGTTCGTGGGCGGCTTCAAGACCATCACGACGGTCGGCTCGACGATCCCGAAGAACGGGGACCTGAACCCCTACGGCGTGGCCGTGGTCACGCACAGCAAGAACAGGCTGCACAGGGGCGACGTTCTAGTCAGCAACTTCAACGACAAGGCGAACACGCAGGGCACCGGGACCACGATCGTCGAGGTCGCCCCGAACCATGCCGTGCGCGTGTTCGCCCAGCTCAGCGCGGCGCACCTGCCCGGGGCGTGCCCCGGCGGCATCGGCCTCACCACGGCCCTCGCGATCCTCGGCAATGACTGGGTGGTCGTCGGCAGTCTGCCCACCGTCGCCGGCAACCCGGCCACCGCCAAGGCCGGCTGCCTGCTGGTGCTCAACAGCGACGGCCGCGTGGTGGAGACGTTCCACGGGCACGGCATCAACGGGCCGTGGGACATGACGGCGGTCGGCGGCCGATCGGTCTCCGCCCTGTTCGTCACCAACGTCCTCAACGGGACCGTAAAGGGCAACGGCAAGATCGTCCGCCGCGGCACGGTGCTGCGGCTGATCGTCACCACGCCCGCCCGCGGGCTGCCCCGGCTGATCGCAGTCACCACGATCGGCTCCGGGTTCCCCCAGGAGACCAATTCCTCGGCCCTCGTCATCGGGCCGACCGGAGTCGGCCTCGGCCGCAACGGGACGCTGTACGTCGCCGACACCCTCAACAACAGGATCGCCGCCATACCGAACGCGCTGCTGCGCTCCCGCAGCGACGGCACCGGGCGGACGGTCAGCAGGAACGGCGCCATCAAGGGCCCGCTCGGCGTCGCCATCGCGCCGAACGGCGACATTCTCGCCGTCAACTCCCTTAACGGCAACCTGGTGGAGATCACTCCGAACGGCCGCCAGGTCGCGGTCAAGAAGCTCGACACGTCCGGTTCGCCGGCCGGCGCCGGAGCGCTCTTCGGCCTGGCAGTCGCGCCATTCGGCCACGGCGTGTACTTCGTCGACGACGCGACCAACACACTGGACCTGCTGCACTAGTCGGCCCGGGGGGCGGCGGCCCCTGTGCGGCGACCCGGGGACAGGGTGCGGTCCCCGGGTCGCCACCCACCATTCGATTACATTTCGCCACTTGTCGGCAACTCTAAGTATAGTTACCCTTAGATTAGGGCCGGACACGAAATGTAACAATGGATGGTGCCCCCATGACCGTCAGGCAGCGTACCCAAGTCGGCATCGTCGGTGCCGGCCCGGCCGGCCTGCTCCTTTCCCACCTGCTGGCGCTCGGCGGCATCGACTCGATCGTGGTCGAGAACCGAAGCCGGGCCTACTGCGAGGCGCGACAGCGCGCGGGGATGCTCGAATCGACCACCGTGGAACTGCTGCGCGAGGTCGGCCTCGGGCGCAGGCTGGACGCTGAAGGGCTCGAGCACGACGGCATTTACCTTCAGTTCGCAGGCGAACGCCACCATGTCAACTTCCGTGAGCTGACCAACGGCCGCTGGGTCACCATCTACGCCCAGACCGAGATCGTCAAGGACCTGATCGCGGCCCGCATCGCCGACGACGCCGAGTTGGAGTTCAACGTCACCCAGACCGAGGTGAGCCACCTCGACTCCGACCGCCCGATGCTCAGCTACACCGACGAGGCCGGACAGCGCCACGAGATCGCGTGCGACGCCATCGCGGGCTGCGACGGCTTCCACGGGATCACCCGCCGGTCGATTCCGCAACGCAGTCTGCTGACGGCGACCGAGCGCAGCTACCCCTATGGCTGGCTCGGCATCCTCGCGCAGGCGCCGCCGTCGACCGACGAGGTCGTCTACTGCCGCCATGAGAACGGCTTCGCGCTGCACAGCATGCGCACGCCCGAGATCGGCCGCCTGTACCTCCAGGTGCCCGCGGACGAGGACATTAGCCGCTGGCCCGACGAACGGATCTGGGGCGAGCTCAGGCACCGGATGGCGGTGCCGGGCTGGGAGCTGACCACCGGCCCGATCCTGGAGAAGAGCATTACCCCGATGCGCTCCTTCGTCGCCACGCCGATGCGGTACCGGCGGCTGTTCCTGGCGGGCGACGCGGCCCATATCGTGCCGCCGACCGGCGCCAAGGGCCTCAACCTGGCCGTCGCCGACGTCGCCGCGCTCGCCACCGCGCTGGTCAGGCTGGTCCGCGACGGCCGGCCGGAGCTGGCCGACGCGTACTCCGATCACTGCCTCGAGCGGGTGTGGCGAGCGACCCACCTGGCGTGCTGGATGACCACGATGATGCACGTGGTCCCGGGGCAGGACGATTTCGAGTCGGAACTGCAGCTCGCCCAGCTCCGCAACCTGGTGACCTCGCGGGCCGCCGCCACCATGCTGGCCGAGAACTACACCGGCTACGCCCCGCTGAGATACGACCCGGCCACCCGACTCGGCCCCGCCGCGTTCTGGGCCTCATCGGTGGCGTGACCGGCGGAGCCACGGTCCGTTCGAAATGATGATTTTCAAATCTTTTATCCCGAACGGACCGTGGCTTCGCCTTAGCCTCAAGACTTTCCCGGCTCGTTGCCAAGACCTGGGCGAGTGCCGATGATGGGGTTAGAACTCATCGCAGCGCGGGCTGGGGAGGCTTTGAACCGGATCGACTTCCACCGGCGGCGGCAGCCGGTGAACCGTGGGCAGCCGACCCCTCCAGGGCAGCTGCTGCGGCAGCTGGCCCGCGACGCGCGCTCCCCCCGCCGCATCATCGTGATCCTGCGGCTTCATTCGATCCTGACCCAGGTCGCCGCGCTCGGCCGCCAGTGGGCGCCGGCCCGGCTGGTGCCGTCCGGCAGCTTCATCGAGCTGAGCCAGGCCGATCTCGAGCGGATCGCCGCGGCCGAGCACGCCGGCGTGGGGCACGTGACCAGGCAGCTGGCGCGGCTCGAGGAGGCGGGCCTGCTGCCGATCGTGCCCGCCGGCGGTCCGCGGGCGGCGGCCAGCTTCGAGCGGGTCGGGGTGGTGAGCGCGACCCGGCTGGCCGCCCGCCTGCACTGGACCCTGCCCTCGGGCGAGGAGCTGTTCGGCGATGCCGGGGACTGGCATGTCGTCGACGGCGCCGGCACCGCCAGAACCGTCACCGACTCCGAGTTCCGGTCAAGTCACGCCCAGCTCGACGACGGGCGCTGGCGGCGGGTCGGCGTCTTCCGGGCCTGGCAGGTCGCAGAGGCCGTGGTGCTCAGGACCAAGGAGGGCAGCGCGACCGCGCGGGCGGGCGACTGGGTGGTCGAGGGGCCGGGGGGCGAGCGCTGGCCGGTCAGCGACGGGCAATTCCGGCGGAGCTACCGGCCGCGCCAGGACCGCCTCGCCAGCGATGGCCAGGCGAGCGCGACCGCGGCGATCAGCAGCAGCACCGCGCCGACGATCTCCCAGTAGAGCGTGCTGGTCGCGTAGGGGACCGACCAGCTGTCCTGGAAGCCGAACATGCCGACCTCGACGTCGATCACCAGGGCGGCCACCGACACCACCATCAGGCCGGCCCCGAGCAGGACGGCGTACAGCCGCCGGACGACGATGACGAGCAGGCCGATCAGGATCGCGACGATGCCCTGGATGAGGAAGAGCGGGCCGATGGTGGGGATGGCGCTGTACGGGAAGGGCTGCCTGCCCCACAGGTACAGGTGGATGTAGCCCGAGTACAGCGTGATTACCGCGCCGCCGACGAGCGCAAGTGTGATCACCGTTCGAGCCAGGGCCGACCCGGGCCGCGGGATGCGCGCCATCAGCAAGTCGAGCCACCACGCCCTTCGCGCAGCGACCGTTTCGCTGACCGCGTCCACCTTGCTGGACACTGTGCCCCCTCTGCCTCAACGCTGGCCACGATGGAAGATTGCCTCGAGGCTCCGGATACCTCTTATACGGTTCCGGCCGGCCCTTGGATTGAGGCTAGGAAAAACATTTTAGTTTCCTCTGAAAATGGCGCCCGCCCCGATACCTAACAGCGGTAGCGGGGCGGGTGTTTTCTCATGGTTTTTTTGCGGTTATTGCAGTGAGCTGCGGCTGAACGGATCAGGCCTTGCCGGTGAGGCGCCAGCCTTCCGCGTAGTGCTCGCGCGCCTCGGCCGAGAACGGCACCGCCGAGACGGTGGCGCGGACCTCGACCTGCTTGTGCGGCCGCTCGACCGAGGCCTTCAGCGAGCCGCCGTCCGGCTCGCCCCAGATCAGCGTCACCTCGGTGCCGACCTCGATGGTCGGGTCGATGACGCCGAGCGAGAGCTCGAGGCGCTCGTTGTGGCTGTAACCGGTGAACAGCGACAGGCCGACGTTCTTGCCGTCGAGCAGCACCGCGTCGTAGTTGGACGAGGAGTAGTTGGAGATCGGCACGTCCAGCCCCTTGGCCGGGATCTCGTCGGTGAACAGGGAGGCGGCGATCCGGCCGGCGTCTTCCTTGTTCCAGGCGAGCGTCACCTTCCGGCGCTGCGACGGCTTGTCCATCGCCTCGAGGGCCTCCCGGCCGATGAAGTCGTGGTCGAACCGCACCATGTGGCCGTAGCCGAGCTCGTACGGGGTGAGGTAGTAGTCCTCGATGTTGTCCGATACGAAGCTGCCGCCGAGCGTGCCCGCGAAGCCCTCGTAGCCGACCGCGGGAAGCCACTCGCGGTATGCCTTCAGCTTCTCGCCGGTGTAGATGGCGGGCAGCGGCGAGGGGATCCAGCCTGACTCCAGCGTGTTGGAGGCGTAGGCGCGCGAGCCGACTGGGGTAAGGCCGAACTCCTCGCCCGCTTCCAGGATCGCGTCCCTGATCTCGAAGTACTCCTCATAGGGGCCGAAGACCTCAAGGCCCGGCTGGCCGGACATGCCGTGCCTGAGCGCGGCGACCTTCCTGCCCTTGATGTTGATGAAGTCGGTGCGGAAGAACTTGATGTCCGCAATCGGCCCGCCGTTGAGCTTCTCGATCACCTTGGAGGCGTTAGGCCCCTGAATCTGGAACCGGTACTGCGTCCGGGTCACGGCCTTGCCAAGCGGGCGCGATGGCGAGCGGTCGTCGCGGACGAGCTCGACGTTCCAGTCGCCGGTCTCGGCGTGGAACTGGATCCAGTTCACGCTCGGCACCCGGCCGACGAACTCGTAGACGTCCTCCTCGAGGTGGAACAGGATGCCGTCGCCGATCACATAGCCGTCGTAGGTGACGGGCACGAGTTGCTTCGCCATGTTCGTGGGGAAGTTCTTGAACGTGTTGAAGCCGATGTAGGAGATCAGCTTGAGCGCGTCCGGACCCTTGATGTAGAGGTTCGCCATGTGGTGGCTCTGATCGAACAGCACCGCGGTCTTCTGCCACGCGACCTGCTCGGCCTTCCAGTTGGAGAACTCGGTCGGGACGACCGGATAGACGTAAGCGCCCTCCTGGGAGTTCCGCAGCAGCTCAACGGGGTTGGCCGTCTGCAGCAGATCCTCAAGGCTTCGCTGCGTCATACTAGGTTTCCTGCCTTCCTTGTCACTACGCGTTACCCCGGCCAGCCAGGTATAAGCCTCCCGGCCGGCGGCCCGATGACCATGATCTACCTCCACCGGCATCGTGTCGCTGTTGCTTACACCCAGATTTGGGCGGACCCCTTCGTGGCGGGCAACAGCCCCGGTGGGCCGTCCGCAGGGGACCGACCGCCCAGGTAGCACGGGTAATCGGCCGCGTGGCGATCGGCCTGCGGCCGCGCGGCCGGGTCAATATCGTTGTCTGACAACAAACGGGCAGGACTGCCGCGACCGATCATCGCGCACCATTCCTGGCCATCGGCCTGCATCAGCTCCGCAACACGCCAGCACATTGCACTGACATTTCTGTACGCTCAGACACAATGGTGTCTACTCGGTGCACTTTCGCGCATCAGACATCGCGGGGCGGAAAATCGCAGGAGTGACCATATGGCCGTCGGCAGCTCTCCACGCCAGTCAGCCAGGCGCGTGGCAACTCATTCGACCAACGTCCATTTCATCGCGGATCTGATAACTCCGGTCAGCTGCCTGCTGGTGCTTTGGGGAGTGCTCGCCGGGGTGGTGCTCAGCGGCGCTCCCGACCGGCTGCACTGGCTGGGGTCGGCGATGCGCGGACACCGCGCGCTGATCGGCTCGACCGTACTGGTCGGTACCGGGCTAATCGTCGTCCTGGTCGCGGCCCTCCTGATGAACAGGTTCGCGCGCCGGGTGCAGTTCGAGGCCGTGGGACGGGTCGCGGCCTCGCAACGCGGCGCCGAGGAGCAGGCCGCCGCGGCCGAAGCGGCGGAAGCGGCGCTGCGCAACGGCTTCCGGCAGATCCTGGCCAGCCTGGGCAGAAGGAACCAGTCGCTCCTACACCGGCAGCTGCGCATCATCGACGCCCTGGAGCAGCAGGCGTCGAGCCCGGCCGCGCTGGCCGAGCTATTCACGCTCGACCACCTCACCACGCGGATGCGGCGGCACGCGGAGAGCCTGACGGTCTTGTCCGGGGCGGCGCCCGGGCGCTCGTGGAGCGGCCCGGTGCCGATCATCGACGTCATGCGGGCGGCCGCGGCCGAGGTCGAGGACTACACCCGGGTCACTGTCATCTCCGACGCCGAGGAAGCGGTGGCCGCCGTCGCCGTCACCGACATGATCCACCTGCTGGCCGAGCTGATCGAGAACGCGACCCTGTTCTCGCCGTCGAGCACCCGGGTGGAGGTGCGGGCTGAGCGGGTGGCCAACGGCTTCGCGGTCGAGGTAACCGACCGGGGCCTGGGGATTCCGCCCGACCAGCTGCGCGAGCTCAACGCCGAACTGGCCGAGCCGCTGGACGTCGGGCTGGCCGACGCCGACCGGCTCGGCCTGTTCGTGGCCGGACGGCTGGCCGCCAGACACGGAGTCCACATCTCGCTTGGCCCGTCGCCCTACCTGGGCACGAAGGCGGTGGTGGTGCTGCCGGATGCCATCGTCGTTCCCGAGACGACCGACCAGGGCGCGGCAGGGGATCGCCCGCGCGGTGACTCCGCCCGGCTCAACCTGCGCGCCCCGCAGGTGCTTGCGCTGACCGATCAGGTCCGACCGGAGACGGGCGAGGCCTTCGGGGACGATCTGGCCGAGGCCCGGGCACCCAGGCCGGCCCAGAGCACCCTGCACGGGCTGCCGCAGCGGGTCCGGCCCGACCGCCAGTCGGGCGGCGGCGACGGCGAGCTGGCGGTGAGCGTTGACAGCGGCCCCAGGCACGCGCCCGTCGAGGCTCCCTCGCCCGACGCCGCGCGCAGCCTCGCGGCCTCCCTGCAGAGCAGCTGGCATCGGAGTCGGGAGGCATCGCCGGCCGCCCCGCCGCTTCCTGCCCGGCGCCGATCCGACGATGATGACAACGACGACGCAGATAACGAGGAGGCATGATGGCTGGGATGGCCGATGGGAGCGTTCCCGGGCGAGATCTCGCCTGGCTGCTCGACGATCTGGCCGACCGGGTCAGGGACTTCCGCCGGGCCGTGATCCTGTCCCGCGACGGCCTGCTCATCGCCGCCTCGAGTGACCTGTCCCGCGACGACGCAGACCATCTCTCCGCGGTCGCGTCCGCTGTGCAAAGCCTGGCGGCCGGCACCGGCGACCGCTTCGCGGCGGGCGGCGTGCGGCAGACGATCATCGAGCTCGAGCACGGGATCCTCTTCGTCATAGCGGCAGGCGAGGGCAGCTGCCTGGCGGCGCTGTGCCCGGCCGACGCCGACGCGGGGGCCGTCGCCTACGAGATGGCGATGCTGGTCAAACGGGCCAGGCCGCATCTGGCCGCATTGCCGAGATTCCCGGCCGCAAGCATCCAGGCCGAGTGATAAACGTGCCCGCTGGCGACAAATGGCGAGGGCGCAACTCCGGCCCGGTGGTGCGACCGTACGCCGTGACCGGCGGTCGGACCGAGCCCGCGGACGGCGAGCTGCTCGACCTCATCGCCGTCGTGGTCGCTACCGGGCTGCCAGCGGCCCCCGGGGCGGAGCGCCCGTCCCCCGAGCACCGGCGGATTCTCGCCCTGTGCGGGAACCAGGTCACGGTGGCCGACCTCGCGGCCGACACCGCGCTTCCAGTAGGCGTGCTGCGCGTGCTGATCGCCGACTTGACCCTGCAAGGAGCTATCACCGTGGTGCGGCAGCGACCGACCGACCAACGATCCGAGAAAAACGTGCTCCAGGAGATACTCGATGGCCTCCGCGCACTCTGACACCGCCGGGGCGCCGGTCTGGACCGGTTCGGCGCCAGCGCTCGCCAGCGGCTTTATCGACCGGCCGGAGACGGGCACGATGCTGGACGCAGCGCTCGTTCCCGGCGCCACGGTCGCGCTGGTTTCCGGCATTCCCGGCGGGGGCGGCCGGGACTGGCGCGAATCCTGCGGCAAGACCCAGCTCGCGGTGTCCCTGGCGCAGTCGCTGTGGCGGTCTGGCCAGGTGGATCTGGTCATCTGGCTGACCGCCACCACCCGCGCGTCGGTGCTCTCCGGCTACGCGGCGGCCGCCGCCGCAGTCGGCAGCCAGTTCTCAGGTAACGCCGACGTGGTGACGGCCCGCTTCCTCGGGTGGCTGCGCGACACCGAGCGCCGCTGGCTGGTGGTGCTCGACGACCTCACCGCCGCGGTCGCACTCGACGACGGGTTCCCCTGGCCGGCCGGCCGGCCGGCCGGGTCCTGGTCACCACCGCGGAACCCGGTTCCCTGTTCGGGCGCGGCGCCCAGGTCGTCCCGGTCGGCCCGTTCAGCCGCCGGGAATCGCTGACCTACCTGATCGGTCGCCTGACGTCGGACCTTGATCAGCGTCAGGGCGCCATCGACCTGGTCGGGGACCTTGACGGGGAGCCGCTGGCGCTGGCCCAGGCGAGCGCGGTGATCGCCAGCTCGGAACTGACGTGCCACGACTACCGTGAGCATTTCGCATACCGGCGCGACCAGGCGGGCGGTGCCGCCGCAGTCGGCGGCTCGCCTGCGGCGGGCGCGATCACCTGGTCGCTATCGGTCGACCACGCCGACCTGCTCGCTCCGGGCACCGCCCAGTCGCTGCTGGTGCTCACCGCGCTGCTTGACGGCAACTCCATCCCCAGCGCGGTCCTGACGACCGCCGCCGCCCGCGAATACGCCGCCGCCGCGGTCGGCGGCTCGGCCGCGGCGCTCGCCAATGCGGTGACCGCCCTGGAACACGCGGGCCTGGTGTTCGCCAGCCCGGAGCCCGCCGCGCCCGCCGCGGCCGACGGGCCGGCCTCAAGGCCGGCCATGATGCAGATGAGCTGGCTGGTTCAGGCGGCGGTACGCGCGGCCATGCCCGACGGGATGCTGAAGGGCGCCGCCATCGCGGCGGCCGATGCCCTGGTCCAGGCGTGGCCCGCCGACGACCAGCCGGAATGGCTGGGTCGCAGCCTCCGCTCGTGCGCCGAGACCCTGCGGCACGCGGCCGGAGATCTGCTATGGCAGGGCGGCTGCCACGCACTGCTGATGCGCGCCGGGCAGAGCCTCGACGCCGCCCGGCTGACCGGGCCCGCGGTCGCCTACTGGCAGGAGCTCGCCGCGACCGGCGAGCGGCTGCTCGGGGTCGATCACCCGGTGTTCTTCGCGATCAACGAACGGCTCGCCCAGGCGTACCTGGCGGCCGGGCAGGCGGGCGTCGCCGTCTCCCTGCTCCAGTGGGTCTGGTCAGAGCGGGCGCGCAGGCGCGGTCCCGATCATCCCGGCACGATCGAGGCCGCCCGCAATCTCGGACTCGCCCTGGTCAGCGCGGGCCGGTTCAACGAAGCGGTCGTGGTGCTGACCGAGGTCGTGAGCGGCCGCGAGCGGGCCCAGGGCGTCAACAGCCTCGAGGCGCTCAGCGCGCAGGAGGACCTCGGCGCCGCCTACCGCGCTGCGGGCTCGATCTTCGAGGCGATCATCGTGTACCGTCGCACGCTGGCCGAACGTGAGCGCATCCAGGGTCAGCGGCACCCGGACGTCACCGCCACCAGGCAGCAGCTGGCCGAGGCGTACCTGGCGGACGGACGCCCCAAGGCCGCGATCGCGCAGTACGAGCGGGTGGTGTCCGACCGGGAGCGCGAACTCGGCCCCGACCACCTGCACACGATAGCCGCGCGCGGCTCACTCGGCGCGGCCTGTCACGCAGGCGGCAAGATGGCCGCCGCGGTGCGCCTGGGCGAGCAGACCCGCACCGGCTACACCCGGTTGCTCGGGGTCGACCACCCCGACACGCTGGCGGCCAGCCTGAACCTGGCGCACGCATACCAGAGCGTCGGCCGCCAGAGCGACGCCCTCAGGGTGCTCGAGGACACGGTCGCGCGCTGTAACGCGACCCTGCAGCCGTCCGATCCGCTGCGGATCGCGGCCCAGACCAGCTGGCAGAACATCGGACCGCGCTAGCGCGGTGGCCGGACCGCGCTAGCGCCGAACGCCTAGGCGATCACGCCGGGGTCGCTCTCCCGCGCGATCTCGAAGAACGGCGACCGGAGCCAGAACCGCGCCACCAGCAGCATGATCAGGCCCGAGGCGAAGATGCCGGCAACCGACCAGTTCTGCGCCGCGGGCGCGCCCAGCATGTACTTCACCACCATCCAGACGAGGAACCCGGCCGATGCGATCGGCAGTATGCCGAGGGTTAGCGCGTCCCAGACGCCGGAGAAGACGCGGCGCCGGTAGTAGACGACGGCCGCCAGCGCGGTGAGGACGTAGAAGAGCGCGAACACCAGGCCGGTGATGTCGATCACGTCGAAGAAGACATTCTGGACCGAGGTCGCGAGCAGGTAGACCCAGCCCAGCGCGACCACCGCCACGCCGAAGACGACGGTGGCCAAGGCGGGGGTGGCGAACCGCCGGTTCACGTTGGCAAGGATCTCGGGCAGCGCCCGGTAGCTGGCCATACCGTAGATGATCCGCGCGCCGACCACGATGCCGGCGCCAGTGCTGGCGATGGCGGAGAGCGCGATGGCGAGCGCCATCACCTTGCCCCAGTCGCCGCCGCCGAGCGCCTGCGCCACGGAGACGAGCGGCGCCGCGCTCGCCTGGAGCTTCGTCGGAGAGATCACACCTTGCAACCCCACCTGGGCGACCGTGTAGATCACGGCCAGCAGGGCGACCGCGATGAGCGCGGCCTTGCCCGGGTTGGTGCGCCGGTGCCTAACCTCTTCGTTGACGTAGATGGAGCCGTCCCAGCCGCTGTAGGCGAACACCGCGATCAGGAAGCCGCCGACGATGCTGCCCTGACCGCCGACCCCGCTGAGGTGGAACCAGCCGCTGGTGAAGTGGTATGTGCCGGGATGATGCCCGAGCACGTAGAACAGGCCCCAGATCGACATCCCGACGAGGATCGCGTACTCGGCCACCGCCATGGCGACCTGGACCCGCGCGGTGATCCGGATGCCAACGACCGCGATCAGGGTCATCAGCACCCCGACGGCGGTGGTGATGAGGACGTTGGGCCAGGTACTCGACGCGGACGATGTGAAGACGGCGAGCACGGAGGGCCCGAGGATCACAACCCCGCTGAGCGTTCCGACCACGAAGCCGGCGATCATCAGCCAGCCGGTCAGGAAGCCGAGGTACGGGTTGATCGCCCGGCCGACCCATTCGAAGGACGCGCCGGAGTTAGCGTTCCACATGTTCAGCCGCCGGTAGGCGTTCGCGATGATGAGCATCGGAATCGCGCTGATCAGCAGGATTGGCCCGCCGCCGTAGGCCGCCGCCGCAGCCAGCGCCGCCAGCGAGATCGCGACCACCGCGGCTGGGGCGGAGGAGGCCATGCCGATGACGGTGTCCTGGGTGACGCCGATCGCGTCGGGCTCAAGCCTGCCAGGGGGCGCCGACATCGTTCCGGGGAGGGCGGTTGCGGACGGCTCCGGCATCATTCTCCTCATGAGATCTCCGCTGGGTGCACGTTGACAGGCGGGACGTGTGCCCCAGCACTGGGCAATCCTAACGGCATGCCTCTGCGCCCGGCGATTCTAGCGGTCAATTCGGGCATTTGGCTATAGGTCGGCATTACGCCAGGGTGGTTCTGTACGCTCATACACGTTGGCGTCGAGATCGCACTATTGGCGCATCCAGTTCCACGCGCGGCGAAATTCGCAGGAGTAATAAATGGGCGTCCCCAGCTCTCCAGGCCAGGCACCCCCGCGTATCGTAAGCCAGTCGATCGGCTTCTATTTCGGAACCGGACTGATAGCGCCGGTCAGCTGCCTGCTTGTGCGTCGCCCCGGACGATGAGGGAGGTTCATGGCTGTGACGACTGACGGCGGAACACCGGCGCGAGATCTCGCCTGGCTGCTTGACGATCTGGCCGATCGAGTGCCGGATTTTCGCCGGGCGGTGATCTTGTCCCGCGACGGGCTGTACATCGCCGCCTCGAAGGACCTGTCCAGGGAGGACGCCGAGCACCTGTCGGCGGTGGCGGCGGCGGTGCAGAGCCTGGCGGCCGGCACCGGCGACCGTTTCGCGGCTGGCGGCGTGCGGCAGACCATCATCGAGCTCGAGCGGGGGATCTTCTTCCTTATCGCCGCGGGCGAGGGCAGTTGCCTAGCGGCGCTGTGCCCGCCGGAAGCCGACGCGGGCACCGTCGCCTACGAGATGGCGATGCTGGCCAAGCGGGCCAGGCCGCACCTGGCGGCGCTTCCGCGAGTTTCCCCCATCGATATCTCGGCGGAATGACCATGACCTCCGCGCGTTCTGACGCACAAGGCACCGCTGCCACCGTGCCCGCCTTCAGCGCCCACAAGATCCTCGTCGCGGGCGGGTTCGGGTCAGGCAAGACGACGCTGGTCGGTGCGATCAGCGAGGTCCGGCCGCTGCGGACCGAGGAGACCCTCACTACCGCGAGCGTCGGCCTTGACGACCTGACCGGCGTGGACGGCAAGACCACGACGACCGTCGCGCTCGACTTCGGCCGGATCACCCTCGGCGCCAGGATCGTGCTCTACCTGTTCGGCATGCCCGGGCAGGAGCGCTTCTCGTTCATGTGGGAGGAGCTGGCCTACGGCGCACTCGGCGCGGTCATCCTGGCCGACGTGCGGCGCCTGGGCGACTGCTTCCCGTCGGTCAATTACTTCGAGACCCGCCGGCTGCCGTTCGTCGTGGCCGTCAACTGCTTCGACGACGCTCCGACCTATGACCCGAAGGAGATCAGGCTCGCGCTCGACCTCGACCCGGGGACCCCGCTGGTGCTGTGCGACGCCCGTGACATGGGGTCGGTCAAACGGGTGCTGATCACGCTGGTGGAGACCATCGCCGCCCGTCCGGCAGGCAGGGCGGGCCGGCTGCGGTAAAGCGCGTAAATAATCAAAGTGCAGCCCGCCCTATGGCACGATCGCCCTCGGCCCTCACATCGCGGCCAGCGCGAGACGGGCGGCGTGGTAGCCGCCCATGCCGTGCACGCCGGCCCCGGGCGGAGTGCCCGCCGAGCACAGGTAGACCCCCGGTAGCGGCGTGGCCCACGGATGCGGCGACAGGTTCGGACGACGGATCAACTGCGATAGGCCGCCGTAGCCGCCGGCGATGTCACCGCCCACCAGGTTCGGGTTGCGCCTCTCCATGGTCGCCGTGTCCTGCGCGGCCCGCGCGATGATCAACTGGCGAAAGCCGGGCGCGAACCGCTCGAGTTGGTCCTCGATCGCCGCCGTCATGTCCACCGTGGAGCCATTCGGCACGTGGCAGTAGGCCCATAGCACGTGGCGGCCGGCCGGCGCGCGGGACGGGTCGGCGGCGCACGGCTGCACCGCGAGGACGTACGGCCGATCGGGGTGCCGGCCGGCCGCGACCGCTGCCTCCCCGGCCGCGATCTCGCGCAGCGTCCCGCCCAGATGCACGGTCGCCGCTCCCGCCACCGCGGGATCCCGCCACGGTACCGGGCCGTCCAGCGCCCAGTCGAGCTTGAACACGCCTGGCCCGTACCGGTAGCGGCGCAGCCGTCTGGCGTACCGGGGCGGCAGCCGGTCGCCGCAGACGTCGGCCGCCTGCCTGGGGGTGAGGTCAAGCAGGACGATCGGGGCCCGGGGCAGGTCCGCCAGGTCGCGGACCAACCGCCCCTTCTCCGCGACCCCGCCGAGCGCAAGCAGGCGGGCGACGAGGGTGGCCGCCAGCCGGGCGGAGCCGCCCCGGACCAGCGGCCACCCGACCTGGTGCGCGAGCGCCGCCAGCAGCAGCCCGTACCCGCCGGTAATCGGCCTGCGCAGGTCAACCATGGAATGCGCGGCCATGCCCGCGAACGCCGCGCGGGCCCGCTCGCCGTCGAACAGGATCCGGGCCAGCGCGTCGGCCGGCAGCAGACCGAGCGCGCCGTAGCGGGCGAGCCGCAGCGGCGCGCGCGGTGGCGATAGCGGCGAGAGCAGCGAGTCGACCAGGCCGAACCCGCCGCGCGCGGTCGCGCCGACGCTGCGCCGCCAGGCGATCGCGTCCCGGCGCGAGCCCAGGGCATCGGCGGTCAGCGCCACGTCCCGGTGGATGAGGACCGCGTCCTGCCCGTCCAGCGGATGCGCCGCCTGCACCGGCGGGAGGGCCCAGTCGAGGTCGAGGTTGAGGTCGCGGAATGCCGCCGACGCGCGGGCCAGCGGCAGCACGGTCGCGCACAGGTCGTGGGTGAAACCGTCGAGTCCGGTGAGCGGGCCGCTCCGCAGCCCGCCACCGAACTCGTCCGCCTGCTCGACCAGCAGCACCTTCAGCCCCGCGTCGGCCAGGATGACCGCCCCGATCAGGCCGTTCGGCCCCGACCCGACCACAACCGCGTCGAACCCGTCGGCCCCGGCCACTGCCTCACCTCGCTATCCCTGCGGCGCCACCGTTGTCTGCACCGTTGTCTGCTGCACTGGCGACTGCTGCACTGCGCCGGTCTGAGTTCCCTCTTGCGGCAGCATGACACGCTGCCGTGGCCGGAGTGTCAGGTAGCTGAGCACGACGCCGCCGGCCAGCAGGGCGATCGTCAGCCACAGGCCGGAGTGGTAGCCGTCGATGAACGCCTGGGCCGGGCTCGCGCCGCCGCGCAGGGCGCTGCCCTCGCTTGACCGCAGGACCGCGCCGACCACCGTAACCCCAAGCAGCCCGGCGACCTCGCGCGACGCGTTCAACAGGGCGGACGCGATACCCGCCTGCTCGGTGGGCGCGTTCTCGAGGATCGCGTTGGTCAGCGGCACGTTCATCAGCCCGGCCCCGAGACCGAAGAGCACGAACCCGGGCAGCAGGCCGGTGAACGTCGCGCCCGCGCCGAGCCGGGCGAACAGCACCAGCCCAACGGTCATGACCGCCATCCCCAGCGCGACGGTACGGTGCCCGCCGATGACCGCCGTCACCCGCGGCGACAGCATGGCCGCCACCGCCAGGCACAGCGCCATCGGCACGAACGCCAGGCCCGCCTTGGTCGGCGAGAACCCGAGGTTGCCCTGCAGGAAGAGCGAGGTGAAGAAGTAGATTCCGAGTACGCCGAACGACCAGATCATCATCGTGCCGAGGCCGCCGCTGAACGCCGCCGACCGGAAGATGGGCAGCGGGACCATCGGATGCGACACGCGAGCCTCGATCACCAGGAAGACCGCGGTGCCGATGGCGGCGACCGCGAACGCGGCCGTGATCAGCGGTGAGGTCCAGCCCTTGTCCTGGCCCTCGATCAGGGCGTAGGTCAGCGCGAACAGTGCGACCGCGGACGAGATCAGGCCGGGGATGTCAAGCAGGGCGGCGGTGGACCGCCCGGTGCCCGCTGCCGTCGCGGCCTCGGTCCGGCCGTGCGACTCGGCGATGAACGGGACCGCGATGGCCGCCGTGACTACGCCGAGCGGCACGTTGATGAGGAAGATCCAGCCCCAGTGCAGGTGCTGGCTGACCAGCCCGCCGATTACCGGGCCGAGCGCCAGGCCGAGCGCGCCGACCGCCCCCCAGATGCCGATCGCGGCCGTCCGCTCCCGGGGATTGGTGAACGTCGCGGCGATGATCGCGAGGCTGGCCGGCATCACAAGCGCCGCGCCCAGGCCTTGCACCGCCCGCGCGGCGATCAGTACGTCGGCGCTGCCGGCCAGGCCCGCCGCGAGGGAGGAGAGCGTGAATATGACCAGGCCGGCCAGGAAAATCCGGCGCCTGCCGAAGACGTCTGCGACCCGGCCGCCCACCAGCAGCAGGCCGCCGAGCACGAGCAGGTAGCTGCTCACGATCCACTCCAGCCCGCTGACCGACAGGCGCAGGCTGTGCTCGATGGTCGGGAGCGCCACGTTCACCACGTTGTTATCCAAATAGCACATCAGGGTCGCAAGGCTGACCGCCGTCAGCGCCCACCACCGTGTCCTCGCCGTCATGGCTGCGGTCCTTCCGCTTGGATCGTGTACTAAGTACCTGTATGGCGTACCTGTATGACGTTCTTATACGTTGTACATGTTGTCATTGCCGATCATGACCTGTACGGCGTATGGTTGTCAAGTGACTTCTTCTTCAGCTTCTTCAGCGCAGCTCGGCGCGGACGCCGAGCCGGCCCGCGGCGACGCCGAGCGCACCCGGCTGACCAAATGGACGGTCGTTGACCGGGCGATGCAGCTCGCGGACAGCGCCGGGCTGGATGCGCTGACGATCCGCAAGCTCGCGCAGGAGCTCGGCGTCACCCCGATGGCGCTCTACTGGCACTTTCGGAGCAAGGACGAGCTGCTTGACGGGCTGGCCGAGCGGGTCTGGTCCGAGATCGACGTCGACGTCGACGTGGAAGCGCCCTGGCCCGAACAGCTCCGCGGGCTGCTCGAGTCACTGCTGCGGGTGCTGCGGGCGCATCCGGCCGCCCCGGCGCTGCTGCTCCATAAGGAGACGCAGAACGAGCCCTTCCTGCTGGCGACGGAGACCACCCTGGAGGTCTTGCGCAATGCCGGATTCGATCCGCGCTACGCCAGCGAGATAGCCCGCTCCACCCTGTGGACCGGCATCACGCTGGTGATGAGCGAAGCGGGGATCAAGTCACTGGATGCCGACGACAGGACCGAGTTGCAGCGCAGGAAGCAGGTCGTGTTCGCGACCCTGCCGACCGTCAGGTACCCGAGGCTGGTGGAGTGCGCCGCGCCGATGACCGCGTGCGACGATCCCGACTTCCATTACGAGCTTGGAGTCAACGTGTTCATCGCCGGGGTACAGGCGATGGCCGCCAGCGTCAGGAGGTAGGCCGCCTGCCGCCGTAGATGACGAAGTCAAGTTCCTTCCAGTAAACGTCCACGCCCTCGAAGCCCGCCGCGCGGAGGTAATCAAGCTGCGGGTTCAGCGGGATCATGTACCGCACGTGGTTCTCGTAGCGGAACTGCTCCTCCGGGGTCCGGTGCTCGCGCTTGTGAGCCGCGGTCGGGTCCCGCCGGTCCCCGGCCCGCAGCCACGCCTCCTCGACCACCCCGTCCGGCGGTGCGACCGGGTCGTAGTTCAGGTACCAGCCGCCGGGAGCCAGGTGCGCGAGGATCTCCGCGAACAGCGTCTGCTTGCGCGCGTCGTTGAGGTGGTGCACCGACAGCGAGCTGATGGCGGAGTCCACCGGTTCGGTGAGGCCGGCCGGCCAGCCGCCCGCCTTGGTCAGGTCGAACTCAACGTAGCGGTAGCGGCCCTGGTAGGGCTCGAGCTCTACCTCACCCTGGGCCATCATCTGCGGCGAGAAGTCCGCCAGGATCGCGTGCGCGGCCGGGAAGTGGTCGAGGATGATCCGGGCGGCTGCGCCCGTTCCCGCTCCGAGGTCCACGAACGTAAACGGCTCGTCGACGGCGAACGGCAGCAGCTCCGCGAGCAGCGTGCGCTGCCCCGCCCGCCGCCGCTCCCGATCGGCCTGGGTCGATTTCCAGAAGCTGACGCCGATGTCCGACTTCCAGACGGCGGCGTTGGTGTCCTCGGTGTCGGGCATGAGACCGATGTTAACGCCGCCGTCCGCCCCTACCGGATGTCGAGGTTCTTCCTGATCTGCGGGGCGGCCACCCCGCGGCGGTCCAGGCGGGCCCGCTGCATCGTGGACGACGTCATCGCCGGCAGCCAGGTCACGTTCCAGGCCGAGGCGTCGAGCTTGGCCGCCGACCAGATTTCGTACCCGATGCCGTCGAACGCACTCGACACCCCGCTCCCGACCCCCACGCCGCTGGCGCCGACCACGGCCACCACGGTCGCCAGGGACGCCCAGAACTGGCTGGCCCCGCTGAGGTTCACGATGACGAGGGCGAGCAGGCCGCCGAGCGCGGCCAGCGCTATCAGCACCAGCGGCCAGAAACGCCGCAGGACGACCGAGCTGATCTTCGCCGTCGCCCGTGCGATGGAGGACCCCGCCTGGACCCAGGCGCCCATGGACGGGGACACCGACACCTCCGGGTCGGCGATGAGCACGGAGTACCAGACCCGGCCCTGAACGCGCAGCGCGCCCAGCACGACGTCGGCGTTCGCCGCCCAGGCGTCGGCTCCCGAGGCGGTGAAGTTCGGCGCGTTGACGTCCAGCCAGTCCGCCCAGTTGTCAAGCGACTGGCTTACGATCCCGGCGGCCGACGCCGGGAGCTGCGTGCCTGCCCCGCTGAGCAGCGTCTTGACCGTCGCCAGCTGGGGACGGGCGAACAGGCCGACGAGGGCGCTCGGCCTGCTCGCGGCCGATCCCTGGGTTCCGGGTTCCGGTTTGCACGGCAGCCAGGCCAGGTCGCTGAGCGCGAGGCCGAGCTGATACGCGCTGAGCCGTTCCGGACTGTCCGCGAACGCATCGAGGATCGCCTGGTTCAGCTCTGACACGGCCGTCAGGAGAGCGGCGGCGGAGAACCCCGTCCTGCCGTCCGCTCCCGCGGCGGTGGCCTCCGCCGTCGCGCCACCGTCGGCGGCAGCGGCGGCATCGCCGACCGACGCGGACTCCGCCGCCACGACGGCCTTCAGCTTGTTGGTCTCGCGGGTGACCGCCGAGGAAGGCCGGGCGAGCGCCGGGTACCAGCCCACGAGCTCGGTCAGCTCGGCCGCGAGGAAGACCAGCTTGGGGTCCGATTCCAGGTCAGGCACCTGAGGAAGCTGGACGTCGGTGTTGAAAGGCGGCTGGCGGACCGAGACGATAGCCCGCCGTCGTGGATCGAATAGCTCCGCCATCAGCCAGCCGAGCGAGAAGACCGTCCCGGGCGGCGGGACCGCCGGCCTGGTCCTGAAGCCTTCGATAACCGGCAATACCGGGATGACCGGCATGACGGGCCCATCACTGCCTTGGGTGCTTTCCGACATGCATACCCACATTAGACCAATTAGGCCGGACGCGGGCAGGTTCACGGCAGCATTTGGTACCTGCCCGCGCCGTTAAGCCACAGTCCGCGCGGTTGCTAACGGTTTCGGTCGAACTCGCCGTTGCGGACGCCTCCCACGAAGGCGTCCCACCCGCCCTGAGTGAACCCAAGAACCGTGCCCTTGGGATTCACGCTGTCCCGCACTCCGATGAACTCGCCGGCCAGGCCGGCCACCTCGACGCAGTTGCCGTTTGTCATGCTGCGTGAGCTCTTTCGCCAATTCTGAGCGGAATCGGCACCCGAACAGTACTGCATATCCTTATTGTCGAAAAGTCGCACTAAAATCAGCCTCCATCTTGGTGCTCTTCCAGCGCTGCGCAATAATATAGCGCAGATGATCATGCCCACAGCTCATTGGCTGTCCGCCTGATCAGGTGTTGCGAGTCCGCTGGAGACAGCGATGCGTTGAGTAGTCCCTGAAAAACGAGGCGATACAGATACGTGCCGGTCTCGCCCTCCACGTACAGCTCGCTTGTGACGTTCTCGGTGCTTACGACGTCGGCGAGCTTACCGACCTCTCCTATCGTCTGCGAGCCGAACGAAAAGATCGCGAAAGAGTCGGCCACCAGTGAGGTCTCCCTGCTGCTGAGCGGCATGATCCGCAGCTCGACATTAGGCAGATCCGCGACTGTGGCCAGATGCTCCAGCTGCGCATGCATCAGTCCGCGATCGCCGATTTTCCGCAGCAGGACCGCCTCGTCGATCACAACGGAAAGCTGCAACGGCGGCTCACGCGCGAGCACCTCCTGACGGATCATCCTGACGTGTACTAGCTTCTCCAGGATGCCCGGCGGGGTTGGTATCACGCTGTGATAGCCAGCGTTCAACCTCCTGGCATACTCCTCCGTCTGAAGCAGACCAGGAACCACGCCAACCTGCCAGTGAGCCATCGTGTCCGCCTCGGCCTCGAGTCCGATGAACTCCATGTACTCAGGCGCGAGCACGTCCGCGTACCCTTCCCACCACCCCCGCTGATTCGCTTGCTCGGCGAGGGCAAGAAGCTGGCTGCGGCTGGGCTCGGTGACCTGATAGAAGTCCAGCAGCTTCTCGACCTCGTCCAGCGGGAAGCTGGACTGCCCGAGTTCGTATCTGCTGATCTTCGCCGGCGACCACCCGAGAGCCTTGGCAACCGCGCCGCCCGTCCGCATTCCGCGGAGACGACGCAGCTCGGCCGCGAGGCGACGGCGTCTGACCGTAGGGCTTGCGGACGCTGCCACGTCAACCTCCCCTGTCGCACAGGCCTTGCCTAGCGACACTTTGCCACAGCCTGGACGGGCGTCTCAAGAAAGTCGCAAATCGTTTCCCTGTAAGACACGTTTGAAGTCTTGATGAAATTCTCGTCAAGACTCATGATGAAGGTACCAGGTAAGGCATCCTGAACCGCAAGGGGTTGCCATGGAGACCAGACGGGGAACTGAGCCGGTCTCCAACAGCGTTGGCCCGGCGGCGCGAGGTCCGCCGCAGTTTTAACACGGGCAATGACGCCCACTGCGATAGCAGTCGCTCCAGCCACTCAAGCAAAAGGCGCGGCCGAAGCGCCAACTCCGACCGCGCCTGGACACCGGACCCGTGCATGGATCCTCGCCCTAGTTACAGGTAGTTACGCTACCTCGCCCGCGAGATCTTGCAAAGACCCTCTTTATACGGGTTGTCCGACCCGTACCGACGACCGGTATGAGAGGGGCGGCCAGGCCAGTGCTCGCTGACGCCTGCGCACGAGCCGGTGCTGTAGTTCATCACCAGGCCACACGTGCCAGGAGCTTGCATGCCAATCCAGCCTCCACAGCCCCAGGACAACGCGGGGATCGTGGTCATCGTCATCATCGCCGCCGCCCTCTGCGTCAGGTACTGGCGCATCGCGATTCCGCTGATCGTGATCGCGGCCCTCGCGTTCACGATCCTCGGCATCATCGAGGGTCTGCACGCCTTCTATCGCATCATCGGCTAACGATCAGGCCCGCGACCGCGGCCTCGTGCCGTTCCGCCTGTCTCTCCCACCAGGCGGAACGGCTGCGGTCCGGAGCCAGCCGGGCCCGTTCCTCGTCATGATGGACGGCAACCGCCTGGCCGGCCGCGCCTGCCGCGGCGACGACCGCCGCACCGATGGCCGAGCTGTCGGTCAGCGAAGGATCGGGCGGGTACACGGCGCGACCGGTCGCATCGGCCAGATCGGAGGCAAGCGACGGTGCCAGCGCCCCGCCGCCCGCCATCAGGATCTCGCCGACCCCGACCCCGACCCCGGCCCCGACCCCGGCCGCGGCCTCCAGGACCGCGAGGCAGTGCCTGCTCTCCGCGACGATGCCGTTGCGCAGGCCGCGGGCGAGGTCGCCCGCGGCGTGCCCCAGGTGCAGGCCCGACAGCGACCCGGCCAGGCCGGGATCCCAGCGGGCGCCCTGCTCGCCGGGGAGCAGGTACGGCAGGAAGAGCGGCGCGACGTCCGGGTTCGCCTCGTCGGCGAGCTTGGCCAGCGCCGCCTGGTCGCCGCCGGCCAGCAGCCCGGCCAGCCACGCGTGCGCGCTCCCGGTCGCGAGCAGGTCCATCTCCAGCCCCCAGCTCCCCGGGGTCGCCATCGGCGTGACCAGATAGCGGTGGGCGGCGTCAAGCGCCAGGGTGTCCGTCAGCGCGAGTATCACGGTGCTCGTCCCGGCGATGTAGGCGACCTGGCCAGGGGTGGTCAGGCCGAGGCCGACCGCGCCGAGCACTGAGTCCGCGCCGCCGAGTACGACCGGGGTGCCTGCGACCAGGCCAAGCGCACGGGCGGGGGCGGGCAGCAGCGGACGCGCGGTGGTGGACGGTGCGATCTCCGGCAGCCTCGGCAGCCCCGGCGGGACGGCCTCGGCTATCCAGGTGCCGTCTGCCAGGTCGTAGCAGCCGGTGCCGGTCGCCGTCGACGGGTCGGTGAGCACCTCGCCGGTGAGCACGCCGAACAGGTAGTCCTTGGCGCCGAGCAGGTACCTCGCGGCCGCGACCCGCTCCGGTTCCCGAGCCGCCAGGCGCAGTGCCATCGGCACGAGATACCGGCCGTCCACCCACTGGCCGGTCCGTCGATAGAGGGCATCGCCGCCGAGGCCCTCGCGGAACGCGCTGCCGGCCGCCTCCGCGCGGCCGTCCTCCCAGGTGATGGCGGGGCCGAGCGGTTCCAGATGACGGCGCGATGAGGGGGCGTCGATGCCGCCGGGGGTGGCGGCGGCACCGACGCCGTCTGTGAGAACTAGCGTTGGCAGCATCGCCGACAGACCCACCGCCTGCCAGCGCTCCGCCGCCACTGCATTCGCTAGTCCGAGTGTGACGGATGTAAACGCTTTCAGCCAGTCCCCCGGTTGCTGCTCGGCCGCGCCGGGCTCGGGCCGATGCGTCGGGTAGCGGGCGGCGGCGCTGGCGACGACCCGGCCGTCGGCGGTGACCAGCACGCCCTTGCAGCCGGAGGTGCCGAGATCGAGGCCCGCGAAAACGCCTTCCACGAGCCCGTTCACGGGCGCCCGGCCATCACGAGTCGCCTGTTATCACGAATCGCCATCCATCAGGCGCTCTCGTCCGCGACGCCCGTGCGGGCGCCGGCCTCGGCGAGTTCGGCCTCCACCGTGTCGCCGTGGCTCACCGACGGGTCGCTGTAGAAGCGGGCCTTGCCCACGCGGGACGAGATGAACGACAGGACCAGGCCGAGCAGCGCCAGGCCGAGACCCCAGACCTCCTCGACGCCGTTCAGCGATCCGGTGACCAAGGAGTAGATCACCACGAACGCCATGAACGCGGCGCCCAGGCCGGGCAGCACCCCGCCGAGGAAGAAGTTCGCGGCCGAGGACGTGATCTGCCGCCGGTAGTACCAGACGGCGGTCCCGGCGGTAAGGAGGTAGAAGATCGCGGCCATCAGGCCGAGGGTAGAGAGGATGTCGCTCAGCGCCTGGCCGATGGTGGAGATAAGCGTCGATGCCCACAGGAAGACGATGTTCAGCAGGCCGAGCAGGATGGTGGCATTCCACGGTGTCCGGTACTTCTCGCTGACGGCGCCGAACCACGAAGGGATGACCCGGTCCCTGCCCATCGCGAACGAGATCCGGGCCGAGGACACGATCGCCGCCTGGAGCGAGGCCAGGGTGCCGCCGAGGACCGCGACGATCATCACGTTCTTCCAGAACCCGCCGCCGATCTTGTCGCCCACGAAGGCGAGGATGTTCCCGGCGTTGGCCTGCATGCTGGCCATTGGGAGCGATGCCCTGGAAGGCGAGGACCGCGACCGCGTAGATCACGAAGAGCAGGATCACGCTGGTGACGGCGGCGCGGCCGGCCTGCTTGCCCCTGGCCTCCTCGGTCACGTAGGCAGCGGTGTCCCAGCCGGAGTAGAGGAAGATCGCCAGCAGCACGCCGGAGATCAGCGCCTTGAACCCGCCCGCCCCGCCGATCGTGAACCAGGACGAGGCGATGTGCACGGTGTGCTGCAGGCCGCCGCTGTAGATGCCCGACGATCGCGGCGATGCAGAAGCCGAGCATCAGCGCGTACTCGAACACCGCCCACACCCACTGGAACTTGGCCGAGACCCCGGCCCCGCGCGCCGCGACCGCGAGCACGATCAAGTCGAACGCCGAGCCGACGGCGGCCACCGCGTACTGGTTGTTGGCCGCCGCGTCGCTGAAGAAGCTGAGGAAGTAGGTGCCCAGCGGCACCGTCAGGCTCGTGGTGCCGACCGTGTAGTACATGAGCATCAGCCAGCCGGCCAGGAACCCGGCGTGCGGGTTGAGCGCCCGGCCGACCCAGGAGTAGGTCGCGCCCGCGCTGGTGTGCCAGGCGTTGAGCCGCTGGTAGCCGAGGGCGATGCCGAGCATCGGGATGAAGCAGATCAGGATCGGCAGGAAGCCGGCGTAGGCGACGGTCGCGAGGATCGCCGCCAGGCTCACCGCGACCGACTGCGTCGGACCGGAACTGGCTAGCGCCATCACCACCACGTCCCTGCCTGACAGGGCGCCGGCGGCTAGCGAACGGCCGGGGGGGTTATCGGCCATGCGAGACCTCTTTCATCGGGGTCGTTGCGGGTTCTGTGGATAGCCGCGGCGGTGCGGTGGTGCCTGTTATTTTTCTTTCGAACGGACCGGGGCGACTGTGATGCCCCAGCCGTCCCATGAGGTGGTGCGCAGCAGCCCGCGGGAGGTGCCGCCGGATATGTAGAAGCCGAACTCCAGCGCCGGGTAGACCTGCGTGAAGCAGTCGAACGGGGTCCCGTTCTGGTCCGTGGACAGGCCGCGGAGCCGGACCACCTGCGATTTCGAGGGAAGCCTGAGCAACCGCCGCTCGTCGTCGTCGGCCGCCGCGACCTCCAGGTACTGCTCTTCGGCCTGGTCTTCGAGGCCGTAGCGCTCGGCTAGCAGCTCGTACAGCGAGCCGTTCAGCTGGGCGGTGTAGCGATCGATCCCGGGGGCGAGCGCCACGGGGATGGCCGCGGTCTCGTACACCTTCGGCTCGCCGTTCACCAGCCGCTGTCTCCGGATCTCCCAGACCGGCGCCCCGTCGGCCAGTTGCAGCGCGGCCCGAAGTGAGACCGACGGCAGGCCCTGGCCGAGCGAGAGCAGCCGGTTGCCGACCCTCGGCTCGCTGTGTCCTCGTGCCCAGCCCTCCGGCCCTTGGCCCTCCCGCCCCTGGCCGTCCAGTCCCTGGCCGCCGCTCGGGTCGTGCGCCCGGCGGAGCGTGTCAAGCAGGCCGCCGGAGCGGCCGGGTTCGCTGATGATGCGCGGCCTGGCCAGGAACGTGCCGACCCCCTGGTGACGGCGGACCCGACCTGCCCGCTCGAGCTCCTCAAGCGCCCGCCGCACCGTGATGAGGCTGACGCCGGCGGCCGTCGCCAGCTCTGCCTGCGTCGGCAGCATGTCGCCGGGCGCTAGGTTGCCGTCGGCGACCAGCCGCTCGATGAACTCGATCATCTCCTCGTAGCGCAGCCGCTTGCGCGCGGGGATTCCCGATGCCTGGCTCGCCGGGTGCGTCGCCAGCGCGAGCCGCCGTTTCTCACGCGCGCCGGCCAGGTCGAACAGGGGCATGCTGTGCACCGCTTCCTTCGCTGTGAAAGGTCTCAGGAGGCTTCGGCCGCCAGCACCTTGAACGAATCCTCGGCGGCCGCCAGGGTCGCGTCGATGTCCTCGTCGGTGGTGACGAGGGAGACGAAGAGGTTCTCGTACTGGCTGGGATGGAACAGCACCCCGCGCAGGAACATCTCCTGGTACCAGCGGGTGAACCTCTCCTCGTTGGCGTACCGCTCGGCATCGCGCCAGTTCCTGATCGGGTGCTCGGTGAACCACATCTGGAAGACCGTGCCGATGCCGTCCACCTTGACCGGGAGCCCGGCGTCGGCGGCCAGCGTGCGCAGCCCGTCGGCCAGTCGGTCGCCGCGCGCCCGCGCGTTCTCGTAGAGCCCTGGCTCCTTCAGCACGTCCATCGTGGCCGACACGGCCGCGCAGGCGACCGCGTTGGCGTTGTACGTGCCGGAGTGCGAGTACCGCCCCTCGGCGATCATCCCCATCACCTCGGCCGACCCGCCGATCGCGGCGACCGGGAAGCCGCCGCCCAGCCCCTTGGCGAGGGTGGTCAGATCCGGGGTGACGCCGAACCACTCCTGCGCGCCGCCGCGGCAGAACCGGAATCCGGTGATGACCTCGTCGAAGATCAGCAGCGCGCCATGAGCGCGGGTCTCGCTGCGGAGCAACTCCAGATAGCCGGGCTCGGGCAGGATGCAGCCGGTGTTGAAAACGGCCGGCTCGGTGATCACCGCCGCGACCTCGTGGCCGCGCTCGGCCATGACCTTGCGCAAGCTGTCGGGATCGTTCCAGGTCAAGACGATCAGGGTGTCCGCGAGCTCGAGCGGCACGCCGGGCCCGGCCGCCACCGGCCGGGGACTGTCGGCCGGGCCTGCCGCGACCGGATCTACGTGATTTGACCAGTAGACCGTGTCCTGCCAGCCGTGGTAGTGCCCCTCGAACCGGATGATCAGCCGCCTGCCGGTGTAGGCCCGGGCGAGCCTGACAGCGGTGCCGACCACCTCGCTGCCGGAGTTGGAGAAGCGCACCATCTCGACGCCGGGCACCGCGTCGACGACCTTGGCGGCGGCCTCCATTTCCAGCTCGTAGGGCAGCCCCGGGCAGGTGCCGAACTCGGTGATGGCCCTGGTCACCGCCTCGGTGACGACCGGGTGGCGGTGCCCCAGGATCATCGGGCCGAGGCCGAGCAGGTAGTCGACGTAGGAGTTGCCGTCCACGTCGGTGATCCGGGCGCCGGTGCCGCCCGCGATGAAAGGCGGGTACGGCTTCCAGCCGAACTTCACCGTCCGGGCGCTGCTGCCCGCCCCGCCGGGGACGATCTTGCTGGCGTCGGCGAACAGCTCCGCTGACCGCCTGGTCCGCTCGGCGTAACGCTGGTCAAAGTCCACTGATCCTCCTATAGCCATACTTTGTATAATAAGTATGTTAAGCGGAGGATAAGCCCGGGTCACGAGAGCATCACCGGCCTGGGCGGCCTGCTAACGCCTTGAGCTGAGGTAAGCGCGCAAGCATTTGCGTATGGAGATACAAGTGTACTGCTGTATGCCCATACACGGTTGCGCTCGGGGCGCATAAGGGCTAAGCTCACAAGCGAGTTAAGGAAGCGGCAACGACCCCCCGAACGCCGGAGGGCGGCTCAGCCATCTAGGGCGGCCTTAGATAAAGCCGTGCCCCGGGCGGCATGCGAAGCAGAGGCGGACCCGGGGCTTACGGAAGATAGTGTACCCCACTACACGTCGAAGACAAACGGCGAACTCGACATTGGGAGGTGGCGTCATGTCCTCTGACCTGCCGGAGTGGTTCATCCGGGCCTTCGCCATGCCCCGGCTGTCGCCGTACCTCGCTACCGCGGAAACCAGCGGGATAGAGGCCGACGGCCTCTATCGGTGGAACCTGCAAGTCGCGGAGGCCTTCTACGCGTCGTTGCACTGCCTGGAAATCAGCCTCCGTAACGCGCTGCACGCGCAGCTGTTGGCGTCATATGGCCGTCGCGACTGGTGGGTTACGGCACCCCTCGTTGAGGTCGCTATCCGCAAGATTGATGTGGCGCGTGAGCAGGCGGCGCGACAGCAGGCGGGACGTCCCGGCCGCCCGCATCCGAGCCCGGACGATATTGTCGCCGAGCTGTCCTTTGGCTTCTGGGTGTCCCTCCTCAGCCGCCGGTATGACCGGCACCTCTGGGTGCCCGCGCTGTACAGATCATTCCCCCACTACCACGGCAGACGCGAACCGCTGCGCGACAACCTCGAAACCATGGTGCTGCTCCGTAACCGGGTCATGCATCACGAGCCCATTCACCACCGGGACCTGGCGGCCGACCACTCTAAGGTCTACCGTCTCATCGGCTACATCGAGCCCGAGGTTGTCGGCTGGCTGCGGACCTTCGACAGAGTGCCGGACCTGCTCAGCCGGCGCCCCGTGCGGAGAACGGCATGACCGACGTCCGGTCTTCGGACCTGTGGCGGGCGATGGACCTGCTTCGTGGTCCGCTCGATGCGTCCGCAGCACGCAATCTCATCTTCGCTCTGTTCTATTTGCGTGTCTCGGACCAGGAGAACTGGGAGCGCCTCCAATCCTCGCCGGGCTTTAATGTAGTAGATTCACTGCGACGCGATCCCGCAATACGAGAATTCATAGGCCAGGCGAGCACCTATGATGCGATACCCGCGCGCACGTTCGCCCAGCTTGTAGAGATTATCAACAGGGCGACACGTAGAGAAGAAGCGGCCGCAGCATTCGAGCAGCTTCTCGAATCCTTCGCCGATTTGGGGTTGTCGCGAGATAGCGGGTTCTATACACCGAGGTCCGTCACCAGGGTTCTGGCGTCCGTGCTGGCGGTCGGCTCGGCATCTACTTTCTACGATCCGGCGTGCGGATCCGGAGAGCTGCTCGTGGCCGCTGCCAGAAATGCGGCCGGGCGATCGGCGGATGTCGTGACCTATGGATCAGCGATTGACACCGAATCACTATATATCTCGCGCATGAATCTCACCGTCCACGGAATAACGAACAGTATCTTCTTGCACGGTCTCAGTAACTACAATGATCTTTTCGAAACGCCTCGCACATTCTCCCGAGTACTTGCCAACCCGCCATTCAGCCAGCGCTGGTCCGACTCTCATCCTGAACCTGTGCAATATTCGCACAGCATGAAGGGACGGGCAGTCTTCACGTGGCTTGATCATGCGATTCGGTCGCTTGACCCGGACGGGCACGCAGCAGTCGTGATGCCGAATGGCACATTGTTCTCTGCGAATAGATATGACATAGCCACGCGACAGGGAATGCTCGAGGACGGCTGTGTGGAAGCGGTCATCGCACTTCCACCTGACCTCTTCCACGACACCAGGATACCGGTGTGCGTCTGGCTACTGCAGCCTCCAGGGTCAGTACAGGATCAGATCTTGCTGATCGACGCGTCATCGGCAGGCCACATGATGAACAGAACGCGTCGGGAGATCAGCAACGAAGAGATCGCTGAGATAGCTGAAGCGATACGAACGTGGCGGTCCGACCACTCGGCCAGAATGATGCCGAACACGGTCTCAGTGTCCGTTGCCGAAATACGAGAAAGAAACTATAATCTCTCACCCGCCGTCTACGTAAAGACCCCACCGCCTGTCGCAGATCTTTCATCCGCTGAGGACTCGGTAGAGTTGCTGATGAATCGACTCGCCAGCCTCGAGGACGCAGCAGAAGAAAAGGATGCCGCCGCCGAGCAGCTCCTGAGGAGGCTGAAGTGGTGAACGCCCTCATCGGTTCCACGCCCGAGGACTGGCGGGAAAGAGCCTTGGGCGACTTCTGCGAGCTGATCGCCGGAACGTCCATCGCAGAAGAGTCGCTTGGGACGGTACCGGTCGTTAAGCCCAGGAATCTCGTGTCCGGCCGGGTATCAGGGCCCACCGATTATGCAAACCCCGACGAGGCATCGCGCCGGGCCCGGTACCGGATTAGAGGCGGTGACCTCCTGGCCGCGCGAACCGGCTCCATCGGTCGTGTCTCGCTCGCCAGCGCGGAGCAAGAAGGCTGGCTATTCGGTACCGGCATCATCCGGATACGCCCCGATGACCACGTCGATCCACTCTATCTCAGCCTCTACCTTACTCATCCGGCCGTCAGGGAGTGGTTCGCTGCCCATTCCAGCGGAACAGCCATACCGAGTATCAACACAAAGACCCTCGGTTCGTTGCCTGTTGCCCTTCCTTCACCGGCCATCCAACAGGCGATCGGCCGGACACTGGACGCACTCAACCAGAAGATGGCCGCTCACGAGCTGATATGCCACGCCACAGCACAACTACGCGACACCCTGCTCCCACTGCTCCTATCTGGCCGCGTGAGACCGTAGCGGGCAGCCCGGTGGGCCTCGGGACCGCCCGATTGTAGAAGATGTCAAGCTATAGCCATGCCTTGTATAATAAGTATGTTAAGTGGAGGATAAGCCCAGGTCACAGCAGCATCACTACCACACGGATCGAGGGCTGGATCCCTGTTACATACGGCTGACCTGGCGTAATCGGGGCCGTATCGTATAAGAGAGCGGTCTTGCGGGCACACCATGCATGAGTGTCACACGGGACCCCAACCCGAGTTCCCCCGAGGAGACGGATGCCTGAGCAGCTAGCGCCGCCGCGCGCTCGTGACGTCGAGGTCAGCCAGTGACGGAACTGGCGAGCACCATGACCCCGGGCGAGGTCGCGAGCCGAGCGGCGCATGCGATCGCGGTGCTTAACGAGCTCACGCACGGCGGAGGTGAGCTCAGCACCCCGGGCGACGTGCGCGACATCGTCGCCAGCCTCGAGCTCATCGGCTCCAGCCTGCCCCAGCTCTGCGAGCAGCTCGCCCGGTTCCTGGTCGTCCAGCACGAAGACGGACAGCTCACTCCCGAGGCGGGCCTCGACGCGGACGACTGCGTGACCGAGGTGATCGAGGCGCTGGCCGCGGCCGGCCAGGCCGCGGACATGATGACGGCGGCGCTCACCGAGGCGCGCGCGGGCTCGCAGGTGCTGGCCCCGGCGCCGCGCCGTACCCGCTAGAGCGCGGGGGCTACAGCCGGGCGCGGAGCCAGTCGCACCAGGCGCTGACCCCCTCGCCGGTGCGGGCGCTCACGAACAGGACGTCCGCGGCGGGGTTGACCTTGCGCAAGTTGCCGACGAAGCCGTCAAGGTCAAAGTCGAGGTAAGGCAGCAGGTCCATCTTGTTGACCACGACGAGCTCGCACGACCGGAACATCACCGGGTATTTGAGCGGCTTCTCCTCGCCCTCCGTGATCGCGTAGACCATCGCCCTGGCATCCTGCCCGACATCGAATTCGGCCGGGCATACGAGGTTGCCGACGTTCTCGATCAGCACCAGGTCGAGCTCGTCGAGCGGCAGCCGGGGCAGCGCCGACGCCACCATCGGGGCGTCCAGGTGGCACTCGCCGCCGAACCCGTTCCCGGTGTTGATCAGCGCGACGGCAGCGCCGAAGCCGGCCAGCCGGTCCGCGTCGAGGCTGGTCTCGATGTCGCCTTCGATGATCCCGATCCGCACCAGGCCCGCCAACCGGGACAGGGTCTCGCGCAGCAGGGTCGTCTTTCCCGCGCCCGGTGAGGACATCAGGTTCACCGCCCGGACTCCGCTGGCCGCGAACTCGGCCCGGTTGGCCGCCGCGGTCTTGTCGTTCTCGCCGAAGATCCGCTCGAGGACCTCCACCCGTTCGGCGCCGGTCTGGTACCCGGAGTGGTCCGCACCGTGGGCGTGGCCGTCCTCGCCGTCGTGCGCGTGCGCGGTCCCGTCCTCGTGTCGGTGAAACCGTCCCATCAGCCGCCCGCCCCCTCTTCCGCCAGTTCGAGCGAGGTAATCAGGAATTCCTCGCCCGCCACGATCGCCACGTCGATCCCGCCGCAGGCGGCGCAGGCGAACGTCGGCAGGTCGCCGACGTCGGCCGTGTGCTCGCAGGCCCGGCAGCGGATGCGGGCGGGCACCGATTCCACCACGATCCGCGAGCCCGCCAGCGGCGTCTCCTCGCTGATCAGGCTCCAGCAGTAGACCAGCGTGTCCGGCACGATCTGGCGGAGCTGCCCCACCCGCACGTTGATCACGCTGATCGCGCGGCCGCCCGCGCGGCGGCGGGCGATGTCGGCGATCGAGGAGCAGATCGACAGTTCGTGCACGGTTCCACACCTACCGCCACGAGGGGCGTCTCGGCAAGTAGCATGGCTACTTATGCCTGAGCGCTCAAGCTCAACGCCCGTACTCGGAGCTGCGAATCGCCGACCCGAAGGAAAGGCGCCCGCCCATGGCCGATGAGCCGCTCGCCGTGACGGCCGGGCAGCGGCTGTTCGCGAGGTACGCCTACGCGCCGAACCATCTGGGCTACTGCGGGCCCGCGGACTCGGCGGCGCTGGCCGAGCTGGCATCGACCGGACGTACCGCGGGGGACGTGCTGTCCATCGCGAGCAGGTTCTCCGGCGCGTGGCCCTATCTCTGCGTGCTGGCCGAGCTCGGGGGGATCGCCGACCCGCTCGACGAACGGGTCGTGCGCGCCTACTGGACCGGGTCTTCGCTTCTTGACGACGTGGATCGGCCCCGCTTCTGGCGGATGCTGCTCGACCGGATCGCCGCCGCCGGGGCCGGGCGCTACTGGACGCACCTCAAGCCCGCGCTGCTCCCGGAGGCGATGCCGACGCACGGGTTCCACGTCTTCGGCGTCTACCCGTGGACGCGGATGTTGACCGCAGTGGATCCCGGCCCCGCAGTGCACGTGCTGGACAGCTGCCGGATCCGGTGGGCGCGGGTCACGTCGGTCGACGACCCCGACCACGCCACCGTCAGGGGGCGCCACCTGGCCTGGGACGGGCGCGCCCTCCGGCTCGACGAGGAGGTCGAGGAGAGCGTGCGGCTGACCGAGGACGGGCGGGCCTTCGTCACCGACGTGGCGCCGGGCGACTGGCTCGCGGTGCACTGGGACCTGGCCTGTGAACGCCTGACGGCTGACGAGCTCTGGCAGCTGCGGCGCTGGACCGACTGCCAGCTGGCGGCGACCAACGCGCGGCTCGCGCGGGAGACTGCGGGTTTACAGAAGTTAGGCGTCTACTCAGAGGCCGCGTACATGCGCGGGGCAGGGGCCGACCAGTTCCGATTCGCAGACTCAGGGCCATGAGTGAGACACCTCAGGTAGATGTAGACATCGTCGTGCCGGTCAAGAACGAGGAGCACGACCTCGAGCCCAGCGTCACGCGGCTGGTCGAGCACCTGCGCTGCGCCTTCCCCTTCACCGCCCGCGTCACGATCGCGGACAACGGAAGCACCGACGGGACCTGGCCGGTCGCGTGCGCCCTGGAAGACAAGTATCCCGAGGTACGCGCCGTCCACCTCGACATCCCCGGCCGCGGCCGTGCATTGCACGAGATCTGGTCGTCGTCGGACGCCGAGGTGCTCGCGTACATGGACGTGGACCTGTCCACCGACCTGAACGCTCTGCTGCCGCTGGTCGCGCCGCTGCTGTCAGGGCACAGCGACGTCGCCATCGGAACCCGGCTGGCCCGGGGATCGCAGGTGGTCCGCGGCCCCAAACGCGAGATCATCTCGCGCAGCTACAACCTGCTGCTGCGGACCACCCTGGGGGCCGAGTTCTCGGACGCGCAGTGCGGGTTCAAGGCGATCAGGGCCGCTCAGGCCAGGCAGCTGCTGCCGCTGGTCGAGGACAGGGGCTGGTTCTTCGACACCGAGCTGCTGGTGCTGGCGGAACGGGCCGGGCTGCGCATCCACGAGGTGCCGGTGGACTGGATCGACGACGCGGACTCGCGGGTCAATATCGTCGACACCGCGCTCGGCGACCTGCGCGGGATGACGCGGGTCGGCCTCGGTCTCGCCCGGGGCACGATCAAGGTGCCCCGGCTGCGCGAAACCGGCCTCAGGCCGACCCGCGGGCTCGCTTGGCAGGTGCCCCGGTTCGCCGCCATCGGCGTGCTCTCCACGCTGGCTTACATCGTGGTCTTCCTGGCGCTGCGCGGGTTCATGGGCGCGCAGGCCGCCAACGCGCTGAGCCTGCTGCTGACCGCCGTCTTTAACACGGCCGCCAACCGGCGGCTGACGTTCGGGGTCACCGGCCGGGCGGGGGCGGCCGTGCACCACTTCCGCGGGCTGATCGCGTTCGGCGTCTGCCTGGTCCTCACCTCCGGCGCGCTGATGTGCCTGCACGCCGTGTCGGCTTCGCCCGGTCGCGGGGCCGAGATCGCCGTGCTGGTCGCGGCGAACCTGGTCGCCACCGCCCTGCGCTTCGTCCTCTACCGGGGGTGGGTGTTCGCGGGACTGCAGGCGACGTCCGCCGCCCCGTTGACCGCGCCGGCCGCGTCCCGTCAATCCCTTGGAGATGTGCGATGAGCGCCACCGTCACGTTCGAACCCGCTCACCGGTCGTCGCCGCCTCCCGGGTGGCTGCGCCGCCTGGTTCGCGGCCCGGCGGCCGACCCGCAGTGGGCCAGGCCCGCGCTGTTCGGCCTGCTCGCCCTCACCGCGCTGCTCTACCTGTGGGACCTCAGCCGGAACGGCTACGCCAACGACTTCTACGCCGCGGCGGTGCAGGCGGGGACCAAGTCGTGGAAGGCGGCCTTCTTCGGCTCATTCGACTCGTCCAACTTCATCACGGTGGACAAGACCCCCGCGTCGCTGTGGGTGGACGAGCTGTCGGCCAAGATATTCGGGTTCAACTCGTGGTCGCTGCTGGCGCCGCAGGCGGTCGAGGGCGTCGCGTCCGTACTGCTGCTGTACGCGGCCGTGCGACGCTGGTTCGGGCCGACCGCGGGCCTGATCGCGGGCGCGGTCCTCGCCCTCACCCCGGCCGCCGCCCTCATCTTCCGCTTCAACAACCCCGACGCGCTCCTGGTCCTGCTGATGACCGCGGCCGGGTACGCGGTGCAGCGGGCGCTCGAGCGGGACAGGACCCGGTGGCTGGTCCTGGCCGGGCTGCTGCTCGGCTTCGCCTTCCTCAGCAAGATGGCACAGGCGTTCCTGGTGCTGCCCGGCTTCGGCCTCGCCTACCTGTGGGCCGGGCCGACTCGGCTCGGGCGGCGGATCTGGCAGTTGCTGGCCGGGCTCGGCGGCGTGATCGTCGGGGCCGGCTGGTGGATCGCGATCGCCCAGCTGACGCCGGCCGCCGACCGTCCCTACTTCGGCGGCTCGACCGACAACAACATCCTCGAGCTGGCGCTCGGCTACAACGGACTCGGGCGGCTGGACGGATCGGAAACCGGTTCGATCGGCGGTGGCGGTGGCGGGAGCTCCTTCGGCGGGTCGACGGGAGTCTTCCGGCTGTTCCAGTCGGAGTTCGGCGGCCAGGTCAGCTGGCTGATCCCGGCCGCGCTGATCTCGCTGGGCGCCCTGCTGTGGATCTCCAGGCGGGCGCCGCGCACCTCCCGGGTCCGCGCGTTCGCCCTCCTCTGGGGCGGGTGGCTGCTGGTCACCGGGGCGGTCTTCAGCTATATGCAGGGCATCATCCACCCCTACTACATGGTCGCGCTCGCGCCGGCGATCGGCGCGCTGGTCGGCGTCGGGGCCATCTCGCTGCTGCAGTCCGGCTTGTCCGTCGCGGGCCGCGCGGTCGCCGCGATCGGCGTGCTCGTCACCGGGATCTGGGCGTACGAGCTGCTCGAGCGGACGCCCGAGTGGCTACCCTGGCTGCGGTGGACCGTGCTGATCGCGGGCATGCTCGGCGCGATCTCGGTCTTCGCCGTGCCGGAACTGCTGCGCTGGACGGACCGCAGCCGGGTGACGACGACCAACCGCCGCCGGGCGCCCGCGCTGGTTTACGCACCGCTCGCGCTCGCGATCGTGGCCGGACTGGGCGGGCCGCTGGCCTACTCCCTCGACACGGCCAACAGCACGCACACCGGCGCTATCCCCAGTGCCGGGCCGGCGGTGGCCAGGTCGTTCGGCGGGGGTGGGGGCGGCGCCCCCGGCGGCGGCGGCGGGTTCGGCGGGCGCGTGTTCGGCGGCAACGCCGCCGGCACCGGCCGGACGCCAACCGGAACCGGCGGCAGCACATCGGGCGGCATTCCATCGGGCGGGACCGCATCGGGCGGGACCGGCGGGTTCCCCGGCGGCTCGGGCTCGTTCCCCGGCGGCTCGGGTTCCGGCACCGGCACCGGTACAGGCACGGGCTCGTCGACCGGATCGGGCACCGCGGGCACTCGGCCCGGCGGGTTCGGTCGGGGCACCGGCGGCGCGGGCGGCTTCGGCGGCGGCGTCGCGATGGGCGGCCTGTCCGGCAGCACCCAGGTCAGCAGCGCGCTGACCACCCTGCTGGAGCAGGACGGGTCGAAGTACAAGTGGATCGCCGCCACCGAGGGCACCCAGGAGGCCGCACCGATCGAGCTCGCCACCGGCGGCGGCGCGGTGCTGGCGATCGGGGGCTTCAACGGCACCGATCCGGCCCCCACCCTGGCCGAGTTCGAGGCCCTGGTCGCCAAGGGCGAGATCCACTATTACGTCGGCCAGGGCAGCGAGAGCTTCGGCGGCGGCACCGGCTCGTCGAAGATCGCATCCTGGGTAGCGGCCCACTTCAAGTCCGAGACCGTCGGCGGCGTCACGGTCTACAACCTCACCCAGGAGAAGTAAGCCCGTCGCGGGCGGGCAGCTGGGCCCGCCCCGGCGTCGATGTGGCAGCTACGGTCCTTGGCCCCGTGGCTGCCACATCCTTGTGGTGCGGCCGGTCGTCGGGAGGTGCCTGGTCGTCAGCCGGCCAGCTTCGGTGTGAAGGCATGCCAGGCGCGGCCGGAGTCGGTCGTCTGGTAGATCGTGGTGGGCGGGAGGGGGTCGCTCTCCAGGCCGTTGGTCCAGGCGAAGCCGTCCTGGGGGTCGGCGAAGTCGACGTCGACGCCGAGCCGGTTGAGGTTCGCTCCCTGGTGGACGGGCGTCCAGGTCTGGCCGCCGTCGGTAGTGGTGTAGAAGGTGCCGCCGAACGCGCCCTGCGTTTCCCCAGCCACCAGCACTCCCTGCGTGGGGCTGAAGAACGTGATCTGCGGGTACTGGAGGCCTGCCGGCAGCGCCAGCTGCTCCCAGGTCCGCCCGAGGTCGCGGGTCACCAGCAGGGCGGGCGTGCCGGGTTGAGGCTCGACCGTTACGAAGCCGGCCCCGTCGACGAACTGGGGACCCCTGACCGTGCACGCAGTCCCCGCGCAGGTGGCCGAGGGGAGCGGCAGCGACTGGTCGCTCCAGCCGCTGCCGCCGTTCTGGCTGACCAGCAGGGCGTTGGACCACCTGGCAATGCACGTGCTGGTGATCCAGCCCGCCGTGGCGGTCGGGAAGGTCAGCCCGTATTTGTCGCAGGCCACCGGTATCTGCCCCGGACCCGGCTGGGAACCGACGGCCGCTCCGATCTGGTCCGGAGTGGCGGCGGCCAGCGACCAGTGCGCGCCGGCGTCCGAGGTCCGGTAGAGCCAGACCGGATCGTGCCCCATGGCGCCGCCATCCCCGCCGAACAGGAGAAAGCCGTGACGCGGGTCGGCGAGGCTCACCTGGCTGACAGTGGATTCTGCCCGCAGCGGCGCCGAGTCCGTCCAGGTGCGCCCGCCGTCGTCGGTGACGAAGACCATGGTCGTGCTCACAGCGGTGTTGCTGTACTCCGAGGCCCCGGTCACCGCCAGGTAGGCGCGCTCGCCGTCGACCGGGTCGAGGACCTGTGCTCCGCGTCGGGCGTCGCGAGCATTGGCCGGGCGGCCGCGGGCGTGACGTCGGTCCAGCTCCGGCCGCCGTCGGTCGTCCTGGCGAGCAGCAGGAACACCGGCGACGAGGAGTTCGGGTTCCCCGAGTAGTAGAGCGCCCACCCGGTCGTGGCCGACGCCATCTGCAGCGATCGCAGCCAGATCGGCTTCGCCTGCGGGCGAAGCGGCTCGGCCGACGCCGCCGGCGCCGCCGACGTCAATCCCCGCACACACCCATGGGACGACCGACCGGGCCACCCGGTTGCGACAGATCGGCGCGGGGGGTGCCGGTTTAGAACAGTGTGGTCTGCTGGGCCCGGTCGCGGCGGCGGGCACGCTGGCCCGATGCGCGGTTGCCGCCGCGGTCGAACAGGGACGGATCTACCGACGACAGGAACGGCGACGGCGAGCACTCCGTTGCCTCACCGCGCATCATCCGCTTGGCCGCCGTCAGCAGCGTCAGCCTGGTGGTGGCCCGGGTCATGCCGACGAACAGCAGTCGGCGCTCTTCCGCGTAGTCGATCTCGGCGCCGCGCCACGGCCGCAGCGGGAGCAGGCCGTCGTCGCAGCCGACGATGAAGACCACCGGGAACTCCAGGCCCTTGGCCGCGTGCAGGGTCAGCAGCGTGATCCGGTCGGCGCGCGGATCCCGGGTATCAACCTCGGCCCCGAGCGCGACCTCATCCAGGAACCGATCCAGCTCCGCGCCGCACCGGCTCGCCAGCGGGCCGAGCATGTCGGCGGCGGAGCGGATCGCCGCGATCGCCTCGGCCCGCTTGAGCTCGGCGTCGCTGTGCGAATCGACGCCGCCGACCGGTCCGGGCGACGCCGTCCCTCCGGTCCGCGCAGTCGGCACCGCGGGCACTGACGACACAGCCAGGCCGACCGCCTTCGCGAGCAACTGCGCGACCGGAGACTGCGCCCGAGTCGGTCGCGCCGCCGGCGTCGTCCAGCATGCCCGGGTCGCCCAGCGCCGCCAGTATCTGCTGCACCCCCGCCGTCTCCGCCAGCCGCGAGTGCGACCGCTGCTGGTACGGAAATCCGCGCCTGGCCAGGGCCTCGCCCACGGCGGCGGCCTGGGCGGACGTCCGGTAGAGGACCGCGAAGTCGGCGAAGGAGAGCTGGTGCTCCGCCCGGTCCCGCCCGTCGACCGCACGGCTGTCGAGGGCGTGAAATGAAGCGCCGCCGAGCAGCCTCTCGATCTCCGCCCCGACCGCCTCAGCCTCCTCGCGCTCGTCGGCCACCGTGCGGAGCGCGACCGGGCCGTCCGGGATGTCCGACCTGGCCGGCACCAGCTCCCGTCCCGGCACCAGCGTGCCCGGTCGGATCAGCTGCATGGCCGCCCGCACGATCGTCGGCGCGGACCGGTAGCTACGCGAGAGCTGCACCGTCGCGGCCGAGCCGAAGTCCGACTGGAACCGCAGGAAGTAGCCGACGTCGCCGCCCCGGAACCCGTAGATCGCCTGGTCCGGGTCGCCGATCGCGCAGACCCGGGAATCCGGCGACGTGAGCAGCCGCAGCAGTCGGTACTGCTGCTCGTCGACGTCCTGGTACTCGTCGACGAACACGTCCGTCCACCGGGAACGGTACGCCTGCGCGAGCTCGCCGTCGCCCTCAAGCAGCGTCACCGGCAGCGTGAGCAACTGGTCGAAGCCATCCGGGTCGTCGAGGTCCACCTGATCCGCCGCGCCGCAGTCGCGCAGGATCAGCAGGCCGAGCCCGTGGAAGGTGGCGACTGTGACCTGGGCGGCCGCCTCCGCGCCGAGCAGTACGGCGAGCCGCTCCCTGAGCTCGTCGCGGGCGCGGCGGGTGAACGTGACCGCCAGGCACCGCTCGGGCGGCAGGCCGTTGCCGATCCGGTGCGCGATCGCGTGCGTGAGCACCCGGGTCTTGCCCGCCCCGGGGCCGGCCACCACCAGCAGCGGCCCGCCGTCGTGAGTGACGATCGCGCGCTGCTCGGGGTCGAGGGCACCGGACGAGGACGCCGCCGATCCGTCCGACCCATGGTCGAGGCCATGATCCCCGGCGGAGGCAGGCGTTTCCGCGGAAACGCCGACCAACCCGGAAACGCCGGCCGACCCGGGAACGCCCGATCCGGGGACGCCCGGCCCGGCCGCGCGCGGCTTACCGGAAGCGCGGGGCAGGTCGAACAGCGCCGCGCCCGCCAACTCCCCCGGATCGAAGAGCCGGATCGTCCCGTACACGCCGTCGTACCCGGCCTCGCGCCGCACGTCGCCCCGGCGGAGCCGGCCGATCGCCTCCGCCACGATCGACGGCGCGCCGCCGGCCAGGTCGGCCAGCGGCACCTCGCCCAGGATGGACAGCTCGGGGCCGAACCGCTCCACTAGCGCGGTCACCTGGGCGGTGACGGACTTGGACTTGGGACCGAGGCCGGCGATCTCGCCCAGGATCTCCGGCAGCTGCACGAACGATGCGAACCCGGGCGCCCCGGGCACGCGGTAGCCCTCAGGCCGGTCGGCCAGCAGGTCGACCCGGTGCTGGACCCCGATCGTCGGCTTCTTCCCGCAGACCGGGCACTTCCCGCCGGCCGCCCGCGTCTCCGTCGGCGTCGTCCGCACATCGCACGCGCGATGGCCGTCCAGATGGTACTTGCCCTCTTCGGGGAAGAACTCGACCGTGCCGCCGAAGCCCTTCCCGGTCCGCAAAGCATGATAAATGCTGAAATAGTCGGCATCACACGTGAACGCGGTCGCCTCCCTTCCGAGCATCGGCGGCGAGTGCGCGTCGGAGTTGGACACCAGCCGGTACCCGTCCAGGCTCGACACCCGCCAGTTCATCTCCGGATCAGACGACAGTCCCGTCTCGATGGCAAAGATGTGCGAGGCAAGGTCGGCGTAGCAGTCCGCCACCCGGTCGAACCCAGACTGCGAGCCGAGCACCGCGAACCACGGCGTCCACGCGTGCGCGGGCACCAGGTAGCACCCGTCGCCGCCGGAGAGCGTGATCTCAAGCAGGTCCCGCGAGTCGAGCCCGAGGATCGGGCGGCCATCCGACGCGAGGTTCCCGATGCGCAGCAGCTGCCTGGTTATCTCGTCGACCGCCTCCAGCGACGGCGCGTACAGCAGGTGGTGCACCTTCCGGGTCCGGTCGTCGCGCTTGTAGATGGTCGAGATCTCTGATGACAGCAGGAACCTGACCGGCGTCCGGCATGCGGGCGGCAGCGTCTCGTGCACCGCGCGCTCAAGCTCCGGCCGCAACCGGAACACCCCCGGCGCGTCCGGCACCAGCTTGGCCCCCAGTTCCTCGCGCCACGCCGGGTGCGTGAAGTCGCCCGTCCCGACTACGCCGATCCCCTTGCGCCCGGCCCACCAGGCCAGGTGCTCAAGATCACAGTCTCGGCTGCAGGCGCGGGAGAACTTGGAATGAATGTGGAGGTCCGCGTAAAAACGCACCCAACCCATCATTCCGAACGGAAGCGTGCTTCGCCCTATCCTTTCCTCATTCTCCGTAGGCCGCTGGTCTCGTTCAGGGCCAGGATCACTGGGGCCGTGCCCAGTCCTCCAGATCGCTCTCGCTGATCGAAATTAGGGAGTACGTGGTGGCGTTTTCGATGTCCGCGGCCAGCTTGTCCAGGGGCTTCGCCCGGAGGGCGGCCAGGGAGTCCACGCCCTGGGCGATGAGCACGTCGATCTGGCCTGGGCTCGGCTCTGCGCGCGGGCCTGACAGCAGTGCGATGTTGCGCCAGCGCGCGACGACCAGCTGCGAGACGCCGACGGCCTCGGCCACCAGCTGCCGATCCGCTCGGGAAGAGGTCTTGTCGAGAAGATCAGCCGCGGTATGCACACCGATGTCGTTCAGCTGCGCGGCATGACCGGCGAGCGGGGCGATAGCAGTGAAAGCGGCGGGCGCCTGATCGCCCACCGTCTTCAAGAACTGCTCCTTGTGCCGGTCTAGGAGCCCCTTAAACGACGGGTCGTAGCGCGCCCAGGCGCGCAGGTCAACGTTGACCGCGACCGCCTCCTCCAGCCGACTCAGCGCAGCGGTGTCATTTCCCGACGCTGCCGCCAGGCAGGCGAACGCGTACAGAGCCTCGGAAGTTCTCGCTTTCTGCGACTCCTCACCCCCACCTGCATTCGGATTCTTCTGCTTCTGCTGGATGACTTTCAGGGAGGCGTCGAGCATTTCGGCCATGGGCATCATCGAGCTAGCCAGTTTCAGCGCGTCGGGGGTTCCACCGAACGGCAGTCGCCGTTTCTTAGTTAGCTGCTCGAGGCGGCCGCGAAGGCACTTCGACCAGCCGAGCGCCTTCTCGAGATGCTCCTGGTTCTCGTCGTCGAGGTAAACGTTGTACCACCCCGCTGCCGCGCTATAGAGGACGCGGAGCTGCAGGGCCTCGTACCCGGCTTTGGTGCCCTCCAGGCTGGGCCAGATTTCGCTGATCCGCTCGGCGAAAGCCTTGCGGCCTGGCGGATCCTTGGCCCGGCGGCCGTCCATGACTATCTTGGCGACCAAGGCCCCCAGATTGCCGGGGTCAACGTCGACCGCTCGCGCCAACAGTGCCTTGCTAAGGTCCTCGTTTCCGCCGAAGCCCTGCTGTGTGGCCAGCACTTGTCCGGCTACGCTTCCCCACGAGCTCGCACCGTTGAGCCCGAGTTGCAGCGGCGAGCCGCTTCCGACTTCCGCCATGCCGACCAGGATGACGGCGGCGGCAATCGTCAGCATCCCGCTTTGATCGATGTCCTTCACGTAGGGGGACGGGGCCTCTGCGTCCTTACCGGGAACGAGGCTGGGGAAAAAGAGCACTCCGCGGTTGGCCAGGACGGTTTGCGCGAGCCGCCCGTTGTGGTGCAGGGTCACCAGGAGCTGATCGCTGTTGATCAGTGTGACGCTGGAAACCCATGGCGTTACTGGTACCCGGGCCAGGAAGAAGCTGGTCAGAGCGGACAGGATCCCGCCGCCTGGGAGCAGTGCAAGCGTCCCGGTCAACGAGGTGACGTCAGTGTCCTGGGGCAAGTCGAAGCCTCGGGGCGGCGCGGCGCCGAGCGCGTTCAAGCGGCCCGCAAGGTCGGCGCAGGCTGCCTTGTCGGGGTCGCCTTTGGCGCCGATGACGTTGAACTGCACCCCGGTGCCGGAGCGCAGGTACCACGCCAGCAGCAGGCAGCCGAGCAGGACGAGGCTCGCGGCGGCGATCAGCAAGGCGAGCCACCACGCCGATCGCCAGCCTGATACGCCGGCGTACGCGGTGACGCCGGCCGCCACGATCGCGAGCGCGAGGGACACCTGCGCGAAGAACTTCATCGCCGACCGCCAGGACGGCTTGGGCGGCACCGGCAGCCATCGCGCGGCGACGCGAGTCAGCAGGGAGAGGATGTAGATGCCGGCGAACAGCGCAAGGAGCCACAGGAAGAACTGGCCAATCGGCTCCAGCGTGTTGCTGACGATCTGACTTCCGTAGTCGCGGGCCTCGCGGATACTGTCCAGCGGTTCCTGATCCACCTTCTGCAGGCCGGACATGGCCGCCGTGTTGCCGTGATCCATGGTGAGCGCGGCGGTGTAGTCCTGCTGGGCCGTCCCCAGCTCCCCCTCGGCGGCCGCCAGGTCGCCTGCGGATTCCAGTCCGACCGCTTGCAGACGTCGGCTCTCGACCTGTTTCAGCTCGACCGCCGCGCAGTCGACGGTTGCCTTGCCGGTTGAGTTCAAGAGCATCTCGTCCTGCGCCTCGGCCTGCGCCAAGAGCCCGGCCGCCCGCAGCGCCTGAGCGTAGGCACATGGATTTGGTAGCTGCTGATCTACCTTCTGCAGGCCGGACATCGCCGCCGCGTTGCCACGGTCCTCGCTCAGTGCAGCGGCGTAGTCATTCCGCGCCGTCGCCAGCTCGCCTCCGGCTGCGGCCTGGTCGCCCTCGGCTGCCAATTTGACCGCTTGCAGACGCTGCCTCTCGATCGCTGTCAGCTCGGCCACCGCGCAATTGACGGTTGCCTTGTCGGTTGAGTTCAGCAGCGTCTTATCCTCAGTTTCCGCGTCCGTCAAAAGCCCCGCCGCGCGCAGCGCTTCACCATAGGCACATGGGCTTTGCGTCGTGGCGGCGATCAGTGCCGCCGACCTTGAGACGGTGCCGGATGCCATCGCCGAGGTAGAGAATTGGGTAAGCGCAAGCGCGGTAACCGCGAGGAACAGCAGAAAACGGCGGCCGTACACATAGTCCCCCAAAGATCAAGCTTCCCGTCAGGACGCGCAGGGTGCCGACCGACGCAATGTCCGGGAGGCGCCGTGTCTAATCCTGTGCTCCGCGCCATTCATTATTGCCCCGGGTCATTCATTATCGCTGCGTCATTGATTATCGCGGTTAGGCGTTCCGCGCGGCGGCACGAACTCGTAGCCGGCGCCGAGCGCCGCACCGGACGCCTCGCCCGGGCCTCCGGTTTCTCCCGTGCCGCCCCCTATCGCCCGCTACGGAAGCTCGGGTAAGTTACCCGCTGGTCATGACCAGGCTCAACGGAGAGTGAGACAACAGGATGCGCAGGCCGGGAAGATGGCGACGGCGACGGCCGGGCCGCGTGCTCAGCGCCGTCGGCGCTGTCGTGGTGTCGGCTCTCCTGCTGGGCATCCTAGGCTTCGGCTACGGAACGATCCCGGCCCTCGGGCCCGCGCTCGACCCCGGCCGCGGCGCGTGGACGTCGGCCTACGACGGGACGCCGGTCACCTCGCAGGCGCTGCACGTCCCCGGGCTGAGCAAGCCTGTCACGGTCTCGTTCACCAAGGACGGGCTGCCCTCGATCAGCGCCGGCGACGAGCACGACCTGTTCCTGGCCCTCGGCTACGTGCACGCGAAGTACCGGCTGTCGGAAATGGACCTCGAGCGCCGTCTCGGCGAGGGTCAGCTCGCTCAGCTCGGCGGTCCCTCCGACCTCGCCAGCGACGAGTTCGAGCTGCGCCTCGGCCTGCTCCGCACGGCCCAGAACGAGTGGGCGCAGACCACCGGCACGGCCAGGCAGGCGCTGCTCGCCTATGCCCAGGGCGTGAACGACGACATCGCCCAGGTCCGGGCCGACGGCGACTGGCCGGCCGTGTTCACGCTGACCGGCGCCTACCCCAGCGCCTGGACCCCGGTCGACAGCCTGGTCATCCAGGGCGTGCTCACCCAGGAGCTCGACTACACGACAGGCCCGCTCGACTACGCGATCCTGCAGCGGTCGCTCGGCGCGAGGGACACCGGCGACTGGTTCCCGGTGCTGCCCGCGAACACGTGGACACCCTACGACGCCGGCCCCTACGCCAAGGCGCCGCTCACCCCGGTCGCCGCCGACGTCGCCAGCAGCGCCCCGGCCGGGCAGTCCCCGACCGCGGCCACCACGGCGTCCGCTGGAGCAGCCGGGGCAGCGCCGACCGGAGGCTCGGCCGACTCGGCCGCGGTCGCCGCGGCGGCCGCCCAGTTGCTCGACGACCTCGGGCAACTGCCCGCCGACCAGATTCACGAGTACCCGGACAGCAACGCCTGGGCGGTGAACGGGACCGCGGTCAGCGGCGGCGGCGCGCTCCTCGGCGGTGACCCGCACCTGCCGCAGACGCTGCCGTCGATCTGGTACGAGGTGGCGCTGTCGGCGCCCGGGTATCAGGTGGCGGGCGCGTCGCTGCCGGGGGTACCCGGCGTCCTGCTCGGCCATAACGCGCACATTGCCTGGTCACTAACGGACACGCAGAACAGCGCCACGCTGTACTACGCGGAGCAGGTCCGCGGTGACGAGTACTACTGGCGCGGCGCGTGGCGGAAGATGACCGTGGCGCACTACACGATCCCGGTCCGCGGCGGGGCGACCGTGCACCTCGCCGTCGACATCACCGTCCACGGGGCGATCATGACCCAGGTCGGGCAGAAGATGGCCGTCGACTGGATGGGCAACGTGCCCTCCGATGACCTGGGTGCGCTGATCGGCATCAACCAGGCGTCGGACTGGACGCAGTTCAAGACGGCGCTGGCCGGCTGGCGCGCCCCCACGCAGAACTTCACCTACGCCGACGATGACCCCGTGACCGGAAAGGCAGCAACCGGCCAGACGGGAAACATCGGCGTCTACGCGGCCGGCTACTACCCGCAGGTGCCAGGCGGCTGCCAGCCGTGGCGGCCGATGTCCGGCGCCGGCCAGTGCGACATCTCCGGCGTCATCCCCTACACCGCGATACCGCAGGTCTACGACCCGCCGTCGCATGTGGTGGCGACCGACAACCAGCGCCCGGTCGCCGCCGGCTACCCGTACTACGTCGGCACCAGCTACGACTTCTACGACGCGGGTTACCGGGCCGCCCACGCGTACCAGACGCTCGGCTCGGCCGGGCGGCTTTCCCCGGCCGACATCGCCAGCCTGCAGAACAACCTGACCGATCCGCTGGCGGCGCAGATCGTGCCGAAGCTGGTGGCCGCACTGGGCTCGGCCGACCTCACCTCCACCGAGCGATCGGCGCTCTCCTCCCTGAGGTCATGGAACTACTCCATGAGCGCGGGATCGACGGCGGCGACCCTCTGGTGGAAATTCTGGACCGACTACCTGTCGGAGGTGTTCGAGCCGTGGTGGAAGGCCGGGCACGTGCCGGTGGGCAAGGACAGCGCGAACCTGGCGGTGAGCCCCAACCTCGCTCCGCTGGACGAGGACCTGCAGGCATGGACGCTGACGTCACCCGACAACCGCGCGTTTGCCGGCCCGTCCGGGCACGGGCCCGCCAACGCCTCGGCGGCGATGGCGGCCGCGTTCGGTAAGGCGGTGTCCGGCCTATCGTCGTCGCTGGGCGGCGCCCCGTCCAGCTGGACCTGGGGCCGGGTTCACTCCCGGGAGTTCCCGGCCGTAAGCGGCGCGGACGGCCTCGGGTACGGGCCGCGCTCGGCCGGCGGCGACCCGTTCACCGAGGATGCGGCCGACGGCGGACTGACCGCCACCGCCGGGCCGAGCTGGCGGATGGTGGCCTCCCTCGGCGCGGGCGGCGTGTCGGCCGAGGGCGTGTACCCGGGCGGGCAGTCGGAGAACCCGGCCTCGCCGTGGTACGCCAACCTCGTCCCGCTCTGGTGGGACGGGCAGTATCTGCCGGTTCCCGCTCCTGGCTGGGTCAGCGACGGCGTGAAATGGACCCTCAATGGTTAGGCGGCTGGCAACCTTCGTCGTGGTCGCCCTCGTCGTCGCGGCGACGGCGGCGGTCGGCCTGTGGTTCGTCCCGTTCGTCGCGGGGGTGGCCGCGGGCCTGCTGTCGCTGCGTCAGCCACGGGTCGTGGCCGCCGCCGTGGCGGGCGCGGTCGCGGGCTGGGCGCTGCCGCTGTGGATCCTGGCGCTGCGGGGTCTCCCGGCGGGCGCGACCGCCCGCGCGATCGCCGCCTTGGCCGGAATTCCGCCCTACGCCGCCGTCGCGGTGGTGGTCACGCTGCTGCTCGCCGCCCTCCAGGCGCTGGGCGGCGCCTGGCTCGCCCGCGCCTTGGCCCCGCGCCGATGGTCAGCGGCCAGCGAGGATCTGGGACGCTAGCCGGCTGAGGTCGGAGGCCTTGTACCCCGGCCAGCCGTGGATCATCGACAGCCATTCCTCGGGGACGGCGGACGCGCCCAAGGCCGCGCCGACGAGTCCGCCCGCGATCGCGGCGACCGTGTCGGCGTCCCGGCCGCCGCGCACCGCATTCTCGAGCGACATCCGCAGGACATCGGTATCGGAGAGGCCGAGCCTGGGGTCATCGCCGGGATCCGAATACAGCCGGTGCGCGATCGCGCACCAGGCCGCCTGCAGGGCCTCGACGACCCAGCCGTTGCTGCTGAAGTCCCTCGGCCGTGACTTCTCGGCCTCGACCAGTCGCGCCGCCCAGACGTCGACTGTCCGAGCCGGGAGGTACCCAAGCCCCGCGCCGGCGTCGAGTTCCCCGGTCAGGATGGCGTGCCTGATGGCCAGGCACCAGAGCACGCACGCCTCGCCGGCCAACTGGTCGAAGTGCGTCAGCGCGCTGACGGCCATCGCCGCCTGCGCCAGCCCCTCCGGATCATCGAGGTAGGCGAGGGCGACGGGCGCGGTGCGCATCAGCGAGCCGTTGCCCGCCGTGCGCCCGGTCCGCTCGTGCAGGTCGGCCGCCGCCGCCAGCGCGGCGGCGGAGGCGCCGGACACGCCGCCGTCGAGCACCTGGCCGAGCACCTGGCTGGTCTGGATGCCGACATCAGGCGAGGTGCGCGACCACCCCACCCAGCGGGCCACGATCCGATCCTGGGCGCTGACGCCCCGCAGGTCGGCCCCGGTCGCGGCGACCTCGGCGATGGCGATCGCCATCGCGGTGTCGTCGGTCCACTCGCCCGGCGCCCAGTTGCACCCGCCGCCCCCGCGCATCGTCACCGGTGCCTCGTCGGGCAGCGGCGGCCCGAACTCGTAGCCGGCCCCGAGCGCGTCGCCGGCGGCGGTGGCGAGCAGGACGCCGCAGGCCCGGTCACGCTGGGCGGTAGTCAGTTCCACGTCCCAATTTTAGAGCAACATTGCTCTAAATGTCCAGCGCACCGACTGCCCAAGGCTCGCGAAACTATGTCGTCGGGAAGGCGCCCCACGAGTCGGGCACGAACTCCTTGCCGGTGACCGGGTGCCGGTAGTGGAAGGCCAGCGTGGTGGTGTCCGGCCATAGCCGCGGGGCGTTCTCAAGCAGCTCGTCGGGGCCATAAGCGTCATCGGGGTAGACCACGCTCGCGTTGGGCACGAAGTCCGGTCGCGTGTGCGCCCAGCCCTCCTCAACCGAACCGTGCCAGAAGGCCCGGTAGAACAGCTTCTTGATCTTCCACAGGCCGTTGTCGTTGACGTAGGTGTTCTCGTAGAGGCCGCCCTCGAACCACTGGCGCACCGGGGCCTGCTCGGTCGCGACGGACTCGTGCGTGCCCGCCTGCATGAGCGTGCGGAACCGGGCGTAGGCGATCTGCCGGCCGGGATCGACGTGCACGATGTCCTGCAGCATCGGGTGGTCGAGGAGGCGGCCGTGCTGCGGGCCGTTGTGGCCGTCGGTGAAGCGGCTGCGGAAACGCCCCGTATAGAGCCGCGCGATCCCCGCCCGCCCCCGGTACACCCCGCCGATGAAGATGACCTCGCCGTCCTCGGCGAAGAGATCGACGACCTCGTCGTAGTAGCACTTGTCGAGGTAGTAGCCGTAGGCGTGCTGCAGGTTGCGGATCGCGAGCGCGTCCTCAACCAGGCCGAGTCGGTGCTCAAGCTCGGCGATTCGATCCTCTGCCGTCATCGCGACCTCCCTGTCGTCAGCCAGCTCAGCTCATGTCCTCAGCCCGCCCGGCGGGCTAGCTGCTCGTCGGTGACCCAGTTGCCGTGCAGGCCGCCCGGCATCCGAATCGGGATCCGCAGCGTCGCCACCGGTTCGGCGTCGATGTGCTGCGCGTCCAGGATCAGCAGGTCGGTGGTGCCGGTCGCGTGCCGGTCCACCAGCTGCAGGACGTACCCCTCGCCGTTCGGCGTGTCGACGCCGGGCGGGGGCACGAAGATCGCCTCCTGGACGGTCGAGTCCCGCCCGGCGAAACGCGTCCGGATCGCACCGGAAGTCGGGTCGATCGACGCGAGCCAGCGGAAGCCGGGCAGCTCGTCGTCCGGCCGCTGGCCCGGCACCGACGTCAGGTTGATCACGCCGTACCGGTAGCCGCGCCCCGCCCACCGGTCGTCGGTTCGCGGGAACTCGCCCGAGCAGTCGGTCAGCCGCGCCTGGCTGAACGCGCTCGCCCCGTCGCCCAGGTCGGGCGGCGCCTGGGTGTCGATCGTCCACCGCGACAGGTAGGCGCTGATCTTCTCCGGGTCGAACGGCGCCCCGGAGATGTCGGGGAACCAGGGGAACGCCGACTTCTCCCCGACCGGCGTGTCGATGTGGATGTACCGCCCGTCGTCGTAGGCGTTCATGATGTGCGAGGCGAACCGGTTGGTGCCGCGGAACCAGCGCACGGTCGAACTGCGGCGCGCCACCACGCCCAGGTAGACGTCCTGCGACCCGTCCCAGACGTAGATCGGCCCGCCCGCCTTCAGCCGGTCGAGCGACGCGGTCAGCGGGATGATGGGGAAGACCACGAAGTTCTCGGTCACCGCCCAGTCGTGCACCATGGACGAGTACGGCGCCTCGAACCACGCCTCGTGCACGATCGTCCCCGCCGCGTCGGCCTCGTAGTAGGCGATGTCCGGGGTCGTCTCGCCCCTGGCCATGTAGCCGAAGAAGACCAGCGACCCGTCACGCGGGTCGATCTTCGGGTGCGCGGTCGCGGTCTGCGACGACAGCTCGCCGTCCCAGTCGAACTCACCGACCGTGTCCAGCGTGTCCGGGTCGATCTGAATCGGCGCGCTGTCCTCCTTGGAGGCCAGCAGCCGTCCGCCGTGCCAGTACACGTTGGTGTTCGCGAGCCCGCGCGACAGCCCCGCGACCGACGGGTCGTCGGTGAACGGGTTGCGGTAGGCGCCGAACAGCGACCGCCGCGCCGCCCGCTCGGCCACGAAGCGCGGCGTCCGCACGTACCGGGACCGGAAGTCGCAGAACCCGTTCTCGAACCGGAACATCGCGACCATGCCGTCTGCGTTGAAGTAGAAGTCGCGCTCCGCGAACGGCGGCCAGGCCGGGTCCGCGCCGACCCGGTAGAAGGTCCCGTGCAGCGACGGAGGGATCTCCCCCTGCGTCACCTCGACCCCGCGGATCTCCCCCTCGAGCCGCACCGGCGCGAACCTGCCCTGGAATCCGGGCTCGTCAGGGAACCGCACCGCCATCGCGCACCGCCCTTCGCCAGATCCCGCTGAGCGTAACTCCGGCGCCCGGCCGCGAGAAGGGGCGCAACCGCCGATTCGCCGCGCCCGCCCTTGTGCCATAAAAACAAGATCAAAAGCACAACCCCGTCCATCCCGAACGGACCCGCCCGACTCTGGCCCCCACATTGCTCCCACAGCCGCAAGGACCCAGTCAGGTCGATGGCGTCGCCGACAGGACCGGCCACCTGTCACCTACGCCAGCGACAGCGCCTATCGGTGTCGGTGGCGTCGCCGACAGCTTCCGTTTCGGGTCGATGGCGTCGCCGACAGGGTCGCCGGCTTTCCCGCTCCGCGCCCGGTCACCCACGCCAGCGACAGCGCCAATTGGGGTCGAGGGCGTCGCCGACAGGGTGCGCGGGCGTGGGGCCGGGGAGGGGGCGGGGCTAGGCGGAGGGGAGGATCACCTCGACGGTGACCGTTTCGCCGGGGGGCGCGAGCGGCAAGAGGGTACCGGAGATCTGGCGGCCGTTCACGCGGACGCCGGCGCCATCGGCCAGGCCCGAGTCTGGGGTGCCCGCGCGGCGCACGGTGATCTGGTAGTCGGCGCCGCGGAAGCGGCGGGCGGCGGTGAAGCCGGGCCAGCCGACGGGCAGCACCGGGTCGATGCGCAGGCCGTTGAGCTCCGGGCGGATGCCGCAGATCCACTGGGTGATCGCGACGTAGTTCCAGGCCGCGGTCCCGGTCAGCCAGGAGTTCTTCGCCTCACCGTGGGTGGCGGCGTCGCGGCCGGCGATCATCTGCGCGTAGACGTACGGCTCGCACCGGTGCAGGTCGCTGATCGGTTCGCGGGCCGACGGGTTGATCCGCTTGTAGTAGTCGAAGGCGGCGTCGCCGTCCCCGGCGATCGCCGCCGCGATCATGATCCACGGGTTGGTGTGGCAGAACACGCTGCCGTTCTCCTTGTACCCCGGCGGGTAGCTGGAGATCTCGCCCAGCTCGATCCGGTACGCGCTGAACGCGGGCTGGACCAGCATGATCCCGTGCGCGGTGGCGAGCCGCTCCCTGACGCTGGCCAGGGTGCGGGCGGCGAGCGTGTCGGACGGGTCGGAGCCAGGGTCCGTTCGGGATAGTCCTGGCTTTTCTATCCCCGCCATCACGCACATCCCCTGCGGCTCGACGAAGATCTGGCCCTCGGCGTCGCGGGCGGAGCCGACCGGGTTGCCGTAGTGGTCGTAGGCGCGCAGGAACCACTCCCCGTCCCACCCGTGCTCGGCCACCGCGACGGACATCTTCTCCGCGTCGGCCCGGTAGGCGTCCGCGTCCTCGCTGCGGCCAATCAGGTCGGCGACGGCCGCGAGTTCGCGCGCGGCCAGCGTGAACAGGCCCGCGATGAACACCGACTCGGCGACCCCGCCGGGCTGGTTCTCGGTGGTCTGGAAGGGCTCGCCGGGCGTGTCGGAGAAGCAGTTGAGGTTGAGGCAGTCGTTCCAGTCGGCGCGGCCGATGAGCGGCAGGCCGTGCGGGCCGATCCGGTCGAGCGTGTACCGCGCCGACCGCTCGAGGTGGCCGTAGAGGGTGGCCTCGCCCTCGTCGCTGAACGCGACCGTCTCGTCCAGGATGCCGGTGTCGCCGGTCTCCTTCAGGTAGGCGGCGACACCAAGCACGAGCCACAAGCGGGTCGTCGTTGAACCCGGAGCCGATCGCGTCGTTACCGGTCTTGGTCAGCGGCTGGTACTGGTGGTAGGCGCCGCCCGAGGCGAACTGGGTGCCGGCCAGGTCGAGGATGCGCTGCCGGGCGCGCTCGGGCGCGAGCTGCACCGACCCGAGGAGATCCTGGCACGAGTCGCGGAACCCCATACCGCGGGAGATCCCGGTCTCGTAGGAGGACACCGAGCGGCTCAGGTTGAACGTCACCATGCACTGGTAGGCGTTCCAGATGTTGACCATCCGGTTGGCGTCGTCGTCGGGCACGGCCACCGTCAGCACGCCGAGCAGGTCGTCCCAGTACGCCCTGAGGTCGGCCAGGGCGCTCCGCACGGTCCTCGGGTCGAGCCAGCGGTCGATCACCGGCCTGACGCCGGCCTTGTTGATCAGGCCGGTGGGCTCGAACTTAGCGTCGCGCGGGTTCTGCCAGTAGCCGAGAAGGAAGATGACCTCCTTCTCCTCGCCCGGTTCGAGTGCGAGCCTGACGTGATGCGCGCCGTGCGGCGACCAGCCGTGCGCGAACGAGTTGGACAGCTCGCCCCGCTCGACCCCGAGCGGCTCGTGGAACCCCCGGTAGGGGCCGAGGAAGGCCTCGCGCTGGGTGTCGAAACCGGCCAGCGGCTCGGAGCAGGCGAAGTAGGCGAAGTGGTCGCGGCGCTCCCGGTACTCGGTCTTGTGGTAGATCACGCCGTCGGCGACCTCGACCTCCCCGGTGGAGTAGTTCCGCTGGTAGTTGGTGGCGTCGTCCTGCGCGTCCCACAGGGCGAACTCGACCGAGGAGAAGACGGACAGCTCGGCCGGGGTGTCGCGGTCGTTGGCGACGGTGAGCCGCCAGACCTCGAGCGTCTCGCCGCGCGGCGCGAAGTAGAGCGTGCTCGTCCTGATCCCTTTCTTGGCCGAGCTGATCGTGGTGTACGACATCCCGTGCCTGCACTCGTAGGCGTCCAGCTTGGTGCGGGTGGGCTGCCAGGTCGGCGACCAGTACTCGCCGTCGGCGTCGTCCCTGAGGTAGAGGTAGCGCCCGCCCGCGTCGGTCGGCACGTTGTTGTAGCGGTACCTGGTGAGGCGCCGCAGCCGGGCGTCCTGCTGCCACGAGTAGCCGCCGGCCGTGTTCGAGACGATGCCGTAGTATCCGTCCGTGCCCAGGTAGTTGATCCACGGCACCGGCGTGTCGGGGCGGGTGATCACGTATTCGCGGTGCTCGTCGTCGAAGAAGCCATAGCGCAGCATGAGCGCCACTTTACCGGTTAAGTTCCACTCTGACTATGGGCAAGATTGCCCACTACCAGACGGTCGCCGCCACCTCCGCGACAAGCTCGAGCTTGCGCTCCTGGATGTCCTCGGTGGTCAGGTTGGCGCCCGGCAGGGTCGAAGAGAACCCGCACTGGGTGGAGATGCCGAGCCGCTCGAGACCGGTGTACCTGGCCGCCTCGTGTATCCGGGCGATAAGGTCGGCGGGCGACTCGAGCGCCGTCGTCTTGCTTGAGACCAGGCCGAGGATGATCTGCTTGTCGTCCGGCGCCTTCGCCAGTGGCTCGAAAGAGCCAGACCTCTCGTCGTCGTACTCGAGCAGGAACGTATCGAAGTTGGTGAGCCGGGAGAACATCGCCTCGGCGGTGAGGTCGTAGCCGCCTGCGCCGATCCACTCGCTCATGTTGTTGCCCTTGCAGACGTGCACGGCGAAGGTCACGCCGGGAATGCCGCCGATGCTGTTAAAGATGTCCAGGCCCTCGGTGAGCGTCCGCTCGGTGGGCATGCCGAGGCTCTCGCGCAGCTCGCGGTTCTCCGGATCGACGATCGTTCCGATGTCGGGCGAGTCGATCTGGATATATGTGCAGCCGAGCGCGGCGAGCTCCGCCGCCTCGGCCCGGATGATCGCGGCGGCATCCTCGAACAGCTCGAAGGCGTCCTTGTAGACCACGGTGGACAGCTCGGGCGACCACCCGGTGTACAAGAAGAGCGGTGACGGCAGGGTGATCTTGACCCAGCCGGTGGTGCGGGCCCGGTTGTAGGCGAACTCCTCGATGGTCAGCTTTCGCCGCTGGCTGATCTTCCCGGTCACGGTGAATGGGTTGTGCCAGACCCAGTCCGTCTCGGCGTTCTTGAAGTGGATGGGCGCGCCCTCGATCGGCGCTAGCCCGTCGATCTCGCTGACGATCTGGTCGAAGAAGGAGAACCGACGGTATTCACCGTCGGTGATGACATCTAGCCCGATGCCCTCTTGCATCTCGATGGCCTCGTCGACGGCGCGGTCCTCGATCCGCTTGAACTCCGGCGCGCTCAGCTCGCCTGCCGCATACGCGTCCCTGGCCTGCGTCAGGTACCTCGGCCGGAGCAGCGAGCCGATGACATCCGAGTGGTGGATCCGCTCCATGGCGAGCCTCCTAGACGTTCCGTCTGATCACTAGTACCGGAGTACCCGCAGCAGGTAGCGGTGTGAAGTGGCGCGACGCACATTTTTCCGCTGGAATGTCGGTGGCGCGACTTAGGGTAAGACCGCGAACGGGATCGATCCGTGACGAGAGACTAGAAGGGATCCCCCATGACGACGCTGCCCAATCGGCCGCATACGGCGCTGATAGTCATCGACGTGCAGAACGGGGTGGTGGACGGCACCACCAACCGCGACGACGTCATCGCGAACATCAACACCCTGACCGGTGAGGCTCGCGCGCAGGGCGTACCGGTGATCTGGGTCCAGCACAACGACGACGGCCTGGTGCGCGGCAGCGCCGATTGGGAGTTGGCGGCCGAGCTGCTCCGCGATGATTCCGAGCCGCTAGTCCACAAGAACTACGGCGATTCGTTCGAGGCGACCGACCTTGAGTCGCTGCTGGCCGAGCGCGAGGTGGGCCGGCTGGTCGTCACCGGCGCCGAGAGCGACGCGTGCATCCGCTCGACCCTGCACGGCGCGTTCACCCGCGGATACGACGTGACGCTGGTGGGCGACGCCCACACCACCAGCGACAAGAGCGAGTGGGGAGCCCCGCCCCCGGAGGCCGTGATCGCGCACACCAACCTCTACTGGCGCTACCAGAGCGCGCCCGGCCGCACCGCCGGCACGGTCGACACCGCCGAGGTCAGCTTCGCCCCAGGCGATTAGAAGCCGTATGCGGTCAGGTGCGGAGCCTCCGGCGCCGCGAGCCCGGTTCCGCTCCACAACCGCCGCGGGTCGGATAGCAGGACGCCGGTCGAAGGATCGATTGCGGCCTGCAGGATGACTGCGGCGTCGCCGAACGTGGACCACGTCAGGTGGCACCCGCCAGCGGAGTCCCACGCGAGATCGGGATCCACGCCGACCGCCCCGGCGGTGAAGACCGGGTCGCTCCATGGCCCGGCGGGATCCTCGGCCGACCCGATCAGGTGCCCGCCGGCCGTTTCGCTGAGTCCGCCGCCGCTGTGTCTTTAATGCTTTCACGACGGCCCGGGTGACAGGTCGATGACCGCGAACGTGGCCGGAGGCATGGTGACGGCGTCCGGTGCCACCGTGATGCCGGGGGCCGAGGCGAGAAGCGCGACCGGCTTGGTGGCGGGCTGGCCGAGGGAGAGGACCGCGTCGGCCGCGCCCAGGTTGGCGGCGATGCGGAGCTGGCCGCGACGGATGAGCAGCCAGCGGGCGTCCTCGTCGTAGTCGACGTGCACCAGGTCGAAGCGCGGGTCGGCCAGTTCCGGGCGGGACCGGCGCAGGGCCAGCAGGGCGCGGTACCAGCCGAGCAGCGACCGGTACGGCTCGCGGCCGGGCTCGTCCCAGTCGAGCTTGGAGCGGAGGAACGTCTCCTTGTCCTGCGGGTCGGGGACGTCGGCCGCTCCCCAGCCGTGCGTGGCGAACTCCGCCCGGCGGCCGGCGCTGACCGCCGCCGCGAGCCCGGGATCGGTGTGGTCGGTGAAGAACTGCCATGGCGTGTCGGCGCCCCATTCCTCGCCCATGAACAGCATCGGCGTGCAGGGCGCGGTGAGCAGCAGGCCGGATACGATTCGCAGCAGCCCGTGCCGGTTCGGGTGGCCGGCCAGCGTGGTCGGGAGGCGGTCGCCGACCGCCCGGTTGCCGACCTGATCGTGATCCTGGTCGAATACGACGAACCGGTAGGCCGGCGTCTCCCGGGTGTCCACCGGGCGGCCGTGGGTCCGACCGCGGAACGCCGACCAGGTCCCGTCGTGGAAATACGCCCTCGTCAGCGTTTTGGCGACCCCGGACAGGGCGCCGAAGTCGCTGTAGTACCCCTGCCGCTCCCCGGTCACAAGCGCGTGCACGGCGTGGTGGAAGTCGTCGTTCCACTGCGCGTCGAGCCCGAAGCCGCCCGCCTGCCTGGCCGTGATCAGCCGCGGGTTGTTGAGGTCGGACTCGGCCACCAGGACGATCGACCGGCCCGCCGCCGACGCGAACGCGTCGACCGCCACCGCCAGTTCCTCGAGGATGTTCAGCGCGCGGGTGTCCACCAGCGCATGCACGGCGTCGAGGCGGAGTCCGTCGAGGTGGTAGTCCCGCAGCCACATCAGCGCGTTATCGACCACGAACGCGCGCACCTCATCGGATCCTGGCTGGTCGAGGTTGACCGCCGGGCCCCACGGGGTCAGGTGCGCGTCGGTGAAGTACGGCCCGAACGAGGCCAGCCGGTTGCCCGGCCCGACGTGGTTGTAGACGACGTCGAGGTAGACGGCGAGACCGCGCGCGTGACAGGCGTCCACGAAGCGCTTGAGCGCGTCCGGCCCGCCGTAGGGCTCATGCACCGCCCACAGACCGATCCCGTCGTATCCCCAGCCGTGATCGCCGGGGAACGCGGCCACCGGCAGCAACTCGACCACCGTCACGCCCAGGTCGGTGAGGTGGTCAAGCCGACCGATGGCGGCGTCCAGCGTCCCCTCCGCCGTGAACGTGCCGACGTGCAGCTCGTAGATCACGGCGCCGGGCGCCGGGGCGCCCCGCCAGCGGTCGTCCGTCCAGCCGAACGCCGAGTGGTCGTAGGTCCGGCTCGGGCCGGCCGGACCATACGGCTGACGGGGCGACCGGGGGTCGGCCAGGGGCTCGCCGCCGTCCAGGCGGAACGCGTAGTCCGTCCCGGCCAGGGCGATCGCGCCCGGGACGTCGGTCGTCCACCACCCCGGCCGGCCGGCGGGCGACATCGGGTAGAGCCGACCGGCCACGTCCACGTCCGCCCGTTCGGCGGCCGGCGCCCACACGCCGAAGGCTGTCACTCGCCCTCCGGAACCAGCAGCGCCACCGGCAGCGCCCGCGTCACCTCGGCCAGCGGCAGGCGCTCCCCGCTGAACACCGCCCCGGTGAGCACATCCGCCCAGCCGCGCGCCCGGCCGGCCAGCGGCAGGACGGTATCGGACCAGCCGCCCCGATCGCGCAGGCCGACCGGGAGCCTGGTCGCCACCGTGATCGCCGGGCCGCCGGAGGAGGGGGCGCCCCGGGCGAACGCGACCGCGTGCTCCGCCGCCGGGCCGACGGCCGCCACCGGGGCGTAGCCGCCCGAGAACCACCCTGCCCGCGCTCGGCGCAGCCGCAGCGCCCGGGCGGTGACCAGCAGCTTGGCCGCGTCCAGGCCTGCCCCTGGGTCGAGGTCGGCCGGCATCGAGGTCGGCCAGCAGCGCGCGGCGGCGGGCGTAGTCGACCGGGCGCCGGTTGTCCGGGTCGACCAGGGAGCGCCCGGAAAGCTCGCAGCCCTGGTAGATGTCGGGCACCCCCGTCATCGTGAGCTGGACGAGCTTGGCGCCGAGCGAATTGGCCAGCGCGTCGCCCGCGATCCCGGCGACGAACTCCCCGATGGACGTCGAGAGACCCGGATCGTCGAGCGCGCCGGTGGCCAGGCCGACCACCGCCGCCTCGTACTCGGCGTCCTGGACCGCCCACGAGGTCCGTCGGTCCGCCTCGCGGACCGCCTTGGTCAGGTAGCCGGCCAGCCGCTCGGCGCTGATCGGCCAGGTTCCGACGAGGGTCTGCCAGATCAGGTACTCGGTGTCCGGGTCGACGGCGGCCGCGGTCTGGCCGAGGACGCGGTTGGTCACCGCTATCTCATGCCACTGCGCTGACCTGGCTGCCCCAGCGCCCGGGCAGTTCGGCGAGCACCGCCAGCCTGGCCCTCGACGTCCTCCTGCCGCTTGGTGTCGTGGGTGGACAGGGTGGTCATGGTGAACGGCCAGTCGGCCGCCAGCCGTTCCGCCCCCGCGTGGAAGGCGCCGGGCGCCAGCCCGAACTGGTCGGGATCGCCGCCCACCTCGTTGAGCGCGATCAGCCGGGACCACCGGTAGAACGCGGTGTCCTCGACCCCCTTGGCCAGCACCGGGCCGGTGGTCTGCTGGAACCGCACCACGAGCTCGCCCGCCCGGCCGGCCGCGCCGCTGACCGGCGGGTGCAGGCCGAGGACGGTCTGGCCGAGGTCGTCGGCCAGCCCCCGCAGCTTTCGCGGCAGCCGCTTGCGGGCCGACTCGACCGCCTCCCCGATCGCCGCCTGCGCCGCCGCCGACGGGAGTTCGCCCGGATGCACGTAGGCCCGGTAGACGGGGAACGCGGCGAGCACCTCGACCAGCACGGTTCTGGTCTCGTCCTCGGTGACGCCCGGGCAGACGTCGCCCAGCAGCCGGGCCAGCCGGGTCACCTCGGCCGCCAGCATCCCGGTGGCGACCTCGCGCTTGGCAGCCAGGGCGACGTCCGCGAACCGCAGGGCAGCGGGGTCGCCGCCCGGCCGGCGGGTGAAACGCGCGTACTCGGCGGTGAGCGCGTCGGCGCCGCCGGGGTCGAGGAACAGCCCGTCAACCAGCCTGAGCCCGTCGTAGCCGGTCGTGCCCGCGCAGGCCCAGTCGGCGGGCAGCGTCTCGTTGGCCTCGAGGATCTTCTCCACCGCCACCCAGGCGCCGTCCGTCGCCGCCGCGAGCCTGTCCAGATAGCCGCGCGGGTCGGCCAGCCCGTCCGGATGGTCGATGCGGAGCCCGTCGACCAGTCCCTCGGCCACCAGCCTGAGGATGACCTCGTGGGTCGCGTCGAACACGGCCGGCTCCTCGACCCGGACGCCTATCAGCGAGGCGACGTTGAAGAATCGCCGCCAGTTCAGCTCGGTGGAGGCGTCACGCCACCAGGCGGGCAGGTAGTGCTGGGAGTCGAGCAGGCCGCGCATCGGCAGCCCCGCCGTCCCCGGCCGCAGCGGCAGGACGTATTCGAAGTACCTGAGCGCGGGCTCGCCCTCGGGCCCGCCGTCGGGCTCCACCCGGAGGTCGCCCAGGCACGACTCGAGCGGTCCGCCGAGAATCGGCAGCAGCATCCGTCCCCCGGTGCGCCGTCCAGTCGATGTCGAACCAGGTCGCGTACGGCGACGCCCGGCCGTCCCGCAGGACCGACCAGAGCTGCCGGTTGAGCGCCAGGTCGGCCGGCACCGCCATGTGGTTGGGCACGATGTCGAGGACAAGGCCGAGCCCGAGGCCGCGCAGCCGCTTGGCCATCGCGCGGAACCCCTCCTCGCCGCCGAACTCCCCCCTGATGCGCGAGTGGTCCGTGACGTCATACCCGTGCAGGGAACCGGGGACCGCGTCGAGCACCGGCGACAGGTAGACGTGGGTCACCCCGAGATCGGCCAGGTACTCGCCCGCCTCGGCCGCCTCGGCGAAACCGAAATCCGGGGTGAGCTGCAGCCGGTACGTCGACCCCGGTGCGCGACCAGTCGCCACATTACCCCCCGTATGGTTGCTACTGGCCGGAAACCTTCCCCGCTATCGGCCTTCCGAACGTGCGGGGAGCGCCTGCGGGCCGGAGGGCTGCCGCGCCAGCACATTACGACGCCGTGTAGTCTCAATGGGGTGCCCGGCCTCCGCGGGCCGGAAGGTGGTCTTATCCCAGGTGAGCGCGGTAAACGTCCGTCGGCCAGTGCACACTGCCGTCGACGGCCCCGGGCAGCAGGCCAGTCTTCGCGCTACCGTCAGCGCCTACGTGGCGCTGTGCAAGCCGCGGATCGTGGAGCTGCTGCTGATCACCGCGGTCCCCACGCTCTTCCTCGCCTACCGGGGTCTCCCGTCACTGTCCGTCACCCTGGTGGTGGTGCTCGGCGGCGCGCTCGCGGCCGGCAGCGCGAACGCGCTGAACTGCTACATCGACCGTGACATCGACGAGATCATGCGCCGGACGTCGAGCAGGCCGCTGGTCAGGCAGACCGTCGCGCCCCGATCGGCGCTTATCTTCGGCATCGTGCTCGGGGTGGTCTCGGTGGCGCTGTTCGCCGTCACCACCAACCTGCTCGCGGCCGGCCTCACGCTGGCGGCGATCTTCTACTACGTCGTGATCTACACCATGCTGCTCAAGCGGCACACGTCGCAGTCGACCCTCTGGGGCGGGGCCTGCGGCGCGGCGCCGGTGCTGATCGCCTGGGCGGCCGCCACCGGGACGGTGCCCGCCCCCGCCTGGCTGCTGTTCGCCGTGGTGTTCTTCTGGCAGCCGCCGCACTTCTGGGCGCTGGCCATCAAGTACCGCGATGACTACCGGAGCGCGGGCATCCCGATGCTGCCGGTGGTCGCCTCGGTGCGCCGGGTGCTGGCCGAGTCCGTGGTGTACAGCTGGCTGATGGTGGCCGCCTCACTGGCGGTCTGGCCCTGGGCCGGCCCGCTCTACGGCGCGGTCGCGATCGTGGCCGGGGCGGCGTTCCTGTACGAGGTGCACCGGCTCTTCCACCTGTCACGACGGACCGACGGCGCGGAGGGCGGCGCCGATGGTCTAGTCACGATGCGGCTGTTTCACCTGTCGCTGGTCTACCTGACGGTGGTCTTCGCCGCCGTTGCGGTCGGCGCCTTCATCCGCTAGGCACCTTTAGCGTCCGTCACCCCCGCGTGGTTGCACCCCTGGTCAGGCGGGTTAGACTCCGGGCGTGATCCTGATCGTGGCCGGCGTGGCCGGATGCGGTAAGTCAACCGTCGGCGCGATGCTGGCCGGGCGGCTGCGCTGGCGGTTTGCCGACGCCGACACGTTCCACTCGGAAGCCAACATCGCGAAGATGCGGCAGGGTATCCCGCTCACCGACGACGACCGTCGCCCGTGGCTGCGCGCGGTCACCGGGTGGATCGACGACAGGATCGCGGAAGACCAGTCCGCGGTGATCACCTGCTCCGCGCTCAGGCGCGCTTACCGGGACGAACTGCTCGGCGGGCGGCCCGCGGCCACGATGGTCTACCTTCAGGTGAGCAGGGAGGTGCTTGACCGGCGGCTGCTTGCCCGGCGGGGCCACTTCTTCCCCGAAAAGCTGCTCGACAGCCAGCTCGCGGTTCTTGAGCCGCCCACGCCGGACGAGGATCGGGTGGTGACGGTGCTCGCCGAGGGCGACCCCGCGAAGACGGCCGCGAAGATCATCGCTACCCTCTGGCCATACGGCGATCCCGAAGAGGGCGGCGCGCCGGTTACCGGCGTGATGTGACACACGGCCGATGGCAGCCCCGGGCGGCCGAGCGTAGCCTGTACCGGTGAAACTCAAGCTGGACTTGCACGACATCTACAACTCGGGCGCCGAGATCGAGAAGGCGCTGAAGCAGGTGTTCGACGAGGCCGTGGCGAAGAAGGCGCCGGTCATCGAGATCATCCCCGGCAAAGGGTCCGGCCAGCTGAAGAAGCACGTGCTTCGGTTCCTCGAGCGCAAGGACATCAAGCCGCTCTACCACCGGGTGGAAAAAGACTCGAAGAACTTCGGACGCCTGTTCGTCCACTTTCGCTGGTGAATCCGGGAAACCCGGGAGTATCAGCGTCTGAACACCGCCCACACGGTACGTTTGCAACTATTTCAGGGGTGGCAGTCCCGCGCCGCCGTGCTGACCGCGCGCACCATCGCCGACCTGCTGACCCGGGTGATCGGCGGTGTCGTGGTGGCCCTGGTCGGGCTCGCGATCGGCTGGCGCCTCGACAACGGGGTCGGCAACGCGATCGAGGCGTTCGCACTCGCGCTGCTGTTCGGCTACGCCTTCACCTGGGTCGGCGTCTGCCTGGGGATGGTGCTGCGCAGCCCGGAGGCCGCGCAGCAGACCGGATTCATCATCTTCCTGCCGCTGACGTTCATCTCCAGTGCCTTCGTCCCGGCGCAAAGCATGCCGGGCTGGCTCCAGCCGGTCGCGGAATGGAACCCGATGTCGTCCCTCGCGGCCGCGTGCCCCCAGCTCTTCGGCAATCCAATCCGGCCGCCTTGGTGCACGCCTGGCCGGCCCAGCACCCGAGCTCGCCGTGGTCTGCTGGTCGCTGGCGCTGCTGGTGATATTCGCCCCGCTCGCCGTGCGTCTATACGGGAACAAGGTGCGCTAACTCAGGTTTCACGTGAATCGGGTGTGCATAATGGGCACAGCCGACACTCGGGAACTGACGCTCGTGTCGGCGACCGCGACGGGCCGTTGGGTAGGCAGCGGACGGATGGGAACATCCGTGATGGAAGCTGGGGCAAACCAGCCCACATGCGACCGAGACCGAGGAAGGCGTCACCCCATGGCATTCCTGACGGCGGCGAGCATAACGGTGACTGCGGCATGGAAATCAGCAATATAAGCCGGCCCACGGCCGGCCGGGAGGGCGTCGCGCGCGACCGGGCGAACCGGCTGGCGCTCGCCGCGCTCTGCACGCTGCTCTTCCTCACGTTCCTCGACAACACGGTGGTCTCCGTCGGGCTCGGCAACATACAGACCGACCTCAAGGCCTCGGTCGCCGACCTGCAGTGGGTAGTCGGCGGCTATGCCCTGACCTTCGCCTCGCTCATGCTGGCCTGCGGCATGATCGGCGACGAACTCGGCCGCAAGAAGGTCATGCTGACCGGCGCCGGGGTGTTCTGCGCCGGGTCCGTGCTCTGCGCGCTCGCCCCGAATGCGCAGACGCTGATCGTCGGCCGCGTCATCATGGGTTGCGGCGCCGCGGCGAGCGAGCCGGGCACCCTGTCGGTGCTCCGGCACATCTATACCGACGACCGCGCCCGCGCCCGCGCGATCGGGGTCTGGGCCGCGGTCTCCGGGCTGGCCCTGGCGATGGGCCCGGTGATCGGCGGCGCGATCATCGGCGCGTGGAGCTGGCGCGGGATCTTCTGGTTCAACCTGTTCTTCGGCCTGGCGGCGCTGCTCGTCGCGGCGGTCGTCGTGCCGGAGAGCTCCGACCACCGGCAGTTGCGGGTCGACACCCTTGGCACCCTGCTCGGCGCCGGCGCGCTGGCCACGCTGGTGTTCGCGATCATCGACGCGGAGACCTCAAGCTTCGCCCGGCCCCTCGTGATAGGACTGCTCTGCGCCGCCTTCGTGCTTGCGGTTGCGTTCGTGCTCTGGGAGCGGCGCACTCCCAACCCGCTGCTTGACATGAAGCTCTTCCGCTCGGTCTGGTTCACCGTGCCGAACATCGTCGCGTTCTGCACCTACTTCGCGACCTTCGCGATCTTCTTCTTCACCGCGCTCTACCTGGACGAGGTGGTGAGCGCCTCCGGCTACCGGATCGCGCTCGTCTTCGCCCCGATGACCGTGCTCATGATCGTCTCGTCGGTGGTGGCCGGCTACTGGGCCGGTCGGGTCGGCCCGCGCTGGCTCATCGTCGGCGGCTGCGCCGCGTTCGCGGCCGGGCTGCTGCTCGCCAACCCGCTGATCACCCCGCATCCGAATTATCCGCTGCTCGGCCTTGCCCTGGCACTGGCCGGCGTCGGCATCGGCATCACGATCGTGCCGGTCACCTCGACCGTGCTCAACGCCGTGGTGCCCGAGCGGTCGGGGATGGCCGCCTCCGCCACCAACACCAGCCGGGAGATCGGCGCGGTCACCGGCGTCGCGATCCTCGGCGCCCTCGTGTTCTCCCAGCTCAACTCCTCCCTTACCAGCCACCTGCTGGCACTGAACGTCCCGGCGGGCGAGAAGAACCTGATCCTCGGCTTCAAGTCGACGATCATCACGTTCATCGAAACCGGCCAGACGCCCACCAAGTACACCAGCTACGGCGCGATCGTGAACCAGGTGATCGGCGCGGCGTATGCATCCTTCGGCCAGGGCCTGCATGACGCGCTCTACCTGTCGGCCGGCCTGGTCATCCTGGGCGGCCTGCTCGCCGCGGCCACGCTACGCGGCCGCCAGCCAAGTCCCGGGTCGATTAAAATGGAGGCCGCCGCCGGGGGCGGGCCACACGTGTAGTCAACCTTGTCGGGCCGGACAAGTGCCGGTGCCCGAACTAGACGCATGAGCTGTGGTGGCCCCCGGCGGCCGAAGCTAGCTGGGAACCAGGCGAAGCGCGGGTCCGTTCGGGCTAATCGGTTTCGTCTTTTTCTGCTCTCGGGGCGCGCAGGACGGTCAGGGAGCGGGGGCGGGCCACCACCTGATCGCCGGTGTGCCGTGGGAACTCCCTGGCCGCGGAGACGGCGGGATCGTAGCTGTCCAGTTCCACGAACCACGTCTGAGCTGTCTCGCGGACCTCGGGGAGCGTGAACGTGACCGGCTCGCGCCAGCCGTTGACCAGGATCAGGAAGTCATCGTCGAGCAGCGGCGTGCCGTCCTCGGCCTCGTCCGGGGCGTCGGTACCGTCAAGGTAGACGGCGATGGCGTGCATCGTCGGATCGGCCCACTGCTCGTCGGTCAGCTCCTTGCCCGCGCAGCTGTACCAGCCGAGCTCCGCCGCCTCGGCACCGGTCAGGAACCGCTGGCGGCGGAAGGCCGGGTGCGCCCGGCGGAGCGCGAGCAGCCGCCGCACGTAGCCGCGCAGCTCGTTGTCCGTGGCTTCCCAGTCGAACCAGGAGACCTCGTTGTCCTGGCAGTAGGCGTTGTTGTTGCCGCCCTGGGTGCGGCCGAGCTCGTCGCCGCCGAGCAGCAGCGGCAGACCGAATGAGAGCAGCAGGGTGGAGAGCATCGCCCGGGACTGACGGGCGCGCAGCGCGTTTACCTCGGCGTCGGTGGTCGGGCCTTCCGTGCCGCAGTTCCATGACCGATTGTCGTCGGTGCCGTCGCGGTTCTCCTCGCCGTTGGCCGCGTTGTGCTTATGGTCGTAGGAGACCAGATCGCGCAGGGTGAAGCCATCGTGCACGGTGATCAGGTTGACCGAGGCAGTGGGACGCCGGCGGGCGGCTCCGTACAGGTCCGACGACCCGCTGAACCGCGTCGCGAACTCGGCGACGCCGACGTCGCGGCCGCGCCAGAAGTCCCGCATCGAGTCGCGGTAGCGCCCGTTCCACTCCCCCCACTGGGCCGGGAACCTGCCCAGGTCGTAGCTGTCGCCCTGGCCGACGTCCCACGGCTCGGCGATCAGCTTCGCCACCGACACCACCGGGTCCTGGGCGATGAGGTCGAAGAAGGCCGACATCTGGTCGAAGCCCCCGCGGTTCTCGTCTCGGGCGAGGGTGGCCGCCAGATCGAACCTGAACCCGTCCACGTGCATCTCGGTCAGCCAGTAGCGCAGCGAGTCCATAATCAGCCGCAGCGTGAACGGGTTGCCCGCGTTGAGCGAGTTCCCGGTGCCGGTCGTGTCGTAGTACCTGTTCGCGTCGGCCGGGTCCAGCCGGTAGTACATGGCGTTGTCGAGGCCGCGCAAGCTCAGCGTGGGGCCGTCGTGGTCGCCCTCGGCGGTGTGGTTGTACACGACGTCGAGGATGACCTCGATCCCCGCCCGGTGCAGCGCCTTGACCATTTCCCTGAACTCGTTCACCTGCCCGCCGGGCGCGGCGCGGGCGGCCGCGGAGTAGGCCTGATGCGGGGCGAAGTACCCGATCGAGTTGTATCCCCAGTAGTTGGTAAGGCCGCGGTCCGGCAGGAACCCCTCGGGGACGTACTCGTGCACCGGGAGCAGCTCGACGGCGGTCACGCCGAGGTCGCGCAGGTAGCCGGTCGCGGCGTCGTGCCCGAGCCCGGCGTACGTGCCGCGCAGCTCGGGCGGCACGTCCGGGTGGCGAGCGGTGAACCCCTTCGCGTGCACCTCGTAGACCACGCTGTCGGCGTAGGGGCGGCGCGGCTTGGCGTCGCCCTCCCAGTCGTAGGCCGGGTCGGATACGTCGATGACCAGGGACCTGGGGACGAACGGGGCCGAGTCGAGGCCGGACGGCTTGGCCGGGTCGGCCGGATCGTGGCCGAGCAGCGCACCGCCGTACGTCACGCTGCCCGCGATGGCGCGGGCGTAGGGGTCGATGAGGAGCTTGCTCGGGTTGCAGCGCAGCCCGCGGCCGGGGTCGAAGGGCCCGTTGACCCGGTACCCGTAGGCCTGCCCGGCCGCGATACCGGGCACGAAGCCGTGCCAGACCCCGGCGTCGTAGTGCTCGAGCTTGACCTGGGACTCCGCGCCGGTGCTGGCGTCAAAGAGGCAGAGCGTGACCTCCTGCGCCACGGTCGAGGCGACCGCGAAGTTCACCCCGCCGTCCTCCGCCGTCGCGCCGAGCCGGGCGCCGTCGCCGGGCAGCGCCCTGACCGCGGCCGGCGCGCCCTCGGTCATTTCCCGTCCTCGCCCGGGTAGACCAGGCTGCCGATGAAGTCGATCGCCTCCGGCACCGCGCCATGGCGGCGGCGGATGACATCCGCGATCAGCCCGGTCCAGCCGGTCTGATGGCTGGCGCCGAGGCCCGCGCCGTTGTCGCCGTGGAAGTACTCGTTGAAGTTGACGTTGTCCCGCCAGTTCGGATCGTGCTGCAGCTTGTCCACCCAGCCGTAGCAGGGCCGCCGCCCGTCCGCGCCGCGCACGAAGATCGAGACCAGTCGCTCGCGCAGGTCAGCGGCGACCTCGCTGAGGTTCTTGTGCACGCCAGAACCGGTCGGGTACTCCACGGTGAAGTCGTCGCCGAAGAACGCGTGGTACGTGTGCAGCGAGTTGCACAAGAGATAGTTCAACGGGAACCAGATCGGCCCGCGCCAGTTGGAGTTGCCGCCGAACATCGCCGTGGTGGACTCGGCCGGCTCGTAGTCGATCGTCGCGGTCGTGCCCTCCAGGTGCAGCACGTAGGGCTGGTCCTTGAGCTCCGCGCTGAGCGAGCGCAGGCCGTAGGGCGACAGGAACTTCGACTCGTCGAACAGCGACCGGAAGACCGGCGCCAGGCGGTCCACCCCGACGACGCTGAGCAGCAGCTTCTCCGGGCGGCCGTCGCCGTCGCGGAGCAGGCCCATCTCGCGCGTCTTGTCCGCGTCGGCCATCCCCTGCCGGTGCAGGAACTCGGCGAACGCCTTCTTGAACCGGAGCGCGGTGGCGACCATCTGATGGTCGACCACGCCGACCGCGAGCAGCGGGATCATGCCGACCATGGACCTGGCCTTGACCGGGATGACCGCGCCGCTGGCCAGGCACAGGTGGTCGTAGAACATCCCGTCGGCGTCGTCCCACATCCCCTGGGTCTCGAGCGCCGCAGTGATGCCGGCGTAGTGCTCGAGGAACTTGAGCACCAGGTCGGCGCCGGCCTGGCGGCCGTTGCGCCACAGGATGAGCGCGATCGTGGCCATCGACAGCGCGTAGAAGGCCATCCAGCCGGTCGCGTCCGACTGCTCGAGGACGGTGCCAGGCGGCAGGTGCGACCGGTCGATCGGGCCGATGTTGTCGAGGCCGAGGAAGCCGCCCTCGAACAGGTTGTTGCCCCACACGTCTTCCCGGTTGACCCACCAGGTGAAGTTGACAAGCAGCTTGTCGAAGACCCGGGCGAGGAAGTCGAGGTCCTTCGCCCCGTCCAGCGCGAACACCTCGAGCGCCGCCCACGCCTGCACCGGCGGGTTCACGTCGGAGAAGTCCCACTCGTAGGCCGGCAGCGCCCCGTTGGGGTGCTGGAACCACTCCCGGCAGAGCAGCACCAGCTGGTACTTGGCGAACCCGGGGTCCACGTGGGCCAGCGAGACACAGTGGAACGCCAGGTCCCAGGCCGCGAACCACGGGTACTCCCACTTGTCCGGCATCGACAGGATGTCGAAGGCGTTGAAGTTCCGCCAGCGAGCGTTCCTGTTCAGCTCGCGCTCCGACGGCGGGACCGGCTGGGCCGGATCGCCGTCCAGCCAGGTGGCCACGTCGTAGTTGTAGAACTGCTTGGACCACAGCATCCCGGCGAACGCCTGCCGCATGACGAGCGCCTCATCGGCGCTGGCCTGCGGCGGGGTCAGCGCCTGGTAGAACTCGTCCGCCTCGGCCCGCCGCCGCTGCACGACAAGATCAAAGTCCGTCCTATCGAACGGACCGTTGGTTCCCGTCTCCGGCTTGGGCCGCAGCCGCAGCCGGATGGTGGCGGTCGCGCCCGGCTGGACCGTCACCCGATACCAGAACGCGCACTTGGTGCCCTGCTGCTGCGGGTTCACGGTCGGGGCGCCGTGGACGACGTGGTCGTTGATGCCGTCCTTGGGGAACGGCGTCTCCGCCGCGCAGCCGAAGAGCCGCCGCGCGTTGGTCTCGTTCTCGCAGAACAACGGCGTCGGGGTGACGCTGTTGGCCACGGCGCCGTCGTCGGCTGTATCAGCGAGCAGCTCAAGCGGCCCGAGAAAGGGGTGGTCGATGTCGACCGCCCCTTCCTCGCCCAGCCTCATGGCCGGCTTGGGCGCGCCTTTATCCCAGGACCAGGTGTTGCGGAACCAGGCGGTCGGCAGCACGTGCAGCGTGTCCGGGTCCGCGCCCACGTTGGTCGCGGTGATCTCGACGAGCAATTCCCGCGCGTCGTCGCTCTTGGCGTACGTGACCTCGGTGATCCAGAACCGGTCCTGGTCGAAGACCCCGGTGTCGAGGATCTCGTACTCGGGGCTGCGCCGGTCCCGCCGCGAGTTCTCCAGCCGGAGCTTGTCATAGGGGAAGGCGGCCTGCGGGTAGTGGTAACGCCATCGGTTCCAGGCGTGGCTCGGCAGCGCGTCCAGGTACCACCAGTGCTCCTTGACGTCCTCGCCGTGATTGCCCTCCGGCCCAGTCAGCCCGAACAGCCGCTCCTTGAGGAAGCCGTCCCGCCCGTTCCACAGCGCCAGCCCGAGGCAGAGCACTTGATGGACGTCGCTGAACCCGGCCAGCCCGTCCTCACCCCACCGGTAGGCGCGCGACCTGGCGTGATCGAACGGCAGGTAGTTCCATGCGTCGCCGTCCTCGCTGTAGTCCTCGCGGACCGTGCCCCACTGCCGCTCGCTGACATAAGGCCCCCAGGCGTACCAGGGACTCGACTGCCGCAACCCGTCTTCAAGCTTGCCGAACCCGGCGACCCGATCGCCCTCAGTCGTCATGAGGGCACACTATCGCTGCCGGATAGCGGGCGGGGAAGGGAGGAAGAGGTCCCCTCCCCGCCCGCCGCTGTTAGCTGGAGTACACCAGGAGCTCGGAGAGCTGCCCGGCGGGCCAGCCGGTGTTGGCCGTAAACGTCAGCCTCAGGTAGCGGACGCTCGCGGACGGGAGGGTGACGGTGACGGTGTTACCGGTGGAGGGGTTGAAGGTGTAGTTGGCCGACGCCACCAGCGTGCTGTAGTTGGTGCCGTCGGTGCTGCCCTGGATGGTGACCGTCTGGGTGCGGGTTCCCCAGGCGGTCGACGGCGGCAGATCCATCACGATGCGGCTGATGCTCACCGACGAGCCGAGGTCCACCTGGAACCACTGCGGGAACGCGTTGTCGATGCTCTCCCAGTAGCTGCTGGTGTTCCCGTCCACCGCGTTGGCAGGCACGTAGGTCTGCGTGTAGCCGCTGGCGGTGGTCGGCTGGTTGAGGGCCAGGTCGGTCGTCGAGCTGATCCCGGTGCCGGTCAGCGCAACGGTCAGCGGACTGCCGGGAGCGCTGCTCGCCACCGACACGGTTCCGGTCGAGGCGCCGGCCGCGGTGGGCGCGTAGGTGACGCTCACCGTGCACGACCCGCCCGCGGCGATGGAGCTGCCGCAGGTGTTGGTCTCGGCGAACGGAGCGCTGGCGCTGACCGAGACGCCGGTGGCCGCGCTGGTGCCCGGGTTGGACACCGTCACGGTCTGCGCCGCGCTGGTCGATCCCGTCGTCACGTTGCCGAACGACAGGCTGGCGGGCGATGCGGTCAGGGCGCTGGCGCCGCCGCTGGACCCGCCGCCGGAGAAGATCTCGAACTCCGACAGCTGGGCGGCACTCCAGCCGGTGTTGCCGGTGAAGCTGAGCTCCACGTACTCGGCTGTGGTGCCGGACGGCAGGCTGATCGTCACCTCATTGCCGGTGGCGGGGTTGAAGGTGTAGGCGGCCGAGCCGACGATCTGGCTGAACGTCGTCCCGTTGGAGCTGCCGAGCACCGATAGCGTCTCCGTCCTGGTGTTCCACGCGCTCGGCGGCGGCAGGTACAGCTGGAGCGACCCGATCGACTCGACCGAGGGCAGCTGGACGGTGATCGTCTGCGGGTACCCGGCGCCGTCGGTGCTCTCCCAGTAGGTGCTGGTGTTGCCGTCGGTGACGTTGGCCGGCCCGTAGGTCTCGTAGTCGCTGCTCGCGGTGACCGGCTGGCCTTGCGCCAGGTTGGTGGTGGCGGTCACGCCCGTGCCCGACAGCGCCACCGTCAGCGGGCTGCCCCCCCCCGGGAGAGACCATGCGGACAGACGGAGAACCGGTTGCTGATGTTGATGCCGGAGGCCGAGTAGCCGTTGCCGCTGCCGCTCACGAACTCAAACGCCTCGTAGGGGCTGTACAGGATCGCGCCGCCGCTGTAGTTCACGGTGACGCCGGAGAACGCGGAGTCGTACGAGTCGAACTGGACGGCGCCCATCGGGTGGCTCCAGTTCGGGTTGTACGCGCCCGCCCGGATCAGGTAGTTGCCGGTGACGTTGATCGTGCCGGACAGCGGGGTGAACGGGCTGAGGAACTCCTCGTTGGAGATGTCGATGCCGCTGCCGAGGGCGTTGTCGTCGGCGACGACGTTGTTGGAGATGGTGTTGTTGGAGCCGCCGTAATCGGCGATGCCGTTGGCCAGGGTCGGCGCGACGATGGTGTTGTTGGCGAACGTGATGTTGGAGTCCGCCGTGGGGTAGGACCAGATGGCCAGGCTGTCATCGCCGGTGCCGCGGATGAAGTTGTTCTGACCGTGCAGCTGGACGCGTTGCCGTTGAAGGCGACCCGGAGCAGGTTAGCTACCGAGGACAATGTCGACGGCGTGCGGAAAGCTGTCGGCCACGTGACCGGGCTCGAATGCGGTCAGCGGCCACGGGCGGCCGCGATGCAGCCAGACGCCAGGCAGCCCCACGCCGCGGGCGCCTTCAATATCGGCCTGCGCGGAGTCGCCGATCATCCACGCCCCGTCCAGTGACTGCCCGGCCTGCTCGGCCGCGAGGCGGAAAATCGCCGGGTCCGGCTTGCGCAGCCCCGCCCCTTCCGAGATGACCCACCCGGCCACCTCCCGGTCCAGGCCGGTGTGCCTGAGCTTGCGTTCCTGCTGCTGCACGGTGCCATTGGTCACGACGAACGGCGCCCAACCGGCCGCGCGGGCACCGCGCAGCGCGCCGATCACCGCATCATCGACAACCAGCTGGCTGACGAGACCTGCCCGGAGCTCGGCGACGATCGCGCCCTCGTCCCGCGCGTCCAGCCCGAATCGCTCCGCGATCATCGCGGCGAACCGCTCCCGGGACTCGAGCCCGTCCCGGTCCGCCGCCACCAGCCACTCCGCGTCGGCGGCGCCGCTGCCCCGCACCGAGGCGAAGTCCCGCGCCCACCGGTCAACCGCGCCGGCCCGGTCGATCAGCGTGTTGTCGAGGTCAATCAGAAGCAACGGCACGCCGAAGACCCTACTTGCGGTCCGCTAATCCGCCGAACGCGAAGATACTGGATCGCTGGATACATCCCGCTGTATCCAGCGATCCACTGTCTTGGCCGGGCGGCCCTCAGGTGGCGATGTCGGGGTACGGGAGCGTGTAGTGGGAGAGGCGCTGGGCGTACTCGAGCTGGAAGGCCAGGGGCTCGGTGTAGTCGCGCTCGAACATCGCGATGAACAGGGTCAGCGCGAGGAACGGGTGCGCGCCGAGGCCGAACAGGGCCGGGTAGTCGTGGGTCGCGAGGGCCTCGCGCTCGGCGTCGGTGAACTTCAGCCAGGAGGACCTCTCGTCGGTGAGCACGTTGAGTATCGCGTTCGCCCGCTCGGCCTCCCACCACTCGACCGTGCCCCGGGGGTCCTCCCGGTACCGCTCGACCAGCTCCGGGTCCCGGTCGACGGTGTAGAGGAACTTGTTCATCAGGTACTTCGACATCAGGCCTGCCCACCCTTCGGGTACCAGGTGAAGTAGGCCTCCATGGTGTGGAAGAGGTCCAGGGAGTCCACGTAGTCGGCCTTCTCGCCCGCGCCGGCGACGCCCATCATCAGCATGAAGTCGAGGAAGCCGTGGGTGGCGTTGCCCGGCTCCCACAGGGACTCGAGCGACACCTCGCCGAGGGCCTTCTCGATGTCGCCCGACGCGATCCACTCCACCGCCTTGCGGTCGAACTCGGGGTCGGGGCCGTGCGGCCCGAACTGCCGCGGGCCGCCCAGCTCGAGCGAGAGGTGACCGGTGCCGATGATCGCGACCCGCTTGTCGCTCGGCCAGGACTCCACGACCTCGCGGATCATCGTGCCGAGCTGGACGTACCGCTTGGGCTGCGGCAGCGGCGGCGCGAAGATGTTCGTGTAGATGGGCACGATCGGCAGGTCGGCCTCGGGCCGCAGCGTGATCATCGGGCAGGTGACGCTGTGGTCGATCCGCAGCTCGTTGCTGAACGCGAGGTCGAACCCGGCGTCGAGGCCGTCCCGCAGGATGTGCGCGGAGAGGTCCTCCTGGCCGGTGAAGAACATCTTCGGCAGGCCGAACTCGCGCTCCTCGTTGTACCAGTTGGCGTCGTAGAAGGGCGCCTTGCCCACCAGGAACTGCGGCATGTTGTCCAGCCAGAGCTGGTGGAAGTGGTCGCTCCCGACCAGTACCAGGACGTCGGCGTTGGCCCGGGTGAGCGTCTCGCGGAACGAGGTGATCTTGGCGACCCACTCGTCCGCGAACGGCGGCCGGTCCTCGCCGGTCGAGGTGGACGCTCGGTAGTAGAACGGGTGGTGGGTCGAGGCGATGACCGCTGCGACGGTAGCCATGGCGGCTCCCTTGCCGTGAGGGGACTACTTCGGGGTTGGGGTTTACTCGGGCTTCGGTGGAACGTAGACCGCGTTGCGGTCCACGCTCATGTAGATGTCATTCGCGATCGGCGTCCGCTGCTCCTCGGCCAGCTGGCCGAGCAGGCCGGCCGCCCGGGCGAGCAGCGCGAACCCGCGCAGCAGGGCGAGCGGCAGCCCGAGGTCGGCCAGCACCGCGCCGCAGACACCGGCCCCGTTGAGCGGCAGCGTGCGCCCGAGGACCTGCGGGTGGACCCGGCCGATGGCCTCGAACAGCCGCAGGTGCGGTCCGCGCAGGCCCTCCTCCTCGGCGATCTCGATCAGCCGGGGGGTGCGCGGGTCGAGAACCTTGTGCACGGGATGGCCCAGACCGGGGACGAACTTCCGCTCGGCCTTCGCCCGGGTGACCGCGGCGAGCGCGAGCGCGTCGAACCCGGCGTCGTCGGTCGGGATCTCGCCCGCCTCGGCCAGGACGCCGTCCAGGAACTGGCCGCAGTCCTCGGTGACCCCGAGGAACCTCGACCCGCCGCCGAGCAGGCCCGCCGCGAGCGCGCCCTGCACCGAGTCGGGGGCGGACAGGTACGTGATCCGGGCGGCGATCGCGGTCGGCGTGAAGCCGTGGTCGGCCAGCGCGACGAGGACGGCCTCGAATACGCGCACCTCCGACTGGGTGGGGCGGCGCTGGGTCACCATCCAGAACGTCAGCTCGCCGAACCCCACCTTGCCCATCAGGTCGTCGGCCAGGTTCTGCCCCAGCAGGGTGATCGTGTCGGCGTCCGAGGTGCCGAGCGAGGTCGGGTACTCCTGGGTCATGCTCATCCCTCCCTGGCCGGCTCCGCGTCCGATCCGGGCGACTGCGCGTCCGACGGCGGCGCCGACAACCAGTCCCGGATCTCGTCGCCGTGCTCGTTCAGCTCCGGCGGCGCGAGCGGGTAGCTGGCAGGCGTCTTGGAGAACGTGACCGGGTGCCGCATGGTCGGGCGGGTGCGGTCGCCCGTCCCGGCCGTGACGACCGGCTCGAGGCCGATCTTCTCCGCGAACGCGATGCCCTTGTCCACCGTATTGATCGGCCCGCAGGGCACGCCGACCGCGATCAGCTGGTCGAACCACTGGCCCGCGGACTTGGTCCTGAGCTTCTCCGCCAGCAGCGGCTTGAGCACGGCCCGGTTCGCGGTGCGCCCCGGGTTGGTCGAGAATCTCGGGTCCGAGGAAAGCTCGGGCGCCCCGATCACCTCGCACAGCTTGCGGAACTGGGCGTCGTTGCCGGCCGTGACGATCAGCTCGCCGTCCCCGGTGGGCAGCGGCTCGTAGGGGAACAGGCTCGGGTGCGAGTTGCCCATCCGGAACGGCACCACCCCGCCCGCCGCATAGGCGCTGGTCTGGTTGACCATGCCGGACATGGCCGACGCCATCAGCGACGCGTCGAGGTGCTGGCCCTCGCCGGTCGCGTTCCTGTGGTTGAGCGCGGCGAGCACCGCGATCGTCGTATGCAGGCCGGCGATCACGTCGAACGCCGAGATGCCCGCCCGGTACGGCGGGCCGTCCGGGTCGCCGGTCAGCGACATCAGCCCCGACATGGCCTGCACCATCAGGTCATAGCCGGGCAGGTTCTGCCCCCCGCCGCTGCCGAACCCGCTAATCGAGGCGTAGATGACGGACGGGTTCACCGCGCTCACCGCGTCATAGTCCAGGCCGAACCTGGTCAGGCCTCCGGGCTTGAAGTTCTGCACGAAGACGTCGGCCCGGCGGGCGAGTTCCTGCGCCAGGGCCCGGTCGCCGTCGTCCTTCAGGTCGAGCGCGATCGACCGCTTGTTCCGGTTGATCGACAGGTAGTACGTCGATACGCCGTCCTCGGTCACCGGGGGCATCCAGGAGCGCGTGTCATCGCCGCCGGGCGACTCCACCTTGATCACGTTCGCGCCCAGGTCGGCCATCAGCATCGTCGCGTAGGGCCCGGCCAGGACGCGAGAGAAGTCGGCGACGAGCAGCCCGGCGAGCGGACCGGGTCGATCAGAATCGCTCAAAACCTTGCCTTTCTGTGTCCGCATAACGGACACAAGTCCGTCTGCCGAATATGTTAGTCACGAGGGCCGGTTCCCGCCACCGTGACCTGGGGCGCCCCCTGCCACGCTGCCCAGTCGGCGCTGATCGAACCCGCCGTCTGCAGCAGCAGCGGAAGGTGCCGGCCGATAAGCACGTCGAGCGGGGTCTCGGCCGCGTGCGAGTTGACGTTGAGCGCGGCGATCACCCGGCCCTCGCCGTCCCGCAGCGGAACCGCAACCGACCTGATGCCCGGGGCGAGCTGCTCGTCGGTGAGCGCCCAGCCGCGGGCGCGCACCTCACGCAGCGCCGCCGCGCGCTCGGCCGCGTCCGGCTGCCACCGGGTGGTGATCCCGGACCTGGACGGCTCGGCTAGGACTCGCTCCGCCTCCGCCAGCGGCAGCGCGGCCAGCAGCACCTTCCCCAGCGAGGTCTGCATGGCCGGGAACCGGGTGCCGATGGTCACCGCCAGGGTCACGATCTTCGGCACCGCGACCCGGGCCACGTAGACGATGTCGGAGCCGTCGAGCTGCGCGATCGAGGTGGACTCCCTGGTCTGCGCGACCAGCGCCTCCATGTGCGGCCGGGCGACTTCCCACAGACCGCGCGAGAGGACGTAGGACATGCCAAGGTCAAGTACCCGGGGGGTGAGCTCGTAACCGCCGCCCGACTGTCCCCCGGACGACCCGCCGGCCGAGGCCGCGGCCTGGCGGACGTAGCCGAGCTGCTCGAGGGTGAGGAGTATCCGGCGCGCGGTCGGCCGCGGCAGATGGCTGGCCTCGGCCACGTTCGCGAGCGACATCACCGGCTGCCCGGGGCCGAACGCGCGAATCACATCGAGGCCGCGTGCAATCGCCTCGATGAAGTCTGGGCTGTCATCCCGACGAGCCACGTGAACCTCCCCCAAGCGAATGCGGTGCTGCGTCCCCCGCACTGTAGCGCTTTCCCGATCAGTTGTCCGCAGTGCGGACATGTGAAAAATATCCGTGGTCCGAGTCCGGCACTTCAGGGCACTTGACACCGGGCGTATAACGCGACAGTGTTCCGATCAGGTCTCAGGTGACCGACTATCGGACGATCGTCCGGAGCAGGCATCGCCCAGCGTCCGGACTCGCACCTCACAGTGGAGGATTTCCCCATGACAGCAGCGGGACCGCAGCCTGGCCAGCCGGTCGTGTTCCGGAACGCGACCGTGCTGACGATGGACGACGCGCACACGGTACTTAACAACGCCGACGTGCTGGTGGCCGGCGAGCGGATCGCCGCGGTCGGACCGGGCCTCGAGGTCCCCGACGGCACGGCCGAGATCGACGCCGCCGGCGGCATCGTGATGCCGGGCATGATCGACACCCACCGGCACATGTGGCAGACGGCGATGCGCGGCTACGGTGCCGACTGGACCCTGACCCAGTACTTCGTCTACTACTACCTCGCCTGGGGCAAGATCTTCCGCCCCCAGGACGTGTACGCGGGCAACCTGCTCTCGGCCATCGAGGCGATCGACGCCGGCGTGACCACCAGCGTGGACTGGTCGCACGGGCTGCGGACGACCGACCACGCCGAGGCGGCCACCGACGCGCTGGAGGAGGTGCCGGGCCGGTTCGTCCTCGCCTACGGCAACATCTTCCAGGGCGCCTGGGAGTGGGCGACCGCGCCGGAGTTCCGCGACTTCTACACCCGCCGGTTCGACGGCAAGGGCGACATGCTCGGCTTCCAGATCGCCTTCGACCTGCCCGGCATCGAAGGCTTCCCGGAGAAGGCCGCCTTCGACGTCGCGCGGGACCTCGGCGTCGCGGTCACCACGCACGCGGGCGTCTACAACGTGACGAGCGACGCGGGCATCAATCAGATGTACGACGGCGGCTACATGACCCCGGGCACGATCTACGTGCACGCGGCCACGTTGTCCCCCGACAGCTACCACAAGATCGCCGCCACCGGCGGCTACACGTCGATCTCGACCGAGTCGGAGTGCAACGCAGGCCAGGGCTACTCGCCGACCTGGAAGCTGCGTAAGTACGGCATTCCGGTCTCGCTGTCCAATGACACCAGCGTGTGGTGGAGCGGCGACCTCTTCGCGGCGATGCGCGCCACCCTCAACGCCGACCGCGCGATGGAGCACTTCGAGGCGCATGCCAAGGGCGTCGGCCTCACCAACCACATCCTGCGCGCCGAGGACGTCGTGGACTACGGCACCCGCGGCGGCGCCAAGGCGCTCGGCCTCGATTCGGCCATCGGCAGCGTCGAGGTGGGCAAGAAGGCCGACCTGGTGCTGATCAAGAACGACAACTCCCCGGTCAGCTTCCCCGTGCTCCACCCGTACGGCCACGTCGTCTACCAGGCGAACCGCGGCGACGTGCACACCGTGCTGGTGAACGGGAAGGTCGTGAAGTACGACCACAAGCTGGTCGGCGTCGACCTGGCCAAGGCCAAGGCGTCGATCGAGTCCACCCTCGAGTACCTCAAGGCCGAGCACGGAGCGGAGGAGTGGGCGAAGGGCATGCACCCGGAGATCCCGGAGCACGAGGCCCTCAACAACCCCTACACCTATCGCGACGACGTCTCCGCCTGGAAGGAATCCGAGTAAGTCAAGGTCAAAGGCTGCTCATATCGAACGGTCGCGTGGTTCCTCTAGCAGGAACCACGCGACCGTTCGATATATGAATGCCTTTTCTGTTTTGCTGCTCTTACTCGCCCCAGATTTCGGCGGCGGTCTTGACGATCAGGGAAAGCTTGTCCCACTGCTGCTGTTCGGTGAGGTCGTTGCCCTCCTCGGTGGAGGAGAACCCGCACTGCGTCGACAGGCAGAGCTGGTCGAGGTCGGCGTACTTGGCGGCCTCGTCGATGCGGCTCTTGATGAAGTCCTTAGACTCGAGCTCTCCGCGCTTGCTGGTGACCACGCCCAGCACCACCCGCTTGCCCTTGGGCAGGTAGCGGAGCGGCTCGAACCCGCCCGAGCGCTCGTCGTCCCACTCGCAGAAAAAGCCGTCCACATTGAGGTTGTTGAACAGCGAGTCGGCGACGAAGTCGTACCCGCCCTCGGCCGCCCACATGGACTGGTTGTTGCCCCGGCACATGTGCGTGGTGACCGTCAGGTCGGCGGGCCGGTTGGCCAGCGCCTTGTTGATCACGTTGATGTAGGTCTCGTGCTGGTGCAGCGGGTCGCCGCCGATCTCCCTGACGTGCTCGCGCTGGGCCGGGTCGTTCACGTAGGCCAGGCTGGTGTCGTCCAGCTGCAGGTACCGGCAGCCGAGGTCATACAGACCCTGAAGCTCCTTGGCGTACGCGGCCGCGAGATCCTCCCAGAACTGGTCGAGGTCGGGGTAGACCGACGCGTCGATCGCCGACCGGCCGCCGCGGTAGTGCACCATGCTGGGCGACGGGATGGTGATCTTGGCGGTCTGGCCTGGCGTCACGTTCGCCCGGAGGAACTTGAACGCGTCGGCAAAGATCGTCTCGGGCAGCGAGACCGGCGCGGTGACGTGCGCCGACGGCGGGGTGTACTCGTAGTTCTTGTCCTTGCTGTGGAACGAGACCCTGATCGTGTCGTCGTTGACCTTCGTGATCCCGCCGAGCTGGTAGATGAAGTCCATGTGCCACGACTGGCGGCGCAGCTCACCGTCGGTCGCAGACTTTAGGCCGACCTCCCGCTGCATCCGGATGATCTCCCGGATCGCCGCGTCCTCGACCCGCGCAAGCTGCTCGGCTGTGATCTGGCCTGCGGCGAACTCGTCACGGGCCTGGAGCACCTGCTTCGGACGCAGGAGGCTGCCGACATGATCGGCGCGGAAGGGCGGACGGGCGCTGTCTGCCATGCGGGCTGGCTCCTTCTGATGGTCCGCGACGTCCTAGTGACGCGCGCTATGTATCAGGACCTAATCATTCAATCGTAGACAACTGTGACACGCCCCCGGTAACCAGATCAGCGATTTGGGGTCCGCGCACACCCGGCGAGGTCGGTTGACCTCGGGGCCGTCGTCAGGAGATCACGGGGAGCAGCGCCGAGACGGCGACCAGCGCGACGAGCAAAACCGTCAGCGCGAGCCCGTGGCCCGCGCGGCTGGTCCAACTCGGCGGGTCAACCAGCCTGCGCACGCGCGCGGTGACCACGCCGCCCGTCGCGGCGAGCGACGCCGCCGGCGCCGGCAGCGGTTTGCCGGTGCCCATCGCCACCAGGGCCTGCAGCAGCGTGTCGCGCCCGTTCCGCCGCGCGGCGACGTCATCGGCGCGCATCTCCGCGAGCCGCGCGACCTCCTCGGCCCCCCGCGTGAAGAGTGGCACGCCGGGGAAGCCAGCCCTCGCCGCCTTGCCCAGGGTGACCAGCAGATGGTGCCGTCCGGCGAGGTGCGCGCGCTCGTGGGCCAGCACCGCGAGTAGCTGCGGCGGGTCGAGGATCGCGAGCGCCCCGGTGGTCAGCACGATGGTGGCCGGACGTCCCGGGACGCAGTAAACGGCGGGCTGCGTGGTCTCGAGCACCACCGCGGTGGACAGTGGCGGAATCCCGGTTCCTGGGAACCGCCGCCCGGTGATCCTGGCCGCCTGTGCGTGCGCGCTGGCGCGCCGTCGGGCACCCTGCACGCTGCGGCCGTATCGCCAGGTCAGCGTCATCAAAGTCAGCACCGCCAGCGCAGAGGCGACCGCCGCCGAGGCTTCGAAGAGCGCACTGCGGTACAGCTGGGGCGGGCACGGTCCGCCGGTAACCGACTGGCAGATGGTCCCCGCGAACCTCGGCCAGCCGTCGACTGCGGTCCTGACCAGGAACGACACCGCGACGACGGCTGATGCCAGCGCGCTCGACATCGCGACCAGCCAGACCACCAGCCCGAGTCTGGCGTTGACGCCCGTCGCCGTCAGGCGTGCTAGCGGGGCCGCCCCGAGCCAGGCCAGCGCGGCGGCGTAGCCGAGCATGACCAGTGCGGGCGTCATGCGGATCGAGCGCCGCGGAGCTTGCTGAGCACCGAGCGCAGCGCCTCGGATTCGTCACCGTCGATCTGGGCCAGGAAGTGGCTCAGCACGACCTCGGTGTCGCCGCCGTGGGCCAGCGCTTCCCGCATCAGCCGGGCGCTGTACTCCTCCCGGCTGGCGGACGGGCTGTACCGGTAGGCCTTGCCCTCCTTGACCCGGTTCAGCCATCCCTTCCGATGCAGGTTGTCCATCGTGCTCATCACGGTGGTGTACGCGATGACCCGCTCGGCCGAAAGTTCGCCGTGCAGTTCCCGCACCGTCACCGGCTCCGCGTGCTCCCACACGCGGTCCATGATCACCGCTTCAAGATCGCCGAACCCGCGCACATCGCCTCCGTGGTGGACCCGCCGCGGGCCCGTACGCCAGCATAGACGCGCGCGCCGTTCATGACTACTACCTACGTACGCAGATAGTAGGTCTCAATGGGCTCGTGCCTCGGAGTCGAGCATCGCCATGAGCCGCGTCACGGTCGCCCAGTTGCGGGCGGTGCCGCCCGCCTGAACGCTCGAGCGACCCAGCTGCGGCGCCAACTCGCTGCGCCCGAGCCCATCGGGCGTATGCAGGAACAAGGCACGTCCGATGACGACGGCCTCATCCCGGCAGCCCTTCGCCCGGGCGCGCTGCAGCGCCCCGGCGAGGGCGGCGATCGCGTCCGGAGTGAGGTCGTCCCGTCGGAAGACCGCGTGCAGGCACCTCGGATTCGCTTCGTCAGGGAAGGGGTTGTCCTCTATTACCTTGGCCAGGTCGGCCCGGGAGAGCACCACAACGGCAGGCTGCACGGCCAGAGTTCGCGCGATCCGCTGCTCCAGTGCGTCGGCGAGCCCGCTGCAGTCAGTGTCCGAACTAGTGAAAACGACGTTGCCGCTCTGAATGTAGGTGGCGACCTCGATGTGGCCGAGTTCCGCCGTCAGCTGCCGCAGGTCGGCCATCGCGACCCGGTTGCGGCCGCCGACGTTGATACCGCGCAGCAACGCGACGTACCTGGGCATGTCCCGAGCATTCCACATCGGCGTGCGCGGACGGCCGCTACCGCTCCGGGAACCCGATGGGGACCAGCGGCTCGCGCACGTCGGACTTGGTGTTCGCGACGATGTAGCCGGGCGTCGGGTCACCCTCGGCCGGGAGCACCCGCCCGATCGCCACGATCAGGGATCGCTGCTGATGCCCTTCCTCGTCTTCATAGTCGATCTTGGCTTCGCAGCAGTTGGATCCGAGAAGGCGGGTCAGGCGGTTCCACGGGTCGTCGGTCCCGTCGGGCTCAGCGGCCCCGCGGAACCAGATGGTCGCGCACTCGTCGGGTGCGGCGAAGTCGGGCGAGGAGCCGCCAATCCATTGATGCCCTTGCTCGTATCCCTCCTCGTCGACGAAGATGTCCAGATCCTCGGGTTTGACGAACATCGGCGCAATCATCGCACTAGTAATCCGGGCGGCTCCCTTGCCGCCGTTCTTCACAGCGATCTCGAGAAGCGTCTGGTCGCCAACCCTGGACACGGCGATTTCGGCTGCCTGACCTTGGCGGTAAGGCGCGGGTTCGAGCGTGGAAAGCCGCAGTAGCGGCTTAATGGACGCAGCCAGCGTCTGCTCAAGTGCCCGGGTGTTATTGAGGATCGCGTCTGTGGGAACCCGGTTGTCATCCGCACCGGCCGGCGGGCCGGCGAAGCGTGAGAAGAGGCGGCGACTGCGAGGCCGGCGGCGGCGATCACGAGGACAACCAGGGCCACCCACCACAGCACGCTCGACTGCGAGCCGGTCGCAAAGCTGGTGACGACGCCTATCGCCGCGACGACCGCTGCCGATAGGGCTGCGTTCACCCCGGCGGAGAGCCTCGCGAAGATCCTCGTCAGGAATGATGGCGTGGTGAGCCTTCGCGGGGCTGTTCGGGGCATGAGAAAGGCCGGTCCCAAGATCGGAACCGGCCTCTGACCTGTGCGCGCTCGGAGGGACTCGAACCCCCAACCTTCTGATCCGTAGTCAGATGCTCTATCCGTTGAGCTACGAGCGCAGCCATTGAAGCATACCGGATCCAGCACGGTGGCTGTGTCCCCTTCGGGCCTCGCGAGTCTGCGCACAGCGACGATTAAGCGTCGGATTCTCCGATCGCGACGATGAACTTGCAGAGTTCAGGTCGTGTGGCCAGCTGGTATGACCGGCCACACTGGGTCCTACATGCTTCCATGCTGCCTGGCAGTTCCTGTGCGGGGGAAGAAGCAGACCCGCCTGCGTGTCCACGACGGGACGAGCCTGCTTAGAAGAGCGGCCACCTGGCCTGCCCGTCCTTCCTCGAGAGGGCAGGCCAGGGGTGCGCGGGCTGGTCAGCCGCCGAGAGCGTGCACCATGTTTACGATCGAGGTCATCTGGGGGGCGGACTTGACGGCGAAGTTGCTGCCGGTGTAACCCCACCAGTCCCAGCAGCCTTCCGGGTTGAGGGGCAGGACGCTGGCGATGGCCTGCGGGTAAACGATCACCAGGTTGTTGGAATCGGCGTAGGTGTCGAGGTTGGCGAGCTCAGGGAACAGGTCGCCGAGCAGGTACTGGCCAGACAGGCAGCCGTGCAGGGCCACGACAAGCTTGCAGGCCGCGCCTTTGGCGCACGCGGGCGGGGTGTAGAGCAGCCCCGTTGAGTCCATGGATATGGCGGCGGCATTTCCGCCGGGCACGTAGGCATTCTGGTTGAACGAGGTGAGGGTGCCCTCCGGGGTGCCGTCGTTGGGCGGGTTGACGCGGCCGAGCCAGTGGGTGAGCATCTCTCCCTCGGGGTCGTCGCCGCAGTTGTTAAGGAACGGCGCCGACGTTAGCGGGCAGGCGACCACCCCGAGGGGGGTCACCCAGGAGTGCCCGGCAGGATCCCAGTTGTGGTACTCAACGTTCGCGCCGAAGTACCGGTACCAGGAGACGCCGGCGTTCGCTACCAGCGTGTTGACGACCGGGTCGAGCGTGCCGTGGTAGACGTAGACCGGCTTGCCCTGCAGGTTCGAGAGCGGGTCGATCAGTCCCTGCGATGCCCAACTCTTCGCCTGCGCCTCCAGTTGCGAGTCGCTGATGCCCAGGTCGCAGGTCTCAAAGTCGATGACGTTGCCCTCGCCGCAGTCGTAGGGCCCGGCAGTGAAGATGCCGGCTCCGTCGAAGGTGCCCGAATAGGCGACCTGAAGCTGGGTGGCGAGGAAGCCGCCGGAGGAGACGCCGGCGACGTACACGCCGTTGATGTTGTAGGAGGGCAGCGGGCCGGCACTGGCGGCGCTGGCTGAGCCGGTGGCCAGGACGGCCGAGAGCACCGTCGCGACGGCGATCAGGGCATGCCACGGGCGGGGACGGTAGCGGGGTCGGTAGCGGAACGCCATTGCACACACTCCGGTTCGCTAGCAGGGACGGATCAGGAACCAACCAATCGATTGGTTGTCACTGGTCTCTAGAAGACACAATCACCGGTACGCACTAGGATGTCAACCAATCGATTGGTTGTAGTTCGGGCAGAGTTAGGAGGCGTCCATTGGACGTGCCTGAGTGGAATCCCCGTCGGGTCGCCGCTGTCGAGGGCGCCCTCCCGGAGGGCGTGACCCCCCCAGGCACTCGCGGGCGCATCCTGCACGCAAGCCTGGCGCTGTTCGCCGAGACTGGTTTTCACGGCACGTCGATCCGCGCGATCGCCCAGCGGGTGGGGATCAACTCCGCCACGCTTTACGCGCACTACCCGTCGAAGGAGCAGGTGCTCGCCGACCTGGTGCTGATCGGCCACGCCGAACTCGCCGCGCGGATGACCAGGGCGGTCGCGGCACTGCCGGCGGAGTCCCGGGCCGACGTCCGGCTCGCGGCCCTGGTCCGTGCGCACGTGCTGCTGCACACCGACTTCCCTCTGCTGGCGGTGGTCACGAACAGCGAACTGCACGCCCTCGATCCCGCGCTGGCGCAGCCCGCGCTGGCGCTGCGGGCCGACTGCCGCGGGCTCCTCATCGAGACCCTGGAGCATGGCGTGCAGGACGGCGTGTTCAGTGTCCCTGATCTGCTGCTGACCGCGACCGCGATCGGCGCGCTTGGCATGCAGGTCGCTCACTGGTTCGGTCCCGACCAGCCGGCGTCCGGCGAGCGGGTCGCCGAGGTCTATGCGTCCCTCGCCCTGCGGATGGCCGGGCTAAGCAACGGAGGTTGATCATGCAGCCCACAGTGTCCACCGCCAGCGGCCAGGTCCGCGGCGTCCCGCTGGGGGCCGGCGGCGCCGCGTTCCGGAACATTCCGTACGCAGCCGCTCCCACCAGGGCCGGCCGCTTCCGTCCGCCCGCACCGCCCGTGCCGTGGACCGGGGTGCGCGACGCCACCAGCTACGGGCCGACCGCCCCCAAGGCAGCCTACGTCGCGCCCTTCGACGTGCTGCTGCCCGATCCGGACATCCCCGGCGAGGATTACCTGAACCTCAACATCTGGACCCCTGACCCCGCGGGGAGCGCCCCGGTGATGGTCTGGCTGCACGGTGGCGCGTTCGCCAACGGCTCCGGGGCGGTACCCGGTTACGACGGGACCGCCTTCGCCCGAGACGGAGTTGTGCTGGTCACCCTGAACTACCGGCTTGGCGCCGAAGGCTTCCTCTACACCGATGATGAGGAGTCGGTGCCCAACCTGGGCCTGCTTGACCAAGTCGCCGCGCTTAGCTGGGTGCAGGACAACATCGCCGCGTTCGGCGGCGATCCGTGCCGGGTCACCCTGTTCGGCCAGTCGGCCGGCGCCATGAGCATCGGCGCGCTGCTTGCCATGCCGTCCGCGGCGGGGCTGTTCCAGCGGGCAATCCTGCAAAGCGGGGCCGCCCATCACGCCATCACCCAGGCCAGCGCGCTGCTGATCACGCGGCGACTGGCCGCCATCCTGGACGTCGCGCCGACGCGGAAGGCGCTAGGACGCGTTCCGCAAAGCCTGCTGCTCGCTGCCCAGCAGCAGTTGCGCACGGAGGTAACCGCCAATCCTGACCCGGCCCGGTGGGGCGAGGTCGCGGTCAACCTCATGCCCTTCGAGCCAGTCGTCGATGGCACCGTGCTGCCGCGGCACCCTGCCGCTGCCGTAACGGACGGGCAGACCCCGGACATCGATGTAATCGTCGGCACCAATAGCGATGAGTTCCGCCTGTTCACCGTGCCCACTGGCATGTTCGACCTGATCACCGAGCCGCTGGCGCGAGCCGTCGCGGCCGGCTACGGGCTCGACCCCCAAACTGCCCTCGCCGTCTACCGCGCCGGCCACCCGGACGACGGCTTCGCCGGGCTGCACCACCGGCTGGTGACCGACTGGTTCTACCGCATCCCCGCGCTGCGGCTCGCCGAGGCCTATGCCGGCCGCCGTCCCGGCTCCGCCTTCGTCTACGAGTTCGCCTGGCAGCCGCCCACGTTTGACGGCCGCCTGGGCGCCTGCCACGCCGCCGAGTTGCCGTTTGTCTTCGACACCGTGAATGAGAAGGGACTCGCCGGCCTGACCGGCACCGCGCCGTCGGCGGAGCTCGCCACGGCCATGCACTCCGCGTGGGTCGCCTTCGCCGCCACCGGTGACCCGGGCTGGCCCGCTTATTCCACGAAAAACACTGCCGGAGCCGCCAGTCGCTCCACCATGGTTTTCGACGTGCCCCTTGCCGTCGTCAGCGATCCCCGTCCGGCCGAGCGAGTGCTGTGGCAGGACGCGCGGCGCTAGTTCGGTGAGCGGTCCACGACCTAGGCAAGATCGTCGCCGACCTGGCCGCCGCGGTCGCGCTGGGCGGGGACTCCCCTGGCCGACATCGCAAAGGGGTGCGAGCGCGGCGGCCCCTGGTACATCCGCGCTCGCACCCGGTCCTTCGGGTTAGAGGTTTTGCTGTCGTGACTCCGGGGACAGCCGGGCGTTGAGCTCGGCGTACCGGGAGCTAACCATGTAGCCCACCTCGGCTTCGATGGTGTTGAGCTGGCCTTGCATCCGGCTGAGGGAAGGAAGCAGATCTCCGGTGACCTGCTGCTTGACGAAGCGGATGCTCACCAGAGCGCCGCCCAGCAGGCCGCAGAGCAGGCCAACCAGGAGTGTTAGGACGATCATGATGACCCCCGTCATATCGGCATATATCTAACTGCTAGTATGCGCTGCGCTAGGTGAACTTTGCTAGTAATCGAGATGACATATGTCAGATTGCTGCTAGTCTTTCCGCCGCAACATGGTATTGCTCGACAGGCATCGATAGGCCTCATGCACAGTGGATTACTACAATTTAATTACGTTCCGTAGAACAGAGACCCAGTGTTGGTTACGATACGCGTCGACCTCTAACATGAAACCGTCTTTCCGAAAGCTGTCAGAGTGCCACCTGGCGAAACGCGCTAGGCTGGATGCCTACTAGCAATGGGACCGCCATGGAAGCCAGCGAGACCACAAGTCCTGTCGTCGCGCGTCGTCGACTACGCACGGAGCTCCGGCGAGCACGACTAGACGTTGGGATAACCCAGGAACAGGTCGCGACGGCGATGGACTGGTCGCTGTCCAAGCTCATCCGCATCGAGAACGGCAGCACCGTCGGCATCTCGATGAACGACCTCAAGGCGATCCTCGCTTATTACAAGATCACCGACGAGGCGCGCACCGCAGAACTGATTGCGCTATCTCGGCGCGCGCGGGAACGCTCCTGGTGGAACGACTATCGCGACATATCCCCGCGCTTGGTCCAACTCATCGAGTACGAGTCGGCCTCCTTCATCATCAGAAACTTCCAGCCGTTGCTGATCCCAGGCCTGCTGCAGACCGAGGAGTACGCGACAACCACGGTCCAGAACCTGAGATTCCAGCCCACGGCACACGACGTGAGTTCCGCTGTGGAGCTGCGCATGAAACGCCAGCAGCTCCTCATGCAACCGGAGATGCCGCTGATGTTTTTCATCATGGACGAGGCAGCGGTACGGCGACTCGTCGGCGGCAACGAGGCAATGCGGCGCCAGATTCAGCGATTGCTCGACGAGGCGGACAAGCCGTCCGTGACGATCGAGGTGGTTCCCTTTAGCGCCGGCGCACACCCGGGAATGCAGGGGCCCTTTATGCTTTTTGAGTTCCCTGATGCGGCAGATGATGATGCGCTTTATTTGGAAGGTCCGACCGAAAGCAGGTGGAACCGCGACGACTCCCAGGAGATCTCAAGCTTTCGGGAGCGATTCGAGGTTCTCCGGGAGCTGTCGCTTGGACCGCAGGGCTCGGTCGACCTGCTACGCCGTCTGCTGGGCGAACTTAGCTAGCAGACACTGAGCCACCGCGCCTCCCGCAGGAGCGGCAAGACTACGGATTCAGTGGTAGTCGGATCCATACAGACCCCCTACAATGAGCACTTGGCACGATTCGGCAGGGGTTTGCGTTGGTTCCAGAGCGGGAGGAAGCGTGACCGATTCGGAATCGGCGCCCGAGCGCATGGCGTAAGAGTAGGTGCGTCAGGTGGCGGTAGCAATGGAGATTGCGTAGAGGTAGCCTTCGTTGACGGAAGGTGTCCTCGTCCGCCACTCGCGTAACCCAAGTGGCCCCATGCTCTCGTTTACGCCTGCGGAGTGGCGTGCATTTCTGGCCGGGACGCTTAACGGCGAATTCGACTTGCCCGACGACCCAGTGCCCTAGCCAAGGACCGCGGTCAGACTTTGATCGTGTCCCCCACGGGCACGATCTCCAGCGAGACTTCGGTCAGCATCTTCGGGCTGATGAACGTGGCCGCGGCCTGCTGGCCGATCTCGCTGAGCATGACCTCGTGGATCTGGACGGCTTTCTCGGGACTGACCGCCCGGACGAAGTCCACCGCCTCGCCCAATTTGGTCCACGGCCCGCTCGTCGGCACCAGCAGCGTCGTCACCGGGGCGGGCGGCACGTAGTACGAGTCACCGGGGTGGTAGACGCGTCCGTCGATCAGGAAACCGACATTCGCCACCTGCGGGATGTCGCGGTGGATGGGGGCGTGGAGACCACCGAAGACCGCGACGTCGAAGCCGTCGGCGTCGAACCGGTCCCCCTCGGCGACGGCCGTGACCTGGCCAGGCATCGCTTGCCAGCGACTGACAACGGCGGCGGGCCCGTACACCCGGAGCTCGGGTCGGGTCTCTAGTGCAACCGCGATCGCCGCCTCGTCGAAGTGATCGAAGTGCTCGTGAGTGATCAGGATCGTTCCGGCGCCGGCCGCGAGCTCGGCGGCGTTCGCGGTGAAGGTGCCCGGGTCCAGCAGGAGACGACTGCCCCCCTTGTCGAGGGTCACGCACGCGTGGGTGTGCTTGGTCAGGTCCATCGGTGCTCCAGTTCGGTCGGTTCAAGCGCCTGCAATGCCTATTTTGCTGGCTCCTATACCCGCGACGGCGGCGGGTCCGACGGCTCGGCGCGCCACGGGCGCAACGGAATCGATCTGTTTTGCCGATCGATCTGTACATAACCTGGCTGGATGGAGATCCGTCATCTGCGCTACTTCATCGCGGTCGCGGAGCTGCGCAACTTCACCAAGGCGGCCAAGGCGAGCTTCGTGGCCCAGTCCGCGCTCAGCCAGCAGATCAGCCGTCTTGAGCACGAGCTCGGTGCGCCGCTGTTCGTTCGGGGCAAGCGCGGCGCCGAGCTCACCCCGGCTGGCGAACTGCTGCTGCCGCACGCCCGGCGGCTGGTCGCCGACGAGGCGTGGGCGCGGGCCGAGATGCGCTCCTACCTAGGTCTCGAGAAGGGGCGGCTGACCATCGGGATGATCCAGACCAGCGCCAGCGGCGTCGACGTGGCCGGGGCGGTCGCGGAGTTCTCCCAGCGTCACCCCGGGATCGAGCTGCACATCGTCGATCAGACGACCGACGAGATGGTCGAAGGCGTCCGGCGGGGCCCGCTTGACCTCGCCGTCGTCGGCATCGGCCCTGACGAGCTGCCGGACGGCCTGGAAAGCCGCCTGCTGGCGGTGGAACCGCTGGTCGGAGTCATGTCCGAGAGGCTGGCGGACGGGCTCGTCGGTCCCGTCTCCGTCGCCGACCTGCTCGGCCGCGGGCGGCTGATCCAGTTCGTCGCGGGCAGCGGCATCCGCAAACACGTCGACGCGGCGGTGCGCCGGGCCGGCCTGGAGGCGTCATCGCCCCTCGAGCTGAACCAGGCCACCGACCTGATCGTGTTCGCCGCGCTCGGGCTGGGGGTCACGATCGTGCCCCGCACGCTGACCATGACGTCGGCCAGGCCCCTGGCCGCGGCCGGCCGACGCTACGTGGTGCTCGGTCTCACCGACCCGCTAGCGGTGCATCCGGTCACGGTCATCTTCGCGCCCTCGCGGCTCTCGGCGTCCGCGCAGGAGTTCGTCGACCTGCTCATCCACGCCGCGACCAATAAGAAGAAGCGATCATTATCAGCTGATACCTGTGTTGGACCGATTGGAGATGTGGGGCCAGACTTGTGGTGTAGGCAGGGTCGCCAGTCCGGCGGCTCACCGTCACCGAGGCTGGGAGGAACGATGCACGTCGGACTGCTCACCAATCAGCACGCCGCAGCGCCGGATTCCGGGTCAGCGCTTGGCAAGGTGCTGCCGCGGCGGCTGTGGCAAGCGCCCGCAGGCAGCGGCTGGGGGCCGCTGCCGGAACTGCTGCTGGCCCTCACGCTGGTCACCGGCCTGGTGGACGCGGTGTCGATCCTGGCGCTGGGCAGGGTCTTCGTCGCGAACATGACCGGGAACGTGGTCTTCGCCGGCTTCGCGATCACCGGGGCACCGGGGTTCTCCCTGGGCGCTTCGCTGTTCGCGCTGGCAGGCTTCCTGGCCGGCGCGGCCCTGGGCGGGCGGATGACCGCGAAGGCCGGCCATGACCACGCCCTGCACCTGCGGGTCGCCACCGTCAGCGAGTTCGCTCTGGTGGCGGTCGCACTTGTCGTCGCCGCAGCGTCCGGAGGGGCGGCGGCAACCCACGGCACGCTGCACCTGGCCGCGGGAACGGCCACCTTCGACGCGGGCATCATCTACGCGGTCGCCGCGCTCCTGGCCGTCGCGATGGGGATCCAGAACGCGGTCGCCCGCAAGCTCGCCGTGCCTGACCTCACCACGACGGTGCTCACCATGACGCTAACGGGCATCGGCCACGACGCCCGTTCCGGCCACCGCGGTCACGTCACCCTGATCCGCCGGGTGCTCGTTGTCGCCACCATGCTGGCAGGCGGTGTTATCGGCGCGGAATTGGTGCTCAACGTCGGCACGCTCGTGGCGCTTGCCCTGGCGACCGGCCTGCTCGCCGTGGTGGCGGGCGGCGCCGCCGTCGCGGCCAGTCACCCCGGCGAATGGCGCAAGGCCAACGGATAACGACGGCCTGGTCCCGGACCCGCCCGTCAGCCCGGTGCGCGCCTGGGGCCCGAGCCAGCGGGCCGCCCGGGCCGCGGAGACGCCGGCCGCGTTCTCGGTCAGGTCGGCCACCGTGACGGCGGCGAGTGCGTTCCGCCAGGCGAGCTCGGCCTCGTACATGACCTTGGCGATGCCGCACGGCTGCCCGCACTGGGCCGGGGTGAGGCCGACCGGGCCGCGCTGGCGGATCTCGGTGCAGTGGAACATGGCCGTGGGCCCGTTCACCGCTCGGACGACGTCGAGGACCGTGACCTGTTGCGGAGGCCGGGCCAGCCGGTAGCCGCCATTGACACCGGGCACGGAGGCGAGCACCTCGCCGGCGACCAGCGCCTTCAGCAGTTTGGCGAGATACGGCTCCGGCAGGTCGAAGAACTCGGCCAGCCGGCGGCGGGGAACGGGCGAGCCGTCCGTCTGCGCGAGCAGCCAGCAGCAGTGCACCGCCCACTCGACCGTCTGCGGCAGTTCCATGAGCTAAATCATAGATGCCTGGAGTCCATAATTATGGTCCCCGATGTTATCGTGGACATCAAGGATCTACGATTATGAGGTTGGCGATGGGGTTGCACACCGCGGGCGCGGCCGCCGGACGCTCCGGCTGGCCGGTGACGGCCCAGACTGGGGCGGCGCTGGCCGGGGCGATGGGCGTTGGCCGGTTCGTATTCACCCCGGTCCTCCCGCTCATGGAGGCGCAGGCACACCTCACCTCCGCTCAGGCGAGCACGCTCGCGACCAGCAACTACCTCGGCTATCTGGTCGGAGCCGTGCTCGGGATCATGCTGCCGCGGCTGAGCCGGGCGCGACTGGCTCAGCGAGTGAGCGGCGCCGTCCTGGTGGCGACGCTGGCGGCGATGCCTCTCACCCACGACGTCGCGGCGTGGGCGGCTCTGCGGGGCCTGGCGGGGGTGGCGAGCGCGGTCATCTTCATGGTGGCGGGTAACGCGATTCTGACCGAGCTGACCGGCGGACAGCCGCACATGGTGGGCTGGGCATACGGGGGCGTAGGGGTCGGCATCGCCCTGTCGGGCGCGCTCGTCGCGGTCGTCAAGTCGATCGGTGACTGGCAGACTGCCTGGTGGTCGTCCGCCGCGTTGACCACGGTGCTGCTGGCGGCGGCGTGGTTCGTCGGGGTAACCGGACCAGCCCAGAAGCGGACGGCACCGTCCGCCGCTCCCGAACCAGGGTCACGGCACTCACGGTGGTTCGCCATTCTGGCCGTGTCGTACTTCCTCGAGGGGGCGGGCTACATCGTCGCCGGGACGTTCCTGGTCGCCGCCATTTCCGCCACCGGGCCGTCGTGGCTGTCGAGCGGCGTCTGGATCATTGTCGGCGCCGCCGCCGTCCCGTCCTGCGCCGCGTGGACATTGCTCAGCCGCCGCGTCTCGCGCCCCACCCTCATCACCGGAGCGCTCATCCTCCAAGCGGTCGGGATCGCGCTGCCCGCCCTCACCGGTGCGGTCCCGGCCGCGCTGGCAGCCGCCGTCTTGTTCGGGGCCACCTTCATCGGGATCACCACGCTGTCCCTCGCCACCGGCCGGCACCTGCGCGTTCCGCGGGCCATCGCCATCCTCACCGCCGGATACGGGATCGGCCAGGTCCTTGGCCCGCTGGTGGTCGAGCCCACTCTGCACGGCGGCTACCGCCAGGCGCTCCTGGTCGGCGCCGGGCTGGTCCTGGCGGCCGGGATCGGCTCCGCGCTGCTGCGCATCAGGTTCCCCCACCACGGCGAGGCCCACCACGGCAGCCGCAACACCCGGCCCGCAGCCTTCCCGGAGGCAACCGCGACGGCGCACGGCGCCGCCCGGGTGGCCTGACCGTGACGGCGGCGACCGCAGTCGCGGTCTAAAGACGAGTGACGGTACAGCTCGGTCAGTAGGGCGACGGCGGCGTGGGTCGAGGGATGAGGGTCGTGCCGACGCCAGATCATGTGGACGGCGATGGGCGGGGCGTCCCGCAGCGGCCGGAAGACGACGCCGTCGCGCCGGTACTGAGTCGTGGTTCCCTCGGGGGTGATCCCGATGCCGCCGCCGGCCGCGATGATGACGAGCCAGTCGTCGATGTCGCGGGTTTCCCTGATCTGCGGACGCTCGGTGGCCGGCCATAGGTCGGGGGTGGTGGTCCCGGTGCGGCGGTCGATAAGCACGGTGCGCTGCGTCATCTCGTCGAGCCTGATGGAGCGCCGTCTGGCCCAGGGATCGTCGGCCGCGAGGGCGCAGAAGCGCCGTTCATGGCCCACGATCGCGCTGGCGAAGTGCTTGGCGTCGGCCGTGGTGCGCAGTACGGCGATGTCGCACAGGCCCTCGGCCAGACCGCCGGTGGCCGAATTCGTCCGAATGAGGTGAAGTTCGACGTCCGGGTACCTGGCGGCCCAGCGGCGCTGGAATTCGCGGGTGTGCCGGCCCATGGCCGACCAGGCGTGACCGATGCGGAGCCTGGTGTGGCCGGTGGTCGCTTCCGCGACCAGGTTGCCCGCCGCGGCCAGCACCTGTCTGGCCTGCGCGAGCACGTGCACGCCGGCCGTGGTCGGGGTGATGGTCCGGCTCGTGCGGTGCAGCAGCCGAACGCCGAGAACCTGCTCCAGGGCCATCAGGTTCCGCGAGACGGCCGCCTGCGAGATGCCGAGTTCGATCGCGGCGTCGGTGAAGGTTCCCGAGTCGATGATCGCAACCAGGCAGCGCAGGTGCCTCAGCTCCAGATCCATGACTAGAGCGTATAGCTGCTTCGATCCATGCATTTTGCGTATGGGATGGCGCGGTTCATGCTCCTGCCATGAGCATCCCTGCCTGCGAGCAGCAGCTGCCGTCCGCGGACGCCGCCGCGGCCGCCGTCCTTCGGCGCGGCCGATCCACTGGCATCGCGTTGATGACGGGAAGCGCCGCCTCCAGTCAGTTCGGCGCTGCGACCGCCGCGCTGGCCTTCCCGGCGCTGGGGCCGGCCGGGGTGGTCGCCGTTCGCCAGTGGGTGGCCGGCGCCGTGCTGCTCATCACCGTGCGGCCCAGGTTCGGCTCGTTCACCAGGCGACAGTGGCTTCCGGTGCTCGGCGTTGGCGCTGATCTTCGCCACCATGAACCTGTCGCTCTACGCGGCGATCGCCAGAATCGGGCTGGGCCTGGCGGTCACGCTGGAGTTCCTCGGCCCGCTCTCGGTAGCGCTGCTGGCATCGCGGCGCGTCCTCGACCTCGCGTGCGCGCTGGTCGCCGCGGCCGCCGTCGTCGTGCTGGCCAGGCCGCAGCCAAGCACCGACTACGCCGGCATCCTGCTGGCGCTGCTGGCGGCCGCCTGCTGGGCCGGGTACGTGCTGGTGAACCGCGTCGTGGGCGCCCGGCTGGCGGGTGCCCAGGGGCCGGCCGCCGCCGCCACCCTGTCGGCGCTGCTGTACATCCCCGTCGGCATCTGGGCGCTCAGCGGCCATGCGGTGACGGTGACCGCGCTTGGCCGCGCGGCCCTGGCAGGCATCTTGTGCTCCGCCGTCCCGATGGTCGCCGACATTCAGGCGCTGCGGCGAGTCCCGGCCAGGTTCTACGGCGTGTTCATGAGCGTGAATCCGGTATTCGCGGCGCTGACCGGCCTTATCGTCCTGGGCCAGTCGCTGGCGACGGCCGACTGGGCCGCGATCGCCGTCATCGTGACCGTCAACGCAGTCACCGCGCGTCACCAGCCTCTACCTGAGCGGAGCTCAGCGGATGTCTTGGCGGGCGACTAGCAGACGGCGCGTTCCTGAGGTGAGCTCAGTCGGGCAGGGTTCGCGGTAGCCCGAACATGGGCAGCGGGCCGTTGTCGGGGAAGCCGGTCACGACGCTGATCTGGTCGCCCGCGAGGGTAAGCACCAGTATCCCGTTGGCGTGGGAGATCGGGGCCTGAGGGTCGCGGATATAGAGGCCGAACGCGGGCTGGCCGTTGGCACGGGTCGGCACGAGGCGGGCGAAGCGTCCGGGGCGGAACGCGGTCACGGCCCAGAACCGCTCGGCCAGCTCGCGACCCTGGTACCGCAGCGGTACCGGCGGCATGATCAGCCAGGCGTCCTCCGTGAGCAAGGCGACAACTCGATGCACGTCACCCGCTTCGTAAGCCTGAGTGAACCGCTGCACCAGCGCCCGTTCCTCGGCCGAACCAGGCTGCGGCGGTTCCCGGTCGGCTGACTGCGCGCGCTGGTACTGCAGGGCGGCCCGCGCCCGCTTGAGGGCGCTGGTCACCGACTCCTCGGTGCAGTCAAGGATGCCCGCGGTCTCGCTCGCCCTGAATCCCAGAACGTCGCGCAGGATCAGCACAGCGCGCTGCCGCGGCGGCAGCAGCTGCAGGGCGGTGACAAAGGCGACCGAGATCGCTTCGGCGGCTTCGTAGCGCGCCTCGGGGCCGGGCGCGGCGTCCGCTAGCCCCTCAAGCAGTACGTCTGGGTAGGGCTCGAGCCACGTCACCTCGCCGAGCCGCGTGGGCTCGGGCAGTTCGATCCCGGGCGGCGGCCAGGCCATCGGCGGTCGCCTGCTCGCCGAGCGCAGCGCGTTCAGGCAGCGTCTGGTGGCGATCTGGAACAGCCAGACCCGGAGCGAGGAGCGGCGCTCAAAGCCGACCAGGCCCTGCCAGGCCGCGAGCAGGGTCTCCTGCAGCGCGTCCTCCGCGTCGATGGCCGAGCCGAGGATTCGGTAGCAGTGCGCCTGCAACTCGCGCCGGTGCATCCCGACGAGTTCGCCGAATGCCTGCTCGTCACCGGCCTGGGCGCGGTCTATCAGGTCCGCACTCATCCAACCACCCTTTCACAGCCTCTCGCCCCCCGCCTTCACGCGGCTCTCACCAGTACCGACACCAGCCTGCGGCGAAACTGGGCGGCGGCTGGCCGCCGCCAACTCCGGCCGGCCGCCGGTGTCTACATCACTAGCAGCGGACACGCCGCCAGCTGTCCGCTCCAACTATTGAGGAGAGTCGCCAATGGCTAGCAACGTGGAGACCGCGCATACGGTCCGGCCACACCTCGGCTGGGTCCTCGGTCTGACCTCCACCGCCTATTTCATGGTCGTGCTGGACTCCGTCGTGGTGATCACGGCGCTGCCTCGGATTCAGCGTGACCTGCACGTCGGCCTCGACTCGTTGCAGTGGACGCTCACCGCCTACAACATCGCCTTCGCGGCCGGCATCATCACCGCGGCCGCCATCGGCGACCGGTTCGGACGTCGCCGGATCTTCAATCTCGGGCTTGCCCTGTTCACCGTCGCCTCGGCGGTCTGCGCGCTCGCTCCGAACGCACCCGACCTGATCGTCGCGCGCACGGTCCAAGGCCTGGCCGGCGCCATCGTGCTGCCGCTCAGCCTCACGATCCTTACGACCGCCTTCCCCGCAGAACGACGAGGAATGATAATCGGCATCTACGGCGGACTCGCCGGGCTGGCGGTCGCACTGGGGCCGATCATCGGCGGCGCGGTCACCCAGGGGCTCGACTGGCATTGGATCTTTTGGATCAACGTACCGATCGGAGCCGTCGCGCTGCCGCTCGCGATGCGGCTGCTGCCCGACAGCCGCGGCGCCAGGGAACGGCTCGACCTGGTCGGCGCTACCCTCATAACCGGCGCCGTCGTTGCCGTCGTCTGGGCTCTCGTCCGAGTCGACCAGGCGGGCTGGACGAGCGCCGAGATCGTCAGCTGCCTGGTGGCCGGCGTTCTCCTACTGATCGCCTTCGTCGCCTGGGAACGCCGCTCCCGCGAGCCCATGGTGCCGCTACGGCTGTTCCGCAGCCGCACGTTCGCGGTCGGCAATGTCACGACCTTCCTCATGACCGGCGCGATCTTTGCCGCAGGCTTCCTCGTGACCCAGGAGTTCCAGCTCGCACGCGGCTACTCGCCGGTCGCGGCGGGCGTGCGCCTGCTTCCCTTCTTCGCCACGCCTATGGTCATCTCGCCGATAGCGGGCGCCGTCTCCGACCGTATCGGCCGCCGGCCGGTCATGGTGACCGGGCTGTTCCTCCAGACCGCCGGTTTCGCATGGGTCGCCGTCAGAGGCTCGCTCTCGACGAGCTGGGTCGAGCTTGACGTCGCCTTGCTGATCGCCGGTGTCGGCGTATCCATGGCGCTGCCGACTGTGCCGACCGCCGTGCTGAGCACCGTCGCACCGGACGAGCTCGGCAAGGCATCGGGGATTAACTACATGATGCAGCGCTTCGGCGCGGTGTTCGCGATCGCCGTCGCCAGCGCCGTATTCACGGCCGACGGGCACCTCGGCACCCCTGCGAGCGTGACCGAGGGCTTCCGGCCCGCGCTTGGCGCCTGCGCCGGCTTCGCGCTACTGGCCGCGCTCAGTGCCCTGGCCGTCAGCCCGCCGAGGACGCGGCCCGCCGCCCTCCAGCCCAGTCGGAGCTCCGCTAAGGTGTTCGCGCGCGACTAGGCGGGGACGACGGTGCTGAGGAGACCCGTCTCAATGTCGTAGCTGTACCCGGAGACCTTGACCCGGGGCGAGATCGAGGGTTCGCGCGCCAGCCGCTCGACGTCGATCCGAACGGTTTCGGCCGGGTGGGTCACCGGAAGTTCGGCCAGGGTCTTCTCGTCGAAGCCTCGCTCGGCGAACCCGTGGCGTAGCTGCGGGTCGGCGAAGAAACCAGATCCGCAGTCGGTGTGGTGGATGATGGCGACCTCGAACCAGTCGGCGTCTGGCGTCTTGACTTCGTGCAGGTAGCTGATCCAGGCGACATCCTGGATGACGGCCGGGGTGATGCGGCCGCCGACGTTGCGCTCGACGATGGCGTCGCCGAGTTCGAGCCCGAGGATGCTGGCCGGGTCGACGCGGGGATCGATGCACGTGATGATGTAGGCCTGCTCGTTGGGGATGAAGGGGATGGCCGGCACCCTGTCCTTGAGATCCGTCGCGGCGAAGGCCTTGTTGCGCTGCAGTAGCTCGTCGAAGTTCTCCATAACCACAATGTGGGGCGCATGCGCAATCGTCGGCAAGCGGCAGGACGGCCTCTGATCGCAGGTTTGCTGCCACTGTTGGGAGTGACCGTGGTCGTCAGTCAGGGCGGCGTGGCCCGGTATCGCTAGAATCGCGCCTATGCACGCTGTGGTCGCCCTCGCGCTGCCCACCGTGGAATCCTTCGACCTGGCCATTCCTGCGCAGGTCTTCGGTGATCAGGTCATCCACGCCGAGCAGTACAGCTTCAGCGTGTGCGCGCCGGTGGCCGGACTGGTGCCTTCGACGGCGGGCTACGCGGTGCACGCCGACCGAGGCCTGGAGGCGCTGGTCGACGCCGACACGGTGGTCGTGCCCGGCTTTCTGCCGCTCGATAATCCCGGCGAGGTGGTCTGCTCTGCCCTGCGTGCTGCGGCGGCGCGCGGCGCCCGCGTGGTCTCGGTCTGCACCGGCGCCTTCGCGCTGGCCGCGGCCGGACTGCTCGACGGGCGCCGGGCCACCACGCATTGGCAGTACGCGGACGACCTCAGCGCTCGCTACCCGGCGGTCACGGTCGACCCGGACGTGCTGTGGGTGGACGAGGGCGCCGTACTCACCAGCGCCGGGCTGGCCGCCGGGATCGACCTGTGCGTGCAGCTAGTCCGGGCCGATTACGGCACCGACGCTGCCATCCGGGTGGCCCGCCGGATGGTCGTGGCCCCGCACCGTGACGGCGGGCAGGCGCAGTGGCTAGAGCGCCCGGTGCCGCTGCCTGGCCAAGGTCTGGCGGCGACCTGCGAGTGGGCGCTCGAGCACCTGGCCGACCCGCTGACCGTCGCCGACCTGGCCCGCCAGGCCGGCTGGGCACCGCGGACCTTCTCCAGGCAGTTCGTCGCCGAGACCGGCCTGACGCCGCTGCGCTGGCTGACCGTCGCCCGGGTGCGCGAGGCCCGGCGTCTGCTCGAGGTCAGCGACCTGACAGTGGAGGAAATCGCCTATCGCAGCGGCCTCGGCAGCACCGCTAACCTGCGCGTGCACCTGGCGCGCGATGCGGGGACCACCCCCACCGCCTACCGCGCTGCCTACCAGGGCCGGATGCAGATATCGGAGTCGAAGGCGCGATCGATTTCTTCTCCGGGTCGCTAGCCCGGGACCCACGTCCGGCCGAGGCGGGGCGATCAGCGCGCGAGGCTCAGAGTCACGCAGGGTCCGTTCGGGATACTGATTTTGATTTGAACGAAGGGAATCGGCGCCGGGTGCGATCTCACGTTCCGCAGCGGAGGAGCGTCTTCAGGGCATGAGCATCAAGCAGCCATTCGAAATGGTCGTGGCGGAGCATGGCCGCACGGTGCTGCGCGTTTGCCGTGTACTGCTTGCCAGCCATGACGCCGACGACGCCTGGTCGGAGACATTCCTGTCGGCGATGCGCGCCTACCCGGACCTCCCGGACAGCGCCAACGTCGAGGCGTGGCTGGTGACGATCGCGCATCGCAAGGCCATCGATGTGCTGCGATCCCGCAAACGGCAGCCGGTCCCGGTCGAAGTCCTCGCCGAGGAGCCGACCAGCCTCGGCCTCCCCGGCGCGGACGACGGCCTGTGGCAGTCGGTCCGCGCGCTGCCGGACAAGCAGCGCCAGGCGGTCGCCTACCACTACGTGGCCGGCCTGCCCTACGCCGAGATCGCGCAGATCCTCGGCGGCACCACCGAGGCCGCGCGCAGGGCCGCCTCGGATGGCATCAGAAACCTGCGGAAGTACTACCCGGGCGGAGGCCCATCATGAACGAGCACGCAGAACTTTTCGCGACGCCGGCCGACGCCGGCACGCTGGCGGCGCTGCACCGCAAGCTCGAGCAGGCCGCGGAAGACGCGGGCCTTCTCGACGTCGCCTACCGGACCGTCGACTCCCCCGTCGGCACGCTGCTGCTGGCGGCCACGCCGCGCGGGCTGGTCCGCGTTGCCTACGACGTGGAGGGTCACGACCAGGTGCTCGCCACCCTGGCGAGCAGGCTCAGCCCGCGCGTCCTGCACGCGCCGAAGCGACTTGACCCGGTGGCGCGGGAGCTTGAGGAGTATTTCAGCGGGCAGCGCCGCAGCTTCGACCTCCCGCTCGACCTGTCACTGTCCAAGGGATTCCGACTGCTGGTGCAGCAGCAGCTGCCGTCGATCGGCTACGCGCAGACCCGCAGCTACCGGCAGGTCGCCGAGCTCGTCGGGAACCCGAAGGCGGTCAGGGCGGTCGGCACCGCCTGCGCGACCAACCCGCTGCCGGTCGTGCTGCCCTGCCACCGGGTGCTCCGCGCCGACGGCACGCCCGGCGGCTACGCCGGGGGCCCCGCCGCCAAGACCACGCTCCTGAACCTGGAGGCAGCAGCATGAGCGCACCCGCAGGCACCCGTGAGCACGGGCAGAGCACGGACCCGTGGCGGCACCGGGTCGACTCCGGCGACTGGCACGCCATCACGGCCGAGGTGAATGAGTACGGCGGCGCCCTGCTGCCGCAGCTCCTCACCACGGCCGAGACCGAGCGCCTCCGCTCGCTGTACGAGGAGGACGGGTTCTTCCGCTCGACGGTCAACATGGGCAGACACCGCTTCGGTGAAGGCGAGTACCGCTACTTCAAGACCCCCTACCCGGAGCCGGTGGAGCTCCTCAAGCAGGCGCTCTACCCCCGGCTGGTGCCGATCGCCCGCGACTGGCACACCCGGCTCGGCCGTCCGGCCCCGTGGCCGGACACGCTGGACGAGTGGCTGCGGATTTGCCACGACGCCGGGCAGCGCAAGTCGACGGCCATCCTGCTCCGGTACGGCCAGGGAGACTGGAACGCCCTGCATCGGGACCTCTACGGTGAGCTCGTTTTCCCGCTGCAGGTCGTCATCAACCTGAACGAGCCGGGTGTCGACCACACCGGGGGCGAGTTCCTGCTCCTCGAGCAGCGCCCGCGGGCGCAGTCCCGCGGCACCGCCACGCTGCTGCCGCACGGACACGGATACCTGTTCACGACCAGGGACAGGCCGGTCCGCTCGGCCCGCGGATGGTCGGCCGCCCCGGTACGGCACGGGGTGTCCGCGATCCGGTCGGGCCAGCGGCACACGCTCGGACTCGTCTTCCACGACGCGGCCTTAGCGACTCGGATTTCATCGGTTCAGGGGCTGTGGATGTCGCACGGGGGTACGAGCGGAATTGCGACCAGGGGAGCGAGCGCGACCAGGGCGAAGGCGACCGGGTAGCCCACGGCGGCGATGAGGGCGCCGATGCCGGGGCCGACGGTCGCGGCGGCGATGAACTGGCCGGTGTTCTGTAGGCCGAGGGCCTTACCCGACCACGACGGGCCGGCCGCCTCCGCGACGGAGGTGAAGGACAGCCCGTTGTCGGCGACGCTCACGGTCGACGCCACCACGAGCACCACGGCCGAGGCCGCGGCCCAGTGCAGCCCCCCGAAGCCGGCCAGGGCCAGCATGACGACGACGCCCGACACGGCGACCCACCGCAGCACCCGCGTGCGGCTGCCGACGCGATCGCTGACCGAGCCGACTCCGATACGGCCGAGGGCGCCGATGAACTGGGCGGCGGCGATGACCGCGCCGGCCGCGGTGACATTCCAGTGCAGGCCGACGATAAGCCAAATCAGACCGAACGTGGACAGCGTGAACTGGGGTACCACCAGCAGCGCCGACAGCAGGTGGATACGGGTCAGGAACAGGCTCTCCCGATAGGGGTTGAACGGCCGTTCGCCGCCGGCCACCGGCCTCGGGGCCGGCCGGGGCGGGTTGGCGATGCCGACGGCGCAGCCGACGGCGAGGACCGCGGTGAGCACGCCTGCCAGCAGCAGCGGCGCCCAGATGCCCAGCCCGCTGGCCAGCGCCGGGACCGCAAGCGCGGCGATGGCCACGCCCAGCGGCTGGGAGATCTGCCTGATGCCCATCGCCAGGCCCCGGCGGGAACGTGGAAACCAGCCGATCACCACTCGGCCCGACGCGGCGCTGGTGCTGGCCGCCGCCGCGCCGCCCAGCACGAACAGAACCCCGAGGCCGACGTAACCGGGTGCGACCGCCGCTGCGAAGGCGAACCCGGCGGTCAGCGCGAGGCCGCCGGCTATCACCCACCGCTCGCCGTAACGGTCGGCCGCCGCGCCCCAGGCGACCAGCGCGAGGACCATGCCGAGGGACGGGGCGGCGGCCAGCAGGCCGGCCTGGGCCAGCGGCATGCCCCGGTCGAGGTGCAGCAACGGGATCAGATAGGCGGGCGTGCTCAGGAACAGGCTTCCCGCCGCCTGAGCGCTGACCCCGAGGGCGAGCATCCGCCACGCCGAGGCAGGGACCCGTTCGCGTGTTGGCGTGATGCTGATGGTCATGCCCGCTTCCTTCCAATGGAGTACCGTTAAGGGATACCATATTGGTATACCAGTGCGGAGGTCACGTGAGTATCGACGACGAGGACAGCGCCTACCGCCGCCTGCGCACCGCGATCCTGTCGCTTGAGCTCGTTCCCGGCGAGCGGATCAGCGAGCGCGGCCTGGAGTCGCTGCTCGGCGCGTCCCGCACGCCGATCCGGGCGGCTCTGATGCGCCTGGAGAATGAGGGCCTGACGCAGCGGGAAGGCCGCGGCTGGAAGGTCACCCCGATCGACCTGGCCGAGATCCGGGCGGTCATGGAGTACCGCGAGGCGGTGGAGGTTGCGGCGGTCAGGCTGGCGGTCGAACGGGCCGACGAGGAGGAACTGGCGGCGCTGCGAGCGCTGGCCGAGGCGCACCGCGACTGCGACGACGAGGAGATCGGGCTGCGTGACTTCAGCGACTTCCACCTGGCGCTGGTGCGTCTTTCCCGCAACCAGTTCCTCGCCGACGGTATGGCCGGGGCGCTGACCAGGTTGTCCAGAACCCGCTGGCTGGGCGTCCGCACCCCGCAGTCTCGGTCCGCGGCCAGGGACGCGCACCTGGAGATGGTCGCGGCGATCAAGGCCCGTGATACTGACCGGGCAGCGGCTCTGGCGGTGGCGCACAACCGCGACACCCGCGACCGCCTGCTGGCCTACCTCAGCGAGGAGCGCCGCCACCTGCGCGGCCGAGGCTTCTCCATTATCGAGTCGGCCGCCACGCCGCCCGCGCTGCAAGCCATCTGATACCCCAGGAGAATCAGTGAATGAGGGATTCCCGGAGCGTTCGCTGGTGCCCGCATCAGCAACGGCGGCGGCGCCGCGGGCCGGGCAGGTATCGGTCGTCACGGGCGGCTCGGCGGGCCTCGGGCTCGCGATAGCCGGCGCTCTCGCCCGCGCCGGGTCGGCCGTGGTGCTGGCCGGCCGCTCGGCCGAGCGCTGCGAGCAGGCGGCCGCGCGCCTCGCGGCTCAGACCGGCTCTTCCGCGCTTGGCCACGCGTGCGACGTCACCAGCGAGGATGCTGTGGCCAGCCTGATCGACGGCGCGTTGTCCGCCTACGGCCGCCTCGACGTCCTGGTGGCCAGCGCGGGCGTCCAGGCGCGGGGGACGGTCGACGAGCTGTCGGTCGCCGACCTGCGCGCCTGCCTGGAGGTCAACGTGGTGGGAACCTGGCTTGCGTGCCGCGCGGCCATCCGCCCCATGCGCGAGGCCGGCTACGGCCGCATCCTCACCCTCGCCAGCGCGCTCGGCCTGGTCGGCGCGGCCGGCCGGGCCGGGTACGCGGCCAGCAAAGGCGCCGTCGTCCAGCTCACCCGGAGCCTCGCGGTTGAGCTCGCGGGAACCGGCGTCACGGTGAACGCGCTCGCTCCAGGGCCGTTCCGTACGCCGCTCAACGAGGGAATCGATGACGACCCGCACGTCCGGCGCTTCCTCGAGGCCGAGGTCCCGATGCGCCGCTGGGCCGCGCCAGAGGAACTGGCCGGCGCCGCGCTGCTGCTCACGGATCCGCAGTCGGCCTACCTGACCGGCGTCGTCCTCCCGGTGGACGGCGGCTGGACCAGCCACTGAACGGCCTGTGATCAGCCTGGACCAGCCCGCTCGGCTGCCGCGCCGGTCAAGTTGCGCAGCTCGCGGAGCACCTCGGTCGAGATGTCGGCCAGCGACCGGCTCTCACCCTCGCGGATCCACTGGGCGAACGCCACGCCGAACACGGTGGCGGCCGACTGGGCTGCGAGGGTAGCCGCCGGCTCGGCGACGCCTCGCCCGCGCAGCGCCGTGGCGACCGTTGCGACCAGGCCGGCCAGCTTGTGCAACTCGCGCTCCTGGAGCGCGGGGTTCTGGTCGATCACGGCCTGCCGCAGGCGCGAGTACGGGCGTCGCTCGTCGGGGAAAAACGACGCCGCCGCCTGCAGCGCGGACGCGATCAGCTCGAGCGGGGACGCATCGGCGGGCGCCTTGTCCACCCCGTCGACGAACGCCCGCAGGAACTGCTGCTGGCCGTGGAACAGCACCTCGCGCTTGTCGCTGAAGTTGCGGAAGAAGGTGCGCTCGGTCAGCCCGACCGCCTGCGCGATCTCCGCCGCCGTGACCTGCTCGAACCCGCGCGTGGCGAACAGCTCGAGCGCCGCCGCCTGCAGGCGTTCTCTCGTGCCGGGCTCCCAGCGCACCATTGGACCGAGTTTAGTGATGACAGTGACTGCCGTACAGGGGTAAGGTGATGTCTGTGACTGACGTCAGTCACAGACATCACGTCGCTGCCCCGCTCGCGGCGGGGCCGAAGGGAACAGCTGCCATGCGCGTTTTCGTTACCGGAGCCTCCGGCTGGATCGGCTCCGCCACCATCGATGAGCTGCTCGCGGGCGGACACGAGGTCACCGGGCTCGCCCGATCAGACAGTTCCGCCGCCGCCCTCGAGGCCAAGGGTGCTCTCGTTCGCCGGGGCGACCTCGATGACCTGGATAGCATCCGGGCCGGGGCCGAGGCCGCCGAGGCCGTGATCCATCTCGCGAACAAGCACGACTTCTCCAACCCGGCCGCCTCGGCCGCCGCCGAGCGGGCCGCGGTTCAGACCATCGGCGAGGCGCTCGTCGGCACCGACCGTCCGTTCCTGCTCGCCTCGGGCGTGGCCGGCCTTACTCGGGGCAGGCCTTCCACCGAGGCCGACGCGTCCCCGTTCCACGGCCCGGACACGCCCCGCGGCGGGAGCGAGAACCTCGCGCTCGAGTTCGCTGACCGCGGAGTCGGCACGGTGAGCCTGCGCTTCGCGCCGACTGTGCACGGCGCTCGGGACCACGGGTTCATCGCGGTGATCGCGGCCGTGGCCAAGGAGAAGGGCGTCTCCGGTTACCCCGGAGACGGCACCAACCGGTGGGCGGCCGTGCACGTGTCTGACGCCGCCCGCCTCGTCGCCCTCGGGCTGGCCAAGGCCCCGGCGGCCAGCCGCCTGCACGCCGTCGCGGAGGAGGGCGTCCCCACCCGCGAGATCGCGGAGGCCATCGGCCGCGCCTTCGGCCTGCCGGTCGCGTCGATCGCCCCAGCCGACGTCCAAGGCCACTTCGGGTGGATCGGGACCTTCTTCGGCATGGACCTCGCGGCGACCAGCACCGCGACCCGCGAGCTCCTCGGCTGGACGCCGACGGGCCCGACCCTCATCGAGGACATCGAAGCAGGCGGCTATTCCTAACCGGTGACCTCGCTCTTGAGCGGCTCACGCGGTGATCCCGCAGCCCGCTGATCGGGTGCCTTGAAGAAGCCGGCGCCTTCGATGTTGATGTGCGGGAGGATCCGGTCGAGCCACCGGGGCAGGTACCAGTTGTGCTTGCCGAGCATGATCATGCGCGCAGGAACGAGCAGGCACCGTATGACGGTGGCGTCGAGGATCACGGCGACGGCCAGGCCGATTCCGAACTGCTTGACGGTCGGGTCGCCGTTGAGCACGAAGCCGCCGAACACGAACACCATGATCGAGGCGGCCGCGGTGATCACGACCGCGCTGGTGACCAGCCCGGACACGACCGAGGCGTTGTCGTCCTGGCCTTCGTCGACGTGCTCCTTGATCTGACTGACCAGGAACACCTCATAGTCCATGGAGAGCCCGAACAAGACCGCGAACATGAACAGCGGAACGTAGGAGACGATCGGGACCGGGCCGTCCAGGCCGATCAGACTGTGCAGCCATCCCCACTGGAAGATCGCGGTCAGCACACCGTAGGCGGCGCCGATGGACAGCAGGTTCATAACCGCCGCCTGCACGGGGATCACCACCGTGCGGAACGCGAGCATCAGCAGCAGGAAGCTGAGCGCGATCACCACCAGGATCTGCAGCAGCAGCTTGCTGGAGATCTCGGTGGCCAGATCCACGTTGCTGGCGGTGGTTCCGCCGACGTAGGCGGTCACGTTGGTACCGTGGTCGGCGGCCGGGATCACGCTCGTCCGCAGCGTGCTCACGAGGCCGGCGGTGGCCTGGTCGGCCGGGCCGGTCGTGGCGATCGCGTTGAAGTAGGCCGTGGTTCCTGCCTGGTCGATCTGGATGGGGGTGACTGCGGCGACTCCCGGGGTGGCCGAGACGTCTTTCTGCAGTGTCTGCAGCCGCGGGTCGGTCGCCCGGGGATCGCTGCCCTGCGAATTATCGGAGCCGGATGAGCTAGCCGAGCTGGCGGGTTGCGCGGGTGAGCCGAGCCTGACCGCCACAATCAGCGGCCCGTTCACCCCTGGCCCGAAGTTGTCCGAGATCAGGTCGTAGGCCCGGCGGGCGGTGGTGGAGGTGGACAGCGCCCCGGTGTCCGGTTGCCCCAGGGTCAGCGACAGCAGCGGGACGGCCAGCGGGATCAAGACTGCGAGGGCGGCCACCGCCGCCAGCCCCGGCCGGCGGGCAACGCCTCGCGCCCACCATGCCCACATGCCCTCCTTCGGGGGCGCGGCCTGATCGTGGTCGGGATGGCGACCGCGGACGCGCAGCGAGTTGATGTGCGGTCCGGTGATCGAGAGCAGGGCCGGCAGGAGCGTCAGCGCCGCCAGCACGGCGACCACCACTGCGATGGCGGCCATCAGGCCCATGGTCGTTACCAGCGGGATCCCGGCCACGGCGAGCGACACCAGCGCGATCGTCACCGTCGCGCCGGCGAATGCCACCGCGCCACCCGAGGTCGCGACGGCCCGGGCGATCGACTCGCGCAGGTCCAGGCCCGCTCTGAGGCCACGGAAATGCCGGGTCACGATGAACAGCGCGTAGTCGATCCCGACGCCGAGGCCGATCATGGTGGCGAGCGTCGGCGCCTCCGTCGACACGGTCATCGCGTGGCTCAGGATCTGGATGATCGACAGCGCCGCGGCCAGGCCCAGAAGCGCGCTCAGGATGGGCAGCAGCATCGCCACCACGGTCCCGAAGGTGACCGTGAGGATCACCATCGCGGCGATGATCCCGATCAGCTCGCTGGACTCCACCGCCGGCTTGGACACCTTCTGGCCGAGCTGGCCGCCGGTCTCCACCTGGATCCCGGCCGCCTGGGCGGGCTTGGCCGCCGCGTCGATGATCGTCTGAGCATCGTGGACCGACAGCGCACCGGGATTAACCGACAGCGTCACCGACAAGTACCCCGTGGCCTGGTCCTTGCTCAGCGCGGAGGCGCCCTGGGACGTGAGCGGATTGACCACCGACGCGACGTCCGGCGCCTTGGCCACGTCCGCCGCCGCCTGGTTGACCGCGCCGGAGTACCGGGAGTCCGTTAGCTTCCCGCTGCTGACATGCAAGACGATCGGGCTGGTCCCGTTGGCCTGATCGGGAAACGACTTGCTGAGCGTGTCGGTGGCGAGCTGGCTGTTGCTACCTGGCAACGTCAGGCTGTTGTTGGTGCTGTCGCCCAGGCGCTGGGACACGCCGACCAGCGCGACCGCCACCAGCACCCAGACGGCGAGGATCCAGAAGCGATGCCGGGCGCAGAACCGCGCCAGGCCGTACAGGGCACCTGTCATGACCCGCTCTTCCTCTTCGTCAGCGGTTCTCACCGCGGCTGTTATGGGCTTGAAGCCCAACGTGCCGGACGGCCATGACTGGTCACAAGCGGGGATCCCCGAGCGTTTACCCTACGGTTTCGCCGGCGGCTACTGGCCGATCGCGGCCGGCAACTGCACCCGCGAGCGGATGCCGAGCTTCGCGTAAGCGCTGCTGAGGTGGCGCTCGATGGTCTTCTCGGTCACGAACAGCGCCTGCGCCAGCTCCCGGTTGGTCTGCCCCGCAACCGCCTGACGGCAGACCCGCCACTCCGCCGCGGTCAGCGCGTCCGGCCCGGTCAGCTCGATCCGCGCACGCCGCCCGGGACCGGCCTGCAGCTCCGCCAGCGCGGTTTCCGCTAGCGCGACGGCACCGCACGAGCCGGCCAGCTTGACCGCCTGCCGCGCGGCGTCCCTGCCTTCCCGTCGCAGTCCGCAGCGGCTCAGTTCGGCACTCAAGTCGGCCAGCGCGTGCGCGAGCTCCAGTCGGGCGGAACTGCGCTCGAGGACCGAGACCGCCTCGCGGAGCAGCCCAAGCCGGTCGTCCCCGCCGATCGCGGCCGCCGCCGTGCGCAGCGACATTCCCAGCGCCCCGGGTACGCCGACCCGCCGGGCCGCCGCCAGCTGCTCGCGCGCGAGCCTGGCGGCCAGCCGCTTGTCCCCTAGCGCGGCCACCGCGGCGGCGGCGTGCGCCTTCCAGTCGCTTGGCCAGCGCTGTCCTCGCGCCTCGCGCCGCTGACCGCACCGCATCAGGTCAGCGACGCCCTCCTCGAGGCGGCCCTGGGCGATCCGCAGCCTCCCGCGGGCGATCAGGAAGTCGCTTACGTGGGCGCGATTGGCAATCCCGAGCGTCTCGCCCGTTCGCGCCAGCCGGTCCGCCGCCGCCAGGTCTCCGCGCTCGATGTGCACGCTGATCGCCACCGCGACCAGCAGCAGCGCGATGAAGTGCGACTCATCTACCAGCAACAACCCGGTGTCGGCCTCGGCCTGCGCATCGTGCAGCGAGCCCTGCGCGAGTGCGATTGCGGCGCGCTCCGCGTGCAGAATGCCTTGCCTGGTCGCGTGGCCTTCATCGCGGGCACGTTTCAGCGCCGTCTCCAGCAGCTGAACCGCCAGCTCATAACGCTCGCCGAGGCGCAGCACCAGCAGCGCGAGCAGCGCCGCGTTGGACTGCGCGCTGCCCGGCAGGCCAGTCGCGAGAGCCCGCTCCACTTGTTCCATCGCCGCGGCGGCGGGCTCGCCCCGCAGCAGCCGCTCGTAGGCGCGGTGGATGCTGGCCACGGCCTCGAACCCCGGATGGCCCCTGGCCTGGTCAAGAAAGCGGTCCAGCTGCGCGTCGAGGCCGGCCCGTAGCTGCGTGAAAGCCGAGGTAACCGCCAGCTGCTCGGAGCCCAGCTCGAGCGAACGTTCGGGGTCCGCCAGCCGGAGCTCCCCGGCCAGCGTCGCCAGCGCATCGGCCGCCACCCGCGCCGTGCGGCCGCCCGACACGATTGCGCACCGCCCCAGCCAGGACGCCGCAACGGCCCGGGTCGTCAACGTGCCGCCCGACGCAAGCGCCGTCCGTAGGTGTTCCTCGGCCGCCGCGAACTGCATCGTGGCCACTTCGCATCGACCCAGTTCAGCCAGGATCTCCGCGCGCTCCTGCTGATCGTGAGACTCGGCCAGCGCTCGCTGTAGATACGTGGCAGCCGCCCGCGGCGCACCACGGTGCGCTGCGTCGGTCGCCGCTGACCTGAGCGTGCTGATCCGGTGCTGATCCCCGGTCGCCGGGGCGAGCAGGAGATGCCCGGCGATTCGCTCGGCCGATGCGGCCTCCCGAGTCAGGGCTTCGGCGGCCGCGGCGTGCCGCCCCTGCCTCTCGCCGGGCGCCAGGTCCTCGTACAACGCCGCCCGGACGATGGGATGGACGAAGCCAAGCCGCTCATCGCGGACAAAAATGTCGGCCCGGACCAGGTCATCTGCCGTTGGCCGGACCACGTCCGGGCTGAGGCCCGCGACCCGCGCGGCGAGCAGCACATCGCTGCCGTCACCGAGTACGGCGACCGCCCGCGCCAACTCGGTCGCCACCGGGCCGAGCGCAGCCAGCCGGTGCAGCACGAACCGGCTCACCGCGGCCGGCCCTACCGACTGCACCTCCCCGGCGGCGTCGGCCGAAGGCACGATCCCGGCGGCGTCAAGCGCTCGCAGCAGCTCCCGCAGGAACAACGGGTTACCGCCGGTTGCGGTATGACAAGCGCAGCAGAATTCGTCGGCCGCCTCCGCGCCCACGCGCTCCCGCGCGAAAGCGACCGCGGCCGACTGGCTCAACGGACGCGGATAGAGCGCAACGGCGGAGGAAAGGGAGGTCAGCTGCGCCCACAGCGACCCCGCCTCGGTCGTCGCCGATTCTGGCGGGCGCCCAGCGAGGAGCATCGTGACCGGAAGCCCCTCGATGCGCTGCGCCAGGTAGGCAAGGAACCGCAGCGATTCCTGGTCGGCCCAATGGCAATCGTCGACCACGATCAGGAGCGGTGTCCGGTCGGCGATGTTCACCACCAGCCAGTACAGGCTGTGCAGAGCCTCGAACCCGACGTCGGCGCTGTCCTGCCGTCGTTGGCCGGGTCCGAACAACCGCGCGGCCGGACCGGCACCGCCCGCGAACAGGTCCGCGCGCCCAGACGTCTTGCTGGTCACCGGCTCCAGCAGCTGGCGGACGACGCCGAAGGCGAAAGGCCGCTCAAGCTGGGAACCCCGCGCCTCGAGCGACGCAATCCGCTGCCGCTCAGCCATCGATCCGGCCTCGCGCAGCAGCACCGTCTTGCCAACTCCGGCCGGCGCCTCGATGAGGAGCAGCGTCCCATCCCCGGCGCGTGCACGGTCGACCCCTTCGAGGAGCGTCGCAAGCTCGCGCTCGCGCTCAAGCAGAGCCGCTGCCGTGGTGAACGGCACATTCGCGACGATACCCGGAGCGCCGAAGGCGGAAACGGCCAGCTGGAGCGACCGTGCTCCGCTCGACGACGGAATCGGCGGGCTAGGGCCTTGTTTTCCTGTCGGCGGGCGCAGTGCCGTGGCCGGGCCGGACGATGCCGTGCTCGTAGGCGTAGACGGCGACCTGGACGCGATCCCGCAGGCCGAGCTTGGCCAGGATGCGGGCGATATGGCTCTTGACGGTGGCCTCGCTGAGGTAGAGCTCGGCGGCGATCTCGGCGTTCGACCGGCCCTGGGCTACCAGCCGCAGGACGCCGAGTTCGCGTTCGCTGAGGCTCCCGGCCGCACCGGCACCCGGGCTTCCGGGGGCGGGGCCGCGGCAGAAGTCCTCGATCAGGCGCCGGGTGATGGCCGGGGCGAGCAGGGTCTCGCCTGCCGCCACCGCGCGCACGGCGCCGCTCAGCTGGTCGCGAGCTGGCGTCCTTGAGCAGGAAGCCGCTCGCGCCCGCCTTCAGCGCATGGTAGACGTACTCGTCCAGGTTGAAGGTGGTCAGCATCAGGATCCGCGCCCGGGACCCGGCCTGGACGAGCCGGGCGGTTGCCTCGATGCCGTTCAGGCCGGGCATGCGGACGTCCATCAAGATCACGTCGGGGTCCAGCAGCCGTGCCTGCGCTAGGGCCTGGCCGCCGTCGGCGGCCTCCCCGGCGACGGCCAGGTCCGGCTCGGCTTCCAGCAGCATCCGCAGGCCCTCGCGGACGAGATCCTGGTCGTCGGCGATCAGGACGCTGATCACGACGGCACGCGCGCTGGCAGGCCATCCCCGAGCGGCAGCCGGGCGCACACGGCGTACCCGCCGCCGGGGCGCGGCCCGGCCGCCAGCTCACCGCCGAATACCGCCGCACGCTCGCGCATCCCGGCCAGTCCGTGCCCGCCGGACGGGGCCTGATGACCGTCTTCCGCGATTCCGTCGTCGGTGATCTCGATCGTGATCGCGTCCGCCGCGCAGCCGATGGTCACGTCGGCACGGGCCGGGCCGGCGTGCTTGAGTACATTGGTCAGCGCCTCCTGAACGATCCGATACACCGACACGTCCACGGTCGCGGGAAGCCCGGCGAGATCACCGTCGACGACCAGGTTCACCGGCAGGCCGGCCGCCTGGACGCTGGCGGCCAGCGTGTCCAGCTCGCCGATGCCCGGCTGCGGGTGCGAGCCCGGCATCACTCGGCTGGGTCGCGCAGCACGCCAAGCAGGCGGCGGGTCTCGCCTAGCGCCTGCCGCGCGCTGTTCTCGATCTTCTCCAGGGTCGCCTCGGCCGGCCTTCCCGACGCCCGGGCGCCGGCCGCCTGCAGCACGATCACGCTCAGGTGATGGGCGACGATGTCGTGCATCTCGCGCGCGATCCGCGCCCGCTCGGCCGCGGTGGCCTGCTCGGCCTGGCGCTCCAGCGCCGCGCTCCGCGCGGCCATCGATACGGCCTGCCTGCGGGCGCGGACGAGAACGCCGGCCAGCCAGGAATGCCACGATCTGCAGCAACGCCAATGGCGCGGCCGCTGAGCCGTTCTGCGATCCGAAGAGCAGCCCTAGCCCGCCGTGGTGGTTGAGCCCGACCACGACCGGAACGGCGACGACCAGCCCCGCGGCCGCGCGGCGCAGGCTGGCGTGCGCGCCCAGGGAGTAGGCGGCTGCCAACAGCACGAACGTGAAGGGTTCGGGTGTTGGGGGGTACGGGCCAAAGTCAGGGTTAAGCGGTCGGTTCAGGGTGAGGGCCAGCGCCAGGCCGGCCAAGATCGCCGCCCACATCAGCAGCGGAGCGCGGCGGCGCAGCAATAGAGGGGCGCCCATGAGCGGGGCAGCAGCGCCAGCAGCCACCAAGGCCCGGTGATCGGGGTGCCGCTCAGGTGGGGCGGCCCCCACGCGATGAGCGCGGTCAGCCCGGCCGCCGCGATCGCCAACCCGGCGTCCGCGATCGATGCCCAGGTCACCGCCCGCCAAGCGCCGAACAGCCTGCATGCCTTCGAAGGTATCGCCTGGCCAGGCCGCGCGCATCATCCCTGCGGCGACCCGGATTCACTCTTGCGGATGAACCAGCTGCGCTCCTGCGGCCGCAGACAACCGGGCCCGAGATCCGGGGACAGTAGGCGGCGAACACACCGGACTGGAGCAAAGGAGGAGATCGATGAACGTCGTCGAGGCCAGCGGCCTGGGTAAGCGCTACGGCGGTACCTGGGCGCTGCGCGAGTGCACGCTGGAGATCCCCGCCGGGCGCGTGACTGCGCTGGTCGGGCCGAACGGGGCCGGCAAGACCACGCTGCTGAACCTGGCCGTGGGCCTGACCGCGCCGTCGGCGGGCGCAGTCACCGTGCTGGGCGGCCGCCGGGCGGGGTCGCCGGCCGCGCTCGACGGGATCGCGTTCGTGGCGCAGGACACGCCGCTGTACAAGAACCTGTCGGTCGCGGACATGATCTACGTGACCCGCAGCCTGAACCGCCGCTTCGACAAGCCCTACGCGCAGGCCCGGCTGGACGAGCTGGGCATCCCGCCCAAGCGGAAGGCGGGAAAGCTGTCCGGCGGCCAGCAGGCGCAGCTGGCGCTGACCCTGGCGCTGGCCCGCCGGCCGCGGCTGCTGGTGCTTGACGAGCCGGTGGCGATGCTCGACCCGGTCGCCCGGCACGACTTCATGGCCACGGTGCTGGCGGCCGCGACCGACGACGGGGTGTCGGTGCTGCTGTCCTCGCACGTGCTCACCGAACTCGAGCGGGTGGCCAATTACCTCGTCCTGCTGTCCCGGGGCCAGGTGCGGCTGGCCGGGAACGTCAATGACCTGCTCGCCACCCACGGCCAGGCCAGCCTGGAAGAACTCGCCATGGCCTATCTGCGCGCTCCCGGCGAGCGCGAGAACCCGACGTCGGAGGTGACGCGATGACCGCGCTGACCATGCCCGCCCGCCCGGAAGAAGACGACGCCCGCCTGCGGCCGATAGCCGTGGCGGCGGATGGCCGGGGTCACCTGGCGGCAGCACCGGATCGCGCTGGCCGGGGTGGCCGTCCTGCTTGGCGCGCTGGCGGTGTGCCTGTGGATCGCCGGCACTGTCGCTGCACCACGCCTACGCCGCCGCGGTCGCCTGCCACCCGGCAAGCTCGGCTGCCTGCCAAGGCCTGGACAGCACCTTCGATGGCACTGGACAACTTCCTGTCGAATGGCCATGCATCCTGCAGGTGTTGCCCGTGCTGATCGGGGCGTTCGTCGGGGCGCCGGTGCTGGCGCGGGAGCTGGAGACCGGCACCTTCCGGTACGCCTGGACCCAGGGCTTCGGCCGGTGGCGCTGGGCGCTCGCCAAGCTGGTGCTGCTCGCGGTCGTGGTGACCGCCGCCGCCGGCGCGTTCGGCGCGCTGCTGTCCTGGTACTACCAGCCGTTCGTTCGGCAACCAGTCCCTCGGCCTGCCCAGGACGACACCGCTCACCCCTGGCCTGTTCGACCTGCGCGGGGTCGGGTTCCCGGCCTGGACGCTGGCCGCCTTCGCGATCGGCGCCCTGGCCGGGATGCTGATCCGCCGGGTCGTCCCCGCGATCGTCGCGACCCTGGCCGTCTACGCCGGGCTCGCCTTCGCGGCCGCAGGGTTCCTGCGCGAGCACTACCTGACGCCGCTGCTCGCATCCAGCAACTCAGCGTGCCCGGACAACGCGTGGGTCATCAGCCAGTGGTGGACCAAGGACGGCAGGTTCGCCTTCGCCGGCTTCCCGCCGAGCAACGTCCTCAACCAGTTCTGCGCTCCCCCTTCAGCGGCGACAGGGAAGGGCGGACCGCGGGAACTGGGGGCCGTGCCTAATTCGAGCACGGCTACACGATGTGGACCAGCTACCAGCCGGCCAGCCGGTTCTGGCCCTTCCAGTGGATCGAGGGCGGCTGGCTGCTCGCGCTGTCCGCGCTGCTCATCGCCGCCACCGTCTGGCTGGTCCGCCGCCGCGCCGCCTGAGGAACCGGCGGCGCGCTCGCCGTCGATTCGAGTCGCGTGCGGTCGGAGGCGAAGCAACGGTCCGTTCGAGATGAAAGATCTTAAAATCCTTATCCCGAACGGTCGCGTGGTTCCCCTTCACCGGATTGGGGTGCAACGCGGCTCGGCTTGGCGGCATAGGAGGGGCATGACAGGCGATTCGCGCTCCGATAGTGAGCTGCTGGCCGACCTGCCGCGTCAGCCGGAACTGATGGGCATGCTGTATGAGAGGCATGCTCGCGGCGTGTTCCGTTACCTGGCTCGGCGCGCCGGACCGGAGGCAGCCGAAGATCTGGTCTCTGAGGTATTCGTTGCCGCGCTATCCGCGTCGTCGCGGGTGGTGGCCCATGACAGCGGCAGCGCGCTGCCGTGGCTGTACGGGATCGGGCTGAACGTGCTGCGCAGGCATTTCCGGGAGGTGCGGCCGTCTCAGGGGGTCGCACGTGACCTGGGCATGGACTGGGACGCGGTTGACGAACGGCTCGATGCCCGGGCCGAGCAGGGGCGGCTCCGGGTGGTGCTCGGCGGGCTGTCGGATTCCGACCGGGAACTCCTCCTTCTCGTGGCCTGGGAAGGCCTGACGCCCGCCGAGGCCGCAACGGCCCTGGGTATCAGCCCGGTGACGGCCAGAAGCCGACTGCACCGCGCCCGTACCCGGGCGATGAAGGCTCTGCAGGGCAGACGGGGCGGCGGCCCCGACGTAGTGACGACTTTGTATGCGAGGCGGGAAGCATCATGAACCCTCTAGACAACCTGCTCTCTGCGGCCGGCCAGGTTCCGGAAATCACGGAGGACGCCTTGCAGAACGGACGCCACGCCCTGAACGCGGCGATCGCCGAGGCGAGCGCGCGGCCGGTGCCCGCCGCGCGGAAGGCGGCGCCCCGCTGGTGGGGCAGTTGGCGCGGGATGACGGTCATCGGGGCGACGGCGGCCGTCGCCGCGGCGGCGGTGGCGGCGGTGGCGGTCCTGCCGTCGTCGGCCCCGCCCAAGCCGGCCCCGTCAAAGCCGGCCCCGCAGGCGGCCACCTCTCCGAAGACCACCGTGAAGGCGAAGCCGCAGCCGAAGGCCAGCGTCAACCCCGGAACGCCGGTCACCATTGGCTCGGTGACCTACTCGTTCGACACCAAGACGTCCGGCACCCCGGCCGCGACCGTCCTGGACGCGGCCGCGACCGCGATCGGCTCGCAGGCGGGAGCTGGGTCGGAGCCGAACGTCGACTGGGGGAGCGCTCCCTACTACCACATGGTGTCGGTGAGCACCTGCGGCGGCGCGACCTACACGAACAACACGTGGACCAGCCGCAACGGTAACGGGGTGGGCCTGGGCACCAGCTCGGAGTCGGGCAGCGGCCCCGGGTGCGAAGGCAGCGAAGGGGGTCCGTTCCCGATCGTCACCGGCTTCGCCGACTTCTACGGGCTCGGGAACCAGCCCCTGACGGAGGCGCAGGTCGATGAACTGCCGACCGACCCGAACAAGCTCTGGCCGATCCTCGAGGGCTTCGACGGGGGTTCTCTCAGCTCGGACACCGCGAACCCGCACTCGAACGCGTCCACCATGTTCCAGAGCATCTGGAACCTGATCACCAGCGAGCCGCTGTCCCCCGCGTTCCGTGAGGCGCTGCTCGAGGACGCGGCGAAGATCCCCGGCGTCACGGTCGAGGGCCGGTACACCGACTCGCTCGGCCGGACCGGGACGGTCCTGCACATCGGCATGTGGACGATGGCCATTGACACCAGCGACGGGCAGGTCCTGGCGATGACATCGGGCGCCATCCCGGGCGTCCCGATCTGCAACGGCGGCAAGTCCTCCGCCAGCTTCTGCCAGTCCGGCGGCGGCACGACCCTGTACGTGAGCGCAGGCACGCTCACGAGCCTGCCGAAGCCGGAGGCCGCCATCATGGCCGAGGCTAACGCGTCGAGCAAGACCAGCAAGGCATGGGTCGCGCCAGCGCCCACGCCCAGCCTCTGACCGTAGCTCTGCGGGTCAAGAAGGCCCCGGCGCCGTGTGGCGCCGGGGCCTCTTGCTTTCCTTATTGTCGGGCCGAGGCGACCAGAGGCAGCCCCTCGCCTAGCCATCGCTCAGCCGACTATTCCGGCGACGAGCGTTAGCACGAACGCCGCGACGATGATCGCCACCCGCGCATAGTGCAGCCGGTCCCAGCGCTGTGTCTGCTCGCGGTAGTCGGCGGGGTGGTGGTCGGCTGTCCACGTGGCGGAGCGTTTGGAGCGCGCTGCACGGCATGAGCCTGCTGGAACGCGCCGGCCGGATGCGCCAAGAGCACCGGCCCAATCGGATAGCCGAACTCGCGGCTCGCTTCGGTTAGGGTTTCACCCGGCGTGACGGTGGCGCGGTCAGCGGAGCTCTACTTGAGCGACTGGCGCAGTGCTATCACCCGGTTCACGCTGGCCAGGAACGCCGTGCGGTTGAGGGTCCCGTTGCCGTAGGCGGCTGCCAGCTCGTTCAGGACCTGCTGGCCCTGAGCGACGTTTTGCGCCGAGGCGAGAATCAGGTCCATGCCCGCCTTCGCGGCGAGCAGAGCCCGGTTTTGAGTGCTGCCGTACGCTTTGAGCGATCCGGCCTCCAGCGCGTCAGTGATGGTGACCCCGGTGAACCTGAGCCGGTTTCGCAACTCGCCCTGCACGACCTTCGGCGATAGCCCGGCCGGCAGTGCCTGGATCGAGGGGTAGACCGCCCACGACACCATGACCAGCCTGACTCCGGCGCTGATCGCGGCCTTGAACGGCGCCTCGTCGACGCTGCGGATGGTGGCGAGCGATAGGTTGAGCGTCACCGGCCGGATATCGGTGTCCTGATTTGCCGTGGCGGCCCCCAGACCAGGGAAGTGCTTGGCCGTGGCCGCCACCCGGCCGGCTTGCTGGGCTTTGATCATGTTGGCGCCAAGCACCGACACGACCGCCGGGTTCCTGCTGTAGGAACGACCGTACTGGTCGTCGAAGTCTCCGGCCTTGCGGTACACGTCAAGCACGGGCGCAAGGTTGACGTTCATGCCCACGCCGCGCAGGTTGGCGGCGGCGCCCCGGCCCGCTTGCGTGGCGAGCGTTTTCGCCTGCGCCAGCGGCCTGGCGCCGATCTGCTTTTCCGACAGGACGGGCTGGCCCGGCAGGCGCCGGACCTCGCCTCCCTCCTGGTCGGTCATCAGCAGCAGCGGCGCCCGAACGGGGTTGAGCGGGCTGGCGTCAGCTTGCTCCAAGCGCTTGATGACGGCCGCGATCTGCGTCCTGCTGGCGATGTTCTGCCCGAAGAAGATCACCCCGGCGGCCCGGCCAGTCCGGATCAGTGAGATAAGGCTGGCGGGCGGGTTCAGGCCTGAGTAACTGTAGATCACTCGCTGGCCCGCCAGCTGCTGCGGCGACAGCCCCGTCGACGTCGCCGCCCTGCTCGCCACCAGACGAGGCCGGGCGGCCGTCCCGGCAGCCGGGTCGGCGGACGTCCCGGCGCACGCCACCGTTCCGGCCGCCAGGGCCGCGGCCACGCCAACAGCCAGCAGTGACTTGCGCTGGATCCTCACCTGAGGCCACCTTCTTCGCGTGGAAAAGCCATTGCGGCGCACTGGCTGCGCCGTCTGCCTAAACCTACGCGGACGCGGCCATATGTACTCCCGCGGTCGCCGCCGCGGGAAGTCTTGGGACTGCACTCGCTGTGCCTCGTAGGCGCACGTACACGGTCGCCGACCCAGCCGACAGGTGGGTCGAGTTGCCCTCGTAGCTGGCACCCCAGGTAGCGCTGATCGGGTCCTTGAAGGTAGCGGAGAAGTGCCCGCTGGCGTTTGTCTTCACCTTGACGATCCAGTACCAGGTACTGCTGCCCTTCGGGCGCAGGACAATGAGGATCTGCTGGTTCCGGTAATCGTGCCAGCCCCGGTACCAGTACTGCAGTTGCCCCTTGACGGTCAGGTCATGGCCTGCGTTCACCACCCGGGCGGACACGCTGAATGAGGTGATCCTGTCGTCGTACTTCCACGCGAGCACGCTGGAACCCGTCGTGGATGCGTACCCGTAGCTCTGGTAGCTAGCCGCGGCGCCTGGATAGTAGGCACGGTAGAAGGCGTAGTTCAAAGGAGCGGTGGCGGTGCCGCTGAACGCGGCGCCGTCGTGCCCACAGGCATCGACTCCGGTTTCGACCCGCTTCAAGGTGTGCCAGGGTCCCTTGGCAGTGGGTGCCCACTGGATGACCGGTCCCGGCGAAAGATACAGGTAAGCATTCGAGACTGCCTGAGTCAGGCCGAGGCACCCGCTGAAGCTGAGCTGCCAGTACTGGTTCAGGCGCACGTGGAAGCCCGTTACGACGGTGGGCAAGTTGACGTACATATTGAGGCCCACTGATGCGTTGCCCAAGAGGGGGCTGTCGCCCCCGGCCACCACCTGCCAGGTCGTGGTCTGGGTGGTGGGCACCGCGATCTTGAAGTTCCCGTTGGCGTCGGTGACGCCCGTAGCCGCCGGCGTGGTCGGATCCTGTTCGCTGTAGATCACGACCTTATGGTCCGGCAGGGGCTTGTACGCCACGCCCGGCACAGGCTGATAGGTCGCCGTTCCGGCGACGCTGTCGGCAGCGTGATAGGCAACCGTGGCCGAGCTAAGGTGCGCCTTGACCGCCACCGCGGCTGCCTGGGTGTTAAAGATGACGTCAGCCGATTCGACGACGCCGCGCGCGGTCGAAATCTGCGCGTAGATGTATTCGCCGGTGCTGGTCGGCGAGACCGTCGCCTGGTAATCGCCGTTCACGTCGGTTGTCACCGGAATGGCGCTGGGTCCCCAGGATGGGACGAGCGTGAGCGCGCCTTGGTAGTCGGAGACCGTGCCGTCGGGAGCGAGCATCGTGACCTGACCAGAAACCGTCACGGAGGGGTTGTCGAAGGTGACCGTCGGAGGGCTGGCCGGTCCGATGGTGACGGTCGGCTCATCGATGAAGTAGAGCGTTCCCGCGTGCACCCCGGTCACTGACGTCCCGCCGTCGGTGGCGTCAACACTGACGGGGTAGACCCCGAGGGGCAGGCCCGTCGGCGACGTCCCTTCCGCGATCGGATTCGCCACCGTCCAGATGCTCTGGTAACCGTCCGCAGTCGGAGTCTGCGACTGCTCGGTCATCGCCGGGTCGAGCACGTCCTGGCCCGAACTGAGCACGTGGACGGCGAGGCTGGTGATCGGCGTCGTTGATTGGGCCACGACGGACAGCTCTCCGACCTGCGTCGCCGGACTTCCGGCCGAGCTGATTGCGATCGTGTCCGCGGCGGATGCCGCGTAGGCCGGGACGGCCGCCACGCCGGCCCCAATCAGGGTCAGCCCTAGCGCACAGAGGACGGATGTTCGAAACCGATGCATTGATAACCCCATAATCATTAAAATGTCAAGAAATAAGATCATGTCAGCACGTATTTCGTCAATACGTCTTCCATCCGTGTCCAGACACCCGCGTTTCCGAGGATCTTTCTCCTCGAATCCCCACTTATTGACGCCGTGCTGTCGGGACTGGTTGTCGCAACGCCTGAAGCTGCCGGCGCCTCCGGCGCCGAGGCTCGACCGCCGAGCGCGCCGGGCGCGGCGCTGCCATTCCGCGCTGTCGGCCCCCGATGAACCCCGATCGGGGTCCGAACGCGGCTCATCATTCACGCCTTCCACAGCCGCGCGCATCTATCTATCAGTTCTGACCACGTAGTCCACCTTCCTATCAGTTTTGACCATAAAATTCGGACAATCCGGGCGCTAAAGTGGTCAGAAGTGATATGAAGACGAAAAAGTGGTCAGAACCGATAGGAAGCCGACGAGTTTGCGCCTCCGGCGCCGAGGCTCGATCGCCGAGCGCGCCCGACGACTCTAAACGAGTGGTGGCTCCGCACTGCGCGGAGCACAATCTCTGCATGCCTGCCGCGCCCGTCCGTCCCGCCACCCTTGCGGACGCCGACGGCATCGGCCGGGTCCACGTCCGCTCCTGGCAGACCGCCTACCGAGGCCAGATGCCCCAGGATCACCTCGATGGGCTCGACCCGGCCCACCGCGCGAAGCTGTGGCGGCGGATCATCGGAGAGACCGAGCCGTCACGGGGCGGGGTCTTTGTCGCGGTGGCGGAGGGCGACGGCATCACCGGGTTCGCGTCATTCGGTCCCTCGCGCGACGGCGACACCGATCCGGGAGTGACCGGCGAGGTCTTCGCCATCTACGCGGACCCGGACGCCTGGGGCACTGGTACCGGGCGCGCCCTGATGGCCAGCGCGGTCGCGGAGCTGGCCCGACTCGGCTACGCCGACGCGATCTTGTGGGTGCTGGACACCAACGACCGGGCGCGCCGGTTCTACGCCCTCGCCGGGTGGGAGGCAGACGGCGCGAACAAGACCGACGGTAGCCGCGGCTTCGACCTCACCGAGGTCCGCTACCGCCGGACGCTCGGCCGTTCCGTCGGACAAGCAGAAGGATTTCGGTCAGTCTGACCGGTGCCTAGACGGCGCGTGTCCGGGTTGCGCGCCAGCCCGTTGCCAGTGCCACTGCGGTGAGGGTGAGCAGGACGGTGAGCAGGATGAGCTGTAGCGGCCAGTACTGGCCGGCCGGATGATACGGGACCGGGACGCCGGCTCCGGAGCCGAGGATCCAGCTGCCGGGCGGCGCGGTGAACTGAGGCACGGCTGTCCTGCTGACTGGTGTCAGGGACTGCACCATCCACCGGGCGGCGAGAAGCAAGACGGTAAATCCGGCCACGGCGGCGCCGATGGCGGGAAGCGTGCGCCGCAGCAGGGCGCCGAAGGCCACCGCCAGGGCGAAGGCGAGCACGGCCTCGCCGACCGGGGCCAGGTTGATTGAGACGAACCAGGACCAGCGCGAGCTCGCGGGGTCACCCGTGCTGAGCTGGTGCTGCAGCCAGGCGTTAACCATCCCGGCGATCAGGCCGGCCACCGCCAGGCCGCAGGCGAGCACCGAGGTCTTGGCGGCGTACCAGCGGCGCCGAGACACCGACTGGGTCCAGGCGGCCAGGTGGGTGCGCTGCTCGACTTCCCTGGCGACCAGCGGGGCGCCGATGAGCGCGCCGCTGATCGCGAACGTGGCGGGCAGGCCGTACTGGGACAGCAGGATCGCGAAGTTGTAGCGGGACGCGAAGGCGGCCTGCAGGCTGCCCGGGTACCGGCCTTTGAGCGCGAGGCAGGCGGCGGGGTGGTTGACGTGGAAGTCGCCGCTGCGCGCGTTGGGCGGCGGGCACCCGGCGGCTGCCAGCTGGCGGAGCCACGAGTGGTAGCCCGCCAGCCAGTGCTCCGCGCTGAACCCGAAGTTCACCGCGAGCAGGCACACGACCGCGACGGTGATGAGCGTCCACACGGCCTGCCCGCGGTGCTGGCGCCAGATCAGGCAGCTCATGCCGCCGCCCCCTCGGGAAGCCGGGCGGCATCGCCGTCCAGGTAGCCGAGCACCAGCTCATCAAAGGTGGGAGGGGCGTCCTGCAGGCCCGGGCCGGGCAGGCTGGCCTCGTCGCGGCGCACCAGTGCCGTGGTCTGGCCGGCCATGCTGTGCTGGCTGATCACGTGCCAGCCGCCGCCGTCAGGCCAGCCGTCGGGCCAGCCGTCGGGCCCGCGGATGACCCGGTGCCGCGAGCGTAGTTCGTCGATATCGCCGGCCAGCCGAACCCGCCCGGCGCGCAGCACGATCAGGTAGTCGCAGACACGTTCCAGCTCGGCCACCGCGTGGGAGGAGTACAGGACGGTGGCGCCTGTCTCGTGGCAGGCCTCGAACATCGAGCCAAGGAATTCCCGGCGGGCCAGCGGGTCAAGGTTGGCCATCGGCTCATCGAGCAAGAACAGCTCCGGCTTCTTGGCCAGCACCAGGGTGAGGGCTACCTGTGCCCGCTCGCCGCCGGACAGGGCGCTGATCCGCGCCCGGAGTCGGATTCCGAGACGCCGGATCCGCTCGGCAGCCATGACGGCATCGAACCCATGGTTCATGCTGCGGCCTACCTCCAGAACATCCGCAACCCGCAGCCGCGGCCACAGCGGCGCGTCCTGGGCGACGAACCCGATCCGGTCCAGCCGCCGGGCCGGTGTGCCCCCGGCTGCCTCGACTGTTCCCGCAGTGACCGGAAGCAGGCCCGCTGCCATACTCATCAGGGTGGTCTTGCCCGAGCCGTTCGGTCCGACCAAAGCCACCACCCGCCCGGCGGGCACCTCAAGGTCGCAGTCGCGCAGGCCCCACAGGGTGCGGCCATAGCGGTGCCCGAGGCCCGCGCACCGCAGCGCCGCGCTCACGCGGCACCGCCGGCAGCGCGGCGGTCATCCTCGCCAATCGCCGACTCATCGAGGGCAACCTCCATGAGCATCCGGATCTGCTCGGCGGACAGCCCGTCCCGCCTGGCCCGCTCCACCCAGCGGGCCAGCGGGGCCAGCAGCTTCGGCGCCACCGCGAACGACGCCAGCGGCGGCGTGGCCGCCACGAACGTCCCCACGCCCTGCCGGCGCACGACCATTCCCTGGTGCTCCAGCTCGCCGAACGCCTTCACCACGGTATTCGGATTGACCGACAGCGCATCCACGACTTCTTTCACGCTGGGCAGCTGGTCACCCGGCCGCAGCCGACCCAGCATCACGTCCCGGCGCACCTGCTGGACCAGCTGCCGGTAGATAGGGACATCCGATCCCGCGTCGATACGGAACACGCCCACCTCCAGAACTATCAGTCTATCGATAGAGTAGTAGAGTGATAGTGTCGGCGCAACCTGGAACTGCAGCACGCTGCAGCAGCGTGTTTCAGCGGGCTACAGGACCCTGCCAGCCGGTACAGGACGGCCCGCCTCATGGGTCGCGGGTGGGGTCGGCGGCGAAGTAACGGTCCGTTCGAGATAAAGATTTTCAAATCCTTATCTCGAACGGTCGCGTTGTTCCAGTCACCCGGATCGCGTCCACGCCATTCCAGTGGCTGACGGCAAGGGCGTGACCGGAGTGCCTCCGTCTTTCGAAGACAGCCGCAGCGTGCCGATGAGCACGGTGATCGGCTGGGTCGCGGTGGACAACCGGAGCCACCAGTAGGGGCCGTAGCGACCGACCGCGTTCAGCCGGAGGATCCCGCCGTCGCGCCGGGCCTGGAAGAGCAGCGCAAGGCCGGCCGGCGCGAGCGGACCCAGCACCAGCCGCCGGTCGTCCAGTCCGATCGTCGCGGTCCGCCCGGCCGCCGGCTCCACCTCGATGCCGGTGACGACTGGATGCCGAGCGCAGAGTTCGTCGATGGCGGCCAGCAGGTCCCGTTCGTACCCTGCCACCGCGCGGCGCTCGAGGCGGCGCCACTGCCTTGTTCGCATGGATCGCTTCCTTCCTGCCCGTCCCCCACGGTGCATACCGGGCCTCACGACTAGGACGATGCAGCGTCCGCGAATGTCAGTTCCACAGCGAGAGTTTCTCCGGGTTCAGAACCATTCGGACATTAGTGATCCGGCCGGCCAGGGCCTCCAGGGTGACGACGCCGACGATGCGGCCCTCGCACCAAATGACCATGCCGAGGCCGTCGCTGGTGTCCTGTTCGAGAACCTCGACGCCGAGCCGCTTGCGCAGCGCGCCGAGGAGGAACCGGGCCACCCGGTCGGCGCCGTGCACCGGGTTACGGGCTGCGGTGACTCGGCCGCCCCCGTCGGAAGTCAGAACCACGCCTGGGTCCAGGACGGCGATCAGTCCCTGGAGATCGCCGGACCGGTTCGCGGCGGCGAACGCCCGGACGACCCGGTCGTGCTCGTCACGCGTGACGGCGCGGGCCGGGGCCCGGCGAACCCGGGCTCGGGCGGAGGCCGCCAGTTGCCGGCACGCGGCCGGCGTCCTCCCGACGATCTGGGCGATCTCCAGGAACGGCACCGCGAACAGGTCGTGCAGGACGAACGCGACCCGCTCCGCGGGCGTCATCGCCTCCAGGACGACCAGCAACGCGGTGCTCACCGAGTCATCGAGCGTGACCTGGTCAAGCGGGTCCGGTTCGGTCTCGGTAAACGCTGAGGTGGGGACAGGCTCAGGAAGCCAGGGACCCACGTATCGTTCCCGCCTGGCCCGTGCCGTTCCGAGCATGTCGAGGCAGATCCGGCTGGCGACCCGGGTCAGCCATGCGCGCGGGACCTGGACCAGGTCGCGCTCGGCCTGGTCCATCCGGTACCAGCGAACGTAGGTCTCCTGAACGGCGTCTTCGGCCTCAACGACCGTGCCGAGCATCCGGAACGCCAGCGACAAGAGGTGGCGGCGTTCTCCGATCAGGGCCGCGTCGACCGCCGATTCACTGTCACGGCTCATCTGTCCTCCCGCATGACCACTATGACGATCTGCAGGCGGCGAGTGTGAGGCCGTGACTAGCTCCAGTTCGCTCATCTCAAGCGCTGGCCGGGATCAGGTAGGAATCGAGCTGGGAGTCGAGCGCGCCTAGTCCAGCCGAGTCGGCCGGGGTCCGGAAGCCGATGTGCCCATCAGGGCGCACCAAGACCGCGCCTCCGGCTGCCAGCCCGGCGCGCCTGGGATCGCCGGTGGCATCGCTTATCTCCACCAGCCCCCGCCACCGGCGCCGCAGGCGCTCGATGCCCGCGTCGTCGGCGCGGCCGAAGACAAGCAGGTGATGGCCGGTCCCCGCCAGCGCGGCCCGGTCCGGGTAGCGGTCGCCGGCAGCGGGGCTCATCGGCGTACGCGTGCCCGCAGGGTACTCGCCGACGAGGGAGCTGCCGGCGTAGGAGACGTCCAGCATCGAGCGCGACTGCACCATGGCCGCCACCTCCGCCTGCGTCGGCGGTGCGGGGACGATACCGGTCCGCGCCGACTCGACGCTGCGGTATGCCAGCTGATGCAGGCGGTCGGAGACGATGAGGACGTGCCGGTCGGCGGCGAGGCGCTCGGCCGCGAAGCTTTCCAGCAAGCCGGGGCGGCTTCGGCCCTGTAGCTCGAGCGCGAGCTTCCAGGCCAGGTTGGAGGCATCGTGAATACCCGAGTTCAGGCCCTCACCGCCGAATGGGCTGGATAGGTGCCCGGCATCACCCAGCAAGAAGCACCGCCCGTCGGCCAGCTGGGGGACCAGTCGACGGTGCATACGGAACGGTGACGCCCAGGCGACTTCCCGCACCCGGATTCCCTGCCCGACCCGTCGCTCCATCATCGCGCCTACTGTGGCGGTCCCCGGATCACTCGTCAGCCGCTGGGCTTCGCCCTCGTCGAGGTCCCCGATGAAGGTGAGCCAGTGCCCGCCGGGAAGCGGAACGAGCAGGACCCAGCCTTCCGGGCTGGCAATCAGTGCCCCGCTGTCTCGCGGCAGGCCGCATTCCACGATCCCGCTGGCAACAAGCGAGGTGCCCGGGTAGGTCGTGCCGGCCAGCGCCTCGGCCATCGATTCCCGCGTCACGCTATGCGCGCCACCGGCGCCGATGACCCAGCCTGTCTCGATCGTCTCTGCGGTTCCGTCTGCCCGCTTCAGCCCGATGAGCACGCCATCGTCCCGCTGTCTGACCGAGATCGCCTCGACACCGCGCTCCACCGTGCCCCCGAGTTCCTTGACCCGGTCGGCGAGGATCTGCTCGGTCCGCCACTGCGGCAGGCTGCACTGGAATTCCCACGGGCAGTCGGCGCCGGCGAAGGCCAACTCGCTCACCTGCCGGAGCTGCGCGTCAAAGAGCCGGGCGAACCGCAGGTGCACCGATTCGGCGAGCACACGGTCGACGACACCCGCGCGAGCGAAAATCTCTAGCGTTCCGGGTTGTATCGCGGTAGCGCGGGCCTGAGTGTGCGGACCGGGTTCACGCTCGACGACGCGGGCCCGCACCCCTTGACGCGCCAGCTCTACGGCCGCGAAGAGGCCAGACGGCCCCGCGCCGATGATCAGCACCTCGATTGAAGCGGGCATGCCCCTCACCACATCTCCAAGTCCCCCGACTTGCCGTCAGCCTGCCGGCGTCTCTGGCTGTCAGCCTTCCTCGATGTTCCGCTGCCGCGACGTGCACTCCTGTCTTAACCGGCACGGGACCCTCCCACACACCCGACAGCGCGAACCCGAAGAGCCATCAATGGGCAGCCCGGCTCAGCTAGGTGGTCGGACGCCGGAACATAATTGAGGAGATGGACGATTCCATTACCTGGTCCTGGTGGAAGCTCGCTGATGCCGAGCCGCTCGCCCTCTTCGGATATCTGCGGCTACGCAGCGACGTATTCGTCGTCGAGCAGGGCTGCGCCTATCCCGACATGGACGACCACGACCTGGTCGCCTGGCATTTGACGGGAACGGATGCCTCGGGCCGCCTGCTCGGCGTTGCGCGGCTGCTCCCGCCGGGCGAGAAGTATGAGGAGCCGTCGCTGGGCCGCGTGATTGTCACCCCGTGCTCCCGCGGTACTGGTGCCGGCCACCTGCTCGTGGACGAGGCACTGCGAAAAGCTGCTGCGGAGTATCCGGGTTACGGCCACCGCATACAGGCCCAGGCGTACCTAGAGCGTTTCTACTGTTCGCACGGCTTCGAGCCGTTGGGTGAGGTCTACCTCGAAGACGGCATCCCGCATATCGACATGACCTTGAGGCCGGGCTGCGCTCCGCTGACCTAAGTGCATCCGAGCAGGGGCGCTGTAGGCAGCGATGACGAGCTGGGCGCGGTCGCGGTCGCCCAGTTTGGCGGGCAGCCGGCCGACGTGCGCCTTAATCGTGCTAGACGAGGGCGGACCGGGACGCGCGGGCGGACTTCTCCTGCGCGCGCGGCTCGATGGCCAGGTGCGGCAAGCGGCGGTCCAGCCAGCGAGGCAGCCACCAGTTGGCCCGGCCGCACATGTGCATCACGGCTGGCACGAGCACCGTCCGCAGCAGGAAGGCGTCCAGCGCGACGGCGGCGGCCAGCCCGATGCCGAACTCAGCGATGTCGACCTGGCCGGTGAATACGAACGTGATGAAGACGGCGATCATGATCGCCGCGGCAGCGGTGATCACGCGTGCGGTGTCGGCTTGGCCGACGAGCACCGACCGGGCGTTGTCACGGGTGCGGGACCATTCCTCGGCCATCCTGCTGACCAGGAACACCTGGTAGTCCATGGACAGGCCGAATAGGACGGCAAGAACTAGCCCGGGCAGGTACCCCTCGACGGGGGCGTTTGCGCCGAGGCTCAAGGCGCTGGTTCCCCAGCCCCACTGGAAGAAGGCGGTGAGGACGCCGAACGACGCGGCCGCCGAGAGCAGGTTCAGGACCACTGTGGTCGCCGGGATGAGCAGGCTGCGGAAGGCGAGCACGAGCAGCAGGAAGCTGAAGCCCGCGATCGCGCCGAGCAGCCAGGGCAGCTTGGCGCTCGTCACCGCCGCGAAGTCGTCGAATGTGGCGGTCGGGCCGCCCACGTAGACGCGCAGTGTGCTGCCGTCCGTGTAGCGCGGTATGACGGTGTTCCGCAGTCGCGTGATCAGCGTGGAAGTGGCCGGGGCTGCTGGCGCGGTGGTGGTCAGCACCTGGGTCACCTCGACAGCCGGCCCGGTACCCAGCCTGGCTCCCGCGGACCCGGCTTGGACGGCGGCTACCCCTGGAACGGCGGCGAGAGCGCTGTCGAGCCGGTCGAGCGCCGCGCGGTCGGCCGCGGACTGAGTCTGGCTGACCAGGAGCAGCGGGCCGTTGAAGCCAGGCCCGAACCCATCGGCGAGCATCTCGTATGCCATGTGACTGGTGTCTGCCACGGGGTCGTTGGACGCATCGGCAAAGCCGAGCCGCAGGTGCAGCACGGGAAGGGATACCACGATCATCACCGCGAGGGCAGCGGCCGCGAGCGCCGCGGGGCACCGGGGAACGGTACGCGACCAGCGCACCCAGATGTCGCTTCCGTTTCGCGCGCGGTCCGGCTCGGCGGAGCGTAGCGCACGGCGCTGCCTGCGGCTCAGCACGCGCAGGCCGAGCACGCCGAGCAGGGCGGGCAGCAGCGTGACGGCCGCGAGCACGGTGCACGCCACGGTGATCACCGCCGCAAAGGCCAGCCCGTCCAGGAAGGCCTGGCCGAGCGCAAGCAGGCCGAGCAGGGCGATGCATACCGTGCCGCCCGCGAACAGGACCGCGCGGCCCGATGTGTTGAGCGCGGCCACGGCCGACCGCTGGGGATCCAGCCCCGACTGCAAGCCGCGGCGGTGCCTGGTCACGATAAACAGGGCGTAGTCGATCCCCACGCCAAGGCCGATGAGCGCGCCGAGGGTCGGCGCTATGCCGGTCACGGACGTCAGGTGGCTAAGCGGCGCCATGAGCATCAGTCCGCTGCCCACGCCCGCCACGGCGGTCGCGATCGGTAGCGACATCGCGAGCAGCGAGCCGAACGCGACCAGCAGGATGAGCGCGGCGGCACCGATACCGACCGCCGACACGGCCGACAGCGAAACCTGCTCGGAGTGCGAGATGGCCAGCCCGTCAAGCTCGACCGCAAGGCCCGGCTTTCTCGCGGCCGTCGCCGCGGCGATCACCTGGCTGATGCTGGCAGCGTCCAGATCGTCTGCCGACTTGGTGAAGTTCACTGTGGCGTACGCGGTGCGCCCGTCAGGGCTTACCTGGACCTTGCCGCCCGGCTGGTAGGGACTGGCCACCGAGGCGACCTCGGGCAGCCGCGACACCCGAGCGAGCATCGCTGATATCCGCTGCTCGATGGCGGGAGCGGTGACGCTGCCCTGGGTGACCTGCCAGACGATCTGGTCGGGGTCACCCGCCTGGGCCGGCGCGGACCGCTGCAGCAGTTCCTGGGCGCTGCCCGAACCGGTGCCGGCCAGCGAGATGGAGTTGTCATACGAAGCCTTCACCGCGTGCGACATCACCGTCAGGCCGATGAGCAGGCCGATCCAGGCAGTGATCACGACAAAACGATGCTGGTAGCACCAGCGTGCGAGAGCGGACATGATTCTCCGTTCCTTTCGGTTCGGGTCCTCATCTTCCGGGTCTTCGTCCGCCGGGTCGCCGGCCTGCCGCAGTGGTTACCCTGGCAGCGACCGCGCCGCCCGGCGCGGTTTCCGGCTCCGTCTACTGCATTGGTAGTAGTTCGGTTGTGGGTGGCGATGGTGGTTGCTTACAGTCCAGCTATGTGGGTGAGTGCCTGGAACAGGCTGATGGCCCGCCAGGAGCTGCTGCTGTTTTCGGCGGTCACGGCGATGGTGCTGTTCGCGGTGGTGACTATCCCAGCCGGCGTCCAGCACGCGCTGAGCTCCCGTCAGCCGCTGATCTGGCTGGTCTCCGCCGCGGTCTACGCGGCCCTGCTGGCGCGCCGGCGGTTCCCGCTCGGCACCATGGCGATCGCCGTCATCGGGTCGGCGCTGCTGATGGCCGAAGGGATGGCCTACCCGCTGACCTTGCCGGCGCTTTTCTACGCGCTGTGCTTGTTCGCGCTGGATGCCGGACCGGGCCGGACGCTTACAGTCGGCGTCACGGTCAAGGCAGCGCTGCTCAGCGCCTCGCTCATCACCCATCCCGGCATCACGGGCTTTGTCATCCTGCTGTGGGCAGCCCTGGCAGTGACCACGGGCAGCGCCACCCGCAGCCACCGTGCCTACGTCGCAGAGGTCGAGATGCGCGCCAGGCGGGCCGAGCAGGACAGGGAGGACGAGGCGAACCGCCGGGTCGCCGAGGAACGGCTGCGGATCGCGCGGGAACTGCACGACGCCGTCGGGCACCATGTCGCCCTGATCAACGTGCAGGCCGGCGCGCTGGCCTGCCTGCTCGACGACGAGGACCTCGCCCAGGCCGGGGAGTCGGTCGCGCACATTCAGCGGGCTAGCGAGGAAGCTCTGGAGGAGCTGCGGCTGACTGTCGGGCTGCTCCGCGAGCCCGGCGCGGCCGAGCCGGCGCGGCCAGCGGAGCCGGTACCGGGACTTGACCAGCTCGAGGAGCTGATCTGCTCGTTCGCAGGCGCGGGCCTGCAGGTCACCCGCATGGTGACAGGCCGGGCCCGGCCGTTGCCCGAGGCGGTGGAACTGACCGCGTACCGGGTCATCCAGGAGTCGCTGACCAACACTCGCAAGCACGCCAGATGTGGCACCGCCGTGGTGCGGCTCGGGTACACGCCAGGGGTGCTCAGCCTGGCCGTCGAGGATGACGGACAGCGGAGCAGCCAGCACACGCCTGGCGGGCACGGCATCGTGGGCATGCGAGAGCGGGTGACTGCCCTGGGCGGACGGCTGTCGGCAGGGCCACGGCCCGAGGGAGGCTATCGGGTCTTCGCCGAGCTTCCGCTGCGAGCGGCCGGGATCGTGGGCTCGTGACCAGGACCGCCGCTATGGGGCCGACCCGCGTGGTCCTCGCGGACGACCAAGACCTTATCCGCGCGGGCCTGCGGCTGGTGATCGACAGGGCGCCGGGGCTGACGGTCGTGGGCGAGGCGGCCACTGGTCACGACGCGGTCCGCGTCGCCCGCGAGGCACGCGCCGACATCGTATTGATGGACATCCGGATGCCGGGCCTAGACGGGCTGGCCGCGACCCGGCGGATCGCCGCTGACGACAGCCTCGCTGGGGTGCGGGTGCTGATCCTGACGACGTTCGAGGTCGATGACTACGTCTTCGAGGCGCTGCGGTCGGGGGCTAGCGGGTTCCTCGGCAAAGGCGCGCGCCCGGATGCCCTGATCGACGCGATCCGCACGGTCGCCCGCGGCGACGCGCTGCTTTCGCCGTCAGCCACCCGTGGCCTGATCGCCAGGTTCCTCAGGCTGCACGACAGCGAGCCGATCCGCATGTCACCGCTGCTCGCCACCCTCACCGAGCGCGAGCGCGAGGTGACCGCCCTGGTCGCCGACGGGATGTCCAACACGGAGATCGCCCGTCAGCTCACGCTCAGCCCGCTCACCGTCAAGACGCACGCGAACCATGCGATGACGAAGCTTGGCGCCCGCGACCGCGCGCAACTCGTCGTGCTCGCTTACCAGACTGGCCTGGCCCGCGCCCCACATCTCCGGCCGTAAGCTCCGTTGTCGCCGCGGAGGCGATCCCAACCGGCGGGCTGGGGTCCGGTTTGAGGGGGCGATGGGTGCTGGGGCTTAGGCCAGGGCCGCTTGGATGAAGGCGCGGGTGGCGTCGTCGAGGTGCTGGCGGCTGGCGCCGGGAAGGTCGCGGAGTGGGCCTTGCACGGTGAGCACGGCCAGCCCGTGCACGGTGGCCCAGATTGGATACTCGATCCCGGCGCGGCGCTGGCGGGTGAGGACGCCGGCGTCGGCCAGTTCGTCGAGTACGGCGCGGAGCTGGTCTAGGGGCATGGGGTCATGCCCGGTCCCGCCGTCCTGAGTGCCGTAGGGGTGCTGCTGGGGGAGCGCGAACGCGGTGGCGAACAGGCCCGGCTCCTGGCGGGCGAACTCCAGGTAGGCCGTGCCGATCGCGCGCAGCCGGCGACGGGCGGCGGCGGCATCGCCGCGCTTGCCGCGCACGCGGGCGACCCCGGCGGCCATGCGGGTGGCGAGCTCGCGCATGGCCGCCGTGCAGACCGCCGCGAGGAGCTCGTCCCGGTCGGCAAAGTGCCGGTAGGAGGCGTTGGGCACCACGCCCACCATCCGGGCGGCCTCGCGGAGTACCACGGCATCCGGGCCGCCGGCCCGGGCCAGCTCGAGCCCGGCCGCGACCAGGCCGTCGCGGACGGCGCCGCGCGGGCGCCGCTGCCGGGCCGAGGTCATCTCGCTGGATGGTCCGTCGCTGGTCACGGACCACAAGTTAGTGGACAGCATCCACTTAGGCAAGTATGGTGGACGCTGTCCACTAAAAAGTGGATGCTGTCCACAATTGGATCCGCGAGAAAGGAAGCCACCATGACCAGCAGGATGATCCCACTGCTCGAGCGCAACGAGCAGTTCGCCCGCGCCTTCACCCCTGTGCCGCTCGGCCTGCCCGCCGCGAAGGTGATCGTCGTCACCTGCCTGGACCACCGGGTCGACCCCGCAATCACCCTCGGGCTCAAGCTGGGCGACGCGCCCGTCCTGCGCAACGCGGGGGGGCGCGTCACCCAGCCCATCGTCGAGGAGATCGCCTACCTCGCCTTCCTCGGCCCGAGGCTGGCAGGCGGGCCGGTAGACGGCGAAAACAGCGTCGAGATCGCGGTCATTCACCACACGCAGTGCGGGACTGGCTTCCTCGCCGACCCCGACTTCCGGCGCGAGGCATCCGAGGCGACCGGCGTGGACCAGGCGGCGCTGGAGGCCTCCGCCGTCGCCGACCCGCACATCACCGTCAAGGCAGACGTCGAACGCCTGCTCGCCTCACCCCTACTCCCGCCGCAGATGAGCGTCTCTGGCCACGTGTACGACGTCGAGACCGGGCGCGTCACCACCATCACCGACGCCCGACACCCCTAGCCAGCCCGACAAATCCCGTCTCTGGGCGGGCCTCGGCCTGCCGGGTGCCGCACCGGGTGCTGGGCCTGGGGCCCGCACCGACCCTTACGCCTGATTGCAACGGGCTACAGGAACCCTGCCAGCCGGTACAGGACAAGCGAGCCCGCCACAGCCACGTTGAGGCTGGCCCCGGTGCCGATCATCGGGATCTCGACGGCGACGTCGATCAGTTCCATCGCGTCGTCGGGAATCCCGTCGTGTTCGTGCCCTAGGACGATGATGGTCCGCTTCCGCGCAGCAGTGAGGTCTGCCAACCGGGTCGCCCCGTCGGCGAGTTCGACGCCGACAATCCGCGAACCCTGCTCTCGATGCCAAGCGAGCCAGGCGACAGGGTCTCGGCCAGTCCAGTGCACGCATGCAGGACGTCGCAGCGTATTGCCCTTGTCCAAGGCCTCGGGCACCCACGGCAACTTCGGTACCGCCATGCACGCTCCGACCGCGTCGCATGTCCGCAGCAGCGTACCGAGGTTTACCCCGTACTTTGGCCACAGCGGCGCAATGATCAGGTGATCCCAGCAGGAATGCGCACGCCTGCGACGCTGCCGCTTGATCTCCCTCGTGGGGGTGACCCGCGCGCCGCTCATGCCCGACGGGCTGTTGCCGATCTCATAGATATGGTGCTTAGCGGCGCACCGGGGCCATCGCCGGGAATGCTTTCCTCGTCGGCATTTACTCTACCGCCGCAACGGAAGCCGGTGATGTCGAGGAGGTTCTGGATTCGTTCACCAGACCCAGGCGGCCGAGGCGGGCGCGGTGCGAGATGCCCCAAGCGGGGCGTTGCGATAGCGTCTCGCCTGAGGCACTGGACTGCGGGTCCGTGTTCTTCTGGCCAGCTGCGGTACGGCAAAACCATCCACCGCGCCCGCTGACGCAAACCCTGCTGCCACTTCTTCGGTGGCAACCCCTGCTACTTCTTCTGTGGCAACCCCTGATGCCACAGCCGCCGCTATTACTGCTGGCGGCAGCGGCATGACCGCGTGCGGGCTGATCACCGAACAGGATGCGAGCGCGGCGCTCGGCGTGCGGGCCGGCCACGGAACGGCGGGCGGCACGGCAGCCCTTTCTGAGTGCATCTACGCAGGTGGCGCACTCCTCGTCAGCATAAAGACGGACAGCAAAGCGATCTACGACAAGTCGCTTGCAGGGGCGCAGGCCAAGGGCCTGCCGAACCTGCCCGGCATGGGTGACAGCGCGCCGGTTTACCGCGCCGGGGCTGGTGATCCAAGAACCGAATGTTCGGGGCCACGCCGCGCTTGACCGCGTCCTGGGTGTGCATCCAGGCGTCGGCCCTGCGCCGCGATGGCTGCGATGTCCTCTACATTTGTAGAGGAAATAATAGTACTCTACTGATGTAGAGGACAGCCCGGGAGCGGAAGAAGGCGGTGCCGATGGGCCTGGAAGACCACCTGCCCGGCGGGTTCTTGCTGACCACCGTGGAGAAGTGGGCCCAGTACACGCGGTCCCGGTCGATGTGGCCGGCCACGTTCGGCCTAGCCTGCTGCGCGATCGAGATGATGCAAACCGCCGGCCCGCGGCACGACCTGGCCCGGTTCGGCATGGAGAAGCTGGCAAACACCCCGCGCGAGGCCGACCTGATGATCGTCGCCGGGCGGGTCAGCCAGAAGATGGCACCCGTGATGCGGCAGATCTACGACCAGATGCCCGAGCCGAAGTGGGTCATCGCTATGGGCGTCTGCGCGTCCTCCGGCGGCATGTTCAACAACTACGCCATTGTCCAGGGCGCCGACCACATCGTGCCCGTCGACATCTACCTGCCCGGCTGCCCGCCGCGCCCGGAGATGCTGCTTGACGCCATCCTCAAGCTACGCGACCAGATCGGTCACACCAGGCTCGGCGTCAACCGCGACCGCGAGATCACCGAGCTCGAGCAGGACGCGCTCCGGCGGCAGCCACTGCACCATCCCCGCGATACATAGTCGTCGCCTGCTGGATTGCGATCTCAGCGGTCTCCGCTGCCCTCATTCGCGCTCCGGTTTCCGGTGTCCCGGCGGTCGCCTTCGCGGTCATGTCTCGCGGCCGGGTTGACGGTGCGGGGCTCGCGCGGATGGCGACGCCCCGCGATTTGTTAGGCACGTGAGGCGGGATCCGGGCGCGTGACGGCGGTCAGCAGGGCCTGGGCGGTGGCCCGAAGGTCGGGGCCGGCCAGATCGCGGTCCCCGGTCCCGGCGATGGCATCGAAGAGCAGCCCGTCCAGAAGGGCGAGCAGATCGATAGCCCGGCGGCGGGGATCAGCCAGTCCGAGGGCGGCGAGCTGCTCAGCGACCGCTTCCTGGACGACGGCCCAGGAGGCGGTCAGGGCCGCGCGAAGCTCAGGACGGCGGGCAGCCTCCAGGATTAGCTCGTACCGTGCCAGGTGCCGCGACCGGCCGGTGGTAGCCCCGGTCTCGATGATCGCGGTGATCGCCTCGGCGGCCGCGTCCAGGTCAGTGACAGGAAGGGCAGGGATCTCGGCGGTGATGAGCTCGGCCAGCCGCTCGACCACTGCCTGCAGCAGGGCCTGGCGGGTCCGGAAGTAATAGGACGTAGATCCTTCGGGCAGCCCTGCCCTTCGGTCGACAGCGCGGTGGGTAAGCCCGCGCATCCCGGCCGCCGCAAGCGTCTCGATGGCCGCGTCGGCCAGGTCAGACCGGCGAGTCATGAGCTGCTCTCCTCTGCTTTCCGGTTAGGCAAACGCCTTTCAACAAGAGTAGGAGTGTCTATCCGCCGCCAGCGATCGCCGGGATGGCCGGCGCGTTGCTGTCCGGCCAGAGCACGGTGCGCTCGACGCGTTCAGGCAGGACGTCGGCGTTCTTGTTGTCCGTCGACCTGGCGTTTACGGGGGCTTCTGCGGGAGTTCGGAGCTTTCTGTCCGGCGATACGTCCTCATCGGCTCAGGATTGTGGACACACGGTCGCTGGGTGCCCGACTGTCCGTTTGCGCGGCCTTGTCAAGGAGCTCGCTGGTGGCTTGCCAGGGAAATGCCTCTGAGCCGCATCGGGAATCACTCGTCTAGCCCCCCGGGGGGGTTCCGCTGGCCGCTGTCGGGCAGCCAGAGCAAGATATGCGCGGGCTCCAGTGCCTGATGGGCGACGCCGAGGAGGTCGAGGCGGATTTCCTCCAAGTCGGTGGCGTCCCGCATGCGGGTGGCGAATGCCGCGACCATCGTCTCGGCGTCGTAGCGAGCGCGGTTGAACCGCCTGTCCACCGCTCGCTGGACGCGGCGGCGCAGCGGGTTGAACACCGCGACGGCGGCCAGCGTCGCCAGGGCGACAGCGAACGGCGATCGCAGCGGTACCACAGTGTGGGCCACAGCGGCCAGCGCGAGGTAGGCGGCAATCAGCAGCCCCGTGACGATCGTGTATGCCAGCGTCCTGGAGATCAGCCGGTCGATCTCGTACAGCCGGTACCGCAGGATGCCCACGCCGATACTGGCCGGCAGCGCGAGGAAGCCGATACTGAGCACACCGTTCAGCCACGCCCAGAGCCCGGACGGCGCGGTGTAGCCGGGCACGCTCAGCGCGGCACACACGATGGCGATGACGGCCCCGGCCATCAGCCACTTCAGCTGCTGGCGTCGCACCCCGGACGACCGGCGCCAGGTGAGCAGCTGTCGCGCGACGAAGCTGAGCCCGAGCGCCAGGGTCAGGACGAGGATAGTGTCCTGGGCTAGGGCGAACCAGCCCGCCGGGTAGTCAATCGCGGTCAGGCCGCCGTAGCTGTCGACTTGGAGCCGGTGCCGATCGATGGCGTCGACCACCATCCCGATCAGCAGCGCCAGATAGCCTCCGCAGAGCAGGCTGTAGGCCCACACGGCCCACCGCCAACGGGGGGCGGGTACGTGGCCGTCGGGGAAGAGCAAGATGATCAACAGGTACAGCGCGAGGGCCGGTGACCACAGCTGATACAAGATCAGGCCTGCCGACCCGAACGGAAGGTGGTGGCCGACGCGGTACACAATCAGCGCGTACGCCCCGGCGACAGTGCTCAGCAGGAGAGCAGCCGCGATGCCGAGCAGCAGCCACCCGTTCGGGTTGCGCGGCTGATGGCGGGCGATCAGGACGCCTACCGCTCCGGTGGGTACGGCGATCATGACCGGCTGCACCGCGTATCCGGGTCGGCGGGCGAGGACAGACAGCGTGATCACGGCGGCGACCACCACGATGATGGCGCCGCCGGCCAGCGCCGCGGCCGTCGGACGAGGGCGTCCGGCGGTGGCGTTCATCGCGGGCCGGGCGCGGGCTGGCGCTTGCGGGCCAGCGCCGAGGTGATGGAGTGCATCATGGTCCGCACCATGGAGTTGTGCCATACTTGCCCGGCATTGCCCCATTGCCGTCTGCGGTCGACGCACACGGTCTGCGTGTGCACGACGCCGGGCGCCGCGCCGAGACCCTGAACCAGGGCGGTCATCGTCTGGATCCAGAACTGGTCTTCCTTGCGGTGCCCGCCAAACGCCATGGCCAGTTCGTAGAGAGGATCGTTGGCCCGCATCAGGACCTGGGTCCGGACGACCGTTACCGTGCCGGAACGCTCGGCCGAGAAGGTGATCCAGCCCGCGAACATGTGCCCCTGCGGGGTCATCAGGGTGAACGACTCTTCATCCGCGTACAGAACGAAGACTCCCGTGGACAACCGCACGCCGCCGCCGACGCTCACGTCGAGTAGTGCCACGTCCCCGGGACTGAGGCCCGTTAGCGGGCCCTTGAAGCGGCTGGCCTTCGGCCAGAACTCGCCGAAGTGCCCCTTCCACGTAGCGATGACGGCCCGCGACGAGATCTCCGGGCTCAACTCGATCCAGTACGTCTTCCGCCACATCTTCCCGAAGCCCTGGACAGGGCCGGTGAGACGCCGGCCAGCGACGTTGAGGCCGCCACTGTCCATACTCAGCCGGTCCGCCTTCGTCGCCCAGTTCGCGGCGTTGCTCGGCAGGGGGGCTCGGCCGGCCTGCGCAGCCAGGCCTTCAGATGCCGGGTTCTCGCTCATGGCTCCCCTTAACCCACGAGCGCCGACGGCTCGTCGTCGTATATGCCGATCGCCTCGTCGAGCCGGGTGAGCTCGAAGATCTCCCGGTAGTGATCGCTCAGCCCGTATGCGGCGAGCGGCCGATGCTGGCGGTTAGCGCGAACCAGCAGGGTTACCAGCATGCCAATGCCGCCGCTGTTCATGTACGCAAGGCCGCTGAAGTTCAGCACGAGCCGCCGGGCCCCTTGCCGCGAGGCGTCCTCGTACGCCGCCATAAGCGCCGACTCGGATGCGGCCGTGACGTCGCCCCTGATATCGATGACCGACGTAAGCCCGTCGGCCATCCGGACCACCATGCTGGTCATGGACTTGTCCATCTGACCATCCCCCCGATGTGTCGTAATCCCTCCGCTTAGCCCCCCGCTGCCGGGGTCCGGATCGTCAGCCGGACCGTGCGGTGCTCTCCCTCGGCTGTCACCTCCATGCCGTCGACCATGTGGCGGATGAGGAACAGCCCCCAGCCCCTCGGCCCCTGGTCGCCGCTGAGCTTGCGGTCGAGATCTGGGATCTCCGCGTCGCCTCCCTTGTCGGCCCAGCTCGGACTGCTGCTCCCGCCGTGATCGGTGACGGTGACGATGATCTCGGTGCCCGAGTAGAAGACCTCGATGTCGACGGCGAGGTCAGGGCGGTTGTCATTGCCGTGTTCGATGGCGTTCATCGTCGCCTCGGCGACCGCGGTTTTGAGCTTGTCCAGCCGCCGGGGGGGCAGGTTCAGGTCCGCCACGCTGTCGGCGACCTGCGCGAGCGCGACGCGCTCGCTGCCCGGCACGCTCGCGAGCGCGAAGGACGCGAGCCGCCGGGGTGCGGGGCAAGCCACCGTGTTCACCCCACGCCCCCGGGGCCCGGGGCAGCATCCGAATCCCTCCCCAGGGCAAGCAGTGTGATGTCGTCTTCCTGGTCGTGGCCGGGACCGGTGAACTCCTCGAGTTCCCGCAGGCACAGGTCGAGCAGGCCCTGGCATGAGGTTCCCCGGCCGGCGAGCGCGGCGACGCGGGGGAAGCCGAACATCTCGCCTCCGTCGCCATGCGCCTCCGACAGCCCGTCGCTGTGCAGCAGGGCACGGTCGCCGGGCTGGAAAACGAAAGTTCTCTCCTCGTAGGTCATGCCGGGCATGAGCCCGAGCGGCATCCCCCTGGCGCGCAGTTCGGCCACGCCGTCGGCGGTGCGCACGTAGGGCACGTCGTGCCCGGCGTTGGCGAACGTGACCCGCCCGCTGGCGCCGTTGAGGACGAGGGCGAAGCAGGTGACGAACATCTGCGCTGGAGTGTCCTGGCACAGCAGCTCGTTGACCTTCTCCAGCACGGCCCCCGGGTTGACCAGGCGAGGCGCCGCGGCCCGCAGTAGCGAGTGAGTGCTGGCCATTACCAGGGCGGCGGGAACTCCCTTGTCGGTGACGTCGCCGATGACCACCATGACTCGGCCGCCGGGCAGGGGAATGAAGTCATAGATGTCCCCGCCCACGGTCAGCGCCGGCCGGTAGAAGGCAGCCATCTGCCAGCCGGGCAGCTCCGGCAGGGACTTAGGCAGAAACTGACGCTGGACGAGCCTGGCCACGTTCAGCTGCTGCTCGATCCGCTCCCGTCGCAGGGCCTCGACCTGCTGTTCGCGAACCAGCTGGCCGACCCGAATGGCAGGCGCAGCGTTCCGTGCCAGCGCGTCCAGCAGTTGGCGGTCGTCGATCGTGTAATCCCGCTCCGACTTCCGCGGCCCTAGGGCGAGCATGCCGACCGGGACACCGGCGGAGATCATCGGCACGACTAGCACCGCGCCAGCCTCCCTGAGGGTCTTCAGCGTCGGCGACTCCAGGTTGAGGCGGCGGATGTCGACGGGTCCGGCCGCCGCCAGCAGGTAAGCGGTGAACGGATCATCCTCGGACAGCTCGGCCGTCGACTCTGACGCTAGTCCGGCAGGCAGCGCCGACCGGGCCATTGGCGGCTGTTCATGCCGGCTCGTGACCGTTTCCCCCATTGCCGGTCCCCCCGTGGGCCGATTCCCGCCAGCCTACTCCGCGCCGCCAGCCCGAAAAGGGGCGGCCATCGCTTGCCCGTCTGAGGATCGGCGCAGGTCGGCGGCATGCCCTGGCTGCTCGCCGAGAAGCAGGCGGGCCACGGCGTGCTGTTCGCCAGCCACGACCGCAGCCTGGTGAAGGCCGTCGCGCACCGGGTCATCGACCTGGGCGCCGTATCGTGACCGGCCCTGAGCAGGCCGCGGTTCCCGCCGGCTGCCGCTGCCGCGGCTGCGCGAAGGCTCACGGCCCGCCGAACCAGGCGCGGCCTGCTGATGGACATCGTCCCGTGGTCAGTGCCTGCAGAGGTCGGTGTCGCGCTCGCCATCGGCGCGACCGGCTCGCGCACGAGATGGACCGCCACCCGGACGGGATACCCGGGCCCGACGCCGACGCGGAAGGCGCGAGCGGCAAGATCGAGGCGCTGTGGCCCAGGCCGGGCGGCGGAGTGGCGGACGTGGCGGACGTGGCGGGCTTCATTCCCCGGCCGAACCGGGCCCCCACGCAACGTGATCGTCAGTGGCTCATTGGCTGCCCGTCCCGCGCAACCAATCTCGTGAGATGGCACAGCTAGCAGTCCGACCTTCTGCGGGCAGGCTGCTCCGCCTGGCGGCGGACAGTCATCGCACGGCCGCCAGCGCCAGCGCTGACGACCGCCTGCCAACGCTGCTATTGATCCCGTCCGCCTCCGCGGCGGTCGCCATGCTCGGTGACGGCGACTGCCTGATGGGACGACCACGCCGGGGCAGCCCATCTCAGCCCTCGCCCCTCGTGGTGGTCGCCAATGACCACGCTGCCTGCGCCTTCCATTCGGCCCTCGCAATATACATAGGGTTACTGGGCAGACTGCAAGTCTCTACAGATGTATGGTTCGATCGGAGCGAGGTGTGTATGACCAAGTATCCGGCCGACGGGCACCGCGCCCGCGAACAACGCGAGGGCGATAACGTTGAATTGGTGCACGAGAGGATCCGCCGCCAGATCCTGTCCGGGGAATTGCGGGCGGGCGAGTCGTTCTCTCAGGTCCAGCTAGCGGCGCAGTGCGGTGTCTCGCGAACTCCCCTGCGCGAGGCTGTCCGGATGCTCCAGCGCGAAGGGCTGCTCATCAACGAACCGAATCGCCGCCTTGTTGTCGCGCCCTTCTCGCTTAATGACCTGGAACAGATCTACGGCATGCGACTCGTGCTCGAAGCTGCGGCCATACGTGCGAGCGTGCCGCAGATGAGCCCGGAAGACATCGCCGACCTCCAGGGCCACCTCGCCCGGATGGAACACTTCGCTGGTCAGGGCGACTACAACCGGTGGCAGGTTCCCCATCGGGCGTTCCACATCGGACTGATCGCACACGCCGGTGCGCGGTTTCGCGCGACATCGTGCGAGCTTTCGGATCATGGCGAGCGCTACCTGCGGCACTACGCGGCCAACGAGCCGAAACTCGGCCTCCGCGGGGCGCAGGAACATAAGGCGATCTTTGATGCTGTCAAAGACCGCGACGCCGAGGCCAGCGCCCGCAACCTGATCACGCACCTGTCGCACATGGCGTACGGAGTGATCGACATGGTGCAGCCGGGGTATGAACCAGCGGTGCTGGACGGCATCCTGCATGATCTCGTCGGCGCCGCGGCCGCCGATCCGCGGCCACGACGGCAGGGCGGCGAGTGACTGCGCGGCAACGGCCTCTCGGTGCCTTCGGCGAGTAGCTAGTAGCTAGCGGTCGCGCAGGGGTGACATCGCGGTGGCCATCAGATGTTCCAGCAGCCGTACCAGCGCCTGCTTGCTGGAGCCGCGGTCCCGGGCGTCGCAGTGCTGGACCGGGACGTGCGCGCCGATGTCCAGTGCCTGGCGCACCTCATCTTCCTCATAGATGTCCGCACCGTCGAAACAGTTCACCGCGACGATGAAGGGGATATCCCGGGACTCGAAGAAGTCGAGTGCCCCGAAACAATCGCCCAGCCGGCGGGTGTCGGCGAGCACGACCGCGCCTAGCGCCCCGACCGACAGTTCTTTCCACATGAACCAGAACCGGTCCTGGCCCGGGGTGCCGAACAGGTACAGCACCACTTCGGAGTTGATCGTGATCCGGCCGAAGTCCAGCGCCACCGTGGTCGTGGTCTTTCCTCCGACCCCCGTGAGGTCATCCACGGCTGCCCCGAGTTCGGACAGCCGCTCCTCGGTCCGCAAGGGCTTGATCTCGCTGACCGCGGAGATCAGGGTCGTCTTGCCCACCCCGAACCCGCCCGCTATAAGTATCTTGACCGCCTGCGCGCTCCCGGGATCAGGGGATCCGGCCACGTCAGAGTTTGCGAACACCTTCGAGCACCGCCTGTAGCAGTTTGATGTCGGGCCCGCCAGCCGTGGGCTGCGGCGACCGGTAGATGAGATACCCCGAGTCGATCAGGTCGCTGACGAGCACCTTGACCGCCGCCAGCAGCAGGTTCATGTGGGCGCCGATCTCAGCGATCGACAGCGCCCGGTGCTGGCACAGGCGCAGTATTTCCCGGTATTCCCGGTCCAGCGCCGTGATGTCCGCCTCGGAGCGGGCGGCCATGACCAGGGTGAGGATGTCGAGTTTGTGCAGGTCCTTCCCGGCGCGTCCCCGGGTCACCGCGAACGGCCGGACCAGCGGCCCGGGATCATCCTCGAAGGAGAAGTCGCCGCTCATGGCGATCGGGGAGCACGCGATTCCGCGGGAAGCACGCGCGGGCTGGCCGAGAGGGTGCTGCCCACTTGCTGCACGATCACGTTCATCTCGTAGGCCACCATGCCCAGGTCGGCGTTTACCGAGGCGAGCAGCGCCAGGCAGGCGCCCACCCCGGCTTCGGTCACCACGAGATACCCGTACTCGAGCTCGACGACCGTCTGCAGCACGGCGCCCTTGCCGAACTGCGTGCCCACGCCGCGCGACAGGCTGCTGAACGCCGAGGCCATCGCTGCCAGATGCTCGGCGCTTTCCCGGTCCAGGGTCGCCGAACGGCCAAGCAGCAGCCCGTCGCCGGACAGGGCCACGGCCTGTTCGGCCCCCGCCAGCCGCCTGACCAGATCGTCCAGCAGCCAGTTCAGCCGGTCTTTCCTGGCCCTGACTATCACATCGTCATTCATTGCCTGGCCATTCGTGTTCATCGGTTGTCCTGACCCGAGGAGTCACGTCCCAGACGCGTTCCCCGCTGAAATGCCGACATGGAGCCGCGGGCCTCCTCGGGGCTGCGCGCCCGCCGGGGCTTGGTGCTCTCCACGGCTTCCACATCCACCCGCAACTGCGGCGCGAGGTTCGCCATCCGCTCACGGCGCGGCAACGCCGCACGGCTTCGCCCGGCCGGGCCCGGCGCCGTATCAGGGGCCGCCTCCCAGGGCGCCGACAAAGCCGCGGAGGCCAGCGGGTCCGGCCAGGACGGGGACGGCGAAACAGGTTCCGCGGGAGGCTCGGCCGCCGGCCATCCCCGCAGGTCCGCGTAGTCCCTGCCGCGTGGTCGCGGCACCGGGCCCGGCGCCACCTCGGCCAGGACTCCCTGCGGTTGCTCGTGCCGCCCGGGCCGGCCCATAGTCGGCGAGTCGCCGTCGGCTTCGACGGCACCGGACGGAATCAGCACGATCGCCTTGATGCCGCCGTAGGCCGACTCCAGCAAGCTGACGGCGATGCCGTGCCGCTCTGCTAGCTGACCGACCACGAACAGGCCCAGCTGCCGCTGCCCGGACAGGGCCATCACCTGAAAATCGGGCGGATTGCGCAGCGTCTCATTCAGCCGTTCCCGCTCCGCGAACTCAATGCCCAGGCCTTGGTCCTCGACCTCGACGACCACGCCCTTGCCGACCAGGTTGCCGCGCACAGTCACCGCCGCATCAGGCGGCGAGAACGCCGTCGCATTGTCGACCAGCTCGGCCAGCAGGTGGATGAGGTCGCCCACGACGCTGCCCTGCACCCGCACGTCGGGCATCCGGACGGTGTTCACCCGAGCGAAGTGCTCGGTCTCCGACACCGCGCTGCGCACGATGTCCTCCAGCCCCGCCGGTCGGCGCCACTTCCGGCCAGGCTGGCCGCCGCCCAGGATCAGCAGGTTCTCGGCATTGCGCCGCGCGCGGGTGGCCAGATGGTCCAGCTGGAACAGCAGCTCCAGATGCTCCGGATCACTTTGCTTGGCCTCCGCGACGTCCAGTAGCTCCAGCTGCCGGTGCACCACCAGCTGGCTGCGGTGCGCGATGTCCAGGAACACGTTGTTGATGCCGGCCCGGGTCCTGGCCTCGGCGGCAGCCGCCGCGACCGCGGTCCGCTGCGCGGCGTTGAACGCCTCGGCGACCTGCCCGATCTCATCGCTGCCATAGTCGAGCATCGCCACCTCCGACTCCACGTCGACGGGCTCTCCGTCCCCCATACGCCGCACCATCGACGGCAGCTTCGAGTTGGCCAGCTCGAGGGTGTTGGTACGCAACCTGGTCAGCCGACGGACGAGCCCGTTCGCCAGCAAGATGGCGGTGACGAACGCGGCGACGCCTAGCACCACCACGAGCGAACCCGCGAGAATCGACCTGGACAACGTTCTGGTTCGCCGCGGTCACGGCGGCTGTCTGAGCATGGCGGAGGTCATCGCCCCACAGCCCGAGCAGGTCCGCGGACACCGTGTTCTCGGCGGCGAGCCACGAGCCGACGGGCATCGCGAGCTTGCCGCGCTGGGCAAGGTCGTCTTCGCCGGACGTAGCAAGCCGCCACGCGTCCCCGGCCACAAGCCGCCCGTAGGCCGCCTGCCCGGACTGGGGCAGCCGCGAGGCCAGCGCCTGGAGCTGATTCCGGTAGGCGCCCGCTAGCTGTGCCAGTACCAGCCGGTCGGGCTGGGTCACAACGCCACGCGCCGCCCAGCCCGCACCCAGGCCGACCACGCGCGAATGCAGGTCGGGGACCGAGTTCAGATCCAACACGGTGATCTCGTCCACAGCGGCCGCGGTGTCGGGGGCCGAGAGCGCGGATTGCAGGAAGGCTGACGAGTCCCCGGTGGCAAGCCGGGTGTAGAAGGCATCGACCTCGCTGACACTTTCCCGCCCCGTTTGCACGCCCTGGCGCACCACCGGCAGCTCGTCAGCCATCTCATGGAGCACCGCGTTGCTACTGGTCACCGCCTGCGGGTTGAGGCCTTGCGCCACATCGGCCGCCGCGACGATTTGGCGGAGCGCCGCGTTCGTCGTGTTCCACTGCGCCCGCAAGCCCGCCAGCGCCTGCCGGTTACCTCCGACAGCTTGCAGGCTGATCGTCCGTTCCTGCTCTATGGCGGACGTGAACTGGACGAGCGACCCGCTGCTCTGCACGAAGTAGCTAGCGAAGTCGCGTGCTGAAAGACCTTCGGAGATCAGGTAACCGGCGACCGAGGCGCCCATGATAAGCAAGGCCGCGCTCGGGATCAACACGATCGCGAGCACCCGGATCCGGATGCTCGAGGTCCATCTCCTGCGCCAACCTTGTCTTCGCCGCCGTGGGCTCGCCCGGAGATCGCCAGTCATGAACGCGCACCCTTTCCCCTCCGACTTGTGTCATGAGACCGCGCCAGAGCTCTTGCGAATCACTGCGCGGCATGGACGATGAACAAGCTGCACGAGCGACCGCACGTGCCACAGCCGTGTCGCTCCTCTATACCGGAAGACTGTATCCAGTTGCAATGGTTGGATCCAGACGGTAACGGTATCGGTTCCAGATCAAGGTCCCGATCCGGCTGATCTTCGGTAGGGGCTGCACGGCGTCGGCGCGCCCCGCATGCCGTGAAGAGACGCCACCTTCCGCTCGGACTGATCAATGCATTTTCCCGAACGGAAGGTGGCGCCTGTGGCCGGTCAGATGACTGCCCTACCGCCGTCGCCGTCCGCGGCCGAGCAGAATGGGACGCTACGAACTACCCGATGAGGAACAACAACAACTATATGATGGGCAGATATAAATCGAAATTCGGATCGTTATGATGTAGGGTCTCAGCGCATGTGACATATTGATCTTCGCTGACCTGGGGTTTCTCTGCTGTCTTCGACGTTGGCACCATGATCAGTCTCAGTCCCGTGGCACGGGAACAGGCGCACTGAGCCGGGTGCCATCCCGGCGGCGTGCCGGCCCCTGCCGTTCCTGGTTCTCCGGCCGCGCGTAGAAGGCGTATTCCTCGTCTGGTGTCATCGGCGTGCTCATCTGCCGCCCTTCCCTATACCCTCGATCCGGTCCGGATCCGATGGCAAGTCCACCCCTCCTGGACGTGGCCGGCGGGCGGGCGCCCCGAGGTGGTGCCGCCCTCGCCCAGGTCACCTGGGCCTCCTGTGCGAGACGACCAGGAACCCCAGCAGCGGTGTAAGTTCTCAGCCTGCGTGCCGGTCCAGACCGCCGTGACCTGCACCGGCGCCCGTTGCCACAGGGCATGCCGAGGGCGCGGTCGGAGGCGAAGCAACGGTCCGTTCGAGATAAAAGATCTTCAAATCCTTCTTCCGAACGGTCGTGTGGTTCCAGGCCATGGGATCGTGTCCACGCTATTCGAGTGGCTGACGGGCGCGGTCACCGGCGCGCGAGAGCGCCAGACCGATCAGGCACGGGCGTGACTGGAGCGCCTCCGCAATTCGAAGACAGCCGCGGCGTGCGGCTGAGCACGGTGACGGGCTGGGCAGCCGTGGACAGGCGGAGCCACCAGTAGGGGCCGTAGCGACCGACCGCGTTGAGCCGGAGGATCCCGCCGTCGCGCCGAGCCCGGAAGAGCAGCGCAAGCCCGGCCGGCGCGAGCGGACCCAGCACCCTTCTCCCGCCGGGCTCTGCTAGCGGCGCTCCTAGCGGCGCTCCTAGCACCAGCTGCGTCGTCACCGTCACCGTCATCCGCGGACGCCCTTACGGTGTGCCGCAGAATGCCAAGGTGCCCGATGCATGAGCTGCGCGACTTCCCGGGTACACCCACCAAATGCAACTCCGCGCTCAGGACCAAGCTGAGGAGGTACGGTCATGCGCTGGTGGCGTATCGGCAACGTGGTGCTCATAATCCTGGTGCTGCCCTTGGTGACCTACCTGCTGAACCGCGTGTTGGCGGGGCTGGAGCGCATTCGGCACGCAAGCGACCAAATAGTCGCCTCCGGCGCGGAACTCGTCAGCGACCTCGATGGCGTGCCGGAGGCGCTGGCGACCACCGACCAGACCATCAAGGACGTCTCGGCCGGAGCGGCCCGGTACGGGGACTCGGTCGCCAAGCTCCTGGGTTGAGCGGAGAAGGAGGTGTTGTCCATGCGAGGAGCCGCCCATACAACGCTCACGGCCTCGGCTCTCATCATCGGCATCACGGCGGTCGGATTGACCCGGGCGATCTTCCACCTGCGGGCCATCCAGGCGAACCTCGCCGCCACGACGGACGCGGCGCAGGCCATCGCCGATCTGACCAGCACGGTGCCGGATACCGTGACATCAGTTAACGCAAGTCTCAAGCCAGTCCGCGACTTCTGCGACACAGTCTGACCAGTTCCTGGGGGTGAACTTGATGCGACGACACGCGTGGACCCAGCACTCAGATGCCGACACCCGCGAGTCCGGTTGGATAGCCGGCTACACCATCGGCACCGGCGTCGTGGCCATCGTCGTTGCGCTCGTGTCTGCGATCCTGGCCTATGCGCGGTCGATCGGCGACGATGCGCTGAAGATCAACGAATCCCTGCAGCACGCCGAGCGCAACACCGCTCCGCTAGGCGCGCTGCGTACCACCATCGACGATGCAAATGCGATCGTCGGCGGCCTGCAGCGCGGCCGCGCCCGGCTAGGAGGCTAGCGATGTCAGCTGGGCAACAGACAGCCTGGATGCGGGCGATAACCGTGGGCTTCCTGGTCGATGGTGCCGTGGCTGGTCTGCTGAGCCTGCTCATCTACCGAGTGAGGCGCATCGATCAGCGCGTGGTCGAGGTGCGGAACACGTTGCGCGCCGCGGAGACAAATACTGCCAACGCGGCGCTGATCCCGCAGCTCGCCGACGGCGTCGAAGCTGTGCTGGCCGAGGGCCTGCAGCACCATCTGTTCCTCGGCCGGGTCGTCGAGAAGGTGAAGAGATGAAACGCCCGGTGGTTCTGACGGTCGTCGTCATCGCTGTCCTCACAGGCGGGCTCGCGCTCTGCCTTTTCTGGCTCGGGACATTGTTGAACCGGATCGCAGACAACCTGGAAGATTCGGCGGACCTCGTCCGAAATATTGACGACAATGCGAAGATCATCCGCCCTGGCGTGGCCCACATCAACGAGGTCGGCGGCGTCGTGGCTGGCGCGCTCCCACTGCTATACGGGATGGCAGAGCAGGTCGTCCAGAGCACCGCCGGGGAGTCGGCGACTTCTTCCGCCACCGACGCAGCCAGCACTCCGGGCACTCGGCGTTCCCGGCACCACGACCAGGTTGGCTTTATCCCGCCCGGCTAGGTGCGCGGCGTCGCCAAGACCACCGGCCCAACTGGATGCCGAACTCGCCGCCCGCTTCGCCCACTGTCCCGTGACAACGAAGATTGCTCGGCCCGTGACCCTGACCTGGGATGAGGAATCTTGATTGTCGATCTGTGGCTGCCGCGATGTCCGCTTTGCCTGTTTCTGATGGTGACCGGGGGGTTGCTCTTGCCAGTAAAGATTGCTCACGGCGGGGCTTCTGCTGGCCTCCCGTTCACCGGAACTTCCAGACCGCAAGGACCCCTCGGGCTGCAGCCCTGGCCATGAAGCCGGATGCAGGGATTCAACGAGGTTGTCGTCTGTGCCCACCCTTCCTGTCATCTGCATGGCTTGAATGCTGGCCCTGCCGTGCGGGGAAGTTGTCATTTCCCTCGCGTGCCGAGGAAGTGGTCACAGCGGCGGCGAACTCGGCTGGCTGGATTGTCGGTGAACTCGTTGCTCAGGGCCGTCACGTCCCAGTCGAACGGCAGCGGGCCTTCGGGCCGGGCCAGGACTCGTGGCTCGCGCGACCATGGCGGCGCGGGATCCTCCAGGACCAGGCGGGGTTACCCGGCCGGGGTGCCGTGCCGCGTACGGGTAGGCGGGAGCGCCGCCTATCGAGTGCCCGCAAAGCGCCGCCTGCTCAAGTTCCAGCGCGTCGAGGAATGCCGCCAAGTCCGTGGCGAGCTGCTCGATCGTGTACGGGCCGGACCAGTCAATAGCGCCGTGCCCGCGCAGGTCGGGTGCGTAAACGAGCCCCAGGACGCGAGTGCCCGCGCGACCGGCGCCCAGTCCGAGGACTGCTCGCCGAGCGCGTGCAGCAGCCCCAGCGGCGGTGCCCCTTTGGGTCCCCAGGTCCGGTACGCGAGCCGTCCCGGCTTGGGCGTGCTGCACCAGTCCAGGTGGAGTGTCTGTAGGGTCTCACTTCGCGCGACATGTTGATCTTCTCTGATCTGCGGGTTCTCGGTTGTCTCACGCGTAGCCGCACCAGATCCAGTCTCAGATTCATGGCATTTCTTCGGCGGCCAGCCCGCTGGCCGGGTTACACACCTCACTCGAGGACGTTCGCCCCTTGGCCCAGATGGCTGCGTACCGTAGAAAAGAATTGACTGTCCGCAACGGCATCGGCAGTTACCGCCCTCAGGCGGGGCGGCCGCACCACGGCCACGCTTGGACCGGCGACGAGCACGGGGATCACACGGTACGCGAGATACCGCGGTGAGCGGTCCCGGGCTGGCGAAGGCGCGCACGTTATGGGGAAGGAGCGCGCCATGCGATCATCTCAAACACTCAGCACCAAACGCGTCTGGCGGCTGCCCAATGGGCTCAGGCCACGGTTAACGGGCGGGCACGGCGGCTGACAGCGCTGGTGACCGCGGCGCTGGCCGGGATGAGCCTGGTCACGGTGTTCGCGGCAGCCGCGTCCGCCGCGCCGCCACCTCCCGCGCCCAAGGTGACGCCCGGCGCGACGGTTTCGGGCGTCACTCTCGACCTCGCCGCAGCAGACGGTTCGGTCTGGCTGAAGAATGTGGCCAGCGGCCCGAGCACCCCAACGAGGGTGGGCGGCCATCTCGTCGGCGGACCGTCGGCGGTATTCGACGGTAACTCCATCGTCATCTTCGGCCGGGGAACCGATAACCGGTTGTGGGACGTCTCCTGCCCCTCGGTCACGGTCTGCCGGCGGTGGGAGCCGTTGGGCGGCGTGATCACCTCCAAGCCGGGGGCGGTCGGTAAGAGCCGTATGGTCTACTCGGTATACGCGCGCGGCACCGACGGCGCGGTGTGGGGACGCGACTACATCAATGGCTGGGGCCGCTGGTACAAAGTCGGCGGTCGGGTGCTGGCCGGAACCGGCCCAGCAGCGGCATACCTCGGCGGCACCTAGGTGATGGTGGTGGGCACCGATAAGCACCTGTACATCGAGCAGCAGGGCGTGACCGGGTTCCGCCCAGCCGGTGGCACCACAACCGCCGACCCGGCGCTGACGATGGTCTTCGGTACGGCCGGTGCCTCGAATTCGCTGGTGGGATTCGCCCGCGGCACCAACGGCGCCGGGTACTACCACCGGTTCCTGGCCAGTTCACCGGGATGGCACTCCATGGGCGGCGCGCTCACCTCCGGGGTGGCCGCGGTCAGCGACGTGAGAGCAGCGATTCCGGACACGTACAAGTTCGGGCTCGGCACCACCAACCAGATCTATGAGAATTCCGCAAGCTGGGCGCCGAACCCGTACTTCAACGGCTGGGTCCGGGTGACCGGCTAGCTGCCGGCCCAGGAACGGCACGCTCCCGGTTTGAACGACGGCCCCGCTTCCCTCTTTGCTGGCAGGCGCTGCTGCCCGGATTCCCCCGGCGTGTCAGCCCGCTGGCCATCTTCGTACCAGCCGACGCCGAGGGCACGATCCGGCCCGTCGAGCTACGGGACGACTGTCAGCTCGGGCCGTTCGCGGCGATCTTCGGCGGCACCCGGATCGGGAACGGCACCCGGGTGGAGAGGCCAGGATCCAGCACGGCAGCAAGCCAGACCTGGTAGCCAGGTTCGGCGGGATCCCTCTCGTGCGGAACATGGACGCGGTGCTGTCCGACCGCGTCCACGACCGGCCCGCGACACCCCGCAAGGAGCTGATCCACCGGCTCCTGACCCGGCTGCGGCGATCCGGGCACGGTGGTCGTCCACCAGGTCCGCAAGCTCACCAGCCTCCGAGGAGAGATACCTTGGGCCAGCGGCGGCGGATCTCGATCGCGGCTCGCAGGACTTCGTCCCGGTAGGCGGGTGGCATGCGCACGTCGATGATGGCCAGGTCTGCCTGCGGCGATGGCTTTCGGGTAGGCAGCTGCCTGGAACAGTGCCTGCGCGCCCGATTCGGTCGCTTGCCGGGGGTCGGACTCGATGAGGGCCAGCGTCCGGCGCTTCCATGCGCGGTCGTCCTGGCCTGCGGTTGCCTGGACCTTGGAGTAGATCAGCTGTTCTATGGTGCAGCGGCGGAGAAGGTGGCGGGCCTGGTGCTCGGCGGCCAGGATGTCGGGGTAGCCGCTGACGCTGAACTGCGGTGTTCCCGGACCGGACAGCCAGATGCCGTGCGTGAGGCAGACCTGGTGGTGGGCGGGCAGGTGGACCGGGACCGGCTGCTGATGCGGCGGGCTGCCGTGCAGAGGCGGCACGCGGTGACGGCCCGGACGGCCGGCCGCGGCTCCCGCCGAAGGCGGGGAGCGGGGCGGCGGGCTGGCCCCGGGATCAGGAGCAGCGAGGCCAGGTGGCTGGCGATGGGCATCGACGGCTGGATCAGCAGTCGCTGACGACCCCGGCCAGAGGCGCGTTGCCGCAGGCGCGGGCGGGAATGATCGCGCGGTGACAAGGGGAGCCCCGCAATGCCCCGGGAAAGGACACGACCGATGACCGATCAGCAGAACACCTCTGTCGGCTTCGCCGACTTCATCCAGCTGTGGACCAGTCAGCTGCGCAGGATCACCGGGGCTCTCGGGGGCGTGGCCGGGCTCAGCGAGTCCGTCCTGTCGCAGTCCGTACGGTCGCTGCAGGGCCTGCCGCACCCCGGCGCCCTGTCCGCGGACCAGCTGAACGTGGTCACCAGCAGCGTCGCATCGCAGCGGCAGAACATCGCCGCTATGCAAGCTCAGCTGCGGGTGTTTGACCAGCAACTGGCGATACTGGAGGGGATCCTCGGCCCACTCGCCGGGTGGAGCAAGGCCTGGGCGGATTTTGAGGGGCTGGTGATGCACACGCGCCCTGACCCAGGGCCTGAGGGCTAGCGCAAACCCGGGGGCTATTGCTCACCCGTCTCCGTCGGCCCGGCTTCCCAGCGGACCCTGGCCAGCTCGGCTCGTGCGGCGTCGAGGACGCGCTCTGCGCGTTCGGCCCGCGGCCGAGACTGAGACGGAGGCGGTGACACGATGCGCAGCCGGAGGCATAACCTCCCGGACGCGACCAGCCGCAGCCGGGGACTGTCCGCGGCGGGAGGGGGCAGCGTCGCAACGATCGCGTCCGCCACCGTTTCCAGGATCGCAGCCACCGCGGTGATGACGGCGATGACCAATTTGCGGAACATCTGATCTTCTCTCCTTGCACGGCAGGGGTCCAGGTACGCGTGCTACGTCATCCTCGCCGTCCACGGCACGCGGGAAACATCCGTCAGCTGACGATATGGGGCGACCGACACAGAGCTGACCTGCTGCTCCTCACTTGTGAGATGCAAGTCACAGCGCTGCCGTCCGGATCGAAGCCGAGTCCCCCGGTCATCGGCAGAGTCGACCGCGAAGACCGGGTATTCGCCACGGTCACGGTCGACGCGGCCGGCGTGCCCGGGCGCGTGGCGGTGTGATTCACGAGCTGGCGGGGCCCGGCGGCGGTCTTCGCCGCAGGGTGTCCCGCAATGCCTCAAGCGCGGTGAACCGGGGGGCCCAGCTCAGTTGCTGTTTCGCTCGGGTGGTGTCCATGATGGCCGGATGGCTGGCGGCCTCTACCCATTGCGTGACGGGCGGCAGGAACGGCAGGGCTGCGATGGCCCGGGCCGCGGACTGGGCAGGGCCGGCCGGGACGGGCACCGGGAGCAGGCCGAGTTCGCGGGCGACGTCGGCGGAGGTGACGATCCCGTCCGCGGCGATGTTGTAGGCGCCGGGAGGCCCGGCGGCCACCACGCACTGCAGCAGCGCTCGGCCGACGTCTTGTTCGTGCACCAGCTGGATCGGCAGCGCCGGCGCCAGCACGGGTATCGGCACACGGAACCGGCCCCGCCGGGCCACGGCCCGGGCCAGCGGGCCCAGCGGCCCGGGCAAGTCCTTGGCGCCCACGGTGTGCGGGCCCACCACGATGGACGGGCGCAGCAGGTACAGGGCAGGCCGGGCGGTGCGGGCCGTCTGGGCCCGCAGGCGGTTCTCGAGCTCGGCTTTCTCCTGGGCGTAGAACAGCCGGGCGGCGGGCCGCACGGGCCAGTCCTCGGTCATCCCGACCGGGTTGTCTCGGTGGAAGCCGTACGCCGCCACCGAGGAGGAATAGACAAAGCGGCGGGCGCCGACCGCGGCCGCGGCGTCGAAGGCGTTCAGCGTGCCGTCGACATTGATCGACCTGATCGCCTCGCCTGCCGCGGCGCCGGTCACCGAGAACGCCAGGTGCACCACCACGTCGGCGTGACCGAACGCGTTCCGCAGGGCCTCGGGGTCGCGGACGTCGCCGCGGCGGTATTCCATCTTCGTCCAGCCGTGGGCGGCCGGGTCGAATGGGCGCCGGGCGATGCCCACCACCCTTGCTATCCGGTCGTCGGCTTGCAGCAGGGGCATCAGGCCGAACCCGAAGGTACCGGTCGGGCCGGTCACCGCGACCGTCAGGTTGCTTTCTCCGCTGGGCGTCAAGATCAGCTACCGATGGGATAGGCCCGGAAGCCAGCTCAGCCCGGTACCGGGCGTGACCGGGCTCACCGCGGTTTCTGTCTCAAGATCACGGCCAGGCTGCTTCCTGCTCTCTTCCTGCTCTGCGCGCCACGGCTCCTCCCTTTCCAGTCGCTGCCGCGTTACTTCGCACCCCGGATCCCCGGGTGCGGCTATCCGGCCCCTGATGCCGCATGGTTGTGATCCGGCGGCTGCCAGCACACCTGTGCAGCAGATCGCAACCAGGATACGACGACAGCCGTGGCGCAGCCTGCCCGGTCACGCCTGGGGATGTCAGCTCCCGGCTCCCGCCGTCCTGTTGTCACGTCCGCGTGCGAAGAGGGCTGGCCCGGCAGGACCGGACCAGCCCTGCTGCGTGATGCGCCGCTACATGGCTGCTCAGGGCCGGAAGTCCCGGGAATGCAGGACGATTGACCGGGGGGGCAGGAGCCCGCGCGGCTTTACGATTAAAGATCCGTTTCGGGCAGCAGGTCTGGTGCTGCTTGGTAAGGGGGCCGTCATGGACAGGCTGAGCCCGCTGTCTGCGATTTTCATCGATGCGGAAGACGGAGACCGACACGTGTCGATGGCGATTGCGTCGATCGCCGTGTTCGAGGGCCCGCCGCCGTCTTATGAGGAGTTCATGGCGTATCTGGCGGGGCGTTTGCCGCGGGTGCCCCGCTACCGACAGAAGCTGCGCACAGTGCCGTTGCGTCTGGGGCGGCCGGTCTGGGTGGATGACCCACACTTCGATCTGAGTTATCACGTCCGGCGGGCCGGCTTGCCGCGGCCCGGGGGGGATCAGCAGCTGGCCGAGCTGATGGCGCAGGTGATGTCGCAGCGGCTGGATCGTGATCGCCCGTTGTGGGAGTACTGGGTCATCGAGGGCCTGGCTGGCGATCGCTGGGCGCTGATTTCCAAGGTGCACCACTGCATGGTGGACGGGGTGTCCGGCACCGACCTGTACCGGGTGATCTTCGACGTCTCGCCCGAGCCGTCGCCGCCCGCCGCCGCCGACGACCGGGCCGTGGGCGCCGAGCCCTCCTCCGCGGAGCTGGCCGCCCGGGCCGCCCTGGACGACGTGGTGCTCCCGGTCCGGGATGCGCTCGCGCTGACCGGTGCCGCGGCCGATCCAGGCGGTGCCCTCCGCCGGGCGGCCGGCACGGTCGGGGGCCTGGCCAAGCTGGCGCCGGCGTTCGGGCCGGCCACCGGGTCGTCGCTGAGCGGGCCGATCGGCAGACAGCGGCGTTTCACCTGGGCGCGGGCGTCGCTGAAGGATGTGAAGACGATCAGGCGGGAGCTGGGCGGCACCGTGAACGATGTCGTGCTGGCCGTGATCAGCGGCGGTTTCCGGGGGCTGCTGCTCGCCCGGGGCGAGGAGCCCGGACCGCACATGGTGCGCTCGCTGGTCCCGGTTTCCGTCCGGGCCGCCGGCGAGGAGAACATCTACGACAACCGGGTCACCGCGGTGCTGGCGGATCTGCCCGTCCATCTCGCCGGCCCGGAAGAACGGCTGGCCGCCGTCCGGGCCGGGCTGGCCGCCCTGAAGACCAGCGGGGAGGAGATCGTCGGGGAGGAGGCGGCCAGCCTGTTGGGGTACAGCCCGTACCCATTGGCCTCCTGGTGGATCAGGCTGGCGCTCGGGCTGCCGCCGCGCGATGTGGTCACCGTCACCACGAACGTGCCCGGTCCCGGCCAGCCGTTTTACGGGATGGGCCGCCGGCTGCTGGAGATCATCCCCTACGTGCCGATCGCTGCCGCGGTCCGCACCGGGATCGCGATCTTCAGCTACTGCGGCGACCTCACCTTCGGCATCACCGGCGACTTCGAGGCCAGCCCCGACCTTGACGTGCTCGCCCGCGGCATCGAGGACGGCGTCGCCGAGCTGCTGGCCGCCGCCAGACGCCACCACCGGCGGGCAGCAGCGGCCAGACGACGGTCCGCCGCGGATCCCGGGTAGGTGCCCCGGCCCCGTTCAACCAGTACCCTTGTACCTGCTGGGGCAGTTTATGCTTATGCAGGTGGACGCGGCCGGTGGCTCGGCGCATAGCCAGGCGGACCGCGCTGCGGGCGGCGCGCCGACCGCCCGTGAGTACCGCATCGCCGAGCTCGCCCGCGAGGCCGGGATCACGGTCCGCACGTTGCGCTACTACCGGGAGCGGAAGCTGCTTCCGCCGCCGCGGCGTGAGGGACGGATCGGCTGGTACGCACAAGCTCACCTGGACCGTCTGCGGGTGATCGGCCAGCTGCTGGACCGCGGCCACACCCTGGGCGGGATCGTTGAGCTGCTCTCGGCCTGGGAACAGGGCTACGGCCTGGCCGATCTGCTCGGGTTCGAGCGCGCGATGACCGCGCCATGGTCCGATGAGGTCCCAGTGCCCGTGACTGTTGCCGAACTATCAGCGGTGCTCGAGGGCCAGCTCACCGATGAGGTGCTTCAAGAAGCGATCCGCCTCGGCTACCTCGATGCCGATGGAGATCACGCCGTCCGCGTCAGCCGCCGGCTGCTCGACACCGCCAGCGTCTTGGTGCGCGAGGGCATCCCGCTGTCCGCGGTCTTGTCGGCAGCCAGTGAGGTGCAGGCGGGCCTGGACACGATTGCGTCGTTGTTCCTGGACCTTGTCATCACCCATGTCCTCGACCGCCGCGCCGGCGCGCCACCGCCGCATCAGGTGACGCGTCTGTCCCAGGCGATCGAGCGGCTGCGGCCGATCGCGCGGACCGCAATCGACGCGGAGTTCGCCCGGGCCATGGACCGGCGCGCCCGGGTCACCTACAGCGAATTCATCCGGCTGCTCGCGGCACCAGACCGCTCTTCCGCGGGCCGGCAAGCCAGCGCATCACAGGCACCGGGAGAGCCGGGTCCCTCAGGCGGCGAGGCCGCCGCGCAGTAGTCCCGGCCCGTCACGCCCGGAACGAATCGCGATGGCTGGCGACAGGAGCCGGGACCGCCGCGCTAGGGGCGGGCGGCACCGCGGACGCCAGGGGCAGGGATCCGTCCGCACCCGCGACGACGCGCAGGCCGGCGGCACCGGGCATCGCGGCAGCCAAGGACGCACGAGGATGAGCCCGGCGGGCAACGACCCGGCGATCGTCATCATCGGATCCGGTTTCACCGGCCTGTGCTTGGCGATCGCGCTCAAGCGGGCCGGCTATCACGACTTCGTCGTCCTGGAGAAGAACGACGACCTCTGCGGGACATGGCGGGATAACAAGTACCCCGGGTGCGCGTGCGACGTGCCGTCCCACATGTATTCGTTCTCGTTCGAGCTCAATCCGGGCTGGTCCAGGATGTTCGCGCCGCAACACGAAATATGGGAATACACGCGGCACTGCGCACGCAAGTACGGGGTCACCGCATGCATCCGGTTCGGCTGCTCCGTGGAGGGCATGGAATGGGATGAAGCGATCGGGCGCTGGCGCGTCGCGACGACGGCGGGCGAAACGTACACAGCCCACATGGTCGTCTTCGGCATGGGGGCGCTGCACATGCCCTCGATCCCGGAGATACCCGGCGCCGGCCAGTTCGGCGGCGCGGCCTTCCACTCGGCGCACTGGGACCAGTCCTGCAGCCTGTCCGGCAAGCGCGTCGCGGTCATCGGGACAGGAGCTTCAGCGATCCAGTTCATCCCCGAGATTGCCCGGCAGGCCGCCCACGTTGACGTCTTCCAACGAACGCCCCCATGGATCCATCCCAGGCCCGACTTCGAGATCCCGCCCGCGGTCCGCGCGGCTTTCGCCGCCGCCCCGCCGGTGATGCGGACGTTCCGTTACGGGTCCGCGCTGCGCCGCTTCAACGACCGGATCCAGCGGCGCCTGGGCCGGGCCGTGTGGAGCCAGGGCGGCTGCACCAGCTGGTACCTGGACGCCGACGGCGTCAACCGTACGCTCTGGCCGGGGTTCAGCTTCGAGTACTGGGTCCGCACCCGGCGCGCCCGGCGTGCCGATTACGTGATCCGCTGACGAACCGGGTCAGCGCAGAGCCGTGGCCCGATAGGCATACATCCCGCCTCACGAGGCTTCCAGGCGGACCCGCGGTTCCGCCCGGACGCGGTCAAGGAACCTGCTGATCTCGCCGGTCAGGCGGGCAGGCCACCCACAGCTCAGCGAACGTGTGGGTCCGGATCAGCCTGGAGTCAGGAAGCTGCCGGGCGCTGTTGCCAGCGTGGCTCCGTGGTGGGGTAGGTCATGGACAAGGCCCTTCTATACGACGGGTCTTGAGGTGCCGATGTCGTGCCGCGCGGGGCTGACCGGTTCTCATCTTCGGTGGCTGCGCCGGGGCAGGGTGCTGGCGCGGCCGTGCCGCAGGGTGGTCAGGGTGGCGAGCGCCTTGTCCGCGCCGGCGGATCGGGCGAAGGTAGTCAGCTGGAGCGGCACCGTGAAGCGTTGCCGGGCGATCGCCTTGGCGGCGGTGAACTCACGCAGCCCGTCTGCTCCGTGGATTCGCCCGAAGCCGGATTGGCCTACCCCTCCCCAGGGCAGGGACGGCATGCCGGCGAAGGAGATGGTGACCGAGTTCACCGCCACCAGTCCGGCGCGGATCCGGCGGGCCAGCTGGGTGCCGTGGGCGCGGGAGAATACGGCGGCGCCCAGGCCGTAGGACGAGGCGTTGGTGCGGCGCACGGCCTCGTCCATGTCGGGCACCTTGGCGATGGTCAGAGTCGGGCCGAAGGTTTCCTCGGTCACAGCCAGGCAATCCTCGGGCACGTCGAGCAGCACTGTCGGCTGGACGTACCGCTCCCCGACCGCATCCAAGCCGCCGAGCAGGGCCTTGGCGCCGCGGGCCAGCGCGTCGGCGATGTGCGCGCGGACCACGCCGCGTTGCGCCGGGGTGGTCATCGGGCCGATCTTCTGCCCGGGGCCGGCCCGCAGATCCCTGACCCGGTTGGTGACCTCGCCGAGGAACGCGTCGTAAGCCTGTGCGTGGACGTAGACCCGCTCGACTCCGATGCAGGACTGCCCGGCGTTGGACATGCCGCCCCAGACCGCCGCGTCGGCCGCGGCGGGGATGTCGGCGTCGGCGTCGACGAGCAGCGCGTCCTTGCCGCCGCCCTCGATAATGACCGGGACCAGCCCGTCGGCGCAGGCGCGCATCACCTTCTTCCCGGTGGCTGCCGAGCCGGTGAAGGCGATCTTGTCCACGCCGGCGCGGCACAGTGCGTCGCCGGCCGCGCCAAAGCCGGTGACCAGCTGCAGGACTGGCTGTTCGGGCACTACTTGCGCGAACGTGTCCACAAGCCAGGCGCCGGTGCCGGGGGTGTACTCGCTGGGTTTGAAGACCACCGCGTTGCCGGCCGCCAGGGCGTAAGCGATGGAGCCGAGCGGGGTGAACACCGGGTAGTTCCACGGGCCGATCACGCCGACGACACCGAGGGGCTGATACTCGACGCTGGCGGTGTAGTTGAGCATCAGCAGGCCGGCCGGCGCGCGCCGCGGGCCGAGCACCCCCTGGGCGTGCTTGGCCGCCCACGTGATGTGCTCGACCGCCATCACGATTTCCAGCTGCGCGTCCGAATGCGGCTTGCCGGTCTCGGCGTGCACCAGCTCGGCCAGCTGGCCCATGCGACGGGTGAGCACGGCCGCCCATGTGGTGAGGCGCCGGCCGCGTTCGGCGAAGGGCAGCGGCGACCAGAACCCGGCCGCGACGCGGGCGCGCGCCACCGCCGCGTTCACGGCTTCCGCGTCGTGCACAGGGTAAGCGCCGACGACTTCGCAGGTGGCCGGGTCGAGCGAGTCGAAGGTGTCCGGGGCTGGGCGCCCGGTGATCACCGGGCTAGGAGGTGTGCTGGTCACGACACCGGCTCCTTAACGGTAGGCGCGGGCAGGCCGCGGATGAGGTCGGCCGCCTTCTCGGCGATCATGATGGCGGCCGCGTTAGTGTTGCCGCGGGGGATGGCCGGCATCACCGAGGCATCGACGACCCGCAAGTTCTCGATCCCGCGGACGCGCAGCTCCGGGTCCACGACGGCAGTCTCTCCCGTGCCCATCGCACAGGTGCCGACCGGGTGGTAGAGCGTCTGGGTCCACTGGCGGATATGGCCGAGTAGCTGTTCATCGGAGCTGTCCGCTCCGCCTGCGGGCAGGAACGGGCTGCCGCGCAGCCGGCGCAGAGGGGCCTGCTCGGAGATCTCGAGGACGGTCCGGCAGGCGGCCAGCATGGCATCCAGATCGGCGGGCTCGTCGAAGTAGCCCGCGTCTATCTGGGGGCGCCAGAACGGGTCGGCCGACGCCAGCCGCAGCCGCCCGCGGCTGGCCACGCCGACCAGAGTGGGGCCGGCGGTGAACATCCTGCCGGCCGGCTCCCGCAGGGCGTTGTCGTAAAACCCGGTCGGTGCCATGTGCACCTGGATGTCGGGAGCGGGCAGGCCGTCCCGGCTGGCGAAAAACGCGCCGGCCTCCGCAACGTTGGAGGACAGCGGGCCGCGGCCGAGCAGCCGCCACTGGGCCAGGCGGCCTGGCGTGCCGAAGTCTTGCAGGTCGGTGGTGCCGTGAGTGTGCCACAGCAGCGGCACCACGGGGTGATCGTGTAGGTTCTCCCCGACCGGCAGGTCGGCAACCACATCGATGCCCAGGTCCCGCAAGTGCGCCGCCGGGCCGACGCCGGACAGCATCAGCAGCTGCGGCGAGTTGACCGCGCCCCCGGCGAGCAGCACCCCGGTGCGGGCATGTGCGGTCTGCTCAGCCCCCTGCCAGTGGTACTGCACGCCGGCCGCGCGGGCGCGCTCCAGCACGATCCGGGTGGCCTGCGCGCCGGTGCGCACGGCTAGGCCGGGCCGGCCCATGACCGGTTTCAGGTAGGCGTCCGCAGCCGACCAGCGGCGCCCCCGCTTGCAGGACACCTGATACAGCCCGGCACCCTCCTGCGAGGCGCCGTTGAAGTCGCCGGTGGGCTTGAGCCCCCACGCGACCGCCGCCTCCACCCACGCCCGGCTCAGCTCGTGGGTGTACCGGCGGTCCTCCACGTGCACCGGCCCCGTCCGCCCGTGGTAGGGCGCGCCGAGCCGGGTGTTGCCCTCCGAGCGGATGAAATAAGGGAGCACATCCGCATAACCCCAGCCGGTCGCACCGTAACGGTCGCGCCAGCCGTCGTAATCGGCCCGGTTCCCCCGGATGTAGACCATCGCGTTCATCGCCGAGCAGCCGCCTAGGGCCTTCATCCGGGGCCAGTACACACGCCGGCCGGCCAGCTGCTTCTGCTCGGCGGTCGTGTAATTCCAGTCCCAGCGAGTCTTGAACAGGCTGGAAAACGCGACCGGGATGGCGACCTCGTCGGCATCAGCCGGCGGGCCCGCCTCCAGCAGCAGCACCGACACCGCCGGGTCTTCGGTCAGCCGGGCGGCAAGCACGCACCCGGCGCTTCCGCCGCCGACGACAACGTAATCAAAACCGTCCAGATCACGCACGCGAATCCCCCCGGAACAACCCCGCAGCTGGCGGTACGACGAACGGCATGCCACCACCCGCGCGTTACGAGCGGCCGGAGCACATCGCGGCGAGCGCCCCGATGCCCCGCGCCGCCCCCGGTGACCACCGCGACCTGGCCGGCCAGATCCCTGGCTCGCCGCACCACGGCGCCCTACTTGACACTGGATTCTGCGATTATGCCCAGCAATTACTGGCATAATCCACCCCGGCCCGCCCCCCGTCCCCGGCCCGCAGCCAGCTTCCCGACGTGACTGACCGTGTTTGCCCTGCTCAGCGCAAGTTCTTCAGGTGATTCGCTCGACAGGGTCCCGGAGCCGCAGGGTCGCCTGTACGCGTTCGGCTGGGCCGATGACCGGGCTCGTGTCGGCCGGGCTGCCCCCGGTCTAGTCAGGGATCGGCCGGGACATCTCTGCCCGGGTTGCTGGCGCTGGCTTAGAACGCTCCTCGACCTGGATCCCGAGGCCGCCGACCGCGGACGCAAGGCCCTGGTAGTGACCGACCAGCAAACACAGCTCGATCGCCTGGCGGTCGTTGAGGGTCGCCTGCACGGCGCTCCAGGTGGCGTCCGAGAACGCGCGCCCGGCGAGCAACTCGTCGCTGGCGGCGAGCAGTGACCGCTGTCGCGCCGTGAAGACGCTCGCCGAAGGGCCTTCGGCCGCGCCCGCCACCTCGGCCTGCGTCAGCCCTACACGCAGCGCGAGCGCCACGTGCTGGTTCCACTCGTAGGCCGAGCGGCACTGCCAGGCGACGCGCAGGATCACCAGCTCGGTGTCGCGCCGAGGGAGCGACCCGAACGGCATCAGCTGCGCCGAGTAGCGCAGCCAGGCGCGGAACAGGCGCGGGTGCTGGCCGAGCGTCGTGAAGATGTTGGGAGGTCCGGTCCCGGTGATGCGACCCGTGATCGCGGCCACGACCCGGGCCAGCGGCCGCAGGTCACCGGGGCGGGCAGGCGGGACGCGGGGCTGGTTCGTTCCGGCTTGGGCGAGCAGAGATTGCAGCCGGGAAGCGCTGGCGTCTCGCGCGCGTCGGTTGGTCACCCTTTGGCTCATGCCCGGTAGAGCGCGGCGACCACCGTGATCCCCGCGCCTGCTGAGACGAACACGGTCATGCGCGCGGCTGTGAGCTCAGCAGACTCCAGCGCCACAGCGGGGGCGGCCGTGTGCGCGCCGGCCAGGCCGGCGGGCAGCGAAGCGACTCGCCCGGCGGAGATGCCAAGTCGCTTCGCCAGCACCCCGGCGAAGCCAGAGACCGACGCCGTTGCGACTAGCAGCCCGACGTCGCCGAGGTCGAGCGCGTTGGCCGCCGCCAGCTCACGGGTGACCGATTCGGCGCACTCTGCCGCCCGGGCGGCGTATGAGTCGGCGACCTTGACGGTGAGGATGTTGCGCCCGGGACGCCCGGCCCCGTCCGGGGCGCCGGGATGCCAGCTCACGTCGCTCTGGAACAGGCTGGCGAACTCGGGGAACGTCGCGAACCGGAACGCTGTGAAGCCCGCGCGCTGGTTGTCCGCGCTAACCAGGACCGCGCCGCCGGCCGCGGGAAAGCCGAATCCCTCCGAGATGCCGGGATCAGGATCGGCGTCGGCAGCGACCACCATCCCGAGCTTGATCGTTTCCGACGTCAGCATGCCATCGGCCAGGTAGATCCCGGTCAGCAGGCCACAGGCCCCATTGCGCACGTCGAACGAGAACGTCCCCTGACCCCCGCCGGGATGCTGCCCGGGGTTCGCGCCGATGTCCTCCTGGATCAAGGCCGCGATCGCCGGCTCGCTGATGTTGCTGTCGAGGTAGACGCCGGCATTGATCAGCAGGTCCAGCTCGCCGGGGGTCCGGCCCGCCCGCTTCAGGCAGAAGCGGGCGGCGGCGCCGGCAAGCTGCACCGACCCAAGCGAGGATTCGGTTGCCGTCGCGGCCGCCTCAATGATCGTGCCCATAGCGCTCCACCAGCTGACCAGGCGCGAAGATCACGATGCCGACCTCGAGGCCGGATGCGAGCGACAAGAGCATCACTCTGTCGCCGGGCGCAAAGCGGCCTTCGTTCAGGTATTTCCAGAGCGCGACGAAAAGTGTCGTCGACGCCGTGTTTCCCAGCTCGTCCACGGTCACGACCACGTGCTTCGGCGTTGTGCCGAGCTCCTGCGACCACTGCTCCATCCCTTTTCTGATCGCCCGTACCGACGTCTGGTGCGGCACCAGGTAGTCGATCTCGTCGAACCGGAGCCCGGTTTGATCAAGTATCTCCCGGAGCATCGGGAGGGCCTCGTCGGTCCCGGCCTGATGAATCTCGCGGGCCTTCGTGTGCATCGTCACGCCGGGGCCGATCGTCGCCGGGAACGCGACGCACAGCCGGCTATGCGCGGCCACCGTGGTGAAGCCTGCTACCTCGATCCCCGGAGCACCCTCCGGCGCCTGCTCGAGGATCGCCGCGGCGCCGGCGTCGCCGAGCGTCAGCGACGGCAGCTGGTCGCTCATCACGTCGCGGACCTCCTGCGCCGCGTTGCGGCCCAGCTCCGAGATGTACTCGCCGCTGACCACCATCCCGCGCCGGATCCGGCCCTGCCGCACGAGGTCGTTGAGGATGAACACGCCGGTCAGCATCCCTGCGCACGCGTTCGAGATGTCGATGCTGGTTGCGCGCCGGGCCCCGAGTTCTTCCTTCAATGACACGCTCACCGGCGGCTCGATCTGCACTCGCATGCCACCCACGTGGCGGCTGATGCTCGACACGAGCAGCATGTCGAGGTCGTCCGCGCCGATGCCCGCGTGCGTGAGCGCGTCGCGCGCCGCACCGAGCGCAAGCGTGTACGCGTCCTCGCCGGCGCCGACAACGGGACGCTCGCGGACACCCGTCAGCCGCTCGAGCTCGATGTCGGTCTTGTACTTCGTGCTCGCCATCAGCTCATCGGTGGTCAGCCGCCCGGCCGGGATACACGCGCCGATGCCGGCGAACCGGCTCGCGTACGCCGCGCCTCGCGGCGAGCCGCCGGTGCCTCCCGCCAACGCCATCCAGTGAGCGCCGTCACCCGCCGGCTGGCTCTGGTTCTTCATTGAACCAGTCTCACCAGCCGGCAAGCTCGTCAAACCGTCGAGGCCTGCGAGCACCACCGGCGCTCTTCTGCGGGAGGAAGCTCCGGTGACCCCATAGGTCGGTGGGGGGCAAGCGGGCTGCTGCCCTGCCAGGGCGTGGTCATGCGGTGTAGCCGACCCGCCCCGGCCGCGTAAAGCTTGAGGCCGATGATGGGAGGGCAGGATTGAGAGCAGTGAGCAGGGAAACAGGAAATCGGGGTCTGAAGGAGGGACGGCGGTTGCTGCGGGCGCTGATGGGCCCGAGGTAGCGGATCTGATGGCGGCGGGAACCTCGGGACGCGATCGGCGCTGGCAGCGGTCGCCTGGCGCGGGGTGCGGGAGCTGGCATGGAGGTCTGGCCAGGGCGGCCGTGGCCGCTGGGTGCTACGCCCGGTGAGGCCGGGACGAATTTCGCTGTGGTGTCGGAGATAGCCGAGCAGGTGGTGCTGTGCCTGTTCGATCGGGGTGGCGCGCAAACCCAGTTGCCGCTGCCAGAATTCAGTAGCGGTGTCTGGCACGGGTTCGTGCCCGGGGTCGGCACCGGCCAGCGGTATGGCTACCGGGTGACCGGGCCGTACGATCCTGCGCGGGGGCTGCGGTGCAACCCGGCGAAGCTGTTGCTTGACCCGTACGCCAAGGCGACAGCGGGCCGGGTGGTGTGGGGGGACGGCGTGCTCGGCTATCCGCCCGGTGATCCCGATGGGCGCAGCGGCCTGGATTCCGCGCCGTCGGTGCCGCAGTCGCTGGTTGCTGACCCGTCGTTCGCGTGGGGTGCCGACCGGCCCCCCGGCACGCCCTACCGGGACACGATCATCTACGAGTTGCACGTCAAGGGGTTCACTCAGACCCGCCGCGACGTGCCGCCGGAGCTGCGGGGAACGTATGCGGGGCTAGCGTGCCCGCCGGTGGCGGAGTACCTGGCCGGGCTGGGAGTGACCGCGGTCGAGTTGCTGCCCGTCCACCAGTTCGCCGCTACCGGGCATCCGGCCGAACGCGGCCTGGCCAACTACTGGGGCTATAACACCATTGGTTTTTTCGCCCCGCATGACGGCTACTCTGCGGCGGTGCGGGCCGGGCGTGCGGGCGGGCAGGTCGCGGAGTTTCAGGCGATGGTCCAGGCGCTGCATGCGGCTGGCCTGGAGGTGCTGCTTGATGTGGTGTTCAACCATACGGGCGAGGGCGGGCATCTGGGCCCGACGCTGTGCTTCCGCGGGCTGGACAACCCCGGTTACTACCGGCTCGTGCCCGGCGACCTGCGCCGCTACGTGGACACCACGGGCACCGGCAACTCGGTCAACGTCGCCAGCCCGGTGTGCCTGCGCATGATCACCGACTCGCTGCGTTACTGGATCAGCGTGATGCATGTGGACGGTTTCCGCTTCGACCTGGCCACCACGCTGGGCCGAGAGCGGGGTGATTTCGACCGGCTGGCCGCGTTCTTCAACATCGTCGCGCAGGATCCTGTCATCTGCCAGGTCAAGCTGATCGCCGAGCCGTGGGACGTCGGCCAGCCCGACAGCTACAGCGTGGGCCGGTTCCCGGCCGGATGGAGTGAGTGGAACGGCCGTTACCGTGACACCGTCCGTGATTTCTGGCGCGGCGAGCACGTGCTGCCTGACTTCGCCACCCGGATCGCCGGGTCTTCCGACTTGTACGGCCCCGCCCGCCGCCGGCCGAGCGCGTCGATCAACTTCATCACCGCGCACGACGGGTTTACCCTGCGCGACCTGGTCTCCTACAAGAACAAGCACAACCAGGCCAACGGTGAGGGCAACCAGGACGGAACCAGCGACAACAGGTCGTGGAACTACGGCACGGAAGGCCCGACCGGCAACTCGCGGATCCTCGCGCGGCGCGCCCGCCAGTCACGCGCGCTGCTAGCCACGCTGCTGGTGTCCCGCGGGGTGCCGATGATCCTGGGCGGAGACGAGCTCGGCCGCACCCAGGGCGGCAACAACAACGCCTGGTGCCAGGACAACCCGGTGTCCTGGTTCGACTGGGACGCCGCCGACGACGACCTGATCGCGTACACCCGCCGGGTAATCGCTGTGCGCCGGGCGCACCCGGTGCTGCGCCGCGACCGCTACCTGGCCGATCCCGGCTACGTCGTCTGGTACACCCCCAGGGGCCACCCGATGACCGTCTCCGACTGGCGATCTGCGGGCAGGAAATCCGCCGCGGCCTACGTCGACGGCACGGTCGCACCAGACCTGGACGCACACGGCCGGCCCATGCTCGATGATGACGTGCTCATCTTGGTCAACGGATCGCCGCGACAGGTCACCTTCACCATCCCCGAGGTAGGAAAGCGATGCTCCTGGCGCACCGAAGTGGACAGCTTCGATCTCGGCGCTGACATCACAACGCCCGGTACGGCTGGCGCCACTGACGCGACCGGCACCGCCGGCCTGGTTCACACGGGCACGCTAGCCGACGCCGCACAGATCGGCGCAGGCGATCACCTGACGGTCAGCCAGGGCTCGCTCGTCCTGCTGCTGGCCCCCCAATCGGACACGTTATGGCCGTGCCCGCGTGCCGCGGGCCGACAGCACGGCCGGGATATCGCGGCATCTGAGTCCCCAAGGCCGACGGCCGCCGTGATCATCATCGCCCGGCGCACCCGAATCGACCCATGCTTGCCCCGCCGCACATCCGCTGCAGCCGGCGGCGACTGCGCGACAGGTCCCACATCGCACCGGGTAAACGAGTCCCGTGGTCATGGAGCCCCCTGGATCTGTCGTACCCGAAACTCATTGGCAGGCAGAGCTAACAGGACCCGCTAGGGCCGAAAGTCCCCCCATCGGCGGGCCTGTAGGCCCCGGGTTGTGCCGGAGCAGCCCGCTATGTCTTGACGGCCTGCGCGGCACCCCGCAGGGTTCCCCCAGGCACGCCGTCTCCATCGCACCGGCCCTGGTCACACGCATCCGGGACGTTCAGCCCTAGTCGGCAGCTTCTGTCGTGCTTATTGTGTAGAAACGCGGAGGAAGCTGGGACCTTGTTCACAGGGGGCCTGTGATGCAGGAATTCTCCATGCCCGTGGAATACACAGTGAAGGCCGATGACAACATCACCGATGATGTCTTCCGGAACGCGGAGAACTGGCCCGACGCGGTTGGTCTGAAACGGCGGACGAACGGCACCTGGACGCCCGTGACCTGGCGCGAATTCGCCGCCGGGGTGCGCGGCATCGCTGCCGGCCTCATCGCCGCCGGCATCCAGCCGGGCGACCGGGTGGGGCTGATGTCGCGCACGCGGTTTGAATGGACGCTCCTTGACTACGCGATCCTGACCGCCGGCGGCGTCATCGTGCCTATCTACCCCACCTCCTCCCTCGAGCAGGTCGAGTGGATCCTCGGTGACTCCGGAGCCCGTGCCGTCATTGCCGAGACCGACGATCACGCCGAGAAGATCGCCGCGGCGCGAGCCAAGCTTCCGGCACTCGCCCACGCGTGGCAGATCGAGGGCAGCCGGCTCGACGGGCTACCTGACCTCAAGGCGGGTGGCGCCGGCGTGACGCCGGAGCAGGTTGAGGAACGGCGCCGGACCCGCCGGGCCGGCGACCTGGCCGAGATCGTCTACACCTCAGGGACGACCGGCCGCCCGAAGGGCTGCATGCTGAGCCACGGCAACATCGTCTCCAACACCCGTAACTGCATGCGCAACGATGGCTTCCCGAGGGTCTTCAACGAGCACGCCTCGAGCCTGCTGTTCCTGCCGCTGGCGCACAGCTATGCCCAGCTCATCCAGTACAGCGCGATCTACTCGCGCACCGTCCTGGGGCTGGCCGACATGGCCGACGCCGTGGCCGAGCTGCCGGCCTACCGGCCCACGGCGGTCCTGTCCGTGCCGCGGGTGTGGGAAAAGGCCTACAACAGCGCCAAGCGCCAGGCGGCCGCCGGGGGGCACGGCAAGATCTTCGCGGCCGCGGAGGCCACCGCTATCGCCTATAGCCGGGCGCTCGACGCCGGCGGTCCCGGTCTCGTGCTCCGCCTGCAGCACCTGCTGTTCGACCGGCTCCTCTACGCCAGGCTGCGCGCGGCGCTCGGCGGCAAGGTGCGCTATTCCTGGAGTGCGGCCGCGCCGCTCGGCACCCGCCTCGGGCACTTCTTCCGCGGCTGCGGCATCACCGTGCTGGAGGGCTACGGCATGACCGAGACCAGCCCCGCGACCAACACGAACACGCCCGATGCCCAGAGAATCGGCACCGTGGGCCGCCCGATCCCCGGCGCCGCGATCCGGATTGCACCGGATGGCGAGATCCTCGTCAAGGGCGACATGGTTTTCCAGGGGTACTGGAACAACGAGGCCGCCACCAAGGAGATGATCGACGCCGACGGCTGGCTGCACACCGGCGACATCGGGGCCCTCGACGACGGGGGGTTCCTGGCGATCACCGGGCGCAAGAAGGACCTCATCATCACCGCGGCCGGCAAGAACGTGGCGCCCGCTCCGCTCGAGGACCGGCTCCGCGCCCACTGGCTGGTCAGCCAGTGCCTGGTCGTGGGGGACGCGAAGCCGTATATCGCGGCGCTGGTGGCGGTGGACCCGGAGGCGCTCGCCCAGTGGAAGGCAGACAACGGCAAGCCGGAAACGGCGACCATCGCCGAGCTTCGTGACGACCCCGCGCTGCAGGCGGAGATCCAGGCTGCGGTCGATGAGGCCAACAAGGCGGTGTCGAAGGCTGAGGCGATCAAGAAGTTCGCCATCTTCGACGACGATCTCACTGAAGCGGACGGGCAGCTGACGCCGACGCTCAAGGTGCGCCGCGGCATCGTCGCGAAGCAGTACGCGGCTCAGATCGCGGCCATGTACGGCGACCGCGCCTCCTAGTAGCAGCACTTTGTCAGGTTCCGGTGAGGGCAGCGGCGAGCCAGTGGACGGCGCGTCGGCACCATGATCAGTCTCAACTCCGTGGCATTTTCCTCACGCGGTCCGGCTGGTCGGGTCCGCCCGCCGATATCTGGAGGTTCAGGCATCATCTCCGACGGCGTGCACTCCGGGGCGCTCCGCAGTCGGCCGGAGCTGCATCCGCCGGCAGCTACACGCGCGCCGCCTTTTTCACGCCGCACGGCGTCCGAAAGAAAGGCACCCGAGACTATTCAGCAGGCTCAGCGTCCCCCACCCCCAGCTCTCCGCCTGACGGTGCTGCCGCTGGACCTCCAGCAGCAGTGAGTCGTCGACGGCAACCTTGTGGCGGGACACATCGTCCCGACACTGATCACGTGGACGGCATTAGATGCCACGCCCGAGAATCACATGCCGTCTGGATGTCTTCGTCAGCCGGCATCCAGGTGGACCCGGATCCGGTCCGGCAGCGGCCCGAGCTCACCGAGCCTGTCCAGCGTGGGGGCCAGCAGCGGGGAGTCGTGCCGGCTGGCCGGGGCCAGCACCCGGTCCAGCGGGATGCCGTAGCCGTCGGTCATGACCGAGCGCTTCTTGCCCTGCTTGCCGCGATCCACCGGGCTGCGGCCCGCGCACTCGCCCGCCCCCGGGAGCCTTGGCGATGCACCCGTCGATGGCCAGCTCCTCTAGGACCAGGCCGACGATGCGGTCATAGGCATCCAGCGCGACCTGCTTGAGCCGGGCGAAGATCCCGGCCCTGATCCACTCGCTGCGGCGGTTGCGGATCGTGGTGGCCGAGCAGGTGCGGTCGGCGATCGCGCCTCGTACGAGCAGCCGAACCGCAGGACCTGGATGAGCTTCTCGAAGATGACCCGGTCGGCGATCCGCCGCCGGTGGCAGCCCAGCGGGTGCGAAGGAGCGTAAACCGGATGCGGGCGAAGCAGCGCGGCGAACTGGTCCTACAGCGGTTCCAGCAGCCCGGATGGGATGGGGGTGGCAAGAAGCGGCGCGGCGGCGGACATCCCGTTGTCACGGGACCGCAAGTAGCCGCTCCACCGAGCTGAGTGTAGGGTCTCAGCGCACGTGACATATTGATCTTCGCTGACCTGGGGTTTCTCTGCTGTCTCACGACGTTGGCACCATGATCAGTCTCAGCCCCGAGGCATTTCCTCACCCGGCCTGGCTGACCGAGCCAACCACCCAGGCCTCGGTCTGGTTCATCTCCGGTTGACTCGGCGTGCTCATCTGCGGTCCTTCCTATACTGGGTGGCAAGCTGTAACGGCGTAGACCGACGCGCCCGCCGCCTGGCCGATTGAATCCTCGACCTCCTGCTCGGGTTCTACGGCAGGCCCGGCCGCACTGCCGACGAGGCCCTCGGCACGGTGGACGATGCTGCCAGCCTTCCCGCTGAAGATGACGGCCGCGGCACCCAGGACCACGACCACAATCAGAACGGATATGGCCGTCTTGGCCGTCCTCCTGACCGCCAGGATGCGGCGGGCGCCTCGCCTCTCATTCCGCGGACCTCGATGATTGCGTCGGTCTTGTCCGCATGCCCGACGGTGTTTCCTTGAATGCAAATCTGGTCACCGATCGCTGCGATTTCTGATATGCAGCGAGCCTAAGCACGTCGCCGACGCGATCACCACCCAGGCCAGATCCGGTAAATCGTGACACGGCCGAACACCTCCACGCAGTGCATCAGGGCCACCGGCCTCGCCCGCTCAGACAAGGCCGCCGCGGCATTGTCCGTGGCTGGCGCCGACGCACATCGGATTCAGTGGCCAGGCCGCGATTCACCCGCGACGGGTGGTGATTGGCGGCTTGCGCCTATGCAGGCTGGTGCGGAATCGGTCGATCAGAAGAAAGGTGCGGAATGATCTATCAGCTCTGGGGCCCCGTGTTCGATCTCGTTGGGAACGGAGGGTTCAATGCCATCACCTTCAGCTGGTTCACCCTCAAAACCGGCAACGTGATCGAGATTATCCTAGTGGTGCTGATCTTCGTGGTCGGGATGTTCGTCAACCTTCCCGGCGGGAGCACCGACCCGATGGAGCGCCGGCGGTGACCGCCGAGGGCGGGACCCCGGCGCCACCGGGACCGGATCCGGTCACCAACGCCACCGGGGCCGAGCCGTTCTCGCTGTTGCGGCCCAGCTCATGGCTGCGTGGCTACCTGGTCCTCAATTACCCGTTGCGCAAGCTGCTCCCCGACCGTGAGCCCGCATATGTCTCCTCCGTGCTGTACACGATGGGCGTGCTGACGCTCGCTGCGCTCATCGTCGCGATCATCAGCGGCGCGCTCATTGCGCTCGGCGGGGTCTCATTCTGGCACACGAACTCCTTTGGCGCCTTTATGAACAGTATTCATTTCTGGAGTGTGCAGGCCATGTTCCTGTTCATGGCGGTGCATTTCATCACCAACTTTTTCACCATGAGCTGGCGTCGCGGCCGCGGCTGGACCTGGATCACCGGTGTGCTCGCTTTCATCGTGACCATCCTGACCTCCTTCACCGGCTTCCTGATGATGACCAACTGGGACAGCCAGTGGATCGGCCAGCAGGCCAAGGACGCGTTCAACGCGCTCGGCATCGGCGCGATCTGGAATGTGATGAACCCGGGCCAGCAGTTCACTATGCACGTGGTCATCACGACGGCCTTGCTGCTGTTCATCGTCTCCGTTCACATCGCCCTGATCCGCCGCCGGGGCGTCGCCCCGCCACCGGGCGCGGAGGCACTTGAGGTCCCCGACGGCGAGCCGCACCGCGCGGTGGACGCGGGATGAGGAGGCGCAGGTGCCAATACCCATGAAAGAGAAGCCAGCACGCGCCAAGCGGTACCCTCTCAGCACCTGGCGGGGTCCGGAGCGCTCCTACGACCTGATTACCGAGGGCACTATCGCGGTCATTTTCGTGGCCGTGCTCTGCATCCTGGCCGCGAGCCTGTGGGGGTCCCCGAACGGCGGCCTCACCTATCCGACAGGACCCCCTTCCCCGGCCGGGCAGGCGTTCAGCGCCAGGTACTGGGACACCAACGACCCGTCGGACCTAGCCCAGACGGCAGTTCAGGAGCTGGCCGGGGGGACCGAGACTGCGGGGTACGGACCGCCGTTCAACCAGACCACCGGGGCATCACAGGAGATCATCGGGATAAAACCGGCTGAGATCGCCAAATGGATCTTCGGCCTCACGCTCCCGATCAACACCGCTAACGACTTCGTCCTGGCGCCGGTCTCTCAGCTCGTCGCGCCATACACCCCGATTGTCGCTGCGGCGATCAGCAGGTACAAGGCGGCCGGCGGCGACCTGTCGCCCGGCGCAGCCGCCCCCCAGGTCGTCTCGTCTCAGCAGGCGACCTGGCTCAACAACTACGCAAAAGCGCTGGCCAAACCGAGCGCGAAATTCACCCCGACATCGGTCACGGTGCCGCCAGGCAACTACGGGCCGGTCCCGGTGATCATCCGGGCAGAGCTCACCATCGCGCACAACGGAAGCCTCGACGGCTATTTCCAGGGCAGCCAGCAGCAGCTGAACACGAACACTTACAAGGCGACCATGTTCTTCGGCGACGGCACGCTGTGGTCCACGATCGCCACGGCCCAGGGCGTCGCCGGCTCGCAGTGGGGCGTCATGAACGAACTCTGGAACTTCCCCGGCCAGGTCTGGCTATGGCTGTATGCCGGGATGTACCAAATTCCCGCGCTGAACCCCTCGACCAACGGCAACCTTGACCTAGACGTCGGCCTGCTCATGATCCTGTTCGGGTTCCTGCTGCCGCTGTTTGCGCCATGGATCCCGATCATCAACCGCATTCCGCGCTGGATCCCTCTCTACAAGATCGTCTATCGAAAGTACTACCACAGCACCAGCGGCGGGCAACCACCCACCAAGGCACCGAGCGAGCCGGCATTGCCGCCCTCACCCGAGTAAGGGGCGGGACAAGGGGCCTCCTGCCGCGCCTACTTTGAGCAGCCAGCGGACAGAGGCCCAGCTGGCAGCGATCGTGCGCTCCTCTGAGCCCACCCTCCGGCCAGCTAGCTAAGCTAGTCCTGTCCGTCTTCGTCGCAGGCGCCGATCCCCGGCGAGAGGACGTTGGGTCTAGGTTCGGCGGAGCCAATCGCGTAGCGACGCCCGCAGGGCGTCACCCTGACTGCGGCGGGGTCTCGGGACGACACTCATCCGGGCGGCCAGTGGATGTAGGGTCTCACAGCACGTGACATAACAGCCTTCGCTGACCTGCGGTTTTTCGGCTGTCTCACGATGTTTGCACCATGATCAGTCTCACGTGCGTGGCATTTCTTCACCACACGGGCTGCCGAGGCCGGTCCGCTTGGTGCGCGGCGGGTCCTACTCCACCTGGTTGCCCGCCAGCATGTTCCACTCGAACAGACCGAACTGGCCGTTGGTTGCCGAGCCGGGGGCGACGAGCCGGACCACGGTGCCGGACGCGAATGTCAGGTCCCCGACCTCATGCGTCGGACGGAACCGGGCGCTGACCTCACCGGTATCACTCAGGTACGACATGCTGCCTTCTCCTGGCTGCCGAGGATCTGCGCGGCGGGCTTTGCGTCATGCTCGGCACACCAGGTCAGGTAGGCAGCGCGCTGGGATGCGGCATCGACTGTCTCGGTGACCTTCCCGTCGAGGTCGAGGTACTGGACCGCGCCGGTGACCTTGAGGTGCAGGACGCATGGCCGGTCACCGACCGCCCGCCAGGCGTCGGTGGTCCCGGCAGGCTCGTAGGTGTAGCTGCCGGGGCCGGCGAGCTCGCCGGTGCCCAGGATCTCCCTTGTCCCCGACAGGTTGAAGGCGTGCACCTCGCCGGTGTGCCGGTGCAGTGAGACCACGCTGCCCGGTTCCAGGCGCATCAGTTCCGACCACCCGTCCGGCTCGAACCGCAGCGGCCGGAACGACTTGCCGTCGCCGGTGGGTATCCAGTCCATATCGCCGGTGTGAAGGGGGAAGGCCGGGTCAGACGCTCGCCCGGCCATCCCCTGTTGTGCTGATCCCACTAGATCCTCCTGTGGTCCGTGCCTCTGGGTTGTGTTTCCCGGTGTCAGGCCTGATAGGAACCTGGGGTCCAGGCGCGGGTAGTCACGCCGATGGCGTTCCAGGCGTTGATCGTGACGATGAGGGACAAGATGGCGGCGATCTCGCGGGATGTGAACTGGGCGGCGGCGGCGGCATAGGCGGCGGCAGGCACGTGCTCGTCGGCCATCAGGGTCACGTCCTCGGTGAGGGCGAGCGCGGCCCGCTCGCGCTCGGTGAAGAAGGGCGTCTCTCGCCAGGCGGCCAGCGCGTGCAAGCGCTGCTCGGCCTCGCCAGCGGCGCGAGCGTCCTTGGTGTGCATGTCGAGGCAGTAGGCGCACCCGTTGAGCTGGGAGGCGCGGATGCGGATCAGCTCCCGCAGCAGGGGGCTGATGCCGACCGCATCCAGTTCCTTGGTCGCGGCCTGGTCCAGGTGCGACATGGCGCGGGCGAACACGGCTGCGTGGGCGTCGAAGTCAAGCCGGACAGGGATTTGCGGTACAGCTGCGGCGGCGCTGCTGTTCTCAGTCGTTGTCATGAAACCGACGGTAGGCGGGAAGCGGTCCGTGAGTAAGGTCCATTTTCATGAAGAAAACATGGGCCATTCCTACCCCGGAACGATATGGCGCGGCCCCGCGCACAAGTCACCGGGTCGCCTACTGGTCCTGGAGCGCCGCAGTGAGCCGGGCGAGCGCCGTGGTGTAGGCGTGCTCCGGCGGCGTGGCGTAGCCGATGACAAGGGAAGGCCCGCGAACGTGGTCGCGGAGCGCGTAGCTGCCGAGGCCCTCGATAGCCAGGCCACGGACGGCCGCGTGCTCGACAACCTCGTCTTCCTGCTGGCCGCCGGACAGCTCCAAGACCGCGTGCAGGCCGGCGGCGATCCCCGTGACCCGCACTCCGGGCGCGTGCTGGGCAAGCGCGGCGATGAACCGGTCGCGACGCTGCCGGTAGGCGAGCCTGGACCGGCGGATGTGCCGGTCGTAGGCCCCGGAGGTGATGAACTCGGCAAGCGTGAGCTGCGCGAAGCTGCTCGTCTGCGAATCCGTCAGGTTCTTGGCCTCGGCTACGGCGTCGACCAGGCGGGCTGGAAGTACCAGCCAGCCCAGCCGCACTCCCGGCGCCAGGGTCTTGCTGACGGTGCCGGCGTAGATGACGTGCTCGGGGGCCAGCGCCTGCAGGGCGCCAACCGGCTGGCGATCGTAGCGGAACTCCCCGTCGTAGTCGTCCTCGATGATCAGCCCGCCGCTGCCGGCAGCCCAGCGGGCGGCGCCCGCACGGCGCTGCGGTGACAGCACCGAGCCGAGCGGGAACTGGTGCGCCGGGGTAAGCAGCAACGCCTCGGCACCGAGTGCACTCCCCAGGACAGCGCCGCCGTCATCTACGTCAAGCATTACAGGAACAAGGCCGGAGGCGGAAAGCGCCTGGACCGGGCCGGCATGCCCGTATCCCTCCACCGCGACCCTGGTGACACCGCAAAGGGGCAGCACCCGGCTCAGCAGCGCCAGGCCCTGAGTGAACCCAGTACAGACCACGATCCGATCCGGCGCGGCCCGCACCCCTCGGGTTCGGGACAGGTAAGCCGCAAGCACCTTGCGCAGCTCGGGCAGGCCGCGAGGGTCGCCATAGCCCAGCTCCGTGATGGGCGCGGCCGACAGGGCCTTGCGCGTGGCGGACAGCCACCCGGCTCGCGGAAACGCCGACAAGTCCGGCCGCCCGGGCCGCAGGTCGTACTGGCTCTGCCGAGTCCCTGGCGTGACCCCCGCGGTTGCCGCCGATGCCACAGGAACCTCGGCGGCGGCGGCAACACGGGTGCCCGAACCCTGCTGGGCGGTCAGCCAGCCCTCGGCGGTGAGCTGACTGTAGGCCTCGGCGACCGTGTTCCGGGCGATGCCCAGATCGGCGGCCAGCGCCCGGGTCGAAGGCAGGCCCGTCCCCGGTGCCAGCCGCCCAGTCTGGACGGCTTCCCGCAGCGCCGCCTCCAGGCCAGCCCTCACCCGGTTTCCGGACAGGACCAGGTGCAGGTCCACCCCCGAAATGGCCCACGATTTATCCACAAAAAGGGATCCTACTCGCGGGCCACGAGACGTGTAGGGTCTCATAGCTCGTGACATATCGGCCTTCGCCGACCTGCGGTTTCTCCGCTGTCTCACGACGGTGGCACCATGATCAGTCTCACGAGCGTGGCATTTCTTCATCGCGCGGCTCATCGGGCTAGGTCGCGCCTGCGCGCGCTCGCGGGCCAGCAGCGGGTCCCTAGGCCGGAACCGCCGCTCCAGGTATCCGGAACGGCGGGCCGGTAATCGGGATCAGTACCGGGAGAACGGCCCCCACTGCTTAATCGCGAAGCCGCTGCCGGTGTTCTCGATTTCCAGCGCGGTATGGCCACTGAAGTGGGCGGGCAGCATGAGGGCGTTCTTGTCGGCGGCCCAGCCGAATAGGCGGAGACGGGTCGCGCGAGACTGGGCCGGGTCCAGGTCGAAGCAACTGCTGGGGTCGGTGTGGATGATCTGCAGCGGGGTGTGGAGGATGTCGCCGGCGAACAGCGCCCGGTCGCCGCCGGAGTTCAGCGTGATGACGGCGGCACCGGGGGTGTGGCCAGGGGCCGCCTCAAGGCACAGATTCGCGTCGATCGCGTGGCTGCCCTCCCACTGCTGGACCTGGCCTGCGGCCAGTACCGGGACGATGCTGTCCTCGAACGCGTTCTCGTTGACGCCGCCGGCGATATTCGGGTTGTTGACCGGATTCCAGTATTCGACGTCCGCCTTGGGCATCAGGTAGGTGGCGTTCGGGAAGGTCGGCACCCACGCGCCGTCGACCAGCTGGGTATTCCAGCCGATGTGGTCAGTGTGCAGGTGCGTGTTAATGACCAAGTCAACGTCCTCGGGCCGTACGCCGGCGCGGGCGAGGTTTCCCAGGTAGTCCAGGGCCAGGTGGTCCCAGGCCTCGACGGCCGGACGGGTCTTGTCGTTGCCGATGCCCGTGTCGATCAGGATCGTCCTGCCGCCGCTGCGCAGCACCCAGGTCTGCATTGCGGCATGGACCATTGTGTCCTCGGCGCCCAGGTGGTCTGGCACGAGCCAGCCACGGTTCTCCTGCCATGCCTGCTCTGGCATTTCTGGGAAGAAATGCTCGGCTGGCATGATCGGCCCGTGCATCTCCTCGACCCGGGTGATGCTGACATCGCCCAGGGTGATCTCGCGTGTGTCCTGCATGGGGTATGTCTCCTTAAGGTGTGCGGTTGTGTTTTCGGGCATGCGGCAGCCAGGCAGCGACGCATGTGGTGGGTTTCAGGCATGCGGCGCCCAGACGGTGGCGCACGCGGTGGGTGAGGTAGGTTCTCGCCGAGATCTCGAAAGCCTGCGACAAAGCAGTAATCGGCCGGGCCGCCCTGTTTAAATGGGCCGGTCCGCGCCGACGCGGGGCCGTGTCCGAGCCGGTTCGGCCAAGACCTTGGTGGGTGCGGTGAGCTGGGCGAGCAGCGTCAGCGCGGCCCGCGAGGGCGAGTCCGGCTCCGTGGTGCCGACCACCACGACCGGGCCCGGCCCGTGGCTCAGCGTCTGCTGCATGACGGTCAGCGTTCCGACCAGCGAATGGCGCATCTCGTAGGCGGCGACCGTGCATGCCTTGATCCGGTGGTCAGCCCACATCGAGGCGAACTCTCCGCTCTTCGCGGACAGCTCACCCACTAGCGCGTGCAGCGCCGCGTCCTCCGGTTGTTGGCCCGCTGTCAGGCGCAGGCCCCCAACTACCGCCCGGGCCTTGCCCGGCCAGTCCGCGTACAGCTCACGGATATGGGAGTCGAGGAACACCAGCCTGGCCATGTTCGGCCGCTCCCCGGGCCGACCCGCAGCACCCGGATCCACATGCCCGGCAAACAGCGCGTGACCCATGTAGTTCCACGCCAGTACGTCGGTGTGTCGGCCCAGCACGATCGCGGGGGTGTCCCCCAACATGTCCAGCAGTTGCCTGGTCGCCTCCGTTACCCGCTCGGGCGCTGGCTTACGGGTGCGGGCAGGACGCCTGCCCGCACCGGCGAGATCGTGCAAGTACCGCCGCTCCGAATCGTCCAGCCGCAGCGCCCCGGCGAGCGCGTCCAGCACCTCCGCCGAAGCGCTCAGCGACTGTCCCTGCTCCAGCCGCGTGTAATACGAGGCGCTCACCCCCGCCAGCAGCGCGAGTTCCTCGCGCCGCAGGCCACGCACACGCCGACGGTCCCCGTAGGTGGGTACCCCGGCATCCTCTGGACGCAGCTGGGAACGCCGCTTCTGCAGGAAGTCCCCGAGGGGTGATCTCTCGTTCATGCTTCGAGTATGGGCCAGATCCGGACACGTAACCTGACCCAGCTGTGGGTAGGCAACTTAAGGGCACCTCGCCGCCGGCGATCACACCCCCTCGCCCAGCCGGATCTCGCTAACGGGCTACCTTGCCCCAGAAGTTCCAAAGCGCCAACCGCTCTTCGGCAACCCGATCACGCCTTCGTTTCTCATCGATCTGGCCAATTGGCCATCGGCTGGCTTCTTCGTGCCTTCTCAAGGATCTGTCCCAGTGAACTTTCTCATCGATCTGTCCATTTCTTCAGGCCGGACCATGTAGGGCGTCGACTACCGCGAGTCGCCTTCCCCGCCTGGACGCTGGCCGCATTCGTGATCGGCGCCCTGGCCGGGATGCTCATCCGCCGGGTCGTCCCCGCGATCGTGCCACCGTTGCCGCTTACGCCGGGCTCGCCGTCGCGACCGGCGGGTTCCTGCGCGAGCACTACCTGACACCGCTGGTCACCAGCAACCCGAACGTGCCCGGCACCGTGTGGATCATCAGCCACCGGTCGACCAAGGACGGCAGGTTCGCCTTCGCCGGCTTCCCCCAGCAGCCTCCTCGACCAGTTCTGTTCTTTCGTCCCAACGGGACTGGGCGGCAAGCCTTCGTGGAACATTCGCCCAGTGCCTGGCCCAGCACGGCTTCACGCAGTGGACCAGCTACCAGCCGGTTTTGGTCCTTCAAGTGGATCGAGGGCAGCTGGCTGCTCGCGCCGTCAGCGTTGCTCATCGCCGCAACAGTCTGGCTGGTCCAGCGCCGCGGCACCTGATGCATCCGCCATGCGGCCCTGCGCAGTCACACCCACCGGCCGTTACCAGAGTTGGCCAACAGGTGGGCGTTGAGATGCGATTCCTTTCGGCACCCTGACGGATATGGCGGCCAGGTCTGGGAACAAGTGCCCGCATGGCTGACTCGCGCCGCAGGCGTGCCACCGCGATGACGCTGGTCGTGCTCTTGGTGGCGGTCGCCGCCTGGCTGGCCGGCTGCTCGCACGGCGCAGCTAGCCGCGGCGGGACGGCAAGCCACCAGGCCGGCGCCCATCTCAAGGCCGCGCCACTCAGTCTGGCCGCCGCCGAGTCTGGCTTGCTGCCTTGGCATATGCCCGAGCCGCTCAGCCGTGAGGTAGTGATTACGGGATCGCCTGGCCAGCTCATCGTCTTCGGCGGACTTACGGCGGCCGGCACGTCGGCTGGCGGGATTTACTCCGTGAGTACCGCCGCCGGGACAGCGCGCCGGATCGGCACGCTGTCCGCCCCACTCCACGATGCCGCGGCCGCGGTGTCGGGGCATCAGGCGCTGATCTTCGGGGGTGGATCCCCAGTCACGGTCGGCACGGTCCAGTCATTCCCATTGGCCGGCCGCGGCGCCGCCCCCCACGTGGGTTCACTGCCCGAGCCTCGCTCCGATGCCCAGGCAGTCACCATGGGTACCATGACCTACCTCGTTGGTGGCTATGACGGAAGCAGGCCCGACGCCTCGGTGTTGGCGACCACCGACGGCCGGTCCTACAGCACCGTTGCCACGCTGCCGGTACCGGTGCGCTACCCGGCGGTCGCCGCCCTGGGAGGCAGGATCTACGCGTTCGGCGGCCAAGCCGTCACCGGGCCTCATGCCGGGGAGCCGGTCAATGTCATACAGGCCGTCGACCCGGCCCATCGCACCGCGGCGATCATCGGCCACCTGCCCATGCCGCTGGCGGGTGCTACGGCCGTCACCGTGGACGGGGAACTGTTTGTTGCTGGCGGAGAGAGCCCCGCCGCCGCGCAACCCGCCCCCGGCCTCGGCACAACGCAGTTGACCGGGCTTCTTACCACGGGCGCAGGAATGGGCGGCACTTCCCCGCCGACCCGAACGGTTTCGGCCATCTGGGCCTACGATTCGGCCAGCGGTCGGCTGCTAGCGGCCGGCCGGCTTCAGGTGCCAGTCGCGCACGCCGCCGTCGTAGCGGCCGGCTCGACCGCCTGGATCATCGGCGGTGAGTCGGACGGCGCCCTAACCTCCTCCGTTCAGGCGATCCGCCCGGACCGGGCCTTCGGAACCGCGGGTGCGGCCGGCGCGGGGTCGCCATTCTTCGGGGACAGGCTCCTCATCGCTGACCGCGGCAACAACCGACTGCTGCTGCTTGACGCGGCGATGCACGTGGTCTGGAAGTACCCGTCGGCGGCCGGATCGCAGGACCCCCTGGGGTTTTACTTCCCCGACGACGCGTTCTTCACCGACCACGGCACGGCGATCATCTCCAATCAGGAAGAGAACGAGACGATCGTGAAGATCGCCTACCCATCCGGGAAGATCATCTGGTCGTACGGCCATCCGCGCCAGCCAGGGACCGCCACGGGGTACCTGCACGAACCCGATGACGCGTACCTGCTGAAGAACGGGCAGGTCACGGTGGCCGATGCGATCAACTGCCGGGTGCTCGTGATCAACGAGAAGCACACGGTCGCCCATCAGATCGGCACCGACGGCGTATGCGTCCACAATCCGCCCGCCTCGATGGGCTCGCCAAACGGGGACACTCCGCTGGCCGATGGCAACCTGCTGGTCTCCGAGATCAACGGATCCTGGGTGAGTGAGTACACCCTGTCAGGCAGGCTGGTGTGGACGGTCCAACTGCCAACCGTCGGGTACCCGTCCGACCCGCAGCAAGTCGGCCCGGACACTTACCTGCTCGCCGATTACTCCTCGCCGGGACAGGTCGTCGAGTTCGACCGCCACGGTAAGGTCCTCTACCGCTACGACCAGGCCTCGGGGCCGGGAATGCTCGACCATCCCTCGCTCGCCGAACTGCTGCCAAGCGGTGTCATCATGGCCAACGACGACCACAACCACCGTATGGTCGCAATCGACCCTTCCACTGGGGCGCTGGTGTGGCAGTACGGAATCACCGGCAAGCCCGGCATCGGGCCAGGGCAGCTCAACACTCCGGATGGCTTCGACCTAGTGCTCCCGGACGGATCGACGCCCACGCACCCGGCGACCGGGTAGCGGCCGGGCGCCCCACCTTCCGCGCCGTTCATACTGTCGCGTCCGCATCATCCATTCACCCGTTACGCATGCCTCCTAATCACGCAGCACGGTCATTAGGCGCCACGCCTGGGACGCGCATGCCATCCAGATGCCGAGATCATGTGAAGATGTCACAGACAGCGAAGCGCAGGTAGTAGTAGTCCGGGTGGTGGCGGGGCTGGCGGTGGTGGTGGGGAAGACAAACGCAGGGGACCCTAGCTGGGTGCCATGTCGACGAAGCGGCTGTAGTGCCCCTGGAAGGCCACCGTCACGGTGGCGGTCGGGCCATTCCTGTGCTTGGCGATGATCAGGTCCGCCTCGCCCGCGCGTGGCGATTCCCGTTCATATGCGTCTTCTCTATGTAGAAGTATGACGACATCTGCGTCCTGTTCGATGGAACCGCTTTCACGCAGGTCAGAGAGCATCGGCTTCTTGTCCTGGCGCTGTTCGGGTCCTCGGTTGAGCTGGGATAGTGCCACGACGGGGACCCCGAGCTCCTTGGCCAGCAGCTTGAGCGACCTGGACATCTCCGACACTTCCTGCTGGCGGCTCTCCGTCCGCTTGGGCGAGGACATGAGCTGCAGGTAGTCGATGATCACGAGCTTGAGGTCATGCCGCTGCTTCAGCCGCCGGCACTTGGCCCGGATCTCCATCAGCGACATGTTCGGCGAGTCGTCGATGAACAGCGGCGCGTCCGCGACCTCGCTCATCCGCTTGGCGAGACGACCCCAGTCGTCGTCGCTCATCTGCCCGGTGCGCATGATGTGCATCGGCACCCGCGCCTCGGCCGACAGCAAACGCATCGTGATCTCGTTCCGCCCCATCTCCAGCGAGAAGACGACGGTGGGCAGTCCGTGCCGGATGGTTGCGGATCGCGCAAAATCCAAGGCCAATGCACTTTTGCCAACAGCAGGGCGAGCGGCTACGACGATCATCTGGCCAGGGTGCAGGCCGTTGGTGAGGGAGTCGAGGTCGGCGAAGCCGGTGGGGACGCCGCTGATGCCGCCGCCGTGCGCGCCGATCGCCTCGATTTCCTCGAGCGCGGCGGGCATGATCTCCGAGAGCGGGTGGTAGTCCTCGGCGATGCGCTTGTCGGTGACCGCGTAGACCTCGGCCTGCGCGCGGTCGACCAGATCGTCGGCGTCCGCGTCGCCTGTGTAGCCGAACTGCACGATCCGGGTGCCCGCCTCCACCAGCCGGCGGAGGATGGCGCGCTCGCGGACGATCCGCGCGTAGTAGCCGGCGTTGGCCGCGGTCGGCACCGCCGCCATCAGCGTGTGGAGGTAGGGGGCGCCGCCAATGCGGGACAGCTCGCCGCGCCGGGTGAGCTCGTTGGAGACCGTGATCGGGTCGGCCGGCTCGCCGCGCGCGTACAGGTCCAGGATCGCCTCGTGGACAAGCTGGTGCGCGGGCCGGTAGTGGTCGGTCGGCCTGATGACCTCGATGACGTCAGAGATGGCGTCCTTGGACAGCAGCATGCCGCCGAGGACGCACTGCTCCGCCGCCACGTCGTGCGGCGGCATCCGCTCGAACTCCTCGCCGCGCTGCGTCAACTCGGTAAGGCTCATTCGGCGCACCCTCCCCCCGCGTAACGGCTCACCCCTCGCCGACACCCCTCTACCAGGAGAGTCTGACATCGGGCTATGACATTCTCTCGGCTCGCGCCGTGACCGCCAAAACGGCCCTGTGGATAACTTGTTGAGAAGCTGTAGCAAGGTTGTGCGCAGTTAGTGGATTACGGTGTGGACAACCCCGCCTGGCAACTCCACGCGCGCAATCTGACCTGTGAACACGTAATCCACTGGATGTGCAGGAGAAAAAGTCGGTCACGTTTTGGCCGCCACTTATCCACAGAAAAATCCACAGGCAGCAAAGATCTGCCTGTGGAAAAAGGGTGCGGGTAATCCGTCGGCCGGGCTTTATCCCCAGATATCGAACGGACCCTGGATGACTGTCAACAGCCACGCTCGACCGCGCCGCGGGCATGCGAAAACGCAGGCGGCAGCAGCATCAAACCGCCTGCCTGGGCGCCGTCAGCCGGCTATCCTTCGTCTGTGTGTTCGAACACGGGGGATGCCATTGATCGCCTGGCGGCTGCGATTGACCAGCTAGCGAGCGATGTGCACGGTGACGCGAGCGAACCGGAACTGGCCGCTCGGGTGGCCGGTCTTTGGCAGATGGTCAGCGACCTCGACCCGGAACTTGCCAGGCGCACGCGGGGGTACACAGCACTACCGGGTGGCGCCACCTCGGACTGAGGCGCGCCACCCGGATGGGCAACTGTGGAGACGGCGTCGTTTCCTGTGGAGAACGGACCACTGTGGAAACAGTTGTGGAAAACACAGCCTCGGGCTGTGGATTAAGCGCTGGCGACCTCGACGTTGACCGAGGCGGTCACCTCGGGGTGCAGCCGCACCTGGACGCGGTACGCGCCCGCGGCCTTGATCGGGTCGGGGACCACGATCGTGCGCTTGTCGATGTCCGGGCCGCCCGCATCCTTCAGCGCCGACGCGATGTCGGAGGCGCCGACCGAGCCGAATAGGCGGCCGTTCGAGCCGGCCCGCCGCTTGACCCGGACGGTCAGCTTCTGCAGCCGCCCGGCCACCGCCTGCGCGTCCTCCATGGTGCGGATCTCGCGGGCCGCGCGGGCCCGCTTGATCAGCTCGATCTGCTTCTCGCCACCACGCGTCCAGGTGATCGCGAACCCGCGCGGCATCAGGTAGTTGCGGCCGTAGCCTGCGGCCACGTCCACCACGTCGCCCGCGGCGCCGAGGCCACCGACTTCCTGGGTAAGGATGAGCTTCATGCGAGCCATTGGTCAGTCCTCCCTTGCCCTAGCGAGCCGTGCTGGTGTACGGGAGCAGCGCCATCTCGCGCGCGTTCTTGATCGCGGTGGCGACGTCGCGCTGGTGCCTGGTGCAGTTACCGGTAACCCGGCGCGCGCGGATCTTGCCGCGGTCGGAGATGTACTTGCGAAGCAGGCCGGTGTCCTTGTAGTCCACGTAGCTGATCTTGTCGTGGCAGAAGGCGCAGACCTTCTTCTTGGGCTTGCGAATTGGTGGCTTCGCCATCGTGGTGCTCCCTTGGAGAGCCCCGCTCATGCGGGGATGGTCGTAACTTGCTTACTTGATCTTTTAGAACGGTGGTTCGTCGGAGTAGCCGGCGTCGGACGCCCACGGGTCCTCGGTCCGACCGCCGCCGGTCGACTGGCCGCCGGAGCCGGAGGACTGGCCGCCGTAGCCGCTGCCCTGGTTGCCGCTGCCCTGGTTGCCGCCGCCCTGGTTGCCGCCGCCGTAACCACCGCCGCCTGCGCCGCCCGCACCACCGGTGCGGTTGGCCCGGGCGACCTTGGCGGAAGCGTTCCGCAGAGACGGGCCGACATCATCGACCTCGACCTCGTAGACGGTGCGCTTCTCGCCTTCCTTGGTCTCGTAGTTCCGCTGCTTGAGCCGACCGGTCACGATGACTCGCATGCCGCGCTGCAGCGACTCGGCGACGTTCTCGGCCGCCTGCCGCCAGACGTTGCAACTGAGGAAGAGGCTGTCGCCGTCCTTCCACTCGTTGGTCGCGTTATCGCGGATGCGCGGCGTCGAGGCGATCCGGAAGGTGGCGACCGGCTGGCCGGACGCCGTGAATCGGAGTTCCGGATCGGCGACCAGGTTGCCGACGACCGTGATTGGGGTGTCTCCTGCAGCCATCGTGGCGCTCCAGGTCGATAGCAGAACTAATGGGGGTCTATCAGCGGTGCTCGGGCCGCAGAACCTTGGTGCGCAGCACGCCCTCGTTGAGGTTGAGCTGGCGGTCGAGCTCCTGGACGGACGCCGGCTCGGCGTTCAGGTCGACGACGGCGTAGATGCCTTCCGGCTTCTTGTCGATCGGGTAGGAGAGGCGACGCTTCCCCCAGATGTCGAGCTTGCCGACCTTGCCGCCGTCATCGGTAACGACCTTGAGGAACCCCTCGAGCGACGGCTGGACCGTGCGCTCCTCGAGGTTCGGGTCGAGGATGATCATGACTTCGTAGTGACGCATGCGCGCCCTACCTCCTCTGGACTGACGCGGTCACGGTCTTTCCGTGACAGGAGGTTGCGGACAAGAATCTAGAAACCCCGCCCGCAGCTATTAACTGTACCAAGGGGGTCCGACCGTCCGGGCCGAATCGGGAAGCCGAGGGTGCACGACAGCTTTGTTGGAGATGATCTTGGCGGCTGCTGTGGCCCGGGCGTCTGAGTCTTGCTGTCTGTCAGATGGCGGCGCGCAGCTGGGCTTGCGGGGTCGCGGGGGCTGGCCAGAGCTCGTCCCAGCGGCCGCTGGCGTGCTGGGTGCGCAGTGCGATGATGCTGGCGGCGCCCTCGGTGGTCCAGTGCATGCCTGACTGCTTGGCGCGCTGGACGACGATGGCCTTGATCCCGCCTTCGATGGCGCCCGAGCCGGTGAACATGCCAAGGTCGCGGAAGTGCTGGTAGCGCATCCGGTGCGCGTTGCGCTCGAAGTAGCCGAGCTTCCTGTCCAGGTCTTCGGCCTTGACGCCGGCCAGCGGGTACTGCCGGGCGGCGGTGATGACCGCGCCGACGTTGCCTGCGTCGAGCTCGGCGCTGCGGTCGGCGAGCCACCGGGGCGGGTCGGGGGTGATGAAGGCCAGGTGGCCCGCGAGGTCGTGCAGGTGCTCGCGGGCGTGGTAGATGTCCACGATGTGCGTGGCGTGCGGGTAAAGCTCCTCTGCCATGGTCCAGATCCAGGCGGCGCCATCGCCGAGGGCGACGACCTGGCGGAAGTGGTCCCCGCCGCGGCGCAGGTACTCGGCCCGCACCAGCCGGGCGAGGGCGTCCCTGCCGTCGAAGGTGGCCACGTAGGTGGAGGAGCCGGGATCCATCACCGGCCTGCCGTCGTCATCCAGGGCCGAGACGGTGAACAGCCGGGCGAGCTTGACCTCGCGGGTGCCGGCGCTGCCGTCCTCGCCCTTGCCCTGGCGGCCCTCGGTCTCGCTGGCGCGGACCGGCACGCCGGTGCCGTCGGTCTCGATGTAGAGCATGTCCGGGCCCGGGGCCGCCGGGGCCAGCGGCACGATCTTGCGGGCGCGCAGCGCGGCGGCCTCGGCCTCGCCCGCCGCCCGGGCGGCCGCGCCTGACGCCTCAGCGGACCGCTCGACGGTCCTGGCGCTGACGGTGATGCCGGCCAGCCCGGCGATCAGCCCGGCGGCGCGGGCGAACGACGTCTCGGCCCCGGCCAGCGCGGTCATCTCGGCCAGGCCGGGCGACAGCGCGCCGGCCGGCAGCAGGCCCAGCCGGGCGTCGCGGGGCGCGAACCCGCGCCGGCACGCCGGGCAGTGGTACCACGCCCGCTGCAGCGTGACCGCGCCGAGGACCGTGGTGACCGCCTTGGGCCGGCCGCCCGCGTAGGCAGCCCGCCCGCCGCAGCCGGCGCACCCGGCGTGCGGGCCGGCGTAGCCGTCGTCCTGCTGATCCAGCACCGCCTGCAGCAGCGCCGCCCCGGAACTGGCCGGCGCGGCGCGCATCGCCTCCTCCAGCACGCCCAGCCCCTGCCCGGAGCCGAGCAGGCCCGCGGCCAGGCCGGCCAGCCTGCCTACCTCTGCGGCGGCGACCTCCTCGAGCCGCGCCGCGAGCCCCCCCTTTCCCCCTCCGGCGGAGGGGGCGCCGTCCCGGCCGCCGCCGGCCGGGCCGCGCAGATCGCCTCGCTGACCTGGCTCACCTCCTCCACCAGGCCGGCGAACCGCTGGTGCTCGGCCACCTCCCGGCGCGCCTTCTCCAGCTCCGGGCCCGGTTTCAGGTGCACGTTCACGGTCCTGCCGCCGACCCGGCGGGTCAGGTTCCACTGCGGCCCGTGACCCCGGTGCCCCGGCTGCGCGCACGCGCAGTTCGGCTTGCCGCACTTGCGCCACACCGCGTTCAGCGCGCCCCGCCGGAAGTCCCCGACCTGCGAGATCAGGCCGAGCAGCTCGGCGCGGCGGCGCTCCAGCCACGCCAGGTCACGCCCGGACAAGTCAGCCACCCGCCACCTCCAAGTCTGAGTGTTAACATCACTCAGACTACGCCGATGACCTGCCCGAGCAAAGCACCCTCACAATTCAGTCGTGCACCCGGAAGCCGACTACCTCGCTCGCGGGTTCAACGCAGATCACATCTGGGAAGAACTTCCGTGAAAATCCAGACGATGGAGTCCCCCTGGAGGCAGCCATGGCTGGCACTATCGGAACCGGCGGGCCTGGAAACGCTCAGAGCCTGCAACTCACCGACGGTCGACGACATCCCTTGCTCAACGTGGCCAGCATCTGCACCCTGGTCGTCGGCCTCGCCTCGTTCGTGCTCGGAATGTACCTGCGCTACGGCACCAGCACCCACCCCCTCGCGATCGCGGCCGCGGCCACCGGCCTGGCGTCCCTGCTCGTCGGCCTCTTCACCCAGATGATGTCGGCGACCCGCGGGGAGCGGATCCTCCTCGTCACCGGTATGATCCTCGGCTTCGTCGGCCTGGCCCTCGGGCTTGCCCACGGCGGATTCTCCTAACACCACCGCGGATGCGCACTACCCTCTAACCCATGATGCGTATCGGCGGCCATTTCCACTCCGACAACCCGCTCGAGGACGCGGTCGCGTGCGGCGCGCGGACCGCGCAGTTCTTCCTCGGCGACCCCCAGGGGTGGAAGGGGCCGGTGTTCCCTGGCGGCGACCCGTCCGCGCTCAAGGACGCCTACGCCGCCGCCGACGTGGACATCTACATCCACGCCCCCTACATCATCAACGTGGCGTCGACCAACAACCGCATCCGCATCCCCAGCCGGAAGCTGCTCGACCAGCAGCTCAAGGCGGCGGCCGCGATCGGGGCGAAGGGCCTGATCGTGCACGGCGGCCACGTCACCGCCGACGTCGATCCCGCCCAGGGCGTGGCGAACTGGGTCAAGGCGGTGCAGCAGATCGAGCGGCCGCTGCCGCTGCTGATCGAGAACACCGCGGGCGGCAACGGCGCGATGGCCCGGTCGCTCGACGCCATCGCCCGGCTCTGGGACGAGGTGGGCGCGGCCGCCGAGGGCGGCGGCGAGGTCGGCTTCTGCCTCGACACCTGCCACGCCTACTCGGCCGGCATCGACCTGGCGGACGCGGTCGACCGGGTGAAGGCGATCACCGGCCGGATCGACCTGGTGCACTGCAACAACTCGCGCGACGAGTTCGCCTCCGGCGCGGACCGGCACGCGAACTTCCCCGCCGGGCACCATCGACCCGCAGGCCCTGCTGGCCGTGGTCCGCGCGGCGGGCGCGCCGGTCGTCTGCGAGACCCCGGAGCCGGGCCTGGCCGAGGACATCGCCTGGCTCCGCGACCAGACCTGACCGCTCAATAGCCTTGATTCGCGGCGGCCTCGGCGCGGGCTGGCGGGCGTCCCGTGCCCCAGACGATGACCAGGCGGTCGGGCGCGCCGTCGAGGACGCCGCCGGCCGGGTCGTCGTTGAGGCCGGACGCCCGGACCCGGTCCCGTTCCGGTGCGAACGATGTCGTGCACTATCGTCCCCGCGACCAGGCCGACCGACAGCAGCCGGGCGGCCAGTATGCACGAAGTACCAGCCGACGGTCACCCCGGCCGGCGACTGGTACATGTTCACGAAGTAGCCCCAGATGCCGAAGAAGTAGGCGACCTCGGCCAGCTGCCAGAGCACGTACGGCCAGACCCGGGGCCGGGCCAGCACCGCCAGCGGCACCAGCCAGATCACGTACTGCGGCGACCAGACCTTGTTCAGGATCAGGAACGCGGCCAGCAGCAGGAAGCAGAGCTGCGGCAGCCGGGGCCGGCGCGGCGCCGCGAGCGCCAGCACCGCGATGCCGACGCAGGCGAGGGCGAAGGACCCCGACGACATCAGGTTCAGCGTGCCCTGCGAGGAGTTGCCGAGCACCGGGACGTTGTAGTGCTCGAACAGGTACCAGACCGAGCCCCAGTCCGCGCCCCGGTCCCGGCTGAACGCGTAGAACCGAGCCCAGCCCGACGTCGCGCTGATCGCGACCGGCAGGTTGACCACCAGCCAGGCGAGCCAGGCCCGCCCCGAAGGCCTTGCCGAACTCGCGCATCCGCCCCGCGCGCAGGCACAGCAGCAGCAGCGCGCCGAAGAACAGCAGCGGGTAGAACTTGGTCGCCACGGCCAGGCCGAGCAGTACCCCGGCCAGGTAATGCCGCTGCGCCGCCCAGGCGGCCAGGCCGCCCGCGGCGAGCGCCATCGCGAACAGGTCCCAGTTGATGAACGCGGCCAGGATGAGCGCGGGCGACAGCGCCACCATCAGGGCGGCCTTCCAGCCCGCTCCGTCGCCCTCCCGGTGGGCGGTGGCGGCGGTCGCGAGCACCCCGCCGACGAGGCAGAGCGGCGAGCAGCGCGACCGTGACGTAGTAGAAGTCCTTGCCGCGGGCTGTAGGGGTCGGTGACCGAGTGCACCGCCCACGCCGCGGCCTGCATCATCGCGCCGATCAGGACCGGGTACTCGACCGGGTGCCCGAAGTAGGGCACCTTGCCCGCCGACAGCCCCTCGTTGTAGTAGAGCGGGTAGATGTCGGTGTAGCAGGCGTCGCGGAACTGGCCGGTAAAGGAGTTCCACGCGCCGCCCGAGCTGCACGGCAGCTTCTGCGCGTAGCCGAGCAGCGCCGCCAGCACGGACGCGGCAACGCCCGCGCCGACGTACGCCGGATACCTGTACCGCACGTGTCCCGCCCCTCGCTCCGGATGCCTACCGTAGGCTACCGGTTCCTGCCCGCCCGCCGCTTACGCCGCCGTCTCGACGCGGCCGTCCAGAGCAGCGAGCCTGGCAGAAGCGCGGCGGCCACTCCGCCCACGGCCACGCCCGCCTTGGCGCCGCTGGCCGTCTTCGCGGCAACGGCGCCGCCGGGCGTGAACCCGCCACCGGATGGCGTGGACGCAGTGCCCGTCGGGGTCGGCGCTCGCCGTGGTGGAGGTCGTCGTCGGGGTCGGGGACGTGGACGTGGACGGCGTGGGCGTCGACGTGGGCGTGGGTTTGTGACCGTGACCCGGGAAAGTCGGGAATCCGGTCGGCGTGCTGCTCGGCGTCGGATTCGGCGTCGGCGTCGAACCCGGGCAGCCCTTGCCAGGAATGGGGAACGACCTGCCGTGCAGCTTCACGGTGCACTTGTTCTGGTTCTTCTTCGGCTTCGCCTTCGGTATCGGGCCGATCATGTTCCATAGCTGGCCGGTGAACTGCGGGTTGGGGAAGCTCTGCGGCGTCAGGTTCGCGAACTCCGCCTGGGCGAACGTATTCCAGATGTTCGCGGGCCAGTAACCGCCGAACCCGCCGCCGCCCAGGTCGGACAGGTTGTGCGCGCTGTAGGTTGGAGGAGTCCTGCTGGTTGACGAACATCCCGACGACCAGCGCGTACTGCGGGATCGCGCCGATGAAGAAGCCGGACAGGTAGTTCGAGGTGGTGCCGGTCTTGGCGATGATCTGCCGCCCGCCCAGTCCGTAGGCCGCGTTGACCGCCGTACCGTTGACGGTTGTGTCTTCCATCGCGTACTGGACCTCTGAGTCCTGCGGCCGGCTGGAGCACAACGTGCGTCTGCGACGATGGGCGTCTGCGCGGTCTGGTCGGGCAGCTGCCACGACTTGACCACGTGCCCGGCGTGGTACACGCCGTTGTCGTCGATGGTGGCGAGCATCTGCGTCTGCTCGTTGACCGTCAGCGAAGCCACGCCCAGAGCGACCGTGGGGACCTGGTGGAGGTCTGAGGTCAGGCCCGAGCCGTTGGGATAGTCCTTAATGTTGACGCCGTAGTGCCGCCGCCATCTGGATGATGGAGGTCGTGGTGGCCCGGTGCGCGAGGTCGGTGAACGCCGTGTTCGAGGACTGCGCGAGCGCGTTCTGCACGGTCGTCTTCCACAGGTTGTCCCCCTTCGGCCCGACCGGGGTGCCGATGGCCTCGCCGCCGTCGTTCTCGACCTTGATTGCCTGCGTGTCCTTGCAGCCGGTGTTCTGGCCCGGCTCGCTGTACACCGCGGCCGAAATCGCCTGGGAGTAGCTCGGGGACCCGTCAGGCGCGACACAGATATACGGGCTCGATTTCAGGATGCTGTTCTGAACGTCCATGCCCTCCTGCACCGCCGTCGACAGCACGTACGGCTTGAACGAGGACCCGACCTGCTCGCGGGTGAGCGTGGTGTTCTGGTCGCAGTCGTAGAGCGTGCACTTTTTCTTCGAATAGTTCTGGCCGCGGCCGGGGTACATGGCGAGGATCGCGCCGGTCTTCGGGTCCTGCAGCTCGGCGCCGATCAGCGCCCAGGACGGGAGGCCGATTTCCGAGAGGCCGTAGTCCCGCTCGGTCTGCGGCATCTTGGCGATGTTCTCGTCCACCGCCTTGTACATCTCTTTTTCCATCGGCAGGCTGACGGTGGTGATGACCTTCAGGCCCCCGTTGTCGAGCTCGTTGGTCGACACGCCGTCGCCGCCGTCGGCAACTGGCGTGGTCAGCTCGCCGCAGACCTGTGTCATGAGGTACGAGGCCCAGGGTTCGGTGGACTGGGTCGAGCATCCCTGCGACAGCCCGGGCGGTTGGTACGAGGGCGAGTCGGTCAGCAGCTTGGGGAACTTCATGAAGTTCGCCTGGGCCTGGCTCAGATCGCCGATCTTCACCATTCCGCCGAGCACGTAGTTCCAGCGGTTGATGAGGTTGGGCCGGTACTGCTTCAGGTAATAGGTGGACGGCTGCTGGATGATGGCCGCGATGACCGCGTCCTGGGCGATGGTCAGCTTGGATACCGGCTCGCCGAAGTAGGTCTCGGCGGCCGCCTCGACGCCGTAGGAGCCGTCACCCAGGTAGATCACGTTCAGGTAGTTCTGCAGGATCCAGGGCTTGGACTTCACCGTCGCCAGCTTCTGCGCGATGAAGATCTCCTTGAACTTCCTGGCTGGTCGTCTGCTGCGGTGCCGACGGTGGCGTAGTAGTTCCTGACGAACTCCTGGGTGATCGTCGAACCGCCCTGACAGGCTGCCGCCGCTGCTCGTCAAGTCATCGTAGGCCGCGCGGAGGATGCCGGTCGGCGAGATGCCGCCCTCGGTCCAGAAGCTGCGGTCCTCGGCCGAGATCACCGCGTCCTGCAGGCCCTTGGGGATCTGGCTGATGGTCAGGTCCTGCCGGTCGACGGTGCCGATCGTGCCGAGGACCGTGTGGCCGTCGCTGTAGTAGACGGTGGTGGACTGGTCCAGAACGTTGGCGGCGAACGCGGTCGGAATCGCGGCGGAGTTGGCAAAGTAGTAATAGACGCCGACCAGGGCAAGGATGAACACCACGAACGCGCTGCCGGTGATGGCGAGCGCCTTCTTCCACGTCCAGCGCCGCCACCAGTCGCCCTTGCGCTTGCCCCTGGGGCCGCCGGGGCCGCCGCGGACCGCGCCCGGGACCACCCGGCGCCGGGACCACCGGGTCCGCCCGGGCCGACAGGACCGCCCGGTCCGGCGCCGTAAACGGCAGTCGGCCCGCCGCTCCCGCCGTAGAAGCCGGTCGGCTCCCCGGGGCTCCCGTTGCCGGGCAGACCGCCTTCCCCGGGCCCGTACGCGGCCCGCGCGGTGGCGTCGAACCGCGTCGCGTCAAACGGGGCGGCGCCGCCCGACGGCGCACCCGAGCCCGCAGCCGTCCCGGGCGAGTTCTCCCAGCCTTTGCCATCCGACCAGTAGCTGTACCCGGGGTCTGCGTGGGGCCCGTCCTGGGCCGGACGGACCGGGCTGGTCAGGCCGGTCTCGTAGTCCGAGTCAATATCCGGATCGCGCCAGAAACCGTCTTCCCCCCATCCTTCCGGCTCCGGGTACTTGTCATCGTTGCTACTCACACGTCCTCGCAGTGGCTGTGAGCGAGCCCTTTTGGCCCGAACCTGGCTGGGATATCGTCAGGCGGCTGGGTGCGCCCGTGGCTAGGAAGGCGGGGCAGCCTGGTCCCGCCGAACCCACACGTTACATGCTGGCGTCAACCGTCCTGGCTAGTTCGGACGCGCCCCGCGTCGGCGCCCCACTGGTGGTTCGCCGGTGCCAAGCACGTACGACGTGGCGAGATGGTGCCAGGCACAACTCTGGCAGACCTCAACCACATACACCCTGAATTCGCCATATTCGGCAGCCATCTCCGTCAATTCAGGACCCCGCTTGACCCGCCCTGCGTACTGTCCGAGTTCGTCTCCATACACATAGGTGACGTGTGTGACGTTCGTCTTACCGCAGATGGGGCAGCGGTCCTCGGTCGGCTCGCCGTGGTGCTTGGCTGCGCGCAGCAGGTACGGGTGCGCGTCGCACACGTCAGAGAGCGTGGTGCGCCCGGCCTGCACGGACGCGAGCGTGGCGCGCCGCGCGAGCGCGTAATCCACAACGGAACGACGAGCGGCCATGTAGATCAGCGTACGACGGAACACCAGGCCGAGACGAGCCGAGCGTCTCATGTGAACAGCCGGTTGCCGTCCGGGGAACGGTCGCCTATGCTGAGGTCGTTCGCCCCGATATATCGGACCGAGATATCGGCGAGAGATATCATCCAGATACGTACACACCCTACCCACCGGGGGGATGTCGTGGGTCGCAACCGGACTGCCGTCCTTGAGTTCGCCGTTCTCGGGCTGCTCCATCGATCGCCCATGCACGGCTACGAGCTCAGCAAGCAGCTGAACATGCTGCTCGGCACGTTTCGCGCGCTCTCCTACGGCACCTTGTACCCCTGCCTGAACAAGCTGTACGCCGAGGGCCTGATCGCCAAAGAGGGCGACGAGCCGCCGCCGGACAGCCGGTCGGGCCGCCCCCCGGGCCGGTCGAAGATCGTCTACCGGCTGACCGCCGAGGGCAAGGAGCGGTTCCAGGACCAGCTCATCAACTCGGGGCCGGCCGCCTGGGAGGACGACGAGTTCGGCGTCCACTTCGCGTTCTTCGGCCAGACCAGGTCGGACATCCGGCTGCGGATCCTGGAAGGCAGGCGCAGCCGGCTCGAGGACCGGATGGAAGGGCTGCGGGTGGCGCTCGCCCGCACCCGTGAGCGGGTGGACAGCTACACGCTCGAACTGCAGCGGCACGGGCTCGAGGCCGTCGAGCGCGATGTCCGCTGGCTGAACGAGCTGATCGCCGAGGAACGGCGGTCAGAGGCAAGCGGTGGATCGGACGGGCCCCAATTTCCGGCCGACCAGACCGAAAAAGAAGATCCCGACACCGTTCGTGGAACGACAGTTCGCGGAAGCGAGAAGGAGTCATCCTGATGGGTGCTGTGTCATCCAGTAAAGTGCGCGTCGCCATCGTGGGGGTGGGCAACTGCGCGAGCTCGCTCGTCCAGGGCCTTGAGTACTACAAGGACGCTGCTGACGACGCCCGTGTGCCGGGCCTCATGCACGTACGCTTCGGCGACTACCACGTGTCTGACGTCGAGGTGGTCGCCGCCTTTGACGTGGACGCCAAGAAGGTTGGCATCGACCTCTCTGACGCGATCTTCGCCAGCGAGAACAACACCATCAAGTTCGCCGACGTGCCGCCCTACGGGCTGACCGTCCAGCGCGGCCACACATTTGACGGCCTCGGCGAGTACTACCGCGAGATCATCACCGAGTCCGACGAGCAGCCGGTGGACGTCGTGGCGGCGCTCCGCGAGGCCCAGGCCGACGTGCTCGTCTGCTACCTGCCGGTCGGCTCGGAGGTCGCGGCCAAGTTCTACGCGCAGTGCGCCATCGACGCCAACGTCGCGTTCGTGAACGCGCTGCCGGTGTTCATCGCCTCCAACCCGGAGTGGGCGGCCAAGTTCACCGAGGCCGGCGTGCCGATCGTCGGCGACGACATCAAGTCCCAGGTGGGCGCCACGATCACCCACCGCGTGCTGGCCAAGCTGTTCGAGGACCGGGGCGTGGAGCTGCTCCGCACCTACCAGCTCAACTTCGGCGGCAACATGGACTTCATGAACATGCTGGAGCGCAAGCGCCTGCAGTCCAAGAAGATCTCCAAGACCCAGGCGGTCACCTCCCAGATCCCGCACGAGATGGCGAAGGCCGACGTCCACATCGGCCCGTCCGACCACGTGCCGTGGCTCGACGACCGCAAGTTCGCCTACGTCCGGCTTGAGGGCCGGTCCTTCGGTGACGTGCCGCTCAGCCTGGAGTACAAGCTCGAGGTCTGGGACTCGCCGAACTCGGCCGGCGTCATCATCGACGCCCTCCGCGCCGCCAAGATCGCCAAGGACCGCGGCATCGGCGGCCCGATCATCTCGGCCAGCTCCTACTTCATGAAGTCCCCGCCCGAGCAGTTCGGCGATGACGTCTGCCGCGACCTGGTGCAGAAGTTCATCGCGGGCGAGGTCGAGCGCTAGCTGGCGCTGACCACACGCGTACCGCAGCTCTTCCGGTATGGGGGGCTCCCGCCCCCCATACCCCCTGGGCCGGGGCCTTATGGTCCCCGGCCCGGCGTTTTAAGCTGTGCAGTGTGACGGCAGCCACGGGGGAAGAAGGCGGTCGGCGGTCCTCGTTCGGCGCCGAACTGCGCGCGGTGCTGGCCGAACGGGACTTCCGCAAGCTCTTCGCCAGCCGCCTGGTCAGCCAGACCGGGGACGGCGTGTTCAACGCCGGGTTCGCCGCCTACGCGTTCTTCAGCGCGCAGAGCTTCCCCAACCCGGCCGCCGCGGTGGACGCGTTCGCGGTCCTGTATCTCCCGTACTCGCTGATCGGGCCGTTCGCCGGCGTCTTCATCGACCGCTGGTCGCGGCGGCAGATCATCGTCTACGGCGCGCTGATCCGCGCGGCGATGGTCGCCGTGGCGGGATTCGTCGTGCTTTCCGGGCAGACCGGGATCCCGCTCTACATCAGCGCCCTGGCGGTGCTCGCGGTGAACCGGTTCTTCCTCTCCGCCGTCTCGGCCGGGACCCCGCACGTCGTCAGCCAGGACAAGCTGGTGATGGCGAACGCCGTCGTCCCCACCTTGGGCACGATCCTGGGGTTCGTCGGCGGCGTCGTCGGCCTTGGCGTGCACTTCATCTCCGGCGGCGGCCTGGCCGGCAGCGCGGCCGTGCTCTGGTTCGGCGGCGGCTGCTACCTGGTGGCCGGGCTGCTCGGCACCCGGATGGACAAGAACCTGCTCGGCCCGCTGGAGTCGGAGAAGGCCCGGGCGAAGACGACCGGGCTCGCGGCCGATCTCGGCGGGGTAGTCCGGGGCCTGGTGGCCGGCCTCAGGCACCTCAACCAGCGCCGCAAGGCCGCCTACGCCCTCGGCGCGGTCGGCGTGCACCGCGCGCTCTACGGCACGCTGCTGGTCGAGGCGCTACTGCTCTACCGTAACTACTTCTTCCACGGCGGCAACGGCAACAAGGCTCTTGGCCACGTCACGCTCCTGGTGGTCGCCAGCGCGATCGGATTCGGCCTGGCGGCCGTGGTCACGCCCGAGGGGGTCAAGCGGGTCACGAAGGACAGCTGGATCGTCATCTGGCTGCTCATCGGCGGCCTGGTGACGCTCGTCATCGGCCCGACCTTCAACCAGTACGCGTACCTGCTGCTCGGGTTCGCGCTCGGCCTCTCCGCCCAGTGCGTGAAGATCTGCGTGGACACGACCGTGCAGCAAACGGTCGACGACCAGTACATGGGCCGGGTGTTCTCGCTCTACGACATGCTCTTCAACGCCTGCTACGTCCTCGGCCCGGCCATCGCGGTGCCGTTCCTGCCGGCGACGGGCAAGTCCTACGCGGTGGTGCTGATCGTCGGAGTGCTGTACATCGTCGCCGCCGCGGCGTACTCCGCGCTCACGAGGTCGGCTGATCGGGAGGAGCAATCCCCTCCCGCGCGGCCCACGCAAGCAGTTCCCCGGTAGCCCGCTCCCGGCCGACCAAGCCCTCGGAGAGGCGCAGCTCCAGCAGGAAGTTCCGGGCCTGGCCGACCAGCGGCCCGGGCGTGAGCCCGAGGATCTGCATGATCTCGCCGCCGTCGAGCTCGGGCCTGATCTTGTCCAGCTCCTCCTGCTCCCGCAGCACCTCGATCCGCGCCTCAAGCGCGTCGTAGGTGGCCGCCAGCCGCGCCGCCTTGCGCGCGTTCCTGGTGGTGGAGTCCGCCCGGGTCAGGGCGTGCAGCCGGGTCAGCAAGCGGTCCGGCGTCGCGCACGTAGCGTCGCACGGCCGAGTCGGTCCACTCCCCGTCCCCGTAGCCGTGGAACCGCAGGTGCAGCTCGACCAGCTTGGACACGTCGGCGATGACCTCCTTGGGGAACCGGAGCTCGGTCAGCCGCTTGCGCGCCATCTTGGCCCCGACCACCTCGTGGTGGTGGAAGGCGACCTTGCCCCCCGGCAGCAGCGAGCGGGTGCGCGGCTTCCCGATGTCGTGCAGGATCGCCGCCAGCCGCAGGACCAGGTCGGGGCCAAGCCCGTACCGGGGCTCCAGGTCGATCGCCTGGCGGAGCACGATCAGCGAGTGCGTGTAGACGTCCTTGTGCCGGTGGTGCTCGTCTACCTCCATCCGCAGCGCGGGCAGCTCCGGCAGCACGATCTCGGCCACGCCGGTGGCGACCAGCAGATCGAGACCGACCTCGGGCGCCGGGGTGAGCATCAGCTTGGTCAGCTCGTCGGTGATCCGCTCGACCGACACGATCGACAGCCGCTCCGCCTGCTCCCGCATCGCCAGCTGCACCTCGGGGGCGACCGCGAACCCGAGCCGGGCGGCGAACCGCGCCGCCCGCAGAATCCGCAGCGGATCGTCGGAGAATGAGTCCTCCGGCCGCCCCGGGGTCCTGATCACGCGCTCGGCCAGCGCGGCGAGGCCGCCGAACGGATCGACCAGCTCGAACGACGGCAGCCGGGCGGCCATCGCGTTGATCGTGAAGTCCCGCCGTTCCAGGTCGGCGACGAGGGACGTCCCGTAGCTCACGTCCGGCTTGCGCGACCGGGCCGCGTAGGCCTCGCTGCGGTAGGTCGTGATCTCGAAGATCGCGTCGCGCTTGCGCAGCCCGATCGTGCCGAACTCAATGCCCACCGTCCAGGTCTTGTCGGCCCACGGCCGGACGATCTCGAGCACCCGCTCGGGAACGGCGTCGGTGGTCAGGTCAAGGTCGGAGGGACGGCCGCCGAGGAAGACGTCCCGCACCGGCCCGCCGACGAGCGCCAGCTCGTGCCCGGCCCGGATGAACATCTCGCCGAGCTCGACCACGGCCGGTGAGGTGTTGGCCTGCAGCAACGCGGCTGCGGCCTTACGCTGGTCGGCGCTCAAGGTAGCCTTCTGGGCGACGGAGGTTGATTCTGACACGGACATTGAGGGTAGCTAGCCCATACCTTTCCAGCGAACGGCAATAACATGCGAAGCGTGCGCCCTGTCGTCCGTCCCCTGATCGCCGTGCTCCTCGCCCTGTTCTGCGTGCTGGTGGCGGCGACGGCGCAGGCTTCCGCGCAGGAAAATCAACAGCGGTCATCCCGAACGGACCGGGCCGACTCGCACTCTCTCGCTATCTCCATCACCGGGGTCAGCCCCCGGTTCGCAACCTCGAAGACCGCGACCGTCACCGTCCGAGGAACGCTGTCCAACCATACCGGCTCGACCATCCGCGGCATCCAGGTGCAGCTCCAGTGGTACCCGCTGACGTTCCTCACCCGGTCGGGCATGGAGAGCTACGCGAACGGCGGATCGGTCTCGCTCCAGTACGGGCTGGAAACTCTCCAGCCGGTGGGTAATCCCGATCAGCTGAGCCATTCGCTTGCCAACGGGGCGACCACGCGCTGGAGCGTGTCCTTCAACCTGTCCCAGTCGTTCATCGCCTACGGCTATCACAACCCCGCCAGTCGGCGATTACCCGCTGCAGGTGCAGGCCAGCTCGGCCTCGTCGAGCTACCAGGCGACCGGCCGGACGTTCCTGCCCTACTGGCCGGGCAGGGGATCGGCCACGCCGCTCAAGGTCGCGTGGATCTGGCCGCTGATCGACACCCCGCAGCAGGGCGCCTGCCCGCAGACGCTGGCCACGAACTCCCTGGCCGGCGCCTTCGCCGCCAACGGACGCCTGTCGACGCTGCTCGACGTCGGCCTCCAATCGGCCTCGGCCGACGACCTGACCTGGGCGATCGACCCGGCCCTGCTCTCCGACGCGACCGTGATGAAACGGCGCTATTTCACCGGCGGCAACGCCTTGTGCACCGACCGGTCACCGGAGAACGCCAGCCCGGCCGCCGCGAGCTGGCTGACCAAGCTGGCGGGCACGGCCGGCCAGCCCGCCTTCCTCACCCCGTACGCCAACGTGGACGCGGCCGCGCTCAGCCACGCCGGGCTCGAAGCCGACCTGACCTCCGCCTACCAGCTCGGGACGCGGTGGCGGCCCAGGTGCTGCCCGAGCACGTTCGGCGCGCCGAACGTGAACCGGGCGCCGCTTGCGGCGGCCTGGCCCGCCGGCGGCACCGCCGACGCCGGCGTGCTGACCAGCCTCGCTCGCGACGGCGGTGTCAATACCGTCGTGCTGAACAGCGATCGAGCTGCGGTCGTCCACGTCCGCCCTACGACAACGCCGTCACCAGAACGAAAACCTCCGCCGGGTCAAGCATGTCGGTGCTGCTGGCCGACTCGGGGATCACCAGCATCCTCGGCTCCGCCTCGGCTGGCTCGTCGGCCGGCGCCCAGTTCGCGGCCGAGCAGGACTTCCTCGCGCAGACCGCGATGATCGTCGCCGAGGGACCCAACGCGCCCTCCCGTTCGCTGGTGGTCGCGCCGCCGGCCGGCTGGGACCCGTCGCCCGCCGAGGCGGCGGAGCTGCTGTCGCTGACGTCGCTGACGAAGGGGGCGCCCTGGCTGCGCGTGACCGATCTCGGCACGCTCGCCGCCGAGGCGGCCAAGACTGCCCGCCCAGCGACTGCCGGACCGGCGGGTGAGCGGGGCTGAGCTGTCCCACGAGGGCTACGTCGACCAGCTCGCAGTCCCTCAGCGCGAACGTGACCCTGTTCGAGGAGCTCCTGTCCGACCCGCCGAAGTCCTACCTGACCATGCTCGCCGCCGCCATCGCGGTCACCCAGTCGTCCGCCTGGCGCGGCAGCGGATCGCCCGGCGGGTGGCTGGCGCTGACCGAGCTCTCTTCCTATCTCACTGATCTAGAGCACCGGGTGGTGCTCATCCCGGTCAAGAAGATCCTGCTCGCAGGCACCTCCGGCTCCACCCTGGCGTCGGTCCAGAACGGCCTGAACCTGGACTACCTGCCGCCGCTGGCGATCGCGGTCCGGGTGGTGGCATCCGCCGCGACCGGCAGCTCGTTGCAGGTCACGTCGCCCGCCGATGCCCTGGTGGTGAATCCGGGCCTGACCGCCAGCGTCAAGCTGGGTATCCACTCGACGACCATCGGGACCTCCACATTGCAGCTACAGTTGCTGACGAAGGATGGGTCGCCGCTGACCTGGCCGCATGCGTCAGAGCCGCTTAGCGTGGAGGTCACCAGGTTCGGGCGGACGATCCTGGTGGTCATCGTCGGCGCGCTGGGCGTACTCGTGCTCGCCACGGTGGTGCGGTTGCGCCGCAAGCGGCGGCGCGGCGGCGATAACGAGGCTGGCAGCGACGACGATGCCGGTAACAGGACTGATAGCAGGGCGCACGCGGGAGGTACCGGATGAGCAGGCCGACACGGCCCCCCGGCCCCCCGTATCCAATGAGCGTACGACGAGCCCTATCCGCGACGAGCCGTACCCGGATGCCCGCCAGCCGCCACCGCCGCCGCCGCCGGGCAGCCTCGGTTTACCCCTCGACCGGGACAGCAGCAGCGCCGTACTCGGCCCCCGCACGGAGTCCCGCCAGCCGGCGCGGTCCGCCGACCGGGCCGGAGTTGCTCCCGCCCCGCCACCCCGCCCCCAGCCCCGCCCCCCGATCGCCCGCGCGACGCAGCCGCCGGCACCCTCCGCGTGACGCGCCGGTCCAGCCGACGTTCACCCCGGAGCCTCGGGGCGGGCGGCACGGCGGCCGGCCGCGCCCCAGCTTCACGCCCCGGGAAGGGATACCCGCCGGCCGGACGGCAGGCGGCGCGACGCCGCCCCGCCGCCGACGGCGTTCTTCTCGCCCGCGCCGGCCGGGTACCAGCCGGTGCCGGTCCCGCAGGAGTACGGCTATCCGCCCGCCGCGGCCCCGCGCTTCACCCCGGTCGAGCGCCAGGACCAGCCGGACGACGAGGACAACCGCACCAGGATCCTCGAGCGGCCCGTCGGCGGCGAGGTGCCGTCAACCGGACCGCAGCGGGCCGCCGACGACACCTCGCCCAACCTGGCCCGGTCGAGCAAGGCGATGGCGCTCGGCACGATCGCGTCCCGGGGAACCGGGTTCCTGCGCACGCTCGTGCTCGTGGTCGCCCTCGGCGCGGCGCCCGCTCGCCGACGCGTACAACAACTCCAACACGCTGCCGAACACCGTGTACTACCTGATGCTCGGCGGCATCTTCACCGCGGTCGTGGTCCCGATGCTGGTCCGGGCGGCCAAGGAGGACCCGGACCGGGGCGAGGGGTACGCGGAGCGGATCTTCACCCTCGGCGTGGTCTCGCTGCTCGTCGTGACCGTGGTCGCCACCCTGCTGTCGGCCCGCTGGTCGACCTGTACGCGGGGAGCATCAACGGCACGCCGGGGACTGCGGCTACGCCGAGCCGCCGCAGCACCACCTCATGGTGATCTTCGCCTACTTCTTCATCCCGCAGATCTTCTTCTACGGGATGGACTCGCTGCTCGGCGCGATCCTGAACACCCGGGGCCGGTTCGGCGCCAACATGTGGACGCCGGTCATCAACAACGTCGTGGTGATCATCGTCGGCGGGCTGTTCTATCCTCGTGACCGGGGAGCAGACACCGCACGCCGCAGACCATCTCGACCGGCGGCGTCCACCTGCTCGCCATCGGCACCACGCTCGGCATCGTGATCCAGTCGATCTGCCTGTTCCCGGTGCTGCGCCGGGCCGGGTTCAGCATGCGGCTGCGCTTGGACCTGCGGCGCGCGGAGATCGGCGAGATCGGCCGGATGGCCGGCTGGATGTTCGGCTACGTCGCCACCCAGTGGCTCGGCAACCTGGTCGTGCAGCGGGTCGCGAACGCCGCCGGCGCAACACGGCCGCGTGCACCACGGCGTCACGACCTCCGCCTATTACACGATCTACTCCAACGCCTGGCAGCTCTTCCAGCTCCCGTACGCGATCGTCGGCATCTCGGTCATCAGCGCGCTGCTGCCCCGGATGAGCGGGCACGCCACCGACCGGCGGTACTCGCTGGTCCGCGACGACTTCTCCAAGGGCGTGCGGATCGCGTCGGTCATCGTGGTGCCCGCCGCGGTCTTCCTCGCGCGTGCTCGGCGCGCCGCTGTGCGAGTTCCTGTTCGCCCACGGGCACACCACACCGCGCGAGGCGCGGTACATCGGCGAGGTGTTCGGCGTCTTCTCGCTCGGCCTGGTGCCGTTCATGCTCACCCAGCTCCAGCTGCGGGTGTTCTACTCGTTCCACGAGAACCGGACCCCGGCCATCATCGGCATGGTGATGCTCATCGTCGGCGTGATCGGCGACCTGGTCGCGCTGAACGTGCTGCCCTCCACCAGACGGTGATCGGCCTCGCCGTTCGCCTACGACCTGGTGACGCTGACCGGCGCGGTGATCGCCTGGCCGCTGCTGCTGCGCCGGGTGGGCAGCCTCGACGGCTGGCGGATCACCAGGTCGCTCGTCCGGATGTTCCTCGCCACGGTGCCCGGGCCTGCTGTTCGCCTTCGTGGTCATGGCCGTCGTCGGGTCGTTCATGCACCAGGGCCCGCTTTACGGCCTGGTCACCACGGTGATCGGCGGCGGCGGCGCACTGCTGCTCTACGCGTTCTGCTCGCGGCTGCTCGGCATCGAGGAATTCCGCACCCTGATGCGGTCTGTCGCGGGCCGGTTCGGGTAGATGGCGTGAGGATGACTTTTTGCGGAACAGACACTCGGACACAGGCCAACTCAACAGAACACTTCGCGGACGACCGTGAGATATTTGCAGGATTCGCATATAACGGTAGGGGCGTCCCTCGTCTCCGGCCGTCGCCGACGGCGGTGGGGTCTAACATGGGGATGGCTCGCGGCGTCCGCGCCAACACGAGCACGCGGTGATCGTGAATATTCAGGGGCTGGAAGGAGGCCGAGAGCCGGCCCCGCTCTTGGCTGACGTATGAGCACGTACACCTCTGAACCAGGAACACGGCTCGCCGGGCGCTACCGGCTCGTGGACCAGGTCACCGCCGGCAACGGCTGGACCTTGTGGAAGGCCATCGACGAGACGCTCGCGCGCCCCGTTTCCGTCCTGACGTTCGCGCCCGGCTTCCCGCGAATCCCGCAGGTGGTGACCGCCGCCCGGGCGGCCAGCAGGCTGACCGACCCGCGGATGGCCCAGGTCTTCGACGTCGAGGACGGCGGCGGCCAGGCGTACATCGTGCTCGAGTGGGTGGGCGGCGACTCGCTCACCGACATCCTTGACCGACGGCCCGCTCGACCCGGCCCGCGCGTGCTCCCTGATCTCCGACGCGGCCCGTGCGCTCGCCGGCGCGCACGCCCTCGGGCAGGCGCACCTGCGGCTGACCCCGGACGCGCTGCGCTGGACCCGCGGCAGCGGCATCAAGATCACCGGGCTGGGCATCGACGCGGCGCTGGCCGGCGACGGCCTGACTGGCACCGCCGGCTACGACCCGGCGATCGCCGACACCATCGCCCTCGCCGCGCTGCTCTACGCGGCGCTGACCGGCTACTGGCCCGGGCGAGGAGCCGACCCGGCTGCCCGCGGCCCCCGTCTCCGACGGCGTGGTCTGCACGCCGCGCCAGGTCTCCGCGGACGTCTCCTCCGCCATCGACAGCGTGATCACCCGGGCGCTGCTGCAGCGCCCGACCAGGCAGGGACCGCCGATCCAGTCGCCCGCCGAATTCGCCGACGCGCTCGCCGCGGTGGCGCCGCCGGCGCCGCTTCCCGAGCCCGCTCCCCCGGCGCCCGCCGGCTACACCGGGGCGGCTACCGGACGCGGCGGTTACGGCGGCGGTACCGGCCGACCCGAACAACCCGGACTCCTGGCGGACCCGGGCCAAGCGGCACCGCTCCCTACCCGCAGCGCACGGCGGTACGGCGCAGCCCCGTCGACCGGTGCGCAGTACTCGGCGGCCGGGTACCAGGGCGGCGAAGCGCGGCCCCAGCCGGGCCGCTGCTGGCGTTCGTCGTCGTGCTCGTGCTCGCCGTGATCGCGGTGCCGGTGTGGGCGGTCGGCTTCCGCAAGCCGGCCGCCGACGCCGCCAGCGGCGGCGCCAGCACCCGGCGAAGTCCTCCGCGCGCCCGCACCGCCACGGCGGCCGGGCACGGTGCTCAAGCCCGGTCGCGACAGCACCTTCAACATCTACGGCCGACCGCCGGGCAACACCGAGGACCCGACGACCGCGCCCGACGCCATCGACGGCAGCCCGGCGACCGCCTGGGCGACGTCCTACTACTTCGGCCACCCGAACTTCGGCGGCCTGAAGCCCGGACCGGGCTGCTCATCGACATGGGCAAGGCAGGTGCGGCTCAGCCAGGTCGAGGTGCTGTTCGGCCCCCGGGCACGACCACCGCGGCGATCTACCTGGGCAACACCGCCGTCGATGGCGAAAGACGGCGCTGAGCGACTTCACCCTGGTCTCGCCGTCGGTTTCCGCCACCGGCGACCACAAGTTCCCGAGTCAGCAGCCGCAAGGCCACCGGACGGTACGTGCTGATCTGGCTCACCAGCCTGCCCCAGCTGCCGAAGACGCCCGCCGGGCAGTCAGCCGAGCGACACGTACTACGAGGGCCAGATCTACAACGTCGTGGTGCGAGGCAGCGCTGCCTCAGGAAACTCCTGACGGCGCCGGGTCGCGATGGCCGGGCCCTGGAGCTCCGCAGTGAGCCTGCAGACGGCGACGCCGTGCTCCGGCGGCACGTCGCCGGGGACCCCGAGGCGTTCGGCCTGCTTTTCCGGCGGCACAAGGACCGGCTGTGGGCCGTGGCGCTGCGCATCGCCTGCGACCCGGACGACGCGGCGGACGCGCTGCAGGAGGCGATGATCTCGGCCTTCCGCCGGGCCGGCGACTTCCGCGGCGAGTCCGCGGTGACCACCTGGCTGCACCGGATCGTGGTCAATGCCTCGCTCGACCTGCTGCGCCGCCGGTCGGCCCGGTCCGTCGGCTGGTCGGGCGACCCGGATGACCTGCCGGTCCCCGAGCCCGGCCGGGGGTGGACAGCGTCCGCGAGCGTCGGACTCCCGGCTTGACGTGGACGCGGCGATGCGTACCCTCCCGCCCCCGCAGCGGGCGGCGCTCGTCCTCGTGGACATGCTCGGCTACTCCGTCGCCGATGCCGCCGCGGTCCTCGGCGTCTCCGAGGGGACGGTGAAGAGCCGGTGCGCGCGCGGGCCGGGCGCGGCTGCTGCCCTACCTTTCGCACCTGCGCGGCGATTATCCGGGCGGACGGAACCAGCCAGTCGCCGGCGGCGTCCCATCTGAACAGGGAGGAGGCGCATGAGCGGGCACTGGCCCCCCGAGTGGGAGGACCCGGACGAGGAATTCCCCAGGAGGCCGGGCAGCCGGACCGCGACTTGCTGACGTCGGGCAGCCGAAGCACGGCTGTCCGAGGTCGCCGCGTTCCTCGCCTCGGTCCCGCCCTGCCTTGCCCGACGCTGTCGAGGCGCGGATCAGCGCGGCGCTCGCGGCGGAGGCCGCCGCGCGAGCCGACCGCGCTGCCCGCCGCAGCCCGCGCGGCCCGCGAAGGCGGCCGCCGGAGCCGGCGACGCGAAGGGACGGCCCGTCGGCCAGTCCGGACGCACTCGCCGGCCTGGTGCGGCCGGCGCGGCGGCCCGGCGACCCCGGCCGCCGCGGCCCGCGCGCGGCTCGAGGGCGTCACGGGCGCGGCCCGCGGATGCCGGCCCGGGCACTCGCTGCCGGGCGGCCGGCGTCGCCGGCTCTGGATGCTCGGCCCAGGCGGCAGCTGGCCCTGGTGTACGTGCCTGGTCATCGCGGGTTCGGGTTCCTGGCGCCGCGGCGGCGGCAGCTCCAGCTCACGCGGCGGCAGCTCGCGCGGCAGGCCAGCCGCGGCCGCCGGCAGCGCCGGCCGCCGAGCGGCGGGCTTCGGCCGAGCGCGTCGCCGGCGAGCCGTCGGCCGCCGCGCAGCCGCGCCCAGCGCCGGCTTCGCGGTCACTCAGAGCGGCACCAGAGTACCGCGAGGCGACCCTGGCCAGCAGGTGCGCGCCCAGCTGGCCAGCACGCTCCGGCAGCCTGGCGGTACCACGGCGCCCGGCAACTCGACCATCGCGGCCGTAGACGGTCCGCCGCTCGGCGAGCGCCGAGGCCGCCGTCGTCGGCGGCCCGCGCCGTCGGCCCGGCGCTCGCGGGTGCGTGTCCTGCTCGACCGGCGGCGGCCGCCCCGGCTGGTCGACCGGGCCACCTACCAGGGTGAGCCCGCGTACGTCATCGCCAGTTCGAGCGCGTGTGGGTCGTGGGACTCGGCTGCACGGCGGCCGAAACGGAGCTCATCGTAGTCGGTACCGCTGGCAGGGCTACCCGGGAATCTCCGCGCCCTAGTATCGGTTGAGCGCGTAGGCATCCAGAGAAGGCGCGTGCAGTGACCGACGTACGTGACGTCATCATCATCGGTTCCGGGCCGGCGGGCTATACCGCGGCCATCTACGCGGCCAGGGCCAAGCTTCAGCCTCTCGTCTTCGAGGGGTCGGTGACCGCGGGCGGTGCGCTGATGCAGACCACCGACGTGGAGAACTTCCCCGGCTTCCCCGACGGGATCATGGGCCCGGAGCTGATGGACTCGCTGCGCAAGCAGGCGGAGCGGTTCGGTGCCGAGCTCGTGTCCGACGACGTCATCGAGGTGGACCTGACCGCCTCGCCGAAGGTCGTGAAGACGGAGACCGACACCTACCTGGCCAAGGCCGTGATCATCGCGACCGGGTCCAAGTACAAGGAGCTCGGCGTTCCCGGCGAGAAGGAGCTGTCCGGGCACGGGGTGTCCTGGTGCGCGACCTGTGACGGGTTCTTCTTCCGGGAGAAGGACATCGCGGTGATCGGCGGCGGCGACTCGGCGCTGGAGGAGGCGCTGTTCCTCACCCGGTTCGGCAAGTCCGTGACCTCGTGCACCGGCGCGACAAGCTGCGCGCGTCGAAGATCATGCAGGAGCGGGCGTTCGCCAACCCGAAGATCAAGTTCCAGTGGGACAGCGAGGTCGTCGCCATGGAAGGCGAGGGAAGGTCTACGGGCTGCGGGTGCGGAACGTCCACACCGGCGAGGAGACCGTGCTCCCGGTCGGCGGCGTGTTCATCGCGATCGGCCACGAGCCGCGCAGCGAGCTGTTCGCCGGCCAGCTTGCCCATCAACCCCGAGGGCTACCTGGAGGTCGAGGGCCGGTCCACCCGGACCGCGATCGAGGGCGTCTTCGCCTGCGGCGACGTGGTCGACCACGTGTACCGGCAGGCCATCACCGCGGCGGGCAGCGGCTGCTCGGCCGCGATCGACGCGGAGCGGTGGCTGGCCGAGCACGAGGACGCCAGCGACGCTAGACGTAGCCATCAGCCATAGAAGATCCAACACGGAAGGTGTGATCACCATGGGTACGACCAGGGCCGTCACCGACGCGACCTTCGAGGCCGAGGTTCTGAAGAGCAGCAAGCCGGTCATCGTGGACTACTGGGCCGAGTGGTGCGGCCCGTGCCGGATGATCGCGCCCGTCCTCGAGGAGATCGCGGCCGAGTACGCGGACAAGATCGACGTCGTCAAGCTGAACGTCGACGAGAACCCGACGATCGCGCAGCGGTACCAGATCCTCGCGATCCCGACGCTGAACGTGTTCCAGAACGGTGAGGTCGTCAAGCAGATCAAGGGCGCCAAGCCCAAGGCTGCTCTGCTCAAGGACCTGGCGGAGTTCATCTAAGCCGGTTACTTAGTGTGCGGGTTTCAGCGGCAGCCGGGTCTTTAGACCCGGCTGCCGCTTCGTTTGCGGCTTAGTTATTACTCTCGCATTCGGCGGCGGGCCGCCGTGTACTCGAAATCCTGTACTACTGATGTGCGCCTGTGGTTGACTGTGGGCCATGGACAACTCGCGGTTTCTTTCTTGTCTTGAGGCGGATTACCGGCGGATTCGGGAGGTGCCGCGGCTCGAGGCGCGGGTGCCTACCTGTCCGGACTGGACTGTCGCGGACCTGACCCGGCATGTCGGAGAGGTGTACCTGCATAAGGTTGCATGCGAGAGGGAAGTGAGCGGGAGACCGAGTCGCCGCCGGCTGGGCTCGGCGATGAAGAGCCGGTTGCCCTGCCGACCGGGCCTACGCGGAACTCGTTGCTGAGCTTACGACCCGGATCCCGGCGACCGCGGGTGAACCGGTACGCCCCCGATCCGACTCGGGTTCTGGTTCGGCGGATGGCCCAGCAGAGCGTGTTCACCGGATCGACGCTGAGCTTGGGGTCGGGGCCGCGGTCTCTCCGGTACCCCGACAGCGACCTGGCCGTCGATCGGGTCACTGACGAGTCTGTCTGAAGGTCTTTCGTTGATCCTACAGCGTCTAGCAATGAGTGGGAGGCGTACTACTTTACCGAGCACGCCTAAAGACCAACTCCCCTGGCTCGCACCTACAAGGTTCAGCATCACGGCCACAGACAGGACATTGCCTGCCGTCGCGTGGTGGATCAAGACCTCTCCCGGTCAGTTCGCGGTCGAGGGCGGCCTCGGCTAGGAAAGAACTCGCCAAAAAGAAGGAAGGCCACCCCGGACGTACATTATCTAGACGGTTACCAGCCGACTCAGAGTACTTCGCTGGTCCTGGAACCGTCGAGACTCCCCGGCGATCTAGCCGCGTAACAGTCCGAGGGCAGTTCCCGCCGCCAAAAACTAAAGCGGCACTTCGCTCGTCTGGCATAAGGTAATCGCGACACAGTAGCGACGCGGCTAACGTGAGGCCTGCGCCGCTCACGACAGGCCTCACCGCGGCCGGGCTCGGCCGCAGCAGCACCCGGTCGGGGGTCATGGAGCCGAGCAGCCGCTCCAGGGCGACCTCGACGTCCTCGCGCCAGCGTCAGCGCGGTCCGCAGTTCCATCCGCAGCCGCGGGTTCCTGTGGTGCGGGCGGACCGTCTTGAAGCCGACGGCGAGCAGGTAGTCGACCGGCAGAACGCAGGCGGGCGCGGTCCACTGCTTGTCGCCGAATGCCTCGATCGCCCGGACGCCGCGCCGGGTCAGGTCCTTGGCCATGCCCTGAATGAGCATCCGCCCGAGACCACCGCCGGAGAACTCGCTGAGCACGCGCGCCGTCATCAGCAGCACCGCGTCCGCGCTGACCGGGCTGGTCGGAAATGCGACCGAGCGCGGCACGTATTGCGGCGGCGCGAAAAGCACATAGGCCGCCGGAACGCCGTCGACGTAGAGGATTTTCCCGCAACTGCCCCATTCGAGCAGTACGGAGGAGATCCAGGACTCCTTTTCCAGTGCTGGGTCCATTGGCCTCGGCACGGGACTTGCTCACCGGATCCAGTTCCCAGAAGACACAGGAACGGCAACTCAGCGGCAGATCGCCGAGGTTATCCAGCGTGATGTTGACAAGTCGGCGCGACATCCCGTTCTGTTCCCCGATCAGTCCAGCGTGAACTAGCCACTATTTTGGCATGGTACCCCGCTCACGGCAGGGAATGCTGTGACGACTGATCTTTAGTTATGCACTTGGAGGACCGGATGACCGGCCAGGCACCACGGAAGAGCTTTGGCAGCGACAACCACGCGGGCACCCACCCGGATGTCATGCGCGCGATCGTCGAAGCCAACTCGGGCGACGCGGTCGCCTACGGCTCAGACCCGTGGACGGAGCGCGCCGTCGGCGAGCTGAGGCGACTGTCCGGGGCGGAGGGCGAGGCCTATCTGGTCCTCAACGGCAGCGGCGCGAACGTCATGGGCCTCGGTCTCCTGCTCGGCCGGCACGAGGCCGTCATCTGCGCGGAGACCGCGCACATCAACACCGACGAGTGCGGTGCGGCCGAGCGGATCCTCGGCACCAAGCTGCTGACCGTCCCCTCACCGACGGCAAGATCACGCCCGATCTCATCGCCGGCCGGCTGGCGGGGCGCGGCGACGAGCACTTCGCCCAGCCGGGCGTGGTCGCCGTCACCCAGTCCACCGAGCTGGGTACCTGCTACTCGCTCGACGAGCTCCGTGCGATCAAGGAGTTCTGCGCGGCCAACCAGTTGCGCGTCTACCTGGACGGCGCGCGGCTGGCCAACGCCGCGGCGTTCCTCGGATGCTCCGTGGCCGAGATTGCCTCGTGCGCGGACGTGCTCAGCTTCGGGGCCACCAAGAACGGCGCCATGGGAGTCGAGGCCGTCATCGTGATGGACTCGGCGGATGGGGTCAACGCGAGGTACCTGCGCAAGCAGCACATGCAGCTCTCCTCCAAGATGCGCTTCCTCGGGGCGCAATTCAACGCGCTGCTCGCCGACGACCTGTGGCTGCGGAACGCCGCGCACGCCAACGCCATGGCGGCCCGGCTTGGAGGCGGCCTCTCTAATATCCCCGAGGTTGAGCTCGCCTACCCCGTTCAGGCGGACGCTGTCTTGCCCGGCTCGACCCCCGCCACGTGGCCGCGTTGCAGCAGGACTGGATGTTCCATGTCTGGGATGAGTCGACTTCCACCGTCCGCTGGATGACCGCCTTCGACACCGAGGAGAGTGACGTGGACGAGTTCCTGGCCGCCATCGCCGCCGTGACCGGAGCCGTCTCGGTCTAGCGCCCGACGTCGCCTCGCCTGGCTTGGTTTCACGTGAAACGTCGGCCCGACGCCGACCCGGCTGCTTCGTTTCACGTGAAACCAAGCTCAGCGAAGCAGCTCAATGGACCATCGGTTGCCGTTACATTGGAACTGACGGCCGCGGCTCGGGACACCCAAGACGTAGCCCCGGGCCGTCTCCGCGGCTACACGAGCACGTACACAGGAGAAACAGTGGCGCAGCAACGGCGAGGTCTCGGCAAGGGCCTCGGGGCACTAATACCGGACGCTCAGCGCACGAACCAGGGCGCGGGCTCGGTCGGATCGACTGGATCGGTCGGCTCCGTCGACACGGTCGACACCACCAACCGGCAGAGCGCGGTCGGGGTCATCCCTACTGACTACTCGAGCGATGCGCCGACCAGGCGACCAGCGGACGACAGCGACAGCGGGCTCCGCCCGGTCGCTGGCGCCTATTTCGAGGAAGTCGCGATCGCCTCGATCGCGCCCAACCCCCGTCAGCCGCGCCTGACCTTCGACGAAGACGCGCTCGAGGAACTAGCCGCCTCCATCACCGAGGTCGGCCTGCTGCAGCCGGTCGTGGTGCGGAAGCTCGGCCCCGGCCGCTACGAGCTGGTCATGGGCGAGCGGCGAATGCGCGCATCGCAGCGAGCCGGGCTCGAGTACATCCCGGCGATCGTCCGCGAGACGCCCGACAACGACATGCTGCGCGACGCGCTCATCGAGAACCTGCACCGCGCGCAGCTCGACCCGCTGGAAGAGGCGGCCGCCTACAAGCAACTGCTGGACGACTTCGGCGCGACCCACGAACAGCTCGCGCAGCGCATAGGCCGATCCCGCCCGCATATCAGCAACACCCTTCGCCTGCTCAACCTGCCGCCCACGGTGCAGAAGCGCATCGCGGCCGGCGTTATCAGCGCCGGTCATGCCCGTGCCCTTCTCTGGCTCGACTCTCCGCTCGCCCAGGAGCGCCTGGCGAAGCGGATCGTCGAGGAAGGCCTCTCGGTGCGCACGGTCGAGGAGATCGTCTCCCTCGGTGGCGACGACGAACCCGTCAGGGCCGCCCGCCGACCGGTCACCGCGAAGCCGGTAGCCCCGGCTCTCCGCCACCTTTCCGACCGACTCTCCGACCTGTTCGAGACCCGAGTCAAAGTAGAGATGGGCGCCAAGAAGGGCAAGATCACCGTCGAGTTCGCCACCATCGACGACCTCGAGCGCATAGTCAAGGCGATGTCCCCGGAAGCCGACTCCCCACAGTCGTAGACACCTTCAAGACCAACGGCTGAGGGTCAAAATCAAAAGCTGACCAGGCGGCGGGGCGCGAGGCGAGGGTAAGTTTCTGCGGACGCTCCTTCGGAAGGTCCGCAGAAACTTCCCTGGCCTGGTCGGCGGAGTGTGTGCGGAGGGATGCTGTCGCCTACGCCATGGACAGACTTCAGACCCTGTCGCCTACGCCAGCGACATCGCCAATTGGTGTCGATGGCGTAGGTGACAGGAGGGCTCTCGGGTCGATGGCGTAGTTGACAGGTCAGACGGGGCCTTAACCGACCACGCGGCGCCAGCCCGCCCCAGAAGCACCAGAACCGCGGGCGTAAGCGCCAGCCCAGAAGAGAGACGCCTGAACGGGCCCTGGACTTTTGTCCCCCGATGACCGTGGGAGCAGGGGGCGCGAGTGGTGCGCCACCGCGCGTTCGGCCCCGCGTCAGAGTGATCTTCTCGGGCGGGGGCCGACAGCGCGGGAAGCACCGCCGCGCCCCCAGCGACCCAGCGCTATTTACGCAGGGACAGCGCGGTAGGCGAGCTCGCGGGCTGCCTCGGTGTACGCGACCGCACCTGACGAAGACGGGTCGTAGGTGATGACCGACTGGCCGTAGCTAGGTGCCTCGGAGACGCGGACCGAGCGGGGGATGATCGTGTGCAGCACCACGTCGTTGAAGTGCTCGCGAACGTCGTCGGCGACCTGGGTGGCGAGGCGGGTGCGGCCGTCGTACATGGTGAGCAGGATCGTCGTGATCTTCAGGCGGGAGTTGAGGTGCGCGCGCACCAGTTCGACGGTCCGCAGTAGCTGCTCAAGACCCTCGAGCGCGTAGTACTCGCACTGGATCGGGATCAGCACTTCCTCCGCCGCCACCAGCGCGTTGACCGTGAGCAGGCCGAGCGACGGCGGGCAGTCGATCAGCACGTAGTCGAAGTTGGTGGTGTCAAGCTGCTCGATCGCCCGGGACAGCCGACCCTCGCGTGCCACCATCGGCACCAGCTCGATCTCGGCGCCGGCCAGGTCAATCGTCGCGGGCGCGCAGAAGAGACCGGGCATGTCCGGCACCTCGGTCACGATCTCGGACAGCGGGCGCTCCTCGACCAGGGCGTTGTACACAGACTCGCGCCCGACGTGGTGCTCCACGTTCAGCGCGGTCGAGGCGTTGCCCTGCGGGTCCAGGTCGATGACGAGCACCCGGACGCCGTGCTGGGACAGGCTGGCGGCCAGGTTAACGGCGGTGGTGGTCTTGCCCACGCCGCCCTTCTGGTTCGCGACGGTCATGATTCTGCACCGGTTGGGGCGCGGCCAGGTTTCCCTGCCGCGGACCCCGACGGCCGCCTCGGCCGCCCGGCCGATGGGCGTGTCGCCGCCGCTCGGCAGCGGCGCCTCCGGGACGACCACGGGTGACTCTGATACTGGGGGTTGCGACGCCATCTGCACTCCATCACTGCTGAGGGCACCGTCCACGGCGCCGGCGGTCATCACAGCACCGGTGGTTCCACGTGAAACCGCCGCCGCCAGCGCGTTCCGAACCCGGTCCGACCCGGGAAGGCGAGATTCGGGAGACACAGAGGATTCTGACGACACCGGATCAGGTTTCAGCTGGATCTTGGGCCAGCCGAGCCCGGGCACACCGGCCGCAAGGGCGGCGGTTCCGCCGTCAGGCCACCCCACGCCGACTGCGCTGAGCACCTGCTCGCTCCTCTCGGCCATGTCCTCCCATAACGACACGAACAATCGTTGTCGCAGATATGACCCTACCGTGACCGGCTTGCAGAACCTCCGCACTCCGCACGCCAAGTTGCGCGAGAACCGGCTCGGCCGCCTCCAGTTCCGCCGCCGCGGACTGCCCCTTGATCGCGAGCAGCTCACCGCCCGGGCGCAGCAGGCCCGCGGCCCAGCCGACCAGCCGGTCGAGCGGCGCCACCGCGCGGGCGGTCGCCACATCCGCCTCGATCCTCGCCGCCGCCTTCTCCTCCGCCCGGGCGCGAACCACGGTGGCGTTGGGCAGGTCGAGTGCGCTGACGCACTCTTCGAGAAAGACCGAGCGACGCAGCAGCGGCTCCAGCAGCACCACGTGCAGCGACGGCCGGAGCATCGCCAGGACGATGCCGGGCAGCCCCGCGCCGGAGCCGATGTCGACCAGCTCGCCCCGCTCGGGCACCAGCTCGGCCACCAGCGCGCAGTTCAGCAGGTGCCGGTCCCACAGACGCGAGGTCTCCCTGGGACCGATGAGCCCGCGCGTCACCCCGTCGGTGGCGAGCAACTCGACGAAGCGCCGCGCCTTGGCCAGCGCAGCGCCGAACTCGGCGATGGCCTCGGCCGGGGGCGAAGGGAAATCGAGTTGATCGGGGGTCAAGAGCCGTCCTCAGCCAGCGGGGAAGACCACCACGCGCCGGTTCGGCTCTTCGCCTTCGGATTCGCTCCGCAGGCCGGCCACCGCTACAGCATCGTGGATGATCTTCCGCTCGAACGGTGACATCGCACGCAGCTTCTGCGGCTCTCCCGTCCGCGCCACCTCCGCCGCGACCGAGCGGCCGAGATCGGCCAGCTCAGCCCGGCGCCGCACGCGGAAGCCGCCCACGTCGAGCATCAGCCTGGCCCGGGTCCCGGTCTTCCTGTGCACGGCCAGCCGGGTGAGCTCCTGCAGCGCCTCGAGCACCTCGCCGTCATCGCCCACCAGTTCGTCCAGGGTGGCGCCGACGACGGAGACGACCGCCCGGTCGCCCTCCACGTCCATGTCGATATCGCCGTCAAGGTCGGCGATGTCGAGGAGTCCCTCGATGTAGTCGGCGGCGATATCGCCCTCCTCTTCGAGGGAGCTCAGATCGTCTTCTTCGCCATCTTCATCGTCTTCATCGGACTCGTCGGCGAGGTCTTCGTCCGTGCCTTCGACTTCCTCCACCTCATCGGCGAGATCGTCGTCGGAATCCTCGACCACTACCAGGTCGTCGTCCTCGCCGAGTAGGTCGTTGCCATTGATCACGCTGTCCAGCTCCTGATCTTCCGGGCCCGCGGCAGGCACCACCGCTTCCTCGCGACCTACCACCGTGCCGAACCCCTCACCGGGACTATCCCCCACACGCGCTCACCTCTTGCCGGAGCCACCGGAGCTACCGGACCGCTTGGCGCGGGCCTGCCGCACCGGCTGCTGCCGGACGATCTTGGTCTCGGGAACGACCGGCACGTCGTCCTGTGGCTCCGGCTTCTTCTTGCCGAACCCGAGCAGTCCCCGCCCGCCGCTTCCCGCCTCGGAAGAGCTGACCATACCGCTGTTCACCGCGCCATTGGAAGCCGGCTTGACCGCCGCGCCGTTAGCAGCCGATTTGGCCGCAGTGGTCCCCGACGCCGATGCCTTCGTCGCCGGAACCTTCGCCTTGGCCGCCGTGCTGGTTGCGCTGGCCGTGCTGGGCTTGCCGGTTGCGCTGGCCGTGCTGGGCTTGCCGACCGCCTTGGCGGTCCCGTTGCTCTTGGCGGCGGTCAGGCTGCTCTTGACCGGGGCGCTCCGCACGACCCCGCCCTTAGGCCGAGATACCGCCGACGTGGTAGGCCGAGATACCGCCGACGTGGCGGAGGCATCAGCGGTAGCGCTCCCCACGATCGGAAGGTTGCGGAACAGGATGTGCTGCTGCCCCAGCGTCCACACGTTGGTGGTGACCCAGTAGATAACGAGGCCGTACTGCCAGTACAGACCGGTCAGCGCGAAGAACGGCGCGATGTACATCATGTTCTTCGACATGCTCTGCGCCATCGCGGCACCGGGCTGGTCCGGGTCCGGCATCTGCTGGTTCATCATGCCGCGCTTGGCGCTCTGTCGCATGGTGAGGAACGTCGTGGCGGCGCTGATGGCCACCGATATCAGGATCACCGCGCGGACGGTCCATGACTCGCCGGTGGGCGCAAACAGGAATTTGTCCGACAGCAGCACGCCGAAGACGTGCGCATGACGTGCGCTCTCGACGGTTGCGACCGACAGCCCGTACTGCGGCACGTGCCCGGGCGTCCAGTCGGCGATGGCCTTGAGCACGTTGAACAGCGACCAGAAGACCGGCAGCTGGGCCACCAGCGGCAGACAGCCGCCCAGCGGGTTGATGCCGTTCTCCTTGTAGAACTTCATCGTCTCTTCGTTGAGACGGGTCTTGTCGTTCTTGTACTTCTTGCGGATCTCCTGCAGCGCGGGCATGTGCGCCTGCATCTTCCGCTGCGACTTCACCTGCTTGACGAAGAGCGGCACCATGATGAGCCGCATCAGCATCACCAGGAGGACGATCGACAGGCCCCAGGACCAGCCGCTGCCCGCGCCGAATGGCACGGCGAGCGCATCATGGATGCGCGAAATCACCCACGCGACCGCCTCGAACAGCGGGTTGAGGATGCTCACTGGGTAACTCCTTGGGGCCGGGGAGGCACGGGATCGTATCCGCCAGGATTAAAGGGGTGGCAACGGGCGAGCCGACGAGCAGTCAGCCACAGTCCCCGCGCCGCGCCGTGACGCCGGAGCGCCTCAAGGGCATACTCGCTGCAGGATGGGGCGAACCGACAGGACGGCGGCAGCAGCGGGCTGACGAAACGGCGGTAGCCGATAACCGGCACGATCAGAAACCGTGCCGCGAACGTCGGCCCGCTATCGTCTGTCAACGCCATATCCGATGCGCTCATTCCTGGCGCAGCGCCCCTACCTGCCGCCGCAGCAGTCGTCCGATAACCAGGTCAAGATCGGCGACCAGATCTGCCTGGCGTGCGCCAGCAGCTGCCGGATGAGCTCGCACCACGAGCAGGCAACCCCCGGGAAGCGAGGCGATCCGCCTGCGCATGAGTTCCCGGAGCCGTCGCTTTACCCGGTTGCGAACCACCGCCGAGCCAACTGCACGGCTAACAACAAAGCCTACCTTCGGCGCGGCATCGTTTGGAACCGGCCCAGCGGGCAAAAGCAGCGCACCAGACACCACGGAGCCACCGGCCCGGCGGCCCGAGCGCAGGGTGCGCCGGAACTCGTCCGAGCTCCTCATCCGCGTCTGCTGGGGCAGCACCACACCTCCTGCGCAGCCTTGGCTGCCCGCCCGGTTAGCCCGCTGGCGAGCCGATTCAGACGGCGAGCTGCTCGCGGCCCTTGCGACGGCGCGCGGCAAGCACGGCGCGGCCGGCCCGGGTGCGCATGCGCTCGCGGAAGCCATGGACCTTCGCCCGCCGACGGTTGTTCGGCTGGAACGTACGCTTGCTCACTGGAACTCCAGAGACTCGATGCGGTGTAAGGGGCGGACATGCCGTACGTCGCGCGGTCAGATCCTGGCCCGACCTCGGCCAGGCAGCCCCTACAGACGCGACAAGGGTCAGCCTGTTAACGGTAAAGGCGATCGGTGCGCAGGTCAAACCGAGCCGTTGCGCACCACCTCGGCCTGCTCGTTAGCCGGGCTACCATCATGGAACACCGCGATTTCCACAGCGCATCCGCCGCCGGCGACTTAGGCTGTGGAAAATCAATGTCCGTAGGCCGACCCGGTGGGAGCTAGCTGCCGCCAGGGAGCCGGGGAAACCGCGGTACAGCGCACGTACACACCTTGTGGACGGACCTGTGGACAACGAGTTGCGGTCGGTGGTTCACGCGACCGTGATTCGGGCAGTGCGGTGAGGCGAGGGGAGCGCATCGGTGAGCGATTTGGATCTGGCGCAGGTATGGGCGCGATCCCTTAAGGGGCTGGCCGAGATGCACGTCGGGCCGAGCCAGCTCGCGTGGCTCAAGCCCGAGCTCACCCGGCCGCTCGGCCTGGTCGAGGATACCGTGCTGATCGCGACCCCCAATGCCTTTGTGAAGGAGCAGCTGGAAACCCGGCTCCGCCCGCTTGTCATCCACGCGCTGTCGCGGGAGCTCGGTCGCCCGATCCAGCTCGCCGTCACCGTGGACCCGCGGCCGACGTCCCCGCAGGACCAGCCGCTGGGGCCGCCGAGCTCGCCGCTGTCGGTGATGGATCCGTCCGGTGGCCATATGTCGGCGATGCCGCCCATGCCGATGCCCCCGGGCATGTCGCACGACTCGCCCCAGGGGGAATGGGGGGCGGGAGCCCCCCATGCGGGAGATCAACAGCAGCCGCAGCAGCACGCGCCCCAGTCGGAGCAGTACCCCTACCAGTCGACCGGATGGCCGTCCCAGGGCGCCCAGGAGATGCCGCCCGAGCAGCTCTCCTTCGACCGCCCGGCGCACCCGTCCCATTCCTCCCAGCGCTCCCAGTCGAACCAGCGCGAGTCATCGGGCCCGGCCGGCCTGGCGCAGCCCGATCAGCAGTCGGCCCGTCAGCCCCAGCACGGGCAGCACGGGCAGCACGGTTCGCCAGGGCAGTCGGGACAGCAGCACGAGCAGCCGCTCCGCCCCGCCTCGGCCCGCCTCAACTCGAAGTACACGTTCGAGACGTTCGTCATCGGCAGCAGCAACCGGTTCGCGCACGCGGCCGCCGTGGCCGTCGCCGAGGCCCCCGCCAAGGCCTACAACCCGCTGTTCATCTACGGCGACTCGGGGCTGGGCAAGACGCATCTGCTGCACGCGATCGGGCACTACGCCCAGACGCTCTACAACGGCATCAAGGTGCGCTACGTGAGCTCGGAGGAGTTCACCAACGACTTCATCAACATGATCCGCGACGGCAAGCAGGACGGGTTCCGCCGCCGGTACCGCGATGTCGACGTGCTCCTGGTCGACGACATCCAGTTCCTGGAGAACAAGGAAGGGACCCAGGAGGAGTTTTTCCACACCTTCAACACACTGCACAACGCGAGCAAGCAGATCGTGATCTCCTCCGACCGGGCCCCCAAGCGCCTGGTCACCCTGGAGGACCGGCTGCGCAGCCGGTTCGAGTGGGGCCTGCTGACCGACGTGCAGCCGCCCGAGCTCGAGACCAGGATCGCGATCTTGCGCAAGAAGGCGATTCAGGAGGGGCTGAACGCCCCCGCGGACGTGCTCGAGTACATCGCCAGCAGGATCTCCACCAACATCCGGGAGCTCGAGGGCGCGCTCATCCGGGTCACCGCCTTCGCCAGCCTGAACCGTCAGAGCGTGGACATCAGCCTGGCCGAGATCGTGCTCAAGGACCTGATACCCGAGACCCAGGGCGGCGGCCCGCAGATCACCGCGGCGACCATCATGGGGCAGACCGCCGCCTACTTCGGGCTGACGATCGAGGATCTGTGCGGTACCAGCCGGTCACGGGTCCTGGTGACCGCCAGGCACATCGCGATGTACCTGTGCCGTGAGCTCACCGATATGTCGCTGCCTAAGATCGGCCAGCAGTTCGGCGGCCGCGACCACACCACCGTCATCAACGCGGACCGCAAGATCCGCTCGCTGATGGCCGAGCGCCGCTCGATCTACACCCAGGTCACCGAGCTCACCAACCGCATCAAGCAGCAAGCACGGGCAAGCTAGTGCCAACAACCAGGATTCCTTGCGACCCGCAACACCTTTCCAAGATCCACTCACAGGTTACCCACACGAGTTATCCAGGTCTGTGGATAAGCGGTGTGGATAACCTTGTGGACCAGCCGGGGATAACCGGGGGACAGCTGGTGGACAACTGGGGGAAACCCGGACGTCATCCACACGACCCCCTCGGGCGTCCACACACCGCGCACAACCCCGGTGCACAAAAAATGGGCCGCGAACTGGGGGGACAATGTTTTCCCCACAATCCACAGGCCCTATGACTACGACGTTCCTATAACTGAATAGACCTCAAAAACAAGTAGGTGCCCGGCCCGGCTGGGGACAGTGCCCAATAAAGACACTCCCGTCCGGCCCGCGCCTCGCACCAGCGAAATACCCCGCCAGCGGGGAACCGCAAACATCACCGACCCCGGCAGGAGGCATCCCATGAAGCTCCAGGTTGAGCGTGACCCACTCGCTGAGGCCGTCGCATGGACCGCCCGCGCGCTACCGGCGCGCCCGACGGCCCCCGTGCTGGCCGGCATGCGCCTGCAGGCAGGCAGCGAGCTGACCCTGTCCACCTTCGACTACGAGGTCTCCGCCCAGTCGACGATCCCGGTGCAGGCCGACGAGCCCGGCACCGTGCTCGTCTCCGGCAGGCTGCTGGCCGAGATCGTGCGCTCGCTGCCGGCCAGGCCGGTGGACCTGACCACCGACGGCACCAGGACCACGGTCAAGTGCGGCAGCGCCACGTTCACCCTGATGCTGCTGCCGACCGAGGAGTACCCGACGCTGCCGGGCATGCCGGAGACCACCGGCACCATCGGGGCCGACACCTTCGCCTCCGCGATCAGCCAGGTGGCGATCGCGGCGGGCAGGGATGACACCCTGCCCGCGCTGACCGGCATCCGGATGGAGATCAACGAGGACACGCTGACCCTGGTCGCCACCGACCGGTACCGCCTCGCGGTCCGCGAGCTCCGCTGGACCCCGGTCGCGCCCGGCCTCAACACGGCCGTCCTCGTCCCCGCGCGGGTCCTCAGCGACACCGCCCGCGCGCTGACCAGCGGCGCCGAGGTCGCGGTGGCCCTCGCCACCGGCGAGGGGGGCACGGGCGACGGCATCATCGGCTTCGAGGGCAGCGGCCGCAGGACCACCACCAGGCTGCTCTCGGGCGAGTACCCGCGCTACCAGACGCTGCTGCCGAGCGAGTTCTCCTCGGTCGCCGAGCTGCCCGCGGCGCCGTTCGCCGACGCGGTGAAGCGCGTCGCCCTGGTCGCCGAGCGGAACACCCCGGTCCGCCTCACCTTCGCCAGCAGCGAGGTCCTGCTCGAGGCCGGCGCGGGCGACGAGGCCCAGGCCAGCGAGGCGATCCAGGCGTCCTACGACGGCGACGAGATGCAGATCGCGTTCAATCCGCAGTACCTGCTCGACGGCATCGGCGCGGTCGACTCCGACACCGTCCGGATCTCGTTCACCACGCCCACCAGGCCCGCCGTGATCACCGGCAAGGGCGAGGCCCACCCCGACTACCGCTACGTGATCATGCCCATCCGGTCAGCCGGCTGAGCCACGAGCGAAGATCATCCCTCTGAAATCCATGGCGTTTCCGGTGCCCTGACCCCGGAAACGCCATGGATTTCCTTGATCTTGGGCGTGTCGGGTCAGTGTCGGTGTGAGCCGATACGCTCAGAAGCGTGCACCTGACCCGACTCGCGCTGACGGACTTCCGTTCCTATGCGGCCGTCGACGTACCGCTGGGGCCGGGGGTCACGATCTTCAGCGGCGCGAACGGGGAGGGCAAGACCAACCTGGTCGAGGCGGTCGGCTACGCGGCGACGCTCACCAGCCACCGATCGGCCCAGGACGCCCCGCTCATCCGGGCGGGCGCGGAGCAGGCGATCATCCGGGCGGCGATCTCCACCAGCCCGAGTGACGCGCTGGTGGAGATCGAGCTGAACGCGGGGCGGGCCAACCGGGTGCGGCTCAACCGGACCCCGCTGACCAGGCCGCGCGAGGTTCTCGGGGTGCTCCGCACGGTGCTGTTCGCGCCCGAGGACCTCGCCCTGGTCAAGGGGGACCCGGGCGAGCGCCGCCGGTTCCTTGACGACCTGCTGGTGGCGATGGCGCCGCGCTACGCCGCGGTCCGGGCCGACTACGAGCGGGTGCTCAAGCAGCGCACCGCGCTGCTCAAATCGGCCGGCCCGAAGGGCGGACCCAAGGGCAACCGGCAGTCCAGGGAGGCGGTCACCGCCACCCTCGACGTCTGGGACGCGCACCTGGCCCGGACCGGGGCCGAGCTGCTGGTCGCCCGCGAGCACCTCGTCCAGGCGCTCCGCCCGCACGTCGAGCGCGCCTACCTGGCGGTGGCAGGCGACGGCCGCGGCCCGGCCGAGATCGCCTACCGGCGCTCGTTCGAGGCGCCGGACGAGATAACAGCAAGTGGACGCCCGGCCGGGACCACGGACGACGGCCCAGCCGACCCGCCGGGCGTTATCCACAGGGAACGCGCAAGCATGAGCCACGGTGAACGCGTCCGCGCGGCCGAGAAATCGCTCCGGGCGGCCCTCCTCGAGGTCAGGTCGTCCGAGCTCGACCGGGGCGTCTGCCTGGCCGGCCCGCACCGGGACGAGCTTGAGCTCAGCATCAGGGATCTGCCCGCCCGCGGCTACGCCAGCCACGGCGAGTCCTGGTCGCTGGCGCTGGCGCTCCGGCTGGCCAGCTTCGATCTGCTCAGGTCGGGCCGCGAGGACCCGGTGCTGATCCTCGACGACGTGTTCGCCGAGCTCGACGCCGGCCGCCGCGAGCGCCTGGCCGCCCTGGTCGCCACCGCCGAGCAGGTCCTGGTCACCGCCGCCGTCCCGGCCGACGTCCCGGCGATCCTGACCGGCGCCCGCTTCACCGTCACGGCCGGCGCCCTGGTCCCGGCCGGCCCGCAGGCAGCCGCAGCCGATGCGCCCTGACTCAGAGCGCGCCCGGCTGGCGGCTGAGGCGCTGGCCAGAGCGAGAGCGGACGCCTGGGCGAGGGGCGACCGTCCCGGCTCCGGCGCCGGTTCGCGCCAGCAAAATCAAAATCCGGATATCGAACGGACCGCGGCGACTCCCCCGGGCACGCCATCGGCCGCCTGGTCGGCACGACCACGACGGGACGACCCGCAGCCGCTCAACGCCGCCGTCGGCGGCCTGCTGTCGGCCCGGGGTTGGCGCCAGCGGGTCGCCGTCGGGGCCGTGTTCGGCGACTGGCCCCAGATCGTCGGCCCCCAGCTCGCCACCCATACCAGGCCCGATGGCTTCGACAACGGCGAACTGACCGTAATCGCCGATTCCGACGCCTGGGCGGCTCAGGTCAAGCTGATGGCCCCGCAGCTGATCAAGCGCCTGGCGGAAGAACTCGGCCACGGCACGGTGACGAGAATCCGGGTCAGGGGACCGTCTGCCCCGCCCCGGTCGCCAGGCCGTCTGCGCGCCCGGTGAGCACGCAGGAACGGCAGCCTCGCCACGCCGGAACGGGTACCGCCAACCAACCGCGATAGTCCTTAACCACAGGTAAAATAAAGGGTAGTCACGCGGCCGAGACTGGCCGGTGGCTGGGGCTGCGTGAGGCCGCGCGAGCGCCGGGCACGAGTGCTCGTCCGATCGTCTGGTGACCATCGACCGTCTGGCTAACAGCGGGCACTGGTCGCCGGGAACCAGTCACTGCCAGTAGCAGGATGGAGCTTTCATTGTCGAACTTGTCGAACGATTACGATGCGCGGTCCATCACGGTACTCGAAGGACTTGAGGCCGTCCGTAAGCGTCCCGGCATGTACATCGGCTCGACCGGCGAGCGCGGGCTGCACCACCTGGTCTACGAGGTTGTGGACAACTCGGTTGACGAGGCCCTGGCGGGCTTCGCGACCGACATCCAGGTGACGCTGCTGGCCGACGGCGGCGTCCGGGTCGTTGACGACGGCCGCGGCATCCCGGTGGACGAGCACCCCATCGAGCATCGCCCGGCGGTCGAGGTCGTGCTGACCACGCTGCACGCGGGCGGCAAGTTCGACGGCAAGTCCTACGCGGTCTCCGGCGGACTGCACGGCGTTGGACTGTCGGTCGTGAACGCGCTGTCGGTCCGGCTTGACATGGAGATCTACAAGGACGGCTACGTCTGGACCCAGTCCTACGCGGGCGGCGCCCCGACCGGGAAGCTGCACCGGGGCGAGCCCACCGACAGGACCGGGACCATCACGACGTTCTGGCCGGACGGCGGGATCTTCGAGACCACCGACTGGTCCTTCGAGACGCTGTCGCGCCGGATGCAGGAGACCGCGTTCCTCAACCGGGGGCTGCGGATCTCGATCACCGACGAGCGGCCGGCCAAGGTCGCCGCCACCGAGGACGACGACGAGGTCACCCCCCAGGCGACCGTCCACAAGGCGCGCACGGTCGTCTACGAGTACCCGGGCGGCATCGCCGACTTCGTGCGCTACCTCAACGCGTCCAAGGAGCCGGTGCACCCCTCGGTCATCGAGTTCGGCGACGAGCAGCCCGGCATGTCGGTCGAGATCGCGATGCAGTGGACGTCCTCCTACAGCGAGTCCGTGCACTCGTTCGCGAACGTGATCAACACGGCCGAGGGCGGCACCCACGAGGAGGGGTTCCGCACCGCGCTGACGTCGGTCATCAACAAGTACGCGCGCGACCAGAAGCTGCTCAAGGAGAAGGAAGACAACCTCACCGGCGAGGACGTCCGCGAGGGCCTGACCGCGATCATCTCCATCAAGATGGCCGAGCCTCAGTTCGAGGGGCAGACCAAGACCAAGCTGGGGAACACCGAGGCCAAGTCGTTCGTGCAGAAGGCGGCCAACGACCGGCTGCGCGACTGGCTCGACCGCAATCCCGGCGAGGCCAAGGACATCATCAACAAGTCCAGCCAGGCGGCGCGGGCGCGGATCGCGGCCCGCCAGGCGCGCGACCTCACCCGGCGCAAGTCGGCCATGGAGAGCAACGGGCTGCCGGGCAAGCTGGCCGACTGCCAGTCGACCGACCCCGCCAAGTCCGAGATCTACGTGGTCGAGGGCGACTCGGCGGGCGGCTCGGCCAAGGGCGGGCGGGATCCGAAGTTCCAGGCGATCCTGCCGATTCGCGGCAAGATCATCAACGTCGAGAAGTCCCGCATCGACCGGGTGCTGAAGAACAACGAGGTCCAGTCGATGATCACCGCGCTCGGCGCGGGCATCCACGACGAATTCGACATCGACAAGCTCCGCTACCACAAGATCATCCTGATGGCGGACGCCGACGTGGACGGGCAGCACATCCGGACGCTGCTGCTGACGCTGCTCTTCCGGTTCATGAAGCCGCTGATCGAGGCCGGGTACGTCTACCTCGCGCAGCCGCCGCTGTTCAAGATCAAGTGGACCGAGCGCGGCGTCGCCCCCGATTACGTCTTCAACGAGGCCGAGTTGGGCCGGGTCATCGAGGCGGGGATCGCCGCCGGGCGCAGGGACCCCCGGCCGCGCGACGGCATCCAGCGGTTCAAGGGCCTCGGCGAGATGAACGCGGAAGAGCTCTGGGAGACCACGATGAACCCCGCGCGGCGGGTGCTGCTCCAGGTCACCGTGGACGACGCGGCGCAGGCGGACGAGCTGTTCAGCGTGCTGATGGGCGAGGACGTGGAGTCCCGCCGCTCCTTCATCACGCGCAACGCGAAGGACGTGCGGTTCCTAGACATTTGAGTTGCCTCGGCGACACATCCGGACGATTCACGTGAAACCACGGTCCGTTCGACATGACCTGGTTGATCTTTTGATCTTGATCTTTGAACGAGAGGTTGCGAAGTGACCGAAGTGATGGGACCGCCCGAGGGGGGGCACGACCGGACCGAGCCGGTTGACATCCAGGTCGAGATGCAGCGCAGCTACATCGACTACGCGATGTCGGTCATCGTCGGGCGGGCGCTGCCCGACGTGCGCGACGGGCTCAAGCCGGTGCACACGCGCATCCTCTACGCGATGTACGACGGCGGCTTCCGGCCCGACCGCGGGTACTTCAAGTGCTCGCGCGTGGTCGGCGAGGTGATGGGCAACTACCACCCGCACGGCGACAGCTCGATCTACGACGCGGTCGTGCGGATGGCCCAGCCGTGGTCGATGCGGATGCCGCTGATCGACGGGCAGGGCAACTTCGGCTCCCCCGGCAACGACCCGCCCGCCGCCATGCGGTACACCGAGTGCCGCCTGGCCCCGCTGGCGATGGAGATGCTGCGGGACATCAACGAGGAGACCGTTGACTTCCGGCCGAACTACGACGGCCGGTCGGCCGAGCCGGTGGTGCTGCCCGCGCGCTTCCCCAACCTGCTCGTCAACGGCTCGCAGGGCATCGCCGTGGGGATGGCCACCAACATCCCGCCGCACAACCTGCGCGAGGTCGCGGCCGGCGTCCAGTGGTACCTCGAGAACTACGAGCGGTTCGAGGCCCCGGTGCCCGAGCCGTCGGCCGAGGCCGACGACGACAAGCCGTATCGCGCGCCGTACGAGGACCTGCTCGACGGGCTGATGGAGCGGATCCCCGGACCCGACTTCCCGACCAGGGGCCTGATCGTCGGGCGGCGCGGCATCCGCGAGGCCTACCGGACCGGGCGCGGCTCGATCACCATGCGCGCGGTCGTCGACATGGAGGAGATCCAGGGTCGTAACTGCCTGGTCGTCAAGGAGCTCCCGTTCCAGGTCAACCCGGACAACCTGGCGTCGAAGATCGCCGAGCTGGTCAGGGAAGGCCGGCTGTCCGGCATCGCCGACGTGCGCGACGAGACCAGCGGCCGGACCGGGCAGCGGCTGGTGATCGTGCTGCGGCGGGACGCCGTCGCCAAGGTCGTGCTGAACAACCTCTACAAGCACACCCAGCTTCAGGACACGTTCGGCGTGATCATGCTGGCGCTGGTGGACGGCGTGCCGCGCACGCTCCGCCTCGACCAGGTGATCAGGTACTGGGTCGCGCACCAGATCGAGGTCATCCAGCGGCGGACCCGGTTCAGGCTCCGCAAGGCCCAGGAGCGGCTGCACATCGTCGCCGCGCTGCTGGCCGCGATCGACGCCATCGACCAGGTCATCGCGCTGATCAGGGGCTCCGAGTCGGCTGCGGTGGCCCAGCAGGGCCTGATGGCGCTGCTCGGGCTCGACGAGATCCAGGCCCGGGCCATCCTCGACATGCAGCTGCGCAAGCTGGCCGCCCTCGAGCGGCAGGAGCTGATCGACGAGCGCGACGAGCTCGAGGCGCGGATCGCCGACCTCGAGTCGATCCTGGCCTCGCCGGCCCGGCAGCGGGAGATCGTCAGCACCGAGCTGGGCGAGATCGTCGGCCGGTACGGCGACGAGAGGCGCACCGAGATCGTCGCCTTCGACGGGGACGTCGCCGACGAGGACCTGATCGCCGAGTCCGACATCGTGGTTACGATCACCCGCGGCGGGTACGCAAAGCGGACCAACACCGACCAGTACCGTGCACAGCGGCGCGGCGGGAAGGGGGTGCGCGGTGCGGCCCTTCGGTCCGAGGACATCGTGGACCACTTCTTCGTCACGTCAACGCACAACTGGATCCTGTTCTTCACCAACAAGGGGCGGGTGTACCGGGCCAAGGGCTACGAGTTCCCCGACGCCGGGCGGGACGCACGCGGCCAGCACGTGGCCAACATGCTCGCCTTCCAGCCCGACGAGCAGATCGCCGAGGTGCTCACCCTCCGGGACTACACGGTGGCGCCGTACCTGGTGCTCGCCACCCGGTCCGGGCTCGTGAAGAAGTCGCGGTTGTCCGAGTACGACTCGCCCCGCTCGGCCGGGCTGATCGCGATCAACCTGCGCGAGGACGACGAGGTGATCGGCGCCGCGCTGGTGTCGCCGGACGAGGATCTGCTGCTGGTGAGCAAGCGCGCGCAGGCGATTCGGTTCCACGCCGACGACGAGCAGATGCGGCCGACCGGCCGTGCCACCTCCGGCGTGATCGGCATGCGGTTCAACGACGGCGATGAGCTGCTGGGCATGTACGTGGTGCGTGAGGCGGAAGACGTCCTCGTGGCCACCGAAGGCGGATACGCTAAGCGCACGCCCGCTGACCAGTACCCGCTGCGGAACCGCGGCGGCCTGGGCGTCATCACCGCCCAGATCACCGAGGGCCGGGGTGACCTGGTGGGCGCGCTGATGGTCCGTCCCGACGATGAGGTCTTCGCGATCACCTCAAACGGCGGCGTCATCAGGACGCGGGCGGGCGAGGTACGGCAGACGGGGCGAGTGACGATGGGCGTCCGGTTGATGAACCTGGCGTCCGGGGACACCGTCGTTGCGCTCGCGCGCAACGCCGAGTCCGCAGTTGAGGATGTAGTGGTTGGCGACGGCGCGGCCGTGGACATCGAAAACACAGAGACAATTGAGGACATCGGCGACGATGGCAACGAACCGGGCGACGTCGGCGTCTGAACTACGTCGGATAGTCTCACCTGAGGGTACAAAGGGGCAATTTTGGGCACCGAGGAGGACGGCGTGGACGAAGCGGGATCAACGACGCAGTCGCCGTTCATAACGGCGCCGCAGTTGCGGGATTCCGACCCGGACGTGGAGGACGGTGGAGCGGTCACCGAGAATAGCTCCATGTCATCATCACGGACAAGGTCCGGAAGCTCACGCTCCGGAGCAACGGGGGCCGATGCGTCGCGTACGCAGGCGACGCCGCGGGCCGATGCCAACGGGACGACTGGCAAGGACGACACCAAGAGCGAGGCCGCGGCCGAGCCGGACACCGAGGCGGCGAAGCCCGCCAAGCCGGCCAAGCCCGCGCCGATGCCCGCGGACGGGGTTACCAGGCCGTCGTTCACGCCGGCGACGTCCTCCTCACCTTCCGCAAAGCCTGCATCGAGTGTGCAGCCGTCTCCGTCTCCGGCTTCGTCAACTGAGTCGTCATCCTCGATTGAGCCGTCAGCCTCAGCAAAGCCGTCGCCCTCGGCCAAGCCTGCGTCCGCAACGTCCGCAACGCCCTCGGCACCGTCGGCGTCGCCTGCGACGTCGAGCTACCCGGGCTCCGGGTACCAGGGATCGGGCTACCAGCAGCCGTCGGCCTACTCGCCGCCGAGCTACTCTCGGTCGCCCTGGTCGACTGCGCAGGACGCGGCCGCGACGAGCACGAGCACGAGTACCACCACGACTGCGGACCCGGCCGGCTACCGGGCCCCGACCGGGACCAACGGCACCCAGGGCGCGCCGTCCAATGGCGGCTTCTCTGCGGGCGCCGCGGGCGCGGCGGCCGCCGGTGCGGCGGCCGGGATTGGCGGCGCGGCCGTCGGGCTGGCGAACTCGGTCACGTCGGCCTTCCGCGCATCGGGCTCCAAGCCCAAGTCGGAAGCCCAGGTCAAGTCCGCTCCCAAGGTCAAGGTGCGCCGGTCCAACAAGCGCCAGGCGATGCTGACGCTGTCGCGGCTCGAGCCGTGGTCGGTCATGAAGTTCAGCTTCGTGGCCTCGGTGGTAGCGTTCATCATCTTGTTCGTGGCCGTGGCGGTGCTCTACATGGTGCTGTCCGCGCTCGGCGTCTTCGACTCGCTGCAGCACCAGGTGTCGTCGATCACGTCCAGCCAGAACTCGGCGGGCACGAACATCTCGAAGTGGTTCTCCGCGTCGCTCATCCTCGGCTGGACGGCCATGCTCGGCGGGCTCAACATCGTGCTCATCACGGCGTTGTCCACGATCGGTTCGGTGATCTACAACCTCATCGCCAAGACCGTCGGCGGCATCGAGGTGACCCTGAAGGAGACCGATTGATGCTGACGCGAGCAGCCTCAGGAATGCGGTAGAGTAACCCAGTCGATAGGGCTGCCCCCTCGGGGGTATAGCTCAGTCGGTTAGAGCGCGTCCCTGATAAGGACGAGGCCCGTGGTTCAAGTCCACGTACCCCCACGCCTATCGACACGCGACCCCTGCACATTCGTGTGCGGGGGTCGTTGCGTTTGGGTCGGCGGTAGGCTAGCGGAAGTGACCCGGACGACCCGTGGTCACATCCACTCGGGGTATCGACGTTGGAGGGACCGGCTCAGTGAAGAAGCTGTTGATCCTCATCCTGTTCGTGCTTGGCGGCCTGGCGGTCTGGCGTAAGGTCGCGGCGCAGCGCGCGGACCTTGACCTGTGGAGCGAGGCCACCGCCCCCGACGACTACTGAGCCCGATGAACCCGTAACCGCCGCCGATCCCCCCGAGGCGCGTGCGATGAACGAATCCTCCCCCATCTCGCTGGTCTGCCTGGACCTCGCGGGCATCGTCATCGACGACTCCGTCGTGGAGCGCGCTTACGCCGAGGCGATCGCGACTCAGGGCATCGTCCCCGGGACCCAGGATTACGCCCGGTCCATGGTCAGGTTCGACCGGTCGCGCGGGCGCCCGCCCGCCAGCGTGCTCCGCGAGCTCTTCGAGGCCGACGAGCTGCGCGCCCAGGTGGCGGCGCTCTCGTTTGACCGGTCGTTCCGCGCGGCGGCGCAGCGGTTCGGCGTCTGCGTGCCGTCAGCGGTGGCCGACGCCATCGGCAAGGCGGCGGGCTCGGGCGCCCAGGTCGTCCTCATCACCGTGCTGTCCAGGGCTGCCTGCGGCGACCTGCTCCGCTCGCTCCACCAGGCCGACCTGGTGCTCTGCGCCGACGACGTGCCCCGGAGCTTCCCCTGGCCGGACCCGGTGCTCACCGCGATGCTGCGGCTCGGCACGGCGGACGTGCGCGAGGTCGCGGTGGTCAGCGCGACCGAGGACGGCGTGCTCTCCGGCTGCCGGGCCGGAGCGGGCCTGGTGGCGGGCATCGGCTCGGGTCCCCGCCCGCCGGCGGCGCTGCGCGAGGCCGGCGCCACGCACCTGCTGGACAGCATCGCGGGCCTCTCCGACCTGGTCACGGGCTTTTCCTCGCCGGGCCGCCTAGACTTGTAGGTATGCCTGAACTTCCGGAGGTGGAAGCCCTTGCGGTCTTCCTCCGTGAGCATGCGAGCGGTCACGTTATCGCGAGGGCCGACGCGGCCTCGTTCGCGGTGCTGAAGACGTTCGATCCGCCGCTGTCGGCGCTGTCAGGGCGCGTGATCGGCGAGGTCGCCCGGCACGGCAAGTTCCTGGACCTCAGCTGCGACGGCGACGGCGGGGATGAACTCCACCTGGTCATGCACCTGGCCCGGGCGGGCTGGCTGCGCTGGCGCGACGACATACCGGACAAGCCGGTCCGGCCGGGAAAGAGCCCGCTCGCGTTCCGGCTGGTGCTCGAGGACGGGTCCGGGTTCGATCTGACCGAGGCAGGCACCCAGAAGCGGCTCGCGGTCTACCTCGTCCGCGACCCGGCCGACGTGCCCGGCGTCGCCACCCTCGGCCCTGAGCCGCTGGCCGACGACTTCACGGTGGAGGCGCTGGCCGCCATCCTCAAGGAGCGCCGCACTCAGATCAAGGGCGTGCTCCGGGACCAGCACATCATCGCCGGGATCGGCAACGCCTACTCCGACGAGGTGCTGAACGTCGCCAAGATGTCCCCGTTCAAGCTCGCCTCCAGCTTCACCGCCGACGACGTCGCGGTGCTGCACGCCGCGATCGTGAGCACGCTCCGCGAGGCGGTGGAGCGGTCGGCCGGCCTGGCCGCGGCCGACCTCAAGGGGGAGAAGAAGACCGGGCTGCGGGTGCACGGAAAGGCGGGCCAGGCGTGCCCGACGTGCGGCGACACGATCCGCGAGGTCTCCTTCGCCGATTCTGCGCTGCAGTACTGCCCCACCTGCCAGACCGGGGGCAAGCCGCTGGCCGACCGCCGCCTGTCCCGGCTGCTGAAGTAGCAGCCTCCTGCTTAGCCCTCCGGAAGCGTCTTCCGCGTCCAGGCCGAACCGCTGGTACCCTGATCACGTATTCCTGGGGCTATGGCGCAGTGGTAGCGCACCTGCCTTGCATGCAGGGGGTCAGGGGTTCGAATCCCCTTAGCTCCACCCCAGATCAAGGCCCGGTTTCGAACAAGGAACCGGTCATTTTGGTTGCCTGTACAGCAGCGAAGTACAGCAATAGGTCCCCTATGCCGCCGATCGCGGCGGGTCCGCACCGTCTTCGTTGGCTTCCTCGGGCGGCTCCTCGGTGGTGCTCGACTGGCCTACCGTTGCTAGTCGCGAACACGATCGCGTGTGTCTCGCCGCAGATGCACCCGGAACCTCCCTCCGAGTTCCTCCCGGCTATACCGGGGATATAACGAAGCGCCTCGTGGCGCATTACGGCTTGCGGGCTAGTACGCCGTGAACCGGGATGATCTGGTCGTACCGAGGGTCGTCCTGTTCGGGGCGCCATTCAGTGATGGGGACCAGGCCGGGCGGGACTAGGTCAAGACCCGCCACCAGGCGGGCGACCTCCGCGCGGGAGCGGAGCGTGATCGGCTGTGCCGACAACTGGTTCCACCGGCGGATGCCGGCGGGCAGCGCCGGGTCCAGATCGCTTGCCTGGTGATAGAGGCTGACGTAGCTTCCGGACGGGACAGCGGCGGCCAGCGCTGATACCGCGGCCGCGGCCGCGTCGGTGTTGGCGATGAAGGCCAGCGTGGACGTGGACAGCAGCATGACCGCGACCGGCTCGCCGAAGTCCAGCGTCGCCCCGGCACTCTCCACGATCGCGCTGGGGTCGCCGATGTGCGCGTCGACGTAGCCGACCGCCCCCTCGGGTGAGGATCTGGCCAGCGCCCGGATGTGGGTGAGCACCATCGGGTCATCGTCCACGTAAACGACCCGGCATCTGGGGTCTATGGACTGCGCGACCTCGTGCGTCCGGCCTGATGTGGCCAGGCCCGCCCCGACGTCCAGGAACTGCCTGACGCCCGCCTCGGCCACCAGGTACGACACAACCCGGCGATGAAAGGCCCGGGCTGCAGGCACAATGATGCGGACGACGGGCGCCACGGCCATCATCATCCGCGCCGCCACGCGGTCGGCCTCGAAGTTGTCCCGTCCGCCGTCGAGGTAATCAGCCGCCCGCGCCGGGTTGGCCACCGTCGTGTCGATCAGCGGCGCCTTGGCGCGTCGCGTGGAATCCTGGAGCCAGTTGTCCGCCATCCCGAACGTTTCCCCCTAAAGGCCTCATGTCAGAACCGCCTTCCCCCTCCCCGCCCGGTTATGGGGCTATGGCGGTTCCATTTTGGCGCCACCTGGGCGGCTGCATTTGGCTCCGCCTGCGGGATCGGGTGGCACCTTGAATCGGACCAACCGCACCGCGGAAGCTGTGCTCGGGTTCATGCGGTTCTTGCCAGTTCCCGTGACAGCTGTGCCGGCGGGTCGAGGAGGAGCGTGCCGGGAGAGGAGCCGGCTTGCCGCATCTGCGTGACCCGCATGGGCACGGCCCTCAGGCCCTGGCATCGGGTAACGACCTCCGCGACGCTGACAGGTCGTGCTGCCGAGCCGGCGGCCATCAGGTCCACGACCAACTCCGCCACGCCGCCCGGGACCGTGGCGGGCAGGGAGGGCATCGGCCGCTTTTTCTGCCTGGGTGCCAGCTCCAGTGAGGTACCCAGAACCGGCGCTGATCCGATCAGGCACTCCCAGGCCACCAGTCCGAGGCAGGACAGGTCGCTGCGGGAACTGTCAGCACCTAGCACCAGCCCGAAACCGCTGAGTTTTACGGCGCCCCCGGGCGCGAGCAGCAGATTCCCTGGGCTGATGCCCTGGTGCAGCCCGGCGCGGTGCGCCGCGCCCAGCGCCGAGGCCACCTGGCCGATGAACTCGAGCACCCATGACGGGTCCAGCGGTCCAGCCCGCATGACAGTAGCGAGCGAGGAGGTTCCCACCAGTTCAGTCACGAGAAAGGGCGGCTCCTCAGGGCCGGCCTGGCCGTAGTCGAGGACCCTCACGATTCCCGGATGGAACACCTGCGAGGCGCGCCGGGCGGCATTCAGGAAACGCTCAGCGCTTGCGGCCCGGGCAGTCCGCAGCAGCCTCATCGCCACCGGGCGGCCGGTCGCCAGGTCGCGTGCCCGCCACTCTTCGGAAATCCCGTCTTCGGCAACCCCGTCCGCCGCGATCCGCCGCTCCAGCCAGTACCGGCTCGCGACCAAGCTCCCTGCCTCGCCCACCGCACTCCTCCTCCTGTTACCCGCCGTCGGAGGTAACCGTCACGCGCCTCATTCCTGTTACACCGACCCGCCTGGTGGCTGATGATTTGCGCTTAATATCGGGTTTCTGTCCGATATGCTGCACGTCAGCGCATATCGTCACCTTCGTGCTTGGGCCGGAGTTTCCCGAGGTGATGCGCGCGGCAGCGCGCGGGGACGAGACCGCGTTTGCCCGCCTATGGCGCGATAACCAGCCCTCGTTGCTGCGCTACCTGCGCGTTGTAACCGGTGGAGCCGCGGAGGATGTGGCCAGTGAGGTCTGGCTGGAGGTGTCCCGGCGACTGACACGGTTCCGCGGCGGCGAAGGTGAGTTCCGTGCCTGGCTGTTCACGACTGCCCGCCGACGGGTGATCGACCTGCGTCGTTACGCGGTCCGGCACCCGATGCTACTCACCCAGGATCCGAACGAACTGGACCGCCGGGCACCAGATGACACGGCCGGAGCCGCGCTGGAGCGCATGTCAACGGACGCCGCGCTTGACCTGATCGCCAGCCTGCCGCGCGAGCAGGCCGAAATCATCGTGCTGCGCGCCATCGCCGGCCTCGACGTCGCACAGGTGGCGCGGATCGTCGGCAAGCGGCCGGGGGCGGTCCGGGTGGCGGCGCACCGTGGACTGCGCGCGCTGGCCGCCAGGCTGACCACAGCGTCTGACGAGGGTGTAACGCGATGAGCTCCGACGACGATCTTCCTTTTGCCATGCAATCAATTTCCCGCCGGGCCGACAGCGCACCACTGACATCGGTCGACACCGAGCGGTTGCTCGACGGGCACAGGGCTCATCGCGACGCCACCGCCGTGCAGCACGCGATCGCCGGGCTGCTTGACAGCGCGGCCGGGCCGGCCAACGACCAGGAACTAGCCGGAGAGTTCACCGCGGTCGCCGCGTTCGTGCAGGCCAGCGGCGAGCGTACAGCACGTTCGGCGAGGTTCCGCGCGCGCGTCAGGCCAGGGCAGGCTATCGCTGTCGGCATCGCGGCTGCCGTCGTCGTTGCCTTCTCCGGAGCCGCCGCCGCAAACGCGCTCCCCGCGCCTATCCAGGAACTTGCACACACGACGTTCGGTGCCCCCGCGCCGCAACCTTCGGCCCAGCTGCCGAAGGCGACAGTTCCTTCCGGCACGCCGGCACCCGCGGCCACCTCCGGGAGCCGGCACGGCAAGGCGAGGGCCGTCGGGAAGAAGGCGTCGCCGAAGGCGCTGGCGCATGGTAAGGCGAAGGGGAAGGAAGGCCATCCCACCCGGCCATCAGCGCCCGGTCATCAGAAGGGCTGAGCGGCCCGAGAGGCCGGTCCGGGCGGCGGACTGCGCATCGTGCTCGGCGCGGGCCGGGCCGAGGCGAGCGCCACGGGCCTCGAGCGGAATCCAAACGACGACAGAAACGGCCGGGACCGGGAGCTAGTGCTGGTGAGTGCCGGTTTCCTCCGGGGTGGCGGCTACCCCGGTGCCTACCTGTTCCGCTCCCGCAGCGTCGCTGAAGATGCGCCAGTCGCCGCCGCCGGCCTGTTTCGCCGCGTACATGGCCCGGTCGGCGTGGATGAGGAGGGCCGTCAGGTCCTCGTAGGGCGGGCATTCGGCGATGCCGACGCTTGAGTTGTAGGCGAGCGGCTTCCCGTCGCTGCCGTGGAAATCGGTCACCCGGCGGGTGAGCTGGTTCGCCAGGTGGGTCGCGCGCAGGCTGGTGATCCCGGGCACGAGGATGATGAACTCGTCGCCGCCGTAACGGCCCACGAGGTCCTCGGGCCGCACGTTCTCCCGGCAGGCCCGCGCCAGGTCGGTGAGCACCTGCGTCTCCCGCGATGTGGCCGTGCAGGTCGTTGATCTGCTTGAAGTTGTCGACGTCGATCATCAGCGCGACGACGGGCTGGCCGAGCCGCTGGGCATGGGCGAAGGCGGCCTCGGCGGTTTCCATGAAGTGGCGCCGGTTGAACAGGCCGGTGGTGCCGTCGATCGAGGCCAGCTGCTGGTACCTGACCGCCAGCCGGCCGTAGTCGCGCAGGGCGATGTACTGACGAGCAGCTGACCAGGAGGGTCAGCACCAGGGCGCCGAGCAGGACGCCGCCCAGCGGGTTGAACCCGACGCTGCGCAACCCGACGAAGGCCAGCAGGAGGTAGCTGCTCAGGACGGCCACGTAGGGCAGGAAGGACGGCCGCACGGGATCGGACGCCGGCGGCTTGACCACGGTCGCGGTGGGCTTGGTGCGCAGCTGGCTGGCGGCGGAGATGCAGACGGCGGTCACTCCGAGCATCCACAGCGTGTCGACCGGATCGCCGCCCATGTAGGCCGAGTGCACGGTGATGTAGGCGTAGATGAGGTCGGCCGCGATGAAGAGCAGCAGGCCGACCGCGAAGATCCGCAGCGCCATGACGCTCGACTGGGGGACACCGCGCCACAGCAGCGTCAGAATGCCGAACAGCAGCAGCAGGTCACCGACCGGGTAAGCGTAGGTGACGAGCTCGAACAGGTCGAAGTGCAGGCCCGACCTCACGGCCGGGCCGAGCGCCAGGTACCAGATCAGCACCGCCCCGCCGGTGAACACCGTCCCCAGGTCGAGCAGCAGCCGGAGCCGCTCCGGGCCCGACCCCCGTCGGGCGGGGAAGGAGACCAGGCCGCAGAAGGCGACGACATAGAAGCCGAGGTAGGCCGCGTCGGACCAGGCGGGGTAGGCCACCCGGTGCATCACGTTCTCGATCCAGAACTGCAGCAGGTCGCCGACCAGGTACAGGAGCATCGCCACCGACAGCAGGCGCCACGCGCGGCAGGTGCGGGACCCGAGATCCGCCCGCCGCGACACCCGCCAGGCCAGCACCACCGCGGCCCCGTTCAACGGGACGAACGCCAGGTCGCCGATGAGCGCCTGGTGCGCGCGCCCGCCCCAGCGGAACATCTGCCACATGCCGTAAGCGAGCAGCACCAGTACCGCGGTCGCCACCACGCCCCCGCCGACCTGCTGCACCGCTTGCCGCAGGGCGCCGACCGCGCGGCTGATGCACGCGCTGAGCAGTCCGCCGGGAGCCGCCCGGCGCGCTTGAGGACTGGGCTGCGGGTAGCCGGACGCTTCCATGGGCAGCACGAGCCTGGCCGGGTCGCGGAGCCACTCGGTGAAGGCGAGCGGCCGGCATCGGGCGCCCGAGGTAGAACCCCTGGCCGATGTCGCACCCGAGAGCCTGCAGCTCGGAACTGATCGCCGCGGACTCGACCCCCTCGCCGACCACCTTGACGCCGAGCTGGTGCGCGAGGTCGATCGTGGTGCGGACGATCGTGCGGAAGCTCCTGCTGCTGATGATCGGGCGCACGATCGAGCTGTCCAGCTTGAGCTCGTTGATCGGCCAGCCGCCGAGGCTCTCCAGCGAGGCGAAGCCGGTGCCGAAGTCATCGAGGGAGAACTGGATCCCGGACTCCGCCAGCTGCGCGAAGAACCTCGCGCTGACGGCCGTCGTCCCCGTTTCCTCGCTCACCTCAAGCGCGATCATCTGCCCGGGCACCTGCTCCTCGGCCAGGAGCCGGGAGACGGCGGCGGGGAAGTCAGGGTCGGCCACGCACCCGGGCCCGATGTTGACCGAGACGGGGACCAGCCACCCGGCGGCGGCCCAGGCCTTGTGGTGGACGAGCGCCTGCCTGAGCATTTCCAGGCTGAACTCCGTCATCAGCCCGAGCTCCTCGGCCAGCGAGACGAACGAGGACGGCTGCAGGGTCCCGAGCTCCGGGTGCTCCCAGCGGGCGAGCAGCTCGACCGCCACCAGCTGCCCGGTCGACAACTCCACCTCGGGCTGGAAGTACCCGATCAACTGCTGTTCTTGCAGCGCGCGAGGGAACTCCGCGCGCAGCCGTTCCGCTACATCGTCGGCTTCGGAGGCCATGCTTCGCTATGTTCCCCTCGGCGGAATCAGCACCCTTCGCATCACACAATGTAACCACAATGGGGTCTTTCGTAACTCGGGTACCTCGCGGTTGGAGCCAGGACGCTGTCCCTGGTCGCCTGCGGCCGTCAGGGTGCGTTTCGCAAATAACTGGACAGGGCGTGACGCGCGGCCAGGACTAGCATTGTGTCTGTGGCCGCCTCTGTCGCTGCGCTGCGGTTGAGTCGCGAAGAGCGGGGCGCTCTAGAGGACGCATTCGCGCGCCCATGCCCGAGCCTCCAGGAGGCGGGCCGCCCCCGTACGCTGGTGATCGATCAGGCCGATGCGCGGCGGACGAGCCGGGGGCGGGTCAGGCCGTCGTGCGGCGCCGGTCTCCCGCCATCCAGGCCTTCCAGGATGGCCTGCGCGAGTTCCCGGCCGGTTTCCGAGTAGTCCAAGCCGATGGTGCTCAGCGGCGGTATGGTCACCTGCGCGGCGGCGACGTCACCGACTCCAATGACCGCGATATCGTCCGGAGCCCGCAAGCCGCGCAGGTGCATTCCGGCCAGGACCGCCATCGCCGTCTCGTCGTTGTACGCGCATACGGCCGTCACCGCGGCGTCGGTCCATTGGTCCACCGCCAGCGCGGCCCGCGCGCCGTCCATGTCAACTTCCAGCGCGACGGGCTCGGCCAGCCCGCGTTCGGCGCACGCGGCGGCGACGCCGCGCAGGCGTTCCTGCACCCTGAATTGCGTCGGGTGATCCGCGGGCAGGGCGTAGCCGAGGCTGGTGCGGCCCAGGCTGATGAGGTGCTGTGCCTGGAGCCGGCCGATCTCCTGCAATTCGGCTCTCGCCTGGCTTCCCGTCCCGAGCACGACCTGGGCACCCGCCCGGTGCAAGGCCTCGGTCGTCTCCTCGTCGAAGGGGATCAGGCTGACGACGGCGGAGGCGTCCACCGCGGCGCACAGGTCGGGCAGCGGCCGCCCGTGTCCCTCGGCGGCCAGATGCGTGACCAGGGATAGGCCACGCTCGGCGAGCGCCGAGGCCAGCTGCTCGATGAAGCGGGAGAGGTTCGCGGAGATCGGCAGTCCCGGCAGCGCGAGCAGTACCACGTCGCTGCGTCCGGCGGCCAACGAGCGGGCGGAGGCCCGCGGGCGGTAGTCGAGTTTCTTCGCCGCCGCCAGGACGCGGCGCCTGGTCTCCTCGGGGATCGTCTGCCCGGGGGTGTCGTTCAGCACGAAGCTGACCGTGCTCTGCGACACCCCGGCTTCCCGCGCCACGTCAATGCTGGTAACCCGGCTGGAGGGTCGTCTCATTGGCCTCCTCGCTCGTCCGGATCATTCACCCTAGCGCCGATATGAAGGGAGGGTCTGCCTGAACGGGCTAAGGCGGGAACCTTAGAGATACACTTTCCTTACCTGCAAAAAACATCGATCATTCCGAACGGTCGCGTGCTTCGCGTGGGTCCGCTAAGCGGAGATCGGCATCAAGTGGCAGCGGAAGCCAGCACGCCTGCCCGCAGGACAGCCAGGGTTACGCCGGTGGGTATCGCCGCGCACATAGCCAGGCTGCGTGCCGCCGTCGGGCACGACCTGCTCCTGCTGCCGTCAGTTTCAGTCTTGCCCGTGGACGAGGCAGGGCGGCTGCTGCTGGTCCGCCACGCAGGCCACGACGACGGGTGGGGCACCCTCGGCGGCGCCGTCGAACCGGGAGAGTCGCCCGCCGTCGCAGCCATCAGGGAAGCCCGCGAGGAAATCAGCGCCGACATCGAGCTCGTCCGCTTGCTGGACGTGCTCGGCGGCCCAGACTACGAGGTCAGCTACCCCAACGGCGACCGCGCCGCCTACGTCACCGCCGTCTACGAGGCGCGGATCGTCGCAGGCACCCCTGCGCCCGCAGACGGCGAGCTCAGCGAGCTCGCCTGGTTCACGCCGGACGAACTGCCCGTCTTGCCGCTCAGCAGGTTCGCCCGCGCCCTGCTCCACGCCACCGGCCGCCCTCTGACAGCTTCGCCTCCGTGGTCGCCTGCCTCGGAGACCTCCACCTGATCGACGGCTAGGTCGCGGCCCTCGGTCTCGTTGATCAATACAGGCGCGCCCGATAGCACGTCGGCCCGGAGCGTGCGATCCCCGAGTCTTGAACCGGACGTGACCCGCAGCCGTTGCCAGGAGTGAGACGTATCCGAAATTGGGTGCCGACACTGGGAGGTGACGAGTGCCGGTCGACCGCCCCGACCCAGCCGACGACCCCTATGAACCCGGCCAGCGTCCGCCGGACGACGATCCCCCGGCCCCCGAAGCCGCCTCACCACTGCCTCTAGACCATGCCGATCGCGTCGCCGTCCACCGCGCCAACCGGGCCCAAGTCGCGCAGGCATATGCAGCCCACCAGGAGAGTGCGCGTGGTGGCACCCCCGACACGGACGCCGATCGCGGCTCCTGGGAGAAGGCGCTCCCGTCCCTGCGAGCCGCCTGGCAACAGCACCAAGACCGGTATCCAGAACGAGATCGGGCTATCCCTCAAACTCATCCCGACGGCTCCTGGTCCTCCGGCGAAACCCGCAGGCTCACCCCCGAACAGAACGCAGAAGCCACCAAGGCCTGCGCCGACATCCACGACGAGGGCGAACGAGTCGCCTTCCCGGCACTGCTCGAGATCGAGGCCGCCGACCCCAACCGCCGCCTAGCCGGCGTGGAACACAGGCTCAAAGGCGAAGACCGCCTCAAAGAGAAGATCGCCGATGCGCTCCGGGCCCGCCCGGAGCTCACAGCGACACAAGCGCTCAGCATCGTTCCGGACCCCGTGCGATTCACCTTCGAGTACAACCCCGGTCGTTACGCCGATGGTGTACTCGCCGACGTCGAACGTCTCAAGGAGATCGGACTCGAGGAGGTCAAGCTCAAGAACCTCTGGTCAGATGAGCAGTACAAAGGGATCAATAGCCAGTGGCGCCGCCCCGAGACTGCCCTGCGCATCGAAGTGCAGTTCCACACGCCGGCGAGCCTGGAGGCCAAGGAACTTACCCATGAGGCATACGAACGCATCCGCAGCACAGATACCTCACCTACAGAACGCAACGAGCTGGAGGCTTTCCAGCGTCGGGCAAACGCACTGCTCGACACTCCACCCGGTACCAACGAGATCCCAGACTTCCCGGAGATATGACAATGGCTCAGACGATCACCTACTACGCGATCATCGATGAGTTCAGCAGCCGCGACCGCCCTGGCGGGGTCCTCCGTCGTGTAGTCGACGGCAACGGTCAAGTTGATGAGGCCTTCTCGCCTAACTTGACCTGGGAATTCTCGCCTCTCCTCTACGCCGCCGAGCGGGGGGACACCATGTTCGAGTTCGTCGCTATCACCGAAGACGAGGCTGACCAGATCATCACACGGATCCGGGAGACGGCCGAGCCGACTGACTAGGTCATCAGCGCCCGGCCGCCGCGCGGGTCGGCTAATTAACCGCCTTGATCGGAACCGGTCCATGCGGTGGGGCACCACGCTGACCCTGCGGTCCGCGAGACGCTCGGTGTGGAAGCTCAGCCATGCGCAGACACCCGCAAGCGGAAGCTCGATGACCGCCGCAAGGATGACCGCTTCAACTATCTGGTGCCGCGGCGAGGTCAGAACATCGAACCAGGCGTCGGTCACGAGAAGCGTCGCCGCCGAGGCCGAGGCCAGCGCCAGGTACCGGGACCGGCGGAGCGCGAAGTAGCCCGTCGCGCCAAGCGCTATCAGCTCGAGGCCGTCAAATCCCGCCCAGGCGACGTCGTAGTGAGAGGAGATCTGACGTGTCGGAAGGGAGAACCCGAGGTACACAATCCACGGAATGAGCACCACCGAACAGATGATGAATGTCGGGGCGACCCAGCGCGATACCTCGGATTTGGCCAGATCATCCATAACAACAACCTAACGGAGCCGATGCGGACGCGCTCGCTCACACGCACGACGACTTGCGGCCGGACCGGCGCCTGGAGTTGAACCGGACGTGTCCCGCAGCCGTTGCCAAGTGTGAGACGTATCCGAAATTGGGTGCCGACACTGGGAGGTGACGAGTGGCGGTCGACCGTCCCGACCCAGCAGACGATCCCGAGGAAACAAGCCACCGCCCACCCGACGACCCGCGGGCACCCGACTCCGCCCCACTACTGCCGCTAGACCAGGCCGACCGCGTCGCCGTACACCGCGCCAGCCGGGCCCAAGTCGAGCAGGCATACGCCGCCCACCAGGAGAGCGCGCGTGATGACACCCGCGGCGCGACCGCCGATGCGGACGCCGACCGCGACTCCTGGGCCGAGGCGCTCCCGTCCCTGCGAGCAGCCTGGGAACAGCACCAAGACCGGTATCCAGAACGAGAGCGGGCTATCCCCCAAACCCATCCCGACGGCTCCTGGTCCTCCGGCGAAACCCGCAGGCTCACCCCCGAACAGAACGCAGAAGCCACCAAGGCCTGCGCCGACATCCAGGACGAGGGCGAACGAGTCGCCTTCCCAGCATTGCTCGAGATCGAGGCCGCCAATCCGAACCGCGGCCTGGTCGGCCTGGAAAACAGGCTCAAAGGCGAAGATCGGCTCAAAGAGAAGATCGCAGAGCGGCTTCGGTACGACCCGGACCTGTCCCCCAGGCAAGCGGCCGCTGAAGTCCCGGATGCCGTGCGATTCACGCTCGCGTACACCGAGGCGGATTACACCGATGGTGTACTCGAGGATGTCGAACGCCTGCAGGGAGCTGGCTACGAGCTCATGAAGTCCAAGAATCTGTGGGCGAAGGATCAGTACAAGGGCATTAACAGCCAGTGGGTCAGACCAGAGACCGGTCTGCGCCTCGAGGTTCAGTTCCACACCCCGCAGAGCTGGGAAGCCAAGGAGTTGACTCATAAGGCGTACGAGCGTCTCCGCGACCCGCTCACCAGCAAGGCCGAGGAGACTGAGCTTGAGGCCTATCAGCGTCGGGTGAACGGCTTTGTGAAGCGCCCGCCAGACGTATTCAGGATCGAGGACTACCCGCCGGAGAAACGTGATGGCTGAGGTTACGTACTACGCAATCGTCGATGACTACACGAGCAGGGACGAGCCCGCGGGCGTCCTCCGCCGGTTCGGCGATGGCGACCGCCGGGACGAGTCGTTCGGACGCGATTTGCAGTGGCAGTTCTCGTCCCTCCTGCATTCAGCCGAGCGCGGCGACACCCAATATGAGCTCATACCGATCACAGAAGACGAGGCTGACCGGATCGTAGCTCGGATCCGCGAGACAGTCGGACCCGCCGAGTAGCCATCCTCGCCCAAGCGCGTCGGCGCCCAGCGCTGCAACCGATTGCGCAGTAACATAGGCTAGAAATCCGTGACGAAATCCGAGACGGAGCGATAGACAGTTATGTCCGAAATATCAGAATCGGGGGACGACTCCCTGGATGCCTCCGACGTGGAGAGGCTCGATACCGGAACTGCGCACATCGCTCGGGTCTACGACTACTGGCTAGGCGGGAAAGACCACTTCGCTGCTGACCGCGCCGCCGGCGAGGAGGCCCTGGCGGCATTCCCCGGCCTGATCTCCTCCGTCCGCGCCAACCGCGCCTTCCTCGCCCGCACCGTGCGCTACCTGGCCAGGGAGCGGGGAATCCGCCAGTTCCTAGACATCGGCACCGGCATCCCCGCGTCGAACAACACCCACGAGGTCGCCCAGTCCGTTGCCCCGCAGGCGCGTGTCGTCTACGTCGACAACGACCCGATGGTCCTGGCGCATGCCCGCGCCCTGCTCGGCAGCGGGCCGCACGGCGCGACCGACTACATAGACGCGGACCTGCGCGACACCGGCAAGATCCTCCAGATCGCGAGCAGGACGATCGACTTCACCGAACCGGTCGCCGTGATGCTGATCGCGGTGCTCCACCTGATCCGCGACGAGGACAACCCGCGGCAGATCATCGAGGAACTGATGGCCGCCGTGCCGCCGGGAAGCTCGCTGTCGATCTCGCACGTCCCCAACGACATGCATATGGGCCAGATGTCCGACATGAGCGACCGCCTCAACCGGCTGCTCGCCCAGCCGAGCACCTACCGAAGCCGTGCCGAGGTCACCAGCTTCTTCGAAGGACTCGAGCTCGTAGAGCCGGGCGTGACCCCGATTCAGCAGTGGCGCCCCGATACCCCAGAGGAGACGAACGCAGTCGCCGCGATGTGGGGCGGGGTCGCCTTCAAGCGTTAGATATGCGAAGAGCGGCGGGTGAAGGCGAAGCACGGGACCGTTCGGGATGATGGATTTTGATCTTCTTGACGCCAGCACCAGCCGGCATCAGTTCAAGGTTTGCTGAATGCAAGGAGCATGAAGCGGGGAAAGCGGCCGCCGGGCGGGAGGTACGCGTCTGGCCGGTGGGCGTCGGCCCGGGCAAGGACGTCGGCGAGCTTGGTGAGGCGGAGGCCGCCCGCGTGGAACGCGTCGAGGTAGTTCTCCAGCGTCCGGTGATGGTGGTAAACCTGGATCCCGGATTCCCACAGGCCGCGGTAGGGGCTGACCGCGCCGGAGTCGAAGTAGTCGGTGACGTGCAGATCGGTGACGGCGCTGTAGGGGTTGTTGAGCGCGAGCGCGAGCCGGCCGCCGGGTTTGAGCGAGGCGGCCAGGGTGGCGGCGAACCCGCGGTAGTCCGCGACGTCGTTGAGGACCAAGTAGCTGCCCACGGCGTCGAAGCGCCCGGCCGCGACTGGCCAGGGCTGGCTGAGGTCGGCGACCTGGTAGTCGATACTGCCGCCGGGGTCCTTGGCGCGGGCCTGCTCGATCAGGCGCGGTGACAGGTCGATCCCGGTGACGTGGGCTCCGCGCGCCGCCAGCGCCCGGGCGAGGTAGCCCTCTCCGCAGCCGGCGTCCAGCACCTGGCGGCCGGCGATGTCGCCGAGCAAGTCCAGCAGCGGCGGCAGCAGGCCGAACGGATCGGCCTCGGGCCCGACTTCCTCCCGTCTGGCCACGAACGCCGCGTACTGGCCGGCGTAAGCGTCGTAGTCACCGGCGGCCGGGGTTGCTGTGGTCATGGACCAATCATGCCTGCCCGCTGGCCGCAGTGTGCCGCGCGGTTTTACTGGAGTCCGAAGAGTCTGCGCACGCGCGCAGACTTGCGGGCCAGGACCCGGAAAAACGGGAGCGAGAACACGACCTGAGAAATGTTTCCATACCGCTCGTAGATCGCCGCGTTCAACTCCATGGCGAGCACGATTCCTCTCCCGAGGAAGAAGAACCATCCCAGCGTCACGATGGTCGCTCCAATCGCTCCGTAGAGCTGACTTGCGCGGGCGAGCCGGTCCGGGAGATAGAACTCACTGATTGAGTGCATGACCGTGATGGTCAGAGCCACGAGCAACGATCCTGGCAGCAGCGCTCCCGGGCCATCCGCGGCATCCGGCAGAATCATGAAGACGACCAGCCACGCCAGCCCGTAGATCACCAGGGCCGGGACAAACGCAAGGCCCGCAACGCCCAGCCCCAGGTCTTCCCGTACTCGGTTCACGAGAATGGCGATCAAGGCCATGGCGCAGATCAGGCCGGCAACGACGCCCGCCGCGCCCAGCGAAGTCCGGGACCCCGCCAGCGGCAGCCGCCACGCGGCTGAGCTCGCTGCCCGCAGGACCCTGCTCAACGACCGGCCGGCAGTCAGCACTCCGAACAGTCCGAACACCACTGCGATCCAGCGTGTGAACCCGGGCTGGTGAAAAGCCGCGCTAATCTCCGCCCCGAGGCCACCGTATATGCCAGCAGTCCTGCTGACGTCGCCGGCATTGACGAAGCCAGAGGCGAGCCCCGCGATTCCGACCACCAGGAGCAGCAGTGGCGCGAAAAACAGAAACAGGCGAAACGCGATCGCACTGCCCATGACCGATCCTTCGGATTCCCGATCTCGCCGATAGACAGCGGCGATGACACCGATCACTGGGCGGTGCTCATACCGCGCCAGCCACTGGCGCACTGGGCTCAGGCGCGTCTGGGTCGCTTGAGCCAGCCTCCGGGACCGAGTGAGCGTACGGTCGGCTTTACCGGCACGTTGATCGTCGTGGTCCTCGGTCGTCCTGCCCGGCTTCGGCATCTCGCGCCATCCAGAATCTCGCGGTTGGCCCGCCCGAGTCGAGCTCGCACTGAGGCGGCCTTCAGGTAAGGTCTCACGTTGACCGGCTGGGCAGGGGACCGCGTGTCGTGTCCGGCAGGAGACGGCGTGGCCGCACGTGCGTCGCGATCTGACGGCTCCGGCCGGAAGAGCCCTGGTTCATGAGGTGCTTCGGCTCGCTGTCCCCGTGCCGTGACGGGGCGTGACTCCGCCCACCACGATACCCCTGTGGTCTATGCGACGGTTGAGTCCAGATCAAGCCGATCCGTGCTCGGCACTGCCTGCGCCGGAAGACTACGTACCGTAGCAAGTTGAGTTGCACGCAACCCACCACATCATCGCAACGCACGACATCACAATCATGTCACGACACGTGTCACCGCAGGTAAACATGTCTCCGCTGGCGTCCTAGGCGGCAGAACCGCGCTGCTCGGTTTTCTCTACCCGCAGGATGAATTTAGGTCTGTTAATCACGGTGCGTAGCAATTATCGTTAGTTCGGAGGGGCATCATCAAAGGGGCGGGGGCGGCACCATGTCTGATGAAACTCAGCGTGCCCAGAAGACCACTGCAGCACTGGATCCGATCGTGATCGGTCACCAGCCCGACCGCTTGGAGCTGGATGAAGCGCTCGCATGGCGCGACCGCTTCATCGCCTGGCAGACCGAGCGGATGAGCGGCGACGCGTGCACTGAAGAGCAGATCGAGGCGATGGTGAGGAACGCACTTGATATGCCGTATGCGTTCTGGATTCGTGCAATGCACCGCCCTGAGGCGACTTAGCGGGCGGTCACGTCAGGCAACCGGGCAAGATCCGGGCGGCCGGGTCAACGTAGGAAAGCGTGGCGCTGGGTACCGGGCGGTCAGGATGGTCGCTGTGCAAGCTCAGCGCATGCGCGGAGGCTGTCGTAGTGGGCGACGGCCTGGCGTGCCGTGGCACCGTGCTCCACGATCGGCTGGCCGGTGCTGGAGACAACCGCGGGGATGAACCGGGCGGTCAGCGGTGCGTGCGGGTGAAGGGTCAGTTCCAGGACGCCGGTGGCCGTGCTGTAGGAGTTCTCCCACCACAGGAAGTTGCCCATCCCGTAGGCGACGAAGGTGTGGCCGAGCCAGCCGGACCCCTGCAGCATGTGCGCGTGCGCGCCGATGATTATGCTGGCTCCGGCTGCCGCCAGCTTCCGCGCCAGCGACAGCTGGTTGGGGTCTGGGCAGGCCTCGCCTTCGGTGCCCCAGTGCATGAACACGATGACGGTCGGGGTCAGCCGCCTGGCGGCCCGCACCGCTGCCAGGGTGCGGCCCAGGTTGATCGCGTTCGCCTCGCCGGGCCGGCTGTCGGTCGCCACCCAGGACGATGCGAGCTCGGCCACCTGCGAGACGCCGATAACAGCGATCCTCGTCCCCTTGACCGTGGTCACGTAGGGCGCCCACGCGGCGTCGGCGTTCGTGCCGATCCCGACGTACGGGAACCGGGCTGCCTTGGCCGCCGCCAGCGTGTCCGCCAGGCCGGCCTGCCCGTAGTCCAGGACATGGTTGTTGGCCATCGTGACCAGGCTGATGCCGGCGTCGCGGAGCGCGGTGAACGCGGCCGGTACGGTGCGGAAATGGTAGGTCTTCGGCTGCGGCGTGCCGCCGCTGGTGACGGCCGTCTCGAGATTGACCGCGGTGAAGTCGGCTGACTTCAGCACGGCGGCGATCGGCCCGAACGTGGTGGTCGGGTCGCTCAGCAGCTGCGCGGTGCGCCCGGTGAAGTGCACGTCTCCGGCGAACGCCAGCGTGACGCTGCCCGCGGCAACCCCGGCACGGACCTGACGGCTGGACGGCGTGGCCGGATGAGAAGCGGGCTGGATCGTCCTGGCAGGAACCCCGGTCGCGGCCGGAACCGTCGTGCAGGCTGCCGCCGCCAGCAGTGCCAGCAGGCCGGGCAGCACGATGAGCAACCGACGTATAGCCATGGGGACACCCTACGGTTGCGGCCGCCACTCTGCGCTACATTTCACCTACTTAAAGTAATCGCGTCGGCCGCTCGGATACAGGCACTTAGGCGTCGATGGCGTCGAGCAGGTCCAGGACCGAGGCGACCCAGCGCTCCTCGCCTCGCGGCATCAGCTGCCCCGCCCGCAAATGGTTTTCGCGGCGCCTGACTTCCAGATTTCTGGAAAGGGCATTGGCGACACCTATGGGTAGGCTTCTTCGCGGATGACGACCAAGGTAACCACCATGCGGTCGCTTGGCGGTATCCGCTTTTTTCATGACGATGTTGACGGAGGTCCTGATGCACATTGGATCGGTACTGCTTGTCATCTGGCTGGTCATCGGCGGTATCGCGGCTGGGCAGCGCGGCGATTACAAAGGCCCCGTTGACTGCAGCAGCGTCAGCACGGCCGCGGTGACGATCCTGGCAGGCGGGCTCAACTACGCTCATGTGGACCCGCACATTAACTGCACCACGCCGCACCCAGGCGGTTAGCCGTAAACCCCGCAGGTCCGAATTGGCGTCCGCCATTTATTTGCCCTTCGGGCGGTAGCGAAGCCGCCGCCGGGCCGTCTCGCAGACACCCTCGCGTTCGTTCTGCTCGGCGAGCAGCCTCGCCTCATCCAGATGGGCAGACGTCAGCAGGCCGTTCGTGAGCAGGAACCCAGTGAGATCTCGCGCGTGGCCGCGTTCGGACCAGATGAATCCCTGAAGCAGCTTCTTGTAGTCGGATACCGCGCCCTCTCCGCTCAGGTTCAGGGCGATGACCACGTTGAGCATCGGCACCGTCTGCGGCGTGCTAAAGCCGAGGATGAACTCCTGGTAGTAATAGGCCATCGCCAGCCGCGCCGTCGCGTTGCGCTCGAAGTAGCCGCGCACTCGAGCTACCGCATCCTTCCTGATCGCGCCGCCCGCTGCCCTCCGCCGCATGAGCTCGTTGGCCCGGGTCACTGCTTCCTGATCACTGTCCGGGTCGGCCGCGTCAACGCCGGCCTCGGCCGGCATGTCGAGCCGTAGCCGCAGCACCCAGGCGGCCACGCTGACCACCCACGAGCCCTGATCGAGTACGACCGGCCGTGCCTCGTAGCTCTCCGCGGCGGCGGGCAGAACATAGCGGGCAGTGCGCCGGACAGCCTCGGCGCTAAGCGCTGCCCCGGCTGTATCTGGCGCCAGGTAAACCTGATAGGTCACGTCACGGCTAAACAGTTCCCAGCGGTGCTGGACGTGACGAAGCCCCGCGCACCGCGGGGCGCGGTGCAGGGTCAGATCTTCGTTGTCGCTGAGTGTGCTCCGGTCCAGCCAGGTGATCTCGTCAGGCGGGCAGCTCACCCACTCGTCGCATGCAGTTGACCACAGCAACAGTCGCCCTGCCACCACTCAGTCGCACTCCCGAACGCCGGTCCCCACGCTTTCCGCGGCCGTCCCAAGTCTCGCCTACGCCTGGAAAGACAATAGCCGCAGTTCGGGACCTCGGCCGATCTCTACCCGGGACAGCGGCGCGTCCTGGCTCTTCCCCCAGCGAATCGAGTCTCCGTCACTCAGCGGCTGCTCGCCCGAGACCGGGACACCGTTGACGGAAAGCCCGTTCATCCCCTGGTTGGTGACCCACCAACGGTCCGCGGCAAACGTGAAGATCGCGTGCACCCTGGACACCGTCGGCACCTCGGGCAGCACCAGCTCAACCGGCCCGCGGCCGGCCCGGGCACCGGACACCGAGGTTTCGGCGACCGATGAGCCCGTCACCAGCCGCAGCACGGGAACGGCCGGGCGGATCTGCTCCATGACGGTGGCCACGCCGTCCATGACCGTCCGACCCGGGTCGACCTCGTACCGGGTGCGGCCTTCGGGCCCGGCGCCGACGGGCTGAGCGTAGCCGGGGCCTGACGCAGGCCGGGGGTAGCCCCATTCCGGCTCGGACCCGGTGCCGACGGGATCCGCCGCAGCATCGGCGAATTCCTGGGCGACGTATGTAAGCCGGGGATCGATGTGGTCTGGCGCGTCGGGCAGGTCCCAGGGGCCAGAGGAGGGACGGGCGCTCACCGGGAGGCCTCGCCGAAGTCGGTAGCGGCCTTGCGGGATCGAATGATCCGGGACGAGGTACACCTCTGGCTGACATGACCCGACAAAGCGAGCCTCGCGCTCGGCTACCTGGCCTTCGTAAACCTCGGTCACACTGGCGCTGACCACGTGGAGTCCCATCTGCTCACCCAACGAGGCGAGATCACCGGGATTCATCTGCAGTTCGACAACGTCCGGCGCGATCAGCGATCCGCTCGGCGAAACGATGAACACATCGGACAGATGGCGCATGGCGACGTTCAGCACGTCCTGCCCATCGCGCCACGGCCGGGCGGCCATCTGCCGCAGCCGGGGATGATCCCGCGTGATGCCGAGGGCCCGCAGGCCCGCCATGCCCGCCGCGCCGAGTCCGGCGATGGCCACCAGCAGGACCGTGGCAGTGACGGCGGAACCCGTCATGAACTCCAAGACCAGCCAGCACATCGCCACACCGCCGGCGATCGCCCAGCGCCGCCGACTTCGCCGCCGCAGCGGAGCGCGTACCGGACGACGTGCCGCTTCCCTGTTGTCAGTCATCGGGCACCGTCCTTGACCTGTCCGTCACATGGATGATCGCCAAATCCATCCTTGCCTGTTACCGCAGTGTTGCTCTCGTCACCGAGGATGCGAGTCCGCGGGCCAGCAAGTCAACGGATCACGGCCAGCTTCCAGATATCTGGAAGCTGCCGAGCGCGCTGCGACGGCGGTGACCATCTCAATCTCGGCCAGGCGACGCTGCAGTCCCTGAGAAAGCCGCGCCATAAGCGGGACGCCTGCCGAGCCGCTCCCTATGTAATGCGCTTGATACCGGCCAGCCCGGGTGACGATGTCGCTCGCGTGGCGCGCGACCGAGAACAGGCCACGCCGCATCTCTGCCATCACTAGATGCGCCTGCTCTCCAGAGCAGCACACCACTCCGGCTGCGTACGAGGCACACAGGGCCGCCGTCGCGTCGGTCGACCGGCCCCGTCCGAGACCTCATCGTCGATCCAGACGCGGGCTTCAATGCGGCGCACACCGTCGACGAAGAGGATCGCCGCGGGAAGCGCGCGGTCCGTCGTGGCATCGATTGCCTGCCATCTGCTTGCCGGCAATTCCACGTCGACCGCGACGGTCGCGGTGGATTCCTGCAGTTGCTCTTCGAGCTCGAGGCTCGCGCCGTACGACGGGTCCCAGCCATCGACGCTGAAACGCATCGGCTGCCCGGCAGAGCCCGTCCCAGCTGCCGGAGGTGCGATGTCGCTGATCATGGCTGTGAGCTCCTCCTCGTCCACGATCGGCGAGGCCCTCGCGGGCAACGGTCGACGTCCGCGCGTTCCTGGCGACCCGGTACCTGACCGGGACGCGCTCGGCGAGTGCCGTTACGTGGGTGACGACGCCGACCATGCGACTCCCCTGGGCGAGGGTCTCCAACGTGGTGGCCACGACCTCCAGGGTCTCGCCATCCAGCGTGCCGAATCCCTCGTCGAGGAAAATGGAATCAAGCCGCGCCGCGCCCGCAGTGGCCAGCGCGCTGATCTGCGATGACAAGGCGAGGGCAAGCGCCAGGGACGCCTGGAAGGTCTCGCCACCGGACAGGGTGCGCACCGATCGCTTGGCATCCGCGTCGGCGTGGTCGATGACGAACAGGTCGCCCTTGTCGTGAGTGAGATCGAACTGGCCGTTCGTCAGCGCGGCAAGAGTCTCCGAGGCGGCCGTGACCAAGTCGTCCAGGGCCTCGCTGACCAGCCACTGCGGGAACTGCCTGGCCTGCAGCAGGTTGCCGAGCATATGCGCGACCTGCTGCTCCTCCTGGGCGGTCCGCTGCTTCTGCACCAGGTCCGCGGCCTCAGCGCGCCGCTCCTTGATACGGCTCGTCCTGGCTCTGGCACCTTCGAGTGCGCTCGCCACCGCGGCGGCTGCCTTTTCGTGGACCGATCCGGAGGCGAGCTCGATCCCGGAGTTGGCTAGGTCTCGGCTCAGCTGGCTGGTCAGTTCCGCGATGCTCGCGCGGGCGACGTCGGCGGCGCGTTCTGCGGTCACCGCCTCCTGCTCGCGGACCTTCACCTCGTCCTGTCCCCAGGTCAACAGGACCATCCACGCGTCGAGAAGGCCTCTGCCGTCAAGGACCGGGGCACCGAGAGCCACCACACTGTCGCGGGCGGCCGAGAGCTGGGAGCGTGCCTTTTGCTCTTCCTCCCTCAACGCCGCAAGCGTCTTATCTGCGGCGATACGCCGTTGACGTGCCGCATCCAGGACCGTCTTGGCCTGGTCGGCAGCCGTCTCCAGGCGCTTCAGCAGGGCCAGCCGCTCGGTTATCTGCTCGTCGTTCGGGGCGCCCTCAAGCAGCGCGTCAAGTTCACTGATGCGGGCGGAGACCTGACTTAGCCGGGCTCTGGCGCGTTGGTCGTTCTCGGAGGCTGTCTTCGCCTCTTCGCGAAGACGGGCGAGAGCTCGCTCTGCCTCGCCGAACTCGGCTGCGAGCTTCTGATACCGATCGGCAGCGGCCTCTTTGGCTGCCTGCGCCTCAGTCAAGGCTGCGGCCCGTGCTTGGGCCTGCTGTCGCGCCCATTGGGCCAATGCCGTCCACCCGGCGGCCAAGTTCGTGTCATCCACCTGCGGCGCACCTAGCTCTACGAGAGGGTCTCGGGCAGTCCGCAGTGCATTCCGCGCACTGGTCAGTGCGGCCTCGGCCTTGGCTTCCTGGTCTAGCGCTCCCCGATGGCGTTTCCTCGCCTCTTGTGCTTCGTTAGTGGCTCGTTCAGCGGTCTGCTCCGCCGCCAGCCGGGCCTGCGTCAGGGCCGCGATCTCGGCGAGCGCACGAGCAAGCTGGTCGTCATTGATGACGGCCTTGGCGTCGGCGACCGCATGGACGGCCGACAGCGGGAAATGAGCCAGCTGGCCGGACAGGATACTCGGTCAGGTGGCTGGCGAGAACTGTCTGTCGTTCGGCACGGGCTCTGAGGTTGGCGTTGGCGTTGGCGGCGATGGTGTCGGTCTCACGGACAGCAGAGCGGGCGGCGTTTACCGCTGTTCTCCGCCTCAGCCAGGTGCGCCTGAGCCGCGTCGACCGCGTGAGCTACTAGCGGGGCGGGAAGGGTCAGCACGCTCTGCTCGCATACCGGGCAAGGCTCCCCAGCCACCAAGTGCGGACGCAGTCCGGCGACTACATGGTCACGCCGCGCCTCCTCCAGTTCGGCCTGACGCTGGCGACGTGCTTTCTCCGCGGCAGCCAACGCGCCCTCGGCTCCCTCCAGCGCGGTGGCGGCCCCTCGGGCGGCACGCTCGGCGGACGCCAGGTCAGCGAGAAGCGTCCGCAGCTCGCCGAGGTCACGAGTGGCCTGGCCGAGGGATGATTCCGGTGCAGCGGCAGCGCGCGCCTCGCGGGCCGCGGCGTCGGCCTGCTCTGCTTTCTCCAAGGCGTCGACCGCGGTTTTCGTGGCCCGCGTGGCGGCCGAGCGTCGCTCGTCCAACTCGGTAACACCTTGGGGGATCGACACGGCCGCGAACCTGGTGTGCTCGCCGGTCAGAACGGTGACGCGCTCGGCGGTGGCCTGGGCGGCGCGGAGCGCCTCATCGCGTTTGGTCCGCGCGTCATCCACGGCGGCAGCGGCGGTATCCACCGCAGTTGAGGCTCGTTCCGTCTGCTCGCCGAGCTTCGTAACCTCGGCGACCAGTCCCGGCATGCCGCCCTGGAGACGGGCGTACTCAGCGCGGCGTTCCTTGGCCAGCTCGAGTGGTGCCCGCTGCGGGCCACGGGAGAGCTCGTCACGGGCGGCGGTGTCGGCGTCCTCGGCCACCTGCTCGGCGGCCTTCAGATTTTCCAGCGTCGACCCGGCCCGCGGCGAGGTCCGCATCCAGCTTCTCAACCCCGTCCGGAACCCGCAGAGCGGACAGTTTTGCCTGCTGGGCGCGGAGCTCCTGAAGCTTGCCCTCGGCGGCCTTCAGCTCCTCGCGCCGAGCGCTGATCAGCGGCAACGTCTCCGTTACCCGTTCGCCGAGGCTGACCAGGGCTACCTCAGCCGCGCGGGTGATCTTCTCAGCTTCGGCGGTGGCGTCGGCGTAGCCGAGCAGTTCTTCACCGTAGGTGGTAGCGCGCTGCTCCGACACGTTCGCTCGCTGGTTCGCCTTCATCATCATCAGCCGGTAGTGCTCCGCACCAAGCAGCCGAAGGAGGATTTCCTGGCGTTCACTCGGCTTGGCATGCAGGAAGTCGGCGAACTGCCCCTGCGGCAGCACCACGCACTGAATGAAGTCCTCGTACTTCAGGCCGAGCAGCTTCTCTACGGCGGCGTTGACGCCGTCGATGTCCTTGGCCATCGGGAAAGTCTGGTCACCGGGCTGCGCCGAGCCGTGCGGGTCCGCAAGTCGCTCCAGGCTGGCGGCACGCTGGTTGACCGTGCTGCCCAGTGCGGCGCAGCTCTCGGGCCACGACGTAGCGCTGCCCGTCGACCTCGAAGACGAGCTTGACGGTGCCACGAGCGACGGTTGGAGCGAGCGCCAGGGAGACCATCCCCTTGCGGCCCCAGCGGGGCACCGACCCGTAGAGCGCGAACGTCATCGCGTCGATCACCGTCGACTTGCCCGAGCCGGTCGGGCCCACAAGCGCGAAGAAATCCGCGTCGCTGAAGTCGACGTGCGCTTCGTCGCGGAAGGAAGCGAAGCCGTGCATGTCGAGGGTGATCGGACGCATCGTTGGATCCCTCTTCCCCGTCAGCTCGCTGCCGACAGGTCGGCACTATCGGCGCTGGTGACGTCGTCGTGCAATTCCCCGAACAGGGTCGCGACCCGAGGGTCGCTGACGTTACGGGTGGCGCAGAAGTCGCCGAACAACTGGGCGGGCGTTCGCGTCGTGCGATCCTCGCCGGAACTCTGTCGCTTTGATCCCTGGTCCGCGAACTCCGGGTCGATGCGTACTTCGAGGGCGTTCGGCAGGACCGCCATGGTTTCGTCACGAAGCCCGGCACGGGTTGGCTCGCGCAGGTACACCCGCAGGTAGTCGTCACCGAATCCGCCGGCCAGGGCCTGCAGTTCGGCAAGAGTGCCGTGGACGGTCCGAAGTCGCCGACCGGACGTGACCGGGATGTCGGTGACACGCGCCGGGATTCCAGGGGCCGCCTCGACGAGGCACACGACGCTCGTGTTGTCCTGCTCGCCGAAGTCCACCGCGAGCGGCGAGCCGCTGTAGTGCACCGGTGCCTGGGCGGGCAGACTCTGCCGCCGGTGCAGATGGCCGAGCGCGACGTAGTGCGCCGAGATGGGGAAGATCGACGCCGGAACGCTGTACTCGAAGATCGACTGAGCGGGCCGCTCACCGCCGCCAAAGACGCCCCCGACGCAGGTGACGTGAGACATCACGATGTTGACCGCATCGGCGCTGAACCCGCTCGTCAGCGACGTGACGATCTGGCGGACCATCTCGTCGTAGGCGCGGGCGTTCTGCGACGGGGTGTTCGCAACGATCTCCGCCGCGCGCACGGCGTACCGCTGGGACAGGAACGGAAGGATGGCAACCTGGGCGTCCGCGCCGTCAGAGCGGGAAGCGAACCGGACGAGCCCGCCTTTCTCCGGGGGGCGACACATTCCGGCGAGGGTGATCCCGATCTCGCCCATGAGAGGCCGGTACGCCTCGAAGGTCGGCCCGTGGTCGTGGTTACCCGCGATGACGATGACCTGGGCACCCGTCTGTCGCAGGCGCAACAGCGTCTTGACCACCAGTTGCTGGGCAGGCGCTGACGGCGCTGTCGAGTCGTAGACGTCGCCGGCTATGAGGACGGCATCGACCTCGTTGGCCTCGGCGATGCCGACGATCTCGTTCAGGACGGCTTTCTGCTCGTCCAGGCGGTCGCGGCCCTTGAGCGTCTTGCCGACATGCCAGTCGGCGGTGTGCAGGAACTTCACGGCCTTTGTGCGGACCTTCCGTAAGGATCGTTGCGCGGCGATGGGGGTCAGAAAGGAGGGATCTCGTCGTCGTCCGGCAGCCGCGACAACACGCTCGCGGCCGGCCTGTCCGGCGAGCGAGGCGGCTCGGCGCACTCCGACAGCCGCGTCGCCCAGGCGGGGAACGGGAACTCGATCGCGAGCGGCACGGGGATCTGCGGCTGGGAGACAAACATGGCGCCCGGCTTCGCGATGGTGGCACGGAGACGCTGGGAAGCAGGCAGGAAGCCGTATTCGGGACGCCCCGCCTCCGCCGAGTCGAGACGGCCGACCACCCGGATCGCCGAGTTCGACACGATGCGCCGCTCAACCTCGCTCGCTGTCTGCTGCGCGCCAATCAGAATGATGCCCAGGGAACGACCGCGCTCGGCTATGTCGAGCAGGACGTCTTTGATCGGCGAGGCGCCCTCACGGGGCGCGTACTTGTTCAGCTCGTCGATCATCGTGAACAAGAGTCCGCCGGGACCGGCATCCTCCTTGCGCGCCGTCTCCGCCGCCAGCACGACGCCGACGACAAACCGCTGGGCGCGCTCGTGCAGATTGTGCAGATCCACGACCGTTACTTGCTGGTCCTGGGTCGAGATCGCCCGGCGCGGCGTTCCCGCGAGGTCGGCGCGGATGATGGCGGACAGCGGACGCAGCGACGACCGGAGACGGCGGACGAACGCGTTCACCGTTCCGGTTCCGGTGACCGGGCCTGCCCACTCCTGCCGGGTGTCATCGTCCGTGAGCCGTTCGATGATCAGGTCGAGCAGATCCTCGTACGTGGTCACGACCCTGCCGCCGATCTTCACCGCGCCTTGGTCGCCGTACGCCTCCGCGTCGAAGCGCAGTCGGTTGGCCACCTGGTGGATCACGATCGTGTACTGCTGCCGCTCGTCTTCCGCGTCGGCGAACACGTAGGGCAGGAGCTGCTGCTCGCAGAACTCCTTCGGCGTCCACCAGAAGGCCTCGACGCCGCTCGTGCGACCGGTGACGTTGGGCCGACCGGTCTGGTCGTCCGGGATCGGCGGCGCCCAGAAGCCTGCCGACGCGAACGGCTCGGCCGGCAGGCCGAGGACTGCGTACTGGGCTCGCAGATCATCGTCCAGGTGCACATTGGCCTGGTCGAGGAAAAGCAGGTCCTCGCCCTTCACGCTGAACACCAGCGCCTTCGCGTTGACCGCCCGTGCGCCCAGCGCGCCGGAGCGGAAAATGGAATGCAGCAGGAACAGCGCGAAGCTGGTCTTCGTCGCCACGCCGGAGATGCCACTGATCGACACGTGGGCGCCTCGCGTGCCGTCGAGGAATTCCATGTTGACGTAGATCGGGGATCCGTCTCGTCCGCGGCCGACCGGGACCTGGTTAGTCATCTGGTCGAAGTAGAGAGCCTGATCCCGCTCCTGGCCTGTCGCGCGACGCACGACTCCGCCGGGACGCGGCGGCACGTAGATCTCCGGCTCCACGCGCGTGGTGCTGACCTCAGCGATCTCCTGTGTCCTGGCAGGCAGGACGCCATCGGAGATCAGAAAAACGTCTGAGCCGAAGCTAGCCCCCTCATGCCTGGCCCGAACCTGCGTGACGATGCCACTGGTCGCCACGTGCCCGCCCCCAGGGAGATCCCGCACCGTGACGACCACATCGTCTAGCTGCAGGTAAGACGCCTCATCGAGAGCCACGGCGAACTGCAAGGGCGTGGAGTCTTCGGTCCCGGCAACCAAGCCCACCTCGTCCGCGGCGGTGTCATGCTGACCGTCAGCTCCGACGACACCGGGCCCAGGCGCAACGGCACCATCGGTTTGTGATCCTTCTTGGCCCGGCGCAACGCTGATGGCCACGACGACTCCCACAGGTGAAACGGATAGACATCCCAGAGGCTGTTGTTAACAACCTAGGCGGTGGGACCGACAGTCGAGCGCAGAGATCGAGGCTGAGTGACCCACGCCGAACCAGTCCCGGTCTTGCCACGACCTGTAGCCGGATCCGCCACCTCCACCACACCAGCTGGCCGACGGCCGCCTGGACACGCGGTCGTAACTTGTCACCATAGCCTCGCAGTCGTCCACCTGTCCGTCAGACCGTCACGCGGGGGAGTTGACCTGACGAAAGGCTAGAAGATCAAAATCAATCAGCCCGAACGGTCGCGTGCTCCGCCTTCACCCGCCATTTCTATCCAGCAGTGGCGTCGGGGTGCCAGGAAGGGGCGAGCGTGGTCGCCGCGATGTGAGGAGGCGTCCCCTTCAAACGGTAGGCACCCTGCCTTGGCGACCGAGAACTCAGCCGTGCTTCTGGTGGCCGATGTGCCTGCTTGAGGGTTTGCTGAATGCCAGGAGCATGTAGCGGGGAAGCGGCCGCCGGACGGGGAGGTACGCGTCTAGCCGACGGGAGTCGGCTCGAGTGAGGACGTCGGTGAGCTTGGTGAGGCGGAGACCACCGGCGTGGAACGCGTCGAGGTAGTTCTCCAGCGTCCGGTGATGGTGGTAGGTCTGGATGCCGGATTCCGAAAGACCGCGATATGGGCTGACGGCGCAGGAGTCGAAGTAGTCGGTGACGTGCCGGTCGGTGACGGCGCTGTAGGGTTGTTGAGCGCGAGGACGAGGCGACCTGTCAATCCGTTCCATACCTGCAGGCAGCAGTTGTCGGTAGTATTCCGGCTACACGCGGATCAGAAGGCCGCTCGCGACCGCAATCGCTGCACCGTCACGGCGGCCGAGCCCTTGGGAGTAAGCGGCCCTGCCATGCGTCACTGACGAGCCTGCCCACGGCCGTCAGCAGTTCAGCGTCGTCGATCTGCCTATTGTCTGGTTGCACGGATCCGTTGGGGTCCGCCAACCACATCGCCATCCGGGTAATGGAGGAGCTCGCCGCTGCGGAGAACTCTTGCCGACTTGATGGCGCCGGCGGTCACCCCCTTGACCTCGATCGGCCGGCCCGCCGAGCGAGGCGCCGTCGGCGGTCACCGGCTTGACCTAGCGGTAATCGCAGACGAAAACCGAAGGCGAACGCACCTGGTACTTGGTAGCGGAAGCCAAGGGGCGTGAGCGTCCCGTCGTCGATGGGCCAGGGATTGCCCACCTGATTTCCGCCATCGCTACCGGCGGCTCAAGCTCGTGGAACCGCTCCAACGCGACTCGCAACCCTGGCATCCAGCGTGGTTGCGTTCCTGCGCGGCGGGCGTAGCTTCCCCTGGCAACCAAAAGATGGGGGCTGGCTCTGCGGAACTCGTCGCGACGCTAACCCCGACGATGGCTTCGCGCCGACTGTCGTAGTGAATCACGACGTCATCCGGCCGGACAGCCGGGACCAGCACGTAGCTTCCCGTTACCCCACCGCCGCAGGCTGCCGATGGCGCCTTCAGATCTGCGCCGATGTCCTCCCGCCGGGTTATCTCCATCCATACGTTTGTTGGCAAGTGAACGCTGAGGCGAAGGCTTGCACAATGGCGACGTGTTGCCAATACGATGGCGTCGACCAGGAGGCCGACCGTCGGCCCCTATGCCGCGTCAAGGTACTGGCAACAGGTTGCCAGGCCGACGACTGCGGCGCGTCAGCTGGGACAGGACTACATGGCAGGGGACTGGACCGAGGCCGAGAACAGGGCCATCGTCGATGACTACCTTGCGATGCTCGCATTGGAGTGCGCCGGCAAGTCCTACAACAAGACTGAGCACCGTAATGCTCTCATCGAGTCGATGGGTGGTACTCGGACTCGCGGGTCGATCGAGAGGAAGCATCAGAACATCAGCTCCGTGATGCTTCAGCTCGGGCTGCCGTACATCGAGGGCTACAAGCCGCTGCCAAACATCCAGGACGCTTTGCGTCTTGAGGTGAGGCGCCGCCTGGAGGTCTACCCGGGTTGGTTCGCCAAACTGCAACCACAGCAGAAGTCGCCGGTCGAAGCCCAGTTCGCGTCGGCCCTGCGGCAGGTGGCAGTGCCTGAGATGCCCCCCGAGGCGCGCGGGAGGAAGGTGGACTATGGGTTGCTTCATGAAGAGAGCAAGCGGGTTGGGGACCGGGGCGAGGAGTTCGTCTTTAACTTCGAGAAGGCGACCCTTGAGAGGGAAGGCCGAGCCAATCTGGCGGGAGACGTGGTTCGGACCGCCAGGGACGTTGGAGACGGGGTTGGGTATGACATCCAGTCGTTCAGTCTCGACGGGCGGCTTCGCTACATCGAGGTGAAGGCGACGAAGCTTGGTGCGCTGACGCCGTTTTACATCACCTCCGCTGAGCTGGACTTCGCTCGTCGGCATCACGGGGAATACGCAATTTACCGCGTGTTCGATATCGACGGCGACGCACCCGAGTTTTACGTTCTGGAGGGGGACCTCGACACTCTGCTGGCCGTGGAGCCTGTCACTTACCGCGCCCGTCCTGCGAACGACGGATCGACGTGACCGGCTGGAAAGCCTAGAGATCGAGCCGCTGCCCAACGGCAACGACTGACATCAATAGCCCCGCCGTCTCGGAGCGCCGCGCCACTCGATCGTGGGGTCGCGGGACTACTCGAGCGAGCCCGTGAAGCGGTGCCAAGCGTCGGGAGAGATGCTCAGGACTACGCCGCCGCAGTCGGTGGTGTCGCGGACCAGAATGCGGCCGTCCAAGTCGGCCGCTTCGACGCAGTCGCCACCGTTGGTGCCGGAGTAGCTCGACTTACGCCACGGGGCGCTGCCTATGGTTTCCATTTCTCTGGCATCTCTTCGATCAGGGTCAGGGACTCGCTGTGCCGACACGCATCGGAACTCCGGGCGGGGTGCTCCTTGGCGCCCCAGCCCTGCTGCCGTTGCCGAGCGAGAATGTCCCGGCCGATCTGCCAGTAGGTCTCGACAACGGCGTTGTTGACAGCCCGGGCAGCACGCAGTTGCCCGGCCGCGAGAGTCCGCTTAATCGAGTCGAGCAGCTCGTAGTACTCGGCGGTGGGAGTAATGGAGTCACTCATCAGCACCACCCGTTCGACGCTCGTCTTTGTCGGCATCACGCTAGGGCAGAGGTGCAGCTCATTTCGGGTGATTCTTAATCGACATTCTTACGGATCGCTTATCCGCTTTATTACGGAGACGTCTGGTTTCACACAGGCCACTTGGTGCATCGCCGGATAGGGTCGGGTCGCCGCTCGGCGAAGAGGAGGCCACCCCGTCCGACGCCCCCGAGGCGCCCATCCGGTCGACGACCGAAAAGTTCTTCAAGGTGCACGCGTCCACGATGGCGCCATCCTCGATGGGATTCACAGCATCGGCACAAGCTCATCGTCGGATTCCGATGTGGCTGTGGTCCCCGGCGGTGCCAGCCGTGGCGCCGCGAGCTCTTCCAGCAGGGCATCCGGGTCGACGTTAATCAGCTGCGCGATCGGCCTGATGCTGATGCGTCCCTTCGCATAGGCCTCGACCGCCCTGCGCAGCAATCCGTCCGGCCAGCGCTGGTCGTGACGCGCCTGCAGGTCGCTCGCCCGGCCCTGGCGCAGCGCGATCCGCGTCGAAGACATGCGGCGGACGGAGTCCCGACCGGCCGCGTCGATGATCCCCAGGTTGTGCAACCGGAAGGCAAGCGCGTCGAGGCTTACCCGGTACCTGGCCAGCAAGTCGGCAATGAGCTCCTCGGTCGGCGTTGAGCGCTCGCCAGTGGCCGCCCGCAGTGCGCCGGCAGGCATGAGGAATGCGGCGGCGAACGCGTTCGCCCGGGTCTCCGCCGGCGTCCTGCTGTAGTTGATGTTCTCGTCGACGATGTCGCCCTGGTCACCTGCCATGAGGTGGCCTAGCTCGTGCGCCATCGTGTACCGCTGGCGGTGCGCGGCGATCGAACTGCTCACCATGATCAGGCTGTAGTGTCGGCGCCAGATCGCCAGCCCGTCTAGGCCGCGTTCCAGAGGCTCGATCGCCACGTCAACATTGAACTTGTCCTCCACGTCGGCGGCGAGCTGACCGAGGTCTGTCGGCAGGTCTGCGTCCCCGAGACCAGACTGGGAACGAAGCCGCTGTGCAAGGAGCTCGCCTTGCTGGTACGGCGGGCCGGTCGACGGCCTCGGCGGCCGCACCGCAGGAAGCGCTTCGAAACCTTGCTCAGACAGCAGCCCATCCAGCTCTAGCATTTGCCGGACGCGGGCAAGCGCCTGTTCGGTTGCCGGACTGCCCTCTGGCTGTACCCGAGCCAGCACGGCCTCACGTGCCGTTGTCCCATCGTCGGCGAGCAGTTGCTGCACGGAGATGCCCAGCGTCTCCGAGATGAGCGCAAGTTCCAGGGGCCTGAAGCCGCGCTTGCCGGACAGCGCCTTCGACATGGTGGGCGGATCAAAGCCGATTGCCTGCCCGAGGGCACGCTGAGACATCCCTGCAGCCTCCATGGCCGCACGGACCCGATCAGCGAGCATCTCCATGGTCAGCGCCATGCTTTCAGGTTAGATATGAGTTGCGAAAATAGCAACTCTATGGGCAGGCAGACGGTCGCCATCTGCTGCAACCAGAACCCGAACTCTCCCGCGCAGAACCAGGGCCACTTGGTGCCCCGCCGGATCCTGACGGGGCACCAAGTGGGGCATAGCGGGGATTAGACCTGTATCTGCAGGTCCTCGGAGAGGCGCCAGGTCACTACGGGGGCATGGCCTGGGTCGTAAATCTGCTGCTGGCCGACCGTCGTGCCGTCGCCGATGTAATGCTGCCAGGCGAGGCCCCGTTCCATGAAGATGCCGATCTTGCCGTCGCAGATTGCGCAAACGGGCTCGGCTTCTCCGGTGGCGCCGGGATTGTCGTCGTCGGACTGGGCCACGTCCATCGAGTGGTCAAAGGCGTCTGGCTCGAAGACGCTCAGGAAGATGAGGGCCGCACTCAGTTGCTCGAACGTGGCCGCGGCAACCCGGTCGAGCCTCGGGTGTGGGCCGATGGCCGGGATGGGGAGCGCCGACTGGGCGTCCTCAGCAATGATTGACCTCATGGTCATCCCTCCAGTGGTGCTGGTTGGGGTGGTCTAGGGTCGTCGCTGGTGTTGGCGCACCGGCGGCGACCCGCTCGCTTTTGCGGGCTGTGCTATTAATATTAGGCGAATTTCAGTTTGGGGACAATTAACGAGTGGGCGTGTCGTCGTACAGAGGTTCCTCTGCTTTTGTTTACCTTGGGACATGAGATGGCGGTGAGGTTGATGAGTCGCCGCGGACCGTTCGGGATAACGGAGAAGAGTAGCGATCGGATCGGCGGGCCGATCGGATCGCGGAACCGACGGAGACCTCTTGCTTTTCTCGGCCGCTCCTACTCTGCCTGGCGGTTCCCTCGGGCTCGCTGGCGGGACGGACGTCTCGGCGGCGGGCGCGGGAGTGGATCGCGGCGAGGGCCGAGTAGTTCACGCCGTCGGTGGTTTCCAGGTCCCAGATCATCTGCAGGTGGTCCTGCCAGGTGCTGGCGCCGTCTGGCAGGAGGGACACCAGCATGGCGGCGGTGGTCCAGGCGGGGAGCATGACGGACTCGCCCGGGGGGAAGACGTGGGTGGCGGGCTCGCCGTCGACGACTACGCGGGCGAGGTACGTGTAAACGGGGTCGCTGGTGGCTGCGGGCGGGCCGGTGTGGGCGATCTTCTCACCGGAGTTTTCGAGGCCGCTGAGGGTGAGGTTGGCGAAGCCGCGGATGACCTGCTCGGCTGGCGGCCAGGGCGCGGCGGTCCTTCGGTCGAGGATGCAGTCGGCCAGAGCGATGCACTGGTCGACGATCAGGTCGCAGGTGGCGGGGCTCTCGGTGAGGTTGATGACCACCAGGTTGCCTAGCTCGGCGTGGACGGCGTGCTCGAGCATCCGGAAGGTCAGTTCGTAGAGGCGGGGCCGGAACAGGGTTGGCCACCGGCTTTGGCTGCTCATTTGAGTTACCCGTCTATAGTCGCAAATAGTCGACTACATGCTAGCGATCGGGATTCGGGTCGGGCGTGGCCTTTGATGGACTCCATTGTTGATTGCATTCAGTAATCAGTTGATCTACGGAAATGGCATATTTGACGGGCATGACGCCCAGCTGCGTGCAAAGATGGGGCGAGGCACGCGGTCCGCGGGGGCGGGAGGCGCATCGTGACCATTGAGGTGAAGCTTGGCCCGGTGGAACCGGAGTCAGGAGAACCGAAGCAACCGGGAGATTCGGACAAGAAGTGGAAGACCCTTGCCTGCTGTCTGCTCGGTGTCGTCGCGGTGCTGGCGGCTTACGGCCTTGTCACCACTGGGGTGGGGCCTAGCGGAAATGCCTCCGCCTCAGGCACCAGCTCGCCAGCCGTTACCCACTCCACGGCGGCTTCGCCATCCGCTGCGTCGCCAATCGCGGCGGCACCTACTCCGTCGCACCCGGTTGCGTCTCCAAGACCAGCCGCCAAGCCCGCGCCGCGTGCGCTGGCTGTCACTGCGATCGCCGCTTTCGGGCCTGAAGGCACGTGGGACGGCGACCACCCAGAAACTGCGTCCAATGCCGTCGATGACGGTGCACAGCCGTGGTCCACCTCGTGGTACCTATCGCCTCAGTTCGGCGACCTGAAAGCGGGCACAGGCCTGCTGCTCGACATGGGTAAATCAGTGAATGTCAGCAGCGTTCGGCTGATCCTTGGCGGAGAAGTTGGCGCGGACGTCCAAGTGCGGGTGGGCGATACCGCCGCCCTGGCCGACCTGCCCGTTGTGGCGGCCGCGACGGACGTTGGCGGCACCGTGCAGTTGCCGACGGCAATTCGGGCGAGCGGAAGGTACGTGCTCATCTGGTTCACCGCACTGCCCATTATCGGACAGGGCAAATACCAGGTAAGCGTCTACGACGCCACGGTCGACGGCACTGCTGGGACGTAATCGCCCAGCTGGTACTGGTCCATGGCCTGCTTACTGCCTTTCTCCCGCCGGGACAGCGGCCTCGATCGCTTTGCTGATCGACTGCCTGCCTGTGCCCGAGCGAGGCAGGACAGACAGGTGATCTTCGATGCCCAAGACACCGGGCACGCGGCTAGCCGAGGATCTGGCATGCCCACGCTCCCATTCCGAGGCGACCAAGCCGCTCAGCGTGACTATCCCGTCATGAACTCGAGCGTCCACGGTCAGCGGAACCCGCGTGTCCAGCAGCAGTGCGCGCAGCACCTGCCGCTCCACGTCCGCCTCAGACAGCTCTGCTGCTAGCCAGCCATCAAATCCATGCCGAGCTGCGGGAACCCTCCGGTGAACGGCTGCCGCAGCATTATCGAGCTCATCCAGTCTGAACCTCCTGGTGATAACACCGCGGGTAAGCGCGTCCGCGTTCATGATTCCCTTCCTTTCTTATGCCAGGAACGATCCCTCTCGGGCCTTGCCGGCCCAGGGTCGCGGTCGATGATTCCCCCGAAGCGATCGACCGCGACCCGGGCGTTGCCGGTGCCCAGGCTGCGGTCGATCACCCCCCAAGCGATCAACCGCAACCTAGGAACTAGCCGACCCCCGTTAGCCAGTTCCCCGTTGCCCATCGGCACCGACACCAACCACGCTACGGTCGGCCGCCGCGCTTCGAATCACGTGAACACCCAGTCCGCGTCGGGCTAGTAAACGACCGCGATCCGGTCATCGAGGTCGGTGATGCCCGGCGCGGACCAAGCGAGGGCAACGGCGTCCTCGCGCTCAGCCCAGGAGCTGACCGTCCCAGAAAGAACGACCATGCCGGGAAGTGGGCTGTCGACAGATATCTCGAACCTGTCCAGCCTGGCGCTGCGCCCAAACGCAGCGCTGATCGACTTGCTCGATGTCACCGTCGCCAGGGGCTGGGCGCAGCGAGATCGCGACATCGACGCCCATGACGCCCGGCACGGCCGCGCAGGCGAGCTCGGCCTCGTCGCGCTGGAACTGCCAGGCCGCGACGCCGGACAGGGTGACGAGGCCTGCCTCGACGCTGGCCTGCACGGTCGTGGGGATGAGGTCGTTCAGCGCCAGGGCCTGCCCGACGTCGGCACGAACGTCGGCGTCGGCCCGCCTGTCCTGGTCCGGGATGTGTACCTCCAGGAAGTTGCTGACGGCAGTGACCCCGTAGACGCGCCGGGCGGCGTTATCCGCCTCGCGCTTTTGCCGGAAGCTGGTGACTGTGCCGTGCAGGGTCACCCTGCCGCCTGCAACGGACACGGTGATGTCCGTGCCGTCCACCTTGGGATCCCAGCTCAGTTCCGCGGCGACCTCTGCCCGCAGCCTGTCGTTCGCCAACTTCTCCTCCTCGCGGTTGCCTGCATCGTGGCCCGCTGGCCCGACTCCTGCGGACGCTAGGACATTTGCGCCGTGCTCGAATCCGGGGAATTCACAGTCTGCGCGAGTGCGTCGGCCGCCTATCTGGGCGGCTGGGCTACCCTTGGTCCTGACGGGGGGTCGGGCTTTCCGGCCGGGTCGGGCTGCTGCCTGGCAAGGGATCTGGTAACGATGGCTGACGTAGGCAAGGGCCGCGTAGAGGCAGGCCAGCTCGTCCAGCAGACTGGGTGGCGGCGTGCGCTGCGGGAGGCGGGCGGCCAGCGGCAGCGCGGGCCGGGCATGCTCGACCGCCGCCGGGAGCGAGCGGCCATCGACCGGGTGCTTAACTCCGTGCGCAAGGGCTTCAGCGGCACGCTGGTGCTGCAAGGAGGGCACGGGACGGGCAAGACGAGGCTGCTGGATTACGCCATCGACTCGGCGCCGGACCTGCGCATTTCCAGAGTCATTGGGGTCGAGTCGGAGATCAGCCTGGAGTTCGCGGCCCTGCACCAGCTGCTGCTCCCCTTCATGTCGTTGCTCCCGGCATTGCCCGGGCCGCAACGCGATGCCATGAAGATCGCGTTCGGCCTGGAGGCGGGGCCGGCGCCCGATCTCTTCCTGGTCGGGCTGGCCACGCTGACGCTGCTGTCCCTGGCGGCTGAAGACCAGCCGCTGCTGTGCGTCATCGACGACGGGCACTGGATCGACCGCGAGTCGGCGCACGTGCTCGGATTCGCGGCCCGCCGTCTGTACGCCGACCGGGTTGGGTTCATCGCGGCCGTCGGCGAGCCGTCAGCGTCGCAGGTGCTCGAGCAGCTTCCGGTCATCACGGTGGAGGGCCTGCCCGACGCCGAGGCCCGCAAGCTGCTCGACTCGGTGATCGGCGGTCCGCTCGACGCCAACGTCGCCGCCCGCATCCTGGCCGACACCCACAATAACCCGCTCGCGCTCGTGGAGCTCGGCACCGAGTACACGGCCGATCAGCTCGCCGGCCGGGCAGCGCTGCCCGAGCCGCTTCCGGTGGGCCAGCGGCTCAGGGACCGATTCCTGCGCCAGATACGCGATCTCCCGCCCGGCGCGCAGTCCTTCGTGCTGTTGGCCGCGGCCGACGTCTCGGGTGAGCGCAGCCTACTGTGGCGGGCGGCGGAGCAGACCGGAATCGACGCGGACGCGGCCGCCGCGGCCGCGGACGGCATCCTTGAGTTCTCCGGTAACTCGGTCCGGTTCCGCCATCCGCTCCTGCGATCCGCCGCATATCACGGCGCGACCGATAGTGATCGGCGGCGCGCGCACGCCGCCCTCGCCGAAGCGGCCAGCTCCGAGTCCGACCTCGACCAGCGCACCTGGCATCGGGCCGCGGCCGCGACAGTCCCTGACGAGGAACTCGCCACCGAACTCGAGCACGCCGCCGGACGCGCGCGCGCCCGCGGCGGCTACGCGGCCGCGGCGGCCCTGCTGCGCCGCTCCGCCGAGCTGACACCCGGCGACGGTGTCCGCGCGGAGCGAGAGATCGCCCTGGCCGAGTCGGAACTCCGGGCCGGCCACGCCGAACAAGCCCAGGAGCTGGCGGGCGCCGCGATCCCCCGGCTAACCAATGACGTCGCACGCGGCTTGGCAACGCGGCTGACCGGCGAGATCCGCTTCGCGGTGGGTGACGCGGTCGAGGCAGCCGCCGCCCTTGCCGACGCGTCCAGGAAGCTAGCGCCGGATGCCAGGCTGGCCCGGGACACCCACCTTGAGGCCCTGGAGGCGGCGATCTGGGCCGGACCAGAGGAGGCACAGGAGATCGCAAGCGCGGCGCAGGCCCTTCCGCCTGCCTCCTCGCCCCCGACGATCACCGACCTGCTGCTCGAGGGGTACTGCGCCCGGTCGTCGGCCGGCTATCTCGCCTCGGTCGGCCCGCTGCGCGCCGCGGTCGCCGCGCTGCGCGCCGACGACCTTGACCCCGCGATGGGCCTGCAGTGGTTCGGGCTCGGCATACCGGCCGCCGGCAGCCTGTGGGACGAGCAGGCCGTCTACGACTTGTCGGACCGCATGGTGCGCACGGCGCGCGCGCTGGGGGCGCTCACCATCCTGCCAGTCGCGCTGGCATTCCTGGCGATAAGCAACTGGCTGACTGGCCGCTTCGGCGACGCCGACGCGCATGTGGGCGGAAATGCGGGAGCTCCTGGCCGAGAGCAACCTCCCGCGAATACTCGGCATCGACAGCCGCGGCCACGGCCTCTTGCTCGAGTACCGCGGCCACCTCACCGAGGCCCGCGCGGCCGGCATAGCCCAGGTCCACGAGTCGACCGCGCGGGGCCAGCGCGCCGTGGTGGACGTCGGCAGGTACATAGTCGCGGTGGCGGACCTATTCGGCGGTGATTTTCATGCTGCGGCGTCCAGTGCGCTGTCCGTGATCGACGATGATTCCGTGTTCACGTCCGAGGCCTCATTGCCGGAAATGGTCGAGGCGGCCGTCCTGGCCGGCGACCGGCAGGCGGCGGTCACCGCGTACGAAACCCTGTCCGAGCGGACGCTGGCGGCCGGAACGCCCTGGGCGCTCGGAGTGCGCGCCCGCTGCCAGGCCCTGCTCGACGAGGACGGCCACGCCGAGGACGCTTACCTGGAGTCCGTCAGCCAGCTTGAGCGATCCCGGGTCACGATCGAGCTCGCCCGCACGCACCTGCTCTATGGGAAGTGGCTGCGGCGGGCCAAGCGGCGACGGGACGCACGCCAGGAGCTTCGCACCGCGCAGGACATGTTCGTCGCCATGGGTGCGGACCACTTCGCCGAAGTGGCCGGGGCAGAGCTGCGCGCGAGCGGCGAGCGCGCCCGGGCCCGCACGCCAGAGACCACCTTCGACCTCACCCCCCAGGAAGCCCATATCGCGGGCCTCGCGGCCGACGGCGCTTCGAACAACGAGATCGCCGCCCAGCTGTTCCTCAGCCCCAGCACCGTCGACTACCACCTTCGCAAGGTGTACCGCAAGCTCAACGTGACCTCGCGCGCCCAGCTCGCCCGGAGCCTGGGACCCGGCTCAACCGGGTCAGGCGCCCCCGGGGACTGAGGCGCCTTCACGTAGACCGCTGTCCACTTACTACGGACATCCGGGATTCGAGTACCAGCGTGTAATTCCTACTGTGAGAGGCATGAGCAACGAAGCGACTGCCATCCGCAAGGACTCGCCTCAGCCAACGCTGCCGGTGCCGGCGCCCAGGCCACCGGTGGAGGCCACGGACCTGCACGTGGACGTTCTGTCCACGGCCCCGCTCGTCGTCGGGGTCAGCGGGGAGATCGACATCGCGTCCGCCCCGAAGCTGCGCGAAGAGCTGCTGGGCGCGCTACGCCGACACGGGGCACGGCTTGCCCTCGACCTCGCCGGCGTGACCTTCATGGACTGCGCCGGCATCAATGTGCTGCTGGCGGCGCACCGCCACGCACGGCTCGAAGGCGGCTGGCTACGCGTGGCGCGGGCCTCGCGACGTGCCCGCAACATCCTCATGCTCACGGACCTGCACTGGGAGTTCGCGCTGGCTGGTTAGCGGTCGCGCGTCTCTGCGCGCGGACAATGTTGCAGCTATGCGGCCTGGCTGTGGCGGGCTTCGCCAACGACGGACTTAGGCGTCTACTGCGGCGGACGGTACTGAGAACCCTGTACCTTGCGCAAGGACTCGATCCACTCGTCGCCATTCAGCAGCCGAGTGGTCTTCGCCGACTTCGCCGCGCCGCCGGCCGCGATCGCTAGCGCGAAGGAAGCAGCGCTCGTATCATCTGGCGCCTCGTACAGGACAACCGCGTCGTACTTGCCGAACGGGTAGCCCGCGGCCACCAGCCTGCCCCCTAGGGCCTCGATGGCCGGCCTGACGGCCTCGATCCGATCTTGCGGCTCTCTGACCAGGGCTGCCACGGCCTCCGGGGTGTACGAGAGCTGGTACATATACAGCGGCATTAGAAGTTCCTCTCTCATCTGGTGATGAGTCAGGGAATCCGCTGGGATCTTGAGGACGTCCGCCTTCTCTGCCGGCGCCAGGAGAGTCCAGGGACCCGAGACTGGCTAGTGAAATCGTCAATCCAGGCCTACGCGCCGTACGCCCCGTTGGCAATCCCCGAGCGATCGACGACGGCCAACGATCTCTCATAAGTGGAGTTATGATAGGTCAAGTTATGAGAACTTCGCCTAGCGTGCTGTCAGAGAAGCCCGACGACATGTTCGACCGTGACGTCGAGTGGATGGAGCTTGCCGCCTTCGCGGAGGACGAGAGGCCAGGTGCGACTCTTGGGATCGTCTCGGGCAGGCGTCGGCAGGGCAAGACGTTCCTGCTCCGGGCGCTGTGCGAGGCGACGGGAGGCTTCTACTTCGCGGCCGATGAGGCGACCGACGGCGATTCCCTGCACCAGATCGGGGCGGCGCTCGGGGAGCATCTCGGTCTTACGACCGGCTTGCGCTTCGAGGGCTGGCATGAGGTGTTCGACGCGCTGCTGGCGCTGGGGAACGAGCATCCGACCACCGTGGTGATCGACGAGTTTCCCTATCTGGCCCGGGCGAACCCGTCGCTGCCGTCCATTCTGCAGAATGCGCTCGCGCCGCGCCGGGCACAGCGTGAGGGCAGCCGCAGCCGCCTGCTGCTGTGCGGCTCGGCCATGACCTTCATGGGCACGCTGCTATCCGGGAACGCTCCACTGCGGGGAAGGGCCGGGCTTGAGCTCGTCGTCCCGACACTGGACTACCAACTGGCGGCGCAGTTCTGGAATGTCGCCGACCCGATGCTCGCGATCAAGGTGCATGCGATCGTCGGCGGTACACCCGCCTACCGACGTGAGTTCGCCCGGGACGACTCTCCTGCCAATGCTGATGACTTCGATGGCTGGGTCCTGCGAACAGTGCTGAATCGGGCGAGCCCGCTGTTCCGGGAGGCGCGCTATCTGCTGGCGGCCGAGACGGAACTGCAGGATATGGGGCTCTACCATTCGGTCTTGGCCGCAATAGCCGACGGCAACACCACTAGCGGCGGCATCGCGGGCTACATCGGCCGGAAGTCCGGCGACCTGGCCCACCCGCTTAACGTCCTCATGGACTGCGGTCTGGTCTATCGGCAGCCGGACGCGTTCCGAGCGAACCGGTCCACCTACGAGATCGCCGAGCCGCTGATCACCTTCTACCACGGGGTGATGCGCCCGATCTGGTCCGACCTGGCGCACACCAGGAACCCGGCGCGGCTGTGGGAGCGGAGCGAGCCCCGCTTCACCTCCAATGTCCTTGGCCCGCACTTCGAGCAGTTGTGCCGGTACTGGACCAGGTACTTCGCTCCCGAGGAGATCACCGGGGGCTTCCCGTCCCGGGTTGAGCCCGGCACCGTGAACGACCCGGCCGGCAAGAAGACCCGGCAGATCGATGTCGCGGCATTCGCGGTCGCCGACGACGGGCGAGAGACCATCTTGGCCATCGGCGAGGCGAAATGGCACGAAACCATGAGCCTCGCCCATCTCGAGCGGCTACGCCGCATCCGTGGCCTGCTGACCGCGAAGGGCCGACCTGGCGCGGCAACAGCCCGACTGCTGTGCTTCAGCGGCGCGGGGTTCAGCGCGGAACTCAGGGACGAAGCAGCTCAGTCGGACGAAGTGCGCCTGCTGACCGCCGCCGACCTTTACATCGGGATCCTGTTACCCGGCACATTCGCCTCGGACGGCAGCACCTTCCTGCTTTGGCTGATGTGCTAGGCGCGAGTTTCGGCCTCCGGGGAGCAGAATGTGACCTCGGGGTAGCGTGGTGACGCCTGCTCCAGCAGGGATTCCGGAACGTCGCGCAGGTGCAGGTCAAAGAACGCGCGGACGTAGGCGCGGGTGATGTCCAGGGACCGCGCTCCCGACAGGCCGGCGCCGGTGTCGATGCCGAGCTGATCGGCCAGCAGCGCCAGGTCGGTGAAGGAGGCGTGCACCGCGTCGGCCACCACGAGCCACCGCTTCCAGCCGGTCAGGAGTTCCCAGTCCCGCTCCCAGGTGATCACGGCGCCTCGCTGGAGTTTCCAGGCCCGCGTCCCGGCGGGCACATCGCCTCCGCTTCCCGGGGTGTAGTTGGATTGCTTGCCCAGGAACAGAAATGGCCGGGACAGGCCGGGCTCAGGGATCGGGGCGCAGGTGGAGCCGTCCATGTCGATGCCGGCGCGGATGCGGGAGTCGGCCACCATGGCGGCGATGGCGGCGGCGCCGCCGAGGGAGTGGCCGGCCATGGCGATCCGGGACGGGTTGATCAGCGCGGCGCCCGGCCATGCCGGGTGGGCGCCCGTCAGCTCGCCGAGCACGAAGCCAACATCTGCCGCCCGGCCTGCCACTAGCTTCTCGTTCCTGTCCCGCCGGGGTCCCTCACGGGCGAGGCAGGTCGTGACCCGCCCATCGGGAAAGGCGGTGGCGAAGCTCTCGTAGGTGTGATCAATCCCGGCCACGACGTAGCCGTAGCTGGCCAGGTCCTCGGCCAGGGCAGTGAGTGTGTTGCGGTGGCTGGTGAAGCCAGGCGAGAGCACGACCAGGGGAAGGCTGCGCTGATTCCCGGCCGGGGCGGCGTCGACGGCTGCGTTAGTCCGGACCTTGCTCAGCGCGTCTGGCGGAACGCTGGTGATGCCCCTGCTTGTGAGTTGGAGTTCGGACTCCGCTGGCGTCATGTACTGGGCTCGCCGCCCGTCCGACGACGTCGCCGGGTACCAGAGTGAGACCATCAGCTCTCGCGCGGTCACCCCAGGGGCCCAGGGATCGGGACGGGAGGTGTCTGTCAGCCACAAGGACGTGGCGCCGACCGGCCACGGACCGGTCGGTTCAGGAAGGTGCGGCGTGTGCCCCTGCGCGGCCAGTGCGTCATCGGCGTCCGCGGCGGGAGTTCCCATACGCTAATCATCACCGCGCCATCCGGAAAGCTCGACCTAAAATCCAAAGCCAGGAGTATCTCGAACGGTCCCGTGCGCCGCCTTTATCCGCGACGATGGGCAATGCGACCGGGGAGACCGGCCGCCGTGTGCCACCTGGAGTCGGTGAGATGCCTCTTCCCCCTGTCCCCGAAGACGAAAGGCTCACGGTCGAAGGCCAGTCGCTCGGCCCGGGCGGGCGGGTCTTCCAGCTCCACGGCTGGACGCAGCCGCCGGTGCCCGTCGCCTGGATAACGAACGACGTCCGCCCGAACGCCGGCCTCAAATGGGCGGACCTGTCCCTGGCGGCCGTCCGCACCGGCCTCCAGCCCATCCTGCTGTCCGGCCTGCGCGGCTCGACCCGCCGACCCTGGGACGAGGGCGAATTCGGCGCCCCGGAGGACTCCGCCTCGATCGACGACTATGACGCCGCGACGATCCTGCGCGAGTGCTGGGACGGCGCGGAGCCCGACGACGAGCAATTCGAGGGCGAGAGCCCGGAATGGGTCGCGGACTACCTGGAGAAGTTCAAGCCATACGGGGCCGAATTCCCCGGCCTAGCCCCGGCCAGCGGCCACCGCGCACCCTTGAGGCGGCGCTACCGCTCGCGGCCGAGCACCAGGCGTTCTGCGACGAGTGTGGACGGCGGGGCCTGACCCATGTCAGCATGATCGCCGATGCCCTGGTCGATGTCCCGTTCTGGGACTTCTGGTGGGACTGATCCCGCCGTGGTTTGCAAGGAGACTGCGTGAAGCGCTGGATGATCGCTGCGGCTGTGGGACTGGCCGCCGCGGGTGGAGTCGTCATGCCGGGTACCGCACAGGCGAGCAGCCGTGCCTGGTACCCGGTCTACCACGCGAACGTCATCGGGTCGTTCAACCAGACCGCGGCCATCAGCAAGAACAACATCTGGGCGGTGGGGGACACCTTTAGCAAGGCAGGCAAGGAGGTCTACCAGCCGTTCATCCGGCACTTCAATGGCAGCTCCTGGCAGGCCGTCACGATTCCGCACAGCTCGGGGTCCGCCGTCGACTGGGTGTCGGCGTCCTCGGCCAGCAACGTCTGGGTCGGGGGACTCAAGAGCCGCTCGCCTGCCACTTCCGTGGTTTACCGGTGGAACGGCGTCCGCTGGGCAACGATCCCGATCCCCGCGATTACGTACCTGCAGCAAGTCGTCGTGCTCGGCCCGGACAACGTGTGGGCCTTCGGGGATTCCGGCACCGTCGCCTACGACATCTTCCACTGGAACGGCTCCAAGTGGCAGCACTACCTCCCCGACAACATCGACTTCATCCCCCAGGACATCTCCGCGTCGGCGCCGAATAACGTCTGGGTGTCAGGGTTCGCGTACTCGGGGTCGAAGCAGGTAGTGGCCGCCTATCGCTGGAATGGCACTGCCTGGCACACGGTGAGCATGCCCCATCCGGCACTCAACGATGGCGGCCCGAACGTCACCGCGCTGTCGCCCTCCAACGTCTGGGTCGGCTGGTTCGATACCACCACGTCTCACGTGCTGCACTGGGACGGGCACAAGTGGCGCACCGTGACCGTCCCCTACTATGCCGACCCACTCGACATCGTTCCCGACGGCAAGGGTGGCTACTGGTTCGGCGCGCAGGCCATCTCGAGCGGAAGCAAGTGGACGGCCGAGGACGTGCCCGGTTTCAGCGGCGACTTCGGCGATCTGACCCGGATCCAGGGCACCACGTCGTTCCTGCTGAACGCCGGGGTGGAGGCCAGCGGCTCGTCAAACGCAAAGCCGACGCTCTTCCGGTTCGACCTCTAGGCGCCCGTTCAGTGCTCCGATCGGATTCAGTGCTCCGATCGGACTTTGAACGGCCACCCGTCCGGGTCGCGGCGGCGCAGCTCGCGGTACAGGTCGTCAACGCCGCGGCGAAGGTCAAGAGTGTCCAGTTGCGCACCATCGCCGAAGGCGGTGACAACTGCGTTCTCGGGATTTCGTACCGCGATTGGAACATAGCCGTGGAAGGGGACCTCCAGGACGCGTTCGCCCACCCGGATGCTGTCAACCTCCGCTGTAACCTGCAGCGCAGCGCTGAGCCAGGCTGGTCCAGGTCGCTGGCCAAAGCCCTGTTCTAGATCGGGCCCCATATACAGGCGAATGTGGAGCCCTTCCCGATCGCAAGCCCGGCGATCCGCCAGCGGGTAGTCGGACGGCGGCAACCCTCCGGCCAGCCCGTAGGGCACCCAGTCGCCTGCACGGTGCTCGATGCTCGACGTCCAGAGGCTCGGCTCATAGCCGGAATCCTGCTCGGACCAGCCCAGCAACGCCGCCGTGGCGACATCGCCGTCGATATCGATGCCGAGCGGGATGACCGGGCTCTCGTCATCAAGCTCGCGTGCGACGAAGCCCGGCGGTCCGTGGACCGCCAGCAGGTAGGCAGCTTCTCTCAGCTGCTGATTCAGCCCCGGCCGATCCTGCTGCATCGCTCGACTATAGAGCGCGTCACAACTCCTGCGCGATCTCCCAGGTGTTGCCCGCACCGGCCTCGACCCCGGTCCCTTCCGACTGGGGACTGGGGCCGAGGCCGGGCGCGGTGCGCGGGTGTTACGGCAGCTGGCCGGCCCGGTTCGTGATCGCCGTCCGGAGCAGGGCGTCGCCGTCGGCCTGGCCCTTCTCGCCCCAGGTGGTCATACCGAGCAGGATGTGCGTGCTGGGATCGAAGACGAGCATGGCCTTGCTGCCCATGAACGACCAGCCGACGCCGATCCCGGGGCGGCCGCTTATGTCCTTGACGTTGCGCTCCAAGGTCAAGCCGGGTGTGGTCGCAAGGAACTCATACAGCGCTGCCCGCTGCGCGGGCAGGAGGTAGTCGGACTGGAAGATGCCCCCGACCACCTTGGCCACGTCATTGATGTCGTTCAGCCTGACGCCCTGCTTCTGCGCCAGGTAGGCGGGCATCGCTCTCGCGGTTGTGGGCATGGCGGGGAAGAACGCGGGCTGTGGGGTACACGGCGTGGTGATGACAGGTCCGTCGAGAGGGACTGGTGCCTTCGGCTTGGCCGGACCCGTATAGGGCTTGCCGTTGTACCCAGGCGACGGGATATGGCGCTCGCCGTTGGCGCAGCCGAGAATGGTCGTCGTCCCGGTGGCCCCGTAGCCTTTGAAAAGCCCGTTCCTCGTGCCGTCCACCGACAGCCAGGTCTGCGTGCCGTGACCGCCGCCGCCCGTTACCTTCGTGTAGACGAACTGGCTCGGCCGGGGGGCCGTGCCGGGCTGGCTCAGCGCGGCGGCGGCGGCCGAATCCAGCACTTGCTTCGCCGTCAGAACCGCGGGGACCACCGTGTGGCCGGGCGCCGTGCCCGCCTGCCCGGGCGAGTGCGTGCCGCCGGGCAGCGATGCCAGCGTGACGCCGACCGCCAGCGCAGCCACAGCCCCCGAGGTGGCGGCGACGGCGATGAGGCGCGAGCGTACCGTTTTCCGCCCCGGCCGGGCTGACCCGATGATCTGCTGGTAGATGCTGATCGCCTCGGCCGAGTCGGGTCCGGGCAGCGGCCGGCGGCTCGCCGGGTCGTGTGCCGCCAGCAGAGTGTCAACGTCCATGGTTTCCTCCCGTATGAAGTGGCATTGGCGTTTCGCGGATCGGGTTCTCTGCCGGCGGCGGGCCGAGCGCCTCGCGCATCCGCGCCCTGGCCCGGTGCACCCGGATTCCGATCGCGTTCGGTGAGCAGCCCAGGACCTGTGCGGCTTCGGCGTACGACAACTGCTCCCACGCAACGAGCATCAGCGCTTCCCGCTCGGCGGCGGGAACCTGGCCGAGGACACGGGTCAGCCGACCTTCCTGGTCGCCGGGGGCCGGTTGCGGGGCGGCGACTTGATGGGCCTCGATCCGCGCGACCAGCCTGCGGAACCTCTCCTTGCCGCGGCGGTGGCCAGCCAGAACGCGGCGAGCCACGCCGTAGAGCCACAATCGTGCCTCGGGGGCCGGGGGAACGTCGTCGAGCCGCCGCCAGGCGGTGGTGAACACCTCGGCCACGACATCGCCCACATCGGCCCGCACATCCAGGCGGCGGACCGCGTAGGCCTGGACCTGCAGGTAATGCTCCTCGTAGAGCTGGCGGAAGCGGCGTTCTCGTTGCGCATATCCGTCGTCAGCACGCACCTGTTGCTGCTCCTCACGCTCGTCCATCGTTACGTACTGGTTCATGGCCGGCAGCGCCCTAGAACTTTCGCGGGTCGCGAAGAAACCGTCAAGGGGCCGGGAAGCAGCTGCTTCCCGGCCCCTTGACGTACGACCAGGCCAGTTGGCCAGCGCGTCACAACTCCTGCGCGATCTCCCAGGTGTTGCCCGCCGGGTCCGCGAAGGCGGCCGTGCGCCGGCCCCACGGCCGGTCGATCGGGCCGTTGAGCAGCTTCACGCCGTGCGCCTCCAGTTCCGCGCACACCGCGTTCGCGTCGTCCACCTCGATGGTCAGCAGCGCGCGCGAGCCGCCGGGCGCGGCGACCGGGATCGGCTCGACCAGCGTGGGCGCGTTGGACACCTTCAGCAGGTTGATGATCAGATTCGACATCTTCACCACCGCCGAGGCGTCGTCCTCCCAGATCACCTCGAGGCCGAAGACCTCGGTGTAGAACTTCTTGGTCTCAGCGAGGTCCTCGACGAACAGGGTGATGACGTCGAGCTTGCTCAGTGCCTTGATCATGGTTTCTCCTACGTCTAACGTGCTGTCGTCCCCCCGACGAACGGCGGCCGGCGGAATCGACACATTGCGCTTACGCAGCCCCGGCGACGCCGATCAGGTTGCCCTCGGGGTCGGTGAAATGGCCGATCACCAGGCCTGTCGGTGCCCGTTCGGGTCCCAGCTGGCGTTTGCCGCCCAGCCGCTCGGCTTCGGCCAGGGCCGCCTCTACATTGGGCACGCCGACGTAGAAGATGACGTGGGCCGGGTAGCCGGCACCTCCGCCGATACCACCCGGGATGCCGGTCCCGTCGGGGGTCATGATGCGGTCAACGAATCCGTAGTTGGCCGGCTCTGACACCGCTTCCGCGACCGGGGAACTGGTGTCGAACTGCCAGCCGAACAGCTCGCCGAAGTAGTTCCGGAGACTCTCCGGGTTCTTGCCGATGATCTCGAAGTGCACGACGGGGTGTGCCACGAGTGCTCCTTTCCGCGCTGCCTGTTATCACCCCGACGAACGGCGGCGGACAGCTATCGACATCTAGCCGAGCCGGACACGGTCGCCGACAGGTCAGCGACCCGCAGTCCGGCACCATGGCGGTCCGGCCATGACCGTGGCTGTAACGTTCCGCCCGTCTCGTCACATACCTGTCATTTGACAGAAAAGCGCCGGAAGCAGCGCCGATGGACGCTAGTGCCAATTACCTGTCGGGCGACAGGTATTAGGGTCCGCTAGCCATCCAGGGGCAGCCATGACGTCCACCACGGAAACCACCGAACAGCCAGTTGAGCACGCCGACCTGGCGCGCTTCGGATACAACCAGGAACTGCACCGCCGGGTCGGCAGCTTCGCGTCCTTCGCCGCCGGGTTCTCCTACGTCTCCATCCTCACCACCGTCTTCCAGTTGTTCTTCCTCGGCTTCGGCTTCGGCGGGGCGGCGTTCTTCTGGACCTGGCCGATCGTGTTCTTCGGGCAGATGCTGGTCGCACTGAACTTCGCCACCCTCGCGGCGCGGTTCCCGATCTCGGGCGCGATCTTCCAGTGGTCGTCGCGGCTGGCCGGGCAGACGTTCGGCTGGTTCACCGGCTGGGTCATGATCATCGGGCAGGTTCTCACCGTGGCGGCGGCGGCCATCGCGCTGCAGGCAGTGCTGCCGTCCATCTGGTCCGGCTTCCAGCTCCTCGGCGGGGACCCCTCGCCTACCTCCGTGAGCGGCGCGCGGAACGCGGTGCTGCTCGGCGTCATCTTGCTGGCCGTCACGACCGCGATCAACATCATCGGGATCCGGCTGATGGCGATCATCAGCAGTACCGGCGTCGTCCTGGAGATCCTCGGCGTCATCGCGATCGTGATCACGCTGTTCGCGCACGCCAAGCGCGGCCCGTCGGTGGTGATGCACTCCACCGGGGCGGCCCCCACTCCCGGCTCGCCCTACATCTGGGCCTTTCTGGCCTCCGGGCTGATGGCGGCCTACGTCATGGTCGGCTTCGACTCCGCGGGCGAACTGTCGGAGGAGACCCACGCGCCGCGCCGCATCACGCCCAGGACCATCATCCGCGCGCTCGTCGTGTCCGGCGTCGGCGGGGCGCTGCTGCTGATCGCCGCGCTGATGGCCGCGCCCAGCCTCACCGACGGCAACCTCGCCGGCGTCGGCCTCCCGTACGTGGTCGAGGCGGTCTTCGGCGCGACCGCCGGGCGCATCATCCTGGTCGACGTCGTGATCGCGATCATCGTCTGCACGCTGGCCTGCCAGACCTCCGGTGCGCGGATGATGTACTCCATGGCCAGGCAGAAGGCGCTGCCGTTCCACGGCGCCCTCGCCAAGGTCTCGCCCCGCACCGGCACGCCGATCGTCACCTCGCTCGTCGTCGGCGTCGGCGCCGCCCTGGTCCTCGTCGTCAACCTGGGGCAGAGCGCCGTGTTCACCGCGCTGTCCAGCCTGTGCATCGCCATGCTGTACCTCGGCTACCTGGGCGTCACCGCGCCGCTGCTGCTGCACCGGTTCCGGCACGCCCGCGGCCAGGCGAGCGCCGCCACCGTCGAGGGGACCGACGAGCACGGCAAGCGGCTGTTCAGCCTGGGCAAGTGGGCCATCCCGGTCACCCTGGTGGCGGTCATCTACCAGGTCCTCGCCGTCGTCAACCTGGCCTGGCCGCGCAGCTCCGTCTACGACCTGACCGGGCACACCTGGTGGCTGAAGTGGAGCGCCGTGCTGTTCATCGGCATCACGCTCGTCGTCGGCTACCTCGTTCACCTGCGGCTGCGCGGCGGCAAGGTGCACATCCCGCACGCCTGGCATCACCACAACACCGCCGAGCCCATCGCCGCCGGCGTGCTCGCCGAGCCGGAAAGCGCCTGAATCCCCATCAGAAAGGGAGCAGTCAACCCCTCATGGCCACCGCAGCCTCGGAGCACCAGACCGATACGGTCGCCCTGGCCCGCGCGGACGCGCGGGCTCAGGGCGACCGCGTCGCTGACGCGATGCCCTATCTGCCCGCCAGCAGCACGCCGTACCCGCCGCCGGGGGTCGAGCCCGGCGCGCTTACCTGGGCGGAGACCGTCGCGGGGGGCAACTACACCCACAAGGTGGTCGCGCGCGGAACGCGGGTTCGGCTGGAGGACGTCGCCGGCCAGGCGTGCGCGCACGTCCTCCTCTACAACGCCCTGGAGCCGTGGGAGCGGCTCAACGTGGCGGACACCGTCAAGATCGGCTGGCAGGCGTACCTCACCACCGGGCACCTGCTGCTGTCGGGCGACGGCCGCGTACTGGCGACGATCGCCGGTGACGACTCCGGGCGGCACGACGCCCTGTGCGGTACCAGCACGGCCGCCGCCAACCGGGCGAAGTACGGCGACTCGGCCCCCCAGGGGCCGAGTCCGTCCGGCCGGGAGCTGCTGGTGCTGGCGGCGGCCAAGCACGGACTGGCCCCGCGCGACTTGCCGCCGTCGGTCTCGTTCTTCAAGGGCGTCCGGGTCGAGCCGGACGGCGGCCTCGACTTCACCGGCAGCGCCGGCCCCGGCCGGGCGGTGGAATTGCTGGCCGAGCTTCCGCTGATCGTCCTCATCGCCAACGTGCCGCACCCGGTCGACCCGAGCCCGGCGTACACCTGCGGCCCGCTGCGGGTGCACGCGTGGCGGTCGGCGCCGACGGCACCGGGAGACCCGGGCTGGAACGCCACCCCCGAGGCGCACCGCGCCTACCTCAACACCGCCGACTACCTGTCCGCAAGGGGGCTGTGACGACTATGAGTGCTCGGAATGCCGTGCTTGACCCGGCGAACTACGCCGAGGGCACCGTGCTCGACCTGGCCGGACCCCTCCTCGACGGCGCGATCCTGCTGGACGAGGTCGTCGCGGCGCGCGCGCCCTGGTCGGCCGTCGTGAGCCGCGGCGACATCCTCACCATCGTGGACGTCGGCGGGAACCAGTCGGGCGACTGCCTGCTCTACAACGCCCACGACACCGACGAGCGGTACAGCGTGCCGGACACGATCGCCTGGTCCGGCAACGTCTACGTGCGCACCGGCACCATCCTCCGGTCCAACCAGGGCAACCCCCTCGCCACCGTCGTCGCCAACGAGATCGACCGGCAGGACACGATCGGCGGCGCGTGCGGCAAGGAGTCCAACACCCTGCGGTACGGCCACCACACCGCCGCCGAGCACGGGTGCCGGGAGAACTTCCTGGCCGAGGCGGCCAAGTACGGCATGGGAGCCCGCGACATCGTGTCCAACCTCAACTGGTTCATGAACGTCCCCATCGAGCCCGACGGCACCCTCGGCATCGTCGACGGCATCTCCGGGCCAGGCAAGCGGGTGGCGTTCCGGGCCGAGATGGACATCCTCGTCCTCGTCTCCAACTGCCCGCAGATGAACAACCCGTGCAACGACTTCAACCCCACCCCGCTGCGGATGATCGTGACGGCAGGGGCCGCGTGAGCGGTCGGCTGGCCGGCTGGGCGTTCGACACCGTCCTCGTCAGCAACCGGGGTGAGATCGCCCGCCGCGTCATCCGCACCGCGCGCCGCCTCGGCCTGCGCACCGTCGCCGTCTACTCCACCGCCGATATCGCCGCGCCGCACGTCCGCGAGGCCGACGAGGCAATACTGATCGGAAAGTCAAGACCTCAAGATTCTTATCTGAACGGAAGCGGCATTCTCTCCGCCGCCAAGTTCTCCGGCGCCGGGGCCATCCACCCCGGGTACGGGTTCCTGTCCGAGAACGCCGACTTCGCGCGGCAGGTAGAGGAAGCGGGGCTCGCGTTCGTCGGGCCGACCGCAGCGCACCTGGAGGCGTTCGGCGCGAAGCACACGGCCCGTGCGCTCGCCCGCTCTGTCGGCGTCCCGATGATGGCCGGCACCGGGCTGCTCGCCTCGGCCGAGGAGGCCGTGGCCGAGGCCCGCCGGATCGGCTTTCCCGTCATGGTCAAGGCGACCGGCGGCGGGGGCGGCATCGGCCTGCTGGCCTGTCACGACGCCGGCGAGGTGGCCGACGCGTTCGCCCGGGTCCAGCGGCTCGCCGCCGCCAACTTCGGCGCCGCAGGCGTCTTCCTTGAGCGGCTGGTTTGGCCCGCCAGGCACGTGGAGGTCCAGGTCTTCGGCGACGGCACCGGGCAGGTCGTGGTGCTCGGCGACCGGGACTGCTCGTTCCAGCGCCGCAACCAGAAGGTCGTCGAGGAGGCCCCGGCCCCCGGGCTGCCGCCGACGCTGCGCCGCCAGTTGCACCAGGCGGCGCGTGAACTCGCGGCGTCCGTCGCCTACCGGTCGGCCGGGACCGTCGAGTTCGTGTACGACCCGGCCCGGCAGGAGGCGTCGTTCCTTGAGGTGAACGCGCGGCTGCAGGTCGAGCACCCGGTCACCGAGGAGGTGTACGGGGTCGACCTGGTCGAGCAGATGCTGCGGCTGGCCGGCCAGGGCCCGGAGGGCATCGCCAGGTTCATGGCGTCGCGGCACGTGCCACGCGGCCATGCGGTCGAGGCCCGCGTCTACGCCGAGGATCCCAACCACGGCGGCCGCCCGAGCCCCGGCCTGGTCACCGCCGTCACCTGGCCGTCGGCGGGGCCCGGCGTGCGGGTAGACGCGTGGATTGAGGCCGGCCTTGAGATCTCCCCGAGCTACGATCCGATGCTCGGGAAGGTCATCGCGGTTGCCGCCGACCGGGAGGCAGCCCTGAACGGACTCGGCGCGGCGCTCGAGGAGGCCAGGGTCGACGGCGTCGTCACCAACCTAGGGCTGCTGCGCGCTGCGGTGGAACTCCCGGACTTCAGGTCCGCCCGGCACTCGACCTCGACGCTGGACGGGCTCGCCGATCCGTGAGCCGCGGATCGAGGTGCTGGAGCCGGGCGCGCTGACGACCGTTCAGGACTGGCCCGGGCGCCTCGGGTACTGGCAGGTCGGCGTGCCGCCGAGCGGCCCGATGGACGAGGTGTCGCTGCGAGAGGTCAACCTCGCCGTCGGCAACCCCGAGGGCGCGCCCGCGCTGGAGTGCACCGCGACCGGGCCGAGCCTGAAGTTCTCCCACGACACCGTCGTGTGCCTGGGCGGGGCGGTCTCGGCCGCGTCGCTTGACGGCTCCGGCGGTCGGCCGGTGCCCTGGTGGGAACCGTTTACCGTGCCGGCCGGCGCGACCCTCACGATCGGAGCGATCGGCGGGCCGGGGCTGCGCTGCTACCTGGCCGTGCGCGGCGGCTTCGACGTGCCGTCGTACCTGGGCAGCGCCTCGACGTTCACGCTGGGCAGGTTCGGCGGGCACGGCGGGCGCGCCCTGGCGGCCGGCGACGTCCTCCGGGCGCGCGGTGACGTCCAGCTGGCCGGCCCGTCCGCGCCAACACCGCCCGGCCGGCGGCCGGCGATCGTGTCGGACTGGGAGATCGGGGTCACCGAGGGACCGCACGCGGCGCCGGAGTTCTTCACCCGGGCCGACATCGATGAGCTGTACGCCAGCGCCTACACCGTGCACCACAACTCGGCCCGCACCGGCGTCCGGCTCATCGGGCCGCGGCCCTCGTGGGCGCGCGAGGACGGCGGCGAGGCTGGGCTGCACCCGTCCAACATCCACGATGTCCCCTACGCGGTCGGCGCGCTCGACTTCACCGGGGACACGCCGATCATCCTCGGCCCGGACGGGCCGAGCCTGGGCGGCTTCGTCTGCCCGGCGGTCATCGCGAGCGGCGAGCTGTGGAAGACGGGGCAGCTTCGGCCGGGGGACACCGTGCGCTTCGTGCCGGTCCGCGAGGCAGACGCGGCGTCACTGCGCGACCGGCGCGCTTCGCCAGTGCTCGCGCGCACCGGCGGCGACGGCGACGACGGCATCCTGGCCCGGCGCGACGGCGGGGCGGGCGCTCCGGCCGTGGTCTATCGCCGGGACGGCGACGCTAACGTGATCGTCGAATACGGCGATCCCGTTCTCGACCTGGGCCTGCGGATGCGGGTGCACGCCCTGCAGGAGTCGGTGGCGGCCCAGGGCCTGGACGGGGTCATCGATCTCACGCCGGGCATCCGGTCGCTGCAGATCCACACCGACGCCGCCCGGCTGCCTGCGCGGTCGCTGGTGCCGCTGCTGCAGCAGGTCGAGGACGCGCTGCCCCCGGTCCAGGAGCTGCGGGTGCCGTCACGGACCGTGCGGCTGCCGCTGTCGTGGGATGACCCGGCGACCCGGCTCGCGGTCGAGCGGTACATGCACGGCGTGCGCTCCGACGCGCCCTGGACGCCGTGGAACATCGAGTTCATCCGGCGGATCAACGGACTGGCGACCCCCGAGGACGTGCGGGAGATCGTCTTCGCCGCGCGGTACCTGGTGCTCGGGCTCGGCGACGTGTACCTGGGCGCGCCCGTGGCCACGCCGGTCGACCCGCGGCACCGGCTGGTCACGACCAAGTACAACCCGGCCCGGACGTGGACGGCGGAGAACTCCGTCGGCATCGGCGGCGCGTATCTGTGTATCTACGGCATGGAGGGACCCGGCGGCTACCAGTTCGTCGGGCGGACGACCCAGGTGTGGAACCGGTTCTGCCGGGCCGGGCTGTTCGCAGAGCAGCCGTGGGCGTTGCGCTCCTTCGACCAGATCGAGTGGTACCCGGTCAGCGCAGAAGAACTGCTCGACCTGCGCGCCGACACCGAGGCCGGGCGGGGGCACGTGGACGTGTCCGACGGCTGGTTCGACTACGGCTCGTACTCGCGGTTCCTCGCGGCGAACGCGGCGTCCATCACCGCGTTCCGGACTCGGCAGTCGGCGGCGTTCGCCGCCGAGAAGAGCCGGTGGCGTGCCAGCGGCGAGTTCGACCGGGCCGAGCGCGAGCCAGAAGCTGACGGCCTGGGCGAGGCGGTGCGGGTGCCGGCTGGCGCGACCGCGGTGACCGCGCCGTTCATCGCCAGCGTCTGGCAGGTTGACGCCCGGCCCGGCATGCGGGTAACCGCGGGCGACAAGCTCGCATCGCTGGAGGCGATGAAGATGGAGACGGTCATCGCGGCGCCCCACGACGGGACCGTGGCCGAGGTCTACACCGCCGTCGGGACCCAGGTCGCGGCGGGACAGGTGCTGCTGGCGCTGGTCCCGGACGGGGCCGGCCGGGACCAGCCCGGCCCGGCCGGATCTGAGCCGCCCGGTCTGCTGAACGCTGTCGCCCGGTGAGCGCCGTCGCCCGGGTAACGGCCGCGTACGCCTCCATCGACGCGGCCGACCGCCCGGAGGTCTGGATCACGCTGCGTCCGGCGGCCGAGGCCCTGGCCGAAGCCGCCGCGATCGACGCCGCGGTCGCCGCCGGCGAACAACTGCCGCTGGCCGGCCTGGTGGTCGCGGTCAAGGACAACATCGACGTGGCGGGGCTGCCAACCACGGCGGGCGCGCCCGCGTACGAGTACCTGCCCGCTCAGGACGCCACCTCGGTCGCCCGGCTGAGGGCGGCCGGCGCGCTGGTGCTCGGCAAGACCAACCTCGACCAGTTCGCGACCGGCCTCGTCGGCACCCGCAGCCCGTACGGCGCGGTCCGCAACGCGTGGGATCCCGCGCGGATCTCCGGCGGATCCAGCGCCGGGTCGGCGGTCGCGGTGGCGCTCGGCCTGGTCGACTTGGCCCTCGGAACGGACACGGCCGGCTCCGGTCGCGTCCCCGCCGCCCTGAACGGCATCGTCGGCTTGAAGCCCACGCGGGGCGTCATCCCCTGCACCGGCGTGGTGCCGGCGTGCCGGTCGCTCGACTGCGTGACCGTGTTCGCGCGGTCCGTGTCGCTTGCCCGCCGGGCGGTCGCGGTGATGGCAGGGCCCGACGGCGCGGACCCGCTGGCGACCCTGCTCGGCAGTCGGCCACGCGGCGGCTGGCGGCCCGACGACGCCGACGTCAGGGCCGATACCGACCAAATCCGCCTCGCCGTCCCGCTGCCGTCCCAGCTCACCGGGCTGGCCGACGGCTGGGCGGAGGCGCTCCAGGCGGCCGTCGCGCGACTGCGGGCGGCCGGCGCCGAGGTCGTCGGTGTCGACATCGCGCCCCTGCTTGAGGCCGCGACCCTGCTGTACGGCGGATCGTTCGTGGCCGAGCGCTACACGGCGGTCGGCGACCACGTCCGCCAGCACGCCGGCCTCATCGGCGGCGACCTCGACCCGGTTGTCGCCCCGATCATCCTCGACGCCGCGAAGCACAGCGCGGCCGATTACTTCGCCGACCGGGAGCGGCTAGACCGGCTCGCGGCGCGCGCGGCCGACGCGTTGGGCGGCTGCGACGCGCTGCTGACACCGACCACCACGCTGCACCCCACGATCGCCGAAGTGCGCGACGACCCAGTCGGCATCAACGCGCGGCTGGGCACCTATACGAACTTCGCGAACCTGCTCGACCTCGCGGCCCTGGCGGTGCCGTCCGGGACGGTCGCCGGGCTGCCGTTCGGGATCATGCTGACCGGTCCGGCGGGCAGCGACGCGCGGCTGGCCGAGATCGCCGCGCGTTGCGACCAGGACAACGTCGACCTGCTGGTCGTCGGCGCGCACCTGAGCGGGCAGCCGCTGAACCATGAGCTCCTCGCGGCGGGTGGCACTTTGCTTGGACCGGCTGCCACCGTGTCCGCCTACCGGCTGTACGCCCTGGACACTCAGCCGCCTAAGCCCGGCCTGGTCCGGGTCGAGCCGCTGCCCGCGGCGGATGCCGCGGCATCCGACGCGGGGCAGGCCGGGGCTTCGATCGCGGGCGAGGTGTGGCGGTTGCCGGCCGTGGGGTTCGCCCGCTTCATGACCGGGCTGGCCGTCCCCATGGCGATCGGCCGGGTCTGCCTGGACGACGGCCGTGACGTGCTGGGATTCCTGTGCGAGCCGGCGGCGGTGCGGGGAGCGGCCGACATCACCCGCTTCGGTGGCTGGCGCGCGTGGATCGGTCGCCGCGCAGGGGTCTGAGATAATCTCTGGCGTGGCGGACGCGCGAGGCCCGGCGGGGGGCGAGCTGGCAGGGGCGGTCGAGCATCGGCGGCGCGCGGGCCGCCCCCGACTGCGGCCGGCCAGCAATGCCGACGTGCCGCCGCGCGAGGAGATACTCGACGCGGCGGCCGGGCTCTTCGTCAGCCAGGGCGTCGCCGCGACGACGACCCGGCAGATCGCCGGCCGCGTCGGCATCAGGCAGGCGTCGCTGTACTACTACTTCGCGGGCAAGGATGAGATCCTGCTCGAGCTGCTCACCCAGTCGGTGCGGCCCAGCCTGCAGGTCGCCGCGATGCTGGAGTCCCGCTGCGGCGACGACCCCGCCGCCGGGCTCTACGCGCTCGCCCTCATCGACGTGCGGACCCTGACGCGCGCACCGCACAACATCGCCACGCTGTACCTGGTGCCGGAGGTGCAAGGGGAAGAGTTTGCGTCGTTCCGGGCGGAGCGGTCGCAGTTGCAGGCGGCCTACGGGCGGCTCGGCCGTGCGGCCGCCCCGTCGGCTGGCCTGGATGAGACCCTCATCGCGACGCTGGTCATGCAGGTCGTCGAGTCGGTCATCCACTTGCGCCGGTCCGGTGACCTGCGGGACTCCCACGCTCACGACATCGCCGGGTCCTGCCTTCGGCTCCTCGGCCTGGGGGAGCCGCAGGTCACCCGAGCCCGCGCCGCCGCCGGGAGGCTGCTCGCGGAGTAGCGGCTGGCTGGAAGCCGGCCCGGCCGGCGTCTCGCCTGCCGCGCCGGGCAGGACCTCACGCCAGGGCTTGCGTGAACTCCCCGATCGCGTCGAGGTAGGCCTGAACGTCCTGCGGCGCGTGCGCGACCGAGACCGTGGGGCCGAGCCACCAGCCCGACTCCCATACGCCGCGGTTGGCCAGGAACAGCCGGATGAGCGCGCGCAGGCCGGGGTCGTCGCTGTCGCGGGCGCCGCGGGCGTCGCGCGGAGGCTGCGGACTGAATCTGCCTTCGCGCCGGTGTCGCGCCTGCCTGGCTTCATCCGCGTGTTCGCTACCGTCAATCCGGTCACCTCGGCGGTGGATCTCGCCCGGTCGCTGACGATCGGCGGGCGCTGCTCGCGCCCTTCGAGGGATACATGCTGTGGACCTGCGGGCTGACCATCGCCTTCACCGTCCTCGGCGTCCGTCGTTACCAGCGGCGGTAACCGCGGCGGGATGCACTCGATGGTCTCCCGCCTTATCCGGTTTTCGCGATCACGTCGGCCCGGTTTCGCTCGGCATGCTCGAATGCGGGCGCCATCGCCTCAATCTCAGCCTGCCGCAGTCCGTGCGAGGCTGCGCTGGCCCGCCAGTGCCCTACGGCGGCGGCAACCTGCGCCAGCACATCGGCCGCTTCCTGGGCATTCAGGCGGAAGTAGTCGGCGACTCCCATGAGAGTGTCAATGCTCGCGTGGGTGTCGTTGAAGTCGATGGCGGTGCTGAGTTCCTTCGGGCCTGGTGCGGGGTTGGGATTGAGGTCGAATGCCGGCGATAGCGCCCAGGACTCGGCTCGCTCGTGCAGGAATCCGTGGTTTCGAAGGTGGTCGTCAGTGTTGGAAATCAGGATCGAGAAGCACACCCGCCGCCAGAGTTGGCGCAGGTCGGTTATCACGGTCGTTGACCGTTCCTCGATCACTTCGGCGATCTCCAGGTAGCTGCGCTGGTCGCCGTCGCCGGCCTCAAGCATTGTCATCGCGCTGGCGTAGCCGATGCGGGCACGGCCCTGGCGGTCGAAGCGGTCGATGATTAGGACGCTTCTGTCTCCTACTCCGATCAGCTGGGAATCCGGGACGCTGATCCCTGCCCGGCGTGCCAGGTCGAGTGCCACCTTCTCCCACGCCATCACATTCCAGGTGTCCGAAGCCGTGCTGGGGAACTTGGCGATGGCAACACGGCCGCTGCTGTCCATGACGTGCGCCTTTGGCCGGGCGCCGCCCAGAGAGCTGCCGGCGCGCAGTAGGCGGTTGAGTTCACCGTAGTCAGCGGTGTCAGATTCGACTCGCCCGGCGATGTCAAGCAGCGTCGGAAGATCCGTAAGAACGGGTATTCCGGAGTCTTCGGCCGCGAGATAGGGTCCGTCGTCGCTGAGGCGGAAGCGCAGTGCCCCCTGGCGCAGGTCGTCCCGCACGCCGAGCAGTACCTCGGCCTCGCTCAAGGAGCGCGGCGCCGTTCCCGCTAGCCTTGCCCGCGCCGTTTCGGTACGGGCGATCAGCGTGCGCCCCCAGCGGTCCGGCGCGCAGTCAGTGAACGCCCCGAACAGCGCACGGCCGACCGGAGTCTGCAGCGATCCCGTGACTAGGGGCAACGCGGGGTCCAGGGCATAAGAATCCGGATCGGCCAAGTACCTGTCGTCGTAGCTGAAGCTGGCCGACTCTACTCCGCGGCAGCGATGGGGATACAGGCGACCCGCGAGCAGGTTCCTCCCGCCGACGGCGACATAGACGGCAACCTCGCTGCTCATGACGTTCCCCTGGTTCGTGGCGGGCGCACCCGCTCGGGGAGGGACTCCTGAGCCCGGAGTCGTCCGAAGTCCGTCGCGTAGGGATCGAGCGCCGCTGCCACCAGGTCAAGCACGCCCAGCGCCCGGGTGACCCGGAGTAGGTTCTCCAGGCTGGCGCCCTCGCCGTTCTCAAGCCGCATGACGGTATAGCGGGAGATCCCGGCCCTCTCGGCCACCTGGGCGGCCGTGAGCTGCCGGAGCTTCCGCCAGGTCGCCAGCTGCTCGCCGATGCGGCGCTGCGCGCCGGCAACCGGAACTGGTGTCCTCGTCGCAGCCATGCTTCCCCTAAGGTCGCGGATATTCAATATTAAGCAGTTCAACGTTGAAATTATGCCCCTTCGATCGATGAGCATGCGGATGGGCAACCTCGCCGCCGCCTGACCGCCGGACAGCCGCGTTCGGGAGTAGTCATGCGACCTTAACAAGCATAGAGTCGCTAATCAACAACTTTATGATAAATCGCCTCCGGTCCGGGCAGGCGGGCGCAAAGCCGGGTGTCCCGCTGCCGCGACGACCCCGCTGCCAGGCTGTACGCGCTCGCGCTCATCGACGTGCGGACCCTGACGCGCGCACCGCACAACATCGCCCCGCTGTACCTGGTGCCGGAGGTACAAGGGGGAAGAGTTCGCGTCGTTCCGGGCGGAGCGGTCGCAGTTGCAGGCGGCCTACGGGCGGCTCGGCCGGACGGCCGTCCCGTCCGCCGTCTTGGATGAGACCCACATCGCGACGCTGGTCATGCAGGTCGTCGAGTCGGTCATCCACTTGCGCCGGTCCGGGTGATCTGCGGGACTCCCTCGCTCAAGACATCGCCGCGTCGTGCCTTCGGCTCCTCGGCTTGGGGGAGCCGCAGGTCACCCGCGCCCGCGACGCCGCCGCGAGGCTCCTGGCGGCCGCGTCGCCGCCGCTTTCAGCTGCGGTAGACGAGTAATCAAGGGTCCGTTCGGGATAACGGGGAAGATCAGCCGTCGAACTGGCGCGCCGGCCTGTGACGGCAACGGTGCGACGACCTCACGCTAGGGCTTGCGTGAACTCCCTGATCGCGTCGAGGTAGGCCTGAACGTCCTGCGGCGCGTGCGCGACCGAGACCGTGGGGCCGAGCCACCAGCCCGACTCCCATACGCCGCGGTTGGCCAGGAACAGCCGGATGAGCGCGCGCAGGCCGGGGTCGTCGCTGTCGCGGGCGCCGCGGGCGTCGCGCGGAGGCTGCGGACTGAAGAAGTAGAACGCGTGCGCGCCGTGGGCGTTGACCGACCATGGAAGCCCGGCCCGGTCGATGTGCGCCCGCAGGCCTGCGGCGAGCTCTCCGCCCAGCGTTGCCGTGGTGACGAATGCCTCCGGCGTCAGCACCTCGGTGAGGGCGGCGCGGGCGGCGGCCATGGACAAGGGGTTGGCGAAGAGCGTGCCACCGGTGGCTACCTCGTCGTAGGCGATCCCGGACACGGCCGCCCCGCCCGCGGGCGGGCGCAACGTCGCGGCCACGTCGTCCGTCATCCCGTACGCCCCGAGCGGCACCCCGCCGGCGATCGACTTGCCGACCGTCAGGACGTCGGGCTCGAGACCCCACTCGCTGGTGAGCCCGCCGTGCGCGGTGACCAGCGTGTGGGTCTCGTCAATCGCCAGCAGCGTCGCGTGGCGGCGGGTCAACTCGCGCAGCCCGGCGTGGAATCCGGGGTCAGGGAGCAGGAACCCGGCGTTGGTCATGGCCGGCTCGGTCAGCAGCAGCGCCACGTCGCCGGGCGCCAGCGCACGCTCGACGGCATCAAGGTCGTTGAACGGCACGATCCGGAGATTGGCCGTGACCTCGGCCGGCAGGCCGGTGTACTCCGGCTGGACGCGGCCGTCTTCGGTGATGCCCAGCGTTGGCTCCAGGTGACCGTGGTACTTGCCGTCGAAGACGAGGATCTTCTCACGGCCGGTCCGGACCCGCGCGATGCGCACGACCTCGGTGTTCGCCTGCGTCGCGGACAGCGTGAACTGCCATTTGCCCATCCCGTAGCGCGCCGCGAGCGCTTCGGCCACGACCAGCGCGTCCTCGCTGGGCAGGAGGAACTGATTCCCCGCCGCCATCCGTTCGCAGACGGCACGGACGACCGGCGCGGGGGCGTGCCCGCAGAACGCGCTCATGTCCGCGACGTACATGTCCACGTACTGGTGGCCGTCCAGGTCCCAGAACCGGGATCCCGCCCCGTGCGACACCCACAGCGGCGGATGGTCGTACAACTCGTCCATCCACGACATCGGGACGCCGCGCGGCATCGTCCTGGTGGCGCGGGAGGTGGCTTCCATCGAACGAGGACGGTCGTCTCGGAATCGTTTACCCTCGGCGGCGGCAAGCGCCTCGATCTTGGCCTGGTTCACGACGGAACCCCCGTTCAGGAGTCGTGTTCCTCCGTCTTGAAGGTGCGAAACCCACGGCGGTGGTAGTTGGGGAGCGCGTTCGGGTTGTCCGCGGTTGAGGTGTGGAGCCAGACCCGGCGTGTGCCTGGCGCCAGTTCCCATGCCTGGCCGATGGCGAGAGTAAGCGCATGGCCGCCCAGGCCCTTGCCGGAGAACTCCGGTACCAGCCCGAATGTCTTGATCTCAACCTCGGGACCGGAATGGGGGTCGTAGCAGACCACGCCGACTGGTTCCTCGTCCAGGGTCAGCAGCCAGCAGGTGCGGCCCGGATGCTCGGCGAACCACGCCTGCCATTCCTCCGGGCTGCGGCTGGCGCTGCGCCAGCCGTAGGGTGCACCCACCCTGGCCATGATGTCGGATACCAGCGGCAGGCGATCGTCCGCGATGGTCAGGGCCAGTCCGGAGGCCGCGGTGCTGGGGTTGAGCTGGCTTCGGTCGGTCATCTCGACGTACGTCACGATCTTCGTCACTCGGCGAAGACTACGTTCCCAGACTGCAGTTGGGGCAGGGGCGGCCGGCGGACGAGGGATGGCTTCCGGTCTCCGCCTTGCATTACCGTGCCCAGGTGGACATTCTCGTGATCGGCGGCAGCGGCCTTCTCGGGCTGAGGATCACCCGGCTGGCTCAACTCGCAGGTCACAGCGTCGTAGCCACCTATTACGCCAGCGCCCAGCTGACCGATGGCGCCGACTGGCGCAAGCTCGACATCCGGCGCCGCGACGACGTCACTGCGCTGGCCGTGGACGCCCGGCCCGACATCATCATCAATGCCGCCTACCGGCAGTCGGACTGGGAGACCACCGCTGACGGGGCCGCGCACGTCGCCCTCGCCGCGGTCGCGGCGCGCGCGCGTCTGGTGCACGTGTCCAGCGACGCGGTCTTCTCCGGCGCAGCCCCCAGTTATGACGAGACGCGACAGCCTGATCCGGTGACGCCCTACGGTGCCGCCAAGGCCGCGGCGGAGACGGCGGTCAAGGCCATCGACGCGGCCGCCGTCATCGCCCGGACCTCGCTGATCATCGGCGACGGCGACTCCCCACCCGAGAGGCTCGTGCACGAGCTGGTATCCGGCGCGACGCCTGGCGCCCTCTTCGCCGACCAAGTGCGATGCCCCGTACATGTCGACGACCTAGCCTCGGCCCTGCTGGATCTCGCCGCATCGCCGCAAGCCGGGATGTGCCACGTCGCCGGCACCGATGCCATCAGCCGCTACGAGCTAGGACTGCTGATCGCGGCGCGGGACGGTCTGGACCCGGCCGCGCTCCCGGTCGGTCTGCACGCAGCTACTGGTCGCCCGGGCGCTCTCGACGTGCGGCTGGACTGCGCCAAGACCCAGGCGCGGCTGACCACCCGGCTTCGAGGGGCGAGTGAGTTCCTCGCCCTCGCGCCGACCTGACTGACGGGGACCGGGCGTCGCATGTGAGCGGGAGAGCGCCAGTGCCCCTCGCTCAGCAGTGCCCGGACTCAGCGCGAAACATTCGCTTCCGCGCGCTAGCCGAGCGTCTCCTGCATCGTCGATATTGCACAAGACCGGCGCGATCAGCTTGGGACGGCCCCACTGCTCTCGCTGATCCGCCGGATGAAGGCCTTGAGCTGAGGAACGACCTCCGGCTCGGAGTCCAGAGCCCGTTCCAGCTGGTTTACCTCGTGCGGTGTCAGCCGCAACAGCCGGTCTTCGGCGAGCACGGCCCTGGCCCGCTCCATCACAGCCCCTAGGACGAACGACGTCAGGTCCTGCTGTTGCACGCTGGCAGCCGCCTTGATCGTCTCAAGGGACTCAGGGTTCAACCGCACATTGATGCGAGCAGACTTAGCTTCGGACATGGTAGTACGTCTCCTCCCAGCCGCTGACTCTACTGTACGTCCGTGGGACGTACAGGTCAATCAGCTTAGGCTTCAAGGGTGGCCAGAAGGTTCTTCACAGGCATAAATAGATGCAGCTCATGATCCTCGAATTGCGTGAAACCCCGTTGCGCGTAGAACGTTACGGTGTCGCTGTCGATCGCGTGGACCACCACAACTTCGAAGCCGACGTACCGGGAAGCAGCCGCAATCTGCACCAGTGCGTGGAACAACAGCTTCGATCCGACGCCACTCCCCTGGCAACACGAGTCAACCGCGAGTCGTGCTAGCAGGACGGCGGGGATCGGATATGCCCGCCGCCCGACTCCGAACATCGCGGCGACCTCATCGAGGCCGAGTCGGTAGGTCGTCGTGGCGTAGTAGCCGAGAATCTGCTGCCCTTCGACGGCCAGGAATGTCCGCGTGTTATTGGCCCGCTCCTGTTGCCCGGCTTGTCTCTTCAACCAGTCGTCTAGGTCCGGTTTGCCGCAGCTGAATGAGCTACGATCAAATTTACGATCGAAAGCAACAATTTCCACAGCCGGACTCCTCCTCCACGTGGCCACGCGATCGTAGCAACGGATCCGCCGGAAGGCTCGCGCTGAAGTGTAAATGGCATTGTTCTGCAAGTGCACGACGAATGGCATCTGCGTGCGCGCTCTAGCACACGAATGGCTTCGGCTACTCGTTCCTTTCGTTGATCCGGGCTGGATGCCGCTTCGAGTTGTTCGACGAACTGCGCGATGCGCGAGATAGCGGTGCGGTCGATGAGTCATGCACGGACCGTTCGGGATAACGGAGAAGAGCGGCGATCTGATCGGCCACACCGGCAGGACTGCGAAGCCGACGGAGACCCTCGCTTTTCTCACACTCGTTACGCGAAGGGCACGGCGAAGTCGCTGGGGAAGGTCAATCCGCGCCTGCGCGCTAGGCGCTGCGCACGCTCAGGATCACCCCGGAGCCGACCGCCAGCTCAGCCGAGGTCAGCCCCGGGGCCGACATGAGCGTCTGGCGGACCTTGTCCTGGGAGGCTCGGTGGATGTCGGTCCAGCCCGGTTCCGGCGTCATGTCATCGACCATCAGCAGGCCCCGCGGGCGCAGCGCGGCGACCGAACGGTCGAGCCCGGCCCACTTGCCGCCGGGAGCATCGGCGAAGATCAGGTCGAACGCTCCGCCTTCGGCCAGAACGTCCAGCGCGTCGTCGCACCGCAAGGCGACGAAGGGCGGCCAATAGCCGCCGGCTGCCGCCGCGGCGGTCCCGGGATCCTTCTCGACCGAGGTCACCGTGACGTCCGTCCTGCGCAGCAGGCCCGACACAATCCAGGCGGTGCCCACCCCGGTCCCGGTGCCGAGCTCGAGCACCCGCGCGCCTTCGGGCAGGTGCGCGGCCAGCACCCCGAGCAGCCGTCCCACCGCGGGGTCGCAGGACATCAGGAAGCCGGCCTGGCGGGCACGGGCGGTGGCGGCCGCCACCAGCGGCGGCACGGGGGCTTCAGCTGACACGGCCATGCTTCCTCCCGCCGAAGACGGCTACCCCATGGTGGAACCGATTACGCAGGCGCGCAAGGCTGCGGAAACGACCGAGCCGCGAACGCCCGCACCGGGCCATCGTCCTGCCAGTTCCTTGCCCAGTTCGCGTAGGCGGCCAGGACTGTCGCCTCCGTCGAGTGCGCCGGCCACCAGCCGAAGCGGCGCGCGGTTTCCTCGTCCTCGCCCGCTGCGTGCGCCGCGGCCTCGTTGTCGGTGTGCGCGCTGAGGACGATACGGTCACCGCGCAGCTCGGGAACTGCCGTCACCCGGCTAGGGTGCAGCGCCCGGCTGCCGTCCGCATCGGGTTTTTCTGGGAGTCTGGACCGGCCGATTCTGTCAGCCGCGGTCGGCCCGCGCCTGGGCGACCACCTCGAGGATCGTGCGGGCCACCACGTCGGGCCGGTTCCCGGGGATGTTATGGCCGGTCCTGTCGACGACGATGTGGCGTCCCTGCGGGGCTGACGCGGCAAGCCCTGCCTGCAGGCGCGTCCAGTGAGCGCGGAACCGGCGGGGGAAGCCGCGGCCAGCGCTCATGACGACGACGGGCACGTCGGGGAAGGATCTCGCGGCGGCGCGCAGCTCCCGCACGGCGGCGAGGGTCACGGGGGCGTCGTCGCTCAGCTCGTCGGAGAAGACGGCGCTCTTGATCCGCCAGCCCCATCGGATGGGCAGGGGCAGTGAGCGGTCCATCTCCTCGTGGCCTGGGTCCACCAGGACCAGGCCCGCAGTCAGGTCCGGTCGGCGGAAGGCCAGCAGCTGGACCAGGATGCCGCCCCAGCTGTGCCCGGCCAGCACGCATGGCCCTCCCCCCAGCCCGGTTATCAGCGATGCCAGATCATCGATCTGGCGGTCGATCGTCACCCGGCCTGGCGCAGGGGAGCTGCCACCCAGCCCGGCCCGGTCGTAGGCGGTCACGCGCACGTGCGGCGCAAGCAGCGGCATAACCCGCTCCCACGATCCGGCCCCGTTGTTCAGCCCCGCCTCGAGCACCACGGCCGGCTCGCCAGTGCCGGCCTCCACCCGCCGCACCACCCTAGCTCCGGGATCCATGTCAGCGACCTGCATGCGGTTCTCCAAGCACGTCCGCCAGGACCCGGGGATCGGCGAAGTCGCGGAAGAGCACGATCTCACCTTCCCGGATGCGGAACACCTGGATCGACGTTGCCGTGACCGGCCGGCCCGTCGTGGTGATGGTCGCCTTCGTCCGCAGTTCCACGATCACCACCTCCGGGTCCTGGGTCTGGTACAGCTCGGTCACCTCGACGTCATCCAGCCGCAGCGGCGACGCCATCAGGTGCCGCGAATACTCGCGGATCGCCTCTCGGCCTTCCAGGCGTGAAGGCGCGCCCGGCGGCGCGAAGGGCGACTCGATCACACCGTCGAACGCGAACAGATCGGCGAAGCCGTCGATGTCCCCGTTCAGGATCAGTTGGCAGCGCCGGGCAAGGACGTCGGCGGGCGTGGCGGATGGCATGCGGTTCTTCCCTTCGTGCAGAAGTAGTTCGTTCAACACTCGTTCATTGAACAAGTGTAGAATCAAATCGCTCTCCGGTCAACGCCCGTAGAATGAAATAATGACCACTCCCCGGCCCGGCTCGCGCGCCGAGCAGCGCCTCCGCACCGAGGCCCGCATCCTCGAGGCCGCGACCCAGGTCTTCTTCGGCGCCGGGTACGACCGGACCACCATTCGCGCGGTGGCCTCGGCCGCAGGAGTGGACGCGGGCCTGGTCATGCACTACTTCGGGTCCAAGCAGGAGCTGTACCGGCGAGTGATAGACGCCGCCCCCGTTCCCGAGCTCGGCGGGACGCCGGCCGAGGCGGCCGAGCAGATCCTCGCCGGGGTCGCTGACCGGCTGGCCAGCGCTCCGGTGGCGTCGCTGGCGCTCTTGCGCTCGATGCTGACCAACCCCGAGGCCGCCAGCGCCGCCAGCGCCGGAATCGCGCGTTACGAGGCCCAGATCGCCCAGGCCATCCCGGCCGACGACGCGGACCTGCGGGCCGCGATCATCAGCGCCATCACTCTCGGCATCACGGTCTCCCGGCACCTCATAAAGGCCGACGAACTCGCCACCGCTGACCCGGCAGACGTCATCAGGCTGCTGAGACCCTGCGTGCTTTCGCTGGCAGCCCGTCCCGATCGCAGCGGGCCGCCCAATTGAGACCCGCCGCCTAATGGGCCTGAATCGGTTGACCAACCAGCTTCGAGGGGCGCGTGAGTTCCTCACCCCCACGCCAGCCTGACCGAACGCGGACCCGGACCGAACTACCCGGCGGATCCCACCACAAGGAGCGTTGCTCTCTGCGCGTTGTACGGGGCGCTCCTAGTCGTGGAAATGTCGGACCCATCGGCCACCATCGAATTGTCTAAGTAATGGATGTCCGAGGAGCTGACTATGAGACCGCTCGCCGAGGAGCTCAAGGACCCGGACTCACCGGTTCGCCAGTGCCCCGACCGGTGACCCGACGGCTCGAACTACTACGTCTCCCATGTAGTTTTCTGCATGTATGTACATGAAACTACATGGTTCATGTAGGAAATTGCTATCATGTTGACCATGCCGGCCGATCCAACAGTCCTGCGTCGCTCGCTTAATGCAATCGCCATGCACCAGGCTGGCTACTTCACCGCTGCGCAGGCTCGCGAGGTCGGCTACTCCTACCAGTCACAGAAGTATCACGTAGATCACGGCAACTGGGATCGCGTCGACCGCGCCCTGTTCCGCCTACCCGGCTGGCCCACTCGCGACGAGGACCGCTACGTGCTCTGGCGTCTGTGGAGTCACGATCTGGCCGTTGTCTCGCACCAGTCGGCGCTCGTCGTCCACGACCTAGGCGATGTCAGCCCGACACGCCTCCATCTGACGGCACCCCCTGGCTTCCGCGCCAAGGATGCCGCCGTTGTTATCCACCAGGCAGTCCTCGCGCCCGGGGATGTTGAGGATCGCGATGGCTACCAGATCACGTCCGTACAGCGAACGCTGTTTGATGTCGCCGCGTCAGCAGACATGACGCAGGAACAACTGGATGTGGCGGTCGCCGATACGGTCAAGCAGGGACTTGCAGCGCCGCAGTGGCTGCGGCATCGAGCCGACGAGTTCGGTCCTCGTGCAGCTCTTCGTATCGAACGGGCACTCAGCGCGCTCGAATCGGAGTCGTAGTGCCCGATCAGTACGACACGCCCCGAGCCTTCCGTCAGGCGCTTGAGGCGCGGCTGATGGAGCAGTCAAAGGCGACACGCGTTGATCTCGGCCGTCTTCGACGCCAAGTCTCCTTCGAACGGCTCCTCGCCCGACTAGCGGGCCAGGCCGGAACGACGTCGTGGGTGCTCAAGGGCGGGTTCGCCCTTGAGCTCAGGCTCGGGAACGTGAGCCGGACCACGCGCGACCTCGACTTGGCGACGCTAGACGGCGAGCTCGTATGGGCAGCGCATGTGGTCCCACCTCTGCGCGGCGCTCGAGGAGGATGTGGACGGCGACAATTTCATCTTCATCGTCGCCGCCCCACGCCCGCTCGCAGCAGATACGGCTGGCCGCCCAGGATGGCGGTTCTCGGTGGACGTACGGCTCGCGGGCAAGAGTTTCGCCATGGTCCGCATGGACGTGGTTGCCAGGGCCGAAGAGATCACCGACGGAATCGAGCCATTGATCTTCTCCTCCGCCCTCGCATTCGCCGGCCTGCCACCGTCCGTCACGGTCCTGGCTATCGATGTCGAGCAGCACGCAGCCGAGAAGTTCCATGCTCTGACCCGAATCTACGGAGACCGGCCGAATACCCGGGTCAAGGACCTCGTGGACCTTGTGCTGCTCACGGAACTCAACTTGATTGACCCAGCAAGACTGACGGACCGCGTCCGTACGGTATTCCGGGTGCGGGCCACGCATCCGATGCCAACCCAGCTCCCAGAGCCGCCAAGCGCATGGGGGGACGATTACCTCGGGCTGATCGAAGAACTCGATATCGGCGCTCGGACAGTAGATGACGCTATGGCAGTCGTCCGGCCCATCTGGAACACCTGCGTGGAGGCTTAGCCCCCACAGAGGTAGGGGACTTCAATCTTTGGCTGCCACCGCGTTCTCGACCCCGCGTCAGCGCGGGGTCTCGCCGAAATCATTTCGTTACTGACGGACCCGCGTGGGGCGGCTACGAAGCGCGCTTACAGATGTGACATTCCGGGTATCACCGGACACGCGGTGGTTGTTCACAATCGACGTGGGACCTTCAACCGAGGCTGACGAGGCGGCCGAGGCTGACCAGGAAGGGGCAGCGCCGGTGATCGAGAGCGAGTTGGCCCGTCGTCCGGTCTGGCCCGGAAGGGCAGTGACGGCTGGCATCGCGATCATCGCCGTCGCGGTCATGGCGGCGGCGGCGATGGCCGAGCGGTCCCGGCTGGCCGAGTCACTGACGGTCCTGGCCCGTCTGCACTGGACGTTGCTCCCGGTCGGCATCCTGCTGGAGGCGACATCGATGGCCGCCTTCGCCGCGATGTTCCGCCGCCTGCTCACCCGCGGCCGCGTCCGGCCCGCCCGCACCTCGACCCTGACCACGATCTACGCGGCCAACGCGATGTCGGTCTCCGTTCCGCTGGCCGGCCCCGGGCTGGCCGCTGCCTACCTCTTCCGCCGCTTCACCCGGCTCGGCGCCAGCGCCCTGCTGGCCGGCTGGGCGCTGCTGGCGGGCGGGGTGATCTCCGCCGTTGCCTGGGCGCTGGTGCTGGTCGGGGCGGGCCTGGCGTCGGGCCACACCATTGCCCTCGCGATCACGATTCCTTGCGTCGTCCTCGCCATCACCGCGACGACGCTGATCGTGGTCGCGGCCCGCCGCCCGCGGCTGCGGGCTGCCCTGGAGAACTGCCTGGCGCACGCGCTTAAGCACGTTTCAGGGCTGCTGCGGTGGCCCGCCACCGACCCGAAACTGGCGCTCAGGGCATGGGCGGAAAGGCTCGGCGCGCTTCGCCTTTCCCCGTCCACCTGGGCCCTCGCTACCGGTGACGCGCTGGTCAACTGGCTCGCCGACGCGGCCGTACTGGCCGTGAGCATCCTCGCCGTCGGCGCCGCCGTCCCGTGGCGCGACCTGCTCCTGGTCTACGCGGCGGGGGTCGCCGCGCAGAGTCTTTCCCTCACCCCCGGCGGGCTTGCCATCACCGAGGGCGCGATCAGCGTCGCGCTGGTCGCGTCGGGGCTGCGCGTCGGCCAGGCCGTCGCCGCCGCCGTGCTCTACCGGCTGATCAGCTTCTGGCTGATGGCCGCCGTGGGGTGGGTGATCCTGCTGGTGCTGCGGGTCCGGACGCCCGCGGCCGAGTCCGCGCCAGAGCCGGTACTGGAACCGGAACCGGCGTCCGGGCGCCCGCGGGCAGCGCAGCCGGGCGCTCACGAGCTAGTCCTTCTGCACGGCCAGCCAGGTTCCGCCGCCGACTGGCAGGCGGTCATGGCGCGACTGCCGGCCTACCTGCACGCGGTTGCGGTCGACCGCCCGGGCTACGGCGCCAGCCGACACAAGGCCGCCGGATTCACCGCCAATGCCCAGGCCGTCCTCGATGACCTGGACGAACGGAACGTGGAGGCCGCCGTCCTGGTCGGTCACTCCTGGGCCGGCGGCATCGCCCTGCAGGCGGCGGCCCTGGCGCCGGACCGGGTCAAGGCGGTGGTGCTGCTGGCGGGCGTCGGCCCTGGCTCCGTCGGCATTCTGGACTGGCTGCTGGCCGCGCCGGTCATCGGCCCGCTGAGCGCGCAGGTCATGTGGCGCTGGACGCCGTGGATCGCCCGGGTCAGGCTCGCCTGGCTGAGCAGGCGGCAGGGCAGGGCGTTGCACCCTGGCGAGCACGTCGTCCTGCAGGTCTGGGGGCAAAAGAGCGGCGGCGTGGAGCCGCTGTGGCGCTCCTTCCTCACCGAGCAGCGCGCCCTGCTTAGCGAGCTGGCCGAACTGGAGGCCGCGCTCCCGTCGATCGGCGTGCCGGTGCTGCTGCTGGCCGACCCGGCCGACCAGATCGTTCCCATCATGACCGCTCAGCGGCTGGTCAGCGAACTGCCCAACGCGCGCCTGCGCCTGGTCGAGCACGCCGGCCACGATCTCCCCAGGCGCGCTCCCGGTGCGGTGGCCGAGGCGATAGCGGGCTTCCTGGCGGCAATCGACGACGACCGGCCAGTGGATAACCTCAGCTGCTCAGGCCGCTGACCGAAGCCCTGGAGCACCGTCACCGCACCGGCGGCGGCGCGCCTTCCTCGCTGGCACTGAGCTCGGCGCTCCATCCGGACGTCCGGCAGGCATGGCGGAAGGCCGAGCGGAGAAAGTCCACCGCCGCGCCGTGCGAGTCAGGGGCGGCGCGGACGTCATCCCAGTCCAGGATGTACTCCCCGAGGGTTTTGTCCCAGTGGGCGGCGGCCGGGGACAGGGTAGCGTCGGCGAAGCCGGGCGGCGCCGGATAGGCGAAAGCGTAGAAGGCCGCCCGGACGTTGGCGCTCCCGGGCCACCAGCCGACGCCGACCTGCTGGGCGTCGTCCGCGTTGCGGGTGATGAAGCCGGCTGACGGCGGGTCGGCCGGGGCACCCGAGAACATCAGCACGCACAGGTCGAACGAGCCCCACCACGCGTTGACCGGTGTGGACCGGCCCCGGTAGGGCGCGCGGAACGCCGCGAGCGCTAGCGCCGCCTGGGTGGCCGCGGCGAAGTACTGCTCAACCTGGCCGGGGTCGTAGCTTGCGTGCTCGTAGTCCTCGTCAAGCGGCACGCTCCAAGGAACCTCCTGCGGTTTTGGGTTGATGCGCACCGCGCCGCCCGCCCGGGCCACCGCCGCCAGCACATCCCGGGTGACCTCGGCCACCGGCCGGTCGGGGACCAGCGGCACCCGTTGCACCGATCCGCCGCTGTGCTCCACCACCGCCTCGTGCGCGTGCAGGTCAAGCGCCACCACCAGCGAACCGGAGCCATCGGGCGCGGGCAGCGTCCCGGTCTCCAGGCCGCGCGCGGTCAGCCGCAGCGCGGCGTGCAGCAGCTCTGGCTCGGGCGGCGCCAGCTGCACCGCCAGCTTGCCGAGCACCTGGGTGTGGGCGTGCAGCGTGTCGCAGGTCGCACCCCACTGGTCGTAGGAAACCGCTGGCCAATGCTCCGTCATGATGTGCCCCTATCGCTACCTCCCGTATAGGCTTCCCACTGCTGCTGGCGCTCATGACAAAAGACCGGCTTCGGAATGGCAGGGGGTCGCCAGCGGCGGCCTGCGCGAGATAAGTTCTGAGTTTCTCACTCCGCTCAGGCAACCAGGCGCCGCGAGCGACGTCTCTGCTCCGTGGACTCCGTGGACACAGAAACCGACAGACCTGCCCGCCCCCCCGCGGCAGCCGGGGCCAAGGCCGGCGTGACGGCGCTGTACGAGGCGCACGCGTTCGGCCTGGTCGGGCTGGCCATCATCATGCTTGGCGACCGGGCCGCCGCCGAAGACGTGGTGCAGGACGCGTTCTTCGGCCTGTACCGGAACTGGGCCGGGCTCTCCGATCCGGCCAAGGCGCTCGTTTACGTGCGCTCGAGCGTGCTCAACGGCTGCCGCGGGGCGCTGCGCCAGCAGACCCGCCGCGACCGGCGCGACCGCGCGGCGGCGATCGACACGCGGTCGGGCTTCGAGTCGGCCGAGTCCCTGGTGCTGCTGGGCGAGGAACACCGGGAGGTGCTGGTCGCGGTCCGCCGGCTGCCCGACCGGCAGCGCGAGGCCCTGGTCCTGCGGTTCTACTTCGGCCTGGCGGAGGAAGAGACGGCGCGCGCCATGGGGATCAGCCGCGGCACGGTCAAGTCGTCGTTGTCCCGGGCGCTGGCTGCGCTCGGCCGGATGCTGACGGAGGAGTCGTGAGACCCGTCGAGGACAGGACCCGCGCGGCCATGGACGCGATCACCGGGCTGGTCGATAGCGTGCCCCCGCTGCCGCTGCCGCCGCCGCCGGGCGCGGCGTCGCGGTCACGCCGCCGCCGGCGGGTGCCGTGGCCGCAGTACTGGGGATCGTGGCTGGCGCCGGTTGCCGCCGCTGCCGCCGTCCTGGCCGTCGCGGCCACGCTGGTGGCGGTCAGGGATATGCCGCGCGCGAGGCCGCCAGCGCCGGATCCGGCTGCCGCTGCAGCGGTCGGCGTCCCGCAGTATTACCTGACGTTCAGCCAGCCCCGGGGGGATACCACCGTCCCGGTCGGGCTGGTGCTCGGCGCCACGTTCACCGGGCAGAAGCTGGCCACGTTGCCGCCGCCGCCCGGCCTCAGCTTCGCCGGGGTAACCGGGGCGGCCGACGACCGCACGTTCGTCGCCGACGCCCACCGGGACCCGTATGGCGTCACCGGCTCGATGGGGCGATCACGGACCTGGTACCTGGTGCGCGTGGTCGGCACCGGCTCGCGGGTGTCCCTGACGATGAAGAAGCTGCGAATCAAGCCGACGCCGGTCGGCACCCAGATCGACTCGATGGCGCTGTCTCCTGACGGCACCATGCTCGCGGTCGCGAGCCAGCCCGTCAGCGACAATCCCGATGAGCAGGGACTGGTGCGGGTGTACTCCGTGGCCACCGGGGCGGTGCTGCACTCCTGGACGTCGCCACCCAACCAGATCCCGCCGCTCGAGGGCGGCGGCGGCGACGGCGGGGACGACAACGCGACGCTGGCCTGGGTGGGCGACAGCGCCCTGGCCTTCTTCGGTGCCGTGCAGACCGGGCCGCGCAAGTACGCCCCGGTGATCCGGGTGCTGGATCTGTCCCGCCCGGACGGCGGCATTGTCGCCAGCACCCGGGCTGCCGTTCAGGTGCCCTTTGACAACTTCGGCGCGCGGGCGCCGTTCGGCTGCAACGACATTTTCCGTGAAGACATCGTCGTCACCGGCAACGGGAAGTCGTTCGTCTGCGGCGGAAGCGGCGCCTCAAGCGCCAAGCTGCCGAAGCTGTACTGCCTCAAGCACCCGACCTGGAACATCGTGGGGTTCACCGGGTTCTCGCTCACCGGCCAGAAGCCGCCGGGCCGCGTGCTGTCGGGGTACCGGACGGGATGCTCCGGCTACAACGTCACCGGCTACGCCGTGTGGGCCAACGCCACCGGCAGCGAGGTAATCGGCTACCTGTTCTTCGGCGGCAGGGACAGCGGCCGGTTCGGCGTGTTCAGCAACGGTTCCTTCCGGCCGCTGCCGTACCCCGTGCCGGGCAACTTCTACCAGTACCTGGGAGGTAGCCTGCTCTATCAGGTCGCGTGGTAGCGGCGAAACCGTTACCGAACGCGGCAACCAGATTCCTCGCTCGGTCCGTCCAAGCAGTCGGGTGCTTATACCGGGCGGCCTCCGCCGCCGGCACGATCTCCGAAAGGCAGGGGCGATGACCGGGAGAGAGCAGGGCACGCGGCGGATGCGGCGCGGCTGGTACGCCGCTGCGATCGCGGCGACGGCGACGGCGGCCGTCATCGGACTCGTCAGCAGCGCACTGGCGTCAGCAGGGGCGACGCCAGTCGCATCGGTGACGTCGGCGCAGATCGGCGGCACGAGGCAGGCGGCCGGACCGCTCGCTGACGAATCCGCCACCCCGGCCGGCTGGGCCCCGGTGCCGTACCAGGACGCGCAGCTCTCGGTACCGGGATCGTGGCTGGTGGAGGCCCCGCAAGAACTCTTCTGCGGGTTCGGGCAGTCCGACGCCATGATCTTCGCCGGTCTCAAGCCCGGTATCCCCAAGGGCTACGGCTGCGGCCTGACCGCCAGCCTGGCCTGGATCGTGCCCGCAGGGAAGATCCCCAGCGGACTCACCCACCGCAAGCCCAGCGCCGTCATCCACGGCATTCCCGTATACCGGCTGACCAGCGCCAAGGGCACCACGGCGTACCTGGTGCCGGAGCTAGGGGTGCGCGTCGGGGCGCGCGGCAAGCTGGCCGCGCGGGTGCTGGCCACGCTGACCAGGTCGCCGCTCAACGTTGTGCTGCGGCGCGGTCCGGCCGCCGCGGTGCCGGCCGACTGGACCTGGCGGCAGTTCGGCGGGCTCCGTTTCGCGACCCCGCGCCCCTGGAGCCTGCAGCGTGAAGATCAGTGGGCCGCCTGCGGAACCGGGCTCTGGCCGAGCTCGCTCCTGCTCATAGACGCGACCAAGCCGCCGCTGTACCTGCCGTGCGCCTTCATAGTTCCCACCGCCGCCGCCGACCAGGCCCAGCCTGGCCTGACGGTGGTCACCGGGAAGTACGCGGCCCAGTCCGTCGGCGAGAGCTACCGCAGCTGCCAGACCCGGCGCGGCGTCCGGATCTGCCTGTCGTCGGACACCGGGCAGGGCGGCCTGGTGGGCGGCGTGCTGATCTTCTCGGTCGCACGGCCGCACCACGCGACGACGTATTTCCTGCTCGGACTCTCCGGATCCGGGGCCAGCGCGCGGGCGGTCTTCGACTCGATCGCGGTCCCCAAGTCCTGACCTGGCCTTACGGTCAGTCAAAGGCACAATCCGATTTTCCCGAACGGACCCGGGGTGACTCAGATCGACCAGGTGAATCGGAATCGCTCGGCGAGGTCCTGGACCGGTGTCTGGGCGTAGGTCGTCACCTCGTGACGGCGGACGGCGAGAAGCGCGTCCAGCAGGTCGGGGCCGGCCAGGGCCAGCGCGGCGGGCGACGCGGCCAGCGCCTCGATGACCGCCGCCTGCTCTGGCACCAGGACCTCGACCGGGGCGCTGTGGGCGGCCGGGTCGCCGCCGACCTCGGCCGGCAGCGCCAGTCCGTCTCTGATCCCCTCCCGCGCGCTCCACAAGATCGCGGCCAGCGCCAGGTAGGGGTTGGCCGACGGATCGACGACCTTCAGCTCGGCCGAGGCGCCGCGAGGGTTTCCCGCGCTGGCGGCGCAGAACCTGACCGCTGCCTCGCGGTTCTCCAGCCCCCAGCACAGGTGCGCGCCCGACCAATGCCCGGGCCGGAGCCGATGCGACGAGAGTACCGAACCGGCGTAGAAGCCGAGGAATTCCGGCACCCGGCGCAGCACTCCGGCGATGGCGGAGCCGCCCGCCACGGTGATGCCGTGCGGCCCGTGGCCGCCCGCGAAGACCGGACGGCCGTCGGCGTCGGTGAACGAGAAGTGCACGTGGGCGCCGTTGGCGGCGTTCGCCTCGACCGAGGCGAGCGGCGAGAACGACGCGCGCAGGCCGCTGGCCTCGGCCGCCCGGCCGATCAGCAATCGTGCCAGCACCACGTTGTCGGCCGCCTGGACCGGATCGGTGGGACCGAGCGAGATCTCGACCTGGCGGCGGCCGTACTCGGCGTGAATCTGATCAACGGTAAGGCCAACCGAGGCGGCCTTGGCCGCGAAGGCGCGGACGAAGCCACGCTCGGCCTCGCCCATCAGGGCTCCGAGCCCGTACGCCTGCCACGGGCCTTCGAATGAACCGTCGCCGGGGACGAGCGAGAACTCGAGTTCGCAGCCCATCAGCGCCTGGTAGCCGTCGGCCGCCAGGTCGGCGGTAACCCGGCGCAGCAGGCCCCGGGTGTTGACCGGCGAGGCAGCCCCGTCCTGCTCGGTGAACTCACCCGGCGCCCACGCCACGCCCGGCGCCACCACGCACAATGCGAACGGGTCGATATGCAGCCGCAGGTCGCCGACCACGCCGAACTTCTTGGTGAAGGCGATGGTGTCATCGATGCAGAACACGTTCCAGCAAGGCGAGGCGCCCATCCCCTCGGTCGCGAACGAGCCCAGGCGTTCGAGCGGGACCGTCTTGGCCCGCGCGACCCCGGCGAAGTCGATCACCGAGCCGACGACGATCTCGACGCCGGCCGCCCGCAGGTCGCGTCGCTGGCCCTCCAGGAGCTCTGTCGTGTCCATAACCTCATATCCTGCAGCCTCCGCGGGGTCACAGAAAGGTCTACCGGCGCGCGGGTGCGAACACATCCCTGATCGCCCTGACGGCGAGCAGGCCGAGCACCAGCGCGGTCGTCATGCGGTTGGCGGCCGACTCCGGCGCGTCCGCACGCTGGCCGGGAACCGATTGCTGGAGCTGGGCGGCCAGGCGCAGATCGACGTCGCTGTCGGCCGCGGTCAGCAGGCGCCGTTGCTGGAGGAAGTAGAGCAGGGCGAATCCGGGCGCCACCAGCAGCAGCGCGAGGCCCGCGACGACGAATTCCGACACCAGGGTCCCGGTGGGCGCGGTGCCGGCTTGCAGCGACAGCGAGGTGGGGAACAGGTAGGGGTACTGGGCCAGCCCCCAGCCCCACACCACGGTCGCCACCGCGATCGCGGCTGTCGCCCGCAGGAACAGGCTGTGGTACCAGCGCAGCCAGAGCATGCCGAGCACGGCGATCCCGGCGGCGATCGAGATCGCCACCAGCGGCAGGGCGATGCCGGTCAGGCGATGGAAAACGTAGGGCGTGCTGACCGACAGCTCGAAGAACGTGCCCCCGGCCAGCGCGCCGGTGACCGCCCCGGCCGCGGTGGCGCGCAGCGAGAAGTAGCCCGCCAGGTTCTGCTGCCCGCGCTGGCGGGCTTCGGGGACGAGGAACACCGCGCTGATGTAGGCGCAGGCGGCGACGAACAGAAACCCGGTGAGGATGGCGGTGGTGGAAGTCCAGGCGGCCAGGACGTTGCCGCCGGGATGCACCGGCACCTGCCCGGTGACGACCGCCCCGACCACCGTGCCCATGAAGAACGGCGTGATCAGCGACGCGGAGGCGAACACGGCCCCCGTGAACCGCTGCACCGGCAGCCGCTCCGCGGTATGCCGGAAGGCGAACCCGACCCCGCGCAACACGATTCCAAGCAGGGACAGGCTGAGCGGTACGAACAGCGCGATCATGATGGCGGCAAACGCGGGCGGGAACGACGTCCACAGCAGCACCAGGATGAAGACCAGCCAGACGTGGTTGGCTTCCCAGACCGGGGTAATGGACTCGTCGATGAGCTCGCGGGGGGCAGCGCCGCGCTCGGCGCCGCCCGCCAGCAGATCCCAGATCCCGCCGCCGAAATCCGCCCCGCCGAACAGCGCGTAGGCGGCGATGACGACGAACAGGATCGCGGCGACGGCGATCGTGTCACCCGAGGGGTTCATGGAGCGTCCGGCCCGCTAGCGGATGTCCGCCGGTCGCCCGCGCGGGCCGGATGCCCCGCCCGTCCCGCGCCCGCCCCGGCCGGCGCGGGGCCGTACGGCACCTGCTCGGCCTCCTCTTCCGCCGGGGTTTCCCGCCGCCACCGTCGTGACATGATCATCGGGACGCCGATCGAGACCACCGTCAAGATCGCGTAGAGGACGAGGATCACCGCCAGGGTGACCGTGACCCCGCTGGACGGGGTGACCGCCTGGCTCACCAGCAGGACGTGGTAGACGATCCACGGCTGCCGGCCGACCTCGGTGACGACCCACCCCGCCTCCATCGCGGCGACCGCGGCCACCCCGCCGAGGGCGGCCGGCACCAGGAACCACGCGGTCAGCAGCACCCGGCGATGGAACCACCACCACCAGCCCTGCCACGCTGCCAGCGCGAAGAGGAAGAAGCCGGCCCCCACCATCAGGTTGAAGCTCAGGTGAATGAGCGTGTCCAGGGGCGGCTGCTGCGCCGTGGGCACGCTGTTCAGGCCGATGACCCGGGTGTGCGGATTGAACCCGACCAGGATCGAGTCGAACGCCGGGACGGAGGCGCCGAAGTAGACGTGGCCGTTGATCAGGATCCCGCCCAGCCATTCGGGCGCGTCCCGCTGGGTCGTGAGGACGTATTCCATCGCCGCGAACTTGACGGGCTGGTTGTGCGCGATGAACCGGGCGATGATGTCTCCCATCATCACCTGCAGCGGGGCCGCGATCCCGGCGATCGTGAACGGGACGGCGAAGCCGAGCCGGTGGTAGCGGTCCCGGCGGCCGCGCAGCAGCCCGACCGCGTAGACGCCGGCCACGACGAATCCCACCACCATGTACGCGGCGAGCACCATGTGCGCGGTCTCATACGGGGTCGAGTCGTTGAAGAACACGGACACCGGGTTAACGCTGGTGATCTTCCCGTGGCTGAGCGTGTACCCGGCCGGCGAGTTCATCCACGAGTTCGCCGCGACCACCGACAGGGCGCCCAGCACCCCGAACACCACGATCGGCATCCCGCTCCACCAGTGCGCCCACGGCGGCAGCCGCTGCCACCCGTATAGGTAGACCCCCACGAAGATCGCTTCCAGGAAGAAGAAGATGCCTTCGAGCGAGAACGGGAAGCCGATGGCCGCACCGAACCGGCCCATCAGGCCCGGCCACAGCAGGCCCATCTCATACGACAGCACCGTCCCCGAGACGGCGCCCACCGCCACCAGCACCGCCATGACCTTCGACCAGCGCCGCGCGAGCAGCATCGCCGCGGGGTCGCCGCGCTTGATCCCGATCCACTCCGCGGTCATGACAACCGCCGCGAACGCGATGCCGAAGCACGCGAGAATGATGTGGAACCCCAGCGACGACCCCATCTGCGACCGGGCCGGCACTGGATTTACGGCAAGATTTACGGCCAGAATGTGCGCGGCTGCGCCCATCGCGTAACCCCCATCCGCCGCGGGCATCCGTCGCGGCCGCGAAGCAGTCACGCTATGTGTACCTCCGCTGCACTCTGGGTACACGTGGCAACGTCGATAATGCTCTGCCGGAGGCGCAGCGGGCACATGAGCCGCAGAAACGTAGGAGCAGTCGCCCTGGTCATCCTGCTGGGGCTGGTCATCGGCGTGCTCGGGCTGGTCGAGGACGACCTGTACACCGTCGGCGTCCTGCTCCTGTTCGCCGGCGGCGTCGGCGCCGCCGCCCTGGCCGGCGAGTACCTCATCCGGTACTTCGGCAGCAGGCGACCGCCCGCCTGACCGGCTATCCCTCGTCGACCACCGGAACCCGGTCTAGGGTGACGCCGAAGTAGCCTCAACTGGGCTACGCGGCATACCCGGCTGCTTTCTCCACCGCCATCCGCACGGCCACGCGGACCGCGCCAGGCCGGTCTTCGCCCGGGTCCCTGCCGTCGTACTTCCAGGACAGCTGAGTGTCGAGTTGTCGCCCAATGTCCGGCGTCATCGATACCCGCCCGCGCAGCTCGACGTAGTTCTCCGGGTCGGCAGAGTCGATCACGGTGACGCTGACGCGCGGGTCGCGCAGCATGTTCCGGTGCTTGACCCGCCCCTCCACGGTCGAGAAGAGCAGGTCAACCCCGTCCCGGCCGACCCACATGACCGAGGTCTGCGGGCTGCCATCGGGATTCACCGTGGCCAGGACGGCATAGTTACGTCCGTCGAGCAGCCTGAGCGCCGCTTCACCGAGAACGATTCCCATGGTCGCACCGTAACAGGCGACGCCCCGCCACCGGTCTCCAGCCTGCGACGCCGCAACGAAGATGATCTATGACGCGTACCGACAAAGCGGCGGCCACCTCTGCCGGTTAGCTGACTGCCAGCGTTTCTACCAGGATGGCCAGGCCGGATGGGGCACAATGAGGACGGATCTGGACAGCGGCCAAGTCACTGGCAGGGGGTGTTGAGGATGGGCGTGGACCGGTTCGGCGCATTGCTGTACGGAATCGGAGAGGCGGCTGGCTATCTCGCGGTCCCTGCCTCGACCTTTACCACTTGGGCCTACGGATACGAACGGCGACGAGCCGGAGGGCGGGACGTGAGCGCGCCGCCGATCGTCACCGCGGTCAGGCCGGAACGCCCTGGTGACCCTGCGGTTCCTTTCATCGGGTTGGCAGAGGCATACGCGCTCTCTGCCTTCCGGCACGCCGGCCTGCCGATGCAGCGCATACGCCCGGCGATTGACGTCTTGGCGCGGGAACTTGGTCTCGAGCACGCGCTCGCGAGCCGCCGCCTGTACACCGACGGCGCCGAGGTCCTTTATGACTACGCGAGGCATGCTGGTGACACTCCAGAGGCAGACTCCGCGCGAGAACTCGTCGTCGTCCGCAACAACCAGCGTGTCTTCGCTGAAGTCGTGGATCTCTACCTGCAGCGCATCGATTTCGCGGTCGACGGCTATGCGCAGCTGATCCGCCTGCCGCAGTACCGGATCGCGGACGTGACCGTCGATCCCGACCACGGCTTCGGGCGTCCGCGATTCGCCCGCGGCGGTGCCGTGGTTGATGACGTGATCGACCTGTTCCGGGCAGGCGAGCCCGTCGACGCAGTAGCAGAGGAGTTCGGTCTGTCACGCAATGAGGTCGAGGACGCGATCCGTGTCGCAACCCGAGCAGCCGCCTAGGTTTTTCCTCGACCGCAGCCTCGGTCGCAAGGCGGTAGCGCGGCTGGCCAATCCTCATGAAAGACAAGCGGATTCGTCATCGGCAAACCGAGATTGTCGCCGTGGCCGAGCACAAGGCCCGCTGCTTCGTCATCACCAGAGGCGACCAGGCGACCTTCCCTCAGTTCACATGGTGCAACGCTTCATCACTAACAAGATCTTCATCCTGGCAGCAGCGGGGCAACCCGGCCCGTATATCTATTCGGTACAGACGGACCGTATCTCGCTCCTCTACCCGGCACGGCGTTCGACTCGCTAGGAGCGCAGCGCCATCTGCCGTCCGCTCGTTTTCCCAGGCTTAGACTTCGAGACGTGAGTGAGATGCTGGCGGACGGGGTCGCGGGACTGATGACCCTGTTTGACCCGCATCGAGTCGCTGATCCCTACCCCACGTACGCGTGGCTGCGGGCTGCCCGGCCCATCTGGCGGCCGGTCGAGCGGGTGTACGTGCTCAGCCGCCATGAAGACTGCGCGGCGGTGCTGCGAGACCCCAGGTTCGGGCGGGCCGAGGAGGGCCGCCGGGGACTGCGCCGTGTTGGCCAGGGCGCCGAGGTGACCGAGCGCCCGGCGGTGCGCTCATTCCTCGCGCTGAACCCGCCGGACCACACCCGGCTGCGCGGGCTGGTCTCGCGGGCCTTCACTCCGGCGCGGGTGCGAGACCTCGGCCCTCGGATCGAGGCGATCGCCGCGGAGCTGATCGAGACGGCCAGCACCCACGACGGACCGGTGGACCTGATCGGGGCGCTGGCCTCGCCGCTGCCGGTGACGGTGATCAGCGAGCTGCTCGGCGTCCCGTCGGCGGACTACGACCGGCTGGTCGCCTGGTCCGACGCCCTGGCGCGGGGCCTCGACCCGGCCTTCCTCATCTCCGCCGAGGACCGGGAGCGACAGCAGCTGGCCCGGGCCGAGTTCGGCGCCTACCTGAGGGATCTGATCGCGGAGCGCCGGCACTCTCCCGGCGGCGATCTGGTGTCCGCGCTGGCAGGCGTGGTCGACGACGGCGACGTGCTCAGCGAGGAAGAGCTGATCGCGACCTGCATCCTGCTCCTGGTCGCGGGACACGAGACAACGACGAGCCTCATGGGCTCGGCCGTCCTCGGCTTGCTTGAGCATCCCGACCAGCTCGCCCGGCTCCGCGCCGAGCCCGAACTCATGGCGGGCGCGGTCGAGGAGTTCCTGCGTTACGACCCGCCCGTCCAGCTGACCGCGCGCGTCGCGCTGACCGACGCGAGCATCGGCGCGCTGCCAGTGTCGGCCGGCTCCGCCGCCTTGATGCTGATGGGCGCCGCCAACCGGGACCCCGGCCTGTGCGACAAGCCGGAGGACCTCGACATCACGCGGCCGCCAACCCACCACGTGTCCTTCGGCCAGGGCATCCACTTCTGCCTGGGCGCGCCGCTCGCTCGCCTTGAGACGCAGATCGTCCTCCGCCTGCTGCTGGACCGGCTGGATGATCTCCGCCTCGCGGGCGAGCCGTCCTGGAAGGAGAACACCGTCCTGCGGGGCCTCCGCTACCTCCCGGTCGCCTTTGGCCAGGGAAACTTACCCAGCGTAGAGCTGGTCCAGGTCCACCAGGCGGGTATCACCGTCGCGGGCTGATCGGAGTTCGGGGCTGAACCCGGCGCCGGAGTAGCAGTGGAGCCGCGCGCCCCGGGTGTCGAAGCCCTTAACCGCGAGTAGGTCCCTGGCGCGGCGTAGGCGCTCCACGTGCAGGACGTCCATGACCCGGTCCCACTTCGCCTCGCCAAGGGAGAGAACCCGGCGTGGATGCCCGTGCTCGGCGGGCGCCAGCACCGCGACGTCGATCTCTATTTGGACGCGGTGTCCTGGATCCGAGACGACGCCGGAGCCCACCTCGCCAGGAGGGCCGCCGAATACCTCCGGATTGGCCCTGATCGCGAAGTCGCGGCAGATCGCCTCGAAGTGCGGTCCAACCACCTGAGAGAGAAATCGGCCCTGGGAACCGCGCCAGACGATCGGCCCGTCCCCTAGCTCGAGCCGCGCCCAGTCACGGCTCATGATCGATTGGTAGAAGGTGACCAGCGGCTCCACGATCCGATAGGTGGCCCGCCCTGATCTGAACAGGTCGGGTTCCCTGACCAGCAGTCGGCAGTCCTCGAGAACACGGAGCGGATGTGATATCTCGTTGGACTTCCGGCCAACGTAGCTGGCGATGCCGCCTGCTGTGGCATTCCCCTCCGCGACTGCGGCGAGCACGGATTGGTACAGCGACGGATCGCGGATTTCGGTCTCCTCGGCGAGGAGATAGCGGGCCTCCCGAAACAGCGGCGTCTGCGGATTCAGGACCGTCCTGATCACCCACGGGTCGAAGTCGGCGAGATCCCCGGGGGTGTCCTCGCGCAGGAGTTCACGCCGGTAAGCCGGGGTCCCGCCGACCACCGAGTGGAGGAGTACAGCCAGCCTCGGATCGGAGATTTCCCAGAAGCGGGCGGCATTACGGTAGTCGAAGGGATGCACGATCAGCTCAAGCCCGGCCCGGCCCCGCAACGGCGCGTGACCGGCAAGAAGACCGCCCATTACGGACATGGCCGAGCCGCACAGCAGCAGTCGAACCCGGCTGTTGCGCCCGCTTCCCCCGGGGCCAAGTTCTCGTTGGATGATCGACGGCAAGGACCGGGAAGCGCTGACTAGGAAGGGAAACTCATCAATCACCACCGGGACGGCGCGATCCTTGGACAGCCCGAACAGGAAGCGGATGGCGTCAATCCAGTCCCGGAACGGTGGAACGGGTGATCCGGTGAAGCGGATCATTTCGTCGGTGAACAGCCGCAGCGAGACCGCTTCGGTCAACTGGAGGGCAGGGAAGTAGATGCCGCCCAGAGCCTCCGCGAGCGCCTGGAGAAGATAGCTCTTGCCCTGACGCCGCCGTCCGCTCACTACGCCCAGGGTCGCGCCGGCGCGGGCATCGGTGGCGAAGGACACCAGCCCTTGCCACTCGACGTCCCGGTCGAACAGGTGACTCGGCTTGGGAATCCCAGGCTCCTTCGCAATGCTCATAGTCGAAGTATAGTTGACCGAACTACAGTTGACCGAACTGTACTTGACCAACGTATGATTCGATGGGTGTCAGGCCACGGTGAATCCTCCGTCCATGGGCAGGATCGTCCCGGTCACCAGGCTGGCTTCCACCAGATAGGCGACGGCGCCGGCTACGTCGGCCGCGGTGCCAATCCGGCCGACGGGGACGCTGCCCGCGGCCGCGGCGAACTGGGCCCGGCGCTGGTCTTCGGGCAGAAACGACCACCAGGGGGTGTCAACGATGCCGGGTGAGACCGCGTTGACGCGGACCGGCGCGAGCTCGGCCGCCAGCGGGGAGACCATCCGCTCGATCGCGCCGTTGACGGCCGCCAGCGTGACGGTGCCGGGGAGCGCGGCGCGGGCGCTGGCAGCCGAGATCATCGTGATCGACTCGGCCACCTGCGCCTGGCGGATCGCGTGGACGTAGCCGAAGAGCTTGGCGGTGAAGGCGGTCTCGAAGTCGTCGAGGCTGATCTCGCGGATCGGGCCGAGGCCGACCGGGCCCGGGCTGAAGGCGAGCACGAGATGCTCGAACGGGCCCAGACGGCCGAAGAACTCGGTCACCGCGTCGCGGTCGGTGCCGTCGACCCGCTCCGCGCCTGCGAACCTGCCCTCGAGGTCGGCCAGCTTGACCGGATCGCGGCCGGTCACCGTGACGTCCAGCTTGTCGCTGGTGAGCTGCTCGGCGGTCGCCAGCCCGATGCCGGAGGTCCCGCCCATGACCACTGCGCGCACGTGTCTTCCCTTCTCAGTTTCGGTACCCTACGTCTCGATACTATACGAGACGAAACGTCTTGTAACATCGGCCTATGGGTGAAGGACGACTGCCGGGACGCCCGCGCAGCGAGGAGTCGCGGCAGGCGACCCTCATGGCCGCGCTCGAGCTGGCGGCCGAGGTCGGCTACGGCCGTCTCACCATCGAGGGCATCGCCGCCCGGGCAGGCGTCGGCAAGCAGACGATCTACCGGTGGTGGCCGTCCAAGGCCGACATCCTCCTCGAGGCGGGCGCGGCCAAGGCCGACCTGCACGTGCCCGTGACCGATCACGGCAGCTACCGGGCCGATCTGCGAGCGTTCCTAGAGGCCAGCTACCGGTTGGCCAGGCATCCGCAGCTCGCCGACATACTGCGCGCGCTAATGGCCGAGGCCCAGATCGACCGCGCGTTCGGCGACCGCTTCCGCGCGGCCTTCCTCGAGCGCCGCCGGGAAGCGCTCGCCGTCATCACCGACCGCGCGCGCGAACGGGGCGACCTGCCGGCCCGCCCCGACCCGGGCATCGTCGCGGACATCGTGTTCGGCACCATCTGGTACCGAACCCTCGCGACCCGCCAGCCCTTGGACGCAGCCCTCGTGGACGACCTCGTCGGCCTGCTCGCGCAGGCATCGTGACCCGGCACGGCGGCTGAGCGAGCCTGCGGGCACTATCCTCCGACGGATACGTGGTCGAGGGCGTGCACCTCGTCGGCGGCGAGGTTCAGGGTGGCGGCGGCCAGCAGCGGGCCGAGCTGCTCCACAGTGCTGGCGCTGGCCAGCGGGGCGACGATGCCGGGCCGGGTGAGCAGCCAGGCGATTGCGACGGAGGCGGGCGCGACGCCATGCGCGGCGGCGATCTCGTCCAGCGCGGCGAGCACCGCGAGGCCGGTCGGCGTGAGGTAGCGGGCCGCCGCCCGCTGCCGCGCGGCTCCCGGGTTGTCCGAGGCGGCCCGGTACTTACCGGAGAGGAAGCCGCTCGCGAGCGCGGAGTACGGCAGGACGCCGAGGCCGAACTCGGCGACGATGGGCGCGAAATCGCTCTCGTAGGGCTCGCGCTCGACGAGGTTATATAGCGGCTGGAAGGCGACCGGCAGCGGCCAGCCTTCGGCCTGGCAGACCGCGAACCACTCGCGGAGCCGGGGCGCGGTGTAGTTGGACAGGCCGACCTGCCTGATCTTCCCCGCGACCTGCAGCTCGCGGAAGGCACCGGCCGACTCCGCGACCGGGACGTCCGGGTCGTCATAGTGGGCGTAGTACAGATCGATGTAGTCGGTCTGCAGCCGGGTGAGCGAGGCGTCGGCCCCGCCGAGGACGCTCTTCGCGGACAAGCCGCGGAACTGCGGGTGCCTGCTGACCTTCGTCGCGATGATGACAGAGTCCCGGTTCCCCCGGGCCTTCGCCCACTCGCCGATGATCGTCTCCGACTCCCCGCCGGCATGCCCGGGTACCCACGCCGAGTACGAGTCGGCCGTGTCGACGAAGTTGCCGCCGCCTGCCACATAGCCGTCGAGCACCGCGAATGACGTCTTCTGGTCGGAGGTCCAGCCGAACGTGTTGCCGCCAAGCCCGAGCGGGAAGACGTCAAGGTCAGATTTGCCGATGTCAGCCATGATGAAGATCCTAAGCCGGGGCGGCCGTCTCGGCCGGCACGGCGTCGGCAGGGACCGCGTCGGCGGCCGCCGGGCGGTCGGTGAGAGCGCGCCAGCCGATCGCGGCGGTCAGCAGCAGCGCCACCCCGGACAGGCTGAAGCCGTCCCTGGCGCCGAAAGTCTGGCTTATGTAGCCGACGAACGGGCTGGTCGCAGGCTCGGTGCCGGGCAGCGCCATGGTCCACAGGCCCATCACCCGGCCGCGCATCGACGGGTCGGCGGCCAACTGGACGAGCGTGTTCGCCTGGGCGATGAACCAGATCGAAAGGCACCCGGTCACCGCCAGTCCCAGCATGACCAGCCATAGCTCAGGCGCCCGCGCCGTGCCCGCTATGGCCACGGCGGTCGCCAGCGCCAGCACGCCGACGGAACGGCCGGTCGGGCGGCCCGAGCCCGACGATGCGAGCAGCGCGCCGGGCAGCGCGCCGATGCCGAACACCGCCATCATCAGGCCGTAGCCGCCGCCGCCGAGGTGGAACACCCGGGTGGCAAGCAGCACCAGTGACACGCCCAGGTTGAACAGCATGCCCGAGGCGGCCGCGAGGAACAGGCTCACCCGGATGGGCCGGTTGCGCCACGCGTAGCGCAGCCCCGCCCGGAGTTGCCCGGGTGGCGCCTTACGAGCCCTGGGCGCGGCCGGCGCCGCGGCTGCATGGTGCGGCCGGTGCCTGAGCAGAACGAAGAGCGGCTGCAGGTAAGACGCCGCGTTCAGCGCGCAGCAGGCCCCGACGCCGACGGTGGCGAGCAGCGCGCCGCCGACCCCGGGACCGACCACCCGCGAGGTGTTCAGGACGACCTCGTACAGGCTGATCGCGCTCGCGAGCCGTTCGGTGCCCACCAGGTCGATCACGTAGACCTGGCGGGCGGTGCCGTCCGGGGCGCTGACGCATCCGGTGACGGCGGCGATGATGAAGAGCATCCACAGCTTGATCAGTCCGGTCGCGACGAGCGTCGCGGTCAGGGCCGCGAGCAGCAGCAGCAGGGTCTGCGTGAGGATCAGCAGCCGCCGCCGGTCGAACCGGTCCACCAGCGTGCCCGCGTAGGGCCCGAAGACCAGCAGCGGCAGGAACGTGCAGGCGGTCATCAGGCCCAGATCGACGCCGCTGCCGGTTAGCCGGAGCACCAGCCAGGACAACGCCACGCTCTGGGTCATCGTCCCGGACGCGGAGAAGACCTGGGCGAAGAACCACGGCCGGAACTCCGGTGACTCAAGTGAGCGGAAAGCCTGCCGCAGTCCAGGACGCCGGGCGTTATCAGCTGGAATTGTCATATATACCGATTATAACTGGTCAAATTCCGGCTATATTAATCTCAATCCGTCATAATTAGGCCAGGGGAGAGGAGCAGATGGCGGACGAACCGGGCTTGACTGGAGGAGACGGGCAGTGATGACAAGCGACTCGGGCGGCAGCGCGGGGGAACTGCTCGCGCTGCTCGAATGCTTCGGCTCGGCTACCCGATCCGAGCTTGTCCGGCTTTCTGGGCTGCCGAGGACGACCGTCACCGGCATGATCAGCGACTTCATCGAGCGTGAGCTGGTAGTAGAGCGCGCCGCCAGCGGAGGGGGCCAGGCGGTCCAGGTCGGCCGTCCGCCACGGTCCCTGTCGCTGACCGGGCCGCCGGCCCTGACCGCGGTGCTGTCGTGCGGACGGTCCGGCATCGAGGCGGCGCTCGTAACTTACCAAGGGCAGATTGCCGCCCGCTCGTCAACCGGCGAGGTCGTCGGCCGCCAGGCGGGCGATGTGGACGCGATCGCCGGGCCGGGCGGCGACCTGGTGGAGACGATGCTCGGCAGCGCGGGATGCTCGCCCGAGCAACTCGAACGGGTCGTGATCGGGCTGCCCCGGCCGGTCGGCCCGAGCGAGTCGGCGGCGGCGGTAGCGGAGCGGCTTGGCGTTCCCGTGCGAGTCGAGAATGACGCCAACCTGGGCACGCTGGGCGAGGCGTCCTACGGCGCGGGCCGCGGCCATGACAGCCTCATCTACCTCAAGCTCGGGCACAACGTGGGCGCGGGCCTCGTCATCGGCGGCCGACTGCACCGCGGCGCCTCCGGGTTCGGGGGCGAGCTCGCGCACGTTCAGGTCCGCGCGGACGGCGACGTGTGCATTTGCGGCGGCCGCGGCTGCCTGGCGGCGATCGTGGGCTCCTCGCTGCTTGATTTCGCGCAGCGGTCCGCGCAGGAGCGGCTCGCGCTTCCCCGGGTTCTCGCGCTCGTCGCCGAACGAGAGCCCGGCCGTCCGCCGGGTGTTCGCTGACCTCGGCCGGCTGGTGGGCGAGCCGCTGGCCGGCTTCTGCACCATGCTCGACCCGGCTGCCGTGGTCATCGACGGGTCACTGGGGGTGGCCGGCCAGTACGTGCTGGCCGGGATCAGGGAGTCCATCGACCGGCACACGGCCCCCGTCGTCGCCGACTCCATCCAGGTCATCCCGGGCGAACTGGGCGACCGGGCGGAACTGCTGGGCGGCGCGGCGCTGGCCCGCCAACTACGCCTCGACGCCGTCCGCGGACCGCGGGGTAACCGCACGCCGGCCCGTTAGGGCAGGACCACCGTGCGGTTGCCGTTCAGCAGGACGCGGTGGTCGGCGTGCCAGGCGACGGCGCGGGCGAGCACCTGGGTCTCGACGTCGCGGCCGGCCTCGACCAGCCGGGCCGGGCCGTACGAGTGGTCCACCCGCACCAGGCCCTGCTCGATGATCGGGCCCTCGTCCAGGTCCGGGGTCACGTAGTGCGCGGTCGCGCCGACCAGCTTGACGCCCTTGGCGTGCGCCTGGTGGTACGGCTTGGCGCCCTTGAAGGACGGCAGGAACGAGTGGTGGATGTTGATCATCCGGCCCTCGACCCGCTTGCACACCTCGGGCGACAGGATCTGCATGTAGCGGGCGAGCACCACGAGCTCGGTCTTGGTCTCGTCGATCAGCGACAGCAGCTTGGCCTCGGCGGCCGGCTTGGTCTCGGCCGTCACCGGGATGTAGTGGAACGGCACCTTGTAGGTCTCCGTGAGGTCGCGAAAGACCTGGTGGTTGGAGACCACGCCGACGATTTCGATCGGGAGCGAGCCCGCCGACCACCGGAACAGCAGGTCGTTCAGGCAGTGGCCGAGCTGGGAGACCATGAGCAGCGTCTTGATCCGCTCGGACTTGTCGTGCAGCCGCCAGGTCATGTGGAACGACTCGGCCACCCAGGAGAAGTCGCGCTCGAGATCGGCGACCTGACGTCCAGGCAGCGGCACCGAGAAGTGCACCCGCATGAAGAACAGGCCGTCGTCCGGCTCGCCGTACTGCTGGCTGGTGATGATGTTGGCCGAGTGCTGCACCAGAAAGCTGGACACCGAGTAGACGATGCCGGGCTTGTCGGGGCAGGAAAGGGTCAGGATGAACTCCAGCCCGCTGCGATCCTCCGCGCTCATATCCACCAGCCTTCGCGACGGCCGAGGCGCAAGTCAAGCGATCGGCCGGGTGCGTTCCCTCACCTGTCTTCGCCCCCAAATGTATGTGGCCCGGTCCTGTGACGCGACCCCACGCGCGCGCATAATCGCCCGCTGAGCACACACTTAGAGTTCCAATCAGTCCGCCATGCGCCTTTGGGGTTTAGCACAAGGTCGAAGGACCGCGAGCGGACATATTGACAGCACGGGCCATATCGTAGAACTTGGTCCCATAACGTGGTTTAGCTCGATAGACGAGGCACCGATGAGCAACCCCAACGGCACGCAGGCCGTGGACCGGGCGGCGACGCTGTTGTCGGAGGTTGTGCACGCGTCCGATCCGGTCACGTTCACCGAGCTGACCGCCCGCACCGGGCTGGCCAAGTCGACGACGTCCCGGCTGCTGCTCGCGCTCGAGCGCAACCACCTGGTCCGCCGGGACGACCACGGCCGGTTCCTGCCGGGCGAGATGTTCGTCAGCTTCGCCTGGCGCGACGGCGCGGGCACCTCGCTGGTCGCGGTCGCGCAGCCGTTTCTCGACCGGCTCGGCAAGGCCACCGGGGAGACGATCAACCTAGGGGTGACCTCGGGGCACAGCGTCGACCAGATCGCCCAGGTGGACTGCGCCTACCTCATCGGCGGCACCAACTGGGTGGGCCGCCCGGTCCCGCTGCACGCCTCGGGGCTCGGCAAGGTCCTGCTTGCCTACGGCGCGGCCAAGCTGCCGCCCGGTGAACTCGAGCGCTGCACCGAGAAGACGATCACCAGCGAGGCGGCGCTGCGGGCGGAGCTCGCCGTCGTCCGCGCTCGCGGCTACGCGGTGACCGACGAGGAGCTCGAGGCGGGGCTGATCGCGTTCGCGGCCCCCGTCTTCCGCTACGACGGCACGGTGGTGGCGGCGATGTCGGTCTCCGCGCCGACGTCGCGGATGACCAGGGACGTGGCGGCGAACGCGGCCCGCCGCTGCGCGGACGAGGCCGCCGGGCTGTCCGCCGCCCTCGGCCATCGGCCCCGCAAGCCGCTGTCGAGAGCCATGGGGTGACCGACCCGTCAGGCGTCGCCACCAGGAAGCACCTAACCAGAGACCCCTTCTAGCTGAGTTGCCGTCCTAGCTGAGTTGCTTGAGGAGACACCATGACTGACATGCCGGCCCGCGCGAGCGCCGTGGTCATTGGCGCGGGGATCGTCGGCAACAGCCTCGTTCACCACCTGGCGCTGCTCGGCTGGCGGGACGTCGTCCTGCTGGACAAGGGGCCGCTGCCGAACCCGGGCGGGTCCACCGGGCACGCGTCCAACTTCATCTTCCCGATCGAGTACTCGCGGCTGATGTTCGAGCTCACCAGGGACTCGACCGAGCAGTACAAGGCGCTCGGCGTCTTCACCGAGTCCGGCGGCATCGAGGTTGCCCGGACCCCGGAACGGATGCAGGAGCTTCGCCGCCGCACCACCCAGGCCAAGGCCTGGGGCATCCCGGCCGAGATCCTCACCCCCGAGGGCGTGCAGAAGCTGGTCCCCTACCTCGACCCGTCCGTCATCCTCGGCGGCGGCTACTTCCCCACCGTCGGCGTCGTCGACTCGCTCCGCGCGGGCACGCTGATGCGGGAGCAGGCGCAGGGGTCCGGGGCGCTCACGGTGCTCTCCGGTGCGGAGGTGCTCGACATCACCACCGTCGGCGAGCGGGTCACCGGGGTGATCACCACCAACGGCGAGATCGCGACCGAGAACGTGGTGATCTGCTGCGGCGTGTGGTCGCCCAAGGTCGCCGCGCTGGCCGGGGCGCGGCTGGCGCTCACCCCGACCGTGCACCAGATGATCAGCGTCGGCCCGATCGGCCTGTTCGCCGGGACCATCGGCGAGATCTCCTACCCGATCGTCCGCGACGTGGACGAGGGCATGTACGAACGGCAGCACGGCGGCGACATGGAGGTCGGCTCGTACATGCACCGGCCGATCATCGTGCCGCCGGAGACGATCCCGTCCAACGAGGCGGCGGTGCTCTCGCCGACCGAGATGCCGTTCACCGCCGACGACTTCGACCCCCAGCTGGCGGCGTCCCTGGAGCTCATGCCGGAGCTGCTCGGGGACGAGAAGGCCGGCATCAGATACGCGATCAACGGACTGATCTCGATGACGCCGGACGGCCATCCCCTGCTGGGCGAGACCCCCGAGGTCAAGGGGCTCTGGGCCGCGGCCGCGAGCTGGATCAAGGAGGGCCCGGGCTGCGGCCGGGCGGTCGCCGAGCTCATGTCGGGCCAGGTGCCGACGATCGACGTGCACGAGGCGGCCGTCTCCCGGTTCTACCCGTCCTCGCGGACGGCCGGGTTCGTCCGCGCCCGCGCGGCCGAGTCGTTCAACAAGATGTACGGCATCGTCCACCCGGCCGAGCAGTACGAGTCGGAGCGGCCGCTGCGCACCGGCCCGCTGTACGAGCGGGCGAGGGAGCTCGGCGCCGAGTTCCGCGAGACCGCCCGCTGGGAGCGCCCGCACTGGTACGCGTCCAACGAGCCGCTGCTCGCCAGGTACGCCGGCCGGCTGATGGACCGGCCCGCCGAATGGGACTCCCGCTGGTGGTCGCCGATCATCAACGCCGAGCACCTGGCGATGCGCGAGGGGGCCGGCCTGGTCGACCTGTCCGCGTTCACCATCCTCGACGTGACCGGCCCCGGAGCGCTGGCGGGGCTGCAGCGGGTCGCCGTCGCCCAGCTCGACGTCCCGGTCGGCCGGACCGTCTACACGCCGTTCCTGAACGACGCGGGCCGCTTCGTGGCCGACCTCACGATCATGCGGCTCGGCGCGAACCAGTTCCGCGTGGTCACCGGCGCCGCCGACGGGGGCCGGGACGCCCAGTGGATCAGCGACCGGCTGCCGGACGACGCGCAACTGGTCGACGTCTCGTCGGCGTGGTCCACGATTGGGCTCTGGGGACCCCGCGCGAAGGACGTCCTCGCGGCGGCGAATCGCGATGGGGACCACAGTCGCCCCGGACCGTTCGGGATGATCGAATCTTTTGAACTTGGCGGAGCGGTCGTGCTCGCCTCGCGCATCTCTTACGTGGGCGAGTTCGGCTGGGAGCTGCACGTGCCCGCCGAGCAGGCCGGGCACCTGTGGGACCTGCTGCTGGCGGCGGGCCGGCCGCACGGTCTGGTGCCGGTCGGGATCGGCGTGTACGGGACGACGGGCCGGCTGGAGAAGGGGTACCGGGCGTTTGGGGCGGAGCTCACCGGCGAGTACAACCCGGTCGAGGCCGGGATGACGCGGCCGAGGGTGAAGTCGGCCGACTTCATCGGCAAGGAGGAGTACCTGGCGGCGCGGGCGGTCGCGCCCGCGGCGGTGCTGTGCACGCTCACCGTCGATTCGGTCGCGTCGGCCGACGGGACCCCGCGGTACCTGCTCGGCGGCGAGCCGATCCTCCGGCTGGACGGCTCGCGGCTGGTGGACGCGCTCGGGCGGCCGTCCTACGTGACCTCGGCCGGGTCGGGGCCGTCGGTCGGCCAGCACCTGCTGATGGCGTACCTGCCGGCCCCGGTGGCCGAGGTCGGCACCCCGCTGCTCACGGAGTACATGGGCGAGCACTACCCGGTGACGGTCGCGTCCCACGGGGCCGTGTTCGACCCGGCCGGCGAGCGGATGCGGTGAGCCGCGGCTATGGAGATCCTGGTCTGCGTTAAGCGGGTCCCCACGGTCGGCGGCGCGATCACGCTGACCGCCGACCGGCGGGCGATCGACACCAAGGCGTCGGGCTTCACGATCAGCCCGCACGAGGAGTGCGCGGTCGAGGAGGCGGTCCGGCTGGTCGAGCGGTTCGGCGGGTCGGTGACGGTGGTGACGCTGGGGCCCGCCGTCGCCGAGGAGCAGCTGCGAGCCTGCCTGGCGCTGGGGGCGTCGGCGGCGGTGCTCATCGAGACCGAGCCGGGCCTGGAAGTCGGGCCGATCGCGACCGCGGCCGCGCTGCACGCGGTGGCGGCCGACGGCGGCTTCGACCTGGTGCTGCTCGGCAACGAGGCGTCCGACACCGGGGACTACCAGGTCGGCATCCGGCTCGCGCACCTGCTCGGCTGGCCCGTCGCGACCGGGATCAAGTCGCTCGCGGTGGCCGATTCCGGCGCGTCCGCCGACGCGTCGCGGATCTACCGGGGGGTGCTGGAGACGTTCGCGCTGGAGTTGCCGTGCGTGGTGACCGTTAAGGAAGGGATCAACCTGCCGCGCTATCCCTCGCTGCCGGGCCGGCTGCGGGCCAAGCGGGCGACTATCACGCGGGTGCCGGGTCCCGAGCCGGCCGGTGCGTCTGCTGCGGACGTGCGGATGACGTCGCTGCGGGTGCCGGACGCGCCGAGGAAGCAGGCGACCGTGCTCGGGCAGGGCGCCGGGGCGGTGCCGGCCCTGGTCGAGGTGCTGGTGGAGCTTGGGGTGGTCTCATGACGGTGTTCTGCCTGCTGGAGCTGGACGGCGGAGCTGGTGACGGTGGCCCGGCGGCGGTGGCGGACGTGTCCCTGCGGGCGATCACGCTGGCTCGGGGGCTCGCCGCCGGGCCAGCCGACGGGTCTGAAGCTGGCGGCGGGGTGGCCGCCGTTGTGTTCGGCGGCGGCTCAGCGGCCGACATACCGGAGTCGGTGGTCGGTCCGGGGCTGGTCGCGGACCTGGCCGCTTACGGTGTCACCGACGTGTACGCGGTGTCAGGGATCGACGGGTACGCGCCGCTGGCGTGGGCCCGGGTCCTGCAATGGCTGATGAGCGAGTCACCGAACCCGGGGCTCACTGAATCGCCCAACGAGTCCTCGCGCCCCGCACCGGAGCACGCGGGCCACGCCGTAGTGGCGGCGGGGACCGAGCGCGGCAATGAGGTGCTGGCGCACCTGGGCGCGACTACCGGGCTGCCGATGGCGGCGAACTGTACACAGGCTGTGGATAACGGCGACGCGTACGCGATCGTCCGGCAGCGATGGGCCGGGCTGCTGCTGGAGGAGGCGGTGCTCGACGCGCCGGTCGCGCTGCTCACCGTGGCGACCGATGCCATCTCCCCGGTGCCGGTCGCGGAGCCGGGTTCGGCCACGGTTCACCACGTCTCGCCGTCGGTGGACGGCAGCGATCTGGTGGTGCGCGCGGTCGAGACGCCGGCCGGCGCGGGCGGGGCGTCGCTGGCGACCGCCCGGGTGGTGGTAGGGGGCGGCCGGGGCGTCGGCAGCGCCGACGGGTTCGCGCCCCTTGAGGAGCTGGCGGCGCTGCTCGGCGGCGTCGTCGGCGTCTCGCGGGTGGTGACCTCCGAGGGCTGGCGACCGCACACCCAGCAGGTCGGCCAGACCGGCACCAAGATCACCCCCGACCTGTACCTGGCCTGCGGGATCAGCGGCGCCATCCAGCACTTCGCCGGCTGCTCCGGCGCCAAGCACATCATCGCCGTCAACACCGACCCGGCCGCCCCCATGATGACCCGGGCCGACTACGCCGTCGTCGGCGACCTGCACGATGTACTCCCCGCCCTGGTCGTTGCCCTTCGTGAACGTGCCGCTCCGGCGGGATAATCGGGTCGTGCGGTTTCATCGGGTGCAGGTGGTGCGGAAAATGCCGCATCCCGGACGAGGATTCTCACAGGGGCTGCTGGCCGAGGGGAGCTCGGTCTGGGAGTCCGTCGGGAACTACGGGCAGTCGGCACTGCGCCGATACGAACTCGGCGCGGGTTTGGTGGGTGCGCAGGCCGAGTTGGAGCCGGAGTTCTTCGGCGAGGGGATCTGCCGGGTGGCGGACCGCATCTGGCAGCTCACCTGGCGCGAGCGGGTCGCTCTGAGCTGGGATGTGGCGACGCTTGAGCTGCGGGACAAGGTTCGCTACAACCGGGAGGGCTGGGGGATGTGCGCGGTCGGCCAGGCGCCCGTCGACGGTGCGGCGGCGCTGCCGGACGTGGTAACGAGCGACGGGACCAGCGAACTGGTGCGCCGGGATCCGGTCACGCTTGAGCCGCGAGAGGTCCTGCACGTCCGCTGCCAGGGCCACCGGGTGCGGGGGCTGAACGACCTGACCTGGGCCGGCGGCCTGGTCTGGGCCAACGTCGCCGGGACCGACTGCCTGGCCGGCATCGACCTCGAGATCAGCGAGGTCACGGACGTGGTGGACGCCGGCGCGGCGGCCGAGCGCCGCTGGCGCGACCCGCAGGCGATCATGAACGGCGTCGCCGCCGTGGCCACCCCGGGTGAGTTCCTGCTCACCGGTAAGGGATGGCGTTCGATCCGGCAGGTGCGCCTGGTCCCCGACCGCGAGCGGGGTCAGGTCGAGCGTCTCCTGGCCGGCCTCTCGCGGTGATCATCTAGCTCTCGCGGACCGAGGCAGACGGAGCGGGCGTGCACGGTAGCCGCCGTCGGCCAGGCCGGCCAGCCGCTCGAACGGATTCCAGGCGCCGACGTCTCCCGACAGCAGCCAGGACACGGCCGCGGCGGCGAAATAGAACGGCAGCATGAGCAGCCCGCCGCACCAGGCGTACTGGGTAGCGTGTCTGGCCTCGTGCCTGAACAGGTCGCTGTCGGTGTCGATCCAGGCCCGCCGGGTGATGATCACGTTGCCGACGGTGAAGGCCGGGGCGGACGGCAGCCGCAGGCGGTAGCCGGTGCCGACCACCAGCCCGTCCCGGCCCCCAACGACCCGGGCACCGCCTGATCGCGCGACCGCGAGCCCGGCGACGGTGGACCCGTTGATCAGGTTGGCCGCCAGCCGGGCTCGGTGCCGCGCTCGCACGGTCAGGCTTGCCCGCCGCCGAGTTCGATGATGTCGTCGCCGGACCCGGAGCCGGACACGTTACCGCCGGATCCGTTGCCGTTGTCGCCGAAGCCGCCGTCAAGGAAGCTTCCGTTCCCGTTCCCGCTGGCCCCGAACGCGTTGCCGGCCTCATAGCTGATCGCGTACGCCGGAGTCGGTGCCGGCAGCGGCACGTCGGGCTGGTTGTGCTCGCGGTGGGCACGCGCGGCCGCCAGGTGGTATTCGCGGAGGCGGGCGATGAACGAATCATCCGAGTAGGGTGCGCCATCGACCACCGGTCCCTGCCCACCGTCGAAGATCGCGGTCATGTCCTCGCCGCTGAGCGTCTTGTGGGTCTCGAGCGCGTGTGCCACCGCGAGCACCCAGCGCTCGTTCTCACGCAGGATCCGCTCGGTCCGGACCAGCAGCTCGCCCAGGTTGTCCTCGATCCGGTCGGCCAGCTTCTGAATGCCGGGCATTGACCCTCGATCGCCGACGGGCGCGGCGGCGGCCCGGGTGCCGCCGGGCGTACCGCCCTCGAGACGGCGGGACGCCTGGGAGGAGGAGACCGTCTTGCCCATGCCCCAGTAGCCCTCCATGTAGGAGGCGACCGTGGTCGCGGAGTCCAGGTCGCCGGAGACCCCGGACGAGCTGTCGCTCTCGAAGAACATCCGCTCCCCGGCCAGCGAGGCCAGCGCCACCAGGATGTCGGACTCGTACTCGCTGCGCCACCGGGTGAACTGGTCCTCTGGCTTGATCGACGACACCATGCCGAGGTAGTTGCTGCCCTTCTCGATCGTGGCGATGTCGATCTCCATGTGCTGCCTGGTGCGGTAGGCGATCACCGCGTGGCACGCCTCGTGGATCGCGACCGCGTGCCGCTCGCGCTCGATGTACTCCACGTCCTCGGGCGGCCCGAGCTCCTTGAGCTGCTTCGCCTTGATCACGTCGGGCCAGGTGATCACGTCCCGGCCGTCCCTGATGGCGGTGATCAGCGCCTCGTTGACCAGGTCCTTGATACTGGCGCCGGTCGCGTAGGGGGTGATCGTGGCGAGCCGGTCGATCTGCTCCTCGGTCAGCTCGTGCGCGACCTTGGCGAAGTACCCCTCGTAGGTGCGGATGCGGCCCTTCTTCGACGGGTAGCCGACCCGGTACATGCGGTCGATGCGGCCCGGGCGCAGCAGCGCCTCGTCGAGGGTCGACGGCATGTTGGTCGCCATCATGATCAGGATCCGGTAGTGGGGCGGCGGCTTGGGCCGCATGCCCAGGGCCCGCCGCACCACCCGGTTGATGAACCCGCGCGGCTTCTTCAGGCCGGACAGCTCGGTCAGCAGCGCCTGCAGGGTGCCCATGCCGCCGCCGCCCCCACCGCCGTTCATCATGCCGCCGACGATCTGCTTGTTCCGCCGGCGGCCGGGCTCATCCGAGGCGGCGGCGAGGTCCGAGCGCATGGCGTCCCGGGTCAGCAGCCACTGGCTGTCGGGCGAGAGGTAGGAGAACCCGTGGCAGCCGGCCATCGCGAACGGGGCCGGGGTCGCGCCGGTCGGCCCGCCGCCGGGCGCCCCGCCCATGGCGATGCCCCGGTTGCCGAGCGAGTCGGCCTCGTCGAAGAAGACGATCACGCCGCCGTACCGCAGCGAGAGCTTGCGCAGCTTGCGGAACAGGCTCTTGACCTTGAGGATGCCGACGCCCATGAACATGTTGATGAACGCGCCCGGGTCGACGAACACGTACGGCTTGCCGGTCTCGCCCGCCACCGCCTCCGCCATCAGCGTCTTGCCGGTGCCAGGCGGTCCCCACAGCAGGATGCCGCCGGGCACGTAGCCGCCGCGGTCCTCGACCAGCTCGGGGTGCTCGAGGAAGATGATGTTCTCCTTGACCCGCTCGAGCACGTGGTCCTGGCCCCAGACGTCGCTGAACCTGGTCTTGATGTCGTCGGGGTAGTAGACGTCGACGCCGCCCCTGGACATGAACCAGAACAGCAGCGCGAACTGGGCGACGGTGAAGAACAGCAGGAACGCGTACTGGATGAAGGTCGGCAGCGCGTGCCACAGGATCGCCGGGATGAGCACGACCGCGTTGAGCGGCGCATCGTGCATTATCTTGCCGGCGATGATGGCGATGACGGCGAGCACCACCACCCAGCGGATGATCCGGCCGATCCGGTACCGCGTCCAGGCCGACAGCTTGCGCTGCGACAGCCGCTCAGAACGGCCCCAGACCTTGTGAATCCAGAACTGGTTGTAGACGGAAGAGTGCTCGCTGATCAGGAAGTGCGCCTGGTGCAGCACCTCGAGTCCGGCCAGGACGAACACCCACAAGCCGAGCTGCGTCTCGAGCCGGACCGCGTCGGCGAACCCGATGAGCGGGTTGTCCGCCATCAGCGACCAGACCAGCAAGAACCAGATCACGGCGAGCAGGAACAGCCACTTGATCCGGTCCCAGAAGGAAATCGGCCTCCTGGTCAGGATGTCGTCGTCTTTCGGCCGCCCGCCCTCATAGGTGAGTCCCTGCGCTGCTGGCCACTGGGACTTCTTCATGTGGAGCTCCCGACCGTGAATGAGGCCATGACGGTATCGATGTCGTTCTGGTTCTGGGTGTAACAGGTGTTCGTGCAGTGCACCATGAGCATGTAGACGACGGTCTGGTCGGCGTTGGTGAGCACGTCCTCGTCGAAGGTGTTAGCGGCCCCGCCGGGGAAGGTGTACTGGAACGTCTCCCGTACCCCGTGCACGCCCTTCTGCCCGGTGATCGTCTCGTCCCGCAGCTGCTTGAAGTCGCTCAGCGGGAAGCTGCCGCTCGCCGCGTCCTGGCTGCGGGTGGTCGAGGTGACCGGCAGCATGAAATCGCGCAGCATGTTGTAGGAGAGCTCGTTGCTCGCGGTCGAGTTGAGGGTGAGAACCTCGGCGAAGGCGAACGGCTGGGAGAGGTTGCCTGCCAGCACGTGGTCGGCGTTCGGGCCGGTTCCCGCGTCGAACGCGGTTGACCAGATGCCGGCGCTCGATCCGCCCTCCGCCTGCAGGAGCGCGTCGATCTGCTGCTGGGAGATCTGATGCCATTGCACGGGAACCTTGTAGTACGTCCCGGCCGCGCCGTCGGCGACGTACTGGTACGAGGGGGTGCCGCAGCCGCTCAGTCCGACCGTCGTGAGGACGCCCGCGAGCAGGACCGTCAAACCCCCGATGAGGCCTCGTGGTGACCGGAAGGCCCGACTTGTCAACGGGGTGACCTCCACGTTGTGTGTTCTCTAGCTAAGTATGCCGTTTCGTATCGATTTGGTAAAGGAAATCAGCGGATCGAACGGACCGTGGCTGACTCCACGGGCGGCAATGACCGTTATCTATGAGCATGCATGCCCATGCACGGCCTCATCCAAAGCACTGTCCGTCCCCTCGGTAGGTGGGAACGCTGATCGCGGTGGGCTCGTCCGGGCCTATCAGGTGGTAACTGGTAAGCCGCTCGGCCAGCTCGCCGCCCTTGGCGTGGCGCATCCAGACCCGGTGCCCGATCCTGAGGGCGTCGGCGGCGGTGCCGAGCACCGGGGTCTGCACCTCGCCCGCGCCCTCGGTCTTGGTCAGCCGCAGTCCGGCCGGCCGGAACGGCGATGGCAGCCGATCCAGCGTCCCGGTCCCCGATGCCACGTAGCCGCCGCTGTAGAGGGTGGCCACCGCCTCCTTGGGCCGCCGCACCACTGGCAGCGCGTAAAGCAGGGCGGGCTGGGGGTGGAACTTCTGGTACGCATCGAACAGGGTGGGGCCGACCAGGCCGGACCCGGCCGCGAGCTCGGTGACCGACTTGTCGGCCGAGGTGGACTCGAGCGAGCCGGTGCCGCCCCCGTTCACGAACTCAAGCGGCGCGAGCGCCCGAATGCGGCGGACGACCTCCGCCCGGCGCTCGTTCAGCTCCGTCGAGGAGCGCGCCTGCATCGCCTGCACCAGGGCGGCGCGGACCGGGCGGCCGGGCGGCGCGTCGCCCAGGCCGGCGATCTGCCCCTCGTAGCCGAGCACGCCCACCAGGGAGAAGCCCGGCCGCTTGAGCACGGTCTGGGCGAACAGCGCGGCCTCGGTGGGCGAGCGCAGGGGCGAGCGCCACGTTCCGACCTGCACCACCGGGCCGCGGGAGAGCGGACGCCAGGACATGTCCAGGTCGAGGCAGACCCGGATCTGCGGGTGGCCCGCGCCGATGGTCGCGTCGATGAAGTCCAGGTGGCCGGCCGAGTCGATGGTCACCGTGATGTGCTGGCGCGCGGCCTCGTCGGCCGCCAGCGCGCGCAGCGCCGCCCGGTCGGCGGTCGGGTACGCGACCAGCAGGTCATCGCTCAGCCCGAGGGAGTCCAGCCAGATCGCCTCGGCCAGCGAGTAGCACATGATGCCCCGGTATCCTGGCCGGGCCAGGGCGCGCTCGATCAGGTGACGGCAGCGCAGCGACTTGCTCACCACCCGGATGGGCAGCCCGCCGGATCGTCGCACCAGGTCGTGGGCGTTACTGTCGAACGCGGCAAGATCTACCACGGCGAACGGCGGGTCGAGGTCAGCGGTCACCCGGTCATACCGGGCATAACGGTCCTGTCCGTCCGTTCCGGTGATCAAGTCAGACATAGCGGCACACTAACGGGTCGGCTGTGGAGACAATCCACCGGGGCAAAAATAATTTAGAAGAGTAGGCGAATGACCTGGCATAACTGGGCGGGTACGGCAAGCGCCGACCCGGCGCGTCGGTACTGGCCGCGCTCCACCGAGGAGATCGCCGACGCCATCAAGGACGCGGCCGGCGGCGGGCTCACGGTGCGGGCGCTCGGCGGCGGACACTCGTTCACCCCGGCCGCGGCTACCTCGGGGGCCGCCCTCGACCTGTCCGGCTGGACCGGCATTGTCGGCGCGGACCTGTCGTCCGGGCTCATCACAGCGCGCTCGGGCACCACGATCAGGGAGCTGAACCGGGCGCTGGACTCGCTCGGCCTGGCCATGCCCAACCTGGGCGACATCGACGCGCAGACGATTTCCGGTGCGATCTCGACCGGCACCCACGGCACCGGGGCCGGCCTGGGCGGTATCGCCACCCAGGTCGCCGCACTCGAGCTGGTGCTGGCCGACGGATCCGTCGTCTCGTGCTCCGCCCAGCAGCGTCCTGACCTGTTCAACGCCGCGCGGGTGTCGGTCGGCGCCCTCGGCGTCATCTCCACCGTGACCCTGCAGTGCGTGCCGGCCTTCACCCTCGCCGCCCACGAGGCGCCGATGCACGTCGACCAGGTGCTCGCGCGATTCGATGAGTTCGCGGCGGGCAACGACCACTTCGAGTTCTACTGGTTCCCTTATGGCACCAATGCGCTGCTCAAGCAGAACAACCGGACGGTGCCGACCGGCGGCAGCCCCGCCCGCCTGGGCGAGATTCCCGCGCCGATGCCGGGATGGCGGCGGTTTTTCGAGTACGAGGTAATGGAGAACGCGGCCTTCGGCGCGCTCTGCCGCACCGGCCGGGCGGTGCCGGGGCTCATCAAGCCGCTCAACCGGCTCGCCTCCGCCACGCTGTCCACCCGCAGGTACTCGGCGCCGTCGCACGAGGTGTTCGTGACGCCCCGCCGGGTGCGGTTCGTCGAGTCGGAGTACGCCGTTCCCAGGGAATCGGTGCACGAGGTGGTGAGCCAGCTGCGCGCGGGCGTGCCCCGCCTCGCCCACCCGGTGATGTTCCCGGTCGAGATCCGGGTCGCCGCCGCCGACGACATCTGGCTGTCCACCGCGTACGGCCGCGACAGCGCCTACGTGGCGATCCACCAATACGTGGGACTGCCTTACCAGGAGTACTTCCGGCTGTTCGAGTCGATCGCGGCCGGCGTCGGCGGCCGCCCGCACTGGGGCAAGATGCACGCTCGCGACGCGCAGTACCTGAGCGAGGTCTACCCCCGGTTCGCGGACTTCCTCCGGGTCCGCGACGAGACGGACCCGGAGCGCCGGTTCGCCAACCCCTACCTGGAGCAGGTGTTCGGGCCCTGAGCCCTCCCCGCGAGCCAAAGGGCGCGCCCCTGCCAGCGGTCTGAGCGACGGGGGAGCAGGCAGGGGTCCCGAGCGCCCGGCGGCGAGCGGGGAAATGGGAAACTCAGGGTCCGTTCGATATGGCCGTTTCTGGCTTGGGTTTTGAATTTAGGGCCCGTATTTGACCAGCACGCCGTGGCTGACCTTTTTGGTGAGGCCGGTGGCGGTGCCCCACAGCGAGCGGGTGCCAGGGATCGCCGTCAGGTGCTCGGGCTGCTGGTCCCAGATTCCGGTCGGGGGAGCCACCTCCCGCCAGCGGCCGCGGGTCAGGTGGTAGAAGTTGTTGAAGCCACCGGGGTTGATGTCCGCGCCGGTCGCCCACAGGCCGCCTGACCCATCCGGCGCGACCGAGTCGATGACGTCGGCCGGGGTCCCCGCGACCCGCCGCCACGAGGTGCCGTTCCAGTGCAGCACGTCGGCATAGGTGGGCGGGCCTGGATAGAGGATGGTGCGCCACACCCAGGCGCTCTTCGGTCCGGCCGCGGTCAGGTTGCCGAAGCTCTCCGGCGGGTTCCCGGTGGCATTCGGGATCTTGGTCGCGGTCCACTTCGTGCCGTTCCAGTGCGAGGCGGTGTTCCCGACGTCCCCTGACAGTGCCCAGATGTCGTCGGGGCTGACCGCGCTCACCTCGTCCGGAGCGGCGGGGAGCTTCACCTTCGCCCAGGCGTGGCCGTTGAAATGAGCCGCGTAGGCGTAGGCGTCGTTGAAGACCCAGACGTTGCCCGGGCCGTACACGGTGGCGGTGACGTTACTCAGTTCGCTGCCGCCGCCGGTCTTGGGCAGCACCCAGGACGGGATCGGCTGGAGCGTCCACCTAGTGCCGGTGAAGCGCAGCACGTGGTTCGCGCTGCGGGAGTTGAACAGCCAGAAGTCGGTGGCCGAGTCGCCGCAGAAGGCGACCGCCGACCGCGCATAGGCGGTGAGCGCGGCCGGGAGCGGCACCCGCGCCCAGTGGGTGCCCACCAGGCGCTCCACGGCGGTGAAGGCCGTCCCGGTCCAGACCGACCACGCGTCCTTGGCCGAGCCGACGCTCAGGGTGCCGGTCACGCCCTCGTTGCCAGGGCCGACGGCGGCGACCACGCGCCAGCCCGTCGTGCTGGCCGTCTTCGCGGCCGCGGCCTTGCCCGCGCTGACCGCCCTGGCATCGATCGCCGCCTGGCTGTTGGCGGTGGACAGGGCCGCCACCGGCCGCCCGGCGATGACTCCGGCCGCGGCGGTGGCGAGCAGGGCGGCGGCGAGCACGGCCGGAGCCAGCAGAGTGCGCTGAGCGGTAGGCCTGCGACCACGGTTGGGGGACCTGGCAGTTCGCATCAGCGGCTCCGTAACTCCGACGTTAAGCGCCGAAATCGTCGTACCCCTTTGACGCGCGTCCCAAGAGTTCTGGTTGCATGAACCGCCGGCAATGACGGTGCGTGTACGTGGTGTGACAGTTTCCGCTGCGGTGCCCGCTGGATGCGCGGCGTACCGGATCATCGAGATACCGCGCCGCCCCGAGCCACCGCAGGGCGGGACGACCCGGCCCGACCAGTCTGATCCCGGCCGGGCGCAGCGCGCGGCCGCGCTGGCGGCCGCCTACCACGCGGGAATGGCCCAGCCGGAGGGGACGGTCGCGTTCGGCTGGGTGCGAGCGGCGGCGGGCGGGCCCGTCGTGATGATCGCCGCCGGCGACGCGCTCGTCGGCAGCGCCGACGCCGGAGCGAGCGAGGTGCTGCTGGCGCTGCCGGGCGGGGCGCGCGGCCGGACGCTGCCGCCGCCCGAGCTCGCCCGGCTGCTCGGCCAGGTCGGCTGCTGGCGCGAGGTCGCGGGGATCAGCGACGAGCTGCTCGCACGGCCGGCCGAAGCCGCCGCGACTGATCAGGCCGGGCTGTTGCTCGACGAGGGGCTGCTGGGCAGCTGGAGCGGGCCCTTCGGCTGGCTGGTGACGGCCCAACCGGTGACGTTCGCCCAGCTGCGCATGCTGTCGGCGGAGGTCGAGCGGCGGCATCGGATGGGCGAGCGGGACGCCGACCGGTTCGCGGACCGGGCCGTCCAGGCCCGGCGCCTCAGGGAACGCTACGCCGAACTGCAGCGCGGCCTGTCCACCGGGTTCTGGCGGATCACGGTCCTGGCCGGCGGCGCGGACGAGCCGAGCGCGGCCAGGATCGCCGGGCTGCTGTGCGCGTCGGCCGACCTGGACGGGCTGCCTTACGCGCTCAGCCCGGCCCCCTTCGGCCCCGCTCCCGCGCTCGAACCGGGCGGCGAAGGCGTCCCGGCCTCGCCGTTCTACGGATCGACCCTGTTCCTGGCGGCGCTGGCCCGGCCGCCGGAGTCCGAGGTGCCGGGGGTCCGGCTGGCGCTCCGCCCCGACTTCGACGTCACCCCGGAGCGGGCGACCGGAATCGCGCCGGGCGGGGGGCCGGGCATCGAGCTGGGTGAGATCCTCGACCGGAACCTGCGGTCGGCGGGCCCGCTGGTGCTGCCCCGTGACTCGCTCAACCGGCACGTGTTCGTCTGCGGGGCGACCGGGGCGGGCAAGTCGCAGACCGTCCGGTCGCTGCTCGAGGCCGCGACCAGGGAGCGCATCCCGTGGCTGGTGGTCGAGCCCGCCAAGGCCGAGTACCGGCTGATGGCGGCGCGGGTGCCGGGGGCCGAGGTGATCAGGATCAGGCCGGGCGAGCCGGACGCGATCGCGGCCGGGCTCAACCCGCTCGAGCCCGCGATCGATCGGGCGGGCGCCAGGTTCCCCCTGCAGACGCACGCAGACCTGGTCAGAGCGCTGTTCATCGCGTCCTTCCGGTCCGAGGAGCCGTTCCCGCAGGTGCTCAGCGCCGCGCTCGGCCGGGTCTACGAGGACGCCGGCTGGGACCTCGCCCTCGGCGAGCGGGCCGGTGCCGGGCGGGCCGGTTGCGGGCGGGCCGGCGGTTGGTCGGCCGACGGCGGGGCGGCAGGTGCCGCCTACCCGACGCTCACCGACCTGCAGCGCGCGGCCGAACGGGTGGTGGCGGAGATCGGCTACTCCCAGCGGGTCACCGATGACGTGCTCGGCTTCATCAGGGTCCGGCTGGCCAGCCTCAGGCACGGCACGACCGGCCGCTTCCTCGAGGGCGGGCACCCGCTCGACTTCGGCGCGCTGCTGGCCAGGAACGTCGTACTTGAGATCGAGGACGTCGGCGACGACGCCGACAAGGCGTTTCTGATGGGCGCGGTGCTCATCCGGCTGGCCGAGCACCTGCGCCTCAGCCACCGGGCCAACCACGGCGGTGATCAGGGCCTACGCCATCTGACGGTCGTGGAGGAGGCGCACCGGCTGCTCCGCCGGGCCGGGCCCGCCGAGGGGGCGGGCGGGGGCGGCGCGGCCGGGCACGCGGTCGAGATGTTCGCCGGCCTGCTGGCGGAGATCCGCGCGTACGGCGAGGGGCTGATCATCGCCGAGCAGATCCCGGCCCGCCTGGTCGCCGACGTGATTAAAAACACGGCGGTGAAGATCGTGCACCGCCTCCCGGCGGCCGACGACCGCGAGGCGGTCGGCGCGACGATGAACGCATCCCCGCCGCAGTCCCGCTACCTTGTCACCCTGCCCCCCGGCCGGGCCGCGGTGTTCTCCGACGGCATGGACTTTCCGATCTTGGTGCAGGTGAAGGACGGCACCGCGCGCGAAGCCGGGGCACCCGTCCCCGCCCGCGACGCCCGCGTCGTGGTGCACCCCCGCTCGGCTACCTGCGGCGCCGAGTGCCAGGCGCGGCCCTGCACGTTGCGGGACATGCGCGCCGCGCAGCGGGCACTCGAGGGTTCCGGCCTGATCCGGCCGTGGGCGGAACTGGCGGTGCTCGCGCACCTGACCGGCTGGCCGACGCCGGTACCGGAGCCGGCCACGCTCGCCGCCGTCACCGCGTGGCCGGCCCGGGTGCGCCAGTGCGCGCTGTCGCACGCGGTGGACGCCGCGGTCGCCGCCCGGGCGGCCGCGATCGCCGATCCGGCGGCGCTGGCCGGCCACGTCCGCGCCTGCCTGGCCGCGAGGATGGAGCGGGCCGAGTGGCTGTGCCACCCCGACGAGCCGCAATGGCTGCTGGCGGGCCCGGTGACCGAGGACGTCGCGTACGGCACCGTCCGGCCGTCGGCCATCGAAGAGGCGGGATCGCTGGCGGACCTGCTGGCCGGGTTCATCGACTGCCGGTGGCCGGAGAGGTACCTCCGAGCGCCGGGCGGAGCGCCCGGGGCGTCACGATAGCGGCTGCAGCACCCTGGGGCGCGGGTCCGCAGCCGGCTGTTCGGGCGCGCCGCCCCAGCGGCCGGTGACGCACATCCAGATCAGCGCGGCGGCGGTGAGCAGTCGGACGGCTGACGTGATCCAGTCGCCCTCGATGAGCTGCACCTGCTGGAACCAGGGGTTCCGCCAGATGTGCGCCGCCTCCATGTAGGTGATGGCGCCGAAGCAGAGCCGGATCAGGACCAGCAGGTCCAGCCTGGACGCCGGGTACAGGGCGAGCAGGGCGATGGCCATGACGTCGTACCAGGGGCGCTGGAACGGCCAGAAGAAGATCCAGGCCAGGCTCAGCGCCAGCGCCGGGCTCACCGCAGGAAGCCCGGGAACGCGGTCGGGCAGCCGGAGGAAGGCGAGCACGGCGACGCCGAGGAACAGCGCCAGCGCCAGCGGGAAGACCCAGCCGGGAATGTTATCGGAGCCGAGCGGTCCGCCCAGGCCGAGCGGCCGGTAGATCACCTGGTAGAGGTTGTCCCAGGTGACCTGCTGACCGCGATCGGATAGCACCTTGACCGCGGGCCAGCCGGCGATCGCGTACGACGCCACGGTCAGCCACAGCCAGCCGCCCAGCAGGCAGGCGATTCTGGCGGGCGATCGCCGCACCGCCCACACCGCGGCCACCAGGAATAGCACGAACGGGGATTTGGTGCAGGCCGCGGCGGCGAGCAGCGTGCCCGCGGCCGCGCACCGGGCCAGCGTCGGCTTGACGCCGTCGGGGGTGAACCGCAGCGCGGCCAGGCCGGCTATCCCGAACGCGATCGCGAGGCCGTCGACGTGCCCGCTGGCCACGATCTCCCACAGCACCAGCGGGTTGACCGACCACAGCAGGTGGGCGCGGAGCCGCATCGCCGGGTTGCGGCGGAGCAACCGGTCGAGCAGCAGCACCACCGCGCCGAACGCCAGCGCCACGATGAGCTTGAGCCAGAAGGTGATCAGCGCCATCGAGCCGCGGCCGAGCACGGCCGCGAGCCACTCCTCGGCCGAGGCGATCGGGCCGTAGTCCGACAACTGGTGCGCCCAGGTGGGCGGGCTGCCGACCGCGAGCTTGTCGCCCAGCGTGACCATCGTCGCGGGCGTGAACACGTACGGGCTGTGCTGCAGCACGATCATGTTGCCGTCGATGGCGTACGACTGCGTGTCGGTCGTCCCCGCTGCCGGCAGGAACGTGAAGACGGCGATCGCGATGAACGAGACCGCGAGCAGCGGCCGTACGGGCACCCGGGCGCCGCGGGAGACCGCGAGCAGGCCGGCCCCGACGCCGACCGCGCCGACCACCGCCGCGCCCCAGGAGATGAAGAGCGTCAGCGGCTTGCCCAGCCCGAGCGAGATCCACCAGGGGGGTGCGCCGTCCGGGGCATGCGCCATCGCGGGCACCACGATGGAAGGCCCGGCGACGGATACAAAGAACATCACCAGAAGTGAAACTGTGATGCAGGCCGCCGCGGTCCAGACGAGCCCCCGGGTTCCCCCGCCGGCGCGCATGTTCCGGTTAGTCACGGTGTTCACTCCGCAGGTGGATACGCGTATCTAGCCAGCCTTCAGCGGAAGGCCGGCCTCAGTCGACGGTATCCAGCAGTTTCCAAAGGACTCGCTAAGAACTCTTTGGCGGAAACTAAAGATGCGCCGGGCGCCGCGTCCAGCGGGTGATCTTCGTCCCAGTGCGGGCCGGCGCCCGTCCTACCTGGTCAGTCCGCGAGCTCCCGGTCGAGGGACGCCTGGGCGCTGAGCTGGTCACGGAGGGCACTCACGTCATCCGCGTCAAGTGTCATGACGCGACCGGTGCCCAGGCCCTCGCGCCGCCGGACCGTGCCGGTCCGGGTGGCCCACCATCGGCCCGCATTGGACCGCCAGATGTGCCACCCAGGGAACTCGGCTTCCAACTGCGCGCCGCGCTCGTCCCACCCAGCCATGGTGTTCCTCCCGGAGTGGGACTTCGGACCTCTATTAAAAAATGAACGTGCATCCGCACGGTGTCAATAGGACACGAGGATCAAGAGATCACGCGCGTCGCGCTTTTTACCACCCGCTCGAAGCGACGTGTCCATTCACTGACGTATCAGTGGCGGTCTCGGTCTTGTTTGCCGCGGTCTTGCTCGCCGCCGTCTTGGTGGCCGACGGGCTGGCGCCGCTCGGGCTGTTCGTCCCGCTCGTCCCGCTCGTCCCGCTCGTCCCGCTCGTCCCGCTCGCTCCGCTCGGGGCGGCTGGAGTCGCCTGCGCGGCGGGCGTGGACGTCGGCGACGTGGCCGACTTGCCCGGGACGTCCGTCGCCGTCTCGCCGACCGCTACGGTCTCGTCCTGCGTGGCGGCGCGAAACTGGTAGCGGATGAGCGCGAACGCGGCGCCCGCGGTGGCCACGATGGCCGCGCCAAGCAGCGACCAGGTCAGCGCCGAGGCGGTCCACCGCCTGGCCGGGTCGGCCGGCTTGACCTGCTTGGCGGTGCTGCGCAGGGCCGAGGAAACGCTCGGCGCGACCGTCTTGGTCACGTGGTCGGCCGCGAGTTCGAGCCGCGGCGCGGTCCAGCTGCGAGCGCTGTAGACGCCCTGCTGCACTCCGCTGCTTACCCCGGACGCCGCGGTCAGCGCGCTGGCCTGGGCGGCTGCGGCGGCGGTGCGAGCGGCTGCCGCTGCGTTCTGGGCCGCATTCTGCGCTGCGGCCTGGGCCGCCAAAGCGGCCGCGCGCGCCCGCTCGGACGCATTGGCGGCGTCGATTTTGGCGGAGTTTGTCTTGGTGAAGAACACGATCTGCCCCCTCGTCTTGCTCTCGGTGAGACAAGATTCCCTTCGATCCCCTGTTCAATCATCGTGGTGCGGGGCGAGATGACATTGCGGAGAAGCCGGTACGGTGATTGAAGACAGGCCGGATCGCCCGGCCTGGAGATGAACCGGAGTCACGTAATGACCGAAACGCTGACCGCGACGCTGACGACGACGCAGGGGACGGTCACTGTCCGGCTGTTCCCTGACCAAGCGCCGAAGACCGTCCGGAACTTCGTCGAACTTGCCGAGGGCGGCAGGGAGTGGACCAACCCGAAGACCCGGGCCACCACTAAGGACAAGCTGTACGACGGCACCATCTTCCACCGGGTGATCGCCGGCTTCATGATTCAGGGCGGCGACCCGCTCGGCACCGGCACCGGGGGCCCGGGTTACAAGTTCGCCGATGAGATCCACCCGGATCTGCGGTTCGACAAGCCGTACCTGCTGGCGATGGCCAACGCGGGCCCCGGCACCAACGGGTCGCAGTTCTTCATCACGGTTGCCGCCACCCCGTGGCTGAACGGCAAGCACACGATCTTCGGCGAGGTCATCGACGGCGTCGACGTGATCAAGGCCATCACCCAGGTGCCGACCGCCCCCGGCGACCGCCCGGTGACGCCCGTAGTGCTGCAGTCCGTCACCATCTCGCGCGACTAGGCGAAAGAACCCCCCATGACCACGCCGGACCAGGCCGCCCCCGACGGGCAGGAAACACCGCCCACCTGTTATAGGCACCCAGACAGGGAGACGTGGGTTTCCTGCGTTCGGTGTGGTCGTCACGCCTGCCCGGACTGCCTGCGCTCGGCGGCGGTCGGACAGCAGTGCGTGGAGTGCGTGCACGAGGGCGGCCGGACCACCCGGCGGCCGATGACCGTCTTCGGCGGCAGGCCGTCGCGCACCGCGGTCGTCACCTGGACCCTGATCGCCGTCAACGTGCTGCTCTACCTGGTCGAACTGGCCAAGCCGTCCATCGCCAACGACTGGGGGCTGATCGGGTACGCGCGGTTCAGCGCGGGCGGGCCGTTGCAGGGCATCGCCTCCGGCCAGTGGTACCGGCTGCTCACGTCCGCGTTCCTGCCGCCTGCGGGCGGGCTCGGAAGCCTGGGCTTCATCGACATCCTGTTCAACATGTGGGCGCTCTACGCGGTGGGTCCCAGCCTGGAGCAGCTGCTCGGCCGGGGCCGCTTCATCACCGTCTATCTGCTCAGCGCGCTCGGCGGCGGCGTCGCGTTCTTCCTGCTCGCCTCGCCGTTCGCGCTCGCGTTGGGCGCCAGCGGCGCGATCTTCGGCCTGTTCGGCGCGTGGTTCGTAGTGTCGAGGCGGCTGCAGCTCGACAGTCGGGGGATCCTCGTGCTGATCGGGATCAACCTGGCGTTCAGCTTCATCTACCGTGGCGCCATCGCCTGGCAGGACCACGTGGGCGGCCTGATCGTGGGCACGCTGATCACGGCGGCCTTCGTCTACGCGCCGCGCAAGAACCGGTTTGTCGTCCAGGCCGCCGCGGCCGTCGCGATCTTCGTCATCCTGGTGGTAATCGTGGTGCTCAGGGCCAACCACCTCACCGCCCAGTACAGCCAGGCGGCGGGTTTCTAGGCCGCTAGTGGCACTGGGCTGCTAGTGCCACTGGGTGGCGAGCACCACGCCCACCACGATCAGCGCGAACCCGCAGACCAGGTTCCAGCCGCCGAGTGAGCTCAGCCCCGGCATGTTCGACTGGGTGATGTAGTAGAGCGCGATCCAGATGAGCCCGAGCAGTAGGGACGCGACCATGGCGGGCACCAGCCACGGCGGGCTGACCGCTCGCTTCTTCGACTGCGTCCCCGCTGGGGGAGTGTAGACCGGCCTCTTACGGACGCGGGACTTGGGCACCGCGCACCTCCTGCTCGGGGACTGCGAAGGCACCGGGGACGTTCCCCGGGGCTAACTCTGCGGCTGTTCCGGGGTAAGCGTAGTGCACCCCGGGCATGCTTACGGCTTGATGGGCGGGAGCCTGCCCGCCCATCACGGCCCGGGCGGGGTGCCAGTCCCGGATGTGGTGTCGGTCGGCGTTACCGTCGGGGTCGGCGTCAGGGTCGGCGTCGGCGTGGCCGGCGGCGTGGTGGGCGCGGAGGTCGTCGGGGTCGCGGTCGGCGTCGGGGAGCTTTGCTGTACGAAGAGCGTTATCACCGTGTTGGAGGGTACCGACTTGCCCGATGCGGGGAACTGATTCCACACCGTGCCGACCGGGATGTTCTGACCGACTGGGCCGTTGAGTTCCTGGATGCTTGGCGTTGCGGTGAACCCCGAGCTCTTGAGCTCTTGGATGGCGGTGTTGACCGGGACACCGGTCAGCGTCGGTACGGGGATGCCGCCGCCCGAGTAGTAGAGCGTGATCGGCTGGCTCGCGGCGTACTTCGCATTGGGGGCCGGGCTCATGTGGTCAACCTCGCCCGACGGCAGGGTCGACTGGTTATCTGCCACCGGGTTGATGTTTTTGAAGCCGAGGCCCTGCAGCTGTTGCACAGCGGTGTTGTACTGCGTGCCCTGGACATTCGGCAGCAGGATGGTCCCGGCGCCGCTGGAGACGTAGAGGGTGACGGTGCCGCCCTTGGTGATGCTGGAACCCTCGGTCGGGGTGGTGCTGATGACGTTGCCTGACGTCACGTTGGCGTCGGTCTGCGGCTGCACGTTCGCGTGCAGCCCGGCCGCCTTGACCTGGTTGACGGCCGCGGTCTGCGATTCGCCGACCAGGTTGGCCGGGACGTAGGTGCTGCCGCTGCTGCCGCCGTGCAGCACCAGGGCGGCCGCGACGATCGCGGCCACCAGCACGACCCCGGTGATGACCCACGGCAGCCAGCGGCGGCCGCCGCCGCGCTGCTCGGTCTCCCCGTTGTCGTAGCCGCCGTCGTTGTAGCCCGGCTGGTAGCCGGACGGGTAGGCGCCCTGCGGGTACTGCGAGACGGTGGTCGGGGCGACGCCCGCGCCCATCATCGTCTGCGGGCCCATCCGCTGGGTGCGCTGCTGGTAGTCGTAGTAGTCGGCCCGGGTGGGGGGCGGCTGGAAGGCGGCCGCCACCTGCATGCCCGACGCCGCGCGCTGGATGTCGGCGTTCATCTCGGCCGCCGTCTGGTAGCGGTCGTTGGCCGACTTGGCCATCGCCTTGAGCACGATCGCGTCCGCCCACGGCGGCAGGTCCGGGTCGAGCCGGGACGGCGGTATCGGGTTCTCCCGCACATGCTGGTAGGCGATCGCCACCGGGGAGTCGCCGGTGAACGGCGGACGCCCGACCAGCAGCTCGTACATCAGGCAGCCGGTGGAGTACAGGTCGGACCGCGTGTCCACCCGCTCGCCTCGCGCCTGCTCGGGCGACAGGTACTGGGCGGTGCCGATCACCTGCGCGGTCTGCGTCATCGTGGCCTGCGCGTCGCTCATCGCGCGGGCGATGCCGAAGTCCATGACCTTGACGTCACCGTTCCTGGTGACCATCACGTTCCCGGGCTTGATGTCGCGGTGGACAATCCCGGCCTGGTGGCTGTACTCAAGGGCGCGGAGCACGCCGGAGATGATCTCCAGGATGCGCTCGGGCAGCAGCCGGTGGCCGTCGTTCAGCAGCTCCCTGACGGTCTTGCCGTCCACGTACTCCATCACGATGAACGGGACGGGCACCCCGGTCGACATGTCTTCGCCGGTGTCGTACACGGCGACGATGGACGGGTTGTTCAAGGAGGCGGCGGACTGCGCCTCACGGCGGAACCGCGCCTGGAAGGTTTGATCGCGTGCGAGATCGGTGCGCAGGGTCTTGATCGCGACCACCCGGTCGAGCCGGAGATCACGCGCCCGGTACACCTCCGCCATGCCGCCACGTCCGACGACACCTTCGAGCTCGTACCGGTCACCGAGCAGCCGCGGCTGTGTCATGTCTCGCACTCTTCCAAACCACCCTGCATCGAAGTGTCATCCCCCTGCAATGCCGGCGGGCGGCGTTGCCGCCGCCCCGGTCGTCGGAGTAGTCGGCGGCGACGACGTCGGACTCGACGGCGGCGACGTGACCGGTGGGCTGCTTGTCGCCGGCCCGGTGGAGGCCGGCGAGCTGCTTGTCGCCGGCGCGGAGGAGGATGTGCTCGTTGACGGCGAGGTATGCGTTGGCGTCGGAGACTTTCGCGCGCTCGTCGTAGGGCTGGCCGAACGGGGCGCGGTAGGGGCCTTCGATGCCGTTACTAGATTAGTCGCTGTGGCGTAGCCACCGACTGTACTTGGCAGCAGCGAGGCGGTCGTCGGCGAGGCCGCCGCTCTGGCCGATTGGCCCGGCGATGTCGCATTCGGGATCTTTTGGGTCAGCGTCGCCGGCGGGGTTGTGCTGCTAGTGAGCAGGATGACGATGGCCGCGATGATCCCGCAGGCCGCCAGGCCGGCGCCGGCCAGCAGCAGCGCGCGCCGTCGGGGGCGTGAATCGGGAGACCACCCGGGATCGCCGTTATAGAAATCGTTACCGTTGTTATAGAAATCGTTACCATCGGCGGGCGGAAAGTTCGGCACCACCGGCAGGTCAGCGGTGATCGGCCCGGCGTACCCGGAGCGCCTGCGGGCCTCCCTGATCACCTCGGCGCGGTCGGCGACGTGCTGTGCCGTCTCCGGGCGGCCGTCCGGTGCCTTCGCCAGCATCGCGTACACCAGGTCGGCTACCGGGCGCGGCACGTCGGGCGGGAGCGGTGGCACCGGATCGTGCTTGTGCATGATCGCGATCGCCAGCGGCTGGTCCGCCATGAACGGGGGCTGTCCCGACAGGCACTCGTAGGCGACGACGCCGAGCGAGTAGACGTCGGACGAGCCGGTCAGCGGCGAGCCGGTCGCCTGCTCGGGCGAGACGTAGAGCGCCGTGCCCATCACGATGCCGGTGGCGGTCAGGTTCATCGCCTGCAGCGAGTTGGCCTTGGCGATGCCGAAGTCCGTGATCTTGGTCGTCCCGTCGGCCATGATCAGCAGGTTGCCCGGCTTGATGTCCCGGTGCACGATGCCGGCCTGGTGGGCGGTGTCGAGGGCGCGGGCCGACTGGGCGACGATGTCGAGCACCACGTAGGGGTCGAGCCGGCCGTACCGCTCGAGGATCTCCGACAGCGGCTGGCCGTCCACCAGCTCCATGACCAGGTACGGGCCGCCCAGGGGGCTGCGCTCGCCGTAGTCGAAGACGCGGGTGATCCCCGGGTGCGAGAGCGAGGACGCGTACCGCGCCTCGGCCCGGAAGCGGGCGCGGAACTGCTCGTCATCCGCGTGCATCGCGGCCAGCATCTTGATCGCCACCGGTCGGCCGAGGATCTGGTCGGTGCCCCGCCAGACCTCGCCCATCCCGCCGGTGGCGATCAGTTCGACCAGCGCGTAGCGGCCGTCGAGAACGTACGCGTTCATCATTGCCCCGTAGCTGCGAGGTAGGCCTTGATGACCGCGACGGCGATCGGCTCGGCCGCGGCGGCCCCATAGCCCCCGCCTTCAATCATGACGCCGACGGCGATCTTAGGGTTGTCAGCGGGTGCGAAAGCGGTGAAAACCGCGTCAGGTTGGGTGCTGACGCCGTTCTGCGCGGTTCCGGTCTTGCCCGGCGATCTTCAGGCCGTTCAGCGCGTTCTGGTTGTACTGGAAGCCGGTGCCATCTGGGTCCTGCACCACCGCGATCATCATCTGCTTCTCGTAGCCGGCGACGGTGGCGTGAGATCGGCTGGCTGAGCACCTGCGGCTGGGTCTGCTGCACCACCGACAGATCGGAGGCGGTGACCTGATCGATCAGGTACGGCTTCATCAGCACGCCGCCGTTGGCGACGGTCGCCGCGATCATCGCCTCCTGCAGCGGCGTCTCGGTGGTGTCGTGCTGGCCGATCGCGTCGAAGGCGGTGAACGACGGGTCCGACTCCGCCGTGAAGTTGGACGCCGCCACGGTGACGCCGGGGATGGCCAGGGCGTTGTTGAAGCCGTACTTGCCGGCCGTCGCGCCGATCGTCGGGCCGCCGAGATCGATGCCGATGTTGGCGAACGGGGTGTTGCAGGACTGGGCGAACGCCACGATCACGGATGTGTGACCGGAGCCGTCGCCGCAGGGGTCGTTGTTGTCGTCGTTGAGGACGTTCCCGTTCGGCAGCCTGAGCGGCTGCGGGGAGTAGACCTTCGTGTTGCGGGTTCCGCGTCGTGTCCTGGCCGTACCAGGCGGAGCTGGTGACGATCTTGAAGGTCGAGCCGGGCGGGAGGGTGGTCTGGCGTCGCGTTGTTGATCAGCGGGCTTGGGTGCTCGCTGGCCAGCTTGGTGACGACCAGGTTGCCCGCGGTCCGCGTGTTCGTGCACCGCCAGCTGGTTCGGGTCGTAGCTGGGGTAGGAGGCCATCGCCAGGATCGCGCCGGTGGACGGGTTGAGCGCGACCACGCCGCCGACCTGCTGCACGCCGTTGATCGTCTTGCCCTGCAGGGTCTGCTGCAGCTGCTGGTAGGCGGTCAGCTGGGTCTTGGAGTTGATCGTGACCGCGACCGTGCGCGCCCTTCTGCGGCTTGTTGGTGATCATGTCGATGAAGTTGCGGAACGCGAGCTGATTGCCGGTGCCGGACAGCAGGTCGTTCTCCGCGCGCTCGACGCCGGTCGCGTAATTGGGCGCCTGGGCGGCCGTGAAGATCGTGTCGTAGCCGGTGACCGGCGCGTAGGCCGGGCCGTCGGCGTAGGTCCGCTGGTACTTGAACGCGCCGGTGGCCGGCTTGGTGCCCGCGATCGTCACGCCGTCCTTGGTCACGATGTCGCCGCGCTGCACCTGGCTCTGGTTGTACTCGGTGCGGTCGTTCAGCGGCCCGTTGGCCAGGCTCGGGGCGTCCACCGCCTGCAGGTAGTTCACGTTGACGAGCAGGATCAGGAACAGGATGAGAACGGCGATCGACACCCGCTTGATCGGCCGGTTCAGGTCGCGCTTGAGCTGGTTCACCGCAGCGACACCACCTGAGTCATCCCCTCGTCCTGAATCGGCCGCGGCGCCGGGCGTCGCGCGGCGTCGCTCATCCGCGCGATCACGGCGACCAGCAGCCAGCTCGCCACCAGGCTGGACCCGCCCTGGGAGAGGAACGGCGTGGTGATGCCGGTGCAGCGGGATCACCCGGGTGACGCCGCCGACGATCACGAACACCTGGAGCGCGAACATGAAGGCCAGGCCGCTTGCCAGCAGCTTGGAGTACTCGTCCTTGGCGAGCAGCGCGGTGCGCAGGCCGCGCTGCACGAACAGGCCGTACAGCAGCAGCAGTGCCATCACGCCGGCCAGGCCGAGCTCCTCGCCGAACGCGGTGAAGATGAGGTCGCTCTGCACCAGCGGGGTCCAGAAGGGCTGCCCGCCGCCGAGTCCCTTGCCGAGCAGGCCGCCGTTCGCCATCCCGTACAGGCCCTGCACCAGCTGGTAGGAGGGCTGACCGGTCTTCGTGCTGATCAGGTTGCTGTAGCTGAACGGGTGCAGCCAGCATGCTGAACCGCTCACCCACGTGCGACACCAGCGTCGCCGCCGCGACGGCGCCGACGATGAACATCAGGAAGCCGAGGATCGCCCACGAGCCTGCGTCCGGTCGCGATGTAGAGCATCGCCACGAACAGGCCCATGAACACCGCGCTGGTGCCGATGTCGCTCTCGAAGATCAGCAGCAGCATGCTGAGCGCCCAGACCACCAGGATCGGCGCGAGGTCCTTGCGCCTGCGGCATCCTGAAGAACAGCCACTTGTCGGTGAGCAGCGAGAGCTGCTGGCCGTGCTCCATCAGGTAGCTGGCGAACGACGCCGCCAGCAGCAGCTTGCCGAACTCCTCGGGTTGCACGGTGAATCCGCCGATGGCGATCTGGATCTTCGCGCCGGTGCCGGCGACGCCGCTGATGGACGACGGGAAGCAGCGCCGGGAGCGCGATCAGCACCAGTCCGGCCAGGCCCAGCACGTACGTGTAGGGCTGGAGGACCTTGATGTCCTTGACCAGCCAGAGGAACAGCACGAAGACGCCGACGCCGAGCACCGAGTAGATGATCTGGGTCACGGTGGCGGACGCGCTGAGCGTGCTGATGGGCTGGAGCACGCCTTTGGCGTTGGTCGGACCGAGGTTGCCTGACCGGCCGACCTGGTTAAGCCGGTAGATCATCACCAGGCCGAGGCCGTTGAGCACGGTCGCGATCGGCAGCAGCAGCGGGTCCGCGAACGGCGCCCATTTGCGCAGCGCGAGGTGCGCGCCAACGATCATCGCGGAGTACGCGACTATGTACGCGACGACCGTCGACGGGTGCTGGCCCTTCAGGCTGAACGCCGTGCTGGCAAAGGCGAGCGCGACGATGGCGAGCGCGAAGGCGGTCATCAGCAGCTCGGTCGACCGGCGGCTGACAGGCGCCTCCTCCGGCGGCTGGCTGCCCAGCGCCGGGGACGGCATCGTCATGCTGCTCACCCGGCCGCCGGAGTCGGGGTCTTCTTCTTGGCGCTGCCCGTGGGAGTCGGGGTCGGCCTCACGGTCGGCGTGGGTGCGGGCGTCGGCGCGACGGCCTGGGGACCTGGCAGCGCCGACGCCGGGAAGCCGAACGCGGAAGGCCGGCGCGCAGTCGTCCGCGTTGGGCGCGCCGGGTATCGGGCCCGGATAATCGGACGCCGGGAACCGTGGTCTTCGGCTTGGCCCTCGCCGCCTTGGCGGCATCGATCTTGTACTTGACGTACTTGGCCTGCCAGGCTGCCCGCGCCGCCCACTGCTGCTGGCATCCGTCGGATTCCGCCTGGAGCGTGTTGATCAGGTCCTTGGCGTCGGTTGACGCTGCCCTTCGAGATCGTCTGGGAGAGCGTGCTCTGGTCATCAAGCCCGAGCCTGCTCACCATGAGCGTGGACCGGGTAAGCAGCTTCGACAGGCTGATCCCGGCCATGCTCTGGTTGGTCCCCTGGAAGATCGCCACGTAGCCGCTCTGCTCGCCGACGTAGTACTGCTGCTGGTTGTACCACCAGGCGCCGTACGCGCCGCCGCCGAGCAGCAGCACCAGCAGCACGAGCGCGCCGGTGACGATCGGCCAGCGGCGTCGCCCGCGGTGACCGTAGCCATCGTCATCGTCGTCGTAGCGGTGACGGCTGGCGCGATGGCCGCGACGCCGCCGCCCGGCTCGTCGTAGTCGTCTTCGTCGTCTTCGACGCCGGGAACCCGCTCGAAGCCCTTCGTATCGAAGCGACCGGGGCCGAAGCCCTCGCCGCCGCCCCGGCCGCCGCCGAAGCCGTCCGTTTCGAACCCGGCGGTGTCGAAGGTGCCGGTGTAGCCATCGCGGGGCCCCGCGGGCCAGACGCCGGTCGGGGACTCATCGGGCGCCGCGGGCTGCGGAGCGGTCCTGGTCAGTCGCATCGCCCTGGTCGCCGGGGAGCTCTGCCGGGCGGGCTGGCGCAGGTCGTCCGGTGCGCCGATCTGCGCCGCGCCGGCCAGCACCGGGGTCCAGGTCGGCGGCACCGCGCTCGCCTGGGTGTCCATGACGTCGGCCACGATGCAGGTGATGTTGTCAGGGCCGCCGCCGCGGATGGCGAGCTCGACCAGCTGCAGTGCCGCCTTGTCGGGGTCCCTGATCGAGCCGAGCGTCTGGTGCAGCGTGTGCTCGGTCACCACGCCGGACAGGCCGTCGGAACAGAGCAGGTAACGGTCGCCGGGCAAGCGTCTCGAGCTGGGTCAGGTCGGGCTCGGCGACCGTCCGGCCGTCAAGGGCGCGTAGCAGCAGCGACCGATGCGGGTGCGTCGCCACGTCGTCTTCGGTGATCTTCCCCTCGTCGACCAGCGACTGGACGAGCGTGTGGTCATGCGTGATCTGGAGGAACTGGCCGTTCCTGAGCCGGTACGCGCGCGAGTCGCCGATGTGGCAGAGGGCGGCGTACCCGTCCGCCCACAGCAGCGCGGTCAGCGTGGTGCCCATGCCCTCGATCGCGGGATCGGAGATGATCAGCTCCTGCAGCCGCAGGTTGGCCATGGCGACCGCGTCGGCGAGCGCGCCGACCAGATCAGGTCCGAGGTGCCTCGCGTCGTCCAGCGGGGCGATCGTGGTGATGGTGGCGGCACTTGCCACCTCACCGGCCGCGTGGCCGCCCATGCCGTCGGCGACCGCGAGCAGGTGCGGACCGGCGTAGGCCGAGTCCTCGTTCCCCTCGCGGAGGAGACCGACGTCAGAGCGGACCGCATAGCGGAGGGCTAGTGTCATCTGCGCAGTTCCAGAACGGTCTTGCCAATACGGATCGGCACGCCAACGGGCACCGGGGTGGGCCGGATCACCTTCTGGCGGTCCAGGTAGGTGCCGTTGGTCGAACCGAGGTCCTCAACGATCCACTGTCCGTCCTGTGGAAAAATCCGGGCATGGTGGGTTGAAGCGTAGTCGTCGTTCAGCACCAGCGTGGCGTCATTTGCGCGGCCCATGGTGATTTGCTGGTCAGTGAGGTCGATGCTCACGCCGCTCAGTCCACCCTCGGTGACGACGAGGAAACGGGGCGCTCCCCGGCCGGGCCGTCGTCGGCCTGGACGGGCGCGGGGCGGCGGGTCGCGGCGGCGGCTGGTTCCGCGGCCGCCGCATCTTCGCCGCGGCGGTACCGAACAGGTCGGTTCGCACCACGCCGATCGCCGCAATGACGAATAGCCACAAGACGGCCAGGAAGGCCACCCTGATGAGGGTAAGGGTGAGCGCGTTCATCCCGTGCGGTGTCCTCGGCTCCTACGTCGCTTGCGGTTGGGCTGCCCTCAGGGGTAGTCACTCCCCGGTCTTCTGGTGCGGCTCTAGCTACTACCTGGCCCGCATCACTCAATACCTGTCGTCTTGCCGGAAAATCATCGTGGTCCGGCCGAGCGTGACGGTGGTGCCGTCGACCAGCACCACCCGGCGCACCGGTTGCCCGTTGACGAACGTGCCGTTGGTTGACCCCAGGTCGACGAGCACCACCTGGCCGTCCTCCACCCGCAGCTCAGAATGATGCCGCGACACCCCCGGATCGACCAGCCGCAGGTCACAGTCGGTGCCCCGGCCCAGCAGGGTGACCGGAGTCTGCAGCTCGTACGTGCTGCCCGCGGTCACGCCGGTGCCGGGGGACGAACCGGAGACGACCAGTCTGCGGCCTGCCGGGAAACTGCGAGGACGCCACCCGGGGCAGGTCGCTCACCGGCTGGCGGACCTCGCCCGCCTCCACCGTGTGCCCCCGGATAACCCCGGACCGGATGCGGAACGTGCCCGTCGTCAGGTCGGGAACGCCCTCGAAGCGGATGCGCACCGGGCCGACGAACGAATAGCCCTGCTCCTTCGCGTGGTCCCGCGCCAGCGTCGCGAGTTCCACGCCGAGGTCCTCCGCCAGCACGTCAAGACGATCGGCGTCGGTCTGCGCGATCTCCACGACGAAGTCGTTCGGCACCAGGGTGCGACCCTGCGCCACGATGGCGGCGCGCTCGTCCATCTCATGCTGGACCGCGCTTGCCACCTCGACCGGCTGTAGTTCGGACTTGAACACGCGGGCGAAGGTCCCCTCGACCATGCCCTCAAGCCGGCGTTCGAAGCGCTGCAGAACTCCCACCCGTTGGGCCTCCCTTCCGCTCGTTATCTATCCGATGTTATCCGGGGTGCGACCACACTGGGGGTCGTGCTAGCCTGAGTCGTCCTCGCCCGGGCGAGTGGCGGAACGGCAGACGCGCACGGTTCAGGTCCGTGTGTCCGAGAGGATGTGAGGGTTCAAATCCCTCCTCGCCCACCATGGTCGGTTGCCCCTTCGGGGGCAACCGGCTTTTTTGTGTTTACCTCGTGTCCTTACGGGACGACTATTACCGGGCAGCGGGCGTGGCGGGCTAGCCAGCTGGGGACTGAGCCGACCAGGTGGTGCCAGAAGTGGGCCGGGGCGCCGATTACCAGGGCGTCGGCGCTGAATTCGGCGGCGATCGAGGCAAGTTCGCGGGCCGGGCTGCCGCGCCGGGTCCGGACGTGCACCTCCAGCCCGCCTGCGTCGGCGGCCAGGTCGAGCTCGGCCAGCAGCCAGCGTTCAAGCGAGTCGGCGTCCCGCAGCAGCCCGACCACCTGACCGGTCATCGGCTCGCAGTAAACGCCGGGAGAAGTCACGTAGACGATGAGCAGCGGCCGGTCCAGCCGCCGGGCCATGCCCGCCGCGTAGGCGAGGGCGTTGCGGGCGGACGAGGAGCCGTTGTAGCCGGCTATGACGGGATGGGCCAGCGCGATAGGCCGCTGCGCCGAGACGTGCTGCAGCGGCTGGGGGCGGGCGCGATCACGCTGGCGGCGGCGCTGCTCCTGGCGCCGCTGCTCAGGCGCGCCCTGGTCCGGGGAAGGATCCATTTCCGCGTCCTCGCGGCCATTGGTGGTCGATAGTTTTGTTATAGCAAGTATTCACCCGCAGGTTAAGCGGGAGCTGCACTTCACCTGAGAAATGCCCCGTCTGATCCGATTTATGCGGAACAAGCGCAGCGCAACTCCAGGTGATCGGTTGCCGAAAACTGTAAAAACTAGCAGCACTATAGGTGCCTGGCGGCCGTCGCGGAAGATCCCCGGGTCCTGCTACGCGGTGCGACCACGTTGTCACGGAAAGATCACGTTGGGCCCGGCAAACATGTGCAACCCCGCAGGAAGCAGGCATTTCACGATAGCGATCGGGCATCGTTGGCACGAGAAGTAACTCCCTTCTGCTGACCTGGTTGGTTCCAGGTGGCACCATGAGCATGTGGTGGCAGAGCAGGCACACCCAGCGTGGGGGGACGGAGCGGGCCCGCGGGCGGCCGGGATCGACTGGACGCCGTCTCCCGGGCCGTTATCGAGAGCGCCGCCGACGCCATCGTGGCGTACGGCACCGACCGCACGGTCATGCTCTGGAACCCGGCGGCGGAGCGGATGTTCGGCTGGGCGGCCGCCGAGGTGATCGGCCTCGAGCCCCCGACGATCCCCGAAGAGAGCGCCGCCGAACACAACGCCGTCTTCGAGCGGGTCCGCGGTGGCGGGCAGGTCTCCTTCGCCACCAGGCGGATCCGCAAGGACGGGTCAGTGATCGACGTCCGCATCGACACCAGCGCGCTGACCGACGGCGGCGGCGACGTGATCGGCTGGGTCAACATCTGCCACCAGACCGGCGAGGACGACGTCGCTCGGCACTATATGGCCGAGAGGGCCCGGGTGGTGCGGCGTCTCGGCGACGTGGTGGCCGACATGAACGCCCAGCGGGACCTGGAGTCGGTGCTCGACCGGATCGCCGCCAGCCTGCGCGAGCTGACCGGCGCCGACGCCGGCGGATTCGTACTCATCGAGGACGAGAGGCTCCGGCTGGTATCGACCGCCGGGCTGCCCGCGCGGCTCCGCGGCCGGGTGGCCTCACTGTCGAGCAGCCTGGTGGGCGAGCTGCTGCGGTCGGGCAAGACGGTGATGATGGCGACCGACGAGGCGGGCGGGTTCGACGACCTCATCTGGTCTGCGCTGCCCGGCCTGCACACGATCGCGCTCTCGCTGTCGCACGTGGGCGGCCGTCCCTACGGCGCGCTTTACGCGCTCTACAGCCGCCGCTCGCTCAGCCACGTCGAGCTCGAGCTGCTCGAGCTGCTGGCCGGGCACGCCGGGGTCGCGCTGACCAACGCGATGGCGTTCGAGGAGGTCGTCAGGCAGCGCGCCCACGAGCGCGCGGTCATCGACGGCAGCGCCGACGGCATCGCGGTGCTCGACGAGAGCGGGAACGTCAAGCAGTGGAACCCGGCCGCGCACCGGATCACCGGCACCCCGGCCAGCGAGGTGATGGGCACGCCGCCGCCGTTCCCGCTGCCTGAGGCGGGCGAGCGGCGCACCCACAAGCTGCCGAGCGGCCGCTGGGTGGACGTGCTCTGCACCGAGCTCGGCGACGGCGGCGGCGAGAAGGTCGTCGACTTCCGCGACGTCACCGCGGCCAAGGAGCTCGAGGAGGCCAAGGACCTGTTCCTCGCCACCACCAGCCACGAGCTGCGCACCCCGATCACCGTGGTGCAGGGTTTCGCCTCGACGCTGGCGAGCCGGTGGGAGCAGCTGTCCGACGCCGACCGCCGGGCCGCGGTCAGGACCATCGCGGAGCGGGCGGGCTCGCTCGGCCGCCTCGTCGAGCAGTTGCTGCTCGGCGCGCGGGCCGGCGCCGACGCGCTTCCCGTCAACAACGCCTCGTTCGACCTGGGCGCGCTGCTGCGCGCCACCGTGGTCTCGTTCGGCCCGCTCTCCGACAAGCACGAGGTGGTCGCGGACGTTCCCGCGGACCTGCCGCTCGCTTACGGCGACGCGATGGCGACCGACATCATCGTCGGCCAGCTGCTTGAGAACGCCTTCAAGTACTCGCCGTCGGGCGGCGCCGTGCTGGTGCGCGCGCGGGTCGTCGGCCCCGTGATCGAGGTTGACGTCGAGGACGAGGGCATCGGCATCGCCCCGGGCGACCACGAGCGCATCTTCGAGCGGTTCGTGCAGGGTGAGACCGGCGACCGCCGCCGCTTCGGCGGCGTGGGCATCGGCCTCTTCATCGTCCGACGCCTCGCCGTCGCCCAGAACGGGACCGTGGTCGCCAAGACCCGCCCCGAGGGCGGCACGATCATGCGGCTGACCCTGCGCCGCGCGGGCGGCTAGCGGGCTACAGCCGCGCCTGTTCGCGGTGGCGGGGCTCGCCGCCGGTGGCGGCCAGGTACTCGTCGATGACGGCGGGGACGTCGTCGCTGTCGCGCAGGATCTGGCCGGCCTCCATCCAGATCACCCGGTTGCAGCTCTGCTCGATTTCGCCCAGGTTGTGGGCGACGAGGAAGACGGTGCCGGCCTCGTCGCGCAGTTCCTTGATCCGGTTGTGGCTCTTGGTCCGGAACGCGGCGTCACCGGTCGCCAGCGCCTCGTCGATCATCAGGATCTCGTGGCTCTTGGCGGAAGCGATGGCGAACCGCAGGCGCTGTGCCATGCCGGTCGAGTAGGCGCGCATCGGCAGGTCGATGAAGTTGCCCACCCCGGAGAATTCGACGATGTTCGGGTACATGGCCTTGACCTCGGCCGGGCGGCATGCCCATGGCGAGGCAGCCGAGCACCACGTTCCGCTCGCCGGTCAGGTCGTCAAGCAGCGCGGCGTTCACGCCCAGCAGCGCCGCCTCGCCCGAGGTGTAGACCGCGCCCTGCTCGGCCGGGAGCAGCCCGGCGATCGCGCGCAGCAGGGTGGACTTGCCCGACCCGTTCCGGCCGATGACGCCGATCACGTCGCCGTGGTTGACCACGAACGAGATGCCGCGGATCGCGTGAACCTCGCGGATGGAGACCCGGCGCTGCCGCTTGACCAGCCGCATCAGCGACGTGGCGGCGGTGCCCTTGTTGCCGCCGGCCCCGTAAACGCGGTAAACCACGTGCAGGTTGTCGACCACGACGGTCGGGTCAGCCATGGTGCCCATCCACTAGGTAGCTCGGCGGAACAAGGAAAGCTCTACCACCAGAAGGTACCGCCTCGGCGGCGGACGCGAGTCCGGTGCGAGGACAATCTGGACACGGCGCTAGATAACACGCTGGACACAGTGTCGGATAACACGCCCGAAATCTGCCGTTCACGGTTTCGCGGTTGGCGCACGGGGGCATTTCCGCTCATGCCGGGTTCGTAGGGATCACGGACGGGGCGGGATGCGCATGGAGGTGGGTACGTCGAGCGTCTTGATGCTCCCGTATACAGCCTCTAGTGTCGGCGTTGCTCGCCGACGTCTAATAGGCGACCTCTCCGAGGCTGGAGTATTCGAGGCTACGGCGTGTGATGCCGGCCTCGTTCTTAGTGAACTTATCAGTAATGCCCTGCGGCACGCTACGCCGCTGCCAGGTTCCGTCGTTCGGGTCGCCTGGTGGCTGGACGACGACTGCCTTGAGATCGCCGTGAGCGACGGCGGCGGGCCGACCACCCCGGCCGTGAACGAGCCCGGCAACTCGGCGATCGGCGGCCGCGGGCTGGGCATCGTCGATCGGCTGTCCCTCCGGTGGGGGGTCTGCGCGTCCCCGGACGGCGGGGGCGAGACGACGGTCTGGGCGGAACTCGCGCTGAGCCCGGATAAAGCTGACGAGCACTTGGACGCAGGCCGCTCCGCGGACCACCAGCCGCGACGTTTGGTAATCACATCGTCACGGGATGCGTAAGCGTCTCCTCAAGTGGTGATAATCCCCCGGTGGGGGATGCTGCACCGCGAAGCAGCTTCATTACGAAACAGTGCGGCAACGAGACGTGAATGATGCGTTTCCGGGGGGATTCGTTGTCCGAGTTCTACGGGGTAGACAGCGAGATCGGCCAGTTGCGGACGGTGCTGGTCCACCGGCCGGGAGCGGAACTGAGACGGGTAACGCCACAGCACACGTGCGGGATGCTGCTGCCTACCCTGCCCTGGGCCGAGCGGGCGCAGGCCGAGCATGACGCGTTCACCGGCGCGCTCCGCTCGCGCGGAGTCGAGGTTCTGTACCTGACCGAACTGGTGCAGGACGCGCTTGAGTACGCGCCCGGCCGGCAGCAGGCGATCGCGACGGTGACCAGCGACCCCAGGCTCGGCGAGGAGCTGCGCGGCCAGGTCAGGGCCTACCTAGACGACCTGTGCCCCGAGGAGCTCGGCCAGGTCCTGGTGATGGGGCTGGCCCGGGACGAGTTTCGCGGCGGCCGCGGCGCGGTCTTCAGCCTGCTCGGTGCCTGGGACTACGTCATCGAGCCGCTGCCGAACCTTGTCTTCGCCCGCGACACCTGCGTGTGGATCGGCGACCGGGTGGCGGTGACCAGCCCTCCCGGTCGGCGTCGGGAGGCGGAGCTGGTTGCGATCGCGACCGGCTACCACCCGATGTTCGCGGGCACCAAGCGGCTCTACGAGCCGGATCACGAGGTGCTCGCCGGCGGCGACGTGCTGCTGCTCACGCCGGGGGTGGTCGCCATCGGCGTCGGCGCGCACACCTCGCCCGCCGGAATGGAGCGGCTGGCGCGGCGGGTGTTCGACACCGGGTTCGCGCACACGGTGCTCGCGGCCCTGACCGACACCGGCACGGCCGAATGCCTGGACACCCTGTGCACGCTGATCGGACCCGACACGGTGATGATGCGTCCCTCGGTTGCCTACTCGCTGGTGGCGCGGACTATTACGCAGCGCGATGATGGCCTCTGGCTGTCCCACCCGCGGCCGTTCCTGGAGGCGGCCGCGCAGGCGATGGGGCTCGACCGGCTGCAGGTGATCGAGACCGGTCTCGGTCCCGCGCGGGTCGGCCCGGCCAGATCGGGCTCGCTCGGCGGTCCGTTGGGCCAGTGGGACGACGCGGGGAACATCCTGACCCTCGGCCCCGGGACGGTGATCTCATACGAGCGGAACACGCTCAGCAACGAGCGGCTGGAGGCGGCCGGCCTCGAGGTGATCCGGGTGCCGGGAGGCGAACTGGCCGGCTGCCGCGGCGGCCCGCGCGCCATCAGCTGCCCGATCAGCCGGGAGCCCGCGATGATGCCGGAGCCGCGCAGCGAGCGGCTTTCGACGGTGCCAGCGCCCAGGCGCGCAGCCGACCAGGCCGAGTGCGTAGCTTGACCAGCAGCCGGTTCCGCGCCGCCCACCAGGCAGGACGCGTCCTCCCTGCGGCCCGGGCTAGACGATCAGTGACTAGGACTGGGTGATTAGGAATGGTATGGTTCCAGCCGTGGAGCTGAATGTCTCAAGTCGGTCTCAGGGTGATCACGAGCTTGTGATCGCTACCGGGGAAATCGACCTATATACCGCTCCGCGGCTACAGAGCGAGATCGCCGCGGTTATAGCCAGTGCCGCCCCGGCGTCGCGCGTCATCATCGACATGTCCGGGGTGGAGTTCTGCGACTCAACCGGCATGAACGTGCTGCTCTCCTGCCTGCGCCAGGCGCGGGAGCGGGGCGGTGAGCTCGAACTCGCGGCGCCGCGGCCGGCGATAAAGAAGATCCTCCAGGTGACCGGGCTCGACGCCGTGTTCACCATCGCGGAGTCTCCCGCAAGCAACAACTGACCGCAACGCCCGCTTCAACGGGCCGGTCGGCGGGGTAGCGCGGGGCGCCCGGCAGACTAGTGGGTGCGCCCGTTAATTCGTCGGGGATCATGCGGCCATCGGGTGCGGCGCGTGGCGGTCGTGGTGCCGGACGCGGGCCAGGAGCTGGTTGAGGTCGGTGCGGGTGAATCGCCAGTCGAACGGCCGGGCGGCGGCGTTGTAGTGCTTCTCGAAGGCGAGGATGTGGGCGGCGAGCTCGTCCTGGCCCTCGAAGTCGTCGGGGGTGAGGAGCTTGCGCTGGATGACGGAGAAGTAGACCCGCGTCGCCCGCCCCGGCCCGGCCGGGAGCGGCAGGTGGATGCGCATCCGGGCCTGGACGCCGGGCTTCTCGTCGGCGCTGAGCGCGTACTCGCCCGCGCCGAGCGGGCGGCCTTCCCATTCCCGCTGGTAGAGGTCGAGGACGCGGCCGCCCTTGACGGCGAAGGGCGGGTCCCGGGGGAAGATCCACGACCGGTGCTGCCAGGGTTTGATCGCGTCGTCGGCGAGCCAGCGGCGCACGGTTTGAGGCAGAGACGGCCGGGGTGATGCCGCCGGCGGCCGCCTGGCGGGCGAGTTCGGGGCAGGTCCAGCGGGCCAGCGGCTTCCCGCTGCCGGCGGGCAGCTCGCAGGCCAGGGCCTTCACCTCGGCCACGACCGGGGCGGGGAACGCGCGGGGCCGGCCGGGCCGCGCGGCGTCGGCCAGCCCGGCCAGGCCCCGCTCGCAGTGGCGGCGGCGCCACTTGCGGGCGGTGTCCTCGCAGACGCCAAGCCGGGCGGCGACCGAGCTGTTCGCCGCGCCGCCTGCCGCCAGCAGGACGATCCGCGCCCGCAGCACCAGGCGGAACGGCGCGGTGGCGCGCCGGGACACTGCTTCCAGCTCCGAACGGCCGGCGTCGTCCAGGCAGATCACGTACGGACTGGCGGGCACGGGGCTCCTCCTCGGTGACGGCGCCCGGCCCGGCGCCGGCACGCGACGGCCTCCATGATGAGGCCGCCGGCCTGGGGCAGGATGGTGACATGGCCAAGCCACCCGAGTCGACCAAGACCTCGCTCCGCCACAAGCTGGCCGCCCGCGCGGCCGAGCGCTGGCCGCAGCTCGCCGGCGTCAGCGTCCGCTGGCACGGCCAGTTCGCCTACGTCAGCGGCCAGCTGCCCGACGGCACCGACCTGCCCCTGTTCCGGCTCCGCTACGCCGACTCGGCCAGCACCTGGGGTTTCGCCATCTACCGCGCCAGCCACGACGACTACGAAAGATCAATCCTGCCCAGCGGCTGGCCGGCCGGCAGCCCGCAGGAAGCCCTCGACTGCGCCTGCGGCCTCTACCTCGGCGACCCCACCGCCTGGCTCACCCAGCCGCCCCCGACGAATTAACGGGCGCACCCACTAGCATCGGCTCATGCCACCTGTAGCCGTCGTGATTCCGGCCTACAACGAGGCGGACCGGGTTGGCGACACCGTCACGGCCGCCAAGACACTGCCCGGCGTCGATGTCGTGGTGGTGGTCGATGACGGCTCACGGGACGCCACCGCCCGCGTCGCCAGGGACGCCGGCGCGCGGGCGCTGCGGTACGCCAGGAACCACGGCAAGGCCATGGCGATGATGGTGGGGGCGCGCGAGGTGGCCGAGCTTGACCGCCGCAGTCCGGCCGAAGGGCCTCGCCACCTGCTGTTCCTCGATGCCGACGTCGGCGCCACCGCGGCAGCCGCGGGGCCGCTCATCGCGCCGGTCGCCGCGAGCGAGGCCGATATGTCGGTCGCGGTCTTCGCGGACAGGGTCAGGCGCGGCGGGCACGGGTTCGTGGTCCGGCTGGCCGGATCCGGGATCAGGCGCGCCACCGGCTGGACGCCCGCCCAGCCCCTGAACGGCCAGCGCTGCCTCACCCGGGCCGCCTACGAGGCCGCCCGCCCGCTTGCGCATGGGTTCGGGGTCGAGACCGCGATGACGATCGACCTCAAGCGCAAGGGCATGCGCATCGTCGAGGTGGAGGTGGAGATGGCCCACCGGGCGACCGGCTCCGACCTGGCGTCGCAGCTGCACCGCGCTCGCCAGTTCGCCGACGTCGGCCTGGCGCTGGCGATGCGGCTGCGCTGACGGGCCTGCCCAGCTCGCGCAGGGGCGGCCGGTGCGGGCCTCACTGAGCACCACCGTGGGTTACGGATATAGTGCTAACCGTGACGACGATCGTGATTGCTGCGGTAGGAGTGGTGTTCGGGGTGCTCGGGGTCGCGGTTGGGCTGAGGGCCAGCAGACGTGCCGCCCGATCGGTCCGTGAGTGCGCCGCGCTCGTGCACGGGGCGGTCGGATCGCACGGCACGGTGGATCCGCGGGCGCTGCGGGACGTCGGGATCATCAGATACGACGCGCTCAACGAGATGTCGGGTCAGCTCTCGTTTTCACTCGCGTTGCTCAACACCCTCGGCGACGGCGTGGTGATCAGCTCGATCAACGGCCGGGCGGAGACCAGGACCTACGCCAAGCCGGTGGTGGCGGGCAAGGGCAGCCAGGAGCTCTCACCGGAAGAGGCGCAGGCCGTCCACTCCGCGCGGCTGGGGACGGGGCTCGCCAGCGTCGTCCCGGCGCCCGCCGGACGGCGCGGCGCCCCCAAGCGCGCCGCCGCTCGCACGTAACGGCCTTCGCATGGCCGCCGCTGCGGCAAGATGAGGCCATGCGTTATGCCTATCTCGGTCCCGAGGGAACGTTCACCGAGGCAGCGGTGGCCAGGCTGGCAGAGGCGGGCCATCGCCCGGCGGGCGAGGTGGAACCCGTACCGTGCGCCACCGTCGGGGCCGCGCTGGAAGCGGTTCGCGACGGGTCAGCCGAGCGTGCCGTCGTGCCGATCGAGTCCTCGGTCGAGGGCATCGTCACCGCCACCGTTGACGACTTGGCAGGCGGCGATCTGCTCATCGTGGGCGAGACCCGGCTCCACATCGAGTTCGCGCTGCTGGCCAGGGTGGGCGCCACGCTGGCGGACGTGAAGACCGTCGGCGGTCACCCGCAGGCCGAGGCGCAGTGCAGGCGGTGGCTGGCGGCAAGTCTCCCCGGCCGGGAGTGGGTGCCGTTCGCGTCCAACGCGGAGGCCGCCAGGAGGGCAGGCGAGGGGGACCTGGACGCGGCCCTCGCGTCCCCCGCGGCGGCGTCCAGGTACGGTCTGACCGTGCTCGTTCCCGACGTGCACGACCGGTCGAACGCGGTCACCAGGTTCGTCGAGGTGGGGTCGGCCGGGTCGCTGCCCGCGCCGACCGGTTCCGATCGCACCTCGGTCGCCGCGTTCCTGGGGGAGGACCACGCGGGCGCCCTGATGCAGATCCTCACCGAGTTCGCCGTCCGCGGAATCAACCTGTCCACGATCCAGTCCCGGCCGACCGGCGACGGGCTGGGCAGCTACTTCTTCTTCATCGACTGCGAAGGGCACATCGACGACGCCCGGGTGGGTGAGGCGATGATGGGCGTGCGCAGAGTCTGCGCCGAGGTCCGGTTCCTCGGCAGCTACCCGCGCAGCGACCGGGGGCGGACCCAGGTCAGCCCGGGTACGACCGATGCGGAGTTCGCCGACGCGGCCGCGTGGCTGGCCAGGCTGAGGTACGGCCGGCCCTAGCGGCTCCAGGCGGACGGGTCAAGCTCCCGGTCGGGCTCGGCCGTGAACAGGTCAGGCAGTCAAAGGTAGGGGCCCGCGCCCCGGAGCGGCGGCTGGTCCTGGTCGGGCACGGGCTGCAGACCGGGCGGCAGCGCCCGGCGCATCTGCTCCAGCTGGGCGCGGGCGGCCATCTGCTGCGCGAACAGCGTGGTTTGGATGCCGTGGAAGAGACCCTCGAGCCAGCCGACCAGCTGGGCCTGGGCCACCCGGAGCTCCGCCTCGCTCGGCGTGTCGTCCTCGAACGGCAGCGAAAGCCGGTCAAGCTCGGCGACTAGTTCCGGCGCGAGTCCGTCCTCCAGCTCCTTGATGGAATTCTGGTGGATCTCCTTCAGCCGGGCCCGGCTCTTCTCGTCCAGTGGTGCGGACTTGACCTCCTCGAGCAGCTGCCGGATCATCGAGCCGATCCGCATCACCTTGGCAGGCTGCTCCACCATCTCCGTGATCGGCCGCTCGGACGAGCTGCCATTGGCGTCCTCGCCGCCGCCGCCGACGGCAATCCCGTCGGGTCCGACTATGACGACCTGTGGCCTGCCCGACTCCTGTGGGCTGATTTCGTCGCTCATGCTTCACACGCTATCGGGTGGGGACAGCTACTTGGCGCGGAGAAGGATCTTGCCGGTGTGGGTGGACTCGGTCATGATCCGATGCGCCTCCGCCGCCCGCTGCATCGGCAGCTCGGTGTCGATGACGGGGCGGATCAGGCCGGCCCCGATAACCGGCCAGACGTGCTCGGTGACCGCCGCGACGATGCTCGCCTTCTGCTCCCGGGGACGTGCGCGGAGGCTGGTCGAGCTGATCGCGGCGCGCTTGGCCATCAGCGCGCCGAAGTCGAGCTCGGCCTTGCGGCCCTTCTGCAGGCCGATGTTGGCGATCCGGCCGTCCTGGGCGAGCGCCGCGATGTTGCGGGCCAGGTAGGCGCCGCCGACGATGTCCAGGATCACGTCCGCGCCGTGGCCGTCGGTCGCCGCCATGAGGCTCTCGACGAAGTCCTCCTCGTGGTAGTTGATCGTGATGTCGGCGCCGAGGGCACGGCACGCGTCGAGCTTCTGCTTAGATCCCGCGGTGACCGCGACCCGGGCGCCGGCCTGCTTGGCGAGCTGGATCGCCATCGTGCCGATGCCGCTGCCCCCGCCGTGGACGAGCAGCGTCTCGCCCGCCGCGAGCCTGGCGGTGAGGAAGACGTTGGAGTACACCGTGCACGCGGTTTCCGGCAGCGCGGCCGCCTCGGTGAGAGTGATGCCCTTGGGGACGGGAAGCAGCTGTCCGGCCGGCACCACCACCTGCTCCGCGTAGCCGCCGCCGGACAGCAGCGCGCACACCTGCTCGCCCACGCGCCACCGGGTAACCCCGTCGCCGAGGGCCGCGACGGTGCCCGAGCACTCGAGGCCCGGATAGGGCGGCGCGTCCGCTGGCGGCGGGTAGAGCCCCTGGCGCTGCATGAGGTCGGCCCGGTTAACCCCGGCCGCCGCCACCTCGACTAGAACCTCGCCTGGCCCTGGCCGCGGGTCTGGCACCTCGGTCCACTGGAGAACTTCGGGGCCCCCCGGCTCGCTGATCACGACCGCGTGCATAGCTGTCTCCTTGGACGGGAATCTCCCTAACTAGGGTCATTCGACCGCTATTGGGTCGGGGAGCTGCGAAATGAGTTAACACGTGCCGCGGACAGTATGGCAAAGGCAGGCAGCTGGCTAGTGGGGGCGGCCATGACAGCAGACGAACACGACAACACAACGGCCTCTGGTGCGCGAGAGGCCACGGAGATCTACCCGTTCGCTTCCGGTTACCCGCAGCAGACGGGTACCGCCCGTGGGCCACTCCCCGACTGGCAGGCGGCGGACCAGTCGCTGCCCGACCTGCCGGTGATGGAACAGCTGCCAGATCCGGACGCGCTCCCCGACCCCGGCTATCCGGCGATGCCGGCGACGCCGCCGCCGGCATCGCAGCCGCCCGCGCGTCCGCCGTGGCCGTTGGCGTCGCCGTCGCCGCTGCCCCAGCCTCCGGTGCCGACGGTACCGCCTGCTGCGGCGCCAAAAGCCTGGACGCCGCCCGCCTCGACGCCGCCGGTCAGCACGGAACCTTCGCGCGCGCCTGCCAGGCACGTTCGACCGGCCCAGGCGCGACGGCCGGAGGAGTTCTCTGGCGGCGAGGGGGAGCCTCCGCCGCTCCCGCAACGGCATCCGGAGAAGCGTGATTCGCCGCAGCGGCCGCCTGACGTGCAGCCGACGTGGAATGCCTTCCTGTACACGGCGCCGCGGCCGCCGGAGGCGGCGCCGCCGTTGCGCGGCCCGTCGGTGCCGTGGTCGCAGGTGCGCGTCGGCACCGACGTCGCGCCGGGGGCAGAGACGGGGACGGAGCAGGCCGACGCGTCGCCGTCGTCGTTCCCGTCGGCGCCACCGCTGTGGGCGCCTGCCGGGCGAGCCGCTGAGGCGCCTCCTGACGTCACGCGGCCCGATGCGACCCGGCCCGATGTGCCCTTGCCGGAGATGCCCTTGCCGGAGATGCCGCTGCCGGAGATGCCGCTGCCGGAGACGCGGCGGCCGGAGATGCCGCCCCGTGCGGAGCAGGCCCGCGGTGCGGCGCCGCCCGGCGCGACCGGGCAGCGACCGACCGCCGACACCCTCACCTCTGACCTGCTGCTCCCGGGCAAGCGCGCGACTCCAGACGGCGGCTGGCGGCGGACAGTGTACCGCGCTACCGGCGGCCTGGTCCGGGTCGGCGAGTCGGCAGCCAGCCTGCAGCGGCGCGAGCTGGTCAGCCGGGTCCGGGCGCCGGTCGCGGGCGGGCACCACCGGGTCGCGGTGCTCAGCCTCAAGGGCGGCGTCGGCAAGACCACGGTCACGGTTGGCCTCGGCTCGACGCTGGCGTCGCTGCGCGGTGACCGGGTGATCGCGGTGGACGGAAACCCGGACCGAGGCACCCTCTCGGACAAGGTTCGCCTGGAGACCGCCGCCACCATCAGGGACCTGCTGAACGAGCGGACCCTGGTGACCAGGTACGCCGACGTCAGGGCGTACACGTCCCAGGCGTCGAGCAGGCTTGAGATCCTCGCGTCCGACCGGGACCCGGGCGTCTCGGTCGCGTTCAGCGCCGATGACTACCGGACCGTGTCCGGCGTTCTCGAGCACTACTACTCGATCTGCATCACCGATTGCGGCACCGGCCTGCTGCACTCGGCCATGGCCGGCATCCTCGAGCTGGCCGACCAGATCGTCCTGGTGAGCTCGCCGTCGGTGGACGGCGCGCGCAGCGCCAGCGCGACCCTCGACTGGCTGGAGGCGCACGGCTACGAGGAGCTGGTCCGCGGCGGCGTCGTCGTGCTGTCCGCCGTCCGCCGTAAGAGCAAGTCAACGGTGGACCTGGAGCGCCTGGAACAGCACTTCGCCGCGCGCTCCCGCGCGATCGTCCGAGTGCCCTACGACCCGCATCTGGAGGAGGGCGCCGAGGTAGAACTGGAGATGCTCAACCAGGAAACCGCCGACGCCTATCTCAACCTGGCGGCCCTCGTCGCCGACGGCTTCGCGTACCCGCGCCGATCCGTGGCTGACATCACCTCAGGCCGCCCGCTCGCGTAATGTTGTTCCACGCAGGAGGGCTCGCCTAGTGGCCGATGGCGGTTGTCTTGAAAACAACTGTGTCGGGAGACCGACACCGTGGGTTCGAATCCCACGCCCTCCGCTTTTTGATCCTGTCGGCGACGCCATCCACCGAATCGGAACCGCGGCGCGCCTACCTAACCTGCGGTGGTTCGTCATGGAGTGGTCTGGTCGGCGTGGCGATGCGCTCAATGTGGTGGGGGGAGGGGGGTTGGGCACTATTATCCGACTAGGTGGCCTGTGTGTGGTTTTCTGCCAGCGGTCGGAGGTGGCATGTCGCGGAAGTCGATCGTCCTGTTCCTCTGGCTCGCCATCGGCGCCGCCGCCGCCGGGCAGCGCGGCTACTACGACAACGCGGCGACGACCTGCAGTTCAGGCGCCACTATCGCGGCCACGATTGTCACTGGCCCGCTCAACTACCTGGGCGTCGATCCGCTGATCAGCTGCAACTGGCCGTCGCCGTCCGGCTGAGCCTCTTGAGGCTGGTGAGGCGGGTGTGCCGGTGCGCCGCCGGCCCTAACGCCCCAGTCGGCTACGACGGGTCGTAGGGGTACTCTCACCTGTATGGGAAGCTCCATGTTGCCGCCGTTCAGCTGGAGCGAGGCAGCCACCAACTGGCAGTTCGCGCCGATCGTCACGGGGTTCACGGCCGTCCTCGCGGTGCTCTACCTGTGGGGGACCTTCCGCGTACGCAAGCGTCACCCGAGGCGGCCATGGCCGCTGGGGCGGACCATCCTGTTCCTGCTCGGGCTGCTGGTCATCAACCTGGCCACGCAGAGCGGGATCGGGACCTACGACGACACGCTGTTCTGGGACCACATGATCCAGCACCTGATGCTGCTCATGATCGCGCCGCCGCTGCTGGTGTCCGGAATGCCGGTGACGCTGCTGCTGCACGCGAGCAGGAACCCGGTGCACGCCTGGGTGATCAGGATCATCAGGTCGAAGCCGGTGACCTGGATCACCTGGCCCGCCGTCGGCATCGTCGCCTACTCGGCGGTGATCGTCGGGACCCACCTGACCAACTTCATGAACCTGGTGATCCAGTACGACGCCGTGCACGAGGCCGAGCACGTGCTCTACCTCGTCGTCGGGTACCTCTACTTCCTCCCCCTGGTCGGCAAGGAGCCGATCAAGTGGAAGGTGTCGTATCCGCTGCGGCTCTTCCTGCTGTTCCTGGCGATGCCGGTGGACGCGTTCACCGGGGTGGTGCTCGGTTCCTACCAGAACTACCCGTTCCTGCCGATGGCGCCGCGCAACTGGGGGCCGTCCCCGGTAAACGACATCCACCAGGGCGGCGCGGTGATGTGGATCGGCGGCGCGGCGATCATGTTCGCGGTGATCATGGTGACGTTCTTCTCCTGGAGCAGGGAGCCACGGTCGTCGGCCTCCATGGGCTGGTTCGAGACGGCGCGCCGGGTGACCATGGCGGATCGGATCAACGAGGTCGCGCCGACCGGGCCCTCCATGGCCCAGGGGCCGGACCGCTCGCCCGGCCAGAGCGGGCGGCCCGCCGACGTCGACGACGACGATGATCAACTCGCCGCCTATAACGCTTACCTCACCCGTATCAACGGCCCCCTAAGTCACAACAGCAAGGCGACCGAATGACCGTCTGTGTGAGTTACATCACACAGAACGGCCGATAACCAAAATGACCACGAGTGACCGCCAGGCATGGGTGTTTCGCCTGTGAAGAATGAGTTATCCCAGGTGAGCCCGCCAACGCGGGCAAATGCGATTGACTAGCCTGCCGGGGGTGCTGCATGAAAGGTACACAGAGTTGACCGTGAACATGAGCAAGGCAGATACCCAGTACGTCGATGACGCGCTGACGATCGAGGACGAGTACGAGTCCGAGCTTGCGGCTGTGCAGGTCGAACTCACCCGGTTCGAGGTCGCGCCGCACGAGTACGCCGCGCGCCGGGCCGAGATAGCGACCCGGGCCTACCTCAAGCTGGCCGAGGCGCATAAGCGCTTCCTCGGCCGCAACAACTGACCGCCGCTCGACGCCCATCGGGGAATGGCTGCGACACGCCGGTAGTGCTCTCTACGGAAATCTACTGATTCGGCTAGAGCGCGTCATACAGTCCCATTGTGGACCCCATCAGGAACCCCTACGCGCCCGGTGCCGGGCAGCGGCCGCCCGAGCTCGCCGGGCGGGACCGGGAGATCAGCCAGTTCGAGGTCGTGCTTGAGCGGGTGGCGAGGGCTCGTCCCGAGCGGTCCATGGTGCTGACCGGACTGCGCGGCGTGGGGAAGACCGTGCTGCTCAACACCTTCAGGTCGATGGCGCTGCAACGGCTGTGGGGGACGGGCAAACTCGAGGCGAGGCCCGACCAGTCGATCCGCCGCCCGGTCGCGAGCGCGCTGCACATGGCGGTCAGGGAGCTCGCGCCCAGGCACCGCGCGCCGGACCGGGTCGATGACTTCCTCAGCGTCCTCAAGGCGTTCGCGTTGCGCGACCCCAAGGCGCCCAAGGGCACCACGGTGAGCGCCCAGTTCGGCATCGACGTGCCCGCCGCCCGCGGCCGGGCGGACTCGGGCGACCTCGAGGTGGACCTGACCGAGTTGTTCACGGACGCGGCCTCGGTCGCGGCCGACCTCGGAGTCGGCATCGCGCTCTTCGTCGACGAGATGCAGGACGTGCCCGCCGAGGACGTGTCGGCGCTGTGCGCCGCCTGCCACGAGCTGTCCCAGGTGGGAGGGCCCCTCATCGTCGTCGGGGCGGGCCTGCCGCACCTGCCCTCGGTGCTGTCGGCCAGCAAGAGCTATTCTGAACGGCTCTTCCGCTACGCGAGGATCGACCGGCTGGACCGGGAGGCGGCCGACCAGGCGCTGCTCGCCCCGGCCGAGCGCGAGGACGTGCTGTTCAAGCAGGACGCGCTGGACGCGCTGTACGAGGCCGCGGACGGCTACCCGTACTTCGTCCAGGCGTACGGGAAGGTCACCTGGGATGTCGCCGCGTCCAGCCCGATCACGTTCGGGGACGTCAGGGTGGCGGCGCCGGAGGCCGAGGGCGAGCTGGCGGTCGGGTTCTTCGGTTCCCGCTACGAGCGCGCGACCCCGGCTGAGCGCGAGTACATGCGCGCGATGGCGGCGATCGGCGACGAGCCCGTGCCCACCTCGAACGTCGCCGATGAGCTGGGCCGCAAACCGTCGAGCCTCTCGCCCGCGCGGGACGGGCTGATCAAGAAGGGCCTGATCTACAGCTCAGAGCGCGGCCTCATCGCGTTCACGGTTCCGCACTTCGGCAAGTTCCTCCGCGCGCAGCCGGTCTAAATGTCCGGGGCCAGAGTCAGCCGGGTCCGTTCGAGGGAATATTGACTTTATTCTTTGGTATTGCGTTTTTCTTATACACGGTTAGAGAGCTGTAGCGTCCTGGGGGAGAGGGCCTCGGCGGCGTGTCGATGTCGAGCACGCCCACCCGGACCGGTGCGTGGCGGCCGGTCAGGTAGACGGCGAAGACCACCTCGACGCGGCGGCTGGCCAGGATGCCGGGGAACACCGCGAATCGCCAGCATCCCTCGCGCCACACGTCGGTCGGCTCGGTGGTGATCAGATAGCGGTGGTAACGCCGCCAAGAGGCGCTGGCCCACAGCGTGTCAAGCGACTTGGCGACCGGGATCCGGCGCAACTCGCACGGCTCGGTCCGGCCCAGCCTGACCATGAGCTCGCCCAGTTCGGGCGACAGCGCGGCCAGGACCGCGAACTCGGCCGCCGTCACCGCCAGCACCTCAGCGCCCCAGCCGGGCGAGCGGGACATGTGCACCGGCCGCGCGCCGATCGAGGCGAGCGCGGCCGCGCTGAGCAGTGCCGCCCTGGTGATGGTGCGCCAGTTCACCGGCGTGCTGCTCACATCGCCGAAGCACCCGCAGCCCACGTCCGGGCGACGTGAGCGCAGTTCCGCCAGCGCGAACACGGCCGTGCAGAACAGCAGCGCGGTCGCCACCCGCACCGCCAGCGCAGGCCCGCCGGTCCCGAAGCGGCCCGCGGTGACCAGCAGTCCGACCCCCAGGGCGAACTCGCCCGCGCTGATCGCGATCCCGACCGGCCGCCGCAGCCGGAACGGGAACATCGCGGTTGGACCGATGACCGCGTTGATTGACCGCGCGCCCAACCCGCGGCGCGCCTTGGCCGCGCAACCGCCGATGAGAAGCACGGCGAGCAGCGGGACCTGGACCTCCCGCACCGCGTCGAGGACCCCCATGCCACCCACAAACGCCACCCCCACTACACCCCGAAACAACCGTTCGCTTTACCTTCGGCGCCTCGCCGGTCGGTTCTCAGCCGGCCAGCGTCAGCGTCGCGTTGAAGCAGCCGTCCTCCAGATTCCCGCCCAACTCGACGAACGCGGCCATGGTCAGGTCCGCCACCCGCGCCCGGGGCGAGGTGCCGCACTTCACGCATCGGTCGCAGAACTGCCGCGCGCTCGCACTGCAGCTCGTCACCGTCAGCACGGCCGCCCGGCCGCCGCAGTCGTTCCTGATCCGCACCGCACTGCCGAGCGACAGGTACGGCAGCCGCGCGCAGGGCTGGCCCTGGTCGCCGGCCGTGCCCGCGTCGGCCGGGCCCTCGGTCTCCGGGTCGAGCGCGGCATAGCCGAGCCCGAGCAGGCCGTCGGGCTCGTCGCCCGGCTCGTGCCAGACAGCGGCGCCGCTGATGGGACCGCCGATGTACCCGCCCGTCGGCGGCGGAGCGGGCGGATGGGCGGCGAGGTAGGCGGGCTGCGCGGTGGCGGGGGTGACGGCAAGCAGATAGCCGTCGGCGCGACGGGTGCCGATCACGTCGATCAGGTAGCCGGGCGTCAGCCGGGGGAAGCGCACCTGGACGTGGCGCAGCGACGCCTGGGCGATCACGACGCGCTCGGGCTCGCGGCCGTGCTCCCCGGTATCGACCAGAAGCTCCGATCCGCGCACCTCCACGATCACCCCCGCGACCCGCCCGATCCTGGCCCAGATACGCTCGGCGAAGCTGGCGGCCGGCCCGTCGGCCGGGGGGCCGCCGGAAGCGAGCTGGTGCATGCGGCGGCGGATGATGACCGGGTCTCCGGCCCGCAGCGCGGTCGGCGAGGCCTTCGCCCCGAGCCAGGTGACGGTGCTGGGCGAGAGGGCGAGAAACTGGTCGCCGTCGGGCCTCCTGACCACGATGGCGCGCTCGGTCACCTCGGCCAGGACCCCGGTGACGACGGTGGCCGCGCTGGCGGGGCGGTCCGCCCGGAATTCGTGCTCGTGGCCGTCGAATACGGGGTTGTCGAAGACGGTGGCACGGAGCAACGCCCGCCGTGCATATCGGGTCGGAGGTCCCGAATCGGTCAGGTCACCGCAACCCGCGCAAAGGTGTGCTTTCCGGTGCACTTGCCCGCCATGGGATTGCGACCCGCGCGACGTCATGTCCGACGATGGTCACATAGGCGCAGACACGTCAAGTGATTCGGCAATTTCTGTGAGCGAGGAGGCGCAGATAGCGCGCTCCGGGGCCATTTGTGCTTAAGCAGAGTGACCAGTGTTCCGCCGTTGGCCTTCCTGTGGCCGAGTGGCAGGAGTCGTTCGTCGGGGCGTATCGTTACCAGTTAATCACTCAGAGTTGCTTTGTCTTGAGCGTAGAGGGTCCATGAGCGTCGGTGAGCGCGTTGCGTTTGGCGAGTATGTACGTGCGCGCAGCGGTGCGCTCCTGCGCGCCGCCCAGGCGCTGACCGCGAACCGCGCCGACGCCGAGGATCTGCTTCAGGCCACCCTGGTCAAGGCCTACAAGTCGTGGGACAAGATCTCCGATCAGGCCGCGCTTGACACCTACGTGCGCCGGGTCATGGTGAACACCCACATCTCGGGCTGGCGGCGGCGGCGACTCGACGAGTACCCGACCGACGAGATCCCCGATTCCCCGGAGGCCGACGCCACCGGCGACAGCGACCTGCACGACGTGGTCCAGCGCGCGGTCGACCGGCTGCCGCGGCAGATGAGAGCCGCGGTGATGCTCAGGTTCTACGACGACATGACCGAGCCGGAGGTGGCGGCGGCGCTGGGCGTTTCCGTGGGGACGGTCAAGTCGACCGTGGCGCGCGCGGTCGCCAAGCTGCGCAAGGACGCCGAACTCGGCGCGGACGCCGAACTGCGCGGCGGGCTCTCCACGTGAGGCGCGGCGCGGCGGAGGCTTAACACGGCCGCCGATCGCGTGGCACTATCAGCCTCAGTGCCCTAAATCGGCCCCCGACGAGCGCTAGCGTTCTCGGGTAGTAGTCAGTGGAACTTCACGAGGAGGTGGGTCGGCCGTGGAAAGCACGATGATGGACTTCCAGCTGACCGTTTCTGCGATCATGCGGTACGGCACCACGGCGTTCGGGGACAAGGAGGTTGTCACCTGCGCCGGGGACGAGCCCTCGCGGCGGCGGACGTACGCGGACGTCCGCGAGCGAACCGCGCGGCTGGCGAACGCGCTGCGCGCGCTGGGGGTGGACGGCGACCAGCGGGTCGCCACGTTCATGTGGAACAACGCCGAGCACCTCGAGGCGTACCTGGCCATCCCGTCCATGGGCGCCGTGCTGCACACGCTGAACATCCGCCTCTCCCCCGATCAGGTCGGCTACATCGCCACCCACGCGGGGGACTACGCGGTCATCGTGGATTCGTCCCTGGTACCGCTGTTCGCCAAGGTCCTGCCGCACGCCGACACGATCAAGCATGTGATCGTCTCCGGGCCGGCCGACGACGAGGCGCTCGCGTCCCTGGCCGGCCACGGCCGCGACGTTCACTCCTACGAGGAGCTCCTAGCCGCCGCGGCGGACTCCTTCGACTGGCCCGAGGTCGACGAGCGCTCGGCGGCGGCGATGTGCTACACGAGCGGGACCACCGGGCTGCCCAAGGGCGTCGTCTACAGCCACCGCTCCACCTACCTGCACTCGATGGCGGTGTGCACCGCGAACGGGCTGGGCGTCTCCGAGCGCGATCGGATCATGCCGATCGTCCCCCAGTTCCACGCGAACGCCTGGGGCCTGGCCTACGCCGCGCTGATGTCCGGGGCCGACCTGGTGATGCCCGACCGGTTCCTGATCCCGGCCGTCATCGTGAAGCTGATCGAGACCGAGAAGGTGACGGTCGGGGCGGGGGTGCCGACCATCTGGCAGGGCGTCCTCGCTCACCTGCGGACCTCCGGCGGCGACCTGTCATCGCTGCGGACGCTGGTCTGCGGCGGCTCGGCGCTGCCGGAGGCGGTGATGCGCGCCTACGCCGACGAGTTCGGCATCGTCATGACGCACGCCTGGGGGATGACGGAGCTCTCGCCGATCGGCTCGGTCGCCCGCGAGCCAGCCGGCGTGACCGGGGAGGCGGTCTGGCCGTACCGGGCCTCCCAGGGGCGGCTGGTGTGCGGCGTGGAGGGCCGGCTGACCGGTGACAACGGCGACGTGCTGCCCTCCGACGGCAAGTCTGTGGGCGAGCTCGAGACGCGCGGCCCGTGGATCACCGCGTCGTACTACCAGGACAGCGCGCCGGAGAAGTTCGACGACGGCTGGCTGCGCACCGGCGACGTCGGCACGCTGGACGAGGCCGGGTTCATCCGGCTCACCGACCGGGCCAAGGACGTGATCAAGTCGGGCGGCGAATGGATCTCGTCCATGGAGCTTGAGAACATCCTGATGGCGCACCCGTCGGTCGCCGAGGCGGCGGTGGTCGGCGTGCCCGACGAGCGGTGGGGCGAACGGCCGCTCGCCGCCGTCGTACTGCGCGCCGACGCGCCCCCGGCGACCCCGGACGAGCTCCGCGCCTTCCTCGGCGAGCGCGTTCCGCGCTGGCAGCTGCCTGAGCGCTGGGCCTACATCGACGAGGTGCCGAAGACCTCCGTCGGCAAGTTCAAGAAGACCACGCTGCGGGACCGGTACGCGGACGGCGGGCTCGAGGTGACGACGCTGGCACCCCTCCCGCACTGATCCCCGGCCTGCCGCGCCGGGCCCGGCGTCCCCGGGGGAGGCCGCCGGCGACGCTCGCTTTGCCGAGCGCCGCCGGTACCGGTACGCTGTTCGGCACCACGTCCTTTACGGCTGAAGTCGGCATCTACGGCGGAAGTCGGCGCGGACGCGGATGGAGGATTCGCCTAGTCCGGTCTATGGCGCCGCACTGCTAATGCGGTTTGGGAGTGATCCCATCCGGGGTTCAAATCCCCGATCCTCCGCCGAACCATGTTCGAAGGGCTGCGCCCTTCTTCCCCGTTCCGTGCGTCTGCCCGGGGGGACAGCTCTCTGTCATGGGGGGCTCCCGCCCCCCATCCCCCCTGGCCCCCCGTACCCCCCGAGGCGGGCTTTCGCCCGCAAACCTGTGGTGGGCGCCATCCCGCCGCACTCGGAGCGCCTGCTGCGGATCCTGTGGACGTCCCGGATCTGCAACTCGCCCGGCGGCTCGACGATCATCCAGGACGTGATCCTCCGAGTGCGGGTCGGACTGATCACCAGGACCGAGGATGTCCCGCTGGGGAACGCCTGGGCGATCACCGGCACGAGCACGTCGTCGCCCGCGGGCTGCCAGTGAGCCGATAGCCGAGAAAGCCCGGTCCGGTCGGGGGAGATCAAAATCTCTTTGGCCGAACGGACCGGGCTGACTCTGGTGGTGCTACGGCTTGAAGCGGACCAGGCCGCCGATGTAGGCCGTGGCCGTGTTGCCGATGGAGGTGCAGTTGGAGACGGACTCGATCCAGGCCGAGCCGTCCGCGCTGCCCGCCGGGCTGCCGGCCGCCGACAGCAGGCTGCCGCCGCAGCCGCCGGGGATCGAGAACGGGTAGACCTGGATCTTGTTCCCGCCGGTGAGCCTGAGGAAGTACTCGCCCGTCCTTGACGCCGATCCGTGCACCATCAGCCACACGTTGCCGCTGGCGTCCATAGAGGGTCCCCAGCTTGTCCGCACGGTGCCAGGGACCGTGCCCACGTGCGAGAGCCCGCCGCCGGCCGAGACCGACTCCAGGCAGACGCTCGAGCCGCAGGTGGCGGTCTCGATCACCCGGCTCGAGCCGTCGCCGGCCAGACTCCGCGGCGTGATGCCGCGCGGGGTGGCGTGGTACGACTCACCGCCGCCGGAGGTGATCCGGACGAGTCCGATGGCCGCGTGGCCGCCGTTGTAGCCGACCGCCCACATGGACCCGCCCGGGCCGGCCGCGAAGTGGCCGACCGACGAGACGTGGGAGAGGCTGAACGTCGCCATCGCGCCGCTCGCGGTTACCCGGATGACCCTGGACGACCCGCAGGCCAGCCACAGCGAGCCGTTGCCGGCGCTGGTGATGTCCTGCGGCGACCCGCACGTGCCGGGGAGCTTGTAGATGTGGCTGGTGCTCGGGCCCGGGGTGTAGCGGACCAGGTAGTGCGAGACGGCGCCGCCCGGCGTGGTGGCGGTGGCGATCATCCAGGCGTTCGCGCCCGAGAAGGCCGGCGCGCCGTTGTCGTACGCGAGGAGCGTCTGCGACTTCGTGGACCCGAGGAAGGGCGGCAGCGGCGCGTAGTAGTTGACCGCCCCCGTAATGGGGTTCACCCCGTCCAGCGCCTGCGAGCCGGTGGGGTTCCCCTGCCACTGCGGCGGCGTCATCGCTATCAGCCAGATCCGGCCGCCGGGCCCGCGCACTGCGCCCTGCTGCATGCCGTAGGTCTGGTAGACAGAGAAGCCGGTCTTGGGAGTGAACCCGTGCCCGACGACCGTTACGTGGCTGTCCATGGTCTTGGTGGCCGAGCTCAGCGCCAGGTCGGGGGTGCTGGCGGTACCGGTCACCTGCTGGGTGGCGTCGGCCGTCCACCACGGGGCGGCGGTGGTGGACGTGTTGAGCGTGGCGCCGAGGCCGACCTTGACCATCGGCCCCGAGTGGCCGAACAGGCCCAAGGTGACCGCCGGGCCGACCGACACGCTGACCAGGTTTCTCGATGTCCCGAAGGTCGGGGCGCCGGTGACGTTCGCGGTATGGCTGGTCGAGGCGGCGCCGTGGGCGGTGTACTTGCCGCCGTTGTCGGTCAGCGAGCCTGCCGCGCTGAACGTCTGAGACACCTCGCTGGTGACGAGCTGGGTGGTGTTCAGCGTCCCCTGGACGAACCAGCGCAGCTGCGGGGTGACCACCACGGGAATTCCCTTAACCGAGACCTGGATCGGCGCGAGCTTCGTGGTCGCGCCGAGGTAGGCGCTTGGCGAGCAGTCGTAGTCCGGGGGAATCTCGTTTGCCAGTGCCTCGGACGTGCCGCTGGCCGAGGCGCTGATCGTCACCTCGGCCGACTTGGCGGTCCAGGACGCGTAAATGGTGGGCTTGACCGTCACTGTGGCGCTGCCGCCGAGCGCGACCCGGCCGCCGCCGGCCCCGCAGGCCAGGGTCGCCGCGAGATTACCCGAAGCGATCGATTCGAACGTGTCGGTGGCCGAGAATGAGCCCTGCGGCACGGCCTGCCTGAGGGTGGCCGCCGTCGCCGTGAGGGTCGTGCCGCTGACCCGCGTGATCTTGGCGATCAGGCCGTCCGGGGTGGCCTGGCCGATACCCACGACGATGATGTCGCCGACCTTGAGCGAGGGCGTCGTGCTGAGCGTGATCGTCATGGTCTTGCCGCTGGTCTTCACCGACGCGACGACGTCGGCGGTCACGGCCTTGGTGGTCGCGGGGATCACCGCGACCACCTTGGCCGAGGTCGCCATCGACTTCGCGTGCGTTGCGGAGTTGGCATGCGCAGCCGCGCTTGCCGCGCCAGGCAGGGCCGCCAGCGTCACCAGAGCGGCGCCGGCCGGCACGGCGAACTTGAGCACGCGCCTAGGCGTCGCAGGTCCAGCGCGGAGCACGGACCGGAGGGACCAGGGAACATGACTCAACGTGCTTCACCATCCAACCCCGAAAACGACGGATATGTGCCGCCATTGTTCCACTGTGGCCTGCGGGCTGTCTGCCGGGTGCGCGATAATCGGGCCGGCCTTTATCGACTCTTGATGTTGGCGCGCCTGCCTGCCCTTTACCATACTGGCAGGACCGGCGGACGGCGGCGCGGCTTCGAAATAGATTGCCAGGCGCCACCGGCGCTGGCGTGGCGAAACTCCCTCTACCGCTGGCGGCGCGGTACCTCTAGTGTGGAGCGAGCCACGGTCGTTGGCTAATTCGTCGGGGAAACTAAGACGCGCGAAAGTGCCGTTTGGTTTACCTCGTTTCTGAAAAACTTCTATTAATTCTTGGTCTCGAATCTAACGAATTGATCAGAAGCGTGAATCTTCTGTTGCCGGACTTGCCTTGCCGCCGAGCCGCCGGTTAACTTCAGGGGGCCACAATCGGACGTATTGCTGTCAGTTACCGGTAGCTACGAGCCGTAATGCGCCGATGTCGCCGAAAATTTCTGACCGTCTTCCGGGGCCCGAAGGGGGAGCGGGGTAATGCTTGCTGCTGTAGTACTCGTCATATCGATCGTGCTCTTCAGCGTCGCTGCTGTGACGCTGTGGTGGATGATGCATGCGTGGCGTACGCCGGAAACGCTCGAGTCGACCACGTTCGCCGCACCGGATGGCGAGACCGGGCTGTCGTTCACCCTGCTGCTGCCGATCAGGCACGAGCGGCAGGACGTGGTTGAGAACACCGTGCAGAAGATGCTCGAGTGCAGGCACGACAAGTTCGAGGTCATCATCATCACCGGCGCCGACGACCCCGAGACCACGGGCATCGCCCGGCGGCTGGCCGAGATCGCTCCGAACAAGGTCAGCACCGTGATCGACCCTGCACCGCGGAACAAGGCGACCGCGATGAACTCGGCGCTCGCCTCCGGTCAGATCCACGGCGACGTCATCGGGGTGTTCGACGCCGAGTCCGTCATGCACCCCGATCTGCTCGACCACGTGGACCACGCGTTCCTCGCCGAGCAGGCCGATATCGTGCAGGGCGGCGTCCAGCTGCTCAACTTCTACTCAAGCTGGTACTCCCTGCGGAACTGCCTGGAGTACTTCTTCTGGTTCCGCAGCCGGCTGCACCTGCAGGCGGCCAAGGGGTTCATCACCCTCGGCGGCAACACGGTCTTCTTCAAGCGCGAGCTGCTCGAACCCACGTCCGGCAACGAGCAGTGGGGCTGGGACGACAGCTGCCTGGCCGAGGACTGCGAGCTCGGCGTCCGGTTCTCCAGCGCCGGCAAGAAGGTCGTCGTCGCATACTCCCCCGAGATGGTTACCAGGGAGGAGACGCCCGACACGGTCAAGAGCTTCGTCAAGCAGCGGACCCGGTGGAATCAGGGCTTCCTGCAGGTGTACCGCAAGGGGGACTGGAGGAGCCTGCCGACCGCGCGGCAGCGCTGGCTCGCGCGGTTCACGCTGTCGACACCGTTCTTGCAGGCGGCCTCCGGGCTCGCCGTCCCGCTCGGCATCGGGATCATGTTCTTCGCCAAGGTGCCGATGCCGGTCGCGATGATCTCCTGGCTGCCCGCGGTCCCGGCCTTCCTGGTCGTGTTCTTTGAGGTCGCCGCGCTCCGGGATTTCAGCAAGGAGTACTTCGGCAAGGAGCAGCCTGACCAGACCCACAAGGTAAGCTTCGGCACTTACCTGAAGCTCATCATCGGCACGCCGTTCTATCAGGTTCTCCTGATGTTCGCGGCGCTCCGCGCGTGCTGGCGGGAGCTCAGGGGCCGCAACGAATGGGAGCTCACCAAGCACGTCGGCGCCCACCTGGTCGCCCCCGCGCCAACCTCGGCCACCACCCGCGTGTGACCCCGCTCAAGGACTAGCAGGAGCTTACTGTGAGCACAACGCTCGACCGTCCGCTTGAGCGGGCCCCCATTGAAAAGTCTGCGGGGTGGCGCTTCCTTGGCCGCTCGGCGGACTTCTGGCTGTGCGCCGTCGTGACCGTCGCCGTGCTGCTCGTCCAAGCCTGGAACATCGCCGGCTACCCGCGGGTGTTCGACGACGAGGGCACCTACCTGGCCCAGGCCTGGGCCATCGACCACAGCGTCGGGATGACCCCTTACACGTACTGGTTCGACCACCCGCCGCTCGGCTGGATGCAGGTCGCGGTGCTGGCCTGGATCCCGGAGATGATCTGGCACTCCCCCGGGCAGCTCGTGATCGCCTACGGCCGGGTCGCCATGCTGCCGTTCACCGTGGCGTCCTCGATCCTGGTCTACCTGCTGGCCCGCCGGATGACGCTGCCGAAGTGGGCGGCGGCGCTCGCGGTCCTGCTCTTCGGGCTCTCCCCGCTCTCGGTCACCCTGCAGCGGGAGATCTTCCTCGACAACATCGCGGTCACCTGGATCCTCGCCGCCTTCGTGCTCGCCTACTCGCCCCGCAAGCACCTGTGGGCGCACGTCGCGGCCGGGCTCTGCGCCGGCATCGCAGTGCTCTCCAAGGAGACGATGCTGCTCGCCTTGCCGGCGCTCGTGGTCGCGCTCTGGCAGAACGTGCACCAGGCCACCCGCAAGTACTCCTTCGTCGGCTTCCTCGGCGCGTTCGTCTTGCTCTGCATCCAGTATCCGCTGTACGCGATTCTCAAGGGCGAGCTGTTCTCGAGCGGCACGAAGGTGTCGCTCTTCACCGGCCTGAAGTACCAGCTCACCCGCGCGGGCTCCGGGTCGGTCTTCACCCGCGGCAGCAACGCCTACTCGGTCCTGCACAACTGGCTCTTCTACGACCCGATCCTGATCGTCGCGGGCACGGTCGCGGTTGTGATCGCGCTGAGCTTCAGGCACCTGCGTCCGGTGGCGATCGCCGGCGTGATCCTGGTGCTGACCGCCATCCGGCCGAGCGGCTATCTGCCGGCCATGTACATCATCCAGATGCTGCCGTTCTTCGCGCTCGGCGTCGCCGGGCTCACGGATCGGCTGGTGGCCTTCATCCTGACGTTTCGGGCACGTCCGGTCTTCTGGCAGCAGCTGACCCGGCTGGCGGCGGTGGCAGCCTGCCTGGTGATCGCTGCGGTCTACGTGGTGCCCAAGTGGTACTCCGGCGACTCGGACGCCGACACCCAGGATCTGAACACCGGGTACGCGCAGGCGGTGGAATGGATCCACACGCACGTCCCACATCCGGGCGATCAGCACATCGTGGTTGACGACACGCTCTGGCTGGACATGCTCCAGGACGGCTTCAGGCCGAGCCGCTACGACATCTACTTCTTCAAGCTCGACGTCGACCCGGACGTGATGAAACCGCTTGGCGGCGACGAGGCGAACAAGTGGAAGAGCATCCAGTGGGTGATCGAGACGCCGTACATGTGGGAGAACGCGCCTCAGTCCTACACGACCGAGAAGCTTCTGAACAACTCGAAGGTCATGTGGTACTACGGCTCGAAAAACCCCAACAGCCTCGCCGGTCAGAACAGCGACATCGAGATCCGCAAGGTCATTCCTTAAGCAGGGAGCGTCAGTCAGTGACCGCATCAGTCACTGGGGAAGGCCTTGCCATCACGCAGATCAACCCGGAGGCCCCGGCGATCTCGCTGGTCATCCCCACCTTCAATGAGTCCGCCAACATCGTCGAGCTGCTCGCCCGGCTGGCCGGGGCGCTCCCGGCGCAGGCGCCGTGCGAGGTCATCTTCGTCGATGACAGCACCGACGACACGCCCGCCGTCATCAACCAGGCAGCCGGGGACTCACGCCTGGCGGTGTCAGTGATGCACCGCGAGGCGCCCGACGGCGGACTCGGCGGCGCGGTCGTGATGGGGCTGCGCGCGGCGTCGGCGCCGTGGATCGCGGTGATGGACGCCGACCTGCAGCACCCGCCGGCGCTCGTCCCCGACCTGGTCGCGGCGGGACAGCGGGCCGACGCCGATCTGGTCGTCGCCACCAGGTACGCGGGCGGCGGCAGCCGCGCGGGGTTGGACGGCTGGTTCAGGAGGTTCGCCTCCGGCGGCTCCACCGCCCTCGCCAAGGCGATGTTCCCGCGCCGTTTGGGTAAGGTGTCCGACCCGATGAGCGGCTTCTTCGTGGTGCGGGCGACGGCGCTCGACGCCGACGTGCTCCGGCCGCTCGGCTACAAGATCCTGCTCGAGCTGATCGTGCGCTGTCGGCTCGGGCGGGTCACTGAGGTGCCCTATCAATTTCAGGACAGATTTGCCGGAGAGTCGAAGGCGAACTTCGGCGAAGGGCTACGCTTCCTGCGGCATCTGCTGGTGCTCAGGGTTAGCAGCGTGTCGTCCAGCCTGACCCGCCTGGCGCGGCCTGGGCGCCGGACAGCCTCTCCTGTCCAAGAAGCTCATGCGTCGGAGGTCCAATGAGGAACCCGCTCAGCCGAGGAAGCCGCAAGACGCGGAGCCGCTCGCGCGCGCAAACCGCCGGTCCGCTCTCGAAGAAGTGGCACCAGAGCCGGCCATTGCGCGCCGCCGTCGGCGCGGTGGCGCTGGCCCTGCCGATCGCGGTGGTGGCCAGTTCGAACGCCTCGGCCGGCGTCAACCTGGTCGTCAACCCCGGCCTTTCGCAGTCCGGCTCGGGTTTCCCGGCGTGTTGGAGCAAGTCGGTGACCGGGACCAACAGCGCCTCATTCAGCACGACGAGCAAAGCCTATTCAGGTTCCACCGCCGTCCAGTTGTCGGTCTCCCGCTACACGAACGGCGAGGCGCTGGCGATGATCACCGAGAATCAGGCGTGCGCGCCCTCGGTGACCGCGGGGCGTCAGTACAACCTTGGCGTGTACTACATGGCGAACACCCCGAACGCGGTGATCGAGGTCTACCGGCACGATGTGAAGACCGGTTGGCAGTTTTGGATGGATCTCAAGAACTTGCCTGCCACGGGCACCTACAAGGAGGCGTCCGTGCGGACGCCGGCGATCCCGGCGGGCACCAACCAGATCTCCTTTGGCGTCGCGCTCTACGGCACGGGGACGGTCATCACCGATAACTACTCGATGGTCGAGGCGACGGTGGCGGCGAGCGCGGTTAAGTGCACGGCCGGAGCGGCCTGCAGCAAGGGCGTCTGGCAGGTGCTGCCGTTCCCCTCGCCGGTGCGGACCATCCACACGGTGCTGATGTACAACGGCAAGGTCCTGTTCGTCGCGGGATCGGGCAACGACCCGTCCGAGTTCGCGGCAGGCACCTTCGAGTCGGCGGTCTACGACCCCACTACGGGTAAGTTCCAGGTCATCCCGACGCCCGACGACTTCTTCTGCGCCGGCCACATCCAGCTGCCGGACGGGAACGTCCTTGTCCTCGGCGGAAACAAGGCGTACCCAAACGCGACCAACACGGTGGGGTACGAGGGTCTCGCGACCTCTTACATCTTCGACCCGATCACGGACAGGTACGTAAAGGAGAACAACCTCAACCAGGGCCACTGGTACCCGTCGGCCACCGAACTCGCCAACGGCTCCATCATCTCCTACGGCGGCCTGAGCCAGACCAGCGGCGCGGCCGAAGACATCGAGTACTTCAAGTACGACAAGCCCCTCACCGACTCTTCGCCCGACAGCGGGAAAGACGGCAACTGGCTAGGCGCGTCCAGCATCAACGGCGACAACCCGGGCGACACCAACTACACCGGCTTCTGGGGCCTGTACCCGGCGATGATCTTGACGCAGAAGGGCGAGCTGTTCTACACCGGCAGCCACGTGTTCGGCGACAACGAGACCCCGGTCGGCGAGGCGGGCACCCCCCGAGGCCAGGGCGGCGCCGGATTCCTCAACATCTCCGACATCCTCAAGCCCGGCCCTGGAACTGACCAGACCACCCCGGTCAAGGGCCTGCAGGACACCCCGGGCGGACCGGCCGGCACGGACATGACCGACCAGTCGATGTCGGTGCTGCTGCCGCCCGCGCAGACACAGCAGGTGTTCCTGGCCGGAGGCGGGAACATCAATTTCCTGAATCCGGGTACCCGGCTCACCGACCTGATCAACCTCAACTCGGCGAACCCGGCCTACAAGGGCGGGCCGCTGCTGCCCAGAGGCACCCTGTCCAATGGCCAGGAGGAGCCGGCCAGCGAAGGCAAGATGTACGTCTCGATGGTGCTGCTGCCGAACGGGAACGTGTTCGAGACCGGCGGCGGCCTGATCAACCGGGAGGACCCGGTCTACGAGGCGTCCATGATCAACACGGCGGCGCTTGAGGCCGGAGACCCGGCCTCCCAGGTGTACACCGAGATGGCCACCGACCCCGAGCCCAGGACGTACCACTCACAGTCGTTCCTACTGCCGGACGGCCGCATCGTTTCGATCGGCAATAACCCCGGCGACGGCTCGTTCAACATGTCGATATCTGTTTACTCGCCGCCGTACCTGTTCGACGGAACCCGGCCGGTGATCAAGAGTGTGGCGAACGAGACCAACTGGACCTACGGCCACAGCTACACCGTCAAGACCAGCACGCCGATCAAGTCGGCCGAGCTGATCAGGCCGGCTGCGGTCACGCACCAGTCCGACCCGAACCAGCGGTACGTCGCGCTGCCGATCAGCGGCTCCGGCGATACGGTGAACCTGAACCTGACGAGCAACGGCAACATCGCGCCGCCCGGCTGGTACATGCTGTTCGTCACCAACGGGAACAACGTCCCGTCGGTCGCCAAATGGGTCCACGTCGGCTGAGAGGGTAAGAGCGATGAACCTGAACACGACATCACGCAGTGCCTTCAGCGCAGTTCGGCGTCACCCGATCCGCACCGCCGCGATCTGCGTCCCGCTGCTAGCGGCGAGCGTCTTCGCCGGTTCGACGATGGCCTCGGCCACCCCGACGCCGACGCTCGCGGTCTCGTCGGCGGAGTTGAACGCGGCCCCGGCCCCGGACGTGCAGATCACCGACGATCAGCTGACTGGTGGTACGGCGGCAGTCGTCAAGGCGACCCCGGTCTCGATACCGTTTAACGAAGACGGCTGCGACCACGACTACGGGACGCCCAACCAGTGCGTGCCGTGGACGATCCCGGGTTCGACGTCGCTGGCGAAATGCGCCTGGCTAAGGTCGAATGGCTTCGGGCCGCTGCGGGTGGTCGGAACCAACCGCCAGAACCTCGCGGAGAACGCGCAGGGTTACGTCTGCGCGGCGGAAGGGTGAGCCGGTGATGTCGCAAGCGCGCTCGCGCCGAGCCACCGCGCGCAGGCGCGCGCGGTTGCTGGCCGCGTCCGCCGTGACGGCCCTGGCGGCCGCCACGGCGGCCGGGTGCGCGACCTCCACCGCGGCCACCACCGCCAACAACGGCAGCCCGGGCATGGTGCTGATCAACACCAGCCAGTACGAGGGCAACATCATCACCCCGGTGGCCAAGCCGTCGGGCACGCTGACCGCCGAGGACGGTAAGTCCTTCAACGTGCGGACCGACACCAAGGGCGTCGTCACGCTGCTGTACTTCGGCTACACGCACTGCCCGGACCTGTGCCCGCTCACCATGTCCAACACGTCGGTGGCGATCAGGATGCTGCCGAAGGCGGACCAGGCCAAGGTCCAAGTGCTGTTCGTGTCGGTGGACCCGGGCCGTGACACGCTGGCCAGGCTGCGCTCCTGGCTCGGCAGCTTCGACCCGGCCTTTATCGGGCTGCGCGGCAGCCTGGCGCAGGTGGAGAAGTTCGAACGGCAGACCGGTCTGCCGCTCGGCCCGACTTACAAGGACTCAGCGGGCTATTTCCAGCTTGATCACGCGACCGAGATGTTCGCGTACAGTACCAATAACGTTGCGCACGAGGCGTTCTTCCCGTCCACACCGCCCGCCGAGATGGCGCACGACCTGAAGCTTTTGGTCGCTGGGGGCGTTCCCTCCTAAGCTCCTGGTCACCGGTCACCACCCCTGACCGGTGACCAGGTTCTCTTTCGGTGCCAGCACCTCTTCCGCCTGTTCCCTGCTGAGGTGTCGCTGGGATACCGTCTTCTGGACGCTGACTGGTTTCGGGTTTTATGGAGGAATTCATGCTGGCACCGGGCGACTGGGTGACGGTGGGCATCGACAATGGGGGGACGGCGAACAACGGGACGGTCCTCGACGACCGCGGCCGGTTCCTGGTGGACACGATGGCCGAGTTGCCCAGCCTGGTGCGCGAGGGACCCGACAAGGCGATCACTGCCCTGGCCGACTCCTTTGACAAGGTGCTGGCGATGACCTCGGTGCCGCGGGAGCGGGTTCGCGCGGTCGGGCTCGACACGCCCGGTCCGGCCAGCGCAAGCGGTGTCCTGATGACCGGCGGCGCGACCAACTTCGGCCACCCGGACTGGTCCAGGTTCGACATCAGGGGCGCCCTGGAGGCGCGGCTTGGCATCCCCGTGGTCTACAACAACGACGGCAACGCGGCCGCCCTCTACGCTCACCACGTGCGCCACGGCGCCAATGCCGCGGCTCGCGGATCGGTCTCGGTCATCGTCGGCACCGGGTGCGGCGGCGGCGTGATCCACGCCGGGCATGTCATCACCGGCGCGGCGGGCATGGCGGGCGAGCTCGGGCACATGATGATCCCGCTTGAAGGGCTGCTGGAGCCGGACCAGCCGGTGCCGTCGTGCAACTGCGGCGCGTTCGGCGACGCGGAGTCGGTCGTCTCGCTCACCGGGATAACGCGGAACCTGCTGCCTTACTGGCTGACCAGGTTCCCCGGCCATGAGCTGGCCGAGGTGGAGCTCGGCCGGGCGGCCAAGCTGGTGCGGGGCTACGCCGAGCGCGGCGACGCGATGGCGCTTGAAATCTTCCGCCAGCAGGCGATGGCGATCGGCCGGGTCTTCTCCATCGCCGCCAAGTTCACCGACCCGGACACCTACTTCGTTGGCGGCGGCGTGATCGAGGCGGCCCCGCACTTCCGCGACTGGTTCGTCGCCATCGTCAAGGAGAACACGACGCTCTACGTCGAACAGGCCCAGATTGCGGACATCACCTTGGTCCCTGACCTGGACATGGCGGGCGCTCGGGGCTCCGCCATCGCCGCCAGAGAGTGGGCGCTGACTCGATAAAGCGAGGATAATTTAGTCGTCCCCGGCGCCGGTGTCCTTGAAGATCAGCCCGCATACCTCGAGGTAGAGCTGCTCGGGGTAGGGCAGGAGGTTAATCGTACGGAGCGCCTGATCCTGGCCGGCCGACTCGACAATGAACGTGCCGTAACCGAGAATCCGACCCCACGGCGACCGGTTGAAGCTCATATCGGTCACTTTTCCGAGCGGCATCATCTTGACTGACTTTCTGATGACGCCGGTGACGGTTATCAGGCGCTGCGACGTTACCACGAAGTAATCTTCGAGCCACACGTAGATGGCGTAAAGCAGCCTGATCAGGAGAATGGCCCAAGCCAGCCAGATGACAAGCAGGACGTCAACGGAGAGGTGGCCGATGGTGGAGAGCAAGCCGGCCAGTGCGAGCCCGGCGAGGGCTACGGCCATCGGCTGGATCAGCACCGCCGGGTGGAACCGAACGGTGATCGCCATGTGCTCATGCGGCAAGAGGATCCGGTAGACACTCGCCGGGACCGTCTCCTTCGGTACGACCCTAATGCCCATTGCTAATGCCCGCCCCCGGCGTCAGATCGACGCCACGAAATTCGACAGGCCGTGCGCCGCTGTGCTGAGCAGGTTCCCGATGTTATGCACCAGGTGCGCGGCACTTGTCGGCTGCTGGATCACCCACCAGACGGCAAATGCGATGGCCGCATAGGTGAGGATCTTGCTGAGTTTCACTGCCGCCTCCCTGGAAGCGCAGAGTGCTCCATCGTGCCAGTTCCTTAATAGTAGACCGAAACGCCGCTTGGATGGGGGTCCACCAAGCAGGTGCGGCTCTGGCCATGCCCGTCCTACCGGGACCAATTATGCCCGCATCTCGCGCGCGCTACGCATGACCTAGAGGGGGAATACGCCGCCCTGGACCAGTCTGCCCCGACCTGCGGCGAAGGAGAAGGAGCCACGCCGAAGGCACCGGGCGACGACTCGGGTTGGTGGTCATCACGGCCGTCGATCTGACAACCTTCCTCCCGGCAAGGCATGCTTGGACCATGGCAATGCCTGAGGTGAGCGAGACTGACTTTGCGATCGTCGTCTTCCGCGAGGACGACGGGTGGAATGCCGACGTCCTGCCGGTAGCGGTGACCGATGATCTGAGCGGGTTCATCCGCGTGCTGCGACAGCAGCCGAGTCTCGCGGGCACGATCGGGCTCGCCGGGATCGACGACTACTTCTTCGTGGCCGTAAGGATGATCGGCAACCAGGTCTCGGTGCTGCTCTCCGACATCGGCGCGGCACTGGACTACCCGCTAGCCGAGCAGGTGCTCGACTACCTAGACATCCCTGTCCCCGACGAAGACGAGCTTGACCAGGTGCTCCCGGTCGGTGACCTGTCGATCTTCGCCGATCTGGGCCTGGACGAGATGGAGCTCGCCGCGATCTGCAGCCGGCTGGACTTCGACTCCGAGGACGACCCGTGGGACCACGTGGAGGACGCGGTGGAGTCCATCGCGGTCCGACTGGGCTTCGGGCCGGCGATGGAGCGCGCGCTCGACGTCGCGCTCGGCGCCTGACCGTTGCCGACCGGCTACGAGGCCTCGTTCGAGCCGGCCATGCGGGCCGCGCTCACGGAGGCCAAGGCCGCCCTCGACACGGGGGACGTGCCGGTCGGGGCGGTTGTCCTTGACCCCTCGGGGACGGTGATCGCGTGCGGGCGAAACCGTCGCGAGGCCGACGGTGACCCCACCGCGCATGCGGAGATCGTCGCGATCAGAGCGGCCGCCCGCTCGGTCGGCGGGTGGCGGCTCGACGGCCTGACGCTGGTCGTGACGCTTGAGCCGTGCACGATGTGCGCGGGCGCGATAACGACGGCCAGGCTGAGCCGTCTGGTCTACGGCGCGGCGGACCCGCGGGCGGGCGCGGTCGGCTCACTCTGGGACGTCGTGCGAGATCAGCGGCTTGCGCCGGTGCCCGAGGTGATCGGCGGGGTGCTCGCCGACGAGTGCCTGAACGTAATACGAAGGTTCTTCTCGGAACACAGATAGCGACCCGACTCGTTGTTTGAAGCGAATGTCAGGTAAGCTCACCGGCGGTGGAGTCGCCTAGTGGCCGAGGGCGCACGCCTCGAAAGCGTGTGAAGGGGCAACCCTTCCGTGGGTTCAAATCCCACCTCCACCGCCACATCTGGTCCCCGGCTGGGCTCAGGCCGGTGACCACCGCGAGGAGTGGCCGTGCTTGAACCGCAGGGGACGCTGTTCCTTATCCTCCTGCTGCTGGCATTCGGTGGCCTCATCACCTGGGTCGCCCTGGCCAGGCAGGTCGTGTTCCGGGTTATCGCCGCCTGCCTCGCGTTCATCCCCGCCATGGTCTTCGGCATCGCCGCGGTCAACCGGTACTACGACTACTACCAGACCTGGGGCGCCCTCTACAGCGACCTGTCCGGGCAGACCACGGCCGTACCGCACCTGACCGCGGCCGGGCTAGGCAAGGGCACCGCGAGCTCACTGAAGTCGCTGATCGGGAACGCCAGCGACTCCCAGGTGGACGAGCAGTACGGGCTGCTGTTCAGCGCCAGCATCACCGGCCATCGCACCCACGTCAGCAGGACGGCCTTCGTCTACCTGCCGCCGCAGTACTTTCAGAAGGCGTACGCGAACTACCGGTTCCCCGCCATCGAGCTGCTGCACGGCTCGCCCGGTGATCCGCAGGCCTGGGTGAACGTGATGAACGTGGTCCCGATCTACCTGAACGCGATGGCCAGCGGCAAGGCCAAGCCCGCGGTCCTGGTGATGCCGAACACCGACGGCGGCCAGCAGTACGGGCTGCAGTGCCTCAACGACCCGGGCGGCGTCCAGGACATGACCTACGTGGCACAGGAGGTCCCCGACTGGGCCGCCGCCAACCTCCGGGTGCAGCGGCCCGGGCAGTCGTGGGGCGTCGCCGGCTACTCGGAGGGCGGCTACTGCGCCGCCAACATCGCCCTGCAGCACCCGAGCCTGTTCGGCTATGCCGCATCGCTCAGCGGCTACTTCTCGCCGCTTGAGAGCCAGGTGCCCCTGGGCGGCAAGCCCGGCGGCACGCCGGTCGATGTCTACGACTTCGCCCGCAACAAGAGGCTGCTGCTGCTCAACTCGCCCGACGAGTACGTAACGCGGGTTCCGACCACGGTCAGCGTCCCGCAGTTCTTCCTCGCGGCCGGCGCCGCCGACCAGGGTGACGTGCAGGCGGCCGAGCTGTTCAAGCAGGAGCTGGTACTCAGGGACGCGGACGTGCCGCTGGTGGTCATCCCGGGCGGCGGGCACCAGGCGACGGTCTGGCGGGCGTCGCTGACCCCAATGTTCAACTGGATGACGCCCCAACTGGCGGCAGGCGTTCAGCACGAAATCGCTCACGCTGCGTGGCTGGCTAAGCATCACAAGGCCGACAAGAACCCGAAAGACGTCAAGCGCCCCCCGGTCGTGAAAAAGACAATGTTTTCGCTTTCCTGATTGCATCCTGGCGCTCAGGATCCTTTGCTTCTTACCGGACTCGCAGGAAACTCACGGGGGCACGGTAACCACCGGTAACTCCGTGTGCGCTATCATCACGCAACGACACCGATTGAATTCGTAGCGTGAGGGGATGTTGTGATGTCCGACGGTCGCAGGCGGCAAACGGCGATACTACTGCTGGTGCCAGCCGCAGTGGTCGCTGCCAGCCTCGCGGGATGCACTAGCTCCACCAGTCACAAGACAAGCGCCTCGCTATCGGTGGCCAAGGGGAACTCGTTTACCGCCTCGGAGCTACGCGGTGCCCTGCTCACCCGGGTCAACGGCGTGGGAGCGACGTCGCCCGCGGCGACCGGCGACTACTCCTCGATGTCGCTCCAGGCGGTGGGCAGGCAGTCCGCCGGCGCCCCCAAGGCTTGCGCCCAGGCGATCCAGACCGGACTCGACTCCGCCGTCCTGGCCGGGGCGACGGCCGCGTCGGTCGCGTTCAACGTGAGCGGCAACGACGTCTCGGAACTACTGGTGGCGGCGCCTGGCACGACATCGACCAGCGCCCTCGCCGGACGGTTGCCGGCCTCCTGCGCGCACTACAAGGAGACCGCGGCCGGCAAGAGCGTGACCTACAGCGTAACCGAATCGCCCCTCACCGGGATCGGCAAGCAGGCCAAGGTCCTGAACGTCTCGCCGACCGTCGGCGGCGGCTCGGACGTCCGGTGGTCCCTCGTCTACCGCGGCACCGGGTTCGTCGGCGCGGTGACCGTGGTCGGTCCCAACGCGTCCCAGGCCGCGGTCCGCGAACTGGGCCAGCAGGCCTACGCCTACGCGATCAAGTCCCTGTCGTAGAACCGGTATCGGCGGCGCGGGCAGTGACCTGCCGGTGGGAAACTGGTAGGCATGACTGACGTATCACCTCGGTTCCGTCCGGTGCTCGACACCGTGCCCGCCTACAAGCCCGGCCAGGCGCCGAGCGCGGCGACGGGCGAGGCGCACAAGCTGTCGTCCAACGAGTCGCCGTACGGGCCGCTGCCGTCCGTCGTGGAGGTGATCGCGGAGGCCGCCGGCGCCGTCAACCGGTACCCCGACAACGGTGCGGTCGCGCTGACCGAGGCGATCGCCGGGCGGTTTGCCGTCCCGGTTGACCATGTCGCCGTCGGATGCGGCTCGGTCGGAGTGCTCCAGCAGCTCATGGAGGCCGTCGGCGACCCCGGGGCGGAGGTCCTCTACGCATGGCGCTCGTTCGAGGCCTACCCACCGCTTTCCGACCTCGCGGCCCTTACCTCGGTCCGCGTCCCGCTCCGGGACGAGACTCACGACCTGGCCGCGATGGCCGCCGCCATCACCCCGCAGACGAGGCTCATTCTCGTCTGCAACCCGAACAACCCCACCGGCACCGTCGTGCGCGAGCGCGAGCTGACCGAGTTCCTCGACCAGGTTCCGGCCGACTGCCTGGTCATCCTGGACGAGGCCTACCGCGAGTACATCCGCGACGCCGACGTCCCCAACGGCGTCGACCTCTACCGCGACCGTCCCAACGTGGCCGTGCTGCGCACCTTCTCCAAGGCCTACGGCCTGGCGGGCCTGCGAATCGGCTTCCTGATCGGCCACGAGCCGGTAGCCGAGGCCATCCGCAAGACCATGCTCCCGTTCACCGTGAACGCGATAGCCCAGGCCGCCGCGGTGGCCTCCCTCAACGCAGAAGACGAGCTCCTGGAGCGAGTGGAGACCGTGGTCAAGGAACGCGACCGCGTGCGGGAGGCGCTGCGGGCAGACGGCTGGACCGTGCCCGTCAGCGAAGCCAACTTCGTCTGGCTCCGGCTGGGAGGCCAGACGACCGCCTTCGCGCAGGCGTGCGACGCGGCCGCGATCGCCATCCGCCCCTACCCGGGCGAAGGCGCGCGGATCTCGATCGGCACACCCGCCGCGAACGACGCCTTCCTCGCGGCGGCGGGTGCCTTCCCTTATCGGGCGTAGCCGGTTAGGGCTCGCCGATTTCGTGCTCTTCGGCGGTGACGTCCGCGCCGAGGGCGCGCAGCCGCTCGGCGAACGTCGCGTGCCCGCGGTCGATGAGGTAGCCGGGCGAGACCACCGTCTCGCCCTCGGCCGCGAGGCCCGCGAGGATCAGCGAGGCGCCGCCGCGGAGGTCGGGGGCGACGACATCGCAGCCCCGCAGCACCGACGGCCCGTGCACGATCGCGACGTTGTTGTCGATCTCGACCTTGGCGCCCATCTTGTTCAGCTCGGGCACCAGCGCGTAGCGGCCGTCGAAGATCGTCTCGCGGATGTAGCTGGCGCCCTCGGCCAGCGTCGCCGCGGCCATGATCGGCTGCTGCAGGTCGGTCGCGAACCCCGGGTACGGGCTGGTGATCACGTTGATCGGCCGCAGCGGCTTCTCGCGGTGGACCTGGAGCACCGCGCCGCTGGACGAGAACTCCGCGCCCATCTGCTCGAGCTTCCAGCGGGCGACGCCGAAGTGGTCGATGTTCGCCCCGACCAGGTTGATCTCGCCGCCGGCGGCCACCGCGGCCATGGCGAACACGCCCGCGTCGATCCGGTCGGACATCACCGTGTGCTCGACCGCCGATAGCTCGGACACGCCGCGCACGGTGATGAAGCCGGTCCCGCCGCCGGTGATCTCCGCGCCCATCTTGCTGAGGAACGCGATCATGTCGAGCACTTCGGGCTCTTGCGCGGTGTTGTCGATGATTGTGGTGCCCGGCGCGAGCGACGCCGCCATCATCAGGTTCTCGGTGCCGGTGTGGGACGGAGTGTCCAGGTACAGGTGCGCGCCGCGCAGGCCATCGGGGGCGGTGATCCTGATGACCGACTCGCCCTCGTCGACGGTCGCGCCGAGCCGGGCGAAACCGCGGTAGTGGAAGTCGAGGTTCCTGCTGCCGAGGTTGCAGCCGCCGATGCCCTCTATGACCGCCTCGCCGAACCGGTGCAGCAGCGCGGGAACGAAAAGCACCGAGCCGCGGAACCGGCGGGCGATCTCCGCGGGCAGCACGGGGGAGTTGAGCGTGGACGCGTCGACCACGAGCGTGCGCTCGGTCTCGTGGAACTCAACTCGGGCGCCGATCGCCTGGGCCAGCTCCACGGCGCGGTACACGTCCTCGATCGGCGGGACGTTCCTGAGCACGGTGCGGCCTTTGTCGGTGAGCAGGGCCGCTGCGATCATCTTCAGGGCCGCGTTCTTGGCGCCCTGGATGAAGACCGTGCCCTGCAGCGGCGCTCCGCCGCGAACACGGTAGCGGATCTCGGTGCCCTTGGTCATGTAGATACAGCTCCTGTCCGAGGGGGAACGGCGAGAACGGCGCACTCCATGAGCGCACCCGAGCGAACGCGTTGTCCAGTATGCCACCCGATGCGGGTGCTCAAGTGAGCTCAGCCAGACGATCGAAGACTTGTCCAAGTCGCTCGACGTAGCTTTCTGCGCGGAATGCCCGGTCAAGGGCAGCCTCATCCAGCACCATGCTGCTCTTCTTACCCTGGGCAATTAGAGAATCACGGAACGGCGTCTGGTTGTCCCAGGTCTCCATCGCGGCCGCCTGCACCAGGGCGTACGCGTCCTCCCTGGAGATCCCGCTGCTGACCAGCTCGAGCAGCACGGACGAGGAGTAGATGAGCCCGTGGGTGACGTCCATGTTCGCCCGCATCCGGTCGACGTCGACCACCAGCCCCTCGACCAGGCCCGCGGTCAGGTGGAGGAGGTAGTCGGTGGCGATCGCCGCGTCGGGCAGCGCGATCCGCTCCACGCTCGAATGTGAGATGTCCCGCTCGTGCCAGAGCGGTATGCCCTCGGTGACCGGCGTGACGTACGACCGCACCACCCGGGCGAGCCCGGCGATCCGCTCGGACCTGATCGGGTTCTTCTTGTGCGGCATCGAGGAAGAGCCCTTCTGCCCGGTCCGGAAGGGCTCGGCCAGCTCGCGCACCTCCGTTCGCTGCCCGTGCCGTACCTCGAGGGCGATCGCCTCGCACACGGTCGCCAGGATCGCGAGCGCGGACACCCACTCGGCGATTCCGTCGCGCATCACCACCTGGGTGGCGACGTCGGCCGGGCGGAGCCCGAGTTCCGGCATCACCTCGGCCTCGATGGCCGGGTCGATGTTGGAGTAGCTGCCCACCGGACCGGACAGCGTGCCCACCGCGACCGCCCGGTGCGCCTGCCGGACCCGGTCCCGCGACCTGGCGGCGGCGAACGCGAAGTCGGCCACCCGGTGCCCCCACACGTCCGGTTCCGCGTGGATGCCGTGCGTACGGCCGGAGCGGAGCGTGTGCCGGTGCGCGAGCCCGTGGTCGCGCAGCACCGCGACCAGCCGGTCCGCCTTCTCCAGGATCAGGTCGGTAGCCTCGACCAGCTGCAGCGCGAGCGCGGTGTCGAGCAGGTCGGACGAGGTCATCCCGTAGTGCACGTAGGCGGCGGCAGAGCGGGGCTCGGTGTTATCGGCCCAGGCGGTGAGGAACGCGATCACGTCGTGCTCGGTCACGGCCTCCACCTCGGCCACCGCCTCGGGCGTCGGCGGCGGTGCGGCGCGGACCGGGCCGACCGCCTCGGCAGGCACCGTCCCCGCCCGGGCGTTGGCCTCAAGCACAAGCGTCTCCACCCGGCACCAGAGCTCGTACTTGTGGGCCTCAGACCAGACCCGCCCCATCTCGGGCAGCGTATACCTGTCGATCATGCTTCTACGGTAGCCGTTGGCCTAGCTGGCGGAGTCGGCGGCGCGCTCGGCTATGTCGTGGCGGTGCCAGGCGCCGCGGAAGGACGCGCGCGCGGCGGCGGCATAGGCGGCAGTCCGGGCGGCGGCCAGGTCGGGACCCGAGCCCACGGCGTTGAGCACCCGCCCGCCCGCCGTTACCAGGTCGCCCGCTACCAGGGCAGTGCCGGCCTGCAGGAGGTAACCATCGGTCCGTTCGGACGAATCGATTGTGATCTTGTCGCCCTTGGCGGGCGACTCGGGATACCCCTCCGCCGCGAGCACCACCGTCACCGCCGCGCCGGGGTGCCAGCGGAGCGCGGGGGCGGCCGCCAGGCCGCCGACCGCCGACGCGTGCAGCAGGCCCGCCAGGGGGGTCGCCAGCCGGTCGAGGACCACCTGCGTCTCCGGGTCGCCGAAGCGGGCGTTGAACTCGATCACCTTGACGCCCTTGGCCGTCAGCGCGACGCCGGCGTAGAGGAGGCCGCGGTAGGGGGCGCCGCGGCGGGCCAGTTCGTTGATGGCGGGCAGCACCACGCGGTCGATCACCTCGTCCGTCAGCCCGGCCGGGGCCCAGGGGAGCGGGGCGTAGGCGCCCATGCCGCCGGTGTTCGGCCCGAGGTCACCGTCGTGCGCCCGCTTGAAGTCCTGCGCCGGCAGCAGCGGCACCGCCGTGATCCCGTCGCACAGCGCGAACAGCGACACCTCGGGCCCGTCCAGGAACTCCTCGATAACCACGCGCTGGCAGGACGCGGCGTGCTTCAGCGCCGCCGCGCGATCGTCGGTGACCACAACCCCCTTGCCGGCCGCGAGCGCATCGTCCTTAACCACATAAGGCGGCCCGAAGGCCTCGAGCGCCTCAGCCGCCTCAGCCGCAGTAGTGGCCACGCGCGCCTCGGCGGTCGGCACCCCGGCCGCGGCCATAACGTCCTTCGCGAACGCCTTGGACCCCTCGATCCGCGCCGCCGCCGCATCCGGGCCAAATACAGCGAACCCAGAAGAACGCAGCGCATCCGCCACACCTGCCACCAGCGGCGCCTCAGGCCCGATAACGACAAGCTCCGCGCCAAGCCGCTTAGCCAAGCGAACAACGTCAGCCGGATCGTTAGCCGAGACGCCATGCGTCCGGGCGAGCGAAGCGATGCCCGGATTCCCTGGCGCTGCATGCAGCTCGCTAACATCCGGGTCCGCCGCCAGCGCCCGAACGAGGGCATGCTCTCTCCCGCCAGACCCAATCACAAGTACGCGCACGTTCCGGGAGCCTACCCCGGCAACCAGTGCAGACCTCTATCCGAGGTGAGTGTGGGGCGGATGGGGTGAGCCAGCGCGCGTTCGGCCCCGCCGGAGCGTCCTTCTCAGGCGGGGCCGACTTGCGCGCGGGCGCGCCCCACCGCCCCACCGCCCCATCCGCCCCAGCGCTACCTGTCGACGACGCCATCGACAGAATCTTCAACCTGTCGACGACGCCATCGACCGCGCCTATCAGGGTCGCTGGCGTAGGCGACAGGTGCCGTTTGGGGTCGGTGGCGTAGCCGACAGGCTCCTCGCTACAGCAGCGGCCGGAGCGAAAGCGTCTGGTCGCGGCGCGGGCCTACTCCCACCGCCGCGACCGGGGCGCCGGACAGTTCCTCGATCGTGCGGACGTAGTCGCGGGCGGCCTTGGGCAGGTCCTCGAACGACTTCGCCTCCGAGATGTCCTCCCACCAGCCGTCGAGGTACTCGTAGACCGGCCGGGCGTGGTGGAACTCGGTCTGGGTCATCGGGATCTCGTCGTAGCGCTTGCCGTCGACCTCGTAGGCCACGCAGACCGGCACCTTGTCCAGGTTGGAGAGCACGTCGAGCTTGGTCACGAAGAAGTCGGTGACCCCGTTGACCCGGGTCGCGTAGCGCGCGATGACCGCGTCGAACCAGCCCGTCCGGCGGGCGCGGCCGGTGGTCACGCCGTACTCGCCGCCGACCTTGCGCAGGAACTCGCCGGACTCGTCGTTGAGCTCGGTCGGGAACGGGCCGGAGCCGACCCGGGTGGTGTACGCCTTGACGATGCCGATCACCTTGCTGATCCGGGTCGGCCCGATGCCAGATCCGACGCAGGCCCCGCCCGCCGTCGGGTTCGACGAGGTGACGAACGGATAGGTGCCGTGGTCGATGTCCAGCAGCGACCCCTGCGCGCCCTCGAGGAGCACCGTCGCGCCCTCGTCGAGCGCCTTGCCGAGGACGAGGCCGGTGTCGGCGACGTACGGCCGCATCCGCTCGCCGTACGCCAGGTAGTCGTCGGCGATCTGCCCGGCATCGATGCCGCGCCGGTTGTACACCTTGGTGAGCAGCTGGTTCTTATCCCGCAGGGCGAGGTCGAGCTTCTGCCTGAGGATGCCGGGATCGAACAGGTCCTGGACCCGGATCCCCACCCGGGCGATCTTGTCGCCGTAGGTCGGCCCGATGCCGCGGCCGGTCGTGCCTATCTTGGCGTTGCCGAGGAACCGCTCGCTGACCTTGTCCAGCGCCCGGTGGTAGGGCATGATCAGGTGCGCGTTGGCGCTGACGAGCAGCCGGTCGCAGCTCACGCCGCGCTCCTGCAGCGCGTCGATCTCCTCGAACAGCGCCTTCGGGTCGATGACCACGCCGTTGCCGATGACCGGGGTGACGTTCGGGGAGAGCACGCCGGACGGCAGCACGTGCAGCGCGTACTTCTCCTCGCCGATGACGACCGTGTGGCCGGCGTTGTTGCCGCCCTGGTACCTGACGACGTACTGCACGCTGTCCCCGAGCAGGTCGGTCGCCTTGCCCTTACCCTCGTCGCCCCACTGGGCGCCGATCAGCACGATGGCAGGCATTTCTGTTCACGCCTTTCACACGACGAAAGCCCCTGGCCACGCAAGCGCGACAGGGGCTCTTGCGTTGTGAGGTTACCCGAAACACCCTGGTGAAACCCAGTCGGGTAGGGCCGATGCCGATCCGTGAGCCAACCGGGCCGCCGGCCAGTGCGGACTGGTCTGGCACACTGCTGCGCATGAGCACTCACACGAACCTGCTCGGCGAGCCGCCGGCCACGCTGCTGCCGCCGACGCCAGAGGCGGAGAAGATGCTGGCGGCGGGGCGGCCCGCGGTCGAGGTGGCGGCCGCGTTCCCCACCTTCTCGCTGGCCTGGGCACTGCTCGCGGAGTTGGCGCTCGAGGGCGGCCGGACCGTCGAGGCCTACGCCTACGCCCGCACCGGATACCACCGGGGGCTCGACGCACTGCGCAGGAACGGCTGGAAGGGCCACGGCCCGATCCCCTGGTCGCACGAGCCCAACCGGGGGTTCTTGCGCTGCCTGGCCGCTCTCGCCCGCGCCGCGGGCGACATCGGCGAGATGGATGAGGCCGATCGGTGCTGGACGTTCCTGGCCGACAGCAGCCTCGAGGGATACGAAAATCTAAAGAGACTTTGACCTTGGCCCTTACTTCAACCGGGTGCCGGCCGAGAGCAGATCCTGGCAGGCCTGGGTGACCCGGGCGGTCATGCCCGTCTCGGCCGCCTTGCCCCAGGAACGCGGGTCGTAGACCTTCTTGTTGCCGACGTCGCCGTCCACCTTGAGCACGCCGTCGTAGTTGGTGAACATGTGGCCGGCGACCGGGCGGGTGAACGAGTACTGCGCGTCCGTGTCCACGTTCATCTTCACCACGCCGTAGGAGATCGCCTCGCGGATCTCGCTCTCGGCCGAGCCGGATCCGCCGTGGAAGACCAGGTCGAAGGGCTTGTCCCGGCCGTACTTGGCGCCGACGACGTCCTGGATGTCCTTGAGCACCGACGGGCGGAGCTTCACGTGGCCTGGCTTGTACACGCCGTGCACGTTGCCGAAGGTCGCAGCCAGGATGTACCGGCCCCGCTCGCCCAGGCCGAGGGCCTCCGCCGTGGCGAGGGCGTCGTCGGTGGTGGAGTACAGCTTCTCGTTGATCTCGCCCACGACGCCGTCTTCCTCGCCGCCGACCACGCCGATCTCGAGCTCCATGATGATCCTCGCCTGGGCGCACTGGGCGAGCAGATCCCGGGCGATCTCAAGGTTCTCCGTCAGCGGCACCGCCGAGCCGTCCCACATGTGCGACTGGAACAGCGGCTCTTTGCCCTCTTTGACGCGTTCGATGGAAATCTGGACAAGCGGGCGCATATAGGCGTCTAGCTTGTCCAGGGGGCAGTGGTCGGTGTGCAGCGCGATGTTCACCGGGTACTTGGCCGCGACCACGTGCGCGAATTCGGCCAGCGCGCTCGCGCCCGTGACCATGTCCTTGACCGCCTGGCCGGACAGGTACTCGGCGCCGCCGGTGGAGACCTGGACGATCCCATCGCTCTCGGCGTCGGCGAAGCCCTTGAGCGCCGCGTTGAGCGTCTGGCTCGATGTGACGTTGATCGCCGGGTAGGCGAAGCCTTGCTGCTTGGCCCGGTCGAGCATCTGCGCGTAGATCTCTGGGGTCGCGATGGGCATGGCGATGCCTCCTGGTTGAAATCCCGTCCGTACCTGAACTCTAATATCAGGGGTGGCGGCGCTCTAGGCCGGCCTTCTGCATGTTGGATAGCTAAAATTCAGAGGGTCCTCAGAGCGGCGTGTGCCAGCAAGTGGGCCATGCCACCCCTGGCCATGCTGTACAAAGGTGCCCATGCAGAGCTTCCTCGTATCGCACGCCATCTACGCCATCGTCTTGTTTGGCGTGCTCGAGGCAATGTGCATACCGATCTCCTCCGAGCTGACGTTCCTGCTCGGCGGCGCGATCGCGTCGGGCGCGGTCGTCCACCCGCACCCGTCGCTGGCCCTGGTGATCATCCTGGGCATCGTGGCCGAGATGGTCGGCTCTTACATCGCCTACGGCGTGGGCCGTTGGGGCGGTCACCCGCTGGTGCGCCGTTGGGGCCGGTACGTGCTGATCACCGAGTCGGACGTGGCCCGGGCGGAGCGGTTCCTGGCCGGGCGCGGCGCGTGGGCGCTGCCGGTGGCGCGGATGCTGCCGTTGGTCCGCGCCTTCGCGTCGATCGTGGCCGGCCTGGTGGACATCCCGCCGGTGCGGTTCGGGGTGCTGAACCTCATCGGCACGACGATCTACGTCGTGGTGCTGTCCAGCATCGGGTACAGCCTCGGCGGCCAGTGGACCAAGCTCAACCACAGCCTGTCGGTCGTCAGCTACATCCTGGTCGTGCTGGTCGTGCTGGCGATCGTCGGCTTCGTCCTCTACCGGCTGCGCGCATTCCGGCGCGAGGCGGCCGCGGGCGGCGCCCCCGACCGGCCGCGGTCGCCCGAGCGCAGCGGCCGCCACCGTCAGGGGTAATTGTCTAGAGGCCGAGCTCGGCCAGTTCGTAGACCGCGATGTAGGGCAGGCCGCGGTCGATGATCTTATGCCTGGCGCCGCGATCGACGATGACGGCGACGCCGACCACCTCGGCCCCGGCCGCGTCGAGGGCGTCGACCGCGGTGAGGACGGAATCCCCGGTGGTGGACGTGTCCTCCAGGGCCAGCACCCGACGGCCGGTGACGTCTGGCCCCTCGATCCGGCGCTGCAGGCCGTGCGTCTTTTCCGACTTCCGCACCACGAACGCGTCGATCGGGGTGGACCGGTTGGCCGCCGCGTGCAGCATCGCCGTCGCGACCGGGTCCGCGCCGAGGGTCAGCCCGCCGACCGCGTCATAGGACAGACCCGCCGTCGCGTTGAGCAGCACCCGCCCGACCAGCGGCGCCAGGCGGCCGTCGAGCGTTACCCGCCGCAGGTCCACGTAGCTGCTCGCGCGCTGCCCGGAGGACAGCACGAAGTCGCCGTGGACGATGCCCTTGGCCTTGATCCCCGCCAGCAGTTCTTCGCGATCACTCACAGTCCGCAGTTTATTGCGGGAGGATGATCTCGCGTCCGGCCGGCCGGTGACTTGTGCGGGAACGGCCATCGAGGGCGGCGCACTTTATTACCCTATGAGTGCGGGGAACGCTCGGCCATGTGTCGTTGTGGCTGCTGACCTGGATGTTCCCGCACTGTGAGGGGAAAGGCGGTATGGCGTGGATCGCTGTGCGCTGTTCGTGGACGCGGGCTATGTGCTGGCGGACGGTGCGATGGCGGTGCACGGTACGCGCCGCCGGGAGTCCGTCTCCTGGGATTACCCAGGCCTGCTGCAACTGCTCGCCAGCCTGGCGATGGAGCGGTCGAGGCTGCCGCTGCTTCGCTGCTACTGGTACGACTCGACCGTCGAGGGGCGCCGGAGCCCGGACCACGACGCGCTGGCCGACCTTCCCGGCGTCAAGCTCCGCCTGGCCAAGATGCGGCCGGGCCGCCGCGAGGGGGTCGAGGGGGAGATCCACCGCGACCTCACCACGCTGGCACGGAACAAGGCCGTGAGCGACGCGATGGTGGTCAGCGGGGAAGAAGACCTCGCCCAGGTCATCGCCGACGTTCAGGACATGGGCATGCGGGTCACCCTGCTGCACATCGCCTCCGACGGCAACCCGGAGATCCCGCGCGCGCTCCGCCAGGAATGCGACGACATCGTCCAGATCAGCGCCTCCCAGCTGCGCCCGTTCGCCGAGCTGATCTCGGGGGCGGAGCCGCCCCGGCAGAGCGAAAGGGACGGCGGGGTGCTCGCGCTGCACGCGGGCGCGAACGGCAACGGCCACGGGCACGGAAATGGTCACGCGAACGGCCGTGCCCTGCTCGGACGCGGCGCCCAGCATGCGGCGGACCGCCCCGAGGAAGATCGCGCCGACCTCGTCCGGGAGCCCGCCGCGACTCCCGCGGCGGCGTACGACACGGTCGCCGACTACGGGACCGTCTCGGATTACCGGCCGCTCGACGACTACCGGGCCGGCCAGGACTACAGCCCTTCGCTTCCCGACTACAGTCCCTCGCTGCCCGACTACGGAGCTACCGCCCCCGGCACAGGGCCTTCCATGCCCGACTTCCCGTCCCCGGCCGGCCCCGGGCGGCCGGAGTTCACGGCCCACGCCGAGACGCCTGCGCGCCCGGACGGCCAGTTCCGGCCCGAGCCGCCTGAACTGCCCGAGCGGGACGAACTGTACGCGGCGCCGGTCGCCGTCCCCCCGGCGCCTGAGGACCTGGCCGCCGATCGCGCGTCGGCGCGGCCGCGTCGTGATCAGGACCTGCTCCGCCCGGTCGAGTCGGGATACAACCCGGGCGCCGTTCGTGACCAGTTCCAGCTCGAGGTGGGCAGCCGCGAGCCGCTCGCGGGAGACGCAGGCGACAGGTACCAGCCGGTGCCGGTGCCGGTGGCCGCGCCGGCGTCTGCGGGCCCGTCCGGTGCAGCCCCGATCCGGCGGCTGCCCACCCCGAACGGGCAGGCAGGCCAGCCGTCACTCGGCCAGCCGTCACAGCCGATGCAGATGCAGATGCAGTCGCAGCCGATGCAGTCGCAGCCAATGCAGCCACAGTCGATGCAGTCGCGGTCAACGCAGGGGCCAGGCGGTCCCGGTGCCCCCGATCTCGGGGCCGGGCCGTCGGCCGGGGGCCCTGGGTCGGGCGGCCAGCCCATCGCGCCGGTGGTGCCGATGGACCAGGCCGGCCACGGCTTCGGCGGCAACCGCGTGGGTGCCGCCGCCTACGGTGGCCCCCGTCCGCTCAACGGGCCGATCGGGTCGGTCGGGCCGGTCGGGCATGTCCCGCCGGTTTCGCCGGTCTCGCTGGTGGGCCAGCCGTCCGGGCCGGCCGCTCACGCGGGTCCGGGCGGGCTGGGCGACGGAGCCCCCGGCCAGCAGGGCCGGCCAGGTCAGGCCGGTCAGCCGGGGCCGGACGGCTATCCCGGGCTGAGCCAGGTAACCGGGCCGCCCGCGCCCGCGCAGCAGGACGCGGGCGGGTCGCCGGGCTATTCCGGCGGGCAGTCCGGGGTCTCCCTGGCCGACGCGGTGCAGTCCGCGCACGAGGAGGGCCAGGCGTTCGGCGAGTCGGTGGCCCGCGACGCGCCCGCGCTCTGGCTGGAAGCCGTACTTGCCAGGAAGCCTCGGATGCCGTCTGACCTTGAGGCCAGGCTGCTCCAGGGATCGGCCCTGCCGATCGACTTTCTGCTCCATGACGAGGTGCGGCACGCGCTGCGTCGTGGGTTCTGGGATGCGCTTGAGCACGCCCGCCGATAAATCCGGACGTATGGAGAAGGGTCGCTGGGGTACCGTGGGAAGAGTGGCAGCAGGCGTCGGCGACTTCGACGAGATTGAGTTCCAGGCAGCGCGCACGGGCAACCATGTGCGGGCCGCCGTTCGCATGAGCCAGCTCGCGCAGGAGGTCGATCCCGGCCTGCGCGCCGAGGCGCATGTCCGAGCGGGCGAGCAGTGGATGATGGCCGATGAGCCCCAGCCGGCGGCGGACGAGTTCTCCGCCGCGATCGAGGACGGCGGCCTGGTATCGGCCGAGGCCAGGGTTCACCTGGCCCGGGCGCTGTTCGGACTTGACCGCGGGCCGGAGGCGGAGCTGCTGCTCGCCGGGCTGACCGCCGAACGTGAATCGGTCAGCCCCCGCACCTGCGATCTGCTGGCCGAGCTGTTCACCGAACAGGGTGACCTGCGCCGGGCGCAGGACTGGACGACGGTCGGGGTTGAGCGCTGCATCCAGCTCGGCGATGAGGCGGAGCTGCAGCTGCTGCTCCGCCTCAGGTATCGCCTGCGGGTGGACCTGGGCCTCGGCGAGGACGACTACGACCGCATGCTCGACGGCACCCCGCGCAAGGCCGTATAGGTGTGACGCCAGGCCGGCTGAGCCGGCCTGACGTCAGGCTCACTCGGCCCGCGTCGCCGTCTTGACCGTCAGCTCGTCGGACATGGAGTCCAGGTCGACGATCACCTCGTCGCCGTCGGTGACCTCGCCGGAAAGCAGCGCCCGGGCCAGCTTGTCGCCGATCGCGGACTGCACCAGCCGCCGCAGCGGCCGTGCGCCGTAGACCGGGTCGAACCCGGTCAGCGCCAGCCATTCCTTCGCCGCCGGGGTGACGGTCAGCGTTAGCCGCCGGGCCGACAGCCTGCGGCCGAGCCGGTTCACCTGGATGTCCACGATCTTGGCCAGCTCCGAGGTGGACAGCGCGTCGAAGATGATCACGTCGTCCAGCCGGTTGAGGAACTCGGGCTTGAACGAGGCGCGGACGGCGTTCATCACCGCCTCCCGCTTGGTCTTCTCGTCGATGGAGGGATCGGCGATGAAGGACGAGCCTAGGTTCGAGGTCAGGATGAGGATCGTATTGCGGAAATCCACCGTCCGGCCCTGACCGTCGGTCAGCCGTCCGTCGTCGAGGACCTGGAGCAGCACATCGAACACCTCGGGGTGCGCCTTCTCGACCTCATCGAGCAGCACCACGCAGTAAGGCCTGCGCCGCACCGCCTCGGTGAGCTGACCGCCCTCCTCGTAGCCGACGTAGCCGGGTGGCGCGCCGACCAGGCGAGCGACCGAGTGCTTCTCGCCGTACTCGCTCATGTCGATGCGGATCATCGCCCGCTCGTCGTCGAACAGGAACTCCGCCAGGGCCTTGGCCAGCTCCGTCTTACCGACGCCAGTCGGTCCGAGGAAGAGAAACGAGCCCGTGGGCCGATCCGGGTCAGATACGCCTGCCCGTGCCCTGCGCACCGCGTCTGAGACCGCCTGCACGGCGCTGACCTGGCCAATGACCCGGCTGCCGAGCTCGTCCTCCATCCGCAGGAGCTTGCCGGTCTCGCCCTCGAGCAGCCGCCCGGCGGGGATGCCGGTCCACGCCGACACGACATCGGCCACGTCGTCGGGACCGACCTCCTCCTTCACCATCGGCGGGGCGCTCAGGCCAGCGCTGGCGGCGCCGGGCTGGCCCTCGTCGCCGCGGTCGGTCGCCGCCGCCTCGGCGATCTCCGCGTCGAGGGTGGGGATTTCGCCGTAGAGCAGCCTGGACGCGGTCTCGTAGTCCCCGTCGCGCTGGGCGCGCTCGGCCTGGCCCTTCAGGTCGTCAAGCTTCTTCTTCAGCTCGCCAACCCGGTTCAGCCCGGACTTCTCCTGCTCCCAGCGGGCGGTCAGCGCGGTGAGCTGCTCCTGCCGGTCGGCTAGATCGGCCCGCAGCTTCCCGAGGCGCTCCTTGCTCGCCGCGTCGGACTCGCGCGAGAGCGCGAGCTCCTCCATCTTCATCCGGTCCACGATCCGCCGGAGCTCGTCGATCTCGACCGGGGAGGAGTCGATCTCCATCCGCAGCCGCGACGCGGCCTCGTCGACCAGGTCGATCGCCTTGTCCGGGAGGAACCGCGCGGTGATATACCGGTCGGACAGGGTGGCGGCCGCGACCAGCGCCGCATCGGAGATCTGCACCTGGTGGTGCGCCTCGTAGCGGCCCTTGAGCCCGCGCAGGATCGCGATCGTGTCCTCGACCGACGGCTCGCCCACCAGAACCTGCTGGAACCGCCGCTCGAGAGCGGGGTCCTTCTCGATCCGCTCGCGGTACTCGTCAAGCGTGGTGGCGCCGACCATGCGCAGCTCGCCGCGGGCCAGCATCGGCTTGAGCATGTTGCCGGCGTCCATCGCGCCCTCGGCCGCGCCCGCGCCGACCACGGTGTGCAGCTCGTCGATGAACGTGATCACCTGGCCGTCGCTGGCCTTGATCTCGTTGAGCACGGCCTTGAGCCGCTCCTCGAACTCGCCGCGGTACTTCGCGCCCGCCACCATGCTGCCCAGGTCGAGTGCGATCAGCCGCTTGCCGCGAAGCGACTCGGGAACGTCGCCCGCCACGATGCGCTGGGCCAGGCCCTCAACCACCGCCGTCTTGCCGACGCCGGGCTCGCCGATGAGGACCGGGTTGTTCTTGGTTCGCCTGGACAGGACCTGGACCACTCGGCGGATCTCGGAGTCACGGCCGATCACCGGGTCGAGCCTGCCGTCCTTGGCCTGCTGGGTCAGATCGACGCCGTACTTCTCAAGCGCCTGGTAGGTGCCCTCCGGGTCCTGGCTGGTGACTTTGGCGCTGCCCCGCACCTCGGTGAACGCCTCGGTCAGCGCGTCCGCGGTGGCGCCCGACCCGCGCAGCAGGGTGGCGGCCTGGCCGCCGTCGGCGGCGATCCCGACCAGCAGGTGCTCGGTCGAGACGTACTCGTCCCCCAGCTGGCGGGCGCGGCTGGCGGCCGTGTTGATCACGGTCAGCAGCTGCCTCGAGGTCTCGGGAGCGCTGGTGCTGGCCCCGTGCATGCGCGGCAGCCGGTCGATCTGATCGCCAGCGTCCTTGACGATGAGCGCCGGGTCGGCGCCCACGGCTCGCAGCAGCGGCGCCGCGGTACCGTCGGCCTGCTCGAGGAGCGCGGCCAGCAGGTGCAGCGGGTCGACCTGGGGGTTGCCGTTCGCTGCGGCCTTCCTGATCGCCACCGAGAGGGCCTCTTGGCTCTTACGGGTGAGCTTGTCGTCCATGGGTCTCTTCAATCCCCTTGATGCCTATTTAGTTCTCTCGCCTGCGGCCGGCTGACCTGGACCGCTCGGCGGCGCGTCCGCCTGCGGTGCGGCTGCCTGCGGCGGCGTCGCCTGGGTGGCTGCTGCCTGCCAGAAGGTCACCCTGGTGGAGGAGCGCACCGGGACCAGCGTGGCGGCCGGGTCTACCGCCCGGGACCGGCGGAGCTCGGCCAGCCGGGCGGCGACCGCGCGGGTGGACTCCAGCTCGTTGCGCAGCTGGGAGATCTCGGCGTGCAGGCCGGCGGCCATCAGCCGGGTCTGCTCGAGCTCCCGCTCCAGGTCCAGGATGCGCTTGATGCCCTCGAGGTTGATCCGCTCTTCCTGAGACAGCCGCTGGATCTCCCGCAGCGTGAGGATGTCCCGCATCGAGTAGCGGCGGCCCCCGCCGGGGGTCCGCCGCGGGATCACCAGCCCGACCTTCTCGTAGCCGCGCAGCGTCTGCGGATGCATGCCCGATAGGTGCGCGGCCACGGAGATGACATACACGGGCACGTCATCCGACAGCTCGTATGGGTTGGTCATGTCATCTCCTCCTCTTCGTTCTCTTTTCTGTCCTGCTAGTCCTGCCTACGCCTCGCGGCTATTCCTCGCGAGCCCTGCGCAGCAGTTCCTCGCGCGGGTCCGCTTCGGCGGTGGCGATGCGCAGGTCCTCGAGGGCCGACCGCGCCTTCTTGTTCAGCTCCTGCGGCACGACCACCTCGACGGTGGCGAGCAGCGCCCCGAGCGTCCCGTCCTTGCGGCGGACGCCGCGGCCGGGGACGCGGAGCACCTGTCCGTTCGGCGTGCCCGCGGGAACCCGCACGGTAACGGCGGCCCCCCGGTGTGTCGGCACTTTGATCTCCGCGCCGAGCGCGAGCTCGGGCATCGTCACCGGCACCGTGACCGTGAGGTTGTCCCCGGTCCGGCCGAACACCGGGTGCGGCGTCACGTGGACCCGCACGTACAGGTCGCCCGGCTTGCCGCCGTGCTCGCCCGGTGCCCCCTTGCCGGGGATCTTGATCCGCTGGCCGTCGGCTACGCCCGCCGGGATGCGCGCCTGGATGGTGCGCGAGCTCATCGCCCGCCCGCTGCCGCTGCAGGACGGGCACGGGTCCTCGACCACGAGGCCGCGGCCACGGCAGGTCTTGCAAGGCTCCGAGAGCCCGAACCCGCCCAGGTTACGGCTCTGCTGGCCGGTGCCGTGGCAGTCCGGGCAGACCTTCGGCACCGTGCCGGTCTTGGCCCCGGTGCCGTGGCAGACGGGACACGGGCCCTCGCCGGTGAGCCGCAGCGACACCGTGGCGCCGTCGATCGCGTCGCCGAACGCCAGGGTGGTCTCGGTCTCGACGTCCGCGCCGCGCCGCGCCCGGCTGGCCGTGCTGCCGGGGCGACCGCCGCGGAAGATCCCGCCGATCACGTCGCCCAGGCCCTCGCCGCCGAACAGGTCGCCGAAGTCGAAGTTGCCGCTCGCGGTCCCCGGCCGGCTGCCGGCCGGCACTCGGAACCCGCCGAACATCGAGCGGGCCTCGTCGTACTCCTTGCGCTGCTTCTCGTCCGACACCACGTTGTACGCTTCGGTGATCTCCTTGAAGCGCTCCTCGGCGTCGGTGCTCCCCTTGTTCGCGTCGGGGTGGTACTTCCGAGCGAGTTCGCGGTAGGCCTTCTTGATCTCGGCCGCCGTCGCGGTTTTGGGGACGCCCAGCGTCTTGTAGTAGTCCTTCTGGTAGTCCTTCGCGCTCATCTGGCCTCGCTGGGCATCTTTGCTAGTTGTTGTCTTCTCCGGTTGACCAGTCGGCAGCGTTCTCGCTTCCGTCTGGCCCTGAACCTGGCGCCGCCACCGCTACCCGGGCCGGGCGCAGGATCCGCTCGCCCACCTTGTAGCCGGGCTGGAAGATCTCCACGCAGGTGTCCTCGGTCACGTTGGGCGAGTCCGAGTACGACAGCGCCTCGTGAATCTTCGGATCGAAGGCGTCGCCGCGCTGGCCGTAGCTGACAAGGCCGAGCTTGCCGACCGCGGCCTGGAGCGAGTCCGCGACCGACTTGAAGCCGCCGGACAGCTCGCCGTGCTCACGCGCCTGGCTGATCGCGTCCAGTACCGGCAGCAGCTCGCTGAGCGCGCTGGCCACGGCCTGCTCGCGTACGGAGGCCCTGTCCCGGTCCACCCGCTTGCGGTAGTTGGCGTACTCCGCCTGCAACCGCTGCAGGTCGGCGGTCCGCTCCGCCAGCTGGGCGCGCAGCTCGGCTGCCGCCGCAGGCTCGGCGGCTGGCGCCGCCGCGGGTGCCGGGGCCGCCGGCGTCGGGGCCGCCGCCGCGGCCTGGGGCTCATCCGCGACTCCGCGCTTGGCGGCGCCGGGTCCGGGGCCGCCCGGGCCGGCGCCGGCCGGGCCAGCGTTGCCCGAGCCGACGCCCCGCCGGCCGGCACTTGCGGTGCCGGCAGGCTGAGAGGCCGCGTGCTTGCCCCTTTTTGGCTGCCCAGTCACCGGGTCGATCCGCCGGTTATCGCGGATCACCGGCCCCGTGGGCTCCTCAGGTGCAGTCATCAGGCGGCTCCACCTTCGCCTTCGTCGACGATCTCGGCGTCGACGACATCCTCGTCGTGCGGTGCGTCGGTCGCCGTCTCGTCCTGACCGGCTTCCTGGCGCTCCGCCTGCGCGGCGGCGTAGATGGCGCTGCCCATCTTCTGGCTGACCGTGGCGGCCCGCTCGCTGGCGGACTTGATCGCCTCAAGGTCGTTGCCCTCGATCGCCTTCTTGAGGTCGGCGATCGCGTCCTGCACCTCGGACTTCACGTCCGCGGGCACCTTGTCGTCGTTCTCGGCCAGGAACTTCTCGGTCGAGTAGACGAGCGTGTCGGCCTGGTTGCGGACCTCGGCCTCCTCGCGGCGACGGCGGTCCTCCTCGGCGTACTGCTCGGCGTCGCGGACCATCTTCTCGATGTCGTCCTTGTTCAGCGCCGAGCCGCCGGTGATCTGGACCGACTGCTGCTTGCCAGTGCCCAGGTCCTTGGCGGACACGTTCACGATGCCGTTGGCGTCGATGTCGAACGAGACCTCGATCTGCGGGATGCCGCGCGGCGACGGCGCGATGCCGGTCAGGTCGAACATGCCCAGCTTCTTGTTGTACGCCGCGATCTCGCGCTCGCCCTGGTACACCTGGATCTGCACCGACGGCTGGTTGTCGTCCGCCGTGGTGAAGATCTCCGACTTCTTGGTCGGGATCGTGGTGTTCCGCTCGATGAGCTTGGTGAAAATCCCACCCTTGGTCTCGATGCCCAGCGACAGCGGGGTCACGTCGAGCAGCAGGATGTCCTTGACCTCGCCGCGAAGCACGCCGGCCTGCAGGCAGGCGCCGACGGCGACGACCTCATCGGGGTTGACGCCCTTGTTGGGCTCCCGGCCGCCGGTCAGCGACTTGACCAGCTCCACGACTGCGGGCATCCGGGTGGAGCCGCCGACGAGGACCACGTGGTCGATGTCGGCCACCTTGACGTTCGCGTCCTTGATGACCTGCTGGAACGGGCTCTTGCAGCGGTCGAGCAGGTCGGAGGTCATGCGCTGGAACTCGGCCCGGGTGAGCCGGGTGTCCAGGTGCAGGGGGCCGTCCGGGCCGTGGGAGATGTAAGGCAGGTTGATCTGCGACTCCATCGACTGCGAGAGCTCGATCTTCGCCTTCTCGGCCGCCTCGCGCAGCCGCTGCAGCGCCATCTTGTCCTTGGACAGGTCGATGCCGTAGCCGGACTTGAAGTCCTGCACCAGCCAGTCGACGATCCGCTGGTCCCAGTCGTCGCCACCGAGGTGGTTGTCGCCGCTGGTCGCCTCGACCTCGACCACGCCGTCGCCCACATCGAGGAGCGAGACGTCGAAGGTGCCACCGCCGAGGTCGAAGACGAGGATCTTGGCCGCGCCCTCCTTCTCCAGGTGGTACGCGAGGGCAGCCGCGGTCGGCTCGTTGATGATTCGCATGACGTTAAGGCCGGCGATCGTGCCGGCCTCCTTGGTCGCCTGCCGCTGAGCGTCGCTGAAGTACGCGGGGACGGTGATCACCGCGTCGGTGATCTTCTCCCCGAGGTAGGCCTCGGCGTCCCGCTTGAGCTTCTGCAGGATGAAAGCGCTGATCTGCTGAGGGGTGAACTTCTTGCCATCGATGGTGACGGTCCAGTCGGTCCCCATGTGCCGCTTGACCGAACGGATCGTCCGGTCCACGTTGGTGACGGCCTGCCGCTTAGCGACCTCGCCGACCAGTACCTCGGCGTTCTTGGCGAACGCGACAACCGAGGGCGTCGTCCGCGCGCCCTCCGCGTTTGCGATGACCGTCGGCTCCCCGCCCTCGAGGACGGCGACCACCGAGTTTGTTGTCCCGAGGTCAATACCTACCGCACGTGCCATGAGCAGTCCTTGTAGTGTGTGTGAAGTTGAGTCTTCCGGGCTCAAGCTTGCCCGAGGTGAGTCCTGGTGTCAAATGACTTGAGTCACTTAGGCTCAACTTTTCTGATGGCCGAAGCATTCCCGGGCGCGGGATTTTTCCGCCGGGGAGCGCGGAGGGAGCGCTAACGCCCCTACCCCGGGCGGCACGACGTGATCCACCTGACGCCCTGGGCTCTTTGGTGTCGCTCGTCACGCAGTTAGGCTTGACCCCCAGGCACATGAGGAGGACACGTGGACTTGCGGATAATCGTTGGCCTGGTGTTGACCGCGGCGGCGTTTGCGGTCGCCGGGCGGCGGGTGTGGTGGTTGCGGCGACTGGCATTTTCTGGGCAGCCCGCGCCGGAGCGCGTGGCGGCGGTGCGCAGGCATCCCGGCAGCGACGTGGAGACCCAGCTGACCGAGGTGGTCGGGCAGCGCAAGCTGCTCCAGTGGACGGTCCCCGGCGCGGCGCACGCGGCAACGTTCTGGGGCTTCATCGTCCTGCTGCTGACGATCATCGAGTCGTACGGTGATCTCTTCTCCCGTACGTTCGCGATCCCGGGGATCGGCCACTGGGCGGCGATCGGGTTCATCGAGGACCTGTTCTCGGTCGGCGTGCTGGCCGGGATCATCACGTTCAGCGTGATCCGGCTGCGCAACGACCCGCACAAGGAGGGCCGCCGGTCGCGGTTCTTCGGCTCGCACACCCGTGCCGCCTGGCTCGTGCTCGGCATGATCTTCCTCGTCATCGCCACCCTGTTGCTGTACAGGGGCGCGCAGGAGGACACCGGGGTCTTCCCCTACCCGCACGCTTGGGCGTTCGCGTCGTGGGTGGTGGCGCAGGCGCTGCACCCGCTCGGCTACGGCGTGGACAGCGTCCTCGAGGTGGTCTTCCTGCTTGCTCAGCTCGTGGTCGTACTGGCATTCCTGGTCTTCGTCACCTACTCCAAGCACCTGCACATCGCCCTCGCCCCGCTGAACATCCTCTACTCCCGCCGCCCGAACGCCCTCGGCCCGCTGGAGCCGATGCGGTCGAACGGGAAGGTCCTCGACTTCGAGGAGGCCGACCCCGACACCGACGTGTTCGGCATCGGCAAGATCGAGGACATGACCTGGAAGGGCCTGCTCGACCTGGGCACCTGCACCGAGTGCGGCCGCTGCCAGTCCCAGTGCCCGGCCTGGGCGACCGGGAAGCCGCTCTCGCCCAAGCAGGTCATCCTGGACCTGCGCGATCACGCCTTCGCCAAGGCGCCCTGGCTGCTAGCGACCGAGGAGGAGCGCGAGCACCTCCCGGCCGACGTGCTCGCCGAGGCGGCCCGCCCGCTGGTGGGGACGATCGAGGAGAACGGCGTCATCGACCCGGACGTGCTCTGGTCGTGCACCAACTGCGGCGCCTGCGTGGAGGAGTGCCCGGTCGACATCGAGCACATCGACCACATCGACGGGATGCGCCGCCACCAGGTCCTGGTGGAGTCCGCGTTCCCGACCGAGGCGACCACCATGCTCAACAACCTCGAGCGCAAGGGCAACCCCTGGGGCATGGCCGAGGACCGCCGGGCCGACTGGATCACCGAGCTCGACTTCGAGGTCCCCGTCGTCGACGGAACCATCCCCGACGGCATCGAGTACCTGTTCTGGGTCGGCTGCGCCGGCGCGCTGGAGGACCGGGCCAAGAAGACCACCAAGGCGGTGGCGGAGCTGCTGCACACCGCCGGAGTCACCTTCGCCGTCCTCGGCCCGGCCGAGGCCTGCACCGGCGACCCGGCCCGCCGCCTGGGCAACGAGTTCGTCTTCCAGATGCTCGCCCAGCAGAACGTCGAGACCCTCAACGAGGCCGGCGCCACCAAGGACAAGGGCCGGAAGGTCATCGCGTCCTGCCCGCACTGCTTCAACACCATCTCCCGCGAGTACCCGCAGCTCGGCGGGGACTACGAGGTGATACACCATACCCAGCTGCTGGCCAAACTGGTGGAGGACGGCAAGCTCACCCCCGTCAACCCGGTCGACGAGAAGATCACCTACCACGACCCGTGCTTCCTCGGCCGCCACAACAAGGTCTTCACCCCGCCCCGCGCCATCATCGACGCCGTGCCCGGCACCCGGGCCGAGGAGATGCACCGCTGCAAGAACCAGGGGTTCTGCTGCGGCGCGGGCGGCGCCCGGATGTGGCTCGAGGAGCGGATCGGCAAGCGGATCAACACCGAGCGGATCGACGAGGCCCTCGCCCTCAACCCCGACACCGTCTCCACCGCCTGCCCCTACTGCATGGTCATGCTCGGCGACGCCATCAACGAAAAGAAGGCCTCCGGCGAGGCCAAGGACTCCCTCGAGGTCATCGACGTCGCCCAGCTCCTCGTCCGCTCCGTCCGCCTGCGCGAACAAGCGCAGCAAGGGCCGAAAGCCTAAAGCAGCCCCCCGCCCTGTCGCCTACGCCATCGACCCGAAACGGAACCTGTCGCCCACGCCATCGACACTGCTAGGCGCTGTCGATGGCGTAGCCGACAGCTTGGCGACCCTGTCGATGGCGTAGCCGACAGTGATTATGGTGCATGTCGTCTAGGGCTTCGGCCGGCTGCGCCACCGACGCGGGCTGGGCGGTCAACTGCGTTCGCGCCGTCCGGCTCATCCTTCACACCTGCCACAGCCGCGCGCGCCTATCTATCAGTTCTGACCATTCGATCCATCTTCCTATCACTTTTGACCATAAAATTCGGACATTTCGGGCGATAAAGTGGTCAGAACCGATAGGAAGGCGATAAAGTGGTCAGAACTGATAGAAAGCTGGGAGCGGACGCCAGTCGCCAGCGAGCCGGTCGGGCGCGCCCGACGATTCTGACCGCTTTCTACGTTGCGTCCGCAGGCGGCCGCCAGTACCTCGCTGGCGCCGATCAGGTCGGCAGCGGTAATGCCGGCCGGGCACCATAGCCGGAGCCGCTCGCCGTAGTCGGTGGGCGTGGTGGACCAGATGATCGGGAGCCTGCCGCTCCTGGTCTGCACCCAGGCGTTGACACAGCCGGCCCTGACCCGGTGCGGGGTGATGACGCACCAGGCCCGGGCGATGATCCGCTTGCGGGCCGGCGGCCAGCACAGCAGCGCTGTGCCGACCGCCAGCCCGGCCCCCGAGACGGCAGCGAGGCCGATCAGGCCCACACTGCCGGTGATGGCTATGGACAGCCCAGTGACGGCGGCGAGGATCGCGAGCTCGAAGCGCCAGTTCCAGGCCAGCGCGACCGGCCCCGGCCGGTGAACCCGCCGCACGGCCGTCTCCAGGCTGGAGATCAGGCTGGGGTCGTTTCGCCCCTGGGGGCGGCCGGACGGCATTACCCCTCGCCGTCCCACGGCCAGCCGTGCACGTCATCCCAGCCGTCGACTGGCCGCACGGTCTTGGACGGGTCCGTGCCTTCGCCGAGGTCGTCTCTGCGGATCGCGGGATCCGCCGCGAGCGCGTCCCACCTGGCGTCGCGGTACCGTCGGCCGAGACCGCCGAGGGTCTCGGTGACCTGCCAGCGCTGCCAGCCGGCCTCGGCGTCGTTCACCGCGAACAGCCGCCGCCCGGCCCGGCGCGGCAGGCCGATCAGCCACGCGGCCGCGAGCGTGGAAGCGTCGCAGAACGTGTCCGCGACTGAGGCCGGGCGGTCGCGTCTCCCCCAGGTCGTGGCGGCGAGGTACAGGTCAGGGACGATGGTTGTTTCCGTTGTGTTACCTTTTGGCCACCCGATGTTGTCCTTTGGCCATCTGGACTTGTCTTTGCCGACCGGGTTGGTTACGTTAAGCATTGTCACTTGCCCTTCTCGGTGGTTCCTGAGGACGGGTGGTGTTTTGCTGGGCCGGTGTGGCAGCACCGGTCCAGCGGTATTTTCGGGGGAACATGCAGCACTCTGATTGTCTGCAGTCCAAGTGATCGACGTCCCCCGCAACTCTGCGGGGTCGGGAAGCGTGCGCCTTTGCACCGGGGAGGCAGACGCCAGTGAGCGCATTCGAATGGCGGTCCTCCTGTCAATCGCCGGCCCGCGACGCTCGGGGGCTCAGCGATCTCGGATCGGTAACCCTCGGGTCACCGCTCGACCCCGTTGTCGGCGGGTCGCTTGAGGATGCCTTCTGCTGTCTGATTTAATGGTGCCTCTGTCACAAGCGAATGGCAAGTGCCATTTAGAAGTGCCATAGGCATGTATCATCGGCATAACTTCTACCTGGTCGTTCTTGGCGGATGCACCAAGGAGCCACGGTCAGCTGACGCGGAAGGAAGCGACCTCCAGTGCCGGAAGTGCGCGGGCCCACCGGGAGCCCCACGCTGCGGCGGCGCGAACTCGGTGCACTGCTTCGGGCGTTGCGCAACTGAGCGGGGCCTGACCGTCGATCAGGTCGCTGCGGAACTCCTGTGCTCGTCGTCCAAGGTAAGTCGCATGGAGACCGGTCAGCGGGGAGCGACGCCACGCGACGTCCGTGACCTGTGCGAACTGTACGGCGTCAGCGACGCTGGAGAGCGCGAGCGTCTCATGGTGCTCGCCAGGGAGGGCCGCAGCAGGGCTGGTGGCAGAGCTTCTCATTGCCCTACAAGACCTTTGTCGGACTTGAGCAAGAGTCCACGTCGATGACGATCTATCATTCATCGGTCGTACCCGGGTTGTTCCAGATCGGTGACTACACCCGTGGCATACACGAGAAAGGGGTTCCGCAGCTAAACGCCGCAGAAGTCGAAGAGCGTGTCGCGGAACGGGCTACCCGGCAGCAACTCTTGACCAGGGGGAACCCGCCGGAGGTCGAAGTGTTTCTCGATGAAGCGGTAATGCATCGGCCGATTAGCGGCCCGCGGGTTATGCGTAAACAGTTGGAGAGCATTCTTGCTGCAGCTAGACTACCTAATATAAAGGTGCAGATCCTGCCATATGTGGTGGGCGCTCATCCTGCGCTTGAGAGTAATTACATTATCCTTGACTTCGACGGCAAGGCACCCACCGTGGTCTACGTGGAAGGCCTGGTTGGCGGGCTCTACCTGGAACGTCCTCCGGAAATCGAGCGCTACCTGCAGGTTTCGGAAATATTGCGCGGCCTGGCGTTGAGTCCAAAAGACTCTGCCGTGCTGATTGGAAATGTCCGCGATACGTACACAGACGACTAGTATCGCCATTAGTGAGCCAAGTGTCCGGTTGGGGCCTGGCTGGCCATCCGCACAGCCTAGGATCTCATGATGGTCGCTGTTAACAATGGTCTTGGTGGCTGCGACCACTCCGTGTCTTACTTGCGACTCTCGTTCTTCTATGATAAAGCTGCACGCCCGGTCCATCAGAAGACCGTGCCGCGTGCGTCGCATTAACCGTAGTACGTTTCGAGGGACACAGCCCTCGAGTCTAAATTCAGTACTCCTAAGGACAAGGCATCTCATATGTCACTAATGGACATTGACGCGCTTGATGCCGGATGGCGCAAGGCGAGTCATAGCGTGAACAACGGCGCATGTGTGGAAGTCGCTTCCGTGCCCGCGTCCGTGCTGGTCCGCGACACGGTCAACCCCTCAGGTGCCGCGATCGCTTACGCCCCGACGGCTTGGCGGGTCTTCCTCAACTCCGCCAAGGACGGTGCCTTCGACCCGTTCCGCTAGGCGCTCTCAGAAATATGAAGGTGGCCCGCCGCGGCAACGGCAGGCCACCGGACACTCCCAATGGTTTGCTTTGCCCCGGTTCTTGAGCAGGGGCACCTGGTTTGACCCGCCGGGCGTTACTCCGTCGGGTCAAACCTTGGTTCGATAGAAGTTGAGGTAAGACCTGGATGGGGTTGGGCCGCGCTGGTCCTGGTAGCGGGAGCCGTATACCGCGGAGCCGTACGGGTGCTCGGCCGGGGAGCTGGTCCTGAACAGGCAGAGCTGGCCGATCTTCATTCCTGGCCAGAGCTTGATCGGCAGCGTCGCCACATTCGACAGCTCAAGAGTCACGTGCCCAGTGAACCCGGGGTCGATCCAGCCCGCCGTTGAATGGGTCAAAAGGCCCAAACGACCCAAACTGCTCTTTCCTTCTAGGCGCCCTGCGATGTCGTCCGGCAGCGAGACGACCTCGTACGTAGAGCCGAGGACGAACTCGCCCGGGTGCAGGATGAACGCATCCTCGCCGTTGGTCTCCACAAGGCGAGTCAAGTCGGCCTGCTCCACCGCGGGGTCGATGTGCGGGTAGCGGTGGTTCTCGAACACCCGGAAGTACCGGTCAAGCCGCACATCGACGCTGGACGGCTGGACGAGCTCCGGCGCATACGGGTCGAGCTTGACCCGCCCGGACTCGATCTCGGCCTTGATGTCACGATCGGAGAGGAGCACGCAAGCAAGCTACCTGTTCCTGTACGATGTGTGGGCAAGGACGGCCGAGCTGCCCGCCCCCGCGTGGCGCATGGCACAACCTGCGGATGTAGTTCAATGGCAGAACATCAGCTTCCCAAGCTGACAGTGCGGGTTCGATTCCCGTCATCCGCTCCAAACATGAAGGCCCAGCTCGGAAGCAGATTCCGAACACTGGGCCTTCAGTCGTTCTAGGGCCCGACCGGCCGCCGGGCCATTAGCGGGCCATTAGCGGCCAACATCCGGTGTCGCCTCACTGATTCGGCATTCCTTGAGCCCGCGGTCCCTCGTCGGCCCGGTCGGTGAAGTGACACCACGGGTTTCCCGCTCAGAGTTTGCACGATCCGACTCACCAGCGGCCGACCCAATCCTCGGGACGCTTGTGTGACTTCTCCGAGGAGACGGACGGGCTCGTCACCGTGTGGCGGGCGATCACGGCCAGGATCACCGGATGCCGGCTTATGCGGATGCGGAGAGGCTGAACTAGCCTCTCACCTGGATATCTGCGTTGTGGACAGTGTCTATAACGCTGCCAGAGGAACGCGGCCCGCGCCGCAGGGACAATTGGGCGGCACGCCTTATCGGTCTCTTGTGCTTTCCGGCTGTGTGTTCGATCATGTGGCACGTGGCTGCCCGCGAGACCGATCTGCTTCGTCTCCCGTTCCAGGCTCCGGAAATCCTTCGACCGGACGAAATCGAGCAGGTCTAGGTCAACCTTGAAATCAGGCGCCACGAACACCGGGTCACCCGGCAGCAAGCCGATCCGCGCCACCGCCGCCGGCAGCGCTTTCACCCCGAGCACGCCCCCCGCCGGCAGTGGTCCCCACCGCCCCGGATCCGGCACCCACTCCACATGCCACTCAGCGACCACCATGCCCTTCCGACGCTTGAACTCACTCAATCATCAGGGAAGGTAACGGCGCTGTCCGTCCAGTCCGGGCTGCCGGGCGGGGCCACGGCCCCGGGCCAGCCGGACGGGAGGTACACGTCTGTCATAGGCAAAGACGATAGCAGCCTGTTATCGCTCCTGAATTCGAGCACGATGCCTAACCAGGGGCCGGCGCCTTTGGAACGCTGGTGGACGCCCCATGTCACGCTCGGCGTGCGGTTGGTCTCCGTGCTCGACGACGACATGCAGCACGTCGGCCAGGCGGCCTACCTGCGGGGAATCTTGCTGCGGCGCGGCTAGCGGCAGGACCGCGGACATGAGGGGGGCCCGTCGATTGACGGGCCCTGCCTTATCGTCTTAAAGTGCTAGTCAATTAAGACACTAGGAGTACAGGCAGATGATCAGCTTCCGGGTAGACGGGCGATCGGGGGTGCCGCCGTACCTGCAACTCGTCCAGCAGGTGCGGCAGGCGCTCCGGATGGGCCTGCTCGAGGTTGGCGACCAGCTCCCGACGGTGCGGGAGGTGGTCGCGGAGGTGGCCGTGAACCCGAACACGGTGCTCAAGGCGTACCGCGACCTGGAGCGCGCGGGCCTCGTCGAGGCGCGGGCCGGGCAGGGCACGTTCGTGCTCCGGCGCCCGGCCGGCCCGCCGCCCACGACCCACTCGCGGCTAGGCAGGTCCCTGGCCCGCTGGGTCAGCGAGGCGCGGGAGGCAGGCCTCGACGACGAGTCGATGGAGTCGCTGCTCCAGGTCACGCTGCGGGCGTCCGACCCCGCCGTTTCGCACCTGCAGGGAGAAATCGCATGAGTGCCGCGGTCAAGCCGCTCCCGTTCGGGCCAATGGCGACAGGGACGATGGCGATCGAGACCAGCGGGCTGACCAAGCGGTACCGGCGCGGCGCGGCCCTCAGCGACTGCACGGTCACGGTGCCCGAGGGGCGGATCAGCGCGCTCGTCGGGCCGAACGGCGCGGGCAAGACCACCCTGCTGCGGCTGCTCACTGGCCTGGCCAGGCCGACCGGCGGGTCCGCGCGCGTGCTCGGCGGCGTGCCGCGGCAGGACCCGGCGTTCCTCGCGGGCATCGGCTACCTCGCGCAGGACGTGCCGCTGTTCCGGCGGCTGTCCGCGGATGACCACCTCGGGGCCGGGGCGCACCTGAACAAGCGCTGGGACGGCGCGTCGGCGCGGGCCCGGCTGCGCGAGCTCGGCGTCCCGCTCGACCGGGCGGTCGGCACGCTTTCCGGCGGTCAGCGGGCACAGGTCGGCCTGGCGCTCGCGCTGGCGAAGCGGCCGCGGCTGCTGCTGCTCGACGAGCCGGTCGCGGCGCTCGACCCGCTGGCCCGCAGGCATTTCCTGGCCACTCTGACTTCGGCTCTGGCGGAGGCGGAAGGACGGCTTACCATCGTGCTGTCCTCGCACCTGATCGTCGACCTGGAACGGATCTGCGACCACCTCATCCTGCTCGCCGCGTCCCGCGTCCAGCTCTGCGGCGACATCGAGGACCTGCTCGCCGAGCACACGGTGCTCGTCGGACCGCGCAAGGACACGGCGGCGCTGGAACGGGAGCACACGATGGTGCACTCCACCCTGACGGCGCGGCAGACGACGCTGGTCATCCGGCGGGGCGGGCCCATCATCGACCCCGCCTACCAGGCCGAGAATATCAGCCTGGAGGACCTGGTGCTCGCTTACATGGGCGCCGCCGCGCCCGCGGCCTACGCCCATTCACGTTTCGACGGTTGGAGAAGAACAGTGAGCTGGCTCATCTGGCGCCAGTACCGCGCATCAACCGCCATTACTGGCGTGCTGGTCGGCTTGTTCGCGGTGCTGCTGGTGATCACCGGGCTGAACATGGCCAGCCAGTTCCACGCCGACTTCGGCGCCTGCCTGGCCGCGAACAACTGCCGGTTCCCGCGCGACGGCGTCTCGTTCGGCAGCGGCTTGCTCGGGGCGATCGTCGAGTTCAGCCTCGCGGTGCCCGCCATTCTCGGCATGTTTCTCGGCGCGCCCGCGGTGGCGCGCGAGGCCGAGACCGGCACCGCCCACTTCGCCTGGACCCAGGCCGTCACCAGGCGCCACTGGCTGACCGTCAAGACTGTCTGGCTGCTGCTCGCCGCCGTCGCCTGGGGCGGCGTCGTCGGCGCGCTCGTCACCTGGTGGTCGGGGCCGCGGAATGCCGTGGCGGCGAGCCAGTTCAACCCCGGCACCTTCGACGTCCAGGGCATCATGCCCGCCGCCTACTCCCTGTTCGCGATGGCGCTCGGCATCGCGGCGGGGACGCTGATCCGCCGGGTGCTGCCCGCGCTCGGCGTCACCCTGGGCGTGTTCTTCGCCGTCCGGCTGGTGATCATGGGCTGGGTCCGCCAGCACTACATGACGCCGGTCACCGACCTCTATAACATCACCCTGGACAACGTCGTCCTGCCGCCCAAGGGCGCGGCCTGGATTCTCGGCCAGGGATTCCGTGGTCCGAACGGCCCGCTGGCCGGACCGGGCGGCGGCGCCGGCGCCGCCGACGGCTTCCCTGCCGCCGACATCCCCGCCGCGTGCCAGGCGTACTTCACGCAAGGGCCAGCCCAGGACAAGCTCTTCCCCTGCCTCACCAGCCACGGCTACTCGCAGTACATCACCTATCAGCCCGCCGCCAGGTACTGGCCGTTCCAGTTCATCGAGGCCGGCATCTTCGTGGCGCTGGCCGCCGTGCTGATCGCGGTGGCGTTCGCGGTCATCAACCGCCGCGACGCCTAGCTCGCCCGTGGCCGGTGCCGGGGCCGGTGCCGGCGGTGGCCGACTCTGGCGGTGGCCGGCTGCGGCGGTGGCCGGCTCCGTCGGCTCTGGCTCGGCATGGATGTGACATTGGTGTCACTATGACCACAGCTAGCTAGCTAGCGGTGGCCGCTATCCGCGAGCCGGGCGTCTGGCTTCGTTCGTGGGTTCTGACCGCGGTTGTTCGTGGGTTGTCCTGTCTCAGAATTCGTTGCCCGGTGCGACGCTCTGACCAGGGCCAGACAATCTTCAGTGAGACGCGGACGGTGGTGATGATCCTGCCTGCAGGGTCTTTCTGGCGCTGATCGGCGAGGGGTCGTCTCATCCATCCTTGCCCGGCGGAAAGCCTGCGGCCCAGGTCAGCGGCGCCGACGGGCAATTTCTGGTGAGACGAACGTCCACATGGGCAAGACCCGCTGAGACCGGGGAAATTTCCGTGAGACAGGACATGGGTTCTGACCGCACTTGGCGGTCGGGCGGGTGGTTTTTGTTCGTGAGTTTTGACCGCGGTCTGGCGAGGTGGCGGGGGTAAGTCGGGGTTTTCGCCGAGGAGGAACTCTCCGTCGTTGCCGCCGAGGAGGAAGGCGAAGCGGTCCAGGTCGGCGCGCAGCGCGTCGGGGCCGTAGGCGGGGTGGCCGATGAAGGCCAGCAGTGAGGCGGTGAGGCGCTCGCGGTCTGCGGTGAGCCATCTGGCGATGAGCTGGAGGGTTTCGGCAAGTCCGATTGCGTCGGCGGTGTCCAGGCTGATGGCGGGCATGGCGTTTCTCCGGTCTGGTCAGTCGCCCGGGTGCGGAGCAGGCGGATCTCCTCGTGGGCGGCTTCGAGGCGGCGCCTGAGGTCGGTATTGTCCTCGCGGAGCTTTTTTCCGCTGGCCTGGGATGCTTCGAGGCGCCGGCGCAGCGATTCGTCGCTGGCCGCGGCAGGCGGCGCGGTGCGGCCGGGCGCGGGGCGGCGCTTCATGAGCTCGGCGATAGCGGCGCGGAGGTTCGTCCTGGGTGTAGAGCCAGGAGCGGGAGACCCCGGCTGCTGCGGCGATGCCGGAGACGGTGACGGCGGTTCCGCGGGCGGCAGTGGCGTCGATGGCGCGGGCGGCGCGGTCGCGGGCCTGGTCGTGCCGGCGGCGGGACGCCTCGGCGAGGTAGCGGGAGTTGTCAGCCGGCGGCATCGAGGACGGTGACCTTTCCGCCGGAGACGACCTCGCCGGGGCCGGCCTGTTCCAGGGCGGTGATGATCTTGTCGAGCCTGCCGAGGGTGCGGGTGTTCTTCTCGGCGACGCGGGCCAGGCCCCCCTGGCCGGCCTGGTCGATCATCTGGCGGGTTTCCTCGCGCTGCTGGCGGTGCTGGGCAAGGAAGTCCGGGGTGGTGATGAAGAAACGGCAGTCCAGGCAGGGGTTGGCGTACGCGCAGTCGGTCTGGACCGGGGCCCCGCAGTAGCCGTTGGGCAGGGTGACCTTGGCCCGGACCATGCTCAGGCGCATCCACTGGGCGGTGGCGAGGGGGTGGCCGTCGGGGAGGCTGGCCGGGTTCCCGTCGGCGTTGACCTTCAGCGCGCTTTCCCAGTGCCTGCGGACGGTGTCGAGGTGCAGCCGGGCGTAGACGGCTGTCATCTCGGGCGACATGTGGTCCAGGAGCTGCTGCACGATGTGCTGGGGGACGTCCGCATTGATCAGCCTGGTCGCCACCGTGTGCCGGAACTGGTGGGAGGTGACTTTCGCCGGGATGCCGTGCTCGTCGGCGAGCTCGACTCGTTCCAGCCAGGTCGCCAGTTCCGCGCGGAACTGCCCGTCGGATGTGTGCCTGCGTCCGTCCAGGTTCGCCTGGCGGGCGGGGAACAGCCAGGGGCTTTCGGGGTAGGCGGCGCGGACGCGCTGCTGCTGCCCGGCGATCTGGCCGGCGAGGGACTCGCTGATGGGGAAGAACGCGGCCCGGTCATTCATCTTCCGGTTGAGCCAAGCCAGGTAAGGGGCGCCAGCGCTGTCGCGGGTAACGCAGTCCAGCGGCAGGGTCCGGGCGTCCTTCAGCCGCAGGCCGCAGGCGATGAGGATCTGCACCAGGACCCGGCCGAAGTCGGAGGGGAACCGGGCCAGGGCCTCGGGCGTTTCCATCTGGCGCATGAGGAACTCGGGAATCCACCGGGGGTTGCGGGGCGCCTTGCGCGGCGTGTCGCCGTGGTAGATCAGGGCGCCCGGCGGCAGGGGCGGCTCCCACTCGTGGCGGCGGGCGTCTCTCAGGAAAACGCCGACCGAGATGATCAGCTGGGTCCTGCTCGGGTGCGGGCGCTGCACGCTCAGCGCGGCCAGCCATCCTTCCAGCTGCTCGCGGGTCAGCGCGCCGGGCCCAGCTGTGGCGGGCAGGTGGCGTGCCAGCGAGGTACAGGCGCGCAGGTCCCGGCGGACCGTCCCGGCGGCGATGCCGCGGCTCAGCCGCAGCCGGCACCACCGTTTGGCCAGGTCCCGCAGCCAGGGCTGAGGGACGGGGTCGAACTCCAGGTAGCGGATTCCTTCGCCGGTGATGCCGAGCAGCCGCAGGTCCCAGGTGCCGCGAGGGTACTGGTCGGCCCACGGGTCGTCGCCGGCCAGGAGCAGGTGCAGGCGCAGCCGCGTGTCGAGGATGAACGCCTTGCCCAGGGCCGAGACCGAGGCGTCGCGCCCCTTGAGGCGGTCCTGCCACTGCTCGTGGGTCAGGTCGAGCAGGCTGGAGACCCCGGACTCCCTGACCAGGGTCACGGCCCTGACGACACCCGGGACGGGAGTCCGCTTGGTCCCCTCGTCGTGGCGGCACTGAAGGCCGAACTGCAGCTCGAGGCGGAGGTTCCTGGCCAGGCCCCGGAACTCGACCCGGGGGTCGCCGCAGTGCGCCAGCTCCGCGAGCCAGTCCGCGACCGCGGGCCGCCCGGCGAGCTTCCACTGGTAGTCGTGGCCGTTGCAGAACACGAAGGAAGGCCCGTCGGTCCACCGCTGGCAGTCCGGCTTGGCGCACTCGATCTCGCCGTGCCTGCGCTGCGGCGGGACGTAGAGGGCCTGCCCGGTCCAGGTGCCGAGGTCCGGGCTGCCCGCGTATCGCCAGGCGCGGCCGTGCCGGTGACAGAGGCCGCGGGCCTTGTGCGCCCGCTCGCACCCGCGGATCCCGCAGGCCCGGACGGCCAGGCGTCGGGCGGCGGCGGCCTCTTCTTCCTCGCACCAGTGTTCCAGCTCAGGCCGGCCCAGCCTCAGCCAGCGCCCGTAGTGCCGCCGGCACAGCTCCTTCCTGGCAGTGATCATCGCGGTCGGGCACGAGGGGATGCGGCACAAGCCGCGGAAGAACACCGGGCTGTCCCGGGGCGGGAAGAACGCTTCGCCGCGGAACTCGGGCCGCACCGTTTCCATCAGGCGGGCCAGCAGCCCGGCCTCGGCCGGGCTGCTGCTGCGCTGCTCGCTCTTCACGGCCGGGCCGGCCTTCCGTCCAGCAGCCCTGCAGCCGCCAGGACCTCCCGGTGGTCTTCCGCGGTCAGGTGGCTGTAGGTCTCCGTGGTGGTCTGCGAGCTAGAGTGCCCGAGCAGCTCAGCGACGACCGTGGCCGGGACCCCGGCCCGCAGCAGCCGGGTGGCGTAGGTGTGCCGGTGGGCGTGGGCGTGCAGGTGGCCGATCCCCGTGCGCTGCCGCAGGCGGCTGAACAGCTTCCCGGCGCAATGCCGGGTCATCGGCGCGCCGCGGGTCGGCCCCGACAGGGTGACGAGCACGTAATCGCGGTCCAGCATGCCGTACTCAAGCTCCATGTAGTCGGCGTAGAGGTCGAGCACGACGTCCCGGACCGGCACGGCCCGCTCCTTCATCCGCTTGGCCCGTGCCTGGTTGGCGTTGTCGTCGCGGGGAACCACGCGCACTTCGGCGCGGCGCAGGCTCAGGTCCTCGTGCCGCAGTCCCAGCGCCTCGCCGATCCGCAGCCCAGCCTCGTCCAGCAGGCTCACCAGGAACCGGTCCCGCGCCCGCGAGCACGCCGCCATCGCCAGGCCCGCCTCCTCCGGCGTCAGGGTCTTCGGGACCTTCCGCCGCGCGGTGATCCGCAGCGGGCTGAAGGAATCCGGCGCCGCCCGCCTGGCATGCGCGAGCATCGGGACGTACGAGCCGGTCGGCCGGGTGCCGATCAGCTCACCGAGCACCGCCGGCACCCGCGGATCGCGCCTGGCGTGGAACCGGTAGAACCCGGCCAGCGCCGCCCGCTTGCGCAGCAGCGTGCTGTCCTCCACCGCCTGCGCGGCGCCCGGCAGCACGAACACGCCCGGTGCCCTGGCCGCCGCCGGGCGCCGCAGCCAGTCGAAAAAATGAGAAACCTGCTCCAGGGACACCGACCGCCAGTCCAGCCCGGCCTGCCCCGCCCAGGTGAAGAAGTCCCGCAGGTCGTGCGCGTACGCCTGAACCGTGTTCGGCGACGCCGACACCTGCAGGTAAGCGAGGTACGCCTCTGCCGGGCCGACCGGCAGGGCATCATCGCCCAGCAGCGTGTACGAGACCCGACCCGTGTCGGTCAGGCGCAGCCGCTGCACCGCGACCGGCATCCGCCACCCCAATCGCTCGACCAGTCCCTTCAAGCAAGCCGAGCATGTCTAACACGCTGAGTGACTGGCTAGCAACTGATTCCGTACGATCCGTCGCACCAGCACCGCATGGGGCTAACGGCGCCGGTGAGCAGATCAGCCCGCCGGAACGCCATGTGGACAGCAGGCCGCCCTGGTGTCCACGTGGTGGAAAAAGCGCTGATGAGGCCCCTACTTAGACGTCAAGGACAGCGTAATTCGTGCTCCGCATAAGCCTTCGGACCGCGGACTGCCCGCGAAGGTCCGGCACCAGGTCGAGCAGCCACGCCACGGCGGACGCCTCCCAGTCCTGGGAGCCGGGCGGCGCCACGGCCTCCGGCCAGCCAGCAGGAAGGTACGCCTCACCCATGGGCCGACGATAGCAGCCGTTACCGCTCACCTGTTCGAGGGCTGGCGTTCGAGCGCGACGCTTCGGTGCGCGGAGCGCGCACTGGTGGGCGGGCGGGCATTCGCACTGTTGCACACTTGATCGTGGGACGGGCGCACCGGGGGAGGCGCCGCCATGGACGCAGGCGTGAAGGTCTATCGCGTCGAGGACGCTGATCCGGAATCCAGCTCAGGCATCCCGGCCGGGACTTTCCCGGGCACGCTCGCCGGACTGCTCGAGGCGCTTGACGCTGCTAGGTACCGGAGCGCGGCGTCCGGGACACCCATGGTGCTGGTTATCGAGGAGGGGAAGAACCGGCAGGTCATCAGGCGCTTCGAGAACGGCCACGAGACCTGGTCAGCATCCCAGGCCGAGATCCGCAGTGAGCAGGCGGGCGGTCCGTAGGAAAGCTGCTGCACTCGTACTGAATCAACGTTTGGCGGCTTGTCACGGCTCCGCCCTAGCGGTGGAGGTGGCCGTCGGTGAGGTGGAGGACCTGGTGGCAGCGTTCGGCGATGTCTTGGTCGTGGGTGGCGATGACGACGATGCCTCCGCGGCGTGCGACGGCGAGGATGAGCTCGAGCGCTTGCTGTTTGGCCGTGTGGTCGAGTTCGGAGGCGAATTCGTCGGCGAGCAGGATGTCGGGTTCGGCGATGAGGGCGCGCGCGATGGCGACGCGTTGCTGCTGGCCCCCGGACAGTTCCTCGACGAGGTGGTCGGCGTTGCGGCTGAGTCCGACGCGCTCGAGCATGTCTGCCGTGTTGCGACGTATGTCGGCTCGGGTGAGTCTGCCGGCGGCGAGGTGTGGTTGGAGCGCGATTTCGATGTTTTCCGCAGCGGTGAGCAGGTTAGCCAGACCGTAGGCCTGCAGGACGAACCCGAGTCGGGCGGTGAGTGGGTGGCGGCGGACGGTGCCCGCGTCGGGGCGCTCGAGCCCGCCGAGGAGCGCGAGGAGGCTGGATTTGCCGCTGCCGGACGGGCCGGTGACGGCGGTGACCTGACCGGGAGGCGCCAGGAGCGAGACGTGATCGAGCAGGGTGCGCCCGGCGCGGTGGTAGCAGACGTCGGTGGCGACCAGGGGGCCTAGTGGTGGCTCCTGGGTGGCAAGCGCCGGGGCTGTGCCCTCCGGGGGTCGGGCGTGGGGTCTGGTCATGCTGCGGTGTCTTCGGTGATACGGCCTTCGTGCAGCTGAATGGTGCGGTCGAGGCCGACGGCGACTAGTGGGTCGTGGGTGACGGCGATGACCGTAGCTGCGAGGTGTGTGCTGATGTGGCGGAGGAGTTCGACAACTCGGTCGCGGTTCGCGGCGTCGAGCTGGCTTGTGGGTTCGTCGGCGATCAGCACGCCGGGGCGGTTGGCCGTGGCGACGGCGAGGGCGATGCGTTGCCGCTCGCCGCCACTGAGACGATCGACGGGGATGCCGACCAGCTGGGCCAGCCCAAGTTCGTCGAGGAGCTGTTCGGGGTTGGGAAGCTGGGTTTGGCGGCGGTAGCTGCGGGGACCACGCTGGGCGAAGCGGATGTTGTCGACTGCGTCGGCGTATGGGAGCAGGTTGCGACTCGGGTTCTGCATTGCGACGCCGACCTGCTCGGCGCGGATCCGCAGTAGCGCGGTCTCGGGCAGCCGGCTGATCTCCTCCTCGCCGAGGTAGACGCGGCCGGAGGTGGGCCGCTGCAGCCCGGCAAGGAGGGTGACCAGGGTGGATTTGCCGGACCCGGACGGTCCGATGATTGCGTTGCTGCTGCCAGGGGTGAGGGTCAGGTCGATGGTGTCTAGCGCGATCAACTGCTCGCCGTCCATCTGGTAGACGTGCCTGAGCTGCTGGCAGCGCACCGGCTGTGCGTTCATTCCTCCGCCTCGCGAAGCCGGGTGGGGACGGCCGCGTGCAGCACGGCCGCGGCGGCGACCAGGCCGGTGAGAACCACCAGGACGACGAACGCAGCGGCGAACGTGATCAGCGGGACAGTGGGGAGCGGGTAATGCAGGACGATTGGGGTGGTGTCGGCGAACTGGGGGATGACCGGCAGTGCGAGGCGGGCGGCGAGGACTCCGGCCGGCAGCCCCAGGATGACGGCGGCGCCGAGGAGCATCACCTGCTCGATCACCGCGCCGCGATACAACGCGCGGCGGGGTACCCCGACCACCCGCAAGGCGGCGGTCTCGTGGGAGCGTCGCCGGGCGCTGGCGGTGATTGCGATGGCGGTGCCGCCGACTGCGACTACCGAGCCGATGATCGCGCACGCCAGCAGCAGGAACAGCGACAGCGCGGGCGCCTGCCGGCCCAGCTGGATGATGCGTGATTGGGTGGTGTTCTCGTGTTGCAGGGTGAGCCCGGCCGCACGGAGCCGGGCGATCGCGTCCGGTGGCGCGTGGGGTCCGAGCCAGATCATCCAGTTGGCCTCGGCGTCGAAGCCGGGCAGCACGGCGCGCACGAAGGTGAGGTTGGCGATCAGCCCGCTGTCGAGCACGACGGGCAGCACCCGGGCCCACTGCCTGACGCTGAACGTCGCGACCGTGCTGAGTCCGTCAACCATCTCTGGTGGGTCTGGTGTCAGGCTGCCGCTGGTGACGCCGGCGCTCGTGGCCACCACCGGCAACGGCTGGGGGGCGAACGCGTAACTGATGCCGCCGTACCCGCTGCTGCTCTGGTAGTCGTCACGCAACCCGTGACGCGTGGCCCGCAGCGTATCCGTGCTGTCACTGAACTCGGGTCCAGCGCGCCACGCCCCAGGCTGGGTCAGCGACGCGTTGACCGGAACCCAGCGCGCATGCTGGTACCACCCGACGCTCTGCACGGTCAGCGTGCCGGTCATCGCGCCGGACAGGTTCGACCGGTTCCAGGCCAGCCCGAGCAGCGTGCAGCCGCCCGCACAGTCCAGCTTCGCGGTGTAGGTGTGGGTTCCGGGCCGCAGCGTGCCCGCGGCCACCGTCAGGAACGGGTCGGCTGGGCTGCGGAGGACGAACTCGACGAACGGCGGGACGCCGCGCATCCCCGACGCGCTGATCACCACCCGCATCATCGTTGCGGTGGTGACCAGTGGCGCGACCGTGGACGCACCGATGATGTCCGCGATCCGCTGTGAACTCGGTCCGCCGCTCGCCGGGTAGCCCAGCCGGGCCATCCGGCTGGCATCGACGGCGAGCACCGTGCCAACGACTGAATCGCCGCCGTCGGGCAGCCAGGTGGCGGCCGCCATCGCCCACCGACCGTCGGGGTCGGCCCGCGCGATCGCGGCCACCGGGTCCACCCCGCGCTCGTACTGCACCGCGACCACCCGCTGCGCACCCAGCTCGGCCTGGGCTCGCGCGTCCCGGTTCCCCGCCGCGACCGCCTCACCGCTCACCCCGAAGCTCGCCAGCCCGACCGCCACCGCCAGCATCGCCGCCAGCCGCAGCCCCGCCGGGCGTCGCGCCACCTGCCGGGCCGCGAGGAACAACCCGATCCGGCCCGACGCCCGCGTGGGACGCAGCAGCGTCCGAGCCAGCAGCGGCAGCAGCCGGGTACCCAACAGCGCCACCGCCATGACCAGCAGCCCGGGTACCAGCAGTGCCGCGACAGCGGTCCTGTGGGCGGAGCCGGTGAGCAGCACCACCAGCCCCGCGACCGCGGCCGCCGACACCGCCACGTCGATAACCAGTCCGACCCGTGACGCGCGCGGCGACCGTGTCGTGCGGCGCCACTGGGCCAGAACGCTGCGGGTCAGGGTCCGATAGCAGGCGGCGATCGAGGCCAGAACGCCGCCGGCGAATCCGCCGGCCAACGCCGCCGCCGCCGGCCAGGTCAGGACAACCGGGGTGTGCGGAGCGAGGACGGCGCTCGAGAACAGCCGGGCCGCCACCCAGCCAAGCCCCAACCCGATCGGGGCCGCGACCACGAGCAGGACCAACGGCTCACCGACAGCGAACCACGCCGTCCGCCACGGCCGCAGACCGCGCAGCTTCGCCAGCGCGATCTCGCTGCCGCGCGACTCGACCGCGTCGCTCACCACCTCGAACAGCACCAACCACGCCAACAGCGCCAGCTGCACAGTCACCAGCAGAGTGCCGCGATCGACCTGGTTGCGTTGATGAGCGGCCGCGTCGAGCACCTTCCCCAGATCAGTCGACATCAGCACATTGACCGGCTCACCCGGGCAGCTGGCCGCCGTGCACGAGCTCGCCTTGCTGTATCGCCGCTGCAACTCGGCCACGTCACGGCGCAGCCCAGGCACGTCGTCCAGACGGATCGCGGCAGGAACCAGCGGGTAATCCCACAGCAGCTTGGCCTGCGCCCCCGCCGGCAGCGCGCCCGACTCCGCCTGGTCGACGAACACCGCATCGACCGTGTCCGGGCCGTCAACAGCGACGGCTGCCCTGAAATAGTTGTGCCCGAACCAGAAAACCTCCTGCGGGTCGCGCGGCACGTACGTCCCCACGATCCGCGCCGTCACGCCGGCCGCGAACGTGACCCGGCCACCCAGTCGCCACCCGTAGTAACCCTTGACCGTGCGCTGACTGACCAGCACCTGCCCAACCCCGCCCGGGCAATGCCCGGACACGATGATCAAATGGGCACACGCGCCGGCCCGCCACACCATGCCCACCCGCACAGAGTGTCCGGCTGGCGCGTGCGCCGAGGTCTCGATATAGATCGACCCGATCCGCGTGGGATAACCCCGCACCGCCCCCGGCGCCAAAGTCATCGACTCGGCCCGCGCGAAATGGGACACCGGCGAGGCCAACTCGAAACCGTACGGGATGTCCTGAAACTCCAGGCCCGTCGCCGGACCCGCCTGGGTCAACTCGTCCCGCAGCGTCGACTCACCCGCCGCCCGCGCGTACAACGGTCCCAACACCGCGGCGCCCATCACCACCGCGCCAACTGCCAGCACCGCGCCCGACAAACCCCGGCGCCACCACAACCCCCGAACCAGCAGCCGACTCCGCCGACGCGAGCGACCCGTCCCCATCTATATAGCGGTGAGGGCCAGCGCGGTCAGGAACGGCCCTCCATGCAGGTCGGACGGCGCATCCCCGCGGCGCCCAGCAAGATCGTGGATCTGAATGTGGGCTGACGCAGCACGGCAACGCCGCCGCGCGCTGCGCGACGGCGATTGAGGGCGGGGGTCCATGGGCAGCTACGTTAGCCCGGACGGGCGGCGGATTGTCAAGACCAGCAGCGGCCGCACCAAGAGCGAGGCCAAGGCCAAGCTCAAAGAGGGGCTGCGTGACTACCAGGACGGCCTGGCGATCGTGCCGTCCGACTACACAGTCGGAGCCATCGGGGAGTGGTTGCGCTATTGCCTCAAGGCGGGCGGAGCATAGGACGGAGCACGGCGGAGCCGGCACTCGGCATGGATAACCGTGGTGAAACACCCGGCCGGGCGCTGGAGCAGGGCGAGCGAGGTGGACTTCGTGCGAGGTCTCGTCGCGGGCCTGGGCGGCGCCCTCGCCCGCCAGGAAGGGGCCATGGTCAGGCGGTACTCGTCAGGATCGGGTCGAGCCGCGCGAGCGGACGGCATCCCGCCTTGAGGCGGTGGTCATGGCCAGTTCGCTTCCGTGGTCGGGCGGGGTAAGTCGTCGCCGAACGCGGCGGAGTTGTAACCCGGCAGGGCCCGCAGGCAATGGTGACATTGGCCCGGTCGGCGGTCCTGAGCGTGCGAGGAGAACACCACCTTGTGCGCGGCGTTGACGGGCCGGCGTTGTTCGCGGTCGCCGTCGGGAAGTACGGCCGGCCGATGCGCTGGTAGGCAGCACCGGCGACGCATGATGGCCATCCGCAGGTCCGCGCCCGCATAGAACTCGATCCCGCAGGCGTCTTCCGCGGGATCGTCCGGCAGGTCGCGACAGAACTGGAAGAACTCGGTGCCCTCGGTGGCGATTAGGCCGTCGAGCGAGTAGTCGAACACCCGCGCTATCAGCTTGCGCATCTCGGGCTTCCTTGTCTCGGGCGGTGCGGATCCCGTACTCGGAAGACAGACGACGCTATTGTCCGGAACTCATCGGCGGAAAGCGGACGGTTAGCGGGGTAGGAAGTCAAGCAGCAGCGCGTTTACCTTGTCGGGGGCGTCGAGCTGCATCCAGTGACCCGGGCCCTCCAGGCGCTCGTAGCGCCACGGGCCTGCGACGTTCTCGGCCGAATCCGTCATCTGCGTCTCCGTCAGGGCGCCGTCTTCCGTGCTCCAGATGCCCATCGTGGGAGCCTGCACTGGGGGCAGCATCAGCGCGGGCGCCACCCACGATTCGGGCGGGACGTTGGCCCGGTACCAGTTCAGACCGGGCGTGAGCGATCCGTTTGTCTCCAGGTCGGCGATTACCTGGTCGGTATCGGGGTGGCCGGCCCAGGTACGGAAGTTGGCCCAGTCGTCCTCGGATAGCCAGCGTTCGGCGATCCCGGGGAACTGGAAGAGCAGCATGTACCACGACTTCTCGCGCTGCTTGAACGTCCGGCGGAAGGTGGCGGGGTGGCCGACCGACAGCACGGCCAGGTGATCGACGTTGGCGGGCGCGAGCGATGCCAGCCCCCAGGCCAGAGCGGCACCCCAATCGTGGCCCACCACGTGGGCCCGTTCGAGGCCGACATCGCCCAGCACGGCGATGACATCTCCGGCCAGGGTCATGAGGTTGTAGGCCTCGACGCCCTCGGGCTTACCGGAACGCCCGTAGCCGCGAAGATCGGGAACGATTACCTGAAAACCGGCCGCGGCCAGCGCCGGCACCTGGTGCCGCCAGAGTCGGCCCGAGTCGGGGAAGCCGTGCAGCAGCACCACCGGCCGACCGCTCCCGGTGACCTGATACTCGATGCCGACCCCGTTGACATCAACCCGTGCCATTTAGTCCCCTTTACTGAGCGGAAACCAGCGCTAGGAGTTGCTCGCGGTTTGGGCCCAACGGCGGCTCATCGCGCCAGCCGGATCCCATCTGGAGAATCTTGTCACGCAGCCCGGGCCGGGCGAAGACCTCCTCGGAGGTCCGCAGCACAAACCGGATGTCGAAGCTCGCCCGCACCAACTCCGGGTCCTTCAGGAACGAGGCGTCAAGCGCCCTCTCGAGCTCGTACGCAGGGTCCGGTGAGTCGTAGCCAACGCCCCGGATACCTGCCTCGATCTCGCCCAGTCGGTGCCGGTCACTGATGACGGTCGCGCGATACCACGGCTCAACGGTCTCGGCGGTAGCCGTGTGGAACGCCTCGGCGAACGCCATCGGATCACCAAGGCCAACGCCGCGCAACTGGTCCCGCAGCGTCAGGGCGTGCAGCATGCCGATCGATGCGCCGCGGCCGGCGGACGGATTCGAGCACGCCCAGGAATCGGCCACCGCCACCACGCCGGTGGCGACCGGATTCCCGTCGACCACGAAGCCTCGGTAGCGATCCTGCAGCCTGGCCATCACCTGAACGCCATCATCGATCGGGGTCCCGTCCAGCCAGTGGGCCGCCAGCGGAAGGGCGCGAACCACCGCTTCCCAGCGGTCCGCCTCGCGCAACGATCGCATCGCCGTGTCCTTGGATCCGGTCACCAACACGACCGACCAGGTCCCGTTGTCCGCCGGCAGGGTGAGCGAGGATATGGTCCCCCAGTGCATCAGCGTCGGGCCGAACATCGGCGGCATCGAGCCGTCGGCCGACCGGAAATGCCGCCCGAAGTACAGGAACCCGCTGTCCTCTAGCTCCTCGCTCGGCCGCCGGGCGCCGATGTCCTCGAGCCAGCCCGGCAAGGCCGACCGGCGTCCGGTCATGTCCACCACCAGGTCGGCCGGGATGGCCTCGCCGTCCTTGGTCCGGACGCCGGTCACATGCGGGACACCGGGCTGCGCGGAAGGGCCGCGGGAGAGGCCAGCGACCGCCACGCCGCGGCGGATCTCCACCCCAGGGGTCGCATCGGCCGTCGCGGCGAGCACAGCCTCCACGAGGACGCGCCTGCCGGTCAGCCACTCGTAGCGTTCGTCGCCGTCCTGCCAGCCGCCGCTCCTCGTCGGGGGCACCACGTCGCGGATGAAGTTCAGCCGCAACGCGCCGGCATCCTGCAAGGCTTTCGCGACCGCAGGGAGCTCGGCTTCGACAACCGCCCGGAACCCGCCCAGGAAGGCGTGCGCCATCCGGAACTGATTCAACCCCGGGCGCTGCCAGCGCTCCCAGGCCTCGGCGGGGTCACTCGGCGGCCGCTCGGGGTCCCGCTCAAGCACGATGACCCGATGTCCGTCGCCGGCCAGGAGCATAGCGGTCCCCAGCGCTACCACGCCGGCCCCCACCACCACGATCTGCGCCATGACCCGAGACTAGACCGGCGCCCGAGGATGCGACAGCGCGCGATCTAATGACTACTAGCAGTGTGAGCATGACTACATTGGGTAAGCAGCGCTGTACGGTGTCGGAGAAACATCCCAGGGGGCTGAGATGGGCTGGGCATGGGGCGGGTTTTTGATTGGGCTGGCAGTCGTGATGCTGGCGGCGGGGATCCCATTCCTCGTCAACCACAGGCAGATGCGTCAGCCGCGCGATGTCTCGGACGCGCACGCGCCGGGTGTGCGGCCCTTGTAGGCCCATGGTCACTCGAACGGATTTTGCCGCCTGCGGGGAAGTCAGGGGATAGTAGGGCCGATCCACGCCCCGATGGCAGGCCGTAGTTTTCAACATACTGTGGGTAACGTGTGGATAATTAAGAATGTGACGACTTCCGCACGTTCCGTTGTTGCTGCAGGCTAGGCCCGGGGGCGGTAGCGCAGGTAGACGACGCCGCTGGCGAAGCGGCGTTCTTCCACCAGGTGGAGGGAAGCCCTCGCTCCCTGGGGGAGGGCGGCGAGGCCGCCGCCCACGATGAACGGCGTCACGAAGAGCTGGTATTCGTCCACAAGCCCGGCCTTGATGGCGTGGGCGGCGAGGGTGGGGCCGCCGATGCTGACCTCGCCCTGCTGCTTCAGCGCGCGGATGGCCTCCGGATCGAAGCGTCGCTCGATCCTTGTCTTAGCCGTGGACGCCTCCGGCAGCGAGGCGGAGTAGACGATCTTGTCCGCCGATCGCCATATCTCGGCGAAGTCCCGCTCCGCGGCCGACTGCTCGGCCAGGTTCACGTTCTCCCAGTAGTGCATGACCTCGTACATCAGGCGGCCGTAGAGGTACGTTCCGATCGGGCGCTCCAGGTCATTGATGAAGGCGAACACCTCCTCGTCCGGCGCGCTCCACTCGAAGTTCCCTTTTGGATCGGTCGTGTACCCGTCCAGCGACGTGATCGCCGAGTAGACCAGCACGAGTCCTCCTTCTCAGTTCCGCACGAGACCCTCTGACGCTACGGCAGACGGGCCGGGCGGACTAATCTCATCGCACCCGGCCATCGCGCCGGCCGCGCGGAGCTCGCAGGGGGATGCGGTTGGCGGGGGCCAGGTAGGATTGGCGAGATAAGGCAGATTCCTCGGCTGCCTGGGCGGGCTTGACTTCGGGTCGCCTGCCGTCGGTGGCCATGGTGCGTTGGCGTGGGACCACGCGTCCGTTCGGGAGAATAGATCTTGACTTTCTCCTGTTTGGAGTCTGGGGCGTCGCGCTGAGTGAGACGTGCTGAGCTAAGGAGTACTGCCGCCGTGTCGGTGACAAATGTTGAGAAGCGGTCCGGAGCGGACCTGGTCGTGCGCGATGAGGCGGCCAGGCGGCGGACCTTCGCGGTGATCAGCCACCCCGACGCGGGCAAGTCCACCCTGACCGAGGCGCTGGCGCTGCACGCGGCGGCCATCAACAGCGCGGGCGCGGTGCACGGCAAGGCCGGGCGGCGCGGGGTCACCTCCGACTGGATGTCGATGGAGAAGGACCGGGGGATCTCGATCACCTCGGCCGTGCTCAAGTTCGACTACGACGGGCACGTCCTCAACCTGCTCGACACGCCCGGCCACGCGGACTTCTCCGAGGACACCTACCGGGTGCTGGAGGCCGTCGACTGCGCGATCATGCTGCTCGACTCGGCCAAGGGCCTCGAGCCGCAGACCCTGAAGCTGTTCGACGTGTGCCGGTCGCGGCACGTGCCGGTGGTGACCTTCGTGAACAAGTGGGACCGGCCCGGGCGGGAGCCGCTCGAGCTGCTCGACGAGATCGAGCAGCGGATCGGGCTCCGGCCCACGCCGCTGAACTGGCCGGTCGGGATCGCGGGCGACTTCCGCGGCCTGGTCGAGCGCGCGACCGGCGTGTACACCGCCTACACGCGGACGCCGGGCGGCGCCGGTAAGGCCCTGGAAGAGGTGTTCAAGGACCCGGAGCAGGCCCGCGAGCGCGAGGGGGCGGCCTACGACGCCGCCGAGGAAGAGCTCGCGCTGCTCGACGAGATCGGCGCCGACATCGACATGGAGTCGTTCCTGGCCGGCGAGTCGTCGCCGGTGCTGTTCGGCGCGGCGCTTTCGAACATCGGGGTGCGGCGGCTGCTCGACGCGATGTGCGAGCTGGCGCCCGCGCCCACGCCGCGTGCGTCCGTGGAGGGCGACCCGCGGCCGGTGGCGGCGCCGTTCTCCGGGCTGGTGTTCAAGGTGCAGGCCAACATGGACCCGGCGCACCGCGACCGGGTGGCGTTCGTGCGGGTCGCCTCGGGTCGGTTCGAGCGCGGGATGGTGCTGACGCACGCCGCGACCGGGCGGCCGTTCGCCACCAAGTACGCGCAGGCGATGTTCGGCCAGGAACGGGAGACGGTGGAGACGGCGTACCCCGGGGACGTGATCGGGCTGGTGAACGCGGGCGCGCTGCGGCCGGGCGACACGCTGTACGCGGACGTTCCGGTCTCCTTCCCGCCCATCCCGTCGTTCGCGCCCGAGCACTTCGGCGTCGTGCGCTGCAAGGACGCCGGGAAGTACAAGCAGTTCCGCCGGGGCATCGACCAGCTCGACACCGAGGGCGTCGTCCAGGTGCTCGCGTCCGACCTGCGGGGCGACCAGGCGCCGGTGCTGGCGGCGGTAGGACCGCTGCAGTTCGACGTCGTGCTGCACCGGCTCGAGCACGAGTTCGGCGCGCGCTCCGAGCTCGACCTGCTCGGCTACGAGCTGGCGCGGCTAACCGACGAGGACGGGATCACCGCGCTGGCCGGCGCCCGCGGCGCCGAGGTGCTGACGCGGCGCCTCGACGGCGCCCTGCTGGCGCTGTTCGCCGACAAGTGGCGGCTGAACGCGATCAAGCGGGACAACCCGTCGCTCAAGCTCGAGCCGCTGCTGGCCGGCTCCGCCGAGTAAGACGCGCCGGTAAAAACGCCAACGGGCTCCGCCGACTGGTCGTCGGCGGAGCCCGTTCGCTTGCGGTCGCGTGAGCGGGAGCGGCGTTACTTCACCCGCGCGGTGTCGATCTGGTCGAAGTCGGTGTGGTAGCTGTTGAGGATGCCGCCGCCGCCGGACCACTGCCACATCAGCGCGTACTTGCTCGAGCTGGTCTGTCCGCCGAAGAACTGCGCGCACGTCCTCGTGCCGGTCAGGCACCAGCCAACGGCCCTCGACGTCGCCGACACGTGCGAGGTCTCGGGCAGGTAGGTCCACTCATAGGTGTTCGGGATGAGTGACGCGGTGCCGGTCCCGAAGATGCTGGTCCAGATCGGGGCCGAGGAGTAGACGCCGACCTTGTACGTCGAGTGCGTGGTGATGTAGTTCGCGAAGCCGTTGAACTCGGCCCGGTCGACGGTCGCCGGGGTGTGCTCCTGTATCACGTGCTCGCTGCAGGGGGAGGAGTAGACCTGGTTCCAGCCGTTGTCGGGTGCCGGCTCGATCCCCGGCATCTCGATGTCGGCCCACACCACCGGGTAGGTCACCTTCAGGCTCTTCATCGCCGTGAGCGCGTGCGCGGCCTGCACCGCGCCCCACGCGGAGGCCTCCGACGCGGTTCCGTTCCAGTGCGGGTCGACGCCGGGGCCGCCCATGTACCAGTAGACGCCGGTGCCGATGCCGGCCTGGTACTTGGTGTAGTTGGTGTTCGCCTGCGCGCTGTTGGTCGCTGACCAGTTGAGGAAGTTGCCGGTCGTGCACCCCTCCATGCGGGCCCAGTTCCCGGCCATGCCGAGGAAGCCGCCGTAGCCTGACCCGAGGGCGGGCATGTAGTACGGGCCGTTGCCGGTGACCGCCGCCGGCAGGCTGTCGGTCCCGTAGTAGAAGCCCGACGGGCCGTCGGGGACGTGGGATGTGGCCGGGCTCGCGGTCGCGGCGCTGGCCGCGAGCGGAGCCGCGGCCGTCAGGGCCGCCGCCGTCAGGATGGCGCCGAGCGCCTTGGATACCGCACGCATACAGGATTCCCCACAATCACACCATTTGACTCTGCTGTCACATACGACGTCAGCAGAGGGACAACGGTTGCGAGGATATGTTGAGGGACGGCCTAGTTGGTCCTATGCGTACGCATGGATACGGTGTGTTACTCGTGCTGCCCGTGGACCTCTTGGTCGCCCTGCAGCGGGAGGTCGAGTGAGCTGATCGCCTGCCCGTAGGTCATCGCGGCGAGCTTGGCGATGTTGGAGTGCGCGCCGATGGGCGCCGAGCATTCCGCGCCCAGGGCGAGCAGCGAATCCAGATCGGTCCTGGCGACCTCCGGGCCGATGAAGCACGGCGCGATGGCGAGCCGGTTGACGCCCATCTCCTTCAGCCGCATCGCGCCCTCGTGCACGGTTGGCGCGCTGTCCACCGACGCGGTGATGACCGGGAGCGCGAGCCGCGCCGCGAGCAGGACCGAGGTCACGTTGGCGGCCGCCGCCGCGTTGGGGCCGCCCGAGGTCACGATCAGGACGCCGTCGGCGGCGGTGACGATGCTGAACAGGCGCACCCGGTCGGCGCGGGCCAGGCCGGCTTCCGCCAGCCGGATGTGCAGCGCCTCCGCGATCATCGCGTTCGAGTTGAGGAAGCCGCTGACGAGGGCGTTCATGCCGCTGGCGGCCACCGACTCGCGCAGCCGGCGCATCACCGGGGGGTTGACCGTCGCGATCAGCGGGATCACCACCGCGCAGGGGGTGCCGTCGGGCCGCCGCGTCGCCACGTCGGCCAGCACCGCCCGCAGGTCGGACGGATCGGCGGGCCCGCCGCCGTCGATGCGCGCTCCCCGCACTTCCACCGCCGGGTTGTCAACCCGAAGCACGGCGGTCAGTTCGCCGGCCGGGCCGGAGGTCAGGTCGGTGTCATGGCCGGGGACTGCGAGGATGAGGGCGGGCGCGGTCTGCGGCAGGCTGGCGGGCACTGCCCGGCGGTGCCTGCCGCCGTTCGGCCGCATCGGCCGTGCGGTCGGCTGGCGCACGGGGAACGCCCCTTCGCCTTCGCCGCGGGACTGACCGCCCAGACCGCCCTGACCGCCCTGGCTCCGGGCGGGCAGCTCGCCGCCGCCGAACGCGTCGAAGTTGCCGGTGGCGCCCGCATCCGGGCGCCTGCCGGGCAGATCAGATGGGAACGGGTGAGCTGAGGGCGCGCCACCCGACTGCCGGGAAGGCATGCCGTCGCTAGGCTGCCGCATTGGGATGCCTGCCGAAGGGTCGCGTACGTCCATCACGAGTCGGAAGCCTAGTGGCAAGGTGCCCTTTGTGCCTCAAAAGTGCTGAAACAGGCGGACAGGGGATGGCTTCTGTCATCGTCTTTTGACGCATTGTAGCAGCCGGACGCGGGCGCCCGCAGCTGAAATAACGGTCGGGCGGGCTGGGCGCGCTATGCTACTAGCGAGTAACATGTAATCAGGCACCCACCACGCGGAGCGTTACATGAGCCATTACAAGAGCAATCTCCGGGACATCGAGTTCAACCTGTTCGAGGTGTTCGGCCGCCAGGAGATCCTCGGCGCCGGACCGTTCGCCGAGGTGGACGAGGAAACCGCGCGCGACATGCTGGCTGAGGTCAACCGGCTCGCGACCGGCCCGTTGGCCGAGTCGTTCGTCGACGGTGACCGTAACCCGCCGGTCTTCGACCCCGCCACCGGCAGCGTGACGATGCCGGAGTCCTTCAAGAAGTCGTTCCGGGCCCTGCTTGACGGCGAGTGGTGGCGGCTGGCGGTACCCCCCGAGCTCGGCGGCACCGTCGTTCCCAGGTCCCTGTCCTGGGCGGTCGCGAGCTTCGTGCTCGGCGCTAACCCGGCCGCCTGGATGTTCTCCAATGGGCCGTCGTTCGCGACCGTCCTGTGGACGCTCGGCACCCCGGAGCAGAAGCGCTTCGCCGAGCTCGCGGTCGAGCGCGAGTGGGGCGCCACCATGGTGCTGACCGAGCCGGAGGCCGGCTCCGACGTGGGGGCCGGGCGGACCAAGGCGATCGAGCAGCCCGACGGCACCTGGCACATCGAGGGCGTCAAGCGGTTTATCACCAACGGCGACCAGGACATGACCGAGAACATCTTCCACCTGGTGCTCGCTCGGCCGGAGGGCGCGGGACCCGGCACCAAGGGCCTGTCCATGTTCCTGGTGCCCAAGTACCTGGTCAACGCCGACGGCACGCTGGGCGAGCGGAACGGCGCGCGCGTCACCAACCTCGAGCACAAGATGGGCCTCAAGGTGTCCACCACCTGCGAGCTGACGCTCGGCGGTGAGCCCGGCCGACCCGCCGTCGGCACCCTGGTCGGCGGCGTCCACGATGGCATCAGGCAGATGTTCATGGTGATCGAGCATGCCCGGATGCTGGTCGGCAGCAAGGCGATCGAGACGCTGTCCACCGGTTACCTGAACGCGCTCGAGTTCGCCAAGACCCGCGTGCAGGGGCCGGACCTGGCCACGCAGTTCGACAAGACCTCGCCCCGGGTGACGATCATCAACCACCCGGACGTGCGCCGGACGCTCATGCTGCAGAAGGCGTACGCGGAGGGGCTGCGGGCGCTCATGCTCTACACGGCCACTCAGCAGGACGCGGTGCAGATGGCCGCCGCCGACGGAGGGCTGGACGCGGCCGCCGCCGCCCGCAACGACCTGCTGCTGCCCCTGGTAAAGGGCGTGGGCTCCGAGCGCGCGTACGAGACGCTGACGCTCTCGCTGCAGACCCTCGGCGGCTCCGGGTTCCTGCAGGACTACCCGATCGAGCAGTACATCAGGGATGCGAAGATCGACTCCCTGTACGAGGGCACCACGGCCATCCAGTCCCTCGACTTCTTCTTCCGCAAGATCGGCCGCGACCAGGGCGCCACCGTCACGGCGCTGTTCGCGGAGATCGCGGCCTTCACCGCGGCCGAAAACGGCAACGGCCGGCTCAAGGCCGAGCGCGCCGCCGTCGCCGAGGGCCTCACCCACGTGCAGGCGGCGCTGAACGCGATGAGCGGCTTCGCCCTGGCCTCGCTCGAGCGGCCGGAGGAGGTCTACAAGGTCGGGCTCACCTCGGTGCGGCTGCTGCTCGCGTTCGGCGACCTGATCATCGGCTGGCTGCTCGCCCGGCAGGCCGAGGTCGCGCTGCGCGCGCTCGATGACGCCGAGGCGCTGCCCGACGCCGAGCGCGACTTCTACACCGGCAAGCTCGCCGTCGCCAAGTTCTTCGCCGCCACCGTGCTGCCCCGCCTGGAGAGCGACAGGAAGATCATCGAGCAGACCACGACCGATCTCATGGACGTCCCCGAGGGCGCGTTCTAGCCTCGGCGAAAAGAAAGACCGCGCGTGCCCGGGAGCTGAGCCCAGGCACGCGCGGTCTTTTGCTTTACCGGCGCTTGCCGTCGAGTTCGCGCAGCAGGTCAGCGATTTCGTCGGCCTGCCCGTTGGAGGCCCCGGGCATGGCTGGGCGCGGTCGCGCGTCGACCGGCGTCCTTGAGCGCACCACCCAGGCCGCGATCACGCCGCCGACCAGGCCGCCGAGGTGACCGATCCAGCTGACGCCGGGCGTGCCCGGGATGGCGACCTGGAGGATCGTCCAGTAGAGGATGCCCGCCACGACCCCGACGCCGATGTCGACCATGTTCCGGTCGAGGAAGCCGCGCACGAGGACATATCCGAAATACCCGAAGATAAGCCCGGAAGCCCCCACCGTCACCGCGTCGCCCGACTGGAATAGCCACACCGCCAGGCCGCTCGTGACCAGCACGATCAGCGAGACGACGAGGAAGCGCGCGACCGACCGGTAGGCGGCGAGCACGCCGAGAACGAACAGCGGCAGGCTGTTGCCCTCGATGTGCTGCCAGGAGACGTGCAGGAACGGAGCGCTGAAGATGTCCGGCAGCCTGCCGAGGTTATGCGACAGGATGCCGAAGTCCCCGTCCAGCCGGTACCCGTCGGCCCAGTTGAATACTTGGAGCGCCCAGATCAGCGCCAGGAATCCGGCCATGACCACGACCGCGTCGCGCAGCTTATGCACCGTCATGCCATCCATCTTCCTTCGCGCGCCTGCAAGCCGACTGAGGGAACGCTCATGACCTGCATCGGGGCCGCTACGACCAAGCCAGCATCCGGATCGGATCCTCCAGCATCGAGCCTACGTCGCGAAGCACGGCAGAGCCTAGTTCTCCGTCAACGATCCGATGATCGAACGAGAGCGAGAGGGTCGTGACCTTCCGCACCGCGAGCGCGCCATCCACCACCCATGGCAGGTCGCGCACCTGTCCGAAGGCCAGGATTGCCGCCTCACCGGGGAGCAGGATGGGCGTACCCGCATCCACGCCGAAGACCCCCACGTTGGTGATCGTGATGGTGCCGCCGGACAGGTCCTCGGGCGTCGCCTTGCCCGCCCGCGCGGTGGTCCCAAGCGCGTCAAGCCCCCGCGCCAGGTCGGCCAGCGCGAGCGCGTCGGCGCCCTTGACGTTCGGCACCAGCAGTCCGCGTTCGGCCGCCACGGCGATGCCGAGGTTGACCGAGCGCTTGACTACGATCTCCTGCGCCGCCTCGTCCCAGGACGAGTTGATCATCGGGTGCCGCCGCACCGCCACCAGCAGCGCCTTGGCCACGAAGAGCAGCGGCGACACTTTGACCCCGGCGAACTCGGGTAGCTCGCGCGCCCGCCGGACCGCGGCCATCGTCTCGGTGACGTCCACCTGCAGGAACTCGGTCACATGGGGCGCTGTGAACGCGCTCGCCACCATCGCGGCGGCGGTGTGCTTGCGCACCCCGCGCACCGGAATCCGCTCTTCAGAAGCCCTCGATGCTGCCGGGCTGAGCTCGGCGACGGAGTGCGGGCCGGCGTCTGGCTCTGCCAAAGACCGAGGTATCGAACGGACCGTTGCTTCGCCTGCCGCCTTTTGCACGTCGTCTCTGGTGACTGACCCCTCGGGTCCGCTCCCGGTCACCGCGCCAAGGTCGACGCCGAGATCCCGGGCGAGCCGTCGCACCGGCGGCTTGGCCAGCGAACTGCTCATCCTCATCCCCTGGGGTTGGGTGGGGGTTCTGTTAGTGCCCGCTAGGAAGGCACTGGGTGGCGGGGGGACTGGGCCGCCGTTCATCGGGGCACGGTCCGTCTTCCATGGGGGGGCTCCCGCCCCCCCATTCCCCCCGGGGGGGAGGCCGGGTAGGAGCCCGGCCGGGTCGGGGCGCTCTTGCGCGGCCGGCGGCTGGTGGAGCCCGGCTTGACGCCGTACCCGACCAGGACCGGCTGGCGCGCGGGCGGGGCGGGTGCTGCCGCTGGCGGCTGCGACTCGGCCTCGGCCGGGGCGTCGTCCGCAGCCGGGGCTTCGCCGGCCGACTTGACTGTGTCCGTCGTCGGGGCCTCGCCTGCCACCGGCACGTTGATCGTGATGATCGGGATGCCGACATCGACGGTCTGGCCCTCGGCCACCAGCAGCGCGCTGACCGTGCCCGCGTACGGGCTCGGCAGCTCGACCACCGCCTTGGCCGTCTCGATCTCGACGATGATCTGGTTGATGGTGACCGTGTCGCCCGGCTTGACGTGCCAGGACACGATGTCGGCCTCGGTGAGGCCCTCCCCCACGTCGGGGAGCCTGAACTCCTTGTTCATGCTGGTTTCTCCGAGCTCAGAAGGCGAACGTGCGGTCGACCGCGTCCAGGATGCGGTCCAGGTCGGGGAGGTAGTGATCCTCGGACCTGGCCGCCGGGTAGGGGGTCGCGAACCCGCCGACCCGCAGCACGGGCGCCTCCAGGTGGTAGAAGCACTGCTCGGTCACCCGGGCGGCGATCTCCGCGCCAAGGCCGGCGTAGACGGGCGCCTCGTGCGCGACCACGCACCGCCCAGTGCGTGCCACCGAGGCCGAGATCGTCGCCATGTCCAGCGGCGACAGCGAGCGCAGGTCGATCACCTCGATCGAGCGCCCGTCTTCGCGGGCCGCGATCGCCACCTCGACGCAGCTGCGGACCAGCGGCCCGTAGCTGAGCAGGGTGACGTCATCCCCGGGGAGCACGGTCTTGGCCCGGTCGAGGGGCAGCGCGGACTCCAGCGGGGCCGAGGTGTCGACCTCGCCCTTGTCCCAGTACCGCCGCTTGGGCTCGAAGAAGATCACCGGGTCGTCGGAGGCGATGGCGAGCCTGATCATGTCGAACGCGTCGGCCGGGTCGGCGCAGGCGACCACGCGCAGCCCGGCCGTGTGCGCGAAATAGGCTTCCGGTGACTCGCTGTGGTGCTCGACCGCCCCGATGCCGCCGCCGAACGGTATGCGGATCACGATGGGCAGCGACAGGCGGCCCTGGGACCGGTAGCGCATCTTGGCGAGCTGGCTGACGATCTGGTTGGTCGCGGGGAAGACGAAGCCGTCGAACTGGATCTCGCACACCGGCCGGTAACCGCGCAGCGCCAGGCCGATCGCGGTGCCGACGATGCCCGACTCGGCCAGCGGCGTATCGACCACCCGGTGGTCGCCGAAGTCCTTCTGCAGCCCGTCGGTCACCCGGAAGACGCCGCCGAGCCTGCCGACGTCCTCGCCCATGATCATCACCTTGGGGTCGGACTCGAGCGAGCGCCGCAGCCCTTCGTTGAGCGCGCGGGAGAGCGTGATCGCGGTCATCGGCCCTCCTCGGTGCCCGCGCCGACGGTGACGCCGGCGTCCTCGAACCCGTCCAGGTACGCCGCGTAGTCCGCGCGCTCCGCCGCGAGGATCGCGTTCGCGTCCACGTACACGTTGTCGAACATCGCCAGCGGCGGCGGATCGGGCAGCGCCAGGACGGCGGCCCGAACCCGCGTGGCCTCCGCGTCGGCCTCCGCCTCGACCTGCTCGAAGAAGGAGCTGTCGGCCTCGCCGGAGCGGGACAGGTAGGAACGGACGCGCTCGATCGGGTCCCGCAGGCGCCAGGCCTCGACCTCGCTCGACAGCCGGTACCTGGTGGGGTCGTCGGTCGTGGTGTGCGCGCCCATCCGGTAGGTGAACGCCTCGATCAGCGTGGGCCCCTGGCCCTCGCGGGCCGCGCGCAGCGCGTGCTTGGTCACCGCGTAGCACGCGAGCACGTCGTTGCCGTCGACCTGGACGCCGGGGAAGCCGAAGCCGCTCGCCCGGCGGTAGATCGGGACCCGGCTCTGCCGCTCGGTGGGGACGGAGATCGCGAACTGGTTGTTCTGGCAGAAGAAGACCACGGGGGCGTTGAAGACCGACGCCCAGGAGAACGCCTCGCTCACGTCGCCCTGGCTGGTCGCGCCGTCGCCGAAGTAGGCGATCGCCGCCTCATCCTCGGCCCCGTCGCTCTTGATGCCCATCGCGTACCCGGTGGCGTGCAGGGTCTGGGTCGCCGATGACGATCGTGTAGAGGTGGAACTTGTGCTCCTGCGGATCCCAGCCGCCGTGGTTGACGCCGCGGAAGATCTCGAGGATCCGGAGCGGGTCGAGGCCGCGGCACCATGCCACGCCGTGCTCTCGATAGGAGGGGAACGCCATGTCCTGGGGGGAGAGCGCGCGCCCGGAACCGATCTGCGCGGCCTCCTGGCCGAGCAGCGGCACCCACAGGCCGAGCTCGCCCTGGCGCTGGAGCGCGACCGCCTCGTTGTCGATCCGGCGGACAAGCACCATGTCGCGGTACATGCCCTTGATGTCCACGTCGCCGAGCGGGTACTCGGGATGATCGATCCGCTCGCCCTCGGGGGTAAGGATCTGGATGGTCTCGGTTGTCACCTGCCACTCCTTTCGCTGTTGGTCGACGGTGGGATCGCCGCCGCCGGCCTGGCCAGGCTTGACGTCCGGCATCGGCTGTACGCTTCATGGGCGGTTGCCGCTTGCTTGGACGCGTGTAGTTCTTTGCACCTGACGTTATATGCCCTGTTCGCCTTGGAGGGATACGTGGCCAGAGTGATCGTGGATGTCATGCTAAAGCCGGAGATTCACGACCCGCAGGGCGAGGCGGTGCTCAGCGCATCGCATCGCCTCGGCTTCGGGAACGTGACCGGAGTCCGCCAGGGCAAGCGCTTTGAGCTGGAGCTAGACGGGCCGGCCGACGACGCGACGCGGACCGCAATCGAGGAGCTTGCCCGCGAGTTGCTGGCCAATCCGGTGATCGAAGAGTTCTCCATGCATATCACGGAGTGACCTGTCAAGGCCCGGACCAAAAAAATTGATTATTACCGCGTGTCGCGGGAAACCCCTCAAGTGTGAGAACGCACCGAGATGCGCGGCCGAAGGTAAGGTTCTGCCTCGTGTTCGAGCGTGAGTTGCTGAGCGTGCCAGTCATGCGGCGGGTGCTCGGCGACACGCTGCGCGGGGTCGGCGTCAATGAGGACTCAGTCTCCGACATACTGCTCGCGGCCACCGAGGCCTGCACGAATGTCGTGCTGCACGCGGGCCAGTCCGCCCCCGCCTTTACCGTTGCCGCCACCGTCGACGGCGCGGCCTGCCGGGTGGAGGTCACCGACGCGGGAGGCGGGTGCCGGGCGCCGCGGGGCGTACTCCGGCGGGGGCGTCGCGCCCGCATCGCGCCCGAGCCCCCGCCGTCCGACCACGAACTCCCCGATTACGCCGCGCTGGCCGAGTCCGGACGCGGGTTCGCGATCATGAGCGCCTGCGTCGATGAGGTCACGCTGCGGACCGCTCCGGGCCGTGGCACCCGGGTGGTGCTTGACAAGCGCATCGCCTGGGATCCGCCGCTGGCGCGCAGCGCGTAATCGCCATGTCGCGCTGAGCTGGGACATTTCGCCGAGCGGGGGCAGTGCCGGGTAGGCTGCAGTACGTGCGGATAGGCGTTGTCACATTCCCTGGCTCCCTCGACGACACCGATGCGGCCCGCGCCGTGCGCTATGCCGGGGCGGTGCCAGTCTCGCTCTGGCACGCCGACCCGGATCTGCGCGGCGTGGACGCGGTGGTCCTCCCTGGCGGCTTCTCCTACGGCGACTACCTGCGGTGCGGCGCGATCGCCCGGTTCTCCCCGGTGATGGCCGAGCTGATACCGGCGGCGAAGGCGGGGCTTCCGGTGCTCGGCATCTGCAACGGCTTCCAGATCCTGTGCGAGGCGCACCTGCTGCCCGGCGCCCTCACCAGGAACGCCAAGCGCCGGTTCATTCACAAGGACGTGCGGCTGGTAGTGGGAAACACGGCGACGTCGTGGACCGCCGGCTACCAGGCGGGCGCGCAGCTCACCGTGCCGCTCAAGAGCGGCGAGGGCGCGTACGCGGCCGACGAGGCGACCCTGGACGAACTCGAGCGGTCCGGCCGGGTGGTCGTCCGGTACGTCGGCGAGGCGCCCAACGGAGCCGCCCGCGGCATCGCGGGCATTTGCAGTGAGGAAGGGAACGTGGTCGGCCTGATGCCGCACCCCGAGCACGCAATCGATCCGCTGACCGGCCCGTCGGCCGACGGACTGGGGTTCTTCACCTCGGTCGTCGCGGCCTTCGCGGCGTCGGAGCTGACGGCCGGCGCCGGAGCCGGAGGCGCCCAGTGAGCGACAAGGACACCATCGAGGTCGCCGAGCAGACGCCCGGCCAGCAGCAGCCCTACAAGGAGCTTGGCCTCACCGACGACGAGTACGCCAAGGTCCGCGACATCCTCGGCCGTCGCCCGACCGCCGCCGAGCTCGCCCTCTACTCGGTCATGTGGAGCGAGCACTGCTCGTACAAGTCGTCCAAGGTGCACCTGCGCAACCTCGCCCCCGACGCCGACCAGGCCCGGCACCTGCTGGCCGGCATCGGCGCCAACGCGGGCGTGGTGGACATCGGCCAGGACTACGCGGTCACCTTCAAGATCGAGAGCCACAATCACCCGTCGTTCGTCGAGCCGCACCAGGGCGCGGCGACCGGCATCGGCGGCATCGTCAGGGACATCATCGCGATGGGCGCCCGCCCGATCGCGGTCATGGACGCGCTCAGGTTCGGCCCGGCCGACGCGCACGACACCGCCCGGGTGCTGCCCGGCGTCGTCTCCGGCATCTCGTTCTACGGCAACTGCCTGGGCCTGCCCAACATCGGCGGCGAGCTCGTCTTCGACCCCTGCTACGCAGGGAACCCGCTGGTGAACGCCCTCTGCGTGGGCCTCATGCGACACGGCGACCTGCAGGCGGCGGTGGCAAGCGGGGCCGGCAACAAGGTCGTCCTGTTCGGCTCGCGGACCGGCCCGGACGGCGTCGGCGGCGCATCGGTGCTGGCCAGCGCGACGTTTGGCGACGAGGGGGGCAAGGCCGCCAAGCGCCCGTCGGTCCAGGTCGGCGACCCGTTCCTGGAGAAGCTGCTGGTGGAGTGCTGCCTCGAGCTCTACGCCCAGGAGCTGATCGAGGGCATCCAGGACCTGGGCGCGGCGGGCATCGCCTGCGCGACCACGGAGCTGGCGGCGGGCGGCGACGGCGGCATGACCGTCGACATGGACGCGATCCCGCTGCGCGACCCCAGCCTCACCCCGGCCGAGATCCTGATGAGCGAATCGCAGGAGCGGATGATGGCGGTCGTCCGGCCGGACCTCATCGACGCCTTCATGCAGGTCTGCGCCAAGTGGGACGTGCAGGCCACGGTGATCGGCGAGGTGACCGACGACGGCTTGCTCACCATGACCTGGCGCGGCACCACGGTCGTCAAGATCCCGCCCGGGACCGCGGCCGACGGCCCGGTCTACCAGCGCCCGATGACCCGCCCGCACGACCTCGACGAGCTGACCGCAAACGGCCCGGAGGGGCTGGCGCGTCCGTCCGGCGGCCGAGGCGCTCCGCGCCTGTCTGCTGAAACTGCTCGGCTCGCCTGATCTGGCGGACAAGCGCTGGGTCACACAGCAGTACGACCACATCGTGCGCGGCAACACCGTGCTGGCGATGCCCGAGGACGGCGGCCTGCTCAGGATCGACGAGGAGACCGGGCTCGGCATCGCGCTCGCCACCGACGGCAACGGACGGTACTGCCTGCTCGACCCGTACCAGGGCACCCAGCTGGCGCTGGCGGAGGCGTACAGGAACGTCGCGATGACCGGGGCGCGCCCAGTCGCCGTGACCAACTGCCTGAACTTCGGTTCCCCCGAGGACCCGGAGGTCATGTGGCAGCTGGCCGAGGCCGTCCGCGGTCTGGCCGACGGCTGCAAGACGCTCGGGATCCCGGTGACCGGCGGCAACGTCAGCCTCTACAACCAGACTGGCAGCAACCCCATCCACCCGACGCCAGTGATCGGCGTGCTCGGGGTGCACGACGACGTTCGCAAGCGGGTCTCGGCCGGCTTCCCGGGCGACGAGGCGCGGGTCGTGCTGCTCGGCACGACCAGCGAGGAGTTCGGCGGCTCGGCGTGGGCCGAGGTCGTCCACGGGCACCTGGGCGGCCGCCCGCCCGCCGTCGACCTCGATGCCGAGCGGAACCTCGCCGCTCTTGTCGCCGCTGCCTCCTCGGCCGGCGTGCTGGCCAGCGCCCACGACCTCTCCCAGGGCGGCCTGGCGATCGCCCTGGCCGAGTCCTGCCTGCGTGGCGGCGTTGGCTGCTGGATCAGCGTGGCGGGCTTCGACAACCGTGCGGGCGTTGCGGCGGAGCCGCCGGCCGACGCCTTCACGGCGCTCTTCAGTGAGTCGGCCGGCCGGGCCGTCGTCTCGGTCACCCCGGGCCGCGAAGAAGAGTTCGCCGACCTGTGCGACGAGCATGGGGTGCCGGCGACGGTGCTCGGCCGCACCGGAGGCGACTCGCTAACGGTCGTCAACGCCTTCGAGGTGCCGCTGACCGAGCTCGAGCGAGTCTGGGGCGGCACCCTCCCGGCCCTCTTCGGCTGACCAGCGCGCCGAAAACCGCGCTACGGTCTGACATATGCCGCCGCGTAAGGTCGACCCGAATGGAGAGGCCAGCGTGGCCGTAGTGGCTGCGTCGCTTGACCGGGGGGAGGAACCGCCGCAGGCGGCCGTCAGGTCTGCCGCCCGCCATCTCCTAGTTGAACTGGAACGCGAAGCACCCGGCCGTTCGGTAGAGGTCCGGGTTGTCCCCGTCGCGGCGGTGCAGGTGATCGCCGGCCCGCGCCACACGCGAGGGACCCCTCCCAACGTGGTGGAGACCGATCCGCTGACCTGGATCCGGCTGGCGACCGGCCGCCTCGGCTGGGCCGAGGCGGTGCAGAGCGGCGCGGTCCGGGCCAGCGGCGCCCGCGCTGACCTGTCGGAGTACCTGCCGGTGAGGTGATGCTGCGGTTCCCGGGGTCCGGGGGGTGTGCCCAGGTCAGGAGAGCAAATAGACTGGTGTTGTGGCCAAGCCAGACGGGCGTCTTACGCACGATCTCGATCCCAACGACCGTCCGCCGAGAGATGCCTGTGGCGTCTTTGGCGTGTGGTCTCCCGGCGAAGATGTCGCAAAGCTCGCCTACTACGGGCTGCACGCCCTGCAGCACCGCGGCCAGGAGTCGGCGGGCATTGCCGTCAGCGACGGCAGGCGGATCGTGGTGCACAAGGAGATGGGCCTGGTGGCCCAGGTCTTCGACGAGCCCTCACTCACCGCGTTGCGCGGTGACATCGCCGTCGCTCACTGCCGCTACTCGACGACCGGCGCCCCGGTGTGGGCGAACGCCCAGCCGACGTTCCGCTCCACGCCCACCGTCTCGATCGCCCTGGGGCACAACGGCAACCTGACCAATACCCGCGAGCTGGCGGGCATGCTGCCGCCGGAGAGCGGCTACTCCGCGCTGCACGCCACCTCCGACACCGACGTGCTGACCGAGTTGATCGCGGGCGGCGCCGCGTCCTACGGCGGCGTGGAGGAGGCGGCGGCCCGCATCCTGCCGGTGGTTCGCGGGGCCTACTCGCTGGCCTTCATGGACGAGAACACCCTCTACGCGGCGCGCGACCCGCAGGGGTTCCGGCCGCTGGTGATCGGCCGCCTCGGCGGCGGAGCGGGCGGCTGGGTGGTGGCAAGCGAAACCGCGGCGCTCGACATCGTGGGCGGTTCCTTCATCCGCGAGGTCGAGCCAGGCGAGCTGATCTCGCTCGACGAGCGCGGCCTGCGGTCGCGGCGGTTCGCGCCCGCCGTGCCCAAGGTGTGCCTGTTCGAGTACGTCTACCTAGCCCGCCCCGACACAACCATCGGCGGACGGGGGCTGCACGTCACCAGGGTCGAGATCGGGCGTCGGCTCGCCGCCGAGTTCCCGGCCGAGGCGGACCTGGTGATCCCGGTTCCGGAGTCGGGCACGCCCGCCGCGATCGGCTACGCCGAGGCGAGCGGCATCCCCTACGGTCAGGGGCTGGTCAAGAACTCCTACGTCGGGCGAACGTTCATCCAGCCCAGCCAGACGATCAGGAAAGCTCGGCATCCGGCTCAAGTTGAACCCGCTGCGGGACGTGATTGCGGGCAAGCGGATCGTCGTGGTTGACGATTCGATCGTCCGGGGGAACACCCAGCAGGCGATCGTGGCCATGCTGCGCGAGGCGGGCGCGCTCGAGGTGCACGTGCGGATCGCGTCGCCGCCGGTGAAGTGGCCGTGTTTCTACGGCATCGACTTCGCGTCCCGCGACGAGCTCATCGCCGGCCACTGCTCAGTCGAGGAGATCCGCGCGGCGATCGGTGCCGACACGCTCGGCTACGTGTCTCTCGACGAGCTCATCGCGGCGACCGAGCAGCAGCCGGAATCGCTCTGCCGCGCCTGCTTTGACGGGCACTACCCCGTGCAGGTACCGGAGAGCGAGCGCGGCAAGAGCGTGCTCGAACCGGCTGTAAGCGCCTGAGCCGGTTACGCGGTGAACGCCTACGCCCGCTGCGCAGCATGCGCAGCGGCAGGAACTAGGTGTCCTGCCGCTGCGTTGTAGCGTGTTGCTGCGCTAAGCGAGACGACGACCAGTCGTCCTCGTCGTCGTCCTCGTCGCCTGCGTCGTCGTCGAGGGCGTCCTCATCAACGTCCTCGCCGTCGTATGCGGCGTAAGGGCTGTCGGGGTCCGCGCTCCGCGCTTCCGTTCCGACGCCCAGCTCCTCGCGCAGCCGGTTGAGGTCGGTGCCGCCGCCGTTGTACTTGAGCTGGCGAGCAACCTTAACCTGCTTGGCCTTGGCTCGGCCGCGCCCCATTGGCTCGACCCCCTCGAACGTCCGGAGCCGTGCGGCCCCACGATGCCTCTGTCGCTGGCACACCTGTGACACACACAGAACCGCCGTAGATCCCTCACAGAGACCTCGGCGCTTGGCCAGCTTCCGTACAAGTATAACCGTACCCGCTTTGCGGCCCTGATGACTACGCCGATCTGGTGTCACAGTGTTGTCTGCGCCGTGGCGGGCAGTGGCAAACCTGCGCCGGCTCGCCGCAGCCGACGTTCGGGGCCCGCTTCGGGCTGCTGATCTTGCAGGCGACGCACTTGCCAACCGGGCAGGCGGAGGTCCCGGACGGGGTTGACGTGCAGTACCTGTCGCACCATCGTGGTTAAGAAAGACAAGTGTCTGGTTATATACCGATTCAGTCGTGGTAGGTTACAGTCAGTGTCTAGGGGGCTACAGCGTCAGGCGATCGCGGTCTCCGCCGAGGAGGGCGGTGGTGAGCTGCGCGGAAGCAGAATGCGCAGGGTACTTTTTCCGAATCTGGCCCGATGCGACGATAAGTATCGCTAGAATCACTGACAGTGACGCAGCCAGCGGGGGCAACGGGGCACGCAAACACAAAAACTTTGCAGAAAGTTATCGACTAGTCACCGCTGGTGATGGAAGATGGACCCACGGGCCATGCATATGGGGATATCTACGTCAAGCTCCTTCGGGGCACCAAGGCCAGACAACATACAACGCGAGGATCGCTACATCGATCCAGGAGGAGAGGCCGCACCAATGTCCGCACGCACTCCAGAGGCCGAGCCGCTACTGACCCCGGCCGAGGTCGCCACGATGTTCCGTGTCGATCCCAAGACGGTCACGCGCTGGGCGAAGGCCGGGAAGCTGACGTCGATCCGCACGCTTGGGGGGCACCGGCGTTACCGGGAGACTGAGGTCCGTGCACTGCTCGCGGGCATTCCGCAGCAGCGTTCCGAGTAGCATCCCGCCTCAGCAGCATGGCCCAGGAGGGCGGCACGATTTTGTGCCGTTGGCCATGCCGGTGGCGGAGCTCGTCCGGCGTATTGGGGGGTCGGTCCCAGCGGGCGAGGGCAGTTTCGCGCAAGTGATCATGAAGGGGTTCTTGACACTGGCGCAAGCGGCGCTCACCGCGCTGGGACCGATCCGGAGAATTTCCGGGGTACACAATTTTTAGGGGGATCGCACGATGCGTGATCCAGAGCTGGTCGCCCGTGCACAGCACGCGGGTGCGCGCCTGGAATCGGCCTGGGAGCGTTGGAGAGCGCTCCAGGGCCTCGGGGAGACGCCGGCTCAGCCGGTAGTGGGCTACGTGGGCTATGCGCTCAGCGAGCCCTGGGGACAGCCACGTGCCGTGATCGGCTTCAGCGCCGACGAGGCCGAGAGGCTGGCGGAGTTTCTCGAGCGGGATAATACCGATCGCGTTCTAGAGCTCGCGCAACGACATGTTCCTGAACAGCCGGTGATGCAGGTGGTCGCAGCCGCACCGGCCGCCAAGGACGAAGCACTGGCCGTTACGAGCCAGTTATCTGGTTCCCAGCATTGCCACAGGTTCCTACCAGGAAGCGGTGCCAGACTGAAAAAACAGGCGCCAGTCAAATGGCCCCTGTCAAGATCGTCTGGACTCGGGACGGCCAGGCCCCGGCCCGAGTCCAGACTTTCTGTTGTGTGCGGTCCTGTTATTTTCCGTGGTTTTGCCGCCGCGACTACTGCTGAAACGGGTGCTGCTGAAACGGGTGCTGCTGAAACGGGTGCTGCTGGGGTGCGGCGCGGTGCCTGGCCGGTGTTTGCGGCACGGAGTTCACCGGCGGGACCTCCGACGTGCAATACATGCAGCGCGACGCCGCGATCGGAATGGTGCTCAGGCACTCCGGGCAATCCCTGGTCGTCGCCTCGGCGGTCTTCGTCAGCCGCGCGGTGATCTTCACCGTCGGGGCCACGATCAGGTAGTAGACGACCGCGGCGATGATCAGGAAAGACAGCACCGCGTTGAGGAACGATCCGTACAGGAACGTGCTGTGGTGAACGGTGAAATGCAGGCGCGAGAAGTCCGGCTTGCCTGCGATCGCCGCGATCAGCGGCGTGATCAGGTCGGCGACGAGCGCCGTGACCATGGCGGTGAACGCCGTGCCGATGACGATTGCGATCGCCAGGCTGATGAGATTGCCTCGGTTGATGAAGGCTCTGAAACCCTTCACGGATATGACCCCCTGTGCGTGACGCCCTGGTCGGCGACGCTTGCCAAGCTGGGCTGGAATGTCGGGAACGTGCCGGGTACGACCCAGGTGGGATGTTCCCGCCCGGTATGCGTCCATGCACGCAGTCGAAGATACCGAGCGACCGGTTCGGGCGTGAGCGAGTCAGCCTAGTTCTGTGTGACGTGCGTCAATGAGTCGCTGAGCCGCAAGCTCGGCGAAGCCCGGGTCGAGCTCCGCGACGCAGGGGAAGCGGCCCGCCTGCACGGCCGCGACCGACGCGGACGCCAGCCCGCCGAACGGCTCCCAGATCACGTCGCCAGGATCGGTGACGGCGTTGAGTATGCGATGCATGAACTCGAGCGGCTTCTGGTTCAGATGCGCCGCGGACGAACTGCTGGGGTTGTGGACCCGAGGCGCGGCCCGGCGCATGGTGCCCTTGACCCGCTCCACGCCGTGCAGCGGGGCCAGCCGCCACACGTTGGTCAGACCGTGTGCGTGACGCCAACGGTGCCGCAGCGCGTCCCACTCCTTGGCGGTTACCGGGCCGCGGCCGTCCAGCGAGTAGTAGGGCCAGCCCGAATCTCGGCCGTGCTCGTTGGCGTAGGCGGCGAGGCGCGCCATCATCTCTCCCGGCGGCCAGTACCAGAGCCAGTCCCGCGTGAGGTATTTGCGGGTCGCGGCGTTGCGCACGCCGCACGCGTCGTTGGCGCGGGCGAGCGGCAGGCCGGACCGCTGCCATTCGTGGCGCACCCACGGTTGCACCGGCATGGCACCGTCCGGGCCCGCGATCTCCAGCCGCCGCTGGTAGAAGACGCAGATCTCGGTTGTTACAGGAAACCGGCGGATCGTCTGTCCGTTGACGTTGCCAGCGACATGGCCGAGTCCCTTGTCCCAGGTGATGGCCTGCACGTACTCCCACCCGTGGTCAACCAGCATTGGGTGCACGGTTGCCCAGCCGACCTCGGTGTTCCAGAACCACAGCGTCGTGGCGGGGGCGGCGAGGCGACTCCACGCCTCGACGTGGGGCTCATACCACTCGGCGATTCGGTCGGTGCCGATCGTGTCGCCGTGAAAGCCGCGGACGCCGTAGGCACCGTCGCTGACGATCGTGGTCGGCGTCGGCCAGCCCTGGTAGGCGTCGAGCGCGTCGCCCCGGTGCAGCAGGTAGGGAGGCTTTTCCAAGCGAGTCCCTCCTGCGACGGCGGGATGGTTCCTGATGTCCAGCTGGTGGGGCGCCAGGGATTCGAACCCTGAACCCATGGATTAAAAGTCCACTGCTCTGCCATTGAGCTAGCACCCCGTAGTGCCGCCACCTAATCGACACTCCCAACCGAAGCGTACCGAAGGTCAGCGGCAAGCGGATATACGAGTCAGCTTCTGGCTCCGCGTCGGCCTTGACCGGCCCTGCGCCTCAGGGTATTCACAGGGTGATTCCCGATGACAGATCGCATAGCGACTAGGCATGATCACAGACATGAGCGAAAACAACGGAAGTGAGGGCAAGCGACTGCAGCGGCGGCGGGACGGCCGGTTGGTGGCGGGCGTCTGCGTCGGGCTGGCCGGCTACTTCGGGATCGACGTGAATCTCGTCCGGCTCGGGTTCGGGATCTTCACGGTCTTCTGGGGGCTGGGAGCGCTGATCTACCTGCTCGCCTGGGCGATGCTGCCCGAGGAAGGGGAGAGCAGCTCGATCCTGGAGTCCTTTGTCGGCAGGCATCGGCTGTAGTATGAGCGGGTGCGTAACGCGGTTCTGTTACCGCGCGGACGCCCCTATCGTCTAGTGGCCTAGGACACCGCCCTTTCAAGGCGGCAGCACGGGTTCGAATCCCGTTGGGGGCACTCACCGATTGTGCCGGCTGGCCCATCGGCTCCGGCCTCATCGACTCCGTTAGCGGGAGCTGCGGCGTCTCCACAGCCTGGCTCCCCTGACCGGGTACCGGTCGAAGAAGCGGCCGAGAACATAGCTCGGCACGGCGGCGATCGCGATCATCAGCAGGGCAAACGGGGCGGCCTGACCGTAGGCGAGGTTCTGCTGGTAGCTCCAGAACTGGGTGGCCAGGGTCTGCACCCCGGTCGGCACCAGGATCAAGGTCGCGGTCAGCTCGGTCACGGCCGAGAGGAACACCAGGCAGAACGCCGCGGTCAGGCCGGGCGTGACGAGCGGCCTGGTCACCCGCCAGAACACCGCGAGCCGGCGCTGGCCGAGGGACCTCGCCACATCTTCAAGCCCAGCCGGAGCCTGCGCCACCGATGTGCGCACTCCGACCAGGGCGAGCGGGAAGAACATGATCGCGTAGGCGAGAACCAGCATCGGCGCGCTCTGGTAGCCGACGCCATTGCCGTAGCGCTCGCTGAAGTAGGACAGTGACAGCGCGATAACCAGGCCCGGCATGGCCAACACGAGGTAGGTGCTGCGTTCGAGCAGGAGGGCGACCCGCCCGCCGCGGCGGACTGCGAGGATCGCCACCGGCAACGCCATGGCCGTGGCGAGCGCGGCCGCGCAGGCGCTGTAGGCGGCCGTGTATCCAGTCGCGCTCAGCAGCGACGTGCCCTGGAACGGGGCGTTGGTGCTGCGCGCCCACCAGTAGGCCGCGGAGCCGACGGGTACGCCCAGGGCGAGGGCCACCAGGAGACCCAGCAGCGCCAGTACCGGCCCGGTCCACAGGCCAAGGCGGTGCGGGGTGGCGGCGCGCTGCCCGGTGCGGCTCGCCCGGCTGACCCGGCCACGGCTCTGGCCGGCCGCGTCCGCCCCGAGCACGAGCAGGCTCAGCGCGACGAGCACGAGCGAGAGCGAGCATGCGGCGGCGATGTCGAATGACAGCTGGAACTCGGTGAAGATCTCGGTCGTGAAGGTCTGGTAGCCGAGGATCTCGAACGCACCGTACTCGGCCATCATGACCATGACGACGAGCAGGCAGCCGCCGAGAATGGCCACCTTCGCCTGCCCGATCGTGATGCGCCAGAAGGTCTTAAGCCGACCGCAGCCGAGGCCGCGCGCCACGTCCTCCTGCGTAGGGTCCGCGTTGCGGAAGCTGGCCGCGACCGGCAGGTACACCAGCGGGTAGACGGCCAGCGTCATCACCAGGACGGCGCCGCGGAAGCCCGACACCGCGGTGCTGAGCGACGCCCATCCGAAGCTCACCACAAAGTCCGGAATCGCCAGCGGAACGACGAGGAGCACCGCCCACAGTCGTCGGCCGGGCAGGTTGGTGCGCTCGGTCAGCCAGGCGGCGCCGGTGCCGATGACCGCGCACAGCGCGGTGACCACAACACCTAGCCGTACGGTGTTCCACAGCAGCTGCACGGTGAGCCGACGATCGATCAGGGATGTGACCTGGCCCACGCCGACGCCTGCCGCCTCGATCAGCAGGAACGCCAGCGGCAGGAGCAGCACGGCGGCGACCAGGATGGACAGCAGCACCAGGCCGCTCGGAAGTCTCCGGCGTGAAAGTCGTCGTCCCGGCTGTGCGTCGGGCGGCGCGCCGGCCGTCTCGGGACGGGCCAGCGCCCCGTGCCGGGCGACCGATGCCGTCACAGCAGTCCGGCCTGGCGCAGCAGGGCGATCGCGGTCGTGCCATCCCCAAGGTCGGCGATGCTGATCGGATACGGCTGCAGGTCCGCAAACGGCGTCTCCGGTGCCACGGTGGTCACGCCGCGGTCAAGCGGGTACTCGTAGCTGGTCGAGTGCGCGATGAGGTCCTGCCCCTGCCTGGAGACCAGGAAGGCGAGGAACTTCTGCGCGTCCGCCTTGTTCTTGGAGGACTTGAGGATGCCCGCCCCGGAGATGTCGACCACGTACCCGGGGTCGTGCGGCGCGAAGTAGGTGATCTTGGAATGTACGTTGGACGCCCCGAGCTCTGCCTTCATCCGGTACCAGTAGTACTGGTTGACCACGCCGAAGGGTACCGCGCCCCGGTTCACCTCGTCGGCAACGGTCTCGTTGTCGGGGTAATCGTGCGATCCGGCGTTCTCCTTGACGCCCTCGAGCCAGGAGGCCGCCTTGGCGTGGCCGTAGGCGCTGGCCACCGAGGTGACGATGGGCTGGAAGTCCGTCTCGCCCGCCGCGAACGCGAGCTTTCCCTTGTACTTGGGGTCCGCGAGCTGCAGCACCGACGTCGGCAGCTGGGACTCGTTGATCAGCGACGGATTGTAGATCAGCACGCTGACCCTGGCTGACACCCCGACCCAGTCTCCCTGCGGAGAGTTGTACTTCGAGGCGATCTTGGCCAGCGTCGTCCAGTCGACGGGGGCAAGCAGACCCTGGCCCTGCAGGTACTCAAGGACGGGCGAGTTCTCCGTGTAGAACACGTCCGCGATCGGGTGCGACTTCTCGGCCACGATCTCGTCCGCGAAGCTGGCCTCGTCGTTGTACCGGACGTTCACGTGGATGCCGGTTTGCTGCTCGAACGCGTTGACCAGCGACTGGGTGGTCTGCTCGTGCTGGCCGCTGTACAGCGTGATCGACCCGGCCGACCCGCCCGCGCCCGACGCGGATCCGCAGGCGGCGAGCCCGCCGGCCAGCAGCAGGACGGCGAGGCCGGCGGTAGCGCGCTTGACCAGCCGTCGGCGTGTGACGGAGGTGCGGATCCGGCTCATGGTGCCGCCTGCGGGCATATCTTATTGACCTCGTTCTCGGCTTTGGCGACCGTTTGCGCCGCGGCGGCGCGGGTCGGGGCGGTGCTAGTGCTGAACGTCGAATAGGCGGCGGCGAGCGACAGCACCGCGTTGTGCAGCTTCGCGTCGCCGATCGTTAGCTGCTGCAACGGCAGCACCTGCGCTTCCGCGTAGCCGACGGGGTCGGCGTCGGAGTCGGGCCCGTCCGTCAGCACGTCGGAGACCAACGTGCAGTCCTGCTGAACTGCAGTGCCGAGAATCGCCGACGACGACTGCGTTGACGACGAGGATCCGCACGCCGCGACGGTCAGGGCAAGGACCGCTACCGTCGTTCCTGCCGAAGCTCTGATCAACGCCCGCCGCGCGGGCGGGGCATGGTGGTGCAGGATACGACTCACTCCCTAGTCCACAACCAGCCGGTCTTCGGCCGATCACGCGGCGTGTTAGGTTACCCTTACCTGGCGATCCTAGAGTAAGCTGCACAGAGTTAGGTGAGGCTTGCCTAACTTTTTGATAAACCATGGAGGACCGTTCAGCCGATGAGCGCGCTCGAGGTCACCGAGGTCTGGAAGTCCTACGCCGCAACTCCGGTGCTCCGTGGTGTATCGCTCTCGGTAGCAGATTCATCGCTGACGGCCATCCTTGGCGCATCGGGAGCGGGCAAGAGCACGCTACTGCGCGTGGTCGCCGGATTCGAGGCGGCCGACGCGGGCACCGTCTCGCTGGGTGGCGAGGTGACGGACGACGGGCGGCGGCGGGTGCCCCCAGAGCGCCGCCACATCGGCTATGTGCCCCAGGACGGTGCGCTCTTTCCGCACCTCACCGTCCGCGCCAACGCGGCCTTCGCGCTAGCGCGCCGAGAGCGGCGCGGCGCCTTCGTGAACGAGATGCTCGACCTTGTCGGGCTCGCGGATTTCGGCCGCCGTTACCCGCACGAGCTGTCCGGCGGCCAGCAGCAACGGGTCGCGATCGCGCGGGCGCTGGCCTCCCGGCCGAAGCTGGTCCTGCTCGACGAGCCCTTTGCCGCGCTTGACGCCAGCCTGCGATCCGCCGTCCGCGCGGACGTGCTCGGGGCGCTGCGCGCCACCGGAACCGCCGGAGTGCTTGTCACCCACGATCAGGACGAGGCCCTGTCGTGCGCCGACAGCGTCGCGGTGCTCCACGACGGCGTGATCTTGCAGGTCGGCCCGCCCAGGTCGGTATACGCTGCTCCGGCCGACCCGTGGACCGCGGCCTTCCTCGGGACGGCGAACCTGCTGCCCGGCGTGACCGAGACGGTGAGCCCGGGCAACGTCCGCGTGCGGACCGCCCTCGGACAGCACGCGCTCCGCGACCCGGAGCAGACCGCCGGAGCGACCACGTTGAGCGTGCTCATCAGGCCGGAGCAGATCACGCTCTCCCGCACCGAGCGCGGATCTGGCGTCCCCCGGCAGGAATCTGAGGATGCGGTGACCGGGAAGGTCACCGACATCCGCTACCACGGTCACGACGTGCTTGTCACCATGCATGTCGCTGGCTCCGGCCCGGTGCAGGCGCGGGTCCCTGGCGCGGAGCCGCCGTCGTCAGGGGACGAGGTGGTCCTGACGGTCGGCGACCCCGTCATCGGCTGGCCTGCGGCGGATCGTGACCAGGCGGACGCTCCCGCCTCTCAGCGGTAGCCGCAGGAAAGCCGGACTCAACCACGGGTGTTCCGGTGATATGCTCTGTCAGGCGCTGGCGGTTACGGCTTCTCAGCCGAAGCCCGCCGGGGCCACGTTGTCCGCTATGGTGGATGACAACAGATGGTCCTGTAGAGCAGTTGGAGTGCTCGCCACCCTGTCAAGGTGGAGGTCGCGGGTTCAAATCCCGTCAGGACCGCAGCGGTAGAAGCCTTGCGCTGCATCGCCAAGGTCAGGTAGCTCAGTCGGTATGAGCGTCCGCCTGAAAAGCGGAAGGTCGACAGTTCGATCCTGTCCCTGACCACACTTCCTCTCTGACCTGCGGAAACATCGCTGAGCGGGCCTGGTGCTCCGTCCGCTCGATGTGCACAGCGCTTATCGAGCTTCCGCGCTTGTGCTGGGAACGCCCAGCGGTTGCTGCTGCCGAGTACCTGGCTTCTATCCCGCTCCCTGGGCATTCGAAGTGACCATGCGTCTCGGAGCGTGCGTGAATGGCCAGGCTTGGACGCCTGGCTAATCTCCGGCTAAGCACATGCGTGATGCCTCGCAGGACGGCACTGCCCGGGCGAAGGCTCCCTTTCAGGTACGGCGTAGACCCGGCGGCCCTTATGGTGTCCCTTCAGACCCGCTGGGTGGAAACAGTGCGCCCTGGCGTGCGCGACGGTAGCGCGCGCTCGTACTGCGCGGGCTGGTGCCGACAAGCTCGACAGATCCTTCTTCGCGCATGATCGTTAGCCAACGCCGGACTGTCTGGTCGTTGAGGCCTGTCCGAGTCGCCAGTTCAGCGCGTGAGAGGATTTCTTCCCCGAGAGCGGCAAGGAGGGTGGGGCGGCGGTTCGCCCGTGCTGCCGTGCCACTGGTGCGCAAGCCGAGCCGCGGCGAGAGCCGGTACTGTGCCCAGCGGCGGGTTCCTGTCTGGTTGACAAGCTCACGGGCGACGAGGTCTTGCAGTTCGGCGGTAGCGACCCGTGAGTCGACGCCCGTCGAGGTCCGGTAAGCGCGGTTGTCCAGGGCTTCCTCCTCGCGGAGGATAGCCAGTGCGACGCACTGGGTGTCGGTGAGCCCGTGCTCGCCTAGGGCAGTGATCCACCTGACGGTCGCCTCGGAGAGGAGAGTGTGATTTGGGAAGGTCACTATGAAGGACGAGATCCGGTCCTCGAACCGGGGCGGGCTCATGCCGGCGGTGAGCAGCGAGTCGACCATGGAACGGATGCCGGAGCCGCGGTTTTCGCAGACGGTCCGGGTCTCGCCTGGCAGAGGAACATCTTCCAGAAGCTTGATGAGGGTGGCGTTGCGGGCAGAGGAGATTCCCTCCTCGCCGAGGCTGTCGATGGTGACCGGACCGAACAGCCCCCCGGGATTCTTGATGACCAGCCGGTCCGGGTACATCTCGATCTGGATCTGAGTGCCTCGCGCGCTGCCGGACAGGTCGCGGTGAACCAGGGCGTTGACGACCGCTTCCCGAAGAGCGGTCTCAGGGTATTCCCAGATGTCCTGTCGGCCCGCGTCGGCTATGACCGCGCGGCGTGACATGTTCCGGCGGATAGCGGCCAGGGTGTCACGAACCATGACGGGTATCGGGCCCTCGAGAGTCACGTTGTCCAGAAACCGCTCGCCGGAGGCGGACTGGGCGCCCGTGACGGTCGGGTAGTGAACGAAGGTCACCATCAATTGGGGAAAGTCTTCTTGAGGGTACGAACCGAGGGCCAGCAGGCCGGCTAGTGACACCGCGTCTTTACCGTCCTGACCAGGAACGAGGACCTTCGCTCGGCGTAGGACGGCGAGGCGATCAAGGTCTTTGAACGCATACGGCCTGCTGGTGCGGAGCCTAGCGACGAGGGCGTCGACACTCGCCGAGTCAAGGTCGTCGGTTGTGGTACCGGACACGGCTTGCTCGTCGTCACGGGGCTGCCCGCGCGAGGACAGCATGACCTGGACTTCGTACGCGGACAGTCGCCGGTCGCCATCGCTGACGCGGACGAAGCTGCCCTTGGTCATTCCCGCCCCTGTGTAGAAGCAAGGTCTCTGGGCCGGGTCGAGCTCAGGGATCTCAGCGACGACCACCTGATCGCCCTCGAACTGATGGATGCCGATGAGGGGGCGCAGGGGAGGCTCCATCTCCGACGAGCACATCGATCCGAGGTCGGCAGCAATCTTGGCCGGGTTCGGGAGGCCGACGGGCGCGAAGCCGCGGGCTTCGTCCAGTCCAAGGACGACAACACCGCCGCGGGTGTTGGAGAATGATGACAGCGTTTCGCGTAGGGACTTGGGCAGCCCGCCACGGCTGTTCTTGACCTCGACGTCGGCGATATCCGTGCCGAGCAGACGCAAGTTGGCTACGATCTCGGCTAGCTCAGCGTCAAGCATCCCTGACCTACCTCCTCTCGACATGCTAACTAGCATGATAGTTGGCATCTAGTTAGCATGTGAGAACTCGCGTAATCCCGTCTCCGTATGCAGGACGTTCCGCCCTCTGACTATGCTTCGTCACTGATCTGCGAAAATGCCACCCGAACGTCCCCTAGCCCGAGTTTCCGATGATCATGGGTTTCCGAGGCCCGTCCGGTAAAGAGTGTTTTGAGTTTTTGCTGGTGACACGCCGGTTCGGTGTTTGATCGCGGGCCGTCGCAGGTGTATGACCTAAAGTTATGGCTCTGTACGCGAAGAAGGTCGGCCGGAACACGTACTACTACCTTCGTGAGATGGCCCGGGTCGACGGGAAGCCGAAGATGGTCTCCGAGGGGTACATCGGCTCCGCAGCGGACGTCGCGGCTTTGCTGGAGTCGCGGGAGGCGCAGCTGCTGCCGGAGCGGACCCCCGGCACCTGGCGTTCGGCGACGTGGCCGCGGCGTGGGGGCTGCTGGACGAGCTCGGCGTCATCGCGATAGTCGATGAGGCGGCGGGGCCGCGGCCGTCCGGGCAGCCGCCGTCGACGGGGACGTGCCTGGCGCTGGCGGCGCTGAACCGGCTGGTGGCTCCGTGCTCCAAGTCCGCGTTCGCGGACTGGTGGGCGACTACTGCCGGGGACCGGTTCGCGAAGATCGGGCCGGCGGCGCTGGATCACCGGCGGTTCTGGGATGCGATGCATGCGGTCAGCGAGCAGCAGCTGGAGGACATCTCGCAGCAGATCGCGGGATGGGTGTGAGTTCCCATCCCGTTGCCGTCCTTGTTGAAGGTAAAGACCGTGATGGAGTGCTCGCCATCTCCTAAAATCAGCTTATGGTGCGAAACGAGCCCCCCTCGGAAGTAACAAAACGCTCTCTTCCGGCAAGCCTGGACTACGCCGAGATCCGGATTAATACTGCCGCAAAGCTTTTCGGGTCAAATGAAGATGACCCTGGCCTTGCGCGCATTTGCGGCACGGTAAGCATCCCTGACCTGCACGACGAGGACGAAGAACCGATTACATCGATAGATGGAATCGGTCTAGAAATTGTGGAGGGTGTAACTGCAGAAATTACAATACTCCGTGCTCAGGCAGTCGTGCTGGACCTAGGCGCGATAGAGGATGTCTTCGAAACTCTCGACGCGGATTCGGCGGAGATCCTACATTATAGTTGTCTGTTTGATCTTGAAAGCGGAGTAGGGTTGCATCCCGACTTGGAGGAGACTCTCGCGGGCTTCGGGGATCACGTCGTTATCGCTGAGCGCGTGCGACTAGCGCCTGCGTGGCGGGGATGCGGCGGTGTAGGGCGCTACCTTTTCGGTCGCATGCTTCCCCTCATATGCTGCGATCCCGTTGTAGTCGCAGCGCAGCCGTTCCCGCTGGACGTTGATCGTGATGAGGAAGGAAATGCCGAGAAAGCGGCATTGAAACGCGGCCTTGCTCAGACTCGACGCATATGGAAATCGATCGGATTTGAGCCCTATAAGGATGATATATGGATCATGGATCCTAACTTGGTCAAGCATGAACAGGCGATAGCGAGACTCGAACGGAAGCTAAATCTACCCAGAACGAGCTGATGTCTCCGTCGCGGTGCCGGAGGCACGGTCGCCCACACGCTCCGGTCTCCGCCTGAGCTAGACCCGGGCAAGTCCAGCGCCGACTGAGCAGACCGCAACGCTCGGGAGACCGCCTAGATTGGCGCACCACTGCTGAATCCCGCGCCCTCCCCAATGGACGAGGCGTACTGGCCCCTGTTAGCGTTAATTCTGCACCTTCCGCCTAACGCGGTTCCCCTCGTCAGTGTCTACCGTTTTCGCAGGTCTGCACAGCGCTTGGCGCGGTTGACCTGAAAAGCGGAAGGTCGACAGTTCGATCCTGTCCCTGACCACTCATCGTCTCTGATCTGCGGAAACGTGCCCGGCGGAATTATGGTGCGGCAGAAGCTCGGAGCGTGCAGCGCTCTCCGAGCTTCTGCTAACGGGGGACCAAGACAGGGGATCAGACCCCTAGGGGCAGTGAGGTTACGAGCGCAACGTAGCCGCGCGCCCGTTCCAGCTGATAATTGCCAGCTTCGATCTGCACTTGAGGGCCGTGCGGAAGTCGCCCACGGCCATCCGCACCTACGTTGCCGTGCGGCGCAACTAGCAGCGCCCGCGATGGTGGGCTGGCCACCTCTTCGAGGCGCCGTGCGCGAAGAGAAACTTGCCGGTGGACACCTTCCGGGCGCCGACCGAGGTCCAGTCAGCATGCGGATGGCGCGTTCCCGGGGCAGATAGGCAATGCGCGCTCGCGGGTCAGGGTGGTCAGTGCCGGGGCAGGTAGCGGTAGATGGCGATGGCGGTCAGGAGCACGGCGCAGGCCGGGATGGCGAGGCCGACTGCTGCGCTGTGGACGAAAGCGTTGGCGATCGTGGCGTGGAAGGCGCTGGCGTCGGCGGCGGGGATGCGCCGGGTGAGGGCGGCGGCCGCGCCGATGGATTGCTTCGCGGCCTCGGGCAGGTTGGGCTTGTGGGCCAGGCGGCTGGTGTAGGAGGCGGCGGTGATGCTGCCGATCACCGCGACGCCCAGGACAGTGCCGAGGGTTCGGGTGGTGTTGTTGATGGCCGCGCCGACGCCGACCTGGGCCGGAGCCAGCGTCGACATGATCGTTGCGTTGGCGTTGCCCATGGTCAGGCCGATGCCCAAGGCGGTGGGGACTCCGGTGATCAGGTAGTGGGGGTAGCCGGACCCGCCGCTGGAGGTGATGAAGTAGCCCAGGCCCGCGGCGGCCAGGAGCAGCCCGGCCGTGATGACGGCGCGAGGCCCGAATCTGGCGGCTAGCCGGGTTCCCAGCAGCGGCCCGACGATCATGGCCAGCGCCGAGGGCAGGGAGAGCAGCCCGGCGCCCAGCGGAGAATAGCCGAGCACGAACTGGTAGACCTGGGTGAGGATGAACGTCATGCCGGCCAGCCCGAAGAACAAGACCATGATGGCGCCGGCGGCGGCGGAGAACCGCGGGTTGCGGAAGATGGCGAGCGGGACCATGGGGTGCTCGGTGTGCAGTTCCCAGCCGATGAAGCCGGCTAGCAAGGTCACGCTCAGCGCCGCCCGGGTCAGGGTGCCGGCGGAGGTCCAGCCGGCCGAGCCCGCCTCGATGACGGTATAGGTCAGCCCGGCGCAGGCCAGGATGCCGAGTCCGATGCCGGGCGGGTCGAACCGGCGCGGTTGCGGGGCCTTGGAGACCGGGATTAGGAACCGGCCGCTGATCAGCGCCACCACCACGATGGGGACGTTGACCAGGAAGATCGAGCCCCAGGCGAAGTGATCGAGCAGCCAGCCTCCCGCCGTCGGGCCGATGGCCACGCCGAGGCCCGAGGCCGACGACCAGATCCCGATGGCCTTGGCCCGTTCGGCGCGGTCGGTGAAGACGGTGGTCAGCAGCGCCATGGTGGCGGGGGAGACCAGCGCGGCCCCGGCCCCCATCACGGCCCGGAAGCAGATCAGCTCGGTGGCCGAGGTGGACAGAGCCGCCCCCAGTGAGGCCATGCCGAAGACGGCCATGCCTGCGGCCAGTGCGCGCTGCCTGCCGAACCGGTCGCCGAGGGCCCCGGCGGGCAGCAGCAGCGTCGCGAACGCCAGCGTGTAGGCGTCGACGATCCACTCCAGGGCCGAGGGGCCGGCGTGCAGTCTGCCGGCCAGCGTCGGGATGGCGACGTTGACGATCGTGGTGTCGGTGATGATGACCAGCAGGGACAGCGACAGGACGGCGAGCGTGAGCCAGCGTCGCCGGTGCACCCGCTCGCTGTGCGCGTCGATGGGCTGGGTGCCCTGGGGGGCGGAGGTGGCGGAGGACATGCGGTGATCCATTCCTTTGGTTGGCAGGCCTATCAATAGCTATGGTTGGTAGGCCTATCAATAGCGGGCTGACGCGAAGCGAGCCCATCGCGCCCTGTGGGTCAGGAGAACGGGAAGGTGAAGATGTACTCCTCGGGCAGGTCCAGCTGCGACCCGATGTTCAGCAGCATGCCGGTGGCGATGAAGCGGGCCACGGTGGCCCCGTCGTAGCCAGTCAGCGAGCGGACCGTGTCGAAGTTCTTCATGAACAGGGCCCGCATGTGATCGCGGATCTCCGGGTCGCTGGCGGCCGCGTACCCCTGCAGATGGCAGCGCAGCAGGTTCTGGTCGGCCATCAGCCGGCGGTAGCCCTCGCCCATCGCCGTCAGCCGGGCGGCCTTGGAGTCCGTTCTCTCCGCCTCGAGCCAGCCGGCTGCGAAGGCGTCCCGGACCTTGACGCTGACCAGGTCCTGAACGGCCAGGAAGAGCATGAGCTTGTTCTTGAACAGCGCGTAAATGTAAGGCTGGGAGATCCCGGCCCGCGCGGCGATCGAGACGGTCTTGGCGGCGTGGTAGCCGTGCTCGGCGAACTCCTCGATCGCCGCGGCCAGCACCTGCTCCCTCCGCTCCTCTGCCATCTGTCCGTGCACTCTCGCCGCCATACTTCTATTATTGGTAGGCCTATCAGAGTTGTCAAATAGTCCCCGGGTGTGCCGCACGCGCGGGACTCGACGGGTCCGCTCCCACGAGCCGCGCGGCACCACTAGTGATGGCATCGCCACGAAGTGTTTCGCTTCCCTGATTTCACGGCAGGATCGAAGGGCCAACCAAGGGAGGCGGATGATGGCTGAGCCTGGTCTCATCCTCGTGACCGGTGCCGGCGGGGAGTCGGCGGTGTCGGCAGCAAGCTTGTGGCGTTGCTGCGCCAGCGCGGCCGGGCAGTACGAGCGATGGCCCACCACGACGGCGACCGAGCCGATGCCCTTCGTGCGCTCGGCGCCAACGTTGTCGTCGGTGACCTGACGCGGCCAGCAGATGTCGCGACGGCCCTCGGCTCGGTCCAACGGATGTTCTTCAGCATGAGCCTGGCGCCGTCGTACCTGGAGGCCACCGCCACCGTCGCCACGGTGGCCCGTGCCGTCGGCGACCTGGATGCACTCGTCGCGATCTCCCAGATGACCGTGTCCCAAATGGACGCGCTCAGCATGAGCGAGTCGCACCATCAGCGACTGCACTGGCTGTCGGAGCAGGTGCTTAACTGGTCTGGGCTGCCGGTCGTACACGTTCGCCCGACCCTCTTCCTGGACAACCCGCTGTTCACGACCGTGGCCGCGCGGACCATTGCCGACAGCGGCACCATCCGGCTCCCATTCGGGACCGGTCGCACCTCGCCGATCGCGGTCGACGACGTCGCGAGGGTCGTCGCTACTGTCCTGACCGACCCGGGGCCGTACATTGGCCGGGTCCTCGAGCTGACCGGACCCCGATCGCAGGACATGAATGGCGTCGCCGAAGAGTACGCCCGCGCGCTGAACAGACCGGTCTCCTACGTCGACATCCCACCCGAGACCTGGGCCGGGCAAGTGCTCGCAGCAGCCAAGCTCGGACCTTACGTCGACGAGCATCTCCTCACCGTGGCCCGGCTACATCGCGAGAATCGGTATGACCGCATGACCACCACGGTCGAGGACATCACCGGCCAACCCGCGGAGTCAGTCGAGCAGTTCGTCACGCGACACCGCGACCTGTTCCCTGAGTGACGTACGGCAGCGAAGTACAGCCAACACGCCGGACCGAACCATGCATCATGCGACCGGCACAGCGGCGGGCAGTGACGGTGGAGCCAGGAACCGGCCCTGGCGCAAAATGACTGGCATGCCACACTTCTAGCCGCACCCGCCCCGCGGCGTCATTTAAGACGACACCTGCGGAACTGGCAAATCTGGCGGGCCGGTTGGCGATGCTTTCGAGAGAGTCGCTTGGCTGGGGGAATGCGGCGAGACGCCCGAGGTGTGCGAACAGCTCTCAGGGGACACTGCCGTGCGCCGACTACGTCGCGGCGATGATCACGCCAACGACAGACGCGGTGGTCCTGGGTGGGGTCGCTGTCTTGCCTGGTGGAGGGGCGCATCGGATCGTGCTAGCGTGGATTTTGCACCTTCCGCCTAGCGCGGTTCCGCTCGTCAGTGACATCCGTTTTTGTAGGTCTGCACAGCGCTTGGCGCGGTTGACCTGAAAACGTAAGGTCGACAGTTCGATCCTGTCCCTGACCACACTTTCCACACTTGCGAAAAAGCCTCTCTACCCTGCGGTAACTGAGATGCTCATCGCCCTAGTGGTCATGGCCGTTCGTAGCCTCTCAAACCGCCTCGTGACCGCTGTTGCCCGTTCGCTGCTGCACGTACCCTGCACGGGCGTTGTTACTCAGTCGGTCCTCAGCTCGCATGGCTTCTGGACTGGACGGCGGCCGGGATCGCTGAGCCGAGGAGGTCGAGGCCGAACACCCAAAGAGGCGGCCCGTGGAATACGTGGGTATGGATCGAGGCAGCGACGACAGGCGGGTCGTGCTCAGGCTGGTCTCGCAGGGCATGACGATCTATGCTGACCGGCAATGCAGCGTATGCCGCGATTGCGCTCGAAGGCGAGAGAGGTGCGGCCGACCGTGATCGAACGCCTGCCCACGGGGCCGACCGCCGTCGAGGGAAGCCCCGCAGCCGCGCGGACGGCGGGAACCCAGGACGCGGTGCGAGTCATCACGGGCAGGCTCTCGCGGCAACTGGAACCGACGGCCAAGCGTATGGTCAGCAGCTACCGTGGCACGATCCCGGACTACCGGCTGGCGCCCGATGACTTCCTCGATCAGGACGTGTATCCGGTATCGCTCACTGGGCTCCAGGTCACCGTCGGCCATCTGGAAAGCGGGCAGCGGGCGACGACGGATGAGTTCAGTGACGTCCGGGCCGGGGCGGCGCGACGGGTGCACCAAGACGTAGCCCTGGAGTCCTTCCTGCACGCGGTGCGGTTGTGGGGAAAGGTTCTGTGGGAGAGCGTGCTTGGCTGCACTCACGCGGAGGTGGCGGCGGAAAGGGAGGCCGCGCTCATCATCGCGGGCCGTGTACTCGACCATGTCGACACCATGTCGGTCGCCGCCGCCCAGGGGTACCTAGAGGAGCTCCAGACGGTGTGGAGCGACCGCGAGGTAATCCGGCATGACCTTCTAGAAGCACTCATTTCTGGCGACGGCGAGTCCGAGCAGGTACGCAGGGTCGCTCGTTCGCTACGGTTGCGGCTGAGCGAGAACTACATCGTGGTGGTCGTGCGTACCGCGGAGGGGCAGCCGGGCGAACGCCGGCACACGATCGCCCAGCAGGTCGTGCTGCGAGACGTCGTGGAAGGAGTACGCACTCAGCTTGTTCCCGCTGCCGGGTCGCTGCTGGTGGGCATTCGCCACGGAGAGGTCATCGCGCTCTACCCGTTCGAGGGCCCGTCCGAGCTTGCCACGGCCCGGCACCTGTGCGTCGCCCTGGCTTCCCACTTGGCTCACACAGACGCGAGAATCGGGATCAGCAGTTGCCGCCAGGGACTGGCCCCACTCGCGGCCAGTTACGCGGAAGCCCGGGAAGCGGTGGAAATAGCCGCCGGCAACGGCACCAACGGCCGGGTGGTGGCATTCGATGAGGTGCTGATCGACTCGGTCGTCCGGGCCAGCCCCCACGCCGGCCGGATCCTGGACGCGACGATCGCGCCACTGCTCGCGTATGACGCGGAGCACAAGGCCGAGCTAGTTCCCACCCTGCGCTCCTACGTCAATTCGGGGTTCAACCTGACCAAGTGCGCGGAAAGCCGGTGCGTGCATCCCAACACGATCGTCTACCGGCTGCGGCGGATCAAGGAACTCACCGGCCGGGATCCGCACGTCCCTGACGACCTGCTGCTGCTGCAGCTTGGCCTGAAGCTGACCGGGGTCGGCTCCGGAGAGTAACTACCCGCAATAGTCGCCCGGTTTGCAAATTCTGCAAATCACCCCCCGGGAAGTCCTCGGTTTCGCGCATATTCCGCGGCTGCCGCCCGGCGCTACGGTCAATGCACATCGCCCGGAACCAACCACCCCAGCTGGGCTTATTTGCCGTGCCCGCATTCGCGGGGGCAGCGAAATCGGAGGAGTTGCACATGGATACAACGCACAGACGATCGGGACGAGGCCTGTTCAAGCGGGCCATCGCGCCCGCCGCGGCGGCCTGCGCCGTCCTGCTCGCCGCGGGGTGCGGGAACTCGGCCGCGGCAGGCGGCGGCGCGGCCACCTCGTCGCCCTCGTCCTCGGGGGGGACGGAGACCATCGGGGTCGCGAGCTCGCTCAGCGGCCCGTTCGCGGACTACGGCACCGCCGGCCTGGACGGCGTCAAGCTCGCGGTGGCCAACATCAACTCAAACGGGGGGCTGCTCGGCAAGAAGGTCAGCGTCGTGAGCGGGGACGACCAGCTCGACCCGGCGACCGGCGAGACCGTCACCCGCAACCTCATACTCAACCATCACGTGGCTGCGCTCTTCGGGTCGGTGTCTAGCGCGGTCGCCGCGGCGCAGGAACAGCTGGCCGGCCAGTACAAGGTACCGATCTTCTTTCACATCGCCAACGATGCCGGCCTGACCACGAAGACCTTCAACCAGTACGCCTTCGAATTCTCGCCCAACACCGACATGGAGCCGGCGGCGGCGGCCTTGGCATTCGCCAAGGAGATCGGACACGGGCCGGTCCGAATCGCGACGATCACGCCTAACTACAGCTTCGGGCTTGACACCGTCAGCGCATTCCTGGCCGACCTGAAGAAGGACGGGGTTTCCTACCAGGTCACCAACCAGCAGACGCCCGCGCTCGGCGCAAGCTCGTTCACGTCGGAGATATCGGCGGTCCTGGCCTCCAAGCCCCAGTACGTGTTCGTCGGCGAGTACGGGGCGGACCTGATAACCCTGACCAAGCAGGGCCAGGGCCTCGGCCTGTTCACCAAGGCGAAGGTCGGCGCCATGTACGACGTGGAGGTCCTGGAGGCGCTCGGCTCCCAGGCACCCGCGGGCGCGATCGCGTGGGACCGGGCACCGTTCTGGACAGACGACAGCAGCGCGATGCAGAGCTTCGTCACCGCCTACAAGTCGGCTTACGGAAGTTACCCGTCCGAGTTCGCGATCACCGGGTACGCCGCCACCCAGGCGTGGGCGTGGGCCGTCAAGCAGACGGGCAGCTTCGACGCGGACAAGGTGGAGGCCGCGCTGGGCGGCGCTACCGTGCCGACCGTCCGGGGCGACATCACCATCCGCGCCTGCGACCACCAGGCAGAGGTGTCCGAGCAGGTCGGCACGGTCGCGTCGAGCGAGAACCCCACGTACGGGGTGCGGCTGTGGAATCCGAACGTGCTCAGCCCGAGCCCGGCCCAGCTCATCGAGCCCTGCTCTTAAGGGCCGTCCAGGAAGAGCACATGAGCCAGTACCTGATTACGTTCCTCAGCGCGCTGACCGACGCGAGCTCCCTGTTCGTCGCGGCGGCGGGCCTGACGCTGGTGTTCGGCGCGCTGAGGATCATCAACATCGCGCACGGCAGCTTCTACGCCTTCGGCGCGTTCGGAGTGACCACTCTGGTGGGCGCCGCGGCCGGCGGCTGGCGCTTCTGGCTGGCCCTGGTGGCCGTGCCGCTCGCCGTGGCCGCCCTCGGCGGGGTCACGGAGGTTACCGTGCTGCGCCGGGTGTACAGCAAGGATCACCTGGCCCAGCTGGTGGTCACCTACGCGCTGTTCCTGATCTTCGGTGACATCGCGCTCCGGGTCTGGGGCAGCGCGGCTCGCAGCGTGCCGGTCCCGTCCATCCTCGGCGGCTCCGTCGCCATCGGCTCCGGCGAGTTCCCGGTCTACGACCTGTTCGCGATCGGCGTGGCGATCGCGGTCGGGCTGGGGCTGTGGGCGCTGCTGCAGCAGACCGCGCTGGGCTGGCGGATCCGGGCGGCGGTCGAGGACCGCGAGCTGCTCGCGAGCGCCGGCACCAACGTGCCACTGCTGTTCACGACCGTATTCGTCATCGGGACGCTGCTGGCAGGCCTGGCGGGAGCGCTCGCGGCGCCGCTTGAGTCGGTCTCGCCAGGGCTGGACGCGAGCATCATCATCTCCGCGTTCATCGTCTCGGTGATCGGCGGGCTCGGATCGATCGCCGGGGCCGCGATCGGCGCTGTCATCATCGCGCTGTTCAACACCGCGGGCGTCCTGTGGGCGCCGTCCTGGGAACCGGCGTTCATCTACCTCGCCATGATCGCGGTGCTCGCGCTCCGCCCGTGGGGACTACTCGGAACGGCGGAGCGCTGACTGACATGGAACCCCTCACCAATAAAGCCGTCCAAAAGGAGCGGCGGGTCGCGCCCGCGCTGGCTGGCTCGGCGCTGCTCGTGGTCGTCCTGGCGCTGCTGCCTTTGATGATGGCTGCGGCCCCGTTGCTGAACGTGCAGAGTGCGATCGGGCTGGCGCTCTTCGCGTGCGCCACCAACCTGCTCATCGGCTACGGCGGGCTGGTGTCATTCGGCCAGGGCGCCTTTTACGGAATCGGCGCCTACGTGGTCGCGCTCGCCTGGCTGCACCTGCACGCGTCGTTCTGGGTCAGCCTGGTGTGCGCTCCCATCGTGGGCGGCGCGGTGGCTCTCGTGGTCGGGCTGCTGGCGCTCCGCACCCGGCGGCTGTACTTCGCGCTGCTGACGCTGGCGGTATCGCAGCTGTTCTACGTCGTGGTGCAGCAACAGGAGAAGTTCACCGGGGGAGCGAACGGGGTGTTCGGCCCGATGCTGCCGCCCTTCCTGGTCAATCCGGCCAATGGTTACTGGTTCACGCTCGCGGTCGTCGTCGTCGGCCTGCTCGTGCTGTGGCAGGTCACCCGCTCGCCGTTCGGCATGACGCTGCGGGCGATCAGGGAAAACCGCGAGCGCGCGGAGGCTCTCGGCGTCAACGTCTTCCAGCACCAGTTGTTGGCGTTCGTGATCTCCGGCGCATTCTGCGCCCTGGCCGGCGTGCTGTTCGTGGTCTACGACCAGTCGACGAACCCGAACCTGTTCAACTGGACCGAGTCCGGTTACCCGATCTTCATGGCGGTGCTCGGCGGCCAGTTCACGTTCCTCGGGCCCGCGCTCGGTGCGCTGATCTACGAGCAGGCGCGCGACGTGCTGCTGGCCAGCTTCACCGACTCGCAGCTGGTGTTCGGCCTCGTGCTGCTGGTGGTCGTGCTGGCCGCCCCGGACGGGGTCGCCGGGCTGCTCGGCCGCGGCGGACGCGTCCTGGCAGGCCGCTGGCGCGCCATTGCCCCTGCTCGCCTGGGCGGCGTCCCCGGCGACCAAGCGGACGGCGCCGACAACCCAGCCAGCGAAGCCGGCCAGCACGAAACGGTGGCACACTGATGAGCGCGCAGCCGCTGCTTGACGTCCGCGGGCTGACCAAGGTGTTCGGCGGGTTCGCCGCCGTCTCCGAGGTCGACCTCGCGGTGCGGCCGGGCACTATCCACTCCGTTATCGGCCCCAATGGCGCGGGCAAGACCACGCTGTTCCGGCTGCTTACCGGGACCCACCGTCCGACGAGCGGCACGATCCGTTTCGACGGCAGGGACATGGGCGGCGCCCTGCCCCATGCCGTCAGCCGTCGCGGGCTGGCCCAGTCGTTCCAGATCACGAACGTCTTCCCGCGGCTGACGGTGCATGAGTCGGTGCAGGTCGCGGTCCTGGCCCGACACCGGCGGACCTGGAACCTCGTCTCCGCGCGGCAGGACACGGTCAGCGCAGAGGCGACGGAGCTGCTCAGCGAGGTTGGCCTGGCCACGGTCGCGGACGCGCAGGCCCAGACTCTGTCCCACGGCGACCAGCGGATTCTCGAGGTCGCCCTGGCGCTGGCGACACGCCCCCGCCTGCTGCTGCTTGACGAACCGACTGCGGGCATGTCCCCTGCGGAAACCGGCCGGATGGTCAGCCTGGTGACCGGTCTCGCCGAGGCACGGGGCCTGACCGTGGTGCTCTCCGAGCATGACATGGACATCGTGTTCGGCATTTCCGATGAGGTGACCGTGATGCACCGGGGCAGCGTGATATCCCGAGGGACGCCCGCCGAGGTTCAGGAGGATCCGCAGGTGGCCGAGGTCTATCTGGGAGGCGAGCAGTGAGGCTGGTTATCGAGGACGTGCACACCTACTACGGGCGGAGCCACATCATCCAGGGAATCTCGCTCACCGTGCGGGAGGGCGAGGTGGTGGCCCTGCTCGGCCGCAACGGGGCGGGCAAGACCACTACCATGCGGACCGTCACCGGGCTGACCCGGCTGCGGCGCGGTCGCGTGCTGCTCGACGGCACGGACATCTCGCGCCTGGCGCCGCACCGCATCGCCCGAGCCGGGGTGGCGTACGTGCCGAGCGGAAGGCGGTGCTTCGGCACGCTGACCGTGCGGCAGAACCTCGGGCTCGCCCTGCGCGATGCCCGTAAGCCCGGGCCGGGCGAGGACGCGGCGGAGCTGCCACCGTGGACGCTTGAGCGAGTGCTCGCCACCTTCCCCAAGCTGGCGGAGCTCGCCGGGCGGCGCGCCGGTTTCCTGTCCGGCGGAGAGCAGCAGATGCTCAAGCTGGCGCGGGCGCTGCTCGCGCGACCGCGGCTGCTGCTGCTTGACGAGCCAACCGAAGGGCTTGCGCCGGTGGTGGTGGGCCAGATGCGGAGCTGGATCGAGCTGATCAAGGCCGAGCGGATGAGCATCCTGCTCAGCGAGCAGAACAGTCTGTTCGCCCTGCACCTGGCCGACCGCGGCTACATCCTCAGCAAGGGCCGCATCGAACATGAGGCGGCGGCGCGGAAACTCGCCGAGAGCGAGGAGGTCCGTGTTCACCTGGGCGTTGCCGAGCGCCGGGCGCACGGCCGCCAGAGACCGTTGCCGGCACCCGACCGTGATAGCAACACCGCCACATGAAACGGAAGACTCCGCCCATGGGGATGACGGATGTACCGCTGAACTCGTGGCTGCTGTTCAGCCATGCGGCCACGCATTTCGCCGGCACCGAGGTAGTCACCCGTCTGGTGACGGGCGACGTTCACCGCTACACGTACGCGGACTTCGCCCGCCGTGCCCAGCAGCTGATGCAGGCCCTGGACCGGCTCGGTATTCCTGAGGGGCAGCGCGTCGCCACGCTCGGCTGGAACAGCTACCAGCACCTGGAGTGCTACTTCGGCGTTCCCTGCACCGGCCGCGTGCTGCACACCCTCAACGTGCGGCTGTCCCCGGCCGAGCTCGGCTGGATCATCGCGGACGCCGACGACCGCGCGATCTTCCTCGATGCCGACCTGCTGCCCCTGCTTGAGCAGGTGCCCGGGCGCGACCTGCAGGGCGTGCGGCACATTGTCGTCTTCTCCGACACCGTGCCCGATTCCCCGCTGCCCGGTCTGATCAGCTACGAGGAACTGATCGGAGGCGAGACCGGCAGCTACCCGCGCAAACCGGTCGACGAGCGGGCGCCGCTGGGCATCTGCTATACCTCCGGCACCACCGGCAGGCCAAAGGGTGTCGTGTACACGCACCGGTCGACGGTGCTCCACTCCTACGCGGTCAGCTCCGGCGCGGGCATGGGGATCGGCCCGCGGGATTGCGTGCTCCCGGTTGTCCCCATGTTCCACGCTAACGCCTGGGGGATGCCGCACGCGGCCGTCGCCGTCGGCGCCAAGCAGGTGTTCCTGGCCGGGCCGTTCGATGCGGCGGCGATGACCGAGATGTGCGTGCAGGAGCAGGTGACCGTCACCGCCGGCGTGCCTACGGTATGGCTGGCCGTCGCCGACGAGCTCGCCCGACACCGGAGCCCGCTGCCGGCCCTGCGGCACATCTTCTGCGGCGGCAGCCAGCCGCCGCGCGCGCTGATCGAACGGTACCTGCGTGACTTCGGCATCGAGATCGTCCAGGTCTGGGGGATGACAGAGACCTCGCCGCTGGCCAGCATTGCCTGGCCCAAGCACGCCATGCGCGGGTGGGACCCCGACCGGCTGAACACCCACGTGCGCACCCAGGCGGGGCTGCCGCTCCCCGGGGTTGACATCGCCATCCGCGACGCTGAGGGCAAGGAGGTGCGGTTCGACGGGGTCACCCTGGGCGACTTGTACGTCCGCGGTCCCTGGGTCGCCGACGGCTACTGGAAGGACGCCGGGCCGCAGGAGTTCGCCGATGAGGGCTGGTTCCGCACCGGCGACGTCGCGATCGGCTCACCCGACGGCTACTTCGTCATCGCCGACAGGTCCAAGGACCTCATCAAGTCGGGCGGGGAGTGGATCTCCTCGGTGGATATGGAGGCCGACATCATGGCCATGCCCCAGGTGGCCGAGGCCGCTGTGGTGGCCGTGCCCGACCCGAAGTGGCAGGAGCGACCGCTCGCGTTCATCGTGCCCAACGGCGCCGAGGTGACTCTCGACGCGGTGCGCGTGCATCTTGAGTCGCTGGGCTGGGCCAGGTGGCAGCTCCCCGACCGGATGCAGGTCATCGACCGCATCCCCACCACCAGCGTCGGCAAATTCGACAAAAAGGCACTAAGGGGCCTGCTGCACGATGGTTGACAGCCGCCGCAACGACTGGACCGCATCACCAGCCTGCTCGCCGAGGACTGACAGCTCGGCGAGCGGGCGCTGGAGATCCGCCTCGCCCTGTCCCTAGGCCGACTCCGCGCCAGAGGCCGGGCCAGCTGATCATCGGCAAGAAGGATTCCGGATTGGCCGAGGGTGAGCTGACGCGTCAACTGTCCCGCGTGGCGGCCATCGAAATGTGTCTGAAATGAGCGTTGACGCGCTCCAGGACTAGTCTTACAGTGCAATCTAATATCTGAATCACCTCTCATATTCCATGGAGGAGACGTGGGCGGCAAGCGTTCGAGACAACGGGACCAGGCGGCGAGAGGCCGGCTTGCAAAGCCGAGGCGCAGGGTGATCCTGGGCGCGGCGGGGGTCGCGGCGGTGGTCCTGGGGGTCGCCGCCTGTGCCTCTTCGTCGTCTAATTCCGCGGGTGGCACCGCAACGACCGGAGACGGGAACAGTGCCAGCGGCACCCCGGTCAAGGTCGGCATGATCTACGAGAAGACCGGCATCTACTCCGCCTACGCGCAGGAATACCAGCAGGGATTCCAGCTCGGACTGAACTACGCGACCCAGGGGACCGGCAAGGTCAACGGCCACCCGGTCCAGGTGACCTGGGATGACGACGCGGACAGCGCCACTACGGCGGTGACCGATTTCAAGAGCCTGGTCGGCGCGGGTTACAAAATCATCGGTGGCACCGCCGACTCCGGCATCGCGACCGAGCTGGCCCCGCTCGCCGCGCAGAACCAAGTGCTCTACGTCTCCGGCCCGGCGGCGGCCGACCAGCTCACCGGTGCGAACAAGTACACCTTCCGGTCCGGCAGGCAGACCTACCAGGACGTGATGGCGGCGAAGTCATTCGTCGCGAACGCGGGCAGCGGGCAGAAGATCGTCGTGCTGGCGCAGGACTACGCGTTCGGCGAGTCGTACGTGACCGACGCCCAGAAGGTGTTCGGCTCGATCGGCGACAAGGTCACGCCCGTCCTCGTCCCGCTCACCACGACGGACTTCACCCCGACCGCACTCCAGGTCAAGGCGCTGCACCCGGGCCTGATCTTCCTCGCCTGGGCGGGCACCACCGGCGCCGCGCTGGCGCAGGCGCTCGACCAGCAGGGCGACTTCAACGACACCAAGGTCGTGACCGGCCTCGCCAACATCGCGACCTATCCCTTCTACGGGGCGGCAGGCGCGAAGTTCGACTACCTGTCGCTGTACCTCTACCAAGGCTCGCACAACGCCGCCAACGACTACCTCCTCAGCCAGATGAAGGCTAAGTACAGCAGCGTGCCTGACCTGTTCACGCCGGACGGGTTCGCCGCCGCGCAAATGATCGTGCACGCCATCCAGGCGGGCGGCGGTACTGACGTGAACTCGATGATCAGCGCCCTGTCCGGTTGGACGTTCCTCGCCCCCAAGGGCGAACAGCAGATCCGCGCCTCCGACCACGCGATGCTTCAGCCGATGTTCCAGGTGAAGCTCACCGAGGCCAGCAGCACCGACTTCACGCCATCGGTCCTGTCCACTTTGTCCAACGACGCCACCGCGCCGTCGGCGTCCGCGAACCTCGGCAGCTGAGCGGCAGGGCCGAGCAGGGTGATCACGGCTGACAAGCGGCCAGCGCTCACGACAACGGGACTCGGCTTCGCCGTTGGCGGGGTGAGCGTGCTCGATGACGTGGACCTCGCGGTCGCCGAGGGCGAGTTCCTCGGCATCATCGGCCCGAACGGCGCGGGCAAGACCACATTGTTCAACTTGCTCAGCGGCCTGCTGCGCCCGTCCGCGGGCAGCATAGAACTGGCCGGGCGCGATATCACCGGGCTCACCCCGGATCGTCGCGCCCGGCTCGGCCTCGGGCGCACGTTCCAGACGTCGATGCTGTTCGATGCGCTGCCGGCCGCCGAGAACGTCCGGCTGGCGGCGCAGGCGCGCCTCGGCGGCAGCGGGCGCTGGTGGCACCGGCCGCGCCGGCAGGACCAGGCGAGCGCCCGGGCGAGCGAAGCGATCGACGCGGTCGGCCTCACGGCGCTGGCGAACCGCCCGGCACGGGTGCTGTCCCATGGCGACAAGCGCAAGCTCGAGCTGGCCGTCCTCATGGCCGGTGACGCGAACGTCCTGCTGCTCGACGAGCCGATGGCCGGCGTTAACAGCGAGGACGTTCCTGGCCTGACCGAGCTGATCGGGCGCCTGCATCAGCAAGGCCGGACCGTGCTCATGGTCGAGCACCACATCTCGGTCGTCCTCGGCCTCGCCCAGCGGGTCGCTGTCTTGCACCACGGGACGCTGCTCGCGCACGGCACTCCGGACGAGGTCATGGCGGACAACACCGTCCAGGGCGCCTACCTGGGAGAACCACTGTGATGAGAGCAAGCGAAGCCAACGGCGCGGATGCCGGGGCCGGGACCGGAACCGCAGAACCCGCCGTGGACGTCGAGGGCCTGCGGGTGACCATCCAGGGCTCGCTCGTCCTGCAGGGCGTCGATCTCACCGTTCCGCGCGGGGAAGTGACGGCCCTGCTCGGCCGCAACGGGGTCGGCAAGACCACGACCCTTCGTGCCCTGATCGGCCTCCAGGCCGGCTCCGGGAACGTGCGAATTCTCGGTCACGCGACACGAGGATGGCCGGTACACAAAATTATCCGCCTCGGCATCGGCTACGTCCCCGAAGACCGTGACGTGTTCGCGAAGCTGACGGTCGCGGAGAACCTCCGGATCGCGCAGACCGCGCAAACCACCACCGCGAACTACGACCGCGTCTACGCTCTGTTCCCCGAACTCAAGGTGAGGCACAGGCAGCTGGCCGGCACCTTGTCCGGCGGCCAGCAGCAGATGCTCGCGATCGGCCGGGTCCTCCTCACTGAGAGAGCGCTGCTCCTCGTCGACGAGCCCACCAAGGGCCTATCACCGAAGTTCGTCTCAGAAGTAGTAGACGCACTGGAGCGCGTGAGGGAAACCGCGACGATCCTTATAGTCGAGCAGAACGTCCACGTCGTCCGCCGGCTCGCCCAGCATGTCGTCGTCCTCGACCACGGCACGGTTGCGCACACAGGCGATGCGAGCGAACTGGAAGACGAGAACCTTGTGCGCCGCCTGCTGGGGGTCGCCCGGTGAGCACCTTCGTCGCCATCACCATCAGTGGCCTTGCCCTCGGCGCGATGTACTTTCTTGTCGCGTCCGGCCTGTCCCTGATCTACGGCCTGATGGAGGTGCTGAACTTCGCGCACGGCGTGTTCCTCACGCTCGGCGCGTACGCAGGCTGGGCCGCTGCGCAGTACCTTCCGCAGCGGGGCTGGACCTTCATCATCACCGCGCTCGCCGCCACCGTGGCCGGGGCCGCGGTCGCCGCGGTCACGGAACTCCTGCTTATCCGCCCGCTTTACGGCAAGCCAGTCAGCCAGATCCTCGTCACCATCGGCCTCGACCTGGCCCTGGTTGGGCTGCTGCTCGGGGGCTTCGGCAGCGATTCGCGCGCCATCGCGGTCCCGGGCTGGCTGACGGCGGTCACCACCATCGGCTCCGAACGCATCCCGAACGGCGACTGGCTTTCCCTCGGCCTCGGCCTGGCTGTCCTCGGGGTCCTGACCTGGTTCCTGCGCTATACCCGGTACGGCATCATCATCCGGGCGGGCGCGGAAAACCGCGACATGGTGAGTGCCCTCGGCATTGACGTCGGTCGCGCGTTCACGCTGGTGTTCGCCATCGGCGGCGCTGCGGCGGGCCTTGCTGGCCTGCTCAACTCCGTGGTCTTCAGCAGCGCGCTGGTCGACCCTACGCAGGGCGACCAGCTCCTGATCTTCGCCTTCATCGTGGTCGTCATCGGCGGCCTCGGCTCGATCACCGGGTCGGCCATCGCCGCTCTGCTAGTCGGCCTTGTCCAGGTGTACGTGACCTTCTACGCCAATGGCGGCGGCCTGGCGCAGCTCGGCAATATGTCGGTCGTGCTGGTGCTGGCGATTGTGCTGCTGGTGCGGCCTCGCGGACTGCTCGGGAGGACGGCATGACAAACGTGCTCACGAGGCTCACCCAACGTCCGCCGGCCACGGAGACGAGACGGTCGGCGGCAGGGCGAGTCGCAGGTGTCGTCTTGCTGGTAGTCGGGGTTGTTCTTCCGTTCTGCAGCCTGATCGTGCCCTGGGTACTGCCGGGAACGGTGGACGTCCTGAACTCGGTGGGCACCCTCGAGGTGCTCGGGCTGTGCTTCGTCTTCGCGGGGGTGGCGGTCGGGTACGACGTGCTGTTCGGGTTCACCGGGCTGCTGTCGTTCGGGCAGGTGATGTACTTCGCGGCGGGCGCCTACGTGTTCGACATCGCGCTGACGGTGTGGAACTGGCCGCTGTTCCCGGCGATCCTGCTCACGCTAGCAATCGGCCTCGTGCTCGCGCTGGTGCTCGGGGCGCTCAGCCTGCGCGGCAAAGGGATCGCGTTCGCCATGGTCACGCTCGCGTTCGCGCAGGCCTTCTACTACCTGATCGAGGACAATCCGGGGAACCTCACCGGGGGTGATACCGGTCTTGTCATGTCGGCCACCCGGCTGCCCGGGTTCCTGGTCGGGGTGGGGAACACGAGGAACCTGTACTGGCTGGCGCTGGCGTTCCTGGTGCTCACGTATGCGGTGGTGTGGCTGGTCACTGGCTCGGCGACCGGGCGGGTGTGGCTCGCCATCCGGGAGAGCGAGCGGCGGGCCGAGGTCCTGGGCTTCCGCCCGTTTCCCTTCAAGCTTGGGTCGTTCGTCCTGTCATCGCTGATCGCCACTGTCGGCGGCATGGTCTACCTGCTGATCGTCGGGACGGTCTCGCCGTCGGCTGTCGCTTCCACCACGGTCACCATCTCCATTCTGGTGATGGTCGTGCTTGGGGGTGCCGGGACGCGGTGGGGCGCGGTCGCCGGCGCGATCGTCTACGTTTATCTTCAGCAGTACCTGCTGAAGGTAGCCGCCGAACCGTCTTTCGCCTCCTTGCCCGCGGTGGCGCGTGTGCCGCTGTCGCAGCCGGACTTCCTTCTGGGGGCCATCTTCGTGCTGTTCATCTTGTTCGCGCCCGGCGGTATCGCGGGCCTGGTCGCACGGAAGAAGGAGAAGCGTTGAGCAACGAGGACGCGACGGCGGAGGTGTCGGGCAAGGCGCTCGGCGAGAAGGGAGCGCGTACCCGCCGCAGGCTGCTGGAGGCCGCAGAGCAGGTCTTCGCCGACCTCGGCTACCACGACGCGTCCATCGTCAAGATTACCGACGCCGCCGGGGTCTCCCAGGGGACGTTCTACCTGTACTTCGCGGGCAAGCAGGAGATCTTCGACGTGCTGGTGGAGGACCTCAACACGAGGATCCGGCGGGTGATGTCGGAGGCTTCGGCGAAGGGGACCGCGCGGATCGAGAAGGAACGGCTCGGGTTCGAGGCGTTCTTCCGGTTCACCGCCGAGCACCCGGCGCTGTACCGGGTGATTCGCCAGGCCGAGTTCGTGTCACCACGCATGCTCCGGCTGCACTACGACCGGCTCGCCGAAGGGTACGTGGAAGGGCTCCGCGCGGCGAGCGACGCGGGGGAGATCTCGATCGGCGACCCTGGCGTTACCGCCTGGGCGCTGATGGCGGTCGGAGAGATGATCGGGCTGCGCTGGATCCTGTGGGGCGATACCCGTGAGGTGCCCCCGGAGGTGTTCGACGAGGCCATGGCGTTCGTCACGCGTGCGCTGGGCGTCCAGGCGCCCGATGACTGATCCGGTGGTCGGCATCGCGGGGCTTGCCTCGCACCTGCCTGACCAGTGGTGCAGCGCGGCTGAACTCGCCGTCGCGTCCGGCATCCCCGAGGCCGTCCTAGTGGAACGGTTCGGCCTAGCCGGCAAGCACATCGCCGCGCCGGGCGAGCACGTGACCGACCTGGCACGCGAGGCCGCCGGGCGGCTGCTGTCCGATACCGGGGTGGCGCCGGGAGATGTGGATGCGGTCGTGTATTTCGGCTCGACCTGGAAGAACTATCCCGTGTGGCAGGCGGCTCCGCGGATCGCGCACGAACTCGGCTGTCACCGGGCCTTCGCCCTCGAGCTCGACTACATTTCGTGCGGGTCGCCGGTGGCCCTGCGGGTCGCGAAGGCCCTGATCATCTCCGACCCGCGGATCCGCACCGTGCTTCTGGTCGGGGCCAGCTGCGAGTCGCGGCTTATCGATTACGGCAACCAGCGGGCACGCTTCATGTTCAACTTCGGCGACGGCGCAGTCGCCGCCCTCCTCGTGCGCGATCACCCCGCGAACCGGGTGCTGGAGACGGCGATGATCACCGACGGATCGCTAAGCCTCCACGTCAAGGTTCCCGCGGGCGGCTCGGCGCTGCCCGCCTCGGCCGACACGGTTGCCGCCCGGCAGCACTACCTGGATGTCGCCGACCCCGACGATATGCGGGACCGGCTCGGCGAGGTCAGCCTGGGCAACTTCCTCCAGGTCGCGGAGGACGCGGTCAAACAGTCGGGCCGCAGTCCCCGCGACGTATCGTTTGTCGTCCCCATCCACATGAAGCGGTCGATGCAGGCAGCGATGCTCGACGGGCTCGGCTTGGACGACAGCCGGGCCGTCTACCTGGAAGATACCGGCCACATGAGCGGTGTCGACAACCTCCTTGGCTTGGACCGCCTGGTACGGGCGGGCCGCCTCCGCGACGGCGACTTGATCTTGCTCCTGGCGGCCGGTATCGGCTACACCTGGGCTGCGACGGTCCTCCAGTGGGGAGCATGACATGAGTGAACACGGCCTGAGCCACCTCTCTCTTTCCCGTTGGCTCCCGGACCGGGCGGCGCTGACACCGGGCCGGGTGGCGATCGACTTTGGTGGCCGGCTGATCAGCTACGCCGAACTGGCGGACGCCGCCGCCGCGCGGGCCGCCGCGTTCGCGGCCGGGGGACTGAAGCCCGGCGACCGGGTGGCCACGCTCGCCCGCAACCGTCCCGAGCAGGTGGCGGTGTTCTTCGCCTGCGCGCAGGCGGGACTCATCCTGGTGCCGCTGAACTGGAGGCTGACGGCGGCCGAGCTGGCGTACCAGATCGGCGACGCCGACCCTTCAGTGCTCCTTACCGAGCCGGCGCTGGAAGCGCTGGGCAAGGAGGCCGCCGGTGCGGCCTACCGGGTGGAGTCTCTGCTGGCCGAGCCGCCCGCGGAAGCGGCACCACCGGTGCCGGTCTCGGGCGACGATCCGCTGTTGATCCTCTATACCTCCGGCACCACCGGCCGTCCGAAGGGCGCGGTCCTCACCCACGCCAACTGCTTCTGGACCAACCTGAGCCTGGACCGGACCGCGGAGATCACGGGCGGCGACGTCGTGCTCCAGGTGCTGCCCCAGTGCCACGTCGGCGGCTGGAACGTGCAGCCTCTGCTCGCCTGGTGGAAGGGCGCGACCGTCGTCCTTGAGCAGGCCTTCGACGCGGCCCGCGTCCTGGACTTGATTCAGGAGAAGAAGGTCGCCACGATGATGGGCGTGCCGACGAACTACCAGATGCTGGCGGCCCGCCCGGAGTTCGGCCAAGCGGACCTGTCCAGCCTGCGGCAGGTCATCGTCGGCGGCGCGCCGATGCCGCGGCCGCTGCTGGAGGCATGGCAGCAGCGCGGCGTCACCGTGCTCCAGGGTTACGGGCTCACGGAGGCCGCGCCGAACGTGCTCTGCGTGCCGCCGGAGTACGCGACCGCCAAGAGCGGGTCGGCGGGGCGGCCTTACCTCCACGTGACGGTCGGGCTGCGGGACCTGAGTCAGGAAGAGCTCGTTCGGGGAGACGGAGTTGGGGAACTGCTCGTTAAAGGCCCCAACGTCTTCACCGGGTACTGGCGCAACTCGGCCGCGACCAAGGCGGCCCTCGACGATGATGGCTGGCTCGCGACGGGGGACATCGCGGAGCGGGACGCCGACGGGTTCTACTGGATCCGCGGTCGCAGCAAGGACATGTACATCTCTGGCGGTGAGAACGTGTACCCGGCGGAGGTTGAGGAGACCCTAGTCGCGCACGAAACGATTGCCGAGGCTGCAGTGGTCGGAGTCGCTGACCAGCGATGGGGTGAGACGGGTCTGGCGTTCGTGGTCTTCACGCCCGGGCAGGAAGCGGCCGAGGCCGAGCTCGCCGAGTTCTGCCGGGGGCGGCTGGCGCGGTACAAGGTGCCTGGACGGTTCCGAGTGCTGGCCGAGCTGCCGCGACTGACAAGCGGGAAGCTCGACAAGGTCACGCTCCGATCGATGCTGGAGGCAGACGAATGACAGCCGTGGACTAGTTGCTGATCTCCTCCGCTGTTCTCGCAGGCGTCAGATCCTCAGGAGCGGCCGCCCGGTCAATGGTCGGCGTAGCCGACCCTGAAAGTTCACGTAGTCCCTACCTCATGCGACCACCGTCCCACTAATAGCTGTCTTTCGCCCCTTCCCCAGCCGAACCGACGGGCAAATTCTCGTAATTGTCAGCAACAAAGCCGAAATATCGGCAATGCGGCGAGGAGGAGCCATGAAGGCAGCGCGCCTTTACGAGTACAGCAAGCGCTTTGACGAGTCGGTGCGGCTCGTCGACGTCCCGGACCCGGAGATCGCCGGCCCGACCGACGTGATCGTGAAGATCGCCGGCGCCGGGGTCTGCCGGACGGACATCCACATCATCCAGGCGGTGTGGCAGGAGAACCTCGGCGATCCTGCGCTGCCTTACACGATCGGGCACGAGAACACGGGCTGGGTCGAGGCGGTGGGCTCGGCGGTTACCACCCTGAAGAAGGGCGACCCGGTCATCTGCCACCCGTTCATCACCTGCGGGCTGTGCCGCGCCTGCCGGACCGGCAACGACATGGCCTGTGAGACCGGCAAGTTCCCCGGCCTCGACGGCACCGACGGCGGCTACGCCCAGTACCTCAAGACATCGGTGCGCTCGGTCATCAAGCTGGCACCCGGCACGGACCCGGTCCCGCTCGCGCCGTTCGCCGACGCGGGGATCACCGCCTACCACGCGGTGAAGCGGATCATGCCGTACTGCTACCCGGGCGTGAACGCGGTCGTCGTCGGGATCGGCGGACTCGGCCACTTCGGCGTCCAGCTCATGAAGGTGATGACCCCGGCAACGGTGATCGCGCTCGACACCAGCAGGGAGCGCCTGGAGTTCGCCGAGAAGCTCGGTGCGGATAAGGTCGCCCTCGCCGGCGACGACGGCGGCGTGAAGGAGATCCTGAGGCTCACAGGCGGCAAGGGCGCGGACGTCATCCTCGACTTCGTGGCCGAGAACGGCACCCCCGCCTACGCGCTGCAGTACCTGAAGAAGACCCTCGAAGGCACCTACATCGCGGTCGGCTACGGCGGCGACATCAGGCCGACTACCCTCGACCTGATCTCCCAGGAAAAGAACATCCTCGGGAGCATGGTGGGCAGCTACTCCGAGCTCACCGAGCTCATGGAGCTCAACCACCAGGGCCGGGTGCACATCTCCGCCACCACCTTCCCGATGTCGGAGTACGCGCGGGCCCTGACCGAGCTCGACAAGGGCCACGTGCTTGGCCGCGGCGTCCTGGTCCCGGACTTCTGAGCACCGGCTCAGCGGACATGATCGGAGGTCATAGAAATGGCCACCACGATTGAACGCGCCGAACATGGCTTCGAGCGCTTCGAACATGGCCTTGAGCACTTCAGAGAGGGCCGCCCGGAGGATCAACCCTGGTGGATCGGCAAGTACCTCGCCGAGGCCGCTGGTGTCTTCATCATCGTCCTGATCGGCGATGGCGTGCTCTTCGCCGGCGTCCTGTTCGGCGCCGCGCCCAACATCGTCACCGTCGGCCTGGCGTGGGGTCTCGCGGTCGGCCTGGCGGTGTGGGCGAACGCCACGATCTCCGGGGCGCACTTCAACCCCGGTGTCACGCTCGTCATGGCGCTGCGCAGGAGGTTCCCCTGGAAGCACGTGGCGCCCTACATCGTCTTCCAGATCATCGGCGGCTTCGTCGCCGCCGCGTTCCTCGACTTCCTGTACAACGGCGCCATCAACCACAAGCTGGCCACCCTCGGCCTCGTCAAGGGCGCTCCGGGCAGCCAGCTCGTCTCGATGATCTACGTGCCGAACACGCCGAACCCGGCCCTGGTCGGGATCGGCCCGGCGGCTACGGCAGCCAAGCTGAAGGTGCCGGACGGGTGGAACCTGATCAGCAACTGGCAGGGAGCGGCGGGCGAGGCCGTGGCGACCTTCCTGCTGATCATCTTCATCCTGGTGCTGATCGAGATGCGCAGCAACAACATGCCGATCTCCTGGGCCTTCCCGCTGGTGCTCGCGTTCGCGGTCGCGATGATCGTCGTGGTCGAGGGGCCGGCCAGCATGGTCTCGCTGAACGCCGCCCGTGACCTGGGGCCAAGGCTGTTCATCTGGTTCACCGGCTGGAAGAGCATGGCCTTCCCGGGGCCGCGCTCTGACTGGTGGACCACCACCATCGCGCCGACCGTCGGCGCCGTCGTCGGAGGTTACTTCTACGACTTCGTCATCCAGCCGTTCATGCCTGCGAAGAAGGCAGCGGCGCCTGCCAAGGCAGCCTCCTGAACCGAACCCGTCATCTTTCCTCAGAACGGACGCGTGTTTCACCTGGCTGGTCAGGCCACTGCTTTGCAGCCGGACGGCCTCCGATGGCCGCCCGCCAGGACCGGGCAAGACGACGCTGCCTAGCATCAGGGGCATGCGTGCAATCGTTTATTCAGAAAAGGGTCCTTCCAGTGTCATGAAGCTTGCCGAGCGCCCGGTTCCTGAGCCCGGACCTGGCCAGGTCCGGGCGAGGATGGTGCGCTCGGGCGTGAACCCGACCGACTGGAAGGCGCGGGCCGGCGTGTCGGCGTCGGCGGACTTCGCCGAGGTGACCCCGGGCCAGGACGGCGCCGGCGTCATCGACGCGGTCGGCGAAGGGGTGCCGGGTCTGGCGGTCGGCGACCGGGTGTGGCTCTACCTGGGACAGCACGGCCGGCCATCCGGCACGGCCGCGGAGTACTGCGTACTTGACTGGCACCGGGCGGTGAGGCTGCCTGACTCCCTTCCCGGCGATGCGGCCTTCGACCTCGGAGCCTCACTCGGAGTCCCCGCGCTGACCGCCCACCGGGCGCTGACCTCCGGCGCCTGGGCCTCCCGGCTGGGGCCAGGGTCGCTGACCGGGCAGGCCGTGCTCGTGCAGGGCGGCGCGGGCGCGGTCGGCAATGCCGCCATCCAGCTCGCCGTCTGGTCCGGGGCGACGGTGATCACCACGGTCAGCAGCGATGAGAAGGCCGCCCTCGCGCGGGCGGCCGGCGCTCACCACGTCGTCAACTACCGTACGCAGGACGCCGTTTCCGCGATTCGCGGGTTCGCACCGGACGGTGTTTCTGTCATCGTGGAGGTTTCCCCGGCGCGGAACAACGAGCTGGACGTGGCCGTGGCGCGGGTTGGCGCAACGATCGCGGTCTACGCGAACAACGGCGGCGACACGTTCCCCATCACCGTGCGCCAGACCTTCAGCCTTAATCTGCGCTACCAGTTCCTGCTGATCTACACGCTTAACCCCGACCTCCTCGCGGCCGCGGTCGAGGACGTGACCGCGGCCGTCTCCGCCGGGGCGCTGCGTGTGGGGGAGGCGGCCGGCCTCCCGCTGCACCACTACCCGCTGGAGGCGACGCCGGCGGCGCATGATGCCGTCGAGCAGGGAGCAGTCGGCAAGGTCCTGATCGACATCGCGTGAGCGAAAGCTCGAGGTTAAGATGGATTATCTGGAAAGGTTGAAACCTATAGTCGTAGGCGTTCGTCAAGTATCGGTTGAAGACGTACGAGAGAAGAAAACCGCCCGCTATGACGACTAGGGGATCAGGACGGAGGACATGTCAGCTCAGCAATGATCCGGGCAATTTCGAGCTTGCCATGATAACTCCAGACCTTTGCCGGTAGCCCGGCTGTCCTGCCGGACGAGGCCGCATATTGCCATGGTAGGCATCTCGCCCGGACGGAGATATGGGCTAAGATCCCTGGCGGCCTGCCCGAGCGGCCTGCCCACTTGCCAACGGCCAAGCGCGTTTCGCCGGGCACGGATACCCTCGCCTCCAGGGCCTGCCTGGATCCGCTTCTTGGCCGTTGTCTTCTGCCGGTCCTTGTGCTTGGTCACCCGATATCCCTCCTAACCCTTGGGTCACTGGCGTGGCCGGCCCGGAAGGCGACGGCCAGCCGGGTCAGCCCGAGCACGGCGGCGGCGAGGCGGCCCAGCAGGATCGCCGGGGACCAGGGTCCTGGCGGGCCGAGGGAAACGTACGCTGAAATTGCCGCGCTTATCCGCGGTGTTTCTCGATGCGCGCGCCTGGGCCGGGGCTGACTCACAACTGGAGAGGACGTAAGTCCCGGACCAACGTCACGTCACCAGATTCAATACGGCGGTAAAGTAGAAAGAGGGTAAGGGAAAGCCGCTTGGCTCGCCCTGCTCCCCGCATACAGAAGAGAGACGAAGGCCATGTACGAAAAGATCCTGGTCGCTGTCGACCAATCACCCGTTTCCGACCGCGCGGTCTTGGCGGCCCGGGATTTGGGCCTGCTGTCCAAGGGTGAAGTGTGGGTGCTGCACCTCCGCGAGTTTGGGTTGGGCGGCAAGGCCGGCGCACTGCCTCCCCGTGAGACCCCGAGTGAGGCTGACGCTGAGGTCGCGGCCTCCGTCGAGATCTTGACCCAGGCCGGGGTCAAGGCGCACGGCATGGTGAAGAACACCATGTACGGCCATGCTGCCCGAGAGATCGTCGCCGACGCCATCGAGCTTGACTGCGGCATCATCGTGATGGGCTCGCGTGGCCGCGGCGACCTGGCCGGACTGGTCGTCGGCAGCACGGCGCACAAGGTAATCCATCTGGCTGACCGACCCGTCCTGATCGTCCGCTAGCCGCACCCGCAGGACGGCTGGCGGCATGCGGCTGCCGGGTCAGCGCTGCAGCCCGGCGGTTGCGCCTCGAAGCGGCAGTTCCTGCCGTCGCTGGGACAAGCGGCGGGAGAGAACGGATGGGCCAACCGGGCCGCATGGCCATTAACGCCCGATCCTGTTCCGGCGCGAGGTTACGAAATTCGGAGCTACGCGGGGCTGCCTCGGGACTTGCGTCCCTGAAGCCGGGTAGCCCGTTGTGCGACGCTTGTCACATGAAAAGTCTGGCTCCCGCCGTTCGAGAATCGAGCCGCCTGAGCAATGCCAGACATACAGACCGAGCACTGGCGTAAGGAAAGGTGAGGACAATTACATATCTGGGACTTGGCGTTCTCTGGCTTATTAACGTGGCGATATGCGTCTGGCTTGGCATACGCAAAGACAGGCCCCTCCTAGGCGCAATTCTAGGAATCTTCATTACTTCGCTCGTGGGGATACTAATTATGCTTTTGATCCCGCCCAAGGCGCAAGAGCACTGGGGATTTCATAACTGGAATAACCGCTCCTAACCGAGCACTGGCTATCGCGGGAGAAGAAAGCACAGCGGGCACAGCACGTGCGGCTGTGGGTGCCGGCCCTGCTCATGCTCCCACGCGAAGTGCGCCGGGCCGGCAGCGAGCAGCAAGTTGAGGCCTCCGCCGAAGGGAAGACCCGGGGGTGAAGCGAAGGATACTTCGGCGATGCCTGCATGCAACTAGATGAGACTCAGCCCGGGTGCTGAACTCAGCGCACACCAGCGGAGAACGCACACTGTTCCGCCGCGGCTTGACGACTGCCGCCCCATTTCAGAGCCGCTCGGCCATGCCCGAGCCGCGTTATCCAGTGACTTCTCCAGTCAGGGAAGAGCCGATTCCTCGGCAGGTTGGTGCTGTCGCGCCGGCACGGCTACGCGCTCGCCAGGGTCGGGGTCTGGCCGGTGGCCTGGGGCGGAACGGGGCCAGACCGGGGTCTTCGGCCGGCTCCGGTAATGCGTCGGCGGCCTTCGCCGCTATGCAGGAGTTCATTCGGGACCGTGCTCAGACATCGACGGCGATGGCCGGTCAACGTCCCGGATCCGGCTGTCCCACCGCGTGTAGTAAGGGCGCACCCCGAAGGCCTTCGCCACCGCCCACAACGGCGGGAGCATGAGGTTCTGCAGCACGATCGGCGGCGAGGTGACCCGGCTTTCGTGCCGGAAATGCCAGAAGGTGGCGCCGAGCTGGAGCGGGTTGCGCGGCGCGCCCCTGGGCGTGGTCCTGCCATCGGCGGCCAGGCCCGCGACGGCCTCGTGGAATTCCTTGCTCCGCAGCGCTGGCCGCAGTTCCACCACCGCCTGGACCTCGGCGGGTCCGGGGTTGCCCTCGGAATGGCGCATCCCGGCGGGTACGACCACCGTGTCGCCTGCCCTGGCTATGAGTTCCTCGCCGTCGAGGGTGAACCGGGCCTCGCCGGAGGAGATGATGAAGCGTTCCTCCTGGCGGGGATGGACGTGCTCGGTGATCACCCCGCCCGGCACGCTGCGCCAGCTGAACCGGACCAGCTGGCCGTCGCTGTCTTCAGCAACCGTGGTGAACTCGATCCACTCACCGGTGGCCGGGCTGAAGAGGGGCCGGAAGCCGGTCATCGCGGCGTCAGCCCGGCGAGTCGTGGCGGGGCCTGCTGAGGAGGTCCTCGGCGATCGAGGCCTTCTCGCCCTCGGCCGGGATGAGGGCCCACGCCGCCAGGTAGGCCAGGACGCCCGTGCCGCCGGTGAGGACGGAGACGACCGCCACGATCACCCGGACCAGGGTCACATCCCAGCCGAAGTATTCGGCGATTCCGGCGCAGACCCCGGCCACCATGCGGTCCTTGCGGCTGCGTACCAGCACCTTGGTGCCGTCTGTGCTGTTCATGCGAGTCATCCTTTCGTTGGACCGGGACAGGCCCCGTATGTCATCAGGTACCGACCGGTTCGGGTTCGGGTTCGGCGACTGCTCCCGGCGCGGGGCCGTCGTCTTCGTGGATGCCGTGGCGGGCGTAGAAGCGGCGCAGCGGGGCGGGGCAGCGCGGCCACCAGGATCAGCCGCCTGCGCCGGTAAGCGGTGCGCCCCCACCGGTCGAACACTGAAGGGCCGGCGGGCTTCACGTGGCTCGCGGGGGAGGTCATGGCGTTCATCGCCATCGTCCGGTGGTCATGGCGTGCCCGGCTGGGTCCGGTACCAGGCGATGGTCGCGGCGACGGCGACGGCCAGCGGGGTGCCGGCCGCCCCGAACACGGACTGGTATCTGCTGGTGTCCAGCACGAAAGGCTCGCCGAACTGGTAAGACATTTCCGCCAGCCCCCGCATCATCGGATTGACCAGCCCGAGGACGGGCACAGCCCAATTGGGCACCGAGCGGACGCCGACTGGATGCCCGACCTGGACCGCAACCAGGTCCAGCAGCGCCCGGGTGGTGACGGTCTGCGGGCCGGGCAGGTGCCAGACCTGACCGGCCGCGCGGGCGTCGGTGCCGAGGGTGGCGAGGCCGGCGGCGATGTCGGGCACGTAGCTGTAGGTATGCGGCAGATCGGCGTTGCCGATGAAGTCGGCGCGCCGGCCGGCCAGGGCGTTGCCGAAGACCCGCTCCCCGAGCATCGACCCCTGGGTGACGCCGGCGCCGAAGAAATCCGAGGCCCGGCCGATGGCGATGCGGATCCGCCCGGCTTCGGCGGCGGCCAGCAGCTCGGCGGTCATAGCCGCTCTCGTCCGGCCCTTGACGGTCGTCGCGGCCAGCGGAAGGTCCTCGGTCATTGGCCTGCCTCCGGCCGGGCCGTAGCCGTAAAGGTTCTCCAGGCTCACCAGCAGCGCGCCGGACCGCTCTGCTGCTGCCAGCACGCCGCGCTGCAGCGGGGGGAAGCGTTCCGGCCACTGGGCGTACGGGGCGTTGAGGCATTGGTAAATGACTGCGGCGCCTTTCGCGGCATCGGCTGCCGCATCAGGGTCGGCCGCATCCGCGGCCCGCCACTCGATCCCGTCTGCCAGGGCAGTCGGCCGATGCCGCGACACCACTCGGACGGTGCACCCTCGTCCCGCGAGCACGAGCGCGAGAATGCGGCCGACCTGCCCCGTCCCGAAAACCACGTGCAGCCTGTCCACGTCCGCCGGCGGAACCGGCGCGGCGACGGCCTCGGGGGCGCTCATTCCTGCCGAGCTGTCAGGCATCGCAGCGACCGCCCAGACCAGGCCATGCCCTGCTTGATCCGCCCAGAGGCGGCAGACGCCGGAACGCCGACCCGGCGCTGATGCTCGATGTCGTCGCATCGCACGACCGGGAGCGCATCGCCGACGTAGGACGGACCCAGCGAAAAGCAGACGCTGCCATGAATCACCTCGGCTTGGCTGCGCGCACGGCGCTACCGAGATCTAGAGCAGCGGAAGGAATACCAGTTCCGCCCCCACGCAGATGGACGGGTACCCCTCCTACTCGGGACGCTACGCCCAATCCGCCGGATAGACAAGGAAACCCGCGCGGTCGGCAAGTGCTCGCCGGACGTCTTGAGCCCGGGCACTGCAGTTTGTACGGGAGTGGGCCTAGCTTCGTCGGGCTGAGAGCCTGGAAGCAGGAGAGAGGATTACCTACCGGTCGCGGCAGGCGCGGCTGTGGTCGGTGACCACGTGCTCCGTCTGCTGTTCAGCGATCGCCCTAACGGGCGACGCCGGGCGGCCGTGCCGCCGACACGGCATCGGGCTCGGAGGACCGACTGCGCGGGCGCAGCCTGATGCCGCGGGTAAGCACCAGGGCGCATGCGGTGGCCGCGATAAACACGAGCAGGGTGAGCACGTAGTAGTTGCCGACGATCAATTCCAGCCCACGCCAGGTGAACTCGACTGTCCCGTAGTTGCCCCGGTTCGGGGCGAGAAGCAGCAACCCGCGCGGCAGCAGCCGGGCGTTAGGGTCGTAGCCGCCCTGGTTGCCAATAGGCAGGGGCCACCAGCCAAACAAGCCCACCAACAGCGCGGCACCCAGGATCCGGTAGCCGAGGCGCCGTGGCCCGTACACGGCGAGGACAAGTGCCGGCACCACGTAGACGTAGTGATGCGACCAGCTGACGGGGGAGACCAGCAGGCCGGTCGCGGCGCACGCAACCAGGCCGAGTAGCTCGTGGCCGCGCCGGCTCGCCAGTATCGAGGTGGCGAGCCCGGCGATGCCGACGACGACCGCTGCGGCCAGCCAGTACTCGTGCGCGTGGGGCCCGACGTGAGTGAGACGCAGTATGACGCCGTTAAGGGACTGGTCGTCCAGGTGAAAGTATTTGCTCGGCCGGAAGAACTGGCCGCCCCAGTACACTGCGGAGGCGCGTGGCAGCAGCGCGAACCCAAGTCCTACCGTGACCGCGAAAGTCAGCGCGCCGACCGCCGCGGCCTTAACTCGCCGCGTGAACAACAGGTACGGAATGAAGATCAAGGGCGTGAGCTTGATCCCGGCCGCCAGCCCGATTCCGATGCCCTTAACCTTGATGCGGTCCGGCAGCGCGAGATCGCCCACCACCAGGGCCAGCAGCACGAGGTTGATCTGCCCGAAGAACAGTGTCATCGCAACCGGTTCGAGCCAGAGGCCCACCGCGGCGATCGCAAACGCCGCCGCCGCCCTAGCCAGGCCGGCCGGGCGCCCGGCGAGTCCCAGCGAAAGGTACGCCACCACTGGCAGGAGCCCGATCGTGAGCACCGTCAGCCCGACCTGCCAGGCCACGAAGGAAACACCGCTCCCAACAGCGAACAGGAGCGCGGCGAACGGCGTGTAGGTGAACGGCAGCCTCGCCGGACCGAGCCCCAGCGCGTAGAGCATCGCCGGCTGGTTCCGCACAGTGATACCGCCATCCCGGTAGACGGCAATGTCGATCTGCTTCCAGTAGTACTGCGGGAACGCGCGGACGAGCAGGGCATAACCGGCCACGGCCAGCAGGAACAGTGCGATCGAGGCCATCAGCCAGGCGGCTGGCCGTATTCGAGTCACTGCGCCGTCTCCTCAGCCGGGAACCGTCCGAGTTATGTTCGCTGACCATCATGTCAACCGAGGCCGGAGGGGCTAGGTTGCGGGTGCGCAGGTCGATGGCTTCGGCGTCGTCGGCGGCTGGCACTCCAGCCCGCGAGTTGACCGGGATCCGGCAGCCCGTTTTCTACAGATAACTGGCGGGTAGATGAGCTGCGTGCCTGCCCGCGCGCTATTTCATACCGCGCCGCGCTCGGTGGAGATAAGGGAACTGCCCACGCCGCGGCCTGCGGCCGGTGAGGTCCTTGTCCGCACCGTGTGCTCTGGCATCAGCGGCGGCACCGAACGGCTCGTGTACCGCGGCGAGGTCCCTGCTGAGCTGGCGCTGGACGACACGATCGACGCGCTCACCGGTACCTTCTCCTATCCCTTCGCCTATGGATATGCATGCGTGGGCGAGGTACCGGAGTCCGGCCAGGCGGTCTTCGCGTTCCATCCGCACCAGGACATATTTGCGGCGCGGGCTAGTGAGCTGATTCCGCTGCCCGGAATCGATCCCGCCGCTGCGACCTTGTTCCCCCTGGTCGAGACGGCGCTGCAAGTGACGCTCGATGCCGGGAACGGCTATCGCGACCAGGTCATCGTGCTCGGCGCGGGCGTGCTCGGGCTCCTGACCGGCCTGCTACTGCAGAGCGCCGGGTGGCGGCCGCTGATTGCCGAGCCGCAGGAGTGGCGGCGCGAAATCGCCAGCAGCGTCGGCGTCTCCGCCGCAGCACCAGCGGAACTGCTGAAGGAGGAGGTTCCGCTGGTCATTGACGCCAGCGGTAACCCGGATGCACCGGCGATGGCGCTGAACATGCTGGCCCACGAGGGGACCCTGCTGATCGCGTCGTGGTTCGGCACCAAACCCGTAGTGCTGCCGCTCGGCGGCGCCTTCCACCGGCGGCGTCTGACGATCCGCAGCACTCAGGTCTCCACCGTGCCAGCCCGCCAGTCCGCGACCTGGACCAGGTCCCGGCGCCGCCAGGAAACCGTTGCGCTCCTCACCGAGCTTCCGTTGGCGCAGCTGTGCACCGACTTCTTCGACTTTGGCCACGCCGCCGAGGCGTTCCGAGCCGTGGATGAGGGAAAACCCGGGTTGATGCACGCCGTTCTCAACTATGACAGGAGTGCTGCCGGTGACCTGTGAAGTCGGGCTGAGCCAAAGCGTCCGGGCCTTCCACATCATGCCGGGAATGCCTGGGCCAGAGGGGCAACTCCATGATCACGACTACCGGATTGAGATCGTCGTGGACCGCGAGCAGCTCGATGAGCGGGGCATGGTCTGTGATCTGGATGTTCTGGAAGCGGCGCTCACCGAGCTGACCAGCCGGGTCGACGGCCGCAACCTGGAGGAGATATGCCCGGCTGAGGCCGAGGCGGTCACCGTCGAGGTGTTCGCTCGCTGGGTGCACGACAGCCTCTCGCCCGCCGTCCTCGCCGCAGGCGGCGAGACCTTGGCGGTACGGGTGTGGGAGACGGCTGCGGCGTTTGGGGGATACCGCGCCCGGCTCGTTGGCTGAGCCGGTGAGTCAGGGAAGGTGGCTGGTGTCATTGACGCTGTGGACGGCGGCAAATTCGCGGCCGTGCCACTGGATCTTGTTGATGCAGGCGGAGCCGAGATACAGACGGTAAATGGTGCCGAGCGGGACGCCCAGAGCCCGGCACAGCAGGATCTTTATCGGGCTGATGTGACTCACTACCAGGACGGTTTGGCCGCTGTGGTCCCGCAGCAGCCGGTCACAGGCCTGGTTTACCCGCTGTGCGGTATCGGCGAAGCTCTCTCCGCCCGGCGGGGGCTGTTCGGGGTCGCGCCGCCACAGTGCCACGGCCGCAGGCCATCGCTGCTGGATTTCGGCCAGGGTGAAGCCGTCCCAGTCACCGAAGTCGGTTTCACGGAGATCATCATCGATGACCGTGGTCAGGCCCAGCTCGGCCGCCGCAATGGCGGCGGTATCGACAGCACGCTGCAGCGGGGAGCTGACCACGGCGTCGATCGGGGCGCCAGCGGCCAGGCGGCAGGCGGCAGCCTTGGCCTGCCGGGTTCCTCTGGCGCTGAGCGGGAGGTCACGCTGTCCGCTGAAGCGGTGTTCGGGTGACAGCCGGGTATCACCGTGCCTCAGCAGAATGGTGGTGGTGGGAGCTGCCGTGGGGTTATCCCAGCCCAGTGTCATGGAGGTCACCGCCCCGAGGCCCCGCCCACTGCGGCCGACGCATCCCGGGCCGGGGTTTTGCTGTTGAAGGTATTGAGGAACTGGTTGCGGAAGGCGTCCATGGGCTCGAGCGGAGCGCTGGGAGTGGGCAGCAGCCCGTTCTGCCAGTGCCAGGAGGATATCTGCTTGAGTACCGACGGGGCACGGGTGACGATCGAGACCGGCACATTGTGGGTGGCCCCGGGGCCGCTGACGGACGTCCAGGCCTGCTCGTCGCCGGCAAAGATGAGTACGAGGTTCGGGTCGTTCAGCTCGGTGACCCATGAGGTGAGGGCGGTCAGTGCGTACTGGATCGACTGGCCGTAGAACTGCTTCACGGTGTTGTTGCTGCGCCAGACCTGCGTCGCGGATTCGCTCTGCGCGGGCTGGGCGTCGAATATCGAGCCGTTGCCGACCTTGTTCCAGGGCACCATGGTCGGCAGCGGGGCCCAGGGTTGGTGCGAGGAGGTCAGGTCGATCTCGGCCATCACGGGCTTGTGCCCGGGGGCGAGCTCATTCCGCTGGAACTCGGCCAGGGTGTACTGGTCGGGCATCGTGGAGTAGCTGAATTTTGGGCCCTTGTAGCCGACGTTGAGCTTGTGGAAGAGCTGTTCATAGTGGTAGAAGGTCGTGCCGGGTGTCCAGGTCACGTTGTCAGACGGTTGGTCGGCGGCCGTGTGCCACCCGGCCTTCCTGAAGGCGTCGCTGAGAGTGAACCGCTGGCTGTCGAGGAGTTCGTTGTACCGCTGGTTGCTGTCAACCCACAGCCCTGACTCCAGGGTGGAGTGGGCCAGCCAGCTGATTCCGCCGAAGGTCGGGGAGGTGAGCCAGGCGCTCTGCGTGGACCAGCCGGCGCTGGTCAGCATGGCGTTCTGCTGGTGCAGGACGGAGTCGATGGCTGGCGAAAAGCTTGTGCCCTGGACGGCGGACTGGCCGTAGCTTTCGACGAAGACGATGATGACGTCCTTGCCGCGCAACCCGGTCAGCAGGTTCGAGGCGGGGACGGTGGACTCGGGGTCGGGGGCCCGGGTTTCCTGCCCGAAAACACGTGGGTCATTGAGCGCAGTCGTGGTGGCGTTCACTGTCTGAACGGCCAGCTCCGTGGCGCTGGCCGAGGCGACCGAAGACCCCGGGATGAGCTGCACTGACAGGCCTGCAAACACCCCCCAGACGGCGGCGAGAGCGGCAACGCCGCGAACGGTGCCGCGGCGGTGGCGGGCGGCCACCGCGGTGAGGTGAAACGTCGCCGTGATGATGGCGGCGACAAGCAGGACGAGAACGATCACGAGCGCGATGAGCACGAAGTTTGCGAGCACGTTGCCGATCGCGTCGCCTACTACGCCCTTGGCCTGTCCGATGCCGACCCAGTCGGTCACCGGGTTGAACGCCCGGTCAACCTGCTGGTAGTACGCGATGTTGAGGATCTTGACGACGGCGAGCAGGCCGATGAGGATCCCGGCGATGGCGGCCACGATGCGCCGCGGCCAGGGCGGCAGCACCAGCGCCACAGCCACCAGGACCAGCAATTCTATGGGGATGCGGACAAAGGCGCCGAAGGAGAACTGCCAGGTACGGTCCGGCGCCACGAAGACGAGCCACAGGAATATGAACGCCACCGCCGCGATGGCAATCCGCACTGCCCGGCGGACGCGCGAACTGGCGCCGGCGCGGTAAAGCCAGATCACGTCGCGGCCGAACGACTCGGCCAGCAGCAGCAGCGCGACGGCGACCGCGATCATCCCGACGAGGCGGCTGGTCACTCCGGATGCGGCGACGGTGAGCACGACGCCCTGGACCGCGGCCACGACCTTGCGCCAGAACCGGGGGGGCAGCGGTGCGCGCAGCCACGGGATCAGCCAGCCGGCCAGCAGGAACACGTAGCGAGCGGCGCCGATCGCCAGCACCCAGCCGCCGTAGTCCTGGGACACGGCGATGCTGAGCACCAGGATGAGAAAGGCGTCGGCCTCGCCGTCGATGCGGGTGCCCACCGGGGTGGCGGTCCGGGTCCGGCGCGCCACCTGACCGTCTATCGCGTCGAGAGCCAGCGCGACGGAGGACAGGGTGACCAGCGCCGTGATCGACACCGGCCGGCTGAACGAGTCGGCAACCAGGCCCGTGACCCCGGCGATCAGCAGCATCCGGGTTAGGGTGACCCAGTCCGCCGGGAATATCGCCGGCTGATCGCTGCGCCTCCGGGCGGTGACAAGCAGCGCGGCCGCCGCCGAACCGGTGACCAGGCCAGTGATCCAGCCGACGGCGCCGAGACCGGCAGTGGCGGACACGACGCCGAGCAACACGGCGGTGGCGAGCATCCCCAGGAGCGCCGCGAGCCAGGTCCTGGGCAGCGCTTCCTTGCCCGCGGGTTCGTCCGCGTGCCGAACCACCTTCGGCTGAATGACGGGCACTGCGCCTCCGTTTGCGTGACCATCTTCCGTCATCCCCCTTGTGGGACGACAGCCCACCTGTACTACGTGTCCGGGGTCACTTTTGGTTTGCCCCGCGGCCGTACAGCCAATCTCTTAGCTAGATCGGCCCGTATAACAGGGGTGACGTCGTTGCACTCAGTTCCGGCCCGGATCTATCCGTCCGTCCGTCGTTTCGGCCCGTCGTTGCTGCGTCTGGTCGCTGGCGTCACCGTGCTGTGCTTTCTTGGGCGGGAGTTGGGCGGGGCGCCGTTCGAGGACGGGTTGCGTGCGGTCACCTGGCAGGGGGTCGTGGCCGCAGTCACGCTCACCGCCCTGACCACGGTGTGTTCGGCCTGGCGGTGGCAGGTCGTGGCTCGCGCGCTCGGCACCGATATCCGCCTTCCCCGCGCGACGGGTGCCTACTACCGTTCCCTGTTCCTCAACTCCGTGCTCCCCGGCGGGATCCTCGGCGACGTGCACCGGGCGGTGACGCAAGGCCGTCGCGGTGGAGACGTCGCGCAGGGGGTGCGCGCGGTGGGGTGGGAACGGCTGTTCGGCCAGGTCATTCAGGCCGTGCTGACCGCCGTCGTGCTGCTGACCCTGCCCTCTCCGGTCCGGCCCGCGCTGCCCTACGTTCTGGCGGGCATCGCGGGCGTAGCCGGGTGTGCCGCGCTGGTCGTAAGTGTCGCCGCTCGTCTCGGCCGGTCGCGACCGGCCCGTGCCGTCCGGGTCATTGCCACCGACCTGCGTCGCGGCCTGCTCGTTCGGGGCGTGTGGCCGCAGCTCACGTTGGCCTCGGTGCTGGTCGTCGCCGGTCACACGACGACGTTCGTCATTGCTGCCCGGATCGCGGGCTCCACCGCGCCCCTGGGCGAGCTGATCGCGCTGCTGATGGTTATCCAGATTGCCGCGGGGATCCCTTTGAGTATCGGTGGATGGGGGCCGCGTGAGGGTGCTGCCGCCTGGGCGTTCGCCGCAGCCGGGCTCGGTGCGGCCAACGGGGTCACGGTCTCCACCCTCTATGCGGTGCTCATGCTGGTCGCAGTCACCCCAGGCGCGGGCCTCCTGCTGAAGGACGCCGTTCGCCGCCGCCTCGCCCGGGAACACCCGGGCTATGGGAGCGGACCTGATCCGGCGCCGACGAGGCACCCGGCCTGGCGCGAGGCCGAACGGCTCGTCCCGTGACCGGAGCGGTCCAGGCGGCAGCGATCCGGCGCCGTATTCGCATCCCGCTGCGTTTTGCCGACGGCTACTCAACCACAGCCACGGTCGTCACCCTCACCGACCTGGCGGGCGGCACCGTGAGGGCTAGCCGGGCGACCGGCCCGCGAAATCAAGCTGGTGGGCGATGTAGACCAGTTCGCCCGCGGCCAGTTGTCGACCGCGCACGTCCAGCCAGTCGGACAGATCCGCCGGGTCCACCCAATCCTGGCGGCTCCGCAACGCGTCCTGGATCGTGCTCAGGATGCTGCGCAGGAAGTAAGACTCGTCGCCCGGGTAGCTCCCATCCGGGTCGGCGCTTACGACCCAGTCCGACGAGCCTGCCGCCAGCGCGGGCGCCCCCGCAGCCCGCAGATGGTGGAACAGGTGGCGGCCCGTCCGGCTTTCACCGGCCAGGCCGTAGCGGACGCGCTCATCCATGTCGCGGTGGTAGGCCTGCATTACCTGGTCGTCGCGGGAGTGACCGGGCTCGAAGATGCTCTCGCCGTCGTAATTGATCGTCAACCAGTAGACGCCGCCGGGGATCAGCAACCGCAACAATCCGGGCAGCATGGCCGACACGTCCACCAGGTCCAGCACAGCGTTGGCGATCAGCACATCGGCCAGCGCCCTGTGATCGGTCTCCAGGTAGCTGCCAAGCTCGGCGTGCACTAGGCGCACCCGCAGATCACCGACCTGCAGCCCGTCCGGCAGCAGGTCGCTGCGCAGGCCCCGCGCGGCCGCCCAATCGCGCAGCCACCGGCGAGAATGATCCAGCAGCTGCCGATCCGCATCCAGCAGGATGTACTCGCCGGTGGCGACCACGCCCCAGTCCATCAGACGGGCCACCATCGTCCCCAGGCCGGCGCCGACCTCCAGCACCCGCGGCGCACCCGCGGGCATGAGGCGGCGCAACTCGGCCAGCACATGCCCGTTGAGCGCACGGTCATCCACGGTCGTCTTCGCGGCCAGGTAGCGGGCATAGCCGGAGGTCATCGAGGCTTGCTCGGAGCTCGTCATTGCTTCTCGGCCACCATCGCGAACTTCCGCACGCGCCCACTGCCGAGCCAGTCACTCCACAGCTGATGGGCCGTGATCAGCTCGGCGGTGGCCCGTTCCCCGATCTGGCCGGCGATCTGAGCTGAATCAGCCCGGTAACACCGAAGCAGCGCGGTCGCCATCGCGTGGTGTGCGGAGCTGTACTCCTGCTGCCAGGTCAGGACCAGCCCCACGTTGCGCAGCACGTCCGTCAATTTCGCCAGCTCGACGGGCCAGACCGTATCGGCGGCGGGCATCCGGGACTGCTCCTGCCGGGTGAGCGGCCGACCTTCCTCGACCGTGAAAGCGAACCGCCCGCCCCCCTCCAGCGTGCGCGCAACCTCCCCCACCAGGGGCTTCTTGTCGGGGAAGGCGAGCATCGTCTCCAGCAGGAGCACCACCTCGAAGCGGCCCTCGGGCAAGGGCGGGAGATGCGCCTGCTCGAAGCGGCAGGGAAGCTCCCCGGCCAGCTGCCGGGCGGTGGCCAGTGCGCTGGCGGATTGATCGACACCCAGGTAGCGGCAGCCCGACTCCGCCGTGATCATCCGGCCGGGGCCGGCCACTCCGCAGCACAGGTCGAGCACTGGGACGCCGGGGCCGACCCGGGCCTGGTGAGCCAGCCTCCGGATCTCGGTCGCCCGCATGAAGCTCTCCTGGCCCACATACTCGCCCGCGGGGTAGGCGGTCGCCTGCGCCCGCTCCAGCGCCGTCAGCAACGGTGTTCGTTGACCCTGTCTCACGTCACATCCCGTACGGTGTCTGGAACGGTGGGTGACATCTGGTCCGGCAGAACCACCTGCCGGGCCGCGCCGCGGCCCAGTCGAGCGGACACAGGTCGTCTCGGATCAATCCGTTCCCCCGTTTCCACGTAGTACGTAATGACAGGTGCGACGGATTGGCAGCGGGTGTGCTTCAGCTCGACCCGCTAAGAGGAGGCCGGCTCGGTGCCGCAGGCGCTATGGAGGACGAGGACATCGTGCGGGTCCACGTCATAGTCCCCGAGGGATTCGACGACCCCGGCCAGCCTACCGGCGGCAACATCTATGACCGGCGGGTCTGCGTCGGATTGGCCGAGGCCGGCTGGGAGGTGCTGGTCGCGACCGTCCCCGCGGCGTGGCCGCTACCCGGTTCGGGCGCCCGCGCCGACCTGGCCCGCGTCGTCTCCGCCATTCCCGACGGTGAGACCGTCCTGATCGACGGGCTCATCGCCTCGTCGGCCGCCGCGCAGCTGCTGCCACACACCGGGCGGATACGAATGACGGTGCTGCTGCACATGCCGCTGGCCACCGCCGTCGACACACACCACGATGCCAGCGCGGAGCGCTCCGAACGGGCCGTGCTCTGCGCGGCCGCAGGCGTGATCGTCACCAGCGAATGGACCCGCTGGCAGGTCCTGACCCGATACCCGATCCCGGGCCGCCGGGTGCACGTCGCCCGGCCGGGCGCCGATCGGGTCGCTATCCCGCCCCGGCCCGTCCGCGGCCACCTGATCTGCGTCGGAGTCCTCAGTCGGCACAAGGGACAGGACCTCCTGGTAGAGGCGCTGGCCGACCTCGCTGACCGGGACTGGCACTGCGTGCTGGCCGGATCGCTCGACCGCGACCCGGATTTCGTCGAACACCTGCGGACCCGTATCACGCGTCTCGGCTACGACCATCGCGTCCGGCTCAGCGGCGTCCTGACCGGCGCGGCGCTCAGCCACGCGTACACCACCGCCGACCTGCTCGTCGCGCCGTCGCGCTCGGAGACCTACGGCATGACCGTTACCGAAGCACTCGCCCGCGGCCTGCCCGTCATAGCTGCCGCCGTCGGCGGGCTGCCAGAAGCGCTCGGCTTCGCCGCCGATGGCACCCGCCCCGGCCAGCTGATTCCGCCCGGTGACCCGGCTGCCCTCGCCGCCGCGCTCGGAGACTGGCTGGGCGATGGGAGCTACCGGCACCGGCTACGGGCCGCCGTACGAGAGCGGCAGTCGACCCTGGGCGGTTGGGATCAGACCACGCAGGAGATAGCTAACGCACTGATCGTCTAGCCGTTCCGGTACCAACGATCTCAATCAAGGAGAAGTTCGCACGATGACATTCAGAACCGAGAGCCGCATGACAATCGCCAGCAGCGTCTATGAGGTGTGGGCGTATCTCTCTGACGTCGGACGCTGGCCGGAGTGGGCGCCAACGGTTCTTGAAGGCCGGGTCCGTGCAGGAGGCCCGCTTCAGCCCGGCTCGCGGGTGGAGCAGCGGGCGAAGCTGATGTTCGGGTTGTCTCGCAGCCGCAGTCAGGAGGTGACCGTTGTCGAGCCGCCCACCTCCATGGCGTTCGCCGGGCCGATGGGCACGTCGGCGGCGCGCTGGGGAATGGAACTCAAGCCGGTGGACGACGGGCAGACCGACGCCATGATGTGGGTCGAGGTCGACCTCTCGGGCATCATGCGGGCGATCCCCGCAGGCATGCTCAAAGGCAGGGTTCAGCGCGTCAGCGATATTGAAATGGTGGCGATCAAAGCTGCTGTCGAGTCCGCTGCGCGGAAAGGCGCGGTGTCCTAGATGAGGCGGCGTGACCCGGCCGGCCTCGATGAACCCACCGTGAGCCAGACCGACAGTACGCGAAAGCACCTGATCGAGACATACCGCAAGAAGGCAAAGCATTACGACATCACCTGCCGGCTGTACCCCGCGCCCGGCTACCCCCAGCGAACACAACGCCTCCGGGCCGTACAAGCGCTCGGCCTTCGCACGGGTGACACCGTGATCGACATGGCCTGCGGCACAGGTCTGAACTTTCCGCTGCTGCAGAAGGCGGTCGGTCCCACTGGCCGGATCGTCGGCGTCGATCTGACCGATGCGATGCTCGACCGTGCCCAGGATCGGGTAAAGGCGAACACGTGGAGCAATGTCAGCCTCGTGCAGGCCGATGCAGCCGACTTCGATTTTCCGGCCGGGGTCGACGCGATCCTGTCCACGTACGCCCTGACCCAGGTGCCCGAGTGCGCAGAGGTCATCGCCCACGGCGCCGCTGCCCTCTCCGCGGGCGGACGCTGGGCCGTGCTGGATCTCAAGGTTCCCGGCAGCACACCGGGGTGGCTGGCGCAACTCGGAACCGCAATGGTGCGGCCTTTCGCCTCCATAGATGTGTGGATCATGCGCCGTCCGTGGGAAGCGATTCGTGCAGCCATGCAGGAAGAGCTAGCTGATTCCGCCTGGACCGAGTTGTTCTTCGGAACTGCTTTCCTTGCCGCCGGGTCCAAAGAATATGCTAGTCGGGATCAGATCGCGGGACCAGCCAGGTGATCAACAGCCGGGAAACTCTTGTGACCCGGCCGCTCCCGGAGATCACGACCGCAAGCTGAGCAGGATCCGGGTCTTCCACTCCCCGGGGCGCGCCGATCAGGACTGGATAAACGCCAGCAAGTCCTGGTTGATCGTGTCGGCGTGCGTGGTGGGCATCCCGTGCGGGAAGCCGGGGTACGTCTTAAGCGTGCCGTTTTGAACCAGCTTGACGGCGCGGGGACCCGAGCTGTCGTGCGGGACGACCTGGTCGCCGTCCCCGTTCATGGCCAGGACGGGCACGGTGATCTTTTTCAGGTCTTCGGTGTAGTCCTGACGGATGAACTCAGAGACGCACTCGTACTGACCCCCTTCGCGCCTCCCATCATGCCCTGACGCCACCAGTTCGCGATGACCGCCTCGGATGCCTCCACGCCCGGCTGGTCGAAGTTATAGAACGGCCCGGAAGGCACGGCCCGGTAGAACTCCGAGCGGTTCGCCGCCAGCGCCGCCTGCAGGCCCTCGAAGACTGCCTGGGGCACGCCGGCTGGATTGGCGTCGGTCTGCAGGACCGACGGGGTCACCGCGCTGATCAGCGCCACCTTTGCCACGCGGCTCTCGCCGTGACGGCCGATGTAGCGGGCGACCTCTCCGCCGCTGGCGGAGTGCCCCACGTGGACGGCGTCATGCAATCGACCTTCGTGTGAAAGAAGCCGTTCTCGGCGAACAGTTGCCGCGCCGCAGCAACCACCGCCGCGCGGCCGGGTCCCTCGCGGGCCTGGTCGGGCCCAACGGGGCGGGGAAGACCACATCGCTTTCCATGGCGCCATCGGCGAGCTGGCGGATAGACGCGAAGCACCGGTCCGTTCGGAAAATCAAAATCATCAGCCCGAACGGACCGTTGCTTCGCGCCGCCGGCCGCAGATCCGGGGACAGCCGCGCCGCCGACGCGACGGGCGGCGCCTCCCGGAAGCAGGCCAGTTGCCACCGGCTACGTGCCGGTGGGGTGCCAGACGGTCTTCGTTTCCAGGTAGCCGTGCATGCGGTGCAGGCTCGGGGAGCCAGTCCAGTCGCCGTCCGCGGAACGGGGACGGATCACGTGTTTGAGGTTGTCGGCGGCGGCATCCGCCAGGTCGTCGGCCAGGTCATCAGGGGCGCCGGTGAGGTCGATGGCGTTGACGTCCATGTGGGACGCGAGCCAGGGGGCGATCTCCGCCGTGCGACCGGTCAGGATGTTGATCACCCCGCCGGGGACATCCGAGGTGGCGAGTACCTCCGACAGGGTGACGGCGGGCAGCGGGCGGGACTCGCTGGCCACCGCGATCACGGTGTTGCCACTGACCACCGCGGGCGCCACCACGGAGACCAAACCGAGCAGGCTGGAGTCTTGCGGTGCGAGCACGGCGGCGACGCCGGTGGCCTCGGCCAGCGAGAAGTTGTAGTAGGGCCCCGCGACCGGGTTGGCGGCCCCTCGGACCTGCGAGATCTTGTCGGCCCAGCCGGCGTACCAAACCCAGCGATCGATCGCGGCGTCCACCACTGTCTCGGCCGCCCTGGCCCCGAGGCCCTCAGCGGCGCGAACCTCGGCGGTGAACTGGGACCGGCGTCCCTCGAGCAATTCGGCCACCCGGTACAGCACCTGCCCCCGGTTGTACGCGGTCGCGCCGGACCAGCCGGCCACCGCCTTACGCGCGGCGCTGACCGCATCCCGGGCATCCTTGCGGGAGGCCATCGCCGCGTTGGCCAGGAAGTTTTCCTTGTGGTCGGTCACCGCGTAGGACCTTCCGCTTTCCGAGCGGGGGAACGCCCCGCCGATGAAGAGCTTGTAGGTTTTCCGCACGGCCACACGCGGGGCGGGGGACGTGGCGGCGGGAGCCGTCTCAGACATCGAGGTATGCCTCCAAGCCGTGGCGGCCGCCCTCGCGGCCGTAGCCGGACTCCTTGTAGCCGCCGAACGGCGAGGTGGGGTCGAATTTGTTGAAGGTGTTGGCCCACACCACCCCGGCGCGCAGCCGCGAGGCCATCCACAGAATCCGTGAGCCCTTGTCGGTCCAGACGCCAGCGGACAGCCCGTAGGGGGTGTTGTTGGCTTTCTGAATCGCTTCGGCCGGGGTCCGGAAGGTGAGTACCGACAGCACCGGCCCGAAGATCTCCTCGCGGGCGATGCGATGGGCCGGGGACACTCCGGTAAACACCGTGGGCGGGAACCAGAAGCCCTTGACCGGGAGCTCGCACGGCGGTGACCAGCGCTCGGCGCCCTCGGCCTCCCCCGAGTCGGACAGCTCGCGGATCTTGGCGAGCTGAGCGGGCGAATTGATCGCGCCGACGTCGGTGTTCTTGTCCAGCGGATCGCCCAGCCGCAGGGTCGCCAGGCGCCTGCGCAGCGACGCGAGCACCTGGTCATAGACCGATTCCTGCACCAGCAGCCGGGAGCCGGCGCAGCACACGTGGCCCTGGTTGAAGAAGATGCCGTTGACGATCCCCTCGACCGCCTGGTCGACCGGCGCGTCGGCGAACACGATGTTGGCCGCCTTGCCGCCGAGTTCCAGGGTGACCTTCTTGCGTCCGGCGGCGCGAGCGATTTCCTTCCCGACTTCGGTCGACCCGGTGAACGCGACCTTGTCGATGCCCGGGTGGGTGACCAGCGCGTGGCCGGTCGGCCCGGCGCCGGTGACGATGTTGACCACACCGGGGGGAAGTTCGGCCTGCTGGCAGATCTGAGCGAAGAGCAGCGCGGTGAGCGGCGTCGTCTCGGCGGGCTTCAGCACAACGGTGTTTCCGCAGGCCAGCGCGGGGGCGATCTTCCACGCGAGCATCAGCAGGGGGAAGTTCCAGGGAATGACCTGGCCGGCCACGCCAAGCGGCCGCGGGTCAGGGCCGAACCCCGCGTGCTCCAGCTTGTCGGCCCAGCCGGCGTAGTAGAAGAAGTGGGCGGCGGCCAGCGGGATGTCGACGTCACGGGACTCGCGGATCGGCTTGCCGTTGTCCAGCGACTCGAGCACGGCTAGCTCGCGCGCTCGCTCCTGGATGATCCGGGCGATACGGAACAGGTACTTTGCCCTCTCCCGGCCCGGCATGACCGACCAGGTCCGCTCGTAGGCCCGCCGGGCGGCGCTCACCGCGCGGTCAACATCGGCCGGGCTGGCCTCGGTGACCTCGGCCAGTACCTCCTCGGTGGCCGGCGAGATGGTCTTGAAGACGCCGTCGCCCTTGCCGGGGACGAAGTCGCCGTCGATGAATAGCCCGTATGACTCCCGCAGGGCGACGATGTCGCGTGATTCTGGCGCGGGCGCGTACTCGAACTTTCCCATTACGAATCCAGGGTGAAATAGTCGGGGCCGGAGTACCGGCCGGTGGTCAGCTTGGTCCGCTGCATCAGCAGGTCGTTAAGCAGGCTGGAGGCGCCCAGCCGGAACCAGTCGGGGTCCAGCCAGTCGTCGCCGGCCGTCTCGTTGACCAGCACCAGGTAGCGGATCGCGTCCTTGGCCGTGCGGATCCCGCCGGCCGCCTTCACCCCGACCTGGCGGCCGTGCGACTCGCGGAAATCCCTGACCGCCTCCAGCATTACCAGGGTCACCGGGAGGGTGGCGGCCGGGCTCACCTTCCCGGTCGAGGTCTTGATGAAGTCGGCTCCTGCCAGCATCGCGAGCCAGGAGGCGCGGCGTACGTTGTCCAGCGTGACCAGTTCGCCGGTCTCCAGGATCACCTTGAGGTGGGCCTCTTCCCCGCAGGCCGCTCGCACCGCGGCGATCTCGTCGAAGACCAGCTGATACCCCCCGGCGAGGAACGCGCCCCGGTCGATCACCATGTCGATCTCGTCCGCGCCCGCCGCGATCGCCGAGCGCACATCCGCCAGCTTCACCTCCAGGCTGGCTCGGCCGCTGGGAAAGGCCGTGGCGACGCTGGCCACGTGGATGCCGGTGCCCTTCAGTTCAGCTGCGGCGACGCTCGCCAGATCCGGATAGACGCACACCGCCGCGACCGTCGGGACGGTCGGGTCGGTCGGATCCGGGTGCATGGCCTTGGCGCACATCGCGCGTACCTTGCCCGGGGTGTCCTGGCCTTCCAGGGTGGTCAGGTCGATCATCGAGACCGCCATGTCCAGCGCCCACCGCTTGGCCGTGGTCTTGATCGATCGGCTGGCCAGCACCGCCGCCCGCGCCTCAGCCCCGACGGTGTCCACACCGGGCAGTCCGTCCAGGAACCTCGCCAGATCAGGGCCTGCGATAGTCACCGTAGTCACCGGCTCGCCCTCCGCTTCGTTCATCTCCGCCGCCGCTCATCTCCGCAGCTGCGCCAGGTCGGTCCGTCGACCGCGTGCACAGGATACGCCGGGAAAGCGCGAGCGCCTCGGGCGTGATGTGGCAAACGGCTGGGGCGGCTAGCTACGCCGGATCACGGCCAGCCAGGCCTGGACCTGGGTCGAGCCGTCCACGGGGTTGATCTGGAAGGTCTCCTCCGTAATCGACTCGACGGCCCAGCCCTCGCTGAACGCCGCGCGCAGCTCGTCTGCGCTGACGCGGCGCGGCCCCCAGGTCCCCGGCTGCCGGTCGCTGAAGCACATAAGGTAGCAAGCGCCGGCCGGTCTCAGCACGGCCGCGAGGCTGGCGACGTACCGGGCCCGGTCGTCATCGCCGAATACGTGGAACACCCCGCTGTCGATCACGGTGTCGACGGTGAGGCCGAGGTGGCCGAGATCGAGTGCGTCCGCGACTTCGAACCGCGCGGTAAGCCCGCGTCCTGACGCTTTTTCGCGTGCCCGCGTGATCGCGGTCGGCGCAACGTCGATGCCGATAACATCAGCGCCGCGACCGGCCGCGAGCAGCGCGTTCTCCCCGGTACCGCAGCCGGCGTCGAGGAGGCGCCCGGTGAGGAGGTCCTGGTCAGCGAGCCGGACAAAAGCCGGCTGCGGCCGGCCGATGTCCCACGGGGCAGGCGTGTCGGCCGTGTAGCTGGCGTCCCAGGGCGGGTGCGGTTGTTCTGTCATGAGTCAGTGCCTCCGCGCGATCGTGCTCCCAGCCTCAGTCTCTCGTGCCGGGACCCGGGCTGGGCCGGGAGGTCCGGGCGGGGCTGACGGCTTGCCGCGCGTCGTGGCTGACGATCGCGCCGAGCGCGCCGCCGAGCAACGTGATAGCCGGGCGTGCCAGGGTAAGGGGCGGCTCCGCCGCTGCCAGCGCGTTCGTCATCGACGAGAATGGCGGCGTCTGGGGCGTGGCGCAGACGGTATCCGGATTGACCTCCCTGCCTGGCCTTGAGGACCAGGTCAATTCGGTGTCCTGCAACTCCGCCGGCAACTGCGGCGCCGTCGGCCAGACCGGTGCGTTCGCCGGCGAGGGATTCGCGGTTACGGAGATGAACGGCACGTGGGGAACAGCGGTGGCGCTGCCGGTGCCCGCCACGGTGCCATCGGGGGACATCGCCGCGGAGCAACCGGAATCGGTGTCATGCGCCTCCCCCGGCAATTGCGCGGCCGGGGGGATGTACGCCATCGGCAGCTCCATCGGCAACGCCGATAGCCAAGGGGGCTTCCTGGTTGACGAGACCAACGGCAGCTGGGGCACGCCGCAACCAGTGCCGGGTCTGGGGACCGAAAGCGGCATAGTCCACTCGGTGACGTGCCCGGCGGCGGGCTACTGCACCGCCACCGAAACCGTGGGTGACGCGAACGGTACCGAGGCGGCGATCGTGACCGAAACCGACGGAACCTGGGGCGCTGCGCAGGCGGCACTCGGCTCGGGTCCCTCCGACGTCGAGGCCGGAGCCGCCGGAGTGTCGTGCCCGGCTGTGGGCTACTGCAGTGTGGGCGGGAGCTACAGCGAGGACTTCGGCCAGCATTACCAGGCGGTCCTGGCAGACGAGACGCCGGTGCTCCCGACGACCACGACCACGTCGTTGTCGGCGGCGAAATTGGCCTACGGTCACGAGCAGTCCGAGAAGGTGTCCGTCGTGGTGTCGGCGGGACTGGGGTTCCCCGGCGGTAAGGCGACCGTCAGGTCTGGCTCCATCACGGTCTGCGCCGCCACTCTCTCCGCCGGGAGGGGTTCATGCACCGTGCCCGCCACGAAGTTCAGCCCGGGCACCGTCAATGTCACCGTGTCCTATGGCGGCGCGACCGGCTTCGCGCCCTCGGCTACCGCCGAGAAGTCGTTCACCGTCGCCAGGGCCGAGTCGAGGACCAGCCTGTCGCGGTCCGTGATCAAGGTGACCTACGGCCACGAGCATTCGGAGAAGCTCTCGATCGCGGTTTCTCCGCAGTACAGCGGGGCGCCGTCCGGCAAGGTGACAGTCAAAGCGGGCTCGGCCACCATGTGCGCGATCACGCTGAAGTCGGGCAAGGGCGCCTGCACGCTGTCGGCCAGGAAGCTGCGGACCGGCAGGTGGCACCTAGTCGCGGACTATGCGGGAAATAGCGACTTCGCTGGCTCGGCGTCGCCACCCAAGACGGTGACGGTCGTTAAGTAGAGAAACAGGTCCAACCTCGACGACGATCGCCTCTCGGGTGCCTCCATACAATGACGGGCATGGCATGCCGCATCAGTGAGCTGGTCATCGACGCCGCCGATCCCGACCTGCTGGCCGCGTTCTGGAGCGAGGTCCTCGGCTACGTCGAACTCGGCCGGGAGGACGACGGAAGCATCGAGATCGGGCCGGCCGAGGCCGGCTTCGGCGGCCCCCAGCCCACCCTCATCATCAGCCCCACCAGCGACAAGCGGACCGGGAAGCTCCGACTGCACATCGACGTCAACGCCACCGACCGCGACCAGGACGTCGAGCTGGAGCGGCTGCTCGCGCTCGGCGCCAGGCCGGCCGACGTCGGCCAGAGCGGAGCCGAGAGCTGGCACGTTCTGGCTGACCCGGAAGGCAACGAATTCTGCCTCCTGCGCACCCGGCTCCAGCCCCTCTGACACGGGATCTCGCGAGCGGTTCTTCTCCGGACGGGCGACCCTGACGAGACTGGCCGCGATCTCATCTGCAACCACTGGTTGCAGATTGATTGATAACGTGCTACCGTCGGTTGCGGATGCAGAGGGCAAGCACACGGTGACGCCGGATCGGAACCGGAGAGGGAGTGGATGCCAGGCCTCATGATCGACCGGGAGGTAGTGATCGAAGCGCCGGCCGAGGTTGTGTGGCGCACGATCACCGAGCCCGATCAGATAACCCAGTGGTTCGCCGACCGGGTGGACCTCGTGGCAGAGCCGGGCGCCCGTGGGTACCTGGGATTCGGAGATCAGGGCGGGCCGGTCGTCGTGGAGGTAGTTGATCGGCCGACTCGCTTCTCGTTCCGCTGGAACGACTCTCGCGGTGGTGAGCCCGCAGCCGGCAGCTCGATCATGGTTGAGTTCACGCTGACACCCGAGGGGGACGAGCGGACCCGTCTTCGCGTGGTGGAACGCGGCCACGACTCACTCGCCTGGCCCGATGCGGAGAAGGAACGCTACGCCGATGAGCACCAGGGCGGCTGGGGCACGTACCTGGACCGCCTCGCCACGTTGCTTGGGAAACGCCAGTCGGAATGACGGCGCTGGCCGATGACGAGCTGTGGTCCGCCATTTCCGATCCGTCCCGTCGCCGGGTTCTCGACCTCCTGGTCAGCAACGGCGAGGCAAGCGCGAGCTGGCTGGCGGAGCGGGTTCCATTTTCCCGCCAAGCCGTCTCCAAGCATCTGGTTGTGCTGGAACGGGTCGGGCTGATCACCCGGCGGAAGCTGGGCCGGGAAGTGCTCTATCAGGTCGAGACCGGCCGCCTCGACCAGGCCACCCGGGCGATGGCGGAGCTCGCCGCGCGATGGGACCGGCGACTCGACGCGATCAAACGGCTGGCCGAGACCGCGCACGCCGAGGCGAAAAAGAGCCGAGGCGAAGAAGAAGAGTGGACACCAGCAAGGGAGAGGAGACCGTCATGACGGCTGAATCAACGCGAACCGCGAGCGGGCACCCGATCGCCTCCCGCGGTGAGTGGCGCGCAGCGCGGCTCGCGCTGCTCGACCAGGAGAAGGAGCTGACCAGGCGAAGCGACGAGCTGGCGCGCCAGCGGGCCGCGCTGCCGTGGGTCCCAGTCGACAAGGACTACGCGTTCGCGACCGAGACCGGCGAGACCACGCTCGACGGCCTCTTCGCCGGGCGATCGCAGCTCATCGTCTACCACCTCATGTTCGGGCCCGACTGGACCGAGGGGTGCCCGAGTTGCTCGGCGATCGCCGACGGCTTCGAGGGCATCCGACTCCATCTCGAGAACCACGACGTGTCGCTTGTCGCGATCTCGCGGGCGCCGCTTGACCGGCTGCTGGCCTATCGCGACCGGATGGGATGGACGTTCCCATGGGCGTCCTCGCTGGGGAGCGACTTCAACTACGACTTCCACGTCTCGATCGATCCCGAGGTGGCGCCGGTCGAATACAACTACCGGAGCCAGGAAGAGCTCGAGGCGAGAGACGTCAACTGGAAGGACTGGATCGGCGAGCAGCCAGGCATGAGCGGGTTCGTCCGCGACGGCGGAAAGGTATTCCATGCCTACTCCGCCTATGCCAGGGGCCTCGACGGACTGTGGGGCGCGTACCAGTGGCTCGACCGGGCGCCGCTCGGTCGCAACGAGGACGGCTACTGGTGGCGCCTGCACGACGACTACGAGCGGTGAGGCGTTAGGTCAGGCTCCTCTCCCGTCGTTGGGTCGAGCGCGGTGCTAGCCTGCAGCGCAGCGGCGGCAGCGGTCAGTATCTGTTCGGCGCGAGCGGCAGCGCTTGCCCGTGCGGCGGCAAGGTCTCCTCGCGACTGGACGGTGCTGACCACCTCGGCGTAGATCTTAAGCTCCGGCTCGGTGCCGCTCGGCCGGATCATCGCGCGCGCGTCGCCGCCGACGTGCCAGATCAGAACGTTCGCCGGTGGAATCGGCTGGCCCGGGGAGCGCTCGGCCCGGCCGCCGGCCAGGTCCACCGCTCCCTGGGCGCCCTCGAGCAGGTCGGTCACCGTGACCGGCTGCCCCGCCAGCTCGCACGGAGGCTCCCGCCGAACCCGTTCGACCGCGTCGGCGAGCCGGGCGAGGCCCGCCGCGCCGTCCGCCCGCAGCCCCCGCTGCCCGGTGACGTGCAGGCCATGGGCGAGGGCGAGGTCATCGAGCCGGTCGGCTAGGGCCCGGCCGTCCCTGGCTTCCGCCGCCGCCAGCTGGAGGACGAGCAGCGCCGCGCTGATCCCGTCCTTGTCGGCCACCAGGTCGGGCCGGACCGCGTAGCCGAGCGCCTGCTCGTAGCCGTAGATCAGGGCGCCGTCGGCGCCGCCGGCCCGCGCGATCCACTTGAACCCGGTAAGCGTGGTGACGCAGCGCACGCCGACCGCCTGGGCAAGTCGGCGCAGCAGCGAACCGGAGACGACCGTGGTGGCGATGACCGGGGGGCGCCGGTCAATGACCGGGCCGGCCTCGGTGCGGGCCAGCCGGGAAAGCACCGCGTCGCCCAGCAGCGCGCCAAGCTCGTCGCCGGTGAGCGGCCGCCAGCCCTCGGCGCCCGGCACCATCACGGCCAGCCGGTCGGCGTCCGGGTCGTTGGCGAGCACCAGGTCGGCGCCTTCGCGCTCGGCCGTCGCCCGGGCCAGGTCGAGCACCCCGGGCTCTTCCGGATTGGGGTAGGGCACGGTCGGGAACGCGGGATCGGGCTCCCGCTGGGCGGCCACCGGCACCGGCGCCGGCCAGCCGGCCGAGGCCAGCACCGCCCGCAGTGTGACGTCCCCGACGCCGTGCAGTGAGGTGTGCACGACCTTGAGCCCCGGCCCGTCGTCCGCCCGCCCGTTGTTGGCCGCCCGCCCGCCGTTGGCGGGCCGCCTGCCCCCGGCCGCCACGGCGGTGACGTAGGCACTCACGGCCTCATCGGCCGACGCGAACTCGAACGCCCCCTCGGCCCAGCCGGCCGGCAGGCGCAGCGGGTCCACCGCGTCGATGAAGGAGGAAATGTTAACGTCGGCGGGCGGCAGCAGCTGACCGCCGTCCCGCACGTAGACCTTGATCCCGTTGTCCTGGCGCGGGTTGTGGCTGGCCGTCACCATCAGCCCGTAGGCGGCCCGCAGGTGACGGACCGAGAAGGCGAGCACCGGGGTCGGCAGCGGACCGGGCAGCATCGACACGCGAACGCCCGCCCGCGACAGGATCCGGGCGGCGTCGGTGGCGAACACCTCGGACTTGGCCCGCCCGTCATAGCCGACCACTACCCCGGCCGCGGCGTCGGCCGGGTCCCCGGCCGCGATGTAACGGGCCAGGCCGGCCGCCACGCGCGCGGTGACCAGGCGGTTCATTCGCATCGGGCCGGCGCCCATCGCGGCCCGGATGCCGGCCGTCCCGAAGGCGAGCGAGCCCTCGAAGCGCTCGGCCAGCTCGGCGGCGACGCCCGCGCCAACGGCGCCAACGGGGTCGACAGCGTCGGCGTGGCCAAGCAGCCGGTCAAGCTCGGCCCTCGTCTCGGGGTCGGGATCGACGTCCCGCCAGGCGGAGGCCATGGCCGCAAGGCCGCTTTCCTGTCCGGTCATCGCGCACTCCCTCGTCCTGTCGCCGGGGAGTCAGGAGCGGCGGCAGCGTGTTGCAAGAAGATACCCGGCATGAACTCATCCCCAGCGAAGCGGTGCACGAATCCTCGCGTTCTCCCTTTGCGATGGCTATGAAGGCCACGCTCAGAAGAGCGTCGGCGGCCCGGTCGGGACCGGCTCGGGCAGCGGCTCGATCTCGGGTACCCGGGTCCGCACCTCTTCGTGGAACCGGCGTGCCAGCTCGAGCGCGTCCACGTTGTCGGGCGTGTGGATGAAGACGGTCGGGGAACGCCCCTCGCGCAGCCAGCCCGCGACCGGGTCGAGCCAGTGCTGCCATCCCGCGACGGTGCGCGCCGTGTCATCCCGGCCGATGTAGCGGACGACCGGCTGGGCGGTAAGGGCGCGCGGCCGGAGGGGCAACCGCGGCTTCTTCGTCCATGCCTCCCGCTCGGCGGCGCTCGTCGGCGGGCTGCCGAACAAGACGGTCGTGTCGAAGGTGGCCCACTCGGCGTCGGCCTCTCCGAGCGCCCGCTCAAGTTGCTGCTCCGAGTGCGGGTCCTCGAAGAACGCGCGGTGCCGTACCTCGACGCAGTAGCGGTGCTCGCGCGGCAGGCGGCGCAGGAAGCCGGCCAGGACACCGAGATCGGCGGGACCGAAGGAGGGGGGCAGCTGTACCCAGAGGGCGTGGGCGCGCGGACCGAGGGGCTCGATGGCGGACAGGAACGCCCGAAGGTGTTCGCCGACGTTGACGAGGCGGTGCTCGTGAGTGATCGGCCTCGGCAGCTTGAGTATGAACCGGAAGTCCGGGGCGGTCTGCTCGGCCCACGACCGCACCGTGTCGAGGGTCGGCGTGGCGTAGAAGGTGGTGTTGCCCTCCACGGCGTTGCACCAGGTCGCGTACGCGCTGAGGCGTTCTCGGGGGGACAGCGGATGGGGCAGGTAACGGCCCTGCCACGGCGCATACGTCCACATCGCGCATCCGACGTGGAGTCGTCTCATGGCGACGAGGGTACCGGAGGCTCGGAAAATCAGGTGCTTTGCCGCCGACCCGGAGTTACCGTGCGGTATTTTTTCCGCGAGGGTAAGCGCCAGGGCATGGCCGGGTCCTCCCGGTCCAATTCCCCCGGCGGGCCGCTGGCCCGTCGTAGCGGGTTCGCGCCGCCGCCGGTCCCCGGTTTGGTGCGGGCGAACCCTGTGAACGTGCGAGAACTGCAGCGGAAGCTATGGGCTGCGGCCAAGCAGTCTCCGGAGCGCCGGTTCCACGCCCTGTATGACCGTGTTCACAGGGGTGACGTCCTGTGGGAGGCGTGGTGCCGCGTGCGGGCCAACCGGGGAGCGGCCGGGGTGGGCAAGATCACCCTGGCATACGTGCAGGAAGAGTACGGGGTCGAGCGGATGCTCGCGGAACTCCAGGCTGACCTGCGCGAGGGCACGTACCGTCCCGCGCCCGCCAGGCGCGTGGACATCCCGAAGCCAGACGGCGGCAAGCGGCCGCTCGGTATCCCGACGGTCCGCGACAGAGTGGCGCAGCAGGCCGCGAAGATCGTGCTGGAGCCCATCTTCGAGGCGGACTTCCTTCCGTGCTCGTTCGGGTTCCGGCCGAAGCGGTCGGCTGTGCAGGCGATGGAACGGCTCAGGACCGGGTTCATCGCCGGGCGCTGCTTTGCCGTGGAGTTCGACATCCGGAACTTCTTCGGCGAGATCAGCCATGAAAGGCTGCTGGCCGAGGTCGGGCGGCGGGTGTCGGACCGGCGGGTGCTGAAGCTGGTCCGCCTGTGGCTGCAGGCAGGGGTGATGGTGGACGGGAGCCTCGAGCGGACGGTCGCCGGGACTCCCCAGGGCGGCGTCATTTCGCCGTTGCTGGCCAACATCTACCTGCACGTCCTGGACCGCGAGCTCGCCGCACGCAATGTGGGCGAGCTGGTGCGCTATGCCGATGACGGCGTGGTGCTGTGCCGCAGCGCGGCGCAGGCCCGGGCGGCCCTGGACGCCGTGGAGGAGATCCTCGGCGGCCTGGGGCTGCGGCTGCACCCGGATAAAACGAAGGTAGTCGATCTCAGGAAGGGCCGGGAGGGGCTGGACTTCCTCGGATGCCATTTCCGCGCCCGCATGTCGGGGCGCCTGTGGGAGCAGAGGCGGGTCATCCGCTACTACCTGCACCGCTGGCCCTCGCAGCGGGCGATGAAAAGCCTCCGGGAGAAAGTGCACGCCCGCACCGGCCGCAACCGCGTGGGAGCGGACATCCGCGAGGTGATCGCGGACCTGAACCCGCTGCTGCGCGGCTGGGGGAACTACTTCCGCACCGGGAACGCCGCCATCAAGTTCACCCAGGTCGACCAGTATGTCGTGTGGCGGCTCCGCACCCTGATGGTCAGGAAACGGGGCCGGAACCTGCACGCCGGGCAGGCCGACGCGTGGACAGAGGACTGGTTCAACGGGCACGGGCTCTACAGGCTCCGCGGCACGATCCGCTATCCGAAGGCAGCGTAACCATGTCAAGAAGATCATCGGTAAGCCGTATGCGGGAAAACCGCACGTACGGATTGAAAGGGGGATGGGGAAACGGGCCGTCACAGGCACCCATGGACGTCACGTTCACGAAGGATTCCGGGCGGCGCTATCTGATGACGGTCGTCCGCGAGCGCGGACCGGAGCTGGCGCCCAGGCACGGCCCTGGCTATCACGACTACCTGCCTCACGACGCCGTGCATTTCCTGGTGGAGGCGGAGGGGCGCCTCACCGGTGGCGCGTTCGGGCGAATCGCCTCCGGCCAGAGCAACATGTTCCGGCCGGCCGACAATCGTCTGCTGAGGCACCAGAAGCGCAGGGAGGCGAGGCGGAAACCCAGCGCCGCCGAGCATGCCCAAATGGGCCGTTCGGAAGATCTGGCCTCGGTCTGCCAGGTCCTGTGGGAGCTGCGGGCAGGACATCGCACCGAGCCGCCTTCGTGGTTCGACCGGGTGCCGCCCGAGGTTCTGGAGTCCAGGCTGATCGAGCGGATCCTCGCCCGGCTGGACGAGTTCGCGGCGCGCTGGCACGCGCTGCCGGTGTCCGAAGGCATTACGCTGACCTGGCCGCTTGACCACCAAGGGCGCCCGGCAGGCGCACGCCGCTAGAAACAGGGAACCCGTCAGCCTCCCAGCTCGGCGCGGAGCTCGGCCGCCGCCGCCGCCATCGCCGCCATCTTGCCGTCGGCGGACTCGCGCGACAGGTACTTCATGCCGCAGTCCGGCGCCAGCACGAGCCGTGAAGCAGGCACATACGGCAGCGCCCGCCTGACCCGGTCGGCCACCACGGAGGGCGTCTCCACCACCGGGTCGGACAGGTTCAGCACGCCGAGGATGATCGTCTTGCCCGAGAGCGAGGACAGCACCGAGCAGTCAAGCGAAGACTGGGCCGTCTCGATCGAGATCTGCTCGACGTCGCACGCCGCGAGCTCGGGCAGGAACGAGTACCCCTCGGGCCGCTCGTGGATGACGGCGGCGTAGCCGAAGCAGATGTGCAGCGCCGTCGTCCCCAGCCCGGTCACGCCGTCGAGCGCCCGGTTGACCACCTTGACCCCGTACTGCGCGGCCTCGGCCGGGCGCGCCTGCAGGTACGGCTCATCCAGCTGGACGATGTCCGCCCCGGCCGCGAACAGGTCGCGAATCTCCTCGTTGACCGCCTCCGCGTACCCGAAGGCGAGCGCCTCGCGACTGCCGTAGTAGTCGTCCTGCGCCTGCTGCGCCATCGTGAACGGCCCGGGCACGGTGATCTTGACCGTCCGCGACGTGTTGGCGCGCAGGAACTTAAGGTCCTCCACCTCGACCGCGTGACGCCGCCTGATCGGGCCGACCACCCGCGGCACCGGGTTCGGGTGGCCGCTGCGGTCGAGCGCCGTTCCCGGGTTGTCGATGTCCACCCCGTCGAGGGCCGTCGCGAACCGGTTGGAGTAGCTCTCCCGGCGGGTCTCGCCGTCGGTGATGATGTCCAGGCCGGCGTCCTCCTGCGCGCGGATCGCCAGCAGGGTGGCGTCAGCCTGCGCCTGCTCGAGGAACTCGGGGGCGACGCGCCACAGCTCGGTCGCGCGGACCCGGGGCGGGAAACGGCCGGCCAGCCGTCCCCTGTCGATAAGCCAGTCAGGCTGTGGATAACTTCCAACCAGTGACGTGGGGAGAAACATGATCTGCACGTTACGCCCGGACGACCGGCCGCGTAAAACGCAGATCGGCCACAGCCGCGCGATAACTACAGGATGTTGACGGCGCGGGAGACCACAAGGGCGACGGTCACGATCGAGATGGCCGACTGCGCGGCCATCGCTATCTTGGCCCACCGCGAGAGGGGCATCACGTCGGTCGGGCTGAACGCCGCGGCGTTCGTGAACGCCAGGTACAGGTAGTCGATGAACCGCGGCTCCCAGTCGGGCGGGGCCATCCGTCGGGCTGACCATCTGCACGAACTGGAAGTCGGGGTACTGCTTGGTGTTCAGCGCGCGGGCCACCGGCCCGCCGCGGTCGAACTCCCAGTACCACAGGCCGAACACGATCACGTTGGTCAGCCAGATGAGGGCACCGCTGATCAGCAGGCGGCTCGGCGTGGTGCCCGGGCTCCCCGAGATGATGCCGATGGCGAGCCTTGCCAGCGACCACCCGTTGGCCAGGCTGAGCAGGGCCGCGAGCATCAGGGCGAGCAAGCGGAGCGCCTTGGACTCGCGATCGATCCGGTGCGGGTTGGCCAGCACAAGCGCGATGAGCAGCACCCCCTGCGCTGCGGGCAGCACCCAGGACGGATGGACGAGCACCAGCCGGTCAGGCACTGCCATCTGCAGCGCGATGGCCGCTGCGATGGTCACCGTGACCGGCCACCGCTGCTCGCCCTGGGTCCGCCGCTGCCACGCGGGGATGGCGCGGGCCGCGTGCATGGCCGTGTCGGCCCGGGTGTGCACCCACTCGCCCGCCGTGTGCACGCCCTCGGACTCGAGCCGCCCCGCGACCAGGCGGTGGAGCTCGTCGATCCGCTCGTGCAGCGACCGAATCCCGTCCAGGACCTCAGGAGCGACCTCGGGACCGCCCTGGGGCGCGGCGGCACCGCCCGGCTGCACCGCCCGCCTCCCGTCGCCGTCGCTCATCCCCGGCACACCACTTCCCGACACACCACCAGTGTGGCCGGCCGGTCAGACCAGCCCGGCACGTTAGTGCGGGATCCCGGAGATCGCGTCGCCCACCCGGCCGAGCGCCTCACCGACCCGGACTCCCCGGCCGGGAACGACCGGCGACTCAAGTCGGTCGGCCAGCCGGTAGAGCGCGTACAGCCCCTGGACACCCGCCCAGCGGGCCGGCTCAGGCTCCCAGGCCCTGCTCCGGTGGCCGACCCACGGCAGCGCCGTCAGCGGCGACGGCGCGCCCAGGACCAGATCGGCCAGGGTCCGTCCAGCCAGGTTGGCGGCGGCGACGCCCTGCCCGGAGTATCCGCCGGCCCAGCCCAGGCCCGACGCCGGGTGGTACGTCACGGTGGCGCACCAGTCGCGTGGCACGCCGAGCACGCCGCACCAGGCGTGCGCGATCGCCGTCGAGGAGGCGGCGGGGAACATCCGCCGCAGCACCTCGGTCAGCGCGGCCACGGTCGCGGGGTCCGTCTGCCCCAGGCGGTCCACCCCCGAGCCGAACCGGTAGGGCACGCCGCGGCCGCCGAGCGCGATCCTGCCGTCCGCGGTCCGCTGCGCGTACATGTATGCGTGCGCCTCGTCGCCCAGCGTCTCCGCCCCGCCCCACCCGATCTCCTCCCACGCAGCGGGCGGGAGCGGCTCGGTCACGATCATGTGGCTGTTCATCGGCAGCAGCGCTCGCCGCAGCCCGGGCAGCGTGGCCGTGTAGCCCTCGGTGCACCGCAGCACGGTGCGCGCGCGCACGTCGCCGAACTTCGTCCGGGCGACCGCGCCCGCGCCGGCGGTGCCGGCCGGGCCACCCGGCTCGATCGCCGTGACGGGCGTGGCCTCGTAGATGTCCACCCCGCGCCGCTCGGCCGCCGCGGCGATCCCGGCCGCGAGCGCGGCGGGCTGGATTCGCGCGCTGGCGGGAGCGTAAAGCCCGGCCAGCGCGCCCGCCACGTTCACCCGCGACCGCAGCTCAGCGGCGGACAGGAACTGGTACACATCGTCGCCGTCCCCCCACTCCCTGAGCGCGGCGAGTCCCTCGCGCAGCCGGGCGAGCTGCGACGAGCTGGTGGCGACCGACAGCCGCCCGCCCTTCACGAAGTCGCAGTCGATCGACTCGGCCTCGCATACCCGCCCGACCTCGTCCACGGTCGACCTGAGCTCGGCCTCGAGCGCGCGGACGCCCGCGACCCCGCCGGCCCCCTGGCGTAGCGGGCACGCGAGCCCGGAAGGTCGGAGGTCACCCAGCCGCCGTTCCGCCCGGAAGCCCCGTATCCGGCGAACGCCGCCTCGAGCACCACGATCCGGAGGGACGGGTGCAAGCCCGCCAGGTAGTACGCCGTCCACAGCCCCGTGTACCCGCCGCCGACGATGGCGACGTCGGCCTCGATCGGCCCGGGCAGGGACGCCCGCCGGGGCGGGAACCCGCCGAACGCCTGCCACCAGTAGGAGACTTCACCGTTGCGCATGAGGGTGAAGGTACCTCATACCCCTGCCACCAGGCAGAACCAGGCTGCCAGGGGGAGTACCGACCGGCCTGTCCCGGCAGGTACCGTCTGAGTCATGCGACTGGGGGTACTCGACGTCGGGTCTAACACGGTGCACATGCTCGTGGTCGATGCGCATCCGGGTGCCCGGCCGCTCCCCGCGTTCTCCCACAAGGTGGACCTGTCGCTCGCCGCGCATCTGGAAGAGGACAACACGCTGTCGACGGCGGGCGAGAAGCGACTGACGGAGGTGGTCGCCGACGCGCTGCGGATCGCGGAGGACACCGGCGTCGAGGACTTCATCGGGTTCGCCACGTCCGCCGTCCGTGACGCCGCCAACGGCGACGAGGTACTGGCCAGGATCCAGGACCGGACCGGCGCCCGCATCCGCGTGCTGTCCGGCGAGAGCGAGGCCAAGCTGACCTTCCTGGCCGCCCGCCGCTGGTTCGGCTGGTCCTCCGGGCGACTGCTGGTCGTCGATATCGGCGGCGGCTCGCTTGAGATCGCGGTCGGCCAGGACGAGGACCCCGAGGCGGTGATGTCGCTGCCGCTCGGCGCCGGGCGGCTGACGAGGGACTGGCTCACCGCCGATCCGCCCCCGCCCGGGGAGGTGCGGGCGCTCCGCCGGCACGTACGGGCGCAGATCGCCAAGCTCGCGGGCGGCCTGCGGCGCGGCGGTCCGATCGATCACGCGGTGGGGACGTCCAAGACGTTCAGGCAGCTCGCGCGCATTGCCGGGGCGGCGCCGTCGAGCGAGGGGTTTTACGCCAAGCGGTTCCTCAAGCACAGCGACACGGGCCTGTGGGCGGAGCGGCTGGCGGCGATGAACCGAGCCGAGCGCGCCCGGCTCCCGGGTGTCTCAGAAGGGCGGGCGGGGCAGATGCCGGCCGGCGCGATCGTCGCGGACGCCGTGATGGACCTGATGGGCCTGAGCCAGCTTGAGATCTGCCCCTGGGCGCTGCGCGAGGGCGTCATACTCAAGCGCCTGGACGTCCTCGCCGACCCGGCCACCCGGACCTTAGACGGACAGCGAAAGACCGATGGGCGCCGCCGCGAGTCGCGGTGACGCCCATCGGGCCGTGGCGGTACCGGTGCCTACACCAGGCGGATGCCCTCGGTGGGCTCATCGGGGTCGATGAGGCCAGTGCGGCTTGGCTGCTCCCGCTTGACCTCGCGATCGGCCAGCGGGTCGCCCAGACCGGAGACCGGAGGACCGCTCGGCAGCGGCAGCGAGGGACGCAGCGGGCCGTCCTGGGGGCCGCCGAACCGGCTGGCCCGGTCGGCCAGCGACGGCGGCGGCGGCGGGGTCGTGCCCTGACGTCCCGCCGGGCCGCGGCCCCCGCCGCCGGGAGACATCATCCCGCCGCCGCCGGGCCCAGGCCCGGCGAAGGGGTCGGGGGCGGGATCCTGAGCGGCGTGCATCCCGGGTCGCCCGAGTCCTGACCGGCGGGGGAAGGGCTGGAGGTCGTCCTCGCCCCGCTGCGGGGCCGCAGTGCCCGCGGCGACCGTCTCCGGGCCGGCGGCGCGAGCCGCGCCAGGTCCAGGTCGTCTTCCTGCTTGTCGTCGTCGGCGCCCGCGTTGGCGGCTTCCGCCGCCTCGGCTAGGCTGACCGCCCGGCTGACCGACTGGTTGACCTCTTCCTCGAGCGACATCCGAGCCGCCTCCGCGGCGACGAGGCCCTGCACGCCGTCGAGGATGTCGGTGAGCCGCCGCACGGTCTCCGCGTGCCTGGTGCTGAGCAGGTTGAGCCTGCGCTCGGCGCCGTCGTGGATGGCGGTGGCACGCGCCGTCGCCTCGTCGAGGACCTTCTTGGCCTGGGCCTTGGCCTGGGCGAGGGCGGCGTCCGCCTTCTTCCGCGTGTCGCTGGTCAGCCGGTCGGCCTCGGTGCGGGCGGCGGTGCGGGTCTTGTCGGCTTCGGTCCGCGACGCCGAGATGGTCCGCTCGGCCTGCTCCTGGGCGGCGGTGAGCATCCGCTCGGCCTGCTCGCGTGCCTCGGCGCGGACCCGCTCGGACTCCTGCTGCGCGTCCGCCCGCTGCTTGGCGATGTCGTCGTCGGCCTTGTTCTTCTGCGCTCGCGCCTCGTCGTCCGCCAGCTTCAGGATCTGGGAGATCCGCTCGCTGACCTCCTCGTGCGCGGGCCGGCCGGAGAGCGCCTGCTGGCGCACGGTCGACAGTTCGCGGCGGAGGTGCTCGGAGTCGTCGAGAGTCCGGGCGAGGCGCTGCTCGAGCTCGCGGATCTCGTTGTTGCGGCGCGCTACGAAGTCGTCAACCTGGCGGCGGCTGTAGCCGCGCATCTGCATCTCGAACTCTTCGTGCAGCAGGTTCGGCAGGAGGTCACTGTTTTCATTCACGAGATTTGGGTCCTGAGTGGTCTGCGGGGACGATAGTCCGGAGTCTAACAGTGGCCGGGGCCCTACGCAGGGAGCTGAAGGCACGGCACGAGCATGTGGCGAAGAGCGGTTTGACCAGCCCAACTCTCTCCCGGGAGGGTGCTGTCCGCAACCGAAACGGCCGAATTGCGGCTGTGGTATGGCGCCGACGCCGCACGGGACGTAAGCTGTAGTCAGTCAGTTACCCTCAGATATGCGGACATTTGATCATGTACCGCTACATAAACGGACATATGGTGCCGATTGTGGTGATGATGCCAAGGTGCTGGAAGTAAACAGATGTCCGCTATCAGACCCGGAACATTTCCGCTGCTCAATCGCGGAATCGTTAACGCGAAGGCGGGTAAAACCGTACATAAGGGTGGTCTGCGAATGGCTCCGATGGGTCATGCGGAGGAATGGTGTTGCGACGTAATCTGAAGGGCGGAGCAGGGAGTGCCCGGCCAGTGGAGGTGAACACGATTCCCATGCAGGTTGATCTTCGTGTTCACGATGACGTGGCGCTCGATGAGATCGAGCTCTACACGGACGTGCTCGCCGCCGTTGCGGCCGCCGACGGCCCGCTCCCCCAGAGTGAGCTCGACGCCGCCCTCGGCCTGCGGGCCTGCGGCTGCGCCGCCTCCTGAAGGCGGAGCGAGATAGCCGAGCGGGGGGTCTAGCGCCCGGCGTGCCGGTACATCACGTCGGTCGACCAGCGGCCGAAGCCGAGCGCGGTGTACATGTTGACCGCCGCCGTGTTGTCCTCGTCCACGTACAGCATGACCTCGGCTAGGCCGAGTCGGCGCAGGTGAGCAAGGCCCGTCAGGGTCAGCGCGCGGCCGAGCCCGCCGCCCTGCTGGCCCGGATCGACGCCCACCACGTAGACCTCGCCGATCGGCTCGCTGCCATCATCCGGCTGATGCACCTTCGTCCAGTGGAACCCGACCACCCGCCCGTCCCGTTCGGCCAGGAAGAAGCCGTTGGGGTCGAACCACGGCTCTTCCTCGCGCAGCCGCAGGTCCTTGATCGTCCAGGAGCCCTGCTCCGGGTGGTGGGCGAACGCCCGGTGGTTCACCCCCAGCCAGGCCGCCTCGTCTTCACCGGGCACGAACGTGCGGACGCTGACGCCAGCCGGGAAGACGGGGTCGGCTTCCGGCACCTTGGCCAGCGGCATCCGCAGCTGGAAGAGCGCCCGGATCCTGGTGAGCCTGAAGCTCCACGCCAGCGCCGCGCTGCCCGGCAGATCGCCGTGCGCCCAGATCCTGACGCCGTGGTCGTGCGCCAGCATGATGACGTTTGCGAGCAGTTGCCCGCCGTACCCCTTGCGTCGACGGGCGGGGTGGATGACGAGCTCGGCGGTGATGTCGCCGTCCTGCCCGGCGTAGTCGGGCGCGTCCATGTGCGCGTAGCCAACGGGATGCCGGTCGCGGGGGGAACGACCGCCCGCGGACAGCACCAAGTCGCGCGCGGGCGGGGTGCTGCCATGCCTGACCTGCAGCAGCACGTCCTCCGAGAGCGGAGCGACGCCGTCCGCGCTGGTCGCGGCCGAGGCCAGCTCGAGGACTTGGGCGGCGCCGGCGGGCGAGAGCGGAGAGCCACCCGTGTCCACGCTTGCGCCGGTGCCTGACGCGCCGGACGGCCCCATCATGCCCAGCAGGCGCATCTCCATTTCGCCCATTTCGCGCTCCTCCTCCTGGGAGCCGAACCGGTCGAATGGGTCTGACGGGATGGTCACGACTCCGACGTTACCGGTCCGCGTTGATGACGACGTCCCCCGGGAGCAGATCGGCGCTGTCCCGATCCTCCGGGGCGCCGCCGCCCTTGACCGGCACGAACCGGTAGCCGACGTTCCGCACGGTGCCGATCAGCGCCTCGTGCTCGGGGCCGAGCTTGGCCCGCAGCCGCCTGACGTGGACGTCCACCGTCCTGGTGCCGCCGAAGTAGTCATAGCCCCACACCTCCTGCAGGAGGTGCGCCCGGGTGAACACCCGGCCCGGGTGCTGCGCGAGGAACTTCAGCAGCTCGAACTCCTTGAACGTGAGGTCGAGGACGCGGCCGCGCAGTCGCGCCGAGTAGGTGGCCTCGTCGATGGCCAGGTCGCCGGACCTGATCTCGTCCGGCGCGTCCGCGGCGGCGCGAGCGGCGCGACGTCCGGTGGCCAGTCGGAGCCGGGCTTCGACCTCCGCCGGACCCGCTGTGTTCAAGATCACATCGTCAGCGTTCCACTCGGCGCTCACCGCCGCAAGCCCGCCCTCGGTGACAATGGCGAGCATGGGGCAGTCGAGGCCGGTCGTGTGCAGCAGCCGGCAGATACTCTTGGCATGCGCCAGGTCGCGTCGCGCGTCGACCAGGACGACATCGGCCGGGGGGGCTTCGACCAGTGCGGAGGCATCGGCGGGGAGCACGCGGACGGAGTGCAGCAGTAGGCCGAGGGCGGGCAGCACCTCCGACGAGGGCTCTAGTACGCCGGTCACCAACAGCAACTCGCTCACCGGATGCCACCTCCAGTCATGCGGCGCGTGAGCGCCATCATTATCTGTATAAACACAAACGGGACCCGGGGGCAACAGCGCCCAAGGTCCCGTTGAAGTGAGGATATCCGATATGGCCAGGGTGACCATAAGGTACTGGGCCGCTGCGAAGGAAGCCGCCGGAGTCGCGGAGGAGTCCATCGACGCAATTGCTCTCAGTGACCTTCTTAACACAGTTGTCGCCAGCCGGAAACCGGACGGACGCCTGGCGGCCGTCATTGCACGGTCGTCCTTCCTGGTCAACGCCAATCCGGTGGGTCTCAAGGCAAGAGAGTCGATAGTGCTCGACGATGGTGCGGTGGTGGAGGTGCTGCCGCCGTTCGCCGGAGGCTGAGCCGGCCGAGAGTGACGGCCACGGCGCGCGCAGTCCGAGGGCGGGACCCCAACGGCAGCAGAAATCCGGCAACCAGGTGCTAAACGTGACTAGTTTCACTCCAGTGAACGACTATGAGCAGAAGAATCATTTGCTACAAATGGTAACTGATAGTCCCGATTCAGTTGCTTTGGGTGACTCAGCGCGGTATATCGGTTGACTGTGAGCACCGACCCCGGGATGGCCGGGCAGCAGAATCTTCCGCCACCGTTGAACCGCCCCGCGCAGGGCTACGTTCTACCTAATGTGCCTGACGCAGCAACGGCCAGCGGAGAACGCGGGGCCGACGAAGCGTTTATCAGGGCGTTGTACGCCGAGCATGGCGGCGCCCTGCACAGGTATGCCATGCATCTGACCGGAGGCGACGCACAGCGGGCGGAGGACCTCGTGCAAGAGACCATGGTGCGGGCGTGGCGCCACCCGGAGGCCCTGGTGGACCGCCCGGCGCGCCCGTGGCTGTTCGCGGTGGCGCGCAACCTGGCGGTTGACGCCCACCGCGCGCGGCAGTCCCGGCCGAACGAGGTCGGGCAGTCAGCCTTCGACACGCTGCCCGGGCACGACGACGCGGACCGGACGCTGGAGTCGTGGGCGGTGGCGGAGGCGCTGGCGTCGCTCCGGCCCGATCACCGCACCGTCATCGTCGAGACCTACTACCGGGGGTGTTCCGTGGCCGAGGCGGCGGCCACCCTGGGCATCCCCCCTGGGACCGTCAAGTCGCGCACGTACTACGCGCTCAAGGCGCTCAAGCTGGCCCTGCAGGAACGGGGGCTGGCGCCGTGACGCAGACCATGGAGTGTCCGGAGGCGCGGATCTCGCTCGGGGTCTACGTGCTTGGCGCCATTGACCCGGCCGAGCGCGCGCTGGTGGACGGCCACCTGGCAACCTGCCGTGACTGCCGCGATGAGCTGGCCGGGCTGGCCGGCCTGCCCGCGCTGCTCACCCGGGTGACGGCGGAAGAGGCACTCGCGCTCGCGGCGGGCGACGGACCGCCGCCGGAGCGGGCCGGCGTCCGCGCCGCCTCGCCCGAACTGCTGGCCACGGTCATCGACCTGACGTCGGCCCGGCGCAGGCGCCGCCGCTGGCGGGACGCGAGCCTGGCGGTGGCGGCGGCGCTGATCGTCGCGGCCGGGGTGTTCGGGGGACTGCGGCTCGGTTCGGGCTCGGCGCCGCCGCCATCCGCGACCGGGGTGAACTACCCCGGACAGCCCAACGGCCCCTGGCGCACCGCCACGACGTCGGCCAACGACATGACGGTGACGGTCCAGTACCGGCCGATGGGCTGGGGCACCCAGCTCCAGGCCAAGGTCAGCGGCATTCCGATTGGCACCCGCTGCCAGCTGTGGATCGTCGGGGCGGGCGGCAGCCGGACGCTGGCGGGCGGCTGGGTGACCGATGACAAGGAGGGCACGGTCTGGTACCCAGGGTCCGCCGGGGTGTCGGCCAGCGGCGTGCAGGGCTTCAAGATCTCGGTCGGCGGGACCCAGACGCTCTCCATCTCAGCCTGAGCCGCCGCGAACGCGCCCGCGCCAGCGGCCCGAGCGGGATAGTCGCGGCACGGCCGGGGAATACCGCCCCGTACCGTCTGCGCTGCTATGTCCGTGATCGGTGGCCTGATCGTACTGGTGGTCGTCCTCGCCGTGGCATCCGCGGCGGGGTTCGGGCTGCGCGCTCGGTCGGGCCGATTCCAAGGGCAAAGCTCAACGGCTCTCCCAGCTCGAACGGACCGGGGTGACTCGCCGCCGCAGGCCGACCGTGGCACCGTGCTGACGGCCGCCGACCTGGGCGCGTCGCTGGGCGAGCGCGCGACCCTGGTGCAGTTCTCGACCGAATTCTGCGCCTACTGCGGCCCGACTAGGGAGCTCCTGGCCGAGGTGGCGGGAGGACGAGCGGGCGTCGCGTTCGTGGAGATCGACGCGGCCGACCGGATGGACCTGACCAAGCGGCTGCGCGTCATGAGCACGCCGACGGTGCTCGTGCTCGGCGCGGATGGCGTCGTCGAGCGCCGCTCGTCGGGTAAGCCGCGCAAGTCCGAGCTGCTCGCGGCGGTCGGCGCGGTGCTCGACGAGGGGGTCGGCTCTTGAGTTTCCCACTAAATCAGGCGACAATGGCCCTCACGTTGGCGGCACCGTCCGGGTCCGCCGGGCGAAGGGTGACAGCAGCGTCGCTGTTGAATACCATCTGGGCTGTGACTTCCAGAACGGCACAGATGTTGACCAAGCGACGCGCGGTCGACTTTTGCCGGGTGACGACCGCGATGTGTACGCGTCCGGAGCCTGCGGCTGCCTGAACGGCGCGGTTTAGCCGCGGGCAGGCGGAGAACATAAGCATCTCACCTGCGTCTGGGAGCATGACATGACCATTGACTCGCGCGGACCCCGCTTCGGCGCGGCGATCACCACCGTGGTGCTCGCGGTTGTCGTGGTCACCGCAGGCATCTCGCATCTGTTCGCCGGCTGGCTCCTGTTCGCCCAGACGCTGGTGTTCGCCGCGGGAGCCCTGGCCGGTCTGCGCTACGCGCCCTACGGGCTCGTGTTCCGCCACCTGGTCCGGCCGCGGCTCGGGCCGCCGTCCAAGACCGAGCCGGAGGCACCGCCCCGCTTCTCGCAGGGCGTTGGCATGGTGTTCGCGGGGATCGGCGCGATCGGCTTCGCGGCCGGAGCGCCTGTGGTGGGGATCGTCTTCGCCGCGTTCGCACTGGCGGCCGCGTTCCTCAACGCAGCCTTCGACTTCTGCCTCGGCTGCCACATGTACCTGCTCATCCAAAGGATCCGGCCGGCCGCTTAAGGCGGGCCGCTCAAGGAGGTTTCTCAGCAATGAGCCGTTCCGACGCCCTAGTCGACGCCGACTGGGTCGAGTCCCGCATCGGGACCCCCGGCACCGTCATCGTCGAGGTAGACGAGGACACCAGCGCGTACGACAAGGGGCACATCCCCAGCGCCATCAAGATCGACTGGAAGAAGGACCTGCAGGACCCGGTACGCCGGGACTTCGTGGACAAGGTCGGCTTCGAGACGCTGCTGTCCGAGCGCGGCATTTCCAACGACGACACCGTGGTGCTCTACGGCGGCAACAACAACTGGTTCGCCGCCTACGCCTACTGGTACTTCAAGCTGTACGGCCACCAGAACGTGGTGCTGCTCGATGGCGGGCGCAAGAAGTGGGAACTCGACTCGCGCGAGCTGACCCGCGACGTCCCGTCCCGGGCGAAGACCAGCTACACCGCCTCCGAGCAGGACGCCACCCTGCGCGCCATGCGCGACGAGGTAATCGCCGCGATCGGCAAGCGGAACCTGGTCGACGTGCGCTCTCCCGACGAGTTCTCCGGGCGGCTGCTCGCCCCGGCGCACTTGCCGCAGGAGCAGTCACAGCGCGGCGGTCACATCCCGACCGCGAAGAACGTCCCGTGGTCCAAGGCCGCGAACGAGGACGGCACCTTCAAGGCCGACGACGAGCTCTCCACCCTGTACAAGGACGAGGCAGGCGTCGACTTCGGCAAGGACACGATCGCGTACTGCCGGATCGGCGAGCGGTCGGCGCACACCTGGTTCGTGCTGCACGAGATCCTCGGGCTGCCGAACGTGAAGAACTACGACGGATCATGGACCGAGTACGGCTCGCTGGTAGGCGTGCCGATCGAGATCGGGGAGGGCAAGTGAGCAACGATTCCTGCGGCGCGCCGGCCGGCGGTGTGACGATCACCAAGGACAAGGCGGGCAAGGAAGCGATAGTCGAGGGGCACGTGCTCCGCGGCGGCGACCCGGTGGCCACCGGCTACGCCCGGCTGCTCGGCACCGGCGACGAGTTCGTGGCCGAGGTTCCGCTCGGCGACGATGGCGGCTTCCGCTTCTTCGCCGCGCCGGGCGACTGGACGCTGCGCGTGCTCGCGCCCGGCGGGGTCCGCCTCGAGCAGGCGGTCTCGGCCGACATCGGCCATGTCACGACCGTCGAGTTCGCGGTCTAGAGGTCTATCCCCGTGATGGCGGGTGCCGGCGGCCGACCGCTGGCACCCGCCATCGTCGTTTCTGGTTCCCGGCATCCCGACCTTCCCAGGGACTAAGGTCCCGGCGGGCGATGGCCATGTGCCCCTAGTAGCGGGTCTTGTCTCCAGCGCATGGTTAAGCGGTCAACCGCCGACGCCGTCGGCCTTGCCCACACGGAACTGGAACCGGAGAGCCCGCCATGCACGTTCCTCTCGCCGTCGACCTCAACTCGCCGGGCCATTACCTGACCTGGTCGATATTCACCGTCTCGGTCGCCAACCTGGTGCTGATCGCCGTCATGGTGGCCATCTTCGGCGCGGCCCTGCTGCTGCCGTTCCCCGGCCGCCGCAAGCTGGACGCTTCTCGCGGCCGCGCCCGTCGCCGCTGAGCCTGACGCCTCCCGTCAGCGCGGACGCCGGCCTTGACGAGGACGCTGATATGTGGACGTCCAAGGTTCGCAGGCTCGCGCTGCGCCGGCTGCCGCCGGGCAAGCTGCTCCCGGACCGGCAGCCGGCCTACGTCGCCTCCTGGATCTACGTGTTCGGCGTGGGGTCCCTGGCCGCGCTGGGGGTGGCGATCGCGTCCGGGTTCGCCCTGGCGCTGGGCGGTCCCGACTGGTGGCATTACAACTCGGTCGGGCATTTCTTCAACAGCCTGCACCTGTGGAGCGTCGAGCTGTTCATGGCGCTGCTGGTGATCCACCTGTGGGGCAAGTTCTGGATGGCGGCCTGGCGCGGCCGCCGGACGTTGACCTGGATCACCGGCGTGGTCGCGTTCGTGGCCTCGGTGGTGGAGTGCTTCACCGGCTACCTGTCGCAGCAGAACTTCGACTCCCAGTGGATCTCCTCCAGCGGCAAGGACGCGTTCAACTCCGTCGGGGTGGGCGCGTTCTTCAACGTGATGAACTTCGGGCAGATGCTGATGTGGCACATCGTGCTCGTCCCGATCGTGCTGATCGCCATCGTGGGCGCGCACGTGCTGCTGGTGCGGGTGCGCGGGGTCAGCCACCCCCTCCCGGCCTCGCGCCCGGCGTTCCGGCTCCGGCCCCGCGCCGAGCGGCGGGCCGAGCGCGCCGCCGACGCGGCGCCGTGGCGGGGCCCGACCCGCCGCTACGACATCCTCAAGGAGGGGACCATCGCCGCCGTGGTCGTGCTCGCGCTCACCGCGGGCCTGGCCGCCCTCCTGTCCTCCCCGGACGTGCCGCCGGTCACGATCGCGACCTGGGCCAGGATCGCCCCGGCCGACTTCCTGGGCGCGGCGGCGACCGAGCTGAACGGCACCAGCGAGACCGCCACCTACGGGCCGCCCTACAACAACCAGGACGGCAGCGTCCAGCGGCTGCTGTTCTCCCCGCAGACCATCCCCGGCGTCACCCAGCCGGTCGACGCCGCCCAGGACTTCGTCCTGGGGCCGCTGGCCACCCTCGCCGCCACCGACCCGGCCGTCGCCGCCCCCCTCGCCGCCTACCGGGCCGCCCCGGCCGCCCAGCAGCTGAAGTGGGCCAACGCCTACGCCAACGCGGTCACGAGCGTGAAGTTCGCCAACGGCGCCCCGGTCGTCCCGGCCGCGGCCGACGGGCCGGTCCCGGCCCTGATGGCCGGCGAGCTGACCCTGGCCCGCAGCGGCGCGCTGGACACCGACCTGCTGTCACAGCAGCCGTTCTACGGCACCAACTTCACCAAGCCGCTGCTGTTCATCGAGGACGGCGCCTACTTCTCCGACCAGGCCCAGGCGATGGGCCTGACCGGCAGCCAGTGGGGCGTCATGAACGAGACCGGCAGCTACCCCGGCCAGCCCTGGCTGTGGCTCTACACCCTGTGGTACCAGGTGCCCGGCTGGACCAACTCGTCCAACATCGACATGATCGCCGTCTACATGACCGGCCTGGGGACCATCCTGCTCCTCGCCATCCCGTTCATCCCCGGCCTGCGCGACATCCCGCGCTGGATCCCAGTGCACCGGCTGATCTGGCGCACGCCCGGAGGCGACACTCCGGCCGAGGGCGGAGGACCCCAGCCAGCCGCGGGACCCCAGCCAGTCGCCAAGGAACCCGCCAGCTAGCAACCATCAACGGTGTGCCCGTTTGCCCGAGGTCGGGCAAACGGGCATTCCATTGGCACAGCTTCCCTGCGCCGGGGCGGACGGCCCGGCGCCCAGTAGGACAGGCAAGGCTCGCCGTTAACCGTTGGTACACGCTGCCGTCATGTTCCCCTCCCCTGCCCGGGGATCTGCCCGCAGTACCCTTGGTCGCGTGAGTGAGCAGCGACAGGAATTCGAGAACGACCTCGAGAACATCGAGAGCAAGGTCATCGAGCTGTTCGCGATGGTCGGCGAGGATCTGCCCAGTGCCACCCGGGCCCTGCTGAGCTATGACGGCGAGGTGCTCACGGCGCTGCTCGAGCGCGACCGCGCCATCGACGCGCTTTACCGCGAGGTGGAGGGCCTGGTCAATCGGGAGATCTTGCTGCAGGCACCGGTGGCCAAGGACCTGCGGTTTCTGCTCTCGGTGCTGCGCATCGTGCCCGAGCTTGAGCGCTCGCACGACCTGGTCGTGCACATCGCCGCCCGGGCCAACCGCATCTTCAGCGGTGACCTTTCCCCGCGCGCCAGCGGCCTGGTCGAGGCGATGGGCGATCTCGCGGCCAGCATGTGGCGCACGGCCGCCGATGCCTGGTACCAGCGCGACGCGTCGGCCGCGCAGGACCTGATGGAACGCGACGAGGAGATGGACGACCTGCACGCCGGTCTGATCGCCGAGCTCGCCTCCGGTCAGATGTCGGTTCCCGTGACGATGGAGATGACCCTGGCCGCACGGGACTACGAGCGGCTGGGCGCGCACGCGGTCAACATCGCCCGCCGCGTCGTCTACCTCGCGGGCACCGGGAACATCCCCAACCCGGGTCCCACCACGGAGTAAAAGGTAACGGACCCGACTGGAGTCAGCCGGGTCCGTTAGCTAAAACCGAATTTGATCTTTTACCCGACGCGGCCGGTCACGTAGGCCTGGGTGCGGGTGTCGTGCGGGTCCTCGAAGATCTGCTGGGTGCGGCCGTACTCGACCAGGACGCCGGTGCGGGTGTCGCTCTTGTCGTCGCGCAGCACGGAGTAGAAGGCGGTGCGGTCGCTGACCCGGGTGGCCTGCTGCATGTTGTGGGTGACGATGACGATCGTGTACCTGGACTTGATCTCGTGCATCAGGTCCTCGATCCGGCCGGTCGCGATCGGGTCCAGGGCCGAGCAGGGCTCGTCCATGAGGATCACGTCGGGCTCGACCGAGAGGGTGCGGGCGATGCACAGGCGCTGCTGCTGGCCGCCGGACATGCCCAGGGCCGACTTGTTCAGGCGGTCCTTCACCTCGTCCCAGAGCGCGGCCGACCGCAGCGACCGCTCGACGATCTCGTCGAGCTTGTCCTTGCCGCGGATGCCGTTGATCCTCGGCCCGTAGGCGATGTTGTCGTAGATCGACTTGGGGAAGGGGTTCGGCTTCTGGAAGACCATGCCGATGCGACGGCGCACAGCGATGGGGGAGACCGAGCGCTCGTACAGCGAGGCGCCCCGGTAGTAGATGTCGCCCTCGACCCGGGCCCCGACGATGAGGTCGTTCATCCGGTTCAGCGTCCGCAGGACCGTCGTCTTGCCGCAGCCGGACGGGCCGATGAACGCGGTGATCTCATGCTCGTAGATCGTCAGCGAGACGTCGGTCACGGCGCGGAAGGCGCTGTAGTAGATAGAGACGTTCTTGGCGTCGAAGACTGACGTGCCGGTGAAGGCCTCGTCCTGCTTCCCGGCCGCTTCGGTCGACGTCTCCGGCATCGTCAGCTTGATTTTCTGCTCAGGCTGTTCCATGAAGATCCCTAGCGCGAGTAGCGGGTGAATCGAGCGGTGAAGATGCGGGCGACAAACAACAGGATAAACGCGATCGCGATGAGCGTGAGCGCGGCGCCCCAGGCCCGCTCCTCAGCGCCGACGTAGGGGGAGAGCGCGTTGCTGAAGATCTGCGAGGGCAGGGCCGTGGTGGGGCCGCTGAACAGGTTGCTGTTGGTGGACTCGACCAGGCCGATAGTGAACAGCAGCGGCGCGGTCTCGCCCGCGGCCCGGGCGATGGCGAGGAGCGCGCCGCTGACGATGCCGCTGAGTGCCGACGGCAGCACCACGGTCAGCGTCACCCGCGACTTGGTGGCGCCGAGGGCGTAACTGGCCTCCCGCAGATGGTCCGGCACCAGCAGGAGCATCTCGTAGGTGGACCGGATGACCAGCGGCAGCATCAGACAGGCGAGGGCGAGCGAGCCGGCGAAGCCCGACAGCCCGGTGAGCCCGTGCGGAATCACCCAGACCGTAAAGATGAACAGGCCCATCACGATCGACGGCACGCCGACCATCACGTTCGACATGAACGAGACGAGAGCGGCCAGCGGGCGCTTGCCCCCACCCCCGTACTCGTTGATGTAGATCGCGCCGAGGATGCCGAGCGGCACGGAGATGACCGCCGCGAAGGCGGTGATCTCGAGGGTTCCGACGACGGCGGCGCCCATGCCACCCTGTCCCAGGGGCATCACGTTCGGCGGGATGGTGCTGTTGGTGAGGAACTGCCAGGAGATCGCCTTGGACCCCTTAGCGATCACCTCGAAGATCACCAGGCCAAGCGGGATCAGGATGACCACGAACGCGAAGTACATCAGGCCCGTCGCGATCTGGTTCTTGTTGCGCCGCCAGCCACCGGGCTCGCGCAGGTCGATCGTCGACTGGTCGGAGACGACGGCCATCAGGCCCCCCTGCTGCGCCGCGCGGAGCGTTCCACGACGCCGCGAGCGACTAGGTTGACAATGATCGTGATAACAAACAGGACCAGGCCGAGGCCGATCAGCGCCGACCGGAATTCACCCGAGGACTCACCGAACTCGTTGGCGATGACCGCCGGAATGGAGTAGCCGGGGACGAACAAGTGCGACGTGACCTGGACGGACGAGCCGATCACGAGGGCGGCGGCGATCGTCTCGCCCATCGCCCGGCCCAGGCCGACCAGGATCGCGCCGACCACGCCGCCCTGGCTGTGCGGCCAGACCGCGCCGCGGATCATCTCCCACCGGGTGGCGCCGAGCGCGTACGCGCCCTCCTTGTCGATCGCGGGCACGGTCGCGATGACCTCGCGCGACAGCGAGGTGATGATCGGCGTGATCATGATGGCCAGGATGAGACCAGCCGTGAAGAACGAGGCACCGCTGACGCCGCCGTTCGACTCGCCGAACAGGTTATCGAGCACGGGGATGCCGTTGACGCCCGAGGCAATCGACGCGTAGATGGGCTCGATCCAGGGCTCGAGCACGAGGATGCCCCATAGGCCCCAGACGACGGACGGCACCACGGCGAGCAGGTCGATGATGACGACGATCGGCTGGGCCCAGCGACGCGGCACTACCTCGGTCAGCAGCAGCGAGACGCCCAGGCTGACCGGGACCGAGATCACGATCGCGATCACTGCCGTGATCGCGGTGCCGTAGACGAAGGCCATCATGCCGAACTGGTTGCTTCCCGGGTTCCAGACGGTGGAGAAGATCCCCTTGAAGCCCGCCGTAGAGAACCAGTCCGCGCCCTGCTGCGCGGTCGAGACCGCGATACCGACGAGGATGGCGAGGACGAGGATGCCGGCGCAACAGCGCCAGCCAGCTGGAAGCTCCGGTCACCGAAGGGCCGCCGTCGCGACAACGGACTGGCGGACCCGGCCGACTGGGCCGGGTCCGCCTGGATGCCCGTGCTCACGACAGCGCCCTTATGCGAGCTGCGTGCGTCACATGGACCGCCTAGGAAGTGATCTTGCTGAGCTGGGCCTTGGCCGCCGAGTCAATCTGCGGCGGCAGCGGCGCGAGGTTCAGCGGGGTGAGCAGGCTCTGGCCGGCCCCGAGCAGGTAGCCGAGGTAAGCCTGGAGCAGCGCCGCGTCGTTCGCGTTCGGCTGCTTCGCGTACACGAGATCCCACGACTGGTAGGTGATCGGGTACGAGGTCGCGCCCGGCTCGTCGACCGTGGAGAACGTCAGGTCGGCCTTAGGGGTGACGTGCGTCGCGGCGGCGGTGGCTCCCGCCGACGACGGCGCCACGTAGTCGCCCGCCGAGTTCTTGATCGAGGCGGCGGTCAGGCCGGTGGCGGTGGCGGTGGAGAAGTCCACGTAGCCGATGGAGCCGGAGGTGGCCTTCACTGCCGCCGCGACCGCGCTACCGCCGGAGTTGGCGTGGGCCGACTTCGGGAACGAGATGATCGAGGAGGTGCCGAGCGTCCAGGCGCTGCCCGCCGCCTTCACCAGGTAAGCGGAGAAGTTGGCGGTCGTCCCCGAGGAGTCCGAGCGGACTTCGAGGTTGATCGGGCTGCTGGGCAGGTTGGCGCTCGGGTTGAGGGCCTTGATCGCCGAGTTGTTCCAGGTCGTGATCTTGCCGGAGAAGATCCCGGCGAGGGTCGTCGGGTCCAGCTTCAGGCCGGTGACGCCGGACAGGTTGTACGCGATCGCGATCGGGCCGATCTGGACCGGGAAGTACAGCACCGTCTTGCCCGCGGGAACCTCGGACGCCTCCTTGGCCGGGATGGGCGAGTCCGAGCCGGCATACAGAACGCTGTTCGCGTACAGGTCGCTGCGGCCGGTGCCGGAGCCGACCGGGTTGTAGTTGACGGTGATGTTGGGGTCAACCGACTTGAAGGCGGAGATCGCGCCCTGCTGGAAGTTGGTCTGGAACGTCGACCCGGCACCGCTGATCGTGCCGCTCGCCGAGGAGGAGGTTGCGGGCGTGCTCGAGCCGGCGGCCGGGGAACTCGCCGCGGTGGAGCTCGGAGCCGAGCTCGACGATGACGATGAAGATGAGCATGCGGCCAGGGCGATGGCGGCGGCGACAGCACCGCTAGCCGCCACGACCTGCTTGCCTCGGAACTGCATCAGAGAATTCTCCTTGTAGTGTGAGCTTTATCGCTCTTGATTACCGGCCTGTGCGTGGAATGTGCCGCGCAAACCATAGCAACCCATATATTCATAGGCGGCCCAGGTAGCTGCCGGTGAATCTCGGGTGGACGCGCGGCGTCCGCAAGGTTAACATTTGATGACTTCGATTTCCCGACCTGATCGATCGGCTGGCCGGTAGAAGCCTCGCCGAATGCCTTTCCTGGCCCTCAATCGGTGCACCGATTGTGCCCTGATTGACTAATCAGTGAACTACCGGAATTAATTGTGGTGAATTCGACCGATATGTTCTTTTAGTAATCGTTGCGTGCGGTTTGGAGTGCCGGATCTAGCAGGCTGATGCCTGTGGGCCCGGCCTAGCGCAAGGATAGCCCGGGGGCGGCAGGCGGGGCCGACCGGTACGGATGTTCCTTAATCAGGAAGGTCGTCAGCTGCGGCGGAGGGACCGTCCGAGGCGGCACTTCTGGCCGGGGGCAGTAGTCGGGCGCCCATGGTCGTGTTCATGTGTTTCGTCGCGCGTTGCAATGGTTTACCTATATGACGTTTAGCAGACCTTCTTCATTTGCCTGCAATTCAGCTGGAGTTTACTTGGCCTGAATATCAATTAGGGGGCGATGGGGCGGGCCTTGGTAATTTCTTGAACGAGCGTGCAGACGGGCTGGAGGAAACGGTCGGGTGGAGGCCCAGGTGCCCGCTCAACGCGGGGCGAGCGGTGTGCTCGCCGACCGGATGGCCGCCGCGCTCGTGCATCGCGAGCCCGGCTGGCAGCTCCCGCGGCGCAGCGCGCTCGCGCGCCGCTACAACGTCAGCATGGCCGAGATCGACGTGGCCATCGGGGAGCTCGCCCGCCGGTCGCTGATCCGCCGGCTTCCCGACGGCCAGCTGTACCGGGCGAGCCCGGCCGAGTACCTGATCCCGGTGGAAGGGGTGGGCGGGCTCAGCACCCGGCTCGACCCCATGGGCGGCGAGATCACCTGCCAGGCCAGGCACGTGTCGCAGCGCGACGCGCCGCGGGACGTGGCCTGGGCGCTCGGCACCGGGAGCGAGAGCGAGCTCCGGATCATCCGCTGCGTGTGGGCGGTCGGGGCAGATCCGGTCGCGATCTCCACCGCGTACGTGCCAGCGACGGCGCCCGTGCCCGTCCCCGACGAGCTCGAGTCGTTCCAGGCCACGTTCCAGAAGCCACCGGACACGGCGCCGGGGGCGCCGCCCGCGCACGCCCGGGCGGTCGACCTCGAGCTGGCGCCGCCGCAGCCGTCGGTCGCCCGCAGCCTGCGGCTGCTGCCCGGCCAGCCGGCCATCTCGGTCACGATCAGGTTCGACGACCAGGCAACCGGATCACCGGTCGGCCTCACCACGGTCACGCTCAAGCCCGATCAGTTCCGCGTCGTCATCCAGGCCGGAGGCGGGCTGCCCCGGGTCGCGCACCCGGACGAATAGAAGGTATCGACACGGAGGGTACATTCCTGGCAACCTAGAGTAGACAGCTGCTGAGGTGGTGCCAGGGAATGCCAGGGATGGGATCGAAGCCGCGGCGTGCCCGTCACCTGATTCCGACGGGCCTCCCGCACCGCAGGCAGGTCATGGCCGGCGGCGCGGTGCTCATCGTGCTCGCCCATCTGCTGCTGGCTCAGCTCACCCTCGGGCTCGCGCTCGTCTTCACCGTGACCGGGCGGATCAGCCGGTGGCGGCTGTGGTGGCTGACCGCGCCCGCGGCGGCCGGATTGGCCTGGGCGCTGGCGATCGGGCCCGGTCGGGCGGGCGCCGGATTCGCCGCCGGGCCTGCGCACGTCCTGCGCTACCTGAGCCGGGCCGGCCTGGTCGCGGGATCGGCTCGCCCCCTGGGACCGTTCGCGGGGGCGACCGGCTGGCTGGCCGGGCAGCTTCCGATCGCGCTGATCGCGGGGGCGGCCGAGGCCGCGCTGATCGGCTGGCTCGGCTGGCTGCAGACCGACCAGTCGGCGATTGCGCCGCGGCGTCCCGGCCTGGTCGCGGCGGCCAGGGCCGCCCTGGCCGGATGGCGCATCCGGTCCGGATCCGTCGTCACCAGGGACGGCTGCGCGCTCGGGGTCGCGCGCGCAACTGGCGCCCTGGTGGAGCTTCGCTGGCCCGAGATCGCGGGCGGGGTGCTGGTGGCGGGCACCGCCGACCAGGAGGTAACGGTGACCAGCCTGCAGGTGGTGCACGCCGCGCTCCGGCGCCGCAAGCCGCTGATCGTCATCGACGTCAGCGCCGACGCCGCCATCGCCCGCGCCCTGACGGCGGCCTGCCGGGCGACCGGCATCCCGTTGCGCCATGAACGCGCGGGCACCGACCTCGGCCCGGTCATCAGCGAGCGGTCCGCGATGCTTGTGCGGGTCGCCTCTCCGCAACTGGCGGAGCGGGCCTGCGCCGACCTGGCAGACCTGGCGGCGGCCCTGCGCCGGATCGGCGTCGACGGCGACGCGCTGGTCTGGGTTACCGGCGGCGAGCGGCTGCCCGCCCGGGCGGTGGCGGCGCTGATCAGCGATGGTCGTACCGCCGGGCTGGCCGTCCTGATCGGCACGGCGTCGCCGGCGGCCGCGGTGGACCTGGCCGGGCTGGTCGGCGCCCGGCTGGTCCACCGGATCGCCGACCCGTCCCTGGCGGCGATCCTCGCCGCCTCGACCGGCCGCCAGCCCGGTGTCCCGCGTCAGCCGGTGACGGTGCCGAGCGCCCCGGCGCTCAGCGCCGCATCTGCCGCCCCCGGGACGTTGACTCGGCCCATCTCAGTTCAGTCGCCGCCGGTTGGGCCTGCCGGCGCGTATCCGGGGATCTCGCCTGGCCCGGCCGTACCGGCCAGCGCCCTGCTGTCGCTGCGGCCGCGCGAGTTCGTGCTGACGGTGAACGGACCGCGACCGCGGCTGGTGGAACTGGGGCGGCTGGTCCCGGCCCGGCTTCCCCGCTCCTCCCCTGGGCCGGAGCGCAGGGTGCGCGGGGCCTCGCTATGACGGCGGGTGATCGTGACGGCCCGTTGTACCTCGGGTGGGAGTACGCGACCCCGCATCAGGATCCGGGGCCGCCGCCGCGGCGCCCGGTGCCGCAGCAGCGGGAGCCGATGTCGGCCGACTGGCTGGCCGCCCAGCGACGGGAGGAGAGCCTGATCAACCGGCCGCTGAAGATCATCGTCGCGGTCGCGGCCACGATCGCGCTCGGGCTCGGCGCCTGCGTGGCGGGCGGTCTGCTGCACGCGATCGTGGCGCTGCCGGCCATCGCCGTCTTCCTGCTGGCGGGCGCGCTGGCGGGCTTCGCGATCGGGCAGGGGGAGCGAGTGCTGCGCGGCAGGATCGAGGCCGAGCGGCAGCGGGCGGAGCGGCTGCGGGCGGACCAGGAGAGCCGGCTCTTCGCCGGGCAGGCCGAGCATGCGAGGCTCGCGAGCGAGTGGCAGCGGCGGCGATTCGCGTTCGAGACCCAGAAGCGCTGGTACGGCGTGCCCGTCCCGGCCGGGATCGATCGGGTGGACGTCGCGGGCGGGACCCTTTCCGGCTGGTCGGCCCTGCTGACCATGGCCGCGGCCTGGCTGGCCCAGGGCGGCGAGGTGACCGTGGTCGACCTGTCGGGCGGCGCGGTCGCCGCCGATCTGGTCGACCTGTCGATCGCGGCGGGCGGCGTCGATCCCGCCGTCTGGGTGCTTCCCCGCGACCTGCCCCGTCTCGACCTGGCGGCATCGCTCGCCCCGGGCGAGCTCGCGGACGTCCTGGCCCTCTCGGTCAGCGTCGCCGAGGAGCGAAGCTCAGCCCGGGAGCTGGCGGTCGACAGCGCCATCCTGGATCGGGTGATCGGCGCCCTCGACGTTGGCGGACCCATCTCACTGAGCCGGGTGGCGGCCGCGCTGCGGGCACTGGCGCAGGTAGGCGATGTGCGCGCGGACGTGGCGGCCGGCCTGATCACCGAGCGCGAGGCGGCCGAGATCGCGGCCCTCTACGGTCACGGCGTCACCGACCGGGTGGTCCTGGAGCGGGCACTCGGGATCGAGGCACAGCTCCGCAAGCTGGCCGCGGCCGGCCGCGAGCGGGCCGACCGGCCGCGCGGCCGGCTGCGGGTGATCGCGATCGACCAGCGGACCGGCCCGCTCTCGGCCAAGCTCCTCGGCAGCTTCGTCGTCACCACGCTCACTCACCTGGTCGGGCGGGTGCCCGCTAGCGGCGGTCCGACCTCGTGGCGGCACACGCTGATCGTGCTCGGCGCGGAACGGCTCCGCGATGACGTGCTCGACCGCCTCACCGACGCCTGCGAGACCACCCGCTGCGGCCTGGTGCTGGCCTACCGGTCGGTGCCGGCCCAGGTCCGGCAGCGGATCGGCCGCGGCAATGCCGCGGTCGCGTTCATGCGGCTCGGCAACGCGGAGGAGGCGAAGGCGGCCAGCGAGCAGATCGGGACCGAGCACCGGTTCGTCGTCTCCCAGCTAACCGAGACCGTCGGCACGTCGGTCACCGACACCGTCGGCGGCTCCTACACGAGCACGGTCGGCGACTCCGCCTCGGTCGCGGCATCGGCCAGCGACAGCGAATCGACGTCGGACGGCAGCGGCTACTCGCGAGCGAGCGGCAGCGGGTTCACGCCCTTCGCCGACGGCCGGTCGCGGTCCGGGCAGTCGGGAACGTCACGCGGGACGAGCGAGTCGGTCTCGCTCACCGCGGGGATCAGCACGAGCACGGCCTGGGGGGTGTCCACCTCACGGGCGACCGGGGACAGCGAGTCGCTGGCCCGCTCGCTGCAGCGCTCGCGTGAGCTCCTGGTCGAGCCGTCCGAGCTCCAGCGGCTGCCGACCACCGCGATGATCGTCAGCTACGCCGCCCCTGGCGGCCGCCGGGTCCTGCTGGCCGACGCCAACCCGGCGATCGGCGCGCTCCGCGTGGCCACCGTGACCCCGCTGGCCGAGATCGTCCAGCCGACCGCGGCGGCTGCGGGCGGCGAGGCCAGCGGCTTGGTCGACTGGCCGGTCGCGGCGCCGGAGAACGCGCCCCGCCCCAACCTCGGGCCGCCGCCAAGTCGGCCGGACTGGCGTCGGGGCGCCAGAAGTTAACGGGGCCTTCACAGGCGTCGGAGCCCTCCTGCCGCACGGCGGGCCGGTTAGCGGATAGCATCGGCCGCGATGGACGCGAACACCCACCACCGCATACGCCTGCCGATACGGGCCAAGCTCGCGACCACGGTCGGCGACGCCGCTGCCTCCGTCTCCCGGCTTGCGGGCAGGGGCGACGGCTCGGTCATCGGCGGTCGGATCGGCCTGCGCCTCGAGCCCGATCTGCTCTCCCTGCTTGCCGCCGGCCGCCAGGTCGTCCTCGTCACCGGCACCAACGGGAAGACGACGACCACCCGGCTGATCACGGCGGCGCTTGCCCCGCTCGGCAGTCAGATCGCGTCGAACGTCTACGGCGCGAACATGGACGCCGGGGCCGTCTCCGCGCTCAGTCGCACGCCCGACGCCCGGATCGCGGTTCTCGAGACCGACGAGAAGTACATTCCGTCGATGGTCAAGGCGACCAGCCCCCGGGTCGTCGCGCTGCTGAACCTGAGCCGGGACCAGATGGACCGGGCGGCCGAGATCTGGCTGCTCGCCCGGCGCTGGCGGGAGGCGCTGGCCGCCGCGCCCGACTGCCGGGTGGTGGCCAACGCGGACGACCCGCTTGTCGCCTGGGCGGCGGGCGGTGCGCGGCAGGTCACCTGGGTGGCCGCCGGGCAGGCGTGGCGCGAGGACTCCTGGTGCTGCCCTAACTGCGGCGCCCACCTGCAACGGGACGGCGACGACTGGTCCTGCCGGGAGTGCGGCGGCCGGCGGCCCCCGGTCAGCTGGATGCTCTACGAGGATCAGGTCATCGACCCGTCGGGCCGGGCGACCCCGCTTGAGCTCGCCCTTCCCGGCCGGGCGAACCGGGCCAACGCGGTGGTGGCGCTCGCGGTGGCGGAGGCGTTCGGCGTGCATCTGGTGCAGGCGCTGCGCGAGCTCCGCGGCGTCACCTCCGTGGCCGGGCGGTACACCCAGGTGAGCAGGCGCGGCGTCGACATCAGGCTGCTGCTGGCCAAGAACCCGGCGGGCTGGCTGGAGGCGCTCGACGTCGTCGCGCCGCCGCCGGCCCCGGTGCTGCTCTCCGTCAACGCGCAGGGGCCCGACGGCCGGGACACGTCCTGGCTCTGGGACGTCGACTTCCGCCGGCTGCGCGGCCGGACGGTCCTGGTGGGCGGCGAGCGCAAGCTTGACCTCGCCGTCAGGCTCGAGGCCGACGAGGTCCCGTTCCGGCTGGTGAAAGACATCGACGAGGCGGTCGACGCGGTCCGATCCGAGTCAGGGAACCTCGAGGTGCTGGCGAACTACACCGCCTTCCAGCAGTACCGCACCGCCCTCGGGCGGGTGCAGTGATGCCGGGCGCGGTAAGGAGGGGTGCCGAGTAATGCGACCGCTTCGCCTGGTCTGGATCTACCCCGACCTGCTCTCCACCTACGGTGACCGGGGCAACGTCCTCGTGCTCGAACGGCGTGCCCGGCTGCGCGGCATTCCCGTCGAGGTCATCGAGGTCAACTCCGACCAGCAGGTGCCCCGCGACGGCGACATCTACCTGATGGGCGGTGGCGAGGACCTGCCGCAGACGCTGGCGACTCGCCGGCTCCTGGCGGACGGCGGACTGCACGCGGCCGCCGAGCGCGGTGCCGTGGTGTTCGCGGTCTGCGCCGGCTATCAGATGATCGGCGTGGAGTTCGGCGGGGCGGACGACGCCCCGGTGCAGGGACTCGGCCTGCTCGACATCCGCAGCGGCCGAGGCGAGCACCGCGCCGTCGGCGAGATCGTGGCGGACGTGGACCCGGGGCTCAACGTCGGGCGGCTGACCGGATTCGAGAACCATCAGGGCGTCACCCGGCTGGGGCCGGGGGCCAGGCCGCTGGCCCGCACCGAGATCGGCACCGGCAACGGCGACGGCACCGAGGGTTCTTACGCAGGCCGGGTGCTCGGCACCTATCTGCACGGCCCGGCCCTCGTCCGCAACCCCAACCTCGCCGACCTGCTGCTCTACTGGGCGGTCGGCCCGCTGCCGCCCTTCCCGCCGCAGGCCGAGGAGCTCGCCAACCGCCTCCGCGCCGAACGCCTCGCGGCGGTAGCCCCGGCCCAGCACTGACCGCCGGCTGCTGGCCGCAGACGGCCGTGGACTGCCCGGCACTCCACGGCATGGTGCCGACAAATCACCGGTTATAACCGGTATATTGTCTCGGTGACAGAGACTTATTTGTCTGCTGTCCAGGCCGGGTACCGCGCAGGGGGATACATGCCAGGCTTCTATGTTCATAGGAATGCTGAGCAGCGGCTCCGAGACCTGGTCTCGGGGTTGCGGGTCGTGATCGTCAACGGACCGCGCCAGTCCGGGAAAACGACCCTGCTGCGGATGTACCAGGAGCAGTCCGCCGCCGCCTACGTGACCCTCGACGACGCCTTCCAGCTGGCGCAGGCACGGGATGACCCGGCGACCTTCGCCGGCCAGGGTGCGCGGCCGTTGATCATCGATGAGGTGCAGCGGGGCGGTGATGATCTGATCCGGGCCGTCAAGATCATCGTTGACCGGTCGCAGGCCCGCGGGCAGTTCATCCTGTCAGGCTCGGCTAGGTTCCTCACCGTTCCGACGCTGTCGGAATCGCTTGCGGGACGGGCCGGCTTCCTTGATCTGTGGCCGCTCAGCCTCAACGAGCGCACTGGAGGACCGGCGGACTTCGCCGACCGGCTCTTCGGCGAGCCGTCCACCCTGCTGGCCAGCCGCGAATCGCCATGGACGCGAGACGCCTACCTGGATCTGATCGCGGAGGGTGGCTACCCGGAGGTCTTGACTATCAGTGCCCCAGCCGTGCGCCGCTCCTGGTACGACGGCTACCTGAGCACGGTCATCGTCAGGGACATCGGTGATTTCGCGTCCCTGCGAGACGCCGAGGTTATCCCGAAGGTCCTCAGCCTTGTCGCTGCGCGGGCCGGAAGCCCGATGGTCCACGCCGACATCGCCCGAGACCTGGCGGTCCGGCCGGATACGGTTCGCAACTACCTGGCCTACCTGGACATAGTGTTCCTGACCACGACCGTTCCCGCGTGGTCAGGAAGCCTGACATCCAAGATCACGAAGACGCCCAAGGTGTTCGTCACCGATTCCGGACTCGACGCCCACCTGCTCGGGGCGACCGCCGACGCCCTTCGCACGCCTGGGCATCCAGCCTTGGGCGGGCTGGTGGAGACCTTCGTGCTATCAGAACTCGTTAAACTCCGGACTACCGGCGACACTGGCTTCACCATCTATCACCTGCGTGATCGGGACGGTGCGGAGGTGGACTTCCTGTTGGAAAGCCTCGACGGCCGGATCGTGGCGATCGAGGTGAAGGCGTCAGCCTCTCCAACCCCTAGCGATGCCAGGCACCTACGCTGGCTAAAAGGCAAGCTCGGCGACCGTATGGTCGCGGGGATAGTCCTGCATCTCGGCCGCGCCGCCGGATCGTTCGGCGACGGCATCTACGCCCTGCCCGTCTCTGTGCTCTGGGATCACCGCCGCTTGACACTGAGCTAAGGTCGGCCGGTTTCGGTTGTGCCTAGCGCGTCCTGGTCCGACGCTTGGGTGACTCGTTGAAGCGGCTTAGTAGACGAGGGCCTGTGCGTTGTCGGCGACCACCTCGGCGACGAAGGTGGCGGAGCCGGCGATCCTGACCCCGGCGATGACGTCGGCGGGGGTGATGTCCCGGCGGGCGGCGCACTGGCTGCACACGGTCACCGTGCCGAGCGCGAGCACCGAGGCGAGCAGGTCGGGCAGCGGCGCGGCGTGCGGCAGCGCGAAGTCGTCGGCCCGCCCCGGCAGCGCGAACCACGCCGCCTCGCCGGTCAGCCACAGCGAGACCGGCACGCCGCTGGCCACGGCGGTAGCCGCCACCGTGAACGCCTGATTGCACCGCTCGGGCTCGTTCGCGCCCGCCGTGACCTTGATCACGAGGTTTCTTGCCACGAGGGAAACTCTAGTGCGACCGGCGCGCCGCCCGGCACAAACCGGGCATCGGCGACTACGCTCGCGTGCCATGCACGGGATGCTCAGCGCGACGATCATCATCATCGCCTACGCTGTGGTCGCCATCGCCGTGGGCTACGCGGCGGTCAAGGTGATCCGTGGAGGCCCGCATGACGGATAACGGCATGCCAGAAGACGGCACGTCACCGATTGAACTGCCGGCCGAGCACCCGGCCATTGAGCCCTTCAGCTTCCTGCTGGGGCGGTGGGTGGGGACGGGCAAGGGCGACTACCCGACCATCGAGCCCTTCGACTTCTTCCAGGAAGTAACTTTCTCCCACATCGGCAAGCCATACCTCATTTACACCAGCCGCACCTGGCGGCTGGCCACGACCGAGGACGGCGAGCTCGAGCGGAACGAGGACGGCGACCTGGTGCGGCTCGGGCCGCTGGCGGTGGAGGCCGGCTTCTGGCGACCGCAGCCCGAGGGCAAGGTCGAGGTGCTGCTCAGCCACCCGACCGGGATCACCGAGATCTACATCGGCCAGCTCACCGGCCTCACCACGATCGAGATGGTGACCGACGCGGTGGCCCGCACGGAGACCGCCAAGCCCTACGTCGCAGGCAAGCGGCTCTACGGCCTGGTGCCGAACAAGGCCAAGGAGGGCGAGAAGGACCTCGCCTACGCCTTCGACATGGCCGCCATGGGCCAGCCCCTCACCCCGCACCTGTGGGCCGTCCTCCAGTGGGACTGGATCGACTAGAGAGACGCCAGCGACCGCGGAGAGACGCCAGCGACCGTTCCGCGACCCTGTCGGCTACGCCACCGACAGGTTGCTCAACCTGTCACCTACGCCAGCGACATCGCCTATCGGTGTCGCTGGCGTAGTCGACAGGTCGCGTTTGGTGTCGGTGGCGTAGCCGACAGGCGAAGGCTGGGGTCCGGGGGGCGGAAATACAGTAAAAACCCCCGGGCGACTCCGCGCTAGGCGCGGGATCGGCTGGACTAAGCCGATCAGCCCGGGGGTCCGGTGTATGCCCTGAATTAGCCCGCCGCCGCCACTGTAAGCAGCCGGGACCCGCTACGCAGGTCCACTTGGCGGGGGCGGCGGCTAGCTGACAGCCACCTCGCAAGTCCGAGGATCATGCATAAATCGGACCACCTCCCTTCCGCTTACCTCAGACGCTACGTGAGCCACGGGGAGGTACGCAAGAGATTTTTCCGCTGGCGAACCGAACGCCCAGCAGAACTACACTCGATCACATGGAGCAAGGTCAGACGCGGAATCGTTCCTGGGACCAGGAGTTGCGGTCCCGCGGCTACCGGGTGACGCCGCAGCGCCAACTCGTCCTCGAGGCGGTCGCCACGCTCGACCACGCCACCCCGGAAGAGATCGCGGCCAACGTCCAGCGGACCGCCAAGGGCGTCAACATCTCGACGATCTACCGGACCCTCGAACTTCTCGACAGCCTCGGCCTAGTGGCGCACACGCACCTGAACCACGGCGCGCCCACCTACCACCTGGCCACCAAGGCGGGCCACGTGCACCTGGTGTGCCAGGACTGCGGGAAGATCGACGAGGCCAGCAGGGAGACGATCGCGCCGCTCGCCCGGGCGCTTGACGAGGGACACGGGTTCGAGACCAACGTCTCGCACCTGACAATTTTCGGACGCTGCAGAGAGTGCAGGGGTGGCAAGGATGCTTGACATAGCGGGCGCCGTCGAGGCGGAGTGGCCGGACGAGGGGGTTGCCGCGCACTACGGCGACCCCATGCGCGAGCAGCGGGTGATGAGCGAGCAGCCGACCCTGGTCGACCGGTCCAACCGGGGCGTCATCAAGATCACCGGGCCGGACCGCCTGTCCTGGCTGCACAGCCTGACCAGCCAGCACCTGGAGCGGCTGAGCCCCGGCAGCACCCAGCAGGCGCTCGTCCTCAGCCCGCAGGGCCACCTGGAGCACCATCTGACGCTGACCGACGACGGCGCCGCAACCTGGATTCACGTCGAGCCGCACTCCGCGAAGGCGCTCGTCGACTACCTCAACTCGATGCGGTTCATGCTCCGGGTGGAGGTCGAGGACCTGTCCGACGCGCTGGCGGTGGCAACAATTTCCAAGCAGGGGTCGTCCCCCGACGGAAGACTCGTCCCCCCAGGAAGACACTGAGGCCAAGGCAGTCATGCAGGGTCCGTTCGGTACCGATCTGATTGTCCAACCGGACGCGATGGGGAAGCTGGCGGCGACCTATCCCGTGGCCGGCCTGTGGGCCTTTGAGGCGGCCAGGATCGCGGCGCACATCCCGCGGCCCGGCCTCGACACCGACCACCGGACGCTGCCGCACGAGATCGGGCTCATCGACGCGGCCGTGCACCTCAACAAGGGCTGCTACCGGGGGCAGGAGACCGTCGCCAGGATCCAGAACGTCGGCCGCCCGCCCCGCAGGCTCGTCTTCCTGCACCTAGACGGCTCGGTGGACCGGCTGCCCGCGCACGGCGCGCCGATCACCACCGAGGACGGCACCGAAGTCGGGTTCGTCGGATCGGCCGCCAGGCACTTCGAGCTCGGGCCGATCGGGCTAGGGCTGATCAAGCGGACCGTGCCTGCGGACGCCACGCTGCTTGCCGACGGGGTGGCCGCCGCGCAGGAAGTGATCGTCTCGCCCGACGCGGGTGCCAACGTGAAGGTCACGCTGCGCCGGGACAGCGTCCCGCAGCCGCCGTCCGGCCGCAAGATGTTGTAACCGCAAGGCTGCTCTGACGGGTCGTGATTGCTCTGACGGGTCAAACGGGGAGGCCCTGTGCTGCGCAAGGCGCTGCTTGCGACCGCCGCAAGCGAACGGGTCCGTGAGCTCGCCAGGGTCACGCCGGCCGCTCGCGCGGTCGCGGGCAGGTACGTGGCCGGCGAGTCGATCCAGGAGGCGGTGGACGTGGCGCGGGCGCTGCGCTCCGCCGGGCTGCTGGTCACCCTGAACTACCTGGGCGAGCAGGCCAGCGACGCGCAGCGGGCGGCGGCGACGGCCGCCCAGTACGTGCATCTGCTCAGCAAGCTGGCGGCGGAGGGGCTCGCCGGGGGCGGCGCGGTGGAGGTCTCGGTCAAGCCGAGCGCGCTCGGCCTGCTGCTCGCCGCCGAGGGAGAGGCCGGGGCGGGGGTCCTCGGGCAGCGGGTCGCGGCCGAGTACCTCGAGCGCATCGCGGTCGCGGCGCGTGACGCGGGTCCTACGGTGACGGTCGACGCCGAGGATCACCGCGCGACCGATGCGGCGCTGCGGATGGCCGCTGCGCTGCGGTTGCGCTGGTCTTCGAGTGGCAGTGCGCCGGTCGGCAGCGTGGTGCAGGCGGCGCTGCGCCGCACCGAGGCCGACGTGCGCGCGCTCGCGACGCCGGAGGTGCGGGTGCGGCTCTGCAAGGGCGGCTACGCCGAGCCGGCCAGCCTGGCGCTGTTCCTGCGTTCGCTAGGGTCGAGATCATGATCGCGATACTTGGCACCGGGAAGATGGGCGAGGCGCTGCTGTCGGGCCTGCTGCGGGCGGGCCGCCCGCCCGCCGACGTGGCGGTGGTGGTGCGCCGCGAGGCGCGGGCGGACGAACTGCGCGCGGCCTACGGAGTGCCCGTGGTCTCCGCCCAGGAGGCCGCGAAGAACGCGGCCACGCTGGTGGTCGCGGTCAAGCCGCAGGACATGGGGCGGATGCTGGACGAGATAGCCGGGCTGGTGACCGGGTCGCAGCTGGTGATCTCCGTCGCCGCCGGGATCACGACCTCGTTCATCGAGCAGCGGTTCCCGGTCGAGGTGCCGGTGGTCCGGGTGACGACCAACACGCCCGTGCTGGTGGACGAGGCGATGTCGCTGATCTCGGCGGGCTCGTTCGCAGTCGAGTCGCACCTGGCGATCGCGGAGGAGATGCTGTCGCCGGTCGGCAAGGTGCTGAGGATTCCCGAGTACCAGCAGGACGCGGCGACGGCGCTGGCCGGGTCGGGCCCGGCTTACCTGTTCTATCTGGTCGAGGCCATGGTCGACGCCGGCGTGCTGATCGGGATGCCCCGCCGGACCGCGCTGGAGCTGGTCACCCAGGCCGTGTACGGGGCGGCGACCATGGTCAGGGACTCGGGGGAGCACCCGGTGATCCTGCGCGAGACGGTGACGTCGCCGGGCGGCACCACGATCGCGGCGATCCGCGAACTTGAATCCCGCGGGGTGCGCGGCGCGATCTTCGCGGCGATCGAGGCGGCCCGCAACCGCGGCCGCGAGCTTGGCGGTGCCTGAGCAGGAAAGGTGGTGCGCTCGATGAGCGGGCCGGCGGTGGTGATGTGGGACGAGGCGCTCACGGCGTACGACTTCGGGCCCGGGCATCCGTTCGACCCGGTGCGCCTCCGGCTGACGATGGAGCTGGCGTCCGAGCTCGGGGTGCTCGCGTCGCCCGCGGTGACGATGGTCTCGCCGTCGCCCGCCACCGACGGCTCGCTCGCGACCGTGCACGACGACGACTACATCGAGGCGGTCAGGCGCGCGGGCCGCACCCTGGCGCCCGACCTGAGGTACGGGCTCGGCACCGCCGACGACCCGGTCTTCGAGGGCATGCACGAGGCGGCCGCGCTCGTCGTCGGCGCGACGACGGCGGCCGCTCGCTCGGTCTGGTCCGGTGACGCGGTGCACGCGGTCAGCGTGGCCGGCGGGCACCATCACGCGATGCGCGCGTCCGCCAGCGGGTTCTGCGTATACAACGACCTGGCCGTCGCGATCAGGTGGCTGCTGGCGGCGGGCGCGGAGCGGGTGGCCTACGTCGATCTCGACGTCCATCACGGAGACGGGGTGCAGGCCGCGTTCTACGACGACCCCCGGGTGCTGACGATCAGCCTGCACGAGCATCCGGCCACGCTGTTCCCCGGCACCGGGCTGCCGGGCGAGATCGGCGTCGGGGCCGGGGAGGGCTACGCGGTGAACGTCGCGCTGCCGGCCGGAACGGCAGACGCGCAATGGCTCCGGGCCGTCGACGCGGTCGCGGTGCCGCTGCTGCGTGCCTTCAAGCCGACGGTGCTTGTCAGCCAGCACGGCTGCGACGGCCATCGTCTCGATCCGCTTGCCAACCTGCAGCTGACCATCGACGCGCAGCGGGTGGCCGCGGTCATGATGCACGACCTGGCGCACGAACTGTGCGACGGTCGCTGGCTGGCGACCGGTGGCGGCGGGTACGCGTTGGTCCAGGTGGTGCCGAGGGTTTGGACGCACCTGCTTGCGATCGCGGCAGGGGGGCCGATAGATCCGGGAATGGCGACTCCGGAGCGGTGGCGGGAAGTCGCGCGGTCGCTGGCGGGGGAAACCGCGCCGCTGTCCATGACCGACGGAGCGGACGCCCGCTATGTTGCATTTTCGGCCGGCGTGGATCCCGGCGATCCGGTCGATCGCGCCATCATGCGAACCCGGAGCGCGGTGTTTCCCGCCCACGGGCTACTTCCGCAGTTATCTTCACCGGGCGACCTCGGTAGCCCAGGGCACGCGCGTGACGTGCTGCTTTCTGCTTTTTCCAGAGAATCGGCAGGCGTCAGAAGGGACGCGGGTCTGCTTGAGCCGCTAGGGTAAGTACATTGAGGCTATTAGGGGGGCTTGCTCTTTTCCGTACGGGACTTACCCTGGATACGTACGTGACTGGTGCGCTGAATCCGGTCAGGCGTGCTCGGCTTCGCGCGGAAGAGGGCAATGATGGCAAACGAAACTCCCCTAAGCGACGTTAGATTCCTTACCGTCGCCGAAGTGGCCACGATCATGCGGGTATCAAAGATGACCGTCTATCGACTGGTCCACTCCGGCGAACTCGAGGCTATCCGGGTCGGACGTTCTTTCCGCGTCCCTGAGCAGGCAGTAAACCAGTATCTGAGGGCAGCCTTCGTCGGCACCGTCTGAGCATCGGCACTGGCAGCTGAAGGCGGGACCGGAACCGCAGAAGCATCCGGCCAGTGCCGTGGTCCTGCGGGCGTCGGAGGGATCGAAGCCGACGCCCGCGAGACCTGGCTTTCGGGCGTGACTGTGCCTCGCTGACCGGGCCCAACCGGGCACGGCAGACGGGCGACGGGGCCTCGCCTGCCACCGGGCGTCTCAACGGCGTGCGGCAGCCGGTACGCTAGAGCACTGCGTGAGCGGTTGGCGTTCATGCGATCTCTAGTAATTCCGGGCGTGTGCCCGCCTCCCGTCCGCCGGTGGGTGATGGCGTGCCCGTCTGCCGTTGTGCCGAGAGGATGGTGGCCTGATGGGCTCAGTCATCAAGAAGCGCCGCAAGCGTATGGCGAAGAAGAAGCACCGCAAGCTGCTGAAGAAGACGCGCATCCAGCGCAGGAACAAGAAGTAGCGCACGTACCGCCCGCCGCTTGCGCGGGCAGCATGGTCTCGCGGGCGCGCCAGGCGCGTGCCCGCGTTTCCGCGTGCCCGGAACTCGGCCGACTGACCGTGAGCGGTAACGGCGGATGTTGATAACACGCCGGTCACAAGCCCCGGCTTGACTGACAATGGCAGCAGGTGGGGCATGCCCGGTACTGAGATCGGAGCGGATATGAGCGGCAGACGGCGGCGTGACGACGGGTGGGACGAAGGTCGCCGGGACAGGGATGCGCCAGGCAGCCGGCCCGATCCCTGGCCCGATGGCGGCGCCGACGGCGGGCGTGGTCGCGGGTACCCCGCGCCCTCGTTCCAGCCGCTGGCCGAGCCTGCCACTTCCTTCGACCTGGCCGGCAGCCGGGTCGGTAACGGCAGTGGCTACGACTCGTCCTCCTACGACGCCGCCCGCTACGGCGGCGGGGCCGGGTACGCCGGCCAGAACGGCGCCGCCAACGGCTACCAGTCCGCGCAAACGGCGCAGTCGACTCGGTCCGCGCCGGCCTACGGCGGCTCCGGTTACGGTGACTCCGGATACGGGCAGGGCGGCTACGGCTACGGAAACGACTCCGGTTACGGCGGCGTCGGCTTTGCCGACGCTAACGGCTCCGGGTCCGCCTATGTACCTGAATTCATGTCGGCCGATGCCGATGACGACGCCCATAGCGGGCCGGCTGGCACGCCGAGGCCGATCGGACGGCTTTCCATCTATACGCTGCTTGACGATAAGGTAGCGGAATTCGACCGATTGGCAGAACGGGCCGCGGAAGGCGTCAGGTCGACCGAGCCCGATACCCTGGTATATGTCATTCACGTGGTGCCAAAGGCGCCGATGCAGCGAATCGTCTACGAGATTTACCGCGATCGCGCTGCCTTTGAGAGCCATGAACGGCAACCGCATATTCAGCGGTTCATGGCCGATCGCGCGTCCTGCGTGCTCGCCACGAACGTCATCGACTTGCGGCTCAAATACGCGAAGGTCGCGGCGCTCGGCGGGCCGCCGGCTGCCGACGCGGCCGGGCAGTCGCTTAGCCGGGGATCGCAGGCACCGGGGGCGGAAGCACGGGGGGCGCGGTCCGCCGCGTCCGCCGCCGGCAGCGATCAGGCCCGTTCCGACCAGTACGCAAGCGGCCAGTACAGCACCAGCGGCCAGTACGGAAACGGTGACCAGTACGCCGTCGGCGGCCAGTACGGCAGCGGGCAGTACGGCAGCGGGCAGTACAGCGCGGGCAGTACAGCAGCGCAGGCCACGGCGACCCGTACGCAGTACCCGGCGGCGGCCACCGCGGCGGCGGCCAGCTTCACCCCCGCCGATGACCGCTATGCCGCGGCCGCCAGCCAGTACACTGCCGCCGCGACCGGCCAGTACGCCGCCAACGGGCAGTACGGCTACTCGGGCGGCGGGCAGGGGGCGAACGGCGGCCAGTACTCGGCCGCCGCCGCATACCCGGCTACCAGCGGATATTCCGAGTCCGGAGGCTACGCGGGCACCGGCTACCAGGCCACCGCGACCTACCAGGCGGGCGCAGGCTACGGCGGCGGCACCGGGTACTCGGGCGGCTCCGGGTACTCCGGCGGGGCCGGCTACCAGACCGGCGACGGCTACCAGGCCGCGAACGGGTACGCGGCGTCGAACGGGTACGCGGGCACGGCCAGCGGCGCCTCCTTCACCCCGGCGAGCCCGGCCGGCTCGGCCAGCGGCCAGTACCAGCAGCCCGTCGGCCAGGCCGCCGCGGGCTCGCAGATGCCCGGCGTCCGCCGCTACCGGGAACTCGGCAGCGGCGCGCCGTCGGACGGCGCGAGCGGCGGCTACCCGGCGCCTGCCGACGCGACCACCGGCGGCTATCCGGGCCGCGAGGCGGATGCCTCCCCGGCGGAGTCCACCGACTGGGCGACGTCCGGGTACGGGGACCAGCGGTACCGGTCGAGCTAGATGTCCGCGCCGCGAATCACCCTGCTCGGCCGCCCTGGGTGTCACCTGTGCGACGATGCGCGAGAGATCATCCGCCGGGTTGCGGATGATCTCGGAGTCGCGTGGGAAGAACGTGATATCACGCAATCGGAAGACGACTTGCGTGAATATTGGGAGCAGATCCCCGTTACTCTGGTGGATGGCGTTCAGCATGATTTCTGGCGAGTATCGGAAGACCGCCTCCGTGCTGCGCTGTCCACCCGATAACACCAACACCAGGCATTAGCAAATTACCTTTTTCCTCGATCTGCACTGGCGTCACACAACAGACATATCGCGCGCACTGTCCGTTGTCGGGCGCGAATCGGTTATTCTAGTCGGGCGGCTTGGCGGCGGCTGGCCGGACCGTCGGGCGGCGGAGCCGTCGGGGTCGCCCGGCGCAGGCGCATACGGGGCGGAAGCCCGGCGGCGGACGACGGCACTTTGTGCATCTGTTCACAAACGACGTATGGTTGGTTGTGGCCGCGACCAGCGAAAGCTGGCCGACAACGGCCGAGACCGTTCGCTCGCCATCGAAAAGTGTTGCGGGCCCGCGCCCAGTGCTCGCCCGCCAGCAGCGCCGAACCTTCCCCCGGGAGCGTCGCATGTCCAGTGCCGCCGAGCTTCCCGGCTTCGCATCGGAGCCCGGACCGACCGCCGATCGCCCGTACCCGGGCGGCATACCCGAGGCCACCGTGGCCAGGCTGCCCGTCTACCTGCGGGCGCTCTACACGCTGGCGGAGCGCGGGGTCTCGACCGTGGCGAGCGACGAGCTCGCCCGGGCGGCGGGCGTCAACTCGGCCAAGCTCCGCAAGGACCTGAGCCACCTGGGTTCCTATGGCATCCGGGGCGTGGGCTACGACGTCGAGTACCTCGTCTACCAGGTTTCCCGGGCCCTGGGGCTGACGCAGAACTGGCCCGTGGTGATCGTGGGCGCCGGTAACCTCGGTCGCGCCCTCGCCCACTACGGCGGGTTCGTCACCAGGGGATTCCAGATCGAGGCGGTCTTCGACACCGACCCGGCCCTGATCGGGGGCGACGTCGGCGGGGTGGTGGTGAGGTCCGCGAACGAGCTGGAGACGGTGGTGACCACCAAGAACATCGCGATCGGGGTGATCGCGGTGCCCGCCGGGGCCGCCCAGTCGGTGTGCGACAGGCTGGTCGCCGCCGGTGTGACAAGCATCCTAAATTTCGCCCCGCTGGTGCTTAGTGTGCCAGAGGGCGTGGATGTGCGTAAGGTCGATCTATCGATTGAGCTGCAGATCCTCGCCTTCCACGCGCAGCGGCGCTCCGCTGAGCGGTTTGACCAGGCGCCGGATCCGACAGCGGCGGAAGCGTAGGCGGTATTGAGGGTGGGACCCGAACAATGAGCGTCCTCGTCGTCGGACTGAGCCACAAGAGCGCACCGGTCTCGACGCTTGAGCGCGCCGCGGTGAGCGGCGACACGCTCGGCAAGCTGCTGCACGACGTTGCGCGCCTGCCGGACATCGCCGAGACGTTCGTGATCTCGACCTGCAACCGGGTGGAGGTCTACGCCGAGGTGGACCGGTTCCACGGCGGCGTCGCCGGGGTGTGCGACCTGCTGTCCCGCTACTCGGGCATCCCCGCCGCCGAACTGACCTCCAACCTCTACGTGCACTACGAGGACCGCGCGGTCCAGCACCTGCTCGCGGTCTCGAGCGGCCTCGAGTCGATGGTGGTGGGCGAGGGCCAGATACTCGGGCAGGTGCGGACGGCGCTGAAGGTGGCGGGCGACCACGGGACGCTCGGCCGGTCGCTGCGCGACCTCGGGCGGCTCGCGCTGCGCACCGGGAAGCGCGCCCGCGCCGAGACCGGCATCGACCGGCTCGGCCTCAGCCTGGTCAGCGTCGGCATCGAATTGGCCGAGCCGCGCCTGAGGCCCGCGCAGACTGCCGGCCAGCCCGGGCAGGAAAAGCAGGAAAAGCCGGTATCGAACGGACCGGGGCGACTCTCGGGGGTTCATGTCCTCGTGGTGGGGGCCGGCGCGATGAGTGGGCTGGCCGTGGCCACCGCCGCCCGCGCGGGCGCGGCCATGGTGACGGTCGCCAACCGGACCCGTGACAAGGCCCAGCGGCTTGCGGCCGGCGTCGGCGGCGCGGTCGCCGACTTCGCCGACCTGTCGGCCGCGATCGCGGAGGCCGACCTGGTGATCTCCTGCACCGGCGCCGCCAACCTGGTGATCACGGAGGCGATCGTGCGGGAGGTGCTCGCCGTCCGTGACGCGAATCGCCCGCTCGTCCTGCTCGACCTGGCGATGCCGCACGACGTCGACCCCGCGGTGGCCGAGCTGGCCGCCTCGGCCGGCGCCGAGGTCAGCGTCATCAGCATGGACACACTGCGCGGCAGCGGCGAAAGCGCCGTCGGGGCCGACGAGGTGGCCGCCGTCCGCGCGATCGTGGAGGACGAGTTCGCCGCCTACGGCTCCGCCGTCCGGGCCGACCGGGTGACGCCGACCGTCGTGGCGCTGCGCGCGAAGGCGGCGACGGTGGTCGACGCCGAGCTCGCGCGGCTCGCCGGGCGACTGTCGGAGGACGGCGTGAGCGGTCATGCGCTGGAAGAAATGGCCCAGACGGTGCGTCGAGTGGTAGACAAGCTGTTGCATGCACCCACCGTTCGGGTAAAGGAACTCGCGTCATCGCCGGACGGGGAAGAGTACGCGGCCGCGCTGCGGGTGCTCTTCGATCTCGACCCGCGAACGATCGATGCGGTGACGCACGCAGAAGTCGACTCCCCGAGCCTCACCAACCTGGAGGGGAACCCGTGAACCCGGAACCGCTGCGGCTTGGCAGCCGCCGTAGCCCGATGGCGGTCTCGCAGTCCGGCGACGTGGCCCGGCTGATCACCGAGCAGACTGGTCGCCGGGTCGAGATCGTGGGCGTCACCACGTTCGGGGACGTCAGCCGGGAACAGCTGACCCAGATCGGCGGCACCGGGGTTTTCGTCAGCGCATTGCGGGAATCCCTGCTCCGCGGGGAGGTTGACTTCGCCGTGCACTCGCTCAAGGACCTGCCGACTGGCGCCGCTCCCGGCATCACGCTGGCCGCCATTCCGGCCCGTGACGACCCGCGGGACGCGCTGGTCGGACGGGATGGAGTCAAGCTGGCCGACCTGCCCGCGGGCGCGCGCATCGGCACCGGCTCGCCGCGCCGGGCTGCGCAGCTGGCCGTGCTGCGGTCCGACATCACCTGCGTGCCCATCCGCGGCAACGCAAACACCCGGCTGGGAAAGGTGCGCGATGGTGAGCTCGACGCGGTGGTGCTCGCTTACGCGGGGCTGGCCAGGATCGGCCACACGGACCTGGTGAGCGAGATCTTCGAACCTGACGACATGGTCCCCGCGCCGGGCCAGGGCGCGCTCGCGGTCGAGTGCCGGGCCGACGACGCCGAGCTGGTCGCCCTGCTCGCGACCATCGACCACCCGGCGACCCGGGCGGCGGTGACCGCCGAGCGGTCGCTGCTGGCCGCCCTGGAGGCGGGCTGCAGCGCCCCGGTCGGCGCGTACGCGACCGCCCACCCGAGCACCGCCCTGGCGGGCGGCGGCCGGCTGCGCCTGCAGGCCGTGGTTTTGGGCTCTCGGCCGGCAATCGCGCAGCCTGGCGCTTTGGACCCGGGCGGGGCAGGCGGCACAATAGTGGTACGTGAAAGTGGCGAGGCGGACGCAGGCGAAGCGGTCCGGCTTGGGCGCGAGCTGGCAGCGCGGATGCTGGCGCTCGGCGCGGCAGACCTGATGCGCGCAGACGAGACCAACGGGGATGAAGCGCATGACTGATATGGGCGGATGGGTCGCGTTCGTCGGCGCCGGCCCGGGCGACGACGGACTGCTGACGATGCGCGCGGTGCGGCTGCTCTCGACCGCGAGCCTGGTGGTGGCAGAGCCGGAGCTGGCCGACCGGGTGCAGCACCTGCTGGCGGCGGACGTCCAGCTGGCCGAGCCAGCTGACGCGGCGGGCACCGCCAAGGTGCTCGCGGTGGCGGCGAAGGCCGGGCAGCTGGCGGTCAGGCTGTTCCCTGGCGACCCGCTGCTCTCCGGCGCCGCGGCCGAGGTACAGGCGTGCGCCAAAGCGAAGGCGCGGTTCGAGATCGTGCCCGGCGTGCCCGCGGCCACCGGCACGCCCGCGTACGCGGGTATCGCGCTCACCGGCGACGCGCCGGGAGAGCTCAGGATCATCCACGCCAACGAGGCCAGCCGGGTCGGCTACGGCGTCGGCACCCTCGTAATCATGGGGGCGGAGACCGCCCCGGCCGACCTGGGCAAGATGCTGATCGCGGCCGGCTGGCCCGACGCGACGCCGTTCGCCATCACCTGGGAAGGGACCACCACCGATCAGCAGACGGTGGTCACCACCCTCGGCCGCATCGGGCCCGACCTGAAGGCGGCCGGGGTGACGGTCGCGACGACCAGGGGCGGCGCCATCGCGGTGGTCGGCGAGGCGGCGGCGGCCAAGAGCAGGCTGTCCTGGTTCGAGACCAAGCCGCTGTTCGGCTGGCGGGTGCTGGTGCCGCGCACCAGGGAGCAGGCCTCGGTCGTCTCCGGTCAGCTGCGCGAGTACGGCGCGGTGCCCGAGGAGGTCCCGACGATCGCGGTCGAGCCGCCCCGCACACCGCAGCAGATGGAGCGGGCGGTCAAGGGCCTGGTCACCGGCCGGTACCAGTGGGTGGCGTTCACCTCCACCAACGCGGTCAAGGCGGTGCGGGAGAAGCTCGAGGAGTACGGCCTCGACGCCCGTGCGTTCGCGGGCGTCAAGGTGGCCGCGGTCGGCGATCAGACGACGGCGGCGCTGCTCGACTTCGGCATCCGGCCCGACCTGGTGCCGGAAGGCCAGCAGTCGGCCGAGGGCCTGGCCGAGGCGTGGCCGCCGTTCGACGACGTGCTCGACCCGATCAACCGGGTGCTGCTGCCCCGGGCCGACATCGCGACCGAGACCCTGCTCGCCCGGCTGACCGAGCTCGGCTGGGAGGCGGAGGACGTGACCGCGTACCGGACCGTGCGCGCCGCGCCGCCGCCTGCCCCGATCCGCGAGGCGATCAAGGGCGGCGGCTTCGACGCCGTGCTGTTCACGTCCTCGTCCACGGTCAGGAACCTGGTCGGCATCGCGGGCAAGCCGCACGCGGTCACCGTGATCGGCGTGATCGGACCGCAGACGGCGAAGACGGCGGCCGAGTTCGGGCTGCGGGTCGACGTCACCGCCACCAAGCCGTCGGTCAGCGCCCTGGTCGACGCGCTGGCAGACTTCGGCGCCGGGCAGCGCGACGCCGCCCTGGAGGCGGGCGAGCCGCTCCGCCGCCCGAGCGAGCGCCGCCGGGGCGGTCGCCGCCGCCTACGCTGATATCCCCACCCATACGGAGAGAATTACTGTGAGTGCTGGGTTTCCTGAGGTTAGGCCGCGGCGGCTGCGCGGGACGAAGGCGCTGCGGGCCATGGTGGCGGAGACCGCGCTGCGGCCGGCCGAGTTGGTGCTCCCGGTCTTCATCAAGGAAGGCCTGGCCGACCCCCAGCCGATCGGCTCGATGCCCGGGGTGGTCCAGCACACCAGGGAGTCGCTGCGGAAGGCGGCCGCCGACGCGGTCGAGGCCGGGGTGGGCGGGATCATCGTGTTCGGCATCCCGGCGGACAAGGACGGCATCGGCAGCGGCGCCGACGACCCCGAGGGCATCTCCCAGGTCGCGATCTCCGACATCAGGGCCGAGGTGGGCGACGACCTGGTGATCATGGCGGACCTGTGCCTGTGCGAGTACACCGACCACGGGCACTGCGGCATCGTCACCGAAGACGGCCAGGTGGACAACGACGCGACGCTGGAGCGGTACGCGTCTACCGCCGTCGCGCAGGCGCGGGCGGGCGCCCACATGGTGGCGCCCAGCGGCATGATGGACGGCCAGGTCGGCGCGATCAGGAAGGCGCTCGACGGGGCGGGCTTCCGCGCCGTGCCGATCTGCGGCTACTCGGCCAAGTACGCCTCGGCCTTCTACGGGCCGTTCCGCGAGGCGGCCGAGGGCGCGCCGAAGTTCGGCGACCGCGCCACCCACCAGCAGGACCCGGCCAACGTGCTCGAGGCCCTCAAGGAGGTCCGGCTCGACCTGGCCGAGGGCGCCGACATGGTGATGGTCAAGCCGGCCCTCAGCTACCTCGACGTGATCCGCCGGGTCGCGGACATGGTGCAGGTTCCGGTCGCCGCCTACCAGGTCAGCGGCGAGTTCGCGATGATCGAGGCGGCCGCCGCCAACGGTTGGATCGACCGCGACAAGGCGATCATGGAGACCCTCACCTCGATCCGCCGCGCGGGCGCGTCCGTCATCCTCACCTACTGGGCCGCCGAGGTCGCCCGAGCTCTGTAGCGGCCACCTAGGTAACAGCAATCTACAAAGCTGGCATCTACGTAGATGCCAGCTACGTAGCCGGCAGCTACGCACAATCTGGCCGCGTGATCGCAGCGCCGCGGCTGCTGCGTGGCGCGGGTCACGGCCATCTGGGCGTGGTGACGCCTCCGACGGCGGTACGATTTCGGCTATCCCACCCGACCGCATGAGCGGATGCTTTGGCATATCCGTCGGCGGCGTGGGGTCGGTGGAGGACTAGAGTTCGGGGCCCGATGGTAGCGATGATGCGGCGACGAGGCCGGCGCCGGGCGGCACAGCGGCCGCCCGAGCTGGGCAGGGCGGCACTTGGATACGCCGCGATGGGCTGGCCGGTGTGCCCGGGGGCGAATCCAAGCCACGGGCTCGACGGGATTGGGCTGTCGGAACCGGGTCGGGCCTGCTCCTGCGACCGGGTCGGCTGCCCTGACCCGGGCGCCCATCCGGTATCACCAACGTGGCAGATGCAGGCGAGCGTGGACACCGAAGTAGTGCGGCAGTGGTGGGAAACCCGTCCGGAGGCGAACGTGATACTCGTCACCGGGCGGGTTTTTGACGTTCTGGACGTGCCCGCGGTGGCCGGGGCGACCGTGCTCGCCCGGATGGCGGCGGCCGACGTCGAGACCGGACCGGTCGCGGTGCTCGGCGCGGAGCGGATGCACTTCTACGTCACCACCAGGGGCGCCCCGGCCGACGAGGATGAGTGGTGGTCGTGCGGACTCGACTCCTCGCCGGACATGTTCACCCAGACCGAGGCGCTGCGCTGGCACTGCCGGGACAGCTACGTGCTCGCCCCGCCCTCCAGGTACGGCACCGGCCAGGACGTACGCTGGGTCCGCGAGCCAGCCGGGCGGCCGCTGCCGGATGCGCTGCGGGTGCTCGAGTTCCTGGTTGACGTTCTTGAGGAAGAGGGCTAGTTCGTGACCCGTGATCGCTCCGCCGAGCTGTTCGCCCGTGCCGTCGAGGTGACCCCGGGCGGGGTGAACTCGCCGGTTCGCGCCTTTGGCCCGGTCGGCGGGGTCCCCAGGTTCATCGAGCGGGGCGCCGGGCCCTACCTGTTCGACGTGGACGGCCGTCAGTACGTGGACCTCGTGTGCTCCTGGGGGCCGATGATCCTCGGGCACGGGCACCCGTCGGTGGTGGCGGCGGTGTCGGACGCGCTCGCGCGGGGCACGTCGTTCGGCGCGGCCACCCCGGGTGAGGTCGAGCTGGCGGCCGAGATCATCGCGCGGGCGCCGGTCGAGCAGGTCCGGCTGGTCAACTCCGGCACCGAGGCGACGATGTCGGCGCTGCGGCTGGCCCGCGGCTACACCGGCCGCTCGCTGGTGGTGAAGTTCGCCGGGTGCTACCACGGGCACGTGGACGCCCTCCTGGTGGCGGCCGGATCCGGCGTCGCCACGCTCGGCCTGCCGGACACGCCGGGGGTAACCGGCGCGTCCGCCGCCGATACGGTGGTGCTGCCGTACAACGATCCGGACGCGGTCACCGCCCTGTTCGCGGCGCGCGGGGGCGAGATCGCCTGCGTGATCACCGAGGCCTGCCCGGCCAACATGGGCGTGGTCCCGCCCGCCCCCGGCTTCAACGAGCTGCTCAGGTCGCTGTGCGATGGCTCGGGGGCGCTGCTGATCATGGACGAGGTGCTGACCGGCTTCCGGGTCTCCGCCTCCGGCTGGTACGGGCTCGACGGCGTGCGCGGCGACCTGGTGACGTTCGGCAAGGTGATGGGCGGCGGGCTGCCCTGCGCCGCGTTCGGCGGCCGGGCCGAGATCATGTCCAGGCTCGCTCCGGTCGGCCCGGTCTACCAGGCGGGCACGCTGTCGGGGAACCCGCTGGCGACCGCGGCCGGCCTGGCCACGCTGCGCGCCTGCACACAAGAGGTCTACGGCGCGGTCGACTCCTTCGCGGGCGCGCTCTCCAAGCTGGTCTCGGCCGAGCTCGCCGCCGTCGGCGTGCCGCACTACCTGTCGACCGCGGGCAGCCTGTTCACGGTCTTCATCGGCCGGACCGACCCGGTGGCCAACTTCGACGACGCCAAGGACCAGTCCACCGCCGCCTACTCCGCGTTCTTCCACGCGATGCTCGACGGCGGCGTCTACCTCCCGCCGTCGGCCTTCGAGGCCTGGTTCACCTCCGCCGCGCACGGCGAGGAGGAGCTATCCCGCATCGCGGCCGCGCTCCCCGCCGCCGCCCGCGCCGCTGCCGGTGCGCTGTTGGAGTAGCGGCAAAAACGGGGGAAACGTCGCCTTCAACGTGAACCGCCGGCCGCGCCGGAGGTGCCAGGATGACACGTAGTGCGGCGGGCCCCTCAGCCTGCGCTAGACGGAGGGAATCGGACCAATGGCGGTGCGCAGCGTTATAAGCACGTTGAATCCGGACGGAACTGAGGTCATGGGGCCAGGCGTCCTTATGTACCACTATCCGGGAAACGACATCATGAACGGCAGCCTGCTGACCGTTGAGTCCAACCACTTCTGCGTGCTGAAGTCGCGCGGGGCCATTCTGAACGTCTATGAAACCGGTCAGTACCCAGTGGAGACGCCGCAGCGGCCGCTGATCGGGAGCATGCAGCAGGCGTTCTACGGCGGAACGTCCCCCTGGCAGTACGAGGCGCTGTTCGTGTCCCGGGCCAAGAGCGTCGCCAAGGCGAGAGGACTCGCGCTCTCCCGTGAGCTGGCCGAACTCGAATACGACGTTGACTATTACGTGCACGTGGACAGCGCGCAGGACGCGGTCAAGCTGGTCACGCACATGCCCTACGCCGGGCACCTGCTGACCACCGACGCGCTGAACGCCTACGCCGGCCCGGTTGTGGAGCAGGCGGTCAACCAGCTCGTCCAGTTGACGCCGCTCGAGCAGGTCAACGAGCGGATTCATGACATCACCGAGCTGGTCCGCGGCCACCTGCAGGACTTCCTGTCCATCTACGGGATCACCCTCAACGATGTGAAGGTGCTGATCAAGCCGCGGGACGAGCGGATGCGCGAGCTGATCTCGCTGCGCGCCTTCGGCCTGTCGGAGATTGACGCCGTCCGGTACTACGTCGCGATGAAGATGGCAGAGCGGGGTCTGGTCTCCGCGCCGAACATGGCGGTCGGCCTGCCATTCAACATCGGGCTCACCGGCCTGCCCGCGAGCGTGCCGGGTCCGAACGGCACGACGACCCCCATCGTCACCGGCCAGTGATTTAGTGGCCGATACGATCGCCGCCCGGCTGCGCAGCCTGCTCGCGTCCGACGTCTACACGGCGAAGGGCAGGCTGCGCGCGGACGACCTGCTAATCAGGGAGCGCGTGGCCGGCAGCCTCGGCGCGGCCTCCGCCCGGCTGCGGGATCTGGCCAGCCAGTGGCGGGCCGACCGGGTGCCGCCCTCCACCAGGGACAACCCGTTCCCGTCGGCCGAGGTCATGGCGCCGCTGCGGCAGGCCGACCGGCTGGGCAAGGACGTCGACGCCGTGTCCACCTCGGTCCGCGGGCTGCCGCTGCTGCCGGAGGACAAGGTATGGGACCGGGTACGCCGCGTCGGCCTCGACGAGCTCCTCCAGTTCGACTGGGGACTGGTCAGCGAGGCGGACGAGCTTGCCGCCCTGCTGGCGGCCGCGTCCGACCTGGCCGCGGTGGACCACGCCGGGGTCCAGCAGCGACTGCGCCGACTGACCGAGATCACCGCCGACCGCCGCCGTTACATCGAGGTCATCGCCTGAAGCGGATCCGCGGGGGTTCATCCCGTGCGCGGCTCCCAGCTGAAATAGCGGATCGCCAGCAGCAGCCCACCGAGGCCCCATGCCGCGACGATGAGCACGTCGGTCCAGCTGAACGTGGTACCGAGCAGCCCAGCCTGCATCCCAAGCGCGAAGTGCCTGACCGGGAAGACACGCGCGAACCACAAGACCCATGACGGCGTGTTGTTACCGAACGCGATGAAGATCCCCGACAGGAATTCCAGCGGCAGGATCACGGCGTTGACGATCGGGGCCGAGGCATCAGCGTTCGGGATGACAGCGGTGATCGCGAGCCCGAGCGAGCAGAACGCCGCCGCGCCGACGACCACGACGACCAGGAATCGCAGCAGCGTGAGCCCGGTGGGGACGTCGGCGCCGTAGAAGGCGCGGCCGAACGCGATGGTGAGCGCTACCAGCAGAACGGCGACGAACAGCGCGTGTGCGATCCGGGCGGCAAGGAACGACGCAGCGGGCAGCGGCGTCCCGTTTGTCCGCTTTAGGACCCCGGCGTCGCGCTGGAAGGTTATCGCCATCGCGATGTTGTTAAAGCAGGCCGTGATCACCGCGAAAGCGGCCATCGCAGCGACATAATAAGTGGAGGTGTTCACGGTCCGCGGGCCGATGCGAACGGTGGAATGACCCAGCAGCGACGTGAAGATCACCAGGAACATGAGCGGAAACGCGAACGTGAAGAATGCCGAGGCGGGGTTCCGCCAGAATGCCTTGTTGACGTAACGGACCTGGATGACGGCCAGCCTTGCCGCGTTCATCGGCTGCCTCCAAACGCGTCGGCCGAGGAGAGAGCAGCGGGGGCGCCCGCGGAAGAACTGGCCGCGGCGGGCGGGGCGGTGAGCGCAAGGTAGACGTCCTCGAGCGATGGCCTGATGACCTCCAGGCCGTCGAGGGTGATCCCGCGCTCGATGGCCCAGCCGGTAAGCAGGTACAGGTCCTGGACGATATCATCCGTGAGGATCTCGGCGAACCCGTCCGCCCCCGGCCGGCCGGCCAGCCCGGCTGGCGGGACGGCGTTGGCCGGCGGGCGGTACCGGATGCGAGCTCCGGCAAGGTTCCGGTCGCCGAGCGTGGCCGGAGGTCCCTCGGCGACGATCCGTCCTGCGGCGATCACCGCCACCCGGTCGGCCAGGTACTGCGCCTCGTCCATGTAATGAGTGGTGAGCAGCACCGTCTTGCCCAGCGCCGCCAGGCTCTTCACCACTTCCCACGCCTCGTGGCGGGCCGACGGGTCGAAGCCGGTGGTGGGTTCGTCGAGGAAGAGCATCTCGGGGTCGCCTGCCAGCGCGATCGCGACATCCAGCCGCCGCAGCTGGCCGCCCGAGAGCTTCATCACGCGGCTGTCGCGCTTGCCGCTCAGCCCCACCAGGCCGATGACCTCATCCACCTGCCGGGGATGCGGGTAATAGCTCGCGCACATCGCGACGGTCTCGGCCACCGTGAGGTAGCTATCCACCCCGGTGGACTGCAGGACGATCCCGATGCGGCTCTTCAGCCGGGACCGCTGGCGGCCCGGGTCAATGCCGAGCACCGCCACCTCGCCGCGGTCCCGGCCGCGGTAGCCCTCCAGGATCTCAACCGTGGTGGTCTTCCCCGCCCCGTTGGGCCCGAGGAGCGCGAAGATCTCCCCGCGCTGCACCTCGAGGTCGAGACCGCGGACCGCCTGCACCGGACCGTAGGATTTAACCAGGCCGTGCACCATTATCGCTGGCTGCCCGGCAGCTAGCTGAGACATGCCGCCTCCGTTTCGCTGAAGCGTCAGCTCGCACCAACCTTCACTCACTCTTGACGATCGCCGTTCATCCAGCCATGTGCGTAGGGCCGAAGGTCATCTGTGGAGCGTGGGCATTGGTCCCCTGGGTGGGTGACCGCCCTGCCCCCTAGTCAATTTCTAGAGTTTATGCTCTAATTAGAGCATGAGCACTAGAAATATGCGACCCAGCAGGGCGGCGGCGCGGACGGTGAAGTCGGAGCAGACCCGCGGCCGGATCCTGGATGCGGCCCTGGGGCTGTTCAACGAGCGGGGGACCGCGGCGGTCAGCACCAACCACGTCGCGGCGCAGGCGGGCCTGTCCCCGGGCAACCTTTACTACCACTTCGCGGACAAGCAGGAGATCGTCCGGGCGCTGCACGACCGGTACGCGGCGGCGAACGAGGGACTGTGGGAACCGGACCCCGGCACGCCTGCCAGCCTGGCGAGGCTGCGCGCCGGCCTGGCCGGGGCCATGGAGCTTGCCTGGGAGTACCGGTTCTTCGAGCGGGAGCTGCTGGCGCTGCTGCGCGCCGACCCGCAGCTGCAGGCCCGCTACCAGCAGGTGTATGAGCGCCGGCTGGGGCAGTGGCTGGCCTTCGGCGAGCAGTTGGTAGCTGAGGGTGCCATCAGCGCGCCGCAGCCGCCGGCCACGATCGCCGAGCTGGCCGTGGCCATCTGGCTGATCGGCGAAAGCTGGCTGCCGTTCCTGGAGATCACCGGCGACCCCCGCGATCCCGCGCAGGTCGCCAGGGCGGGCGACCTAGTGCTGGCGGTGCTCGCCCCCTACCTGGCCGGGCGCGAGAGCGCAGGGAAGGAGCAGTCATGACCATGCATGTGATCATCGGAGCAGGCCCGGTGGGGTCGGCGACCGCGGCCCGCCTGGCCGGGCAGGGCGAGAAGGTGCGGGTGCTCACCCGCTCCGGCGCCGGCCCGCACGCCGCCGGGGTGAAGAACATTGCCGTGGATGCTACGGACACAGAACTCCGCCCGTGGCTGATCCGGGCCGGCGGCCTGATCGTCCCGTACCTGCGCGAGTTCGGGGAGGTGGCCTACCAGTTCACCGGTCCCTTCGTGGTGGATTCCGCCGCCTTCCAGGCCACTTTCAACGCCGCGCCCATACCGGTGGACGAGGCGCTGGACGCCACCCTGACCTGGTGGCGCGACCAGGGCCGCGATGCGGCCCTGGAAGGGAGTGATTCACGATGACAACCACAACTCTGCCCGCGCGGACTTCCCCGGCCCGCTCCGATCCCGCTGCCCTCGCCGCGTGGCGGCGCCGCGTCGCCCGGATCGGCGGCGAATTCCAGCTCGCCTTCGCCGCGCTGTGGCTCGTCCGCGGCACGCTGGCCACTGGCTGGCCCGGACGGCTGCCGATCGCCCTCGCCCTGGCCGCCGCGGCGGTCGGCTTGGGCATCTGGGGCGCGGTCGCCACCTGGGGCCTGGCACCTTGGCCGCGCGGCCCGGCCGCCCAGCGCCTCGGCCGGGCCATCACGATCGCGACCGTGGTGCAGCTCGCGGCCAGCTGCGCGCTGCCGTTCCTCCTCTCCGCGCTCGGCCGGGCCGACCTCACCGTCCCTGCCATCGCCATCACCATCGGCATCCTTCTGCTGTGGCTGCGGGCCAGGCTCACCACCACCGGCCACCTCGCCGCAGGCGTCCTGCTCATCGCCGTCCCCGGCGCCCTGGCCCTCGCCCTCGCGGGTAGCGCCCTGACCGCCGCCGCAGGCCTTGCCACCGCCGCCATCCTGACCGGCAGCGCCCTGGTGGGCTTCCGCGCGCTCACCAGCGGGGCGCTCGGACCGCCGCCCGCCCCTGGAACCGGCCACGCCCAAGAGGATGGAGGAGGCACAGGTTCCCTGGGACGGTAGGCTGGCGGGGCCATGACTGAGATCACCGTTGTTCACCTGCTTAGGCACGGTGAAGTGCACAATCCCGACCACGTACTCTACGGGCGGCTGCCCGGTTACCACCTGTCCGCCAACGGGCGGCTGATGGCCGCCGCGGCAGCCGACTTCTTCGCCGGGCGCCCGGTGGCCGCTGTCTTCTCGTCCCCGCTGGAGCGGGCGCAGGAGACCGCGCAGCCGGTGGCCGAGCGGCTCGGGCTCACGATCACCACCGACGACCGGCTGATCGAGTCGGCGAACGTGCTCGAGGGCAAGTCCGTCAGCCTGGCCAGCCTCGCGCTGAACCCGCTGAACTGGCGTTACCTGTGGAACCCGTTCCGGCCGTCCTGGGGCGAGCCGTACACCCAGGTCGCCGAGCGGGTGCGCCAGGTCATCGACCGGGCCAGGGACGCCAGCAGGGGCAGGGAGGCGGTCTGCGTCAGCCACCAGCTGCCGATCTGGGTCAGCCGCCTGGCGGCCGAGCACAAGCGCCTGTGGCATAACCCCAACACCCGCCAGTGCGCGCTCGGATCCGTCACCAGCTTCACCTTCGACGGGGACCGGCTCACCGGCGTTTCCTACGCGGTACCGCCCCGCCAGCAGGTCGCCGACCCGGATAGGGCACAATAGGCACGACGTACTACCCCCTGTAGGAGACGGTAGGGAACCGACCCGGTGGTGTTCAAAGCGAAGCGCCGAACGGTCGTCACCACGGCGGCCGCTGTGTTCGTGCTGCTGATCGCCGCCCTGGTGGTCACCGTGTTCACGCAGGGGAACAGCAGCAGCGCCAGCGGCAACATGGTGACCTACCCGGCCGGCCAGCGGCCGGCCGCGCCCGAGTTCACCGCGACCTCGCTGACCGGCGCGCCGATCAACTTCTCGAGCTACCGGGGCAAGGTCGTCGTCCTCAACGTCTGGGGTTCCTGGTGCCCTCCGTGTCGAGGCGAGAGCCAGACGCTCAAGTACCTCGACGAGGAGTACGGCCCGCAGGGGGTCGCCTTCCTCGGCGACGACATCCAGGACACGCCGACCAACGCGCTTGACTTCCTTAAAGGCGAGGGCATCACCTATCCGAGCGTGAACGACGCGAACGGGGCGGTCGAGCAGCGGCTCGCCATCGCGGCGCCGATCAACGGCACCCCCACGACCCTGGTCATCGACAAGACCGGGCACATCGCGGGGATGATCGACGGCCCGGTCACCTGGCCGGACATGACCACTCTGCTGCGAGACGCGGCGGTGACCCAGTGACCGATGTGCATTCGCCCAGCTCGAAGGCCGCCTCGAAACCGGAGGCGGCGGACCTGGACCGCGAAGCCACGCGTCCGTTCGGAACCGGGCCTGTCGAAGCCACCGAGAGCGGCAGCGGCGGGACCTCGGAACTGTCCGGGACGGGGCCGGCTGGGGGCGCTGGACGTGGCGGCAGCTCACCTCCATGCGGACCGCGCTCATCCTGCTCTTCCTGCTCGCGCTGGGCGCTGTTCCCGGTTCGATCCTGCCCCAGGAGGGCAGCGACCCGGCGGAGGTGACGCAGTACTTCGCGTCGCACCCGGGCATCGCGCCGTGGCTGAACCATCTCGGGCTGTTCAACGTGTTCGCGGCGCCGTGGTTCGCGGCGATCTACATCCTGCTCTTCGCCTCGCTGGTCGGGTGCGTGGTGCCGCGAACGTTCAAGCTGGTCGGCTCGGCGCGGACGCCCCCGCCGCGCGCGCCGAGGAACCTGGCGCGGCTGCCGCACGCGGTGACGTACCCGTCGGCGCTGTCGCCCGACGCGGCCGTGGGCGCGGCCGCGTCGGTGCTGGGCGGACAGCGGTTCCGGCTCCGGTGGCCGGCCGCCGGGGACGCCGGCCACTGGCTGTCGGCCGAGAAGGGCTACCTGCGCGAGGTCGGCAACCTGCTCTTCCACCTCGCGCTGCTTGGCGTGCTGCTCTCGATCGCGCTCGGCGGGCTGTTCGGCTACAAGGCCGACGAACTGGTCGTCGAGGGGCAGACGTTCTCCGACACCAGCGCGCAGCTGGCCGAGGTCCACCCGGGACGGCTGGTCAACATCACCTCCGATCTGGCGCCGTTCTCGCTCACGCTGAACAAGTTCACCGCCGACTACATCAACTCGGGCGCGTCCATCGGGCAGCCCGCGGGCTTCGACGCGAACGTCAGCTACTCGGCCACCCCGGGCGGCGCCACGAAGTCGTACGACATCCAGGTCAACCACCCGCTGTCGGTTGACTCGGTGAAGGTGTACCTGATCGGCCACGGGTACGCACCGGAGTTCACGGTGCGCGGCCCCAACGGCGTCGCCTATCAGGAGGCAACCCCGTTCATCCCGGCCAACACCAACACGATGCTCTCCGACGGCGTGGTGAAGGCACCGAACGCCTCGCTCGGCTTCGAGGGCGTGTTCGTGCCGACCGCCTACATGGCAGGCGGGACGACGCTGGAGTCGATCTTCCCGGCGGCCAATAACCCGGAAGTGTCGCTGATCGGCTACTCGGGCAACCTCGGCATGAACTCGGGCGCTCCGCAGAGCGTCTACCAGCTCGACACCAGCCAGATGACGGAGATCGCCGGGGGGCCGCATCTGATGACCCCCGGGAGCACCTGGACGCTGCCGGGCAAGCTGGGGTCGATCACCTACGACGGCACCAGGCAGTGGGTGAGCCTGGCGATCACCTACGACCCGGGGCAGATCCCCGCCCTGGTCTGCGGCATCCTGGCGATCGCGGGTCTGCTGCTGTCGTTCTTCGTGCGGCGGCGGCGGGTATTCGTCCGGGCGGTGCCAGGGCCGGACGGCGTCGGCTCGGTCGTCACCGTCGGCGGCCTGACCAGGACCGACGCCAGCGGCGGATTCGAGGACGAGTTCGCCACGCTGGCGGCCGACATCGCCGACGCATCTTCGCCAACTTCGCCATCTTCGTCGCCTGCTGGGCCTGCGGCACCGGCCGACCGCCAGAAGCCTGAGCCTAACAACCAGTCAGAAACGGGAGCGTGAGGCTCGTGTCCGTCAATGCAGGATTGGCCCACGTCAGCACCGACTTCATGATCGCGGCGCTGCTCATCTACTCGGTCGCGCTGCTCGCCTTCGCGGGCGACTACGCCTTCGGGCGGCCCCGTCGCAAGGCGATGATGGCCGCTGCGCCCGTCGCCGAGCGGTCCGCCCAGCTCGCGGCGGTCGGCGCCACGTCGGCGGGGGCGGCCTCGGCCGGCGCCGCGCTCGACTCGACCGAGCCGGATGGGTCGGCTCGGCCGGGTGCGACCGTGCCCGGCGCCGCCGGCGCCGCTGCGCGTCCCGGCCCGGTCGGCGGGTCCGCCGCGCGGCCGGAGCGGCCGGCGGGCGCGCTCCGGGCGATCGCGGAGGCGGGGCCGTGGATCCGCGCCGCCGCCACGCTCAGCGCGCTCGGCATTCTCGCGCACGTCGTCGCGGTCACCACCAGGGGGCTGGCGGTCGACCGCGCGCCGTGGGGCGACATGTACGAGTTCATCACCGCGCTGACCTGCGTGGCCGCCATCTTCTTCGGCTACATCCTGGTCAAGTACCGGGCCTGGTCGATCGGCGTGTTCGTGATGGGCGCGATCGTCATCGCGCTGGGGCTGGCCGAGACGCTCATCTACACCCCGGCCGGGCCGCTGGTGCCCGCCCTGCAGTCCTACTGGCTGTCCATCCACGTCACCGCGATGACGCTGTCCAGCGGCATCTTCTTCGTCGCGGCCGTCCTCGGCATCATGTACCTGGTCGTGGAGCGGTACAGGAAGCGCGTGGCCGCGGGCAAAGCCGAGGCTAACCCGCTGCTCGACCGCATCCCGAGCGGGGCGCAACTGGACAAGCTGACCTACCGCGCGGTCGTCTTCGGCTTCCCGATCTGGACGTTCGGCGTGATGGCGGGCGGCATCTGGGCGGACCAGGCGTGGGGCCGCTACTGGGGCTGGGACCCGGTTGAGACCTGGGCGTTCATCACCTGGGTGATCTACGCCGCCTACCTGCACGCCCGCGCCACCGGTGGCTGGCGCGGTGTCCGCTCGCACTACATCCAGCTGCTCGGCTTCGCCAGCCTGCTGACCAACATCTTCGTGATCCAGATCTTCGTCACCGGCCTGCACTCCTACTCCGGCGTGCAGTAGGGCCGCGCGGACGCGTGCGTCAGCTCAGCAACGCGTGTCCCAGATTTCCCGGCCGGTGAGTGCCTTCCTGCGACCGCCCGGCCGAGCCGACCCGCAGGCCTGCGGGTCGAACCCGCATGACCCCGCCTTGGTCTCCGCTACTCAGCCGGATCGGTGGGGGTGCCGTGGATGCGCTGGTCTAGCTGGCGGAGGAACTCGGGGTCGTCGTCCGGGCCCCTGGGCGCGATCCAGCCCGAACGCCCGGCGGGGGTCGAGCGCCCCGCCGGGTGACGGTACAGGGCCGCGTCGGCGGCGCTCTCCGTCGTCCAGGGCGTGAACCAGACGACGTTGGCGTTGCCCCGGTCGATGATCATCAGCCGGCTGACCGTCGAAGGCCAGTGGCCTGCCCGCCAGTTCCTGCGGGCGATCAGCCACGCGATGGCGCCCGCGATCAGCGTCACTCCGATGACCCAGACCCAGGTCCGCTTCCGCCAGCCCAGGAACTCCTCGGCGGGCGTGACGGCGGCGTCGACGAGGCAGTAGAGCCAGCAGCCCGCCAGGAACAGGACAAAAAGGACACCTGACAGCAACATGGCGGAAGCCTAACCTCCGGGTTCCTATCCCGCATTCGGAATGCTCATTTTTTCCCACCTGCACGTTTACGCGTGGTCTGTCACCCGGGGTGACGTCTGGGCCGATTCGGAATACTCTGGGCTTTGGCGCGAAAGCAGGGAGTCCAAGAATGCGGCTACGCCTATTCGAGCGGCTCGGCCGACTCGTCAGTTGGCGTCCGGGATCACAGGGCGCTGGCGGTGGCAAGCCGGGAGACTCCCGGGCCGACGGGACGGATGCCGGCGGCAGGCACCGGAGGAACACCAGCGCCGACGTGGGGGCGCCACCGCCTCCGGCGTCCAGCCCGGGGCAGCGGACCGCGGCCCCGGCCCTGCAGCCGCCAGCCGGCCTGCCGAGGCGGTCGCCGCCGTCCGGGCCGGCCCCGCGCGCCTCGAACCCACAGTCCGGTGGTCCCGCCCGGCCGCCGCTGCCGAGAAACTATTCGCCCCTGGCCGGCGGCGGCGTCGGCCGGGCCAGGATCAGGGAGGCGCCGCAGTTCGGCGCCGCCCCGGTGGAGACGGCCACCCGCGGACAGGATGGCGGCAGCCAGTCGGCCGCGGTGGCGCCCAGGCAGCCTTGGTACCAGGTGGTGGGGGAGCAGGCGGCCGCGCGGCCGGGCCTGCCGGGTGAGAAGACGCAGGCCAGACCGGGAACGGCCGCTCAGGCGAGGCAGAAGGCAGCCGCGCTGCTCGGCCCATCGGCTGCCCGCGCGCGGGTCTCGCACGACCCGGCCAGGGCGGCGCTGCCGTTCGCGGCCCCGCACCCGCGCGGCCACTATGAGGCCGCCGCCGACGGCCGTCGCAACTGCGGTCCGCTCGAGGCCATCCTGTGGCGGCAGTGGGACGCCGCCACCACCACCCCGCCCGCGCAGGCGATCGCCGCCATCGAGCGACTGGCCGAGTTCCCGGCCCCGTTGCAGCAGAAGCTGGCCGACGGGCTGGCCGGCATCTACGTGGGCGCGGGCGGAGTGCCCGACCTGGACCACATGGGCGGGCTGCACGGCGTCCAACTGCCGTCGGGCAAGGCGACGTGGGACGCCTGCGCCGGCGCCTACGGTGACCGCAAGATCGTGGTCGGCACCCGGCCCTCGCCGACCCCGGACGTGATGTGCCACGAAGTCGGGCACGCGCTCGATGATCTGGACAGCCCGCCGGGAAAATGGCAATCCGACTCGGCTGAGTTCAGGCGCATCTATGATCAATGTCAGCCGTACATAGCAAGTGACTTTCATCGCCAAAGTGGCGGACTTGGGCGTAAGGAGTTCTTCGCCGATTCGTTCGCCGCGATTGCATCGGCGCAGCGGCCGGCGCTTGTCGATATGTTGGGCGGCAACACGCGGCTCGCGCTCCAGGTCATGCTGTACTTCAACCGGCGCTATGGCATCTAGGGTGAGCTGCGATGTTCGTGATACGACTACCGAACGGGAACCTGCAGGTTCCGCAGACCGCCATCCATACCGGGGATGGGCGGTTCGTCGGCGATGTGTACGTGGAGATCGGCCCGCAGGACGCCGACTACGCCCGGCTGGCCGCCCAGGCCATCACCCCCGATGAGGCGGAGCAGCGCAAGGACCAGTGGCGGGCCGGAGATGCGGCGCTGCTGCGGGAGTTCCAGGAGTTCGCCAGGCTCATGGGGGACCAGTACTGGCCCGGGCAGGACGCCGAGCCAGGCGAGTAGTCGCGCCGGGCGCGCCCCGTTCGCGCACGCACTCGCCCGCTGGGCCCGCCCCGCCAGGCGGGCGCCCGGCTAAGTCGGTCAGCCTACGAAGCGGCCGGGTGTCCCTCTGGTGCAACCTCGCTATCGCCGCGCAGCAGTGCGCGCACCTCGGACTCCCGGAATCGTCGGTGCCCGCCGGGCGTGCGGATGCTGGTGATCCGCCCTGAAGCCGCCCACCGCGTGACGGTCTTCGGGTCCACCCGGAACAGGGCGGCTACCTCCCCCGGGGTGAGCAGCCGCTCATTGTTGCCGTCCACGTTCCATCTCCTCGAACTCGGTCGGAGTATGCCCATAGTTTGGCGACAAACGGGTACTTTCTGCCTAGATTTCTGGAAATTAGCCTAGCGATTCGTCAGTCGCTCTGGGTGACTTGCGAAGTATTTGTGTCGCGACGTGGCATTATGCGGATGCCGAGCTTGCACTAGGGTGACGAGGTGGCAGATCTCGTTTCGCTCGATGAGATACGCACCGCCGCCGAACGGCTGCGTGGTGTGACGGTCCGGACCCCCCTTCTCGCGTTTCCCGGTGCTTCGGCCGCCGTCGGGCCGCCCGCCCTGCTCGTCAAGCCCGAGTCGCTCCAGCCGACCGGCGCGTTCAAGCTCCGCGGCGCCTACAACGCGATCGCCGGGCTGCTCCCCGACTCCAGGCCGCCGGGCGTGGTCGCGCACTCGAGCGGCAACCACGGTTTCGCCGTCGCCTACGCCGCCGCGCTGCTCGGCATCCCGGCCGCGATCGTCGTGCCGGACAACGCGCCCAGGGTCAAGACGGATCTGATCGGCGCCGTCGGCGCGGAGCTGGTCACCGTCGCGCCCACGCTGGCGGCGCGGATCGAGGCGTCGGCGAAGATCGCGAGCGACCGCGGCTACGCCGAGATCCCGCCGTTCGATGACCGGCGCGTGATCGCCGGGCAGGGCACCATCGGCCTGGAGATCGCCGAGGACTGCGCCGCCGGGCAAGGCCGTCGGCCGGCCGCCGTCCTGGTCCCCGTCGGCGGCGGGGGGATGGTGTCGGGCATCGCGGTCGCGGTCAAAGCCCTGCTGCCGGGAACCCGGGTCATCGGCGTCGAGCCCGAGCTCGCGGCCGATGCGCGGGAGTCGCTGCGGGCAGGCACCCGGGTCGCGTGGGCGGCGGCCGACACCGCCAGGACCAAGGCCGACTCGCTCCGGGTGGAGCAGGTCGGCGAGCTGACCTTCCCGCATATCGAGGCGCTGGTCGATGACATCGTGACGGTCAGCGAGGCCGAGCTGCTGGAGGCGGTGCGACGGCTCGCGCTCCAGGGCCGCCTGGTGGCGGAGCCCGGCGGCGCGGTCGCGGTCGCGGCGGCGCTGTTCAGGGACCGCGCCGAGCTGGGCCTGATCCGGGCGGAAACGGCAGCCCCGCTGGTCGCGGTGCTCTCCGGCGGCAACATCGACCCGACCCTGCTGGCCGAGATCCTCGGCGGCTCGTCCTACACTGGGTAGTGCTATGAGAACCGCATTCGCCTACACCAGCGCCCGGATCATCATGTTCGGCGCCTCGGTCCTGGTCCTGTTCTGGGCCGGGGCTCGCGGCATCCTGCTGCTCGGGCTTGCCCTCCTCGTCAGCGCGCTGCTGAGCTACGTCCTGCTGAACAAGCAGCGCCAGATCATCGCGGGCAAGCTGAACGGCCGGCTGAGCCGGGTCGGCCAGAAGGCCAGCGAATTGAGCCAGCGCCTGGACGAGGGCACCGCGCTCGAGGACGCCGACGGGGACGAAGGCGCCGTCGATCCCGAGCACGTGGTGACGCCGGACGCGGAAGAGCCCGTCCTGGGCTTCCCCAAGGCGTAGCCCGAGGCTCTTCGGCGGCTTAGCCGAGCCAGCCGCCGCGGGTGAGTTGGTCGAGCACCACCGCGACCGCCTCGTGCCTGGAGACCTGGGACGTGTCGATCACGACGTCGGCGTCGTCGGGCGCCTCGTACGGGTCGGAAATCCCGGTGAACGAGCCGATCACGCCCGCCCGCGCCTGGGCGTACAGGCCCTTGCGGTCGCGCGCCTCGCAGACCTCGAGCGGCGTCGACACGTGCACGAGGACGAAGTCGCCGACCTCGGAGACCATCCTCCGCACCCCGGCCCGCGCCGCCGCGTAGGGGGCGATCGGCGCGCAGATCGCGATCCCGCCGTGCCGCGCGACCTCGGTCGCCACGTACCCGATGCGGGCGATGTTGAGGTCCCGGTCGGCCCGGGAGAACGTGAGCCCGGCCGAGAGCAGGTGTCGCACCAGGTCGCCGTCGAGCAGCGAGACCGTCCGGTCGCCGCGCTCAAGCAGTGCGTCGCGAAGGTCCCGGGCGAGGGTCGACTTGCCGGAACCGGACAGGCCGGTGCAGAAGACGACGACGCCGCGGGCCGACCGGGGCGGCCGGGCCCGGCGCAGCTCGGCCGCCACGGCCGCGGGCATCAGCCAGGCCGGCAGCGGATCGCCGTGGTCGAGCAGCTCGCCGAGCTCGCCGTCGGACAGCTCGGTCCGCTCGAGCCCCGGCTCGATCCGGCCGAGCGGCCGCCACACCTCGGCCAGCGGGTCGTACGCCCACTCGCCTTCGGCCAGGATCTCTATCCCGAGCTTCTTAAAGTCAAATTCCGTTTTGCCCGAACGGTCGCGTGGTTCCTGCGCCACCCGTCCGCCGTCTGCCAGCAGGTGGGTCGCCCCGTAGGCGGCGGCGACGACGGCGCGGGCCCGCAGCTCGTCGGCGGGGCCGTCCTGCGGCGGCAGCGGCACCGGGACGACGAGGGTGCTCTCTGGGAGCTGGCGGGCGGCGGCGCGGACGGCGCGGACCAGCGCCTCCGGGCGGATGACGAGCTCGGCCGGGCCTGCTACCAGCGGGAGCAGCAGGATTCTGGCCCGCAGCTGGTCGGCCAGGTGCCTCAGCTGGCCGAGCTGCCGCTGGCCGAGCGGCCTTCTGGTCGCGAGCGCGAGCACCGGGGCTGGGCCGAGCTCGGCCCGCACGTCGGCCGGACGCCGGCGGAGGGCGCGGAACGGCCCGTGCTCGGGCGCGCGCAGCGCGGTGACCGGGCCGGCCAGCCTGAGCGCGTCGCCCAAGGAGTCGACCGGGGTCCGCTCGGTGATCTCGATCACCGCGAGCGGCGACCCCTCTGGGTCCTGCAGGACCAGGCGGTCGGCGTCGGCCGTGACGGCGCCGGCCGAGACGGTGAGCGTGACCGGGATCGGCCAGGGGGTGCCGTCGGCCAGCTCGCCCCTGGCGGCGACGGCGGCCACGTCGGCGGCGGTCAGGTACCCGCTCAGCGGGGCGAACGCGCCCGAGGTGAGCAGCTCGAGCTGGCCGAGCTGCTCGTCGCCCGGGGTCCAGGCCGGCCAGTCGGCAAGCTCAGCGGGCAACTCAGGTCACGTGCGCCTCCGTATCGCGGGGATGTGGACGACGCTCGTGCGCTATACGACGCGGGCGAAGCGGTCCAGCGGCTTGCGGATCACGTAGAGCAGCTCATCGTGGCTGGCGGTATAGCGTCCTCGGGAAAGCCAGGCAATGGCGGCGCAGATGATCCGCACCGACGATGATAGCCCGGCCGGGTGATCGGGTCGGGTCAGCTCGGTCCTGCGGGACGCGATGACGAGGCCCCGCAACAGCGCGTAGGACGCGATGCCCTCGTCGCAGACCGCCTTCTCGTAGACCGGCGGGAACGGTCCTGGCACGCCGGGCCAGAACCGGGACCAGATGAAACGGCGGACCGGGCCGGGCAGCAGCCGGTCCAGCAGCGCCGCCGCGCTGCGCCGGTCGCCGCTCCGCAGCAGCAGCAGGCCGCCCGGCTTGAGCGCGCTTGTGAGCCGGTCAAGCACGAGCTCGACGTGCTGCACGCGCTCGAGCAGCAGCGCGCAGTAGACCACGTCGTAGGCGCGCTGCGGGATCGGCGCGGTGCGCAGGTCGCCGGTGATAACGGCGTCGTAGGCGGACTGCGCCTCGCGCAGCGCCCCCCGGGCGACCGGGTTGTCGTCATCGACGACGGAGACCGAGACCACGAAGCCGCCCTCGGCGAGCTCGGCGATGCCGAGCTCGCGCAGCGGCGCCTGGCAGCCGGCCTGCAGGAGGCTGGCCGGGCGCCCCAGGCTCTGCAGCATGTAGTCGCGCAACGGCTCGGCGAAGAAACGGTTTACCTTGCGCTGAGTGTCGGGAGCGCCACGCTCCGCAGTCGTCATGTCCGTATGCTAATTGAATTTCTCCGCACTGACTCCCATTTATGTGATGGCGGGTGCCGAGAGTGGCGAATAGCCGGCCTTTGTCCCGTTCTGCCAATCCGGAGGTCGCACGATCAGGCGGGCGAGCGTGCTGGGCTGTGCGGGTTTGCGGGCGGCTAGGACGTAAACTAGAAGAGGTCTAGGCGTGCGCCCGCGGTTGAGCTAGCGGGCGCCGCGGTCCGGGGACGCACGGGGGTTCGTGTGCCTCGGTGCCGCCGGCAGGTGGGCCGCGCCCGCTGCATCAGGGAACCCCCGCATACCCGACGTTGGGACAACATGAGCCTCGCTGGACTGCTCGCCGCCGTAGCCGAAGATTCTCAGCTCCGAACCGCGCTTGCCAGCCCGGACACGCCCGGTGCGGACGAGCGCGATCTCGTCGCACCCTCCGCCCTCCGCCCGCTGCTCGTCGCGGCGCTGGCGGACGGGACCGTTGCCCCCGACGGCCGGGGGCGATTCGTGCTCGCGGTGACCGCGACCGCGCGGGAGGCCGAGGACCTGACCGCGGCGCTGGGCGCGTTCCTGCCGCCGAACTCGGTCGCGACGTTCCCCGGGTGGGAGACGCTGCCGCACGAGCGGCTGTCGCCCCGCTCGGACACGGTCGGGCAGCGGATCGCGGTGCTGCGGCGGCTCGCCCACCCGAGCGCGGCGGGCGACGAGCTCGGCAGCGCGCTGCGCGTGGTGGTGGCGCCGGTGCGCTCAGTGCTGCAGCCGATCGTGGCCGGCCTGGGCGACCTGGAACCGGTGCGCCTCAACGTCGGCGACGACGCCGATCCCGAGGACGTGATCACGCGGCTGGTGGAGATCGGCTACGCGCGCGTGGAGATGGTCAGCAAGCGGGGTGAGCTGGCGGTTCGAGGCGGCCTGCTCGACGTGTTCCCGCCGACCGAGGAGCACCCGCTGCGAATCGAGTTCTTCGGCGACACGGTGGAGGAGGTCCGCGTATTCAAGGTCGCGGACCAGCGCTCGGCCGGCGCCGCCGAGCACGGCCTGTGGGCCCCGCCCTGCCGGGAGATGCTGCTCACGCCGTCCGTCCGCGCCCGCGCCAAGGAGCTCGCGGACAAGCACCCGGCCGTCTCCGACATCCTCGGCAAGATCGCCGACGGGATCACGGTCGAGGGCATGGAGGCCTTCGCCTCCGTTCTCGCCGACCATATGGAGCTGCTGGTCGACCACCTGCCGATCGGCGGACTGCTGGTCGCCTGCGATCCGGAGCGGATCAGGACGCGGGCGATGGAGCTGGTCTCGACCAGCCAGGAGTTCCTGGAGGCGTCGTGGGCGAGCGCGGCGGGCGGCGGCGAGGCGCCGATCGACCTCGGCGGGTCGGCCTTCCAGCCGATCGCGACGATCCGCGAGCACACGGCCGAGCTCGGCATCCCGTGGTGGACGCTGGCGCCGTTCGGCGTGGCGGACGGTGACGAGGGGAACGAGATCGCCGATGGCCGGCCCGCCACCGCCCCTGGGGACCTGGCGGATGAGAGTCAGCCGGGTCCGTTCGCCATAAGCATTCACGCTCAGGCCGCGACGGCCTATCGCGGCGAGACCAGCCGCATGATCGACGACGTGCGCCAGTGGCTGTCCGACGGGTGGCGGGTGGTCCTCGTTACCGAGGGGCACGGGCCCGCCCAGCGGCTGGCGGAGGTGCTGCGCGGCGAGGACTTCGGCGCGCGGCTGGGCGACATCGACGCCGAGCCCGAGGGTGGCGTCCCCTACGTGTCGACCGGTCAGCTGCGTCAGGGGTTCAGCTGGCCCGCGGTGAAGCTGGCGCTGCTGACCGAGGCCGACTTCGCCGCCCGCGGCGCCGCCAGGCCGGGCGTGCGGGACGAGCGGCGGCTGCCGTCCGCGCGGCGGCGCGGCGGGGTGGACCCGCTGCAGCTGCGGCCCGGCGACTACGTGGTGCACGAGCAGCACGGGGTCGGCCGGTTCGTCGAGATGACAAGCAGGACCGCGGCCGGCGCGACCCGCGAGTACCTGGTACTCGAGTACGCCGCGGCCAAGCGCGGGCATCCGCCCGACCGGCTGTACGTGCCGACCGACCAGCTCGACGAGGTCACGAAGTACTCCGGTGGCGAGTCGCCCGCCCTGCACCGGCTCGGCGGCGCGGACTGGGCCAAGACCAAGGGCCGGGCCCGCAAGGCGGTGCGCGAGATCGCGGCCGAGCTGATCCGGCTGTACTCGGCGCGAATGGCCTCGCCTGGCTACGCGTTCGGGCCCGACACGCCGTGGCAGCGGGAACTCGAGGACGCGTTCCCCTACGTGGAGACGCCCGACCAGCTCTCGGCGATCGACGAGGTCAAGCTTGACATGCAGAAGCCGGTCCCGATGGACCGGCTGATCTGCGGCGACGTCGGCTACGGCAAGACCGAGATCGCGGTCAGGGCCGCCTTCAAGGCGGTGCAGGACGGCAAGCAGGTGGCGGTGCTGGTGCCGACCACGCTGCTGGCGCAGCAGCACTTCAACACGTTCTCCGAGCGGTACGCGCCGTTCCCGGTGTCGGTCAAGCCGATGTCGCGCTTCCAGACCACGGGAGAGGTCGCCGAGACTCAGCGGGGCCTCGCCGACGGGACGGTGGACGTGGTGATCGGCACGCACCGGCTGCTGTCGCCGGAGACCCGGTTCAAGAAGCTCGGCCTGGTGATCATCGACGAGGAGCAGCGGTTCGGGGTCGAGCACAAGGAGTACCTCAAGCGGCTGCGGACCGAGGTGGACGTGCTCGCGATGTCGGCCACGCCGATCCCGCGGACGCTGGAGATGGGCGTGGCTGGGATCCGCGAGATGTCGACCATCCTCACGCCGCCGGAGGAGCGCCACCCGGTCCTCACGTTCGTCGGCGGGTACGACGAGAAGCAGATCGCGGCGGCCATCCGGCGGGAACTGCTCCGCGACGGCCAGGTGTTCTTCGTGCACAACCGGGTGCAGTCGATCAGGAAGGTCGCCTCGCGGCTGGCCGAGCTCGTTCCGGAGGCGCGCATCCAGGTAGCGCACGGGCAGATGAACGAGCACGAGCTCGAGAAGATCATGGTCGACTTCTGGGACCGCTCCTTCGACGTCCTGGTGGCGACGACGATCGTGGAGAGCGGCCTCGACATCCCCAACGCGAACACGCTGATCGTGGACCGCGCCGACGCCGCCGGGCTCTCCCAGCTCCACCAGCTCCGCGGCCGGGTGGGGCGCGGGCGCGAGCGGGCCTACGCGTACTTCCTCTACCCGCCGGAGAAGCCGCTGACCGAGACCGCGCACGAGCGGCTGGCCACGGTGGCGCAGCACACCGAGATCGGCGCCGGCATGTACGTCGCGCTGAAGGACCTGGAGATCCGGGGCGCCGGGAACCTGCTCGGCGGCGAGCAGTCGGGGCACATCGCCGGGGTCGGCTTCGACCTGTACATCCGGATGATCGGCGAGGCGGTGCGCGAGCTGAAGGACGACGCTCCGCCCGAGCGGCCCGAGGTCCGGGTGGAGCTCCCGGTGAACGCGCACATTCCGCACGACTACGTGCCGGGCGAGCGGCTGCGGCTGGCCGCCTATACCTCGATCGCGGCCATCGACAGCGAGGACGACGTGGTGGCGGTTCGGGAGGAACTGCTCGACCGCTACGGCGAGCTCCCGCTGCCGGTGGCGACCCTGCTCGACGTGGCGCGGCTGCGGTCGGCCGCGCGGCGCGTCGGCCTGACCGATATCACGCTGCAGGGGTCGCATGTGCGGTTCGCGCCGGTTGTCCTACCCGACTCCCGTGTGGTGCGAGTTCAGCGGCTATACCCGAAGACGATCCTCAAGCCCGCGGTGCGTACCATGCTGGTACCGGTACCGAAGGCCGGCGCCTCGAGCGGCGGCTTCGGCGGGGAGGCGCTGCGCGACACCGAGCTGCTGGCGTGGTGCGCGGAGGTCGTCCGTTCGGTACTGTCCGAGTCGTAAGTTCCAGTTGTCGTTTGAAGTGTTGGAAGGGACCGCCTGTGTTTGGCAGGGCTGTGTTTGGCAGGGCTGTGCCCGCGAAGAAGGACCAGTCGTGCGGCCGCGCTCGGCGTGGCCGGCCTTGGCGTTTGCGCGCTCATGGCCGGGTGCTCACCGGTGCAGGCGGGGTCGGCGGCGATCGTCGGCAATCAGCGGATCACCTCCTCGTCCCTCGACCAGCAGGTGTCGAACCTGCAGGCGGCGTCCGCCCCTTACGGCAGCCAGATCCAGCTCACCGCCGCGGAGCAGCCCCGGGCGGTGCTGACCTGGCTGATCAGGTTCTCCATAATGGACCAGCTGGCCGCGGACAACAACATCTCGGTGACGCAGGCGCAGGCACAGACGGGGTTGTCGGAGATCCAGTCGGAGGCCGCGTCCTCCGCCTCGCAGGAGGGCTACAGCAGCGCGACTGCGCTGTTCCTCGGCAACGGGATCTCGCCCCAGATGCTGCCCGATCTCGGTCGCTGGGTGGCGCAGGAGAGCGCCTTCCAGATCAAGGCGAACGGCGGCAAGCAGCCGAGCACGCAGGCGCAGAGCAACACCGTGACGGCGGCGTACAACAAGGCGGAGTGCCAGGCCGCCAAGGCGCTCAACATCCAGGTCAGCCCGCAGTTCGGCCGGCTCGACTACACCCAGTACTCGGTGGTGCCCGCCACCAACACGCTGTCCCAGCCAGCGGGCGTGCCCTCGCCCGCGTCCACCGCGGGGCTCACCCCGGCGTGCTGAGGTGACCGGCCCGACGGGCGTCCCGGCCGGCGCCGTGCCCGGCGAAGCCGTGCCCGGCGGGCGGCTGCTCGAACTAGTCGCGGTGGTGGACACGCTGCGCCGGTCCTGCCCCTGGGACCGGGAGCAGACGCACGCGTCGCTGCTGCGGTACCTGCTTGAAGAGGCGTACGAGGCGGCCGAGACGATCGAGGCCGATGACATGCCGGCGCTCCGCGAGGAGATCGGCGACGTGCTGTTCCAGGTAATGTTCCACGCCCGGATCGCGTCGGAGCGGCCCGCCGACGAGGGCGGCTTCACCATCGACGATGTGGCCGACACCCTCGCCGCGAAGCTGATCAGGCGGCATCCGCACGTGTTCGCCGGGGTCTCGGTGTCGTCGGCGGCGGACGTCAACGCCAACTGGGAAGAGATCAAGCAGGCGGAACGGGCGGCGAAGGCAGCGGAGACCGGGTCGGGGCGGCCCTCTGCGCTCGACGGAGTGGTGTTCGGGCAGCCCGCGCTCTCGCTGGCCGCGCAACTGCAGCGCCGGGCGGAGCGAGCGGGCTTCCCCACGGCGCTGCCGTCATCGGACGACGGCGTCACGGCCGCGGAGGATGTTGGCAATGAGCTGTTTCGTCTCGTTGCGAGGGCGTCCGCTGCCGGAATTGACCCGGAATTGGAATTGCGTTCCGCGGCCAGACGCTACGCGGATCTGCTGCGTTCATGGGAGCGCTCGAACCCGCCCATGACTGGCGGATCCTGATTAACGGCCGCTTGATGCGCTTAGTCGCCGTTGCTAGGCGTTGCTAGGCGTTGGGCGAGGGATTCAAATTCGTCGTTTTGTAATTTTGTTTTTGATTGAAATAGTTTGAATATGTTCCGCTGATTAGGGCTGGACTGATTCCCGTTTCCGTGGTTAGGGTGGCAACTGGGAACGGGGGCCCAAGCATCGCCTTAGTGAAGGCTTCTTGCTGCCTGGTCTTCGTCACCCAATGTAATCGACACGTTGCTTGCTGTAAGCGGCATTCGTGTCGGTCGTTAGGGGGTGGCTAGCGTGAGTAACTTGTTGATTTCTGCTGACGATCGGCGGATGGGGCTGGCCCCCAGGCCGGCCGTGTGGGCGAAGGAATATGTGATTCGGACGGCAATGTCCGATTTCGTGATTGCGGCCGTATGTTCCTCGGTGGCTATTGCGATCCGTTTCGGCGGGCGCCTTGGCCTCGAATACGCGATGCTCTGCGTCGCCCTGCCGCTGCTCTGGGTGGCGACCTTGTTGCTTTTCGGAGCGTACAGCGTCAGGGACGTCGGTATCGGCTCGGATGAATTCCGCAAGGTGCTGAACGCGGGCTTCAGCCTGACCGCGGGGATGGCGATCCTCTCTTACGCGGTGAACGTGGAGTTGTCGCGCGAATACCTGCTGCTGACGATGCCGACCCTCATCGGAGCCGATCTGTGCGCCAGGCTCGCGCAGCGAAAGCGGCTGTACCGGCGGCGCGCCAGGGGGCAGTGCATGTCCACCGTGCTGGCGGTCGGACCCGAGCCGGCGGTGGCCGACCTGGTGATGGAGCTAAGGCGCGGCACCTACCACGGGCTCGCCGTGGTGGCGGCCTGTGTGGGGGGCGCGACCACGAGCAAGGCGGTCGCGGGCATTCCGGTGTTCGGCGGGCTGGCCGTGGACGATGTGGTGAGCGCCGTGCGCCGCAGCGGTGCCGACACGGTGGCGGTCCTGTCGAGCAGCGAGCTCGACGCCGTAACGCTCCGACAGATCGCGTGGGGACTGGAGAAGACGGGCACCGGCCTGTACGTCGCGCCCGCGCTGCTTGACGTGGCGGGCCCGCGGACGACGATCAGGCCGACGGCGGGGCTGACGCTGCTCCACGTCGACCACCCGGAGCTCAGCGGCCCGCGCCAGGCCATCAAGGGGCTCTTCGACCGGGTCATGGCGGGGATCGCGCTGGTTATGCTCTCCCCGGTGTTCCTCGCGCTGGCCGTGGCGATCCGGACTTCCGACAACGGCCCGGCGCTGTTCGCCCAGACGAGAGTCGGGAAGAACGGCCGTACGTTCAAGATGTACAAGTTCCGCACGATGGTCGTGGACGCCGAGCAGCGCCTCGCCGAGCTCCGTGCGCGCAACGAGTCCGACGGCCTTCTGTTCAAGATGCGGCACGATCCGCGGATCACGGCGGTCGGGGCGCAGCTGCGCAAGTGGTCGCTGGACGAGCTGCCGCAGCTCATTAACGTCTTCCGAGGCGAGATGTCGCTGGTTGGACCCCGTCCGCCGCTTCCGAGCGAGGTGGCGCTTTACTCGAACAACGTCCGGCGCCGGCTTGCAGTGAAGCCGGGAATGACCGGCATGTGGCAGGTGTACGGCCGGTCCAACCTGTCTTGGGAGGATTCGGTACGACTAGACCTGCGGTACGTCGAGAATTGGTCGTTCGCTCTGGACCTGCACATCCTGTGGAAGACGGCATCGGCGATGTTCCAGACCGAAGGCGCCTGGTGAGCCCGAGTGACGCGTGCCCGCCCGGGTGACCTAGCACAGGGAATCGGCGTCCACCCAGGTGCCCCCGGCGTCCTCGATCTCCGGGTAGGCCTTGCGCACCTCCGGGATGAGGTCGGAGACGAAGATCAGCACGGCGTCGGGCGACCGCGCGATGAGCTCATCCGGGCTGATGACGGGGATCGTGGTTCCCGGCATCCGAAGCCCGTGCTTTCCGGGCGATGCGTCCGCCACCGCCGGCAGCAGGTCGCTGTCCACCTCGGCGGAACGCAGGAGCGCCACCGCGCGGGATGCCGCGCTGTAGCCGAGTACCGACCTTCCCGCCTCCCTCTGCGCGGTCAGCCAGGAGCGCAGCGCCCCCGCCCGGGCCCCGACGTCACGCTGGAGCCCGCGCACGACCTCCGGGTCGGTGACGCGGGTGCGAGCCTCGGCGGCCAGCAGCGATCTGATCGTGTGGTCGGGCGCCTGGGCGAAGGCGCCGTCGTCGCCGTCGCGGCACGCCGCGAGCAGCACGGTGCCGCCGTAGAGGCTGAACTGCCAGGCGGTGCGCGGGCCGAGCCCGACCGCGGCCAGCATCGTGGTCAGCGCGGTGCCGGAGTAGTAGGCGTAGTGGCCGTGGCGCAAGGCGTTCCACTGTCCGTGGCGGACGATCGAGTCGAGGGAGTGGAATTGGAGCAGGAGTATCCCGCCCGGCCGCAACCGGGCGGCACGTTCGGCCAGCGCCGCCGCTTGGTCCGCTGCGTGCATCATCCCGAAGCAGTCGATGATCACGTCCGCCCCGTCCCGGTCGGCCGCCTGGGTCAGGCCGCGGGCCGCCAGCAGATCAAGCCAGGACCCGCCGTGCGGACTGCCGTACTCGGCGACATGGGCGCCCGCGGTCAGCAGGCCCGCGGCGGCGACGCGACCGACCGCGTCCGCGGCCTGGGCGACGAGAGCGGCCGGCTCGGCGCCCCTTGGCTCCTCCGGCACGGTCGGATCGGTGAGCAACTGCGCCAGCCCGCAGAAATTACAAAGCCACATCTGCAGCGGGTAAACCGGATCGGGCTTTTGATCGTCGTATTGTGGAAAGTAGTCGCAGGCCGGCTGCTCACCGAGATCGAGAACAACATCGCCGCTCCGGTTGCCGCAGGCCCGGCACTCATGACTATCCATCAGATTCTCCCTTTCGGCTGCACTTGATACTCAAGTAGTCCGTTAGGCCCAACATATGGCATTTTCAGAACACGATCGTAAGCGAATGCAGAACACTTGTCTGGGGGGACATGTTGTCACAACATTCATGCCGGCTGTGCGACGCGAGGCAAATGAACACATTTGTCGATCTCGGGATGTCGCCGTTGTGCGAGAGCTATCTGCCGGCCGAACGACTCGACGATCCTGAGACGTTCTATCCGTTGCATGTCCGATTGTGCGCTGAATGCCTGCTCGTGCAGTTGCCTGCATATGTGCCGGGCGAGGATATCTTCTCCGATTACGCGTACTTCTCGTCCTACTCTGACTCCTGGGTGGCGCACGCGAAGCGCTACGCCGACGAGATGGCCCGGCGGCTCCGCCTGACCTCGGACAGCCTCGTCACCGAGGTGGCCAGCAACGACGGCTACCTGCTGCAGCACTTCCACGCGGCCGGCATCCCGGTGCTCGGCGTCGAGCCGGCCGGGAACGTCGCGCAGGCGGCCGAGGAGAAGGGCATCAGGACCGTGGTGCGCTTCCTGGGGCCGGAGACCGGGCAGGAGATCGCGGCCGCGTACGGTCGCGCCGATCTCGTCGCCGCGAACAACGTGTTCGCGCACGTCCCCGACATCCGCGGCTTCGCGGTCGGGCTGCGCATGCTGGTCAAGGACACCGGTCTGGTGACCCTGGAGTTCCCGCATCTGCTGCGGCTGATCGAGCGGCGTCAGTACGACACGATCTACCATGAGCATTACTCGTACCTGTCGCTGCGCACGGCCGGCCGCGCGCTCGCGGCGGGCGGACTGCGCGTCGTCGATGTCGATGAACTCGGCACCCACGGGGGATCGCTGCGCGTGCACGCCCGTCCCGCAGAGACGGCAGGCGAGCCCGACCAGCGGGTCAAGGCGGTGCTGGCCGCGGAGGAGGCGGCCGGGCTGCACACCGTAGCCGGGCACGAGGGGTTCGCCGGGGCCGTGCTCAAGATCAAGAGCGACCTGCTCGGCTTCCTGCTCGCGGCGAGGGCCGAGGGCAAGACGGTGGCCGGGTACGGTGCCCCGGGCAAGGGCAACACCCTGCTCAACCACTGCGGCATCAGGTCGGATCTGCTCGCCTACACCGTCGACCGGTCACCGCATAAGCAGGGCATGTTCCTGCCGGGAACGCATATCCCGATCCACGCGCCCGAGCGCATCGCGGAAACCAAACCGGACTACGTGCTCGTCCTGCCGTGGAACCTCAGGGACGAGATCAGCGACCAGCTGGCGTACGTCAGGTCCTGGGGCGGCCGCCTGGTTTTCCCCATTCCCGCGCTTGAAGTCGTCTGAGCAATGCCGTCTCAAAGGAGAGTGTCGAGATGAAGGTCGTACTGTTCTGCGGTGGTTTCGGCATGCGGATGCGGGACGGGATCACGAACGCCCCCAAGCCCATGGCCATGGTCGGCGACCGGCCGCTGCTCTGGCATGTGATGCGCTACTACGCCCACTACGGGCACACCGACTTCGTGCTCTGCCTGGGCTACGGGGCCTCGGCGGTGAAGGATTTCTTCCTCACCTATGACGAGACCCGGTCCAACGATTTCGTCCTCGCCGGCGCCGACCGCCAGGTGGAGCTGTTCAAGACCGATATCTCGGACTGGCGGATCACGTTCGTCGATACCGGCCTGCACTCCGCGATCGGCGAACGGCTTCGCCGCGTCCGTCGTTTCGTGCAGGACGAGGAGATGTTCCTCGCGAACTACGCGGACGTCTTCACCAACGCGGAGCTGCCGGACATGATCTCGCGGTTCGCCGCCTCCGAGGCGGTGGTCAGCCTGCTCGCCGTGCCCCCAACCTCGTCGCACCACGTCGTGGAGATCGGCGACAGCGGGCTGATCACCCAGGTAACGCCCGTCCAGGACCTGCGTCAGTGGGAGAACGGCGGCTTCTTCGTGCTGCGTCAGGAGATATTCGATCACCTGAAGGAGGGAGAGGACCTCGTCGGCGACGCGATCGTCCGGCTGATCCCGCAGGGCCGCGTCCTCGCCTACCCGTACAAGGGGTACTGGTCGCCGGCCGAACACCGTCAAGGAGCGCGCCGCCATGGAGGAGATGTACGCGCAGGGCAACTGCCCGTGGATGATCTGGGACCCCGAGCGTTCCGGGCAGCTGCCCGCAGACGTGTCGGCCCAGTCATGATCTCGCTGCCACTCGCGGCCCCCGGGGACCGCCCGCTGTCGGTGCTCGCTCTCGGCGCGCATCCGGACGACATCGAGATCGCGGCGGGCGGCACCCTGCTCACCCTGGCCGCGCGCCATCCGGGCCTGCAGGTGAGATACGTGCTGCTGACGGGGAATGGGGAGCGCCAGCAGGAGGCGCGGGCAGCCGCGCGCGCTTTCACGCCGGGCGCTGACCTCGCCATTGAGCTGCACGACCTGCCCGAGGGACGGCTGCCCGCGGTCTGGGGACAGGTCAAGGAGATCATCGAGGCGGAGGCGCGCTCGCTTCGCCCCGACCTGATCCTCGCGCCGTCGGCCGGCGATGCGCACCAGGACCACGCGACCATTGCCGAGCTGGTGCCGACTGCCTTCAGGGACCAGCTGTACCTCGGGTACGAGATCCCGAAATGGGACGGCGACATGACCCGTCCCAACACGTACTTTCCGCTGACCGACGACATCGCCCGGCAGAAGGTCGAGCTGCTCGACAAGTGCTATCCGTCCCAGCGCGGTCGCGACTGGTGGGGCGAGGAGACGTTCCTGGCACTCGGGCGGCTGCGCGGAATGGAATGCCGCGCCCGCTATGCGGAGGCATTTACCGTCACGAAGCAAGTCGTCCAGTAGTTGATCGGATACAAGCTCTTGAGGATGCTATGCCAGCCTTTCTTACCAATCCAGACATTCCAGCGGCCGACCTGCGGCAGCGGATCTACTCCGGGGACCTGATCATCCTCACCCGGCTGCGCGCCCTTGCCGAGTTCGTCGATTACATGCGGGACGAGCTGGCTAGGCTCTTCGCACCGTACGACCCGGAGCACGCGCACGAATATATCGAGCCCGTCGAGATGGCAAAGCTCCTCGGGGAATGGAAGCCCCGATGGATTCATGCCAAGCGCTCCCGAGAGCTGGTCCGCGCGATTATCGCCGAGGCCGGGTTCGAGCCCACCTACACCCACTACGATGTGCCGAAACCGCGAACCTCATTCCCCGTCGGGCATCTCACGACGGGGATCGCCTTCGCCTTCCCCTGGCATCGGGACGTCTGGTACAGCGCCCCGGCGCAGCAGATCAACTGGTGGCTGCCGGTCTTCCCGGTGAGGGAGACCAACGCCATGAGCTTCGACCTGGCGAGCTTCGCTCAGGCGGTGCCGAACACGTCCGGCGATTTCGACTACTACGAGAACAACGCCCGCCGGTTCAGCACGGCCCAGTCCGTGGGCAAGGAATCCCAGGCGCGGCCGCGAGCGATCGATCACACGCCGGGCGTGGACGTCATCCCCCTGCCGGCTCCCGGTGAGGTCCTGCTCTTCTCCGGCGCCCAGCTGCACACATCCATCCCCAACACCTCCGGGCTGGCTAGGTACAGCGTCGATTTCCGCACGGTGAGCACCACCGACCTGGACGCGGGCGTCGGCGCGCCGCTGGTGGACGCCGACTGCACCGGCACCGCCATCCGCGATTTCGTTAGCGTCAAGGACGAGAGCGCCTTCGACGAGGAGACTGTTCGGTCCATCTACGGCCCGCCGCCGACGGACGCGCTGCTCGTCTTCGGCGGGCCGGACGGCGGGCGCTAGCGATCAGCGACCCGGGAAGAGCGTGGCGTCGAGCACGGTGAACTGCTCGGAAAGCTTCGCCGCCAGCTCGGCGTTACGCTCTCCCACCGTTGCCCGGATCTGATCGGCGTTCGTTTCGAGCTTTGCGAACTGCTCGATCAGACGGTCAAAGCTGATGTCGTTGGCGTGCTGGCAGAACTCAGGCAGCCCCATGTCCTCCATGAGGGAGACGTTCTTGTCCGAGTAGCCCAGGGAAATGGCCGGCTTGCCCAGTTTCAGCGCGCACATCACGTTGTGGTACCGAGTCGCCACCACCGAGCTCGCGGGGGCCATGGCCGCCATCAGCTCGGCGAACGAGGTTATCTGCTCGGCCACGACCCGCCCGGGGGCCAAGGCGGGATGGCTCACGCGCAGGGCGGCGAAAATTTCCGCGACGGCTTCGGCGTCGCCGCTGTCACCCACGAACAAGCGCACTTTCCGCCCGTCATCGAGCAGCCACTGGACCAGGCGAGTCATAGTCCCGGTGTAGGAGGCATGGATGTCGTCGGCCCGCGCCCGGTCGTCGTTAGTGCCGTAGTACGTCATGACGCCGACTCCCACGGTCTGCGGGTCGGCGGTGTCGGTGGGCGCCGGCGGGATGGCGAAGACCAGGTCGGGGAAGACGCGATCCCTTGACACGTCGAGGCCGCGCTGCCGCATCGCGTCCAGGGACCTGGCGTCCCGATAGGACCGGTAATAGGCGAGACGGGCAGCCCAGGTAGACAGCCACCGCACCGAAGGCTGGTTGATGATGGTTGCCCCGACGCTGACCAGCGCCACCTTGGTACGGAAGATCCGTCCGCACGCGCTCAGCAGAAACAGCGCGTACGGCACGCCCCACGGATTGATCGGCGTGCTTGCCTCGAGCACGCCCATGCCAGGGACGATCACCACGTCGTGCCGGCGAACCCAGGCTGCGGTGCGGAACGCGTCGACTCCCTTCCCGACGGCCTTCAGCGCCTTGGCAGGCAGGCCGGACACGCGCCCCTCGTACTGCCGGGACCACTGCAGGGGGATCGCGTCGATCCCCGCGTCCGCCATCACCCGCTCCGGGCCCATGCACATGGCGTCGATGGTCGCGTCAGGCTGCGAGCTTCGCAGGTACGCGAGCACCGACTGCATGGAGATGTCATTGCCGATGTTCCCCGATCCGAGCAGACCGAACAGGCCGACCCGGGGCGCACGGCCGTGGCGCGGGCTCATGACAGGCTCTCCCTGCGGCCGGCGACCAGGTCGTCGACGGAGATGGCGGGCGCGGCCTCGGCCACCGGCTGCGCCGCGGTCACCAGGCGGTGCGGCCTTGCCCGGCGAGTCAGCCACTGCGCGAGGTAGCGGTAGCATTCCCTTCTTTCCGTCGGCTTCAGCGGAGCGCGCTTGATCATCGCGACGTACGCCCAGACATACTCCGCGAGCAATCGCGGGACGGGGTTCCGCCACGGATTCCCGCGCCGCGGGTCCATGTTCGCGCACCGGGCGCGAACGCTCGGGTGGCTGCGCTCCGCCCGCCCCGGATGGTCGCGACGGAAGTACAGCCACTCGGGAACCTGGTAGAACGGTCCGTGCAAGGCCAGTTCGGCGATGATCGTCCGGTCCGCGTGGTGGTAGCTCTCCTTCATCGCGGTGCGGAGCAGCACCTCCTTGCGCATGACGCCCCCGTCGTCGTCACCCCCGCTGTCGGCAAGCAGACTGCGGAATCGTTCCGGCGCGTCCGGCGCGGAGGTGGCCAGCGGGTAGGAGTTCGCCTGAAACACCGTGCCGTCACCGTCGATCATCGCGGTGAACGAATGCACCAGAACCACCCGCGGATATTCGTCGAGCGCGGCGACGCACTTCTCCAGCAGGTCCCGGGCGTACAGGTCATCGCCTGCCGCCCACTTGAACAGCTCGCCCCTGGCCCGCTCGACGCAGAAGTTGTGGTTGGGGGCCAGGCCGACGTTGCGCGGCTGCCTGAAATAGCGGACCCGTGAGTCCAGCTTCTCGAAGCGGCGGCAGATGTCTCCCGTGTCGTCGGTGGATGCGTTGTCGGAGATGATCAGCTCAAAATCCTCGAAGGTCTGGCCGAGAAGCGCCTCGATCGACTCGGCGACGTAGGCCGACCCGTTGTAGACGGGGAGCCCGACGCTCAGCTTGGGCACTGTGGACATGTCCGCAGGTTCCTTCCTTATTCGCTGTTGCTGGTACCGGTTGCTGGTGCTGCGGCGCCGGGTGGCTCCGCCGGTCGGCGGAGCCGGGCGTGATGGCGGGCGCTCGGGACGGTGCCGCCGTGATCGCGCAGGCCGACGCGGAGCAGCCACCAGCACACCCCGGCGCTCAGCCAAGTGGCGAGGGCGGTCCCCTGCACCGAGCCCACGGCTCCGTCCACGACGGCGCCGATGACGCCGAGCACCACGAAGATGCCTGCCGCGATGAGATTCGCGCGCAGGCTGCGACGCGCGACGCCGAGGGCGCGCAGCCCCGCCATCGCGCCGGCGGTGACGCAGGCGCCCATCATCGACAGCGTCAGCCAGATCACTAGGCCGTAGACCGGCTGCCACTGCTTGGCGTGCAGTAGCAGGGTGCCGAGCCCGCGCGGGAGCGCGAACAGCAGGATCAGGCCCCAGCACAGGGCCAGCATCGACAGCCCCGCGCCGACCAGGGCACAGTAACGCTGCAAATGCACGGTGGAGCGCTGCAGCATCTGCGTCGCCTCGGGCACGGTGACAAGCGATATGCCCATGAAGATGACGAAGAAGGGCCCCATGAGCAGGGAGCCCTCCTGGACGTAGCCAACGGCGGTCAGGCCGGCCACGAGACCGACCGCATAGATGCGCAGCTGTCCCGAGCCGCTGCTGGCCGTGTTCTCGATCAGGTAGCGAGGACCGAGGTCGCGCATCCCCGATAGCCATTCGCCGACCCCGCGCAACCGCGGCACCAGCCGTGCCTGCGCCACCCCGCACAGCGCGGCCAGGTTCGCCGTGAGGCCCCACATCAGAACGAACCAGAACACGGTCTGGTGATGCCACAGCCGGAGCCCTTCCAGGGCGACCCCGAGTGCCACCGTCCAGATCGTGTCGATCACGAACGCCTTGCTGCCCTTGCCAAGCGCGAAGAAGGAGTAGCGCCAGCTGTCCTGGAGCATCAGCCCGGGCAGCGAGACGCCAAGCGCGATGAAGGCAACGCCGGTGGTCCCGGTGGCTATGACGCCGATGATCAGGCAGACGATGCCCAGGATGACGCCGACGAGCGCCGCGGTGGCGGTGCAGCACTGCACTGCGCGCTTCCAGACCGGGTGCTCGGCGTGGCTGAACCTGACCAGCAGCGGGTCCGTGGCCAGGCCCCGCGACGCGTTCAGCACGAACGCGTAGGTGACGTAGGCCACGCTGAACGCGCCGAACTGGGCGGCGCCGAGCTCCCGGGCGATGTACAAGCTCATGGCGGCGTTGGAGAGGCTGGACATCGCCTGGTCGGCGAGCCCCCAGCTGAAGCGGTGGGCGACTACCCGGGCGCCGCGCGCCGACTCCGGCGCGAGCGCCGGAGTCGGACCCACTCCGGGCGGGGGCGGCCTGATCCGCCTCGGTCACGTCAGGAACGCGGTGACATGGGCGGCAGGCTGCCCTGCGGACGGAGTTGATCGTCCAGGAGACCCTTGTCGAGCAGTTCGCGAATGCGGCGGAGCCTGACGAACCGTGACGAGGTGAAGTCGTCGTAGGTCAACGCGTACTTCGTGTACGCCGTGAGCAGCTCGCTGATTCCCTCGCGCACGCTCCACTGCAACCGCAGCGCGGGGAACGTGTCGTTGAGCTTGCTGAAGTCCGCTCGGTAGTTGCGCAGGTCCGGACCCGCTCCGTCGGCGAACGTCAGATCCGACCCGGGGACGGCCGCGCGGACCATCTCGGCGACATCGCGGACCTGGACGTTGTCCTCGTCGCGGCCGACGTTGAACGCCTGGTTGTGGACCAGCTCGCGCGGCGCCTCCAGCATCGCGAGGAAGGCGCGGCTGATGTCCTCGATGTGGACGAGCGGCCGCCACGGAGTGCCGTCGCTGTAGAGGTGCACCTTGCCGGTGGTAAGGGCCACCGCGGTGAGGTTGTTAACCACGATGTCCAGGCGGAGCCGGGTCGATGCGCCGTAGGCGGTGGCGTTGCGCAGGTAGACCGGGCTGAAGTTGTCGTCCGCGAGCACCGACAGGTCACGTTCGGCGTCCACCTTGCTCTGGCCGTAGGGCGTGACCGGAAACATCTCCGCGTCCTCGGCCACGCCCTGGGAGCCGGCCGCGCCGTAGAGGCTGCAGGAGGACGAGAACAGGAAGCGCCCGACGCCCGCTTTCTTGGCCGCCCGGGCCAGGTTGAGGGTTCCGTCGAGGTTCACCGAGTAGGTGGCGGCCGGGTTGAGGTCCCCCACCGGGTCGTTCGACAGCGCGGCCAGGCAGAGCACCGCATCGTAGCCCGTCAGCTCGTCAGGGACGACATCCCTCATGTCCCGGGGGCGCTGCCGCCCGCTGCCCTCCAGGGTCGGCCCGAGATCGCAGCCCTCGTACAGGCCGAGGTCGAGTCCGTCCACGTGGTGGCCGGCGGCGCGCAGAAATGGGGCGAGAACGGCTCCAATGTAGCCACGCTCGCCAGCGACCAGAACTCTCATTACTACCCCCAGTATGTCTGATTCGTAGTCGTCATTGTTAATGCTCTTCGGAACGCATATGTCCACATCTAGCGAATCCGCAGGTCTATCGATGGCATGTCTAGATTATGAGTGACTGTAGATACTAGCAATAATCGGACGATAGCGGCTCCAATGTAGCCCGTTCTCCGGCGGTCGGCACTTTCATTGCTACCCCGGTATACCTGATCGGTTGTCGGCGTGCCTATTCTAGTAAACCAGTGCGCTCCGGGGAGCGTCTATGTAGCAGTTGGCCCGAGATCGAGGAATCATCCGGTCTTGGCGCGTGCGCGATTGCTGATTTGGGGCGTCAGATGACGGCACGGACAACGGGGGAAATAAATGCGAATGGAAACGGCAGAAGCGGACAATCCAAAGCGGAGAACCGAAGGGAAACGAGTTCTCATCATCGTCCAGAACCTGCCCGTGCCCTTCGACCGCCGGGTATGGCTTGAGTGCCGCGCGCTCGTGACGGCGGGCTACGAGGTCTCGGTGGTGTGCCCGAAGGGCAAGGGGGACCCCTCGTACGAGGTGCTCGACGGCGTGCGCCTGTACAAGTACCGGCCGTACGCGCCCGGCGGCAGTAAGTTCAGCTTCGTCACCGAGTACGCCTATTCGTTCCTGGCGACCGCGTGGCTGACTCTCAAGGCTCGCCGCCGCGGGCGGTTCGCGATCCTGCAGGCCTGCAATCCGCCGGACATCTTCTGGCCGATCGCCCTGGTGGCGCGGGCGGCGGACCGGACCAAGTTCGTCTTCGACCATCACGACCTGTGCCCGGAGCTCTTCCAGTCCAGGTTCCCTGGCGGCCCGAGGCTGCCCTACCGCGGGCTGCTGGCGCTTGAGCGCCGCACCCACCGCACCGCCGATCACGTGATCTCCACCAATGACTCGTATCGCATGATCGCCATTAACAGAAGCGGCAAAGCGCCCGCAGACGTGACAGTCGTTCGCACCGGGCCAGATCCGGATAAGTTCAAACACGGCTCGGAAGACCCCGAACTGCGGCGCGGGCGGAAATTCCTCGCGGCCTACCTTGGCGTCATGGGACCCCAGGACGGGGTGGATATCGTCGTGCGGGCCGCCGACGTCATTATCCGTGAGATGGGGCGGGACGACATCGCCTTCACGCTCATCGGCTCCGGCGACTGCTTCGACGAATTGGTCGCGCTGCGGGACGAACTCAAGCTAAACGGGCATGTGGAGTTCACCGGGCGAGCGCCCGATGATCTGGTCAAGAAGATCCTCTCCACCGCCGACATCGGTCTCTCGCCGGACCCGAGAAATCCGCTCAACGACGTCTCGACGATGAATAAGACGATGGAGTACATGGCCTTTGAGCTCCCCGTCGTCGCCTTCGACCTGCGAGAGACACGGGTCTCGGCCGGAGCGGCGGCGGTGTACGTCACGCCCAATGACGTCCACGAGTACGCCAAGGCGATCGTGCAGCTCATGGACGACGAGGAGGTCCGGGGCCAGCTCGCGAAGATCGGCCGGTCCAGGGTGGAAGACGAGCTCGCCTGGGCCTACCAGGAACGCGCCTACGTCGGCGTGTACGAGCGGCTAACTCGCCGCCCCCCCGGCAGCGCTTCCGGGACCGCGACCGGAGCGGGTGACTGAGCCGTGTGCGGAATCGCCGGGTGCTACCAGCAGTCTGACGGCCGCAAGCTCACCGACGTCATGACCGACCGCATCGCGCATCGCGGTCCGGACGCCGAGGGGGTCTGGAGCCACGAGGACGAGCGGGTCTCCGTGCACCTGGGCCACCGGCGGCTGTCGATCATCGACCTTTCCGCGGCGGCGGATCAGCCGCTGCGGAAGGGAAGCCTGGTGCTGAGCTACAACGGCGAGCTCTACAACTTCCGGGAGCTCCGCGCCCTGCTGCAGCAGGCCGGCGCCACCTTTGCCACCAACTCCGACACCGAGGTGGTGCTTGAGGCGTGGCGGCACTGGGGGCCGAAGGCGCTGAACCGGTTCCGCGGCATGTTCGCGTTCGCGCTCGCCGATACGTCGACGGGCGAGCTGGTGCTGGCCCGTGACCCCCTCGGCATCAAGCCGCTCTTCTACACCGAGCGGGGCGACGGCATCGTCTTCGCCTCCGAGCTGAAGGCGATCGTGGCGGCGCTCGGGACCGAGCTGCGGATCGAGCCGGGGGCCCTCGTGGCGTCCATGCTGTACTACTGGGTTCCGGAACAGCGCTGCGCCATTGCGGGCGTCAGCAAACTGCCGGCCGGCTCCTGGGCCAGGATCCGCCCTGGCGGCAGGACCGAGATCAGGCAGTACTGGCGAATTCAGGACGTGGCGGCGACGGCGGCTTACGGGCCGGCCGCGGACCTGAAGTCCGTGATCGAGGAGTCGGTCAGGGCGCACCTGGTGGCCGACGTACCGGTGTCGAGCTTCCTGTCGGGCGGACTCGACTCGAGCATCATCACCGTCCTCGCCCACCAGGACTCGGACGCGGTCGATGCGTACACGATCACCTTCCGTCCGGAGGACCAGAAGCTGGAGGCGATGCCGGACGACGCCGTCTACGCCAGAAAGGTCGCCAGGACATTCGGCATAGACCTGCACGAGATCGAGATCTCCCCGGACATCGCGGACCTGTTGCCTCGGATGGTCGACATGCTCGACGAGCCGATCGGAGATCCGGCCGCGATCAACACCGTGCTGATGTGCGAGGCGGCGCGCGCGCGGGGAGTCAAGGTGATCTTGTCCGGCATGGGCGCCGATGAGCTGTTCGGCGGATACCGGAGGCACCTGGCATGCCTGATGGCCAGCCGCTATCGGCGGCTGCCGGGCCCCGTCCGCGGCTCTGCCAGGTTCGCGGTGAACGGCCTTCCCGTGTCCGTTGGCGACCGTGGCCTGCGCTACCCGAGATGGGCCAAGCGGTTCATGACGTTCGCCGAGTTGCCGGAGGAAGCCCGGTTCCGTCGCAGTTACACGCTGTACGACCCCGAGGCGCTGACGGCGCTCATCGGTCCCGAGCTCGGTCGCCATGTCGGCGAGGTGATCGGCGAACACGCTGCGATCTACGACGACAACGACCTGGACGACGAGGTCAACCGGATGTGCCTGGCCGACGCCCGGCTGTTCATGGCGGGGCTCAACCTCACCTACACCGACCGCGCGAGCATGGCCGCCTCGGTGGAGGTGCGGGTGCCCTTCGTGGACAGGGTCGTCGCCGAGGCCGCGTTCACGATCCCGGGCAAGGACAAGATCCGCGGCCGGGTCCAGAAGGCGGCGCTCAAGGATGCGGCCGAGAACTGGCTTCCGCACGAGATCGTCCACCGGCCGAAGGCGTCGTTCGGGGCGCCGCTGCGCGCTTGGGTTCGCAACGACCTGAGGGAGCTGATCGGCGACGTGCTGGTCGGCGGTGAGCTCGTGGAACTCGGGCTGCTGGCCCGGGAACCGCTGCTGCGGCTGATCGCGGATGAGCAAGCGGGCCGAGGTGACTATGCGAAGCAGATCTGGCAGTTGCTGTCGATGGAGCTGTGGTACCGCCAGGTGCGCGCGGCTGGGGTAGCAGCCTAACCGTTCCGTTACTAGCCGAGGAGGCGCTCAAGCCGATGAAGCAGATAGCCCAGAACTACAAGTCGGGAGAACTGGCGGTCCTCGACGTGCCCGCCCCGACCTGCCGCCCAGGCGGTGTCCTGGTCCGCTCGCTGTTCTCGCTGATATCGACGGGCACCGAGATGATGAAGGTCACCGAGGCCAGCATGTCGATGGTGGGCATGGCGCGAGCCCGGCCCGACCAGGTGAAGAAGGTTCTCGACCAGGTACAGCAGCAGGGGCTCGGGGCCACCTACAAGAAGGTGATGAACAAGCTCGACTCCTACACCCCGCTCGGCTATTCGCTGTGCGGCGTGGTCACCGAGGTGGGGGCGGGCGCCGGGGAGTTCAAGGTCGGCCAGCTCGTCGCGTGCGCGGGCAATGAACAGGCACTGCACGCCGAGTACAACTGGGTGCCGGTCAACCTGTGCGCGGCCGTTCCCGCCGGGGTGCTGCCGGAGCACGCGGCGTTCGCGACCGTGGCATCGATCGCCCTGCACGGGGTGCGCAGATCCGAGGTCCAGCTGGGCGAGACCGCGGCCGTCATCGGCCTCGGACTGATCGGGCAGATCGTGGTCCGGCTGCTGGCGGCGGCCGGCGTGCGGGCGATCGGCGTCGATCCGGTCCCCGACCGCTGCCGTCTGGCCGAGAAGGGCGGCGCGGTCACCTGCGGCTCACCGGACGAGCTGGACGGCCTCCTGGCCGAACTCGCCCAGATCACTAGCGGGCGGGGCGCGGACCATGTGTTCCTGGCGGCGGGCGGGGACAGCAACGGCCCGGTCGAGGCGGCGGTGAAGCTGGCCAGGGACCGCGCCCGGATCGTCGATATCGGCAAGATGAAGCTTGACCTGCCGTGGAACGCCTACTACGAGAAGGAGCTGGACGTTCGGTTCTCCCGATCCTACGGGCCTGGCCGGTACGACACCCGCTACGAACTCGACGGCATCGACTACCCGGTCGGCTACGTGCGGTGGACCGAGAAACGGAACCTGGAATCCTTTCTCGACCTGCTCGCGCGGGGGGAGATTGAGGTGGGGACGCTCATCGACGGGGTGTTTCCGATGACGGACGCCGTCGCGGTATACGACGACCTCAAGACCGGCAGCCTCAAGGCCGTAGGGGTGCTGCTCGAGTACCCAGTCCCGGCCGATGGCGCATCCCCCCCGGCCACCAAGCTGGTGCTCCCGGGCGCTAAGCCGTCCGCTCCGAGGCACTCGGCGGCGGCCAAGGACCGGATCTCGATCGGCTTCGTCGGCGCAGGCAACTACGCGTCGTCGATGCTGCTGCCGCACTTGGCCAGGCTGCCAGCGGCGAACCTGGCGCACGTCGCCACCACCAAGTCGCTCTCGGCGGTCAACGCGCAGCGGAAGTTCGGCTTCGGCACCGCATCGACGGACTCGGAATCGGTCTTCGAGGATCCGTCGCTCGACGCGATCTTCATCGTGACCAGGCACGCCACGCACGCCAGACTCGTCTGCCGGGCGCTGGAGACCGGGAAGGCGGTCTTCGTGGAGAAGCCGCTGGCGCTGACCCGCGAGGAGACCGATCAGATCGCGGCGGCGGTCAAGGAGACCGGCAACGACCGGCTCATGGTCGGCTTCAACCGGCGCTTCGCCCCGCTGCTGGTCGCGATGCGGAAGGACTTCGGCACCGTCGCGGCCACCGCGTCCACCAGGTACCTGGTCAACGCGGGCCCGCTCGCCAAGGACAGCTGGTACCTCAACGAGGAAGCCGAGGGGTCGCGGTTCACCGGCGAGGGCGGCCACTTCATCGACACGCTGGCCTGGTGGGCCGACAGCGTGGTCGAGCAGGTCTACGCGGTGCAGGGGTCGGAGCCGGGCGATGTCCAGGCGACCTTCCGGTTCGCCAACGGCGCGTCGGGGGTGGTCGCCTACCTCACCGGCGGAAACCCCCGGTTCCCGAAGGAGACGATCGACGTCACCGGCGGCGGTCGGTCGGCGCGGCTTGACAACTTCAAGGCCACCGAGGTCTGGACCGGGCGCGGCAAGTCCACCGCGAAGGCGCGCGGCGGCCAGGACAAGGGCCAGCAGTCGGAGGTGGCGGCGTTCGTCGAGGCCGTGCGGACCGGCGCCCCGATGCCGATCGGCCTGGACTCCCTGCTGAGCACGACGCGGGCCACCATCGCGGTGCGAGAAAGCCTGCTCAGCGGCCGTCAGGAGCTGGTGTGAGCGAAACCGAGACCTCGAAGTTCAGCTGGTACGCGCGGCGTCTCGGCCGGATGTCGGCCGCCGAGATGGCGTGTCGGGTTCGCGAGCAGGCTGTGCGACGGGCGTGGGCGCGCCGCCAGGTACGCCCCGGTGACCTCGATTCGATGCCTCCGCTGGCCGCCGCGCGGCCGCCGGGCGAGCGGCGGTTCACCGCCGTCTTGCCGTCGGGTGCCGCCAAGCTCGTGCCCGACCGGGCTGTGTCCGCGATCATCTCGGACGCGGACCGGCTGCTCAAGGGCGAGTGGGAGATGCTCGGCGTGCTCAGGAACGACATGGAGAGCCCCGATTGGTTCCGTGATCCGGTGACCGGCCGGCGATCAAGCCCGGAGGCGTACGCGTTCTCGCTCGACCAGCGCGACGAGTCCGCGGTCGGCAACGTCAAGCAGGTATGGGAGGTCAGCCGGCTGCAGCACCTGACGCTGCTCGCGGCCGCCTGGTACCTGACCGGCGTGGACGCCTACGCGGTGCGAGTGGCGGACCAGCTCCAGTCGTGGTGGCGGGAGAACCCGTTTCTGTCGGGGATCAACTGGACGAGCGGCATCGAGCTCGGGATCCGGCTGATCAACCTGGCCTGGATCAGGCGGCTGCTCGACGGCTGGCCGGGCGTCACCGGTCTTTTCGAGCACAACGACCTCGCCGTGCGGCAGATCTACTGGCACCAGCAGTACCTGGCCGCGTTCGAGAGCCGTGGCTCCTCGGCCAACAACCACGTGATCGCCGAGGCGGCGGGCCAACTGGTGGCGAGCTGCGCCTTCCCGTGGTTTCACGAAAGCGAACGCTGGCGTAACGATTCGTCACTGCTCCTTGATCGGGAGCTCACGCGTAACACCTTCCCGTCCGGGGTCAATCGTGAGCTCGCGTCCGACTACCACGGATTCGTGGCCGAGCTCGGTTTCTTCGCCGCGATCGAGGCATCGGTCGCGGGCACGCCGCTGAGCGACACGACTTGGCAGCTGCTGTGCGCGATGACGGACTGCATGGCGGCCCTGGTCGATGAGCAAGGCCGGCCGCCGCGCCAGGGGGACTCCGACGAAGGAAGCGTGGTCGTCATTGACGCCCCCGAGCACAATCGGTGGCCGGCGCTGCTCGCGCTGGGCGGGGCGCTATTCGGACCGCTCGACTGGTGGCCGCAGGTGGTGCCGGACGCCGGCAGCGTCCTGGTCGGCGCCCTGCTCGGTCCGGATGGCCCGGTCAGGGAAGTCGCTGGCCGGGCTGATCGGCGGCCGTCCCGCTTCCCCGACGCCGGTCTGACCATCCTCAGAACGGACGCGGCGGACGCGCCGGAGATATGGTGCCGCTGCGATGGCGGACCGCACGGCTTCCTGTCGATCGCCGCCCACGCCCACGCGGACGCGCTTTCCGTGGAGGTGAGGTACGGCGGGGTAGACGTTCTGGCTGACCCGGGTACCTACTGCTATCACGGCGAACCCGAATGGCGGAGTTACTTCCGCTCCACGATCGCGCACAGCACCGTCGAGATCGGCGGCCGGAGCCAGTCGGCTGAATGCGGCCCGTTCATGTGGTCACGACACGCGCGGACCATGGAGATCGATGTCCCCGACGCGGCGCTGAACTGGACCGCGGAGCACGACGGGTACGGCGCCCTCCGCCCGCAGGCGTGGCACCGGCGCTCCGTCAGACTCGACCCCGAGGCGCGCGCCATCGACATCGCCGACGTGATCGACGGCGCCGGCCATGAGGTGCGGATGGCGTTCCACTTCGGCCCGCTCGTGCGGGTCTCGCTCGACGGCGTCCACGCGGAGCTGTCATGGCCGGACGCGGTGGTTCCGGGAACGGCGCGGCTTGAACTGCCGGCCGGGCTCGACTGGCGCGCTCACCGAGGAGAGGTGGACCCGCCCCTCGGGTGGTACTCCGATGGGCTCGGGCGGAAGACGCCGGCCGTCACGCTCGTCGGCACCGGTCGATGCAGGCGTGACACCCCGCTCATAACCAGGCTGGAATTCGTCGATTTGAAAACCGACGACTACGCGGGATCGGCATATTCGGAAGACATTCGTGCGGAGGTCCGGTAGTGACTCAGCAGCCCTTGAACCTGCGACGTGTTTCCGAGCTGGTCGGCAGGCACAAGGCGGTGGTTGGTGCCGCGATCGGGATCGGGCTGATCGTCGGTGCGGCGATCGGATCGATCGACCCGCCGTCGGTGAGCAGTTCGGCCCTCGTGATCTTGCCCACCACCAGGACATCGACGCAGACCCTGATGGTGATCGCGACCAGTGATCCGGTGCTCTCGGCGGCGCGGCCCGCCATCAGCCCCGCCCCCGCGAGCATCGTCGCGCTCCGCCGGGAGGTGGACGCGACCAGCTCGAGCCCGAACGTCGTCTCGATCAACGCGCAGAACGGGAGCGCCGCCGTCGCGGAGAGCACCGCCAACGCGGTCGCGAACGCGTTTGTCGGATACCTGGCCTCCTCGCAGAGCCCGGTCGGGCAGCTGTCAGCCAGGGTCCTGCAGCCCGCGACCACTGCGTCGGGACCTAACCCGCTGACGCACCGGCTCGTCTACGGCCTGGCGGGAGCGATCGCCGGACTCCTCGTCGGCATCGTCGCGGCGGCCGCTAAGGGCAGAGGTGATCGGCGGCTGCGTACCCGCGATGAGCTGGCGAACTCCATCGGCGTCCCGGTCCTGGCGTCGCTGCCGGTCAGCCATCCGTCCAACCCGCAGGAGTGGGCGAAACTGCTGGGCAGCTATGAGCCCGCGGCGGTGCATGGGTGGCGGCTGCGCAAGATGCTCCAGCACCTCAACGTGGCCGGGGTGAACCTCACGGCAAACCCGGAGGGGCCGCCGTCCGTCGTCGCCGTGGTCTCGCTGACCAAGGATCCTCGTGCGCTCGCCCTCGGCCCCCAGCTGGCGGTGTTCGCCGCCTCCCTCGGAATAGCGACGGCGCTGGTGATCGGCCACTCGCAGGATCCGGAGGCGATCACCGCGCTCAAGGTGGCCTGCGCCGGGTGGCAAGGGGACCAGCGCGGCCTGCGGGTTGCCGTCCTTGGCAAGGACGGCCCGGACATACCGAGCGACACCGCGCTTACCGTGGTCGTGGCCGTCCTCGACGAGGTGGACCAGCAGCCGGTGGACATGCTGCGGGCTACCGCCACCCTGCTCGGCGTCTCGACCGGGGGCGCGACCGCCGAGCAGCTCGCCCGCATGGCCATGAGCGCGGCCGCCGAAGGCCGCGAGGTCGTCGGCCTGCTCGTCGCCGACCCCGACCCCTCCGACCGCACCACCGGCCGGATCCCGCAACTGCCGCGGCCGGCGCCCCGGATGCCGACGCGGCATAACGGCGTAACGACGGAGGCCCTGCGGTGAACGAGGCAGAAGGCAACCACAAGCAGCCCAATCACACACTGCTGGACACGCTATCCCCCGACGATGTGCGGGAACGGCTGTGGACGTACGAGGACTTCACGGTCGAGGAGGAGCATCCGCCGTTCAACGTGGCGGGTGCCTTCGCCAGCTTGGGCTTCATCGGCGCCGCAGTGCGGCGAAGCGGTCGGTTCTGTCTCGTCCTGGCGGCCATCGGCATGGTGGCGGGCCTGGGCATCTTCATCGCGTACCCCGTCGCCTACCAGGCCAACGTCACCGTGCTGGTCAAGAACGACCCCGCCGAGGACCCGGTCTCCGCCATGCTCACCCAGGTGGTCCTGGTGGAGAGCCAGTCGGTCGCGTCGGGCGCCGTCAAGGCGCTCGGTCTCACCCAGAGCGTCAGCAGCTTCCAGGCCGCCTACACCGCCACGGTGGTCACCAACCAGGTCCTGTCGATCACGGCCAACGCGCCTACCAGCAACGGCGCGGTCGATCGGGCCAATGAAATCGCGGCCCAGTACCTCAAGTTCCGCGCCAGCACGCTCCTCGCCCAGCAGGCGCAGGTGGCGGCCGCGAACGCAGAACTGGTGCCTCAGGCCAAGCAGCAGATCGCCGCCCTGCAGAATCGGATCAGCCAGCTCCAAGGGCAGCCATCGCAGCAGGCAGAGCTCACCAAGCTGCAGCGTCAGCTGAAGACGGCGACCGACTCGCTGCCCACGCTTGAGCAGTCGGTGACCGGGCTGACGACGGCCGAGGCGAACACAACCAGCGCCATGATCGCCGGCAGTCAGGTGCTCAACGCGGCGACGCCGTTGCACCACTCCAAGATCAAGGACGTCCTCGAGTACGTTCTCTCCGGCCTGATCGGCGGGTTGGCGATCGGGCTCGGCATCGTGATCGTCCGCGAGCTGATCTCAGACCGGCTCCGCCGCCGTGACGATATCGCCGCCGCCCTGGGCGGCCCGATCCGGCTGAGCGTCGGCCGACTGCGCTCGCGGACGTTCCGGCTGAGGGTCGGATGGCTGGACAAGCGGCCGTTCGGGCTGGGCGTGGGGTGGCCGGGCATGCGCCGGTTCCAGTTGGGCGGCTCCTCCGCGGCGGACAGGAGCCGCGACCTGCGGCGGATCGCGGTCCAGCTGCGCAACTCGGCCGCCCGTCCGACTGACCGAGCTGCCACGCTGGCGGTCGTCGCGGTGGACAACGCCCATGAGATCGCCCCTGCCCTGGTGATCCTGGCCGAGCTCTGCGCGAAGGAGGGCACGCGGCTCCTCGTCGCCGATCTTGTTCGGGGAGCCCCGGTCGCGAAGTTGCTTGGAGCCAGAGGCTCCGGGGTGCAGAAGGCTCGAAGCAGTGGCGGGTTCATGGTCGTGGTCACTCCGCAGCAGGCCGACCTGACGCCGTCCGGCCCGCTCAGCTCGGCCGTTGCGGCGGGTGCGCTTGCTCCGGCGCCATCGGAGGCCCTGGTCTCGACGGCGAAGGACGCCGATCTCTTGGTCGCCATCGCGGAACTCGACCCCGCGGTCGGCGGCGAGCATCTGAGCACGTGGGCAGAGGCCGCCGTCGCCGTGTTCACAGCGGGCAAGACCCGGGCGACGCGGGCGTACGCGGTAGGCGAGATGCTACGGCTGTCGGGCATCCGCGCCGTCTCCGGCATCGTCGTCGGCGCCGACAAGACCGACCAGAGCCTTGGCTCGGCCCCGGGCCCGGACGCGGTGCTGCCAGCAGGCATGAGGTCGTCGAATGGCACCAATGGCGCCAACGGCGGCAATGGTGCCGATCCGGGACACTCGCTCTCGTGAGCGCGCCGACCGTCGCGGTCCGTCGCTCGCCTTCGCGGTTCGCCTCGCGGCCGACCGCGAAGGCGAGCGACCGCTCCGCGCGTCGCCTGGTTAAAGCATCGTGGTTCCTCCTGGTCGTCAACGTGATGACCTTCTATCCGAGAACCTGGAGCGGCGAGCCGCTCGTCATTCCGATTCCCTCGGCGCTCGGCAAGCTGATCACGCAGGGAGCGCTGCCCGTCGCGCTGCTTCTCGCACTGGCGGTGAATCGGCGCAAGCTGATCAGGCCGAGCGTGTATCTCGGCCTGTACAGCCTGCTCATAGTCGAAGTGGCGTTCGCCGCGCTGCAGGCCAGGCACGTCGGCACGGTCTACAGAACCTTCCGGCTGACGGGATTCGTGTGCACCCTCTGGCTGCTCACGCCGTGGTGGGGACGGAAGGATCTTTTCCTCGTCAAGTGCCACCTGCAGGCGATGGCGATCGTGCTCGGCCTGGTGGTGTTCGGGCTCATCGTCTCGCCGTCGCGGGCGATGGGCGGCGGGAGGCTCGGCGGCGATTTCTGGCCCACCCCGCCGACTCAGGTGGCCGAGTTCGCCGCGGTCACCATGGGTCTCGTCATCGTGCTGTGGCTCTGCCGCCAAGTGTCCGGCGTGGTCACCCTGCTCGCCAGCGCGCTCGCGGGTTTCGTGCTCATCGAGAGCCACACGAGAACCGCCCTGGTCGCGATGGCCGCGGGTCTGCTCATCGCGGGGCTGAGCGTGATCTCGGTCAATCGCCGCGTTCGCAAGGTGTTCGCCTGGGTCACCGGGGTCGTCACGGTGGCCATTCTCACCCTGTCCAGTTTCCTGACCACCTGGCTGGCCAGGGGCGAGGGAACCCAGCAGCTGATCGGCCTCACCGGGCGGACGAGCGTGTGGGCGGCGGTGGCGAACATGCCCCGCAACGAGTTCCAGGTGATATTCGGCTTCGGCCTGTCGAATAAGTCGTACAACGGCCTGCCAGTGGACAGCGACTGGCTTGCCTGCTACCTCGACGAGGGACTGGCGGGCGTGATCTTGTCGGCCACCGTGCTGTTGTTCGTGCTCGTCAGCGCGTTCTTCATGCCGCAGGGTAAGAGCCGCGCACTGGCGCTGTTCCTCTCCACGTACGTGCTGATCGCGTCCTTCACGGAGACCGGGTTCAGCGACGCTTCCAGCTATCTGCTGGAACTCACCCTGGCGGCCTCCCTCATCATGCCCTCAGTTTTCCGGCCAGAAGAGAACCGGCCCGAGGGGAGCCTGGCATGATCCGGTACGCGTGCCGCCGGCGCTCGGGGGACAGCGGATGAGGATCGTGATTGCGCACAGCCGTTACCGATCGGCGGCCCCCAGCGGTGAGAACCGAGTGGTGGATCAGGAGGCGGCGGCGCTTGCCGGTCTCGGACATCAGGTTGAACTGTTCGAGCGGCGCAGCGACGACATCGACGGCTGGCCCGCGGCCCGCAAGGCGACGCTCCCAGCGGCTGTCGTGTGGAACGGCGGTGTCCGGCGTGACCTCCGCGAGGTGCTGCGCTCGCGCCGGCCGGACGTCGTGCATGTCCACAACACCTTCCCGCTGCTGTCGGCTTCGGTCCTGTACGCCTGCAGGGAGGCGGCGGTACCCGTGGTCGCGACCATCCATAACTACAAGCTCGCCTGCGCCAGCGGGGACTTCTTCCGCGACGGGGACGTATGCCACGACTGTGCCCAGGGCCCGCCGGTCGGCGCGCTCAGGCACGGCTGCTACCGGGGCTCGCGCGCGGCCACCGCGCCGGTCGCACTGGCCGCGATAGCGCACCGCCGGGCCTGGCAGACCCTGGTATCGGCCTATGCATGCATCTCGGCCTCGCAACGCGACCTCCTTCGCGGCGTCGGGCTGCCCGCGAACCGCGTGTTCGTCAGGCACAACATGATCCCCGCCCGTCCGATCGCGCGCGCGGTCCGCCGGCCCGAGGTGATCTACGCTGGCCGGCTCGACGCCGCCAAGGGCGTGCCGGTGCTGCTGGCGGGGTGGGATCGCTACCTCGGCACCGGAGGCAGCCCCGGGCTGGGCCTGGTAATCGCGGGCTCGGGGCCGCTCGAGCACGTGGTCAGGGCCTGGGCGGCGACGCGTCCGTCCGTGCGCGTCGTGGGGCAGCTTGACCCCGATGCCTGCGCTGCCGCGATGACCGCCGCCCGCGCGGTCGTGCTGCCATCGGCCTGGGAAGAGACCTTCGGGCTGGCCGCAGTAGAGGCGATGGCCCTCGGGGTCGCCCCGGTGGCGGCGGCGCACGGCGCCTTCCCCGAGCTCATCACCGACGGGGTGGACGGCGTCCTGTTCCGGCCGGGCGACCCGGCCGCACTCGCCGAGGTGCTTGGGCTGGCCGACACGAACCACCAAGAGTTCGAAGAATATGGGGCGCAGGCCAGGAAGACGTATGAGCAGCGTTTCGACCCGGCAGACAGCCTGCAGGGACTGTTGGAAATATATAGATATGCCATCGCCAATCCTTTGTGACATCTGATCTTCCAGTTACCAGTGTGCGTCGGTCGAAAATCTCAGGAGGCGGAAATGCACGATAACGAGGCAGCGAGCGAGAACCTTGGTCGAGGGTCGACCCGAGGAGCTGCCAAGTACTACAAAAAAGATTTCTGGAGCACAGAGAACCTCAATTACGCGGCTCCCCACTTTCGCATGCGCAAGGTTGCGCGCATCGTTTCCCGACTGGCGGGCGACCGGGAATGCGACCTGCTGGACGTCGGGTGCGGACCAGGCACCATGCAACGTCTGCTGCCAGCGAACGTACACTACTACGGCATCGACATAGCGATTCCTGAGCCGGCTGAGAACCTTCTTGAGATGGATATTCTCGAGAACTCAATCGACTTCCGCGGCATGAAATTCGATCTAGTCGTCGCACAGGGAATGTTCGAATACGTCGGTGAATATCAGTCGGAGAAGTTCGCCGAGATCTCGAAGGTGCTGAAGGATGACGGTAAGTTCGTCCTCACCTACCAGAACTTCGACCACAGGCAGCGGGAAATCTACTGGCCGTATAGCAATGTTCAGCGGCCGGCCGATTTCCGCGCGGACCTCGGTCGGTTCTTCAGGATTGAGCGTTCGTTCCCGGTGTCCCACAACTGGAACCATAGCCAGCCCAGGCGGATGCTGATGAAGGCGCCACAAGCGCATCTCAACGTCAACGTTCCCGTCATCAGCCCGATCCTGGCGGTTGACTATCTTTACATCTGCTCCCCGCTCCGCCGCACGCCCAATAGCGTCATCGACGCTGGTGACTCGAACGACTGACCCCGGTGGGGTGCTAAGCCCCGCATGCGGCTCCCCCCAACGGAAGAGAGAGCATGGAGCAAACGCACTGGCGACGCACGATCCGTCGGCTGCGCCCCTGGCCGGTCGCGTGGGCCTTCATGATCTGCCTCGCGGCCTTGCTGATCGGATCGGACTCGCTGAGCCAGTTCGCGTCGGGCGTCGTGCACGGCGACCCGCAGCCGAACTCGGCGGGACCTCCGGCCTCGGCTGACCCAACCAGCCGGCCGAAGCCGGTCTGCGATAACTCTGCGGTGCTGGCGGGCCCGTCGTCGCCGCCCGCGAATGCAACCGTCGTCCCGGCCGGCGACGACTCCGGCGTTGACCTGGGCGAGCCAGACACGACTTACTGGTTCGCACCGGGTGTGCACTTGCTCGGCAGCGGCCAGTTCACGCAGGTCGTTCCCGGAAACGGAGCCGCCTTCATCGGCGCGCCCGGGGCCATTCTGAACGGCGCGCACGTGAACGCCTATGCCTTCGGCGGCTCCGCCTCGCACGTGACGATCAGCTACCTCACGATCGAGAACTTCGGCGGATGGGGCGACGATGAGGACCAGGGCGTGGTCAACCACAATTCCTCGCCGCACTGGACAATCGACCACACGACGGTCCGGGATAACGCCGGGGCAGGAGTAATGGTGGGCAGCCACAACAGGCTCTCCTACGACTGCCTCACCGACAACCAGCAGTACGGTTTCAACGCGTACGCGCCGGCCGGCGTCTCCGACATCACGATTGACCATAATCAGATATCAGGGAACGACACTTACGACTGGGAAGCTCACCAGCAGGGGTGCGGCTGCACCGGCGGCGGCAAGTTCTGGGACGTGGCCGGCGCGGTCATCACGGATAACTGGATCGACGGCAACCACAGCGTCGGCCTGTGGGCAGACACCGACAACCGCGGTTTCGAGGTCGCCCACAATTACATCTCGGGTAACTATTCCTACGGGCTCATCTACGAGATCAGCTACAACGCCGAGATCAGCGGGAATACCTTCGTCAGCAACGGGATCGGGGTCGGCCCCGCGAACACCGGCTTCCCCACCAGCGCGATCTACATCTCCGAGTCCGGTGGAGACAAGAGGGTGCCGGGCAGGTACAGCGGCAAGCTGGAGATCGCGGATAACACGTTCGTCAACAACTGGGGCGGCGTGATCCTGTGGGAGAACTCCAACCGCTTCTGCAACTCACCCGCTAACACGAGCGGTGGGTATTGCACACTGGTCGACCCCGGTCGGGTCACGCTCTCGTCGTGCAATCCGTCGAACATCGAGCAGGAGCCCTACTTCGACGACTGCCGGTGGAAGACGCAGAACGTATCCGTTGACCACAATGTCTTCGACTTCGCGCCCGCATCGGTCAGCGTGAACTGCACGGCGGCGACCGCGTGCGGCTTTCAAGGGATCTTCTCCGAGTACGGCACCTATCCCTCGTGGAGCCCGTACCAAGGGCCGATCGTCGAGAAGCACATCACCTACGATCAGGGCAACCGTTTCTTCGACAACCAGTACAACGGCCCATGGCAGTTCATGGTCAGTCAGCAGAACAATGTCGTTAGCTGGCAATCATGGGACTCTGCCCCATTCAATTTCGACAAAGGCAGTACTGTCAACCGGGCGCTCAGATAGCGGGTGACGCGAGCAGCGCTCTCGCCTCCGATAGCGAAGGCGCGCTCTCGTCGCGCTTGGACATGAAGGTGACTGGGATCGGCCACGGTATGGCCAGTTCCGGGTCATCGAATGCGATGGAGATGTCCTCGCTTGGATCATGCGGGCGATCGATCCGGTAGGAGACGTCCGCGGGTTCGGTGAGGGCCTGAAAACCGTGCGCACAGCCGGAGGGCACGTACAGTGAAACTTGCTCGTCGTCGCGTAGCTCGAAGCTTTCCCAGTTGCCGTACGTGGCGGAACCGGGCCGCAGGTCGACCACGACGTCGAAGACCGCCCCATAGGAGCAGCGGACCAGTTTCGACTCGCCGTCACCGCGGCGAACGTGCAAGCCGCGGACCACGCCCCGGGCTGAGCGCGACACGCTGTCCTGGGCAAAGCCTGCCGGATCGATCCCGGCCGCCCGCGCGACCTCCGCGTCGAAAGTCCGGGAGAAAAAGCCACGCTCGTCTACGTGCGGCTGCGGCCGGAACAACAAGGCGCCGGCAATGCGAGGAATTGCGGATACTTGCACTATATTTCCCTTTCTGTTCGGCGGACTGCATCACTATAATGCCGCTCTCAGCGGCTAATTCTCGTAAAATTCCAAGATCGGTATTTCGCCATGAATGAGGGCCAGGGGGAAGCCATATGGCATCGGCAGCGGGCACGACCGCACCGCGCGGGCGGCGCCGCAGGGCGTGGTGCCGCAGGGCGCTCGCGGCGGCAGCGATGCTGGTCGTGGTGTTCACCGCTGTGACCGCCCGCGTGCTGGTTTGGCCGGTCGAGTGGACGCCCGCGAAGGCCGATGCCATTGTGATGCTCGCCGGGCCGGGAGGCCGGCTGCCCGTCGCACTGCAGCTCGCCCGGGAGCACCGGGCTCCCGTCCTGGTGGTCTCACGGGGCTGGATGGGCTACGGCGGACCGTGTCCGCCCCCCACGCCGGGCGTGCGGACGATCTGCTTTGACCCCGACCCCGGTGACACCCGCGGCGAGGCGGAGTACGTCAGCGCGCTCGCGCGGCGTTACGGCTGGCATTCGCTGATCGTGGTGGCCACCAGGCCGCAGGCAGTGCGCACCCAGCTTCTCTTCGACCGCTGCTTCGGCGGCGCGGTTTACGTCGCCACCGCGTCGTTCCCCCGGGGGAACTGGCCCTATCAGATCGCCTACGGGTGGGGCGCGCTCATCAAGGCCGTCTTCCTGGTTCGAGGCTGCTGACATCAGATGAAGACGCTATTCCCGTAAGAAATCTTAAGAACGCTGCAAAACGGTACTGACCAGATAGCTCCCATGCATACTTAGTCCAGCATAGGGGTCGGATACGAACAGGAGACCGGATGACGGGTCGGCGACGTTTCGCGAGGATAGGCCTAGCGGCAGCAGTTGCGGTGACGGTCGCACTAACCGTCGCCGCATGCACCGGCAGCGGATCCACGACGCTGAAGTTCGCCGCCTCGGCCTCCGGCGCTCAGTCGTCGGGCCCGGTACCCGCACAGTCGTCCGGCCCCGTACCCACTCAGTCGTCGGGCCCGGTAACGGTCGCGCCGAAAACCCCGCCGGCGCAGATATGCGGCAACGGGACGGTTCTCGACGGCCCGGCCGCGAAGCCAGCGGCGGCGATCCGGGTTCCGGCGGGCGACGATGCCAACGTCAACTTCAGTCGCCCCTATACGACCTACTGGTTCGCGCCCGGCGTGCATACGCTGGGCAGCGGGCAGTTCCAGAACATCGAGCCGGCGCAGGGGGATACCTACGTGGGCGCGCAGGGTGCGATCCTGGACGGGCAGCACAGAAACAACTCCGCCTTTGACGGTGCCGCGACGCATGTCGCTATCGAGTACCTGACGATTAGGAACTTCGGCGCTTGGGGCGGCGACCAGCAGGAAGGCGTCGTTAACCACGACTCGGGCGCCTACTGGACGATCACCCATTCGACCATTAGCGGCAACGCGGGCGCAGGCGTCATGCTCGGCAGCCACGACACACTCTCGTGGAACTGCATCCAGAACAACCAGCAGTACGGGTTCAATGCGTACTCGAACAGCGGCAAGATCGTCGATCTCTGGCTTGACCACAACGAGATCGTCAACAACGACACCTATAACTACGAGGCAAGGTTCAACGGCTGCGGGTGCAGCGGGGGCGGGAAGTTCTGGAATGTCATCAACGCGCGGGTGACGAACAACTGGGTCGTCAATAACAAAAGCGTCGGCCTCTGGGCGGACACAAATAACGCCGGCTTCGAGTTCGTCGGCAATTACATCCAGAACAGCCAGAATGTTGGCTTGCTGTACGAGATCAGCTACAACGCGCTGATCGAGTACAACACCTTCAACCACAATGGGGCTGGGGCGGGTCCGGCGAACACCGGGTTCCCGACGAGCGCGGTCTACATCTCGGAGTCGGGATCGGATAGCCGGGTGAACACGAACTACAAGAACCAGTTCCTCATCGCGCACAACAACTTCGTGAACAACTGGGGCGGTGTCATTCTCTGGGAGAACTCCAACCGGTTCTGCGGTTCCCCGGACAACACGAGCACCGGGTACTGCACGATGACGGATCCAACGGTGACGCTCAAGACCTGCTCGACCCGTTCCCTCGTGAAGACGCAGCCGTACCTCGGCGACTGCCGCTGGCAGACCAAGGACGTACTCGTCGAGGACAACACGTTCACGTTCAGCCCGTCAGCGGTCGGAAAGGCGTGTACACGCGCCAATAACTGCGGGTACAACGGCGTGTTCTCCGAGTACGGCAGCGATCCGTCATGGAGCCCGTATCAGGGGGACCTGGTCCCGACGAACATCGCGTTCCACCAGGACAACGACTTCTCCGCCAACACCTACAACGGGCCGTGGTGCTTCATGGGCTGGCAGCTCGGGACGTCGGTGAGCTTCAGCCAGTGGCGGGCCGCCGCCAACGTGGGCAAGGCACAGTTCGGCCAGGACGCGAACAGCACCCACACCGGAGCGAGCTGGGCGTGCTCCTAGCCTCGATGATCTAGCGTCAGCGATTCGGGGGAGCCGGGCGAGGAAGGCCCTGCCACCAGGCACGGTTGGCCTTGTACCAGGCGATTGTCGAGGTCAGGCCCGACTCGAAGTCCACGCGGGGTGCGTAGCCCATGGAGCGGAGCAGGGAGTCGTCAAGGCTGTAACGGCGGTCGTGGCCCTTGCGGTCGGCCACCGGCACGACCGTGCCCCACGACGCGCCGCAGGCGCGCAGGATCGCGGCGGTCAGCTCCCGGTTGGACAGTTCGGCGTCGCCGTTGATGTGGTAGACGCGCCCGGCCTCGCCGCGCTCGAGCACGAGCTGTATGCCGCGGCAGTGGTCATCGACGTGCACCCAGCCGCGCACGTTAATCCCGTCCCCGTACAGCGGTACCGGCTTGCCGTCGAGCAGGTTGGTGGTGAACAGCGGGATGATCTTCTCCGGGTACTGATAGGGCCCGTAGTTGTTGCAGCACCGGGTGACGGACAGGTTGACCCCGTGGGTGCGGGCGTAGGCCAGGGCGAACAGGTCGCCGCCGGCCTTGGATGCCGCGTACGGGGAGTTCGGGGCAACCGGGGCGGACTCGGTCCACGAGCCCTCGGCGATGGACCCGTAAACCTCGTCGCTGGACACCTGCACCACACGTGGAACGCCTGCCGCCAGGCACGCGTCGAGCAGCACCTGCACCCCCGCCACGTTGGTGGTGACGAACTCGGCCGCCGCCGTGATCGACCGGTCGACGTGAGTCTCGGCCGCGAAGTTGAGCACCACGTCCTGCCCGGGAACCACCGCGTTCAGCAGTTGCGGGTCGCAGATGTCGCCGTGCACGAACGTGAAACGCCCTGCCACCGGGGCCAGGTTGGCCAGATTCCCCGCGTAGGTCATCTTGTCGAGCACCGTCACCCGGGCGTCCGCCCAGCCCGGGTAGCCGCCGGTCAGCAGCGTGCGAACGTAGTGCGACCCGATGAACCCCGCCCCGCCGGTCACCAGGATGGTCCGTGTCTCCATGGACGGCCACGGTATCGAGTACTGGCGGCGGACGTATCGGCGTGCCCGCTGCGCGGGTCGAGGGGCGTTCCACTACCCTCGCTATGGGAAGTTCTCGCGCTAACAGGCAAGGAGCTGACGACGGTGGCGTCGATTGAAGCCGTGCATGCCAGGCAGATCCTGGACTCCAGGGGGAACCCGACAGTGGAGGTCGAGGTCGTCCTCGATGATGGTTCTGTCGGCCGGGCGGGCGTGCCGTCCGGCGCGTCCACCGGGGCGTTCGAGGCGGTAGAGCTCCGCGACGGTGGGTCCGAGTACGGCGGCAAGGGCGTCAGCCGCGCCGTCGACAGCGTGGTGGACGAGATCCAGCCGGAGCTGCTCGGCCACGAGGCGGACGACCAGCGCCTAGTCGACCAGGCGCTGATCGACCTCGACCGCACGCCGACCAAGTCGCGGCTGGGCGCGAACGCGATCATCGGCGTGTCGATGGCGGTGGCCAGGGCCGCCGCCGACTCGGCCGGGCTGCAGCTCTTCCGCTACCTGGGCGGCCCGAACGCGCACCTGCTCCCGGTCCCGATGATGAACATCGTCAACGGCGGGGCGCACGCCGACTCCAACGTCGACATCCAGGAGTTCATGATCGCGCCGATCGGCGCGCCGACGTATACCGAGGCGCTGCGCTGGGGCGTGGAGACCTACCACGCGCTCAAGTCGGTCCTCAAGCAGCACGGCCTGTCCACCGGCGTGGGCGACGAGGGCGGCTTCGCGCCCAACCTGGAGCACAACCGGGCGGCCCTCGACCTGATCGTGGAGGCGATCGGCAAGGCGGGGTTCACCCCCGGCCGCGACGTCGCGCTGGCCATCGACGCGGCGGCGACCGAGTTCTACCACGACGGCGCCTACAACTTCGACGGGAAGCCGCAATCCGCCGAGGAGATGATCGCGACCTACTCCGACTGGGTGAGCAACTACCCGATCGTGAGCGTCGAGGACCCGCTGGCAGAGGAGGACTGGGTCGGCTGGCAGGCGTTCACCGCCGCCGCGGGCGACCGGGTGCAGATCGTCGGCGACGACCTCTTCGTGACCAATCCCGAGCGGCTCCGCCGCGGCATCGCCGAGAAGTCGGCCAACGCCCTGCTGGTGAAGGTGAACCAGATCGGCACCGTCAGCGAGACCTTCGACGCGGTGTCCATGGCGCACCGGGCCGGGTTCAGCTGCATGATCAGCCACCGCTCGGGCGAGACCGACGACACCTTCATCGCCGACCTGGCCGTCGCCACCAATGCAGGCCAGATCAAGACCGGCGCGCCCGCCCGCGGCGAGCGGGTCGCCAAGTACAACCAGCTGCTGCGCATCGAGGAGCACCTCGGCGACGCCGCCGTCTACGCGGGCGCGGGCGCCTTCCCGAGGTTCACCGCCGCCTGATATGAACGCGCAGACACCACCGCCCCAGCAGGCGAAGCCGTCCCCCGCGCAGGCCGCCGCGATTGCGGCGGCCGCCCGGCCGACCCGGCTGACCGGCCGGGCCGCGCTGCTGGCGGTGGTGATCTGCGCCATCGCGCTCAGCCTGGCCTATCCGGTCCGCGAGTACATCGCCCAGCGCCAGCAGATCGACCAGCTGCTGGCGCTCCAGCAGACCAACGCGGCCCAGGTGCAGGCGCTTGAACAGGAGAACGGCCGGCTGACCCAGACGTGGTACGTGGAGCAGCAGGCAGAGGACGAGCTGCACATGTGCTTCCCGCAGGAGCAGTGCTACCAGGTGGTCCCCGGCCAGTCGGCGCCGAAGACCGCAAGCAAGCCGCAGGTCCCGGCCGACCCCTGGTATGCCAGGCTGTGGCAGTCCGTCCAGCGCGCCGATGCCCAGCCGGCCAAGTGAACGCGGCCGATCCGGGCATAGCCAAGCGTGACGAGGCGGCGGTCGCGGCCCAGCTGGGACGGGTCCCCCGGGGGTTGCGCGGGGTCGCGCACCGCTGCCCGTGCGGGCTCCCCGATGTGGTGGAGACCGCCCCCCGGCTGCCCGACGGCACGCCGTTTCCCACGCTCTACTACCTGACCTGCCCACGGGCCGCCGCGGCGATCAGCGGTCTCGAGGCCGCGGGCAGGATGCGCGAGATGACCGAGCGGCTGGCCGATGCGCAGGTGCGGGCCCCCTACGAGCGAGCGCACCAGGACTATCTGGCTCGTCGAGCAGTCGGCCGCGATGGTCGCGGGGGTCGAGCCGTTGCCGGCCGGCACCCAGTCCGCGGGCGGGATGCCCGACCGGGTCAAGTGCCTGCACGCGCTGGTCGCGCACGAGCTCGCCGTGCCCGGCGCGAACCCGTTCGGCCGCGAGGCGCTGGCCGAAATCGGCCCGTGGTGGTCGCGAGGCCCCTGCGTAGTGGTGCCCGAGGAGACGAGGTGACCATTAAACGGGTAGCGGCGATCGACTGCGGGACGAATTCGATCCGATTGCTGATCGCAGATCTAAATCCAACCGCCGACGGTATCGAACGGACCGTTGGTTCCACTGTGAGGTCCGCTCTTGCACTGACCGACGTGGCCCGCGAGATGCGGATCGTCCGGCTCGGGGAGGGCGTCGACCGCACCGGTCGGCTATCCGAGGCGGCGCTTGACCGGACCATGACCGCGCTGCGCGAGTACGCCGACCTCATCAGGGCGGCGGCGCCGGAGGCGATCCGGATGGTGGCGACGAGCGCCACCAGGGACGCCGCGAACTCGCAGGAGTTCACCGATCGGGTCGTCGAGGTGCTCGGGGTCGCGCCCGAGGTCATCTCGGGCGACGCGGAGGCGTGGCTGTCGTTCACCGGCGCTACCAGGGAGCTGGCCGGCACCGGCCTGGCGGCCGACGGCGCCTGCCCGCCGCCTTACCTGGTGACCGACATCGGCGGCGGCTCCACCGAGTTCGTCCTCGGCGGCCTCGAGAGGACCGGCGCGGGCGAACGGGTCTTCGGCCGGTCAGTGAATATCGGCTGCGTGCGGCTGACCGAACGGCACCTGCACACGGACCCGCCGCGGCCGGGCGAGATCGCCGATACGACCGCGGATATCGACGCCGCCCTGGAGCAGGCGGCCGCCTCGGTCCCGGTGGCCAAGGCCAGCACCCTAGTCGGCCTGGCCGGATCGGTCACCACGGTCGCCGCGATCGCGCTTGGGCTCGACCACTACGACTCCGCCCGCATTCACCATTCGCGGGTGTCGGCCGAGCGGGCGCACGAGATCGCCGTCGAGCTGCTGGGGATGACCCGGGCCGAGCGGGCGGCAATCCCCGTGATGCACCCGGGCCGGGTCGACGTGATCGGGGCGGGCGCGCTCATCCTGGACCGGATCATGACTCGTTTGGGGTTCGCCGAGGTCCTGGTCAGCGAGCACGACATCCTCGACGGCATCGCCTGGTCGCTGGTGCCGTAGTGGCTAGCGATTCCGCGGCTGACCGCGGCGAGGTTCCGGCGTTCGTGCCGCCGGGTACCGGCTGGCCGGGCGACCCGGCCGACGCGGGCACGCCGGTCGCGTTCACCGCCGCGGGGGTGGGCGTGCTCGCGAGCGGCGCGGGGTCACTGCACGAGCTGATCGCGCGGCAGTCGGTCTGCCGGGCCTGCCCCCGGCTGGTCGAGTGGCGGGAGGAGGTCGCCGTCATTCGCCGCAAGTCCTTCAGGGACCAGCGGTACTGGGGTCGGCCGGTTCCCGGCTGGGGAGACGACGAACCGTCCATTCTCATCGTCGGCCTGGCACCCGCCGCGCACGGTGGCAACCGGACCGGGAGGGTCTTCACCGGTGATCGCAGCGGCGACTTCATTTTCGCCTCGCTGCACCGTTGCGGCCTCGCCGCCAAGCCGGACAGCGTCTTCGCTGGGGATGGCCAGCGGCTGATCGGCGCGCGGATGGCGGCCGTGGTCCGCTGCGCCCCGCCGGAGAACAAGCCAACGCCACAGGAACGGGACAGCTGCATCCCCTGGCTCACGGCTGAGTTGCGAATGGTGGCGCCATCCCTGCGGGTGATCGTCTGCCTCGGTGGGTTCGCTTGGCAAGCGCTCTGGCCGGTTCTCGCCGCTGCCGGCTACCAGACGCCCCGGCCTAGACCCGTGTTCGCGCACGGCGCGGAGGTAACGGTGGGGGCTCAGCGCGCCCGTGGGGCCGATGCCTCCGTCGAGCGTGACCACGACGACGGGCCACTGCTCATCCTCGGCTGCTATCACCCGAGCCAGCAGAACACGTTCACCGGCCGCGTCACCCCGGACATGGTGGACGCGATCTTCACTCGCGCCCGCGACGCGGCCGGTCTGGCATCAATTTGATCTTGCTTAAGTTACCGTCCGAACTCGTCAGCTAATTATTAATAGCCGGGCCAAGGCCGGAAGAGATCGATATTCGCAGGGGTCGCACTAAGGGGACAGATTGTGTTTTCGGGGTACGATTAGTCCGCCCCCGTAGCCCAAGGGAAGAGGCCGGCCCCCTAAAAGGGCCCTAGTGTCGGTTCGAACCCGACCGGGGGCACCGGACCAGGTAGAAGGGGGCTCACAAGCACAGACGAACGTGCATCCGCGTTTGCGGGTGCAGGTTTGAGAGAATTGCAGCTAAATTCTCATCTCGGCCGCAGGGTATTGGCTAGACGCCGAAACGCCTGAGGTGACGCTGTATTTCGTACTCGCGGACGATCGCCACGGCGTAGCGGTCGCAGATGCCGTGCTCGTCGGCCAGCCAGTTCGACTGCTCCTCGCGACGGAAGAAGGCGGGGCCGGACTCCAGGTGGCCGAACCACTCGGAGAGTGGGCGGCCGGTTACGTTCGGGATGCGTGCGATGAGGCTTTTGTGCGTGTCAGGCGAGTGAGTCAGCGACATTGGCACCTCCGGGGTTTGACGTCGCTTTTCACCGAGCCTGCCTCACCTGGAGGCCACTGGCAAGACCCAATCCGCAACCTTCCCGTAATGTCCCGTTTGTCGAGGGCTGCTAGGCAAGCCGTTCGAAGATCATCGCCATGCCCTGACCGCCGCCGACGCACATGGTCTCGAGGCCGATGGTCTTGTCGTGGAACTGGAGGCTGTTGATGAGCGTGGTCGCGATCCGCGCGCCGGTCATGCCGAACGGGTGGCCGACGGCGATCGCCCCGCCGTTGACGTTGAGCCGGGAAGGGTCGATGCCCAGTTCCCGGGCCGACGGGATGACCTGCGCCGCGAATGCCTCGTTGATCTCCACCAGGTCGACGTCGTCGATCGACATCCCGGCCCGCCCCAGCGCCTGCCTGACCGCCTCGATCGGCCCGAGGCCCATGATCTCGGGGGAGAGCCCGCTGACGCCGGTAGCGACGATCCGCGCGAGCGGAGTGAGGCCGAGTTCGGCGGCCTTGGTGTCGCTCATCACGACCAGCGCGGCCGCGCCGTCGTTAAGCGGGCAGCAGTTCCCTGCCGTCACCGTTCCGTGCTCGCGGAACACCGGCTTCAGGGTGGAGATCTTCTCCAGCGTCGTTCCCGGGCGGGGTCCGTCATCGGCCGACACGACGGTGCCGTCGGGCAGCGTCACCGGGGTTATCTCCCGCTGCCAGAACCCGTTGGCGAGGGCCTTCTCGGCGAAGTTCTGCGACCTGACGCCGAACTCGTCCTGCTCCATGCGGGAGATGCCGCGCAGCGCCGCGACGTTCTCCGCCGTCTGCCCCATCGCGATGTAGACGTCAGGCAGTTCGCCGTCGGCCCGCGGGTCATGCCACGGGGTCTCCGCCTCCGCGGTCGCCGTGGTACGAGCCTTCGAGGCGTCGAAGGCCGGGTTCTGCGTGTCGGGCAGGGAGTCGCTGCTGCCCTTGGCGAACCGGGAGACGCACTCGACTCCCGCCGTGATGAACACGTCGCCCTCTCCGGCCTTGATCGCGTGGTAGGCCATCCGGGTGGACTGCAGCGAGGACGAGCAGTACCGGTTGACGGTGGTGCCCGGCACCGTGTCGAGGCCGAGCAGGACGGCGGTCACCCGGGCGATGTTGAACCCCTGCTCACCGCCGGGCAGGCCGCAGCCGACGATAAGATCTTCGACAGAGGCGGGATCGAGTGCCGGAACCTTCGCCAGCGCCGCCGAAACGATCTGCGCCAGCAGGTCATCGGGCCGGATCGAGGTCAGCGACCCCTTGAAGGCCCGGCCGATCGGGGAGCGGGCGGTCGCGACGATGACTGCTTCTGGCATGATTTGGGCCTCCTTGTGCACGTGTCACAGACACGTTAACAGCCGAATCTACCCGCAGCCGATAGCGTCCGAGCATTGCGATGCCGCGATGGTGCGGCTAACCAGGGGGAGAGCCACGTGCAGGTTTACAACTCGCTGACCGATGTGATGGGGAACACTCCCTTGATCCGCCTGAAGTCCGTCGTCGAGGGCGTCGCGAAGACGCCGAACGTACTGGTCAAGGTCGAGTACCTGAACCCCGGGGGCTCGGTCAAGGACCGCATCGCGCTCCGCATGATCGACCGGGCGGAGCGCGAGGGCAAGCTGCGGCCGGGTGGCGTGATCGTGGAGCCGACCTCCGGTAACACCGGCGTCGGGCTGGCCATCGTCGCCCAGGAGCGCGGCTATCGATGCGTGTTCACCTGCCCGGACAAGGTGGCCGGGGACAAGATCGCCGTTCTGCGCGCCTACGGCGCCGAGGTCGTCGTCTGCCCCACCAGCGTCCCGCCGGACCACCCGGACTCCTACTACAGCACCGCCCGCCGCCTGGCGCGGCAGACGCCCAACGCGTGGCACCCGGACCAGTACGCGAATCCGGACAACCCGGCCGCGCACTACCACTGGACCGGCCCCGAGATCTGGGCGCAGACCGACGGGCGGATCACCCACTTCGTCGCGGGCATCGGCACCGGCGGCACGATCTCGGGCACCGGCCGCTTCCTCAAGGAGAAGTCAGACGGCCGGGTCAAGGGTCATCGGCGCCGACCCGGAGGGCTCGGTCTACTCGGGCGGGACCGGCCGCCCCTACCTGGTCGAGGGCGTCGGCGAGGATATCTGGCCGACCACCTTCGACCGGGAGATCGCGGACGAGGTGATCGCGATCAGCGACGCCGACTCGTTCGCGATGACCCGGCGACTCGCCCGCGAGGAGGGGCTGCTGGTCGGCGGCTCGTCCGGCCTCGCCGTCGCCGCCGCTCTCAAGGTCGCCGCCAGTGCGGATCCCGACGACGTCATCGTCGTCATCCTGCCCGACGGCGGCCGGGGCTACCTGTCGAAGATCTTCAACGATGACTGGATGGCCGACTACGGGTTCCTGCGCGAGAACACCGCCGGGCCGACGGTCGGGGACCTGCTCGCGGCCCGGCAGACGCGCATCCCGGCGCTGGTTCACGTCCACCCGGACGAGACCGTGGCCCAGGCCATCGCGCTGCTGCGCGAGTACGATGTCTCGCAACTGCCGGTCGTCCAGGAGGAACCGCCGCTGATGGCGGCCGAGGTGGCCGGCTCGGTCGCCGAGAGCGACCTGCTCGACGCCCTGGTCAGCGGGCGCGCCACGCCGCAGGACCCGATTAGCGGGCACATGTCGCCGCCGCTGCCGGTGCTCGGCCAGGGCGAGCCGGTCAGCAGCGCCGCCGCCGTCCTGGAGAAGTCGGGCGCGGCCCTCGTGCACGTCGAAGGCAAGCCTGCCGCGGTGCTCACCCGGGCGGACCTGCTGGCCTACTACGCCACCGCCACTGCCCCGAACGCAGCAAGCACCGGAGGAGAACAGTGAACGACGAGACGCTCGGCTTCGAGACGCTGGCGATTCACGCCGGCCAGGACCCCGACCCGGTCACCGGGGCGGTCGTCCCCGCCGATCTACCAGACCTCGACCTACAAGCAGGACGGCGTGGGCGGCACCCGCGGCGGCTACGAGTACTCGCGCACCGCCAACCCGACGCGGACCGCGCTCGAGACGTGCCTGGCCGCGCTGGAGAACGGCGCGGCGGCGCTCGCGTTCGCCTCCGGGATGGCGGCGGAGGACTGCCTGATCCGCACCCTCTGCCGACCAGGCGATCGGGTGCTCATCCCCGGTGACGCCTACGGCGGCACGTTCCGCCTGTTCGACAAGGTGCTCGTGAACTGGGGGGTGGAATACCGGTCCGTTACCCAGACCGATCTTGAAGCCGTCGCCCAGGCCGCAGCTCAATGGCGACCGAAGCTCATCTGGGCCGAGACCCCCACTAACCCGCTGCTGTCGATCGTGGATATCCGCGCGCTGGCGGAGATCGCGCACGAGGCCGGCGCGCTCCTGGTGGTGGACAACACGTTCGCCTCGCCGTACCTGCAGCGCCCGCTCGACCTCGGCGCGGACGTCGTGGTGCACTCCACCACCAAGTACATCGGCGGTCACTCCGACGTTGTCGGCGGCGCCGTCATCGTCCGGGACCAGGCCTACAGCGAAGATCTGCACTTCACCCAGAACGCCACCGGTGCGGTGGCCGGGCCGTTCGACGCCTGGCTCACGCTGCGGGGCATCAAGACCCTAGGGGTGCGGATGGACCGGCACTGCGCCAACGCCGCCCGGGTCGCGGCGATGCTGGCCGACCACCCGGCCGTCGAGTCGGTGTTCTACCCGGGCCTGGCCGGGCACCCGGGTCACGAGGTCGCCAAGTCGCAGATGCGGGACTTCGGCGGAATGGTGTCGTTCCGGGTGCGCGGCGGTGAGGACGCGGCCGTCGAGGTGTGCGGTCGTACCCGGCTGTTCACGCTGGGCGAGTCGCTTGGCGGCGTCGAGTCGCTGATCGAGCACCCGGCCCGGATGACGCACGCCTCCGTCGCCGAGTCCCCGCTCGCCGTGCCGCCGGATCTGGTCCGGCTGTCGGTCGGCATCGAGGACGCGGCCGATCTGCTGGCCGATCTGAGCCAGGCGCTCAGCTAGCCCAGTTATCCGTGCGGTAGCTCGGGTATTCGTCCGGGACTAGTGCCAGACCATCAGCACCAGGATCACCAGCCAGATCAGCGCGGTAATCCCGCCCATCGAGGCGATCCGCCCGCGCTCGACCGCCGCTAGCCTGAGGTCGGCTTTGATGGCGGCCTGGGGATCGGCCTTGGCGTCGGTGGCGTCGGCCTGCTTTTTGTCGGTGTCGGCCGGCGTCGGCTGGTCGCTGCCGACCGCTGCGTTCTGCTGCGATTCCGGCGCCGCTTCCGCTGCCCCGGTCGCCTCGCTGCCCACCACCGCCATCGTGTCGTCCGCCGTGGCGAGCGCGGTGAACGCCGTGCGCTGGTCGCGCATGATCAGCACCAGCAGCACGAACGCGACGACGAAGAGGGTGAGCGAGACCGAGATCCACCACTGGCTGAACTTGTGCGTCATGCCGGCCAGGACAGCCCCGAAGATGAGGGTGAGCAACGCGGCGATCGAGTAAATCCGCGTGGTCCGGTACAGATAGCCAACCAGGACGGTGTTCTGCCTGCGGATATAGCGGGGCGTGGACATGATCGCCGCGGTACCCGGCCCGATGGTGAAAATCGCGGCCACCAGGTGGAGCCACAGGACGGCGTGGTCGGCAAATGACATGGTGCGATCCTAGGGGATCAGGCAGGTCCGTGTTGGCCAGGATGGCCTCGCTGGCCTGCGTTCTCGTGTGCGTGTGGGTCGCGCGTGACGCGCTGAACTACCCGACCCAATTCCGGGTAAACGCCTCGTTGCAGACGGTAGTCGAATATGGGTGTCGCCCCGGGGTGCGGCCGTCGGTACCGCTACGATTCGAATCCTATGGTCGAGGACTCGGGGCAAGGCCCTCGTTGCCAGTGCGGACATCCGCGATCCGCGCATCAGCACTACCGTGGCGGCACGGAGTGCTCGCTCTGCCTTGACTGCCCGCGCTACCGGTCCGCCGACGGCCTCATAAGAACGCTCGCCGCGCGCCTGCTCCGTCGATCACGACTCTGACCCAGAAGCGAACACGCCGCTTAACTTGATAGTTGCCGTGAACTTCGCCCATGTCTCAGCGGGCACGCTGAGCGTGAAGCCGTCACGGTCGGTCGTGTCCCTCACCAGGATCACGCCGGCATCGCTGGCCGTCTCTACACAGCTACCGCCGTTGGCCCCGCTGTAGGAGCTTTTCCGCCAGTCCTCCATGCCGCTGCCAGCCTTTCCAGTAGCGCCAGCGATTCCGACGCCTTGTGACACTCTGACCTGACGGTATCGAAGATCCTTTCAAGCGCGGTAACCGTTTCCCCGCTGTAGACGAAGCCGCCGGCCGCGTGTTCTGCGTACGCTGATTCGTCAGCAAGGATGATCTCACTGCCCGTGGCGGGGTGGGCGACGGGCGGCAGCACTTGCAGTGTGACGGCCGGCATGGCGGCGACTTCGGCCAGGCGGCGCATCTGGCCCGCCATGATCTCAGGCGATCCCACCAGCCGATACAGGGACAGTTCGTCAACGATGAACCATGCCAGGACGTCACGTGAGAACAGGCGGCGCTGCCGTTCCATGCGCGCAGCGAGGCGGACGGCCACGGCATCATCGGTGACGCTGGGGTAAGTCCGCAGCAGTGCGGCGGCGTAAGCCTCGGTCTGGAGAAGGCCGTGGACGATGCCCGGCGACCACACGCGCAAGGCGCCGGCCTTATCCTCGCGTTCCGTCCAGTCCCTGAATGCCGCCGGCACTTCCGACCACTCTTGCAGCTCGGCGTAATACTCCGTGAACCAGCCACGCCGCTCTGGGAAAACGAGGTCGCACGCGGCGGCTGCCTTCTCATTCGGCGGGCGTTTCCCGTTCTCGATCAGGGACGCGGTGGTGTAGTTCATCCCCGCGCGCGCCGCGAACTCACGCAAGGACCAGCCACGCGCCAGGCGCTCTTTCTGCATCTGCCTGCCGAAGTGCTTTGCGGGGTTACCCCCGAGCTTTGCAGGCTTTTCCCAGTTGTTTGCAGCCATGACGACTATGTTTGCACACTCATTGCCGAGCGTTCTAGCGGAAAGGCAGCCTGTTCGGTACGGCCCAAATTCGAGGGGACGGCCAGCCATGATTCTGTACTTGTGGGACGCACCCGGCCCCGCCTGCACCGCGAGGGGCGTGACCGGCACCGAGGCCTGCGCCCGTCAGGCGGCCGAAGCCCTGCTCATTGGCGGGCAGGCTACCGACGCCGTGCTTGAAAAAGCCTTCCTCGGCCTAGGGGCCGGCAGCATGACCTACGGCTACCAGCGCCCGGGCAGGCATGGCACGCCCTGCTCATCGATGGCCGCGTCAGGTGGACCCGCTCAACCCCGCAACTGGCCTCGTCATAACGAACCAAACGGCAACGGAGACACCTAGATGGACGATTGCCTTCGCAAACGCATGCTCGCGGTGAACGTGCTGCTTGAGATCCCCGAGGACATTCCCGATGGCCTTGAGTCCGAGCTGTACTCCTACCGCGACAAACTCGAAGCGGAAGCGCTAACAGCATGACGCGCCGGCACCTACAGCCCCGCGCGTCGTCGCGCGCCGGCCCCGGGTCGATGGCGTAGTCGACAGGATCACCGACCTGTCGCCTACGCCAGCGACAGCGCCTAGTGGTGTCGCTGGCGTAGGCGACAGGTGACGTTTGGTGTCGATGGCGTAGGTGACAGGGGCGCCATGCTTCCGCGCCCCGCGCCGGTCGGCTACGCCATCGGCAGGGTCTTGGCGGGGAGCGCCGGTGGGGGCAGTCGGGCGGGGGTTCACTAGAGTGATCGCATGACTTCGGTTACCGATCCGGACATCAGCGCGTTTCTCAGCGAGGGGACCAGAACCGGGATTCTGGGCTACTTGAGCGCCAGCGGCAGACCGCTGGTGACGCCGGTGTGGTTCATCGTCGAGGACGGCTCCCTCGTGTTCAACACGGGCAAGGAAACCGCCAAGGGCAAGTCGCTGGCCCGCGATCCCCGGGTCACGCTCGTCGCGAACCTGCAGGAGCCGCCCTACGGGTTCGTCCAGGTGCAGGGCGACGCCGAGCTGTCGGAGGATCCGGCCGAGCTGCTCCGCACCGCGATCGCGATCGCCGCGCGCTACATGGGCGCGGACCGGGCGGAGGAAGTCGGCCGCCGCAACGCCGGCCCGGGTGAGCTGGTCGTCCGGCTGCGCCCCACCAAGGTCATCGCCGCCCTCAACGTCACCGGCTGACCGGCTGACCGGCTGGGGCAGCAGGGGATCGGCGCGTTCACGACCGGGTCGCGATCGGGGTCCGGGGAACTGTACGTCGCCGTCGACGTGCACTACCTGGATGACGGCGCCCGGGCGGCGGTGGTCGGGGCCGGGGACCGGCGGTTCTCGCTGGTCACGCTGACCCGGACGGCGATGGTCGCGGCGGTCGCGCCGTATCGGCCGGGTGAGTTCTACCGGCGTGAGCTGCCGCCGCTGCGGGCCGTCCTCCCGCCCGCCGACGAGCTCGCGCTGATAGTCGTCGACGGCTACGTCGACCTGGATCCCGACGGTCGGCCCGGTCTGGGCGCGCATGTGCACGCGGAATTCGGCGTCCCGGTCATTGGCGTGGCCAAGACGGCGTTCGAGACCGCGACCCATGCCGCCGAGGTTCTTCGCGGGCGGTCGGCCAGGCCTCTGTACGTCACCGCGGCCGGCCTGGCCGTTGCGGACGCGGCCGGACTGGTGGCGGAGATGGCTGGACGGTTCCGCGTGCCCGACGCGCTCAAGCGCGTCGACCGGCTCGCCCGCGGACTCGAACGGCCGGAGTTACCCGCTTACTGGAGCGAGGGCGCCTCGGTGCTGGCCGGGGTCGGCTTGTACCTGAGGGAGAACCACGCCCCGACCGCGAACACCACCCCCGCGATCAGGCTGCCCACCGCGCGCAGGGGGTGGTAGCTGGTCGACGGCACCTGCTGGTTGCCCACCAGCATCGTCTCGTGGCCGAGCCAGCTGGGAAGGGACCCCGCAGGCTCGAGGCAGAAGATGATGCCCACGACGAGGAACGCGATCGCGACGACCGCGAGGATCGCCGCGGATGCAATCCGGCCCGCGGTCACGCCGGACCCTGTTCGAGCGGCTCACCTAAATCCTCCTGACGGCAAAACGCCAACGGCGTTCACGCAAACGTGTATTGCAAATCTACCGTCGCCGCCGGGCTCCGCGGGTACGAAGGAAGTCGTTCACCACGTATTCTCCCAAATGTTCGGGGGCGGCCCGAAGCACCCGGCCGCCGTTGCGCTTGGCCACGTTGTCGACGAAGGCGGCCAGCCGGTCGTCGTCGGCCAGCATGAAGATGTTGAGCGCCGCGTGCCGCCTGGTCATCTTGTCCACCTCGGCCAGGGTCAGCTCGATCGTCTCCGGCGCCGGCGGCCAGTCGAACCACGGCCTGCCGTCCCGCATCAGGTGCGCGGTCGGCTCGCCGTCGGTGACGATCAGCACCACCGGCTCGTGCTCGGGGTGCTTGTCGAGATGGCGCCCGGCGATCATGAGCGCGTGGTGCAGGTTGGTGCCCTGCACCATGTCCCAGCCGAGCCCGGCCAGCTCGGTCTCGTGCAGTTCCCGCGCGTAGTTGGAGAACCCGACCACCTGGATCGCGTCCTGCGGGTACTTGGAGCGAAGGAGCGCGTGCAGCGCCAGCGCCGTCTGCTTGGCCACCGCCCAGGTGCCGCGCAGCGCCATCGAGTAGGACAGGTCGACCAGCAGGCAGACCGCGGCCGCGCTGCGCCGCTCGGTCTCCGCCACCCGGAAGTCCCGCGCGGTGAGGCGCACCCGGCCGCCGCCGACGCCCTCGGCGGCCGACCTGAGCAGCGCCGAGCGGACCGTTCCGGGCACGTCGATCGGCTGCTCGTCGCCGAACTCCCACTCCCGGGTGGCCCCGGTCGTGTCGCCCGCCTGCCCGGCGTCGCGCCGGTCGTGATCGCCGGAACGGATCCCGTCATCCAGGCCGGCGAAGACCCGGCGCAGGGCGGTGTCGCCCAGCCTGCGGACCGCCTTGGGCGTGAGCTCCAGGTTGCCGCCGTCGCTGGCCAGGTAGCCCTGCCGCTGCAGCTCGCGCTCCAGCCGGCGGAGCGCCTGCAGGTCATCGACCGCCTGGCGGCCGAGCGCCCGGCGGACCGCCTCCTCGTCGACGTCCTCCAGGTTCGCGCCCGGCGTAGTCCTGGCCGAGCGCGGACTCCAGGTCGGCCAGGTCCGCGAGGTCGGCGACGGCGCTGGTGGCGTCGCCGAGGCCGAGCGGCTGCCCGCCCGACATCCGCACCCCGGGCTGCCGCTGGCCGAGCTCGGGCCGCCGGGCGCGCAGCGCGTCGCCGAGCGCGGACAGCTCGGCCGCCAGGCCGGCGTCCTCCATCGCGGTGGCCATCAGGTTGGCGAGCTCCTCGCGCTGCTCGTCGGTCAGCGACTCGAGCAGCCGCTGGGCGGCCATCATCCGGCGCGATGAGGGAGTCGACCAGCTCCTCCAGGTTCTGCGGGCTGTCCGGGAACATGTCGCCGTACTGGCCCATGAACTGGTCGAAGTCCTGCTGGGTGTGCTCGCCCCTGGTGTCGGCGTCGAGCATCTGCCGCAGGTCCGCGAGCATGTCCTTGACCCGCTGCATGGCGGCCGGGTCCGGGTTCTCCAGCGCCTGCTTCATGCCCTGGAACTGGCTGTCGAGCACCTCCCGGCGGAGCAGGTCGCGGAGCTGCTCGAACTTCTCCCTGGCGGCCTGCGACCGCCAGTCGTACTCGGCCAGCTGCCTGATCGCCCGCGAGGTGTCGTTCGGCAGCGAGTCGAGCTCGGCCTCGCGGAGCCGGGCGTCGTCGCTCGGGTCGGGGAACAGCTCGCCCCGCTCGGTCTCGATCGCCTCGTCGAGCAGCTCGCGGGCCTGGTCGAGCATCCCGTCGAGCCGGCCGCGGTCGCGCAGCTCGCGCTGGCGCTCGCGGACCCGGCGCATCAGGTCGTCCAGTCCCTGACGGTCCTGCCAGCCCCGGCGGAGCAGGTCGCGGAGCGCGTCCCTGGTGTTGTCGCCGCCCAGGATGCGCTCGCCCATCTCGTCGAGCGCCTCCCGGACGTCATAGGGCGGCGCGAGCGGGTCAGGCCCATCGTCGTACGGCCCGTACCGGTAGTTAGCCATGTGCCGCTCCTGTGGAACCACGCGTCCGTTCGAGATGACTGCTTTTTTCTTTATGACCGGTAGGTGGAGGTTCCATCGCTGCTGTCCTTGGAAAGACGGCGGATCAGATACAGGCCCTCGAGGACGAACTCGACCGCCGCCGCCGCCTCGCCGAACGACTCGTGGCCCTCCATGCCGAGCCGGGCCATGATCTTGGCCAGGCCGGGGACCTCGCCGGTGCGGCGTAGCAGTTCGGTGCCGGAGACGAGCTCGCCCGACTCGATCGTGCCGCCGTCCTCGAACTTGGCCAGCAGCCCGGTCAGGTCGGCGCCGCCGAGCCGGGCGCGGAACGTCTCCGCGATGGCGCGGCGCAGCAGGTGGACGAGGATCTCCTCCTCGCGGCCCTCCTCGCTGACCTCGAACTCGACCTTGCCGCGGAGCGTCGGCACGATGCCGGGCAGGTCGCCCACCCGGGCGACCGGCAGCTCGTCGCGCGCTTCGGCGATCAGCGCGGTCCGCCGCACCGCCGCCGCCGCGGCGGACTCCGCCGCCGCGATCGCGAACCGGGCCGAGACGCCCGAGCGGCCGTCGATCGCGGGCGACTCCCGCACCAGGCGGGTGAAGCGCGCGATGACCTCGATCAGGTGCTCGGGCAGCTCCGCGCCCGGGTCCCTGCCGTCCCAGGAGACCTCGGCCTCCTGGGTGATCAGCGCCGAGCTCGTCGGTCAGCGAGAGCGGGTAGTGGGTGCGGACCTCGGCCCCGAACCGGTCCTTGAGCGGGGTGATGATCCGGCCCCGGTTGGTGTAGTCCTCCGGGTTCGCGCTCGCCACCAGCACGATGTCGAGCGGCAGCCGGAGCGAGTAGCCGCGCACCCCGATGTCGCGCTCTTCGAGGACGTTGAGCAGCGCCACCTGGATGCGCTCGGCCAGGTCGGGCAGCTCGTTCAGGCAGAAGACGCCGCGGTTGGTCCGCGGCACCATGCCGAAGTGGATGGTCTCCGGGTCGCCCAGGGTGCGTCCCTCGGCCACCTTGACCGGGTCGATGTCGCCGATCAGGTCGCCGACGCTGGTGTCGGGGGTGGCGAGCTTCTCGCCGTACCGCTCGCTCCGGTGCCGCCAGCTGACGTGTAGCTCGTCGCCCTGCTCGGCCGCGAGGCGGCGGCAGCGGGCGCATCGGTGGGCGCGTAGGGATGGTCGTTGATCTCGCAGCCGGTGATCGACCGGGGTCCACTCGTCGAGCAGGCCGCCGATCGTGCGGATCAGCCGGGTCTTACCCTGGCCGCGCTCGCCCAGCAGGATGATGTCGTGCCCGGCGAGCAGGGCGCGCTCCACATGCGGCAGCACGGTCTGGTCGAAGCCGACGATGCCGGGGAAGCGGTCCTGCCCGGCGCGCATCCGCGCCAGGAGGTTCTCTCTGATCTCTTGCTTGACTGTGCGGTAGACGTGGCCGCTCGCCCTCAGCTGGCCCAATGTGGCCGGCTTGCCGTGCGAAGCGCTTGCGTTGGGATGATCGCTGCTGTGCTGCACCCTTCCGACACTATGTCGGCTTACCGCGTGTTCGCATCTTGGGGCGGTCGTGGCGGGCGCTAATGTTCGCTGTTGTGACATCTAATTCCCCGCTCGTGCAGCCCGACGACATCGTCGCGGCCCGCGAGCTGCTGCGCGACGTCATCTCGCCGACCCCGGTGCTCTACTCGCGGGTGCTGTCGGAGCTGGTGGGCGGCCCGGTCTACCTCAAGTGCGAGAACCTGCAGCGTACGGGGTCGTTCAAGGTCCGCGGGGCGTACACCAGGATCGCCCGGCTGTCCGACGCGGAGCGGGCCCGCGGCGTGGTCGCCGCCAGCGCGGGCAACCACGCGCAGGGGGTGGCGTTCGCCGCCGGGCTGCTTGGCGCCTCGGCGACCGTGGTCATGCCGGAGCGCGCGCCGCTGCCGAAGGTGGCCGCCACCCGCGGCTACGGCGCGTCGGTGATCTTGCACGGGGCGTCGGTCGAGGACGCGCTGGCGGAGGCGCTGCGGTTCGCGGCGCGGACCGGCGCGGTGTTCATCCACCCGTTCGACCACCAGGACATCGTGGCAGGCCAGGGCACGCTCGGGTTCGAGATCATCGAGCAGTGCCCGCAGGTGCGGACGATCCTGGTGCCGGTCGGCGGCGGCGGCCTCGCGGCGGGCATCACGGTCGCCGTGCACTCCCTCGACCCCGAGGTCAAAATCGTCGGGGTGCAGGCGGCGGCGGTGCCGGGGATGATCGCCTCGATGGCGGAGGGCCACCCGGTGCAGGTCGTCGGCGAGCCCACGATGGCCGACGGGATCGCGGTGCAGCGACCAGGCGACATCCCGTTCTCGATCCTGGCCTGGGCGGCCGACCGGGTGGTGACGGTGTCCGAGGCCGCGCTCGCCCGCGGCCTGCTGCTTTGCCTCGAGCGCGCCAAGCAGGTCGTGGAGCCCTCGGGGGCGGCCGGGGTGGCGGCGCTGCTGGCCGAGCCGGGCGCGTTCGAGCCGCCCGATCGTGGTGGTGCTGTCCGGCGGCAACATCGATCCGCTGCTGCTGTCCAAGCTGCTGCGGCACGGGCTGTCGGCGGCCGGGCGGTTCCTCGGGTTCCACTGCCGCGTCCCCGACTACCCGGGTTCGCTCGCCGCGCTGCTCGGGCTGGTCGCCGACCTCGGGGGCAACGTGCTCGAGGTCAGCCACGAGCGGCTGGCGCCGACGCTGCGGGTGGACGAGGTCGAGGTGGTGCTCCAGGTGGAGACGCGCGGCCCCGACCACTGCGAGCGGGTCAAGGACGGCCTGCGCGCGGCCGGCTACGACCTGTCGTTCGGCTAGCCCGTATTTAAGCGGCGATCCTTACCCAATGCCGAGGTCGCCGGTTAGATCGTCGGCTATCTCCAGGACGATCTGCCGGAGTTCGTCGCGCTCGGGCGGCCGAGGGCGGCGGCTGGCAGCGACCGGCTGCTCGGCGGAAGTCTCAGCCGGGTCTTCCATGAAGAACATGCAGGCGGCACTGACGGAAAAGAGGGCTGCGGTGGCCCGGATCCGCGAGCGAGGCGGTGCCTCCGGGCCGGCGATGATGTCCACCAGAGCGTCCACCCGCGGCCGCAATTGCGCGAAGCGGTGCTTGCCGCCGTCGGAGTCGCCCGAGCCGCGCAGCGACGCCTGGTTGCGCTCGAGGAATCGGAAGACCTCGCTGCTCTCGATGACGATAGCGATATAGCGGTCGAAGAGCTCATGTCCGGTCCGGCGGGTTCGCTCCTGGTCCTTGCCCCACGCGATGAGCGCGTCGATCCGGTCGAAGTAGTCCTCGGTGAAGCTCCGGACGATGTCTTCCTTGGACTTGAAGTGGTAGTAGAGCGCGGCTTTGGTAACCCCGAGGCGCTCGGCGATCTCGCGCAGCGAGGTCCGCTCGTAGCCCTGCTCGGCGAAGAGCTCGAGCGCAACGTGCCGGATGCGCGCGCGGGTGTCACCGCGCCGGCCGGCAGGCGCGCTCTCCACCGCGTCGGCCGCGTCGGTCTCTGCCGCGTCCATCCTCGTGCCGTGCCTCCGCTTGCCCGTTCTGATCGCCCACAGCAACCGGAATCTGCTTGACGGCCGGTTAGCTAGGAACATAGCTTACTTATGCTGAATACACTAGCCGGGCGGCAGGTAAGTTCCCATCCGGGCCTGAGGAGAAGAACGTGAGCGAGGCGGCGGGCGCGGGCGCCACTGCAGCGGCGGGCGAAGTCGGATCGGCGGGCGGCGGGTACCTGACCCACCGGCAGGTCATGATCGTGCTTCCCGGCCTGATCCTGACCATGGTCCTCGCGATGCTCGACCAGCTCGTGGTGAGCACCGCGCTGCCGCGGATCGTGGGCGACCTGGGCGGCGTCTCGCACCTGTCCTGGGTGGTGACCGCCTACATCCTGACCTCGACGATCACCACGCCGTTCTACGGCAAGCTGGGCGACATGTACGGCCGCAAGAAGCTCTTCATCTTCGCGATCGTGCTCTTCCTCATCGGCTCGGCGCTGTCCGGCCTGTCGACGTCGATGGCGATGCTGATCTCGTTCCGGGCGCTGCAGGGCCTGGGCGCGGGCGGCCTGATGGTGGGCGCGATGGCGACCCTGGGCGAGATCGTGCCGCCCCGCGAGCGCGGCAAGTACATGAGCTACTTCATGGCCGCGATGATGCTCGCCACCGTCGGCGGCCCGCTGCTGGGCGGGTGGATCACCGACGCGTTCTCCTGGCGCTGGATCTTCTACATCAACCTGCCGGTGGGCGGGGCCGCGCTGGTCTACATGTGGGCGACTCTCAAGCTGCCGGTCCGCCGGGTCGAGCACCGGATCGACTACCTCGGCGGCGTCCTCCTGGGCGTGATCGCGACCGCCATCATCCTGGTCGCCACCTGGGGCGGCACCGAGTACAGCTGGACCTCGGCGCCGGTGCTGGGGCTGATCGCGGTGGCCGTGGTTGCGTTCGCCTGGTTCCTGTCGGCCGAGCGCCGGGCGGCGGAGCCGATGCTGCCGCTGCACGTGTTCAAGAACAGGAACTTCAGCCTGGCGATGGCGCTGGCGTTCTTCGTCGGCCTGGGGCTGTTCGGCGCGATGACGTTCCTGCCGCTCTACCAGCAGACCGTGCAGGGTGCCACCCCGACCGTCAGCGGGCTGCTGCTGACGCCGATGATGGTCAGTTCGGCGGCGGTCTCGGTGCTGGCCGGCCTGGTGGTGAGCAAGACCGGCAAGTACCGGCTGTTCCCGATCGTCGGCGGGGCGGTCATGGTGGTCGCCATGTTCCTGCTGACCCGGCTCAGCGTCACCACCAACCGGTGGGAGCTCGGCATCGACTTCGTGATCCTCGGCCTCGGCATGGGCTGCCTGATGCAGATGGTCTCGCTCATCGCCCAGAACAGCGTCGAGCTCAGGGACATGGGCGTGGCGACCAGCGCCCGGATGTTCTTCCAGCAGATGGGCGGCTCGCTCGGAGTGGCCGCGTTCGGCGCGGTGTTCGCGAGCAGGCTGAACTCGGTGATGGCGTCGGCCGGCCGCGCGGCCGGCCAGTTCCACGTCACCGGGGCGTCGTTCGACCCGGCGCAGGTGTCGCGGCTGCCGCACGCGGTGCAGGAGGTCGTCTTCCGCGCGGTCACCCACGGCGAGGACGCGGTGTTCCTGGCCGTGCTGCCCGCCGCGATCGTGGTTTTCGTGCTTGCCCTGTTCATCAAGCAGGTGCCGCTGCGCGGCCGGGCGTCGGGCGAGCAGGCGACGCCCGCTCCCGAGGCGGAGGCGCTCATCGGCTAGCGGGTGCTCGGGCGGCGGTAGGCCTGCGCTAGGCCAGGAAAAACGGGCGTCCGGCGGCAACTCGCCGCCGGACGCCTCGTTTTGCTTGCTAGCTCAGGCTTTCAGGCGCCGGCGTACGGCACCGCCTCCAGGATCTCCACCTGGATCTGGCGGCCGTTGGGCAGCGAGTAGCTCGCCTTCTCGCCGACCTTCTTGCCGGTGATCGCCGCGCCAAGCGGGGACTTCGGCGAGTACACGTCGATCGGCGCGCCGCTCTCCTCGCGCGAGGCCAGCAGGAAGGTGACCTCCTCGTCGTCGCGGACGAATCGGACGGTCACCGTCATACCGGGCCCGACCACGCCATCCGTGCGCGGCGGCTCGCCCACCCGGGCGTTCTCCAGAATGTACTGGAGCTGGAGGATGCGGCCTTCTTGCTTGCCCTGCTCCTCCTTGGCCGCGTGGTAACCGCCGTTCTCGCGCAGGTCTCCCTCTTCGCGGGCTGCCTCGATCTTCTTCGCGATATCGATGCGCCCCTGCACGGAGAGATAGTCGAACTCGGCCTTAAGCCGGTCGTACGCCTCCTGGGTAAGCCAGGTGACGCTTTCATTGCGCGTCTCGGTCACGGGCACTCCTCAGTACTACGCAGGACTCATCTAGCCGCTGCGTGCTGACCGCTTCTTTGGTAGCGAGGGCGCTGAGGGCCTTCCGCCGAGCGGCCAGCCGGTCTCCGGGGGTAATCTTCTGAGGCTAACAAGGTTCGGCCACTGGCGCGAACTAGTCAAGTGCTCCCAGTAGGCGGCGCGGTCTAGAAAGCCTCCGACCCAGCGTTCCCGGCGGGAATGCAGATAAACCGGATGGACGTTCCGCTGTAGGTGTTCCGGTGTAGATAGCGAAAGCAGACGGAAGGGGAGACCAGGGTGTCATCCCACGGGTCGGGGCAGGATCAGATGGCGGACGCGAAGCTGCGGCTCCTGGCGGTGCACGCGCACCCGGACGATGAGTCGAGCAAGGGCGCCGCCACGATGGCCAGGTACGTTAGGGAGGGCGCCGAGGTTCTCGTCGCCACGATGACCGGCGGCGAGCGCGGCAGCGTGCTCAACAAGGCCATGGACCGGCCCGAGGTGCAGGCGGACCTGCCCAACATCAGGCGGGCGGAAATGGCGCGGGCCAGGGAGATCCTCGGCGTCGAGCAGCGCTTCCTCGGTTTCGTCGATTCCGGCCTGCCGGAGGGCGACCCGCTCCCGCCGCTGCCCGAGGGTAGTTTCGCCGTTGTCTCGCTGGCGAAGGCGGCCGCTCCGCTGGTGCGCCTGGTCCGCGACTTCCGGCCGCACGTGATCTTGACCTACGACGAGTCGGGCGGCTACCCGCACCCCGATCACATCAAGACCCACCAGGTCGCGGTGGAGGCGTTCGAGGCGGCGGCCGACCCGGACAGGTACACAGAGGTGGGCGGGGAGCCGTGGCAGCCGTCCAAGATGTACTACTTCGTCACCTTCCATCAGGCGAAGTACGCCGCCCTGCACGAGGAGCTCATCCGCCGCGGCCTGGACTCGCCCTACACCGAGATCTTCGCCGAGTGGGAAGAGCGCGCCCGCAAGCGCCTGGAGCGCGGCCAGCGGACCCTGGAGATCACCACCAGGGTGGCGGCGGCCGACTACTTCGGCGTGCGCGACGACGCGCTGCGCGCCCACGCCACCCAGATCGACCCCGAGAGCTCGTGGTTCGCGTGCCCGCGCGAGGTCGAGCGCGTCGCCTGGCCGACCGAGGACTATCATCTTGCTAGGTCGCTCGTCGATACCGAGCTGCCGGAAGACGATCTTTTCGCGGGTATCCGGGAGAGTGTGACCCTGTGACGTTCCTCGCCGTGCTGGCTGGCAGCTCAAGCAACTCCACGTCCTCGCTCAGCAACGTGGAGCCTGGGCTGCTCGGCTTCCTGGTGGTGGCCGCGCTCGGCGTCGCGCTCGTGTTCATACTCCGCTCGATGAACAAGCAGTTCAAGAAGATCGGCCCGCGTCCGGAGGACCCCGAGGACGTCGGGGCCGACGACTCGCAGCCGAATGACGCGGCCGAGGCCGCGACGGCCGACCCGGCCGACGCCAAGCGCCGCTGACGACGGGCGCCCGCTAACAGCGGCGCCGCCTAATCCGCCTCGGACTCCGTCCAGGCGCGGCTCATGGCCTCGGGCAGCCCCCACCAGCCGAGCGGGGTCAGCCGGTCGTCTTCGTCGATCGCGCCGAGCACGGACCACATGGCGGTCACGTTGAGGAACAGTTCCTCGATGCTCAGCTCGTCGAAGTCCTCGTCCTCGTCCTCCTCGAGGTCGGTCGATCCGAAGTCGGCGTCTTCGAACAGCAGGGCCGCCTTGTCGAAGTCGTCATCGTCGTCAACGTCGACCTCGAGCTCGACGTCGACGTAGTCATCGTCATCGGCGTCATCGTCGGCCACCGCCACCGCGGGGGCGAACGAGAAGTCGTCGCCGACCACGGCGAGGCCGATGACCTGCTCAGGGTCGAAGTCCCTGACGTACCGGGCCAGGTCCGCGGCCGAGGCGGGCGTCCCCGGGCCGCCGGTGACCAGCGCCGACATGACCGCCAGCCAGTCGAAGTGATCGAGGGCGCAGACCGCCGCGATCGCAGCGGACAGCTCGTCGGGCTCGGCGTCGGCGTCGCTCTCGTCGTCGAGGTCGTCGCCGAATTCGAGGTCCTCCTCCTCGGCCCACTCCATCGCGCGGGCGAACTCCTTGTCCTCGTCGGACAGCGGTCCTCCCTGCGGCGCCGCCACCGACGTGGCCAGCGTCAGCCAGAGCTCGGCGTCGTCCGACGGCAGCGAGTCCGCGTTCCTGCCGCTGAACGAGACCAGCATCTGGCCCGGCCAGCCCGGCTGGGCGATGTCGCCGCGGAGCTTGGCGACGGCCGCGCGCAGGTCGTCGGCGGGCAGCGGGCGCTCGCCCGCCGCCGCGAGCATGGAGTGCAGCGCGGACCGCGCCTCCGCGTCGGCGGCCGCCCAGTCCGCCAGGAAGGCCTCGTCCTGCTCGTCGAGCAGGACGGTCATCGGCACCCGGCCGTCCGGCAGCGGACTGGTCATCCACCGCTCCTGCAGCGTCACGTACTCCCGGCGGGCGTCCTCGTCCCCGGTGGCGAGCAGGTCGGGGTCGATCTCGCCCGCCGCCAGCAGTTCCTCCAGGTGGCCGACCAGCCGGGCGTGCATCTCCTCCTGTAGCGGGCTGCGGGAGGCGGGCTCCGCCCAGACGTGCAGCCCGATGATCCCGGTCGGCTCGGTCCCGGTTGCCTCCAGCCAGCCGTGCACATCACCGAAGGTGGCGGCGTGCTCGCTGATCTTGTGCAGGATCGACTCGGCCGAGTCCCAGAACGGCGCCGACAGCGGGTTTCCCGCTGCCAGCAGCCCCCGTCGGATGGTGGGCAGCGACGCCAGCGCGTCGGCGGCCGGCACGCTGAGCAATGCGATCGCGACATCGCGCCGCCGCAGCTCGGCCACCCGGCGGTGGGCGAGCTCGGCGACCCGGTCAGCTCGGAGTTCCACGCCTCGCAGCGTACGACGCTCGCGTCCCAAGGCGCACGGCCCTCCAGTCTTTCTCGTCCGACTTAACTAGGTCCTACCTGGGCTTGCTGTGGCTTGTCCTGATTATGGCGGTTTTTAGAGCTCGGATCGGCCGCCGAGGTACGGCCGGAGCACCTCGGGCAGGCGGATCTTCTGGTCTGCGGTCTGGTAGTTCTCGATGACGGCGGCGAGCAGCCGGGGCGTCGCGATCGCGGTGTTGTTCAGCGTGTAGGCGAACTTCACCGTCCCGTCGGCGTCGCGGTAGCGCACGCTGGCCCGCCGGGCCTGCCAGTCGTGCAGCGAGGAGCAGCTGTGGGTCTCGCGGAACCGGCCGAGCGAGGGGAACCAGGTGTTGACGTCGTTCATCCGGTACTTGCCCGCGCCCATGTCACCGGTGGAGCACTCGACCACCTCGTAGTGCAGCCCCAGGCCCTGCAGCAGGTGCTCGGCGACGCCGAGCAGCTCGGCGTGCCAGCGGTCGGACTCCTCGTCGTCGGCCGCGCAGATGACGAACTGCTCGACCTTCTCGAACTGGTGCACCCGGAGCAGACCGCGCACGTCGCGCCCGGCGCTGCCCGCCTCGCGGCGGAAGCAGGGCGAAATGCCCGCGTAGCGGATCGGCAGCGCCTTGGCGTCGAGGATCTCGCCGGAGTGGAGGCCGACGAGGGCGACCTCGGCGGTGCCCGCGAGGTAGAGGTCGTCGGCCGGGAGCGCGTAGGTCTCTTCGCGGTGGGCGGGGAACTGCCCGGTTCCGATCAGCGCGTCTTCCCTGACCATGACCGGGACCGAGATCACGGTGGACCCGGTCGAGACCAGATGGTCGAGCGCGTACGAGAGCAGCGCCCGCTCGAGCAGCACCATGTCGCCAGTGAGCGCGTAGGCCCGCTCGCCCGCCACCTTCCGCGCCCGGGCGAACTCGGCCCAGCCGCGATTCTCGAGCAGTTCAACGTGGTCCTTGACCTCGAAGTCGAAGACCGGCCGCTCGCCCCACGTCTTGATGGTGACGTTGGCGGAGTCGTCACGGCCGACCGGCGTGCCCGTCCACGGGATCATCGGAGTGAGAAGCAGCAGGGCCTGCAGCTTCTCGTTGACCTCGGCGAGCAGCTCGCGCACCTCCTTGAGGTGCATGTCCTGCTCGTCGTGCTCGGCCCGGAGCACCGCCCTGGTCGCCTCGTCGGCCCGTGCGAACTCCTTGGCGAACGCCTTTCGCCTGGTCTGCGCCTCGTCAAGCTCGCGTTGCAGTTCACGACTGGACTGATCCAGGCTGAGCAGTTCGTCCACGTCCAGGTCGATGCCCTTAACCCGGACGGCGGCCTTTACCGCTTCCGGGTTGTCCCTGATGAATCGTCTGTCCAGCATGGTGGAAACGCTACCAGGAGTGGCGCGCCGCGTGCTGAACGACGGGGACGCCGTACCGTTGGGGGCATGCTGGTCACCAATCATGTACTGTCGGGCGCCGTGATCGGCACCGTCGTACGCCGCCCGGTGCCGGCGTTCGCGCTGGCTGTCGCGTCGCACTTCGCCCTCGACGCGACGCCGCACTGGGGCAAGTTCGGCCGTGGCCGCAGATATCTCAGGGTGGCGGTGTCCGACGGACTGGTCGGCCTCGCGGTGATGGGGACCATAACGGCGCTGGCGCCGCGAGAGCGCCGCCCGGCGGTGCTGGCGGGCATGGCGGGTGCCGCGCTGCCCGACCTCGACAAGCCGTCGCGGCTGTTCTTCGGCCGCTCCCCGTTCCCGCCCGCAGTGGATCACTTCCACGGGAAGATCCAGCGCGAGGCGGCGGGCCGTGCGCATTACGAGGCGACCGCCGCCCTGATCTTCTGTTCCGTCGCGATCTCGCTCCTGCGCGGCCGCGAGCGGAGGCGCGCGACGCAGTAGTACAGCGGGCCGGCGACCGCCAGGCCGACCAGCCAGGCGATGTCCGCGCCGCCCAGCGCGGTCGCGGCCGGCCCGGTGAAGGCCGGGGTGCTCACGAACGGCGCCTCGATCGCGATGCCCGCCAGGTAGCACCCCAGCGCGGGCCAGTTGACCCGGCCGTAGCGCCCGCCGTCGCCGCGCAGCAGGTCCGCGACCTCGTACCGGCCCGCCCGGATGAGGTAGTAGTCAACCAGGTTGATCGCCGTCCACGGCACGACCACGTACATCACCAGCAGCACGATGTTGGTGCAGCCGATGAGGAACCCGTTGCGGCCGAGCACGGCGCCGGCCGCGGCGAGGGCGGCGATGGCCAGCGCGAGCGCGGCGCGGGTGACCGCGTGCAGCTCGGTCGGCGGGCGCCATCGCGGTACCAGGGCCTGCCCGATGGTCACCAGCGACATGGTGCCGCCGTAGACGTTGATGGCGGAGGCCAGCGCCAGGCAGACCGTGAACGTCCCGACCACCATGATGCTGCTGCCGTGCGCGAGCCCGATGAAGCCGCCGAGCACGTCCGAGCTCTGCACCCCGACGATCGCGCCGAGCAGCATCGCCGCGCTCGAGCCGGTCGAGGTGCCGAGGAAGCTGGCCAGGAACGTCTGCCTGGCGGGGGTGCCTGCGGGCAGGTAGCGCGAGTAGTCGGCGACGTAGGGAGCGTAGGAGAGCTGCCACAGCGCGGCCACGCTGACCGCGCCGGCCAGCCCGACCGCGGTGGCGTGGCCGGATTGCCAGAATCCGGGGGCGAGGTGCCCGGCCCCGATGACCCAGGTGAAGGCGATCAGCAGCACAATGCCGCCGATCCAGGAGAGCACCCAGGCCACCGAGTGCATGACGTCGTAGCCGCAGATCGCGAGCACCGCGCTCACCGCCGCCACCCCGATGATGGTTCCGACGACCGGGATGCGGCTGCTGAGCAGGTTGAGCGACTGCCCCGCGAGGACGAGGTTGACGGCCAGGAACCCGACCGAGATGACCGCGACGCACGCGGCCACTCCGATCGCGCCGGACGACCCGAACTGGGCCCGCGTCTGCACCAGTTGCGGCAGCCCGAGCCGCGAGCCCTGGACCGAGTGCAGCGCGAGCACCGCCCCGCCGGCCAGGTTGCCGATCAGCAGGCCGACCGCGGCCAGCCAGAACGGCAGCCCGTAGACCGCGGTCGCCAGCGCGCCGTTGACCACCGCGAGCAGCGTGATGTTGGGCCCGAACCAGAATGTGAACAGGTCACGGGCGTCGCCGTGCCGTTGGTCGTCGGGAACCTCGGAGATGGTCTTGTCCTCTATAGGCAAGACAGTTTCCGACATCGACACTCGTGAGGACACGCCAGACAATGTAGAGCCAAAATATGGCTTTCGGATAGTTACAGAATGAGGACGTGCTCAGCGGGTCGGCGACCCTTGGCTAGCGGCAGTGCCGGGCGGGTGCCGACCAGGCTGTACAGTGTCGCGCACAGCAAGTTGACGATGGTGTTGCCCCGCCGCTGCGACAGGAGAACGACCGTGTTTCACTCCGACGATGCCCAGCCTGCTGTCATGTCGACGGAACTGCCCGCCGGGGTGTACCTGCTTGACGTCCGCGAGGACGACGAGTGGGCCGCCGGGCACGCGCCCGACGCGGTGCACATCCCCGTCGGTGCGATCTCCGAGCGGGCGGCGGAGATCCCCCAGGACCGCGAGATCTACGTGATCTGCCGGTCCGGCGCCCGCTCGGCCTACGCCGCGCAGGCCCTGGCCGGGGCCGGCTGGAAGACCGTCAACGTTTCCGACGGCATGACCGGCTGGGCGGTGGCCGAGCGCCCCATGGTCAGCGAGACCGGCGCCGAGCCCTACGTCGCCTAACCGGTAGCGACCGCCAGCGCGAGCGGGAGCACGGCCGGGGCGCCTGCGTCGCGCAGCCGCATCGCGGCGACGGTCATGCTCCAGCCGGTGTCGATCTGGTCGTCGACCAGCAGCACCGGGCCGTCGCCGTGGGACTTGAGCGCGTCGCGGAGGTCGTCGGGGACCACCAGCGCGCGCCAGAGGGAGGCCAGGCGCTGGGCGCTGTTGTGGCGGCGCGGTCCCGGGCCGTCCTCGGTCGCGTAGCCGAGCTCGCCCAGGTAGGGAAGCCGCCCGATGGCGGCGATCCGCCGCCCCAGGCTGGTGATCAGGGCGGGCCTGCTCCGTGACGGCATGGCGACCACCGCCGCCGGGCGCTGCTTCCAGTTCCAGCTGGCCAGGACCTGCACCATCGCGTCCGCGAGCTGGTCGGTCACCGGGCCGTCGGGCGTCTGGTCGGAGAGCAGGGTGCGCAGAGCGGTCCCCCAGCCGATGTCGGTCAGACGGCCGAGGGCGCGGCCGGGCTCGGCCAGCCGGGCGGGCGCGATCTTGCCCGTGGCGTCGATCCCGAGCTCCTTCATCCCGGTCGGCCACATCTTCCGCGGCTCGACCGTGGTGCCCGGGCGGGCGAGCCGTTCCCGCGCCGCCTCCGCGCCGGCCGGCGAGACGTCGGCTTCCCAGCGCTGCCCGGTGCAGTTGTCGCACCGGCCGCAGCGGGCGGCCTCGGGGTCGTCGAGCTCGCGGCGCAGGAACTCCATCCGGCACTCGGCGGTGGCCTGGTAGGCGAGCATGGCCTGCTGCTCGCGGGCCCGCTCGCGCGCCACCCGCTCGTACCGCTCGCCGTCGTACTCCCAGGGCTTGCCGGTGGCGGCCCAGCCGCCCGCGACGCGGGTGACCGCCCCGTCCACGTCGAGCACCTTGAGCATCGACTCGAGGCGCCCCCTGGACAGGTCGACCCGGGTCTCGATGGCGGCGGTCGACAGCGGCCGGCCGGCGTCTGCGAGGGCGTCGAGGGTGGCGCGGACCTGCCGCTCGGGCGGGAACGCGAGCGAGGCGAAATAGGCCCAGATGTCGCGGTCCTCCCGGCCGGGCAGCAGCACCACCTCGGCCCGCTCGACGCCGCGCCCGGCCCGGCCGATCTGCTGGTAGTAGGCGACCGGCGACTGCGGCGCGCCGAGGTGCACCACGAAGCCGAGGTCGGGCTTGTCGAACCCCATGCCGAGGGCGCTGGTGGCGACCAGCGCCTTGACCCGGTTGGCGAGCAGGTCCTCCTCCGCCCGCAGCCGCTGGGCCTGATCGTCCTTGCCGCTGTAGGCGGTGACCTCGATGCCCTGCTCGCGCAGGAACGCGGCGGTCTCGTAGGCGGCGGCGACCGTCAGCGTGTAGATGATGCCCGAGTTCGGCAGCGCGCCGCTGCCGAGGGCCGCGGCCAGCCAGGCCAGCCGCATCGGGGTGGCCGGCAGGCTGACCACGGCCAGCCGGAGCGACTCGCGGTCGAGCGGCCCCCGCAGCACCAGCACCCCGCCCCCGTCGTCGGCGCCGCGCAGGCCGGCCTCCAGCTGCTCGGCGACGTCGGTGGTGACGCGGGCGTTGGCGGTCGCGGTGGTCGCCAGCACCGGTATGCCCCGCGGCAGGCTCTCCAGCAGGGTCCTGATCCGGCGGTAGTCGGGCCGGAAGTCGTGCCCCCAGTCGGAGATGCAGTGGGCCTCGTCGATCACGATCAGCCCGGCGGCCGAGGTCAGATGGGGCAGCACGTTGTCGCGGAACCCGGGGTTGTTGAGCCGTTCCGGGCTGACCAGGAGCACGTCCACCGCGCCATCGCGGACCTCCGCGTAGACCTGCTGCCAGTCCTCGAGGTTGGCCGAGTTGATCGTGCGCGCGTGGATGCCCGCCCGGCCCGCGGCCTCGACCTGGTTCCGCATCAGCGCCAGCAGGGGCGAGACGATCACGGTGGGGCCCGCCCCGGCCGCGCGCAGCAGCGCGGTCGCGACGAAGTAAACCGCCGACTTGCCCCACCCGGTCCGCTGCACCACCAGCGCCCGCCGCTTCTCGGCGACGAGGGCGCGGATCGCGGTCCACTGGTCCTCGCGCAGCCGGGCGTTCTCGCCCGCCAGCGCCCGTAGGTGCTTCTCGGCCGCTGCCCGCAGTTCCCGCTCGTCGCTCATGACTACTTGCTACCAGCAAAACGCCGCGCCCCGGCCCGCCCGCAGGGCCGCATCAGAATGCGGTGGCTAGCATCAGACGTGTGACTGACACCGTATCGATCAGGGACCTGCGGGTTGCCGCCGTCATCGGGGTGTACGACTGGGAGCGCGAGACCGAGCAGGCGCTGGTGTTCGCGGTGGACATGGCGGCCGATGTGGCCAAGGCGGCGTCCCGTGACAACCTGCTCGACGCGCTCGACTACTCGTCGGCCGCGCTGACCATCAAGACCGTCGTCATCGAGGGCAAGTTCATGCTCATCGAGACGGCCGCCGAGCGCGTCGCGCAACGGCTGATCGCCGACTACGACCTCGCCTGGGTCCGGGTCGCTGTGGCCAAGCCGATCCCGAGCGAGGGCTACACGGCCGCGATCACGATCGAGCGCGGACCAGGTCGCTAGCCCTTCGCTGTGGGCGGAAAGCAGGCAGGAAATAACTACGGGCTCTTCTTTCTTGAGTGTAGGTGACTCAACCTTAGGAGGGCTGATGAGCGAGACGCTCACGCTGCCGGTGCTGCCGCTCGATGACGAAGTGGTCCTGCCTGGCATGGTGGTCCCCATTGAACTTACCGACGCCGAGGTCAGAGGCGCCGTCGACGCCGCTCGCAACAGCGCGGGGCTTGGCCGGGGGCCAGGAATACGTTCGGAAGAGAAGTCCCAGGTGCTCCTCGTGCCGAGGATCGCCGGCCGGGCTGGCGGGCACCGGCACGCTTGCCGTCATTGAGCAGGTCGGGCGGATGCCCGGCGGCGAGCCGGGCGCGGTGCTGCGCGGCGTTTCGCGAGTGAAGATCGGCCACGGCACCACCGGCCCGGGCGCGGCGCTGTGGGTCGAGGGCACCGTGATCGAGGAGACCGGTCAGGGCGCCCGGGCGACCGAGCTCGCCAAGGAGTACAAGTCCCTGATCGTCGCCGTCCTCCAGCAGCGGGGCCAGTGGCAGGTCGTGGACATGATCCAGCAGCTCGACGACCCGTCGACGATCGCCGACCGGGCCGGCTACAGCAGCTACGTGACCGCCGAGCAGAAGCTCCAGCTCCTGGAGACGGCCGACATTGCCGAGCGCCTCGAGACCGCGATCAAGTGGACGCCGAGAGCACCTGGCCGAGCTTGACGTGGCCGAGACGATCCGCAAGGACGTCACCGAGGGCATGGAGAAGCAGCAGAAGGAGTTCCTGCTCCGCCAGCAGCTCGCGGCCGTGCGCAAGGAGCTCAAGGAGCTGTCCGGCGACGGCGACGGCACCGAGGAGGACGACTACCGGGCCCGCGTCGAGGCCGCCGACCTGCCGGAGAAGGTCAGGGAGGCCGCGCTCAAGGAGGTCGACAAGCTCGAGCGGACCCCGGACGCCTCACCGGAGACCGGCTGGATCAGGACCTGGCTCGACACGATCCTCGACATCCCCTGGAACGAGCGGACCGAGGACGCCTACGACATCGCGGGCGCCCGCGCGATCCTGGACGAGGACCACACCGGGCTGGACGACGTGAAGGAACGGATCATCGAGTACCTGGCGGTGCGCAAGCGCCGCAGCGACCGCGGCCTCGGCGTCATCGGCGGCCGTCGGTCCGGCGCGGTGCTGGCCCTGGTCGGCCCGCCCGGCGTCGGCAAGACCTCGCTGGGCGAGTCGGTGGCGCGGGCGATGGACCGGAAGTTCGTCCGGGTCGCGCTCGGCGGCGTCAGGGACGAGGCCGAGATCCGCGGTCACCGGCGCACCTACGTCGGCGCGCTGCCTGGCCGGATCGTCCGCGCCATCCGCGAGGCCGGCACGATGAACCCGGTCGTGCTGCTGGACGAGGTGGACAAGATCGGCTCTGACTACCGGGGCGACCCGGCATCGGCGCTGCTCGAGGTGCTTGACCCGGCGCAGAACCACACGTTCCGCGACCACTACCTCGAGGTCGACCTCGACCTGTCCGACGTGGTCTTCCTGGCCACCGCGAACGTGCTCGACTCGATCCCCGGGCCGCTGCTCGACCGGATGGAGCTGGTCACGCTCGACGGCTACACCGAGGACGAGAAGGTCGCGATCGCGCGTGACCACCTGCTGTCGCGGCAGCTCTCCAAGGCGGGCCTGTCCGCCGAGGAGGTCACCGTGGACGAGGGCGCGCTGCGGCTGATCGCGGCCGAGTACACCCGCGAGGCGGGCGTCCGCTCGCTCGAGCGGTCGATCGCCCGGGTGCTGCGGAAGGTCGCGGCCAAGGAGGCGCTCGAGCCCGGCGCGATCCCGGTCACGGTGGACGTGGACAACCTCCGCGACTACCTGGGCCGGCCCCGGTTCACCCCGGAGACCAAGCTGACGTCGAGCGACCGCCGCACGGCGGTGCCCGGCGTGGCGACCGGCCTGGCGGTGACCGGCGCGGGCGGTGACGTCCTCTACATCGAGGCGTCGCTGGCCGACAAGGAGACCGGCGGGACCGGCGTCACCCTTACCGGCCAGCTGGGCGACGTCATGAAGGAGTCGGCCCAGATCGCCCTCTCCTACCTGCGTTCGCACGGCGCCGAGCTGGAGCTGCCGGTGACCGACCTGAAGGACCGCGGCGTGCACGTCCACGTGCCGGCGGCGCGGTTCCCAAGGACGGCCCGTCGGCGGGCGTGACGATGACGACGGCGCTCGCGTCGCTGCTGTCGGGGCGCCCGGTCCGCTCGGACGTGGCGATGACCGGCGAGGTCTCCCTCACCGGGCGGGTGCTGCCGATCGGCGGGGTCAAGCAGAAGCTGCTGGCCGCGCACCGGGCCGGCATCACCACGGTGCTGATACCGCAGCGGAACGAGCCCGACCTGGACGACGTGCCCGCGGAGGTGCTGGCGAAGCTGTCGGTGCACCCGATGAGCGACGTCAGGGACGTGCTGGCGCTGGCCCTGGAGCCCGCGTCGGCCGCCGTCAGCGCGGACAGCACGGACACCGGGGCGGTTACCGCCGCCGCGTAAGTCCGGACGTTCGGCTCGGTCAGTGGTAACGGCCGGGCGGCCCACTGCGGGCCGCCCGGCCGTTCCCTTGCCCAGTCAAAAGCGGAAAATCATCCGGCTATCGAACGGACCCTGTTCTTCGCCTGGCCCCGCAAGGCGAAGACAGGGTCCGTTCGGACAAATCGAATTTGATCTTGACCTTCGGGTCTGACTGCCGGCGCCCTACCAGATGTGCCAGTGGACGCGGGGGTCGGTCGCGGAGCAGGGGGCCGTTCTCAGCTGCGAGGTGGCGAGGGCGGTCATGCTGGGGACGGCCAGGCAGACGCCGCCTGCCCGGAGTTCGCCGTTGAGGGTGCGGCCGCGCACCAGGGTCCACTGCTGGGCCTTGTCGTGCCGGATGCAGGTCCACAGCTCGATCTTGGCCGCGACCCGGCCGAGCGGCCCGCGCACGGTGACGCACTTGCCGCCGAACATCCGCAGGGTGCCGTCGGGCGCCACCGTCCACGACTGCGAGGCGGTGCCGTTGCAGCCGTACATGTCGATCACGTTCCCGTTGCCGCCGCCGCTGTGCAGGTCGTCGGCGCAGGTGCCGGCCAGCGCGGACAGGATCCGCTGGGCGGGCGCGGTCCAGATCTGGCCGCGACTGAGCGCGCAACCGATCAGCGTCGGCCTGGTGCCGTTGCGCGTGGTCGATCGGGCATCGGACAGGCACAGCCCGGAGGCGGCGCTCGCGATTTGGCCGTCGGTCCCGGTCAGCCAGGTCTCGCGGGGCCCAGCGCTGCCCGCGTCGCAGGTCCACAGCCGGACGCCCTGGCGCAGGTAGCCGCCGTTCCCCGCGACTTCCAGGCACTTACCGTGGATCCGGACGGTGCCGTCGGACGCGAGCGTCCAGCGCTCGGCGGCGCCACCCGACCGGCAGCTCCAGAGCGCCACCCCGGTGCCGTTGGCGGATCGGTTCCCCAGGTCGTCCAGGCACTGGCCGCCCTCGTCGAGGCGGATCTGGCCGGTCGGGCCGCGGTCCGGCGCCGCGCTGACGACCAGCGGGAACGTCATCGAGCTGAGGTCGCCCAGGGAACCCCGGGCGTTAATCGTCACCCGGTAGGTTCCGGGGAGGCTGGCCCAGCCGTAGATCGTCGCCGGGCCCGGCTCGAAGGTGAGCCCGCTCGGCAAGCGGGCCGCCGACAGCGTCACCCGGTCGGCTCGCCCGGCGGCGTCGCTGTAGCTCAGCCGCACGTTCAGCGCGTGCCCGGCCGTGGTTCGGACCGTGCCCGGGTCGGGGATGATGATCGCCAGCTGGACCGACCAGGAGAAGGTGGCGGTGCCCGCCGATCCGGCCGCGTCGGTCGCGGTCACCCGCGCGGTGCCGGCCGAGATCGTGGCCGGCGTGCCGGAGATGACCCCGGTCGCGGGGTTGATCTGCTCCCCGGCCGGGAGTCCGGTCGCGCCGTAGGTGAGCTTCTGGGCCGGGTCGGAGTCGGTCGCCTTGATCTTCAGCAGGACCGGGATGCGGTCCCAGAACTTCCGGCTGCCGGGCGAGGTCACCGTGACGTGGTTGGCGATCGTCCACCCGATCGGGGCGGACCCGGTCGCGCCGGTCGCGTCGGCGGCGGTGACCGTGACCGTGTAGCCCGCGGCGTCCCCGGTCGGGGTGCCGGTGATGGTGCCGGTGGCCGGGTTGATGGCGAGGCCGGGCGGCGGTCCCGCGGTCGTCGTCCCGGTGGCCAGGTCGGTGCTGGCCGCGCGGTAGGTGAGCTTTTGCGCCGGGGCGGAGTCGGTGGCGGTGACCGGCACCGGCGTGATCGGGAGGCCGACGGTGGACCGCTCCGAGCCCGGCGCGGCCACCGTGATCAGGTCGCCGACCTTCCAGCCGAAGCTGACGCTGGCGGCCGACTTGGTGGGGTCGCTGACCGTCACCGTGACGGTGTAGGCGCCGGCCGTGGTCGGCGTGCCGGTGATGACGCCGTCGGCCGGGTCGATGGCGAGCCCGGCCGGCAGGCCGCTGGCGGCCCACGTCAGCGGGGTCGCCTTGGTGTCGTCGTCCTCGGCCAGGACCGCCAGCGCGACGGCGGCGCCCACGGTCGTCTGCTGCGCCTTCGGGGTGGTGATGGCGATCGTGTTCCTGGCGGTCCAGGTGAACGAGGCCGACCCGGACGCGGTGGTCGAGTCGGTGGCGGTGACCTTGACCGTCCCGGTGTGAGCGGTCGTGACCGTGCCGGAGATGACGCCCGTGGTCTTGCTGATCGTCAGCCCGGGCGGCAGCCCGGTCGCGGTGTAGGTCAGGGCGGCGGCGGCGTCCGAGTCGGTTGCCTTGATCGCCACGTCGACGTGCGTTGTCAGCGGGTTGGTGGTCTGCGGGCCGGGGTTGGCGACCTTGATCGTGTGGGCGGCCAGCGGCGCGGCGCCGTCCTTGGCAGGCGACGCGTACGCGGCGGGCGACGCGTACGCGTAGGCGGCCGTCGCCAGCAGTGCCGACAGGCAGAGCAGGGCGCACGCGATGACAATTTCAAACCGAATTCGACGTACCGCCATTAGCGCGCGCATGGGCGTCCCTGATATCCCCGAGACGCGCGCTCCCTATCGGGGATTGGGAGCGCGCGTCGGCTTGACTGCCTGTTCCGTCGGTAAGCGGTCAGGGGGCGCTTCTTGTTACGGGCTGTTCTTCAGCGGCTTTTGCTACTGGATGTGCCAGAGGTCGAGCGGGTTGGCCGGCGCGCACTTGGCCATGACCAGCTTGGTGGCGTTCGACGCGGTCAGGCTCTTGGTGGCCAGGCAGACGCCGCCTACGGCGAGCTCGCTGCCCAGGCCGCCGGTGCGGTTGACCGACCACTTCTGGCCACTGGTGACGCCGCATACCCACAGCACGGGCTCGGACTTGTGCAGGGTCAGGCAGACGTTGGGGTACTGGCTGATCCTGATCGTGCCGTTCGGCTCGAAGTCCCACGCCTGGCCGGGAGTGCCGTTGCACGAGAACATGTCGACGACGGTGCCGTTGGTGCCGACGCCGAGCGGGTCGTCCGCGCACGCCCCGCCGACCGGGGTCAGGATCGGCTGCGCGGGCAGCGTCCACTGTTCGGACGACCTGGCATGGCAGGCGCCCATGGTCGGGGTGACGCCGTTACTCCTGCTCGACCGGGGGTCGGTCACGCATAGGCCGGACGCCGGGTTCACTAGCTGGCCGGCGCTCTCCTGCATCCAGACCTGGCGCGTGCTGCCGTTGCAACTCCAGACCTGGAGCTGCCTGCCGTTCGCGCTGCCGGACCCGGCGATGTTCAGGCAGCGGCCGTTGACACGGACGGTGTTGTCAGAGGCGACGGTCCATCGCTCGGTTGAGCCTGAAACGCAGTTCTCGATCTCGACGCGCGTGCCGTTCGCCGTGCGGTTGCCAGGGTCCTGCAGGCACTTGCCGTCGAGCGCCAGGTGAACCTGGCCGACGGCGCCGCTATCGGGGGCGGCCCTGACCACTAGCTTGAGTACCTTCTGGTCGGAGGTGCCAAGGGAGCCCTTCGCCCTGAAGACCACGGTGTGAGTGCCAGCGGCGGCCGGCCAGCCGTAGAGAAGCAGCGAGCTCTGCTGGAACCCGACCCCGGCCGGCAGGCCGGTTGCGGTCCACGTCACCTTGTCGCCCTTCACGACGTCGGTGTAGGCGAGCCTGTAGGCCACGCTCCGCCCGGCCGTCGTCGTCACCGAGCCGGCGCTGTGCACCGTGATGGGCGCGCCGACGGTCCAGGCGATCGTGGCGGAGCCGGCCGAGCCGCTGCCGTCGGTCGCGGTCACGACGGTCTTGAACAGGCCAGTCGCCGTGGTCCGGCCCGAGATGAGGCCGGTCCCGCTGATCGACAGGCCGGGCGCCAGCGGCTTGGCGCTCCACTTGATCGTCTGGGACTTGTCGGAGTCGGCGGCGGTTGCCTGCACCTTGACCGGGAGCCCCAGCCAGGTGGACTCGGCCTTCGGCGCCGTCACCGTCACCTTGTTCCCGACCGTCCAGGCGAACACGGCCGTGCCCGCCGCCCCGGTGCCATCGGTCGCGGTGACGGTGACGTCGGTGACGCCCACCACGGTCGGCGTTCCGCTGATGACGCCGGTCGTCGGGTTGATCGCCAACCCGGTCGGCAGGTGCCCGGCGGTGTAGGTAAGGGTCGCGGCGGTGTCGGTGTCGCTGGCGGCAATTGCCAGCGGCGTGATGGCGGCGTCCGGCACGGAGGTCTGGGCGCCGGGGTTGGTCACCTTCACGGTGTTTCCCATGGTCAGCGCGAACGTCGCGCTCCCGGCCACCAGGCCCGCGTCGGTCGCGGTGACGGTGATGGTGGAAGTGCCTGCTTCCGCCGCCGGGACAGTCCCGGTGATCGCCGCCTCGGTTCCGTTGACGTTGGTGCGGGCGATTGAGAGGCCGAGGAGCGTTAGCGTCGGCGAGGCGGACCACGTCAGCGGGTAGCCGGCCGTGTCACTATCTATGGCGGTGAGGGGCAGGTTGATCGCGGTTTCCAGCGGTTCGGTGGTCGGCCCGGGGTTGGACACCGTGACCGTGGCGACCGCGGGGTCGGGCTTGGCCGCAGTGGCCGCCTGGGCGTGCACGGTGGCCGCCGCCGCGAGCGCTGTGCCGGAGAGCAGGACGCTCGCGGCAATGGCGAGAACCCGGCTTCGGCCTGTCTTTATCGGTATTCGCATATGCTTCCCCAGTTATCAACGCAAGCGAACGAAATCGAACCGGCCCCGGCGCGCTGCGCCGTCACATCACTTGACTGATGCGCCAGCCGCCGACCTGGTTTACACAAGCGGCCGTTTTGCGACAAAAGTTCGTTTCGTGGGGAAGCCGCGACGTCAGCGGTTGTCCGACGCGGAGTGGTCGGGGCAGAGGCCGAAAAGCTCGACGGTGTGGTTGACCGACGTGAAGCCGGCCTCGGCGGCCACCCTCTCCGCCCACTGCTCGATTGCTCGCCCCTCCACCTCGACGCTGATACCGCAGACGCGGCAGGTCAGGTGATGGTGATGGCCGGTGGAGCCGCACTGCCGGTACAGGGCCTCGCCCGACGGATCGCGGATCGAGTCGATGACGCCCTGTTCGCTGAGCACCTGCAGGTGCCGGTAGACGGTGGTGAGACCCACGGTCTCGCCCTGGCGGCGGAGCTCGGCGTGGATCTCCTGCGCGCTGCGGAACCCCGGAAGGCTGGTCAGGGCGGTGGCAACGGCCGAGGCCTGCCGCGTCCCGCGCACCCGAGTCCCCCTCGGCTGATCCACTGTCATGTCTTGCAACGTAGCCGGCCTTCCACGCGCTGACCATGAACCCGGACGGACCGCGCGGCCAGCGCGAGCGCGATCTCCGCGATCCGGTTGCTTAATGATAATAGAAACGATTATCATTACGAGCGAACGGGGACGGCGACGACCAGCGAGGAGCAGGGCATGCGGAGTGGTGCGGTCAAGCAGCGGATCGTTCAGCGGGCCGGCGGACGAGGACGCCTGACGCGGATCGCGCTGCTGGCGGCCGGGGCGGCGGTCGCCGCGACGGCCCTGTCGGCCTGCTCGGTCGGCGCGAGCGCGGCCGGGTCCGGTTCCGGCAAGATCGTCGCGGTCGGCGCCGAGAACGAGTACGCCGACGTGATCAGCCAGGTCGGCGGCCAGTACGTCCAGGTCAGCGGCATCATGTCCAACCCCAGCACCGACCCGCACACGTACGAGGCGAGCCCGTCGGTCGCCCGCGAGATCAACGCGGCCCAGCTCATCGTGCAGAACGGCGTCTCCTACGACACGTTCATGTCCACGATCGAGAGCGCCGCCCAGGACGGCAAAACCAAGGTCATCGACGTCCAGACGCTGCTCGGGCTGCCGGGCTCCACCCCCAACCCGCACCTGTGGTACAGCCCGGCCACGATGCCGAAGGTCGCGGACGCGATCGCCGCCGACCTGGCCGCCATCCAGCCCGCCCACGCGGCCTACTTCAAGGCGCGCGCGACGTCCTTCATCGCCTCGCTTGACTCCTGGTACGGCGCAATCGCCGCCTTCAAGAAGGCCTACGCGGGCGTCCCGGTGGCGACCACCGAGCCGGTGGCGGACTACATGCTGCAGGCCGTCGGCGCGGACAACCTGACGCCGTGGGAGTTCCAGGCGGACATCATGAACGGGATCGACCCGTCGCCGCAGGACGTCGCCGCGCAGAAGGCGCTGTTCACCGACCATAAGGTGAAGGTGCTCCTTTACAACCAGCAGGTCACCGATCCCCTCACGCAGTCGCTGATTACGCTGGCCAACCAGAACCACATCCCGGTGGTCGGCGTCTACGAGACGATGCCGATGCCGGGATACGACTACCAGACCTGGATGCTGACCGAGGTGCAGGACCTGCGCAAGGCGGTCGCGGACAAGGTCTCGACCGAGCACCTGTGATGAGTGAGCTCCTGTGAGGTCCGTCATGACGAACGAAGCAGCGCCGAGGGTGGCCGCGGCGCACGCGACGCGACCCGATCTGCTGGCGCTCGACGCGATCGGCGTCCGCCTGGGCGGCCGTCAGGTGCTCAGCGACGTGACGTTCTCGCTCCGCAAGGGCGAGTTCACCGGGATCATCGGGCCGAACGGCGCGGGCAAGACCACCCTCCTGCGGGTGATCCTCGGCCTGCTCGAGCCGTCGGGCGGGCGGGTGCTCATCGACGGCGCAGCCGGTGCACAGCAAGAACAAGTCGGCCATCGGCTACGTGCCGCAGAAGCTCGTCATCGACCCGGACATGCCGCTTCGGGCCAGGGATGTCGTCGCGCTCGGCCTTGACGGGCACCGGCTCGGGTTCGCCTTCCCGTCGCGGCAGCGCCGGGAGCTGATCGAGGGCGCCCTGCGCGACGTGGGCGCGGTCGAGTACGCCGACGCGCGGGTGGGCGAGCTCTCCGGCGGCGAGCAGCAGCGCGTGCTGATCGCGCACGCCCTGATCTCCCGGCCCAAGCTGCTGCTGCTGGACGAGCCGCTGGCCAACCTCGACCTCAGGAGCGAGCAGGAGATCGTCGCGGTGCTCGGCCGGCTGGCGCGCGAGCAGCAGATCGCCATCCTGCTCTCCGCGCATGACATGAACCCGCTGCTCGGCGTCATGGACCGGATCGTGTACGTCGCCAACGGGCGGGTGGCGACCGGGCCCACCGACGAGGTCGTCACCTCCGAGGGCCTCACCAGGCTCTACGGCCACCGGGTGGACGTGGTCCGGGTGCAGAACCGGGTCCTCGTGGTCGCGGGCGAGTAGCGCATGCACTACCTATTCGAGCCGGGGCTGTTCAGCAGCGGCCCGGTCAGGACCGCGCTGCTGGTCGGCGCCATCGTCGCTGTCACCTCGGGCGTGATCGGTGTCTTCACCGTGATCCGCGGGCAGTCCTTCGCCGGGCACTCGCTGGCCGACGTCGCCACCACCGGCGGGGCCGGCGCGTTCCTGGTGGGCATCAATCAGTTCTGGGGCTTCCTCGCCGCCGGGGTCGCGGCCGCCGCGCTGATGGAGGGGATCGGGGTGCAGCGCCGCCGAGGCCGGGATGTCGCCACCGGCGTGGTCCTCGGCGCCGCGCTCGGCGCGGCCGCGCTCTTCCTCTACCTGGGCACCCTGCAGACGTCCACCACCGGGGCGTCGTTCACGGTGCTGTTCGGCTCGATCTTCGTGATCAGCCCGGACACGGTGCCCGCGCTGATCGCGTCCGGGATCATCGCCCTCGTCGTGGTCGCCCTGCTCACCCGGGTGCTGCTGCTCAGCTCGCTCTCGTCCGACCTCGCGCGAGCCAAGGGGGTGCCGGTCAGGATCGTCGGCATGGTCTACCTGGCCGCGCTCGCGGTCTCGGTCTCGCTCGCAGCCGTCGCGATCGGGGCGGTGCTGTCGACCGCGCTGCTGATCGGCCCGTCCGCGACCGCGCTGCGCGTCACCAAGAGCCCGGGGTGGGCGATGGCCGCCTCCGCGCTCGCGGGCGTCGCCGCGACCTGGATCGGCATCGTGCTCGCGTATGACTCCTACTACTGGCCGCCGCACGGCCACACCTGGCCGGTTTCGTTCTTCGTGGTCTCGCTGGTCCTGGCCGGCTACCTGCTCACCTTCGTCAGGCGGCCGCGGCGGGTCGCGCCGCGCTCTCCGCACGAGGGGGCCGAATGTTCACCGGCCTGATGCTGAACACCTGGATCACCGCGTCCATCGTCGCCGTGATCGCGGGCATGGTCGGGTTCTTCGCGGTGCTGCGCGGCCAGACCTTCGCGGCGCACGCGATACCGAACGGCGCGTTCGCCGGCGCGGCCGGCGCCAGCCTGCTCGGCATCAACGTCCTCTGGGGCCTGGCGGTCTTCGCAATCGGCGGCGCCCTCGGCATCGGCGCGCTCAGCTCGGAACGGCAGGGCCGCAAGGGCCGCAACGACGTGGTGACCGCGCTCGGGCTGGTCCTCATGCTCGGGCTCGGCGCGCTGTTCATCGGACTCGGGAGCCAGTACGCGGAGGAGACCTACGCGCTGCTGTTCGGCGAGGTATTCGGGATCAGCCAGGGTGAGGTGCTGCCGATCCTGCTGCTCGGGATCGTGTCGGTCGCGGCCATCGGGGTGGCGTTCCGCCCGCTCATGCTCACGAGCGCGCTGCCCGAGGTCGCCCAGGCCCGCGGCGTCTCCACCCGGCGGGCCGATCTCTACTTCCTGGTCGTGATGGCGCTGGCCACCTCGATGACCGTCCCCGTCGTGGGCGCCCTGCTGATGTTCAGCCTGATGATCGGCCCGGCCGCCGCCGCCCGCTCGGTCACCGCCCGGCCCGGCGTCGCGCTCGCCCTCTCGGTCGCCATCGCGCTCGTCACCGTCTGGATCTCCATCGCCCTGTCCTACCGGACCAACTGGCCGCTGGGCTTCTTCGTCGGGGTGGCGGGCGCCGCCTTCTACCTCCTGGGCCAGGGCGCGCGGGCCCTGGGAGTAGGCCGCGTCCGCCTGGCAGCATAAGTCTGGTCGTCGACGAGTCGAAGGACTCGACGGCCTCGCCCGCGATCTCGGAGGAAAAGAGGGGGCAGGGCCTTTCCCGGATCGGGGTCGGCCGCCAACGGGCGCTTATCCCCCGCATCAAGGTGCACAGCAATAACGCGGCACATCGCCGCACGACCATGATCGCGAAGGATTCAATCCTGACGAAGGATAATTATCGTATAAGTGCATAAATCCTTCGTGATCATCCCGCCGACGTGCCGACGCCCGCCCAACTGTGTAATTGGCGTGACTTGCGCGGCTCACGCGAACTGGAGTTTCGTCCGGCCGCCCGAGGAAGCGCCCGGACGCGGTCAGCGCTCGCTCTCGCGCTCCTCCATCAGTGCCCGGGAAAGCGGGTTCGGGTCGGCGCCGGCCACCGGATGCAGCCGCTGCGGCAGATAGCCGGGGTTCTTGGCCGTACGCAGGCGTCCCTCGGCCTCCAGCCGGGCGAGGACCGCGGGGCGTTCAGGCCGCTCGATCGGAACCAGCCGGGCGACAGGCGTTCCGTGCTCGGTCATGCCCCCAGAAATATCACGCATATGTAAAACCGGTTGGTCGGGCGGGATCACGGGCGTGTGTGACTGCACCGGGGGAGAATTATGGCGACAGCGGACGGTGGGTCTGACAGAGTGATGGGTTGTGCTGCTGACGATTACGACGACCGCTGAACCTGCAACGGACCTGGGATTCCTGCTTCATAAGCATCCCGGGCGCGTGCAGGCGTTCGACGTGTCGGTGGGGACGGCGCACGTGTTCTACCCGGAGGTGGGAGAGCGGCGGACGACGGCGGCGCTGCTGCTCGAGGTCGATCCGGTGGGTCTCGTTCGCGGCAGGCAGGGGCCGCCGGGCGAGGGGTTCGCGCTCGGGCAGTACGTGAACGACCGTCCGTACGCGGCTTCGAGCATGCTCGCGGTCGCGATCAAGGAGGTGTTCCGCACCGCGCTCACCGGCCGCTGCGCCAGCCATCAGGACCTGGCCGACTCGGCCCTGCCGCTCGAGCTGCACGTGCCCGCGCTGCCGTGCCGCGGCGGGATCGACCTCGCGCGGCGGGTGTTCGAGCCGCTCGGCTGGCAGGTCGCGGCCATCGCGGCGCCGCTCGACCCGGCCCTGCCCGGCTGGGGAGAGTCCCGCTACCTGGACATCCGGCTGGCCGGCACGGTGCGGCTGGCCGACGCGCTCAACCACCTCTACGTGCTGCTGCCGGTCCTGGACGACGGCAAGCACTACTGGGTGAGCACGGACGAGGTTGACAAGCTGGTCCGCGCGGGCGGCGACTGGCTTGCCCGCCATCCGGAGAAGGAGCTGATCACCCGCCGCTACCTGGCGCACAAGCGCGAACTGACCAGGGACGCGCTCGCGCGGCTGGCCGAGGTCGACGACCTGGAGCCGGAGGACCTGGATAACGCGCTGGACGGCGCCAGGGTCGTCGAGGCGCCCGACCAGCCGGCGCCGCTCAGCGAGCAGCGTAGGGGGGCCGTGCTCGCCGCCGTCCGCGCGGCCGGCGCCAGCCGGGTCGGCGACCTCGGCTGCGGCGAGGGCGTGCTCGTCCGCGACCTGCTCGCCGACCGCGCGATCGACCGGGTGGTGGCCACCGACGTGTCCGCGCGGGCGCTGCAGGTGGCCGCGCGCAGGCTCAAGCTCGACTCGATGAGCGAGCCCGCGCGGGAGCGGCTGCAGATCTTCCAGTCCTCGCTCACCTACCGCGACGACCGGCTGGCAGGCCTGGACGCGGCGGTGCTAATGGAGGTGATCGAGCACATCGACCCGCCCCGGCTGGCGGCGCTCGAGCGCGTCGTCTTCGCCCACGCGGCGCCGTCCACCGTCATCGTCACCACCCCGAACGTCGAGCACAACGTCCGCTACGAGACGCTGCCGGCCGGCACCCCGCGCCATCACGACCACCGCTTCGAGTGGACCCGCAGGCAGTTTCGCGACTGGGCCGAGCCGGTGGCCGAGCGGCACGGGTATCGCGTGCGGTTCGTGCCCGTCGGCGGGGACGACCCGGAGGTCGGCCCGCCGACCCAGATGGCGGTCTTCGACAAGATCGCCGGCGCGGCTGCGATCGACCAGGTGGTGGGGCCATGACCGAGCTTGGGGTGCCCGAGCTGAGCCTCGTCGTCCTCGTCGGCGTCAGCGGCTCCGGCAAGTCGACGTTCGCGCGCGAGCGGTTCAAGCCGACCGAGGTGATCTCGTCCGACTTCTGCCGGGGCATCGTGGCCGATGACGAGAACGACCAGTCCGCGACCGCCGACGCGTTCGAGCTGCTGCACTTCATCGTGGGCAAGCGCCTGGCCGCCGGGCGGCTGACGGTGGTGGACGCGACCAACGTGCAGTTCGACGCGCGCCGCGCGCTGGTGACGCTGGCCCGCGAGCACGACGTACTGCCGGTCGCGATCGTGCTCGACGTGCCCGAGAGCGTCTGCCGGGCGCGGAACGCAAGCCGCCCGGACCGCGACTTCGGCGACCACGTGATCCGCCGCCAGCACGCCGACCTGCGGCGGTCCCTGCGCGGCCTGCAGAAGGAAGGCTTCAGGACCGTCCACGTCCTGCGCGGCGAGGAGGAAATCGCCGCCGCCACGATCGCCCGCACCCGGCTGTTCAACGACCTGCGCCACGAGGCGGGGCCGTTCGACGTTATCGGCGACATCCACGGCTGCGCCACCGAGCTGCAGACCCTGCTGGCCGACCTCGGCTACGTCATCAGGCGGGACGAGCTCGGCCGGGCGGCCGGCGCCAGCCACCCGGATCGCCGGGCGATCTTCGTCGGCGACCTGGTCGACCGCGGACCGGACACGCCGGGCGTGCTGCGGCTGGTCATGGGCATGGTGGGCGCGGGCGACGCGTTCTGCGTGCCCGGCAACCATGAGAACAAGCTCGTCCGCGCCCTGCGCGGTCGCCAAGTGCAGGTCACCCATGGCCTGGCCGAGTCGCTGGCGCAGCTGGAGGCCGAGCCGGCCGAGTTCAGGGCCGCGGCCGAGCGGTTCATGGACGGCCTGGTCAGCCACTACGTCTTCGACGGGGGGAAGCTCGTGGTCTCCCATGCCGGGCTCCTCGAGCGGTACCACGGGCGCGCGTCGGGCCGGGTGCGCGAGTTCTGCCTCTACGGGCAGACGACGGGAGAGACCGACGAGTACGGACTGCCGGTGCGGTACCCGTGGGCCAGCGAGTACCGGGGACGCGCGATGGTTCTCTACGGCCACACCCCGGTGCCCGAGCCGGAGTGGGTCAACAACACCATGTGCCTGGACACCGGCTGCGTGTTCGGCGGCAGGCTCACCGCGCTGCGCTACCCGGAGCGGGAGATCGTCGCCGTCCCGGCCGAGCGGGTGTACTACGAGCCGGCCCGGCCGTTCCCCGTCAACCCGGCGGCCGGCGAGGCACCGCAGCCCGCTCACCGTGAGCCCGAGGTGCTCGACATCGGTGACGTGACCGGACGCCGGGTGATCGAGACGAGCTACCTGCGGCGGATCGGCGTCAGGGAGGAGAACGCGGCCGCGGCGCTCGAGGTCATGAGCCGGTTCGCGATCGACCCGCGCTGGCTGCTCTACCTGCCGCCGACCATGAGCCCGGTCGCGACCTCCACCCGTCCGGATCTGCTCGAGCACCCGGACCAGGCGTTCGACGCCTACCGGGCCGAGGGCGTCGACCAGGTGGTGTGCGAGGAGAAGCACATGGGATCGCGGGCGGTCGCGCTGGTCTGCCGTGACCTCGACGCGGCCCGCGCCCGGTTCGGCGCGCCCGGCGACGCGCTGGGCGCGGTATGGACCCGCACCGGCCGGCCGTTCTTCGACCAGCCGCGCACCGCGCAGCTGGTTGACCGGGTCCGCGCCGCGGCCGAGGCGAGCGGCCTGTTCGACGAGCTCGGCACCTCCTGGCTGCTGCTCGACGCGGAACTGCTGCCGTGGTCGGCCAAGGCGGAGCAGCTGCTGCGCGACCAGTACGCGGCGGTGGGCGCGGCCGCCCGCAGCGCGCTGCCCGCCGCGGTCTCGGTGCTCGAGCAGGCGGCCGGCGCCGGACTCGACGTGTCCGGCCTGCTGGCCAGGACTCGGTCCAGGGCGGCCAACGCCGACGCCTTCACCGCCGCCTACCGGCGCTACTGCTGGGAGACCGACGGGCTGGACGGGATACGAGTGGCGCCGTTCCAGCTGCTTGCCTCGCAGGGCGCCGCCCACCACGCCAAGCCGCACGCCTGGCACCTGGACGCGGCCGATCGCCTCGTCGCGGCCGACCCTGGCCTCTTCACCGCCACCCGCAGGCGGTACGTGAGCACGACCGACCCGGCGTCGGTGGCGGAGGCCGCCGACTGGTGGGAGGAGCTGACCGGATCCGGCGGTGAGGGAATGGTCGTCAAGCCGGCCGCGAACCTGACCAGGGGGAGCAAGGGCGTCGTGCAGCCCGGCCTCAAGGTCCGCGGCCGAGAGTACCTGCGGATCATCTACGGGCCTGACTACACCGAGGAGGCCAACCTCGGCCGGCTGCGGCAGCGCGGACTCGGCCACAAGCGCTCGATGGCGCAGCGCGAGTACGCACTCGGGCTGGAGGCGCTTGACCGGGTCGCCCGCGGCGAGCCGCTCTGGCGGATCCATGAATGCGTGTTCGCCGTCCTGGCGCTCGAATCGGAACCGGTGGATCCCCGGCTCTGAACCTGGGACGGTAACCCGGGGCTGAGAGAATGGCCGTATGAACCGGCTGAAAAGCGCGACGAGCCCGTACCTACTGCAGCATGCAGACAACCCGGTGGACTGGTGGCCCTGGTCCGACGAGGCGTTCGCCGAGGCGCGGCGGCGGGACGTGCCGGTGCTGCTCTCGGTCGGGTACGCGGCGTGCCACTGGTGCCACGTGATGGCGCATGAGTCGTTCGAGGACCCGACGGTGGCCGCCCTGGTCAATAGCCACGTGGTCGCGATCAAGGTGGACCGGGAGGAACGCCCCGACATCGACGCCGTCTACATGTCGGCCACCCAGGCGATGACCGGCCAGGGCGGCTGGCCGATGACCGTGTTCATGACGCCCGAGGGCGAGCCCTTCTACTGCGGCACCTACTTCACCCGGGGCCAGTTCGTCCAGCTCGTCACCGCGGTGTCTGAGTCCTGGACCAAGAACAAGGCACGAATCAAGAGCGAGTCGGAACGGATCTCGGCGGCGCTGGCGGAGAACGCCTCGGCGCTTTCCGGGCTGGGCGGCACGGCGGGCGAGCTCAACCTGGAGGAGGTGACCGCCACCGCGGTGGCCGGCCTCGCGGCCGGGTTCGACGAGGCCCACGGCGGCTTCGGCGGGGCGCCGAAGTTCCCGCCCTCGATGGCCCTGGAGTTCCTGCTGCGGCACCACGAGCGCACCGGCGGCGCGGCGGCGCTCTCGATGGCCGAGGCGACCTGCGAGGGGATGGCCCGGGGGGGCATGTACGACCAGCTCGGCGGCGGGTTCGCCCGGTACAGCGTGGACGCCACCTGGACGGTGCCGCACTTCGAGAAGATGCTCTACGACAACGCGCTGCTCACCGGGGTCTACACCCACCTGTGGCGGCTGACAGGGTCCGCGCTGGCGCGCCGGGTGGCCGAGGAGACCTGCGACTTCATGGTCCGCGAGCTGCGCACCCCCGAGGGCGGCCTGTCCGCCTCCCTGGACGCGGACAGCGACGGCGCCGAGGGCGTGTTCTACGTCTGGACACCGGCCCAGCTGGCAGAGATCCTCGGCCAGGATGACGGCGCGTTCGCGGCCCGGGTATTCGGCGTCACCGAGCAGGGCACGTTCGAGCACGGCAGCTCGGTCCTGCAGCGCCAGACCGACCCGGAGGCGACCCCGCATCCCGGGGTCGTCTCCGATCCCGAGGCCGCCCCGCGCCCTGGGGCCGGCCCGCGTCCCTACCCCGCTGCCCTTTCCGGCATCTCGCCCGACGAGCGGCTCAGCCGGATTCGCGGCCTGCTGCTGATGGCCCGCGAGGGCCGGACCCGGCCCGCCAGGGACGACAAGGTGGTCGCGGCCTGGAATGGGATGGCGATCGGGGCGCTGGCCGAGGCCGGGGTGCTTTTCGGCCGGCCCGATCTCGTCGCCGCCGCGGAAGAGGCGGCCGGGCTGCTCATCTCGCTGCACTACGCGGCGGGCCGGCTCGTCAGAACCTCAAAGGACGGGGTGGCCGGGCCGAGCGCCGGGCTGCTGGAGGACTACGCCTGCGTGGCGGCCGGACTGCTGCGGCTGGCCGGGCTCACCGGCCGGAACCGCTGGGTGCCGGTCGCGGGCGCGCTCCTCGACAGCGTGCTCGGCCTGTTCGGCGACGGGAACGGCGGTTTCTACGACACCCCGGCCGACGGGGAGCGGCTGATCTTCCGGCCCGCCGACCCGACCGACAACGCGACGCCGTCCGGTGCCTTCGCGGCGGCGGACGCGCTGCTCAGCTACGGGGCGCTGACCGGCGAGGCCAGGTACACGGAGGCGGCCGCCGCGGCGCTGCGGGTGCTGCCGCCGATCGCCGCCCGCTACCCCCGGGCCGGCGGCCTTGGCCTCTCCGTGGCCGAGGCGCTGCTGTCGGGGCCGGCCGAGATCGCGATCGTCGGCCCCGATGACGACCCGCGCACCGCCGACCTGCTGCGCGCTGCCCTGCACGCGGCGCCGCCCGGCGCGGTGTTCGCCCTCGGTTCCGGGGACGCCGGGGACGCGATTCCGCTGCTGGCCGGCCGCCCCCTGGTATCCGGCGCGCCGGCCGCCTATGTCTGCCGCGGTTTCACTTGTCTGGCACCGGTAACAACTCCAGGTGCGTTGCGTGAAGCTTTGCTGACGAGCTGGACGGACGTCTAATTCGTACGGCATGGTTGCTTTGTGCACCTGACCGAGGGGGTTGTCGGACACGCGTCATGCGACACGGCCCGCAGTTTTGACCAGTCATTTCAGTTTTGATGTCGGCTCGATATTATGTTTGTATAAATGGCGGACTGCGGGGGTGAGCTGGGAGTGAAGGTGACGCAGGCTTACCGGTTCGCCATGGACCCGTCGTCGGCGCAAGAGCGAACGCTGCGGTCTCACGCCGGGGCCGCCCGGTTCGCGTGGAACTGGGCTCTAGCGAAGTGCCAGGACCGGTACGCGACGGAGCGGAAGTGGTACTTGGGCGCGGAACTGCATCGCCTGTGGAACTCGGAGAAGAAGGCCGACCCCGCCCTGACGTGCTGGGGGGAGAACTCCAAGTGCGCCTATCAGGAGTCATTTCGTGATCTGGATAGGGCGCTGAGTGACTTCGTGAAATCGAGGAAGAGCAGGCGTAAGGGAAAGCGGTTGGGATTCCCCCGGTTCAAGAAGCGTGGCCGATGCAAGGACTCCTTCCGACTGACCGCCCGGCAACAGGCGGCAGCGGCATGAACGCCAAAAAGGAATCAACCGCAACGGGCCGGCGAATAGCCAGGTCAATCAGGCGTGGCGGTCGACGGCGGACCCTGTCAGCAGGCGTCGCCGTCCTCGCAGGCGTCGGCACGGCGAGCGGGGTGCTCGTCGCGGTGCTGAGCTCGGCGCCGTCAGGCCAGCTGGCCTCGGCCGGCCCGCGCAACACGCTGGCCGCCGCGCCGGGGTTCGGCCTGCCCGTGGTCAAGCCGTCCACCGGGTCCGCGCCGGTGTCACCGGGGCTGGCCATGGGGAAGGGCGCCCGGCTGCTGGCGGCCGTCCCGATCGCGTCGTCGCGGGCGCCGGAGCCGCACGTCGCACCGCTGCGCCGCACCGTCCAGGCCGATCTGCTCATCGTGGCGCCGTTCTCGCTCACCAAGACCCTGGCCGCGAAGGTGGGCCGGATACCGGGAGTGGTGGCGACCGAGCGGATCGAGGCGGTCCGGATGTCCGTCAACGGGTCCTCCACCGCGGTGCTGGGCGTCGATCCGTCGGTGTTCCGCGAGTTCGCCGCGCGGCCGACCGGTGCGTCGAACGCCCTCTGGCGGGGCGTCGCGGGCGGCGGGATCGCGGTCTCGTACACGATGGGCACCGACGACAAGATCGAGCTCGGCGGGACCGTTACCGCGGTCGGGCGGACCACCCGCAAGCTCCGGGTGGCGGCGTTCGGCACGCTCGGCATCGGCGGGGTCAACGCCGTGGTCTCCGACGCGACGGCCCGGGCGCTGGGCGCCCCGGCCGATAACGCGATCGTGGTCAGCGTGGCGCCATCCGACTTCACCGCCGCCGTGGCCGCGGCGGGACGGCTGATCCCCCAGGGGGCTGGGGTCGAGCAACTCGTCTCGCTGCGCAGCATCGGAACCGACGGCGACGGCGCCGCGGGCGCCGGGCAGGCCAACGAGTCGGCGGTACCGCAGGCCGCGCTCGACGCGATGCTGCGGGCGGCGATGAGCCGCCGGGGCCTGCCCTACGTCTGGGGCGCGGCCGGGCCGAAGTCCTTTGACTGCTCCGGTCTCGTGCAGTGGTCGTTCACCCAGGCCGGCATCGTCATGCCGCGAGTCGCGGCCGACCAGGCGCGCACCGGCCCGGCGGTGCCCGTGAGCCAGCTCCAGCCGGGCGACCTGCTCTTCTATCACACCGACCCGACGGCGCCCACGTACATCTCGCACGTCGCCATTTACCTGGGCAACGGGTGGATGATCCAGGCGCCAGAGCCGGGCCTGGACGTCGAGGTGGTCCCGGCCGACTTCGGCACCGAGTACGCCGGCGCCGTCAGGGTCAACCCGGCCCAGGCTGAGGCCGTGGCCGCCAGCGTCGCGTAAAGCGGACACTGCGAACCGCCTCGTTTCCGCCCGCTGACCGTGCCGGGCAAATTATGCAGTACGGCCTGCTCGCCGTTGACCCGGGCCGGCGAGGCGTGATTACATAATTACATGAGTACAGAGATACAGGCGTGGTTCGCGGGCCGGCTGCCGGACGAGTGGTTCACCGAGCCCGCCGAGGTCATCGTCGATCGCGAGGAGATCACCGTCGTGGGGACGCTGCCCGCGCCGGAGGCCGGCGCGGCCGAAGGCGGCGCCGAGGCGGCCCGGGCCGCGGCCGAGGGGCGGATCAAGCGGTTCCGCGAGCAGACCCGGGAGCAGCGGATCGAGATCGCCCGCGAGGCCGAGCAGCGGTTCCGCCGCAAGGTCGCGTGGGGGGCGCGCTGCGCGGAATACGACGAGATGTTCACCACGCTGTCGGTTCCCGTCATGACCAGGCTGCGACAGTCGGAGCGGCGCGTGCTCGACACCCTGGTCGACGCCGGGGTCGCCCGCAGCAGGTCCGACGCCCTCGCCTGGTGCGTGCGGCTGACCGGCGAGCACGCCGACGCGTGGCTCAGCGAGCTCCGCGACGCGCTCCGCCGGGTCGAGGAGGTGCGGTCTCAGGGGCCGGACGGCTCCGGAGAGTAACCTCAGCAGATAACAGCCGCCCCTGAAGTAAAAGGGCATGTCACGATCGGCCGGTCGGATACCGTGGCAGGGGACTTTGGACTCTTGCGCGCGCTCTGGCGAGGAAGGTCGGTCATGGGATACCGAGACCTGGTGTACCGGCTGTACGAGCGGAGGCTCGAGTCCTCGCTGGCCGGAAAGACGATGCCGCGGCACGTTGGCGTGATGACGGACGGTAACCGGCGCTGGGCCAGATCGGCGGGTCACACCGACGTCAGCAAGGGCCACAGGAAGGGCGCCGACAAGATCTTCGAGCTGCTGCAGTGGTGCAAGCAGGCCAGGGTCGAGGTCGTGACGCTGTGGCTGCTGTCCACCGACAACCTGAGCCGCCCCCAGGAGGAGCTCGGGCCGCTGCTCACGATCATTGAGGACACGGTCAACGGCCTGGTCGAAGAGGGCTGGCACTTGAACGCGGTGGGCGCGCTCGACCTACTGCCGGACCACACCGCCCGGGTGCTCAAGGACGCGAGCGAGGCCACCGCCGGCAACCCGGGCCTGCTCGTCAACGTGGCGGTCGGCTACGGCGGACGGCGTGAGATCGCCGACGCGGTCCGCTCGCTGCTCATTGAGCACGCCGGCCGGGGCACCACCATCGAGCAGCTGGCCGAGATACTGGACGTCGAGCACATCGCCGAGCACCTCTACACGGCCGGCCAGCCCGACCCCGACCTAGTGATCAGGACGAGCGGCGAGCAGCGGATGGGCGGGTTCCTGCTGTGGCAATCAACACACTCCGAGTTCTACTTCTGCGATGCGTACTGGCCCGCCTTCCGCAAGGTGGACTTCCTGCGTGCGCTGCGGTCGTATTCCGAACGTAACCGCCGTTTTGGCGCCTAGCCTGCCGCTTAGCGCTCGAAAATAAGCACTCCCACGGCTCTTTTCTCCCAGGTAGAACGCGGGTACCTTCATTAGTGGCGGGCGGCTCCCCAAGGCCGCCCCCCGCGGGAGGCCCCCTGTTGCCGTTGTGCGCGACGAGAGGGCCGGCGCGGCCCTCTCTTGCAGGTGGGCAGCCCCGGTCCGTCCGACACGTTTGCCCCCGGATGGCGGGGAATCGGCGTGTCCTGTCCGCGGCGTCGGTGCCAATCACCGGCGCCCAGGGGAGTTTGCGTGGCCAACTCTGTGCAGCGTCGTACCTACGTCCTCGACACGAGCGTCCTGCTCGCTGACCCGAATGCATTCACGCGATTCGATGAGCATCACGTGGTATTGCCGGTCGTGGTCATCACCGAGCTTGAAGCGAAGCGTCATCATCCTGAGCTGGGGTACTTCGCCCGGCAGGCTCTTAGGTACTTCGACGACCTCCGGCTCAAGTACGGCCGCCTAGACGCCGAGATTCAAGTCGGCGAACTCGGCGGCACCGCCCGCGTAGAGCTCAACCACATCGATTCGCAGGTCCTCCCGGCCGGCTTCCGGCTCGGAGACAACGACACGCGGATCCTGTCGGTGGCCAAGGCCCTCGCTAACGAGGGCAACGATGTGGTCCTCGTCAGCAAGGATCTGCCGCTACGGATCAAGGCGGCGGCGGTTGGGCTAGATGCGCAGGAGTACCGGGCGGAGCTGCCGGTCGACTCCGGCTGGACGGGCATGGCGGAGCTGAGCGTCACCTCGGCCGACGTAGAGGAACTGTACGAACACGGCACGCTCGACTGCGAAGCCGCTCGTGACCTGCCCTGCCACACCGGGCTGGTGCTGCACACCGGCAGCGCGAGCGCGCTCGCCCGGGTCCGGTCGGACAAGCAGATCCAGCTGGTGCGGGGCGACCGGGAGGCGTTCGGGCTGCACGGCCGCTCGGCCGAACAGCGCATCGCCCTCGACCTGCTGCTCGACCCGGACATCGGCATCGTCAGCATGGGCGGCCGGGCCGGCACCGGCAAGTCGGCGCTTGCTCTCTGCGCCGGCCTCGAGGCGGTCATGGAGCGCCGTCAGCACCGCAAGGTCATCGTCTTCCGCCCGCTCTACGCGGTCGGCGGCCAGGATCTCGGCTACCTGCCGGGCTCCGAGTCGGAGAAGATGGGCCCGTGGGGGCAGGCGGTCTACGACACGCTCGGCTCGGTCACCACCCAGGAGGTGATCGACGAGCTCGTCGCCCGCGACATGCTCGAGGTGCTGCCGCTCACCCACATCAGGGGCCGGTCGCTGCACGACGCGTTCGTCATCGTGGACGAGGCGCAGTCGCTCGAGCGCGGCGTGCTGCTCACCGTGCTGTCCAGGATCGGGACCGGGTCTCGCGTCGTGCTCACCCACGACATCGCACAGCGAGACAACCTGCGGGTCGGCAGGCACGACGGCGTGATCGCGGTGATCGAGAAGCTGAAGGGCCACCCGCTGTTCGCGCACGTGACCCTGACCCGCTCCGAGCGCTCCGCGATCGCCGCACTCGTCACCGATCTCCTTGAGGATGTGAGTCTCTAACGGGTAACTAACCCCCGAAGGGGCGCCGCCCCTTAAACTGCATCCCGTGACCGGGGTCATGGACAAAGATCAAAACCGTCATATCGAACGGACCGAGCTGACTCCCCAGGCGGATCACTTCTCGCCTGGGGAGTCAGCCGTGCTCCCTGCTGTTTCCGTGGTCATGCCGGTTCGGGACGAGGAACGGCATCTGGCCGACTCGGTCGCCTGCGTGCTCGACCAGGAGTACCCGGGCGGATTCGAGCTGATTCTGGCCGTCGGCCCGTCCAAGGACCGGACCGAGGCGATCGCCCGCGAGCTGGCCGCCGCCGACAACCGGATCACGGTCGTGCCCAACCCGTCGGGCCAGATCTCCTCGGCGATGAACGCCGCCGTCAAAACCGCGCGGCACGGCATCATCACCCGCATCGACGGGCACTCGATGCTGCCCGACGGGTACCTGCGGACCGCCGTGCGCACGCTGCTCGAAACGGGCGCGGCCGACGTCGGCGGGGTGATGGCGGCGGAGGGGATCACCCCGTTCCAGCAGGCCGTCGCCTGGGCGATGACCTCGCCCGCCGGGATGGGCGCGGCCGCCAACCACACGGGCGGCCAGGCCGGCCCGGTCGACACCGTCTACCTGGGCGTCTACCGGCGGGAGGCGATCGAGCAGGTCGGCGGTTACGACGAGACCATGCTGATCGCCGAGGACTGGGAGCTGAACCACCGGATCAAGGCGGCGGGCAACCTGATCTGGTTCACCCCCGAACTGCGGGTCACCTACCGGCCCCGGGCCAGCGTGCGCGCGCTGGCGAAGCAGCACTTCCGCTACGGGCGCTGGCGGCGGGTCATCGCGCGCCGCTACCCGGAGACCGTGAACCTCCGCTATCTGGCGACGCCCGTCGCCACCGCGCTCAACGCCGCCGGCCTCGTCCTCGGACTGGTCGGGGTGATCGGGGCGGCCGCCGGGTCAGCCGGGTTCGTTCCATACCTCGGTTTTGGGTTTGTCGTCCCCCTTACCTACCTCGCCGGGGCCACCGGGGTCGCGGTGCTGCTGGCCGGGGACCTGCCGGCCGGGCCGCGGATCCGGGTGCCGCTGGTGCTCGCCACCATGCACATGTGCTGGGGGGCCGGGTACCTCACCAGCCCGCGGCGGCTGGCAAGGCGGCGTTAGATCGCGGAGGCACTGCCCTCGGCAATACAATGCGGCAATGGGTTTTGATCTCGGCGCCGAACTCTCGGCCGTGCGCGGCCAGGGCTACGACCTGCACAGCAAGTACCTGAACCCGCAGCTGCCGCGCACGCTGCGCACCATCGGCTTCGACAAGGACTACGTCCGGGGCGAGGGCGCCTACCTCTACGACGCCGAGGGGAGCGCCTACGCGGACTTCCTGGCCGGGTTCGGGGTATTCGCCGCCGGGCGATCCCACCCGGTGATCAAGAAGGCGCTGCACGACGCGCTCGACATGGACTTCGCCGCGTGGACCCAGTTCGACTGCCAGCCGATCGCCGGGCTGCTCGCGCAGCGGCTGATCGCCAGGACGCCCGGCCTGGACCGGGTGTTCTTCTGCAGCAGCGGCACCGAGGCGGTGGAGTCGGCCCTTAAGTTCGCCCGCCACGCCACCGGCAAGGGCCGCATCATCTACGCCCACCACGGGTTCCACGGGCTGACCGCGGGCTCGCTGTCGGTCAACGGCGCCGAGGAGTTCAAGCGCGGCTTCGGGCCGCTGCTGCCGGGTGTGGAGATCCCGCTCGGCGACCTCGCCGCCCTCCAGGCGGAGCTGCGCAAGGGCGACGTCGCGGCGATGATCGTCGAGCCGATCCAGGGCCACGGCGTGATGATGCCACCGCCCGGCTTCCTGTCCGAGGCGAAGGCGCTTCTGCAGAAGCACGGCGCGCTGCTGATCTGCGACGAGGTGCAGACGGGACTCGGGCGCAGCGGCAAGTTCTACGCCTACCAGTACGACGACGTCCAGCCCAACATCGTCACCGTGGCCAAGGCGCTCTCCGGTGGTTACGTGCCGGTCGGCGCGATGATCACCACGGACAAGATCTTCTCCTCGGTGTACTCCTCGATGGACAAGCTCATGGTCCACTCGACCACCTTCAAGAGCGGGTCGCTGGCGATGGCCGCCGGGCTGGCGTCGCTAGCCGTCATCGACGACGAGGGCCTGGTGGAGAACGCCGCGCTGCGGGGCGACGAGCTCATGCGGGGACTGGAAGGGCTGCGGGCCAAGTACGACCTGATCGCCGACGTCCGCGGCCGCGGGCTGATCATCGGCATCGAGTTCGGCCGGCCGTCCGGCATGAAGGCCAGGGCCGGGTGGGCGATGCTGCAGAAGGCCCGCGTCGGCCTGTTCGCGCAGATGGTCGTCGTCGCGCTGTTCCAGCGGCACCGGATTCTGACCCAGGTGTCCGGCGACCACATGGAAGTGATCAAGTTGATCCCGCCCCTGATGATCGGGGACGCCGAGGTCAAGCTGTTCATCGACGGCCTGGCGGACGTGCTCGAGGACGCTTCCAAGGGGTCCGGCCTGATGTGGGACTTCGGGCGGACGCTGATCAAGTCGGCGGTTCGCTCGTAGAACCTGGCAAGGGCGTCGTGGACGGCCTGGCCCGGATTCCGGGTACCTCGTCGCTGTGGTCCGTCGGGCTGAAGGTGGCGAAGACCGGCGGAAACGCGGCTATCTGGGCGGACGGGGCGGTCTAGCGCTCAGGTCCTGCTGCGCGGTCGGCCGGCTAGCCGTCGGCGCGCAGCAGGGCCTCGGCGACGGGGAGGTCGGAGGGGTACGTGACCTTGATGTTGCGCTCGCTGCCCTGGACGATGTGGACGGGGACGTCGGGCAGGTAGCGGAGGACCACACCGCAGTCGTCGGTCGGGATGAAGGCCGGGTCGGCGGCGGCCAGGGCGTGGGCCCGCGCGATGGTCTCGAGCCGGAAGCCCTGGGGGGTCTGCGCGCGATAGAGCGTCTCCCGCGGCGGCACGCCCGCAATGACGCCGTCAGTCACGACCAGGATCGTGTCCGAGGTAGGGACGGCGGTGCCGATGGCGTCGTGCCGCTCAAGCGCCGCGGCGCAGTCCGCGATGATCTGCTGGGTGACGAGGGGCCTGGCCGCATCGTGGAGGAGGACGCCGGTTTCCGCCCCGGGATAGCGGGCGGCTATGTACGCGAGCGCGTTGCGGACCGAGTCGGATCGGGTGACGCCGCCCTCGATGATGACGCTTACCTGATCGCCGACAATCTTCCTGGCCTGCTCGTGGTAGTCGACGGGCATGACGAGCACGGTCTCATCCACGGCCGGAGCCTCGGCGAATGCGGCGACGCAGTGCTCTACCAGCGTCTTTCCCGCCAGGGTGAGCAACTGCTTGGGCAGTGCGGCCCCGAACCTGGTGCCCATGCCCCCGCCTAGTACCACCGCCACCATCCGCGTCACCGTCACATCGGGGACTTTACCGCCGCGTGTCCCGCTGTGGATATCCACGACAGTAAGTGCGGGCCCAGGTACGCTGAGAAAACCTCATGCCTGGCGGGCAGGGAGAAGATCCGCATGACCGCAGAGGAGCTAGCTGCGAGCCGTCGTCACGTCGGTCCCGTGGTGCGCCTGGCGATCGCGTGCCGGATTCCCCCGGTGACGATGGCCAGGGTCTCCGTGGGGTTCGCGGTGATCGCGGCGGTTTGGCTCTCGCTCGGCTCGTCCCGAGCGGACGGGATCGCGCTCGTCGCCGCGATCGCGGTGTTCGTGGCGATCTACGTAGGCCGGGCGCTCGGCGAGGCGTCACCCGCGCCCGCCCTCGAGTGGGGGCTGACCGCGTGCGGCCTGCTCGGAGAGCTCTTCATCTACGCCGGGATCGCGGCCGGGGTCAGCCTGAAGACGGTCAGCGCCGCCCCGGCCGGGCCCGCCGGGCGGGCGCTGCGGGGGACGTTCGTGGCAGGACTCGGAGGCGTCGGAACCGTCGGGGTCTGGCGGCTCGCGGTGATCGCGGTCATCGTCGCCGCCCTGGTCCCGATGGTGGACATCTGCCTGCACGGCCCGTCCGATTCCGGGCGCCGGCCGAGGGTTTTCGGGCCGTCGGGTGATGTGCGGCTGCCCGCTACCGTGGCCGTGGTGATGCTGGGCGGCGTCCGCGCGGGCTACCTGGTCGTGCTCGTACTGGGCGCGGCCGCCGTCGCCGCGATGATGATCGAGGCCTTCCGACCGGGCTGGCGTCCGGTTCAGATTCGCGGCTACCGCGGCGACGGCCGGATCGCGGTGTGGATCGGCGGGTGGGTGCGCGGCCGTATCCCGCCGCTGGCGCCGCTGTCCGTCGGCCTGCTGGTGACCGGGGTGCTGGCCGCGCTCGGACTTCGCAACCTGCCCGGCATCCTGCTCCTTACGCCGGTCGAGGCGATGCTGCTGGCCTCGTTCGGGTCCTGGCACGAGCACGGCGGCCGGGGCGACTGGCTGGTGCCCCCGCTGATCCAGGCGGCCGAGTACGTGTTCTTGGCCGAGGCCGGGTTCGCCGCCCGGCTGTGGCCTCCCTGGACGTTCGCGCTGGTCGCCGCGGCTGGGTTCCGCCATCTGGACCTGGCCTACCGGGTGCGCTGCGGCCTGGCGTCCGGCATTGACCGGCGCGGGCTCGGCTGGGAGGGGCGGATGATCGTGGTGGGAATCGCGGCCGCCTTCGGGGGCCTGATCGTCGTCTACCCGGCCCTCACGGTCTACCTGTGGTGGCTGAACGCGAGGGACTGGGTCATCGGCTGGTCGGCCAACGGCCTGTCAGCTGGACATGCCGCCGTCAACCGCTAGCGTCGCGCCGGTCATGAACGAGCTGTCGTCGCTGGCGAGGAAGACCATGGCGCGTGCGATCTCGTCGGGGGCGGCGTGCCGGTGCAACGGGATCATCTGGTCGAAGATAGTGCTGGCGACCGCGCGGTCCGCACCGGTGGCGGCCTCTTCGACCCGGTGCTGAAACTCGTTGTCGACCGGCCCCGGGTGGATCGTGTTGACCCGGATGGCGCGCGGCGCGAGCTCCGCCGCGAGCGTCCGCATGAGCCCGACCTGCGCGTGCTTGGCGGTCGAGTACCCGGCGATGTGCGGCGCGGCGGTGAGGCCGACCACGCTCGACGTGATGATGATGGATGCGCCGCCCGCCAGGTGCGGCGCCGCGTGCTTGCAGAGCAGGAAGGCGCCGCGCACGTGGACCGCGAGGGTCTGGTCGAACGCGTCCTCCGGATAGTCGGCGATCGGCCCGGTCGCCCCGGCGATCCCCGCGTTGGCGACCACCACGTCCAGTCGGCCGAATTGCCCCACGGCCGCGTCCACCGCCGCCTTGACCTGAGCCGAGTCAGTGACATCGGTCACCTTCCAGGCGGCGTGCCCGCCCAACTCGGCCGCGCCCGCGGTCAAGGCCGGCTCGGAGAGGCCGGCTAGCAATACTCGCGCGCCCTCGGCGACGAAGGCCCGGGCGGTCGCCATTCCGATCGAGCCCTCGCCGCCGGTGATAATGGCGGCCTTACCCTCAAGTCGACCCATGGGCACGCATGCTACTCGCGTACTATTGGATGGATATGGGTGGCGGTCGGCTTGGTGCCGCGTGGCAGTCACCGGCCGCCATGCGTCGCCGCTGGCTGGCCGGCATCTTCGCTGTATCCGTGATCTGGGCGGTTCTCGTCGGCGTCTTCAGCTCCGACTCGGTGCACCGGCTCTGGGGCGTGATGGCGGCCTGCGGATACGCGCTGGCGCTGCTTACCATCCTCGCCGTCAGGAACGCGCGCGCCTCTGATATCGCGGTGGGCCTCTCGTTCGCCGGTGCGCTGCTGGTGCCGCTCACCTGGATGGCGGCCAAGGGCCTAGAGCAGCCCGAGGTGTGGGTGGTCGCCCGATCGGGGTCGATGCTGATCCATCAGGGCACGCCTTACACCAGCGCGGCCGCGCTCGCGACCACCCAGAACCCCAACGCCTACAACCCGTACCTGCCGGTGATGGCGCTCTTCGGGCTGCCCCGCGCGATCTTCGACGGCGGGCTGCTCACCGACCCGAGGGTCTGGTTCGGGGTGGTCTTCCTGGCGGTGTTCTGGCTGGCGCTGCGGCAGGGCGGCGCTCGGCACCCGGGCCGCTGGGCGCTCCTGGTCGCGGGAAGCCCGGTGATCGCCTTCGAACTCGCCGTGGGCGGGACCGACGTGCCGATGGTCGCGTTCCTCTGCCTCGGATTCGCCCTGCTCTATCGTCGTCCGGCCTCGGTCAGCCTGACGATCCTGGCTGGCCTGGCGCTCGGCATCGCCTCGGCGATGAAGGCGACCGCGTGGCCGGCCCTGGTGGTGGCCGTCGTGCTGGTCGCGGTTCGCGACGGCAGGAAGGCGGCCGGGGCGTTCACGCTGACCGCGCTGGGCGTGGTCGCGGTCTGCGTCGGGCCGTTCATCGTCCATCCCAAGTCCCTGGTGGACAACACGATTAAGTTCCCGCTCGGGCTCGCCAGCGTCCGCTCAGCCGCCTCCAGCCCGCTACTCGGGCACGTCATCGCGTCGACCTGGCACGCGGCCGGGGACACGATCGTGGTCGCGCTGCTGGCGCTGGCCGGGGCCGCGGTCGCGCTGTCGCTTGTCTTCCGACCGCCGCGGACGGCTTCCCGCGCGGTCGTGCTGCTGGCCGGGGCGATGACGCTGATGTTCGTGCTGGCGCCGTCCACCAGGTTCGGCTACTTCATCTACCCGGCCACGCTGGCGATCTGGCTGTTCGCCGTGCGGGTCGGCCGTCAGCTGACCGTGGAGTCGGTTACCCCAGATCCCGATGAGCCTGCTGCCAGCTTGAGTACCAGTCTGCCCACCACTCCCGTCGAGCGGCCAGTGGCATGATGTACCGGACGGTTTCCGCGTAGTACTGGCGCTGCTTGGGCAGCCGCAGATTACGCAGCGTCTGGACGTTCGACGCCCGGTCCGCGAGCTTCACCAGGACCGCGTCGTCGGGCGCGTCCCGCAGGTGCCCGAGGTACGCCTCCTTGGCCGCCGTGCGGTCGGAACCTTCCTCCGGCTCGGGCTTGGTCACCCAGCTGACCATCTCGGCCACCCGGCTCCCGAACGCGCGGCGCACGTCGTCGATCGTGCACGGGGTGTCCTCCACCACATCGTGCAGCACGGCCGCCTGGAGGATGTCGGGGTCGGTGACACCCGCCCCGCGCACTAGGACCTCGAGGGCTTCAAGTAGGTGCTCGGCGTACGGCGCCCCGGTGGGGCGCGTCTGGTCGCCGTGGTAGCGAACGGCGAACTCAACCGCCCTCGCCACCGCGTCGGCGGCGGGCGCGGGCAGCAGGCCGCGCAGTTCCGGCTCCGTCCGCTGCCAGGTATGCCAGTTCGTGAAGAGCTCCATAAGGTCAGTGTGCCCCGCTGGGCGGCTTGCGCGGGTCCTGAACGGTTGGCACAGCTTCTTCTTCTACAGTTGGGTCGTGCGTCTACGACTGCCCGCCGTGCGAGTCCGCGGGGACACGGTGTCCCCAGCGGACAAGCCCGAGCCCGACGGCCCCGTCGGGTCCGGCACCGTGACCGAGGAAGCTGACGCGTCCGGGCAGGGCCAAGGGTCCGTTCGGGATAAGAAAGAAGAGAAGCGGCGGCAGCCTTTCGTCGCCCCGCCCGCCGTCACCAGCGGACTGCTCGCTCTTGACCGGTTTTACCGGCGCGCGTCCGAGGAGGCCGAGCGGCTGGCCGAGCGGTGGTGGTGGCTGCCGGGGCGGGCGTTCGCGGCGCTCACGATGGCGCCGGCCCTGCTGGCCATCGCGTTGCTGGTGCCGGGGACGGGGATGCTGCTGGCGGGGCGGCTGCTGCCGGTGCCGGTACTGATCATCTTTGTGCCGCTGGCGGTGGCGCTGTGCTATTTCGCCATGCGCGGGCTGCCGGTGCGCTGGCCGCAGTTCGGGCAGCCGGGCGTGGCTGGCGCTGCTCCGGAGTCTGATGCTGCTGACGTCGACGCGAACGCGAAAGCGAACGCGGACGCCGACGGTCGGCGGGTCGGCGTGCCGGTCGGCGCGCTGCTCGCCACGATCGCGATCGCGGCCGGCTTCGGCGTTTGGCAGGCGGCGCTCCGGTCCGAGCAGGTCTTCGGCGTCGGCGACCCGAGCGTCTACCTGCAGTACGGGTACTGGATCGCCAAGCACGGGACGGCGCGGATACCGATATCTGTGTCGGCGTTCGGTTCCTCGGGCGGGCTGGTCTTCGCAAGCACCGGGTTTTATGCGTCGGGTGGGGTCCTCACCCCGGGGTTCCTGCCCGGGCTGCCGCTCGTGCTCGCGGCCGGGACGTGGCTCTCCGGGCTGGGCGGAGCGCTGCTGATGCCCGCGGTACTCGGCGGCTGCGCGGTGCTGTCGTTCGGCGGGCTCGTGGGTCGGCTGGCCGGGGGCCGGTGGGCGCCGGTGGGGGCGCTGGTCCTCGCGGTCTCCCTGCCCGAGATCTACGTGTCGCGGACGCCGTTCAGCGAGCCGCTGGTCCAGGTGCTGCTCTTCGGCGGCCTGTGCATGTTCATCGACTCATTCGGCGTGCTCGGCGGCGGGCTCGCGCTAGCCGGGCTCGGCGGCCTCGCGCTCGGGCTGACGGTGCTGGCGTGGATCGGGTCGCTGAACATTCTGCTGCCCGCGTTCCCGGTGCTCGCCTGGTTGTTCGTGTCGCGGCGGCGACAGGCGGGGCCATTCGGGATCGGGCTGTTCCTCGGTATCGGCATCGGGTTGGCGGTGGCGCTGACGCTGGGCCGGTCTTACCTGTCGACGGCGTCGACCGAGCTGCACGCGTTCGGGCTCGCCGCGGCTGGGTTCGGCCTGGCGACGGCGCTGATCGCGCCGCTGGCGTTCCCCGAGGTGCGCACCCGGGTGTGGCGGGCATTCACCTGGCGGCTGCGCATGGTGGGGCTGGCGGGAGAGGAGATCTCGCTGCCGTCGCTGGCGATGATCGCCCAGGCGGCGGCGGTCGCGCTGCCGGTGCTCCTGCTGATCGGGCTGGCCATCCGGCCGTACCTGCAGACCGTCCGCGGGCAGACCAACCCGATCCTGATCAGGGACGTCGCCGCGCTGCAGCGGGTCGCCGGGCTGCCGGTGGACGGCCGACGGCAGTACTACGAGCAGAGTTTCAACTGGGTCTTGTGGTACCTCGGGGTCCCGGCCGTGCTGCTGGCCTGCGCCGGCGCGTCGGCGCTGGGGCGGCGTCTGGTGCGGGCCGTGCTCGACTGGCGTTCGTCGATTGTGGCGGCGCGTCTGTGGGCGCTCCCCTTCCTGATCATCGCGTGGTCGGTGGGCACCGTGCTGTGGGACCCGGCCGTGGGGCCGTGGCAGCCCTGGGCCTCGCACCGGCTGGTGCCGGTGGTAATACCGGGGCTGGTGCTGCTCGGGATCTGGGTTTCATCGCGGCTGACGTTGCGTGCCGCGGTGCTCGGGGCATCGCGGCTGACGGTGACCCTGGTCGGGATCTGCTGCGTGCTCGCGCTGGCGATCCCGCCGCTGGTGACCTCGCTTAACCCCGGGATGGTGCCGCACGCGTCAGTCGGCCGGTATTCGTCCGGGCTGTCGAAGTTCGTGAGCCGGGTCCGGCTGCGCGGCGTCGGAGCTTCGTCCACCTACGCCGGCTCGATCGCGGCTGCGACCAAGCTGTGCGCCTCGATCGGGCCATCGGCCAGCGTGGTGTTCGTGAACGCTTCCACCGCGGCCGCAGTTCGCGCCGACCGTGCGCGTGCTGTGCGGGGTTCCGACGGCGTCGATGGCGGCCGGGTCATCGGCCGCGGCGGTCGAGCGGGTGGCGACCTCGATCGAGCGGGCCGGACGGCGCCCGGTGCTGCTCGGCTCGTCGCGGGCGGCGGTGTCGCTGTTCGGGATCGTGCCGCGCGTCGTGCTGACGCTGCGGACGTCCGGCGACGCCGAGGTGCTGACCGGACCGCCCGCCGGGAACTGGCCCGCCTCGTACACGGTGTGGATGGCCTCGCCGCTTGCGTAGCCACCCCACCCTCGCCGGTCGCACGAGGCGCCTCCCGCAACCGATTTGCTTCTGCACCCGAGAGTTCATAGAGTAAAGACATCGCCGCGGGGTGGAGCAGTTCGGTAGCTCGCTGGGCTCATAACCCAGAGGTCGTAGGTTCAAATCCTACCCCCGCTACCAAGGTAGAGGCCCGGATCCGAACAAGGATCTGGGCCTCTTGCTTGTTATAGGCGTCCAGCGACGTCAGGCGGACTTGGGCCTTTTGGCTTGTCATCGTGCCACAGAGGAAACTAATCTTTCCTCTGTGGAAAATAACCCGTCGTGGTTGCTGCCCCTGTTGCCGTCCCGGGCCACCGGTGCTCTGCTAGCGTTGCTGTACCTGCATCCGGACCGGGATTACACCCTTGCGGAGGCAGGTCGGCTGATTGGTGCCAGTCCCAAGGTCATGCACACCGAGGCAGACCGGTTGGTCACGGCAGGTCTCGTCCGCGAAGCAAGGCGAGGGCGTGCACGTCTGCTGAGTGCGGAGACTACCGGTCCAGTGAGTCGCCCGCTTACCGATCTGCTCGCGGTTACCTACGGTCCACTGCCTGTTCTCGCTGACCTGCTGTCCGAGGTCGAGGGAGTGAACCAGGCGTACATTTACGGCTCTTGGGCGGCCAGATACCTGAGCGAGCCAGGTCCTGTCCCGCAAGATGTCGATGTGCTCGCTGTCGGTACCGCGAGCGACGATGACTTGTACGAGGCAGCCCGCCAGGCGGAAGTCCGCCTTGGGCGAGAAGTGAACATCAGTGGCGTCAGCCCGCAGTACTGGGAGGCGCCAGACCCGGCTGACTCGTTCATGCGGCACGTCAAAGAACGTCCCCTGGTCAAGCTGGAGCTATCGGTATGAGATGGAATCAAGGTCGTTCGGCGGTTGACAGGCTGATCGCCGACGGAGAGTTGCAACGTGTTCCGGCTAACCGTGAGCACGCTGACCAATTGCTCGGTCAAGCTCGCAAGGACCTGGCAAGCGCGGAGGTGCTTCTCGATGCCAACCCGAAACGCGCCTACGAGAGCATTTACGACGCGGCCCGCATGGCGCTGACCGCCGTTTTGGAGAACGAGGGCTTGCGCCCGACCAGCCGGGGCGGTCATATGGCGCCGTACGCGGCAGTCTCGGCTCAGCTTGACCCGCCCATGGGTGCGATACTGAGGCCGTTCGACCGCATGCGGCGAACGCGGAACAGGTCGGAGTACCCTTCGTTTACCATTCCTGATGTCACACCGGACAACGTCCGCGCGGACCTTCCATTTGCCGCGTCCATCGTTGAGGTATGCGAGGAAGTCCTCGACCAGATGTCGCCCTTTTAGGGGAAGGGTAAGCACGCGATCGCAGCCTTCAGCAACGCGTCCGGCCGTAAGGGCTGAGAGTTGCCGGATAACCCTTAATAGTTCCATCAAGGTAGTTGCCACTGCAGACAGGCCCTCTGTCCAGACGCTACCCGGCGGTACCGCCGGTCGACGCCTTACGTGCCAGTATGAACGCCACGCGGAACTGGCGGCGATCATCCGGTTCGCGGTTCTCTATCAGTCGGGCCGACTCGATAATTCCTGCCGAACGTAGGAGCGATACGACGTGATCCGGCCACCAACGATAGGCCGCTGCCACCCGGTGGTCATAGTATTCGTACGGCGGCTCAGGGACGTCTGTAGCTGAGAAACTGATCAGCAGCCAGCCGCTGTCAACGGCCATTGGGAAATCCGGTTAGGTGGCCTTGGTTTCTCCGGGCGGGCGGCAGAGCCAGAAACGATGGCCACCAGCCAGGAGATAACTGCTCCCGGCGGCGTGCTAGCGGCCACGCGGGTCCGCCCACATCTCGCCCAAGCGGCCTGCGCGTTGCTGCACTCGGTGCATCGGTGGTGTTGGGACTGGTCAGCGGGCTGTGCTCGGCCGCTTCCTTCCTACCCCGCCGAGGACGCGGATTTGCCCGGTTTCGGCGGGCCTGGTGCTGCGCCACCGGGCTACGTCAGTAAGGCCCGGCTCAGCGAGGTCCAGCCCGGTGAACAGGTCGCGGATGGCGCTTTCGGTGCGGGGGACCGCCGGGTTGGTTGCCTCCATGTAGGCGTCCGTGATCTCCTCGATGATGTTCTTGTCCGCGCCATCGCTGGCCATATGCGAGATGACCAGGTAACTGCCCGGGACTATCTGTCGCTGGAGCGCGGCGACGATCTTCCCGGGTTCTTCGTCCTCGGTGATGAAATGAAGCACCGCCACGCACAGCAACGCGACCGGCTGCGACAGGTCGATTCGGTCGGTTAGCTCCGAGTTGGTGAAAACGGCCTCGGGTTGGCGAATATCACCGACGATCACCGTGACCCCATCGTCCTTGCCGCACAGCGCCCGGCCGTGAACCGTGACGACTGGGTCGTTGTCGACGTAGGCGACCCGCGCGTCAAGCTGGATTCCCTGCGCCACCTCGTGCACGTTCGGCGAGGTGGGCAGCCCGGTTCCCAGGTCGATGAACTGCCGGATGCCCTGGCCGGACAGGAACTTCACCGCGCGCTCCAGGAACCGCCGGTTCGCCCGGGCGAGCGTCCGGGCCTGCGGGTAGGCCGCGATAACCCGTTCAGCCGCTTCCCTGTCGGCGGGAAAGTGGTTCTTCCCGCCGAGGTAGTAGTCATACATTCGCGCTGGACTCGGAACCCCGAAATCAGGCATCGCCGACTGACTCGTGCTCATCCCGGCCCCATCTCGAATTCGACGAAGCGGCTGCGCATGCCACCGCTACGTCTCGCGAGTCGGTGAACAGCGCGACCTCGCCGAGCCCGACCAGGAACCCGGCTCCTCGTTGCGTTAAACCGATTGGAGCGCCAGGGGCGTTACTGAAGCGTGCATGATCGCGTTGATCATCGACTCGACGGTCCGTGGCAGCACATGCCCGCGCACGGGAACTCGGACGCAGGCGCTGGCGGCGCAACGCCGGCTGCGGCCCTACTCGCGAGGACCCGTACCGTCCCGGCCGTGGGCGCAACCCGGTCCGCTGTCCGGCCGAGAAGCAAGGAGCAGCTCAGCTTCCCTTGTCCTTGTCCTTGTCCTTCGCCTTCGCCTTCGCCTTCCCCTTCCCCTTCCCCTTCCCCTTCCCCTTCGCCTTCCCCTTCGCCTTCGCCTTCGCCTTCGCCTTCCCCTTCGCCTTCGCCTCCCCCTTCGCCTTCCCGTTGCTTTTCCTGTTTCCTTTTGCTTTCCCGTTGTTGCCCTTAGCGCTGCTGCTCACCGCGCTCGTGGGGGCCGTCGGAGTTTTCGCTCCGCTTGTGGCGGGACTCGCGCGCTGGCCTGGGATCTTCCCGGTGGCTCCGGCGCCTGGCACAGGATGACTGGCGGTCACGCTGAGAGTGGGCGCGCCGCTACCGCTGTGCGACGGGCCCGTCAGGGCGGGCGCGGGCCAGTCAGGCGCGGGCGGGGGCGCGCGGAACGTGCTGTGCGCGAACCGCTGCAGCGGCGCAGGCAGCGCGCCCGCGACAGCCGTTCCGCACAGTCCCGCCACGAGGACCGTCGTGATCACGGCGACCAGGACAGGAGTCTTTCTGGCGCGCGGGCGCTTAAGTGTCTGGTTTACGGCGCGGGTACGCAGGGGGCCAGTTGCAAGCATGAACGCGTCGATGGCGGCGGCCTCGCCGGACAGCTCACGCTCAGTACCGGGCTGGGCCGCCGCTTTCAGGATCAGCGCCAAGGCCTGCTGGGAGCGGGAGGCATCGGGACCGGGACACGGGTCGAGACCTGCCCGCAGTCGCTCGGCGATCGCGTCATCGAGCGATCGTCCGGGAGCGCCAGGCCAGAGGAAGCGGGGAAAGTGCAGCACCTTAGCCAGAAGACCGTTGGACGTGGGCATAACGTTACGGCTTCTTGTCCGGATGCCGCGGTCTTGATACGACGCGGCCTGGAGGTTACGCGCACCGTCACGGGGGCATCGCCGTCGAGCCGCGCGCTCAGGGAGCGCAGCCCGCGGTGGGTCGCGACCCGGACCGCGCCTGGGCTCTTGCCGACGATCCTCCCGACCTGGGCAACGTCAAGCCCGGCCACGACACGCAGGATGATTATCTCGGCCTGCTCACGCGGCAGCGTTGCGATGAATGCGAGCGCTGCCTCGGTTGATATGCCTTCCAGGACCTTCGCGGCAGTGTCGTCGGGCGCGGGCTGGTCCAGCCGCCCGATGTCCGCGGTTGGCCGTTCTGGATGCCTTGTCTCGTATCGCCGCAGGTCGATCACCCGACGGCGGGCCACGGTGAAGAGCCAACTGCGGAATTCCAGCTCGGTGCCGCGAAACCGGGCGATCCGCCTCGCGACTTCAAGCCAGACTTCGCTGGCAAGATCCTCGGCCGCGTCTCCAGCCGACAGCCGCAGATATCGCAGCAGCATTGGTTGCATGTCCCGCCACAACCGGCCGAAGGCAGCCCCATCCCCGTTTGCTGCAAAGCAAAGCACTTCGGGGAATTCGGGACCCACCACGAATCAAAACGTAACTGACCCACGCCTGCATGTCACGTTCTTCGGCAGGTCTTCCCGTCGCCCTGATCACACCGATCAGATACAGGCAAATTTCAACGTAAAAATGTCATTTTAAACACCTTGGACGGGAGCTTAATGACCGCTCCGGCACGGGCCGAAACTCATTCACTTGGCGGGAGAAGGCTGCTCAGAAACGGACTTTTATCCAGGGCACTATCGGCCCGTCGCGGATTTGCGCACGGATTTGTGCACGAGACGGTTCCTCGTCATCCCTGCCGCTCGCGCCCGGGCCGCCACTGGCCCGCTTCCCGCCGACGGGCGGAGCGGCGATCCCGCCGACGCGATGGGTGAGCTTAACCCGGCTTAGGACAAATTAGTGCATACCTCCGCCTTTCCGTCGGGATGGGTCGCGAGGTTGGTCATGTGGCCCTTGGCCCCGGCCAGTGACCTGGCCTTCGCCTCCTTTCCTGTTTGACGCTGGTTGCCCTTGACCGCGGTCACGCCGCATGTTTTCGGCCCGGCGGGCCAGGGCTGGGTGAAGACTGGTGTGGCTGCGGCGTTAAATCTAAAGTGTTGTGCCAATCGGGATGAAGCGGTTTGGTTTTGGCGACCTCTGCTTAACGTCCGCAACCGCGTACCTATGACGAGGTGGTGTTATGCCACCGTTTGCTCAGCCTCCGCCTCCGCCATCGCGGCCCATCGACCAGGCTGCAGTGCGGCTGCGACGGCTGTCGGTGACGACATACTGGTTCGTCGTCACCCTTGGCGCGGCGATAACAGTCATCGCGATGCCGTTTGCGATTAGGTCAATGTTGTCAGCTTCAGCGGAGCTTTGGGTCCTCGCCGCGCTCGCTTCTTTGGCTGACAGCCGTCCGGTTCGGCTTCCGGCGCCCGCGCGAAGCCGGGCGACCCTCGTGGTTTCGGTTTGCTTCTGCTTCGCGATTTTGCTTCTCTTCGGCACAGCCGACGCAATCGTGGTCCAGGTCCTCGCGGTATCGGTTGCGGCCCCGCGGCTGCACCTGAACGCGCGTGCGGCGGCGTTCCTGGCAGGACGGCTGGCGTGCTCGCTGGCGGTGGCCGGGCTGGCAGGTGGCCTGCTTGGTGTGACCAGCGCGGATTTCAGGAGTCCGCTCACCATCGAAGGTATCGGTACCGTCGTCGTGATGATCGTGGCATTCGTGGCCGTCAGCGGCGCGATCAATGCGGGTCAGGCGTTGTCGTCATGTGCCACCGGCAGCGAGATCGTGGCGCAAGTACGGTTCGAGGTGCTTGCCCGCGGCTCGGCGCTGATACTGGGAACGGTAATTGCGACGGTCCCCAGCGTGTGGTCGTTGTTGCTGGTTTTCGTTCCCCTTCTGGGCTGGTCGCAGTTGGCACGTTTGCTGCGCGATCAGGACGCGCAACTGGAACACGACCCGGTGACAGGCTTGCTCAGCCGCCACGGACTGGACGTGGCGCTGCTCAACCTACCGCGCTCTCGCCGGCGTGCCCCTGACGATTTTGCGGTGGTAGTGGTCCAGCTAGGCGGCGTCGGCCACATCAGCCGAAGCTTCGGCCGCGACGCGGTTGAGCACATGCTGGTGGCGGCGGCTGGGCACCTCCGGCGGGTAACTGGACCGAGCGACCTGATCGGCCGGCTGTCGGATAGTCAGATGGTTGTGGTTCGCCCCAATCAGGCGAGTGCAGGCGCGGAAGACGCTGCTCGCCGGATTGTCGACGAGCTCTCTGCTCCGATCGATCTGGTCGAGGGTGTTCCGCTCCGGCTTGACCCGCGAGCTGTGGTGTGGCAGTGGCGCATCAGCATGGGCACGATCTGCCCGATCTTGTTCCGCGTGCTGAGACGGCGTTGTTCGATGCGGTGGCCAGTCAGTCCACCGCTCAGGTGTATGCCCCGGAGACGCCGCTCGAGGTGGATGCTCGGCTGACGCTCCTGCAGAGGTTGAGCGGGGCCTTGAACGATCCGGCCCGCGCGTCGGAGATCGCGATGTTGTTCCAGCCGCAGGTGTCGATTCAGACAGGTCGCGTCGACTCGGTAGAGGCCCTGCTGCGGTGGACCGATCCCGGCCGCGGGTTGGTGCCAACTGATGAGTTGATCCAGACGGTGGAGCCGACGGGTGTGATGCAGCAGCTCACCTTGCACGTGCTCGACCGTGTTGTCGGGCAGCTCGCTGAGTGGAACCAAGCGGGGATACGGCTGCGCGCCGCAGCGAATGTAAGCGTGTTCGATCTGACCGCCGAGGGATTCGATTCTCAGGTCAGGGACGTACTCGAACGTCACCGGATCACCCCGCAGCAGCTCGACATCGAGGTAACCGAGCGGTCGATCATCGAATGATAGCGTGGTACTGGATGAGGCCGCCCACCGGATAGCGAAGCTGGGTGTCGGCCTGTCCCTCGACGACTTTGGTACAGGTTTCTCTTCACTGCGTCGCCTGCGCCGGTTGCCGCTCACAGAAGTGAAGATCGATCGCACCTACGTGAGCAAGGTCGCGGAGAGCGGGCCTGATCGGGCGATCGTGACCGCTATCCACGGTTGTGCGCAGGCTCTCGGCCTTCGTACGGTTGCGGAGGGGGTCGAGGACGAGGCGACCGTGGGCATCCTTGCTACGTTCGATCGGGTCATCGGTCAGGGCTGGTACTACGGGCGGCCGATGTCGGCCCCCGAGCTGGCCGATTGGCTGCGCAGCAGAGCTCAACCGCCAGAGTGACGGCAAGCTCGCCGAGCGGCCCGGCGAGGACGCCCCGTCCCAGGCCGCCTGAAGTTCACCGCCGCCCGGCGATGACCCCGGGACTCCGGGACCATCTACACGGTCAGCGGCATGGAGCGACCACACTGGAGGAGCCGTGCGGCAGATGCTCTCGTTCATGATCACCAGCGCCGACGGCTACCACGCCGACCCGGGCCAGGCCCTGGACTGGCAGACCATCGACGAGGAGTTCAGCCAGTTCGCGCTGGCGCAGCTCCGCGAGGCCGGCACGCTGGTGTTCGGCACCACCGTTTTCAGCGGCGGAGCCGTCGCCCACGTCTTCGCGGCACACCCACAGATTCTCTAAGCGGAGTGCACCTAGCAGAGTCTGCTCGTGGGCGCGGATGAGTTCCTTGTCCGCCGTGGCCCATCTAATTGCTTCGTCGGCCCAGGCGCGCCGGGCGGCCGGGTGCCTTGAGCCTTGGACCGAGCGTTCTGAATGCCGCACTATCCGGTCCTGGCTGCGGGTCATCGCGTCGATCAGGGCTTCCGGCGGGACGGGACCATAGGCATCGCGCAATTCGCGGAGGTGCGCTGCCTGGACGTCGACGGGCACGTTTCCCTCCGCCTGGATGCACCACGTCCACGCCATGTAGCCCAGATCGTCCAGCCGAGAACCCGGACGACAGGAAGTCCAGTCGATGAAGGCGACAGGCATCCCATCCTGAAAGATCGCGTTGAACGGCCCCGGATCGCCGTGCAGGAAACATTCCCGGCCTGCGGCGAGCGGGTGCCCTGCGGTGAGGTCGTGCAACGCCCGAAGCATCACGGCCCCGCGAGCATAAGCGCCATCCGCCCGTTGACTGGGGTGATCGGTGGTCCGACCTGGGATGTAGGTCAGGATGTCCCGGCCGCGATCATCGATGCCGAGGTAGCGCGGCGCATACGGGTAGCCCGACGCTTTCAGATAGCTGAGCAGGTGCGCAGCCGACGCGCTGCCCGGGTCCGTAGCGCGGCGGATCGTGTCACCGACCCGGACGACCTCGCTGGCGTTCCGCCCTCCGGACAGTGGTTCTTCGCGCACTAGCCCATGTTCCCGCGTGGGTGGCCGCGTGGGACACTTCCGGGCCGCTATTCCCTCGGTCCGAGTGGAATCGCTGATGTCCCCAACGGCGCAAGCGCGCTATTGCTGTGCCGGCCGGCCCATCACTTGAGTGCCTGGTCGCAGGAGGCCGAGCTTGCGCCAGCCGCTGCTGAGGTACAGACGCACGGCCGGATCTGCGGTGTCACTCAGCGGCCTCGAGGCAGGGCGCGCCTGCCTGGAAGAACGGCCATCGTATGGGTCACGACCTAGAGCCCGCGTTTGACCCCATGAAAAATTTGGTCATACTTCTGACTATGACTGTTCTTCCGCTGGGCGACGCCAAGGCTCACCTGTCCGAGCTCGTCGGTCGCGTTCACGACCACCACGAACGCGTGACCGTGACTGTGCATGGCAGGCCCTCAGCGATCCTCATCGCTCCAGAGGACCTGGAGGCGCTGGAGGAGACCCTGGAGATCATGCGCGATGCTGCGACGATGAACCGGCTCGCCGAGTCCGACGCGGAGCTAGCACGCGGCGAATACGTCTCCGCCGAGGAGCTTGCCGAAGCGATGAGGCGGCGCCGGGCGCAGTGAGTAGCGAGCCTGCGGAAGACCCCTACGAGTTGCGGACCCCATCCACCGTCCGCCGCGCGTTGAGCGAGACTCTTCCCGAGGCTGTTGCGGCGGCGGCTTACGAGTTCATCACTGGCCCTCTTTTGAGAGAGCCCTACCGGGTTGGCAAGAGACTTCTCCAGCCTATGCACGACAGGTTCAGCGCCCGCCGCGGTACCTACAGGATCATTTACCGGATCGACGACAAGAACCGGATAGTCACGGTGGTGGACGTTGACAACCGTCGCGATGTCTATCGAACGTAGATGTCCTTTATCACGTTGCATGATTAAGGCGTTGGCGCTCCGCCGCGAATGCCGACCCTGATCAACTCTCCAGACGGGTGCGCACTCAGACAGCCAGATGGCGGTTCCGGCTAGCCGAGCCTGTACTCCCGTCCCGGTCGCCAGGCGAGATCCTGCTCGGCAAGGTCCTCCAGCGTCGCGCCGACGATGAAATGCTCCAGACCCCACCACGTAGCTACGTGCCCCACGATGAGGACGCGCTGATCGTCCCAGCGCGATGGCAGGTCGCCCAGGAAGCGGCCGACGCGGGCGGTGGCCTGCCGCCAGCTTTCACCGCCGGGGAAAGGCCGGTCCAGGTGCTCACGCCGCCCGCGGCGCATCTCGGCCGCGGGCATCCCGTTGCGCTGCCCGTAATCGCACTCGCGCAGCCGCCAGTCATACAGCACCGGAATGCCGGACCCGCCGAAGGCTATCGACACTGTCTCGGCGGCACGGCCCAGATCGGAGCTGAACACGGCGGCGATGCCATCATTGCGGCGGCGGCTCCCCAGATCCCGCGCCTGCAGACGGCCCTGCCCGGACAACTCGCCCGGCAGCCACCCGGTAGCGCGGCCTTGCTCATTGTCCACGGTCGTGGAATGGGACTCAAAGACAAGATCTATGGCCACCAGGCAACCCTACGGACCAGGGTGCCCAGGATGCCAATGCCTTTGTCTACCGATCGCCGCCGTAGTCGGAAACCGATTCGTCATTCTCCGCGTTCCAGGGGAGAGACGAGCTCGTCCAGTGAGTCAGGGTGTCGAGGTCCTGTTCGCTGCGAACGTGGCGGGGTGGCGTCATGAAGCTTGCGTACGGCTTCAGCCTGAGTACCACCCGGTCTTCCTTGACCGCCATCTTTGTGGCGTGATCGCGGGCGGAGTCGTCAAGCTTCCGGCCGGCCATAAGCTCGAGCACCCGCACGAGCACATCAACCACCGCATCCAGATCGTCACTGACAGTGGCATCGATTACCGCGTCGCAATAGAGGGTGATGTAGGTCGGCGGCCAGTTCTCGTCCAGGACGCACAGCGATACTTTGGGGTTGCGCCGAACGGCCTTAGCCTTGCCGCGTGCCAGCATGGTCGAGATCAGAAGGTCATCGCCGTCCATCAGGTAGTAAAGAACCGTCATGGCGGGCCCGTCGTCCCTCCGGCCGTACCCGAAAATCGCCGTCCGGTGTTCGCGAACGAACTGCCGGCGCTGCTCAGGCGTCAGCTGGCCCTCTTGGGACGTGGTCATGCGATTCTCCTCCCGTGGCAGTGAAGGCCAGGTCGATATCGGACGCGCATAGGGCGAAAGCTAGGCGCGCCAGCAGCCCGGAGTCAAGCTGGAATTTCGGCTCGGCATCTGCCCGGGCGGAGCGAATCCGTGGAGTGTTCAGTAAACCAGTTTGTGCTGCCATTCGGCTCTTCGATGGGATGCTCGGTCGCCTCAGGCTCGTGGTTTGTTCGGGTCGAGCGGCACGGATTGCGCGCTGACCACATCGAATGAGGTCGCCTCCGGTGGCGTGACTGCGTTCAGGGTCCAGTCGCTGAGGACCCTCATCCGGTTGCCGGACGTGGCGGACAAGTGGTAGCAGCGGGTGACGGCATTGGCGGCCGGCCCTGACAGCGGGATGTTCATCGGGTTCGCCGGGGCGGCGGTCCCGCCCAGATCGACCAAGAAGCCCTCGTCGTGGTGCTTGTACGGCTTGGCGGTGCCTCGGCCGAGGGAGGCCGCGACGTTCCGGCCAACCTGGCGGCCCTGCCGAACGGCGTGCTGGGCGGTCATGCCGCAGACTTGGCCGGGGCGGGTCAGGTCGGGCACTGCGGCGCAGTCGCCGCACGCGTAGATGTCCGGGGCGTCGGGCACCGACAAGAACTCGTCGGCCACCAGCCGCCCCCGGTCGGTCTTGAGGTCCAGGCCGTCCACCAGCGGATCGGGGCGGACCCCCACGCACCAGATCAGGCACGAGGTCGGCACCTTCTCCCCGGTAGACAGGATGACGTAGCCCGGCATGGCCTTGGTGACCGATTGGCCGGTGCGTACCTCCACCCCGCGCCGCCGCAGCACCCGATCGGCGGTCTTCGACAGGCGCGGATCGAGTTCTGGCAGCAGCCGCGGGGCGGTGTCGAGCAGCATCCACCGGATCTGCTGGCCGGCCAGCCCGGGCATCGCCTTGGCCAGCCGGGTGGTCAGGAGCTGACCCTGCGCCGCGACCTCGGTGCCGGTGTAGCCTGCGCCGACCACCACGAAGGTACACCGCGCAGCGCGCTCGGCCGGATCGGCGGCGACGGCGGCCAGCTCGAGCTGCCGGGTGATCTTCGGCCCCCACGACGACCACGCAGTGCTCCGTCTGCGACTTCTCCTGCTCGTGCAACCGCACCATATTGATTGGTTCCCGCCGTCAGGGGTTGCTCTTGACATCCACCGTGGCGCTGGCGGTCGGCCCCTCGCACCCGTGGAAACCCCTGGTCCTGACCCGGCCCTGCCCTGGCCGCCGCCACAAGCCGATGACAGACTGTGCTAGCTGCGTTTCTATATGTGAGCGGCGCCGCCTGGTCTCAGATGGGAGCAATATGCCGAAGCCAACGATCGTTCTTGTGCACGGCGCGTGGGCAGACGGGTCGAGCTGGAACGCCGTGTCGACCGAGCTCCAGGGTCAGGGCTTCACCGTCCTCACCCCGCCCAACCTTCTGCACGGAGTGGCGGGCGACGCCGCGTACGTCGGGTCGTTCCTGGCACAGCGCACGGCCGGCCCGGTCGTCCTGGTCGGCCATTCCTACGGGGGCGTGGTGATCACGAACGCAGCAGCAGCGGGCGGCGACGTCAGGGCGCTCGTCTACGCCGACGCATTCATCCCCGAGGTGGGCGAGACCGTCTTCCAGATCCTGGGCGGCTCGGGTTCCGCGCTCGACGTCCCCGACCCGACCGCCGTTCTGGATCTGGTCGGCTACCCCGGTGCCCCGGAGGGGGACGCCGAAGCGTTCCTTAAGCCGTCGACCGTCCACAACTCCTTTGCCCAGGACCTGCCCGAGGCAGACCGCTGGCTGATTGTCGCCAGTCAGCGCCCGATCACCCTCGGCGCGAACACCGCGGCAACGGAGGCCGCCGCCTGGAAGACCATTCCGAGCTGGGCCGTGATCGGAACCGAGGATCGGGTTATCCCGCCCGCCACGCAACGGAGCATGGCGCAACGAGCGGGCTCGACGGTCAGCGAAACCGCTGGATCGCACGTGTCAATGGTGTCCCATCCGCAGGCTGCCATCGCCGCCATCCTGGCCGCCGTCGCCGCCGTCGGCGGCTAGCGCCTGCATGGGCGTTGACCAGCGGGTTGCCGCTTTACTAGCCTCAGTCGTGTCATGAGAACCGGCAGACTGCGCTACTACGGATATGGCCTGCTCCTAGTAGGCCTCACTGGTGTTCTGGTGCTGGTCTGGCTGATGTTCAACCTCCAGATCTTCGGGCTCGCCGCTGGCACGGTCGTCATCGGCTCGCTGCTGTTCGTGGTCACCTGGGATGTGATGCGGCAGAGCAGTCCGGAGAGCCTCGCGGCCCGAGGCATCAACCCGGACGACGGCAACCTGCGGGTGATGGACCCGGGCCTTCGCCGCGAGTTCGGGCCCATGCTTGCGTCCGGCGTCCGCCGCGGGCCCACCGCCAGCCGGAGCCGGGTGCGGTCGGTCTCCCCGCCCGGCCACAGCCGCCTCGCGACGGCTCCCCCGGCCGCCAGGACGAAGGCAGCCGCGACGAAGGCAGCTACGACGAAGGCCGCCGGGAGCGGACGGTCTCGCAGGCGGAGCGAAACGCTTCAGCCGGACGCCACGATCACCCTCGAAAGCGAACGTCAGACATCGGGCATCGATGACCTTTTCGCCGCCCTCGACAGCCAACTGATCGGCCTTGCCCCGGTCAAGAAGAGGGTGGCGGAGATCGGCTCGCTGCTACTGGTCGACCGGGCGCGTCAGCGGTTCGGCCTGGCCGCCGAATCCAGGCCGAATCTGCACATGTGCTTCACCGGCGCGCCCGGAACCGGGAAGACCACGGTCGCGCTGATGATGGCCGATCTGCTTCACCGGCTCGGCTATCTGGAGAAGGGCCACCTCGTGCACGCCATGCGCGACGACCTGGTGGGCGAGTACATCGGCCAGACGGCGCCGAGGACGAGGCACGTTCTCGACCGCGCGATGGGCGGGGTGCTGTTCATCGACGAGGCCTACTCCCTGTACCGGGCCGAGGATTCACGGGACTACGGCCAGGAATGCGTCGACATCCTCATGCAGGTGATGGAGAACGACAGGGACAAGCTCGTGGTGATCCTGGCCGGATACAAAGACCGGATGGATCGATTCTTCGAGTCCAACCCCGGGATGAGATCGCGCGTTGCGCATCACCTCGATTTCGCCGCGTACGAGACCGATGAGCTGCTCGCGATTGGGCAGCTGATCCTGGACCGGTCGTCCTACTACTTGTCGGACGAGGCGACGACGGCGTTCCGCCACTACCTGTCGCTGCAGATGACGGATCAGCATTTCGCCAACGCCCGCAGCGTCCGCAACGCGCTTGAGGAGGCCCGGCTCCGGCACGCGCATCGCCTCTCGGCCGAACCACAGCGACCGTGGAGTAAGGACGACCTGATGCGCATTGAGGCGTCGGACATCTGACGACCTGCATGAAGACGAAGTAGGCACCCAGCCTGGCCGGCCGCTCGTCGCGGCCCGGGGCCTGCCGCCTCCTAGGGGGATAACGTGTTGCCGGTTGGTCGCGCCGCCTGAGAGCATGGCCGGCGTGACGGCAGGAGCCCGCGTTCCGGTGCTGTTGATATGCGGCCCGGCTGGCGTCGGCAAGTCGACGGTGTCGTGGCAGCTGTACAGGGAGCTGGCCCGTTCCGGGGTGCGGGTCGCGTTCGCCGACAGCGACCAGCTGTGCATGTGCTATCCGGCGCTCGCCTGGGATCCTGGCCGCCAGCATATTCGGGCGCAGAACGTCGGTTCGATGATCGCGAATTTCCGCGCGGCCGGCGCCCAGTGCGTCATCGTCAACGGGGTTCTCGGCCCGGCCGGCCTTGAGACCGAGCTGCTGCCGGACGCTCGCGTGACGATCTGCCGGCTGCGCGCCGGTGCCGCTGACGTCGAACGGCGGTTCAGCGCCAGGCACGGGGGCCGGGACGACATAGGCGAGCTGCTCCGGGAGGTCCGAGACGAGATCCGCCTGATGGACGAGAGCAGCTTCGCCGACGCTTGCGTGGACACCACGGGCGTACCCGCGGGCGCTGTCCCCGGCCTGGTCCGCGCTGCGTGCAAGGACTGGCCCGGCTTTACCGGCCGGCTGGAAAAGGCGGCCGGCCGGCTTCCCGTCCCGCCCGTCCCGCCCCTCCCGCCCGGCCCGGCGGCCGGCGGGCGGGCGGCGCTCATCACCGGGCCGGCCGGGGTGGGAAAGTCCACGATCGGGTTCCGCTTCTACCTGACGTGCCTCAGCGCCGGGCTCACGGCTGGCTACTTTGACCTCAGCCAGATCGGGTTCCTGAGCCCCTGCCCCGAAGACGACCCGGGCTGCCAGCGGCTGAAGGCTCGCAACCTGGCGGCGATCTGGCGTAGCTACCGGGCCGCGGGGGCCACTCATCTCGTCGCCACGGGCACGATCGCAAGCCAGGCCGACTTGCGGCTCTACGCAGGCGAACTGCCGGGAACCGACGTGGCCCTCATCCGCCTGCGGGCGGGCAGCGGCGAGCTGACGCGGCGGATCATGTCGCGCGGCGCGGGCGGAAGCTGGCCAGAGCCCGGGGACCGCCTGCGCGGCCAGGCGGCCGAATTCCTCGCCCGTGTCGCCGACCAGGCCGTGCGGGCGGCCGAGGCATTTGACCGGCCGGGCGCGGTCGTAGTGGGCGTGGACACGACCAGCCGGTCGCCGGACGAGTCGGCCGGCCTGAGCCGCGATGCTCTCGGCTGGCCCTGACTACGTGCCGCCGAAGACCCGAGGGACGCAACCGCGCCGCTGCGGGAAAGGGCTGCCGAAGCGTGACGGAGGTGCCTGGGTTTACGACAGCAGGCCGGTTAGCGTGTCGCGGACGGTCGCGCCGTCCAATTGACGCGGGATCAACGTGGCCGCGTTTGCCGGGGAACGGCCGAAGACGTGCAACCGGTCGTCGCGGCGGGCGAGGATCAGGTCGTTGCTGGATTCTGCGGTCTCGGCCGATCCCTGGGCCGTGTACTTGGTGATGGTGACGAGCGCGGACCGACTGGACGACCCGAGCACGGCGGCCGCGTCCACCCGCGCGTTCGAATCGGCCAATTCGCCCTTCGGCAGCCAGGCGATGAGGTCGTCGAGGGTCTTGTCGGCCGGGTACAGGCCGAGTTGGTGGACGCCCAGGGCGTCGATTCGCACAACCAGGAAGATGCGCTCGGGCTGCGGGATCAGGAGCATCCGCCAGGGCTCGCCGGGGGCGGTTCCCGTCGCCCGGGCGTCGAGGACCACCCGGGCCCGCTGCTGGAAGGCCACGGCGATCCCAAGGTCTCCGCGTACCTGCACCTGCCGTCCGTCGGAGCCGGTCACCAGGAGCTGACGGGCAGAGAGCGAGCGCACTGCCTCCGCCAGAACCTCATCCGACGGCCGTGCCTCGAGGAAGTCCACGATCGCGTCCACCGCGGTGAGCTCCGCCAGGGTGTAGGCGCCAAGCAGCACCGGCCCGGTAGCGACCAGATCCACCACGGCGGATACCAGGCCCTTGGGAATGGAGGCCTGACCTGGGCTTGGCTCCGGCGAGGCCGAACCTGCCGCGGCCGCGTCGCTCACGTCAGCCCCGCTTCCACCCACAAGTTGGCCGTTGGCGGCTCGGTGCGAGCCTGGCCCAGGACCGTGGCCGCCACCTGAGACGCGGTTTCCGTTACCCATACGTCAGAGTTGCCGAAGAGGCCCCGTCCCGATCGCCCGGACAGTATCTGGCCCAGCTCGCCCACCGGCTCCGGTCGGTCCGGTGGCGGGAAGCTGGACGCGAGGTCCGCCGAGGCGGCGGTCGTGTCGTCCTCCTCCTCGATCCGGTGCAGGGCCGAGGTCAGCGACGCCTCGACCTCCGGCGTCAGCGGCGTGGGCACGGCCAGATCGGGCGACAGGTACATCGGATGTCGCTCGGTCATCCGCGACAGGCCCCACGGACCGACGTTGCTGCGGGTGATCCGGTAGGTGACGTAGTCCACCAGGTGCCGGAGGTCGTCCAGGCTGGGCAGCTTGCCCTTGCCGAACGCGGCCGGGGTTTTCTCCAGCTGTACCCAGGTACCCTGGGCGGTCCGGCCGTGGAGCTTCTCTCTGACCACCGGCCCGCGCATCCCGAAGTCCGGGTACCGCTTCTTGTCGATATCGCGGTGGTGACTGGATATCCGCGCGTGACTGGCCTTCGCGAAGCGCCACTTCTCGTACAACTGGGGGTCGTCGACCAGCACGTGACCGCCGCGCAGCAGGTCACGCAGCTGCGGCACCTGCAGGCCGTGCTCCTCCAGGTCGACGACGATCGCAGCCTCCTCGGGGCTGAGCTGCGCGGCGGCCGCCTGCAGTCCCTTGCGGTAGCTCCCGGCGCGAGCGGTGATGTCGATGAGCAGTCGAACCCGGGTCCGCACCGTCGCGGTCTGCTCCGGGCTGAGCGGGGAGGAGGTCGAATCGCCCAACTGAGTCGCCATGCCACCTCGATATCCGCCGAGGCGCCGGCGCAAATCACCCCGGCCGGGTGAAGCCTGGCCGGGGCGATCCGCGGCGTGGTCAGCAGACGTGTTACCGCTCGGCCTTTTCATAGCGAAGCAGGGCGCCCGCGCCGCTTTGCTCGGCCGACAGCAGGCGCAGATCGCCGACCGGAGGCTGACCGGTGAACAGGCGGCCGCCGTGACCGAGCACGGTCGGGAAGATCAGCAGCCGGTACTCGTCGACGAGATCGCTGTCCATCAGCGTGTGCACCACGCTGGTGCTCCCGATGACGATGACGTCGCGTTCGCGCCGCAGCTCCTGAACCTCGCTGGTCAGCTCGCCCTCGATCAGGGCCGAGTTGTTCCAGGCGCTGAGGTCGTTGAGGGTCCTGGACGCTACCCACTTGGGAGCCGTGTTCAGCTGGGTCGAGAACGCATCGGACCGCCCCGGCCAGATCTTCGAGAACAGCTGCCAGGTATGGCGGCCGAACAGCAGCGCGCCGGTGTCGAGGCGAGAGCCCAGCTTGAACTTGTCCCCGGCCACCGCTTCTGGGCCGAACCGGAAGGCCCAGCCGCCGCCCGGCAACCCGGCCGACCCGTCAGGGTCCTCGATGACGCCGTCGAGGGTGATGAACTGGATGACGATGATGCGATTCATGGTGGTCCTCCTAGGCTCCGGGGCCAACGCGGCCCCTGTCGCCGCGCGGTCGGATGTACATACCGCGGGCAGGCACTCAACTCATCGGCCCCGAGGAGATACCGTCGAACCGTCGCCAGGCGGCAGGCCGAACGGATTCCGGGGGGCGAGCGTGCACATCACAGTCGACGCGGACTTCGACGCCGCCGCCGCCGCCCCTTCCGGCACGAACTGGTGGTCCACTGCTACCGGATGCTCGGCTCGGTCGACGACGCCGAGGACGTTGCGCAGGAGACGCTGATCCGGGCGTGGAAGGCCCGCGACCGCTACGACGAGGAACGCGCCTCGCTACGGACCTGGCTCTACCGGATCGCTACGAACGCGTGCCTGACCGCGCTCGAGAGCCGGCCCCGGCGGCCGTTGCCGTCGGGCCTGGGCGCGGCCAGCGACGACCCGAACACCCCGCTGGTGCCAGACTTCGCCGTTCCCTGGCTGCAGCCGCTGCCGGACAGCTACCTGCGCCGCGATCACGCGGATCCGCTGGCGCGCGTCGCCGAGCGCGACGGCGTGCGGCTGGCGCTGGTCGCGGCCATGCAGTTCCTCCCGCCCCGGCAGCGGGCGGTGCTCGTGCTCAGGGACGTACTCCAGTTCAGCGCGGCGGAGGTCGCGGGGCAGTTGGAGACGTCGACGGCGGCGGTCAACAGCGCCCTGCAGCGGGCGCGGGCCGCGATCGCGGCGGCCGCGCCGCGGCAGAGCGAGCTGCGCAAGCCCGACGACCGGGCCGTGCGGGAGACGATCGAGCGCTACATCCGCGCGTTCGAATCGGCTGACGTGGACGCCCTGGTCACGCTGCTCACCGGGGACGCGATCCTGGAGATGCCGCCGGTCCCGCTCTGGTACGCCGGCCGGGTCAACTACGGCCGCTTCATCGCCCGCGTGTTCGCCATGCGCGGCGGCGGGTGGCGGATGATCCCGGCCCAGGCGAACGGCCAGCCCGCGCTGGCGGCCTACTGCCCCGACGACGCGGGCGTCCTGCGGTTGCACACGCTGCAGGTGCTGACCGTGACCAGCCGGGGGATCGAGCACAACGTGGTGTTCCAGGACCCTCGCGTGTTCGAGACCTTCCGACTCCCGAAGGTCCTGGAACCAGGCCGCTGACCCGACAGAACGGGGTAATCAAGCCGGGCCTGCGCTCCCGGCGGCCGCCCGCACCGCGTCCGAGCAGAAGTCGCGGGCTCTGTGCACAAGATCGGTCAGCACGGCCGGGTCCCGGCCCGCGGCGGCGATGAATTCATCCACCGGACGCAGGCCCGCCCGGGCGACCAGCGTCTTCTCGTTGGTGATCCACTGGCCGCGTGCGGCCAGCACCGCGTGGGCCGACTGTGAGGTCGCCTGGGCGACGAGCCCGACGCACTGGGTGAGCCGACCGTACGGAGCGTGGTTCGCGCGAGCGTAGCCGAGCGTACGCTCGGCCCTCTCCCACCAGGCGCGCGGTGCCCGTTCGCGCAGCGCCGCCGGGTACTGCGGCGTGGGCAACTCGCCGTGCAGAACGCGCTTGACCGCCAGCTCCGCCAGCACGAGATAGGAGGCAATGCCCGCGAGGTGAAACAGCAGCGGCTCGATGTCGAACCGGCCCTCCCGCGACGCCGCGATCTCCCGCTCAACGACGTCCAGGTCGCGATAGTGAACGTCGGTCTTGCGGCCGTCGACCTCCAGCCACGCCCCGCCGTTGAACACGCCCTCGCTCCAGCCTCCGACCTCGAAAACCTCGCCCGGCCAGCCGATGTCCCGCAACGTCTGCGGATCGAAGCGCCCGCGGTAGTAGATCGAGAAGTCCCAGTCGCTGTCCGGCCGCTGCGTCCCCTCGGCCCGTGACCCGCCGAGGGTGACCGCCTCCACCCCGGGCAGCCCAGCCAGACGGCCGACGACGTAAAGCGGGAATGAGTCATCGTCCACAACCGGGAAGCTAGTGGTCGCGCCTGTTAATTCCTCGGGCGTGGCGGGTCGGGCTAGGCCGTAGTGTCGCGGAGGTAGAGGCCGCAGGCGCAGTCGAGGGCTTCTTGCGGGGGGCCCGGCGAGCCGCTTGGAGAGCTGACTTCTCGTACTCGTCATGGCTGGCCGGCCGGCGCGACCCCTTCGCCCCGCGTCCGCCAGCCGGGTGACTGACGGCGCTTGGTTGCGGCTGGTTCCGGTTTCGCGGCCCGGTTTTGTCGGTGGGGGGTGGTTTCATGGGCTCATGCCTCGAAAACGTGAGCGGGATGCGCCGCCGGTGGTGCACCGCACCGCCCGGTGCGGGCTGCGCGTGACCCGCGCCCAGCGGAACCGGCTGTTCGGGCTGCTGCGGTCCGCGGGCGACGTGTGGTGCGCCGTGCTGGAGCTGAACCAGTGGCGGCGCCGCCGCCATGACGCCCCGCTGGCGGGCTACCAGGACCTGTGCCGCGAACTGGCGGTATCCGGGCCGGGCACCTTCGGCGAGCTCGACACCACCGGGGCGAGATCTGTGCTGCGCCGCTACTCCGACGCCTGGTTCGCCGCCGCCGCAAAGCGCAAGGCGGGAGACGCCTCGGCGCGGTTCCCCCGGCGCGGGCGCGGCCTGGTCCCCGTCCGCTGGCACGCGGGCACGTTCGCCCTCGACGGCCGGATGCTGCGCCTCCCGGCCGCCCGCGGGCGCCCGCCACTGCTGGTCCGCCTCGACCGGGACATCCCCTACCCGGCCAGCCAGGTCCGGTCGGTGACCCTCGGGTTCGACGCCGGGCGCCTGTACCTGGACGTGACCGCCGAGGTCCCCGTGACGGCCTACCCGGACGGAACCGGGCCCGACCCCGCCCGGGTCGCGGGCGTGGACCTGGGCATCATCCACCCCTACGCCGCCGCCGGACCCGGGGGTCAGCGGCTGCTGGTCTCCGGGCGGGCCATCCGGGCCGAGTGCCGGCAGCACCTGCGCGACCGCAAGGGCCGCACCCGCGCCGCCGCCCGCCGCGCCCCCAAGCCGGGGCAGCGCGGGTCGCGCCGCTGGCGCCGGCACAAGCGCCGGCAGCGGGACGCCGAGGCCCGGCACCGGCGGCGGGTCCGGCAGGCCCAGCACGAGGCCGCCAAGACCGTGGTCAGCTGGGCGGTGGACCGCCGGGTGGGGACGCTGGCGGTCGGCGACCCGCGCGGCGTCCTGAACCTGTCGGCGGGCCGGCGGCATAACCAGCGGACCCGGGACTGGCGGGTCGGCCACCTCATCCGCGCCCTGAAAGACAAGGCCGAGGCCGCCGGGATCGCCGTCAACCTCGTCGACGAGCGGGGGACGTCCTCCACCTGCCCGTCCTGTTCCCGGCGGGCGCCCAGGCCCGCCGGCCGGGATTTCCGCTGCCCGCACTGCGGGCACGCGGGGCACCGCGACCTGATCGCGGCCGCCAACATCGCCGCCCGCAACGGCGGCGGAACCACCATCCCCCCGCCACAGGAGAGCGCGGGGATCACGCACCGCCGAGCCGGGACGCACCTGCCAGGTGTGCACCCGGCACGACGTGACCCCCGGCGACGGCCCCCATCACGGCCACCCGCCCACGGTCCCCTGGCCGGCACCGGCCCGCCCCCAACGGCAACCACCGAACGGGGAGTCGCTCGCCACACCGCGAGGAGCCCGCAAGCCGCCGGCTAACCCCGACGAACTTACAGGCAGGTGCACTAGCAAGCCAACGCTCGTCCTGCGAGCGAGGCGCATCCGGGAGTTCCGAGACTTCGCCGACGGGTAGGTTGCGGGCATGACCGAACGGATCAGTCCCCAGGAGTTCCAGGAGGCCGGCGGCGTCGATGACTGGCGGGTGGTGTCAGGCGTCGCCTGCGCCTACTTCGGCACCGGGTCGTTCCGGGCCGGGGTCGCGCTGGTCGACGCGATCGGCCAGCTGGCCGACGCTGCCAATCACCATCCCGACGTTGATCTGCGGTACCCGAGCGTCGTCGTGCGGCTGGTGACGCACGACGTCGGCGGGCTGAGCTCCCGCGACCTCGAGCTCGCCCGGCAGATCTCGGCCGCCGCGCGCGACCTCGGCGTGACGGCCGACCCGGGCAAGCTGCCGGCCGAGTAAGACCGCGGTCAGCAGGGTCTTGGCGATCGCCTCCCTGGCCTCCATCAACCCGTGCGCCCGCGCGGCCTGGGCGAGCGGGAAGGTCTGGCCGATGAGCGGGCGAACCTGCCCGCTCGCGACATCGGGCAGGATCTGGCGGGCGAGCTCGGCGCGTTCGCCCGGCCGGACTTGGAGGTCCCGGAGGCCGGTGACGGTGACGTTCCTTCGGTCGGCGTCGCCCGGGTCGATCACTGAGAAGGCGCCGCTCGGCGCTCCGTGGGCGGAGAAGCGGCCGCCGTCGGCGATGATCCGGTAGGCGTCCTGGCCGAGCCCGCCGCCGACGCCGTCGAGCACGACGGCGGGGCCCGCCCCTCCGGTGGCGTCCAGAACCAACGACGTCCAGTCCGGCTGGCCGTAGTCGATCGCGACGTCGGCCCCGGCCTCGCGCACGGCGTCCAGCTTGGCCTTGCCGCGGGCGGCGCCGATGACGTTCGCCCCGCGGGCCCGCAGCAGCTGGACCAGGAGGATGCCCATGCCGCCGGCCGCGCCGAGCACGAGGACGTGGTCGCCGGGGCGGACGTCGACGAGGCGGACGATGCGCAGGGCGGTGGGGCCGTCGTGGACGACCGCCACGGTGGTCAGCGGGTCGAGGCCGTCGGGCACCAGGACGGTGTCCTCGAGGTGGGCGATGGCCTGCTCGGCGTAGCCGCCGGTGCCGCCGGGTCCCCCGGTGTGGGCTATCACCGGCCGCCCGATCCAGCCGTCGTCCACGCCGTCGCCGACCCGGATCACCCGCCCGGCTACCCCGTTCCCGGGCACGTAGGGCGGCCGGATCGGGAAGAAGTCGGCGCCGCGTCCCGAGCGGATCATGGCGTCGACGAACATCACGTCGCTGGCGGTCACCGCGATGACAAGCTCGCCGGGACCTGCGACGGGCTCGGGCGACTCGGCCAGGGTGAGTACTTCCGGCCCGCCGAAGCGGGGCACGGTGATGGCGAGCACCGGGTCAGGCCACGTGCGGCTGGGCGCCGTCGGCCGCCACGTCGCGGGTCTGCAGGCCGGGCTGCTCGGGATCGACGTTGTAGGCGATCACCCGCCGCGGGTGGATGCGGATGATCTCCGCCGCCAGGTGGCCGTCGGCCGAGGCGCTGCCGGTGACGGCCTCGGCGGTGCCTCGGATCTCCAGGAAGTGCGCCCCCTCCATGCTCGCCTCCGTCACCTCGTCGACGACGAGGGCGGCCCGGGGGTTGGCCTTGATGTTGCGGTACTTGGCGCTGCCGCCCATGTTGAACCCGGCGATGTCGATCGTGCCCAGGGCCGCGTTGTAGGTGAACCCGAGCGGCTTCACCTGGGGCGTTCCGTCGGGGCCGATGGTCGCCAGGTGGCCTAGGGGTTGGCGGGCGAGGAATCGCTGCTCGGCGTCGGTGAGGATCATGCGCCCACGCTAAGACCTCAAGTATTATTGAGGTCAAGCCCAGGTCGGAGGATCAGGCATCGTGCCGGGAGAGCTCACCGTCGGCGAGGTCGCCGAGCGCAGCGGCGTGGCCGTGTCCGCGCTGCACTTTTACGAGGCGCAGGGCCTCATCTCCAGTCGGCGGACCTCGGGGAACCAGCGCCGTTACCCCCGGGAGGTGCTCCGCCGAGTGGCGTTCATCCGCGCCTCGCAGGGCGTCGGGATCCCGCTGCGCCGCATCAAGACCGCGCTCGACCAACTGCCCGACCGCCGCACCCCCACCCGCGGGGACTGGGAGCGGCTGTCGGAGGCCTGGCGGGGCGAGCTCGACGACCAGATCGCGCGGCTGCAGAGCCTGCGCGACAACCTCAGCGGGTGCATCGGCTGCGGTTGCCTCTCCCTCGACTTGTGCAAGCTCATCAACCCGGATGACATTCTCGGCCGCCAGGGACCCGGACCCAGAAACCTGTGACCTTCCAGAGTCATGCAGGGTCCGTTCGAGATGAAGGAATTTGATCTTCGCTGGGGGTGGCCGATGAGAAACGCGGCCACGCGCAGTCTCTTGCTCAGGAGAGGACTGCACACGGAGGCCATGCGCCATGATAATTACAGCGAAACCGAGGATCGTGTCGGCTGCCGAGTGGCGGCAGGCCCGCGACGAGCTGCTCAAGGCCGAGAAGGAAGCCACCAGGACGCTGGACGCGATCGCCGCCAAGCGGCGCCGGCTGCCGATGGTCAAGTTCGATAACTACACGTTCGCCACGCCCGACGGCACCACCACGCTGCGCGATCTGTTCGGCGACCACACGCAGCTCGCCGTCTACCAGTTCATGGACAACGGCCCGGACGAGTTCTGCCCCGGCTGCACCTGGTTCACCAACAACGTCGTCAACCTGGACGGCCTGGCCGAGAACGGCGTCGCGTGGGCGACCGTTTCCAACATGCCGATCGCGCAGATCGAGGCGTACAAGGCGAAGATGGGCTGGACGATGCCGTTCGTATCGTCGCGCGGCACGTCGTTCGCGGATGACTGCGGCACCGAGGGGTACTTCGGGTTCAGCATGTTCTTCCGCGACGGGTCGGACGTCTACCAGACCTACTTCACCAAGGCCCGCGGCGTTGACCGCCTGCTGTTCGTCAACAACATCCTCGACCTGGCCCCCTACGGCCGGCAGGAGGACTGGGAGGACTCGCCGGCCGGCTGGCCGCAGCATCCCACCTACGGCTAAAAGTAGTTGTCACGTCAAGGAATGCGGTTACAGGGGCCCGCGTTCTAGGGGATGTGAAGCACATCGGGTTTCTTTCGTTCGGGCACTGGTCGACGGGGCCGGGCTCGCAGGTCCAGTCGGCGTCCGACTCGCTGCTGCAGTCGATCGACTTGGCGGTTGCGGCCGAGGAGCTTGGCGCCGACGGCGCTTACTTCCGCGTGCATCATTTCGCGCAGCAGCTCGCCTCCCCGTTCCCGTTGCTCGCCGCCGTCGGCGCGAAGACCAGCAGGATCGAGATCGGCACGGCGGTCATCGACATGCGCTATGAGAACCCGCTCTACTTTGCCGAGGACGCCGGCGCGGCCGACCTCATCGCGGGCGGCCGCCTCCAGCTCGGCATCAGCCGCGGCTCACCCGAGCAGGTGATCGACGGCTGGCGGTACTTCGGCTACCAGCCGCCAGACGGCAAGACTGACGCCGACATGGCCCGCGACCACGCCGAGGTGCTGCTGACGGTCCTCAAGGGAGAGGGCTTCGCCCAGCCCAACCCGCGCCCGATGTTCCGCAATCAGCCCGGCCTGCTCCGGGTCGAACCGTATTCAGAAGGGCTGCGCGAGCGCATCTGGTGGGGTGCCGGGTCGCAGAAGACGGCCGTGTGGGCGGCCACGATGGGCATGAACCTGCAGAGCTCGACCCTGGTCGACAACGAGTCGGACAAGCCCTTCCACGTCCAGCAGGCCGAGCAGATCCGGGCCTACCGCGACGCGTGGAAGGAAGCCGGGCATGAGCGCGAGCCGCGGGTGTCGGTCAGCCGGTCGATCTTCCCGCTGACCGACAAGCGCGACTGGGCCTACTTCGGCGGCCGCGGCACCGACGAGGACCAGATCGGCAACATCGACGCGAGCACCCAGGCGATCTTCGGCCGCAGCTACGCGGCCGAGCCGGACAAGCTCGTGGAGCAGCTCAGGGAGGACGAGGGGATCGCCGCCGCCGACACCCTGCTGCTCACCGTCCCCAACCAGCTCGGCGTCAAGTACAACGCCCACGTCATCGAGTCCGTCCTGACCCACGTGGCCCCCGGCCTCGGCTGGCGCTAGAAAGGGCTCAAAAGCAGTCATATCGAACGGACCCGGGCGACTCTCAGCCGCCCGTTGCCCCCGTCAGCCGGGCTGACTAGGGAGCGGTCCAGCGCATGACCGACGCGCCCGCCTTCACCAGCGACGCAGCGGGCAGGCGGCGGAAGATCGCGTTGCGGACGGTCTGCCGCCACCCGCCGCCGACGTGGCACCCCAACCGGGCGGTGATGATCGCGGTCCTCGCGATCTGCCGGCACCGGTGCCTGCGGGCGGAGTCGAACGCGGCCAGTGCCGCCGCCAGGTCGCCGCCGGCCGCGACCGGCGCCGCGATCATCCGCCCCACGCAGACTCCGTCTTCGAGGGCGCTGGCCGCGCCCTGGCCCGCGGTCGGCAGCATGGCGTGGGCGGCGTCCCCGACGAAGACCACCCGCCCGCTCGTGTAGGCGGGGAGCCCGCCCGGGAGGTGATACACGTCGTGGCGCATGAGTCGCTCGGCCGGGGTGGCGTCCACCATCCGCCGGATCCACGGCGCCCAGGTCGCGAACCGCTCGCGGGCGGCTGCCAGCTCGTCGGGGAAGACCGCCCCCTCGGGGTTGCGGAAGTGGCCGTACCAGTAGATCTCGGCCGGGCTCACCCGCAGCGAGCCGAACTCGGTGCCCGGCCCCCAGGCCTGGACGAGTCTGTCCTCGGAGTCGGTATCGGGGATGACCGCCCGCCAGCTGGTGCTGCCGCTGTAGCGGGCCTTTGCCGCGGGAAACAGTTGCGCCCGCAGCGCGCTGCGCACGCCGTCGGCGGCGACCGTCAATTCGGCCGTGGCGGTTTGCTCTCCGGCCTTCGTTCTCCAGGTGACTGACGCCGGGTCGCCGCCGGGGGCGCCGGGCCTGACGTCGGTCACGTCGGCGTCCGTTATGAGCTCGATGCCGTCGGCCGCCTCGGCCGCCTGGCGGAGGACGCCGTGCAGCCGTTGCCGTTGCAGCCCCCAGATCGTGGTGACCGCCTTCGGGTCGGACCTGGTGTCGGGCAGGCGCATGATCCACCGGCCGGTCGTGTCCTGCATGCCGGCCGTGCCGGTCTGATACGCGACCTCGCGGATGTCCTCGCCCAGCCCGAGGGCGGCCAGCGCCGTCATCCCGTTCCCGGTGGTCGCCAGCCCCGCGCCGACCTCACCGAACGCGGCCGCCCGCTCGAGGACGGTGACCCGCGACCCCGCCTGCGCCAGCGCGACCGCCGAGGCCAGCCCCGCGATCCCGCCGCCGACCACCATGGCCGTAAGCTCGCCTGCCCCCATGAACCCACCTTTAACGTGGCCACCGCGAAAGCGCGTGATCCTTTGCTTGCCAACGTGATCACGAAGGATTTATGCACCTATACGATAATTATCCTTCGTCAGGATAAAAGCCTTCGTGATCATGGAGCTAGCTGGCCATAGTGGTGTGGTGGCAGGCACCAGTCGAGGAAGATGGGTCAGCAGTTACTCGAGTTCGCCGCGGCGCCTGGCCTCGAGCTTGTCGCGCTTGGACTTCTTCGGGGGCTTGCGGGTGACGTCGACGCCGCCCATGAAGGCGACCCCGCTGATGTTGATCACCGGTCCGCCCGGACTGATGCCGGACCCTTGGGCCGAGTGTTCGAACGCGCCCATGATGCCGACGCCGTTGACGTTGACGGTGGCGTCCTCGGGGACGGTGATCTCGCAGCCGCCGAGGATCGCGACCACGTGGATGGAGACCTCGCGGTCGGCGAAGCGGGCGTCGCGCAGGTCGATTTCCCCGCCGCCCAGGAGCATGAAGGCGTTGAAGGTCTTGGGCACCACCCAGTCGCCCTTGCGGGAGAAGCCGCCGAGAATGGCGACGGCGGTATGCGACGTCGGCTCGCCGCCGTACTGCCGCACGGGGTCGGCGGCCGCCCGCGCCGGCGCGGGCGCCAACGGGGCGCCGCTGTCGGGCAGGTCCTGGGTGATCGGCACCAGCTCGGCGTAGGTCTTGGCCGCGTACACGGCGTCGAGCCGCTCGTCGAGCTCGTCCATGGTCAGCCGTCCGTCGCCGGCGGCCTCGCGCAGCGTTTCCGCCACGCGCTCCCGGTCGGCGTCCGAGGCGCGCAGGTGCTGTGGATCGGGTACGGCGGGCGAGCTACTCATATCGGTAGAGCCTAGGCGGACACGCACACGTAGGTACAGTGGCCCGCCTGGTTGCTACCGGAACTTAATGGCGAGTTCGGTGAGGAACTGAGACCTCCGGCTCAGCCGCGGCGGGCGGCGAGCTGGGTTTCCGCCTGGGCCAGCACCACCACGACGTCGCGGCCGAAGCGGACGTCGCACGGGTGGCTGGGCTGGCCCGAGGTCGCGCTCGCGATGAGCTCCACCGCGGCGACGCGCAGCGACTGCTCCGGGTCGGCCGGGGTCGCGGGCATGATCGACCGGCCCGCCGCGCCCCAGACGAACAGGTTGGACCCTTCGGCCGGCTCCGGGGCGTCTTGCGCCATGATCGCGGTGGAGGACGCGCGGCCCTCGTGCTGCAGGACCAGGTGGGTCACGTCGCCCTGGCCGGGCACGGCGGTCACCGACCGCACCGGGCCGAGGCAGGCCCAGAGCATGCCGACCAGGTGCGGGCCGAGGTCCCAGAGCGCGCCCTTCTCCCGCCGCCAGGGCGTGTTGAACGGAGAGCCGTCCGCCAGCGAGGTGCCGAGCCAGACTGCCACCCCGCCCGACCAGCCGTTGCCCGTCCAGCCGCCCCGGGCCTGCTCATCGGCCAGCCAGGCGCGGATCTCGCGGTTGAACCGCCAGGTGAAGAAGACGACCGAGGCAACCCCGGCCTTTTCCACCGCGGTGACAACCGCGTCGGCATCCGCAGCCGACAGCGCGATCGGCTTTTCCAGCAGCAGGTGCCTGCCCGCCTCGGCGGCGCGGATGGCCAGCGGCGCCTGGACGTTCGGCGGCACCGCGAACGAGACCGCGTCGACGCTCTCGAGGAAGGCGTTGTAGTCGTCGTAGGCGGTCGCGCCGTGCCGGGCGGCCAGTGCGGCCGCCGCCTCCGGGTTCCGCCCCCAGACGGAGGCCAGCCGGGCCCCGGGGGTGGTGGCGAGCGCGGGCGCGTGCGTGAAGCTCGCCCAATAACCGGTGCCAACGAGGCCGAAACGCATGGCAACGATGCTACGCCCCGTCACGTGTTGCCGTATGTTCTGAAGCGTGCGCCTCGTACTAGCTTCATCCTCCCCGGCTCGCCTCGCCGTGCTCCGCGCGGCCGGCCTCGATCCCCAGGTCATCGTCAGCGGTATTGACGAGGACGCGTTCTCGGCCAAGTCGACGGAAGAGCTCGCCGGGGTGCTCGCCGCGGCCAAGGCATCGGCGGTGGCGGCGTCCCTCGACGACGGGATCGTCATCGGCTGCGACTCGATCCTCGACCTCGACGGCCGCGGCTACGGCAAGCCGGCCGACCTGGTGGAGGCGGCCGCCCGCTGGCATGAGCTGTCGGGACAGTCCGGCACGCTCTACACCGGGCACTGCGTGATCGACGCCGCGACCGGGAAGCGGGTCGAGGCGGTGGCCGCGACGACGGTCCGCTTCGGCACCCCGACCGAAGAGGAGATTGCCGCCTACGTCTTCACCGGCGAGCCGCTCGCAATGGCGGGCGGCTTCACCATCGAGGGCCTGGGCGGCTGGTTCGTCGAATCGATCGACGGCGACCACAACAACGTGATCGGCATCTCCCTGCCGCTCCTGCGCCGGCTTCTCATCAGCCTCGGGATAACGATCCCGGAGCTCTGGGCTCAGTACAACAGCCCCGAGTAGTTGGGCAGGGCGTAGTGGTCCTCTAGCTCCTCCAGCGTCTCCGCCGGGTTCTGCACCGCCTTGCACAGCGCGGCGACCGACGGCAGCGCGTCGCCGGCCGGCCATGACGACGGCTCCCACAGCGACGACCGCAGGAATGCCTTCGGGCAGTGCGAGAACACCGTCTCGATCTCGATGACCACCGCCAGCACCGGCCGCTGACCGCGGACGACCAGATCGGAGAAGAACGGCGCGTCCCGCACGAGCCTGGCGCGGCCGTTGATGCGCAGCGTGTCGTTTCGGCCGGGGATGAGGGCGATGAGCCCGACATGCGGGTTGGACAGGATGTTGAGGTACCCGTCGGCGCGCTTATTGCCGGGGCGCTCGGCGATGGCGATGGTGCGGGGGTCAAGCACGTGGATGAGCTGTCCGGCCGGGTCGCCCTTGGGGGAGGCGTCGCAGTTGCCGTCGGCGTCCGACGTGGCGAGCACGCAGAACGGCGACTTGCGGAGCCATTCGATCTGCAGCGGATGCAGCGCGGGCCGGTCTTTGGTCGCGGCGCGCCCGGACGGGAACCCGCCAAGCGCCGCCCGCAGTTCGTCCTCGGAGGTGATCTCGATGGTGTTGGTCTCGTCGATGCCTTGCCTGGTAACGCTCACTCTCACAATCTAGTAAATGTCTCGATCGACGCGTTCTCTGATAGCAGTGAGGGCGGCCCGATGATCTTCCTGTCCGGCTTCCCGACGACCTCCTCGTCCTTGCCGTCGTAGTCGTACTGCTCGAGGATGTGCCGGATCGCCTCCAGCCGGGCGCGCTTCTTGTCGTTGGACTTCACCACCGTCCACGGCGCGTCGGCGGTGTTGGTGTAGAAGAACATCGCCTCCTTCGCCTCGGTGTAGTCCTCCCACTTGTCCAGTGACTGGATGTCCATCGGCGACAGCTTCCACTGCCGCACGAAGTCGACCTGCCTGATCACGAACCGCGTCCGCTGCTCCGACCGCGTCACCGAGAACCAGAATTTCGTCAGGGACAGACCGGAGTGGACCAGCATGCGCTCGAACTCCGGCGCCTCGCGCATGAACTCCAGGTACTCCTCGGGGGTGCAGAACCCCATCACCCGCTCCACCCCGGCGCGGTTGTACCAGGAGCGGTCGAACAGCAGGATCTCTCCGGCGGACGGCAGGTGCGTGACGTAGCGCTGGAAGTACCACTGGGTCTTTTCCCGCTCGCTCGGCTTCTCCAGCGCCACGGTGCGCGCGCCGCGCGGGTTGAGGTGCTCCATGAATCGCTTGATGGTGCCGCCCTTGCCGGCCGCGTCCCGTCCCTCGAACAGGATCACGATCCGCTGGCCGGTGTCCTTGACCCAGTTCTGCAGCTTGATCAGCTCGATCTGGAGCAGCCGCTTCTCGCGCTCGTAGTAGTCCCGGGTCATCCGCTCGTCGTACGGGTAGTCCTCGCGCCAGGTGTCGACCGGCGTCCCGTCCGGCCACAGCAGTATCGGGTCGTCGTCCTCGTTGTCGACCACGGTCAGCCCGGCGAGAATGGCGAGGTCCGCCGGGTCGTTCGACCCCGGCGATGGCAGCGAGTTGATCACGTTCTAAATACAGCACATCTGCGCCGCCAGGTCACGAGCGGGGGCAGGTTGTTCACCGGCGGGTCAGCGTCGGGTTTACCTGCCTTTCCTGGCGAAAAGGCGCGTTGCTCACGTGGCCGGCGGGTCGGTTATTCGTTGCCGTGGACGACCTGGCCGCTGGCGACCGTCAGTGCGACCGAGGTGTCGCCGATGGCGGTCGGCGGGACCGCGTAGATGTCCTGGGTGAGCACGGCGACGTCGGCCAGCTTGCCGAGCTCGAGCGTGCCGGCCACGTCCTCCTCGTGGTTCACGTAGGCGACGCCGCGGGTGAAGGCGTCCACCGCGGCGCCGATCGGGATCGCCTCGTCCGGCAGCAGCGGCATGGTCGTCTCCACCGACCCCGGCTCGCCGAGCCGGGTCGAGAGCATCCGGTTGACCGCCACGTGCATCTCCTGCAGCGGGTCGGCGCTCGACACCGGCCAGTCGCTGCCGAACGCCACCCGCGCCCCGAACCGCAGAAACGAGCCGATCCGGTACTGCCAGGCGGCCCGCTCGTCGCCGACGAACGGGACGGTGAGCTGGTCGTTCTGCTCGTCCCGGCAGGCCCAGAGGGGCTGGAAGGTGGCAATGACGCCGAGCTGGGCGAACCGCTCCAGGTCCGACGGGCTGACGAACTGCAGGTGGGCGATGTGGTGCCTGCCGCTGCGACGGAGGCCGTCGGGGATCTTGGCCAGGGTGTCGAGCGCGGCGGTCGCCGCCCGGTCGCCGATCGCGTGGAAGTGCATCTGAAACCCGAGGTCGGCGAGCAGGCCGGCGGCCTCGGCGAGCTCCTCGGGCTCGATGAACAGGTTTCCCGACCGGTCCGTGTGGTGCCCGTGGCCGTCCAGGTACGGGGTGCCCATCGCGGCCGTGAACGTCTCGCAGACCCCGTCGAGCATCAGCTTCACCGAGGTGGCGCGGAAGTAGCCGCCGCCGTCGGCCGCCTCCCTGCGCGCCTGCAGGGTGTCGAGCTGGTGACGGCCGCGGAGCCTGTCCCACCACAGCGCCCCCGTCACCCGGCAGGTCAGCAGCCGGTCGGCCGCGGCCCGCCGGTAGGTGTCGAACGCGTCGGGCATGCCCAGCTCGCCCGCGTCGCCGACGCAGGCGTCCTGGATGGCGGTGATGCCGAGCGAGTGCAGGTGGGCCTGGGCGGCGAGCAGCGCGGCGGTCAGCTCGGCCTGGCCCGGCGGCGGGACGTAGTCGGCGACCAGGCGCATCGCGCCGTCGTGGAGCGCGCCGGCCGGGGCGCCCGCCTGGTCGCGCTCGATCCTGCCGTCGGCCGGGTCGGAGGTGCGGGCGGTGACCCCGGCCGCGTCCAGCGCCGCGGTGTTCACCCAGGCGGTGTGGTGGTCGCGATTGGGCAGGAAGGCCGGCCGCCCGCCCGTCACCAGGTCCAGGTCGGCGGCGGTCGGCGTCCCGCCCGGGAAGGCCGACATGGACCAGCCGCCGCCGAGGACCCAGCCGCCGTCCGGGAGGGTCGCGGCGTAGGCGGCGATCTTGTCCAGGTACTCCCGCCTGGTGCGCAGGCCGACCAGGTTGCATCGCAGCGACTCCAGCCCGCCCTGGACCGGGTGCACGTGCGCGTCGCCGAAGGCGGGGATCGCGAGCCGGCCGCGCAGGTTCACCACCCGGGTGAACGGGCGGACGAAGCCGCGGATCTCCTCGTCGCTGCCGAGCCCCACGACCACCCCGCCGCTGATCGCGGCCGCCTGCACGAACCCGGACGGATGGGCGGGGGTCCGGATCTTCCCGCTGACGAGGACGAGCTCCGCGCCCTGGTTTCCCCATGTGGTCATAAGTCGGGATGGTATCGGGATGAGGGCCGGGCGGTCCCCGGAGTCGCCGGAGGCAATAGCCTTTGCGGCATGGACGAGGCCGTGATCTACACCGACGGGGCATGCAGCGGCAACCCTGGTCCTGGTGGCTGGGGAGCGGTGCTGCGCTACGGCACCGTCGTGAAAGAGCTGCACGGGGGCGACCGGGCGACCACGAACAACCGGATGGAGCTGCTCGCCGCCATCTCCGCGCTGGAGGCGCTCAGCCGGCCGGTGACGGTGCAGCTCTACACCGACAGCAAGTACGTGCTCGACGGGATCACCAAGTGGCTGCCCGGCTGGCAGCGCAACGGCTGGAAGACCGCGTCCAAGCAGCCGGTCAAGAACGTCGACCTGTGGCAGCGCCTGGTCGCGGCGATGGCGCCGCACCAGGTCAACTGGCACTGGGTCAAGGGCCACAACGGCGACCCGGGCAACGAGCGCGCCGACGAGCTCGCCCGCGAGGGCATCGCCGATGTCCTGGCCGCTCCCCGCTAGCGCAAACGCTGACCACTCGTAGAGTCGCGGACGGGAATCTGGACCGGACTGAGAAAGCCGATCAGGCCGCGCCCGGGGGAGGTGCGCGGCCTGATCGGCTCTATGGAGCGGGTCTGTGGTCAGCAGCGGCCCTCGTAGGCGCCGGTCCGGTAGGTGGTCCATGCGTTCCAGTTGCTGCCGTCGTCCGAGAGGATGATCGCGGACCGGGCGTTGCCGTAGGCGTTGTAGGTGGCGAGCGATCCGTTGGACGCGTTGATCTGCCAGTAGCCGTAGTCGTCGGTCGGGCTCAGCGCGTACTGGTTGCCGCCGGATTCGGCCATCGCGATCTCGGCCGCCATGAACGAGTCGGCCCGGTTGCCGCCAGCCGAGTCCCAGAGCTGCTCGAGGCCGGAGCAGCCGAGCGTGCCGCTCAGCCCGCCGGACGAGCCGCTGCCCTTTGGGGCCGACTGGACGACCACGGTGCCACCGCCGCTGTGGCTGTGGCTGTGCTTGTGGCTGCTTGAGTGGGAGCTGCTCGAGCTCGTGCTGGCCGTGACCGTCGCGGTGACCGTCGGCGCGGCGTGCCTCGGCGCGTAGTCGGCGAGCTTGTAGCCAGCGGGCACGTGGGCCGGGATGTCGAGGCTCTCGCCCTCGAAGATCAGGTTCGGGTTGGCGACCGTCTTGGCGTTCTCGTGGTAGATGTAGCCCCAGTCGGCGGCCTTGCCGTAGAAGCGCTCGGCGATCTTCGACAGCGTGTCGCCGCTGCGGACCTTGTAGTGGCTGGACTTGACCCTGGCCGCGTGCCTGGCCTTGGCGGTGGTCGCGACGGTGAAGGCGCGGGTGGAGACCGAGTCGAGCGTCGCCGTGGCCGGCTGCGCTCCCGTGCGCGCGGCCTGGGCGGCCTGGGATTCGTGCGTCTGCGTCGTTACCGTGGCGGGCGTCTCCTGCGCGGCGAACGCGTTGGTCGCCGGGACCGCGACCAGCGCGCCGGCGATGGCAACGGCCGGGGCTGCCTTGCCGGCCTGCACCGCTACCCGCTCCACCTGGGAGGGGGTCGAGTGCCTGCCCCGGCGCCTGATCTTCACGCGGCGGCGGTCGTTGTGCCCAGCGGTCATGCGCTCCCCATGTTTCGATGCCTCGCCCGGCTACGCGGCTGCTAGAGCCTCTCGGCGGGCCTGCACACTCTTACCGGGCAAACCGCCCGCTATGTTGCGGTATCGGACAACTTGTAGGACTTTGTCCCGCCGAACCGTTCCGATGGAACTATGGCAGGCGGCGACCCCCGGTCGCAGGCATTTCGAGTCTTTTTCTTGATCGTGTCGTGACCGAATTCGGACAGATGGGTCGTATAGCGGACAGAGTTTGCCCGACTGGTGACGGGGAGCGGCCCCAGTTGGGATACTGGCTGACGTGACCGATCATCCTGACGAGCGCGTGATCCGCTACTTCGAGGACTACGTCCCCGGCCTGGTGGTGGACTGCGGCGCCTTCTCCCTCGACGAGGGGGAGATCATCGCCTTCGCCAAGGAGTACGACCCGCAGCCCTTCCACGTCGACCCGGTGGCGGCCGCCGACGGGCCGTACGGCGGCCTGATCGCGAGCGGCTGGCAGACCACCGCCAAGATGATGCGGCTGCTGGTGGAGCACTTCGTCAGCCCCGAGTCCGGCCTCGGGGCGGCGGGGGTCGATGAGATTCGCTGGCCCCGGCCGGTGCGCCCGGGCGACACGCTGCATGCCCGCGCCACCGTGCTGGAAGCGCGCCGGTCGAACAGCAAGCCCGACCGCGGCATCGTGCGCTCGCTGGCCGAGCTGATCAACCAGGACGGCGACCTGGCCATGAAGGTAACCGCGATCAACTTCGTCCTGCTCAGAGACCCCGAGGCCTAGCCAACGGTAGTCGTCGCGGCGGCCTTCGCGGCGGCGTGCTCGGTCGCCGCGACGGCCAGGGCGACGATGACCGGGTGCGGCTGGGTGCCGTCGCCGTGGAGTTCGGGCTGGAAGAGCGTTCCGACGAAGAACGGGTGGCCGGGCAGTTCCGCGATCCTGACCTGCCCGCCGTCGTCGAAGCCGCTGAACCACAGGCCGCCTTGGGACAGCGGCTCCAGGTAGGCCGGGTCCAGGCCGTAGTCGCAGTGGTAGCGCTCGGTCCGGCGGCCGGGGCCTGACAGCTTCGCTGCGAGCGTGCCCGGCACGATCATGACCGCCTCCTCATGGCCCTTCAGCGAGCACTCGAGCTGCACGATCAGGTGCTGGTCGGCCTCGGGGGTGACCTCCGCGTTCTCGACGCCGGACAGTCGGCAGACATTGCGCGCGAATTCCAGCAGGGCGTACTGGAAGCCGCCGCACGTGCCCAGGAACGGAATCTGCCGCTCGCGGGCGGTGCGCACGGCGGCGATGGCCCCGTCGGCGCTTTCATAGGGGCTGCCGGGGACCAGCCAGATAGCGTCGAACCGGCCGAGGTCGCACTGGGCGACGTCCGGCGTTGCGATCCAGTAGGCGTCCAGCGCGATGCCGTCGCGCCGGAGCAGCGCGTCGATGAGCGTGGGGATGCGGGCGTGCGCCCGGACGTTCGCCGAGCGGTCGCCGACGAGGGCGATCCTGGCCATGGGGTGCGTCATACGCCCATGATGACCTCGGCCCGTGGTTAAGCGCCAACGATGGTTTCTTGTACTGTCGATAAGCGATGCTTATGCGGTGGAAGCCCAACTGCTCCGGACGTTCGTCGCCGTGGTCAGGCTCGGCTCGTTCTCGGCCGCCGCGGTCGAGCTCGGCTACACCCAGGCGGCCATCTCCCAGCAGATAGCCGCGCTGGAAGGCGACCTCAAGGTCCCGCTGCTCAACCGCCGCCCGGTGTCGCCCACCGAGGCCGGCGCGCGCCTGCTCGAGCACGCCGAGCCGCTGCTGCTCCGCTTGGACGCGGCGCGGGCCGACGTCAGGCGGATGACCCAGGCGCCGGCAGGCACCCTCGTGGTGGGCGCAACCCCGCTGGCCGGGGGCTCACCCGCGCTGGCGCTGGCGCTGTCCGCGCTCCGTCGGCGGCTGCCGAGGCTTGACGTCGCCCTCCAGGTGAGAACGCGGGAGCACGTGCTCACCGCCGTCGCGCGCGGCGAGCTTGACGTCGGCCTGACCGATGGCCTGACCGCCCCAGGCGACCCGCTGCCGGAGTTCTCGTCGCTGACCGCCGTGCGGATCAGCCAGGCCGCCGTCGCGATCGTGCTTCCGACTGACCACCCGCTGGCCGGGCGAGCCGGCCTTCGCCTGTCGGACCTGGCCGACGCGCGCTGGATACAGGCGCCCGACGTGGCCGCGCCACTGACGGAGATCCGCCGGCTGGCGGGCGTCGACGGATTCCGACCCGCCTTCCGCTACGACGGGTCGGACGCGATGTCACTCATTCAGCTCGCGGCGGCCGGGCACGGCCTCACCCTGCTACCGGCGACGGCCCTGCCCGGCCACGGAATCACCGCCGTCCGGGTCGCCAGCCCCCGCGTGGTGCACCGGGTGGAGCTGGTGCACGGCACCCTCCGCGAGGGCTCACCCGCCGCGGCGCTGGCGGCCTTGCTCGCCCCCCGCGGTTAGGCGTTGGGGGCCTTGCCGTTGCCGTTGCCGATGGCGTTCTGGCCGCTGGGGGCGTTGTTATCGACCGGCGGGACGCCGACGCCCCGGCGGACCGACTCGAGGATCGTCAGGCCCTGGCTGACCAGGCCGGCGGCGATCTCGCCGAGGCCGTCGGACCCGTTGAGCACGGTGACGTTGGCGCCCTGCAGCCCGACGGCCGCCTCCTTGACGATCTGCGGCAGCTGCGCGATCAGCAACTGGTCCAGAGCGACCCGGTTGTTGGACGCGGCCGCCTCAGCGGCGATGCGGGTCCGCTCGGCGTCGGCGACGGCGAGGATCTTCACCTTCTCGGCCTCCGCCTGGGCGGGCTTGATGACCTCGGAGACGAGCTGCTGTTGACGCAGCTCGGCCTGGTGCTGTGCGAGTTCGGTCTGCGCGGCGATGACCGCGCGCTGCGCTCCGGCCTGCGCGAGCGGGCCGGCCTGGGCCGCCTCGGCCTGGGCCTTGTCGATCTCGGCCTTGTACTGCGCCTGGACGACGGCGGTCTGCCGGGCGAACTCGGCCTGCTTGCGGGCCGACGCCTGCACCGCCTCGGCCGACGCCTGGTCCGCGGCCGCCTGGGCGATCTTGGCCTGCCGCTGGATGGCGGCGTTGTTCGGCGCGGCCATCGCCGCGATGTAGCCCGCGCCCATGTCGTCGATCGACTGGATCTGCAGCGAGTCGACGGTCAGCCCGATCGAGACCATCTCCGCCTTGGAGCCGTCGAGCACCTCGGTGGCGAGCTTCTGCCGCTCGGTGACGATCTCCTCAACGGTCATCGAGCCGATGATCGAGCGCAGGTGGCCGGCGAAGATACGGCCGGTCAGCACCGACATCTGGTCCTGGTCGGAGAGGAACCGCTGGCCCGCGTTGACGATGGACTCGGTGTCGTTGCCGACCTTGAACGCGATGACGGCGCGGACGTTCAGCGAGATGCCCTGGTGGGTGACGCAGGTCTCGGCGACCTCGGCCTCCCGCATGGCGAGCGTCAGGTAACGGACCTTGCGGAAGAACGGGGTGACGAAGGCGCCGTGCCCGGTGACGACCCGGAACGGCGCGTCCTTCATGCCACGCGTACCGCCGGAGATGAGCATCGCCTCATCGGGGGCGGGAACTCGATAACCGAACATCGTTTCACTCTCCTGAGCGAGGAACTTCGGTAGAACCTGGGATGGTGGGGGCCTCGCCGAGTGGGTCGGTCCATTCCATAACATCGACCGTACGCCTGCCCCGGTAATCGGTGATGAGGACGGTCGTGCCTATCGGCAGGGGGGTGGGCGACCAGGCGGTGAAGCTCTCTGAGCCACCGCGGATCCTGATCCGGACCTCGCCCGGGCCGGCCTGGCCGCGGGTGGCGAGAATGATCACGCCTACCGTGCCAATCGCGGATTCGTCGCGAGCCACAACAATGCCGCTCCTGTAGTTAGAACACCGGAAACACAGCCTAGTCTCGGCTGGCGAAAAAACTACCGTTCGTTAGGCTAAGAAAGTGATTTTCCCCCGGCTCCAGCGGCCCACTCCCGAACAGGGGGCCGACGCTGACGGCGGCCCGCCCGCGCGGACCGGTCTCGCCACGGTCGTGATCATGGCGGGCGTGCTGATGACCGCGGTCGACACCACGATCGTGGTCCTGGCGCTGCCGGAGATCGAGCGCAGCCTGCACGTCGCGCTGTCGGACGTGGTGTGGGTCATCATCAGCTTCCTGCTCGTCATCACGCTGCTGGCCACCCAGGTCGGCCGGCTGGGCGACATGTTCGGCCGGGTGCGGATGTACGAGACCGGATTCGCCGTCTTCGTCGTGGGCTCGCTGCTGTGCGCGCTGGCCTGGAACGAGCTGTCGATCATCGCCTTCCGGGTGGTCCAGGGGGTCGGCGGCGCGCTGATCATGGCCAACAGCGGCGCGGTGATCGCCGACCTGTACCCACGCGAGCGCCGCGGGCGCGCCTACGGCTTCACCTCTCTCGGCTGGATGATCGGCGCCGTCCTCGGCGTCGTGCTCGGCGGGCTGATCGTCACCTACGTCTCGTGGCGCTGGATCTTCTGGATTAACGTGCCCACCGGGATCCTCGCGATCGCGGTGGCGCTGCGAGTGCTGCGCGACCGCGGTGAGCGGACGCGCCAGCGGCTCGACTTCGCCGGCATGGTCACCCTCGGGCTCGGTCTTTTCGGCGTGCTGTGGGCGATCACCAAGCTCGCGAACGCGCCGCTTGACGCCTCCACGGTCGGCTACCTGGTCGGCGGCCTCGCGCTGATCGCCGCGTTCGTGGTCATCGAGGCGCGCGTCGCGGCGCCGATGTTGCCGCTGAAGATCTTCCGGATCCCCACCATGGCGGCCTCGCTGCTCGCCTCGTTCTTCCAAGGGCTCGCCAGCTTCGCGGTGCTCTTCCTGGTGCTCATGTACCTGCAGGGTCCGCGCGGGCTCTCGCCGATCCACGCCTCGCTGCTGCTGGTTCCCGGTTACGTGGTGTCTTCGGTCGTCGGACTGTACGCGGGGCGGCTGGCGGACAAGCGCGGGCCGGTGCTGCCCGCCACGCTCGGGCTGGCCATCCAGGTGATCTCGCTGATCGGCTACGCGCAGCTCACGCTGTCCACCCCGCTGCTGGCGGTGGTCGGGATCAGCGTGGTCAACGGGGTCGGCACCAGCTTGTTCTTCCCCGCCAACAGCTCCGCGATCATGAAGGCGGCGCCGCCTGACATGTTCGGGATCGCGTCGGGGATGATGCGGACGTTCGCCAACCTCGGCATGGTGTTCTCGTTCTCGGTGGCCATCCTGGTGGCGTCGCGGTCCATCTCCCGCCAGCTCGCGTTCGCGATCTTCGTCGGCTCCACGTCGCTGCACGGCTCCGCGGCGGCCGCGTTCACCAGCGGCCTGCACGCGGCCTTCTACGAGTCGGTCGGCTTCATGGTGATCGCGGCCGTCCTGTCGGCCCTCCGGGGAGCCCCGGAGGGCCGAAGCAAATTACAGCCAGCCGTTCCGAATGCTGTCGACCGCGTCGTCGGCGGGCGGGAGGCCCAGTTCGCCCGCGTGGACCTTGTCCAGCATCATGCCGGTCACCCCGACGATGGCCGGGGCGATGTCCCGCAGCGACGCCGCGTCGGAGGGGTCGGCCACCTCCGGCGGCAGGTCGGCCCGCTCGAGGATCGCGGGCAGGTCGGCCAGTTGCGTCGCCAGCCAGCCGAGCGGGTCGGAAGAGAGCTCGCGCAGGAACTGCCGGGGCGACGGGTCCCAGCCGTTGAACTTCGGGTGGTGGTGGGTTCTGTTGAAGCTGCCCGGCTTGCCGTCCACCGCCTCGAGCAGGTCGACCCGCCAGATCGGCCGCCCGACCTCGATCGGCATGGCCGAGTAGATCGTCCCCTTGAGGTCGCCGCGATCGAAGACCCGCAGCTCGAGCCGGACCCCGTGCTCGGCGCCCTCCTGCCCCGGATGCGGGTTGGGGTCGAGGAAATACAGGTCGCCTACGACGACGCCAACTCGTTCGAAGACGAAGGCCTGCAGCATGGAACCACCTTTACCAGTAGCTGATGACCCGGACGCCGGCCGGGCGCGGCGCGATCACGCCGCTTCTCACTATCTCCCGGCCGGCGGTGGCACGTCCAGATCGGCTAGCGGCCTAGCTCATCCACTGCGCCTTGCCGTAGATGAAGACCTCGGTGCCGGGGGTCGTCACCAGAGTGTGGAAGAAGTCGGCGATGAACATCGGGACGCGGACGCAGCCGTGCGAGTCAGGGAACACGGGGACGTAGGTGTCGCCGTGGATGGCGTACACGGTGCTGATGAAGAACACCGGGTTGTACATCGCGCCGAGCGGCACCTTCACCCAGCCGGCCATGTAGACGTCGGTCCGGTAGTTGCCGTTGGGCGTGATCGCCTGGCACTCGCCGCCGCCGCAGTTGTACCAGTAGCCGCCGCCGGTCGAGACGTGGCTGATCAGCGAGATGTGGCCCTTCTTGTAGAGGACAAGCACCTCGAGCGCCTGGTTGACCTCGATCCTGGTGCCATCCTGGCGGGGATCGTGCGACACGTACGTCCGCGGGTGGACCAGCGCCCGCTTGGTAGCCGCGTCGACCACACCCGTCACCTTGACGTGGTTGATCTCCTGGAACGCCCAAATGGCATCCTCGGTATTGGCGCCGAAATGGCCGTCGACCGAGCCTGGGTCGTACTTAAGCGCCGCCAGACGCCGCTGCAGCGCCTTCACGGCGGCACCCGACGAGCCCTCGGCCAACGTGCCCCTCGGCGGGACATAGCCGGCCGGCGCCGCGCTCCGCGCCGAGACCGTCTTCGCCGCCACCGTCGCCGTCGCCCTGGCCGGCCCCGCGGTCGACGCCGAGGCCGACGTCGCGGCCCCGACCGTGCACGCGGCCGCGACGGCGGCCGACGCGAACGCGGTCGCGCCGATCCATGCCAGCCGGCTGCCGCGCTTCACTGCACCCATGCCATTCACGCCCTTCTACAACTGGATCACCCTTATAACTGCATCCTCTTCTACCTAAGACATCGCGTCACGTTCCGGCGTTGCGTCAAGAAGATAACGAAACTGCCGTTACCGTCGAGCCGCACGCCAGCGGACTGGGGCGGCCTCTCCCGGCCGCCGCGGGACAGTGCCTGCACTGCCCGCCGGCTACCGCCTTCCGCCGCCGCCGTCAGATATGCGCATTTTCCAGATGTGCAGAGGAAGTTCAGAAGAACGGGCCGAATGCAGAGACAGGGCATAGCCCAAGTCCGGCTTGAGCGGAAATCGAAGCGGCAGTCTAAGTACGTAGCGATGAAAGGCTCGCATTAGGAAAGCGGGTCAAAGGAGGCGATGATGACCGCTCAAGTTCTGTGGATGAACATCCCGCTCATGGTGCTCGCATTCGGCGTCTGGGTCGGCGTGCCGCTCTGGCTCGTGCTGCGGCACCCGGATCGGCACCCCCGGGAGAATCGCAGCGTGCCCGCCTACCTGCGGGCGGCGCGCCCGAGGCGGCCTGCTCCGATCAAGGTCCGTGCCTTCGACGGGCAGCGCGGCCTGGTGACCAGGTAACCGCGGAAACTGGTCCAAGACGGGCACGGGGTATCCGGTGACGTGCCGGGATGTGCCAAGCTGCTGGCGTGCTTGGACTCGCGATCGCCTGTGCAGTCAGCGCCGCCGCCTGGGTCTACCTGGTGGCGGCGCACGGCGGTTTCTGGCGCACCGGGGAGCGGCTGCCGCTGCGGCGCACGGCCGGAGCCGGCCGCACGTCGTGGCCGGCGGTCGTCGCCGTCGTGCCGGCCCGCAATGAGGCGGACTCTCTTCCCGGGACGCTGCCCGCGCTGCTGGCGCAGGACTACCCGGGAGACTTCCGCGTCTTCCTGGTCGATGACGGCAGCGACGACGGCACGGCCGTGATCGCCGCCGAACTGGGCGAGAAGGCGGCGCGGGACGGCGGCGCGCCGCTGACCGTCGTCTCCGGCCGGCCCCGGCCGGACGGCTGGGCGGGCAAGGTGTGGGCGATGTCCCAGGGACTGGCCGCGGCGGCGGGCACCGGGTACGCGTCCGCGCGTCCGCCGTACGCGCTGTTCACCGACGCGGACATCGCCTGGGCGCCGACGGCGCTGCGCGACCTGGTCCGGGCGGCGGAAGACGACGACCGCGCCCTCGTCTCGCAGATGGCGCTGCTGCGCGCGGAGACGGCCTGGGAGCGGCTGATCGTGCCCGCGTTCGTGTACTTCTTCGCCCAGCTCTATCCGTTCAGTAAGGTCAACAACCCGAACAGCCGCACCTCGGCCGCGGCCGGCGGCTGCATGCTGATCAGGACCGACGCGCTGGAACGGGCGGGGGGCCTCGAGCCGATGCGAGGCGCGCTGATCGACGACGTGGCCCTCGGGACGCTACTCAAGACTGACGGCAACCGCATCTGGCTCGGCCTCACCGCCGACATCAGGTCCGACCGGCCCTACCCGAGCCTGGCCAGCCTCTGGCACATGATCGCCCGGTCCGCTTACGTCCAGCTCAGATACAACCCGGCGCTGCTGGCGGGCACGATCGTCGGCCTGCTGGTGCTCTACGCCGCGCCGCCCGCCGGCGCGATCGCCGCGCTGATCGCGGTCGCGGCCGGCTCGACGGGCACCGCGGTGGCCGTCGCCGGGATCGCCGGACTGCTCGGCTGGGCGCTGATGACCGTCAGCTACCTGCCGATGCTCCGCTTCTACGGGCTGTCCCGGCTCCGCGCCCCGGCCCTGCCGCTGATCGCGCTCCTGTACGCGGCGATGACGGCCGATTCGGCCCGCCGCCACTACTCCGGCCGGGCGGTCTCCTGGCGCGGCCGCGCGGCCGACCGCGTCGGAGGGTGAAGCGGCCCGGTACCAGGCAGCGCTCTGTACGAGTCCGCCCTCCTGGGACCAGAATGCGTTAGGCGGGCCAGGCGAAGACAGGGTCCGTTCGATAGGAAGATCTTGGTTTTTCAAGAATGAGGAGGAGCCCGGGATGGCGATCAGCGTGCGCGGCGTGGTGGCGCGAGGCAAGGGCGAGGCGGTCGAGGTCACCGAGATCCTGGTGCCTGACCCGGGCCCGGGCGAGGCGCTGGTCAACGTCCAGGCGTGCGGCGTCTGCCACACCGACCTGCACTACAAGATGGGCGGGATCGGCGACGACTACCCCTACCTGCTCGGCCACGAGGCGGCCGGGGTCGTGGAGGCCGTCGGTGCAGGCGTGACCGAAGTGGCCCCGGGGGACTTCGTCATCCTCAACTGGCGCGCGGTGTGCGGGCAGTGCCGGGCCTGCAAGCGCGGCCGCCCGTGGTACTGCTTCGCCACCCACAACGCGACCCAGAAGATGACCCTGGCCGACGGAACGCCGCTCTCGCCCGCCCTCGGCATCGGCGCGTTCGCCGACAAGACGCTGGTCGCGGCGGGCCAGTGCACCAAGGTCAACCCCGCGATCGGGCCGGCCACGGCCGGGCTGCTGGGCTGCGGCGTGATGGCGGGCCTAGGGGCGGCGATCAACACCGCCGGCGTCTCCCGCGGCGACACGGTCGCGGTGATCGGCTGCGGCGGGGTGGGCGACGCCGCCGTGCTCGGCGCGCGGCTGGCCGGCGCGAAGACGATCATCGCGGTGGACGTGGACGACAGGAAGCTCGGCTGGGCGCGCGACTTCGGCGCGACGCACACGATCAACTCGCGGTCGGCCGACGCGGTGGAGGGGATCAGGGAGCTCACCGGCGGCTTCGGGGCCGACGTGGTGATCGACGCGGTCGGGCGCCCCGAGACCTACACGCAGGCGTTCAACGCCCGTGACCTGGCCGGCGTCGTGGTGCTGGTCGGCGTCCCGACCCCGGAGATGCGGCTGGAGCTGCCGCTGCAGGAGGTGTTCGGACGCGGGGGCGCGCTCAAGTCCTCCTGGTACGGTGACTGCCTGCCCAGCCGGGACTTCCCGATGCTGGTCGACCTGCACCTGGACGGGCGGCTGCCGCTGGAGAAGTTCGTCTCCGAGACGATCGGCCTGGGCGACGTCGAGGCGGCGTTCCACAAGATGGAGCGGGGCGAGGTTCTGCGCAGCGTGGTGCTGTTCTGACCGCCGCCGCTTCGGCGGGGCAGCCGGGTGCGACGCGGATCGCGATGTGGTCGGGGCCGCGAACCGTCTCCACCGCGATGATGCGCGCCTGGGAGAACCGGCCCGACACGGTCGTATTCGACGAGCCGCTGTACGCGTTCTACCTGTCGTCGACCGGCCTTGATCATCCGGGCCGGGACGAGGTGATCGCCAGCCAGCCGACGTCGTGGCAGGCGGTGCTGTCGTCGCTGGCCGATGATCCGCTGCCGTCCGGGGCGGCCATCGGCTACGCCAAGCACATGACGCACCACGTGCTGCCGTCGGTCGACCTGGCCGCGTTCGCGCCGTTCCGGCACGCGTTCCTGATCAGGGACCCGCGGTCGCTGCTGGCCTCCTACGCCCGCGTCCGGTCCGCGCCGACCCTGTCCGACCTGGGGCTGCGGCAGCAGGCGGGGCTGTTCGAGGAGTTCGGCGGCCCCGTCATCGACTCGGCCGACCTGCTCGCCGCCCCCGAGGCGGGGCTGCGGGGGCTGTGCGCGGCCCTCGGCGTGCCGTTCTCGGCGTCGATGCTGTCCTGGCCGGCCGGGCCGCGTCCTTCCGACGGGGTGTGGGCGCCTTACTGGTACGACAGCGTCTGGCGGTCGACCGGGTTCGCCCCGGTCAGGCCGGGGCCGCCGGCCGAGCTCGCCCCGTCGCTCGAGCCGCTGCTCGAGCAGTGCCTGCCTTACTACGAGCGGCTCAGCGGCAATAAGCTCAAGATCGAGATTCCGAACGGATAAGGGCACATGCTGCAGAAGTTCGATGAGCGCAACCGCGACCTGATCGTCAACGTCGGCGGCCGCCTCTCGCACCGGGACGAGGCGGCGGTGTCCCCGTTCGACTCGGTGGTGCAGGGCGGGGACGCGGTCTGGGAGGGCCTGCGGCTCACCAACGGCCGGATCTTCGCGCTCGACGAGCATCTGGCCCGGCTGCGCCGGTCGGCGCACGCGCTCGGCTTCGCCTCGGTGCCTGCCGACAAGGCGATCACCGCCGAGATCATCCGCACGCTGGCCGCCAACGGGATGCACACCGGCGTGCACATCCGGCTGACCCTCACCCGCGGCGTCAAGCTCACCTCGGGCATGGACCCCCGGCTGAACGTCTCCGGGCCGACGCTGATCGTGCTGGCCGAGTTCAAGGACCCGGTGTACGACCTGGGCGGGATCCGGCTGATCACGTCGAGCGTGCGGCGCACCGCTCCGGACTCGCTGGACCCCAAGATCCACCACAACAACCTGCTGACCTCGATCCTGGCCAAGATCGAGGCGAACGTGGCGGGCGCGGACGATGCGGTCATGCTGGACAACCGCGGCTTCATCGCCGAGACCAACGCGACCCACCTGTTCATGGTGCTGCCCGCTGAAGGATCGGGCGGGGCCAGGGCGACCCTCGCCACGCCGACCACGGCGGCCTGCCCGGAGGGGATTACCCGCGCGACCGTGCTGCGGCTGGCCTTGTCGTCCGGCCTCGGCTGCGCCGAAGGCGACTACACCCTTCCGCAGCTCTACAACGCGTCCGAGGTCTTCGTCACCGGCACGATGGGGGGCCTGGCCCCGGTGATCTCGGTCGACGGGCGTTCCATCGGCGACGGCAGCACCGGCCCGGTCACCAAGCAGCTGACCGAGCTGTACGCGAACCTCGCGGCCAGCACCGGCACCACGGTGGCCTGACCGCGCCTGCGATCAAAATCAAGGTTTGCCCGAACGGTCGCGTGCTACGACTGTTGGGTGATCTTGCCGTCTTCCAGCTGGAGAACCTCGTCGGCCAGGCCGATCAGGACCGGGTCGTGGGTGGCGACCAGCGCGGTGACGCCCTCGGAGCGGACGACCGCGCGCAGCAGCCGCATGATCTGCTTGCCGGTCTCCTGGTCGAGCTGGCCGGTGGGCTCGTCGGCCAGCAGCAGCTTCGGCCGGCTGGCGAGCGCCCGGGCGATCGCGACCCGCTGCTGCTGGCCGCCCGAGAGCTCACCCGGGCGCTGCCTGGCGTGATCGGCCAGGCCCACGATCGATAGCATCAAGGCGACCCGCTCCTCCCGTTCGCGCGGCGCGACGCCGGCGATCCGCAGCGGCACGCCGACGTTCTCCGACGCCGAGAGCACCGGCAGCAGGCCGAACGACTGGAAGATATAGGCCACGGTCTCCCGCCGCAGCCGCATCCGGCCTCGCTCGCCCATGCCGGTGACGTCCTGGCCGGCCACGTGAACCGTGCCGCCGCTGGGGGAGTCGAGCCCGCCCACGACGTTCAGCAGCGTGGTCTTGCCGGAGCCGGACCTGCCGCGGAGCGCGACCAGCCTTCCCTCGCCGATGCTGAAGGTGACGCCGCGCAGCGCGGCGGTGGCCGTCGGGCCGCTGCCGTAGGTGCGGGTGACGTCCCGCACGTCCACCATGATTCCGCGCTCGACCGTCGACGGGGGGGCTGACAGGTCGCCGCTGGCTGGGCTGCTCACGCGGCACCGTCCTCAGACTCGGACTCGGGCCGGTCGGAAGGGTCGGGCGAGGCCGCGCCGCCGTTCGGCTGGTCCGGCCACACGCCGATGTGGTCGGGTTCCGCTTCCAGGCGGACGCGGTCGCGCATGCCGAGGGCGTCGGTCATCTCCCGGGGGAGCTGGAGCCGGCCGGCCCGGTCGAGGACCGCGTACTCCACCGCGTGCCCGAACTCGCCTGAGCCGTCGGCCGAGTGCCTGAGCGTCTCCGTCGCGGTCCGGCCGTCCCTGATCGCGATGGTCCGTCTGACCATCGAGGACACGGCCGGGTCGTGGGTCACCACCAGCACGGTCACGCCCAGCTCGGAGTTGGCGGTCTGCAGCGCGCCGAAGACCGACGCGGCGGTCGCGCTGTCGAGCTCCCCGGTCGGCTCGTCGGCCAGCAGCACGTCGGGGGAGTTGGAGAGCGCCACCGCGATCGAGACCCGCTGCTGCTCGCCGCCGGACATCTGGTCGGGCCGTCGGCCGGCGCAGTGCGCGACGCTGAGCAGTTCGAGCAGTTCGCCCGCGCGCTTGCGGCGCGTGCGGCGGCCGGTCCCCGCCAGCCGCAGCGGCAGCTCGACGTTCTGCGTCGCGGTCAGGTAGGGGAGCAGGTTCCGCGCCGTCTGCTGCCAGATGAAGCCGACCACCGACCGCCGGTAGGCCAGCCGCTGTCGCGCCGACATCGTCGCGAGGTCGTGGCCCGCGACCCGGACACCGCCCGCGGTCGGGGAGTCAAGGCCGGCCAGGATGTTCATCAGCGTGGATTTGCCGCTGCCGGACGCGCCGACCAGCGCGGTCAGCTCACCGGTGCTGACCAGGAGGTCAAGGCCCTGCAGGGCCTGCACCTCGATGCCCTCGGCGGTGTAGATCCTGACCAGGCGGTCGCACAGGATCAGCGCGCCCGCTCCGTAGTCGGAGTGCGCCCGGGCGACGTCCGCCTGCAGGTCGCCGACGGTGCCGGGATCGCCGACTGAACCGGACCCGTTGGCCCCGTTCGGCCGCCCGGCCGCCCACTGCGACGGCTGTGGTTGTGTCACCAGGATCTCCCGTTCACTCGCCCACCCGAAGGGACGCTGCGCCGCGTCGGCGTCCCCACCTTATCTCGATGCCAAGCGACACCACAGCGACCAATACGAGACCGAAAAGCGGTACCGCCACGGACGCGACGTTGGCCGCGAGCCGCACCGAGATGGAGGACCCGGTGAACACCGACAAGTCGATGTCCGGGGCCAGCAACCGGGGCAGCGCGATAGCGCAGGCCCAGGCGGCCACCGCCGCCGCGATAACCGCGGGCAGCACTTCGAGCGCGACCACCCAGGCCCGCTGTCCCTCGCCCAGGCCCATCGTGGCCAGGCGGGCGAGGGTGGCATCGCGTTCGGAGGCGCCGAGCGCCAGCTCGAGGAGCATGACGGCGAGACCGAGGGCCGCCGCAACCCCGAGCGCGAGCGAGAATAGCGTGAACGCCCCCTGCTGGAGCGGACCGCTGGTCAGACCGGCGAGCACGTCGGAGCGGAAGGTCACGACCCCGGCTGGCAGCGTTTCCCGCACCACCGCGGCCAGCCGCGCATGGTCGATGGACCCGCCGGTCAGCAGCATCTCGTCAATGGGCAGCGGCGCCGGCGGCGTGGCGGTCGACCGGACCGCGGCGAGCGGCATGATCACGAACGGGCCGCCGCCGGGCAGCGCGGGCGTGCTCGAGAGCACGCCCGCCACCCGGACCCGGACCGGTGCGACGACCGCCTGGGTGGTGGCGATGGTTGCCACGCCCGGGCCGAGGTCGGCGACGGCCTGCGGGGACGCCAAGACCGGCTGCGGCGCTCCCGCGCTGCCCGGCGTCGCGAGCAACGCCGCGGGCACGTGCGGGAACCCCTGCGTGGTGGCGACCAGCGCCGCGTAGCTGGCCGGGTCCACCGCCAGGACGTTGACCTGCTGACCGGACGGGGTAACCCAGATCCCGTTCCACACCTGGGTGGAGCGGGTAACGCCGGGCACGGCGGCGATGGCGCGCACGGCGGCCGGCGGGATGATGAAGCTCTCGGTGGTCGGCGCGGGGGTGACCGTGGCGTCGGCGCCGGCGGTCTGCCACGACGCCGCCACCTCGCCGTTGGTCACCGCGTCGCGCACCATGCCGGAGAAGGCCGCCACGCTGAGCGCGAGGACAAGGGCGAACGCGGGCAGCGCCGGGGTGAGCGCCGCCCTGGACGCCCGGGCGAGGCCGAGGAACGCGGGCGCGCCGGTGGTGCGGGTCGAGGCGCGGAGCAGCCCCCGCAGCGCCAGCGGGTAGAGCCGCAGCACCACGATCACGACCGGGATGGCGACGAGCACCGGCGCGGCGCTGGTGTAGAAGTTCACGCCCGACCCGGCCTGCACGCCCTGGTTGCGGAAGACGACGATGCCCGCCACCGCCGCGGCCACCAGCAACACCTCGATGACAACCCGAGTGCGGGCCTTCGGCGGACGGCGGTCAGCGGCTTGGCGGCGGGGCTGCCGGTGCCGCCAGGCCGCGATGAGGGCCGGGCCGCAGATCGCGACGAGCAGCACGGCGACCGGCGGCCACCAGCCCCCGGCGGACCCGGCGCCCTGCACGGAGCCGGCCCCGGGGACGGCGACGATCGCCAGGGCGACCCCGATCGCGGCGGCCGGTACGCAGACGAGCGCGGCCCCGACCGCGGTGCCGAAGGCGATCTGCCACAGCGACGCGCCGCGCGCCCTGCAGCAGCGCGATCTCGGGTGACCGGCGCATCGCGACCATCCGGGCGGCGAGCAGGAGCACGACCAGGCCGGCGATCGTCAGGCTCACGTAGAGCAGCCATAGCAGCGTGTCCACCGACTGCGCGGTGGCGATGAACGCGATCAGCGTGAACAGCAGGTCCGAGGAGGTGGTCAGCGTGGGGGAGACGGGCGCGAGGTCGCCGGACAGGGTCGGCAGCTGGGTGGTGAGCCCTTCCAGCGCGCTGCTCAGCGGCTGCACCTGCTGGCCGTCGAGAGCAGCTCACGTTCAGCGGGAACACCCACTCCAGCTGGAGATTGGCCGAGCTGAAGTAGTTCTCCACCTGCTGGGTCTCGCCCGGCCCGACCATCACCGCGCCCACCCAGTAAGGACTGCCGTTCCGTGGTTTCTGGAGGTCGGGGGCGAAGACGGCGGGGTCGACGGTCCAGAAGACCGAGGCGGCGCTGACCGGGGTCACGATTCCGGTGACGGGGACGGAGATCTTGGCGGCCTTCCCGGTGGACGCGAGCTCGGGGCCGTTGATCAGGAACTTCGAGCCCGGCGTGGAGGCCGAACGTGGCGGCCGTCTGCCTGGAGACGGCAACCTGAAGCGGTAGCAGCTTGGGAGGCGGGGCCCGGTGCTTGCGGCCGGGCTTGACGACGACGGGCCTGCCGGTGCCGGACGCCGGAACGGGTGTCGCCACCGGCAGGCGGCCGGCCACCAGCCGCATCTGCTGGCCGAACGGCTGCCGTTCTGTGACCTCGATCTTGACCGGCGTCGGGCCCGTGCCTGGCAGCTGCTGCTGCACGACGCTGATCCCCGTCGTCATCATCGCCAGGTCGCTGCCGGCCGGGGCGAGGTGACCGCGCCCCGGTTGAAGTCCGCGCGCAGCTGACCGCCGATGGTGGAGATCGTGGACGACGTCACCGGGGCCGACGACGGCCCGAAGGCGTTTTCCGAGGCGATGGCGCCCTGCACGTCGTTCCAGCTCGATGTGACGATGATGGTCCGGCTCAGCGGCGGGGTGGCGGCCACCGTCTGGCGTATCGCCTGCGTCCTGCTGGCGAGCGCCTCCCGCGCGCCCGCCGTCGCCGCGAACACCGCGAGGAACGTGAGCAGCGCCAGCCAGATATATATGGCGCGCACTCCTACTCTCCTCATGCGGCCTCCGCTGCGCGGAGTTCGGCGGCCGGGTCGGGGCGGCGGAAGATGACGAGCGCGGCGGCCAGTGCCGGGAGCACGGCGACCGCGACCGCGAGCGGGATCGTCTGCCGCAGGTCGAACAGCGGTTACCGGTGGCGGGACCGGGATCTGCGCGGTGGGGCTGAGCGTGACCGCGGGCACCAGCAGCCGGGCGACCACCGTGCCGAGCAGCAGGCCGAGCGCGGCCGCGGGCACCGACAGCAGCAGCTTCTCGAGGAACAACTGCGCGGCGGCGGACCGCTGACTGACGCCGAGCGCTGCCAGCAGCGGCGTTCTCGGCGCGCCGCTGCCTGACGTTGGCCGCGATCGAGACCCAGAAGCCGGAGATCGCGAGCAGCGCGGCCGCCACCGCCATCGCCAGCAGCGCCTGCTGCGGCGCGGCCGAGAGCGGGTCGGCGACGGTCGCGGCGGCGAGCGCGGCGCTGCCCGTGATCGTCGCGCCGGGCGGCAGCGCCCGCGCCAGGGACGCCGGGACCTGGCCGCCGTCCGTGGACAGCCACCACTGGGTGACGGCCACCGGCGCGGTGCCGTGGCTGACCAGGAACGCCTCGAGGGTGGGCAGGTCCATCACCAGCCCGGCGCCGGTGACGGTGGGGAACGCGCTCGCCACGGCCACGATTTTCGCTGGCACGGTTATGCCGTTGACGGTCGTTTGCACGATGCTGCCGACGCCGGTGTTGTTCATGCTGTCGAACGCCCGGGTCGCGATCGCGGGGACGACGGCCGGCACCGTCACCGGGGGCGGAGAGCGTGACCTGCCCGGTAACCGGCTCGGTGATGACCGGCAGCCGCGCCCGGATTGGCCGTCCACTCGCCCGTAGCCGGGGATGAACGTGAGCGTCGCGCCACCGGGCACGCGGCTGCCAGCCGACTGCCTGCGGCTCGGCCGACGCGCCGTAGGTGGCGCCGACGGCCAGTTGCGACTGGAGCTCGGGTGAGCTTGCGACCGCGGTCCAGGTAGTGGGCGTCGCCCCGGCGATCGGTCAGCGTGACGTGCGTGCTGCAGCGTTTCGCCGGCAGCGTGTAGAAGACGGTGACCTGGCTGAGCCGGAGCGGGTAGGCGGCGTGGGTCCCGCCGAGCGAGGCGGTGAGCACGTGCGGGCGGCCGTCGGCGGGAAACGGCGCCGACGAGAGCTGGAAGGCGGCGCCGGTCGCGTCGGTGACGGTGAACTGCGCGGTCACTGCGCCGAGGGGGACACCGCGGCTGAGCGTGGCGGTGAACTGGACCGCCTGCGGCCTGCCGCTGATGGGCGGGCCGTCGGGCCGCGACGCGGGTGTGATCGAGTGCAGCAGGGCGGCCGGCGGCAGGCTCGACTGATCGGCCCTGAGCAGGGCGATGTCAGGCGCCCGGGCGGCGTCGATGGCCACTACCGGGGCGGGCGTCGCCTCCTGGTTAACCGAGACCGCCATCGCCGACCGCACCCCGGTCGCCCCGGTGATCGCGCTGGTCGCGCCGGCTGGCAGCGGGACGGGCCAGGTTCACCTGCACGTCGGCGCCGGTGTCGTACGCCGCCTGGTCGGCGGCGGACCTGGTCCAGCTCTGATGCTGCGCGAGCGCCAGCGTGCCAGTGGCGACGGCCATCACCAGCAGCAGCGCGGCGCCGCCCTGCCGCAGCGGCTGGCGGCTGAACTGCCAGCCGGCCAGCGCCGAGGTGAGCCCTCGCCCGGTGGCCGACACCCGGTCGACGGCGCGGGCGGCGGCGGGCAGCAGCCGCAGCGTGACCACCGTGCCGCCCGCCAGCGCGAGCGCGGGCGCGAGCACGAGCACCGGATCGATGGCCGACGGGCCGCTGAGTGACGTCGATACGGCCGAGTACCGGCGCAGCTGCCAGCAGGCCAGTACGGCCAGCGTGACCAGCGCCAGGTCGGCGCCGGCCCTCGTCGCCCCCGAGAGCACGGCCTGCCTGCCCCGCCTGACCTGGGTAGCGGTCGCGGCCGGCCGCAGCACGGGGTAGAGGAGGGCGCCGATCAGCCAGCAGGGCAATGGCCAGCGCGGCGACCAGGGCGTCGAGCCAGGTGCCGGAGGCGCTCAGGCTGATGCCGCCCTCGGCGACGCGGCCGCCGGCGGTGCCGGAGCTGTAGAGGGTAGCGCCGAGCAGCCGGGCCAGCCAGATCCCGGCGATCCCGCCGATCAGCGCGGTGACCAGCGACAGCGGGATCACCTCGGCCGCGGTCAGCCTGGTCAGCTGCCACCTGGTCGCGCCGCGCGCGGTCAGCAGCGCGGTCTCGCCCTCGCGCTGGGCGGCCAGCAGCCGCGAAACCGCGAGCAGGGCCGCGACCGTGAGCACGAGCAATTCCAGCGCGCAGATCCCGAGCAGCGATCGGGCGACGGCCACGTCGTCGCCGGTGTTGGCGAGCACCATCGGCAGGTCGGTGGTCAGGCTGAGGCCGCTGAGCAAGTTCGAGTTAGCCATCGACGCCTCGAGCGCGCTCACGTCGGCGGCGATGGCGGACAGGTTGCCAGCGGCGAAGTCGGCCATGTCGGGCTGGGCGACCCAGCTTCCGGTTCCCACGGTGAGTCGGCCGGGGAACGCGGCCGGCGACACGACCAAGGGCCCGTAGGTGGCGAAGCCGCTGCGAGGTCGTCGATCCGCTGGCGGGGATCGAGTTGAGCTGCCAGTAGGAGGCGGCGCTGGCCGGCGTCCGCCGTTCCGCGTACAGGCCGGTGATCTTGAACGTCAGCGCCGCGTTCGAATTCCGGTCGCGCACCTGGAGCACGTCCCCCGGGCTCAGCCTGAGCAGCGCCGCCGCGCTGGCGGGGAGGGCGGTCGGGATCGGGGCGCCGGGCGACGCGGTCGGCTGCCCGGGCCAGCTGCCGCTGACAAGGACGGCGTGGTCCTCGACGCCGGTCAGCGAGGCTGCCTCGAGCAGCGGGGTGTTACCCGACCCCGCACTGGCCGGCCGGGCGGGCAGTGCCCCCGGCACGAAGCCGAGCGGGTCGGACCAGATGCCCTGCCAGAAGCCGAACGGGACGCCGCCCAGCGTCGTGCCGATCGTCGATCGCAACCCGGCCGAGGTCTGCGCCGCGTTGCCGCCTGCGAACGTGCCCGAGACGGCCAGGTAAGTCCCGGGCGCGACCACCAGGTCGTGCCGCACTGCCTGCGGGAGCGCCTGGCCCGCGAACGCGGCCAGCGCAGCGCCGACCGCCGCCGCGACCAGCGTGGTCAGCGCCGCCGCGGCGAGCACCACCCAGTGGGCGGTCATCCGTCGTGTTGACAACGGACCCCGCGGGCTCACCACAAGCCTCACAATTCCGCATCCTTCAACGCCGTTGCAATCGGGGTCGGTAACGGATCTGCGCCGGTGCCGAGTCGATGGCGAAGAAAACTCCTCTGGGTAGTACGCAAAATCCCTGCATCTGAGTGTTCGTAGCGCTACGTTTGGTGACTGACGGGCATGTGTCGCATGGGTAAATGTCCGGTTATGAGGCTTTTTCCGGAAATGTTTACCGCGGCGGCACCCGTAAATGCCCGTTCAGGTAGCGGACTTGAGCATTTGCCGAGATGATGCTGTGACCTTGCCTGAACCGCAGGTAACACCAGACATGAGGTGACCGCCACGTGAGAAGCGGATGGCCGCATACCCAGGATGATCAGGGGATGCTTCCAGCAGACCGGCGCTCCGCGCCGTTCGGCCCCGAGGTCTCATGGCCAGCCGGGTACTCCGACTTGGAGTACCGGGACGGCGATTACCGCTACACCGCGCCGCAGGCGGAGCAGCCGCCCGCAGGCCAGGGCGGGCACCCATACGCGGCCTTCACGACCGCCGGCTACGGCGACGACGGCTACCGCGACCCGGGGTACCAGGGTCCGGCCGCGCAGGACGCCGGCATCGCGGGCACCAGGACGGTGCGCGGGTTCGTCGAGAACGGACAGGGCTGGGGCCAGCCGGATTACGCTGCTCCTGACGGGTACGCACGGTCCAGCTACCAGCAGGGACAGGCGTACGGCCAGTCCCACTACGCGGGGTCGAGCTACGCTGCGGCCGGCCAGATCGAGATGGCCTACCCGCCCAGCACGCAGTCGACCGAGGAATATCACGGCGCCGAGAGCTACCGGCAGCCGTGGGACTACGACCAGCCGCTGCGCTACGAGGACGGCGAGGTCGCCTACCAGGGGCAGGACGGCCACCCGGCGAGCGGCGACTACCAGAGCGTCAACTACCTCAGCGGCGCCTACCCGATCGCGGATTACGACGGCGGCCGCCAGCCGCAGGACTACGACTCGGGTGCCTACAACGGTTCCGATTACTCCACCCCCGGCATCGGCGGGGCCGGCTACGACCTGTCCGGCATCATCGGCACTAGCGACTTCGAGGCGGTCGGCTACGACGAGCCGAGCTACGACCGCCTCGCCTACGACGACCCCCGGTACGGCGACGGCCACCGCCACGCGCGGTCCCCGTTCGACGAGACCCGCTTCGACGTGCCGGGCTTCGACGAGACCCGGCTCGACAACCTGTGGCTGCCGGGCGAGGACGTACGGCAGGAGGCGGCCCCCGTCGGCTACGGGAATGACGGGTTCGCAGACGGCCCGGTCCGTTCGGGATACCCGGATCTTGATCTTGGGCAGCAGGGCGGCCGATTCGCCGAGACGCGGTTCGACATGCGCGTCGTCGATCTCGACATCGACCACACCCGGTTCGACGTGCCTGCCTTCGACGAGACGCGGATCGACACGCTGCGCCGCACGTCCACCGATCTGCGCACCGCCGGGCCGGCCCTGCTGGCGCCGCCCGCCGCCCAGCCGCGCAGCTGGGCCGAGGACACTTCGTTCGATCACTTCGCCGATCTCGACCTCACCGACGAGCCGGTGCCCGCGGCCTTCACCCGCACCATCGAGCGGCCGGAGACCGAGGACGACACCGCCACCAGGCGCGCGGTCGGCCGCCGGCGGGGTCGCAGCGGCGACCGGCGGCAGTGGATGGCGCTCGGCGCCATCGCCGTCGTCGCGGCCGGCGCCATCGGCGGCGTGCTGATGAAGTACGTGTTCGCCGGCCCCAGCGGCCCCGCGCACGAGATCGTCGCGCCGGCCTCGGTCGACGGGTACACCCGCTCGGCCTCGCTCGGAGACCAAATGCACATCGGCGCACTGGCTGACGGCGTGGCCAAGTCAAGCGGCGGGTCCGCCAGCGGCGTGATGTCGGCCGTCTACCAGCAGGGCGCCGTGGCTCCGGGCAGCGACGCGCAGATCTTCATGTTCGTCGGGGGCAAGCTGGCCAGCGCCAGCCCCGCCGCCTCGATCGCGAACTTCGAGCAGTCCTATCCAGACGCGCATGTGGTATCCGTCGGCTCGCTCAAGGGCGAGGCTGCGTGTACCGAGACGCACGTCAACAACGAGGAAGCCGCGATGTGCGTGTGGTTCGACAACGACACGTTCGGCGCGGTGGTTTCGCCTACGATGACGACTGCGCAGCTGGCGTCGACGATGGTGAACGTTCGGCCGGGACTGGAGCACCTCGCTAACTAGGGACCTCGCTCGGAGCCTTCGAGCGAAGTGCGGTGCTCCTGGCGTCACGTATTACGGTGGTGCTTTTGGCATCGCTTGGGTGTCTTCTGGCATCGCTTAGGTGGTACCGCGGGGCGCCGAAGGGAACAGGCGCGTCAAGTCTGCCCATCCCGATAAGCACGATGGGGCGGGCAGAACGACGCGGCGGTCCCCTTTGCGGCGTCCCGCGCTTTGCTGCTGTGCCGGGAGGACCTCGCTGGGCGCAACCGTCGCGCTAACCCCGTAAGGCGCTGCAGCTTCCTATCGGTTCTGACCACTTTTTCGTCTTCCTATCGGTTCTGACCGCTTTCTCGCCCGATTTGTCCGAATCTTGTGGTCAGATCTGATAGGTAGATGAGCTTGTGGTCAAAACCGATAGATAGGTGAGGGTTACCGGACGGGTTAGGCGGACGTGGGGTCGGCTGGGTCTTCTGGTGGGGCGGGGGCGTCTTCGGGGGTTTCTGGAGCCTCAGGGGCGCCAGAGGCCTCTGAGACCTCTGAGGGCTTGGGCGCGGCGTCTGAAGGCTTGGAGGCGCCGTCTGAGGGGGGTTTGGGTGCCGACTCCGTTGCTGGTGCCTCTGCCGCGGGCGCGGCTGTTGCTGCCGGTGCGTCCGCTGGCGGGTCCTGCGCGTCGGGGGGTGCTGCTGCCGCCGCTGCTGTTGGTGGCGTGGGGGCGGGGCGGCGGCGGATGGAGAGGCGGGTTACCGCCAGGACGAAGGCCAGGCCCAGGGCGGCTAGGCCGATGAGCGAGGCGCCGACGACGGAGGCGCCCTCGGGGAGAGCTGTGCTGTCCGCGACCTGGCGGCCCCGTACAGCCTTGGAACCGCTCGGACTCGATGAGGGCTTGAGGGTGGGGAAGAGGTTGCCGGCGTTCCCGCCTGGGCTGAGCGTGGGGCTGGTGGTGGCCGCGGGCACGTCGGGGAGGCTGCCGATTGGCAACGGCGACGTGGTCGTGATCGGGATCGCGGTCCCGGTCGAGGTCGCGGCGGGCGTGACTGCCCCGGAGATTCGGACCGTCGCGGACGCCTTCGGGTCCTTGGGCAGCTTGGCCGCGCTGCCGATCACCGTCAGCTTGACCGATGTCACCGCAGAGGCCGTGACCGGTACCTTCGACTCGGCTTGGAGCTGGCGTTGCACCGACTTCGCGTCCATCGCGCCAAGGTCACAGGCCGTGGTTCCGTCGTTGCTGCCGCAGCCGAAGCTGAAATTCGCCGCCGCGCTGGCCGGGGTGACCTGCAGGCGGACGATCGCATCAGGGATGTTCCCGCCCGTCGTCCAGGCGCTGATCACCCACTGAGTGGTTGCCCCGCGCTTGCTGGTCGAGTCGGGGGTCGCTATCTCAACGCAGAGGCGGACCTGGGGGTCGCTCTGGACCGTCTGCGCACCGCTGTGCGCGGACGAGGTTGCCGTGGCGGATGCGGATGGCGAAGGAGTTTTTGAGGGCGACGGAGTTGCAGAACGCGAACCGGAGGCCGAGGGAGACGGGGACGCTGACGGGCTCTTGGTCGGGTGCGACGAGGCGGATGCCTTGGCTGTCGGGGAGGCGCTGGCGGTCGGGCTGCTGCTCGCGCTCTTATGCGGTGCCGGCGTGGTGGCGCTGGCGGTGGCGGTAGGCGACTTGGTGGGCGTGGCCGTTGGCTTGGGCGTGGTTGTGTGCGTCGGCGTCGGCGTCGGTTTTGGCGACGAGCTGGGCTTCGGGGACGAGCTGTGCGTGGTGGAGGGGCTGGGCGTCGAGGTCGGGCTGTGCGTCGTCGCGGACGAGCTGGGCTTCGGGGACGAGCTGTGCGTGGTGGAGGGGCTGGGCGTCGAGGACGTGTTGTGCGTCGTCGCGGACGTGGTGGGTTTCGGGGACGAGCTGTGCGTGGTGGAGGGGCTGGGCGTCGAGGACGTGTTGTGCGTCGTCGCGGACGTGGTGGGTTTCGGGGACGAGCTGTGCGTGGTGGAGGGGCTGGGCGTCGAGGACGGGCTGTGCGTCGTCGCGGACGTGGTGGGCTTCGAAGAGGTTGCCCTCGGTGCGCTTGTCTCCTTGACGTTGCCGCCACCGCTGCGGCCGAACTTAGCTGCCGAGGAGAGGCTCGCATGCGTGCTTGCCGTAGGGGTCGGCGACGAGGTCTTCGGCGGCGTGCTGGAGGGATCGGTCTTCGTTGCCGTGGGGGTCGGCGTGGGAGTGGGCTTCGGCTTTGTCGTGTGCGTTGCCGTGGGGGTCGGCGTCGGCGTCGGCGTCGACTTGGGTGGCGGGGCCGGCAGCTTCAGCGGCTTGCACGAGGTGCCGCTGGTGGCAGGCGGGATGGCGCCGTCGGGGGCGACGTAGCCGGACGGATGCGCCCAGGCCGGAGTGGCGCCCATCACGGCGGCAACCGAGAACCCTGAGGTCGCGGTGATCAGGGCACTCCCCGCCACCAAGGCGACCGTCGCGGGTCGTGCGTGCGCGAAACGCATGAAAACGCCCTACCAGTGCTGTTCGTTGCTGCTGCGGACGACATATTCAGTATGGAGTGGCCCAGCAGGCAGGATCCGCCTGCCTCGCGCGGTACCTACCTATTGAACACTGGGCGCAGCGCGCCGCGCCACCTGCCCTCCTACCCGGTCCGCGGCAATGTGATCACACCGCGAGCAACCGGGCGGACAGCTTCGATACCTGGTGGGATCTCCTCCTGGCAGCCTGTTGGCCGAGCATGCGTCGGCGTGCGTGGCAAGCCACGGTCTGATCATGTATGCTTATCGTGACGCTGATGATACGCAGCGTGTTACTTCTAGACCTGCGGGACGTCGGGTTCGGAAGCTGATGTTTGCGAAGAGTTCAACGGGGGCAGAGCTTTTCGAGGCGCCGGGGGACATGCGGTCGGCGCGAGGCGGGGGAGCCACAGGGCGGCGCGCGGGGGGCGCAAGGCTACCGCTACCGGGGACGATTACTCTACGTGAGGTACGTCACGGAGCGTTTTCGCGTGAGCGTGGCATGTTTCGTCGATATCTGATGTTTACTAGTGACAGTTCAGCACCCAGGCGTGCGATGGTTGCTCCCCCGCAACAAGTCGCCTTGACCCGCGTCAACGTCCACGCCCCTGCCGTCGCTACGGTGCGTCGCATCGTCTGGCAGAGCTGAGGGTGAAAGCGGAGCGCCTCTGGATGAGGTCGCACGTCCCAAGGGTTATCTCTTGTTCCCCCGTATCAATTCACGCATGTCCACCTCCTCCCTGTACAACAGCACCGCCAACCTGGCGCGCAAGCATTCCAGGGTGTCGCTGCTAGCCGCCGGCGCTGCCGCGGCCGGGATGCTCGGAGTTGCCGGTGTCACGGCCGGCTCGGCCCAGGCGGCGGGCAACGTCGCGAAGACCACGCAGGCCACGTCGCAGTCGGCCTCGAATCAGTCAAACACCGACGCCTTGGACGAGGTCCTCGGCGTACACGCCTCCCACAAGGCCCAGCCCACCCACGCGCAGGTCACAGTGGTGAGCAAGCCCGCGAAGGCCGCGACGGCCCCCAAGCCTGCCGCGGCGACTAAGCCGGCTCCGGCTGCCAAGCCTGCCGCGGCGACTAAGCCTGCGGTGGCGACTAAGCCTGCGGCGGCCACCAAGCCTGCCGCCCCGGCCCACGCGGTCCGTGTCCGGACGGCTGTCGCACAGCACCCGGCCGTGCACAAGGCGGCGGCACCGAAGGCCAACCCCGGGCCGACCAAGCCGTACCTCGTCTACGACTCGGTTACGCCGGGCTCGCTGCCGTCGAACCAGGCGGCCGCGGTCTACGCCACCGGCGCTTACGCGGCGTCTTCCTCTCAGGTGGCCGGTCACCATTCGGTGCTCTGGATCGACGCCAACGGCAGCGACCCCAACGCCAACGTGCTGGACGTCGAGCCTGGCGACGCGACCCCGGCGGGTGCCGCGGTGTGGATCAACTCGCACCTCCAGTCCCAGCCGCACTCGGACGCCATCATCTACACGATGCGGTCCGACTGGTCGGCGGTGCAGGACAGTGTGAGCACCCTCCCGGGGTGGATGCAGTCGCACGTCAAGTACTGGATCGCGGACCCGACCGGCGTCCCGCACGTGGTTCCCGGCTCCAGCGCCACCCAGTGGTACTGGGGAAGCAGCTACGACATCAGCACCGCTAACCCGAACTTCCAGCAGTAACAGTAGAAGTTCGGCCCCGAGGCCCTGACCGCGCGCCGGGTGCCGCCGTCCCCCAACGGCGGTACCCGGCGCCGGCCTAGTCTCGACCGGCACCACCACCGCGCAACTTGCGCTATGCTCTCTACGCGACGCCCGCTAGGGCGCACCGCAGTAGCAGACTCCGTGTAAGACCTGGGGCGGCAGCTCGAAAGAGGCAACACCGCGGGTCGGACAAGTGAATATAGGCCCCGTTAGCTCAGTCGGCAGAGCGTCTCCATGGTAAGGAGAAGGTCTACGGTTCGATTCCGTAACGGGGCTCCAGGTCAGGGCGATTTTTCGCTAGACCATCGCGACTCGCGTGGACCGAGCAGGTTATTTAGTTGACGTATGGCCACCACCACCAAAGGTCACATAGAGCTACTTCCTAGTGGCTCCTATCGCGTCAAGGTCTACGCCGCACCGACCCGGTCACCGGGAAGGAACGCCGTCTCCGCGAGACCTGCCCCGACGAGACGTCGGCCGCTATCGCGCTCGGCCGCCTGCTGAGGGAGGCCGAGGGGCACTAGGCGCCCGAACGCGACGCCTCTTCGGCCGGGTCCTCGACGTCTAGCTCGAGGTGACCGAGCTCGCCGCGACCACCCGGGTCACTCACGAGAGCTACATCCGGCGGGTCATCCGGCCGGTCCTCGGCGACGTCAAGGCCCGCAAGATCGGCCCCGACACCCTCGACTCCCTGAACTCCGCCCTCAAGCGCTGCTCGCGGCTGTGCGGTCGTCTGCCGAAGACCGAGCATCACACCGAGGGCCCGCGCGCCTGTGACCACCGGACTGCCCGGCCGCATGTCTGCGACCACCGCTGCCCGCCGCACCAGTGCAAGCCGCTCAAGTCGTCCTCGCGGCTCAAGGTGCTATCGATTGTCTCCGCGGCCCTCTCGCTGGCCAAGCGGTACAAGTGGATCGACGACAACCCCGCCGAGTCGGCGACCATGCCCAGCCCCGGCGACCACCAGCCCAACCCGCCGACCCCGGAGCAAGCTTCTGGTTCCGGAAGAACTACATCGTCGGGGGCGGCGAGCAGATCGAGAAGGCGCCAAGGCCGGCAAGGGCAGGCACGTCTCCGCCGACCCGCTCACCTGCGAGCTGCTCGGCGGCTACCTTGCCCGCCGCCGCGCCAGGATGGCCGCCATCGGCGTCGACGTGCCCCGCACCGCCTGCGTGTTCTCCCCAGATCACTGAGTCTCCGGCAAGATCATCTCCGAGGCTCACCCGTCCATTGCCACCCGGCAGCAGGGCAGCCCGGAGGTCAGGCTCGCTCGAAGGCAGTGCGGACGCCGAGTCATACCATGCACAACCCGGTCCCCCGTTCCATGCCGCGGACAACCCCGGGCCGGCGCAGCCATGCCAGGAGCGTGGCGGCAGCGCAAGCTAGGGCGGTGAACAAGACGGCGGCGACTACCGAGTCGACGGCGGCGAAGAGCAAGGTGCTGCGCAGGACCGGCACGCCATGCGGGATGACCTGGGGAAGGACCGCCACATAGAACAGCCCGGTCTTGGGGTTGAGCAGGTCGACCCCTGCAGCAAGGCCGAACGCCCTGCGGGCCGAGACCGCGAGGGAGGAACCGTCGGCCGGGGCGGTGATGCCGCCCGCATTCCGTGACTGCCACAGCGTCCGCAGGCCCAAGACGATCAGGTACGCTGCGCCGGCCAGCTTGACGAGCTCGAACGCCTGGGTGGACCGCTGCAGCAGGGCAGCCACCCCGAAGGCGGCCGCTGCCCCCCACGCCAGGGCGGCCGCCGCGGCGCCAAGCGCGGCGCCCACCGCCGGGCCGCGGCCATGAGCGCCGTTGCGGATGACGAACATCATGTCGGGTCCCGGTATCAGCGTCAGTGCGGCCGACACCACCATGAATGTCACCAGCATCCCAGCCATGAGCCCTATTCTCCCGCGCCGCTCTCTTGCGCTACCAGTGCCCGCCCTCCGTGACAACGGGAAGCTGCCTCATGATCGTGAGACGCGAGCAGGCCGGTGACAGGCTCGGGGGCTCCGTTCCCGGGAAGATCATCGACGTGATCGCCGAGTCAAGTCTTTGAGGCTGAAGGTGTCTCCACCCCCGGCCTTGGCGTCGTCCCTGGCCTGCAGTGGTCGTTGGCAGGGGGAACGAGGTGACGATTCAGTCCTGGTAGTACTCCATCCCCAGGTGGGTGATCTGCTCCTCGCCCATCAGCCAGCGAAGCGTGTTCTTCAGCTTGGTCTGCTGGATGAACAGGTCGTGCTCGGGATAGACGCTGGGAGCGTGCTGCGGGCTCTTGAAGTAGAACGACAGCCACTCTTGCACGCCCTTGAGCCCCGCTCGCTGGGCCAGGTCCGTGAAGAGCACCAGGTCGAGTACCAGGGGCGCCGCCAGGATCGAGTCACGGCAGAGGAAGTCGACCTTGATCTGCATCGGATAGCCGAGCCAGCCGAAGATGTCGATGTTGTCCCAGCCCTCCTTGCTGTCACCGCGGGGCGGGTAGTAGTTGATGCGCACCTTGTGGTAGACGTCGCCGTAGAGCTGGGGATAGAGGCCCGGCTGCAGGATGTGCTCGAGCACGCCGAGCTTGGTCTCCTCCTTGGTGCGGAAGCTGTCGGGGTCGTCCAGCACCTCGCCGTCGCGGTTGCCGAGGATGTTGGTCGAGTACCAGCCCTGGAGCCCCAGCATGCGGGCCTTCAGCATCGGCGCCAGCACGGTCTTCAGGAGGGTCTGCCCTGACTTGAAGTCCTTGCCGCCGATGGGCACGCCGGCCGTGCGGGCGAGCTCCACCATCGCAGGCACATCGACGGTGAGGTTAGGCGCTCCGTTGATGAAGGGCACGCCCTCCTTGAGGGCCGCGTAGGCATAGAGCATCGAGGGCGGGACGCTCTCGTCGTTCGCGTCCATCGCGGCTTCGAGCGCGTCCAGGTCCTGGTGGGCCGGGCCGGGCTCGAGAAAGATCTCGGTGGATGCGCACCAGATCACCACCATCCGGTCGCAGGAGTGCGCCGCCTTGAAATCGCGGATGTCCTTGCGGAGGGCCTCGGCAAGGTCTCGCTTGCTCGCTTCGGGCTTGACATTGGGGCCGTCGAGCCGCCGCACGTAGTTCTGGTCGAAGACGGCCGGCATCGGCTCGATCTCCTTCAGTTCGGCCGCGATCGGTTCGATATGGGCGTACCGGTCGAGCACGCCGCATTTCAGCGCGGCTTCGTAGGCCGTGTCAGAGATCGGATCCCAGGCACCGAAGACCAGCTGGTCAATGCCGGCCAGGGGCACGAAGTCGCGGATGAGCGGCACCCGGTCCTCGGTCCGCTTGCCGAGGCGGATGGTGCCCATCTGAGTGAGCGAGCCGACGGGCTCAGCGAGGCCGCGCCTGATCAGCTCGACGCCGGCGATAAAGGTCGACGCCACGGCGCCGAGCCCCACTGTCAGGACGCCCAGCCTGCCGGCGGCAGGCTCGATCTGGTGCTTGGATGTCTCCACGAAATCTCTAGCCTCCATCATGTAGCGCATATCGTTCCGATGTATCGATTCGATACATCGGAACGATATGCGCTGAGATGCCCACAGCGCAAGGGGGTGCTTACTGCGCAAGTCGGGCGGAAACGGCTCACCGAGGCAGTGGCGAGTGCCCCTCGGACGAGCAGTCTCGCTATCGCGGCGCGGCCCGCTCGGTCCAGGCGCGGATGATCTCGGCTGGTAGCCAGTGCCCGAGGAGTTCTGCTTCGGCCTCAGCCGGCTTGCCTGGCGCCTGCGGGTTAGCGCCCCGGACGAGCAGGAACGTGGTCATGTCGGCGTGCAGCGGGTCGCCTGCGCCGGGAAGGCGGGCGGCTTCGGCGTTGATGGCGCGGCGGAGGAGGGTCCATCCGTCGCCGCTGTCATCTTCGATGTCGTGTCCGGCGTCGAGCAGGTCACGCAGGCGGGCCAGGTCGTGTTCTGCGCAGAGACGCCCCGGTCCGTTCGGAGGAAAAAAGCTTTATTTCGAACGGACCGGGGCGTCTCATCTACGCAGCGTAGGGACGCTTTCTGAGTGGTGGTCGTAGCATCAGCTTGATGTCACGGTCGCCGCAGTTGGTCAGCTTCCGCGGGTAATGAGGCCCGATTCGTAGGCCAGCACCACGGCCTGGACGCGGTCGCGGAGACCCAGCTTCGCAAGTATCCGGCCGACGTGAACCTTGACGGTCCCCTCGGACAGGTAGAGGTCGGCGGCGATCTCCCGGTTGGACCGGCCGGCGGCGAGCTGGGCGAACACGGTCTGCTCGCGGTCGGTCAGCTTGTCGATGATCGCGTCGCGGTTGAGCTGCTCGCCCGGATCGGGGAGCAGGGCGGCGAACTGATGGATGAGCCGCCGGGTGGCGGCCGGGGCGAGGACGGCGTCGCCGCTGGCGACGCTGCGGATGGCGGTGATCAGGTCCGCCGGCGGCGCGTCTTTCAGCAGGAAACCGCTGGCGCCGGCCTTGAGCCCGGCGAAGACGTATTCGTCCAGGTCGAAGGTGGTGAGGATGATGACCTTGCTGTTCGGGCCCGCGGCCGTGATCGAGGCGGTCGCGACGATTCCGTCCATGCCCGGCATCCGGACGTCCATCAGCACCACGTCGGGGTGCAGGGCCGAAGCCATCGCGACGCCGGCCGCCCCGTCGGCGGCTTCTCCGGCGACCTCGATGTCCGGTTCGGTTTCCAGGATCAGCCGGAAACCCATCCGGAGCAGGGCCTGATCATCGACGAGCAGGACTCGGATCACGGGGCATCACCCGCGTCCAGCAACAGCCGCGCGGAGACCTTCCAGCCGCCGGGCTCGCGCGGGCCGGCCTGCACGTCTCCGCCGTAGGCGCGCGCTCGCTCCCGCATGCCGACCAGGCCGCTGCCGGCGGTGGCGTGCCGCCGGACGCGGATGTTGATGTCGATGTTGGTAGGACGCCTGCGCCGTCATCGTCGATGTCGACGAGCAGCTCGCCGGGCTGGAAGTGCAGGCGGACGGCGGCGCGGGCGCCGGGCCCGCCGTGCTTGAGGGTGTTGGTGAGGGCCTCCTGCACGAGCCGGTAGACCGTCAGCTGCACGCCGACGGGCACGTCCGGCGCTTCGCCGCGGACCTCGAGGGTGGTGTCGAGCCCGGCCGAGCGGACCTGCTCGATGAGCGCGTCGAGCTGGGCGAGATCGGGAACTGGCTGGCGTGCCTCGGCTGCCTCCTCACCGGGTGGCGCGGCGGAGCGTCGGCGGAGCGGTCGGCGGGGGGCTCGCGCAGGACGCCGAGGAGGCGGCGGGTATCGGCGAGCGCCGTCCGCCCGGTGGCCGACACACGGCGCATGACGTCGGTGGCCCGTTCGGAGCGCTCCGGCGCGGAGTTCGACACGGCGATGGCCGCGTCGCTCAAGGTGACCATGACCGTGAGGTGGTGGGCGACGATGTCGTGCATCTCGCGGGCGATCCTGGCGCGCTCGGCCGCCGCCGCCAGCGCGCCCTGCTGGTCTCGTTCCCGCTCCAGCCGGGCGGCCCGGTCGCGCAGCTCGGCCAGGTAGGCGAGCCGGGTGGCGGAGTACAGGCCGAGCCCGAGCGCGGCGCCGACCAGCCCGGACAGGAAGATCGCGTCGATACCACCACGAGCTGCCCGCGAGCCAGATCGTGACGGCGACGATGAATAGCTCGAACACGGCGGCGCAGGCCAGCGCCTCCCGGCGCGGCCGCATCGTGGCCACGGTGTACAGGGCGATGAGCAGGGCCAGGCCGTTGGCGGTGTGTCGATCGCTTGCGATCCCGATGGCGAGGCTGGCGGCGAGCACGCAGCCGAGCACCGGGACGGGCCAGATCCGGCGGACCAGCAGCGGCGCGGCCGACAGGAACAGCGCCAGCGCGAGCCCCACGACGGCGCGCTCGCAGGCGCGGTGCCGTTGGCGCTGTGGAACGCCTCAGGCAACCCCGCCACCGCGGCGATCAGGGCGACAAGCACGTCGAGCACCCAGCGCCCCGCTGTGCGGTTCGCTGGGTGCCCGGCGGGCCTGATCGGTCTCATGCTCGACATTCTGCCCCGGTGCTCCCCCGGTCAGGCGTCGACGCGTCGCAGCCGCAGGGCCGCGGCGGCGATCAGGACGACGGCGTACGCCGCACAGCAGCGCGAACCCGGTCCACGGGGACAGCGCGTCGGTGCATGCCCCGTGCCCCGCCCCAGAGGGCCTCGCCCGCGTTGGAGGGCAGGTACTGGGCCAGGTGATCGCTGATCGAGGCGGGCAGCAGCCCGGCCAGCGGCGGGATCACGAAGAAGACGCCGGCGAAGGTGGCGATGCCGGCCGCGGTGTTGCGGAACAGCGCGCCCAGGGCGACGCCGATCATGCCCGCCACGGTCACGTACAGGGCGGCGCCGATGACCGACCGCAGGGCGCCGGGAGCGGTGATGGACACCCCGAGGTGGTGGCTGTTCAGCAGCGCCTGGCCGAGGAAGAAGGAGATGAAGCTGGCGACGAGCGAGACCGAGAAGATCACGCCCGCGAAGACGGCCAGCTTGCCCCACAGCACCGGCAGGCGGCGCGGGCACGGCGGTGAGCGAGGAGCGGATCATGCCGGTGCTGTACTCGCCGCTGATCATCAGCACGCCGAGCACCCCGAAGGCCACCACGGCGAACATCATGCCGCCGAGGCTGGTGCTGACCGGGTTGAAGTTGGCCCGATCGGCCGGCGCCGAAGGTGTGGTACTGGCTGGCGGTCACCGCCGAGAACAGCGCGCTGATGCCGATCATCAAGACGACGGCGACCAGCAGGGTCCACACCGTGGAGCGCAGCGGTGCGGAACTTCGTGAACTCCGAGACCAGCACCCGGCGCCTGGGTCACCTTCAGCGCCGGGGCGGCCGAGTGCGGGCGCGGACTTGGAGGTCAGGACGGCGCTCATCGGGCCACCGCCGTCTCCGCGCCGTCCGGCGTCGTGCGACCGCGGCGTCGTGCGAACGGAAGTCGACGGAGTCGTCGGTCAGCTGCATGAAGGCCTCCTCCAGCGAGGCCTGCTGCGGTGGTCAGTTCGAAGACGGGCAGGCGGGCCTGCCAGGCGGCCAGGCCGATCTGCTCGGCGGTCAGGCCCCGCACCTGCAGGACGTCGGATGCTCGCTGGTCACGGTGATGTCGGGGCCGAGCAGCAGGTTGCGCAGCTCCGCCACCTCCGGGGTCCGCACGGTGACGCTCATGCCGCCGGCGCGGGACACGAACTCCTCGACCGTGGTGTCGGCGATCAGCCGCCCGCGGCCGATCACCACCAGCCGGGTCGCGGTCAGCGCCATCTCGCTCATCAGGTGCGAGGACACGAACACCGTGTGGCCGTCGGCGGCCAGGGCCTTGAGCAGGTTCCGCACCCAGAGCACCCCCTCCGGGTCGAGGCCGTTGACCGGCTCGTCCAGGATCACCACCTGCGGATCGCCAAGCAGCGCCGAGGCGATGCCGAGCCGCTGGCCCATCCCGAGGGAGAACCCGCCGACCCGCTTGGCGGCCACGTCGGTCAGGCCGACCATGTCGATCAGCTCGTCGACCCGGCGACGGCGGACGCCGTTCGTCTGCGCCAGGGCCAGCAGGTGGTTGCGGGCCGACCGGCCGGTGTGCACCGCCTTGGCCTCAAGCAGGATGCCCAGCTCGGCCATCGGTGCCGCGGCCGCGCGGTAGTCCTTGCCGTTGACCAGGACCCGGCCGGTGGTGGGCTCGTCCAGCGCGGCGATCATCCGCATCGTGGTGGACTTGCCGGCGCCGTTCGGCCCGAGAAAACCGGTCACCGTGCCGGGCGGGCACGGACGAAGCTCAGGCGGTCAACCGCCAGCTTGTCCCCGTACCGCTTGCTGAGGTTCTCAACCTCGATCATCGCTACGTCCTCCGTCGGCTCATGCCGGTAATCCCGGCACCAACCACGCTAGGAGGCAACTGTCCGGCGGAGGGTCGGCCGACAAGCCATACCTTGGCCGGTCAGGTATGCCGCAAGAACATAGTCCGGCAGGTTTGTCACAGCCCTCGCTTGAGCGTGTCAAGCGACGGGCGGCGCCGGACGGCGCGCGAGGAATTCATCCACGATGTTTGCGAACGAGGCGGGATCGTCCACCCAGGTGAAGTGCCCGGCTCGCGGCAGCAGCGCCAGGTCCTCCTGGTTCCCGGGATACTCGGCGGCCCGGCCCGGGCTGCCGGGGATGCACACCAGGGGCGGCCCGGAGCCAACCACTCGGAATGCCAGTTCCGCGCCGTCCCACGAACGACAGCGCCTCATGCGAGTCAGTGTGCATGGACGGGCAGGCCGGCGGCTCACGGATGCCCTCAGCCGACGATCTGCTCTCTCAGGATGTCTGCGTGCCCGCAGTGCTGGGCGAGCTCGCGCAGCATGTGGAGGTATACCCAGCGCAGCGGCAGCGGGCCGCGCCGGTTGCCGCGCACCACGTCATCCAGCCCCAGGGATTCCGTCGCGCGGCGTGACGCCTCGCAGGCCTCGCGGTGCGCCTGCCGGACGGTGGCGATGGTGTCGTCGTCGCGAAGGATGAACGACTCGTCCGGGGTGGCCGGGATGCCGATCTCCGCCCGCGGCCGACCGGTGACCGCCTCGTCGAACCAGACCTTCTCGACGAAGGTCGCGTGCTTGACCAGGCCGAGCAGGGTGGTCCTGGACGGCACCAGCGACCGGCGCGCCTGCTCCACGGTCAGCCCGTCCAGGCAGCCGTGGAGCTCACTGCGGTGCTCGTCGAGGAACACCTCGAACTGGACGCGGGCGGGCTGGTCGAGGACGTCCTCGGTGGACGTGACGGGGAGAAGAGGCATGAGCGGAGCATTTCAGAACCGCTGCCCGGGCGGTGAGCCGGGGCACCACACCTGGACATTCCGCTCCCGACAGGGCGGTTATGCCCGCGCCGCGGGCCTGCTAGCACGAGGGTGCGGGACAAGCGGGGATGCGGACGATGACAGAGGAACCTTCGCCAGGCCGGCGACCGTCGCGATCCTGGCAGGCAGCCCTCGCTGCGGGCATCGCACGCCCACCGGGACCGAACGGTCGAGGTCCTGCGCGACGCCGCTGGCGACGGCCGACTCACGGCATCCGAGCTGGACGAGCGCGTGGAAGCCGCGCTGACCGCCCGCACCGGGAGCGAGCTAGCCGCGCTGACCGCCGATCTGCCAGCGGAGCCCGGCCGGCAGCCCAAAGAACTGGTTCGGATCGACCAGCGCTTCGGCGAGGTCGCGCGCACCGGTTCCCGCGACGCACATTCCGGCAGTGGATGCGACGTCAACCACCTCGCTGGCAATCGCCAGCCGGCTGACGCGGTTGCGCAGCTGACTGCGGCCGCAGGCCAACAACCGCTCCCGAGAGTCTTTCTGCTCAGGCGCGGGCCTGTCAGCTACGCCATCCAACCGCTGGAGATCCTGTCGCCTACGCCATCGACATCGCCAATTGGTGTCAACGGCGTAGCCGACAGGACCAAGGATCTGTCGATGGCGTAGCTGACCTGCGGCCTCCACACTCGGCGAGAGCATCGAGGACATCGGCTGGGTGTACCCGGAGCGCGCCCCCCAGGCGGTCGCCGAGCAGTGGCTCCGGCTCGGCCCCGGGCTGATCGTGGTCACCTGCGGCGCCAGCGGCGCGATGGCCCTTTGACCTGTCCCTTCAGGCTGCCGGATTGCACGTGTTTGGCATGTGCTGGGTCTCCAGCTGTGCCTTGGCGCCTGCTCGGGTCGGACTGTTCCCCCGCGGGTATGCTAACGCTTGACGTTACTAACGCCTGACGGTATCATGGGAAAGTGATCCAGTCATTCGCAGACGACATGACGCAGCGGGTCTGGAATCGCGAAAACGCTTCGCGCCTTGGCGCGGATATTCAGCGTGCCGCCCAGAAGAAGCTGCGTCAGCTGAACGCGGCGGACAGCATCAACGACCTTCGCGTCCCACCGGGAAACAGACTGGAGAAGCTGGTCGGCAATCGCGCCGGGCAGTATTCCATCCGGATCAACGACCAGTACCGAATCTGTTTTGTCTGGACCAGGCAAGGGCCAGCGGACGTCGAGATCACGGACTATCACTGACAATGGAGGTGCTAATGAACGCGAAGATTCATGACCCGATCACTCCTGGCGAGATCCTTCTCACCGAGTTCCTTGAGCCGCTGGGAATCAGCCAGTACCGGCTTGCACAGGCCACCGGGCTGCCGCAGACCCGGATCAGCGAGATCGTGCACGGCAGGCGCCGGATCACGCCCGATACCGCGCTAAGGCTCTCCCGTGCCCTCGGGCTGTCGGAACGGTACTGGATCAACATGCAGACTGACTACGACATCGAAACTGAGCATGACCTGCACGGTGAAGACCTGCGCCGGGTCGAGGTGCTGGTCTCACTCTGAGGTCTTCACTCAGAGCCAATCCACCCTGCGATAGGGAATTGGAGCGGGCGACGGTAATCGAAACCGCATGACCAGCCTGGAAGTTCGGTCGCTAGGTCTGGCGGCTGACCTGCGACAACGGAAGGCCTGGGTAGATGGCGGGCGAGTGTTCGTGAGTGACCGCGACTGACCACCGGGCACTTGGCGTGTGGCACTCAGCGCGGAGGCTACGGGGGTTAGCCATTCAACTAGCGCCCGCGTGGTCGCGGCTGGCTGTTCCAGCGTGGACAGGTGCCCACATTCGGGGATCACGACCAGTCGGGACTGCGGGATGAGGTTGGCAATCTCCTCGGCGTAATTGGGGGAGCGTGACGTTGTCGTCTGCCCCGGCTATGACGACTGTCGGGCAGTCGATGTGTCAACGGCCAGGGAGACGGGATGCCGAGGGTCTCGGCGTCGCGGACGATGACGCCCCAGGCGGACAGGGCATAGCCGAGGTCTTGGCGGACGAGCCAGCCGTACATGCGGGCGACCGGCCGGCCGACCGGGTAGTAGTCGCCCGCGCTGCCTGCGGCCCGGTTCTGCGTGGTGAGCGCTTCGTGTCCCATGATGGAGTTCAGCCGCTGTCATTCGGCGAACTCCCCCGGGACCGCTTTGGCGACGGTGAGGATGAGGTCCTGGCCGGGGATGAGGCTGCGGAGGACGAAGCTGGCCGTGCTGGCGGCGAGGGAGCTGGCGACCTCGCGGACGGAGCCGGCGTTGCGCCAGCGGAGCGCCCGCCGGTTGCGGACCGGCCGGTAGTCCCACAGGGCGGAGTGGACCGATCGCTCGAGGCCGGCGGCGAGCTCGGCCTCGCCGATGGGGACCATGCGCCCGTCGGGGCCGGGGACGGCGACGGACTCGCTGATGACGTCGGGATGGCGCTGGCGGGCCTGGGACGGGTCCCGGCCATGGTGGAGCCGGGACACGTGGAACTCGATCTGCGAATTTATTGACGCGGTGAGGACGTGCCTGTCCGTGCCCTACTGCCTGGATCCTCAGAGCGCGTCGGCTGCGGCCGCCGTTACCGGTGACAGATAGTCATGGCGGCGCAGGGGGCTGGCAGGGGAACGTGGACCGTGTCGTGGACCGGGGGGACGGCGCAAGCCGGGGATATCAGGGATCTCCGGGCGCTGGGATGCCGCGTCAGCGCAGGCAGGAGCCTCGGGGCAGGTGAGCGTACTTATGGTAAGGAGAAGGTCTACGGTTCGATTCCGTAACGGGGCTCCAGGTCAGGGCGATTTTTCGATAGACTACTCCGACTCGCGTGGACCGAGCAGGTTCTTTAGCCGTGCCGTTGATGGGTGGCGGCCGCCACCGCCAAAGGTCACATAGAGCTACTTCCTAGTGGCTCCTGTCGCGTCAAGGTCTACGCCGGCACCGACCCGGTCACCGGGAAGGAACGCCGTCTCCGGTCGTTGACCGACTTGTCGGCGTGTCCGGCCTCGCGCGTGCGCAGCTCTTGGTCCACGCCCGCGTCATGCATCAGCGAGTTGCCGGTGTGTGGCAGCGCTCGTTGCCTTGATGGGCGGTCGGTCCGGTGGGGTCGGGTCGGGATAGCTCTCTCCGGTGGTGCCAACTTTGCGACGAGTTCGTCGTTCGGTGCTCGAAGCGTTCGCTCGGAAGCCTGGCGGATGCCAAGAGCTCCTCTGTCACGACGTCGTGTCCCCGGAGGAGGGACTGGCAAGCGCATCCTTGGCGGCGGCGACGACCTCTGCCCCGAACCGGATGATTTGATCGCTGGTCTCGTCTTCGAAGACGAAGTTCACCGCGTCGAATCGTTCTTCGACGGCGAACTCGGCGACGATCCGCGCCCAGTGCTCCGCGGTCGTATGGATGGCCTGGTTGCCCGCTCCCGAGCGAGGGCGGCTGATCCTCGACGCCGTGTCCGTCACCCGCCCGACCAACTGGATCATTCGGCCGACCGCCGCCGGTTCGCGACCGGCGGCGATGGCGGCGGCGTCAATGCGGTCCTGCGCTCCAGGCTTGGTCTCGTAGCCCGTAGCCATGGGAGCGATCCAACCGTCGGCCTTGCGCCCGATGAGGTCGAGCATCCGCGGCCCGGCGCCACCAATCCAGATGTCAATCCGGTGAGCCGGTGCCACACCGGGGGCGGCGCCGGCGCCGTCCTCATCCTGGAAGCCCCAGGCGGTCCAGAGCGTGTCGATCGCGTCGCTCACTGCCTCGATGGCCTCGCCCGGGGTCCAGGCCGGGCCTCCCATGCGCTCGATCCCGGCCCGCACTCTGCCGGCCCCGAGTCCGAGATCGAATCGCCCGCTGGAGAGCCGATCGATCGACGCGGTCGCCTTGGCCAGCATCGGCGCAGGCCGGAGTGGCAAGTTGGCAACGTCAGTCATGAATCGCAGCGTCGAGGTTATGGCCACGAGGTTGGCGATGAGGGAGAAAGTGTCGAGGTAGGCCTGGCACGTAGGGGTGATCCTGGATCGAGACGAAATCGAACCCCGCCCGCTCAGCCGCGAGAACCCGCTCGCGGACCGCGGCGACGTCATCGGCCGTGGGCCCAATGAATGCCCCGAACGGCATGAGCCCTCCCCGCCCTTGACAATGCCAATGATAACTTGGCCATTCCCTCTGCGTTGTTCGGCACCGCGGTGGAGGCCGTTGGCGCTGCCGGGGCGCGCCGACGGGCCCGGTTGGTGGTGGAGAAACCGTTCGGCCACGACCTGGTTCGGCGGGGCAGGCAAGCCGTCCGCCATGGGCACATTCCCCGCAATCGGCCGATTCCGCTCGCCTGGCTGACCCGCTCGCTGGGCTCGGTCCGTGGCGGCCTAGCATCTAATGACAGCGCGGGTATGGATGCTGCCGGGCATGCTGCGTCCTCGTCCCGGTGGGAGCCGATTCGGCCCGGCCCACTTCGTGGCCGCTATGCGCCGGCGGCAACGATGGCGTGCGCACTCTCGTCCTCATGCTCATGACCCGCGACCCCATCGCTGCGGCGCTTTCGGCGGGGCCGCATTCAGGACCGGTCTGCCCTGCCCCCCGTATCCGGGCTGCGGTGAGTAGTGACGACTGGTCAGCCGGACATGGGAAGGCGGCGGACTCTGAGCAGATCCTCGTGGATAACGACTACTGCTCCGGTCGTGAGGTCTTCAGCGACCTGATCGAGGTTGGCGAGGATGATCGCTGCCTGCTCGGCGGCTCGGCGTCCGACCAGGCGACGAATGAGGATCACCGACGGGTTGCCGGCCCTTGACCGGGCGAGGAGACCGCCGAAGTCGGTGTCGGCGAGATCAGGACTCGTTCGTCGGCACGGGCGCGCTCGAGGACCGCTTCGTCGGGCGCTGCCTGCATGCCGAGGTCGCGTACATGGACGGCGTCGTGCCCGGCCGCCTTCAGCGCGTCGGCCACGAGCGGGGAGAGGTTGTTGTCGATGAGGAATTTCACGCCGTGTGCCGCAGTGGCAGCTCTCGCTCGCGCACCGCCTCGGCGGCGTACAGGAGCGACTCGTGGATGTCCTCGGTGGCGAGGTCGGGATGCTCGGCGAGGATCTCTTCGGTCCCCATGCCGTCCGCGAACATTGCGACCACTGTCGCGACCGGGAAGCGCAGCCCTCTGATGCAGGGCAGGCCGCCCATGACGGCGGGGTCTGTCGTAATGCGTTCGTAGGTCACGAGTTCATGCTAGCTGCGGTGGACGCCACGGGCACACGTCGCGCTGCTGGAGCGCCGAGGTGGGATACCGCACGCCCGGGCAAGTGTTAGATGACATGCATCGGCTGGCTGGCCGAGCTGGCTGGGGCTGCTGCGGGCCCGCTGCCCGCCGGGGCGGCGGAACCTCCCCAGCTCAGTTGAGTGACGATAGGAACGCAAGAGGCTTTTTCGCGTTCGGGGCGCCGCTGGCGCCCCTTCGGGAGCTTGAGGAGGTCCCGATGTCCATCATAGGCGGGCTCGATATTCACCGGAAGCAGCTGACCTTCGACTGCCTCGACACCGTGACGGGGGAGGCGGCGCGCGGGCGGGTCTGTCCCGCGGACCGGGAGCACCTGCGGGCCTGGCTGGCCCGGTTCGCCGGGCGCGGCGACGTCGCGTTCGCGTTCGAGGGGTGCACCGGGTGGCGATACGTGGCCGAGGAGATGGCCGCGGCCGGGATCGAGGCGCACCTGGCCGAGCCGGCCGACACGGCGTCCGCCCGCGGCCGCAAGCGGCGCGCCAAGACCGACAAGACCGACTCGGCGCACCTGCGGCAGCTGCTGGCCGAGGGGCGGCTGCCCGAGTGCTGGGTCCCCCCGGGCAGGTCCTGGAAGCCAGGGCGCTGCTGGAGGCCTACCACGACCTGCGCCGCGAGCACACCGCCTGGGTGCAGCGGATCCACGCGGTCTTCTTCCACCAGGGCGCGCCGGCCCTGGGCGAGATCACGCGCACCGCCGCCGGCACGGACGCCGTGCGGGCAGCCGCGGCCGCGCACCTGTCGGCGGCCGGGCAGCGGCAGGTCGCCGCCGCGCTGGCCACGATGACCTGCCTGGAGGACCAGTGGGCGCGATGCGGCAGCAGCTGCCGGGCATCGCCCGGCACATGAAAGGCGCCCGGGTCCTGGCCCGGGAACTGTACGGGGTCGGGCCTGTCACCGCGCTGGCGCTTGCCTGCTGGCTGGGCGGCGCCGGCCGGTTCTCCTCCGCCCGCAAGGCGGTCCGGTTCGCCGGCCTGGACATCACCGTCTACTCCAGCGACGGCAAGCGGGCCCCCGGCCGCCTGTCCCGGCAGGGGCCCCCGGTGCTGCGCTGGGCCGTCTACGAGGCCGGCAAGACCCACGCCCGCGCATCGGCCCCCGACCACGCCTACTACGCGGCCGTCAAGGACCGCAAGAACGGCAAGCGCGCCGCCCTGTCCGAGGCCCGCAAGATCATCCGCCGGGCCTGCCACATCCTCAACGATCTCGGCGACGACGCCTTCGCCGCCGCCTGAACCGCGCCCCGGTGAACCCGCGGCCGGCGGTACGCCGGCGCGCGGGCGCGCATCACAGCCACGTTCACAGATGGGGAACAATCGCGGCCAGCTCCCGCCGCGCCGCTGTCAGCACGCTGCCGGCCCCGCAAGGACCGCGCGGACGGCCCCGTTAGACTGAGTGGCCGCATCCCCCGCAGGCGTGGGACACCCAATCCGTCATCAAGTCGCCGGGACACCAGCGAGTGCCCCGCGGGCCAAGGTAAGGCTGGCTGACCACCGCGCCCGCCCCCGGCTGCCACGGGCCGCGCGCACCCTGCCCCAGGGAGGCCGCCAGCCACGGACCCAATAACTCAACCCCGCCTCCCGCCCAGGGGCTCCCTGCCCCCGGCCGCCGAGATGATCCGGCTCCCGGGCAACCCTGCGTCAAGGGCACCTCCGGTGCCGCTCCGCGGGCGCTGCGCGCCCCTTGACCCGGGCCCGCCCGCTCGCAGAACCCGGCAGCTATCAGGGGACAGGGAGCAGAATCAGGTGCGCCCACGAAACCCTCTTGCGGCGCTCGCCCGATGCAGGTAAGGCGACGCTCGGCATGAGCATGCTTGCGACACCTATCGTGAGCACCGCCATGACGGTTCCCTCCAGCCTGTCAACGCCCGCCAGCGGACACAATTATGAGCATGCGACGTGGCGGGAGTCGCTGCCATGACCCGCGCCTGGCCGCCTATTGCCACGGTGGGTGACCGCGCCGGGACGTCACGGACCGGACAGGGCGCGCCGAGCGCCGATTCCGGGGAGACCGTTAGTGGCCTGCGGAGGATGTCTGGCCCGCCGATGCGGGAGATGAACCCGTAGCCTTCTCCGTAACGGACCCGTCTCTCCGTGCGGGACTGTATCGGGGAGGATGCGGAACACCGGGTAATGCGGGCTGACCTGCTCGAAATCGGCGACCTGCGCCTTGCGGCCGACGGGCATGTGGGGCCGGGCGCCCGGCGCGACCTGCAGGTAGCGCCGCAGGACAGGGGCGCGGTCGGCGGCGTCGATTTCCTCCAGCCGCACATCCTCACGCCGGCCGTGCCGCAGCACCGCGCGCCCGTCGGCCGCGCGCAGGTTGCGGACCCAGTTCACCTCATCGCCGAGCATGGACACCAGGTAGCGCTCCCCCTGGTAGTCCGCGATCACGACCGGGAAGGAGATGACCCGGCCGGTCCGCCGGCCCCGGACCTGCATCTGCGCCACCCGCCTTGGCATGATCCCCGCCGCGAACGCGACCGCGGACACGCGGTTCTGCACACGGGCGAACCAGCGGGGATGGCCGCCCCGGTACAGCCACCGCAGGTATTCGTCGTAGAACTTCATGACGCCGCCCTCACCTGCCCCGCATAGGCAGCGGGGCTGAAGTACCTGCACCCCACCTTGACAGCTGCGCTGCCCAGGTACCAGGGCCTCAAGTCCCAAGCGCCAGTGCCTCAATGAGCGCGATAGATCGATGCTCCTATGTTTGTCAAGGTCTGATTTTCGTTGGGGAATTCGGTGGGTTCGGGGTTGCTGAGGGACGGACAAGACAGGGAAGGGCCGCTCCCGGTGGGGAGGGCAAGCTCTTATCAGGTCACGAGTTCAGCTGGCTGGGGAGGGGTCCCGGGGCGGTCGGCGGATCGATCGAAGGCCAGCACTGGGTGCGGCAGCCGATTAGCGGGCCAGGCCGCCCCGGGGGCTTAGGGAGGTCAGCTGCCGGGGCGCAGGTAGTGGTAGACCTCGCGGGCGACGTAGCGCTTCAGGCAGCGGATGATCTCCTTCTTGGAGAGACCCTCGGCGGTGCGCCTGGTGACGTAGGCGCGGGTGGCGGGGTGGCTGCTCATCCGGGTGATGACGATGCGCCACAGGGCGTGGTTGGCCTCGCGGTTGCCGCCGGGGTTGAGGCGGTGCCGGCTGACCTTCCCCGATGATGCGGGGATCGGGGCGACCGCGCACATGTGCGCCCAGGCGGCTTCCGACCGCAGCCGCTCGGGGTGGTCCCCGGCGGCGATCAGCAGCATCGCCGCGGTGTCCGGGCCGACGCCGTGCAGGGCCAGCAGGCCGGGCGCGCGGCCGGCCACCAGCGGGACGATGAGCTCGTCCAGCCGGCCGAGCTGGGCGTCGAGGAACTGGACCCGCCGGCCCAGCTCGCGCAGCGGGATGCGGGTGGCGTAGCCGGGCACGTCGCCGGGCCGGGGCCGCAGCCCTGCGATCGCGTCCGCCAGCGCGGCCGCAGCGTGCTTCGCCAAGCGGGCCCGCAGGTCATCGGGGCCGGTCAGGATCAGGGCACGGGCTTGGTTGATGGCCTGGGTCCGCTCATTGCGGGCGCTGCGCTTGGCGACCATCAGCGCCCGGATCGCCTCGACGGCGCCGTCGCGGCCCTTCGGCGCCCCGCTCGCCCGCCCGGACTGCGCGGCCCGCGCAGCGCTGACCGCGTCCAGCGGATCGGACTTGCCCTGGCGGCGGCGGTCCTGCCGGTCGGCGCGGTCCACCTCCACGACCCGGATGCCGGCACCGGCCAGGTGCCGGGCCAGGCCCGCGCCGTAGCTGCCGGTGCCCTCCACGCCGACCACGGCGATTGGGCCGAAGCTGCCCAGCCAGCCCAGCAGGCCGGCGTACCCGGCCTTCGTGACCGGGAACTCGCGCACCCCCAGCAGTCCTCCGATGGGATCGAGCGCCGCGGCGACGTGCACCTCCGAGTGGGTGTCCACCCCGCCGGTGATGACGCGCCTGTCTTCTACGATGGTCATTGCCGTCCCTTTCTCAGTTGAGGGATGGCACGCACTCGCTGGCCGTCGGACCCGTGAACCCCGGCCTCTTGCCCAGGCCGGGCAGATCGCACCGGCCGCGCCGGTGGGTGCCGGACTGGGACCCGGCCGACAGATCGTTAGCAGGAGAACCTGAGGCGGGCGTCGGCCGATTCGAAGGTCAGGCCGGGTCCCAGGTCCGACGCTACGCCCGGAACCGGACAAAACCCCGGAAGCAGGGCCGAACCACTACCTGCATCCTCCCTGCCGATTATTTCGCATGATGCTTGCGACTCTGCAGTGCGACGGCCTGCACCCAGAAGCTCCCGTTCTGTACGGTTCTGGTACGGGTGGGCGCATGACCCGAGTTGGCTCACTGGGCGGGCTACCGCTGGTGTCGCCGCCCCACTTGCTGGACCGTTCGGCTGAGCCGGAGGATGGTGCTGTGCGTGAGCAGTTGGTGACGGGGCTTCTTCCGGTACTGGCCAAGAAGCCGCAGGAGGAGTTCAACGTATTCGACGTGATGCGCTATGGCGGTCACGAGAGGCAGCTGTCCGACGTCTTCGCATGGCTCCTTGATGCGGACGGAACTCACAAGCTTGGCGACGCGTTCCTGCGGATCTTCATTGACGAGGTGAACCGGGGAATCGGCGGTGCCGAGCCCGTTGCGCACGGAGCGTACGGCGTGCGCCAGGAGGTGAACACTGCTGAGGCGGGTGCCCGGGGGCGACATCGCGGACCTGATCGTCGAAGATGACAAGACTGTGAGGCTTATGCAAACATCGGTAATTCACCGATTTCCGCGTTACCCGCTAAGAGATCAGGAAAAATCGCGACACGCCGGGCGATGCAATAGGCAACGGCTTCCCCGGCCGATAGAAAGGAGGTTCCTACGCCAAATTCCTACAGCGGAGAAGCCGTTGCCTTCCTATCGTATGTCAGGCCTGACCGGCGAGCAACTTGATGAGCTCGAGGCTCGCGTGGAAGATCTCTTTGAGGAACCCTGGGACAAAGAGGCTTATTCACGGGCCGGATCTGTTATGTGAAGTTTATCCTGCCGACGGCGCGCCTGAATGAAAGACGGCCTGTTTCTCGAAATGATTGGGTTACCACACGCCAATCAAAGAAACAGGCCATCGCCATGTATCATACCACCGGCTTCACCTATGACGAGCTGATCGACATCTGCGTGCTCCTCACTTCCGCCGAGTGTGACCCCGGCGCCGCGACGTGGCCGCCTTGCCTCGGCCTCTTTAATTCCGTGGTGGCGACCCTCGCTTACCTGCGTCAAAATCGCACGCAGTCGGATATCGGAGACTCGCTTGGCGTTTCGCAGCCCACTATCAGCCGCGCCGTAACGGTAATAACCCCGTTGCTTTCGATGATCCTAGCCGAATATGCTCCCGTCGCCGATGACCTCGACCCGGAGGTCCAGTACATCGTGGATGGGACACTGCTGCCCTGCTGGTCATGGTCCGGACACAAGGAACTCTACTCAGGCAAGCACAAGACAACCGGCATGAACGTCCAGGTCGCCTGCACCATCTATGGCAAGCTCGCCTGGATCTCCGACCCCGTTAACGGAAGCCGTCACGATAATTACTGCCTGGGCGAGTCTGACGTGCTGCGCACGTTCGATCCGAAGAACTGGATGGGCGACAAAGGCTACATCGGCAACGGGATGATCACACCATTCAGGAAGCCCGAGGGCCGTGAATTGCTTGACTGGCAGAAAGAGTTCAACGCCGAAGTCAACAGGATCCGATTGATGATCGAGCAGGTTATCTCGCATTTTAAGAACTGGACCATCATGCACACCGATTACCGTCGACCGCTCAACACGTTTACGACGACCATCTCAGCAGTAATCGGCCTGCACTTCTACCGGATGGCCTGAATAACCCTCAAAGAGACCGGGCGCCCTAGGGCGCTTCCCCTGCGTGATGCGCTTATCGTCACTTGCGGCTACATGCGGAATAACATAACCGAGGAAATCTGGGCCGAGATATTCGGCGTCAGCCAGTCGTGCATCTCCCGCTACATAAAGCTTCTGACTCGGATCGTCTGTGACGCAATGGAGGATTTCCGGCCCAACGCCAAGGAGGCAACTGAGGCCGTGCGCGGAGCGATTGCCCTGGTAGACGGCACGCTCTGGCCTTGCTGGTCATGGTTCGGCGCAAAGGACCTCTGGGCTGGGAAATACAAGACGACCGGTCACGGATCTCTCGTGATAACAAATTACGACGGCGATATCCTCTACGTGTCGGATCCGGTCACGGGTAACCGTCATGACATGGGGAAGCTCGCAGACTCAGATTCCGAGAGAATCCTGAAGGCTGCAGGCGGAGTGTTCGGCGACAAGGGGTTCATAGGAACCGACTACATCACCACGCCCGTCCGCAAGCCAGAAAGCCGCGAATTGTATATCCGCGAGAAGGAATACAACGCCGATGTGAGTTCCCACAGAGCGCCGGTCGAGCGGGCGGTGGCCCAACTGAAGACCTGGAGGATATTGTTCACAGACTACCGGCGCCCGCTCGAAACCTTCGTGGACTCCTTCAAGGCAGCGATCGGGCTCTACTTTTTCAAACTAACTTATGCATAAGCCTCTGTGTTGGTCGTCGAAAACTATTACACCTCGTCTGGACACGGACACAGTTACGACGGCTACCTGTCGTTCGGGGAGCGCGAAGGGAAGAGGAGCATTGTCGTTCTGCTGTGTGCGAGGCAGAACAGTGCCGAGCAGAGCGACGGGTGGGAGAAGGCCTCCCTCGTCACCTACTCGCGCCTCGCGCAGAGGCTGATGGACCACGTCGCCAGCGATGACCGCTACAGGCGCGATTGCGCGGCTCAATATTCATTCATTGATCAGATGCACAAGCGGTTCGTGAAGGGGCGGAAGATGAATGACGATGCGCTGATCGACTTCATCGAGGCGATGTGCAGGACGGGCGAGGCCGGGCGCTATGGCTTGCGGCCAATTGAGCCTGCGGCTGTCCAGTTCGCGGACGAGCTCAGGGAGCAGGCAAAGGCGCAGTTTGACGAAAGCCGTGAGTTCCTTCAGCGGGCCAAGGCTGCTCTGAAGAACTATGCGAGTGAGTTCCTGAAAGGCCAGGTCAACGAGGAGTTGGGCCGCGAGTGCATCACTGACGTCAGCGCGGGTTTCCGGGGCCGTTACGAGTGGACCGTCACTTCTTCACAACTGGCGAATCTGAGGCCGTGTTGCAACTGAAGTTCGGTCCGTCAGCTTGGTATGCCAATGAGGAGAAGGGCCGTGACTGGGGAAGCGATGCCTGGGAAGAGACCGTCCCCGTCGGTCAGGCTGACTATTCGCGATTGTTCATCACGCGAAATAGGAAGGCGATCAGGCAGTGAGGGTTATTCGTGCGCCCAGCAGAACAGGAGGTGGCACCGTGACGTAGTGCATGGTGTTTCCTCGTGTTCGTAAGCTCGTCGTCGCCTGCCGGTGGAAGTCCGGTCCGGGTAGCTGCCAGGAGGCCCGGTAGCAGGCTGGCGGCTTCGTCTGGAAACGGGCGGGGTCGGAGCCCAGCGTCAGAAGCCCTGCAAGGGGGAGCGATGATGCGGTCCGTAGCATGAAGCGAAGCCTGCGGCGTCGTTACTCAGCCGTCCTTCGGGGCGGGCAAGGGAGTGCCGAGCCTCTCGAAATCGGGGCGAAGGCCATGGAAGCGGTGAAGAGCCTGGAGGCGCAGCCGTGAGGAACTCCCCGGCGTATGGGGCGCGGAACGCATCGATGGCGGCGGCGGGAACTGGGGAGGCCCTCCCCGGCCCGGTGACCTGCGGATGTTGTCACCGGAGCGTGGCGTCCTATAACCGGTGACCCCGGGAAGTGGATGGCTGGCCGGGTGGGCGTCGGAGGCGGCCGTAGTACCGGTTGAGCCGGGCGGACAGCAAAACCGCCGGTGAGGGAAGGGCCGCTGCTTCGTCGGTGCGCAGTGGTGTGAGGAGGGGCCCGGTGAGTGCCGTCATGGCTAGTCCCGCCGCTTCGGGGTCGGTCCGGGTGGTCCCGGCTGATCCGGTTCGTGCCTTGCAGCATGCGCTTTACCGGGCGGCCAAGGCCGATCCCGGGCGGAGATTCCACGCGCTGATGGACAAGGTTCTCCGCAGGGACGTCCTTTGGCGCGCGTGGGTCATGGTGCGCAGTAATAACGGCGCGCCGGGCATCGACAAGATCACCCTGGCCCAGGTCGAGGAGTACGGGGTAACCCGGCTGCTCGGCGAGCTGGCCAGCGAGCTGCGGGAGCGGCGGTATCGCCCGCTTCCTGCCCGGCGGGTGCTGGTACCCAAGCCGGGCACGGCGGAGAAGAGGCCGCTGTCGATTCCCGCTGTTCGCGACCGCATCGTGCAGGCCGCTGCCAAGATCGTGCTCGAGCCGGTCTTCGAGGCGGACTTCCTGCCGTGCAGCTTCGGGTTCCGGCCCCGGCTGTCGGCGCACGACGCCCTGCAAGTGCCCGTTGAGGAGTGCGCGCGGGGCAGGCGGTGGGTGGTCGAGACGGACATCGCGTCCTGCTTTTCTGCGATCCCGCATGACAAGCTGATGGAGGCGGTGGAGGAGCGCATCGTCGACCAGCCGGTCCTGAAGCTCCTGCGCGCGATGCTGCGCGCCGGGGTGATGGAAGACGGCCAGGTCCGCCGGGAGGCGACCGGGACCGCGCAAGGCGGGGTGATTTCACCCGTCATGTGCAACGTCTACCTGCACCGGCTCGACCGGGCATGGGACGACCGCGATGGGATCCTGGCCCGCTATGCCGACGACCTGATCGTCATGTGCTGGTCCCGCAGCCAGGCCGAGGCCGCGCTGGAGCGGCTCACGGTCCTGCTGGCCGCCCTCGGCCTGGAGCCGAAGGCGGCCAAGACCCGCGTCGTGCACCTGGAGGAAGGAGGCGGGGGCTTCGATTTCCTCGGCTTCCATCACCGGCTGGTGCTGTCGCGGGGGCTGAACGGGAAGAAGCGGACCGCGTTCCTTGCCAGGTGGCCCGCGGACAAGGCGATGCAGCACGCCCGCGACCGGATCAGGGAGCTGACCGGCCGCCGGAGGCTGCTGCTTCCGCCGGAGGTGATCGCGCAGGACGTGAACGCGTTCCTGCGCGGGTGGGCCGGGTACTTCAGGTACGGTCACTCGGCCCGCCGCCTCAGCAAGATCAGGCAGTACGCGCGGATGCGCCTGGCGCTGTTCATCAGCAAGAGGCACCGCCGCAGCCGCAATTTCGGCTGGTACGTGATGCTTAACGGCACGCCGCGCGAGCTTGGCCTGGTCAGCTTGTACGGAATCACCGTCGCTCCCAGGGCCGGGAAGCCCTGGCGGGAGAAGCCGAATGCCGGCGGTGAACGGCGTCGGTGAGCCGTGTGCGGGAGAACCGCATGCACGGTTCGAGGTGGCGGGGACTGGAAACGGAGCAGACCTGGCCAAGGTCACTGGGGTGGCGCAACCGTCCGGGAAACCGGCGGCCACGAAGGCCCCAGGCCCTAAAGCCAGCGAGCCACCGCGCCAGTCCCCGACCCTACACGGGGCCCGGATGTTATGCGAAGTTTATTTCTCTCTCGGCGGCGTGTCGCCATAAAAGGATGACCTGTTCTTGAAAGGGTTAAGTTACCACACTTAGCTCTCAGAACAGGCCATCACGTGTATCATACCACCGGGTTCGACCGCGAAGAAATGATTGATCTCTGCATCCGCATTAATTCCGTGGAACGCGGGACGGGCGCTTCGAAATGGCCGCCATGCCTCGGACTTTTCAAATCGGTGGCGGCCACGCTGACCTACATGCGGCACAATCGCACCCAGGCGGAAATCGGCGAATCGCTCGGCGTCTCCCAGCCGACTGTCAGCCGCGCGATATCCGCGATAACCCCGCTCATTCCCGAAGCCGTGCGCGAATTCGTCCCGACTGCCGACGACCTGGACCCGGATGCCCAGTACATCCTGGACGGCACGCTGCTCCCGTGCTGGTCCTGGGCCGGGCGCAAGGAACTGTACTCGGGAAAGCACAAGACCACCGGGATGAACGTCCAGGTCGCCTGCACGATTCATGGGCGCCTCGCATGGATCTCCGACCCGGTCGACGGGAGCCGGCACGACAACTACTGCCAGGAAGAATCCGGGGTACTGCTGACGATGGACCCAAAGAACTGGATCGGGGACAAAGGATACATCGGAAACAACATGATCACGCCCTTCAGGAAACCCGCAGGCGGCGAACTGCTCGACTGGCAGAAAGCGTACAACGCCCAGGTTAACAAGATTCGGTGGATGATCGAGCAGGTGATCTCGCACTTCAAGAACTGGACCATCATGCACACCGACTACCGGCGACCGCTCGGCACATTTACGACGACTATCTCAGCGGTAGTTGGCCTTCACTTCTACAGGGTGGCCTGAATAAGCCTCAGTCTGTCGTGGCACTGCGAGAAGTGATCGAAGGACTCGCGCCTGACGACCTCAGGCTCAGAGACGAGATCGTACGCTTCGTCCGAGACCGTCCGTGAGCGGTTCGAGTTCCTCCGTTCCACTCACGGGAAACTGGTTGGCCTCGGAGATCATGTCGGCGTCCGCGACGACGGTGACGTCGGGCAGCTTGTGGGCTGCCAGGAACTTCCCGATGACCGGCACCGCCGGCCGACCAGTCGCCCACGCTCATCCCCGTCGACCAGCAGGCGCGCAAGGTGCTGGAACTCACCTTCCGGGAGGCCCTGCGGATGGGCCACAACTACATCAGGAGCAAGCACATCCTGCTCGCGCTGGCAGAATTCGAGAACGGCACGCGCGTGCTCGCCGATCTCGGCATCGACAAGGCGGCGGCCGAAGCCCACATCACCGCCGCGGTGGCCGCCCTAGCCGTACGCGAGCAGAAGCAACAGGCCGGGCGGCGCAGCGGCCTGCCCGGCTGTCCCGGCGTCTCTCATCGCGGCAGACGCAGGGCCAACCTGCCAGCCACTCACCTGAAAGCCACCGGATCAGCCATTCCCAACCTGCGCCCTCCGCCGGCTCCCCATATCATCCCAATCTGCACCCCGACACGCACTGCCCGCCCGCTGACCCCGAGCGCGTCAGGCGGATATCGCATACCGTGAAGCCGCCACGCGGTCACCGTCCGATGCAGGCAGGCTGGAGGTAAGCCCGCCGGCTTCGGCCGCTTCGACGAAGTGACCTGGCAGATGGCCGGATGCTTCCGGGTTGGCTCGCTCCGCCATCGCACTGACCGCGCAATCAGCTGACGAGGCTGGCGATGACCTCGCCCGCGGCCCGTGCGAGATGCCCGGGATGCCGCCGGGCTCGGCGACCGCCGTGTCGGCCAGCGCGGCCGGGGAACGCACCGGAATCGACTGTGCCGGGCTGCCAGTCCGAAGCAGCGCCGGGAGAAGGGCGGAGCGGGGCGGGGCGGGAAGAGCCCGGTGTGCCAGGACGGTGGTTTTGGCCGCCGGGCAGTGACCGGACGGGCCGTCAGGTGCACTATAGGGATATGGAATCCGGTGCGGGCGAAGCCGCGTCGGCCAGGGCTCGCCGCCCGGCCCGTTCGGGATCAGATATCCCGCCGCCACCGAGTACGGCGCAGGGCTGTTCCTCAATCCCGCCGCCGGTGACCGCGCTGGCCTCGTGCTCGCCGATCCCGCCGCCGCCGGAGACGGCGCTGGCCTCGTGCTCCCCGATCCCGCCGCCGCCGGCCACCGCCCTGGCGTCTTGCTCGTCCGTGCCGCCGCCGCCGGAGACGGCGGTGACCTGCTCCTCGATCCCGCCGCCGCCGGTGACCGCGCTGGCCTCGTGCTCGCCGATCCCGCCGCCGCCGAGCATCGCGCACCTCGCCCCGGCTGACGACGCGGTGTAAATAGCGATGTTGCACATCTCGGGAAGCAAATCGCCGAATCCGTAATCAAAAAGACGGGGTTTGGTAGGGGCTCTCAGCGTCCGGATCGGCAGATATGCGCGCGTTGAGTTGCATCGTCAACGGTTGCGCCGGCTGGCTCGGAGACCGTCTGTCACGGACGGCGCCCCGGCAAGTCGGTCAGCCTGGTTTACGCGGCAGCCGAATCCGGTACGTCGCCGCTGTGGCCACTGAACCGCCGTGGCCACTGCAGCAGCCACAAGGCATCCGCGACCAAGGGGGGAACTCATGCCGAAGTACCTCGTCCAGGCGTCCTATATCGGCGACGGGGTCCAGGGACTCCGCCAAGAGGGCGGCACGGCCCGCCGGGCCGTCGTCGAAAAGGCGTGCACCAGCGTCGGGGGAAAGCTCGACGCGTTCTACTACGCCTTCGGCGAAACGGACGTGGTCACGATCATGGACCTGCCGAACAACGTCACCGCGGCCGGCGTCGCGCTGCTCGTCGCCGCCAGCGGCAGGGTAGACATCAAGACCACCGTCTTGCTGACCGCGGAAGAAGTCGACGCCGCGGTCAAGGTGACCGGCGACTACCGCCCGCCCGGGGGCTGAGCCTCTCGCTCCCCGCCCCATCCACAGGGGCGCCGGAGCCAAGCGGGCAACGATCGCGAGCGTTGAGCAGGTTCGCAGCCCCGGCCGCCCGGTACCGGCACCGGGAACCGCCGTAACTACGGCGCCGAGTGACAACCCTGGTGAGGAGCTTTAGCGCCAGAACGGCGGATATTGAATGGCGGCAAGGACGAGCGTCGGTCATGGCGGCTGATCATCAGTTCGGATGGGGGTGAGGTGTGTGCCGTGGCTGGCTATGTTCGGCCAGCGCCCCGCGCCCCGCCGTGCACTCGGGCCGGCCAGGCCGGATGGGGTTGATTAGCAGCATGCTGCCTGCGGGCATGCTTGGCTCAGGTACCGGCCGACGCGGACCTGGCCCAGGTTCCGCGCTCGCTGAATGGCGGCTCGCGACCCTCTGATCGCACTGGGGCACCTTGCCAGGACGGACCTGAACGGCCGCCGACCACACGATCCCGGTTCGGGTAGGAGCGTCACATGCGATTCACCGGCTACTCCTTCGGCTCCATACGGGTCGACGGCGTCACTTACGATCACGACCTCGTCGTCGACCGCGGGAAGATCCGAAAGCGCAAGAAGGCCGCGTCGCGGAAGTTCCGCGGCGCGTACGGGCACACCCCGCTTTCGGTCGCGGAGGAAATCCCGTGGCGATGCCGCCGGCTGGTCGTCGGCACCGGCGCGGATGGCGCGCTGCCGGTGATGCAGGATGTCAGGGACGAGGCCCGCCGCCGCAAGGTCGACCTTGTCCTCCTGCCGACGGCGGAGGCGATCGGCGCGCTGACCAAGGCCGGAGCCGACACGAACGCCGTCTTGCACCTGACCTGTTGAACCGGCCGACGGTAGTCCCGGCAGTCCACCTCCTTGGCACGGAGAGTAACGGGGCAGGGGCTCCGCCCCCGCGCCGGATCGCCGATTCGGAGCGACTTAAAGTGTTCCGGGCGCACGGGGTCGTCGGCGTGCAGATTATCCAGTTCGGTGACTTCTCGCCGCCGCGCGGTCACCGCTTTCGCCCTTGGGCACAGGCTTGCGACCGGGGCGGCTGTTCTGCCGGCCCGGCCGGGCGGCCCGAGGTCCCCGGCGGTGTCGCCTGGAGTTTGGCGGGAGAGTCCTGCCGTGCCCTCAGCGCGGTGGCGAGAAGCGGCAGTGGCGCGGGCACCGGCTGCCCGGCCTGCCTCCCGTCACCGGACCGCTGCAGCCGCACCACGTGTACACGCTCCCCCGAGCCCTAAGACCGTCCTTCTTGTCCCGTCTGCAAGTGGCCATCGCCGGAATCATCGCGGGCCGGAAGCCCGCTCAAACCCGTGGGGCGGCAGGCAGCTCCCCGGGCGGCGGGGGCGGCCCGGCACGGGTTCGTCCGATACGGCGGACGGCTCCGGGCGAGTCCCGGGAGCCGGCTGAGACCGCGGGCACAGCAGTTCGGTGGGGGTTACGCCTGCCAGGCGCGCGGAGTCGTGACACAAGTGGGCCTGGTCGAAATAGCCGCAGTCCGCTGCTGCGCGAGCTAGCGTGACTTGCGCAGTGCCAGGGGAGGCCAGCTGTACCCGGAGCCGCTGGAATCGCAGGACCGCCTGCAGCGCCTTAGGGGGCAGGCCAACGTGGTCGGCGAAACGCCGGCGGAGCTGCCTGCCGCTGAGGTGAGCGTGCCGCGCAGCCTCGCTGACTGAGGCGCGGGGCTGGCTGAGCAGCCGGACTACGCCAAGCACCGCTGGATCCGGCGGGCCGGCTGCCGCCAGGCGGCACGCGACCGCGCGGCTGAGGAGACGCCGCCTGGCCGCTGCGTCTGGTGCGGCGGCGAGCGCTGCTTCGAGGTGTCTGGCGGTCGCGGCGTCCCACAGGCTTGCCAGGTCGGTGAGGCCGGCCAGATGGCGCAGCGGAGCGCCCAGCACGATGGCGCCCCAGCCCGGCTGGATGCGGATGCCGGTGGTATGCGCCTCGGCGCTGACTGGGTAGCGGGCCGGGCCGGGTACCGGGAGCACGGCGCGCGCGTGCTGCCCGTCCCAGACCAGCTCCAGGCAGCCGTCGGGCAGCACCCGGAGCCGCCGCGACCAGCCCGCAATCCCGTGCCAGGTGCATGCGACCGCCTCTGGCGCGCCAGGGCCGGGCCGGTACTCGCGGTAGCTGGATACGACAGGTGCCGCGCCGGCGCGGGACTTGGCCGCGTCGGCCCGGAGAGGGACAGCCACCATCTGATTATCGCGCTCACCTGAGAAGCCGGGGATGACCGGTTCCTACAAGACAGCCCGGCTCGGCCGGGCAATGCTGGAGTCATGCGATCGACTTGCGCGGCGGGCCATGACAACCCAGGCGAGCGGCAGGCGAGCGCGGAGGCTGTCTGCCTCGCGCCCGCCGAGTACATCGACAGCCATCACGCTCTCGTCGCCGCGCAGGCCGCCAGACTGCGCGCGGCGGCAGGGACAGAACGCGACACAGCGCGGGCGGTCTACTACTTCGTCCGTGACCTGACCTATGAGGGCGGCGACTTCGAGGACCTGGAGATCTACCGCGCCAGCAGCGTCCTGGCGGCCGGGCACGGCTATTGCGTCGGCAAGGCGTCGCTGTGCGCCGCGCTAGCCCGGGCCGCCGGCATACCGGCGCGGATCGGCTTCGCCGACGTACGCAATCACCTCGCCTCACCCAGGCTGCGCCAGGCGATGGGCACCGACATCTTCGCCTGGCACGGTTACACCGAGCTGCTCCTGGACGGCAGCTGGATCAAGGTGAGCCCCACGTTCGACACCCGCACCTGCCGGCGGGCAGGTGCCGCCCCGCTGGAGTTCGACGGCGAGCATGACGCGCTGCTCCAGTCTTTCGACGGCACATCCTCGATGCGATACGTGCGCGAGCACGGCGCCTTCCATGACGTTCCCGCGCGCTTCCTGGCGGCAGAGATGCAGCGGCTTTACCCGTTCACCCGTGACCGCGGCGTCACCCGGTTCATCGCGGGAGGGCAGTCGTGACACTCGGGATCGTGCCAGGTCCTCGGCTTTACGACGCGACCGGCGTCACCTATGCGCGACACGCCGCACCGAACCGCGGATCGCGCAGGTGCACGGTGGCGGGCGCGCGGAGATCCTCCTCGCCCTGGGCACGACCCAGGCGCGGGTCGCGTCCCGGATGGGATGGGCGTTCCGTGGAGCCGGATCAGCGAGATCGGGAAAATGCGGGTCGCTCGCCCGCAACCGCTCCGACCGGCATGCTGAGGTGCTTGGCGGGCGCCCGAGCCAGAAACGATCCCCGAGGATGGCGATGACGACGATGGCACTGCAGATGCTGGAGGCCGCGGACGCGGCACATATCCAGCATCCAGGCGGCACGCTGATGGCCCACCTGAAGCGGGTCAAGGCCCTGCTCGACTCCTGGGGCGCCCGCCCGGCACTGGCCGCAGCCGGCCTGTGCCACGCCTTCTACGGCACCGACGGGTTCCCGACCGCGCTACTGGACCTGGAACACCGCGCCGATCTGGCGAAGGCAATCGGAACCGACGCCGAGGAGATGGCGTACTTCTACGCCTCCTGCGGCCGCGAAGCCAGCTATCGCAGCCTGGCCGATGAAGATGGGCTGTTCGTCGACCGGTTCACCGGCACCCGATTCATTCCGGGCGTACAGCAACGCCGGGACTTCGCCGAGCTGACCGCAGCCAACGAACTGGACCTCGCCGCGGTCAGCCCCGACATCCGCGCCCGATACGGATCTGGCCTGCTCGATCTGTTCACCCAGTGGCGCCCACTGCTGTCCGATCCGGCATGGGCCCACTGCCGCAACTTGCTGAGCTCAACCCACGGGATCAGCCAATTGCGCACGGCGGAGGTCATAGCCGAACCGTGAGCCGGACGCCAGGATGCCGGTGCGCGGACACCGACGAGATACAGCACGGCCTCAACCGTCCACGTTCACCTGAACGACCCCGACCAGCGCGCGCTCATTCGGAACGACAGCGCGTCAGTCCAGCCAAGTAATGCGCGCAGAACACCCGGATCTGCATGTCGCCGTTAACCGCGCACGACGGCGGCGTCTTGCGCCAGAACGGCGGATATCGCGTGCAACATGTCGGCCCCACCGGCCACCGTCCGTGACGGCATCGGACAAGTCGTCGGGTCCGTCTGCGACCGCCGCAGTGAGCATCCCGGCGCCAGCGTGAGCATTGGCGTGGACGCCAACCGGTCGGGCATACGAGCAGCCGTTTGTACAACATAAATCATGTCTTCGTCCGGTCCTGGGCAGCGGCCGGGTGGCGCTGACCACGTAGCACTGGCCAGCCGTGACGGAACAGCCCGGCGAGCGCGAGCAGCCAGCCGGTGAACGCGACCCACGTCCACGCCTCGCCGAAGCCGGTGATCCCGGTGTTGCCGGTGACCTGGCCGGTAGTCAAGCTCCTGGCGGCGTACATGCCGAGCGGAAAGACGGTGGCCCAGCGGCGGACGTCGTAGCCGAGCCTTCGGGGCCTGAGGGTCTCGGCGATGACTAGCGGGAGGACGGCCCCCGTTTCCTGGTGCCGCACTCGCGGGCCTGGTCGGCCGCCGCGGGTACGACCGCACGGCGGTCGCCTCGGCGGTCCGGCAGCTGCGCATGCCCGACCCGGCCTGGTGGGACCGGCTCCCGCTGATCACCGCGCCCACGCTGCTGATCTCCGGCGGCCCCGACAGCCACACCCAGCCCCGCCAGCTCGCCGAATCAGCCAGGTCCATCCCGCCCAGCCGCATCGTCACCATCGCGGCGGGACACCGGGTCCACAGCCGCCGCCCCGAACAGTTCCTCGGCGCAGTTATGCCCTTCCTCACCGAATAGCGAAAGGCGCACCCGTTGCCGGGCCACTGGCTCAGAACTCGGTTGAGCACCACGGGCCAGCTCCGGTCCCGAACATCAGGTGTGCCTGGCGGACGGCGACGGCATCCCCTTCGACGGTCCCCGCCCTGGCCAGGTGCACGACGGATGTGCCGCCCAGGAACAGCGAGCCGAGGGCAGCAGAGTCCAGCCGCAGGGTGGGAGCGGGCGAATGCGCGGCGGTCCGGCATGTGGCGCCGTCCGGGCCGCCTTCCAGCAGCCACCGGCCCTGGTTCCATGGGCAGAAGCGATCAGTGACGTCGAGGACCAGGGTGCCTTCGGCCGCGTAGCGCCTGGCGTTCAGCGCGGCCGGGAGATCGACCAGGCGCAGCCACAGGTGATCATGCACGCCGGTGACCACGAGTTGGCGGCTATCGGCCAGTGCCCACCGCAGCGGCTCATGCTCTGGGCGGCCGCTCGCGATCACTTGGTTGGTCAGGTCCAGGTCGGCCAGGTGCGCCCACAGGCTGCGGTAGGCGGCGCTGGTCAGGGCGATGAGATGGTCCACGATCACCGAGGCATGCGCGGAGAAGCGTTCCTCGCGCTGGATCCGGTAGATCGCGTACCCGGCCGGGCGCCCGCTATCGTCGCGCCCCAGGAGGAACTGCGTTCCGGGCGTCGCGCCGTCGCCGGTCAGGTCATGCCACCGGCCGGGGTAGGTGCGCACGTCGCCCACCTGGCGTTGGCGGGCCTGCTCGTGCACAGCGGGGAGCAGTTCCCGCGCCGCCGGCGCGTCGACCATTTCCAGATGGCACCCGTCATCGCCGTCCGCCAGCCCGCGTGCGGCGCCGCGAGCCAGCCGCCAGGAGCTGTCCCAGGTGGCAGGCCCGTACCCAAACCGTCCGTAGATGCCTGCCTCGCTGGCTCCTAGGCCGGCCAGCGGAACCCCTCGCGCGTGCAGGTCGTCAAGTTGGGAACGCATCAGCGCCCGCAGGACGCCCCGGCGGCGGTGCAGCGGGTGCACTGCGACGTAAGAGACCCCGGCCATAGGCACTTGCACCTGGCCCGGCACGGTCAGCTCCATCGCGAACGACATCGCCGTCCCTGCCATGCTGCCCTCCGCGAAGGCGCCGAACGGACTCTCGGGGGCCACGACCGCGCCGGTGTGCCGCCGCTGCCCGTCATCGCGGGCAAAGCCCCAGGCAGCATCGAAGACGTCGAGGAAGCACTCGATCTCGCCGGCGGCGATCGGATGCACCTCGATGTTCTCTGGCCATGTCTTCGCGGTCGCGGGCATGCCCTCACGATAGGACCGCCGCCGGCGTCAAGATGGGACGGGCGGTGCCAGCGGCTCATCTCAGTCCGGACAGCGCGTTCGCCACCGCAGATCAATCATCCTGTCGCCGGGCAACCACAAACTGCCCGGCTGCCTGCGGCCATTCCGCCATTTCTCCGCACAGATGGCCGAGAAGGTCTGCAAGGCGCGCGCCGACGCGGTGACCGGTTCCCGGTCGGGTGCATGACGGGTGTGGGAACGAAGGAGTGGCGGTCCGTTACGGTGACAGATAGTCACGGCGCGGTTGAGAGCTGCGGAGGAATGTGGACCGTGTCGTGGACCGGGAGTACACCGGAAGCGGGGGATATCAGGGATCGCCGGGCGCTGGGATGACACGTCAGCGCAGGCAGGAACCTCGGGGCAGGCGAGCCAAGGACCCGCAGGACTTGCGGGTGCCGTGGACGGTGATCCGGCGGACCCTTGCCTTGCTGATGCGCCGGTCGAAGCTGCGGGTGAAGTTGCGCGGCTCGATCGGCGTGCCGAATCGGGTGGCAAATACCAGGCCGGTGCTGACCCAGCTGTCGCCGGCCTGTTCCCGGTCGGTGTCCTGCTGCTGCACGCGGAGCTTGAGGGCGGTCACGCATAGGTCGGGGAGCGGCAGCGGAGCTTCCGATCGCTCGTCTGTACACCCAGTTTTCCTGACAAGCAGCCCGAGTCGTACTGGGTGCCGTCTATTCGTACTGCCTTATAAGCGAGGGATCACCAGTTGAGCGCCCTTGATCGCTGCCAACGTTGCCTCTAGCCGGGGACTCCTCAGGTTCCGGGCTTGCTGGCGTCGAACTGGACAAACGGGACCTCCTGGGTATGGACTGACGCCTTTACCGGGATCTCTTGCTCGATCGCCTGGGCGAGGGCGCTGGCGTCGTCCTCGTTGTTGGCACTTAGTACCAGGTATTTCCAACGGCGCACGACCTGGTGCCCCTCCGCTTGCAGCCGCTCAGCGAGCTCGACCGCCTGACGATGCGACCGCAGCTCGACCTGCACTTCCCATCCGCCCCGCCCGGCTGCGAGGGACTGCTGAGTCTCAGCATCGATCAGGCGCCGATGCTCCGCCGCTCGCTGCTCGCCGGTATCCGGCATCGGGACGCTTGCGTCCTCCCAGTCTTCTTCCAGCGGATGCCAGCGGTCGAGCGTGAACTCGGCGCTCAGCTGCTGCGCCGCCAGCACCTCGCGCACCACGCGGTCCGCCTCGCGGGCCGTGTCCTCGGTACCGGCATAGAGAAAGACGGTGGGGCCATCGACGGACATCGCGACGCGGTGACCGAGCCGACTGCGCACGTCGTCTTGCACCTCGTGCTCGCGAACGGACTGAACCGCCCGCTGGACGTCGGCCTCATCACGGAACGTGACGGTCACCCGCCAGTCATCTGCCACGACGCCGACTCTACCGCTCCGCCTCCCGTCGTCGCCCAGCGGCATGTGCAGCACTAAAGTGCAGCAACCGCATCGGCCCGCAATGATTTCAGCAGACCGCCTTAGACCAGCGACCTGCGCCAACGACCAACACTGACCTTGATGCAACTAGATGTTAAGAGGTCTACGGTTCGATTCCGGAGCGGGCACCAAGGAGGTCTTCACGTTTCAGTGAGGCCTAGTTTCACGTTTGGGTCTGACATTCGGGCCTTCTGGTAGCCGTGGTCCGGTGCCGAGTCTTCGGGCGCCGCGACGGGGCCTGGTTCCCTGGTTTGCCTTGTGTCAGAGCGTGCTTTCCGCCTGGTTGTGGCTGCTGTCATGGTGGTGACGGGCGCGGGGCTCGTGGTCGTGGCGGTTGCGGGTCAGGGCGGCCCGGCGGCGAGGCCGGCGAGGGTCTTGCGGCGCCGTTTGCGGGTTTTCGGCGGGAGCCCGGCGGCTGCGCGGCGCTGGTTTTCTTCCTGCCGGGCGTTCCAGGCGCGCAGGATGCGCTGGTTGCGGACGATGAGCAGGGTCGTGGCGAACAGCGTCAGGGGCGCCAGGCCCATCAGGCGGCACCAGCCGCGGGCGATGTCGCTGGCGGCGGGGTCCTTGAGGGTGGCGAAGCCGCGCTCGGCGCCGGTCCGGCGGGCGTAGGAGCGGCGCCAGGCCGCCGACGGGTAGTCGTGCTTTTGCGCGGTCTTGGCGAGGACGCCGGGCGGGACGGTGATCGTCTGCTGCGCGCGGCAGGCCTGGAGATGCTCGGGGGGTTGCAGGATCTCGGGCCGGTCCCGGTCCAGCGTCGACGCGGGGCGCAGCGGGCAGCGGATCTTGCCCATGGCGGCGGGGCACTGCGCGCGGTGGTAGCCGTCGGCGTCGTCGGCGGTAATGCGGCCGAGCTTGTAGCGGGCCAGCTCGCTGGTCTTGCGGTCGTGGTCGGCGGCCTGCTCTTTGGGGGCGGTGCGGGCGAGCGGCCCGAGTTCCAGCAGCGGGCGCGGTGTCTGGGGGCAGTACAGGTTGCCGTTGCTGATGACCGCGCCCTGGTGGGTGCCCTTCGGGCCGCGGTCAGGGGGATGGAGGTCCTGGACGAGTTGCGCGCCGGCGGCCCGCAGCGGGATGGCCCAGGCCCCGGCGTCGCGGTGGGCGTAGCCGGAGTCGCCGAGGATGTCGCCGAGCGGGATCCCCTGGCCGGGCATCGCGGTCAGCGCGGGGGCGAAGGCGCGGACCGGGTCGCGCCGGCATGACGACAGCGCGGCGCGGCGGGCGAGCTCGGGGACGGCCGGGCCGTTCTCCTCGCGCGTCATGATCGCGGCCGAGAGGTAGTAGCCGTAGAACAGCTCGTCTTCGCTGCGCAGCAGGTTGTTCTTGCGGTGCCCCCACCAGGCTTCGGGGTCGGCGCACTCGCCCCCTTTGGCGGGCGGGGGCCGGGAGAAGGACTCCAGGTCCGTCCAGTCCACCGCCAGCGACCGGCCGGCGTGCTTGAACTCCTGCGGGACGGACGCCTCGAGCAGGCCGTCGCAGATGCCGGCCAGGGCGGCCGAGGGGAGCCCGTCGGGCTCGTCCTTGCCGAGGGCGCCGGCGACCAGGCCGAAGGTCCGCTCGGTCTGCCGGTAGGTGAGCAGGTGCGGGCCGCGCTCCCAGTCCTCGAGCACGCTGAGCCGCGCCTGGTCAGCCTCGGGCAGGCTGGTCAGCGCCTGGTGCATCCGGGTGAGGTGGGCGGGCCGGCAGCCGGCCTGGGCCAGGCACATGCCGGCCAGCAGGGTGCGGACCTTCAGCTGGCGGGGCCGCACCCCGGTGGGGAGCATCGCCTCGATCCGCGGCGCGACGCCGGAGGCGTCGATGACCGCCTCGAACGCCGCCAGGCCGGTCATGGCCGGGCGGCCCCGAGCAGCCGGACCGCGTCGGCCTCGCCGCCCGGCTCCAGGCCGGCGGCCAGGTCGCCGAGCCGCTGCGAGCAGCTGATCCCGGCCGCCGCCGTGAACGTGGCCAGCCCGAGCAGCTCCGCGCAGTCGGCCAGCCAGGTCGCCCGCAGCCGGGAGGTGTCCGGCCGCGGCAGCCCGCCCCCGCCGTCCAGGGCCGCGACCAGCGGATAGGTGATGTTGCGGCGGCTCGTTTCGGCGCCGCCGCAGACCAGGCCGGCCCCGGCGAACCCGGCGGCGGCCAGCAGCCGGTCCTGATAGCGGGACAGCACCGGCACCGCACGGCCGCGCAGGCCGCGGACCTGCACGATCACGCCCCCCGAGCGGCAGGCGACGTCGGTGCCGCGGACGTCGCGCAGGTCGCCGCGGATCAGCCCGGCGCCCGCCCCCAGGCAGATGAGCCCGGCCGCGCGCATCCGCCGCGCCGCCGTGGGCTGGGCGTCCGCCAGCGCCAGGTAGACGGCGATCTCCGCCGCGCGGTACGGCTCCTTGGCCCGCTCCCGGGGCAGCGGCAGGTCCGCCGGATACAGCCGCGGCACGACCCGCCGGCCGATGAACCGCAGGTTCGTGCGCAGCGTGCGGCGCGCCACGCCCGACAGCCCCGGCGCGCACCGGGTGAACCGCTCGGCGACCGACGGGCGCGGCAGCACCTCCGGCGCCGCCTCCAGCCCCAGCCCGATGCCGTAGTCGGCGAGCTTCCCGGCCGCCCACAGCAGGTTCCTCGCCCGCTCCCGCCCCTGCGGCGCGGTCCTGGCGATCACGTCCCGGGCGAACGCCGCCGCCGGAGGCGATACCGTCGACGGCCGCCACCGCCCGATATAGGCGGCAACATCAGCATTCGTCATACAGCACTTATACTGAAGTGCATGCGGGAGACAGCGGATTTCCGCTGCGACAATGGAAACGTGTCGCCCACCCCGCCCCAGCAGGCCCGCGCCGCCACCATCGCCGCCGAGATCGCCGCCCTCGCCGCGGCCGGCTTCGCGCTGCCCGGCACCCTCGCCGACCGGATGACCCGCTGCGGCCGGCCGAACTGCGGCTGCCACGCCGACCCGCCCCGCCTCCACGGCCCCTACCACCAGTGGACCCGCAAGAAAGACGGCAAGACCGCCACCCGCATCCTGTCCGACGACCAGCTCGCCGACTACCAGCCCTGGTTCGACAACCACCGCCGCCTGCGCGAGCTCATCGCCGAGCTCGAGGCGCTCAGCCTCGACATCGCCGACAACGACCCCCGCTGGAACCGCTAGCCGGCACGGGCACGGCCAGCCCAGGAAACGGAAACCCGTTCTCCAGATCGTGTGGGCAGAACCCGCTTAACCTGTGGGCGGCCCCTCGACCACTCCGCATTTGCCCAGCTCAGCCCTAAACGTGAAGACCTCCCACGCGGCGCCAACGGCCACGACGCGCTCACTGGCACCGAGCGGCGCGTCGCCGAACTCGCCGCCCTGGGACTTACCACACCGGAGATCGCCCAGCGCCTCTACCTCAGCCCCAAGACCGTCGACTGGCACCTGGGCCACGCCTACCAGAAACTCGGCGTCAGTTCCCGTCGCCAGCTCACCGCCACGCTCGGCGACGCCGCGTCCTGACCACCCCTCTTGGTGGGTCATGTGGGCGGCCGGATTCCTCCTCCGGTTCGCCTGCCTGGCCGCACTGGCCCGGTGGTGCAACGGCTCTGCGCACAGGGGCGAGCCTGGCTGGGCAGGCGGCCTCAGCGATTGACAGCTAACCTGCCCGCTCTTAAGGCCAGGGTTGACGCCGCGCCGGCGGGAGCCACGAACCGGAAGCTGATCCCGAGTTGGCGGGTCACCGATCGCAGCCACCAGACCGAGACCCCGATCCCGGCGGCGATGAGCGCGATGGTGGTGACGGCCCAGACCGGGACGTAGACGCTGACGGGTATGGTCGCCAGCAGCGTCCCCAGGCCGATCGCTAGGAGCAGGAACACGCTGGCCCACAGCACCGTGACGCGCTGGAAGAAGCGGTGCATGCCCCGCTGGTGGCCGGGAGGGCAGCGCAGGCCGATAACCTCGGCCGCCAGCCGGGCGGCGATCGGGCTGTGGCCGCCCGCCGTCCTGGCGAACAGCAGGCACAGGCCCAGGTTCGCCAGCGGGAAGTGCAGAAGGAAAATCCACAGGCTGCCGGTGACGATGGCGGCCAGGGTCTGGACGGTGAGTACGATCAGCGAGATCGTCACCAAGCCGGGAACGGACTTCGTCACCAGCTTGCGCAGGCAGGCGGTGAGCCAGATGGCGGCGAGCATCGCCCACAAGCCGGCGTCACGTCCCCCCAGCCACGCGGCGAGGACATACGCGCCAGTCGGCAGCCCGAAGGATTCGGCGAGGTTCCAGCCGACGGTGCGAAGCAGCGACGCCGGGCGCGGAAGCTCAAGACAGTCGGCTGGAGCCGGGTGGCCGCCTGCGGAAGCAGCTGGGTCCTGGCCGATAGGGGGGATGAACCGGGACGTGGGCTATCAGCTCCGTTTCGTCCTGTCGTGCTCGGCTTCTCGGCCGATGCAGCGGTCGGTAACAGATCAGCCAAAGCTACCCGGTGTTCTGGAGCTCGTACCCTCCATTCGCCTCGATCCCGCCGGACCGAGACGTCAGAGGCCAGGCGGACCGGCGGCTGGCTGACGGGCGGAGATGTCGGCATCCTGCCCGTGCGCGCTGCGGGACGGGCTGGGACGCAGAGGCTCCGCGGTGTGCACTTCAGGCGCGTCCGCCGGCTGGTAATCGAATTCGTGCCGCCCGCCGCTGGCCTGCGCCTGGTATTCGGGCGGCAGGCAGCGTATCGGCGACTTCTCGTCCTCGCCGAGGATCAGGCAGCTGTGGCTGAGGATCCAGGCACCGGCGATGACGACGGCCAGCGCCAGCGCCTCGCCCGACAGGTCCAGGACGCCCGTCCTGATGTGCTCGTCGAATAGGAACACGCCGAGCAGGCCAGCGGACAGCGGGTCGAGGACGGTGAACCCTGGCTGTGAGGCGGCCAGCGGTCCCGCCGCCAGCGCGTGCGACGCCAGCAGCATGGTCGCCGCCCCGACGCCGAGCAGTACGTAAAGCGCCCAGTTGGAGAAGACCGCGCCGACGCCGTCGTCGATGTGCGAACTGAGCTCCTTGATGACCGCGGCGACGAAGCCCCAGGAGATGCCGGTGGCGCAGCCGAGCAGGGCGGCGCGTCGGGACCGGGTCACGACAGAGCGGCTGCCGTGGCCGAACGCCAGGGCCACCGCCAGCAGGACCAGGCCGAGCGTGATCAGGCCGGCGAACAGCCATGCGGGGGCCGGCGCGTGCAGCCGCCCGCCGGAGGGCGACGCCAGCAGCAGGAACACCGCGATCCCGGCAGACATGACCGCCGCCGCCAGCCAGTCCCGGCGCCGCACCCGCACCCGGCCGGCGCCCGCGACCGCCATGTAGCCGAAGACCAGCAGCAGCTCGACGGCGAGAATCGGCTGGACCAGGGCCAGTGGGCCGTAGCGCAAGGCGGTGAGCTGAAACAGGAAGCCGCCGATCATGCTTCCCACGCCGAGCAGCCAGATTGGCCGCCGGGCGAGGCGAAAGACGAGCCAGATGTCGAAGCCCGCCGATTCGCTGCTCCTAGCGCCGATCCGTTGACACACCGATGCCGTGGCCGTGCAGAAGCTTGCCATCACGGCAAACAAGATCGCTTTCTCCATCAGAAGAGGCGAACACCCCCAAACCCCTGGAGATTCCCAGCGAATCCTAAGGTTCTACCGCCAGCGGGTCCGCCGGCGTCACGGCGCGTGCAATACCGGCACTTTCCGCTTGCGCAGCGCGCTGACCGTGGGGTGGGTGCTGTCGGCGTCAGTGATCACGCCCGCGACTCCAGAGAGCCCGATCACCGAGAAGGCAGCGACGGTGCCGAGTTTTTCGCTGGACGCGAGCACGTACGTGTCGGCTGCCCGGCCGACGAGGAAACGCTCCATCGCCGCCTCGTCGGGATCATTGGTGGTAAGTCCCTCGTCGACGTGGACTCCGGCGACGCCGAGCAGGTAGATGTCGGCGGAGATCCTGCTTGCCGCATCGGCGCTCGCCGCTCCGCAGACGCTGGCCGATTCTTTCGCCAGGCGGCCGCCGAGGACGAAGACGTCCACCGTGGGGTGCTCTACGAGGAGGGCCGCAGTCGCCGGGGTAGGCGTCACGATCATCGCATTTAGTTTGTCCGGCAGCGCTGCGGCGACCGCATGCGCGGTCGTGCCTCCGCCGAGAATGACGGTGGAGCCCGGGACAATCAACTGAGCGGCGCGCGCCGCGACCCGGCGTTTGCTCTCGGGTGATACCCGAAGCCGCGCCGCGAACTTGCCGGTGGCCGGCGAGACCGGCAGCGCTCCGCCGTAGACGCGCTGGCAGAGCCCAGCGGCGGCGAGCTCGCGGAGGTCCCGCCGGAGGCTGTCCTCGGAGAGCCCGAGTTCGACCGCGAGGTCGCGCGCGACGAGCTTGCCGTCTTGGTGCAGCCTCGTCAGTAGCAGGCTCCGGCGTTCGGCAGCGAGCATCCCAATTCCCCGTGTTTCTCCCCGTAGCTCGGCGCGTCAGCGGTCGCTGAACGCCCAGACTCCCAACTCGATCCAGCGGAGGTTAGCGCATAACGCGGACCTCCGTTCCAGGGCTTCCAGCGACTGCTGCGCCTCCGGAAGCGCGAAGAAGTCGGCGGCTCCCTCGATCCCTGGCACCTTCACGAAGCGCGCGTCGACCCGGCGGCCGTGGATCGAGTACTCAACGACGCCGGCCGTGCCCGGCCCGAACTTCAGGTCGGGTTCCGCCGGTGTCGAGAACGCGAGCGAGGGCGCCCACACCGCCGTGACATCATCGGCGGTCGTGCAGCGGTAGCGATGGACGTGCCCGTTGGCGATCACCTGGAGGTCGCCGCCACGGAACATGCCGAGGACGCGCTCCCGCGCTGCTGCCGTCAGCGTGACGTTCTCCCTGGTGCCGTCGTCGATGACGAGCGGCTTGTGCAGGAACAGCATCACCGACCTGCCTGCCGCCTCGGCCGCGACTTCCTCCAGCCACGTCCACTGCTCGTCTTCCTCGGGCAGGCCCGAGTCGCACAGCTCACTGCTGATGCCGACGAAGGCCCACTCCTGCGCGTCGTGGGCGGCGTTGCCGAACAGCACGAAGCGGTCGCCTCCCCACGCGGAGCGGAAGCCCTGCACCCGCTCACTGGTTACCCCGAGACCCTGCCACGGGTCGTGGGCGCACTCGCCCACGTCATGGTTGCCCGGCAGCACCCTGAGCGGCGCCTGAATCCGCTCGTGGATCCGCATGGCCGCATCCCGGTCGTCGGCCGCGTCAGGATCGAGGATGACGACGTCGCCCGTGTTGATGGCGAGGTCGGGCACGGCAACCTCGTTCAGGTAGTCGACCAGCCGCTCGGCGTTGCCGTAACCGACGCCGCCGAGGTGCGAGATGTGGGTGTCGGAGAACTGGATAATGCGCATTGAAACCACCTTCCTGGCTGAGGCGTTGAGTGCCAGATCGCGTGCCCGCGGCTAGCTCGCCAGCCGCGCGGTCGCGATCGCCGCGCCCTCGGACATCGCCGCGAGCTTGGCCCAGGCGATTTTCGGGTCGACTAGGTTGTGCGCGGCGACGGTGGCGAAGCCGCAGTCGGCGCTGGCGATGACGTTCTCGGCCCCGGCCACCTGCGCGAAGCGGAGGATGCGCTGCGCCACCAGTTCGGGGTGCTCGATGAAGCTGCTGGTCGAGTCGATCACGCCCGGAAGCAGGATCTTGCCGTCGGGGAGCTTCACGTCCTCGAAGTCCGCCCACTCATGCTCGTGGCGGGGGTTGGCCGCCTCGATGGAGATCCCGTGCGGCTTCGCCTTGAGCAGCAGGTCGAGGAAGGCGGCCAGCGGCACGTCGTTGACGTGGGGCCCCTGGTAGTTGCCCCAGCAGATGTGCAGCCGCACCGCCTCGCCGGGGATGTCGCGGATCGCGTGGTCGATGGCCGCGAGCCGCATCGCTACCTGCGCCCGGAACTCCTCCACGGTGAGGTCGGAGTTGTTGCTCCACACACCGGGGATGTCGGGGCAGTCAAGCTGGATCGTCAGGCCCGCAGCGTGGATCGCGTCGTACTCGGTCTTCATCGCCTCAGCGAGGGCGAAGACGTACTCCTCGGTGCTGGCGTAGAACCCGTTCGGCAGCCACAGCTCGATCACGCCCGGGGAGGCCGCGGACATGAACGCCGGCCGGCCGCCGGCCGCCGACCGGAGGTTCTCGATGTCCGCCTCGACCCGCTCAATGCCGCGGTAGGCGACCGGGCCCTGGCAGAACGGGGTGGTGGTGACGGCCGACCGAGGCAGGCTGGCGAAAAACTCGGGGAACTCGTCGAGGTCGCGCGAGCGGTGGCGGGACGGCCGCTCGCCCCCGAAACCAGACAGTCGCTCGGCCACGTAGGTGGCGTAGCTGGGCTTGCTTGCCTCGCCATCGTTGACGATGTCGATTCCGGCCACGAGCTGCTGCCGCACGAGCTGCTCGACTGCGGCCTTGACCTGGCCCGCATCCTCGAGGTCGGAGAGGGCCGGCGGCCTCGGCAGGCTCCCGGTGTGCGTCGTCAGGAAACCGTCTGCCTGTTGCTTCACGTTTTACATCCCTTCATGAACGACCGACGGCGGACCCGGCGCGGACGTCTCGTTCGCCCTCGCTCGGTATCCGATCCGGCCAGCGTTGCCTGAAACCCCTGCTCTATGGGCTATCGTCGCTGAGCCACGATGATGCTGGGCTATTTCAAACGTTGGCGATACGTCCGTCGGCAGCCATGCGAGTGAAGGCTGAAGCCTGGATGAACTCCTTGTTTCCGGTCTATTCCTACACGAAGTTGCCGGGTTAGGTTCGGCCCGGTGAGCCTGTGAGGGCCTGCACATAGGGAAGGACACGCGGAATGCTTGAGTTGAAGCGCTTGGCGAGCAAGCGCCTCGGGATCAGAGCGGCCGTGCTGCTCGCCGCGGTGGCGGCGGGAACGCTGGCCGGCTGCAGTAGCTCAGCTACCTCAGCTAGCTCAGGTAGCTCGGGGACGGCGGCTGCATCGGACGCCGCCGCCGCCAAGCCCGTACTGACCATGGGAATCACGAACTACACGTCAACGCTTAACCCCGCGATCGCGGGCGGCGGCGACGAGGCGATGCCGATCGACCTCGCATATGAGTCGCTCACGCACCAGGAGCCGAACGGCGACATAGGGCCCGGGCTCGCTACCTCATGGCACTACATCGGGAACACGAACACCGAGTTCAGCCTTACGCTGCGGCCCAACGCCCGCTTCTCGGACGGCACGCCGGTCACCGCGAGCGCCGTCAAGGCGTGGCTCGACTACGCGTACTTCACGGTCAAGGGCTACATCACCAGCAGCGTGGCGCTGAAGGACATCACCACGAGCGGCAACTACACCGTCGTGCTGCACCTCGCCCAGCCGAACTCCCTGGTGCCTTACCTGCTATCCGAAGCCGATATGTGGGGCTACATCGGCTCGCCCAAGGCGATCGCCCACGCGTCCACCCTCGGGACCGGGACCGACGGCGCGGGCATGTACGTCGCGGTGCCGTCGCAATCGGTCGCCGGCAGCACCTACGTCTTCAAGCCAAACCCGTACTACTACAACCAGTCGGCCGTGCACTTCTCCGAAGTAGTGGCGAAGGTCATCACCTCGCCGACCACCATGGTCGAGGCGATCAAGTCGGGCCAGCTCAATGTCGCCCAAGGTGATATCACGACCGCTTCCACGGCCCAGGCGGCCGGGCTGGACGTCGTCACCGAGCCGAGCGGCTTCGATCAGATCCTGCTGCTCGACCGCGGCCCGAAGACCCCCGACGGCGCGCCCAACCCGCTGAACAGCGCGCAGGTCCGGCAGGCGCTGAACTACGCCATCAACCGCCAGGCGGTGACGCAGGCGATCTACGGCAAGTACGGCGTCCCCACCGACGAGACCGGCAGCTTGGACGGCCTGGTGCCGAGCCTGCAGAACTACTACTCCTACAACCCGGCCAAGGCGAAATCGCTCCTGGCGGCGGCCGGCTACGCGAACGGCTTCACCCTCACGGTGGACTCGGAGAGCGCCTTCGGTACCCTGGCCGACCCGGTGCTCGAGGCGATCGCCCAGGAGTACAAGGCGATCGGCGTCACGCTCAAGATCACTACGTCACCGGTCCTCCCGACGTGGGCGAACCAGGTCCTGGGCGGCTCCTACGAGGCGACCGGGTTCATCGCGACCGCGTTCGCGCCGCTGTCGGACTGGTACAGCGGCCAGCTCGCCCCCAACAGCGCCGAGAACCAACACGGCTGGGATGACCCGACGCTGGACAAGCTGGACAAGGAGGGCGAGGCGTCGCAGTCCCCTGGCCAGTACTGGCAGGCGATGACCCAGCGGATCGTCACCCAGGGGGACGAAATCCCGGTATTCAACTTCGACGCCTTCTGGTACACCGCCAAGAACATCGGCGGCGTCGCCTTCAGCGCCAACAACGGCACGCCTTACCCGTCCGAATGGTACGCCAAGTAACGGCGACGCCAGTCGTCCCGTCCCGGGCCGCCCGATCGGCCCGGGACCGGGGCCTGGCGGCCCTCGCCTCGAACCCCGTCCTCCTCGTCGTCGCGCGCCGAATCCTGATGACGGTGCCGCTGCTGTTCGTCGTCTCCGCGCTGACCTTCGTCCTCGTCTCGCTGCAGCCCGGCGACGCGGCCGAGGAGATCCTGGGGACGACCGCCACCCCCCAGGCGTACGCCGCCCTGGAGCGGGACCTCGGCCTCAACCGCCCGCTCTACGAGCAGTACTGGAGCTGGCTCGGCCACGCCGTCCGCGGGGACCTGGGGCAGTCGATCTTCACCAACCAGCCGGTCGCCCAGGCGATCGGCCAGCGCCTCCCTGTCACGCTGTCGCTCCTCATCGGGACGCTGTTCGTCAGCGTGGTGATCGGCGTCGGCCTCGGCGTGTTCTCGGCACTGCGCGGCGGTGCCATCGGCCGAGCGGTAGACGCCCTTGCGCTCATCGGCTTCAGCCTCCCGGCCTTCTGGGTCGGCGCCGAGCTGATCGTGATCTTCGCCGTCTGGCAGCACTGGTTCCCGGCGACCGGGTACGTCTCGATCACCGCCTCGCCCGCCGGCTGGCTGCGCGCCCTGGTTCTCCCGGTCGCAGCCCTGTCGCTCTACGGGATCGCGGCGACCGCGAAGCAGACCCGCGAGGCGATGCTCGACGTCCTGGGCAGCGAGTACATCCGCATGGCGCGGGCCAACGGCATCTCTACCGGGTCGATCGTGTTCCGGCACGCGCTGCGCAACGCCTCGATCCGGGTCGTCACCGTGATCGGGCTGCTGGCGGTCGGCCTGCTCGGCGGCACCGTGCTGGCCGAGAACGTCTTCGCGCTGCCTGGCCTTGGCTCGCTGATGGTGAACGCCGGGACCCAGCATGACCTTCCGGTCGTCGCCGGGCTGGTCGTCTGCTTCACCCTGGTTGTGGTCGCGATCAACCTGCTGGTCGATCTCGCGTACCTCTGGCTCAACCCGCGGGTGAGGCTCCGGTGACCGCCGTCGCCCCGGTGGCCGCCCCGGCCAGGGCCTCCTCGAGCGGGAATCCGCACTTCCTGCGGCGGCTGCTGCGGCGCCCGATCGCCGTCGTCTGCTGCGCCTACCTTGTCCTGCTGATCGGGGTGGCCGTCATCGCCCCGATCGCGATGCCGTCGGTCAGCTCGCAGGACGCGGGCAACCTGTTCGCGGCCAACCAACTGCCGAGTTGGTCGCACGTGCTCGGCACCGACACCCTGGGCCGCGACGTGCTGAGCCGCCTGCTGGTGGGCGACCGGGTGACGCTCGTCGGCGTGGCCGAGGCGCTGGTCGTCTTCCTCGTCCTCGGAGTGCCGTTCGGGCTGCTGGCGGGGTACGTCGGCGGCTGGACCGACCGGGTCGTCATCTGGCTGGCCGACCTCACGTACTCGCTCCCGGCGGTGGTGATCATCATCGTGGTGCTCTCGGTCTTCCCGTCGAGCATGCTGGCCGCGATGATCACCCTGGGAGTGCTGGCCGCGCCCGACATCATGCGCGTGGTCCGCTCGGCGACGCTGCCGATCCGCGAGGAACTGTACGTCAAGGCGGCTGAGGTATCCGGGCTGTCGAGGACCTACATCCTGACCCGGCACATCCTTCCCCGGATCGCCGGCGTCGTGATCGTCCAGGCGTCGCTGCTGGCGGCCGTCGCGCTCGGCGTCCAGTCAGGGCTCGCGTTCCTCGGTTTGCTGGTCGAGGCGCCCGCCCCGAGCTGGGGCGGGATGGTGGCCGACGGCACCACCGTGCTGCTCCTCCACCCGTGGCTGATCGTCCCGCCGGGCGTGGCGATCGCGGTTACGATGCTCGCCCTGTCGCTGCTTGGCGACGCCGTGCGAGACGCCGCGGTGGAGACCTGGTTCTGGCTCGGCGGCGACGAAGAAGGCGCCGGCGAGGCAGGCAGCGGCCACGCGGGTCGCCACTGCCGAAACGGTGCCGCCAGCCGAGTCGGGTCTGCTCACCGTCCGGCACCTGAGCGTCAGCTTCCCCGGCCGGGACGGGTCACTGCGCGTCGTCGAGGACGTCAGCTTCGACGTCGCGCCCGGGCAGATCGTCGGCATCGTGGGCGAGTCGGGCTGCGGCAAGAGCGTCACCACCGCCGCCCTCATCGGGCTGCTTCCTGGGGCCGGGCGGATTGACGGCGGGAGCATCTGGTTCGGTGGAACCGACCTGGCCCGGGCGACCGAGGCCGAGCTGCGCAGGGTCCGAGGGCGCCGGATCGGGTTCGTTTCCCAGGAGCCGACGGCGAGCCTCGACCCGTCCTACCGCGTCGGCTCCCAGATTGTCGAAGGAATCCGCAGGCACCGCGGGTTCTCCCGCTCGGCCGCCCGCGCTCAGGCACTCGAACTCCTGCGGGACATGCACTTCGCCGACCCGGTCGCGGTCGCCCAACGGTACCCGCACGAGCTGTCCGGCGGCATGGCGCAGCGGGTGGCGATCGCGCGGGCGCTGGCCGGGGAGCCCGAACTGCTCATCGCCGACGAGCCAACGACCGCGCTCGACGTCACCGTCCAGGCGGAGATCCTCGACCTGATCCACGAGCTGCAGCTGGCGCGGCAGATGGCTGTCCTCATCGTCACCCACGACTGGGGCGTCGTCGCCGACCTCTGTGACCGGGTCGTCGTCATGTACGGCGGACAGGTCGTAGAGCGAGCGGACGTTCAGCCCATCTTCCAGCTCCCGCTCCACCCGTACACGGAGGCACTGCTCGCCTCCAACCCTCATCTCGCTCCGGAGGCCGCTACCTTGCCAACGATCCCGGGGACGGTCCCCCCGCCCGGCTCCTGGCCGGCGGGCTGCCGGTTCAGGGCCCGCTGCCGATACGCGGTCGCCGCCTGCGCCGAGCTCGCGGTACCGATCGAAGCCCCCTACCAAGCGCACGAGACTCGCTGCATTCGCTACGACCAGCTGGTCAAGTCATGAGCGGGCAACCGCTGCTCGCGGTCGACCACCTCCGGGTCGAGTATCCGGTCCGCCGTGGGCGTTTCCGCGCCGTCGACGACGTTGGCTTCGCGGTCGGAGCGCGCGAAACGGTGGGCCTGGTCGGCGAGTCGGGATCGGGCAAGACCTCGATCGCTAACTCGGTGCTCGGACTGGCGCCGGTCTCGGCCGGGAGGATCACGTTCGACGGCGAGGACATCGTTGGCGCGAGCCGCGACCGCCGGCGCCGGCTCAGCGCCTCGCTGCAGGTGGTGTTCCAGAACCCCTACAGCTCGCTGAACCCCTCGCGAACGATCGGCAAGACCCTGGCGGAGACGCTCCGGCCGCACGGGACGCCGTCGAAGCCAGAGGTCAAGGCGCGGATGGCGTCGATTCTGGAGCGCGTCGGGCTCGATCCGGCGGCCGCCGACCGCTATCCCAACCAGTTCTCCGGGGGCCAGCGCCAGCGGATCGCGATCGCCCGCGCGCTCATCGTGGCGCCGCGCCTGGTCATCTGCGACGAGCCGGTGAGCTCGCTCGACCTGTCGGTGCAAGCCCAGGTGCTCAACCTGCTGCGGAGCCTGCAGGACGAGCTGGGCCTGAGCTACCTTTTCATCTCCCACGACCTCGCCGTCGTCCGGCACATCTCAACCCGCGTCGTCGTCCTCTACCGCGGCCGGGTCATGGAGGCGGGCCCGGCGACAACTGTCTACGACCATCCGGCTCACCCCTACACCCGCGCCCTCCTGCAGGCCGCCCCCGTCCCCGACCCGGGCGAGCAGCGCGAGCGGCGGGTCTCGCGCCAGCGGAGCACGGCCGACCTCCCGGGCACGCCGAAGCCAGAGTCCTGCCAATTCGCCGCGCGCTGCCCGTGGGCAGCCAACGTCTGCCGTGAACATCGGCCCCCGGCGGAGCTCACGAGCGAGGGAGTCTCCGTCGCCTGCCACCGTTGGCGCGAGTTCGCGGCGCTTCCCACGCGTCAATCCGGAGGCGGCCAGACATAACCGTGTCTGGCGCAGCGGGTTACGCTTGGTGGAGCTAACGGCGGGGGGTGGTGGTGGCGGGTGCGAATCGCAGGACGATAGTCGAAGACGAGTTTGATCGCGTGCTGCGTGATCGCCTGCTGCGAACGGTGTTCCAGCCGATTGTCAGGGTCGAGTCGGGGAAGGTGGTGGGGTACGAGGGTTTGATCCGTGGCCCGGCCGGGTCCACCTTGGAGTCGCCGGACGCGCTGATCAAGGAGGCGTACAGGCAGAACCGCGTGGCGGAGCTCGACTGGATCGCGCGCGCCTCGGCGAGCCGCGCCGCTCTTGCCGCCCGCCTGGCGCCGGACGATTTGCTGTTCCTCAACATCGAGCCGGTGGCACTGACTTCGGACTGCCCGCCCGATCTTTGGCCGGATATCGAGGAGGCGTTCCGCAAGTTCCGTATCGTCCTCGAGATCACCGAGCGGTCACTCGACCACGATCCGCGTACCCTGCTCGAAGGCATCGACCGGCAGCGGCCGGCCGTCACCGGCCTGGCCCTGGACGATGTTGGCGCGGATGTCCGGGCAATGTCCTTGCTTCCGGTAGTCCGGCCAGACGTCATCAAGCTCGACTTGAAGGTAACTCAGGGCACCCCGAGTCCTGAGGCGATGACGGTCCTCCACCTTGCCTACGAAGAGGTCGAGCGAACGGGCGCCACCATCCTCGCCGAAGGCGTCGAAACCAAGCGGCACGACGAGGTGGTCCGTGCGTTTGGGGCTCCGCTTGCGCAGGGGTGGCTCTACGGGAAACCGACCCACGATCCCACGCCGGCTGACGAGCACGAGGCCCACATGTCGATCCGGTCCGAGTTGGGACTAGAGGATGTGCGCTCGCTGTTTGAGGTGCTGGGCGGGCACCCGACCAGTCGAGCGCCCCGTGATCTGGTGCGCTGCCTAGCTGATGAGGTCTTCCGTCATGGGCTGCATCTCCAGCCTCCCGCACTCCTGCTCGTGCTCGTCCCTGACCCCGAAGTGCTAACGAAGGACCATCTGCGCGCTTTGAGCGAGATGGCCAGCCGCCAGGTAATGACTGGCGTGATCGGCGCGGGCATGCCGTCTGAGCCCGCGCCCGGCGTGCGGGGTTCACAACCACACGACCCGGCGCTTGACGGGGAGTACGCGGTCATCGCGGTCAGCCCAAGCACAGCCGTGGGGGTGTTGGCGCGACGGTCAAACTCGACCCAAACCGACTTTTACTTCGGCGTGATCCACGACCGCCCGCGGATCACGACCGCCGCTCGCTGCCTGCTGCGGCAGGTAGGACCTCGGCCTTCCAGCGGCTGACGGCGACACGAACACCCAGGCCAGCTCACTTAGGCGAGCCGCAGGCCGCGCCAGACGGGGTGGCGCATCCGCCCGGACGGGGTGATCCCCGCGTAGGCGACCTCGGCGGACAGGACCGGCCGGGTCCAGCGGGCCCGGCGGGCGATATCGGTCGGCACGGGGCCGGCGAACGGGGAGTCCGGCTGCTCGAGGCTTGCCAGCCGCGCAGTGAGATCGCGGAGCTCGGCGTGCGCGAACCCGGATCCCACCGCCCCCAGGTAGTCCAGTCCGCTGGGGCCCGGCACCCCGGCCAGGACTGATCCGGCGATGGCGGAGCGGGAGCCGGTTCCGGGGAGCCAGCCGCCGATCACGACGTCGGCGGCGGCCAGGTGGCGGATCTTCAGCCAGTCGCCGCTGCGGTGGCCGGGCTGGTAGCGGGAGGCCAGCCGTTTGAGGACGACGCCCTCGAGGCCGAGTTCGCGGCTGGCTTCGGTGAGCGCTTTGGCCTGTCCGGGAAAGGCGGGTGGGACGCTGACGTGCTCTGCCGCCAGGGCGAGGCCGTCGAGGAGGGCGCGGCGCTGGGCGTAGGGGCTGCGCAGCAGCGGGCGGTTTGCCTGCCGGAGCAGGTCGAAGGCGATGAAGGTGACGGGGACGGCTGCGACCAGGGCCGGGTTGGGCCGGGTGACGTGCAGCCGGCGCTGCAGCAACGCGAAACTGGGTCGGTCCTCGGCAAAGGCGGTGAGCTCTCCGTCCAGGATCAGCGTCCGCCGTCCGGCCGCCCGGGCCAGGGCGGCGGCGACCTCGGGGTAGCTGCCGGTGACGTCCTGGCCGGTGCGTCCGCGCAGGATGGCGGTGCCGCCGCTGAGGTAGGCGAGGACGCGGGCGCCGTCCCATTTGGCCTCGGCGGCCCAGTTTTCGTCGTCGGCGGGCACGTCGCGCGCTGGGGTGGCGAGCATCGGCTCGACCAGCGGCAGACCCCCGGGTACCGCGGCCACGAATCCCCCCACGCGACGGGCCGCGCCCGCCCGGGACGGCCACGGCTGATGAAAGAGAGGTTATCGACAGTCTGTTACGTACCCGTCACACTCCGTATTGACACGTCGCCCACGGCTCGGGAGCTGGCAACGAGTCGGGAGCCGCAACGGCTGCCAAGACATTTAGTAACAGTCCGGAGTGTCGGCGTGACTGTCAGCTATGCATGAACTATGGTGCAAAGCGTCGCGGCATGTTTGCGCAGGTGGGAGTGGGTGCAACCAGGTCTGCGGTGGAGTGCGCAGCGAGGAAACCAACACAACCCTGAGGCTGGACCGCTGGAGGCGTGGCCGTCCGAGATCACAGGCATCCACGAGAGGATGTGCGCTGAAGTGGAGTTTCTGAAGACGCTTTTTAGCAGAAGAGGCCTCCTCGTCGCGGTCTACATTCTGGTAGGCATTTTTTTTAATACGGCGGCTCCCCATCTGCCGACGACTCCAAGCAGTGTGTCGTCATTTCATAGCTGGGGCCAGTACATAATCTCGGTTCTATTCTGGCCGCTGAGTCTCTGGCATCCGACCTTCATACTGGGAAAATGGACCCCCTGATTATCGGTCGTCGTCGCTGATCGGCATGCCGATCGATGCCTTAGAGGCGAGCCTCGCGGATCCGTTCTGACAAGATGCATCGTGTTTGTGTCGGCCAGACCAGAGAAACCAGTCAAGTGGAAGGCGGCCGAGCAATGTTCGAGAGGTTCACCGACCGGTCGCGGCGCGTCGTAGCACTGGCCAAGGAAGAGGCCAGAATGCTCAACCACGAATACGTCGGGACCGAGCACATTCTGCTCGGCCTCATCCGCGAGGACGAGGGCGTGGCCACGCGGGTACTGGAAGGCCTGGGCGTTGACCCGAACGGGATCCGCCAGCAGGTGATCCGGCTAGTGTTCGCCCGGCAGATCCACGAGAAGCCTGGAACCGGCCGCACCAGCGGCCGGGGCAAAGGAGTGGGCCGCCCTCCCGTCCTTGAGTGATGAGGTAGAACGTCTCCGTGATCTTCTCCGCCGCCATGGCATCGACCCGCAGGACGGCGCCGCCTAGCCTGACTTCGCCCCCCTCGTCGGCCTGGTTCCTGGGAGACTGCGCTTGTGACGATCATGGATGACAGCGCCCGCCAGGCCCTGCTACGACGCGGATTCGCCTTGGAGTGGGTCACGCTGGGGTGGAACGTGGCCGGGATCGTCGTTCTGGCGATCGCCGCCGTCGCGGCCCGGTCGGTGGCGCTGGCCGGGTTCGGCCTGGATTCGCTGATCGAGATCGGCGCTTCCACGGTGGTGATCTGGGAGCTGTCAGGCACTGGTGAGGAGCGACAGCGGCATGGCTTGCGGATGATCGGCTACGCGTTCTCTGCCCTGGCGATCTACCTTCTGGTCCAGTCCACGGTGGTACTTGCAATCGGCTATCGCCCGCAGCATTCGGTCCTCGGCATCGTCTGGACCGCAGTGACCGCAGCGGCGATGTTCACGCTGGCGGCCGGTAAGACCCGCGTCGGCCGGGCCCTGAACAACCCCGTGCTGCGAACCGAGGGCAGGGTGACGATGATCGATGCAGTCCTCGCGGTCGCCGTTCTGCTCGGGCTGACGCTGAACGCCGGGCTGGGCTGGTGGTGGGCCGACCCGGCCGCCGGATACGTGCTGGTCTACTACGCGACACGCGAGGTCCGGGAGATCTTCGGCTAGGCCGAGGGGGCGCGGCCGGACATGGATGACCGGCCGGCTCGGGGGTCGGCGGCGGAGGCGAGCAGCGGCATCGTCCGCCAGCGGACAATCTCGGTCAGCGCGATGACGCTGGTCGACCGGACCACGACCTTGGATCGGTTGAGCTCCACCAGCGCCTGCTGCAGTCCGTCGTGGGAGCTGGCGGCTATCCGGCAGAGCACGTCGCCGCTGCCGGTGATGGTGTGGGCCTCGATGACGCCGGGTATGGCTTCAAGATCACGCTGGACCGCGTCGATGGCCCCTTGGGCGATCTCGAGCGTGACGAAGGCCTGGATGCCGAAGCCCGCCGCCGCGACGTCGATGTCCGGACCGTAGCCGGTCACGATCCCGTCGCTCTCGAGCCGTTCGATCCGCGCCGAGACGGTGGCTCGCGCCACGCCGAGGATCCGCGACAGCTCGAGGGCGCCGGTGTGCGGACGCTCGCGCAGCGCGGTCAGCAGGGCAAGGTCGAGCGCGTCAAGGACTCGTCGGGCAGCCATCTCGCGGTCCGCCTCCGTAAAGTCAGCCAGCTATGCTCTCTGCCTACTTAGAGAACCGTATCAGTAGGCGGAGATGGGCACTCCGCGCACTAAATAATGAGCTGGTTGCGCACCTTCAATCGATTTTGATCTACTCGCAGCAGGGCAGGCGGAACGAGCATAGGAGCGAGATGGATGCCAACACGCTGCTGAATGACAACGAACGCCTGGCCGGGCTCGACCTCGATGAGCTCAAGCAGCTGGTCGGCCTGGTCGAGTACGACCCGTCAACCGACCCCTTCCCGGTGTCGGGCTGGGACGCCCTGGTGTGGATCGTCGGCAATGCCGTGCAGACCGTCCATTTCCTGCAGTCCGCGTTCGGGATGGAGCTGGTCGCGTATTCCGGCCCGGAGACCGGGAACAGAGACCACCACGCGTACGTGCTGAGGTCAGGCGCGGCGCGCTTCGTCATCAAGGGGGCCTACGACCCGGCGAGCCCGCTCGCCGATCACCACCGGGTCCACGGCGATGGAATCGTCGACATCGCGCTGACCGTGCCCGACGTCGACCGCTGCGTGTCGCACGCCTCCGCCCAGGGCGCTGTCGTGCTTGATCAGCCCCACGACGTCAGCGACTCCCGCGGCACGGTCCGGCTGGCGACGATCGCCGCCTACGGCGACACCGTGCACACGCTGGTCGACCGGTCGCGGTACAACGGCCCCTACCTTCCCGGGTTTGTGGAGAGGTCCTCTGCGCGCACCCGGCGTCCTGACTCACCGCGTCGGGTATTCCAGGCCATCGACCACGTGGTGGGCAACGTCGAACTGGGGGCGATGGACCAGTGGGTCGACTTCTATAACCGGGTCATGGGGTTCACCAACCTGGCCGAGTTCATCGGGGACGACATCGCCACCAACTACTCCGCCCTGATGAGCAAGGTGGTGGCCAACGGTAACCACCGGGTGAAGTTCCCGCTCAACGAGCCGGCCGTCGGCAAGAAGAAGTCGCAGATCGACGAGTACCTCGAGTTCTACGGCGGTCCCGGCGCGCAGCACGTGGCCATCGCGACCGGCGACATCATCGGTTCGGTGGACGCCATGGTCGCCGAGGGCGTCGAGTTCCTCGCGACCCCGGACTCCTACTACGAGGACCCGGAGCTGCGGGCCCGCATCGGCGAGGTCCGGGCTCCGATCGAGGAGCTGCAGAAACGTGGCATCCTGGTCGACCGCGACGAGGACGGCTACCTGCTCCAGATCTTCACCAAGCCTATCGGCGACCGACCCACCGTTTTCTTCGAGCTCATCGAGCGGCATGGCTCACTGGGGTTCGGCAAGGGGAACTTCCAGGCGCTCTTCGAGGCGATCGAACGCGAGCAGGAGCTGCGCGGCAACTTCTGATCCGGAGGCCAGGGCCGGCCCGCTTTCGGCGAACGTCTAGCCGTCCTGCGCGCCCCGGCCGTGTCTTAGCACCTGGAAGCCCACGCGCGCCAGCATGTCAGGAATGTGCCGCACGGCCTGTATGTTCTTCGCCCTGGCCTCGTCCGACAGCTGTTCCCAGGGCACCAGGTCGGGGCGCACGCGGCCGTCCCTGGCGGGCCCGAGCTCATACCCCTGGGCGGTGCGCTCCGCCAGCCAGCGCTCGTGCTCGAGCTGGGCGAGCAGCTGGAGCTCGTCGTCGTTGAAGGCGAAGCCGAGCGTCGGGTCGAAGTTCGGCACCATGAGACAGCCGATCACGGCCAGCTTCTCGCCCACCTGGCGCGCCTGGGCGCGGTTGGACTCCTTGAATTCCTCGGGCAGCTCGTCCCAGACCCCAAGCGAGGCGGTGCCGCCCTGGGGTTGGCCGCGGTCGGCCGCCGCCGGCGCCGATTCGTGGATGGCGCCGTATTCGTGGTGAATGGCCCGGGCCAGATGCTCTGTCACCTGGGCGCTGACGTAGCTGGTGAGGCTGGCGAGGATGCGGTCCTGCATCGTGAGCCGCGCCTTCATCCGCCGGCACTCGTGGAGTATGGCCTTGGCGTCTAGGAAGGTCTGCTCGGAGCGGCGGTCGGCCGCCCTTCCGAGCACGTCCTGACCGACCATGATCACGATCATGAAGATGAGCTGGGCCAGGGTGGACAGGAACGACATGAAGATGAACGGATAAGGGTCGAATCGCTGAATGCCCGCCTTGGCCAGCACGATCCAGGCCAGCTGGGTCACGGCCGCCAGATAAAAGGCCCACATCGTGCCCAGCCGCTTCGTCAGCCAGGCGGCGATCCGGCCATTGACGGTCACCGCCTGGTCGATGGCCTGAGGCGGCGCCTGAACCCGGTGCCGCACGATCCAGGGGTGCGGGCTCGTCTCCAGCAGGCTGACGCCGCGGCTGAGCATCCGATCGTGCCGGTCGAGGTGTCCCTGCAGGTCCGCCACCTGCTCGAAGATCGCCTCGGCGTTCTCGTAGGTCTGCACCGCCCGGTGGTCGGCGGCCCCGCCCAGCACGCGCTGGCCGACCAGAATCACCAGGCACAGCATGAGCTGCACCGCGTTGTCGAGGAAGAGCAGGAAGCGAAACGGATAGGGATCGACCCGATGCAGCGGGCCCCAGGTCGCCAGCGCCATCCATCCGCCGACGATGACAAGCGCCGCGTAGAGCGCGAACATTGAGCCCGCCCACCGCGTCAGCGCGACCGCGATGGCTCCGTTCAGGCCGATCTGCTCATCGGCAATCGTGGCCGGGGTCTGAGGCAGATCGGTCGCGCGGCTGGCGGTGATCAAAAGCCCTCCTCGGGTAGCAAGGGATCGTCGTAGCCGCCCGGGGTGTAGGCATTCGAGACCTACCCACTCAAATGACCGTTATCTCCATTTCTGCGATGAACGTGACTTTCCGTCGGTCAGCGGCCCATGGTGTAGAACTCGGCGTTGGGCATGAGCGCGCACAGGTGAGCGAGGCGGTTGGACATGGCGAAAAACGCCGTGATCGCGCCGACGTCCCAGATCTCGTCCTCGGTCAGGCCGGCCGCGCGGGCCGCGTTCAGTTCCCGCTCGCCAAAGCGCTCGGGGGTGCGGGTCAGCGCGAGGGCCAGGTCGACGATCGTCCGCCAGCGCTCGGGGAGCTCGGCTTCCCACGGATTGATCGCCACCTGATCGGCCAGCTCCGGGCTCTTGGACCGGATGCGCAGGAGCGCGCCATGGGCGACCACGCAGTAACCGCAGTGGTTCGCTCCCGACGTGGCCACCACCACCAGCTCCCGCTCGGCCTTGCTCAGCCCGTCGGAGCGGTCCATCAGCGCGTCGTGCTGGTCGAGGAACGCGCGGAGTTCGGCGGGCCGGTGGCCGAGCGCGCGGAAGACGTTGGGCACGAAGCCGGACTTCTCGGCGATCACGCCGACTCGCTCCTGCAGGTCATCCGGCAGCTCGTCCAGTTCGGTCACGCCGAATCTGCTGACGTTCATGCGCGGGCTCCTTCCGGGTGACGGCGGTTGATGCGGCTGCCAGCCTACGACCGCGGCCCTGGATTTCGGCAGCCGACCGCTGGCATGCTGGGCCGCATGGCAGCCACGCACGAGGTGACCAACCAGCCGCCGCCGCTGGTCGGCTACGACGCTTCAGAAGACCAGGCGATGCTGAGCGCCCTGCACCGGGAGGGGGCCGGATGGGCCGAGGCGGAGGTCCGCCGTCTCGGGCGGCTGGCCGGCGGTGAGCAGGCGCAGGAGAACGGGCGGCTCGCCAACGAGAACCCGCCCCGGCTGCGGACGCATGACCGCTACGGCCACCGCGTCGATGAGGTCGAATTCCACCCGGCGTGGCACGAGCTGATGCGGGTCGCCGCGACCAGCGGGCTGCACGCCGCTCCGTGGCTCGACGACCGCCCTGGCGCGCACGTCGCCCGGGCGGCCGCGTTCTACGTCTGGGGCCAGACGGACGCGGGGCACGGCTGCCCGATATCGATGACCTACTCGGTCGTGCCGGCCCTGCGGCACGCTCCCGACCTCGCCCGCCGGTTCGAGCCGCTGCTCGCGGCCCGCGAGTACGACCCCGGCCTTCGCCCGCCCGAGCGGAAGAGCGGCCTGCTCGCGGGCATGTCGATGACCGAAAAGCAAGGTGGCTCCGACGTCCGCGCCAACACGACCACGGCGATCCCGACCGCCGACGGCGCCTACCTCATCACCGGCCATAAGTGGTTCACCTCGGCCCCGATGAACGACGTGTTCATGGTCCTCGCCCAGGTGCCGGGGGCGGGTCTGTCGTGCTTCCTGCTGCCCCGTGTCCTTCCCGACGGCACGCGCAACGGGATGCGCCTGATGCGGCTGAAGGACAAGCTCGGCAACCGGTCCAATGCCTCGGCCGAGGTTGAGTACGACAACGCCACGGCGTGGCTCGTCGGCGAGGCGGGCCGCGGCGTCCGCACCATCCTCGACATGGTCAACTCGACCCGGCTTGACTGCGTCCTGGCGGCGGCGACGGGGATGCGCGCGGGCGTGCTGCAGGCGACGCACCACGCCGCTTACCGCAGCGCGTTCGGTAAGCGGCTGATCGAGCAGCCGCTGATGGTGAACGTTCTCGCCGACCTGGCGATCGAGTCGGAGGCGGCCACCGTGGTCGCCCTTCGGCTGGCCGGTGCCACCGACCGGGCGGCCCGCGGCGACCAGCGGGAGGCCGCGTTCCGTCGGCTGGCCCTCGCGGTAACCAAGTACCACCTGTGCAAGCAGGCGCCCGCGCACGCCGCCGAGGCCCTGGAGTGCCTGGGCGGCAACGGCTACGTCGAGGAATCGGGGATGCCGCGCCTCTACCGGGAGGCGCCCCTCCAGTCGATCTGGGAGGGCTCGGGCAACGTGGCGGCGCTCGACGCGATCCGCGCCCTGACCCGGGAGCCGCAGGCGGCCGACGCCTTCTTCGCCGAACTCGAGGCGGCGGCGGGCGCGGACCGCCGCCTAGACGAGGCGATCGCCCGGCTGCGCAAGGACGCGGCCGACCCGGCCGAGTCCACTGCCCGCCGCCTGGCCGAGTCGATGGCGGCGACCCTGCAGGGCGCGCTGCTCATCCGCCATGGCCACCCGGCCGTGGCGGATGCCTTCGTCGCCACCCGGCTGGCCGGCGACCGGGGCCGCGCCTACGGGACGCTCCCGACCGGTACGGCCGCCGGGGAAATCGTCGCCCGTGGGATGGTGGGGTCATGACACCGAAGCCCCGATCGGCCGAGTACTTCGACGGATGGTACGCCGACAAGGCCGCCTCGCCCCAGGTCGCCGAGATTATGAACCGCCACCTCGGTTTCCCGCCGGACGCGCTGGCAGGCGTCGTGCCCGCGGTGGCGGTCGACGAGATCGCGGGGGAATTGCGGCTCAAGCCCGGCGACGTCCTGCTTGACCTCGCCTGCGGCCGCGGCTGGTACGGGCTGGAGATCGCGGCCCGGAGCGATGCCAGCCTCATCGGCGTCGACTTCTCCGCTGAGGCGGTCCGGCAGGCCGGCGAGCAGGCCAGGCTGCGCAATCGAGACGCGAAGTTCCACACCGGTGAGCTGACGGCGAGCGGCTTGCCCGACCGCTGCGCCAACGCCGTCCTGTGCACCGACTCCATCCAGTTCCCCGAGCACCCCGATGCGGCCTACGGTGAGATCCGTCGCGTCCTGGTGCCCGGCGGTCGAGCAGTGTTGACCAGCTGGGAAGCCATCGACCCGGGCGACCAGCGGCTTTCCGAGCGCCTGCGCCGCGTCGATCTTGGCGCGGGTTTGCGCGCGGCCGGGTTCGTCGACGTTGAGGTCCTTGAGCGTCCGCACTGGCTGGCACTCGAGGTGGCTATGTCTCAGGAGGCGGCCGGGCTCGACCCCGACGCCGACCCTGCCTTCCGCTCCTTCCACGACGAGGGAGTCCGCTCGCTTGGATACGTCGACGGGCTCCGCCGAGTGATGGCGTCGGCGACCGCGCCCTAGCGGGGGCACCCTCGCGAGCCAACGGGCCCAGAGCGCCCGGCGGCGAGCGGGACAGCACAGTGAGTTAAGGTTAGTTTGGATAATGCAAGTACTGAAGACTCCGGACTAGCTGGGGGCATCTCCCACCGTGACGGCTCATTCCGAGGCGGGCGCGCCCGCGAACCCTGGTCGTGCGCTCGGGCCGAACTACAAGTGGATCGCGCTGTCCAACACGACGCTTGGCGTGCTAATGGCCACGATCAACCAGTCGATCGTGCTCATCGCGCTGCCGGACGTCTTCCGTGGCATCGGGCTGAACCCGCTGAGCCCGGGTAACACGAGCTACCTGCTCTGGATGTTCATGGGGTTCCTGGTCGTCTCGGCCGTCCTCGTGGTGTCCTTCGGTCGGCTGGGCGACATGTTCGGCCGCGTGCGCATGTACAACATGGGCTTCGCGGTCTTCACCATCGCCTCGATCTTCCTGACCATTACCTGGCAGCACGGCACGGCTGCGGCGCTGTGGCTCATCATCTGGCGGATCGTGCAGGGCATCGGCGGCGCGTTCCTGTTCGCCAACTCCACCGCGATCCTGACCGACGCGTTCCCGGCCAACCAGCGCGGCATGGCGCTCGGCCTGAACTCGATCGCGGCCATCGCCGGGTCGTTCATCGGCCTCATCCTCGGCGGCGTGCTCGCCCCGATCAACTGGCACCTGATCTTCCTCGTATCGGCCCCGATCGGCGCGTTCGGCACCGTCTGGGCGTATTTCATGCTGCACGACACCGGCGAGCGCAAGCGCGCGAAGATGGACTGGTGGGGCAACGTCCTGTTCGGCGGCGGGCTGATCGCGGTCCTGGTCGGCATCACCTACGGCCTCCTGCCGTACGGCGGCTCCTCGATGGGCTGGACCAACCCGTGGGTGCTCACTGCCATCATCGGCGGTGTGGCGCTGCTGGTCGTCTTCGTATGGGTCGAGACGAAGGTCGCGGAGCCGCTGTTCCGCATCTCGCTCTTCAGGATCCGGCCGTTCCTGTGGGGCAATATTGCGAGCCTGGCGCTGGCGATGAGCCGCGGCGGCATGCAGTTCATGCTGATCATCTGGCTGCAGGGCATCTGGCTGCCGCTGCACGGCTACAGCTTCAGCCAGACGCCGCTGTGGGCCGGTATCTACCTGGTGCCGCTGACGGTCGGCTTCCTGCTGGCCGCGCCGCTGGCCGGCGTCCTGTCCGACCGGTTCGGCGCCAAGCCGTTCACCATCGGCGGGTCGCTGCTCGCGGCGGTGAGCTTCCTCGCCCTGGCGTTTCTGCCGGTGAACTTCAGCTACTGGCAGTTCGCGCTTCTCATCGCCGTCAACGGCCTTGGGAGCGGCCTGTTCGCCCCGCCGAACCGCGCCGAGATGATGAACTCGGTCCCGGCAAACGCGCGCGGTGCTGCGGGCGGCATGATCGCCACGTTTCTGAACTCGGCGTCGGTGCTCTCGATCGGCATCTTCTTCTCGCTGATGGTGGCGGGCCTGTCAAGCAAGCTGCCGTCGACCCTCTTGCGGGGGCTGACCGCGCAGGGCGTCCCGGCCGCCGCCGCCGCGCCGATCTCTCACCTGCCGCCGATCGGCGTGCTCTTTTCTGCATTCCTGGGCTACAACCCGGTGCAGCAGCTGCTCGGCCCGCTGCTCTCGCATCTGCCGTCGGCGCACGCCGCGTACCTCGTCGGCCGGGAGTTCTTCCCGCACCTGATCACCGGCCCGTTCCACGACGGGATCGGCGTGGCGTTCGGGTTCGCGATCTTGGCCTGCGTCATTGGGGCGATCGCGTCGGCGCTCACCGGCCGGCGCAAGCGCAACGCCGACGCGCCGGAAGCGGTCGGGTCCGAGCTGGCTGCGGTCGCGGGCGAGGGCGCGTTCGAGCCCAGCGAGCTCGTCGTCCCGGGCGACGTGGCCCAGGGCACATCGGAAGCGGCGGACAAGCCGGGGAATATCCGGTTAAAATTTCAACAAGCTGGGCGGGCGGCATCCTGCCCCTGAGGCACGTCTGGTGCGGCGCGAGCGCGGCGCTGGATGCGGGTCCTGCAGACGCCGTCCCGCACGCTGGCTGACGCCCCGTGCCGGCACCGTCGGCACGGGGCAGTTCCATTGCATCATCGCCCTGTGGGCGAGCCCCCTATCCCGGTCGGAGCCCGATGCCATGCGAGTCCGGGTGACACTGCCAGCGGAGCCCTCCGGTCGTTGCCCGTCGGCTACGGGCAGGTATCCTGCGGGTGAGGAGCGAGTAAACAAAATCTCCGTCGCTCCGCGCACCGGGGTTCGCGGGGATGATGGCCCTGGCAGATATTCGGCGCGATACGCGATATCCGAGGAGATGCTTTTTTCGTGAGCGAAACTTCCCCGGCCGCAGTCGTCATCCTCGCCGCGGGCGAGGGCAAGCGCATGAAGTCCCGTACCCCCAAGGTGCTGCACACGCTGTGCGGCCGCACCTTGCTCGGGCACGCGCTCGCGGCGGCCGATGAGCTTGACCCGGCCCGACTGGTGGTCGTCGTCGGGCATGGCAGGGAACAGGTAGCGGTGGAGGTGGCCGCGGTCACGCCGCAGGCGCTGATCGTGCGCCAGGACCAGCAGCTGGGCACCGGGCACGCGGTCCGCATGGTCACCGAGGCGATCGGCACCATCCCTGGCACGGTCGTGGTGAGCTACGGCGACATGCCGCTGCTGCGCGGCCAGACGCTGCGCGAACTGGTCGATCGGCATCACCAGGCGGGCAACGCGGTCACGGTGCTCACCGCGCGGGGCGACAGCGCCGGGTACGGGCGGATCGTCAGGGACGGCGACGGCGCGTTCCTGCGCATCGTCGAGGAGCGCGACGCCACGCCCGAGGAGCGGGCCATCGACGAGTACAACTCCGGCTGCTACGCCTTCGACGGGACCCTGCTGGCGGACGCGATCAAGCGGGTGACCACAGACAACGAGCAGCAGCAGGAGTACCTCACGGACGTAGTTGACATCCTGCGCGGCGACGGCCACTACGTCGGCACCGTGCTGGCGCCGGACGCAGGCGAGGTCTCCGGGGTCAACGACCGGGTCCAGCTGGCGGCGGCGCGGCGGGCGCTCAACGACCGGACGCTCAACGACTGGATGCTGGCCGGGGTCACCATCGTCGACCCCGCGTCCACCTGGATCGACGTCACCGTCACGATCGGCCAGGACGCCGAGATCGGCCCGCAGGCCCAGCTCCAGGGCGCCACCGTCATCGGCCCGGGCGCCAAGATCGGGCCGGGCTGCCTGCTCGAGGACACCATCGTGGGCGAGGACGCCGTCGTCCTGCACGCCGTCTGCCGGCAGGCGGCGATCGGCCCGCGGGCCACAGTGGGCCCGTTCGCCTACCTTCGGCCCGGTGCCAGCATCGCCGAGGACGCCCACATCGGTACCTACGTGGAGCTGAAGAAGGCCTCGGTCGGCCCGGGGGCCAAGGTCCCGCACCTCACCTACGTCGGCGACGCGACCATCGGGGCCGGCGCCAACATCGGGGCCGGCACGATCTTCGCCAACTACGACGGGGTGGCCAAGAACCACACCACCGTCGGCGAGCACGCGTTCATCGGCAGCAACACCGTGCTGATCGCGCCGGTCACGGTCGGGGACGGAGCCTATACGGCGGCGGGCTCGGCGATCACCGACGAGGTGCCGGCCGGGGATCTCGGCGTCGCCCGGGGCCGTCAGCACAATTCCGACGGCTGGACGGCCCGCAACCGACCGGGGTCACGGTCGGAGGACGCAGCGAAACGGGTCCGTTCGGACGATTCGCTTTGAAGATTTTAGTTTTTAGGTGTCAGAGCGGCGTGAGGGAGAGCAGTAGCAGGTGAGCGGTATGACGGCCCCCAGTCAGAAGAAGATGATGTTGTTCGGCGGGCGAGCCTTCCCTGAGCTTGCGGCTGAGGTTGCCGACTGCATGGGGGTCGAGCTCGCGCCGTCGAGGCTTTACGACTTCGCCAACGGCGAGATCATGGTGCGATTCCTTGAATCGGTCCGCGGCTGCGACGCCTTCGTGCTGCAGAGTCACACCGCACCGATCAACCGGTGGATCATGGAGCAGCTGATCATGGTCGACGCGCTCAAGCGGGCGTCGGCCAAGCGGATCACGGTGGTGATGCCGTTCTTCGGCTACGCCCGGCAGGACAAGAAGAGCGCCGGCCGGGAGCCGATCTCGGCGCGGCTCATCGCCGACCTGTTCGCCACCGCGGGCGCCGACCGGCTGATGGCGGTGGACCTGCACACCGCGCAGATTCAGGGGTTCTTCGACGGCCCGGTTGACCACCTGTTCGCGCTGCCGATCCTGGCGGGCTACCTGGAGAGCAAGCTCAACGTTCGGAACGTGACCGTGGTCGCGCCAGACGCGGGCCGGGTCCGGGTGTGCGAACGCTGGACCGACCGGCTCGGCACGCCGCTCGCCATCATCCACAAGCGGCGTGACCCCGAGGTTGCCAACCAGGTCAAGGTGTTCGAGGTGGTCGGCCATGTCGTCGGCCGCACCTGCATCCTGGTGGACGACATGATCGACACCGGCGGGACGATCGCGAAGGCGGCGGACGCGCTGTTCGAGCAGGGCGCCGAGCGGGTGATCGTGGCGGCGACGCACGGGGTGCTGTCGGGCCCGGCGGTCGACATCCTAAAGAACTCGCGGATCAGCGAGGTGGTCATCACCAACACGCTGCCGGTCTCCCAGGAGAAGACGTTCGACAAGCTGACCGTGCTGTCCATCGCCCCGCTGCTCGCCCGCGCGATCAACGAAGTCTTCAACGACGGCTCCGTAACCAGCCTCTTCGACGGCCAAAGCTAAGAAACCCCTAGTCCAGGTCATCCCCCGCGAGCCACAAGCGCCCGGCGGCGAGCAGGAAAGTACAGCCAGCCCCCCCGTCCCGCCATTCCCCGGATTGGCGGGACGGGGGGCTTTTCGATGGTCGGGACCGGCCACCCCTCGGTCCCGACCACCAGCTCGCGTGCCTTCTCGTGTCGCGCGGCACGTGGATCCCCGTGCCGCGCGGCCCCCGCTGCTTTCTGAGCGCTGAGCTCAGCATCGCAGGAAGCGATTGAGCGGCGATTAAGCCAATTTGTCCGACTCGCTACCCTCCGCAATTAACCTGATGCAAGCGAGTCAATCGTGTCGTGTCCGATTTACGGTGCGCTTAAGTCATGATTAAGTAGGGGACGACAACAGCCCGGAGTTCCACCCGAGGGCGCCTAAATCCCCGGCTAGCGATGCTCGCCAGGCCGGCTTTTGCCGTTTACCCGGAAGCGGAGGAGAGCGTGCGTTCGGACGGGCTGGCCTGATGCGTTTCCGCATCCTGGGGCACCTTGAGGTGCAGGGCCCAGACGGCTGGACGGCGATCAGCGCCGGCAAGTGGCGTTCGCTGCTCGCCTGCCTGCTGGTGCGTCCCGGCCAGCTCGTGCCGACCGAGAGCCTGATCTTCGAGCTGTGGGGGGATAACCCGCCAAGCACGGCCAACAACATGGTCAGCATCTACGTGCACCGGTTGCGCAAGGAGATCATCGGCGACGCGGAGGGACGGATCCTCGTCCACCGTGCACCGGGCTACCTGCTGCGCGTGGCCCCGGGCGACGTGGACATCCAGGTGTTCGAATCGCTCGCCGCCGAGGGCAGGTCCGCCCTGTCCGCCGGACGACCGGACCAGGCGGCCGAGCTGCTCGGCGAGGCGCTCGGGCTGTGGCGCGGGCCGTTGCTGGCCGATGTGCCGAGGTCGGAGACGCTCACCACCCACGTCGAGCGGGCGACGGAACTCTGGCTCGACGCGACCGAGCTGCGGATTGCGGCGGATCTCGCCTGCGGCCGGGCGGCCCAGGTGGTGGCGGAACTTCGCGGCCTGGTGCGGGAACATTCCATGCGGGAACGGCTCTGGGCGCTGTTGATCCGCGCCCTTGACGAGGCGGGACGCCGGGCCGAGGCGTTTGAGGCATACGCCCTGGCGCGCCGAACGATCGCCGAGGAACTCGGCGTGGAGCCGGGGAGCGAGCTGCAGCGGCTGTACGCGGAGTTGCTCGCCGCGGACGCGTCGTCGGCGTCTTCCACCTCGTCCAGGAAGGCACCGCAGCGCCCGCCCGCCACTCCGCCCGGCCCCGGCGTCGGCGTCGGCGTCGGCTCAGCAAACACCGCGGGTACGGCGGAGACCACGTCCGATGGCACGGGGACGGCGGCGGCAGCCGGCGCCGCAGGCTCACCGGGTCAGACGCCCGCGGCCGGCCTGGGCGATGACGTCGGCGACGGCGCGCGGTCGCGGGCCGATTCGCCTGGCTCGATCGCGATCGGCACCATCGACGACCCCGGTTCGCCCGGGGCCGCAGCCACGACCACGGCCACGTCCGCAGGACCAGACGCCGCTCCGGGGTCAGCGCCGCCGATCCCTCGCCCCACCCAGCTGCCGACCGACATCGGGGACTTCACCGGCCGCGAGACGCCGGTCGAGCAGCTGTGCGCGCTGCTGCTCGGCGCGGACGCGACCACCAGCCCGGGCGCGGTGCCCATCGCCGTGGTGAACGGCGCGGGAGGCCTCGGCAAGACCACGCTCGCCGTCCACGCGGCCCACCGGGTCCGCGCGCAGTTCCCCGACGGCCAGCTCTACGTTGACCTGCTCGGGGCGAGCGCTCAGCCCGCCCAACCGGGGGAGGTGCTCGCCCGGTTCCTGCGCGATCTCGGCGTAGATGGAGCCAAGGTCCCGGCCCACGACGACGAGCGGGCTGCGCTCTACCGGACCCGGCTGACTGGCCGCCGGGTCCTCATTTTGCTCGACAACGCGCGGGACGCGGCCCAGGTCCGCCAGTTGCTGCCGGGCAGCTCGTCGTGCGCCGTCCTGGTGACGACCAGGAACCGGACCCCGGACCTGGTGAGCACCCGGTTCGTCGACCTGAACGTGCTCGAGGACACCGAGGCGCTGGCGCTCTTCTCGCGGGTGGTGGGCCCGGAGCGGGCGGCGGCCGAGCCGGACGCTACCGCCGAGGTGCTCGTCGCCTGCGCCGGATTGCCGCTGGCGATCAGGATCTGCGCCGCCCGACTAGCGGCGCGCAGGCAGTGGCGAGTCGGCACGCTGGCGGCCCGGCTCCGCAATGAGCACCGCCGCCTCGACGAGCTCAGCATCGGCGATCTTGCCGTCCGCGCGTCGTTCCAGGTCAGCTACGACAGCCTCAGGTCGCCCGGCCGCGGCATCGATCCGGCCAGGGTATTCCGGCTGCTGGGACTCTGGCAGGGAGCGTCGATCAGCCTGCCGGCTGCGGCGGCCCTGGTCGGAGCATCGGAAGACGACAGCGCCGATGCGCTCGAGACGCTGGTCGACGCCAACCTGCTCGAGTCGCCCGCCCCGGACTGGTACCGCTTCCACGACCTGCTGCGGGTCTACGCAACCGAGCGCGCCCAGGCAGAAGAGCCGGAGGCCGCGCGCGAGGAAGCGGTGCGGCGCCTGCTGCGGTGGTACCTGGATACCGCCGAGGCGGCCGCCGATAAGGTCTCGCCGCACCGCTACCAGGTGGCGAGCGAGCTCGGCGGCGCCGGCTACCCGCCGCTTGACTTCGACAGCGTGGAGCAGGCCCTGGGCTGGGGTGACGACGAACGGGCCAACGTCGTGATCGCCACCCGCCAGGCCGCCGCGGCCGGCCTGCACGATGTCGCCTGGCGGCTCCCGCCCGCGCTGAACATTCTGTTCAACCGCCGGAGCAACTACGCGGACTGCGTGACCACGCACCGGGTCGCGGCGGAAAGCGCACGCAAGGTCGGCGCCCGGCTCGGCGAGGCCTGGGTGCTCAACCAGCTTGGCTTCGCGCTGGCCCGGCTGCGGGACCCGGAGGCCTTCGCGCACCTTGAGCGTGCGCTCGCCATCCGCCAGGAGTACGGCGATACGCGGGGAGAGGCACAGACCGCCATCGCGCTGGGCGAGGCGCATCTCAACCTGCACGGGCCAGGAGATGACGCGCTGCGATACATGCGCCGCGCGGCGGACCTGCTCGAGCCAATGGGCGCCGATTCGCTCCGCGGCGTGGCGCTCAACAACCTGGGCGAGGTCCACTTCCGTCTGGGCGATCTGGATGCGGCCATGAAGTGCTATATCGAGGCTCGTGACATGGCACGCGAAATCGGCGGACATGCGGAAGGGCATGCGCTGAACAATCTCGGGCTCGTCTTCCTGCGATTGCACCGCCTCGATGAGGCGGTCGCCAGCTTTATGGAAGCGCTCGACAAGCACCGGGCGGCCGGGGTGCTGGTGGGCGAGGCGTGGACGCTGCAGAACCTGGGGAAGGCGCAGCAGGAGACCGGTGACGTGGCCGGGGCTCGCGGCTCGCTGACCTCGGCCATCGAGATATTCGAGCAGATTGGCGATCAGGTCGGGATGGCGGAGACGGCCTCGCTGCTTGCCGCGTTGAACTGACTGCCCGGCCGGTCAGGCGGCGGACGTTGGTATTGCGTGAACACTTCGTATCACCTCTATACATTCATGTATTTAGCGTGACGCCTATCACTAAGATTGCGAGCGCACGCTTTTCGCGTATCCCGGTATTCGGATTCCACTGAATGAGGGATTTCCTGGCCGGGGCGAGTAGAAAGAAGGACGGAAAAATGAGCGAGGACACGGCCGCTGTGCCCGAGGACACCGCGACTCCCGACGACACCGCGACCCCGGACGACACGGCCACTCCGGACGACACCGCGACTCCCGACGACACCGCGACCCCGGATGACACGGCGACTCCGGATGACACCGCGACTCCGGACGACATCGAGGCCTGAAGCCGGACATCGCCCCGGCAAGCCCGCAGCGTGCGTGCGCATGCGGAACGTTCGCAACCGCACGCACGTTGTTTGCCGGCTAGACTCGCGACGCGCATCCATGTATCCGTATGAGGAGTGACTGACCGTGCCTGAGGTCCGTATCGAAGCCGAGCCGCGCACCGAGTTCGGCAAAGGCGCGTCGCGCGCCATCCGCCGCGAAGGGCGTGTGCCGGCCGTCATGTACGGGCACGGCGCGGAGAACCGCCACTTCACGCTGCCCGAGCACGAGCTCATGCTCGCGCTGAAGACGCCGAACGCGCTGATCCGGGTTGAGGGCCTGCCCGGCCGGGCTGCGCTCGCGCTGCCGAAGGCGGTGCAGCGGCACGCGATCAAGGGCGTGATCGAGCACGTGGACCTCATCGAGGTCAGGAGCGGCGAGAAGGTCACGGTTGAAATCCCGATCCGGGTAAAGGGCGAAGTGTTCTCCGGTGGCATTCTCGACCAGCAGATGGTTCAGCTTTCTGTTGAGGCGGAGGCTACCCACCTCCCCGACGGCGTCGACGTGGACGTCGAGGGCGCGGAGGTCGGCACCCAGGTGTTCGCCAAGGACCTCACGCTGCCGAAGGGCACCACCCTCGCGGGCGACCCCGAGGCGCTGGTCCTGCACGTGATCGAGCCGCGGAGCCAGGCGCAGTTCGACGAGGAGATCGGCGAGGGCGGCGAGGAGACCGCGGCCCCGGTCGAGGTTCCGCCGGCCCCGGGCGCTGTCGAGGCCGAGTAACGCACGTGATCTGACCGGGTGCGCGGCGCGCCGGCCGCGCCGCGCTCCGGTAACCACGTTGGAGCACCTCTTATGGCTGACGACCGCTGGATCATCGTGGGGCTTGGGAACCCGGGCCCCGAGTACGCGGGCACCAGACACAACGTCGGCCAGATGGTTTTGGCGCTGCTGGCCGAGCGGATGGGCGCGCGCTTCAAGGCGCACCGCACCCGCAACGACATCGCTGAGGGCCGTCTGGCGGGCCAGCCGGCGACGCTCGCCAGGCCGCAGTCGTACATGAACCTGTCGGGTGGTCCGGTCGCCGCTCTGCTCGGGTTTTACAAGCTTTCCCCCGAACGGACCGTGGTTCTGCACGACGAGCTCGATGTCCCTTTCTCCGGGGTCCGCCTGAAGCTGGGTGGCGGCGACAACGGTCACAACGGCCTGCGCTCGATCTCCGCGTCCCTCGGCACCCGTGACTACTACCGGGTCCGCTTCGGCATCGGCCGCCCGCCGGGCCGCATGGACCCGGCGAGCTACGTGCTCAGGGACTTCTCCGCCGCCGAGCGGAAGGAACTCCCGTTCGCACTCGACCGCTGCGCCGACGCCGTGGAGACCTTGATCACCAAGGGCCTGACCGAAGCCCAGAACCTCTACCACACCGATCCGCCTGCACTATCGTGACCAAACCGAAGATGGTGGACCGTTATGTACACCGGCATGTACACAACGGTCCACCATCCTCATAAACCAGGTGAGGGCAGCTTGACGGAAGCCGATGACCACGTCCTAGCGCACGACCTAGCCGAACAGGCAGGCCAATTCCTCCTCGCCCTGCGCGCCCGAGGCGGGGACCCGGACGCGCTCAAGGATGCCGGGGACCGGTATTCGCACGAGTTCCTGATGGCCGAGCTAGCGAAGGCCAGACCCGCCGACGCCGTGCTCTCAGAAGAGGGCCTCGACGACAAGGCCCGCCTCACCGCCGACCGCGTCTGGATCATCGACCCCCTGGACGGCACGCGCGAGTTCGGAGAAGCGGGCCGCACCGACTGGGCCGTCCACATAGCCCTCTGGGAGCGAAGCGCCGCGGGCGCGAGCGGCAATGCCAGCGCAGCCGGCGAGCTAACCGCAGGCGCCGTAGCCCTCCCCGCGCAGGGCATCACCCTCTCCACCGTAGACATCGCGCAGCGACTGGGCCGTGAGGGAGATTCCGGCGGGCCTTCCGCAGGAGTGCCCGCAGGAATCTACCGCTCCGGCCTAGGCGCGGAGCGCCCCCTCCGGATGGTCGTCAGCCGGACAAGAGCGTCCCAGTTGGTCAAGGACGTAGCAGCCCTACTAAACGCCGACCTCATCCCCTGCGGCTCAGCCGGCGCCAAGGCGGCCACGGTGATCCAAGGCGAGAACGACGTCTACCTGCACTCCGGCGGTTTTTACGAGTGGGACACCGCCGCCCCCGTCGCGGTAGCCCGCGCAGCCGGCCTCCACGTCTCGCGCATCGACGGCAGCGATGTCGCCTACAACCAGGACAACCCTCTCCTGCCGGATATCCTAGTTTGCCGGCCCGCAATTGCTGGCCTGCTGCTCAATGCCATCAGGGAAGCTACGCATGCGATCTGACTACCTGTTGTCCCAGCTGGACGTGCTCGAGGCCGAGTCGATCCACATCATGCGCGAGGTGGCCGCCGAGTTCGAACGGCCCGCGCTGCTGTTCTCTGGCGGCAAGGACTCGATCGTCATGCTCGCGCTGGCCGAGAAGGCGTTCCGCCCCGCCAACATCCCGTTCCCGGTCATGCACATCGACACCGGGCACAACTTCCCCGAGGTGATCGACTTCCGCGACCGGCGGGCGGCCGAGCTCAACGTGAGGCTGGTGGTCGCCAGCGTCCAGGAGTCCATCGACGCGGGCCGCGCAATCGAGGAGACCGGCCGCTGGGTCAGCAGGAACCGGCTGCAGACGGTGACCCTGCTCGACGCGATCGAGGAGAACCGCTTCGACGCCCTGTTCGGCGGCGCCCGCCGCGACGAGGAGAAGGCGCGGGCCAAGGAGCGGGTCTTCTCCTTCCGCGACGAGTTCGGCCAGTGGGACCCGAAGAACCAGCGCCCCGAGCTGTGGAACCTCTACAACGCGCGGATCAAGCGGGGCGAGCACATCCGGGTGTTCCCGCTGTCCAACTGGACCGAGCTTGACATCTGGGACTACATCGAGCGGGAGAAACTGGAGATCCCGTCCATCTACTACGCGCACGAGCGTCTGGTGTTCGAGCGCGACGGCATCCTGCTGGCCGACAACGAGTTCCTGACCAGGACCGAAGATGAGCAGCCGTTCATGGCGACCGTGCGCTACCGCACGGTCGGCGACATGACGATCACCGGCGCGGTCGTGTCGAGCGCCGCCACCGTGGCGGAAGTGATCACCGAGGTGGCCGCCACCCGGATCACCGAGCGCGGCGCGACCCGCGCGGACGACCGGGTGACCGAGGCAGCGATGGAAGACCGCAAGCGGGAAGGTTACTTCTAGACATGGACATCTTGCGATTCGCCACCGCGGGCTCGGTCGACGACGGCAAGTCCACGCTGATCGGGCGGCTGCTGTTCGACTCCAAGGCCATCTTCGAGGACCAGCTGGCCGCGGTCGAGCGCACCTCGCGGGACCGCGGCGAGGAGGGCACCAACCTCGCCCTGCTCACCGACGGCCTGCGGGCCGAGCGCGAGCAGGGCATCACGATCGACGTCGCCTACCGTTACTTCGCGACGCCGCGCCGGAAGTTCATCATCGCGGACACTCCCGGCCACATCCAGTACACGCGCAACATGGTGACCGGCGCCTCCACCGCGGACCTGGCCATCATCTTGGTGGACGCGCGCAACGGGCTGACCGAGCAGTCGAGAAGGCACGCCTTCCTCACCACCCTGCTCCGGGTTCCGCACCTGGTGCTAGCGGTCAACAAGATGGACCTGGTCGGCTACGACCAGCAGGTCTTCGAGGAGATCTGCGCCGAGTTCAGCAAGTTCGCGACCAAGCTCGAGGTCCAGGACCTCACGTTCATCCCGATCTCCGCGCTCAACGGCGACAACGTGGTGGACCGCAGCGCGAACATGCCGTGGTACGACGGCCCGTCGCTGCTGCACCACCTGGAGCACCTGCACATCGCCTCCGACCGGAACCTCATCGACGTGCGGTTCCCGGTGCAGTACGTGATCCGCCCGCACGCCTCCAGCGACCCCGAGCTGCACGACTACCGGGGCTACGCGGGCCAGGTCGCGGGCGGCGTGCTCAAGCCCGGCGACGAGGTGCTGCACATGCCGTCCGGCTTCGCCACCAGGATTAAGAAGATCGAGCTGGCGGGCCGGGACGTCGCCGAGGCGTTCCCGCCCATGTCGGTGACGCTGCTGCTCGACGACGACGTGGACATCTCGCGCGGCGACCTCATCTGCCGCCCGAACAACCGGCCGGCCGCCGCCCAGGACATCGAGGGCATGGTCTGCTGGATGTCGGCCGACCGGCCGCTGGCGGCCCGCTCGCGGCTGATCGTCAAGCACACCACGCGGACCGTGAAGGGCATCGTCACCGACCTGCACTACCGGATCGACGTGAACACCCTGCACCGCGACGAGGCCGCCACTCAACTCGGGCTCAACGAGATCGGCCGGGTCCGGATGCGGCTCACCCAGCCGGTCTTCGCCGACCCGTACTCGCGCAACCGGCTCACCGGCGGGATGATCCTGATCGACGAGGCCACCAACACCACCGTCGGCACGGTCATGATCACCGAGGCCCGCTAGGGGCGAGCAAGAAGGATGGTTCCGTGATGGCGGACGCGCACTCCCCGTTCGACGACCTGAACGACTACGTGGCCATTCCGCGGATGACCGGCCTGCGGCTGTCGCCCGACGGCAGCTGGCTGGCGGCGACCGTCCAGTCGCTCAGCCCGGACAAGAAGAAGTACGTCACCAGCATCTGGCGGATCGACACGGCCGGCGGCCCGCCCGCCCGGCTTACGCGGTCGGCCGACGGCGAGGGCAGCCCGGCGTTCCTGCCCGACGGCACGCTGCTGTTCGTCTCCAAGCGAGCCGACCCCGACACGGCCGACGGGGACGAGAGCGCGGAGAAGCCGGCGCTGTGGCGGCTGCCCGCTCACGGCGGCGAGGCGAGCCTGGTCACCAGCCTGCCGGGCGGCGTCGCAGGGGTGGAAACGGCCACGGACTCGTCCGCTGTCGTGCTGTCCGGGCAGGCCCTGCCGGGCGACGCAGCCGAGGACGAGAAGCGGCGGCAGGCCCGCAAGGACGCCGGCGTCTCCGCGATCTTGCACGAGACGCTGCCGGTGCGCTACTGGGATCACGACCTCGGCCCCGACGACCCGCGTCTGTTCGCCACCGAAGACGAGGGGAAGCCGGCGCCGCGCGACCTGACCCCGGACGCCGGCCGGGCGCTGTCCGAGCAGGCGGCCGCGCTCAGCCCGGACGGCACCACGGTGGCGTCCGGCTGGTGGCAGTGGCGGGACGGGGTGCAGGCGCACTCGGAACTGGTCACCATCGACGTGGCCAGCGGCAGCCGGACCGTGATCTCAGCCGACGGCCCGTTCGACTACGGCGACCCCGCGTTCGCTCCCGACGGCGAGCGGATCGCCTGCGTGCGCTCAGAGCACGAGACCCCGGAACGGCCCGGCGACACCACCCTGGCGCTGTTTCCCGGCGGGACCGACCTGCTGCCCGGGTTCGACCGCTGGCCGTCGAACCCGTCCTGGGACCCGGCGGGCACCGTCATCTACTTCACCGCCGATGACAATGGCCGCAGGCCGGTCTTCGCGGTCGACGTCGCCAGCGGTGACGTCAGCCGCCTCACGGCCGACGACGCGCACTACACGAACATCCAGGTCGCTCCCGACGGCACCGCCGCTCTACGCGCTGCGGGACGCGATCGGCGAGCCGCCCGCGCCCGTCCGCATCGACCGGGCGAGCGGGGAAGTCATCCGGCTGCAGGCCCCGGCCGACGCGCCCAGGCTGCCCGGGCGGGTCGTCGAGGTGACCGCGGCGGCCGACGACGGCCACCCGCTGCGCGGCTGGCTGGTGCTGCCGGACGGGGCCAGCGCCGAGCGCCCCGCGCCGCTGCTGCTGTGGGTCCACGGCGGGCCCATGTCCAGCTGGAACGGCTGGCAGTGGCGGTGGAACCCGTGGCTGGCGGCCGCCCGCGGCTACGCGGTGCTGCTGCCCGACCCGGCCCTGTCCACCGGCTACGGGTTTGACTTCATCGCCCGCGGCTACCAGGGCTGGGGTCCCCGGCCGTACGCCGACATCATGGCCATCACCGACGCGGTGGAGGCCAGGGACGACATCGACGCCGACCGGACGGCGATGATGGGCGGCTCCTACGGCGGCTACATGGCGAACTGGATCGCCGGCCACACCGGCCGGTTCCAGGCGATCGTGAGTCACGCCGGACTGTGGGCGCTTGACCAGATGTTCGGCACCACCGACGCGCCGCAGTTCTGGCGCCGCGAGTTCGGCGCCCCGCTGCCCGACAACCGCAAGTACGCCGACAACACGCCGCACGTGCACATCGACAAGATCACCACGCCGATGCTGGTGATCCACGGCGACCGCGACTACCGGGTGCCGGTAGGCGAGGCGCTGCGGCTGTGGTCGGACCTGAAACTGCACGGCAAGGAGGCCAAGTTCCTCTACTTCCCGGACGAGAACCACTGGGTGCTCAAGCCGGGCAACGTCCGGGCCTGGTACCAGACGGTCTTCGCGTTCCTCGGCCAGCACGTGCTCGGCGAACACTGGGCCCGCCCCGACCTGCTATAGCGTTGAGCGCATGACGCGCGCTGATCTTGACAAGAAGCCCGCCGAGGTGGCGGCGATGTTCGACGCCCTGGCGGGCCGGTACGACCTGATGAACGACATCATGTCCATGGGTCAGGTCCGCCTGTGGCGTCGCCAGGTGCAGCGCATCCTGAGGGCCGGACCGGGCGACCGGGTGCTCGACCTCGCGGCCGGCACCGGGACCTCGTCGGTGACCTTCGCCGCGGCCGGCGCCGACGTGGTGGCGTGCGACTTCTCACTCGGCATGCTCCAGTCCGGCCAGGCCCGGCTGGCGAAGACCGACCCGCTTGGCGCCAAGACCAGGGGCAGGGTGGCCTTCGCGGCCGGCGACGCGCTGAACCTGCCGTTCCGTGACGGCACGTTCGACGCGGTGACGATCTCGTTCGGGCTCAGGAACGTGCAGGGGACGCGCGAGGCGCTGGCGGAGATGCGCCGGGTGACCCGGCCGGGCGGGCGACTGGTGGTCTGCGAGTTCAGCACGATCACAGTTGAGCCGCTCGATATGCTTTACCGGCGTTACCTGACCGGCGTCCTCCCCGCGATCGCCCGGCGCGCGGCACGCAACCCCGAGGCGTACGAGTACCTCGGCGAGTCGATCACCGACTGGCCCTCGCAGCGGGAGCTCGCGGACGTGATCCGGGCGGCGGGCTGGTCGGCGGTCAAGTGGCGCGACCTCTCCCTGGGCGTGGTGTCGATTCACGTCGGCCGCAACCCGTAGTACGGCACCCAAACAGGGACCGCTAGGGTAGGGCCGTGCAAAGCCCCGAACAGGGCGGGATTAAACTAACGGCAAAGAATTTGTGAAGCCGTTCACAAGAAACCCAGGATTTGATCAAGTGACCGAGCACGTAACCGACGTCGCCGCCCCTGCCAGTAAGGGCGGTCGGTCGGCCGCACTCAGGGACCACGACGCGGACGTGATCGTGGTCGGCGCAGGCCCGTCGGGCTCCACCACCGCGTACTACCTGGCGCAGGCCGGTCTGAACGTGCTGCTGCTGGAGAAGGCGCGGTTCCCGAGGGACAAGGTGTGCGGCGACGGGCTGACCCCGCGCGCGGTCAAGTCGCTCATCGCGATGGGCATCGACGTCAGCGAGGAAGCCGGCTGGCTGCGCAACAAGGGCCTGCGCGTGATCGGCGGCGGCCTGCGGCTCGAGCTGCCGTGGCCCGAGCTGTCCAGCTACCCGGGCTACGGCCTGGTCCGCACCCGCGCGTCGCTCGACGAGATGCTGGCCCGCCGCGCGCAGGCGGCCGGCGCCAAGCTGCTCGAGGGCACCACCGTCTCCGGCCCGCTGCTTGACGACGACGGCCAGCTGATCGGCGTCACGGTCGAGCCCGGGGAGAGAGTCAAAGTCAACGGCCTCCGATGTCGAACGGACCGTTGCTCCGCCCCAGACGTTCCGCGCGCGCGTGGTGGTGGCGGCGGACGGGAACTCCTCGCGCTTGTCGGTGGCGATGGGCCTGCGCAAGCGGGACGACCGGCCGCTCGGCGTCGCCGTCCGCACCTACTACACGTCGCCCAGGCACGACGACGATTACCTGGAGTCGTGGCTCGACCTGTGGGACGGCGACCGGCTGCTGCCCGGTTACGGCTGGATCTTCGGCATGGGCGACGGAACCTGCAACGTCGGGCTCGGCCTGCTGAATACCTCGACGGCGTTCGGCAACACCGACTACCGGGCGCTGCTGAAGCGGTGGCTGCGCTCGATGCCCGAGGAGTGGGGCTACGTCGAGGAGAACCGCACCGAGCCGGTGCGCGGGGCCGCGCTCCCGATGGGGTTCAACCGCACGCCGCACTACTACCGCGGGCTGCTGCTGGCGGGCGACGCGGCCGGCATGGTGAACCCGTTCAACGGCGAGGGCATCGCCTACGCGATGGAGTCGGGCGAGATCCTCGCCCGCGTCGTCGCCCAGGCCCTGGCCAGGCCCACTCGCGCGGAGACCGAGCGGGTGCTGCGCAGCTACCCCGACGCGCTGCAGGACGCCTACGGCCGCTACTACACGCTCGGCCGGCTCTTCGTCGAGCTGATCGGCCGCCCCAAGCTGATGCGCTACGCGACCAACGCTGGCATGTCGAAGCCGGCCCTGATGCGCTTCGCGCTTAAGCTCATGGCCAACCTCAGCGAGCCCCGCGGCGGCGACGCCGGCGACCGGCTGATCAGCGCCATGACCCGACTCGCACCCAGCTCCAGGTGACAGGTGACGTGATGCCTAGGATGAATGACCACAGGAAGGGGGCGAAATCACCGTGAAGCCGTACATTCCGATTCTGGTGCTCGCCTTGCTCGCGCTCGGCTTCGCCGCGTTCTCGGTCGCGGTGGGAACCTTCGTCGCGGGGCCGAAGCGCTGGAACAAGGCCAAGATGGAAGCGTACGAGTGCGGCATCGAGCCGACGCCGATCCCGTTCGGCGGCGTCAAGATCCCGGTCAAGTACTACCTGACCGCGATGCTGTTCATCGTCTTCGACATCGAGATCGTCTTCCTTTACCCGTGGGCGGTGACCTTCGGCAAGCTGGGCGCGTTCGGCCTGGTCGAGATGGTCACCTTCGTACTTACCGTGCTGATCGCGTACGCCTATGTCTGGCGGCGCGGCGGCCTGGAATGGGATTAGAGCGTTATGGGCATTGAGGAGAAGCTGCCGAGCGGCGTCCTGCTGACCTCGGTGGAGAAGATCGCCGGGTGGGCGCGGGCCCGCTCGGTCTGGCCGGCCACGTTCGGCCTCGCCTGCTGCGCGATCGAGCTGATGATGACCGGCGGCCCGCGGCACGACCTGGCCCGGTTCGGCATGGAGAAGACCGGGTCGACCCCGCGCGAGGCCGACCTGATGATCGTCGCCGGGCGGGTCAGCCAGAAGATGGCCCCGGTGCTGCGTCAGATCTACGACCAGATGCCCGAGCCCAAGTGGGTGATCTCGATGGGCGTCTGCGCGTCGAGCGGCGGCATGTTCAACAACTACGCGATCGTGCAGGGCGTCGACCACATCGTGCCGGTGGACATCTACCTGCCGGGCTGTCCGCCGCGCCCGGAGATGCTGATGGACTCGATCTTCAAGCTGCACGACAAGATCCTCAACATGAAGCTCGGGCCCGACCGCGACGAGGAGATCACCGAGCTCGAAGAGGCCCGCCTGAACATGCTTCCGCTGCGGGTCAACGCCGGGATCAACGACATCGGGAGCGAGCTGTGACGACACCCCCGGAGGACCCGGCTCCGGAAGATCAGCAGAGCCTGCCCGCCCGGAGGGGCGAGGAGCGCCTCGAGGAACCGGTGGCGCGCACGGGCATGTTCGGGGTCACCACGACCGGCGACACGTCCGGCTACGGGCGGCTGGTGGTCCACGTGCCGCCGCTGCCGGCCGCCGAGCCGCCGTACGGCGGGTACTTCGACCTGATCGCCCAGGGACTGGGCAGCGCGCTGCAGGCCGACGGGGTTGACTTCAGCGACGCGGTCGAGCGGGTCACCACCGACTTCGGCGAGCTGACCTTCTACCTGCGCCGGGCGCACCTGGTCGCGGTGATGGACAAGCTGCTGCACGATCCGGCGCTCCGCTTCGAGATCTTCGGCGGCGTGTCCGGCGTCCACTACCCGGCCGACACCGGGCGTGAACTGCACGCGGTGTACCACCTGGTGTCGATCACCCACAACCGGCGCGTCCGGCTGGAGGTGGCGGCGCCCGACGCGGATCCGCACATCCCGTCGGTGACCAGCGTCTACCCGGCGGCCAACTGGCACGAGCGGGAGACCTGGGACTTCTTCGGCATCGTGTTCGACGGGCATCCCGCGCTGACCCGGATCGAGATGCCGGACGACTGGCCGGGCCACCCGCAGCGCAAGGACTACCCGCTCGGCGGCATCCCCGTCGAGTACCGCGGCACCAAGGTGCCGCCGCCGGATGAAAGGAGGTCGTACTCGTGAGCACCGATACCCACGCGACGCCGGGCGCGACCGACGCGGAAGCGGATGCGACCGAGGGCCGTGTCTACAACGTGGCTGGTGGCGACTGGGACGAGATCGTCACCGAGGACAGCGAGCGCGGCTTCAACGAGCAGATCGTCGTCAACATGGGGCCGCAGCACCCGTCGACGCACGGCGTGCTCCGGCTGATCCTCACCCTTGAGGGCGAGACGGTCACCGACGCCCGCGCGTCGATCGGCTACCTGCACACCGGCATCGAGAAGTCGATGGAGTACCGGACCTGGACGCAGGGCACCACGTTCATCACCCGCGCCGACTACCTGACGCCGCTGTTCAACGAGGCGACGTACTGCCTTGGGGTGGAGCGACTGCTCGGCATCGAGGACAGGATCCCGGAGCGGGCCCAGATCATCCGCGTGCTGATGCTCGAGCTGAACCGGATCGCGTCGCACCTCGGCGGGATCGGCCCGTTCGGCCTCGAGCTCGGGGCGACAACGATCTTCCTGCAGGGCGTCCGGATGCGGGAGAACGTCCTCGACCTGTTCGAGCTGATCACCGGCCTGCGGATGAACCACGCGTTCATCCGCCCTGGCGGCGTCGCGCAGGACCTGCCGGCCGGCGGCCTCGAAGCGATCCGCGACTTTCTGCGCAAGGCGCCCGCGTGGATCGACGGACCTGCGCAAGCTGATCGACGCGAACGCGGTGTTCATCGGCCGGACCAAGGGCATCGCCTACCTCGACCTCGAGGGGTGCATGGCCCTCGGCGTGACCGGGCCGATCCTGCGCGCCACCGGGCTTCCGTGGGACCTGCGCAAGTCTCAGCCGATGATGGGCTACGAGACCTACGAGTTCGACGTGCCGACGGTGGACACCTGCGACACCTACGGCCGCTACCAGATCCGGATGGCGGAGATCGACCAGTCGCTGCGAATCGTCCAGCAGTGCGTGGACCGGCTGGCCGACCGCGCCGGCGTGCCCAACGACCCGTGGATGATCCAGGACGCCAAGATCGGCTGGCCCGCCCGGCTGTCCCTCGGCCCGGACGGCATGGGGCCGTCACCTGAGCACATCGCGCACATCATGGGCCAGTCCATGGAGGCCCTCATCCACCACTTCAAGCTGGTGACAGAGGGGTTCCGGGTGCCGGCCGGGCAGGCCTACGTGCCGGTCGAGTCGCCCAAGGGCGAGCTCGGCTGCCACGTGGTCAGCGACGGCGGCACCAGGCCGTACCGCGCGCACCTGCGCGACCCCTCGTTCCACCACATGCAGGCCGTCTCGGTCCTCTGCGAAGGCGGCAACCTCGCCGACGTGATCCCCGCGATCGCGTCAATCGACCCGGTGATTGGAGGCGTAGACAGATAATGCCGTTCAGTACGGAAACCCTCGTTCGGCTGAGGGAAGACGCCACCGAGATCATCGGCCGGTACCCCAAGGCGCGGTCCGCGCTGCTGCCGCTGCTCTACCTCGTGCAGGCGGAGGACGGGTACGTCTCGGAGGACGGGATCAAGTTCTGCGCGGAGGTCCTCGAGATCACCGAGACCGAGGTGCTCGGCGTCGCGTCCTTCTACACGATGTACAAGCACGAGCCCGCGGCCGAGTACCAGATCGGCGTCTGCACCAACACCACCTGCGCGATCATGGGCGGCGACCAGATCTACGCCGAGCTCTCGGCGTACGTGGGCGGCGAGGTCGCGGTCCACGGCAACGGGCACCACGACATCAAGTCGCCGGACGGCAAGGTCGCGGTCGAGCGCCTCGAGTGCAACGCCGCCTGCGACTACGCCCCCGTGGTGATGGTCAACTGGGAGTTCTTCGACAACCAGACCCCGCAGTCGGCCAAGAAGCTCGTCGATGACCTGCGCTCGGGCGCGCACGTCGCCCCGACCCGAGGCCCGAGCCGGCTGTGCACGTGGAAGCAGGCCAACAGGATCCTGGCGGGCTACGGCGACGGCCAGGCGGCCGAGGGCCCGTCGGCCGGCCACGCCAGCCTGGTGGGTCTCAAGCTGGCCAAGGAGCGCGGATGGAAGGCGCCGGAGCCGGAGGCACAGGCATGACCGATACACAGTCCTCTCCCGGGGGGGAGACCCCCCCGAAAGCCCCCCTGACCTTCCCCGGGGGGGAGACCCCCCCGATAGCCCCCCTGACCCCCGTGCTGACCGCGAACTGGGACCAGCCCGACTCGTTCACGCTGGAGGGCTACACCCGCACCGGCGGGTACCGGGCGCTGCCGAAGGCGCTGGCGATGGCGCCGGACGACGTCATCGCGGCGGTGAAGGCGGGATCGCTGCGCGGCCGCGGCGGCGCGGGCTTCCCGACCGGCATGAAGTGGTCCTTCATCCCCCAGAACGACGGCAAGCCGCACTACCTCACCGTCAACGCCGACGAGTCCGAGCCGGGCACGTGCAAGGACGTCCCGCTGATGATGGCCAACCCGCACGTGCTGATCGAGGGCGCCATCATCACCTGCTACGCGATCAGGGCCAGCCACGCGTTCATCTACGTGCGCGGCGAGGTACTGCACACCATCAGACGGCTGCAGCTCGCGGTGGCCCAGGCCTACGAGGCCGGGTACATCGGCAAGAACATCCTCGGCAGCGGCTTCGACCTCGAGGTGATCGTGCACGCCGGCGCGGGCGCGTACATCTGCGGCGAGGAAACCGCGCTGCTGACCTCGCTCGAGGGCTACCGCGGCCTGCCCAGGAACCGGCCGCCGTTCCCAGCGGTCGAGGGCCTGTACGCGAGCCCGACCGTCATCAACAACGTCGAGTCGATCTCGAGCGTGCCGTCGATCATCGCCAACGGCTCGCAGTGGTTCGCCGACCTCGGCACCGAGAAGTCGAAGGGCTACGGCATCTTCTCGATGTCCGGGCACGTGAAGAACCCGGGCCAGTACGAGGCGCCGCTCGGCATCACCCTGCGGGAGCTGATCGACCTGGCCGGCGGCATGCTGCGGCCGAACCACGAGCTGAAGTTCTGGACCCCCGGCGGGTCGTCAACCCCGCTGCTGACCAAGGAGCACCTGGACGTCCCGCTCGACTTCGAGGGGGTGGCCGCCGCCGGGTCGATGCTCGGCACCCGGGCGCTGCAGATCTTCGACACCACCACCTGCGTGCTGCGCGCCGCGCTCCGCTGGACCGAGTTCTACCAGCACGAGTCCTGCGGCAAGTGCACGCCATGCCGCGAGGGCTCCTACTGGATGGTGCGGACTCTGGAGCGGCTGGAAGAGGGCAAGGGCACCGACGCCGACCTGGAGACGATTCTCGACGTGGGCAGCAACATCATAGGCCGGGCGTTCTGCGCTCTCGGTGACGCCGTACCGGTGCCGATCACCTCGGCCATCCAGTACTTCCGCGACGAGATCATCCAGCACCAGAAGGATGGCGGCTGCCCGTTCGACCCGGCCGCATCGACAGCGTGGGCGGTGTGAACGAATGACGCTACAGCCAACCACTGGTCAGCCGAAGACTGACACGGTGTCAGTGACGATCGACGGCTTCGAGATCTCCGTGCCCAAGGGCACGCTGGTGATCCGGGCGGCCGAGATGATCGGCATCGCGATCCCCAGGTTCTGCGACCACCCGCTGCTCGACCCGATCGGCGCCTGCCGGCAGTGCCTGGTGGACATCGAGGGCCAGCGCAAGCCGCTCGCCTCCTGCACCACCGTGTGCACCGAGGGCATGGTGGTCAAGACCCAGCTCACCTCCGCCGTCGCCGAGAAGGCGCAGCGCGGCGTGATGGAGCTGCTGCTGATCAACCACCCGCTCGACTGCCCGATGTGCGACAAGGGCGGCGAGTGCCCGCTGCAGAACCAGGCGCTCGCCAACGGCCAGGGCGAATCGCGCTTCCTCGAGGACAAGCGCGAGTTCGAGAAGCCGGTGCCGATCTCGGCCGAGGTGCTGCTCGACCGCGAGCGCTGCATCTCCTGCACCCGCTGCGTGCGGACCTCGGAGGAGATCGCGGGCGACGACTTCATCGAGTTCATCGAGCGCGGCCCGGGCCAGTACATCGGCACCGCGACCGGCAAGCCGTTCAACTCCTACTTCTCCGGCAACACGGTGCAGGTCTGCCCGGTCGGCGCGCTCACCGGCGCGGCCTACCGATTCAAGTCCCGCCCGTTCGACCTGGTGTCCACGCCGAGCGTGTGCGAGCACTGCGCGGCCGGCTGCCATCAGCGCACCGACCACCGCCGGGGCCGGGTGCTGCGCCGCCTGGCGGGCGACGAGCCGCTGGTCAACGAGGAGTGGAACTGCGACAAGGGCCGCTGGGCGTTCGCCTACGCCAGCCAGTCCGACCGGCTCACCGCCCCGCTGGTTCGCGACGACGCCGGGGTGCTCCGCCCGGCATCCTGGGCGGCCGCCTACGCGGCGGCGGCGCGCGGCCTGGCGGCGGCGCGGGACGCGGTCGAGGGACCGTACGGCGTGGGCGTGCTGACCGGCGGGCGGCTGACGCTCGAGGACGCCTACGCGTACGCCAAGTTCACCCGGGTGGCGCTGAACACCAACGACATCGACATGCGGGCCAGGCCGCACTCGGCCGAGGAGGAGCAGTTCCTCGCCGCCCGGGTGGCCGGCCGCGACATCGAGGTCAGCTACGCCGACCTTGAGGCCGCGCCCGCGGTGCTGCTGGCCGGGTTCGAGCCGGAAGACGAATCCCCGATCGTGTTCCTGCGGCTGCGCAAGGCGGCTCGCAAGACCGCGCTCAGGGTGTTCTCGGTCGGCGCGCTCACCACCCCGGGCCTGACCAAGGTCAACGGCACGCTGCTGCCGACCGTGCCCGGGGCCGAGCCCGCCACGCTGACCGCGCTCGCCGCGGGCGGCGGCAGCGACGACGCCATCGCGCAGGCGGCCACCCTGCTGTCCACGCCGGGCGCGGTGATCCTGGTCGGGGAGCGGCTGGCCGAGGTTCCCGGCGCGCTCGCCGCGGCGGTCAGGCTGGCCGACGCCACCGGCGCTAAGCTGGCCTGGATTCCGCGCCGGGCGGGCGAGCGCGGCGCCATCGAGGCGGGCGCGATGCCGGGCCTGCTGCCGATCGGCCGCTGGGTGGGCGACCCCAAGGCCCGGGCCGAGGTGGCGCTGGCCTGGAACAAGGCCACCCTGCCGTCGGACCCTGGTCGTTCTACGTCCGCGCTGCTCGAAGCGGCCGGGACGGGCTCGCTGGGCGCGCTCGTCATCGCCGGGGTCGACCCGGCCGACCTGCCCGACCCGGGCGCGGCGCTGCGCGCGCTTGACGAGACGCCGTTCATCGTCTCGCTCGAGCTGCGGGCCAGCGCGGTCACCGACCGCGCCGACGTGGTGTTCCCGGTCGCCGCGGTGGCGGAGAAGGCGGGCACGTTCGTCAACTGGGAGGGCCGGGGCGCGACGTTCGCCGCCGCCCTCAGCGCTCCCGGCGTCCGCACCGACCTGTACGTGCTCGGCGCGATCGCCGACGAGATGGACGTCCACCTCGGGCTGCCGAGCGCGGCCGCCGCGCGCGCGGAGCTGGCCGCTCTCGGCGCCTGGCAGGGGGCTCGCCCGGCTCCGCCTGCCGTTCTCTCTGGTACCACTAGCCCGGCGGGCGACACCGAACACCACCTGGCCACCTGGCACCAGCTGGTCGACGCCGGGCGGATGCAGGACGGCGAGCCGTACCTGGCGGCGACCGCGCGGCCGGTCGTGGCCCGGGTTTCCCCGGTCACGGCGGCTGACGCAGGCTTGCACGACGGCGACAAGGTGACCGTGCACAGCGCGGTCGGCTCGGTGACCGTGCCGCTTGACGTCACCGAGAAGATGGCCGATGGCGTGGTGTGGCTTCCCACTAACAGCCCGGGCAGCGCGGTCCGGGCCGACCTCGGCGCTGGCCACGGGAGCCGGGTAACCCTGAGGAGGGCCGAATGAGCGGTGCGCTCGCCGCAGCGGACCCGACGCTGAGCGACTTCAACCAGCAGATCTGGTGGCTGGTGCTGCTCAAGGTCGGCATTGTCTTCGTGTTCCTGCTGCTCACCACGATCTTCATGATCTGGTTCGAGCGGCGGGTGATCGGCCGGATGCAGAACCGGCCGGGTCCCAACCGGGCCGGCCCCTTTGGCCTGCTGCAGCCCATCGCCGACGCGCTCAAGCTGCCGCTGAAGGAGGACGTCGTCCCCACCGGGGTCGACAAGCTGGTGTTCTTCGTCGCGCCGATCCTCGCGTGCGCGCCGGCGTTCGTCGCCTTCGCGATCATCCCGTGGGGACCGGAGGTGTCGATCTTCCACCACTGGACGCCGCTGCAGGTGACCGACCTCCCGGTCGCGGTGCTGCTGGTGCTGGCGATGAGCTCGGTCGGCGTCTACGGCATCGTGCTGGCGGGCTGGGCCTCCCGCGGGCCGTACTCGATTCTGGGCGCGCTCCGCTCCACCGCGCAGGTGATCAGCTACGAGATCGCGATGGCGCTGTCCTTCGTCGCGGTCTTCCTCGACGCCGGCTCGCTCTCCACCAGCCAGATCGTCGCCGCCCAGCAGCACTACTGGTACTTCTGGGTGCTGTTCCCGTCCTTCCTCATCTACCTGGTGACGATGGTGGGCGAGACCAACCGGATCCCGTTCGACCTGCCCGAGGGCGAGGGCGAGATCGTGGCCGGGCACATGACCGAGTACTCGTCGATGAAGTTCGCCATGTTCTTCCTGGCCGAGTACATCAACATGACCACGGTCTCCGCGCTCGCGACCACGCTGTTCCTCGGCGGCTGGCGGGCCCCGGTGCCGATCTCGACGTTCTGGCCGTCGGCCAACAGCGGCTGGTGGCCGGTCCTGTGGTTCCTGATCAAGGTCTTCCTGCTGCTGTTCTGCTACGTGTGGCTGCGCGGCACGCTCCCGCGGACACGGTACGACCAGCTCATGGCGCTCGGCTGGAAGATCCTGATCCCGTTCTCGATCGTCTGGCTGCTGCTGGTCGCCACCGTGCGGGCGCTGCGCCAGGACAACCACTCGCCGGTCGTCTACGCGGTCGCGGGCGTGGTCCTAGTGCTCTTCATCGCGCTGATCACGTTCTGGGACAACGGCTACACCAAGTGGCTGAACCGGCTTGAGCCGGACAAGCCCGGCGCCGACGAGGACGAGGACGAGTGGGACTACAACGATCAAGGCGAGCTGGTCAAGGTGGCCAAGCCCGCCAAGCCCGGGCCGAGGTACCCGGTGCCGCCGCTCGACCTGCCGCATTATCACGGCCTTGAGCTCGGCGACACCGCGCTGACCGGTTCGGCCTACGTCGACGACGACGGTGTGACTAAGGAGGTCACCGGTGCTTGACTTCCTCAACCCGGTCAAGGGGTTCGGAGTTACCTTCCGCGAGATGTTCCGGAAGGTGGACACCGTGATGTACCCGGAGGACAAGCGGCCGACCGCCCCCCGGTTCCACGGACACCACCAGCTCAACCGCTGGCCGGACGGGCTCGAGAAGTGCATCGGGTGTGAGCTGTGCGCCTGGGCCTGCCCGGCCGACGCGATCTACGTCGAGGGCCGGGACAACACCGACGAGGAGCGCTTCTCCCCGGGTGAGCGGTACGGCCACGTCTACCAGATCAACTACCTGCGCTGCATCCTCTGCGGCCTGTGCATCGAGGCGTGCCCGACCCGCGCGCTCACGATGACCAACGAGTACGAGATCGCGGACGACAACCGGGAGAGCCTCATCTGGACCAAGGAGCAGCTGCTTCTCCCGCTGCTCCCCAACATGGAGGCCCCGCCGCACCCGATGCGGCTCGGCAAGGACGAGAAGGACTACTACCGCCTCGGCGGCGCCGGGGTCGTAGGTCTTGGGAGCGAGACATGATTCACCTCTTCCTGGCGAGCGGTCCGGGCTCGACCAACCTCGACCCCATCTTCACCAAGGTCCTGTTCTGGATCCTGGCGGTGATAGCCGTTTCCGCCGCCATCGCCATGATCCTCGTGCGGCACGCGGTGCACTGCGCCCTGATGCTCGCGGTGGTGATGCTCTGCCTGGCGGTCATGTACGTCATGCAGGGCGCCCCGTTCCTGGCCTTCGTCCAGGTCATCGTCTACACCGGCGCCGTGCTGATGCTATTCCTGTTCGTGGTCATGCTGATCGGCACCAACTCGACGGAATCGCTGGTCGAGGTGATCAGGGGGCAGCGGCTGTGGGCGGCACTGGCCGGCATCGGCCTGTCGGTCCTGCTCATCGTCGGCATCGGGCACGCGGCGATCGGCGCGGCCGCCCCGCAGACCGCCGCCAACAACACCGACAACCTGACCGGGCTGGCGCGGCTGATCTTCACCACCTACGTGTTCCCGTTTGAAGTCACCAGCGCCCTGCTGATCACCGCCGCGCTCGGTGCGATGGTCCTCGCGCACCGCGAGCGGACCACCCGCAAGCCGACCCAGCGGGAGGTGTCCCGCGCCAAGATCGACAGCGGCCAGGTCCAGCCCGAGCCGCCGCCCGGTGTCTACGCACTCCACAACGCCGTCGACATGCCGGCCATGCTGCCGGACGGCACCACGTCCGACCGTTCCGTGTCCCACGCGGTGGTCGGGCGCGACGTGCAGCTCGGCCGCGACCCGCAGGGGGTCGTCACCGTCGACCTTGCCACCGGCGAGCGGATCGACACGGAGCGGGAACTCGAAGCGGACGCTCGCGGCACCGAGGAGAGTGGAGCATGAGCCCCGCTGGTTACGTTTTCCTTGCCGTCATCCTGTTCGTGATCGGCGCGATCGGCGTGCTCGTCAGGCGCAACGCGATCCTGATCTTCCTGAGCGTCGAGCTGATGCTCAACTCGTGCAACCTGGCGTTCGTTTCGTTCTCCCGGATGCACGGCAATCTGGACGGCCAGGTAGTGGCCTTCTTCGTGATGGTCGTCGCCGCCGCCGAGGTCGTCGTCGGGCTCGCCATCCTGATGGCCATCTATCGCGCCCGCAGGTCCGCGTCGGTCGACGACGCTAACCTGCTCAAGAACTGAGGGGATTGACACGATGACGACGCTCGCCGCCACCGGCGTGTTCCGCCTGTCGTGGCTGCTGCTCGCCTTCCCGGTCTTCGGCGCGGCGGTCCTGCTGATCGGCGGCCGGCGCACCGACAAGTGGGGGCACCTGCTCGCCGTCACAATGTCGCTTGCGTCGTTTGTCTACGGCGTGATCGCGTTCTTCGCGTTGCTCGGCAAGACAGGGGCCGGGCGCAGCCAGGACCTGCACATGTACTCCTGGATCCCGGTCAACCGCTTCCAGGCCAACATCGGCCTCCTGATCGACCCGCTGTCGATCTGCTTCGTGCTGCTGATCACCGGGGTCGGCTCGCTGATCCTCATCTACTCGGTCGGCTACATGTCCCACGACAGCGACAAGCGGCGGTTCTTCGGCTACTTGAACCTGTTCATCGCGGCCATGCTGCTGCTGGTGCTGTCGGACAACTACCTCGCCCTGTACGTGGGCTGGGAGGGCGTCGGCCTCGCGTCCTACCTGCTGATCGGGTTCTGGCAGTTCAAGCCGACGGCGGCGGTGGCGGCGAAGAAGGCGTTCATCGTCAACCGGGTCGGTGACGCCGGCCTGTCGCTGGCGATCATGCTGATGTTCTCCGAATTCGGCACGTTCAACTTCACCGGGGTGTTCGACTCGGCGAAGTCGGGCGGGACCGGCGTGACCACCGCGCTCGGCCTGCTGCTGCTGCTCGGCGCCTGCGGCAAGTCCGCCCAGGTGCCGCTGCAGTCCTGGCTGCTCGACGCGATGGAGGGCCCGACCCCTGTGTCGGCTCTTATCCATGCGGCGACGATGGTCACGGCTGGCGTCTATCTCATCGTGCGTTCCAACCCGATCTTCAACGCCTCGCCCACCGCCCAGCTCGCGGTGACGGTCGTCGGCGCGGTGACGCTGCTGTTCGGCGCGATCATCGGCTGCGCCAAGGACGACATCAAGAAGGCGCTCGCCGGGTCCACGATGTCGCAGATCGGCTACATGATCCTGGCGGCCGGCCTCGGCCGGCCGGGTACGTGTTCGCGATCGCGCACCTGCTCGCGCACGGGTTCTTCAAGGCCGGGCTGTTCCTCGGGGCCGGGTCGGTGATGCACGGCATGGACGACGAGGTCAACATGCGCCGCTACGGCGGCCTGCGCAAGTTCCTGCCGATCACCTTCGCGACGTTCGGCTTCGGCTATCTGGCGATCATCGGCATCCCGCCGTTCTCCGGGTTCTTCACCAAGGACGGCATCATCGACGCGGCCTGGCTGAAGGGCGGCACGGACGGCTGGATTCTCTGCGCCTGCACGATCCTCGGCGCCGCCATCACCGCCTTCTACATGACCCGGGTCATGCTGATGACCTGGTACGGCCCGGAGCGCTGGAAGGAGCAGGGCGTGCTGGGCGGGGCGGGCGCGACCCCCGCCTACACCGAGCCGCAGATCCCGCACCCGCATGAGTCCTCGCTGGTCATGACGGTGCCGATGATCCTGCTGGCGATCGGCTCGGTCGGTGCGGGCGCGTTCTTCATCATCAACGAGCGGCTGCAGAACTTCCTGGCGCCGGTGATCGGCGTGCCGTTCCCCGACCACGGCATCTGGTCCTGGCCCGGCATCATCGCCCTCGTGCTTGCGGTCTTCGGCATCGGCGTCGCCTGGGCGATGTACGGGCGGGTGCTGGTCCCGGCGGTCGCGCCGCGCGGGTCGGTGCTGACGCGGGCCGCGCGGGCCGACCTCTACGGCGACGCGCTCAACGAGTCGGTGCTGATGCGCCCCGGCCAGTGGCTGACCAGGCTCTCGGTTTTCTTCGACAGCCGCGGCGTGGACGGTCTGGTCAACACGCTGGCGGCGACGGTCGGCGGAAGCTCGTCCCGGCTGCGCAGGCTGCAGAACGGCTTCGTGCGCTCTTACGCGCTGTCCATGCTCATCGGCGCCGTGCTGCTCGTGGCCGGCCTTCTGGTGGTGAGGCTCTGATGACTCTTACGTCGATTATCACGGTGGCGGGGACCGGGTTTCCCTGGCTGACCGTGGCCGGCGGCATCCCGCTGGTCGGCGCGATCGTGGTCGCGCTCAGCCCGGCCCGGCTGACCAGGCTGATGACGCTGGCGGTCACGCTGGTCACGCTGGTCTGGGTGATCGTGATGGCCACCCAGTACAAGACCTCGGGGCCGACGTTCCAGTTCACCGAGGAGTACTCCTGGATCCCGCAGTTCGGCGTGCACTACGCGCTCGGCGTGGACGGGATCGCGCTGGTGCTCATCGGCATGACCGTGGTGCTGATGCCGGTGGTGGTGCTCGCCTCCTGGCACGACGCCGACGAGGCGAAGCGGTCGCCCAAGGTGTACTTCGCGCTGATGCTGGTCCTCGAGACGATGATGATCGGGGTCTTCGCGGCCACCGACGTCTTCCTGTTCTACGTGTTCTTCGAGGCCATGCTGATCCCGATGTACTTCATGATCGGGTCGTTCGGCGTCGGGGCGCGGCAGTACGCGGCCGTCAAGTTCCTGCTCTACAGCCTCCTCGGCGGCCTGCTGATGCTGGTCGCGGTCATCGCGCTGTACGTGTACGCCGGACAGTCGGCCGCCACCGGGCACCACGGGACGTTCCTGTTCTACACGCTGGCGCACGTGGCCCTGTCCTCGACGGTGCAGAAGTGGCTGTTCCTCGGGTTCTTCATCGCCTTCGCGATCAAGGCGCCGCTGTGGCCGTTCCACACCTGGCTGCCCGACGCCACCGCGTCCGCCCAGCCCGGTGCCGCGGTGCTGATGCTCGGCGTGATGGACAAGGTCGGCACGTTCGGGATGATCAGGTACTGCCTGGAGCTGTTCCCCGACGGGTTCCGCTACTTCACCCCGCTGATCCTCGTCCTCGCGGTGATCTCGATCATCTACGGCGCCGATCGTGGCGATCGGGCAGACCTCGATGAAGCGGCTGATCGGTTACACCTCGATCTCGCACTTCGGCTTCATCGTGCTCGGCATCTTCGCGCTGACCTCGCAGGGGCAGTCGGGGGCGACGCTCTACATGGTCAACCACGGTTTCTCCACCGGCGCGCTGCTGCTGATCGCCGGGTTCCTCATCGTCCGCCGCGGGTCCGACAAGATCTCCGACTACGGCGGCGTGCAGAAGGTCGCACCGGTGCTGGCCGGGCTGTTCCTCGTCTCCGGTCTCGCCGGGCTGTCGCTGCCCGGCCTGTCCACCTTCGTGTCCGAGTTCCTGGTACTGGTCGGCACGTTCTCGCGCTACAAGGTGGCGGGCTCGTTCGCGGTGGCCGGGATCATCCTGGCCGCGATCTACATCCTGTGGATGTACCAGCGGACGATGAACGGTCCGGTCGCCGAGTCGGTGTCGGCGATGCCCGACCTCAAGGTGCGCGAGCTGCTCGCGGTGGTGCCGCTGGTCGCGCTGATCATCGCGCTTGGGCGTCTACCCCAAGCCGGTCCTTGACGTGATCAACCCGGCCGTCAACACAACGATGACCCAGGTGGGCGCGCACGATCCGGTGCCCGCTCACCCCGCAGTAGCCCAGAAGGGAAACCAGCCGTGAGCCTCGCCGCCGCCGCTGTCACTGCTGCCGTTCCCGGCGCGATCCCGGCCCCGAGCATCGAGTACAGCCAGCTCGCGCCGATGCTGGTCGTCTTCGGCGCGGCCGTCGTCGGCGTGCTGGTCGAGGCGTTCGTGCCCCGCGAGCTGCGCCGCGCCGTGCACCTGCTGGTGACGTTCGGCGCGCTGGTAGCCGCCTTCGTGTGGACCTGCGTGATCGCCGCGTCCTCGACGATCTTCGCGCACGGCAGCGCCGGGCACTCGGCCGCCGAGGGGGCGGTGGCCGTGGACCGGCCGACGCTCTTCATCCAGGGCACGATCCTGGTCCTCGCGGCGGTCGCCGTGCTGCTGATCGCCGACGACTCGCACGACGTGTCCTCGTTCGCCGGCCAGGCGGCGGCGGTGCCGGGGTCGACGGAGGAGCGCGAGGGCCTGCTGGCGGGCCTGGTGCACACCGAGATCTACCCGCTGACCCTGTTCGCGGTCGGCGGCATGCTGCTGTTCCCGGCCGCCAACGACCTGCTGACGATGTTCGTCGCGCTCGAGGTTCTCTCGCTGCCGCTGTACCTGCTGTGCGGGCTGGCCCGCCGTCGCCGCCTGCTGTCGCACGAGGCGGCCATGAAGTACTTCCTGCTCGGCTCGTTCTCCTCGGCGTTCTTCCTGTTCGGCATCGCGATGCTGTACGGGTTCTCAGGGTCGGTCTCGCTCGCCTCCATCGCGACGACCGTCTCGTCCGGAACCGGCAGCGACACGCTGCTCTACGCCGGGATCGCGCTCACCGGGGTCGGGCTGCTGTTCAAGATCGGCGCGGTGCCCTTCCAGGCCTGGAAGCCGGACGTCTACCAGGGCGCGCCGACCCCGATCACCGCGCTGATGGCGTCCTGCACCGTGGTCTCCGCGTTCGGCGCGCTGCTGCGGGTCTTCTACGTCGCGTTCGGCACGCTGACCAGTGGGACTGGCGTCCGGCCATGTGGGTGGTGGCGATCCTCACCATGGTCGTCGGCGCGGTGGTCGCGATCACCCAGACCGATGTGAAGCGGCTGCTCGCCTACTCCTCCATCGCCCACGCCGGGTTCATCCTGACCGCCGTCGTCTCCTCGTCGGTCGACGGGCTGTCCTCGTCGCTGTTCTACCTCGCCACCTACGGCCTGACCACGATCGGCGCGTTCGCGGTGATCACCCTGGTCCGCGACAAGGGCGGCGAGGCGGACCACCTGTCCCGCTGGGCCGGCCTCGGCAAGCGGTCGCCCGGTGGTGGCCGGCGTCTTCGCGCTGTTCCTGCTCTCGTTCGCGGGCATCCCGCTGACGTCCGGGTTCGTCGGGAAGTTCGCCGTCTTCCAGGCGGCCATCGCGGGCGGCGACCTGGCGCTGGTGGTCGTCGGCGTGGTGTCCTCGGCCATCGCGGCGTTCTTCTACGCCCGCGTCATCGTGCTGATGTTCTTCAGCGACCCGGTGCCGGACGGCCCCGTGGTCGCGGTGCCGTCCGTGTTCACCGGCATCGCGGTGGGCGTCGGCGCGCTCTCCGTCGTCGTCTTCGGCATCGTGCCCGAGCCGGTGCTCTCGCTCGCCAACCACGCGGCGACGCAGCTGTTCGTCCGCTAATGACCCGGTTAGCCGGTTCTGATCATGGCCGCCGTCCCGCGCTCGCCGCGCGCGGCGGCGGCCATGACGCTGCCTGGGGAGCGTGATGGTTCAGTGCAGTGGGTAGGGGGATATAGGGGTGGCCTGGGTGAGTGCCCCTTGGTCGGAGGCTGCCCCTGCCCCCTATTAGACGACCGCGTATGCTGGTGTGTTCGTACGCTCGGGTTAAATGCGCCGACGACAATGGAGTTCGTGTGATCATCGCTGTCCCCGTCGATTTCGCCGACGCGACCCTGACCGCGGAGATGGCGGAAGACCTTGCCGCCGTCGAAGCCGCCCTGCGTGACACCTCCTTCGGCGGCGACGAGATGTTCGCCGAGGTCTCCCGGCACATGATGGCGGCCGGCGGCAAGCGCTTCCGCGCCATGCTGGTGCTGCTGGCCGCCCGCTTCGGCGACTGCCGCGACAAGCGCATCGTGCCCGCCGCGGTCGCCATCGAGCTCACGCACCTGGCCACCCTCTTCCACGACGACGTCATGGACGAGGCCGCCATCCGGCGCGGCCAGCCGTCGGCCAACTCCCTGTTCGGCAACTCGATCGCCATCCTGGCGGGCGACTACCTGTTCGCGCGGGCGTCCCGCATCCTGGCCGACCTGGGCCCGGCGGCGATCAGGATCCAGGCGGAGACGTTCGGCCGCCTGGTCGACGGCCAGCTGCTGGAGACGGTGGGAGTCCGCCCGGGGGAGGACCCGCTCGACCACTACATGCACGTGATCACGGAGAAGACCGGGTCGCTGATCGCCACTTCGGGGCGGTTCGGCGCGATGTTCTCCGGCCTCTCGGACGAGATGACGGACCTGATCGCCGAGGCGTGCATGCGGATCGGCGTCGCCTGGCAGCTGTCCGACGACGTGCTCGACGTGGCCTCCACGTCGACCCAGTCGGGCAAGGAGCCGGGTACCGACCTGCGCCAGGGCGTGCGGACCCTGCCGGTGCTCTACGCGCTGCGCGGATCGGGGGACTCGGCTTCGGACGCCCGGCTGCGGCAGCTGCTGGCCGGGCGAGGACCTAACCGACCCGGCGCTGCACGCCGAGGCGCTCACGCTGCTGCGCGAGTCGGCCGCCCTGGAGGAGGCGCGCGAGACCGTACGGTCCTGGATCGGCGGCGCCACCGCCCTGCTGGCGAAGCTGCCCGACGTCCCCGCCCGGCACGCCTTCGAGTCCCTCTGCGACTTCGTAATCACCCGTACCGCCTAGCCCCACCGCCCGCGAGCGGTGCCTGCCAGAGCAGGTCGATTGCGCAATCGACCAGGTTAGAGCGTGGTCGATTGCGCAATCGACATGGTGCGCGCCGGGGTCAGGTGGTGCAGTGAGCCGCGGTTAGGGGCGCCGACGGGGAATTGTTAGTTGACTTCCCAGGTGTCGTTGCCGGCCAGCAGCCTGGCCAGGTCGCCCCCGCCGGCCGAGCGGGCCTGCTCGAGCTGGGAGGACATCAGGTCGTCGTAGGACGGGCGGGGGACCGAGCGAAAGATGCCGATCGGGGTGTGCGCGAAGTCGAAGCTGTCGAGCCGGGAGAGCGCGAACGCGTAGGACGGGTCGGTCCTGGCCGCGTCGTGCACGACCAGCTCGGACTCACCCGCCGTGGCGGCCTCGACCGGGGTCAGGGCGCCGTACGGGCCGTAGACCAGGCCCATCGAGCCGTCGGGGCCGAACCGGATCGGGGCGCCGTGCTCGAGCCTGATCAGGCCGGGCGCGTTCGGCTCCTTGATCGGGGCGAACGCATCGTCGTTGAAGATCGGGCAGTTCTGGAAGATCTCGATGAACGCGGAGCCGCGGTGGTCGGCTGCCGCCCGCATCACTGACTGGAGGTGCTTGCGGTCGGAGTCCACCGACCGGGCCACGAAGGACGCCTCTGCCCCCAGCGCGAGCGACACCGGGTTGAACGGGTAGTCGAGCGAGCCGTAGGGCGTGGACTTGGTGATCTTGCCCTGCTCGGAGGTGGGCGAGTACTGCCCCTTGGTGAGCCCGTAGATCCGGTTGTTGAACAGCAGGATCTTGATGTTCACGTTCCGCCGAAGGGCGTGGATCAGGTGGTTTCCGCCGATGGAGAGCGCGTCGCCGTCCCCGGTGATCACCCAGACCGACAGGTCCTGCCGCGAGGCGGCCAGCCCGGACGCGATGGCGGGGGCCCGGCCGTGGATCGAGTGCATGCCGTAGCTGGACACGTAGTAAGGCAGCCGGGAGGAGCAGCCGATCCCGGAGACCACGACCACGTTTTCCCTGGGCACCTCGAGCTCGGGCAGGAATGCCTGGAAGGCGGCGAGGATCGCGTAGTCGCCGCACCCCGGGCACCAGCGGACTTCCTGGTCGGACTTGAAGTCCTTGGTCCCCAGGCCGCCCTTGTGCGGGACGAGCGTAAGGGACTGGAGTCGCCCGGGTCCGTTCGACGAAAGCTGATCTTGAATTTCAGGCATGTGCGAGCACCTCTTCGATCGCCTCAGCCAGCTCGGCCGCGCGGAACGGAAGGCCGCTGACGCGGTTGTAGGAGATCACGTCGACCAGGAACTTGCCGCGCAGCAGGAGCGCCAGCTGGCCCAGGTTGATCTCGGGGACGAGCACCTTGTCGTAGCGGCGGAGCACGTCGCCGAGGTTGGCCGGGAACGGGTTCATGTGCCGCAGGTGCGCCTGCGCGACCTCGTGCCCCTCGCGGCGGGCGCGACGGACGGCCGCGCCGATCGAGCCGTAGGTCGACCCCCAGCCGAGGACCAGCAGCCTCGCCGTGCCCGAGGGGTCGTCGACCTCGAGCGACGGGATGCTGGCGGCGATGCCGTCGATCTTGGCTTGCCTGGTGCGAACCATGAGGTCATGGTTGTCCGGGTCGTAGGAGATCGTCCCCGCGCCGTCGGCCTTCTCAATGCCGCCGACGCGGTGCTCGAGGCCGGGAGTGCCCGGGATCGCCCACGGCCGGGCGAGCGTCCGCGGGTCGCGCTTGAACGGCAGGAAGTCGCTGCCGTCGGCGGGCTTGTCGGCCGGGCTGGCGAACTCGAACTCGGCGCTCAGGTCCGGCAGCGACGACACCTCGGGGATGCGCCACGGCTCGGAGCCGTTGGCCAGGTACCCATCGGACAGCAGGATGACCGGGGTCCGGTAGGTGATCGCGATCCGGGCCGCCTCGATCGCCGCGAAGAAGCAGTCCGACGGCGTGGCCGCCGCGACCACCGGCACCGGCGACTCGCCGTTCCTGCCGTACAGCGCCATCAGCAGGTCCGCCTGCTCGGTCTTGGTCGGCATGCCGGTCGACGGGCCCGCCCGCTGGACGTCCACGACTAGCAGCGGCAGCTCCACCGAGACGGCCAGGCCCACGGTCTCCGCCTTCAGCAGCATGCCGGGGCCGCTCGTGGTGGTGACGGCGAGCGCCCCGCCGAACGCCGCGCCGAGCGCGGAGCTGGCGGCCGAGATCTCGTCCTCGGCCTGGAACGTGCGGACCCCGAACTGCTTGTGCTTGGCCAGCTCGTGCAGGATGTCGGAGGCCGGGGTGATCGGGTACGAGCCGAGGAACAGCGGCAGCTTGGCGAGCTGGCCGGCCGCGATCAGGCCGTACGCCAGCGCGGTGTTGCCGGTGATGTTCCGGTACCTGCCCGGCTTGATCGGGGCCGGCTTGACCTCGTAGCGGACCGAGAAGTCCTCGGTGGTCTCGCCGTAGTTCCAGCCGGACTGGAACGCGGTCACGTTCGCCTTGTAGATCTCCGGCTTCTTGCCGAACTTCGCCTCGAGGAAGGAGAGCGTCCCCTCCGAGGGCCGGCCGTAGAGCCAGGACAGCAGGCCGAGCGCGAACATGTTCTTCGCCCGCTCCGCGTCCTTGCGCGAGACGTCCTGGTCCTCGAGGGCCTTGACGGTCAGCGACGTCAGCGGCACCGGGTGCAGCTTGTAGCCGTCGAGCGAACCGTCCTCGAGCGGGTTCTTGGCGTAGCCGACCTTGACCAGGTTGCGCTTAGTGAACTCGTCGGTGTTGACGATCAGGTCGCTGCCGAGCGGCAGGTCCTTCAGGTTCGCCTTGAGCGCTGCCGGGTTCATCGCCACCAGCACGTCCGGCGCGTCGCCGGGGGTGAGGATGTCGTGGTCCGCGAAGTGCAGCTGGAAGCTGGAAACGCCGGGCAGCGTGCCCTGGGGAGCGCGGATCTCGGCGGGGAAGTTCGGCAGGGTGGACAGGTCGTTGCCGAAGACCGCGGTCTCCTGGGTGAACCTGTCACCGGTGAGCTGCATACCGTCACCGGAGTCGCCTGCAAAACGTATGATTACGTGGTCTAGCTCCTGGACCTGCTTGGTCACAGCGCAAATCCTCCTCCGCACGCAGGACCGTGCGTCCTCGTGCAGCACTACCCCAGTGGCCGGGGCTTGAGTGCGGGACGGAGTAAATTCTACGCTGACTCGGGCGCCGCATGGCCGTCCCCATGCGTGTGGGACACGCCACCTTTCTGCTGCGATCCAATAAAGTTACTGTTATTTGTCCATAATGTCGCTGCCGTTTCTCTGATACTGCGGCGGCGCCAGGCGGCGCCCGCCGTAGGCTGGCGGTGCGGTGCGGGAACCTCCCGGTCGTCTTCGACCGTTAACCGGGTGAGCTGCTGATACGGCGGCCAGACCGGGGCGGGAGGAATGGAGGGGAGCCGCAGTGCGCGCCTACGGACTGCGCGCGGCGCTACTCGCCGCCGGGCTGTGCGCGGCGTTGCTGGCGATCGCCGTGCTGTGGCTCGGACTCGTCGGCGCCGCGGTGGTAAGCGCGCTAATCGTCGCTCTCGGGTGGATCAGCTATTTTCATTCAGAGCGGGCCGTGCTCACTGCCGTCGGTGCCCGCCAAGTCAGCGAGGTGGAGCGGCCCGAGCTGCACCGGCTGGTACGGGAGCTCGCCCGCTCGGCCCGGCTCCCGATGCCCCGGCTCTTCGTGTCCCCGGCCGCGCAGCCGAACATCCTCACCGTCGGGTACGGCCCGCGGTCGGCGGCGGTGTGCTGCACCGAGGGGCTGCTACGGGAGCTCTCGCCGGCCGAGTTGCGCGCCGTGCTCGCGCACGAGCTGGCCCACGTGACCCGAGGCGACGTCGTGGTCTCGTCCTCGTCGGCCGGGCTCGCCTCGCTCGTCGCCATCTGCCCGCTGTCGGCGCTGCTGCTGCTGCACATCGCGTCCCCGGCGGCCCGTGAGTACGGGGCCGACTTCGAGGGCGCGCTGCTCACCGGTGAGCCGCTGGCGCTGGCAAGCGCGCTGCGCAAGATCGACGCCTGCGCGGCCACCCTGCCACTGCGCCGCCGCGGCCCGCTGGCCGCTGCGAGCCACCTGATGATCGCCGCCCCGTTTCCGTCCGGCGGTTTCGGCCGGCTGCTTGGCTCCCACCCGCCCACGGGCGAGCGGGTGCGCAGGCTGGAAGGGCTGGCAGGCCCGGCGGGCACCCAGCCACGCTAACGGCGGCCTGGCCGGCGGCCTTGGCCGAGCCGGCCGGTACCCCTGCCCGGACTAGCGGTAGTTGACGAACTGCAGGGCGAAGTCGAAGTCCTTGCCCTTGAGCAGGCTGATCACGGCCTGCAGGTCGTCCCTGCTCTTGGACGAGACGCGGAGCTCCTCGCCCTGCACCTGGGCCTTGACGCCCTTCGGGCCCTCGTCCCTGATGATCTTGGATACCTTCTTGGCGTTTTCCTGGGTGATGCCCTCCTTGATCGCGATCGCGATCCGGTACTCCTTGCCGGAGATCTTGGGCTCCGCGGCGTCCAGGTGCTTCAGTGAGATGCTCCGCTTGACGAGCTTCTCCTTGAACACGTCGAGGATCGCGTTGGCGCGCTCCTCGCTGTTGGCGCGGATCTCCACCCCGTTCTCGCCCGACCAGGCGATGGACGCCCCGACGTTGCGGAAGTCGAACCGGGTGCTGATCTCCTTGGCCGCCTGGTTAAGCGCGTTGTCGGCTTCCTGGCGGTCGATCTTTGAGACGATGTCGAAGCTTGACTCGCTTGGCATGGACCACAGGGTAGACGGGTATGGTGCCGCTCGTCACCTTGGCCACGCTGTCGTGGCCCGGGCGTTCGTCGTGGCCGTGGTCGCGAACGGCTGCCTGCCAGTCCGCGTCGCAACTGCTCGCGATGTCCGCTATTCTTCTCTCTGCTGCCGCCGCAGTGCGGCGGTGCACGGCAGGTTGCCCGAGTGGCCAAAGGGAACGGTCTGTAAAACCGTCGGCTCAGCCTACGTTGGTTCGAACCCAACACCTGCCACCCTGTTTCCGCAGTTCAGAGCCGGTGACACCCGACGGTGTCACCGGCTTTTGCGTGCCGGTGCGAGCGGTTTCGCAGACCGTTGGTGAAGGTCTTTGGGCCAGCCGTGGTCCTGAAGGGCTAGCTTGCCGATGTTCGGATCTTGTTCTAATATCTGCCTTGAGCAGGATAAACGACTTTCGCCAACATTGCTGTTTCGGGGCGTGTCTGTTTGGTGTAGGGGTGATTCACGGGCCGACGGCGGGCCGGTAGGGGAATCCACGGACGCATAGCGGACGGCGTCCGCGTCAGTCGCGCGGTCGGTGCAACCGCTGGCTTTTTCCACGGACAGGCACGGACCACGTCCCGCGGACGGCTCGAGGACGCGGCCGATCTGCTGGTTGAGGAGGTCGTCTTGGCCGTGGATGCAGTGGTTATACACGGTAAGGAGATCGCGACGCTGTGCCCGGCCCGGGCGGCGATGTGGGCGGGATCTCCGCCGGCGTTCAGCCACAGTGACAAGGCGGCGTGACGCAGCTCGTAGGGGCGTCGGGCGAGCCGGGTGGCGGCTAGCTCGGGCCCGAGGGCGAGGTTGCGGGCGGATTGCCAGGCGCGGCCGGTGACCGATCCGCTGAGCGGCCCGCCGCGGGTTCCGCAGAACAGCCGGCCGTCGGGTGCGACGAGCACCGGAGGGACCGGGACCATCCGGATCGCCCCATCCGGCCGGCACTTGAGTCCACGCTGATCATGGCTGGTGCCGCTGCTAGTCCAGGCGGCAGCGGTCCTGGGTGTGGCCGCGGCCAGCCGGAGCTCGCCATCCGGAGCCGGGCAGATCGCAGTCGGCGAGGCGCCGCGGCTGGATGCTTCGGTCACGGCCTGTTCGCTGGCTTGTTGCTAACATTATGAATTGCTGAGCCTGACATCCGGGCCGTCGCGGCCGTCCGACGCGGGCGGGCGGAGGACACAGGTGCGGGGGCACAAGCTAACAGGCCGCGGGCCGGGTTAGGGAGGCAGCTGAGGTGAGTACGCCGCTTTACCATATGAAGGCGGAGTTCTTCAAGACGCTGGGCCACCCGGCCCGGATCCGGGTGCTGGAACTGCTCAGCGAGCGCGAGTACGCCGTGGCCGAGATGCTCCCGGAGGTGGGGATCGAGCCCGCGCACCTGTCCCAGCAGCTCGCGGTGCTGCGCCGTGCCGGCCTGGTCACGTCCCGTAAGGAAGGGTCCAGCGTGCGTTACTCGCTGACCAGCCCGCACGTGGCCGAGCTGCTGGCGGTGGCGCGGCTGATCCTCACCGGGGTGCTGTCCGGGCAGGCCGAGCTGCTCGATGACCTGCGCGCATCCCCGGGCTGACCGGGCTGCCGGATACGGGCGGCGGGTTCCGCAAGGTCAGCGCCGACCGCTGGTGCCTGCCGGCGGCAGGAGCCGCAGCAACTCCTGAACGAGATAGATGCGGGAACCGAGCTTCAGCCCGCCCAGCCACGGCGCGGCGGCCTCGTTCGCCCGCGGGTCCCGGGCGCCGGCGCCCGGGCCGAGGACCTGTTCCAGGACGCGGCCCAGGGTCAGCACCGCGGCGACGTCGACGGACTCAGCCATCTGCGTGGCGTCGGCGGTGGTGATGCCCGGCCCGCCGAGACGGGTCAGCAGGCTGGCGGTGCCGGGTTCGGGGCCGCCATGGCGGCTCTGGTACTGCAGGCCGCGGGCGAGGTCGCGCACCCAGGGCGCGGCAAGCGGCAGCAGCCGCCGGTCCGCGAGCACCTCGCCGGCGATGGCCGGCCCGAGGACGGCGTTCAGCGCGTCGTTGCAGATCCCGGCGATCGCTTCGCCGGTGCGGTCGTCGACCGGCCCGAGCGCGGCGGTCAGCGTCTCGTCGAGCACCTCACCGGGGCGGAACGGCCCAGCCGCCTGCGCCGGGCCCGGGTGCCCGACGCCCGGGTGCTGTCGTGCCGCGTCATCGTGGTGCCCGGGCCGCGCCCGGTCAGCGTAGCCCGGCATTGCCTGTCCCTCCTTGACCCAGCCGCCCTGGCGGGCAGTGGGCCGCTCTGTCAGGCATGCTTCCCGTGCAGGCCCGTGCCTGATGCCTCCCCGCGCAAGCATGCATCTGCTGACATGATAACTTGCCTAATCGTGCAATTGCTTACTTTGCTGCGGTCGCTGGCCGCGCGTCCGGTGACCGAGCGCCTTCCCCGGCTCGCGGGCATGCCGGGGAGGGCGCGTTTCCCTGGGTCGGTGCAGCTGCGTCACGTGGACGCGGGGTCGTGCAACGGCTGCGAGCTGGAGATCGGGTCGGCCTTCGGCCCGGTGTATGACGCGGGGCGCTTCGGCGCCCGCCTGGTCGCCTCGCCCCGGCACGCCGACGGGGTCCTGGTGACCGGGGTGGTGACGCGGAACATGGCCGTCCCGCTGGACAAGACGCTGGATGCGGTTCCCCGGCCGCGGGTCGTCGTGGCCTGCGGGGACTGCGCGCTGGGCGGCGGCCCGTTCGCCGGCGGGTACGGCGTGGCGGACAGCGCCGGGCCGCTGTCCGCGCCGGACGCGGCGATCCCGGGCTGCCCGCCCGGCCCGGTAGCCATCACCCAGGCGCTGCGCGCGCTGACCGGCCGGTGAGCGCGGTCCTTTTCCTCGGCGGCCTCGGGCTGGGAGCCGCCGGGTCGCTCGCCGGCGGGGTCCTGCCTGCCCGGGTCCGGGTGCCCGCCGCATCCGTGCTCACCGCGGCGGGCTGCGCCGCGGCGTTCGCGGCGGCGGCGCGGGTGCTCGTCTCCGGGGAGGCGGTCACGGCCCACTCGGCGGAGATCCTGCCGCTGACGGGGGTCACGCTGCTCCTCGACCCGCTAGGGGCGGTGTTCGTGATCACGGCCGCCGTCGCCGGCGCGGCGGCCAGCTGCTACAACATCGGCTACGCGGCGCACGGTGGCGGGGGCGGGACGGCGACCGCGCTGCTGCCGCTGTTCATCACCAGCCTGCTGGCCGTGCCGGCCGCGGCGAGCATCGCGACGTTCATGGCCGCCTGGGAGCTGATGGCGCTGTCGTCGCTGCTGCTGCTCCTGGCCGGGCACCGCCGGGCCGAGGCCCGGGACGCGGCCCAGTGGTACGCGGTGATGACACATTGCGGGGCCGCCGCGATCCTGCTCGCGCTGCTCGTGATCGGCGCGCACGCCGGCGGCCAGTCGTTCGCCGCGATCCGGGCCAGCGCCGGCGCCATCCCGCCCGCGGTCCGCTCCCTCGCGTTCGTCCTCGCCCTGGCCGGGTTCGCGTCCAAGGCCGGGGCGGTCCCGCTGCACGTGTGGCTGCCGCGCGCCCATCCCGAGGCCCCGAGCCCGGTGTCCGCGCTGATGTCGGGGGCCATGGTGAACCTCGGCATCTACGGCATCATCCGGACGGGCGACGGCCTGCTGGGCGGGGGGCAGCTGTGGTGGTGGCTGGTGGTGGCGACCCTCGGCGTCGTCTCGGCGCTGTTCGGCGCGATCCACGCCGCGGCGAGCCCGGACCTCAAGCGCCTGCTCGCCTACTCCACGGTCGACAACATGGGGCTTGTCCTGATCGGTGTCGGCGCCTCGGGCGCGCTTGCCGTCCGGGGCTATCACGCCCTGGCCGCACTTGCCCTGGTCGCGGCGCTGTTCCAGCTGGTGACCCATTCGGCGTTCAAGGGATGCCTGTTCCTGGCCGCCGGGTCGGTCCAGCGGGCGGCCGGCACCCGCGACCTGGACAGTCTCGGCGGGCTGGCGCGCCGCCTGCCGGTGACGGCGGCGCTGTTCGGGATCGGCGCGCTGTCGATCTGCGCGCTGCCGCCGTTCAGCGGCTTCGCCAGCGAGTGGCTGCTGCTGCAGGGCCTGCTGCGCGGCTTTTCCGCGCACGGCGCGGCGACGGCCGCCATGCTGCTGGCCGGCGTCGCGGCCCTCGCGCTGACCGGGGGCCTGACCGCCGCCGCGTTCGTGAAGGCGTTCGGCATCGGCTTCCTCGGCCAGCCCCGCACGCCCGCGGCCGCGGCCGCGCGCGAGGACGGGCCCGGCGATGGCAGCCGGCACGGCGCTGCTGGCCGTCCCGTGCCTTGTCCTCGGCGATTGTCCCCGGCGCGGTCATGCCGCTGCTGGCCAGGGCGGCGGGCACCGTCCTGGGCGGCACGCCGGAACCGCTGCGCGCGGGCGCGAGCCTCGCGGTCGCCGGCAGCGCGGACGTGATCCAGCCGGCCCTGCTCGCCCTGGCGCTCCTGGCCGGCCTCGCGCTCGCCGGGACGCTGGCCCGCCTGCGCGCCCCCGCCCGCGCCCCGGCGCGCCGCGCGGAGGCCTGGGGGTGCGGCCGGGAACAGCAGACACCGCGGATGCAGTACACCGCCACGTCGTTCGCCGAGCCGCTGCAGCGCGTCTTCGACGACGTGCTGCGCCCCGACCGTGACCTCGACGTCAGCCACCTCGCCGAGTCACGCTACTTCGAGCAGGCGCTGCACTACCGCAGCCGGATCGATGACGCGGTCGAGCGCGGCGCCTACCGGCCGCTGACCGTCCTGGCTGCCCGGTGGGGCGAGGTGGCGCGCCGCGCCCAGAACGGGAGCGTGCACCGCTACCTCGCCTTCGGGTTCGCCGCCCTTGTCATCCTGCTGGTGGTGCTCGCGTGAGCGGGCCGCTCCTGGCCTCGGCCGGGGTCTCGGCCATCCAGCTGGGCGCGGCGGCCGCAGGCGGCCCGCTGCTGTACGGGCTGATGGCGAAGGTGCGGGCCAGAGCCGAGGGCCGGGCCGGGGCGCCCGTCCGCCAGCCCCTGCTGGACCTGCGGAAGCTCGCCGCCAAGGAGCGCATCCACGCCGAGCACTCCAGCGCTGTCCTGCCGCTGGCCCCGCTGGTCCTCATCGCCTCGACCGCGGCGGCCGTCGTGATCGCGCCGCTTATCTCGACCGGGCCCGCGCTGGGCCGCACCTCGGACGTGTTCGCCGTCGTCTTCCTGCTGCTGCTGGGCTCGGTGGCGGTCGCGCTCGCGGGCCTGGACGCGGGCACCGCGTTCGGCGGGATGGGGGCGAGCCGGGCGATGACGATCGGGGCGCTCGCCGAGCCCGCGCTCCTGGTCGCGGTCCTGGCCCTGTCGCTCCAGGCCGGGACCTCGAACCTGCCGCGGGATCGTCACCGCGACACTCGCCCACCCGCAGTGGGCGGCCAGCCCGCAGCGGCTGCTCGCCCTGGCCGCCCTGCTCATCGTTATCGTCGCCGAGACCGGCCGGATCCCGGTCGACAATCCCTCCACTCACCTGGAGCTGACGATGATCCATGAGGCGATGGTCCTGGAGTACGCGGGACCCGAGCTCGCGCTGGTCACTCTCGGCGAGGCGATGCGCCTGGGGCTCCTGCTGTCGCTGGCGGCGAACCTGTTCTTCCCGTGGGGCATCGCCGTCACGGCCAGCGTCCCGGGCCTGGCGCTGGGGCTGGCCGCGCTCGGGGCCAAGACGGCCATTGCTCGCGGCGGGGATCGCGGTCGCGGAGGTGTCGATGGCGAAGCTGCGGCTGTTCCGCGTCCCGGAGATCCTGTCGGCCGGGTTCGTCCTGGCCGTGCTCGCCGTCGTCACCGGGCTGGTCATGCCGTGACCGGAACCGGCTATCTCGGGCCGCTCGGTCTGGCCGCGGGGGCCGTGCTCGCCTGCGCCGTGGTGGCGCTGTGGCGGCGGGACCTGCGCGCGGTCGTCGCGGCCGCTGGCCGTCCAGGGGACAGCCCTGGGCGTCACCGCCGGGGTGCTGGCCGCCCACTCCCGCGACATCGGCCTGGGTGTCACCGCTGTCCTCGTCCTTGCCGCCAAAGGACTCATCATCCCGGCGCTGCTGCGGCGGGTCGTGCGCCGCGACCCCGGGAGCCGGGAAGCCGCCCCGCTGGTCAACGTGCCGGCGTCGCTGCTGGCCGCCGCCGTGCTGATCGTCGTCGCGTACCTGGCCAGCGGGAAGATCACGGCACTGGCCCCGGGCGGCCCGGCCCGGCTCGCCCCGGTAGGCGTGGCCACCGTCCTGATCGGCTTCCTCGTGCTCGTGACCAGGCGCAAGGCAGTCTCCGCGATCACCGGGCTGCTGCTGGTCGACAACGGGGTCGCGCTCGTCACGTTCCTGCTCACCGCCGGCGTGCCGCTGGTGGTGGAGCTCGGGGCATCCCTGGACGTCCTGCTCGTCGTCGTCGTCCTGCGGGTCCTGGCCACGACGATGCGCAGCCCGCTCGGCCCCTTCGACCTCGACCAGCTCCGGGAGCTGCACGACTGATGCTCATCTACGCCATCCTCGCCGTGCCGCTCGCCGCCGGGGCGGTCACCGCCGCCGCCGGGTGGCGGCGCTGGGCCGGCTGGGCGGCCGCCGCCGCCAACGGGGCCGTCCTGGTCCTCGGCATCATCCTCGCTGTCCAGGTCACCCGCGGTCACCCGGCGGGGGCGGCCGGCGGGATCTTGCGGGCCGACGCGCTGTCCGCGTTCATGGTCATCGTCATCGGCGCGATCGCCGTCCTCGCCTCCTGCCAGTCGGTCCGCTACCTGTCGGCCGAGACCGGCCGGGGGGCCTGCACCGCCGGGCACGCCGCGCTCTACACGGTCCTGGTCCAGGCGTTCGTGTGCTGCATGCTGCTGGCGGTCCTGGCCGCCAGCCTCGGCGTGATGTGGGTGGCGGTGGAAGCCACCACGATCGCCACCACGTTCCTGGTCGGCCACCGGCGCACTGACGGGGCGCTGGAGGCGTCGTGGAAGTACGTGGTGATCTGCTCGGCCGGCATCGCGCTGGCGTTCCTGGGCACCGTGCTGTTCTACTTCGCGGCCCTGCACGCCATCGGCCACCCGGCCGGGTCACTGGACTGGACCTCGCTGATGGCCGCCTCCCGCCGTCTCGACCCGGGCGTGGTGCGCCTGGCGATGGGCCTGATCGTCCTGGGGTACGGGACGAAGGTCGGACTCGCCCCGATGCACAGCTGGCTGCCGGACGCGCACAGCCAGGCGCCTGCCCCGGTCTCCGCGCTGATGTCGGGGGTCCTGCTCACCGTGGCGTTCTACGCGCTGCTGCGGTTCAAGGCGATCGCGGACGGCGCGCTCGGGCCCGGGTACCCGCGGGTCCTTCTCGTCGTGGTGGGCTTGGCGTCCCTGGCCGTCGCGGCGTCGCTGCTGCTCACCCAGCGGGACTACAAGCGGATGCTCGCCTACCACAGCATCGAGCACATGGGGCTGATCGCCCTCGGCGCGGCGGCCGGGACCCCGCTGGCTATCGCCGCGGTCCTGCTGCACATCCTCGGCCACGGCCTCGCCAAGGGCGTGCTGTTCCTGGCCTCTGGCGAGATCCTGCTCGCCGAGGGCACCAGCGAGATCGCGAAGGTTCCCGCTCTGCTGTCCCGCCGACCGGTGCTCGGCGGAATCTTCGGCTTCGGCCTGGTCGCCCTGCTGGGCCTGCCGCCGTTCAGCCTGTTCGCCAGCGAGCTGAACATGCTGCGCGCCGAGGTCGCCGCCGGGCTCGGCTGGGCGGCGGCGATCGCCCTGGCCTGCATGGCGGTCATCTTCGCCGCGGTGATGGCGCACGGCCGGCACCTCCTCCTCGGTGACGCGCCGCCCCAGGGCCGGCCCGAGGCAACGCCGCGGATGGTCGCCGTCCCGCTCGCCGCCGGCCTGCTGGCCTGCGCGTTCCTCGGCGTGTCGGCCTGGCCGCTGCAGCCCCTCCTGCACGCCGCCGCCCAGGTCGTCGCCTCGTGAACCCGGCCACCGGAACCCAGGCCGCGCGCCAGGCTCACCAGATCACGGCGGATGAGCTGGCCGCCGAGGCCGCACGCCTGCTCGGTGAGGGCTACCGGCTCGCGGCGGTCGCCGCCCACGACGACTCCCCCGCGCTGCGGGTCGTCTACGTGTTCTGCGCCGGCCCGCCGGACCGGCGGGCCGAGCTGGAGGTGCGGCTTGACCCCGCGCACCCGGCAGTTCCCTCCCTCGCCGGCCTGTCGTTCCCGGCCAGCCGGTTCGAGCGCGAGATCCGCGACCTGTTCGGCATCGTCCCCGCAGGGCCACCCCTTCCCGCGCCGCCTCGTCCTGCACCAGCACTGGCCGGACGGCTGGCACCCCATGCGCCGCGACGCCGGGCCGCCGCCGCCGATGCAGGCCGGCGCTGAGCCGTTCCCGTTCGTCACGGTCGACGGACCCGGCGTCTATGAGATCCCGGTCGGCCCCGTCCACGCCGGGCTCATCGAGCCCGGGCACTTCCGGTTCTCCGTCGTCGGGGAGACGATCCTGAAGATGAAAGCCCGGCTGTGGTTCCTGCACCGCGGCGTCGAGCGCCTCTTCGAGGGCCAGGACATCCACCAGGCGGTCACGCTCGCGGAATGCGTCTCCGGCGACAGCGCGGTCGCGCACAGCCTCGCCTACTGCCTCGCGGTCGAGGACGCCTGCCAGATCCCGGTGCCCCACGAGGCAGCCCGGCTCCGGGCGCTGCTGCTGGAACTCGAGCGCCTCTACAACCACGTCGCCGACATCGGCGCGCTGTGCAACGACGTCGGCTTCGGCCTCGCCCAGGCCCGCGCCCTGACCCTCCGCGAGAAGCTGCTGCGCCTCAACGCCGAGATCACCGGCCACCGCCTGCTCCGCGGCGCGATCCGCCCCGGCCACACGGCCGTCCGGCGGCTCCCCGCCCCCGCCGAACTCGCCGAGATCAGGCAGCGCTTCGACGACCTCATCGGACTCGCCGCCTCTAACACCGTCGTCATGGACCGCTTCAAGGGGACCGCCGTGCTCACCGCCGCGGACGCGGCCGGCATCGGCACGCTCGGCGTCGTCGCCCGCGCTTCCGGTCTCACCCTCGATGCCCGGATCGCGCACCCTTTCACCGATCTCGGCCCCGGATTCCGCCCCGCCGTCCAGCCCGGCGGGGACGTCCTGGCCCGGTTCAGCATCCGGGCCGAGGAGGCACGATCATCCCTCACCCTCATCGCCGAGCTCGCCGGGCAGGCCAGCGCGCTCACCGCCACGGCGCCGCACGTGCCGCACCGCGCCGGTGCCGGGCTCGGGATCGTCGAAGGCTGGCGCGGCAGCACCGTCCATCGCGTCGAAACCGGTCCCTCGGGCACGGTGACCCGCTGCAAGATCGTCGATCCCTCCTTCCTCAACTGGCCCGCGCTGTCCGTCGCCCTCGCCGACACGATCGTCCCCGACTTCCCCCTCGCCAACAAGAGCTTCAACCTCTCCTACGCCGGCAACGACCTCTAGCCCACCGGGAGCGGCCTGCCTGGCCGCCCGGGATGACCGGGAAGGGGCTCAGCGCCAGGCGATGCAATCCGCGCCATCCCTTCATCGGCCATCCCCGCGCTGCGCGGGGCCGCGTCGCCGGGCTAGCGGGGCCAGCCGCGCACGATGCCGTCCCCGGGGCTGCGCCCGCGTATGACCGTGCCCGCCCCGACTTCCCCAGCCGTTGGAGCGCGCCGGGAAGTCGCAGGTCAGCGCTCAGATGTACCTGGCCTGTACCCGCGTAGGGCGTGTACCTGCGCCGACCTCAGCTGGGTGCTGGCGTTCCGGGCGGTCGGGGTGCAGGGAGCGGCCGGCTGCCAGCACGGCCGGCGGCGCAACACGGTCTGTCGAGCGCCGCAGTCGCGTCCCGGGCACCGCTCGAGCCTGCGTTGCTCGGCCACGCCAGCCGCATGCTGCTCGGCGCCGGCCCGCCGCCCGACGGCGCGCCGCCCGGTACCCACGGCGACGGGGCCGCGCACAAGGCCCGGAGGCGTGTGGCCGGCCTGGCGCCGGCGGTCGGCGCCCTTGCCGCGTGCACCGTGCTCGGCGTCTACGCCGGGCCGCTCGGCATCCTGCTGCAGTCCGCCGCCCGGACCCTTACGGGCGCGTCATGACAGCAGGCACTCCGGTCGCCGGGCAGTTCACCAGCCGCTGTAGTATCACGGCCGAGGAACTGACCGGGGGAGGCAGAATCTCTACTGAGCAGCGGGTTCCGTCTCGCGCAGACGCCGGGCACGAGGATGACGGCCGGCCCCTGGCCAACACGATCGTCCCGGACGCCCCGCTGGCTAACAAGTCCTTCAACCTCTACCATCCGGGGAGCGACCTGTGAGCGGGAACCGCAGCTACCTGGACCCGGAGCTGACCCGGCTCCTCGGCCCGGTCGACGCGCACACCGCACGGGCGATCGCCGGCATCTGCGACGACGCCCTGGTCGCCGTGCTCGGCCAACCGCTCGCGAGCGCCGCCCAGGCCGACCCCGCGCTGATGGCCCGGGTTGCCCCCTGGGTTCCGGACCTGGCCCGCGGCCTGCAATTCCAGGACTCCGACGGCGCGGGCGACACCCCGACCACCAGCCTGCTCACCCGCCTGGCCGGCCGGCCGCTTCCCGGCCCTCAGCTGCACTCCTTCGCTGAGACGGTGGACCTCGCCGTCGTGCTGACCCTCAGCCGCCTCACCGAGCAGGTCCTCGGACCGGGCGCCGCCGCACGCCATCCCTCCGCGAACGAACTCGGCGCGCCCTGGCTGCCTGCCCTGGAACTGGGCTACCGCGTCGGACTGGTGCTCGAACTGCTCCGTCTGGCGCCGGGTGACGATGGCCGGTAGCCCGGGGACCCTGATCCTCGCCGATTCGCCGCCCTGACGGACGCAATGCCCATCGCCGGCCGGGGCCGAGAAGCGAGCGGTCAGAGGACAGGCCAGAGGCATGCCCAGGACACAGAGCATCTGGACACCCGGCTCGTTCCTGCGTCGTGTTTTCGAGCCGACACGTCGGCCGGCGCGGAAAACGGCCGCACTTGAACGACCGCTCGTCGGCGCAACCATCCGAGAACCACCCGGTCCGGGCACGCCAGCAGGAACCCGCATCAGGCCATCACCGCAGACCGGGCGAACGACCCTACGTAACCACCAGCCAGTTCTCAGGGTGAGGCCGTACCCGGCACATTTGGCCGTCGGGTAGGTTGCCGGCATGCCTGATCTGAGTGCGTCCTCACCTGCTGAGGCATACGCCGCGCTGCTGGAGGGAAACGCCCGTTTCGTTAACGGTCACCGGCTGCATCCAAACCAGGATGCCGACCGCCGTTCCGAGTCGGCGCCACGGCAGCATCCGTTCGCCGTGCTGTTCGGCTGCTCCGATTCGCGGCTTGCGGCAGAGATCATCTTCGATCGTGGGTTGGGCGATCTATTTGTCGTCCGCACGGCTGGTCATGTGGCAGGCGCCGAGGTGCTAGGCAGCGTCGAATACGGAGTTAACGTCCTTGGCGCGCCCCTCGTCGTAGTGCTTGGGCACGATTCCTGCGGTGCGGTCATTGCAGCCTCCGAGGCCGAGCGTGGAGGCGTGACGCCCGCAGGATATATCGGGGATGTGGTAGAACGCGTGATGCCGAGCGTGCTCTCGGCTCGCGCCGCAGGTTGCACCGAAGTCGACCAGTTTGTCGGCGTGCACATTCGACGGACCGTCGTCGGACTTGTACAGCGCTCAGCGCTGCTGGCCAACGAGATAGCCGCTGGCCGGTGCGCTGTCGTCGGCCTGTCCTACAAGCTGGCCGAGGGCACCGTGAGCTGCGTGGCCGCCCACGGACTCGCCGTTTAGCAGCCAACGCCGGGTCCGGGCTCCCCGGTGGAGTGGCCAGGTCGGCGATGAAGACGTCGGCTTCCGTGCTACAAAGGCCTGCTGCCGCAAGCGGTGCGGTGGCGCCCAGCCCGAGTCCGGTGACGAGGGAGACGACGGCAGCCCAGGCACGCCTGAAATGCCAGGTCAGTGGCACAAAGCCGGGCCGACGGTCGGCGTGACCGTTCCCACCGCCCTGGTCCGTGGGTTTTTCCGCCCCCGTCCGTGGATCGAGCCCGGTGCCCACGGACGCATAGCGGACGGGCACGGCCCGGGATGGAGCCTTGAACGGCGTATGTGCTGGTCAGCGGCATGGGATTCGGGTAGGAGCGACGGGCTGTAAAACCGTCGGCTCAGCCTACGTTGGTTCGAACCCAACATCTGCCACTACCTGCGAAAACGGCCCGCTAGCTGCGAATTCTCGCGCTAGCGGGCCGTTTTTTCTCTGTCCCGGCGTGTGTCACCTTGTATCGCTGTAGACCGTCATGTTTCGGTGTCCACGGACGTATAGATGACATGCATCGGCTGCCTGGCCGTTAGCGGTGGGTTCCGCCGGGTGGTCGCTGCCCGCGCCAGGGGGGCCTCCCCAGCTCAGACGCGTCACGATTAGCCGTGTAAGCAATTCGCGTACGGGCGCTCAGGGCGCCCTCGGGAGCTTGAGGAGGTCCCGATGACCATCGTGGGCGGGCTGGATATCCACCGGAGGCAGCTGACCTTCGACTATCTCGACACCGTGACCGGGGAGGTCAGGCGGGGGCAGATCGCGCCGGCTGACCGGGCGCACCTGCGGGCCTGGCTGGCGCGGTTCGCCGGCTGCGACGACGTCGCGTTCGCGCTGGAGGGGTGCACCGGGTGGCGGTACGTCGCGCCGCGTGCGGCTCAGCTCGGGCTGCCTTGGCCAGCCCGCGTACCTGCTGGTGAGCGCGCATAAGGCGGGCTCGATGAGGTCCGCTGCGGCCCAGGCCAGCGTTTGTACCTCCCCTGGGGAGACTTCATACTGGATCACATGCGAACCACGCTGGCCATCGGCGACTTCTCCCAGGCCACGCACCTAAGCATCAAGACGCTGCGGCATTACCACCGCGTCGGCCTGCTCGAGCCTGCCGACGTGGACCCCGGCACCGGTCACCGCCGCTACACCGCCGACCAGATCGCCACGGCCCAGGTGATCCGCCGGTTCAGGTCGCTGGACATGCCGCTGGAGGACATACAGCAGGTCATCTCGGCGCCGGACGTGCTCACCCGGAACGCGCTGATCTCCGGTCACCTCCGCCGCCTGGAGGCCACCCTTGCCCGCACCCAGGAGGCGGCGGCATCGCTGCGGGACCTGCTCCAGCCGCCGGCCGCCTGCGCCCCGGTGGTCATCGAGCACCGCCAGGTGGCGGCGACCCCGGCCGTGGCGGTCCGCGACATGCTCGACCTGGAGGACGCCGCCTCCTGGTTCCAGGGCGCGCTCGGTGAGCTGCATGCCATCGCCGCCGCCCAGAAACTCACGCTGTCCGGGCCTGCCGGCGGGATCTACGCCAGCCGGCTGTTTACCCACGAACGCGGCGAGGCCACCGTCTACCTGCCCTGCGCCGACCCGGTCCGGCCCACCGGGCGGGTTGCCCCGATCACCGTCCCCGCGGTCGAGGTCGCCCTCATCACCCATCTCGGGTCGCACCAGGACGTAGACCGCTCCTACGGCGCACTGGGCGCCTACGTCGCAGAGCACGCCCTCGGCATCGACGGCCCGGTGCGCGAGTTCTACGCCGTCGGACCACAGGACACCCGCGACGAGGCGCTGTGGCGAACGGAGATCGGATGGCCGGTCTTCCAGACCGCGGCCGGCCCCTCGCTGGCAAGCTGAGGCGATATCCCCCGGTGCCAGCCCGCGAGCTGGTCAGCCGCGGACGAGGTCGAACTCGTTTCCTTCTGGATCAGCGAGTGTGACCCAGTGCTGGAGGCTCGCGACCTCGGTCGCGCCAAGGGCGAGCAGGCGTGCGAGTTCAGCGTCGAAATCGTCGGGCCTGAGATCGAGGTGAAGCCGGTTCTTGGCGGACTTCCTTTCGGGGACGCCGTGAAAGAAGATCAGCTTGTCGTCGCTTCCCTCGCGGGGCGCCAGCGACGCCGAGTCTCTGCTAGCGCCCGGGTTGACCTCGCGCCCGAGCACTTCGGCCCAGAAGGTTGCGGCGGTCGCCGCGTCAGCGACATCGATGCTCACCGCGAAGATGCTGATTGTCATCGTTCCTCATCCTGTGTGGTTGCGTAGTAAGAGGGATGTAGCTCGCTCAGGTGACCGCCGCCGGTGACCGCAGACGGGGCTTGTTCAGGTACCCGGTCCGGTGCGAGAGATCGGCCAGCCGATCTCGGTCCGCCACAGCGCCTCGTCAGCGGTGTCGCGGGCTCCGACGACATAGAACTCGCGCAACGGGCCGCCGGCGCCCAGGGCATGCTCGGCCACATACGACCCCAGCGACCCGTAGGCCCGGTCCGCATCGTGGTGGGATCCGGTGTGGGTGATGACGGCGACCTCGACCGCGGGGACGGTGAGCGGGGCGACTCGCCCGGTGGGCCGGACCTGGTCGGCGCAGGGCACGTAGACGGTGGCCTCGCCCCGCTCGTGCGTGAAGAGGCCGGTCGCGAAGATGCCGCCCGCATGGCCGGCCGGCGTGAGCTCCTGGGCTGCGATCGCCGCGTACAGCTCGCCCAGCGCGCCCTGGAACCAAGAGGCAAAGTCTTCCAGGTCAAGCGTGTCACGCACCGCTGCCGCCCGGGTAGCCGGCACCTGGCGGCGCTCGATCTCGACCGGGTTCGAGTCAGCAGGCGGTTGCAGCAGGTCGCGCAGGGAAGCGGCTGCCCGCCGCGCCCGCTCCAGGGCAGCCTCCAGCCGGCGGAGATGGCTGGAGATGAGGTCGTTGCGGGTGCCCAGGTCGGCAGCGGAGATGACCGCGCTGATCTCCTCCAGCGGCATGTCCAGCGACCGCAACCGGCGGATCACCTGAGCGGCGGGGATCTGGTCGGCGGTGTAGCGGCGGTGCCCGGTGCCCGGGTCCACGCCGGCAGGATCGAGCAGGCCGATGCGCTGGTAATGGCGCAGCGTCTTGATGCTCAGGAGCGTGGCCCGGGAGAAGTCACCGATAGGGAGCGAGCGGTGCATAACCCTGAGTCTGAGATCTCCCCCCAGGGGAGGTACAAGCGCGCGGATGGCCCTTGCTTCTCCCGTAACGGGAGGGCACAGGCTTTGGTTCAACGGGGCAAACGACCCCGGCGCTCGAGAGGACCAAGGCAATGGACATCGCCCTTCCCCCTGTTGTCGAGGAGTTCGTCACGGCCGTCAACTCCGGCGACCTTGACGCGCTAGCCGCGCTGTTCGCCGACGACGCCTACTTCACCGCCCAAGGCGAAGCCCGCGGCATCGACGCCGTCCGCGCGGCGCTCGCCAAGGAGTTCATCAACGACCACGTCACCGTGGAGGCCCTCGAAGTCACCGACCACCACGGCGACTTCATCGTCAGGACCAAGTTCGAGGGCGACTACGACAAGACGAACCTCCCCGACCCGCTGATCATGACGAACTACATCGCGCCGCGCGACGGCAAGATCATCACGCTCGGCGTGTTCTTCGTTCCCCCGGCTCCCTGAGAGGCCGAGCCGACGGCTGCCCTCACGGCCCTCTCGGCACGCAGTAGTAACTTCGTTACCTTTAGAAAGGATCCCCGTGATGGACGACGTCAAGACGCCGGCGGACCAGGTCCCCGGCGTGACCACCGTGATCGACACGGCGAACGCCACCCCCCAGGTCGTGAAGCTCGTCGCCGCCTACTTCAACGACAAGGCCCGGCGAGACGTCGACGCCTCCGCGGCCAACTTCAGCGAAGACCCGTTCATCTACGTTGACGCCACCCTGGGCGCCCTGTTCCCGACCCGCGAGGCCCTGCGCGGCCTGTTCGCTCAAGGGCTCCCGACCTGGCCGGCCGGCGCGAACTCCTACCCGACCCGCGTCATCGGGGACGAGACCAGCGCCATCGTGTACTTCACGAACGACCCGGGCATCTTCTTCCCGGTCGACCAGCGCGCGGTCAGCGTCGTCAACTTCGTCGACGGCAAGGTTTCCCGCTGGATCGACTACTGGGACGCCAACCGCATCGGCGCCGCCAACGTCCAGGGACTCAAGCAGCCCGACGACAACTTCCCCGCCGACTTCGGGGAGTCCCTCGTCGGCGAAGTGGCGTCAGACCGGATCAAGCAGGCAGCGGCGGACCTGAACCGGGCACTGGCCGCGCACGACGCGGCCGGAGCGGCGGCGCTGTTCGCCCCGGACGCGACCTTCACCGACCAGACCGCGCACGTGCGGGTCGCGGGCCCGCGTGACATCACCTCGTTCCTGGACGGGGCGCAGGAGACGCTGCCCTACCTCGGGCACGGGGTGGAAGTGCGACACGTCGCGGGCTCGGATGCCGGCGGCGGTTACGAGTGGACGGCCAAGGGCGTCGTGCCGCGCGGCGTGAACGTCCTCAAGTTCGACGACCAGGGCCTGATCACCACCTTCGAGTCGGTCTGGGACGGCTCCCGCGTCGACGACGACGCGCTCCTGCGCCTGGCCAAGGCCGCCATCCAGCGCTAACCGCAAGCTCCGGGGCCTGCCCGCCGCGAATAAGCCGGTGCGAAGGCGGCATCGAACAGGTCCCGCCCGAAGCTGGCCCCTTGCGGGCGGCCGTGCTGCCCGCGCGGCACCTGATACCAGCTGAAACCAAGTCCCTGTCCCCGCCGGCGCACGCCCGGACAAGACCCGGATCCCGAGGAACCACCATGGATGCCAAGACCGCCGTCGAGCGCTTCTTCACCGCCTACTACACCGGCGACGTCGACGCTGCCCGCGACGCCATCACCGACGACTTCAGCCTGTACGGCCCGTTCGCGACCTGCCGTAACCCCGAGGAGTTCTTCGAACTCGCCAAGGGCCTGCTGCAGATCGTACGCGGCCACAAGGTGCTGCGCTGGGTCGTTGAGGGCAGCAACGTCTCGGCCCTGTACGAGATCATGATCCAGGGCCGATCCGGTGTCTACCCGCTGACCACCGGCGGATGGTTCACCGTCACAGGTGACCGCGTCTCCGGTGGCACGCTGCTCTATGACTCCGAGGCGTTCCACGCCATCCTCGCCCGCTGACTCCCGCACCCGCGAGGGGCGTGCAAGCCAATCACCCCCGCACCCAACCCGCTGACAAGGCAAGGAACACCAATGTCGAACATCGTTATCTTCGGCATCACCGGTTACTCCGGCACCCACATCGCCAATGAGCTGCTTGAGCGCGGCCACAGCGTGACGGGTGTCGCCCGCGATCCCGCTGGTGCGGCCCCGAGGCAGAACCTCAAGGTCCTGGCCGGCTCGGTGCATGACCCCGAGTTCGTCGCCAAGGCCGTGCAGGGCACGGACGCGGTCGTCATCGCCATCCGGTCCCTGCAGGCTGACGGCCTCTGCTGTCAGCTAGTGCAGTCAGGCGTATGCACAGGATGTGCTGATCAAACTGCCGAGCCATCTGAACGTGCCGGCCGCCCAATCTCGGCGGGTACTGCCCGTATTTCTGCGGCGGCGGGGCGGTGCAGGCAGCCGTTGTTTACTCCGCGACCGCGCGGGACCAGGAGTCTCTTCTGGACTACCTCGGCGAACCTGAGTCGGTCACCCTGCGCCTGCCCGGGTCGGGCTCGCTGTAGTACGGGAACTCAGCGCGCTTCCGAGACCTCGCCGGGATCGGCGCATCGTCGCCCAGCGCCGTGTTAGTCATGAGGCTCAGTTGCACGTCCATCACGTTGTCGGTGAAGGTCCGGCCGTTGAAGTTCGCGTAGCTGAACGCCGCTGGGAGGGCACGATGTGTACACCGGGCACGCCGCAGCGCCCTTGGCGGCTACATGAGCTCCCCGGTGATGTGATGCCGCTGGACCCCCGGGCAGGCCGTGCGGCTCACGCCCTGGGCGGTGCCACGTCTCGATTCACCCCGGTTGATCGCAGCGCACCACGATGTGGCCGCGCCGGGGATCCCCGAGTCCAGCAGGGCAGCCGCATGGCGCCCAGCCGATGCTCGCCCGATCCGGGCCGCCGGCGCTGATCTGCCCGCCGGCGCTGCTCTGCCCGCCAGCGCATTCGCCTGTCGGACGCCAAACCCCACCGGGTTGGTGCCTGGCGGGTTCCCGCGGATTGGTGGGGTTACGGCCCGTACCGCCGGCCGCGCTACAGGCTCGGCGGTGCCGAGTAGATCCGGCCTGCGAACTCGGCGACCTTCGCCGCCGGCAGATGCGTTGCCAGGTCCGCTTCGCTGATCATGCCAATGATCTGCTGTTCCTCGATGACCGGCAGTCGCCTGATGTGGTGCTCTTCCATGAGCCGGAGCACGTCGCCATCGTCGGCGTTGGCGTCGACCCAGACCGGCTTCCCCTGGGCCAGATCACCAGCCGTGGTCTTCTTGGGATCGCGGCCCTCGGCCAGGCACTTTACGACGATGTCACGGTCGGTGATGATGCCCTGCAGCCGGTTGTCTAGCCCGCAGATCGGCAGGGAACCGACGTGGTTGTCCCGCATCATGCGCGCAGCCGCCTCCAATGTCTCGCTCGCCGCCACGCACTCGGCGCCTCGATGCATGATCTCCTTCGCCGTGCTCACCGCTACACCTCCCAGATAGGCGGGACCCCGCTGGTGCGGGGCAGCTCCCACAGGGCGAAGGTCGCAGCCTGCCCCTCCTTCCACAGCAACGGCAGTGGCGAAGGTCGCGTGACACGTCCCGGGCGGTGGCTCACCGCGCCCAGCAGCTTGCACAACACGCTACGACGACCGGGCGCCCGAGGGAACCCCATGCGGCGTCCACGTTCTCCCGGGGGCGTGACCTGCCACAACCGGACAGGCGAGAGATGTCTCCGATGGCCGGGCCCCGCAACGCGATTCCCGCAGCCATGCGGCCGCTGCGCCCGCAGGGCTAGAAGGCGTGATCGAGTTGATCACTTTATTGATGAGTCAAGATTCGTGAGGCTGCGGTCAGGCGACGAGCCCCGCGTGCGGGGCGAGGTCATCGATGGCGGCGTCGTGGTTGCGGGCGGCAGCGCGGCCGGGAGTGCAGGGGAAGGGCTGCTGGACGAGCTCGGCCCGGCCGGTGATGAGCAGCCGCTGGGTGGTGAGGGAACATTGCCTGGCGGCTTTCGCCGGGCTCCAGATCGACCCGATCTGCGCGCCTTATCTGATAGGCGCCGCAGACCCCACGGCCGCGCATATCGGCGGTTCCGGCGTTCAAACTGCGACCCGTGTCGGCGAAGCTTCCCTTCCGGCGTTCCGTGCTTGCCCGGCATTCGCGTGTTGGTATCGCCGGTGATACCATCATGGCATGGCGATGACATTGCGGCTGGCGGACGACGAAACCGACGCGCTGCGGCGACGCGCGGAGCTCGAGCAGCGGTCCATGCAGGAGGTGGCCCGGCAGGCGATCCGCGAGTACGTGGAGAACCACAGCCGCGGCGAGCTGCTCGACCAGGTGCTCGACGAGGAGCTGCCCCGCTACGCCGAGGCCCTGGAGCGGCTCGGCCAGTGATCTACCTGACCTTGCCGGAACTGCTGCACGCGGCCGAGCGCACCCTCGGCCCCGACTACGCGGTCCGCGACTACGGGCTGCTCGAGGCGGCCCTGGCCCGGCCCCGGGCCACCGCGTTCGGCAAGGACGCCTACCCGGATCTGGACGCCAAGGCCGCCGCCCTGCTGCACTCCATCGCCCGCAACCACGCCCTCATCGACGGCAACAAGCGCCTGGCGCTGGCCGCGCTCATCGCCTTCTACGGCCTCAACGGCCGACGCCTCACCCTCACCAACGACGCCGCCTACGACCTGGTGATCAGCGTCGCCGCCGGGCACCTCAACACCGTCGACGCCATCGCCGCCATCCTGCAGACCGCCACCTGACCCCGCAGGTAGGACCGGATACAGCCGCACCCTGCCGGCGGCGCTCCCGATTACCGTCCGCCACCGGAACGCGGCACCCCCGGATTCCAGATCGCCGATTTAGTGTGGCTCAGTAGCGGCCATGTCCTTTGGGCTAACGGGCGCAGATCTGCCATCTCTGCGCGGGAGTTAAGGGCAGGAGTTTCTTCCTTCACCAGGGCGTACGCGCGTTCGGCTATCGTCGGTCTCGTGATCGGTCCCGTGCATCTGATCTTCTACGTCAGCGACCAAGTGGCGGCGACAGCCTTCTGGCAGGCTGTCCTTGACTGCCCGCCGGCTCTTGACGTGCCAGGGATGACGGAATTCGCGCTGGGAACGCAGGCGGTGCTCGGCCTGATGCCGGAAACCGGCATCAGGTCGCTGCTCGGCTCGTCTTTGCCCGATCCCGCTGCAGCCCGCGGCATCCCGCGTGCCGAGCTCTACCTGGTCGTCCCGGACGCGGCCGCCTATCACGCCCGGGCCCGGGCGGCCGGCGCGACCGAACTGTCCCCGCTGACCCGGCGGTCCTGGGGGGACGACGCGGCCTATTGCCTCGACCCAGACGGCCATGTCGTCGCTTTCGCCGCCAGGTCGGCCGGGTAATTAGGTCCCTTGCACTGCGTACCGGGTGAATTCCAACCATGCAGCGGTCCACGGGCCCGTCTTCCTGCCGGAATCCGAGGCTGGCCGCCTCGTAGTCCGCGCATATCGGCCGAATATGCGCGTTACAAGTCTCTGATTGCAATTCACCCCGCCCGCGCATAGGCGGTTCGCGATCGCTGCCGGTGGCCACGTCCGGTAATCCTTCTGGCTGAGTGCCGAGGCAGAGATCAGCCTGTCCGCCGACGGCGGGCAGGCTGCCCTCTGGTTGCGTTCGACCGGGCCGCCCCGGCGATGTAGGTGGCGACGATGTATGTCGCGTGCCGGTCCAAGCTGGTCCGTGCCCGGTCGTAGCGCATCGTGGTCCGCGGGTCGGCGTGCGATGCGGCCTCCTGCACGTCCCGCAGGGGCATCCCGGCGTCAAGCGCGGCGGTGATGAACGCATGCCGCAGCGTGTGGGGGCCGACGTGCTTGGCGATCCCGGCGCGGCGGGTCACCCGCCGGACGATCCGGACGATCCGGGCGGCGCCGTGATGGTCCAGCCGCCGACCGTCCCCGGCGAGGAAGAGCGGGCCGTCGGTGCGCTCTCCGACCGCCAGGTCGATCGCCCTGGCGGTGCGCGGGGCGAGCGGGATGGTGACGACCTTGCCGCCCTTGCGGGTGATGACCAGGGTCCGGTGACCGCGCTCCAGGCCCAGGTGCTCGATGTCCGCCCCGGTCGCCTCGGATACGCGCAGCCCGTTGAGCGCGAGCAGGGAGATCAGCGCGTGCTCGGCGGCCGGGCCGAGCCCGGCGGCGACCAGGAGCGCGCCGAGCTCGTTACGGTCCAGGGCAGTTGCATGCGACTCGTAATCCAGCCTCGGCCGGCGAACGTGCGCGGCGGGGGAATGCTCCAGGAGCTCCTCCTCGACGGCGTACTTCCCTGTTAACTGAACTAACGAGGGAGTTCTCCCAGTTCAGGAGACGTGTCGGTTGAGTGGCCGTTATGGTCCCCGGCGTGATCGGAGAAGATTCAGAACGGGACCTGGGCGCCTTGGTGGTGCCCCAGGTCGGCCGCTTGGAGGAGACGGGTTCGCCGTGGGAGCCGTACCGGCTCATCGACCCGTCCGGTGCCGTCGTCCGGTCGGCAGCCCGGTTCCTGGCGGAGTTGCAGGCGCTCGGGCGGTCGGAGGCGACACAGCGCTCGTATGGGAATGATCTGCTGAGATGGTTTCGGTTCCTGTGGGCAATCGGCGTGCCGTGGGATCAAGCCACCCGGGCCGAGGCACGTGACTACTCCCGCTGGGTGCAAGTCGGCGGCAAGCCGCTCCTTCTTCTACCAGCTGGTGCGATCGCTGGGCCGGTTTCCCGGCAACGCTCCCGCCACCACCCGGGCATTCCACGTCTCCGGCCAGATGACCATCGAGGAGATGGTCGACCGGTACGACATCGAGTGCAAGCCAGTCAGGGACCTGCTGGTGGACTACCTGCGGGAGTTCGAAGTCAGCCACGATTACGCCACCCTGCGCCAGCTGTCGTTCGTGCTGGCCGGCGTGTTCTGGCGCGACCTGGAACTGCACCATCCCGGCATCAGCTCGCTGAGCCTGTCCTCTGACAACGCCGCGGCGTGGAAGCAGCGGGTCCTGGTGAAGGAGGTCACCGCCGTCGAGGACGGCGAGCTTGTCGTGCGCCAGGAGCCACGGCAGTCGGCGATCCAGTACCTGGGCAACGTCCGCTCGTTCTATCTCGACATCGCCCAGCGGGCGGCCGGCGACCCGTCCCGGTGGGGGCCGTGGGTGGCGGTCTGCCCCATCCGGGACGGCGAGTTGTCCAGGGGCCGCAGCAAGGAGGCCGCGGCACGCAAATCGAGGATGGACCGGCGCACCCGCGAGCGACTGCCCGTGCTGCCCACCCTGGCTGCCGCTGCCGAGAACCGCCGGGCGCTCGCGGCGCAGCGGCTCGCCGCCGCGTCCGGCGCCGCCCCGGGCCAGGAGTTCGCCGTCGCCGGCGAGGTCCTGCGCCGGGCCGCGCGCACGCCGGAGACCGCGAGCCACCTGTGGGCCGAGGACCCCGCCACGGGCAGGCGCCGCGACCTCAAGGGCGAGGAACGACGCGCTTTCTGGGCCTGGGCCGCCGTGGAGGTCTTGAGGCTGACCGGCATCCGCATCGAGGAGCTGACAGAGCTCTCGCACCACAGCCTGATCCAGTACCGGCTTCCGTCCACCCGCGAGCTGGTCCCGCTGCTGCAGATTGCCCCGTCGAAGATGGACGAGGAGAGACTTCTCGTCATATCTCCCGAGCTGGCGGACGTCCTCGCCGCGATCGTCACCCGGGTCCGCCGGCCCGGCGCCGGGATTCCCCTGGTGTCGGCCTACGACATTCACGAGAAGGTGCGGAACCCGCCGATGCCCCTGCTGTTCCAGTGGCACTGGCGGCTGGAGGACCGGCCGCTGAGCGCCGCCGCCGTCCGCCGCCTCCTCAACGACACGCTCGCCGGCAGCTGGCTGACCAACGCCGCAGGGGCACCACTGCGGTTCACGCCACACGATTTTCGGAGGCTGTTCATCACTGATGCCGTCATGCACGGCATGCCGCCGCACATCGCCCAGCTGGTCGCCGGGCACCGGGACATCAACACCACGATGGGCTATAAGGCCGTCTATCCCGAGGAAGTCATCAACGGCCACCGGGCCTTCATCGCCCGCCGCCGCAGCCTCCGCCCCGGCGAGGAATACCGTACTCCCACCGACCAGGAGTGGCAGGAGTTAACCGCTCCCATCGGCCCCGTCCGTGGGCTGGTCCGCGCCCGTCCGTGGCCGGTTCCGCCACGGTCTGTGGACCGCTCGGCCCCCCGGAACCCGGCGTCGACGGACGTATAGCGTACGGCGGCGGCCCGTAAACGCGCCTCGCACGGTGTATGTGCTGGTCAGCGGTGGGTGACTCGGGCAGAGCGAGCGTGCTGTAAAACCGTCGGCTCAGCCTTAATGCCAGGAGTTTAGATGCAGCTGCCTGGTTGGTGGCGGGTTTGTGCTGGTGGCGGGGTTGCCGGGTGGTTGTGCCCGGGGTGGTGACGGTGACGGTGCAGTGGATGCGCTGTGGTAGCGGCTGGGGCTTGCCCTTCCTGGACGGGTTGGCGCTGCTGTTGTCGGTCGAACTGCTCAACCGTGCTCTGAAATGGCACCGTTTCCAAGCTGCCACATTTCGTAGTTTCCGCATTCTGCCGTGGTCTCGGCCGCCGCCTGAGCCGCGGCGAAGAAGTCGTCGACCACCGGCGAGCTGCGCGTTGCCGCCATGGCGAGGCACACCTGGTCGGGTGCCAGGTCCGGGACGGGCACGTAGCTGATGTCCGGGTGTGAGTAGAACACGGTCGCCGAACGGGCCAGGAGCGAGATGCCCCGGCCGGCCGCGACATGCTCGAGCGTCTCGTCCACCCCGCGCGCCAGGTATCCGGCGTTGGGGTGCGGGCGCCTGGTGGGCTGCGTGCTCGTGTCGGCATGCCAGATCAGCGGCTCGCCGGCCAGGTCGGCCTCGGTGACCTGATCCTTGCCGGCCAGCCGGTGGCCGGCGGGCAGCACTGCCACCCGCGGCTCGGTGTACAGCGGGGCGACGCGCAGGCCGGCCTCGTCGATGGGCAGCCGCACATAGCCGACGTCGATGCGGCCGTCGAGCAGCATCGTGGCCTGATCGTCCCATTCGATCCGCTGCACGTCCACCAGAACGTCCGGGTGCCGCTCGGCGAACAGCCGTACCGCGGGGGCGACCGCGACGCCTGCCCGGAAGCCGACCATGAGCCGCTGGCTGCCGCGTGCGGCAACGGTCACCCGGCGGCGGACCGCGTGCGCCGAGGCCAGCAGCGGGCCGGCGTCGCTCAGCAGCTGCCGGCCGGCGTCGGTCAGCGCCACGCCGTGGCTGTCCCTTGTCAGCAGCGGGGTGCCGAGATCCTGTTCCAGCGCGCGGATCTGCCGGCTGAGCGCCGGCTGCGCGATGTGCAGCTCATCGGCGGCGCGGCCGAAGTGCAGCGTGTCGGCGACGGCGACGAAGTAGCGCAGCTTGCGCAGGTCCAGATCCATGGGGCCTCCCGGTACGGCGATGCCTCCAGGGTATCGCCACGGCCGAAAGAAGTCTTGGACACCGACTCAGGCCAATGACATCCTTGATACGTACCTGATGGTGCCGGGTGAATTCGGTACAAGAATTCGACATCAGGGCCCAGGCCCAGGATGGGCACATCAGGAACCGGGCGCCGTCCGCCGTCACTCGGCGGCACCGGCGACGCGACCGTTAACGACGACGGGGCGGGCACGGCGTCCTGTCCAGCATCAGAAAGCAGGCACACCATGAGCGGCATCAGCATTATCGGCCTGGGGGGCATGGCCCGCGCCATAGGCGCCCGCGCGGTCGAGGGCGGCAACGCCGTCGAGGTCATCGGCCGCGACGCGGCCAAGGCCGAGGACCTGGCCGCCGCGCTCGGCGGCGGCGCCACGGCCGGGACATTCGGCGCCGCCCCGGCCGGCGACATCGTCATCCTCGCCGTGCCGTACGCCGGCGCCGCGCCGGTCGTCGCCCAGTACGGGGACGCGCTGGCGGGCAAGGTCATCATCGACATCTCCAACACCTTCAACGCCGACGCCACCGGGCTGGCCACCCCCGACGGCACTTCCGGCGCGCAGGAGATCGCCAAGGCCGCCCCGGCGAGCGCGCACGTCGTGAAGGCGTTCAACACCGTCTTCGGCCACGTCCTGGCCCAGGGCCGCCCCCTGGACGTGCTCATCGCCGGCGACGACCCGCGGGCCAAGGCGAGCGTGTCGGCGTTCATCGAGACCCTCGGGCTGCGCCCGCTGGACACCGGAGACCTGGCGATGGCGCACTGGCTGGAGGGAGCGGGCCCGCTGCTGATGGGCCTGGCCCGCAACGGCGCGGGGTTCAACATCGACCTCGGCGTCAACGTCTTTGGCTGAGCGCGCCCGCATCCCCACTTCCCGCGCCACATCACCCTCAAGGAGCAGCAGCATGCGCGTTTTCGTCACTGGCGGGACCGGCCATTCCGGTTCCTACATCATCCCCGAGCTCATCGCCGCCGGGCACGAGGTCACCGGCCTGGCCCGGTCGGACGCGGCCGCGGCGGCGGTGTCGGCGCTCGGCGCGAAGGTGCGCCGCGGCGACCTGCAGGACCTCGACGGGCTCATGGAGGCGGCCGCGGACTCCAACGGCGTCATCCACGTCGCGCACAGGCAGGACCTGCTTCCGTTTGGCGGGATGGACGCCGTGGCCGCCGCGGAGCTCCCGATCATGCTCGCGTATGGCGAGGCACTCGCGGGAACCGGAAAGCCGCTGGTCGCGGCAGGGAGCATTGGCTCGTCCGGGAAGCTGGGCCGCCCGGCCACCGAGGAGGACCCGGCCCTTCCCGTCGGCGATGAGCACAAGGGCACCCTCCGGGTCCGCAATGTCGTGGAAACCGCCGTCATCGACCTCGCCGAGCGGGGAGTGCGGTCTTCGGTCGTCCGGATTGCCAACATCATGCACAGCACGACCGATGCCGGCTTCCTCCCCATGCTGATCGCGCTCGCGAAGGAGAAGGGCTTCGCCGGCTACCCCGGAGACGGCGCGAACCTGTGGAACGCCGTGCAGGTCCGCGATGCCGCCTCCTTGTTCCGCCTGGCACTGGAGAAGGGCCCGGCCGGCAGATACTGGCACGCGGTCGGGGACGGGGGCATCCCGTTCCGCGAGATCGCCGAGGCCATCGGCAGCCGCCTGGGCCTGCCCGCCGTGAGCATTCCCGCGGACGAACTGATGGTGCCCGGATACTTCGGGTTCCTCGCGAACATAGTCACGCAAAGCTACCCGGCGTCCAGCCTCATCACCCGCCGGACCCTCGGCTGGGAACCCGCTCAGCCCGGCCTGCTCGCCGATCTGGACAACGGCCACTACTTCCCCGCCAGCTGACGGCAGGGACCCGAATCACAACGAATCCGGCACCTGACAATTGTGCGGATCTCCTGAAGGGACGCTGAGAACATGACGACTGCGGGATTCATCGGAAGCGGACAGATCGGCAGTGCCATCGCACAGCTCGCCATCGCGGCCGGGCATCAGGTCGTGCTCAGCAACTCGCGCGGCCCAGAAACGCTCGCGGACACGGCCGCGGAACTGGGGCCGCGGGCATCCGCGGCGACAAGCGGGGAGGCCGCCGCGGCCGACGACATCGTCGTGGTCACGGTGCCGGTCCAGGCCTTCCCCAACGTGCCCGCCGCGCCACTGGCCGGGAAGACGGTCATCGACACGTGCAACTACGGCCCCGAGCGTGACGGCCACATCCCCGAGCTGGACAGCAAGTCGCTCACCTCGAGCGAGCTGCTGCTGCGGCACATCCCGGACGCCATGCTCGTGAAAGCGTTCAACAACATCTTCTTCAAGCACCTGCTGTCACTCGGCCGCCCGGCGGGGGCGGCCGACCGCTCGTACCTGCCGATCGCCGGGGACTCCGCGCCGGCGAAGGCGGCGGTGACCGAATTCATCGAATCCCTCGGGTACAGCGTGGTGGACACGGGACCGCTGGCCGACAGCCGGCGGCAGGCGACCGGCGCGCCGGTATGGGGGACCCCGTACGGGCCGTACTCGAACGAGAAGGGCCAGCCGGCCGGCGAGGACGCCATCCGCGCGGCACTGGCCACCGCAACGCGGTAACCGCAAGCTGGCGCGCTGGCAGATCGTCGGCTCTGTGCGCCTCTCGAGCGCCTTCTTCCAGCAACATCTCGTCGGTCGCCGGGCGAACCGCGCGGTCCGGTAACGGCGTCTACGCAGCAACCAAGTGGGGCATCAACGGCTGGTCCGAGTTACTGCGTTAGGAACTGCTGCCCGACTTCCGCGTGACGCTCGTCGAGCCAGGCGTCGTGGCCACCGAGCCACATCACCCACGCCGACACCAGGCAAGGGGTCCAGCAGCTCTACGACAAGGCCGAGGTCACCGCCGAAGACATCGCCGGGATCATCGCCTTCATCCTCAACCGCCCTCGGCTCCTGGCCATCAACGAGATCCTGCTGCGACCAGCGGGTAACGATGACGCGCCGTAGCTATTTGACGGGCCGAGCGACGTAGGCACAGCCGAAAGCAGGTCAATCGATGTCTGATCCGCGCCTGAGCGCTTTATCGCGCCCATTGGCAGGAGCAGCCGGCTGGAGTGCCGATATGGGCTGGCGCGCTGGGGTACCGGCTGCCGGGCCTTGGTGTGGTTTGCGGGCGGGAACCGGTCGGGCGGTCAGCGTAACCGCTCCCACCGGACCCGTCCGTGGCTTTCCCGGTCCCGTCCGTGCATGCCCCGCACGGACGCGTAGCGGACCGAGGCGGCCGAACCGGAGCCTCGAACGGCGTTTGTGCTGTTCAGCGGCCTGCTTGTCGCCGATCACCTGGATCGGCGGTCGACTACCTGCACCCCAAGTGGACCCACGCCGTGCGAGACGCTGTCGGGGGGGCTGGACGTCGTCCTGGACGGAGTCGGAGGTGCGGTCGCCGAGGCAGCGTTCGGCCTGCTTGAGCGTGACGGCACGATGATCAGCTTCGGCTTCAGCTCCGGCACTGGGTGGCCGGATGTGCCCGACGAGATCGCCGCCGAGCGGGGGATCCGGGTGCAGCGCGCCGTCTTCGGCCCGGCCGAGGAGCTGACCAGGCGCACAGCCGAGGCTTTCGCCCTGGCCGCGGCGGGTCATCTGCGGCCGGTCATCGGCCAGCGCTTCCCGCTCGATCGAGCCGCGGACGCCCAGCACGCGATGGAAACCCGCGCCGCCGTAGGGAAGACCCTGCTGACAACCTGACCTCAGCGGAGTCGCCGTGAACGTTCAACGCGCGTAAGTCGCGTTGCTGGTGTCTGGTGCGCCGCTAGGCCGGGGGGCTGCGGGTTCGCCGATCCAGGCGTCTGGCGGAGGGATCGGCAGCATCAGGCGACTGGGCCTGGCCTGGTCATGGTGGTAGGTGTCGGATCCCATGCGGGTGCCGTAGTGGTGGATCCACGGTGCGTCTTGTGCGGCGGAGTCGGCGTTGGAGATGTCGATCCGGATCCGGTGTCCTTTCTGGAACACCCAGGCGGCCGGCAGGATCTCGATCGCGAATTCTTCGATCTGTCCAGGGACGAGTGGTTCGGCCTTGTCGTGCGGGTGCCAGGGGCACTGGGGCGTGGAACGGGCGGGGTCTGTGGCGCGGTAGGCCGAACGGAGCCAGCCGCGGGTGACGACTGGTGCCCAGGGTGCCTGCGCTGCGTCGGGGATGTCTCCAGATGGCGGCGCCTGGTCGACGACGCGGACGATGAACCGGGTGTCGGCCTGGTCGGAGCTTGCGTACAAGTGGAGGACGAGGCCTCCGCAGATTTCCAGGTCGGCTTCCAGGGGCTCGGTGATCCAGCTGGACTGGTTCGAGAGGTTCTCCGGTGGCCGGCCCGGGCTGATGGGTGGCGTTGCCGAGGCCGGGCCAGCCCGCCCAGTGGCCTGCGGGGTAGGTGTAGGGGGTGGAGTCTTTGGCGGCCGTGGGCGGTTCCCAGCTCAGTCGGCCGTCGTTCAGCGAGGAAGTGGCGCCGGATGGCCCCGATGTCAGGTGCAGCGGGCGCATGGTCGTGCCTGGCAGGGGCCAGTCCCGGGCAGCCCGGTGAGAGCCCTCCGGCCGGACGGAGACGCGGACGGGGGGTTCGTCGAGGATTCCGGCGTCGACTCCCTTGAGCCACTGGTCGAACCAGCCCAGGAGGTGCTCGTGGAAGCCCTGATCGTTGAAGATGATGATGGAGGAGTGGCCGTCGCCGATCGGCCCGCCGTTGATGAGCAGCTTCTCGGGGCCGCGTATCTGTTCGTAGCCGTAGAGGTTCCCGCGCAGGTGCAGGCCGGCCTGGTTCCAGTTCGAATCGAGTAGACCGGGATGTAGCTGTCGGCGAGGCGGTCGACGGCCGTTCGCTCCCGCCAGAACTCGTCGTAGGACGGGTGGCGGAGCACCTGGACTACGAAGTCGAACGCAGCCTGGTTCTCCGGCGCGGGAGCGGCCTTCGCAAGGACTTTCCACTCCCCGAACGTTGAATGCCCGGTGCCACGGGTATCGGCGTGGACGTAGGCGTACCCGTGGGCGACGTAGAAGGCGATGTCGCCGGTTTCACGGTGACGGAAGGCCGGGATCGCGGGCAGGTCCACATTGTCCTTGCCGTAGGGAGACACGGCGTACAGCGCCGGGAACGGGCCCGGCCCGGCTGGGCGGTAGACGTCGGCTACCACGAAGCCGCCGTCCCTGACGGGTATCCGGACATCTCGCTCCACGACGGCGGATCCCTGGCGTACCTCTTTTCCAGCAGCCTGGTCATGTCGGCTCCTGTCCGTGTTCGTTGCGCATCAGTGGGTCTCCTGCTGGGTCAGCCTGCGGCGGCCAGGGGGTCGTGCGCCCGGCCCATGGCGGACCCGCAGGTCCGGTCGTCCGCCATGGGCAGTGCGGGATGCAAGACGGTCGCCGGGAACGTGTCCGTCCCGTACGCAACCCCGGCGGCAGGCACTGGATGCGGCAATGAGCGCTTGGCCGGCCGAGTCACGTTGTGCTGTTAGTTTCCGAGCTCGAACGCGGGAATCACGCCGACCTGCTGGAAGACGTCAAGAAGGTTGAGCTCGTCCCAGTGCTCGACGAACTCGCCGTTCTCGGTCCGCCAGATGTCGATGGAACGCATCTCGATCCGGTTCCCTGTCGCCGGTATTCCCCAGAGGGGACCGTCGTGGGTGCCGCGGTAGGTGAATCGCCCCACGACCCGGTCTCCCGCGACCACCAGGTCTTCCATGGTCACTTCGACGTCTGGAAACGCGGTGAAGAAAGCTCTCCAGAGGATCCGGTTGCCTTCGCGTCCGTCCTGCACGAGCGGGTTGTGGTTGATGTAGTCAACCGCCACAAAGGAATCGACGCCGTCGGGGTTGTGCTGGTTCATCATGGTCACGTACCGCTCCGCAAGGGTGCGTCCGTCGGCCTGGCTGTCTGCCATGGTTTTTCTCCTTTGATCGTTGCGATTCAGCCCCCGGCATCTGCGGGAGGCCCTGCCCTCCCTGCCGGGGCGGGGCCGGGGCGTTGCCTGCTCCCGCGCCGTCTTCTGTCAACGCTAGATCTTCTGCCGTTGAATGTCAAAGTGCTAGTTTTTCTATCAGTGCTACAGTGGGGGCATGACGAGACAAGATCGCCGGGCGCGTGAGCGAGACCAGCGACGACAGGTCATCATCGATGCCGCCCGGGAGCTGGCTGAGGCTGAAGGCTGGGAGTCGGTGACCACTCGCCGGCTGGCCGACCGCATCGAATACAGCCAGCCGGTCCTGTACAGCCACTTCGAGGGGAAGGACGCCATCGTGAGCGCCGTGGCCCTCGAGGGGTTCGGCGAACTGTCCGCGATACTGCACGCCGCCCGCAGGGGAGCCGGCTCACCCAGCGCCGAGCCGCGGGCGGTCGCGTACGCCTACATGGACTTTGCCCGGGCGAACCCTGCCCTCTACGAGGCCATGTTCGCCCTAACCGTCGATCTGGCGTTCGCCCAGTCCGACTCGCAAGACCCGCTGCTCGCGGCCTTTGGCGAGGTCCGTGGCGCGCTGGCCCCATTCGCTGGCGACCGTGACCTGGAAACACTCACCGAGATCACCTGGAGTGCACTCCACGGCCTGGTGACCCTCTCCCGGGCCGGCCGGCTGCGCCCGGATTACTACGATCAGCGTCTGGCCATGATTGTGGACCAGCTGGGCACCCCAGCTGATTGAGCTGGTCCGCAGACGGGACCCGGGCAACGATCCTGGATGCCTCGCGGGCCGGATGCGATGAAGGCCAGGGCCGGGACTGGTGGTCGCGGCGCCCCGATGCGCCCAGGGCACCATCGAATGACAACAACCGCGAGACGCTGGTCCGGCCCCGGCCCCGGCCCCGCCAGGCCGCAGGCTGCCCGGGGCCATCCTGTTCACCCTCAGCCGCCAGCGTCGGCAGGTGGCGCAGGCACAACGCAGATTGCTTGGCCCAGCGCGCCAAGACGCCCTGACCACGAGGAACCGGCTCGCCGATGTGCCGTACGGCCAGCAGCACTATGACGAGGCAGCAGGTATCGGCTGGGGGCTTCATGCAACATACCGCGGTGTCCGTAAGGGCTTGAATTCGCCTGATGTGGTGGCGTCAGGAACGAAGGGTGCGCAGGCCGGTGCGGATTTCGCTGACCAGGATCTCGGGCTGTTCCAAGGCCGCGAAGTGCCCGCCCTTGTCGGCCTCGCCGTAGTGGATCAGATTGCTGTAGGTGTCTTCGATCCAGCTTCGTGGCAGGCGTGGGATGTCCCTCGGGAAGACGGTCACCGCAACCGGGAGCCTCAGCTTCGGGCCGGCGAAAGTGGCCGATTTGTTCTCCCAGTAGATGCGGCCGGACGACGCTGCGCTGTTGGTGAACCAGTAGAGGGATATCGCGTCGAGCATGTCGTCCCTGCTGAGGGCGTCCTCGGCGAGCCCGTGGTTGTCGGTCTTGGACTGGAACTTCTCGTAGATCCAGGCTGCCTGACCAGCGGGAGAGTCCGCCAGGGCGAATCCGACAGTCTCCGGCTTGGTGCCCTGAAGGTGGCTCGACCCACCGAGATCGCCGGTGTAGAGGGCGAGGGTCTCCACGGCGTAGCGCTGTTCGGGCGACAAGGTGTCGGGTATCTGTGCGGGAAAGGCGTACTGGGTGTTCAGATGAATTCCGAGAAGCCCCTCAGGTTGCATGGCCCCGAGGGCGGTGGTGACGACGGCACCCCAATCGCCGCCTTGCGCGGCCCATCTCGTGTAGCCGAGACGCTTCATCAGCTCTGCCCATGCGCTTGCGATGCGCGATACAGTCCACCCGGTCTCCGTGGGCTTCTGGGAGAACCCGAACCCGGGGAGCGACGGGACGACGACGTCGAATGAATCGGCGGCGTCCCCTCCGAACGAAACCGGATCGGTCAGCGGGCCGATCAGCTTCAGGAACTCGACGATCGAGCCCGGCCATCCGTGCGTGAGTATCAGCGGCATCGCGTTGGGATTCTTGGACCTGACGTGGATGAAGTGGATGTCCAGCCCATCGATCTCGGTCAGGAACTGGGGGAAGCGATTGAGCTCGGACTCGAAGCGGCGCCAGTCGTAACCGCGCTCCCAGTAGTCGACCAGAGATCTGGCGTTCTCTACGCGAACCCCTTGCGACCAGTCGCCCGCCGTTTCCGGGTCCGGCCATCGAGTTCCGGCCAGTCGCTGCTTCAGGTCGTCGATCTCCGAATCCGAGATCGAGACGGTGAACGGGCGGACGAGGGCCGGGGCCGGCGGCGTCGGCGTGGTCATTGCCTTCTCCTCTTCTCCAGGGCTTCGAAGCACAGCGCATTCTCCGTTGCACACTGGTGTGCAGTCTACTTCATTGCACACTGGGGTGCAACAATGGTGTCGTGCCCACCGAGTCCTCCCGTGTGCGCTCGATGAACGAGACACGCGATCGCATCCTCGACGTCGCCCTCGATGTGCTGGGAGAGAACCCCGACGCCGGAATGGGCGACATTGCCTCCGCTGCCGGCGTCGTCCGTCGCACGGTCTATGGCCATTTCCCCTCGCGCCTCGACCTGGTTCGGACACTCACGGAACGGGCGGTCACCGAGGTCACAGCCGTGCTCGCCGAAGTCAACGCCTCCGACGCAGAGGCGGACGCGACGTGGGTCGAGTTCATCGCCCGCGTCTGGCCGGTGGCGCACCGGTACCGAGTGCTGTTGGCGCTGCGCCGTGGCGAGTACGGCGAGGCAATCCACGGCCTGCTCGGGCCAGTCGATGAGCTCCTCGCCGACCTCGTGAAACGGGGCCAGGACAGCGACGTGTTCGCACAGCACCTGCCCGCGGGCATTCTGAGCCAGGTTGCCTACGGCGTCGTGTTCGCCATCGCGGACAGCGACCTGTCGAACGGGACCCTCGGCGCCCGAGCAGCGACGATCACCAGCCTGCTGATGCTGGGAGTTCCCGAGACGCGCGCAATCGCTCTCGTGGGCGACCAGCCCTGACCCGCAGCACCCGAGCGGAGCCGCAGGTCGTCCTGCTCCGGACACGACATCGTCGCCGTACCCCGCCAAGAATCCGGTGAGAACGGTGTGATCCGGGCTGTTCAGCACCACGTTCTCGGCGAGCAAACGGGCGAGGGCGTCTTTGAACTGAATGCGCAGCGGCCTGCGTACTTGGACCTACCGATCGACACCCTGCCTAAAGCGGGGCGGTGCGGTTCAGCCGTGGAATTCGGTGACGCTGAGGGCGAGGTCCCAGTTCCCCGCCCCGTGGCGGGCGAGGCCCATCTCGACCAGGCTCGCTCCTTCCAGCCAGTGCGCCATTTTCAGGCCGCCGACGTCCAGCGGGCGCAGCCCGAGGCTCTCGATGAACGCCTCCAGGCCCGCCTTGGCCTGCGCGTCGTCGCCGGCGATGAAGACGTCGAGCGGCCGGCCCTTCTCCAGGACGTGACGGAAGATGGTGTTGAACGCCTTGAACACGCTGGCGCTGGCCGGGGCGGCCGTGGCGGCTTCCTGCGCGATCGAGGTGCCCTCGCGGGTGGCCAGCCCGTCGGCCTCGGCATTGAAGGGGTTGCTGATGTCGACGATGACCTTGCCCGCGAGGGCGTCTCCGTACTCGGCGACGACCGGAACGACGCCGTCGTACAACACGGCCACGATGACGATGTCCCCGGCCGGGACGGCGCCCCACTCTCCCGTCGTGGCGCCGCCGCCGAGAGCCTTGGCCAGGCCGGCGGCCTTGGACTGATCGCGGCCCATGACCTCGACGGTGTTGCCGCCCGCGACCGCCAGCGCGCCGATGGTGCGGGCCATGTTCCCGGTGCCGATGATGCTGATGCTGCTCATGAGGTGTCCCATCTTGGCTGTACTATGTACACCAATCTGTATGCTTAACGTATCGGATGGCGGGATGCAACCTGCGGCGCTTGCTGGTCCGGCTTACCCGGCGCCAGGGCCTGGCAGCTGCCTGACGCCTTTCCGGGCCGAGTATTGGGCTGCTTGCGGCATTGGTTATCGCTGGATCAGGCTGGCGTTGGCGGGGAGAACGACCACGTTGCGGACCTCCCGGGTCTGACCTGTTGCCGCGCAGACGGCCTTGCCGGCGCGGTGTCTCCCGCTCAGATCGCCGTGGTGCCGCCGTCGGCAACCAGCTCTATGCCATTCACGTAGCTCGAGTCGTCCGAGGCGAGGAACAGCGCGACCGTCGCGATCTCCTCGGGGCGGCCCATCTTTCCCCGCGGGATCAGGGATTCGAACTGCCGCTTCGTCTCCTCGTCGAACAGTTCCTCCTGCTTCGCCGTGGCGACCTGGCCGGGGGTCAGCACGTTCACCCGGATCTCCCTGTCCTTCAGCTCGGCCGCCCACACGCGGGCGTAGCCCTGCTGCACGGCCTTGCTCGCCGCGTACACACTCCACCCGGGGTAGCCCCTTTGCGAAGCGTTCGACCCGGTCATGATGATCGAGCCGCCGTCGTTGAACAGCGGCAGCGCCTTCTGCACCGTGAACAGCGTGCCGCGCGCGTTCAGCCCGAAGGCGGCATCGAAGTGCTCCTCGGTGATCTCGTGGTGCCTGCGCGGCTCGCCCGTCCCGGCACTTGCCCACAACACGTCGATCGCGCCCTTTTCCCGCTTGACGGTGTCGAACAAGCGGTCCAGATCGTCCAGGTTGGCCGCATCGCCCTGCACGGCGGTCACGTTCCGGCCGATCAGCTTGACGGCCTCGTCCAGCGCTTCCTGCCGCCGGCCCGTGATGAAGACGTAAGCTCCTTCGTCTACGAATAGCTTGGCGCCGGCCAGCGCCATGCCGGTTGATGCGCCCGTGATCACCGCTACCTTGCCCTCGAGCTTTCCCACGATCACTCCTTTGAATTGATGGAGATGCGAAACAGTCCGGATATTATGTACACCAAACTGTGTGCTTAACCTACCCGCTGGCCGGCCGGAACGCAAGCTATGTACACCGGGCGGTACCCAACGGGGGTATGCTGGAGGCATGACGGAGTTGGAGAAGGGCCCCCAAGGCCGGCGCCGCGGCAGGGGCGCGCGCGAGCGCATCCTCAGCGCGTCACGGCAGCTGTTCCGCGATCAGGGCATCAACACCACCGGCATGGACCAGCTGTGCGCGGTGGCCCAGGTGTCCAAGCGCACGGCCTACCAGCACTTCACCGGCAAGGACGAACTCGTCGCCGAATACCTGCGCCGGTTCGATCCCGACGTCACGGGCGGAGTGTTCGACCGCACCGACCTCACGCCCCGCGAACGACTCCTCGCCGCCTTCGAGGTGCCCGCGACCGGGCTGTGCCCCTACATCGCGGCGTCCGTCGAAATCCACGACCCCCAACACCCCGCACGCCAATACGCGCGCGACTACAAGAAAGCCTTCGCCGCGCGGCTCGCCGAAACCGCACGCGAAGCCGGCGCGACCAACCCCGAACAGCTCGGCGAGCAACTGGCGCTGCTCCTCGACGGCGCCTCGGCCCGCACCCGGGTCCTCAACACCGAATCGTTCCCCACCGCCGCCGCCATCGCCGCCGTCCTCATCGACAACGCCATCCCCAGCCCAGCGATGACCGCGGTGATACCCCTTCCGGGGTCTGCTCCCGTTCCCGGTGGCAGGTGAGCGACCGCCCGGTCAGGCTTCGTAGGCCGGGGGCGGATCCGCGGCCGACGTCGCGCTGACCCCGGGCAGGTAGCACGACTGGACGAGGTCAGCGCCGTCCCGCTCGCGTTCCCCTATGCGACGATCAGCCACCCCGGGACCCTGAACCGGCTCACCGGCGGGAAACTCGATCATTCGACTCCCCCCTGGAAACCGTCGCCTAAGCGACGCCAGCTCCCTGTCGCGGATCCCGGCGGCATCATGTTGCGCAGCGCGACGGTGGCTGCCTGCAGCCGGTGCCGTTGGGCGGTGCTCTCGGCCGCTTGTCGGGCCAGGGTGACCCATGGCTCGGCCGCCGGGTCAACCCGGGACTCGAGCTCGGACTGCCAGGCGGACGGCTGACCGCCGCCGGGCGGCGGCAGGAACTGGACCGGGACCGGCCCGTCGCCCTGCCGGTAGAACTGCAGCGAAGCGGTCTCCAGGTCGTCGTTGACCAGCACCGCAACGCCGCCCTGAACCGGCGCGGGCGTCGCGGTATCCACCACCCAGCCGCCGGTGTTGGCGACGCTCACCGCAGACGGGAAGCCGGCTACCGCACGGCGCTCGGTGAACGGCTTGTGGGTGTGCCCGTAGACGAAGGTGAACTCCTCGGGGAGGTCGCCCCATTCCTGCCGCAGCTGGTTACGGACCGGGCCTTCCAGGTAGTCCTGCAGCCCGGCCTGGCCGGCCACGGACAGCGTCACCGTGGGATTGCCGCGCTCGCTTCGGGCTATCCGGTTCGCCTCGCGCCTGAAGATGGTGTTCAGCAGCCAGCTTTCTGCCGGGTGCAGCCACGACTTGCCCTTGCCCTTGGCCAGCAGCGACGAGATCAGGTTGTACACGAAAGCATCGACATCCTGCGCGCTGACCAGGTCGGCGTAGATCATCCCCACGTCCGTGCCCACCTGGCCGGACCGGCCGAGGGTGGACCAGAAGAAGTCGATCCAGGCGAAGTTCTCCTCCTCGAGGCGCTCGATGTCGGTGGGCGCTCCCAGGCCCTGACCGGGGTACAGGATGCCGCGCAGCCGGGACATCAGCGTGTAGATCGACTCGGTGAAGTGCCCGTGGCTGATCACGAGGGACCGGCGGCCGTCCGCCCTCCGCAGGGCCAGGTTCGGGTAGGACACCCGGACCTCGATCCCGGTTGCGTCGCCCGCCTGTACCCGGGTCAGCCCGGTGAGCAGTGCCGAGGTCGCGGTGGGGCGCTCGTCGCTCGCGATCAGCTTCGTGGTGTGCCAGGGGGCGATGAGCGGGGCCTGGGCCGGCTGGGCGCAGACATAGGTCACGTACTGGCTCTCCCGCGCGATCTCCCACTCATGATGGTCGTGATTGCCCGGCACGTAGTGCACCACCGGGTCGAACACCGGCGGCGCCTCATCGAACGCCAGGTGCGCGAACAGCCGGAACACCATCGCCGAGGCCTCGTCCGGCGACAGCGCAAGGTCGAGGATGTCACCCGCCAGAATCAGCGTCGGCGGCCGGTCCTGCTCCCTGGTGAGCTGACGCAGCCCGTTGACCAGCCCGATCAGCACCGGGCTGGGCCGCTGGGTGTCCGTCGAGAAGCCGGTGTCGGTCGCGCTCGGCGGGCGCTCGCTGAGCGAGGTCAGCACGCTGTTCTCGGCCCCGAAGTGCAGATCAGATACGATCACGTAACGGATATCGGTCAAGGCGTCGCCTCCCGCCGGCTGTGGCCGCCGGCTGCCCTGAATCTTCCCACTGGGGGCAACGCGGCGCATCCGCAATGTCGCGAGCTGCAGCTTCCGCTACGGACGCAGCAGGCGGGCGAGGAACTCCTCGACCGCCTGTCGCTCCTCGGCGACCGCGACCCGTGAGTTGGGGGCGCGGGCGACGACCATGGCGGACTCGTCGAGGGCGGCCAGGATCATGTGCGCGAACGGGCCGACGAGTTCGCCGGGCAGTCGGCCGGTGTCGCTGACCGCCTGCAGCATGTCCCGCATCGCGCCGACCGTCCGGCCCTCGTCCATGGCCCGCCACTGCTCCCAGCCGAGCACCGAGGGCGCGTCCACCAGCATGATGCGCTGGATGACCGGGTCGCCTGCCAGGTCGATCCAGCCCAAGGCGGCGGTGCGCACCGCGTCGACGGGGTCGGCGCTACTGCTGATGACCTCGGTGAGCTGCGCTGTGATGCGCTCGGTGAGTGTTTCAAGGACGGCCGTGAACAGGGCCTCCTTGCCCGCGAAGTGATGGTAGAGGGCGCCCCGGCTGACCCCGGCGGCGGTCAGCACGGCCTCGATCGAGGTGCCCTCGTAGCCGTGCTCGGCGAACAGGCCGGTGGCCACCTCGATGAGCTGCCCGCGCGTCGCGCGGCCCCGGGCCGCCCGCTTGCCTGGGACACCCTGCTCTTCGCTCATGGGACTCATTTGTACCTGGTGTTCCCTCGTTGCGGAGCGCGCCTTCGCCAGGGATGAACCTGAGTCTGCGTGTTTGACAGACCGACAGTCGGTATGTATTTAATAGACCGACAGTCGGTATGTCTATCATAGGAGAACAGCTCATGGACGTGAACGCTTTCCTCTCCCACCGCCGGTCCCTGGCGACCCCCTCCGGTGAGATCGCCTACACCGAACTCGGCGCGGGGCCGGCCGCGTTGTTCGTGCACGGCGTCGGCACCAGCGGCGCGCTGTGGCGGCAGGTCATCGCGGAGCTGAGCGATACCAGCCGGTGCATCGCGGTCGACCTGCCCGCGCACGGCGCCAGCGCGGCCCGCGACGACATGTCCCCGGCCGCGCTGGCCGAGGCGCTCGCCGACCTGTGCGGCGGCCTCGGGCTCGGCCAGGTCGACCTGGTCGGCAACGACACCGGCGGCGCGATCGCGCAGATCTTCGCCGCCCGCCACCCGGAGAAGATCCGGACGCTCACCCTGACCAACTGCGACTGCGAGGGCAACTTCCCGCCGGCAGATTTCGCGCCGATCATCGAGCAGGCGCGGCAGGGCACGCTCGCGCCCCTGATGGCCGCGCTCGCCGCGAACCCGCAGAGCTGGCCGACGCACCCGCTGAGCATGGGCTACCAGTACCCGGACCGGGTCCCTCAGGACGCCTGGCGGGACTACCTCACCGGAGCCGCCGGGACCATCGAGCGCGCCCGTGATTGCGAGCGGCTGCTCGCCTCGCTCGATGCGGCCGACATCGAGGCCGCCGGGGACCAGCTGCGCACACTCAAGGCGCCGACCCTGCTGGTCTGGGGCACCGCGGACACGAATTTCGCCGTCAAGTGGGCGTACCACCTGCGCGACCTGATCCCGGGGGCACGCGAGGTTATCGAGGTCGACGGGGCAAAGATCTTCTTCCCCGAGGAGCGCCCCGAGGACCTGATCCCGCACCTCCGACGCCACTGGGGCCGGTAGCGGTCGGTCGGAATCACTTCGTAGTCGAGATCAGGGTGGTCGGGACCGCATCACGTGGTTCCCCAAACGTTGTCCGGGGCGGCCGCCGGGCTCGCTGCCCGACGCCCGCCCCGGTTGGGTGCTATCTTCTGCGCGCTACGCGCGCCTGATGCGGTTGCGCGGTCAGCTGACGCTGAAGTCGTCCGCGTAGACGTTGCCCTGGGCATACCAGCCGTGGACGAAGACGGTTACCGTTCCCGACGATCCGGTGGTGAACGACACCGTCTGCTGCGCCCACCCGCTGGAGGACGTCCAGGTGCTAGCCGTCGCCCCGCCACTGACGCCGATGTAGGCGTAGTTCCCTTGCGTCCAGCCGCTGAGCGTGTAGGTGGTGTTGGGGGACAGGGTGATGGTCTGGTCGCACTCGCCGGTCTGGCTGTTGGTGGCCGAGATCACGGCCGCGTGAGTGCCCGAGTGCACGGGCGTGGTCACCACCGCGTCACCCGCCTGGCATACCCACGGACTCAGGCTGCCGGTCTCGAACCCGCCGTTGACCAGCGAACTCGGAGGTGGCGCGGTTGAGCTGATCGTCCAGGTGAAGCTGGCCGAGCCTTTCGCGCCGGTCGTGTCAGTCGCGGTCACCGTGACATTCGACGTCGCTGCGGTGGTGGGCGTGCCGGAGATACGGCCGGAGGAACTGATCGACAGTCCGGCGGGCAGTCCGGTGGCGGAGAAGGTGAGCGTCTGACCGGAGGCCGAGTCGGTGCCGTTGACCTGCAGGCTGGCCGCCGTGCCAACCGTCCCGGTCTGGTTACCAGGGCTGCCGACGGTGACGGTGTTGGCCGGCGGCGTTGTGGAGCTCGCGAAGGTAAGCTGGTGGATGTTCCAGCCGCCGTTGTCCTGGTCGATGGTCAGGGTCTGCTGGCCCGCGGGCAGGGTGACGGTCGTCGTGACGGTTGTCCAGGTCTGCCAGCCGCCGGTCGCCGGGACGTTGATGTTGCCAGACAAGTTGGCGCCGGACGAGCTGGCGATGTGCAGGCCGTCGGTGACGCCGCTGGGCGAGGCCAGCCGCAGGCTGGCCGTGTAGGTCCCGGCTGTGGCCACGTTGACGGTGTACTTGAACCACTGCCCGGCCGAGGTCCAGCCGATGTCATCCCCGCAGCCGGTGTCAGTGCAGGCTTCGAGGTCGACGCCGTCGGAGCGGTAGCTGTTGGCGGTGCCGTTGGTAGAGGTGACGTTGTAGGCCACTCCCTGCCCGCCCGTGTCGTAGTTGGACGCCTGCACCGTGCCGGGAATGGCGGCCGGCGTACCGCCGTAAGGTGCTTCGGTGGGGGGCGGGGGGGTTCCGCCTCCGGCTCCCGTGAACGCACTGGTGAACTGGCCGGTGCTCTCGGAGACGCCGCTGCAGGTGGGCGACGCCGCGCCGCCGTTGCCGCCGGGGCAGGCCTGGTCGCGATCGACCGACCAGAAGGCGAGTCGGCCGATGCCGTTGCTGCTGGCCCAGCTGGCCACCGATGAGGCGTCCGCGAGCGTGAAGGTGGAGCCGTCGTCGTTGACGCCGATCATTGGGGTGATCCCGACGTTGGCGTAGGAGTACGAGCCGTTGACCGCCCTCATCTGGCTCAAGGTGTTCTCGGCGGCGCTGATGGCGGCGTTGCCCATCTCGATGTCGCCCTGGTAGTAGTCCATCGCCATGACGTTGACGATCGGAATGGTCACGCCCATGTTCTGGGCGTCCTGGAGCAGGGCGGTGCCGTAATTGTCCAGCCCGCTGGGCAGGACCGGGACGGTGACCGACCAGACCAGGCCGGGGTTCGAGGCCTTTAGGTCCTTCATGGCCTGGAAGGTCTGGTCGATGCCGGTGGTGTCGGCGATGGCGGCGCCCTCGATGTCGAAGTCGAGGTCGTCGGTGCCGTAATCGTTGATGATGGCCTGGTAGGCGGCGTCGATTGTGCTCTGGTTGGTGCAGGTGAACGAGATCGGCTCGCCTGCCGAGCCGCCGGAGGACACGATTACCGAGGCGCCGGCCGCCTTGGCCGAGGAGATCTCGCCGGCGACGGTCGGGTCGCTGCCGACCGGCAGGGTGTCACCCCAGATGTCGCTGCAGCCTTCGCCGATGGTGAAGGCCGCGGTGAAGGAGCGCAGCCCGTGCGAGGAGATGACGGTGTTCAGCACGCCCTCCTGCGAGTTGGACATGTCGACGTACGGCGCGACCTGCCCCACCGAGGCCCTGGCGGGCCCCGCGGAGGCGATCGCGGCCAGCACCAAGCCGGAGGCCGCCAGCAGCACCGAGGATCCGGCGGCGACCAGACGCGGCCCGCTGCGTAGATGAAGAGCTTTCATACCTATACCTCTTCGCTCGCGATCCCAGGAGAGTTTCCTGAAACAAATAGGAAACTTTCCTATTCGATAGGATTGGAGCAGATCCCCTCGGGCGCGTCAAGGCGCGTATGCGACATTGGCGTTTTTTAATTCCTGGTTAAGGGGTTCTTATGGAAAAGCGATGAAACAAGCTCATGTTTCAGATTCGGTTTCCGGAACCACATGCGAAAATAGCCTGCTGACCACGAATTATCGCGGTTAGGCGTCCCCCCCGCCGGGACGTCGGAGGCTTCCGTGCGAGGTGAAACCCGCGGCCGTTCGAGAAAATCAAAGACATCAGCCCGAACGGACCGGTGTTTCACCGTGATCTCAGCCACCCGCGCGCCCGGGTTTGAGCACAGGGACTCCGCCGGGTTTCACGTGACGTTGGAAGCCTCTTGAGGCTCAGGGCAATCTTTTTCCCTCGGAGATCCGTATGAGACGGTATGGGGCCTCTGCCAGGGCCCGCTTTGCTCTAAGCGATCGGAGAGCGTGATGTGGGTTCGCGGTATCGCCGGGGTCGTCCTCTGCGCTTTGGGAGCGGTGTGGATTGCTCAGGGGTCGGGCGCGATGCACGGCTCGGGCATGTCCGGTCACTCGTCGTTCGCGCTGCTTGGCGTGGCGGCAGTGGTCGTCGGGTTGGCGCTGCTGGTCTGGGCGGCCCTTATCCGTGGTCGCCGCGCGTAACGCCTAGGCAGTTCCGCCAACGTCGCCTACTGGTGCCGGGGCCGTCCGCAGTCCGGACCGCGCCGCGCTCCTGCGCGACCGGGGCGCGTCCGACATCCTGATCGATGACGGCAGCCTGGCAGCAGCTTCGGCCAGATCGTTGAAGCCCACCGCGTCATGGAGTCGGGAACGGCGGGCGGCAAGATGGTCGTCACCGTGGAGCCGCGCTAGGACCTGACCAGCTGTCGGGAGCCAGGGGCCGCGCAGAATGGGTTTTCACGGGCGCGACCCGGGCACGAGCGTGAGTACCCACGGTGGCATCGCTGCACCGGAGAGGGGAGGCCGATGTCCCGCTCAGAATCCGACCAGGCCGCAGGCCAGCTCGAGTACCGGGTGTTCACCGCCACCCGGCCGGGATTGACTCCCGACATCCCGGCGGGCTACGAGTCGCTCGCGTGGGTCGCGAACTCGGCGACGCTGATCTACGGCGCGCGCGACGCGGTGCTGGTCGACACGTTCCTGACGATTGAGCAGTCCGTCCAGCTCGCCGCCGAGGTCGCGGCAAGCGGCAAGAATTTGACGTACGTTTACATCACGCACGGCCACGGCGACCACTTCTTTGGCCTGAGCGCGCTCAAGCAGCGGTTCCCCAACGTTCGGGCGGTAGCGACGGCCGCAGTCATCGACCGTATCGCGGCCCAGCTCGAACCCGACATGCTGGACGGGTTCTGGCGCCAGCGCTTTCCAGGACAGATACCGGACGACCCGACCGTCCCGGAGAGGCTCGATGGAGCGTCGATCGAATTGGAGGGGCGCGCCCTGATCCCGATCGACACCGGGTACACCGACACCGCGGACTCGACGAGCCTGCACGTGCCGTCGATCGGGCTGATCGCAGCGGGCGACGCCGTGTACAACGGCATCCATCCCTACCAGGGCGAATCCAGCACCCAGACGCGGCTGCAATGGATCGATGCGCTCGACAAGCTCGGGACGCTGGGCGCTCGCGCCGTTGTCGCCGGGCACAAGATCCCGGGCAACGACGACGACCCGGAGGCGATCGCTCAAACCCGCCAGTACCTCCGTGATTTCATCCGCCTCGATCAGGCGACCGATACTCCGCGGCAGCTGTTCGACGCGATGATCGAGCTCTACCCTGACCGCGCCAACCCCGGATCACTGTGGGCCGGCGCTGTCGCGGCAAAGCGCTAGCGAACGCCGATGACCGCGATCAAGGGAGCAACCGTGCTGGCTGGCGCCCACATCATGGCGATTGTGCCAACCACTGACCTTGCGCGCGCCAAGGCGTTCTACAGCGAGGCACTCGGCCTCGTCGAGGCGGATGTACCCACGCCTGGACCGCAGGTGATCTATCGGTGCGGCGGCGATACGCTGCTCGAGGTCTACGAACGCCCCACCGCAGGCGAAGCGCAGCACACCCTGGCGTCGTGGGAGGTACGCGACCTGAGGGCCGCCGTTGACGAACTGCGCAAGCGTGGCGTGCGCTTCGAAGAGTACGACCTCCCGGAGGTCAAGACCGCGGACGGCATCTCGGCCACTGGTGACCTCCGTGAGGCCTGGTTTCGCGATCCCGACGGCAACATCCTGCGTATCCATTCGCACGTCGAGACCTAGTCGCTGGATGATCTTGTCAGTGCCGGATCAGCCGCCAAGTTCACCGCGGCGTCCGGTGCCGTGTCGGCGGCCTCCTCGTCACATCGGCCGGGTCGGGTCAGTCACATATATAAAGGACCTCGACGAGGGAACGTGACCGATGGACGAAGATGCCGAGCTCGTGGATCGGTTCGAGGCTCACCGTGTCCGGCTGCGGGCGGTCGCCTACCATACGCTCGGCTCGCCCAGCGAGGCCGACGACGCCGTTCAGGAAGCTTGGCTGCGGCTGAGCCGTTCCGACTCCGGCAGCATCGAGAACCTCGGCGGGTGGCTGACGACGGTTGTCGCCCGCGTATGCCTGGACATGCTCCAGTCGCGCCGGGAACAGCCGGTCGGGATACACCTGCCCGAGTCAGCCGTGAACGGCTCCGACGTTAGCGGCCCAGAAGAGGAAGCGCTGCTGGCCGACTCGATCGGTCCCGCGCTCCTGGTGATCCTGCAAACGCTGCCGCCCGCTGAAAGGCTCGCGTTCGTCCTGCATGACATGTTCACCGTCCCGTTCGCCGACATCGCGCCCATAGTCGGGCGCTCGCCCACCGCGGCCAGGCAGCTCGCCAGTCGTGCCCGCCGGCGGGTCCAGGGCGCGGCTCCCGTCCTCGGCTTCGAGCCGAGCCGGCAGCAGTCGATAGTCGAGGCCTTCCTCGCCGCCGCCCGCGACGGCGACTTCGAGGCGCTAGTGAAGGCGCTCGACCCGGACGTCGTGGTGCGCTTCAACGGCGCCGAGGCGATTCGCGGCGCCGCGGCGGCGGCCGGACGCACGTCCGGCTTCGCGCGATTCGCCCAGGTCACCCTGCCCGCATTGATAGACGGAGCGGTCGGCATGGTAGCCGCCGCCCACGGCAGGCCGATCACGCTCATCGTGTTCACGATCGACGGCGAGAAGATCGCCGCGATCGACATCATCGACGACGCTGACCGCATCGCCGAAGCCGAGTTGGCCTTCACGTATCCCCAGGCGGTCATGACGTCGATGCCGACGATGGACGGCTGCACCAAGTGCGCGCAGCCGGCTCTGGCCGCCGCCGACACCAGGTTGCTGGTCGCCTCCGCGTCGCCCTTCGTGCTGGTCGCGCAGTGGATGATGACCCCGGCGCCGTGCATGGCAGCGTCGATGCCCTCGCCCCGTCGAAGATCTCCGGTGAAGAATGCGACCTGCGGCTGAGTGTCGCGCTGGTGGCGGGCGAGCACGCGCACCTCACAGCCGGCATCGACCAGGCAGGCAACGACAGATCGTCCCAGGCGGCCGGTGCCGCCCGTGACGAGAACTGGCGACGTCATGGGTCTTCCCCTCACCTTCGGGCCGGCCCGCGGGAGGAGCCGGTTGCATTCACTCGGCTTGGCCTGTCTCTTCTATGACGGCGGTCGGCAGTGGAATGTGACGGGCGTCCGCAGTCGCTGGTCGGTTGGTCTGCCTCTGACCTGCGGTCATCTACGTGTCTCGGGGTCCGAAGAAAAGTTTTTTGGCGGCGGTATGGTGAGTGACCTGCTGCGGGGCCTAGTATCAGAGGCGTGGTGCCTACGACGCAGGCACGTCCACGCCATCTTGGCGTGCGTGCTCGCGCGGCCACTATCTCCTCGCTCTTCGCTTGAGGGTTCCGGCGCCGACAGCTCGCCGTAGATGGCTCCCCGTAAGCGAGGAGAGGCATCCCCGATGAAGATCGCCCTGGTAGCCCAGTACAGCACCCCCGTCCCCGGCATCACCGACAAGATCGCCGCCGGCGACGACGTCCGGCTCGTTGAGATGAGCACCAGCCTGGCTGCCCAGGGTCACCAGGTGACCGTGTACGCGCGCGGCAACGGCAAGAGGCTGCCTGAGCGGGCCGAGCTCGCCCCCGGCGTGTGCGTCGAGTACGTCGGCCCGTCCGATTCCGGCGCAGACGACTCCCGCCTGGTGAGGCAGGTCGGCGCGTTCAGCGCCCCGCTGTATGACCGGTGGAGCAAAGACCGCCCTGATGTGGTGCACGCGCTGCGCTGGACAAGCGGCCTGGCGGCCCTCTCGGCCGCGCGCGACCTCGAGGTCCCCGTCGTGCAGTCGTTCGACCAGCTCGGCGTCACCGAGCAGCGGCACGGGATGATCGCGGCGGGCGCCGGGACCGAGCGGATCCGGCTCGAGCCCGCGATCGGTCGCGCGGTCAGCGCGGTGGTGGCCGGCAGCTCCGACGAGGAGTCCGACCTGACCCGGCTCGGCATCCCCCGCCGCTCGATCCGCGTCGTGCCTACCGGGATAGACACCGGCGAGTTCACGCCGGAAGGCGAGACCTGCGAGCGCAACGACCGGCACCGCCTGGTAACCGTCGCCGACCTCGCGACCGAGCAGGGCGCGCTCGACACCCTGCTCCGGGCGCTGTCGAAGATCCCCGGGGCTGAGCTCATCGTGATCGGCGGCCCGCCCCGAGAGGACCTCAAGGCCGATCTGTCCTACCGCCGGCTGGCCAGGCTTAGCGACTCCCTCGACCTGGCCGGCCGGGTGCTCTTCGCCGGCCAGATCGGCCGCGCCGCCTTCCCCCCGCTGCTGCGCTCGGCTGACCTGCTGGTCAACCTCAACGAGCACGAGCCGTCCGCGATCACCTCCATCCAGGCGATGGCGTGCGGCACCCCGGTCGTCGCGTCCGCCTACGGCGGCCACGCCGACGCGGTGGTCGACGGGATCACCGGCATCCTGGTCGAGCCCGGTCGCCCCGCTCTGCTCGCGCAGAGGATCCGCGCGCTCCTGGCGCACCCGATGATGCTCGAGGCGTTCAGCGTCGCCGCCACCGACCGCGCCCGCTCCCGCTACTCCTGGGACCGCATCGCCCAGGAGACCCTCGCCGTCTACGACGCTGCCGTCGCCGCCTGATCAATCCAGCCAAGAATCGGTTGTGGCGGCGGCAGGTCTACTTCCACCAGGGGTACGAACCGGACGATCACGACCGCCACGACATGGCCCAGCTGCGGCAGGCATTCGGGATCGCCACTCATTTCTGACCTGCTCCCCAATGGCGTCTGGAGTGCGACATAGGCCGCCGGTACGGTAGTGGCCATGGTCAGCGACTACGGGGACCGGATTCGCATGCCCATGGCGGCACTCGGGGCGGGGGGACCGGCGGTCTCCAGGATGGGGCTGGGGCTGGCCGCTTTGGGCCGGCCGGCCTACATCACCAGCGGCCGGGAGAAGGATCTGCCCGACCGCAGCGTGGCCGGCCTGCGGACCCGGACCTTCTCGATGCTGGACGCCGCCTACGCGGCCGGCATCAGGTACGTGGACGCGGCCCGTTCGTACGGCCTGGCGGAGGAGTTCCTGGCCGCCTGGCTGGCCGAGCGCGGCCAGGCGGACGTGATCGTCGGTTCGAAGTGGGGATATCGCTACACCGGCGGCTGGCGGCTGGACGCTCCTGCGCAGGAAGTCAAGGAGCATTCGCTGGCCATGTTCACGACCCAGCTGGCGGAGAGCCGGGCCCTGCTCGGCGGCCGGCTCACCCTATACCAGGTGCATTCGCTGACCCTTGATTCCGGGTTGTTCACCGACCCACCGCTGCTGGCGGCGCTGTCCCGGCTGCGCGCCGAGGGCGTGATCATCGGGCTGAGCGCGAGCGGCCCGCATCAGGCGGAGACGATCCGACGGGCGCTATCACTGACCGTTGACGGGCAGCAACTGTTCACCGCGACAGAGGTGACCTGGAACCTTCTCGAGCCGTCGGCGGGCCCCGCTGCGGCCGAAGCCGCCGAGGCCGGGTGGGCGATCCTGATCAAGGAGGCAGTCGCCAACGGGCGGCTGACTCCGGCCGGCGGACCGCCGGCGTCGTTGACGGGGCTGGCGGCGGCGCGCGGTGTCACCGAAGACGCGATCGCGCTGGCCGCCGCGCTGGCCCAGCCGTGGGCATCGGTTGTGCTGTCGGGCGCCGTCACCCCCGCGCAATTGGACAAGAACCTGGTCGCGCTCACCGTCGGCCAGCTTCCGGCGCTCAGCCTGGCCGAAGCCCCCGATGCCTACTGGGCGCAGCGGGCCGCCAGGCCATGGCACTGAGCTGTTCCCGGTTCACGCCGCCCGGGCTGGCCCATCGAAGACCGCTGCCGAAGGTGGGCCACCTGGCGGTGAATTACGATGGCCCGGTGCCCCCCAGATTGCGCAGTCGGCAGCCCCAGGTCGCCGCGTTGCGCGGGCAGTTGAACGCGCTCGGCGCCGGGCGCGGCAGCGTCGTGCTCGTGACCGGGCCCGCGGGCGCAGGGAAGACCACGCTGCTGGCCGAGGCGGCAAGCCTGGCCGCGGACGCTGGGATCCTGGTTTTCAGCAGCGGCGGGGATCCCGCGGCGCGGGCGGTGCCGCTCGGGGTGATGCTTGACGCCGTCGTCTCCGCGGACGACGCGCTCGTCGATCCCGCGCGGCTGCACGAACTCAGCCAGTCTCCTGACCAGCGATTCTGGCTGCTGCGCGAGCTGCATGAAGCACTCGAAAAAGCCGCGCACCGCGCCCCCCTGCTTATCGTCGTCGATGACCTGCAATGGGCCGACGCTGCGACCGCCAGCGCCCTGGTCACGCTGTCCAGGCGGTTGGCCACACATCGGATCGGCTGGCTGCTGGCGCTGCGTCGCGGGGAGTTGGCGGACGCTGCGCAGGACGCGGTCGGCCGTCTGGAGGCGGCGGGCGCGTCCGAGATCCAGCTAGGCCCCCTCGACGAGGCCGCCGTCGCGCAGGTCGCCCAGGACATGCTCGGCGGCGAGCCTGATAAGGGGCTGCGGCAGGTACTCGGTCGGGCGGACGGCCAGCCGTTTCTGCTGACCGAGCTGCTGCGCGGGCTGCGCACGGAAAACCTCGTGACGGTCGACGGCAGCACGGCCAAACTGGCCGCGGGCGCGCACCTACCGCGTCGGCTCGTCGACTCGGTCGCTGGCCAGCTCGCGCGGCTGACCGCGCCTGCCAGGGACGCCGTGGAAATGGCTTCGGTGCTCGGGCACAGCTTCTCCCTGGATGAGCTGGCCGGGCTTCTCGGCCAGCTGCCACTGGCTCTGCGCAGCGAGATCAGGGAGTTGATCGACGCGGGGCTCCTGACCGAGAAGGGGGACCGCCTCGGGTTCCGGCATGACCTGGTGCGGGAAGCCGTCGACGCCAGCCTGCCCGGAGCGGTGCGGCGGAGTATGCGCAGCAGCGCGGTCGAAGTGATGTTGCAGCACGGGGCCTCGGCCGCCGACGTCGCGCAGCTTGTGATGGATGTCGCCGAGCCCGGCGACGAAGCCTCCGCCAGCCTGCTGCGGCGGGCCGCGGCGCAGATCGGGCAGGCGTCCCCGGCCGTAGCAGTCCCCTTGGCCCGCCGTGCCCTGGACCTCCTGGCGCACGGCGGACCCGGGCGCGGTGAGGCGGTCGTTCAAGCCATCGACCTGCTGGTGCAGGCAGGCCGGGCCGCCGAGGCGGCCAAGCTCCTGACCATATCGGAGAGCGACCTGGCCGATCCCGTTGCAGAGGCGCAGGCGCGGCTGGGCATCGGCATGCTGATGGCTCAGTATGCCCCGGCAGCGGTCGCCGAGCAGTGCCATGCGGCTCTGCGGCTGCCCGACGTCCCGCCGGCGCTGCGAATCCAGCTGCTCGCCCTGCTGGCCTGCAGTTTGGACATCAGCGGAGAGGCGCACGCGGCGGCCGGGCCCGTTGCGGACGCGATCGCGGAGGCGAGAGCTAGCGAGGACCCCGCAACCGAGATCGTCACGTTCGTGCCGCGCGCCCTGCTGGCCTTCACTCAGGGTAACTGGCGGGGAGCCATCGACCTGGCGGGCGAAGCGGTCAGGCGCCAGCACGAGGCGAAGGAACTCCGGATGTGGCTGCCGGAGACGTGGAAGTCGCTGATGCTGATCTCGGAGCTGCGGCTGGCGGAGGCGCACGCGATCATCGAGGCCGGCACCCGCGAGGCTGAGAACGTGGCCAGGAACATCCGGGTCTGGTCCATGCTGAGGTGCCGGGCACGGCTGGCCGCCGGGCAACTTTCCGACGCTCGCGCCGAAGCCGAGGCGATCCTCGACATGTCCGACGAGATTGGCGACGGGAGCTTCGGCTACGTCAACCACATCGCCGGCTACGTGCTCGGTGACATCGCACTGCGCACAGGCGACCCCGCCGCTCTGCGGACCGCCCGGCGGGATGCGGCGGCACTTTACGGCACGGTGAGCGGCTGCGCGACGACCAAACGACTCGGCGCGTGGCTCACTGTCCGCCTGGACGGCGGCCCAATCGGCCCAGACCTGCTTGACGTCCTCGCGCCCGGGTACGTGCACGCCTGCAGTCCGGTCGGCCATTCCGACGCGGTCGAACTGGTGCGGCTGCTGCTGGCGGCAGGGCAGCGGCTGGACGCTATCTCCGTCACCGCGCGGCTGGAGAACGGCGCGAACGCCAATCCGGGCTTTCCTGGCCTGCGGCCCGCTGCTCTGCACGCTCAAGCGCTCCTTGACAAGGATCCCGAACGAGCCTTGGCCGCCGTCGAGGCATACCGAGGCGATCCTCGGTCGCTGGTCCGCGCCGCGGCGTTTGAAGACGCCGGCCGGCTGCTCGCACAAGGGGCGAGGGACGAGGCGGTCGGTCACCTGGACGAGGCGCTCAGGCTGCAGTCCGCCGCTGGCGCGGAACGAGATGCGGCGCGTGTCCGCCGCCTGCTCCGTGATTGCGGCGCACAACGGGGAAGTGGGCGCCGGGACCCGGCCTCGGCCCAGTGGCCGGAGCTGACCGCCTCTGAGCTCGCGATCGTCCGGCTTGTCACCCAAGGCGCGACCGACCGTGAGGTCGCACAGCGGCTCTACATCTCCGCGCACACGGTGAACTCGCACCTGCGCCATGTCTTCGCCAAGCTCGGAATCCGGTCCCGGGTCGAGCTGGCCCGCCGGGCCGGCCAGCGCCAGGCGGCAGAGTTACCTTCCGGCTGCTTGAGCCGGCGCGGATTCGGTTTGCCGGCCGGATCGCGGCGACCCGGTCCTGATCTTCGACGTAGGGCATGTAGTTCGCGAAGGTCATGGTTTCTCCATGCTTCCGCGGCGAGTGCCAGTATCGCCGTCCGCTGTCATGCCGCACATGACTCACCCTGGCCATGCTCGCCAGCGCAAGGCCGGGCAGCGGTTTATCACTTGATCAAGTCACGCGCCGTGTGCACGCCCTGCGGCAGGCTCGGTGGCATGCCCATCAGGCAGGGCCGCGTCCTGCGGCCACGCAATCTCCGCATTCAAGAGGAAGGCAGTCTTCCATGCGTATCTCCGTCATCCCGCGGCTGACCATGCCGCGACTCGCCATGGCCGGCGCCGCGCTGGCCATCGCCGGGACGCTGCTGGGGGCCGGCCTGGCCGGCTCCGCGACTGCGGCGACCACCGCGACCGCCGCCGGGCATGCGCCCTCCCGGAGCGCCGACGCCGCCATCAAGCCGACCATCGTGCTGGTGCACGGCGCCTGGGCCGACAGCTCCAGCTGGAACGCCGTGGTGGAGGAGCTCCAGGCGCGCGGCTACACCGTCGACGCCCCGCCCAACCCGCTGCGCGGCGTGTCCGAGGACTCCGCCTACCTGTCCGACTTCCTGAGCACGATGTCCGGCCCCATCGTCCTGGTCGGCCACTCCTACGGCGGGTTCGTCATCACCAACGCAGCCACCGGCAACCCGCAGGTCAAGGCGCTGGTCTACGACGACGCGTTCATCCCGGCCGCGGGCGACACGCCGGGCACCCTGTCCTCGGCCAAGCCGGGGTCGTGCCTCGCCGTGGCCGATCCGAGCACGGTGCTGAACTTCGTGCCCTTCCCCGGCGCCGCGTCCGGCGACGCGGATGTGTACGTCAAGCAGAGCGTGTTCCCCGGGTGCTTCGCCAACGGCCTGCCCGCCCGCGAGGGCGCCGCCCTCGCGGCCGAGCAGCAGCCGCTGGCCGCCAGCAGCCTGTCGGCGACGCTGACCACCGCGCCCGCGTGGCAGACGATCCCGTCCTGGGCCATCGTCGGCACCGCCGACCACGTCATCCCGCCCGCCGAGCAGCTCGCCATGGCTCAGCGGGCCGGCGCGCACATCACGGAGATCAATGCCCCGCACTTGTCGATGATCAGTGACCCAGGCGCGGTGACCCAGGTCATCATCGACGCCGCCCGGGCGGCCGGCTGAACAACCCAGGCCTGGTGTCCCGGCTCCGCCGCATGCCCGGGGCGCCAGGCCCGCCGCGCTCGGCGTATCGCACCGGTGACCGGGCAATAGACACACATTCGCCTGCGCGGCAGGGCATCTCAACGTCGAGGGGAAACGCTATGACCGCCTCTGAGCATTACCAAGAATCGCTGGAGACCGCAGCGGCCCTGCTCGGCCAGTCTCTTGAGTTGCCGCTCGGCCCGGGAGAGCCGCCGTCGGGCTCGGAATTCCGGAGGCTCGCAACAGAGCACACGTTCGGTGATTCATGGCCGCGCAGCGGACTAGATGTGCGCAGCAAGGCCCTCATCTCGGTCGCCATCGCGGCCGCCCTGGGCACGCATGAGCCGCTGCGCGGCCAGTTGCGGATCGCGCTCAACAATGGCGTAACCAAGGAAGAAGTCGTCGAGCTGTTCATCCATCTTGAGGCTTACGCGGGCGCGGCCCGCGCTTTTGACGCCTATCAGGTCGTGCTCGCGGTGTTCGCGGAGAGCAGCGCCACCTAGCGCACGTACCTGGACCCCGACTTCATCAGGTGCCGAGCGAACGACTCCACGTCCAACGGTTCACGTGGAGCCGAAGGCGATTTATCGCGCGTAGACGTCATCAGCCGCCTGCCGGTCAAGCCGATCGTGATCGGCCATTCGTTCGGCGGCCTCATCGCGCAGAAGCTGCTGGCCGAGGGAGCGGCCGTGGCGGCGATCGCGATCGACCCCGGTCAGATCAAGGGGGTCAAGCCGCTGCCCTTCGCCCAGATCCGCTCCGGGTTCCCGGTGCTGTCCAAGCCCGGCAACCAGAAGCGGGCGGTGGCGCTCACCAGGAAGCAGTTCCGCTACAGCTTCGGCAACGCGCTCACCGAGAGCGAATCCGGCGCACTGTTCGACCAGTGGGCCATTCCCGGACCTGGCAAGCCGCTCTTCGAGGCCTCGGTCGCGCACGGTGCCGGAAGTGGTGGCCCGGGCCGCCTACAAGCTCTACTCCGGCTCGGGCGCGGTCACTAGTTATCACGCATTCCCAGACCGCGGCCACTCGCTCGTCCTCGATCACGGATGGCGCGAAGTCGCCGACCTCACCTTGTCCTGGCTCGCCAGCCAGGACCTGTGACAAATCGCGACGCCGACAAAGCAAGACCGCACAAAAACGGCCCGCATAGCTGGGGATTCTCAGCTATGCGGGCCGCTTCTTCGGGCGCCGACATGGCATTCAGGATATTTTGCGCCGGTAGGCCATCATGGCGAACGCATAGGCGACGACCAGGACGCCGACGCACCAGGCGAGCGCGACCCAGATGTCAGTGCCGACCGGCTGCCGCTGGAACAGGGCCCTGATCGTGTCGACGATCGAGGTGACCGGCTGGTTCTCTGCGAAGGCGCGCACGGGAGCCGGCATGGAGGCGGTGGGCACGAACGCCGAGCTGACGAACGGCAGGAAGATCAGCGGATAGGAGAATGCGGCCGCCCCGTCGGTGGATTTCGCCGACAGCCCGGCGATCATGGCGATCCAGGTCAGCGTGAGCGTGAACAGCAGCAGGATGCCGGCCACCGCGAGCCACGCCAGCGGCCCGGCCGACGAGCGGAAGCCCATCAGGAGTGCCACCAGGACGATGACCACCACGGAGATCGCGTTGGACACCAGCGAAGTCAGAACATGACCCCACAGCACCGACGAGCGGGCGATCGGCATTGAGTTGAACCGCTCGAAGATGCCGCCCTGCAGGTCGTTAAACAGACGGTAGGCGGTATAAGAGACGCCGCTGGCGATCGCGATGAGCAGGATGCCTGGCATCAGGTAGTTCACATAGTGGTCGGTTCCCGCTTGGATGGCGCCGCCGAACACGTAGACGAACAGCAGCATGAAGGCGATCGGCATGATCGTCACGGTGATGATTGTGTCCACGCTGCGCGTGACGTGCCGCAGGGAGCGCCCGAGCATCACGCTCGTGTCGCTGAAGAAGTACGTGTTCATCATTGCTCCTTCTTGTCGCTTCCGACGATCGCCAGGAAGATCTCCTCCAGGGTTGGCTGTCGTTCCACGTACTCGACCTTCGCGGGCGGGAGCAGCTTCCTCAGCTCCGCCAAGGTGCCGGACACGATGATCGTTCCTGTATGCAGGATCGCAATCCGGTCGGCGAGCTTCTCTGCCTCGTCGAGATACTGGGTGGTCAGGAACACGGTCGTGCCGCTATCGGCGAGGTTCCTGATCACCTGCCACACCTCAATGCGGGCCTCCGGGTCGAGGCCGGTGGTCGGCTCGTCGAGGAAGATGATCCGCGGGTTGCCGATGAGGCTCATGGCGATGTCGAGGCGACGGCGCATGCCGCCCGAGTAGGTCGACACCCGGCGTCCGGCCGCATCGGCGAGGCCGAATCGACCGAGCAGATCGTCGGCTACTGTGCCCGCGCCCTTCAAGTGCCGCAGTTTGGCGATCATGATCAGGTTCTCCCGGCCGGTGAGGATCTCGTCTACCGCCGCGAATTGACCTGTCAGGCTGATCGACTCCCGCACCCGGGCCGGCTGCGACACGACATCGAATCCGTCGACGCTGGCCGTGCCGCCGTCGGGTTTGAGCAGGGTGGTTAGGATCCGCACGACGGTGGTCTTGCCGGCGCCGTTGGAGCCGAGCAGCGCGAAAACGCTTCCGCGGGCCACGTCGAAGTCCACGCCCTTGAGTACCTGCAGCTTCTCATACGACTTGCGCAAGCCGCGGACCTGCAATCCGTGGACCTGCATGGTCGCGTTGTCAGTGTCCATGTCTGATTTCTCCTTATGCCACGAGGACGGCCTGAGCGCCGTAGCGCCTGATGGTCCGGCTCAGACGCCGCGGCGCACGGCCCGCCGGATGAGGATGTCGCCCCAGTTCGCTCGCAGGTGCATCTCGATCGTGCGATCGGTGCCCGCGGCCTCCGGGTCAGGGGTGAGGTCGTTGCGAACCGCCCCGTGGGCTGAGGCCGCGTCAACCCAGGCGGCGACCCCGGCCGGCACGCCGACCTCGACCTCCGCGTAACCGTTCTCGAGCCGGAGGACGCCGCCCTCTGCCTCGAGCACGCGGATCGCGCCGTGGGCGCTCCGCGCCGTGACGTCACTGAGGGCACGCTCGATCGTGAGCGGGCCCGAGGTGGCGACATCGACCTCACCCTCGGCGGTGCCGAGGGTGAGGGTGCCGTGCGAGCCGCGGAGACGAGCGGCGCCGGCGATCCGGCCGATCCGCAGGTGCCCGTGGCCCGCCGTCACATCGAGCTCGCCGTCCACCTGGGCAATGTCGACCTCCCCGAAGGGCGACTTGAGCGCGAGGTCGCCAACTCGGTCGGCGCTCACGCTGCCGTACTTGGCGACGATGCGGGTTGCCCCGAGCTCGCCTCGCACGCGCACGGATCCGTAGCCGGACTCGATCTCGGCCTCCGATCCGGTCGGCAACTCGACGCGAACGTCGACCGAGCCGTTGGGCCCGAACAGCTTGTTGCGGGGCGGCACGCGCACGCGCAGCCGGTTGTTCTCGAAAGCGACCGTCGCCTCGCGGGCAAGCGCGACGTCGCCCGAGCGGCCAGGGTTGGTGGGGAGGACCTCGACGATGGTGTCGGCGCGGTCGGATGCGACCACCTCGACGTGACCCGAGCTGACGTTGAGATCGGCGACGATGGGAGCGGGGGATTCATATGCGGGCATGACTGATCTCCAAGAGGGCGTGACGAACTGATCCCGCCTCGCAACGGGACCGCAAAGGGGCGATCGGCGGGCTAGCGAACCCAGCCGGTGAAGTTGTTTCCTGACCGCGACCCGCGCTGAGCGGTGCGGCGATTCTTTGGCTCGACCGCGGCGGCGATCGCGCGGACCAGCCAGGAATTGACCGAAAGACCGTCCTCGGCCGCCGCCTGGTCGACGCGGGCCTTGAGCTGGTCGGGCAGTCGCAGGGTGGTTCGGGAAGTGGCGGTGTCGTCGGTCGGCTCGGCGGTCAGCGCGCCCGCCGGGGCGGGGTCGGATGCCGGGGCAGCCTCCGGGAACTCGGGCCCCGCCGGCCGCGACACCACGAGCACCGGGTCGCGACCGCGAAGCCGCACGTCGACTGCGCCGGGCGCGAGCTCTCTGGTGATCTCGCTCGCCGCATCGCTCAGCGCCTCCAAGAGCACCAGGCGGGCTGCTGCATCCAGGGCGGCGCTCAGACTCTCCGCGACGGCTCGGACGTCCTCGCTCCCGCTTCCGGCAGCGGCGGCGAGGTGTCCGCGAAGGTCGGCGACATAGCGATCAAGTTCCATGACGCCATCATGACACCATTGTGGTGTCAACGCAACTCCTGTTGGTGTCACAGCAATCACAGGGGGCCGAGGCCCGTCCTCATCGGCCGGCGGCGCCAATCACCCGCGTCGTGTGATGACGAATCGGCAGGCCCGGCCGCAGGCTCGAGCTGCCAGCTACTACTTGGGGGTCAGCACGATGACTTCTGCCGAGGTCTACGACATCCTGGTGATCGGCAGTGGTGAGGCCGGCAAGTACCTCGCCTGGGCGATGGCGGGCGAGGGTCATCGCACCGCAGTGGTAGAGCGGAAGCTGATCGGCGGCTCCTGCCCCAATATCGCGTGCCTGCCGAGCAAGAACATCATTCAGTCGGCCAAGGTGCGCTCGTTCACCAGGCGGGCGGCCGAGTTCGGGGTCGACCTGGAGTCGGCCGCCACCAACATGCAGGGCGTGCAGGCCAGGAAGCGGACGATGGTCGACGGCCTGCGCGAGGTGCACCTGGGCCGGTACCGGGCCAGCGGTGCCGAGCTGATCATGGGCGAGGCGCGCTTCGGCGGGGAACGAACGATCGATGTCGAGCTTAACGACGGCGGGCGACGCCAGATCCGCGGCGAGCGGATGTTCCTGAACCTCGGCACCCGCGCGACCATGCCCGACGTGCCCGGTCTGGCCGCCGCCGGGCCGATGACCCACATCGAGCTGCTGGACCTGGACCGGCTGCCCGAGCATCTGATCGTCATCGGCGGCGGTTACATCGGGCTCGAGCTGGCGCAGGCCATGCGCCGGTTCGGCGCGCAGGTCACCGTCATCGAGGCCGGAGCGCAGCCCCTCCGCGGCGAAGACCCCGACGTCTCGGCCGCGATCGTCGAGCTATTCGACGACGAGGGGATTACCCTTCACCGGCAGACGAAGATTCGCAGTGTCGACGGAGAATCCGGCCGCCGCGTGCGCCTTGCCCTGGACGGGCCGGACGGCGAGCGCAGCATCGACGGGACCGACCTGCTGGTCGCCGTCGGCCGGACGCCCAACACCGGCGGTGTCGGCCTGGAGCGTGCGGGCGTGCAACTGACCCAGACCGGCTACATCGCGGTGGACGAGCACCTGGCCACCACGGCGGCAGGGGTGTGGGCGATGGGAGACTGCGCGGGCAGCCCGCAGTTCACCCATGTGGCCTTTGACGACTTCCGGGTGGTGCACGACAACCTGAACGGCGGCAGCAGGTCCACCAGTGGTCGGCTGGTCCCGTTCTGCATGTACACCGATCCCGAGCTGGCCAGGGTCGGCCTCAACGAGGCCGAGGCCACCCGCCTCGGCCTCGGCTACCGCCTGCTCAGCATGCCGATGGCCGCCGTGCTGCGGACCAGGACCATATCCGAGCCGCGGGGGTTCATGAAGATGCTGATCGCCGCCGACAGCGACGAGATCCTCGGCTTCACCGCCTTCGGCGCCGAGGCCAGCGAACTTCTTGCCGCCGTGCAGACCGCCATGGTCGGACGACTGCCCTACACGGAGCTGCACAACGCGATCTACGCTCACCCCACCATGGCCGAGGGACTTACCTTCCTGCTCAGAAACACCCCCGTCCCGGCCAAGCAGCGCCGTTAGCGGAGCACTCGCCGTCGGTTGAAGAACGCGGTGGCGGCCGGGCGCCAGAGCTGCCACACTGCGGCGAGGCCGGTCAGCCAGGTCAGCAGGGCCAACAGCAGCTGCGCGACGCCCTGGTCGCCGGCCAGCTCCAGTGTCGCCAGGCCGAACAGCGCCGTGGACAGGATGCGCGCCCAGTTCCCGCCCCGGCGGACCGTCGGCGTGGGCGAGGTCATACCGGTCTCGCTTGGCGAAGGCGACCAGGAATGTCTCTGCGACCAAGTCGTCGGCGATCTGGCGGCCGGCCCGCCGGGCGACCTATCGGTAGATGTGCGGGGTGTGCCGGTCAAACAGCACCGCGAAACGCTCCGGCTCGCGCCGAGAACTCTCGATGATCTCAGCGTCATCGGGACGGCGGGACCTCCGCGTCGTCTCATGCGTGACCTTGGCTCATGTCCGTGCTCTTCCGGGTGCTAGGGAGGTTACATCCGTTATCCGCAACCAGGGTCATATGAGTTCACGGGCGCTGCACCCCGGCGAGCAGCACGGCCCGGGTTTCGCTGGCCGAGCTGGGTCGGCCTAGACCTCAGACGCGCGCCCTTGTACGGCGGCGTCGGCGTTCTCAGCCACGGCTGCGGCCTGGCCGAGCGGAGCTGCGGTGGCCCGGAGGTAGCGGGTGACGGCGACGGCGGCCAGGCAGATGCCGAGCCCTATCACCCGGACCGTGCCCTCGCTCGGCCACGGCCACAGATGCGTCAGCTGGAGCCTGAGCGTGTAGGGATGCGTAACGGCGTTCAGGCCACGAGGCAGATCAGCACGGCGGTGTAGCCGAGACCGAAGGCCACCGATTCGACCACGAGCTTCCGGCGGCCCTGGCTCGTCGTGCGCACAGTCCTCACTATAGGGAACTCGGACCGACGCTCCCTGTTGCGCGCGCCCGATCCTGTACCCCGGCCTTCGCAGCGGAATGCGGCCATCGCCGGTCATCTCCACCGGCTGGCCCGCGAAGTCGGCTACGGAGCGGTAAGTTTGAGCGGCAGCCACGCCGACAGGAGCAGACCATGCCGATATCCCGACTGGCAGCACGCTTCGGCGCTGTCGCCGTCACCGCAGCCACGCTGCTCGCGTCCGTCGTCCTCGCCGCTAGTGCGGGCGTTGCCGCCCCCGACAAGGGCATCCTTCCGCCGAAGAATCCCGCCCGCAATGTGGCGCCCAGCCCCAACTTCCTGTACGCCGCGTCCTGCGGCCGCGGCGGGGACTCGGCCGCGTGCAACACCATCGTGCTGCACGCGATCGGCCACGCGCGCAAGGTCCTGGAGAAGCTCGGCGGTATGTCGTTCTCGCTGGCCGCCTACGAGAAGCTCACCCCCGACGAGCAGCTGTTCGCGTCCGCCAGCCTGGAGCGCATCGAGCGCGGGCTGCCGGCCATCGCGGTCCTGACCAGGTCGCTGGACAAGGTCGCGCAGATCGGCGCCGCCGACGACGCCGATCCGCCGCTTAACAAGGTGCCGGGCACGCTGCCTGGGGGCGGCCACTGGATCAGCCTCGGCGGCAACTGGGCCGGAGGCTTTGACAATGCGCTTGGGTCCGATTACGGGTGGATGTACGACGACCGGGGATCGGCCTGGGGTCACCGTGACAACATCCTCGGCCGGTACGTCAGCTCGTCGTCCTGCCGCGGGCAGCGCTACGAGATCGCGATGGGGGCAGGCCACGTGACCAAGGGCAAGGCCTACGGCGACAGTGAGACGGAGCTGTTCGCGGGCGTCTGCGGCCCCACCCCGACCGACGTCGTGATGACGTGGGCAAAGGCCAAGAAGCTGCTGCGCATCACCTGACGGGTGCCGGACGCGAAGGCCGGGCGCAGCAGGATTCAGTAGACGCAGGGGATTCCGTACCGGGCATTCGGCGCCACCGTGACGGCCCCGGCTCCGATTCCGCCGCCGCTCGCGGTGCTCGTAGACGGCTGTGGCGTTGGCGTGCTGGAGGTGGCGCCTGAGATCGCGGACCGCGCCCCGAGGATCGCGGAGCTGACCGACTGGGTGCCGCCGACTGAGCCGCCGGAAGGGGCTGCGCCGGGAGGGCGGGTGACGGAGATGCCATCGGCCTGCGCGGCGCTGGCGTAGTCCTGGGCGGTGACGGTGGACGCGCCGTAGGTCAGCAGACCCGGCGACGGCGCGGTGACGGTGGACCCGAGGAGCACCTCCACGTGCCCGGCGGGCAGCGACGACAGCGGGGCGGCGGTCGTGCCGAGGTCGCTCGCGATCTTCTCGCCGTTCAGATCCGCGTCGGCGCCGTAGAAGACCTGAGTATCATCCGTGGCCGGCTGCGACTGCGACGACGAGCCCGAATGTGCGCCGGCCTTGTAGCCCATCGCGACGAGGTCCTGCGAAACCTGATCGGCCACCTCGGGCGGGCCGCTGGCGTTGTAGACGTCTACGGTCACGGACGAGGCCGCCGGTGCCGCCGTTCCCGTCCCGGAGGCGTTCCTGTAAAAGGCCTCGCTGACGTCCCGCTGGATCTGCGGTACGTCGATGAAGTTCACGCTCTGCGCGCTCGGGTAGCCGGGAACCTGGACGTTGTTGGTGGGCGCCGAGGCCAGCGTGGTGAAGGACAGGTTCTTGCCCGTCAGCGCGCTCATGTCGGTCGCGAAGTCGGGCAGGTCCCAGCCGCTGTCGGTGATGAGGTAGTCCTTGGCGGTGGACAGCAGGCTGGTGATCGCGCCGATATCGCTCAGCACCCCCTCGCCCTTCAGCTTCCAGATCACGTAGTCAATAGCGGCCTGCTGCCGGGCCGTCCGGCCGATGTCCACCCCGGGAAGGGTGTCGCGCGACCGTACGAAGGCCAGTGACTGGGCCGGTGACAGGTGCAGGTACTGCGCGCCGCCCTCCTTCCGGTTGTAGCCGTCCTTGTAAGCGTTGAATCCCGAGTTGTTGGTCGGCGGGTTGACCAGGGTGTCGATGTCGGTCAGGTTCGCCCCGGCCGGGAAGCCGCCCTGGGCGGGGCCGGCTTTATGCACACCTCCATGCCGCCGAACTGCTGGGCCAGATAGTAGAAGCCGATGATGTTCGACTCCGCGAAGTGGTCGATGTGCACGCCGGTGACCGACTCCACGGTCTGGATCTCGAACAGCTGGCCTGCCTGGTTGGCGCCCAGGTAGAGCGCGCTGTTGCTCATCTTGCCGCTGTTGTCGTCTATGTACTGGTTGTAGGCGTAGTCGTAGGCCGCGTCGATCTTGCCCTCGGTGAGCCCGTCGAGGGTGGCATGGGGGAAATTGACCACGTCGTCGCGAGGGATCGAGAAGCCGACCGCCTTGTGGCCGCCGGCGAAGATGTGGATGAGGATCAGCGTGTCCGTGTCCTGAGCGCCGACGCCGAGATTCTCCACCCCGTTGACGCTGCCCGAGTGCGTCTCCGTGAGCTGCTGCGACGACAACGTCTGGCCTTGGAAGTTGGTCCGGCTTTCCAGCCCCATCACCAGGATGTTCATCGCCCCGACGGAGGGACTGCCGCTTATTCCGACGCCGTAGCCGAGGGCATCGAGCTCGCCGACCGCCTTGTGCGCGTAGCCCGCCACAACCAGGATGATGGCGGCGACCAGGCAGGTAACGGCGTAGCCGACATGGCCGATGGTGACCGATCCGAACCTTACCCCGCGCACCCCAGCTCCTCCCCGCCTTGGCCGAGGCTATCGAGCGCCGCCATAATTCGCTGGTAATCAGTAAACGACCCATAACCCATTGGGAGCAGCATGGCAAGCAAGGTCACCGATGCCGACCTGCAGCATCTGCGCCGATGCGTGGACTTGGCGGAAGAAGCCGTTGCGGCGGGGGACTTCCCCTTCGGCTCCGTGCTGGTCGCGGCGGACGGGACCGTTCTCGCCGAGGACCGCAACCGCGAGGTGACCGAGGGCGATCCCACCCGGCACCCGGAGTTCACGCTGGCACAATGGGCGGCGCTGAACATGACGCCGGGAGAACGAGCCGAGGCGACCGTCTACACCTCCGGTGAGCACTGCCCGATGTGCGCCGCCGCCCATGGCTGGGCCGGACTCGGACGCATTGTCTACGCGACCTCATCGGAGCAGATGACCGGGTGGCTGGCCGAACTGGGGGTTGGCCCTGCCCCGGTCCTGCCGCTGGCCATCAACCAGGTGGTCCCCGGTCTGGAGGTGGACGGCCCGGCTCCGCAGCTGGCGGGTCAGGTACGGGAGCTGCACCGCAGATTCCGCGCCGCACGGCGTTAGGCCGCGCCCGGCCGGGTGATCTAGGCGCGACCCCGGCCGTGAGCTGGGGAGCCGGGGCCGACCGTCTGGCGGTCAGCTGGTGTAAACGCCGGTGGGCTTGTCATGGTAGCCCTTCGCGCCTATGGCCCGCGCGAGCGGGCTCGACGGGTCCTCGCCCGCCTTGAGTGCGTCAAGCACGGAGCGGAAGTCGTACCGGGGCGACCAGCCCAGGTCGGCGCGGGCGCGCGCGTTGACGTAGACGCGCCCGACAGACGGGAACATCCGCCAGCCCCGGCGCGCGTACTCCTCCTCGTAGTCGGGGAACAGCCGCCGGGCGACCGCCGGTGCGTCGTCGCGCAACGCGGTCAGGTCGGCTTGGGTGAACGGCGTCGTCGCGCTCAGGATGTACTTGCCGAACCCGACCTGCGCCGCCCGCTCCATCGCCAGCAGGTGCGCGTCCACCACATCGGCCACGTCGACCCGGCGGTACAGGTACTCATTGGCCTTCACGTTCGCGTCGGCGTAGGCGGCGCGAACCTGGTCGTCATCGTCGCCCTCGGGAAAGAACCGCGAGGTCCGCAGGACGATGACGGGCAGGCCGTGCTCGGCCTGGACGAGCTCGCACAGATCCTCGGCGGCCGTCTTGGTGACGCCGTAGATGTTGCGCGGACGAGGCACCACATCCTCAGTGATCCACGCGGCCGGCTGCCCCCGCAGCGGGGTCAGCGCACGGCCGAACGCGCTGGTCGTGCTGGTGAAGACGAAGCTGCTCAGGCCGGCCGCGACGGCCTCCTCGAGCACCGTCAGCGTGCCGCTGACGGTCGTGTCGACAAACGCCTGCTTGCCGTGGGAGCCGACATGCGGCTTGTGCAGCGTCGCGGTGTGCAGGACGGCGTCGACCCCGGCCATGCTCTCGCGGACCACGGCCCGGTCGGTCACCGACCCGACCACCGTCGTGTGCGGCGACGGGCGGACGTCCATCCCGATTACCTCGTGGCCGCCGTCACGCAGCACCCGGACCAGGGCCTCGCCCAGATGGCCCGAACTGCCCGTGACCAGTACCCTCGCAGCAGCCATGTCGGCCAGCGTAGTTAGCGCCGTCAGCGCGCAGCAACGGGTTTCCTTCGCCGGCTTACGGACGGCGGGGCGGGCTGTGCTCGCGAGCGCCTCTCCCGTCAGTCGTCGGGCTGTTCGACCAGCTGCGCCAGGTAGAGCTGCTCGCCCAGTTGGCTGACCAGCCCGAGCTGGGTCTCCAGATAGTCGATGTGCTCTTCCTCGTCGCTGAGAATGGCCTCGAAGATGTTCGCGCTGGTGACGTCGCCCATGCCGCGCATGTACTCGATGCCGCGCCGCAGCCGGTCCACCGCCTCGGTTTCTACCGCCAGGTCTGCCTCCACCATCTGGCCGATCGTCTGCCCGATGCGCAGCGGGAACAGGCGCTGGAAGTTCGGCAGTCCGTCGAGGAACAAGATCCGATCCGCGAGGGTCTCGGCGTGCCGCATCTCGTCGATCGACTCTGCCCGGGTGTGCCTGGCGAGCTTCACCCAGCCGAAGTTCTCCTGCATCTTGTAGTGCAGGAAGTACTGGTTGATGGCCGTGAGCTCGGCCGTCAGCTGCTCGTTCAGGAACTCAAGTACCCGATCGTCTCCCCGCATACCAACACCATAACCAGCTGTAATTGGCCAGGTGCGCTAACGGGTCCGACCGTGGGCTGCTTTCGCCGGTCAGGCGTCTTGCAGCGCCTTCAGCGGGCACTGCCGCCCGCGTTCGCCGATCATGCCCTCGATCCGCTCCCGGCACGTCCCGCACCCGGTGCACGCGCCGGTGGCCTTGGAGACCGCCTCGACCGTGGCGGCGCCGTTGTCGATCGCCGTGCTTACCCTGTCACTCGTTACCGCACGGCAGATACATGCGAACACGCGCTCGCCACTCCTCTCAGCAGACTTAGTGTGGTTAGGCTATCCTAACTTTCCGATTCTCGGCTAGGGGCTTGCGCGACAATCGGGTGTGACCTGAGTCAAGCACATCGGCCGGAAGCGTCCCGCCCCGTATCGTGTCCAATGTGAGCCTCACTGGGTGGCGTTCGCGCGCTGTGGAAGGCACCATGGCCGTGGTGCTGATCGCCGTCGTCGCAACGGCGGTAGTCCGCACCGTCTCGCATTCGAAGCCGTCGCCGCCCGGGCCGCACACCGCGAGCCTGCCCGTGGACGGCCTCTCCCGCGCCACCCTCGAGGTGATCAGCGGCACGCCGGCGCTCACGATCGACTTCGCGAACCTCGGCCTCGGCGGGACGCTGCTGCGGGTCACCACGCCCGCGAACAGCTCGGCGCCGCAGTTGGCGGCCGACGGAGGCAACCCCGCCCGGCCATCCGGCAACGGGGTCGTCAGCGTCTCCGCCAAGAAGGCGACCGCAATAACGATCACCCTCAGCTCGGCCGTCAGCTGGCAGCTCAACCTGGCGGGCGGAACCACACGGACCGTCGCCGACCTGCGCGGCGGCAAGGTGACGGGCGTCTCGATCACCAAGGGCTCCGAGATCATCGACCTGACGATGCCGCCGCCAGGCGGCAGCGTGCCGATCCGGCTGGCGGCGGGCGCGAGCCAGCTCCGGCTCAGCCTGCCCAGCGGCGTTCCGGTTCGGGTCGCCACCACGGTCGGCGCGGGCGAGATATCACTGGACGGCCGGAGCCACGTCGGCGTGGCCGCCGGCTCGGCGTTCACGACTCCGACCTGGGCGCCTGGCGCGGCCGGGTTCGACATCGAGGCGACCGCGGGCGCGTCGCGCATCACCGTCACCTCCTAGGCCGGCCAGCGTCCACGCCCTCTCGGCCGATCACGAATCGAGAAGCGCACACCAGTGCGCCGCGGGTAGCGTGAGCGGATGGAGACACGGACTCACGCGGCCAGGGAGAAGGACGCGCAGTCGCCCGCGCAGCCCGTCGTCGGCAGCCACGACCTGATCCGCGTGCACGGCGCGCGCGTGAACAATCTCAAGGACGTCAGCGTCGAGATCCCGAAGCGCCGGCTGACGGTGTTCACCGGCGTCTCCGGCTCGGGCAAGAGCTCTCTGGTGTTCGGCACGATCGCGGCCGAGTCGCAGCGGCTGATCAACGAGACCTACAGCGCCTTCGTGCAGGGCTTCATGCCGACGCTGGCCCGGCCCGACGTCGACGTGCTCGAGGGCCTGACGACCGCGATCATCGTCGACCAGCAGCGGCTGGGGGCCGACACCCGCTCCACCGTCGGCACCGCCACCGACGCCAACGCGATGCTGCGCATTCTGTTCAGCAGGCTCGGGCAGCCGCACATCGGCTCGCCCCAGGCGTTCTCGTTCAACGTCGCCTCGATCAGCGGATCCGGCGCCGTCAAATTCGAGCGCGGCGGCCAGACCGTGCGGGAGGCGCGCAGCTTCACCCGCACCGGCGGCATGTGCCCGCACTGCGAGGGCCGCGGCAACGTCTCCGACATCGACCTGAGCCAGCTCTTTGACGATTCGAAGTCGCTGGCCAACGGCGCGATCACCGCCCCCGGCTACACCGGCGGCGGCTGGAACTCCCGGCTCTACGCCGAGTCGGGCTTCTTCGACCCGACGAAGCCGATCCGCGACTTCACCAAGACCGAACGGCACGACTTCCTCTACCGCGAGCCGACCCGGATGAAGATCGCGGGCATCAACATGACCTACGAGGGGCTGGTCCCGAGGATCCAGGGGTCGATGCTGTCCAAGGACCCGGAGGGGATGCAGCCGCATATCCGGGCGTTCGTCGACCGCGCGGTCACGTTCACCGCCTGCCCCGAGTGCGGCGGCACCCGGCTAAGCGAGGCGGCCCGTTCCTCCCGGATCAAGGGCGTCAACATCGCCGACGCGTGCGCGATGCAGATCAGCGACCTGGCTGACTGGGTCCGCGCGGTGGACGAACCCTCGGTAGCGCCGCTGCTGGCCACGCTGCAGCAGATCCTCGACTCATTCTCCGAGATCGGCCTCGGCTACCTGTCGCTCGACCGGCCGTCGGGCACGCTGTCGGGCGGCGAGGCGCAGCGCGTCAAGATGATCCGCCACCTCGGCTCCTCGCTGACCGACGTCACCTACGTCTTCGACGAGCCCACCATCGGCCTGCACCCGCACGACATCCAGCGGATGAACGACCTGTTGCTGCGGCTGCGGGACAAGGGAAACACCGTGCTGGTGGTGGAGCACAAGCCGGAGGCGATCGTGATCGCCGACCACGTCGTCGACCTCGGTCCGGGGGCGGGGGCGGCGGGCGGCAACGTCTGCTTCGAGGGCTCCGTCGAGGGACTGCGGACCAGCGGCACCGTCACCGGACGCCACTTCGATGACCGGGCCGCGGTCAAGGAGAAGGTGCGGACGCCGACCGGCACGCTTGAGATCCGCGGCGCGACGGCGAACAACCTGCGCAACGTCGACGTCGACATCCCGCTCGGGGTCCTGACCGTCATCACCGGCGTGGCCGGCTCGGGCAAGAGCTCCCTCGTGCACGGGTCGATCCCGGCCGTCGCGGGCGTGGTCTCGATCGACCAGGCCGCGATCCGCGGTTCGCGGCGGAGCAACCCGGCGACCTACTCGGGGCTGCTCGACCCCATCCGCAAGGCGTTCGCGAAGGCCAACGGCGTAAAGCCGGCGCTGTTCAGCTCCAACTCCGAGGGCGCCTGTCCCACCTGCAACGGGAACGGCGTCATCTACACTGACCTGGCGATGATGGCCGGCGTGGCCACCACCTGCGAGGAGTGCGAGGGGAAGCGGTTCGAGGCATCGGTGCTCGAATACCGCCTGGGGGGCTGCGACATCAGCGAGGTGCTCGCGATGTCGGTGAACGAGGCCGAGGAGTTCTTCGGCGCGGGCGACGCGCGCACGCCGACCGCGCACGCCATCCTCGGCCGCCTGGTCGACGTCGGGCTAGGGTACCTGACCATCGGGCAGCCGCTCACCACGCTGTCCGGCGGCGAGGGGCAGCGGCTCAAGCTGGCCGCCCACATGTCAGAGAAGGGCGGCGTCTACGTGCTCGACGAGCCGACCTCGGGTCTCCACCTAGCGGACGTCGAGCAGCTTCTCGGCCTGCTCGACCGGTTGGTCGACTCCGGCAAATCGGTCATCGTGATCGAGCACCACCAGGCGGTCATGGCGCACGCCGACTGGCTCATCGACCTCGGTCCCGGGGCCGGCCACGACGGCGGCCAGATCGTCTTCGAGGGCACCCCGGCCGACCTCGTCGCCGCCCGCTCCACCCTCACCGGCGAGCACCTCGCCGCCTACGTAGGTGCCTAGCCAAGCCAGAGGTCCCGTGCCGCCCGGCTCATCCTTCACACCTTTCACAGCCGTGCGCACCTATCTATCGGTTCTGACGACAAGATTCATCTCCCTATCGGTTCTGACCACAAAATTCTGGCAATTCGGGCGCTAAAGTGGTCAGAACCAATAGGAAGGCGAAAAAGTGGTCAGAACCGATAGAAAGCTGGCTGCGGTCGCACGGTCGCCTGGTGGCCCGGCCCGGGAGTCGGCCACCGCTAAGGCCACCGGGCCGGCCGAGCGCGTCCGGCGTTCGGGCGGCGGTCGATAGAGTTGCTGACGGGTGCGGGCGGAAGCGACTCGGACGGGCGGCGGGCGCTGCTAGCCTGGATTGGCTAAGGGGTGTCATCCATGCTGGTCATCCACGGGATCTGGGCGTACGGCGCGCTGCAGGTGTGGGCGGAGGATTCCGCGCTGCCGTCGCAGGCGCCGCCGCGCGCCGGGCGGCCGTCCCGTGCACCCCGACCGCACCCGTTCGCGGTCGCGCCCGGCGAGCTGGCGGACGCGCTGGCCGGGGCCGGGGCGGAAGACCTGGCCGCCAAGGCGGTCGATGACGAGCTCACGCTGCGACTGCCATCCGTCGCCGACGGCCCGCTCGCCTCGCCCGAGCTCGTCCGCCCGTCGGCCGAAGCACCGCCGGAGGCCGCCACCGCCCGGCGCGTCGCGCTTGCCTCCTGGCGGGTCCCGGTGCTGGTGTTCGAGCCGCCCGCCGCGACGGCGCTGCTGCAGGCGCTGGCCGGCCTGGCATTCGGTGGCCTCGCGTCCGGTGATCTGGTGTCCGGCGAGCTGGCATCCGGCGGCCCCGCCGCGGGTGATCTGGCGTCCGGTGATCGGGCGTCCAGCGGCTTCGCGTCCGGCGGCCTCGCCTCCGGCGAACTAGTGTCCGGTGATCTGGCGTCCGGTGATCCGGCGTCCGGCCAGCTCGCGGTCGGGGGGTCGATCGGGTACCTGGCCGCGGTCGCGCGGTTCGCTGACGAGCTGGTCGCGCGGGGGCGGGTGCTTCCCGCGCTGACATCGGAGGACGACGGCTACGCGGCCCGCTGGCGGCCGGTGCTGTCCGCCGCCGACGCGCAGCGCGCCCGCGAGCTCGCCGCCGCGATACCCGCTGTCTGCCGCAGCGCGGCCGACACCGCGCCGGGACCGCTGCTTGCGGGCATGCTCGACGCCCTCGCGGACGCAACGGCGCGCACCCGGTTGCCGGGTGCTCTGCTGCCCGCGAGGCGCGGTCGTCGCCCCGCTCAAATTCCGGTTATCGAACGGACCCTGGCGTCTCTTACCGCCTCCGATCCCCTGGTCGAGGTGGCGGGCGCGGCCGACGAGCGCGAGGCACGGGAACTGGCGTCGGCGTTCTCCGAGTGGCTGGCCAGCGCCGCGCGGCCGGCCGGTCCGGTGCGCACCTGCTTCCGGCTGGTCGAGCCGCCCGAACCCAACCCAGACTCCGACTCTGGACCTGACCCTGACCCCGACTCCGGCCAGGAAGACGAGCGGAACTGGCTGGTCGAGTTCTCGCTGCAGTCGGCCGAGGACCCCAGCCTTATGCTGCCGGCCGAGGACGTGTGGGACGGGGCCGGGTTCGGCTGGCTGGCGGGCGACGTGCACCCGGAGGAGGAGCTGCTGGCCGGGCTGGGCGCGGCGGCCCGGCTGTTCCCCGGACTTGACGGCCCGCTGCGCGAGGCCGCGCCCGCCCAGGCGACGCTCGACACCGCGGGCGCGCTCGACTTCCTGCGCGAGACCGGGCCGCTGCTGTCCGCCGCCGGGTTCGGCGTGCTGCTGCCCGACTGGGCGCGCAAAGCACGGCTGGGGCTGAAGCTGACCGCCAAGTCGTCGAGTGGCTCCTCCCCCTCGGCCGCGCCGAGCCGGTTCGGTCTGCAGGACCTGGTCGACTTCCGGTACGACCTGGCCGTCGGGGACGAGTTGCTTTCGCCCGCCGAGCTGGCCGAACTCGCCCGCCTGAAGGTGCCGCTTGTCCGCATCCGCGGCCAGTGGGTGGAGCTCGACGACCGGCACCTGAAGGCGGCGCTGAAGTTCTTCGCGGGCGGCCGGTCGGGGACGATGACCGCCGCCGAGGTGCTCACGGCCGCCATCGGCGCGGGCGCCGACCAGGACGAGCTGGCGCTGACCTCGGTCGACGCCGACGGCTGGCTGGGCGACCTGCTGTCGGGGGAAGCCGACAGACGGCTGGACCCGATGCAGACCCCTGACGGATTCCACGGGGAGCTGCGGCCGTATCAGCAGCGCGGGCTTTCGTGGCTGTCGTTTCTCGGCCGGCTCGGGATCGGTGCCATCCTGGCCGACGACATGGGCCTGGGCAAGACGGTCCAGCTGCTGTCGCTGCTATGGACGGACCGGGCGAAGTCAGGGTCCGTTCGGGATGATCCAGATTTTGATCTTCCGACGCCGAGCCTGCTCATCTGCCCGATGTCGCTGACCGGGAACTGGCAGCGGGAAGCGGAGCGGTTCACCCCGGGCCTGTCCGTGCACGTCCACCACGGGGCCGACCGGCTGACCGGGGCCGAGCTGACGGCCGCGGCCGCCGCCGCCGACCTGGTGATCACCACATACCAGACCGCGGCCAGGGACCTGGCGGCGCTGTCGCAGGTGCGCTGGGCGCGGGTGGTGTGCGATGAGGCGCAGGCGATCAAGAACCACCTGAGCCAGCAGGCGAAGGCGGTCCGGTCGCTGCCGGCCGCGTCCCGGATCGCGCTGACCGGCACGCCGGTGGAGAACCAGCTGTCCGAGCTGTGGTCGATCATGGAGTTCGCCAACCCCGGCCTGCTCGGGTCGGCCAGGGCGTTCCGCGAGCGCTACGCGGTGCCGGTCGAGCGACACGGATCGGCCGAGGCCGCGCAGGAGCTGCGCCGGATCACCGAGCCGTTTGTGCTGCGCCGCCTGAAGACGGACAAGTCGATCATCTCCGACCTGCCGGAGAAGCAGGAGATGAAGGTCTGGTGCAACCTGACCCAGGAACAGGCCACCCTGTACCAGGCGACCGTCACCGACATGATGTCCAGGATCGAGGACGCGTCCGACGACATCGGCCGGCGCGGCCTCGTGCTGGCCACCATGTCCAAGCTCAAGCAGGTCTGCAACCACCCAGCGCACCTGCTGGGCGACGGTTCCCGGTTGGCCGGTCGGTCCGGCAAGCTGGCCCGGCTGGAGGAGATCTGCGAGGAGATCGTCGCCGAGGGGGACCGGGCGCTCTGCTTCACCCAGTACGCCGAGTTCGGCCGGATGCTGCAGCCGTACCTGGCCTCGCGGACCGGCTGCGAGGTGCTGTTCCTGCATGGCGGCACGACCAAGCGGCAGCGGGACGCGATGGTGGCCCGGTTCCAGCAGGCGGACGAGCCGCTGCTGTTCCTGCTGTCGCTTAAGGCGGGCGGCACCGGGCTCAACCTGACCTCCGCCAATCACGTCATCCACATCGACCGCTGGTGGAACCCGGCGGTGGAGGACCAGGCGACCGACCGGGCGTTCAGGATCGGCCAGCGGCGCGACGTCCAGGTGCGCAAGTTCGTCTGCGTCGGCACCCTGGAGGAGCGGATCGACGCGATGATCGAGCAGAAGAAGGCGCTCGCCGAGCAGATCGTCGGCACCGGCGAGAGCTGGCTGACCGAGCTGTCCACCGCCGCGCTGCGCGAGGTGCTCGCGCTGTCACCGGACGCGGTGTCGTCATGAACGACCGTTACTTCCGGTGGGACGAATGGTCCGGGCCGATCGCGGTCGAAGGCGGCATCAAGGCCAAGAGCAAGCGCGGGGCGATCGGCGAGCAGTGGTGGTCGCGCCGGTTCATCGCCGTCCTCGAGTCCTACGGCATGGGGATGAGCGGCCGACTGCAGCGCGGCAAGAACTACGCGCGGCGCGGTCAGGTGCTTGAGTTCTCGCTGACCGGCGGGAAGGTCGCCGCACTGGTGCAGGGGTCGCGCCCGCGCGCCGTACCAGGTGACGATCTCGGTGCCGCCGCTGACCGCGGCGCAGTGGAAGGAGGTCGAGGCGCGGCTCGCGGCCCAGGCGCTGTTCCGCGCCCGGCTGCTGGCAGGCGACATGCCGGCCGAGATCGAGCAGGTCTTCGCCGACGCCGGGACCCCGCTGTTCCCGGAGTCCGGCGCGGGACCTGACGATGGACTGCAACTGCCCGGACTGGGGAGTCCCGTGCAAGCACCTGGCGGCGGTCTGCTACGTGCTGGCCGAGGCGTTCGACGACGACCCGTTCGCGATGCTGGCCTGGCGCGGCAAGACCCGGGCAGACCTGCTCGCCGCGCTGCGCGGCAAGGGGGCGGGCCGGGCGGCCGGCCTTGCGCCGTCCGGCGGCCGGGCCCGCGGTCTCGAAGGAGACAGCCCGGCCCGCGCGGCGCTGGCGGACGTGACCGGGCCGGCAATTGAGGACTCGCTGGCGGACTTCTGGTCGCCGGGCCTGAGCCAGGCCAGGCTGCGCGCCGTCCCGCCCAGCCCCGCCACCCCGCCCGATCTGCTGCTCCGCCTGTCCGACCCGCCCCCGGTCCAGGTCCGCGGCCAGAGCCTGCGTGACCTGCTCGCGCCGGTCTACGACCAGCTCACGCAGGAGCGGGACGACCCTTAGGTCGTTAGTGGTCCTTAGTGTCGTTGTAGGCGTCCTTGACCTTCTCGCCAGCCTGCTTCATGTCGCTGACGACCTCGTCCTTCTGCCCTTCGGCGGCCATGTCCGGGTTGTTGGTGTGCTGGCCCATAGCCTCCTTGCCCTCTCCGATCAGCTTCTGGGCAGCGTCCTTGGCCTTGTCTATGAAGCTCATGCTTGTTCCCCCACATGTAGCGTTCTGCTGGCAATCCGCCACGTTCCGTTATCAGACGTAGGTCGCACCAGAGGATGTTACACGTTAAGTATACATGAGATAACCACATGTGATCAAAATGCTAACATCCTACTTAGATTGGCGTTGGCGGGGTCGCGCCGGCGAATCGCGCAGATCGGTCAGGTGTCCGATGTCTGCCGTCGCGGCGTGCGCCAGCGTGGCGCGCAACCCAAATAAGGAGCGCGCCGTGTTGGCTTATGCACAGTCAGGCGAGGCCGTGTTCGCGGCCTGCCTGCGACTTTTCCATAGCTATCCGCTGGCCGTTCGCAGGCACTACGCGGAGCACCGCTACGGGTCCATGGTCTTGATGAATCGCGAGGCCGGGACCGCCCGCTTCGCCGTGCTGATCATGGAGCGCGACGACCTCTTCGCCCTCCGGCCGTGGGATCGTCGCGATTGGGCGCGGGTGGAGATCCGTCCACGGGAGCCGGTCGACGACAGCGTGCGCCGGCTGATCGGGTCGGGCGTTCCCATGCTGCGCGACGGCGTGCTTCTCGGCTGGGTGGCCGGGCAGCAGGTCCGGGCGGTGCTCGCGGCCCACGGTCGGCTGCCCGAGCCCTGGGACGACGCTTCCGTCGTCCCCGGCACCCTGGTGCTGCCGCGAGTCGGCAGCCAGCCCGCCGAGCGCCCGCCGCTGACGGGAAGCCCGCTGGAGGACGGGCGGCTCTGGGAGTACGTCGCCCGCGGTCAGCTCGCGGACCTCACCCCGCTGGTCTCGCGCCAGGCCGGACGGGTGTTCTGGGTGCCGGGGGTGGATGAGGTCGGCGGCCGCCGGGTGGGCCGCATCGTCGTGACCGAGCGCCTGCACGCCGACGACGCCTGGCTTCCGGCGGGCGTCTACGCCGACCGTCGGGCGCTGCGCGAGGAGCCCGCGCCGCTGACGGCCAGCCAGCTGCTGGCGCTGCCGGGCGTCACCGACCTCGCCCGCGGTCACGAGCGGCAGTACCTGCTCGGCGTGTAATCGGGTGGCGAGCGGCCCGGTCGTTCGTGAATGCTGGTCCGGTGAGGCAGGGCTGGCTAGGTGCAGGTGGGCAGGGGGGGGGAAGCTGTTGTGTGAAGCGGGTGATGGCGCGATGGTGGGGAGGGTGAGCACGATCAGGCGTGGCGCGCACCGCGCGTGCGGGTCTGCAGGTAGTAGCCGAAGGCGGGCTGGCCGTTCGCGCGGGTGGGAACAGCCGGAACGGCTGCGCCGCGCCTGAAGGTGATGGCGTCAGGTAGATCTCGGCGATGGTGACGTGGCCCTGGTACTCGAGTGGACGGGCGGCATCGAAATAAAGGAATCGTCGGTTAGCAGCGCGACGAACGCGGGCGATGTCGGCGGCCTCGAACGCGCCACGAACCGGCGAGGAGGCTGCGCTAGCGAGTACGTGGCCGCGGCGCGGGCGACGGCCGGCGGCTGGCGCCTGCGCTGCAGTCGCGCGGGCCGCTGCAGGGCGCTGTTCACCGACGGCTCGGTGTAGAGCATGCCCGCCGCCTCGGCGGCGGGGTAGCCGAGCACGTGGCGCAGGACAGCAACAGACGCTGGAGCGGCGTCAGATGCGCAGCGCGGCGATGAAGGACAGCGACAGCGATTCCTTGGCCTCGTACCGCGCCTAGGGGCGGGCGCGGCATCGGGCAGGTAGTGGAGCAGCGCGTCCGGGTAGGGCTCCAGCCACAGCGAGCTCGTCCCGGCGGGTGGCTCGGGCGGTGGGAACGTCACCGGCACGAGCGGCTGCGGCGGCGGGCGTCGGCCGCGTCGCGCAGCGAGTTGAGGCAGAGGTTGGTGGCGATCCGGTACAGCCAGGCGCGCAGCGAGGCTCGCTCCTCGAACCGGTCGAGCCCGCGCCAGGCCGCCAGCAGCGTCTCCTGGAGCAGTCTCGGCGTCCTGCACCGAGCCGAGTATGCGGTAGCAGTGCACTGCAGCTCGCGCAGGTAGGGCTCGGTGAGCTCGCGGAAGCCTCGCTGTCGCCCGCCGGGCCGAGCGAGCGCTGTCATCGCCCATGGGATCCCCGCATCGCCTCGCCCTCATCATCTCTCGCAGTTAACGACACCAGGCGGACGGGAAAGTCACCGGTCAGTCGCGGCGAACGCGGTGTCACAACGAGCGGCAGGACACGCCGATCGAACGGGAGGACCCATGGTTACCGCGAGCAGGCCGAGCCGCAGGGCAGGGGCGGGACCCGAGCCGGGCGCAGGGCTGGGCGCTGGGGCTGGCGTCGGTCGCGTCGTTCATGGTGGTGCTCGACATGCTGGTAGTCGCGACCGCGCTGAACACGATCCGCGCGACCTGGGCGCCTCGATCGCGCAGCTGGAATGGACGGTCAACGCCTACACGCTGAGCTTCGCGGTGCTGCTGATGACCGCGGCAGCGCATCGGCGACCGGTTCGGCGGACGGCGGTGTTCGCGGCCGGACTCGTCCTGCGCGGCCGCGTCGGACGGCTGCGCACTTTCACCCGTGATCGGCTGGCTGAGCGGCGCGGGTGGGCCGGGAGTGGCCCGGACAGCAACAGACGTGGAGCCGACCGTGCAGAACGCGGCGATACGCGCAGCGCGAGGCTGGGCGATGGGGATCTACGGCGGGCACCCCCTGGCGGTGCGAGGTGGGCGCTGTGGAAGCGTCATACCCGGGCACGCGGAAGGGATCTTCGCTCAACGTCGATCGCGCGCGCGTGCGCTGGGCGCGCGGATGGACGAGAGCTACGGGTCGCGAGCCGCTGGACCTGCGCCGGCCTCGAGACTGGTACCGGTGCGGCGCTTGGCCTGGTGTGGGGGCTGGTCCGCGGCAGTTCGGCCGGCTGGGGGAGCCCAGAGGTGACCGGGCGCTCGCGGGCGGAGCGGTGCTGGTGGTGGCTTTCATCGCGGTGGGAACGGCACGCGCGCGCGCCGATGCTGCCGATGCGGCTGTTCGCTCGCGCGGTTCTCCGCCGGCAACGCGGCGACCTTCTTCCTGAATGCCTCCACGAGCGGAGCGGTGTTCTTCATGGCGCAGTTCCAGCAGGTCGGCCTGGGGCAGGACCCGCTCGAGCGCGGGCTGCGGCTGCTCCCGTGGGGAGATGGCGCCGCTGCTGATCGCGCCGCGGGCAGGGCGCGCTGGCAGACCAGATCGGCGAGCGGCCGCTGATCGTCACCGGCGTGGCGCTGCAGGGCGCGGCGCTGGCCTGGATCGCGCAGCATCGCCGCGCCTCACGAGAGCTACGTCGCGCTGGTCGCGCCGATGTTCATCGCCGGTGCCGGACTCGGGCTGGCCATCCCGGCGTTCACCAGAGAGCGGTGGTCGGCTCGGTGCCGCAGGGGGACATCGGCAAGGCGTCGGGTGCGTTCAGCACGATGCGCCAGCTCGGCGGCGCGTTCGGGGTCGCCATGCTGGCCGCCGTGTTCGCCGCGGCAGGCAGCTACGCATCGGCGGACGCGGTCACCGACCGGGACCGTCCCGACGCAAGAAGGGACAGCGGCACGAGCCACCGCTCGGCGCTCAACCGCAACGGAGCAGGCTGTTGTCGCCGCGATGGACGTCTCCGCCATTGGGGGGCCGCTCAGGACAGGGAGTCGTCGAGGTCGCCGAGGCTGCGGATGAGCTCGCTGTTGGCGCTGTAGTCGACCGGGCAGGCGATCACCGAGACGGTGTCGTCGGCCAGCGCGGCGTGCAGGGTGGGCAGCAGTTCGTCGGCCGAGGAGATGCGGTAGCCCTTGGCGCCGAAGCTCTCGGCGTAGGCGACGAAGTCCGGGTTGCCGAACCCGGTGTCGACGTTGTGCCCGATCTCCAGGTCCATCTTCCAGCTGATCAGCCCGTAGGCGTCGTCGACCCAGATGAGGATGACGATCGGCAGCCGCAGCCTGAGCGCGGTCTCGATCTCCTGCGAGTTCATCAGGAACGAGCCGTCGCCGGTCGCCACCAGCACCTTCGCGTCCGGCCGGGCGATCTTGGCGCCGATCGCGCCGGGCACGGTCCACGCCATCGTCGACAGGCCGTTGGAGATCAGGCAGGTGTTGGGCGCGTAGGTCGGGTACAGGCGGGCCATCCACATCTTCAGCGCCCCGGTGTCCACCAGCACGATGTCCTCGCGGCCGAGCGCGGCCCGGGTGTCGGCCACGATGCGCGCCGGTGCCAGCGGGAACCGGTCGTCTCGCTGGCCGCGGGCGAGCTCGTCCGCCAGCAGCTCCCTGATCCGCTCCCCGCCCGCTGCGGGCGCCTTGCGCCAGACGGCCGCCGCGAGCGCGTCGAGGCTGTGGCTGATGTCGGCGGTGAGGCCGACGGCGACGTCGTAGTGCGCGTCGACCTCGGCCGGGAACCGGTGCACGTGGATGATCTTGGTGGTGCCGTTCGGGTTGATCCGGACCGGGTTGAACTCCTGCAGTTCGTAGCCGACCGAGACGATGACGTCGGCCCGGTCGAAGCCGAAGTTGACGTAGTCGTGGCGCATGAACCCGACCGAGCCGAGGGCCAGCGGGTGGTCGTCGGGGAAGACGCCCTTGCCGTGGAAGGTGGTCGCCACCGGGATGTTCGAGTGCCTGCGCGAAGCGGATCAGCGCCGCGCTGGCGTCCGGCCCGCGCGGCGCCGTGGCCCGCGAGCACGACCGGGTTGCGGGCCTCGCGCAGGATCTGCGCGGCCCGGGAAACCTGCTCGGCCGACGGGTCGTCCGCCCGGGGCACGTTCACCCGCAGCGGGACGAGCGACGGCGGCACCGCCGCCTCCTCCACGTCTTCGGGGACGGCCAGGTAGACGGCGCCGGGCCGCTCGGTCTGGGCGAGCTTGAACGCCTTGCGGATCATCTCCGGCGCCGCGCCGGGGGTGGCCATCAGCGCCGACCACTTGGTCACCGGGGCGAACATCGAGCACCAGGTCGACGCTCTGGTGCGACTCCTTGAAGCTGCGGTCCATCCCGACCTGGGCCGACAGCGCGATCAGCGGCGTGGAGTTAGTGGTCGCGTCGGCGGTGCCGAGCAGCAGGTTGATCGCCCCGGGCCCGAGGGTCGCCGAGCAGACGCCCGCCTTGCCGGTCAGCCGGCCGTAGGTCTCGGCCATGAACGAGGCGCCCTGCTCGTGCCGGGTGAGCACGTAGTCGGATCGAGGACTTCGACAGCGCCTCGATCAGGCGGATGTTCTCCTCGCCGGGGATGCCGAAGACGTGGGTGACGCCCTCGTTCTCCAGGCATTCGACGATCAAATCCGCAGTGGAGCGCGACTGCTCGGCCATGAGGCCAAGGGTAACGGCGCGCGCGTGCGCGCGGCGGGCGGCAAGGCGGTGATCTCCATTACCCAGGCGGATCGGACGGCAGGTCGTCAGCCGGTGACGGTGACCGTCGGCGCGTGCTGGTACCAGCTGGCTATCAGCGATGACACCTGCGGCCCCGAGCTGAAGTCGACGCGCAGCCAGTCCGTGCCCGACCATGTCTGGACGGAGTACCCGGCGTCCGGCACGGCCGTCACCAGCTGCGACCGAGTCGCCCGGTCACGTCCAGCGTGACGTTTCCGCCGGCCAGCGTGTAGCTGTGCACGTTGCCGGCGGACGCGGGAAACGGGGACGCCGGACGTCGACGGCGACGAGCTGGTCCCGACTCGCGGACGGGGCTGCTCGCCGGCCGCGGCTGGCTCGGCGCTGCGGCGGGCGACCAGGCTGGCGGCGTGCGCTCGGGCCGGGGCGGCGCGGGCGGGCGGCGCGACCGGCGGTGCGGACCGGCGGACGGCGGGCACCGCCGCGTTGATCACGGGAATGCCCGGGCCCCACCCCGGCGTTCCTGACCACGACGTTCGCGCCGAACCAGGCGACGCAGACCGCGATGGCGGTCCCGGCCGTCCAGGCCGCGAGGCCGACCATGACCCGCCCCATATCGGCAATAATGCCGCAAGCCGACACCTCGGATACGTACGGTTCGGATTATGGCCCGTGTGCTCATTGTCGAGGATGACTCGTATGTGCGCTCGGCGATGGTCGCCGACCTCACCCGGCGGTCGCACGCCGTGCGCACGGCCGGCACGGCGCTCGACGGCATCAGGGAGGTGAGCCACCATCCGCCGGAGGTAATCGTCCTCGATCTCGGCCTCCCGGACCTCGACGGCGGCCAGGCGCTGAAGATGATGCGCACGATCACCACGGCGCCGGTCATCGTGGCCACCGCCCGCGACGAGGAGGCGGAGATCATCCGGCTGCTCAACGACGGGGCGGACGACTACGTGGTGAAGCCCTTCTCCGGCGAGCACCTGGCGGCCCGGATCGCCGCCTGCTGCGCCGGGCGCCCCGGGCAGCGCGCGCGGCCCCGGTGATCAGCCGTGGCCGGCCTGAGCATCGACCAGGCCAGGCGGGAGGCGCTGCTGGACGGCAGGCCGCTGGAGCTGTCGCGCCGCGAGTTCGACCTGCTCGCGTACCTGGCCGCGCGGCCCGGCACGGTGGTATCCCGCAGGGAACTGCTGACCGAGGTGTGGCACCAGGCCTACGGCGACGACCAGACCATCGACGTGCACATCTCGTGGCTGCGCCGCAAGCTCGGCGAGACGGCCGCCGGCCGCGCTACCTGCACACGGTGCGGGGCGTCGGCGTGATGCTCGACGCCCCCGCGATGTGAGCACGCGAGCGAGCCGCGATGAGGCGCGACGCAGCCGGTCAGGACGACGCTGGCGCTCGTCTCGGCGGCCGTCACGTCGATGGTCGCGATCGCCTTCCTCATCCCGCTCGCGGTCATCGTCCGGGACGTGGCGCGGGACCGGGCGTTCACGTCCGCCCAGCTGGCCGGGGCGGCGATCGAGCCGGTGCTCAGCGATCACCACCGACCGGGCGACCCTCGAACGCGCCATCGTCAGCACCCCGGCGGGTGCGGCCGGGCAGCTCGCCGTCTACCTCACCGCCGCGCCCGCCGGCCGGCGCGCGAGCCAGGCCGCGCGGCGGCACGCTGGTCGGCGGGCCGCAGCGCGCGAGCGACGCGGACCTGCGCATAGCCACCACGGCGGCCCGAGTCATTCATCGGCCCCGGTCCCCGGCGGCTACGCCGTGCTCCAGCCGGTGGCGCTCGGCACGGCGGCGAGGCTCGCGGTCACCGAGGTCTACGTCCCCGACGCTGAGGTTTCGCGCGGCGTGACCGCGTCATGGGCGGTGATGACGGCGGTGGCGCTGGCCCTGATCGGGTGTCGGTCCTGATCGTGGCCGACCGCCTGGCGACTCGCGTCACCCGGCCCGCCGCGAGCTGGCGTAGGCCGCCGCGCGCTCGGCGACGGCGATCTGAGCGCGCGCAGCACGGCCCGCGGGCCGCCGGAGCTGGCCGGCCGCGGGGCATGCCTTCAACGTGATGGCGGAGCGGCTGACCAGCCTGATCACGGCGGAACGGGTGATGGCGGCCGACCTGCCGCACCGGCTGCGCACGCCGCTGACGGCGCTGCGGATGAACGCGGCCGCGACTCGGCCCGGGCCGCGCCGCCGACGACACCAGGATCGCCATCGAGCCGGCTGGAGCAGGAGATCGACCTGATCATCCGGGCCGCGCGGCGGCCCGCGCCGGACGAGCCGCCCGGCTGCGACGCCGCCGAGGTGCTCGCCGAGCGCTTCGGCGTTCTGGTCCGCGCTCGCCGAAGACCAGGGCCGCGGCCTGCCACCTGACCGGCGCGGACCGGCCCGCCAGCGTGCCTGTCCCGCGCTCTGATCTCGCGACCGCCGCCGACGCGCTGATCGGCAACATCTTCAAGCACACCGGCGAGGGCACCGGGTTCGCGGTCACGCTGCACCGCGGCGAAGGCCTGGTGCTCGTCTTCGTCGCCGACGCCGGGCCGGGATCGGCGACCCGGACGCGGCCCTGCGCCGCGGCAGCAGCGGCGGCGGGCTCCACCGGCCTCGGGCTCGACATCGCCCGCCGCGTCGCCGAGTCGACGGGCGGCGGGCTGAAGATCGACACGCTCCGCGCTCGGCGGCGCGCAGGTCCAGCTGCGGCTGCGACCGGCGCGCCGCGCACGCCGCCGGGCCGGGCGCGGCCGGGGCAGGCGGCTTATCAGTCGCTGAGGCGGCACTTAAGCGCTGCTTAACGAGCCCGGCGCATGCGTACTCGTTAGCGTGAAAGTACGGTAGATCTCCATTACCCAGGCGGATCGGACGGCAGGTCGTCAGCCGGTGACGGTCGGCTCTGACGGAAAGGCAAGGGGCGGCGAGCTTTGCCGAGCCGACCTGCAGCAGCGTCGTGCAGACGCCGGACGCGTTCATGGAAACCTTCGGCGCGTACTGAGCGACCGCGCTAGCTAGCCGGGGAGTGCGGCGCGGATCTTCGCCGCGTACTCCGCGGCCGGGTGCTCGGCGTCGTACCGCTGCCGGGGCCCGAGCCAGAACCGCAGGCCGTCCTTGGGGTTGCGCGGGATGACGTGCAGGTGCAGGTGCGGCACCGACTGGCTGACCACGTTGTTGACGAGGATCATGGAGCCGGCCGCGCCGAGCCCGTCCTCCACCGCCCGCTCCAGGCGCTGCGCCGTGGTGAGGAACTCCGCCGCGTGCTCGGCCGGCAGATCCGACAGCAGCCGCAGATGCTCCTTGGGCACCAGCAGCGTGTGCCCGCGAAACAGCGGCCGGACGTCAAGGAACGCGAGCAGGTTCGCGGTCTCCAGAATCCGCTCGGCCGGGGCGTCCCCGGCCACGATCGCGCAGAACGGGCAGTTCGCGGCGCGGCGGCCAGCTGCGTCGGGAGGGCCGGAGTCAGGCATCGCCGCAGTCTAGCTGGCTACCCGGGCGGGGCGACGGGGGCGGTCTGGCCGGATCGGCGGAGGGCGTCGGCGACGAAGCCGGCCGCCTTCAGCTCCTCAACCAGCCGGTGCAGGAACGCGATGGTCTCGGGACGCTTTGACCTGGCCGTGCCCACCGCCTGCCTGATCTCCATGAAACGTCCCTCGATGAGCCGAAATCCCGGGTGCGAGCGGACGAACTCGGTCATCGGCTCGCGGACCCCGGCCGCCGCCTCCAGGTCCCCGGTCAGGAACTCGGTTGTCCCCTCTGCCCCCCTGACCACGGTGGCATGCCGCAGCGTGCGGGTCAGGAACAGGTCGTAGGCGGAGCCGCGTTTCACCCCGATGCGCACCCCGGGCGCGTCCACGTCGGCCACGGAGGCGAGCGGCGACTGCTCCGTCACCGCGTAAACGCCCTCGATCAGGACGTACGGCGCGGTGAAGGCCACCTCGGCCGCGCGGGCAGGCTCGATCGCCAGGAAGCAGATGTCGGCCCGACCAGTCGTTATCGCCGCGAATGAGTCGCGGGCGGCGTCGAAGCAGGCGAATTCGACGGCCAGGCCAAGCCGGTCGCCGACCGCGCGGGCGATGTCGACCGCGACGCCCGCGGGCGCGGCCGGCGTTCCCTGGGCAAGTACCGGGTTGCCCAGGTTGATGGCGGCTCGCAGCACGCCGTCAGGCGCGAGATCGCTGGCGACGCCGACCGTCCCATCACACATGGGAGCAGGATATCCACGGGCCGGCCGGAAGCCATGCGTCGCATCCGGCCGGGTCGGCTGAAACGCCTGTGAGTGGCACATAATTTCGATACGCTGCGGGTAGTAGTTTAGTCACTAAGAGTAATTAATGAGCAAGGTTGAAATAGTTTTGACTGTGAGTGATGAATGGAAAACAAATAGTTATGGACGGAGTGCCTCGGGCTAGGTCTGAGCCGGAACGATCGCAGCCCGACGTCGGGCACGCAGACCTGGACGAGCGCCGCGCGCAATTCATAGCGGCGGTCTCCCACGAGCTGCGCGCGCCGCTGACCTCCATCGTCTCGTTCAGCGAACTACTGCGAGGCGAGGCCGAGGGGCTGTCGGCGGACGGCATCCGCTTCCTCGAGATCATCGAGCGGAACGCCGACCGGCTGTTCACCCTCATCGATGACCTGCTGATGCTGAACCGGCTGGAGGCGGGCGGCCTGCCGCTTGAACTGAGCGAGGTCTCCATCCCGGGCCTGGCCGCCGAGGCGGTCCGCAACGCCGCGCCGCTCGCGGCCAAGGTCGGCGTCACGATCCACCTGGACGCGGCCGATGGCCCGGCCACGCGCGCCGACCCCCGGCGGCTGCTCCAGGTTCTCGATAACCTCATTGGCAACGCGGTCAAGTTCTCGAACTCCGGCGGGCTGGTTCTGGTGGGCACCAAGTGCGTCAGGTCGACCTGGCGGATCGACGTCTCGGATACCGGGATCGGGATACCGGCCGACGAGGCGGCCAAGCTGTTCGGCGCGTTCGTCCGGGGATCCAACGCGCGGATCGCCGGCCTGCCGGGGACCGGGCTCGGGCTGTCGATCGTGAAGGCGCTGGTGGAGATGCACGGGGGTTACGTGAGGGTCGAGAGCGTCCTGAACCAGGGGACCACGTTCAGCGTGTTCCTCCCGGTGCAGGCGCCGGTGGGGGCGCGATGACGGACCAGGTGCTGGTGATCGAGGACGACTCGGATATCGCGCTCGGCATCAGGACCGTGCTCGACCGGAGCGGGTTCGAGGTCACCGAGGCCAACACCGGGCGCGACGGGCTGCGAGCCTTCCACGCCGCCCAGCCGGATGTGGTGGTCCTCGACATCGGGCTGCCGGAAATGGACGGCTGGACGGTGCTCGAGCGCATCCGCGACCTGAGCGAGGTCCCCGTTCTCATCCTCACCGGCCACGGCCTGGAAGCGGACAAGGTGCGCGGCCTGCGGGCAGGCGCCGATGACTACCTCACCAAGCCGTTCGGCAACGCCGAGTTCGTCGCCCGGGTGCAGGCCCTGCTGCGGCGCCGGCAGGCCGCCGGCCCGGCGCCCGCCGAGGTCTACGACGACGGCAGCGTGCGGGTGAACTTCGGCACCCACGAGGTGGTCGTGGACGGCGTTCCGGTCGAGCTCACCGCGACCGAGTACCGTCTGCTGGCGGCGCTCATCCGGCATCGGGGCCAGGTCCTCAGCCCCGTCAAGCTGCTGGAACTGGCCTGGAGCGACCCGTTCGGGGTCGGTCCGGAGCGGGTGAAGTACAGCGTCATGCGACTGCGGCGTAAACTCAGCCCCAGCGCCGACGCCGGGCCGTCCATCGAGGCGGTGCGCGGCTTCGGCTACCGGTACCGGACCGGCAGCCAGTCCTGACCGTAGCCATCCCCGAACGAGACGGTCACAGGCGGCAGATCAAAATCATCATCTCGAACGGACCCTGGTTCCACCTCCCTCCCTCAGCTCATGGCGAACGGCGCTATCGGCCTCGCCGTGGGCTCTTTACTGTAGGGTCATGGCTGAGATCATCGGGATCTACCCGCAGTGGGGCCAGGCGCCGGAGCCGCTGTGGCGGGAGGTGCTCGGCAGCCGCCTGCGGGCGCTGCGCGCCGACCGCGACGAGACGCTCGCGCAGACCGCCGAGCGAGCCGGTATCTCGCCGCAGTACCTGTCCGAGATCGAGCGCGGGCGCAAGGAGCCGTCGAGCGAGATGATCGCCGCCCTCGCGGGCGCGCTCGACACCACGCTGGCCGACCTGACGCTGGCGGTCACGGAAGACCTGCGCCGCCTCTCCCGCGTCAGGGCCGCTACCTTCACCCGGGCCGCCAGCGGCGGCCGCGCCCCCGCCGGCCGCGCCCCCGCCCCTCCCGTCGCCCTCGCCATGGCGGCCTGAGCCTCACGTTCTCAGGCGGTGGACGACCTACGGCACACGCTGACGTGATCGGCCCGACCCGGTCAGGAGCGGTCGGTGAGGATCTGGTCGATGAGGCCGTAGTCGAGCGCGGCCCGGGCGGTGAAGATGCGGTCCCGGTCGGTGTCGGCCCGCAGCGTCTCCACCGGCTGGCCGGTGTGCCTGCTGAGCACTGACTCGAACTCTGCCCGGAGCCGGATCACTTCCTCGGCCGCGAGGATCAGGTCGGGGATCGGGCCCTGGCCGCTGGCGGCCGGCTGGTGCAGGATCACCCGGGCGTGCGGCAGCATGGCCCGCCGCCCGGGTGCGCCGGCCGCGAGCAGGACCGCGCCCGCGGCGACCGCCTGGCCGACGCAGGTGGTCGCCACCGGGGCCTGGATGTACTGCATGGTGTCGTAGATGGCGAGCATCGAAGGGATGTCCCCGCCCTCGCAGTTGATGTACAGGTTGATCTCCTGATCCGGGCTGTGCGCCTCCAGGTAGATCAGCTGCGCGGTGAGCGTGTTGGCCACGCCCGGGTCAATCGCGGTGCCGAGTACGACGATCCGCTCGGTGAGCAGGTGCGAGTAGACGTCCATGATCCGGTCGCCCCGCGGGTGCTCGGCGATGACGTTGGGGATGGTGTAGCTGCTCATGACGCGCTCCCTGCGGTGGCTCCTACTGCGGTGGTGCCTGCCGTGACCGCGCCCAGGTCCGCCGGGCGCAGCCCGAATGGCCGCTTCTTTGACGGCATCAGCTGCCCGAACGTCTCGGCTATGGCGTCGACGAAGCCGTACTCCCTGGCCTCGACCGCGGAGTACCAGTGGTCGTGCCTGGAGTCCTCGAAGATACGCTCGGTCGGCTGGCCGGTGTCCGCCGCGATCAGGCCGAGCACCGTATCCCTGGTCTGCCGCAGGTCGGCGGCCTGAAGTTCGACCTCGACGGCGGTGCCGCCGATCCCGGCCGACCCCTGGTGCATGAGGATGCGGGCGTGCGGCAGCGCGAACCGCTTGCCGTGGGTGCCGGCCGAGAGGAGGAACTGGCCGGCGCTGCACGCGATGCCGAATGCGAGGGTCGCCACGTCGCACGGGATGAGCCGCATGACGTCGCGGATCGCGAGCATGGACGGCACCGAGCCGCCGGGCGAGTTGATCCAGAGCGCGATATCCGCGGCGGGGTCCTCGTCGGCGAGCATGAGGAACTGGGCGGCGAGCATGGTGCCGTTGTCGTCGTCGAGCACGCCGTCGAGGACGAGCACGCGCCGTTCGAGCAGGGTGAGCCGGAACCGTTCGGTGAAGACGGGAATCTTTGCTTCCTGAGACATGGCTCCAGGGTGCGCGACGATGGGCCCTCGGCGGCTGGTTCGCTGCCCTGGGCGGATCTGCCCACAGCAGCGCGCCCGGGCACTTATACGGTCGGGTTGTACCAGGCCTCGTCGGCGGGGAGCAGGGAGGTCGCGTCCGGGCCCCAGGAGCCCCGCTCGTAGGTCACCAGCGGGCCGACCTCACCGAGGACCGGGTCGACCACCCGCCAGGCAGCCTCGACCGTGTCCTGCTTGGCGAACAGCCAGCGCTCGCCGCTTAGGGCCGCGGCGATCAGCCGGTCGTAGGGGCGCATGTCCGCGCCTGGGTGCTGGCTGAACGTGAGGTCCTGCACCTGGGGAGTCCAGGTGCCGCCCGGCTCCTTGCCGACCAGGGTCAGCACCGCCTGGCTCTCCGGCCACACGCGGAACCGCAGCGAGTTGGAGGTCAGCACATGGCCAAGACTGAACACGTCCCGTGGCGGCCGCTTGAAGTCGATGAACACGTCGGTCGCGGTGACCGCCAGGCACTTGCCCGCCCGGATCACGATCGGCACGCCGTCCCAGCGCCAGGTATCGGCGGCCAGCCGCACGGCTGCGAACGTCTCGGTCTTCGACCCGGGCGGCACCCCGTCCACCGACAGGTACCCGTCGTACTGCCCCTTGACCACGTCGACGGGCGACAGCGGCCGGATCGCGCCGATCAGCTGCGCCTTCGATGATCGCCACGACTCCAGACCCGACCCGTCCGGCGGCTCCGCCAGCACGCTGGCCAGTACCTGGAGCATGTGGTTCTGGATGACGTCCTTGATCGCGCCGGTCTTGTCGTAGAACCTGCCCCGGTCGGCGACGTCGAACGCCTCGGCCATGGTGATCTGGATCGACCGTACGTTATTCCGGTTGAACAGCGGCTCGATGATCGAGTTGGCGAACCGGGCGAACATCAGCGCCTCGACCGGGTCGAGGCCGAGCCAGTGGTCCACCCGGTAGACCGACTCCTCGGGGAAGTACTTGTGCATGGTCTCGTTCAGCGCCTGCGCGCTCGCGAGGTCGTAGCCGAACGGCTTCTCCACCATAATCCGGGAGCCGGCCGCGAGCCCGACCCCGGAGATTCCCTCCGCGATCCGGGCGAACAGGAACTGCGGGACCTCAAGGTAGAAAAGGATCTTCTTCGCGTCGCCGAGTTCGTTTTTCATCCACTCGTACGTCTGGGGGTCGTCCAGGTCCCCGTCGACATACTTCAGCTGGCTGAGCATCTTGGCGGCGGCGGGGGCGGTCGGGTCCATCTTGTTGAGCATCAGCGAGGAAGCGGCGTAATTGCGGAACTGCTCTACGCCCCAGCCGCTCTTGGCGACCCCCAGGACGGGCACGTCGAGCACGCCGCGCTCGACCAGGCCCACCAGCGCGGGGAACGTCTCCAGCTTGGCCAGGTCCCCGGTCGCCCCGAAGATCACCAGTGCGTCCACTTGGTCAACACTCATAGTCACATCCTGCCAGCCCGGCCCCAACCCAAACACCGAGGCTCACCCTGGGGAAGGTGAACTTTTAGCTGTGTTGTCCACGCTCGCGGGAGGGGTTCCGGTGATGAGCAGCTGGCAGATCAGGCCGCCTACGCAGAGGGTGCCGATCAGGATGCCCGCGACCGTTGCCGCACCCTGGCCGCCGAGCCCGGCCAGCGGGGAGAGCAGGGCGCCGAGCAGGAATGGCAGCGCGCCGAGCCAGGCCGACGCGGTGCCCGCGATTATTCCCTGGTTGGCCAGCGCCAGCGCGGTCGCGTTGGGGCGCATCATGCCGAACGATGCCACGAAGACGAAGAGCGGGACGAGCAGGGCCGGCAGCGGCGGATGCCCGGTCAGCGCCGCCGCCAGGAAGCCGCCGCCGCCGACGGCCATCGCAAGCAGCGAGATGCGGACCACCCGCGCCACCGGGAGCCGCTTGACCAGCCGCGCGCCGAGCTGCGACATCGACGTCAGGCCGATCGCGTTGATCGTGAAGAACAGGCTGAAGAGCTGCGGCGACTTGTGATACGCGTCCTCGACGATAAACGGCAGGGCCGAGATATAGGTGATCAGCGCCGCGTTGCCGAGCGCCACCGCCACCGCGTTGCCGGTGTACTGGCGGTCCCTGGTCAGCGTGCGCGAGTCGGCCGCCAGCCGGCGCAGCCGCGATCGGGTGCGCCGCTCCGGCGGCAGCGTCTCCGGCAGGAACCAGCTCGACGCCAGCAGCACCAGGCCGATCCCGGCGAGCACGCCGAACACCCCGCGCCAGCTGGTGAACCGCAGCACCTGGCCGCCGATCACCGGGGCGAGCACCGGCGCGAGCCCGAAAACCAGCATCAGCGACCCGAGCACGCGGGCGAGCTCGCTGCCGGCGTACAGGTCGCGGACGATGGCGAGCGACAGCACCACACCGGTGGCCCCGGACATGCCCTGCAGGAAGCGGAAGGCGATCAGCGCGCCGATGTCAGGCGCGGCCGCGCACGCGAGCGACAGCACGGCGAAGGCGGCGACCCCGGCCAGCAGCGGCTTCTTCCTCCCCAGCCCGTCGCTGAGCGGCCCCGCCACCAGCTGCCCGACGGCGAGCCCGGCCAGGCAGCCCGAGAGCGTGAGCTGCACCAGGGTCTGGGACGCGTGCAGGTTCGCCGCGATCGTCGGAGTCGACGGGAGGTACATGTCCATCGAGAGCGGCCCGAACGCCGACAGCGCGCCGAGCAGCGCCAGCATCCCCAGGCGGCGCCTCGGCTGCTCGGCCGATGCGGATAGTCCGACCGCGCGGCCAGTGGTCGAACCCTCGAAAGTTTCCATTGCTAACGATGCTATGCCTGTTCCCGTGCGCGCCTGTGCGGCACCCGTACCCCTCGTCCTGCAGTTATTCAGCCGGAACGGCCGCGTGCGGGCCCGCCAGCCGCTAGGCGGCCGGGACCGGCTTGGACCCCGCCAGCAGGATGCGGTGCATCACGCGGCGCTGGCCCTGGTAGTCGTTGACCGCGAAATGCCAGGTCTGCCGGTTGTCCCACATCGCGATCGATCCCGGCGCCCAGCGGAACCTGGTGATGAACTCCGGCCGCGTCCCGAATTCGAACAGGTACCGGAGCAGCGGCAGCGACTCCCGCCGGGTCCACCCCTCGAACCTGGTGGTGAACTCCGGGTTGACGTACAGCACCCGGCGTCCGGTCTCGGGGATCAGCCGAACGACCGGGTGGACCGGGCCCTCGGCCGCGTCGTATTCGGCGATCGACGGCTCTGGCGGGTCGGTCTGCGCGTAGCTGTAGCCGAGCTTCCTTACGTTCGCGTGAACCGCACTGAGCCCGAGCAGGGTTGCCTGGAGCCCGGGGGAAAGAGCCTCGAACGTCGGCCCCATCGCCGCCCACTGGGTGTCGCCGCCCCACGGCGGTACCTCCTGGCAGAACAGCAGGGTGGCCTTGGGCGGCTCGTCGAAGCAGGTCATGTCCGTGTGCCAGCCCTCGCCGATCGCCTTGGTCTGCTCGGGCTCCTTCCTGAGCTCCTGCCGAACCCGGATCTCGCCCAGCTTCGACGCGAACGCGTCCCGTTGCTCGGCGTTCAGGTGCTGGTCGCGGAGAAAGATCACCCCGTGCTCGGCCCAGGCGCGCAAGACCGCCTGGTATGTCTCGTCCGGGTACTCCCTGGTCAGGTCGAGGCCGCAGATCTCCGCGCCGATCAACCCGCCTGACTTGTGCACCTCGGGCACCGTCACCGTCTCCATGTGGCCATCATCGGCCAACACCGGCATCGGCGGTAAGCGGAATTGCCACAGCCCGGCGGCGGCCAAACCCTCGGCTGAGCACAAACGTCGTCGCGGCTGGCCACGAATCTGTGACGCTATGCGGAGTAACCGCGATCCGCGGCGATTAAAGGCAATGATTATCTCTGACCAGTCGTGGCTTTCGGGGTGGGGAAGAATGAGCGAAGTTCGGCGCTGTGATTGGTGCGGCGCGCGGCTCGGACCACGCGACCGCGTGTGCTTTAGCTGCCAGCGGCCGGTGCCCGTCACCGCCTCGACCGGGCCGGACACCGCGCCGCCGTCGATTTCTCCGCCGGTTAACCCCCGGCTGGCTGCCGCGTTCCCGGCCGCGCCGTCTTTTTCCGCGCCGCCCCCGCCGTCTGTGCCTGCGTGGCCTATTGCCGCGCCGTCTGCTTCCGCCCCGCCCCCGCCGTCTGCGCCTGCCTGGCCTATTGCCGCGCCGACCCCGCCGCCGCTCCCCCCACCCCCACTCCCGTCTCCGCCGGCGCCTGCGCTGGCGGGGCCGCTTCGGCTTGAAGTGGTGTGGGGACGCGACCGGAGGATGCTGACCGTGCCGCCCGGCGGCGCGACGATCGGCGCCACGGCCGACGCCGAGGTCGTGATCCCGGCCCCGTTCCTCGCGCCGGTGCACGCTCGGGTCGTCCCCGCCAACGGCGGCTGGGCGGTGGAGTCGACCGCGCCCGCGGGCCGGGGCCAGGTCATGGTGCGCGGCGCCGCAGTCGCGCAGGCGTCGATCGAACCGGGCGACGTCTTCCGGCTCGCGGACCGGGTCGGGAACTTCGTCACCGTCAAGGTGCCGGTCGAGGCGGGCAAGCAGGTCCAGCGGGCGGGGGCGCTGCGCGGCCCGCTGCCGGGACCGGGGGACTCGTACCTGATCGGCAGCGACCAGCGGAGCGCGGTGCGACTCGACCACCCGTTGATCCAGCCGAGGCACCTCGCGGTCCGGCGGGACCCGGCGGGCCCGCTCTGGCTCGAGGACCGCGGCACTGCCGCGGGCACCTACCTGAACGGGCAGCGGGTTCGCGGCACCGTCCGGGCCGAACTCGGCGACATCCTCCAGGTCGGCCCGTACAGCGCGCGGATCGGCCCGCACGCGCTCGAGCCGCTGGAGCAGGTGGCCGGGGTCGATATCGCGGTGCGCCACGCCCGGGTGGACGTGCAGGCCGGCCAGCGCGCCCGCCGGAGCACCCGCACCCTGCTCAGCGACGTCCTGCTGCATTTGCCTGCGGCCTCCATGACCGCGGTCGCCGGACCGAGCGGGGCGGGCAAGACCACGCTGATGCGCCTGCTCTCGGGCCAGCAGCCGGCCGCGGCGGGCACCGTGGAGTACAACGGCACCGACCTGGCGCAGTGCCGTCAGGCCTACGCCCCGCTCATGGGGTACGTGCCGCAAGAGGACATCGTGCACGCCGACCTGACCGTGCAGGAGGCGCTCGACTACCAGGCCAGGCTGCGGCTCGGCTCCACCACGGCGGCCGCCGCCAGGGACGCGCGGATCGGCTACGTGCTATCCCTGCTCGGCCTGACCGACCAGCGCCGTCAGCTGGTGAAGACACTGAGCGGCGGCCAGCGCAAGCGTGTCTCCATCGCCTGTGAGCTGCTCAGCGAGCCGCAGATCATATTCCTTGACGAGCCCACCTCCGGCCTCGACCCGGGCCTCGACAAGCGGATGATGCTGCTGCTGCGGCTGCTCGCCGACCAGGGCAGGACGGTGGTGCTCACCACCCACGCGATCGCCCACGTGGACGTCTGCGACACGCTCGTGCTCGTTGGCCCGGGCGGCAACGTCATCTACGCGGGGCCGCCGCAGGCAGCGCTCGACTGGTTCGGCGTGCAGACCCTCGGGGACGTCTTCTCGCTGGTGGAGACCCCCGATGCCGCTGCCGCGGCCGCCCGCCGCGTGCGCGAGATGCAGCTGACCGCCGACGCCGGCGCCGCTGCCCTTTCTGCCCCCGCCACCCCCTCTCGTCTCGCCGCCCCCGCCGCCGCCGAGCCGACTGGCCGGGACGCGGGCGCGATGGGCGGCGCGGCCCCGCCGGTCGGATCGGCCGCCTGGCGCCGTGTAGTCGCCGAGCAGGGTGCGATCTTCGCCTCGCGGTACCTGCGGCTGATCGGCCGCGACCGCGCGGCGCTCGCCTTCAGTCTGCTGCAGGGGATCGCGGTGGCGCTGCTGACCCGGCTGGCGGTGGGGGGCACGGTCGACTGGTCGCAGAACTTCGCGCCGATGTTCGTCTTCGGCTGCGCCGCCGTGTGGTTCGGCATGATCGGAGCGGTCCGCGAGCTGGTCAAGGAGAAGGCGATCTGGCGACGGGAGTTCCTGGCGGGCGGGTCCATGCCCGCCTACCTTGCCTCCAAGGTTGTCGTGCTCGGCGCGGTGGCCGCGATCCAGGCGCTGACGCTGACCGTGGCCGCCTGGTGGACGATGGGGCTGCCGAGCGGCGGCCCCTTCGGGCACCCGCTGGTCACGATCTTCCTCACCGTGTGGCTCGGCGCGCTGGCGGGCATGGCCCTCGGGCTGATGGTCTCCGCGGGCGCCGCGAGTGCCGACCGCGCGATGAGCTTGGTGCCCTACCTGCTGATCACACAGCTGGTGCTGTGCGGCGTGCTGTTCAACCTGCACGGCATGAGCTTCATCTCGCGGCTGATGCCGGCCCGGTGGTCGGTGTCCGGCCTCGGCGGCATCGCCGGGCTCAGCGCGGCGACGCTGAAGGAGACGAGCGGGCTGTACCCGCACACCGGGATAGGCCTGGCCGGAAACTGGATCGCCCTGCTGCTGCTGGCCGCCGCCGGCCTCGCCGCCGCGGTCTGGCGACTCCGCAAGCAGGGGGTCGGATGGAGCGTGGGCCGTGGCTGAGCGAACCGCCTTCGGCATTGACCTGGGCACCACGATGTCCGTGGTCGCGCAGGTCAGTCCGGCGGGGCTGCCGGTCGTGCTGCCGAACGTGGAGGGGTCGCCGACAACGCCGTCGATTGTGCTCTTCGAGGCCGGGCACGCGGTCGTGGGCGCCGTGGCCCGCGAGTCGCTCGCGACCGAGCCGGACTCGGTCGTGCAGCTGGTCAAGCGGCACATCGGCTCGGCCTGGACCTTCGACTACCGCGGCGTCAGCTACCGGCCCGAGCATGTCTCCGCGCTGATCCTGCGCAAGGTGGTGCAGGACGCGCAGCTCCTCGCCGGGCCCGTGACCGAGGCCGCCATCACGGTGCCCGCCTACTTCAGCGACCCGATGCGCGCGGCCACCCTGCGGGCGGGCGAACTGGCCGGCCTTGAGGTGCTCGGGCTGCTTTCCGAGCCGACCGCGGCGGCGATCGCCTACGGCCACGAGAAGCGCCCGGCCGGCACCACTGGGGTGGTGGTCGACCTCGGCGGCGGCACCTTCGACGTGACCGTGATGGACTACGACGGCGCCGAGCTGACCGTCCGGGCGACCGGCGGTGATGCCTATCTCGGCGGGGCGAACTTCAACAAGGTCCTCTTCGACTACTTCGCCGAGCGGTTCGAGGCCGCGCACGGCCTGGACATCAACGACCCGGACGCCCTCTCCATCGAGGAGGTCACCCAGGTCTCCCAGGACTGGCTGCTTCGCGCGGCCCGGGCCAAGCACGATCTCACCGCGCGGGAGCGGACGTCGGTCGCGCTGCAGGCCGCCGGGCTGACGCTGCGGGTCGAGCTCAGCCGGGCCGAGTTCGTCGCCAGGAGCGCGATCCTGCTCGACGAGATGACCGAGAAGATGACCGATGTCGTCGCGGCCGCCGGGGTCAGGGCCGCCGACATCTCGCTGGTGCTGCCGGTCGGCGGCGCCACCAGGATCCCGGCCGTGCGCGCGCGGATCAGGCAGATCTTCGGAGTCGAGCCGGACACCTCGGTGCGGCCGGATGAGGCGGTGGCGCTCGGCGCCGCGCTGTTCGCCGCGCGCCGTCAGATTGAGCGCGGCGGCGCGCTCGTCATGGAGGCCGCCGCCCGGGATTACCTGGCCGAGCTGACGGTCACCGACGTCGCCGCCCACTCGCTCGGCATCAGCGTCTTCGGGCCGGCCCGGCACGGAGGCTTGCGGGGGGAGAGCGGTCGCCCGGTGCGGGCGGTGCTGCTGCCTCGCAACACCGCGCTGCCGTTCTCGGCCGAGCGCACCTTTTACACGTTGCGGCCGGGCGAGACGCAGATCATCATCCCCGTCCTGGAGGGGGAGACGCCCGATCCCGATCTCTGCCGTCGCGTCGGCGTCGTCGTGATCGACGGGCTGCCGCCCGGCCGTCCCGCCAGCCAACCCGTGAGCGTGACGATGTCGCTCAACCGAGACGCGATCCTGCAGGTCGCAGCGGTGGACGTGAGCACCGGCGCGCAGGCGTCCACCACGATCGTGCACGAGTATCTGACCGACGGCGGCGGGGACGCCGCCGACCGGATGGTCGCGACCATGCCGGTCGACTAGCGAAGCCGGCCCGGCGCCGCGGAATTGCGCCAGTCGGCGGGCGGATCTCGCGCAGCGTGCGGTTCCATTGGGTGTATGCGGCAGCAGGAGGATTGGTACGCGTATCTGAACCTTGGCCCGGATACGCCAACCGAGCAGATTGACGAAGCGGTCGAGCGGCTCAGCAGGCAGGCGGCGTCGCTCGCGGTCACCGCGCCGGAGCGATCGCAGCGGCTTCGCGATACGGTCCGGGCGATCAAGGGCGACCTGCTGTCCGGGCCGGAGGCGAGGGCGCGGTACGACGCCGCACGGGCCGCGGCTGCCACGCCGTCGTCTGCGGCACCGTCGTCTGCGGCACCGTCTCCGGCGGCACCGGCGCCGGCGCCGCCGGGCGGCGAACGGATCAGTTCGCGGATCGCCCGTTTCCTGCGCACCGGCTGGACCTGCGCCGAGTGCGGGAGGGAGGCGCTGCCAAGCGACAAGTTCTGCACGCGATGCGGGACCGCGATCACGCCGACGCGCCACGATGCGGCCATTCCGGTAACACGAGTGGCGTGCGTGAATTGCGCCGCGCCACTGGGGATTAATGATGCTTTTTGTGCGAGATGTGGTACCCGTGTTGTGAAATTAACGGTAACGCTTTAGACGTATTGGGGAAGCGGGTATTGCTTTGCCGGCTGCTTGCTCTACGATTTGGCGCACGACCGCAGGTATTTCCGGGGGATGGCTCCCCGTCCACCCGGACGTGCCCGGCAAAATAGTCGAATATCGGGCATTCGTGTGCAGCGCGGTGGCGCTGACCAGTGCCGGGTAGCGCGGCCGAACGGGGAAGAATCAAAGAAGCTCCCACGGGAGACTTGCGGAGGTCAATGCCATGAACTGCCCTCAATGCCAGACCGCGAACGGGCCGGGGTCGGCCTTCTGCGGCAACTGCGGTGCCAAGCTGACAGTGGCGCAGGCCGCCGCCCCCGCCGGTTACCCGCCACCGCAGGGAGCGGGCACGCCGCTCGGCTACGCGGCTCCGACCGGCTACGCGGCTCCGACCGGCGACGACGCCCCGCAAGGCTACAACGCCGCAGGCGGGTACAACCCCGGCACGCCGCAGCAGCCGGCCGGGTACTCGCCGCCGCAGGGCCAGTACCAGGCGCCGCAGGGGCAGTACCAGCCTCCGGCGGGTGGGCCGCAGATGCAGCGCTCGGGGAGTTTGCCGCCGGTGAGCTTTGACCTGAACCGGCTAACCAGCGTGGACAAGATCGTCGCCGGCGGGAGCCTGGTCGCTCTGATCTCGGTCTTCCTGCCGTGGTACGCCGTTTCTGCGGGAACCTTCGGCAGCTACAGCTTCAGCGGTACATCGCTTGGACACGGGTGGTTTTGGCTCGAGTTCGTGGTGGCGCTGGCCCTGATCGCCTACCTCGCGATGCGCGCTGCCTGGGAGCAGCCCCCGGTCACCCTGCCCGTCGCGCACGCGCCGCTGCTGATCGTCGGTACGAGCCTGCAGCTGCTGCTGGTCCTGATCAACTTCGTCTTCATCCCCTACGCCAATGAGGGGGATGGTTGGGACTGGGGCGCCTTCATCGGCCTGCTCGCCGCGCTCGCGGCGGCCGGCCCGGTCGTCGTCCCGGCCGTCCGCTCTTACCTCGCGAGCCGCAACGCCGCGGGTGGTCCCCGCTCGTACTAGGCAATTGCGCCCCGCGCAAATTCGGTCCCACCCGGATTAAGCGCGCGGGGAGCGGCCAGCCGACTGGCCGCTCCCCGCGCGCTTTGCTTTGCGACGGCGGCGACCCGATGGATCCCGCCTCCGTCTTACCCGAGTGCGAATTGGTGAATAGGACCTGGTTCGACTCCAGTTCGACCAGTTCTCGTGGAATGCGCGGGGCCGGGTGACGTTGGTGTGCAGGTTGAACAGGCGGCGGGCCTCGGCGGCGGTGAGCGGGATCAGGTCCCGCCCGGTTTCGTCGGTTATGAAGGCCGGAGGGGCGTATGTCCTGGGCGGCGCGAAAAGTTGTCCACAGCCGTCAGGTCCCCTTTTTGACGGGCTCGCCTCCGGTGTTCCCGCTGGGGCGGGTGGGTTCGGGCGACGGGGGCCGGGCGGCGTGGGCGGTGACGGCGAGGAACGCGTGCGCGAGCATGGACAAGGTGACGTGCCGGTACCAGGCGCGGTAGCGGCGGACCTGGTAGTGGTCCAGCCCGGCCTCGTTCTTCGCTTCGGCGAAACAGTCCTCGATTCCCCATCGCGCGCCCGCGACCGCGGCGAACTCGGCCAGGGCGGCCGGCTCCGGCGCGTAGCAGCGGTAGATAGGCCAGCTCGAGCCCGCCCTTCTCGCCGGGCTGCAGGGACCGGCGGACCATCAGGTGCCGGTCGTCGCGGTCCGTGCCGATCAGCGCCCAGTCGTAAAGACGGGGGCCTTTCGACCCTTCGGCGCAGCTGATCCGCGCCCACGCGCCCGCCGGCGCCATCGCGGCGAGCTCGTCCGCCCGCCTCGGGCCGGCCTTCGTCTCGATCATCGCGTTGCAGGCGACCGCCAGGACGTAGCCCTTCTTCTGCTCTTCGAGCCATTCCCGCAGCTCGGGGCTGGCGCCGTAGACCTCGTCGCCGGCCGCCCACCGGAACGGGACCCCGGCCTTCACCGCGCGGGCGAACATCGCCCTCGCCAGCCGCGGCTTCGTCGCGAACGGGACGTCGTCGCCGATCCCGGCGGCCCGGCACCGCTCCCGGTCATCCGTCCACTTCGCCGGCAGGTAGAGCTCCCGGTCGATCAGCGCCCGGGCCCCGTCCGGCGCGCAGTAGGCCAGGAACACCCCGACCTGGCAGTTCTCCACCCGCCCGGCCGTCCCGGTGTACTGCCGGGCCACCCCCGCGGACATCCGGCCCTTCTTCAGGAACCCCGTCTCGTCCGGGGCCAGCACCGCCCCCGGGTCGCCGAACTCGCCGGTCACGTACCGGCACAGGGCATCCCGGCACGCGTCCTCGTCCCACGGGGAGGAGTTCAGCAGCCGCTGCAGCCCGTCCGGCGAGGCGTCCCCGGCGAACTCCGCCAGCTGCCACGACGTCTTCCGCTCCGCCTGCGACAACAGCCCCAGCAGGTAGGAGCGCCCGTGCCGCCGGACCCTCGCATTCGCGAAGCCACCCGCCACCTGCGCGAATATCTCATTGAAACGCTCCGACCACGCGGCATGGGCATCCGCCGCCTGCGTCCGCGTGTCCTCCATGACAGCCAGCATGCCGCAAATCCTGGCCAGAACACCGCGTCAGGTCACGCAGCCACGCCGCATAACATAACAGTTAACTGTTGTAGTACTCGGAGGGGATCGGGCGATTTCGCGGGTTCTGTCGCGTGGCCGGACGGCCGCGTTCTACGTGGCTGTATTCGTCATTGTGACGGCTGGTGCGATCTGGCTCGCGCTTCGCGTGACCCCGTTGCAGACGGTCTCGGCCGCCGGGCAGACCGCGCAGGTCGGCGCGACGCTGCCCAACGCCAGCCTGCGCGGTCCGGGCGAGCTCGACCTGTTCGGCCAGGTCATGGCGACGAAGCCGCAGTTCACGGGGGTGATCAGGCCCAGGCTGGCGCTCGATCACATCACCATCGACCCGCAGGTGGTGCAGATTCTGCGAGCCCAGGGGCCGGCCAAGGTCGAGCTGACGCTCAGCCACCAGCTAGCGGCCGGCTGGGAGCGGTACTTCATATGGGAGACGCTGATCGCGGTTGGGTTCGCGGTGATTCCGCTGGTCGCGGTGGCGGCGGTGCGCAGGAGGCCCGCGATATGGAAGATGCTCGCGGCCGGCATTGCGGTGGTCTGCCTGGTCAACGTGGGCGGGATCGCGCTGACGGCGGCCAGCACCCCGCGGGTGCTGCGCGGCGTCAAGACGCTCGACGACCTGGTCGGCGCGGATCAGCTGGCCGAGCCCGCGCCGATCGGCGGGGCGGAGCCCGGCGTGCAGGCGGTGGTGATCGGCGACTCGACTGCGGCGGGCTGGGGTCTGCCATGGGGGTCGAATCCGAGCGATGAGGACAAGGCGTGCGGCCGATCCCCCGAGTCCTACGCGGCCGACCTGGCGGCCGCCAACCAGTGGAACGTGCTCAACCTCGCCTGCGGCAGCGCGACGATCCAGAACGGCCTCATCGGACCCGAGGTGCTGTACAACGGCCAGGTCGCCCCGCCGCAGCTGCCGCGCGCGGAGGCGGCCACGCACGCCAGGGTGATCATCGTCAGCGTGGGGGCCGACGACCTCTCGTGGTCGGTGCTGACCCAGCTGTGCGCGGCCTCGGCCATCTGCGACGACAAGGTGTCCACCGCCTACTTCGACCAGTTGCTGGACACGTTCACCAGGAATTACTACGAGCTGCTGAGCGACCTCGACCGGCTGCCCGCCCATCCGGCGGTGCTCGTGAACCAGTACTACGTGCCGTTCGGGGCCGACGTCGGGTGCCTGCGGCAGCGCGGGATCACCCAGGCGAAGGCGAGGGTGCTGCTGGCCAGGCTCGGGCGGCTCAACTCGGTGCTCGCGCAGGGGGCCGGCCTGTTCGGGTTCGGGGTGGCCGCGCCCAAGTTCACCGGGCACGAGCTCTGCACGGCCGACTCGTGGGTGCAGGGGCCGTCCGACCCGGCCCCGCTGCACCCGAACGCGGCCGGCGAGCTGGCGATCGCGCTGGCCGACGAGCAGGCCTTCCCCATGCTGGCGTCGTCCCCGGTGCAGCTGCCATCGCCGACCCCGTCGCCGTCAACCTCGGTCTCGCCCCCCCTCGGCTGAGGCCATGAGCGGTGCGCGGTCACTCCCAGGGGGACGACGCGACGGCAAGCTCCATGCCGGTGACGCCGTTCGCCCGGCGCTCGCGGAGCAGCTCGCCGCCGATCGAATAGCGGGGTGCCGCGGCGGCGGAGTAGGCGGCTCACTCCACGATCGCGTCGACCAGCGAACGGACCATCATCAGCCGCGGGTAGGCCGCCTGGATCTGCGGTACCCAGGCCGCGACGATCTCCCGGTTGCGGCCGAAGTCGGTGCCCACGCCCTCCTGGGTCAGACGGGCCTCGGCGGTTACCGCTCGCGCAGCCGACGCCCGCCCTGGTCCGGTATCCGGTCCAGGACGGGCGGGCTAGGGCGAGCGCCGGGTGACGGCGTCAGCCGGTCTTGCCTTCGAGCGCGCGCCTGGTGAGGACGCGCGCTAGGTGCGCGCGGTAGTCCGCGTCGGCGTGGAAGTCGTATCCGGGGGAGGTGCCCTCCGCCGCCAGGGCCGCGGCCTCCTCGATCGACGCCCCCGACTTCAGCGCCTGCTCGGTGGCGGCGGCCCGCAGTGGCGTGCCGCCCATGGAGGCGAGCGCGACCCGGCCGTCGTAGACGGCAACGCCGACGATCGCCCAGTCGTTGGCCCGCCGCACGAACTTCTGGTATCCCCAGCGCACGGCGCCGCCGCGTGGCACCCGGACCGCGGTGAGCAGCTCATCGGGCTGCAGCGCGGACTCGAACGGCCCGACGAAGAAATCGTCGACGCCCACCACGCGCACTCCGGACGGCCCGCTGATCTCGACCGAGCCTCCCAGGGCGAGGAGCGTCATCGGCAGGTCGGCGGACGGGTCGGCGTGCGCGAGCGAGCCCCCGATGGTGCCGCGGTGCCTGATCTGAGGGTCACCCACCTGCGCGGCGGCGTAGGCCAGGATCGGCGCCTCCGCCTGCAGCAGCGAGGATCCGGCCACGTCGGCGTGCCGCGTCGTCGCCCCGACGACGACCTCGTCGCCCTCGATCCTTATCCCGGCCAGCTCGGTCACCCGCGCGATGTCGATCAGCACGGCCGGCTGGGCGAGCCTGACCTTCATCATCGGCAGCAGCGAGTGGCCGCCCGCGAGCAGCTTGGCGTCCTCCCCGTGCTCGGCCAGGAGCGAGATCGCGTGCGCGGGGGAGTCGGCGACCTCGTAGTCGAACGACGCGGGGATCATGCGGGCACCTTGGTGGCATCGGTGGAAGCGGAGTCGGCGGAACCGGCGGCGGCAGAGAGCTTCTCGGCTGCGCCGAGTACCGATCGGACGATATTGTGGTAGCCGGTGCAGCGGCAGAAGTTTCCCTCCAGGCCCTCCCGCACCTGCTGCTCGGTCGGGTGCGGGTTCTCCGCGAGCAGGCTGGTCGATGCCATCACCATGCCGGGGGTGCAGAAGCCGCACTGCAGGCCGTGATTCTCGCGGAACGCCTGCTGGACGATGCCCAGCGTCCCGTCCTCGGCCACGAGGCCCTCGGCGGTGGTCACCGAGCGGCCGTTGGCCTGGACGGCGAGCACCGTGCAGGACTTGACCGACTCGCCGTCGAGCAGCACCGTGCAGGCACCGCAGGAGGTGGTGTCGCAGCCGACGTTCGCGGCGCGCAGGTCGAGGTTCTCCCGCAGGTAGTGGATGAGCAGCAGCCTCGGCTCAACCTCGTCGCTGCGGGTGACCCCGTTGACCGTGAGCTTGATCTCCATGACCGGATCAGGCCTCCTTCGAACCGTTGGCGGCGGAACCGCGGGCCTGGTTGATGGCCCGCCAGACCCGCTGCGACGAGGTGGGCATGTCGATGTGGGTGACGCCCAGGTGCGACACCGCGTCGATCACGGCGTTCTGGACGGCGGGGGTGGCGCCGATCGAGCCGGCCTCGCCGATGCCCTTGGCGCCGAGCGGGTTATAGGAGGTCGGCGTCTCCATGTCCACCAGCTCGAAGCTCGGCACCTCGGTCGCGGACAGGAACGGGTAGTCGGCGAACGTGGCGGTCAGCGGGTTGCCGTCGTCGTCGTAGACGACCTCCTCGAGGAACGCCTGGGCGGCCCCCTGGGCGATGCCGCCGTGCCGCTGACCCTCGGCCAGCAGCGGGTTCATGACGGTTCCGGCGTCGTCGACGGTCACGATCCGGCGGAAGAACACCTTCCCGGTCTCGGTATCCACCTCGACGACGGCCACGTGCGTGCCGAACGGGAAGGTCGGGCCGGGCGCGGTAAACACGCTGCGCACGAACAGCCGCTCCGTCTCGGCCAGGCTGGTCAGCGGCACCGAGACGTCCGGGTCCCCCTTGACGCCGAAGGTGCTCGTCTCCACGTTGAACTCCAGGTCGGCCGGAGCGGCCTCCAAGGTGGCGGCCGCCCGCTCGCGCGCTACGTCGAGCAGCTCGCGCGATGCCTGCTGGACGGCCGCGCCGCCGAGCTGGAGCGAGCGCGAGCCGCCGGTGCCGCCGCCCTTGGGCACCAGGTCGGTGTCGCCCCACTTGACGGTGATCTTCTCGATCGGGATGCCGAGTTCCTCGCTAACCAGCATCGCCCACACGGTCTGGTGGCCCTGGCCATGCGGTGAGGTGCCGGTGAGGACGGTGGCGGTCCCGTCGGGGTGGACCTCGACGGTGCCGTTCTCGTTCGGGCCGCCGGCCTCGCCGCCCGGACCGGTGATCTCCACGTAGGAGGAGAGCCCGATGCCGAGCTGGAGCGTGTCGCCCGCCGCGCGCCGCCGCGCCTGCTCGGCCAGCAGTCCCGGGTAGTCGGCCGCGTCGAGCGCCTTCTCGAGCGCGGTCACGTAGTCGCCCGAGTCGTACTTGGCGCCGAACGCGGTCGTGTGCGGCTCGGTGAACTTGGGCAGCAGGTTCTTCCGCCGGACCTCGGCCGGGTCGACCCCGGCCGCATCGGCGAACAGGTCCATCGCGCGGTCGACCGCGGCGGCGGCCTCGGGGCGGCCCGCGCCCCGGTACGCGCCCACCGGCGTGGTGTTGGTCACGACCGACGTGGACCACGACTCGGCTCGCGGGATGCGGTACGGGCCAGGGGTCATCAGGATCGTCAGCGACGGCAGGAACGCGCCCGCCTTCGGGTACGCCCCGCAGTCCTGCAGGATCTCGATCCGGTAGGCGAGGACGGTGCCGTCCTTCATGCCGCCGATCGTGATCTTCTGCTGCTGCCCCCGGCCGTGCGGCATGACCAGCATGTTCTCCATGCGGGTCTCCGACCACCGGGTCGGCCGGCCCAGCTGTCGGGCGATCCAGCAGGTGATCGCGTGCTCGGCGTCGGCGCCGAACTTCGCGCCGAACGCGCCTCCGACGTCGGGGGTGATGATTCGCACGTTCTGCGGCTCGAGGCCGAGCAGGCCGACGATCGCGCCCTTGGTGCCCTGCGCGCCCTGGTTGGGGATCCAGGCCGCCAGCCGCCCGTCCTCGCCCCAGGCGGCGGCGGCCGAGCGGGACTCCATGGGGGCGGCCGCGACCCGTCGGTTCTGGATGACCTCGCTGACCACGATCTCGCACCCGGCGAACAGGTCGGGGCTGCTCCCGGCGGCATCGCCGAACGTGCAGACCACGTTGGTGCCGGCGTCGGGGAACAGCAGCCCCTTCTCGGCCGACAGCGCGTCGTTCATGTCAACGACGGCGGGGAGGAGGTCGTAATCGACGTCGACCAGCTCGATCGCGTCCTCGCCCTGGTACATCTCCTCGGTGACGATGGCCGCGACCGGCTCGCCGACGAACCGCACCACGTCGACGGCGAGCAGCGGGGCGAGCATCGCCTGGTTCATGTTCGGCATCATCGGCTTAGCCGGCGCGATCCCCGCCGCCGCCAGGTCGGCGCCGGTGTAGACGGCGACGACCCCCTCGGCGTCGGCCGCCGCGCTGGTGTCGATGCCGCTGATCTTCGCGTGCGCCACCGTCGAGCGCACGAAGTGCACGTAGCACGCGCCGGTCAGCCGCTCGTCTTGAACGTCTTCTGTGTAGATGGCCCCCCTGGACAGGAAGGCGGGATCTTCGGTTCGCAGGACCCGGGTGCCGAGTATGCTCACGCCGTTTTGACTCCTCTTGCAGGCATCGCGACCTGGTGCGGGTGATCTTCAAATCCGATCCTTGCCCGCGGGGCGCAACCTGGTCAAACCGGAGGAGTTCGCGCTGCTTGCGTCGAGCGTTTCCAGGCCGACTCGGTTGTGTCCAACCACAACCTAATGTAGTCACAATGAAACTACCGGCCTGTTCCCGTTCGGGTGGGGCACGTGTTGATGGGGCCCTTCGCGACGGGCGGGGTTCCGCTTCTGGATCTCCCGCCCGCCGGGGTCCGTTATCGACGCAGGGCCAGGACGATGAGCACGATGATGACGATGACGACAACGGTTCCGATGCCGATATACATGGTGGGATACCTCCCGTTGAGTGGTCAGTGCCTCGTTCAGCTACCCGCGCAGGGCGAAGCAAACTAGGCGGGCTCGCAGGCGTAACTCGCCGGGGTCGGGCACGAGACGGTTGCGGCCCATGGAGTTCAGCTGACCTTGCAGGCCCGCCTGGTAGGCGATGAGCTCGGCCGTGATCAGCTCCTCGGCCCGCTGCGGGGGCAGGCCGAGGTCGGTGAACGCCTCGGCTACCGGGCCGCCGGAGAACAGCACGCCGAGCAGCAGGTGCTCGGTGCCGATGTAGTTATGGCCCATGCGCAGCGCCCACTTGAGCGCCTCCCTGAACGTCGCCTTGGCGGAATCGTCGAAGGCCAGCTCGCTCAGCGTCCCTCGGTCCGCGTTCGGCAGCTGGGGGGCCGGCCCGGTGCCGACCGCGGCGTAGACCTGCTCGGCGGTGAGGCCGCCCTGGCGGATCGCCTTCGCGGCCAGCCCCTCCGGCTCGGAGAAGAACGCGGCGGTCAGCTGGGCCGCGCCGATCGCGGGGCGGGGTGCGCCCTCCGCCCGCCCGCCGGCTGGATCGCGGGCGGGACGATCGGCGGCGAGGCGGTCGGCGGCGACCAGGACGCGGACGGCGCGATCGGTGAAACGGGAGAACGTCTTGAAGTCGGCCGCGAGGAGGTGCCCGCTCACCTGGCCGGGCACGAAGCGCTTCTGCGCGGCCTGCTTGGAGACGCCCATGGCGGCGCCGATCTGGCTCCAGGGCAGCCCGGATCGGCGAGCCTGGTCGACGAAGTACCCGAGTAGTGCGTCCGACTGCTCGTCGAGCTGCTCGGAGACGGCGAACGCGTCCGCCACGTTCTCGAGCGGCCCGCCGTCGGAGCGCAGGGTCTTCACGTAAGCGATGAGGTTGTCCAGCGGGACGGGAAATTCAGCCATAGGTCAACCTTAGGTTGACGATCTTAAAATGTCAACCTAAGGTTGACGTTCCGGCGGGGGCCCTGGTCGCCGAGAGCGGAGGGCGCGCGCCTCTGCGGGCGCGCGCCCTCCGCATCTCGCTAGCGGTGGGAGGGGACGGCGTTGAAGACGTCTGCGCCGAAGTCGTCCGCGGTGGCCGCGAAGCCGAGGTGGCCGCGGCCGTCGGTGCCGCCGAAGCGAATGCCGAGCAGGTCCTCGAATGTCCGCAGGGCCGAGTAGTGGTTGTACGAGCCGGCGCCGTCCACCGAGCCGGCCTTGATCCAGCGCGGGTTGAACAGCACCGCCCCGATCTGACCGCCGCCGGGCATGGTGCCAGTCGCGGGCTCGGTGTTTGGCGTGAGGCCCTTGACGCCGAGCAGGTCGTAGTAGGTGAGCCCGCCGTACGCGGCGATCGGGGTGTTGAGCAGCGGCGAGTAGCCGGGGTTAGCGCTGTTCGGGCCGGGCTGCTCGTTGTCGCCCGCGGTCGTATCGGTCGTGCCGCCCTCGTCGAAGGTGATCATGACCAGGGTGCTGCCGTCTCGGTAGGCAGGCGAGCTGAAGATCAACGGCATCCACGTCTTGAGCCAGTCGTCAGCGCCCACCAGGCCACCCGCGGTGGTGCCCGCGTCGTTCACGCCGGCGCAGGTCGCGTCGTGGCCGTCGTCACACAGGTTCGGCGTGATGAACGCGAACTTCGGCGTGGTCCACGCGTGCTTCAGGTCGTCGGCGAGGTGTCCGGCGTACGTCACGGTGTCGTTGGCGGCGGTGCTCGCGGTGCCGAGCGGCACCACGTCGTGATCGCACAGCCAGGTGCTGTCGGTCACCGCGTGGAAGTAGATGAACGGGTTGTGCCGGTCGGCGTACTGATCGGTCACCGCCGACTTGACCTGCGTGCCGGTCGCGTTCGGACCTTCGGCGTTGTTGGTGTCGTCGGACGCGTTGCCGCTTACCTGAACCGGGTGAGCGCAGTCGGCGCCTCCCTGCGGGTCGGGGACGCCGCCGTCGCGGGCCTGGTTATTGCCCATGTCCTCGGCGTACTCGCGCCAATCGGAGCCAATCGTCCACGGGTACGCCTGGTCCAGTTGGTTGCCGATCGTCTGCACGGACTTGGGGAACACGCAGCCCTGGCCGTCGACCTGGCCCGGGTACAGGGCGTGGTTCTGATCCAGGGTGCCGGGGGTGACATCCGTGTAGGACCCTGACAACGAGGTGATGCTGCTGACGCAGTCGCTGCTCGTCATCAGGTTCGGCGCCTGGCCGGAGACCTGCGCGATGTAGTTGTCCAGGCTGACGTGCCCGACCGCGTAATAGTTCTTGACCAGCTCGCCTGCGGGCAGCAGGGTGTCGTTGAGGTACGTAGCAGGCGAGGTCGGCCCGAACGTCGCCGACTCGTCCTCGTTCTCCAGGTCGATGACGATGATGTGCTTGATCGTGCCGGTCGGCGGCAGGGAACTGGCGTTCCCGTGGCCATCGCCGACCGACGCGGCCGACGCGGCGAGCGAGGGGACGACGGCGAGCCCGGCGGCGGTGGCGCCCGCCAGGACGATCGTCGTGGCGGCGCGGCGTGCCCGTGCCCTGCGGTTCATGGAGCTCCTTCAAAGTCTGCTAGGGCGAAACCAGGGTTATGTCAGCTAATACGTATTAGAAAAAGTCACACAAGTAAAGAACGGGACCTTAGCGAGCAATGAGCCGCGAGGTGGCGGTGAAGTGAACAGAGAAATACTGAAGCGGCGCCCCGCCCGGCGGCTAGGCGAAGAGAGCGCGGATGTCCTCGGCGGACAAGGCGGAGGAGAACGCGCCGTCGCTGTCGATGACGCTGGAGAAGAGCTCCTGCTTGCGGGCCTTGAGCGCCATGACCTTCTCCTCGATGGTGCCGGAGGCGATCAGCCGGTACACCATCACGTTCCTGGTCTGCCCGATGCGGTGGGTCCGGTCCACCGCCTGCGCCTCGGTCGCCGGGTTCCACCACGGGTCGAGCAGGAAGCAGTAGTCGGCCTCGGTCAGGTTGAGGCCGAACCCGCCGGCCTTGAGGCTGATCAGGAAGACCGGTGCGGTGCCGTCCTTGAACGACGAGATCACCGCCGGGCGGTTGGTGGTCGTCCCGTCCAGGTAGCAGCACTCCACCCCGGCCGCCTCGAGCCGGGTGCGCGCCATTCGCAGGAAGCGGGTGAACTGACTGAACACCAGGGCCCGGTGACCGCCGCCCACCACGTCCTCGATCTGCTCGACGAGCGAGTCGATCTTGGCCGACGGCACGTCCGAGTGCTCCTCGTCCACCAGCGCGGCGTGCAGCGACAGCTGCCGCAGCAGGGTGAGGGACCGCAGAATCGTGAACCGGTTGTGGTTGACGTCGTCGAGCAGGCCGAGCACCTTCTGCCGCTCCCGCTGCAGGTGGGTCTGGTACAGCTTGCGGTGCCTCGGGTGCAGCTCGACCTCGAGTACCTGCTCCTGCTTCTCGGGCAGATCGGCGGCGACCTGCTCCTTGGTCCTGCGCATGATCAGCGGCCTGATCCGGCGGCGCAGCTGGGCGAGCAGCTCGGCGTTGCCGCCCTTCTCGATCGGGCGCGCGTAGTAGTCCTTGAAGCGCTCCGGGTTCGGGAACAGACCCGGCGCGGTGATCGACAGCAGCGACCACAGCTCCATCAGGTTGTTCTCCATCGGCGTGCCGGTGATCGCGACCTTGAACGGGGTGGCCACCCGCCGCGCGCACTGGTACGCCTTGGACTGGTGGTTCTTGACGTACTGGGCCTCGTCGAGGAACAGCCCCGCCCACTGCACCGCACCGTAGTTCTCGAAGTCGAGCCGCAGCAGCGTGTACGAGGTCACCACCGCGTCGGCCCCGTCGATGACGCCAGACAGGGCAACTCCGCGCCTGCCGAGCGTGTCGGAGACGGTGACCACCTTCAGGTCCGGGGCGAACCGCTCAGCCTCGGACGCCCAGTTCGCGAGCACCGAGGTCGGCGCCACGATGAGAAAAGGGCGCGAGGGGCCGGCCGGGTCCGGGTCCGCCTCCCTGGCGTCCTTCGCGTGCTGGATCAGCGCGAGCGTCTGCAGCGTCTTGCCGAGCCCCATGTCGTCGGCGAGGATGCCGCCGAGCCCGTTCGCCCACAGGAAGGCGAGCCACTGGAATCCGGAGAGCTGGTATGGGCGCAGCTGCGCGCACACCGATGCGGGGATCGCCGCCCCCTCGATCTCCCCGATCGACAGCAGCCCGCGCACCTGCCGGTGCCACGCCGCCGCCTGGTGGCTGACCTCGCCCAGCCCGGCCAGCTCCTCCCACAGCCCGGCCTGGAACCGGCTGATTCGCAGCTCGCCGTCCGGCTGGTCCTGCAGCGTCCGCGCCTCGTCGATAAGCCGGGCGAGCGCCGCGAGTTCGGGCTTGTCGAGCGAGAAGTACGCGCCGTCGGCCAGCAGCAGGTGCGACTGGCCGTTCGCCAGCGCCACGAACAGCTCGGTGAACGGCACCTTGCGGCCCTCGACGGTGATGTCGATGCCGAGATCGAACCAGTCGGGGTCGCCGTCGCGCGCGTCGGCCGACACCTCGATCTCCAGCGAGTCCCCGGCCTCGTGGTAGTCGGGCACCTGCCCGGTCACCTCGAGGCGCACATCGTCGCGGCCCGACAGCAGCGGCAGCACCTCGGTGGTGAAGGTCATCGTGTCGAGACCGTTGAGGGTGAAGGAGGAAAGCCGGGTCCGTTCGATACGAGGCTGGTCTTGTCCGCGGGGAACTCCCGGCAAGCCGGCGGGGAGACCGAGGCCGCCGAAAACCCGCGCCTCGGCCTGCGAGTCCCTGAACGGGTCGGGCGCGGCGCCCAGCCCCGCCCGCAACTCGGTCCCGCCGACCTGGTACGCCCACTCCCAGCGGACCTCCACCCGGTGCCCGCGCGCATAGGCGGCGCGGACCACGAGCGCGGGGTCGGAGATCTCCGGCGCGGTGAAAGAGCCGTCGGAGGAGGTGACCGCGGCCATCCGGCGCAGCCTCGGGTAGTACTTGGAGAGGAACGCGGCCTGTCCGGACTCGGGCACCACCAGCCGCTCGTCGACCAGGGCCAGGTGCTGGAGCTGCGCGGGCACCGGATGCGTCAGCCGGGCCAGCCGGAACCTGGCGAGCTCACCGTGGTTGGCCTGGCCGCGGTCGGTGTAGATGACGCCGTGGCCCTCGCTGCCGATGAAGCGCAGCGGCACGGCGTCGGCGCCGTCGGAGGTCTTGATCACCGGGGCGATCAGCAGCGTGGTCTCGTCGCTGGTCACGTCGAGGGTGAGTTCGGCCGTGCCCGGCGGCGGCACGGTGCCCTGCTTGCCCCGGTAGACGAACGGCAGCCCGACCGCATGCGCCTGGTCAAGCACCGGCCACAGCTGATGGGACTCGCAGCTCGAGAGGTCCAGGTACTTCTGGTCGCCGCCGTAGCCGCCGTAGGAGTAGCTGGCGTAGTAACCCTGCTGGGTGGTGCTCGCCCGGTAGAGCGCGAACAGCTCGTGCAGCAGGCGGACGTGCGCGGGCGGGAACTCGTCCCGCAGCAGCATGTAGTCGAGCCGGGACCAGGACAGATTGCCCGCCACCCAGCCGCCGACCCGCCCCGGCTGCACCAGCCGGGCCTGCAGCTTGAGCTTCCTGGTGGCGTCATCGGCCAGCTGCTGCTGCCTCACCTGGGTCGAGTAGCTGGGGTAGCGGCTGTTGTCGGACGAGTTCTGCACCAGGGAGAGCTCCACCGCCAGCGGGGCGATCGCGGTGGCTTCCTCGGCGGCCGGCGGGGGGTTCCCCTGCGGGGCGCCGAGCAGCGAGTCGAGCGACTGCTCCCACGGCAGCGTGGACCGGCGGGCGGTGCCGCCCGCCAGCGTGGCCGCGGGCATGAGGGTCTCGTCGGTGGCGGCCAGCACCAAGGCGGCCACGTGCACGCAGTCGCTGCCCACGGCGCAGCTGCAGTACCCTCGGCGGAATCGCAGCGGGAACCCGTTGGAGGCGCGGAACGAGGCCAACACCGTCCTTATCTCCCCGCCGCCGTCCTTGACGGTGCCGGTCAGCAACTGCTGCGAGGCCTCCCAGGCCATCTGCACGATCGCGCCGCGCCTGACGGCCGCAGTGCCGTCGGCAAAGCCATCGGCTCCCACCGACGTCTTGAAGGACGCGAGATCGACGTCCCGCAGCGCCACTCGTTGCATCCTGTCCAGCCTAATCGCTTCTGGTTACTGTCGCGTCTGCAAATCGACGCCCCTTGCGCTCGGGTGGCTCGGCCCCGGGTCGGTCAGCCGGGCCGTACGCGCAGCCGCCGATGGGAATCGGCGGACCGAAACGTAGACTGATCACCGTGACCCCCGGGGAGTTCGAGCTAGGAACTGACGGTCCTTCTGTGATCCTGGTAGGCGTCGATGAGTCGGTCACGGCCTCGCGGGCTGGCTCGTACGCGGCCGGGCTGGCGCGCAGGCAGGGCGCCCGGCTGGTAATCGTGTACGTGCAGACCACGGGAACGTACGTCATCACCGATTCGGCTGGGGCGAGCGTCCTAGCGGCGGAGGCCGAGGTACGCAGCGAGATCGCCGACGAGCTGTCCGCCCTGGCTGACGAGCGCGCCCGTGAGCTGGGCATCGATATGACGTTCATCACAACCAAGGGGGACCCGTTTCACGAGATCTCCCGCATCGCGCAGGAGACGCGGGCCGATGCGATCGTGGTCGGCGCCTCGCTCAAGGCCGGCCACCGGCTGCTCGGGTCGCTTGCGGTGCGCCTGGTCCGCGCGGGCAAGTGGCCGGTTACCGTGGTCCCGTGAGCGACGAGGCGAACAACGGCCGGCGGCTCGTCCTGCTCAGGCACGCCAAGTCGGACTGGCCCGACGACGTGCCTGATCATGACCGCCCGCTGGCCAAGCGGGGTCGGCGGGACGCGCCGGCGGTCGGCCGCTGGCTCGGCCAGTCCGGCTACGCGCCGGACGCGGTGGTCTGCTCAACGGCGCTGCGGGCGCGGGAGACCTGGGAGCTGGTCTCGGCCGGGCTGCGCACGGCGGTGCCCGGCGTTTCCCCGGCGGTCCGCTACGAGTCTCGGGTGTACGAGGCGACCGTGCTCGGCCTGCTGATGCTGGTGCGCGAATTCTCCGCCGAGTGGCGGACCGCGCTGCTAGTGGGTCACAATCCCGGCCTGGCCGAACTCGCTCTCGGCCTGGCCGCCCCGCCCTCCGGCCCGCCGGCCGCCTTCCCTACCGCCGCGATCGCGGTCCTGGCGGTGCCCGGCGCGTGGGCCGACGCCGCTCCGGGCGAGGCCGGCCTGCTCGCTTTCGCGATCCCGGCGGACATGCGCTCCGAGTGACCTCAGGGCTGGGCGAAGAAGGCGCGGATTTCGCCGGCCACGGTTTCCGGCCTGCCGCCGCTGCGGTTGGTGTTGCTCGGGTCGCTTGAGCCGCCGTGGTCGAGGCCGGGGAACTCCACCCGGCGGCTGCACGGGAGGGTCCGGGCGAGGGCGTCGAGGGCGGGCCTGAGGAAGGGCAGGCCCTTGCTGCCGCCGAGGAGGAGGACGTCGGCGGAGACGGTGCCGAAGGTGTCGATGGTGCCTGCCATCTCGGCCAGCAGCACCCCGTCGCAGTGCAGGGTCGGGGCGAGCTTGCGCATCGTCACGTCGTCGCTTGCCGCCTTCTTGTCCTCGCTCTTCATGGCGAGGTCGGTGAGGGCCGCGAGCAGCCCGCGCGGCAGCAGCCGGAACGCGGGCGGCGCCAGGTCAAGCCCGAACATGCTGGTGATCATCGCGGCCGCGACCTTGCCCTGGGCCATCTCCTGGTCGAAGCGGCTCAGCCAGTCGGTGTGCTTGGTGGCGTCCATCAGCAGGGCCGGCTCGTACACGGCGATTTTGCGAATGGTCGGCAGCGTGCGCGCGGCCTCGAGGGCGACCAGGCCGCCGGCGCTGACGCCGAAGACCAGTTGCGCGCCCGATTCCGCCAAGACGGCCGCCAGGTCCTCGACCTCGGTGCGGACGCCGTAGTCGGGTCCGGCCGGGCCGGACATGCCGCGGCCGCGCCGGTCGGGCAGGTAGACGGTGAACGCGTCGGCCAGCGCGGTGGCGAGTCCGATGTGGCTGCGGGCCGACTCCATGCTGCCGTGCAGCAGCACCACGGCCGGGCCCTGGCCGAGCCGCAGGTATCCGATGCGGGTTCCGTCCCTGGAGGCGACGGATCCGGCGGACATGATGGCCGCGCGGGCGGTGGGGGCGGTGGTCATCTCGTTCCCCTTAAGTGGTGGGGGGCTGTTCGCCGTGGAAGTCGGCCCAGCCGCGGATCCAGTCGGTGGCGGGATCGGCGATGCGCTCGATGAGTCGGCCGACGAAGGTCGATTCGGCGTCGAGGACCGCGAGGCGGTACTCCTCCTCGATCAGGAAGAGCTCGGGTACACCGTCGGCTAGCGAGGTGTCGATCAGGGTCCGGGCTTCGGCCTGCTGCCGGGCGACGCGCTCGAGCCGCGCGCGCAGCAGGCCGAGGACCTCGCTGGGGGGCAGCGCCGCGATCAGCGACAGCGCCGCCACGAAGGCGGGGTATTCATGCTGCGGCTGCTCGACTAGCTCGCGGAGCCAGTCCCGCAGCTCGTCGCGGCCGGCGTCGGTGAGGGCGTATACGGTGCGCTCCGGCCGCTGCCCGTCGCGGCTGGTCTCTTGCTCGGTGACGAACCCGGCCTTGGCCAGCTGCTGCACGACCATGTAGAGCGATCCGTGGTTGAACTTGATGCTGCGGGCGTCGCCGTGCTCGCGCAGGGTCCGCCCCAGCTCGTAGGGGTGCATGGGCTGCTGGCTGAGGGACGAAAGCACCGCCAGTGCAAGCAGGTTGGCGACCTTGCGCTTGCCGGTCATCTTGTCCTCCTCGGTGCCGATGGCGTGGGTGGTCAGGCGCTGCGCGCCGGGTCGTCCAGGGTCGGCGCGATGCCCTCGGCGTGGGCGCGGCGGGCGTCGGCGAGGTACTGCCGCGAGATCATCGCCGACAGCCGCGCGATCCCGCCGCTCTGGACCCGGATCTCACCGTGACTGACGTGCCCGGTCAGGCGGATCCGGCGGCCGGCGCCGGCCGGGTTGTGGTGGAAGGTCTGCTTGACCCGCCCGCGGCCGGTCCAGGTCAGGTCCCACTGGTCGATGACCGTGTCCTCGGCCACGAGAACTGTGACGGTGGAGTGGTCCAGGGTCAGGTCGACCTCGATGTCGCCGTCGGGGATCTGCGGTGACCGCAGGTCGATGACAACCGAGCTGCGCCGGGCACGGACCTCGAAAGCGCGGGCGGTGGTCCAGTTGCCGAGCCGCTTGAGCGAGCCGTGGTCGGCGTGGATCCGGTCCGCGGCAACGGTGGCGCTTGCGTGGGTGTTCATCGGGAGGTTCCTTCCTGAGGGCGGGGCTCGAAGCCTTAGTTGACCCTGACTATACGTCTCTGAATAGTCAGAGTCAACTATTCAATGGCGACTAAGAATCCTGGGATGCTAGCGGCGGGTTGGGTGGGTGGTGCCGTTCGTAACCGCAGTCGCCGCAGGAACGGGTCCTGCGGAAGCTGGGGCGAGACGCGGATGCGGGCATCGACGACGACGGCGCCGTCGGGGCGGGCGATGACCGGGTCCAGGTCGAGTTCGGTGATTTCCGGCAGATCGTCGGTCAGCCTGGATACCCGCAGTAGCGCGTCGCGCAGCGCCGCGTGGCCGACCGCGGGGCTCCCATCAGGCGGACCCCGGTGGCCCTGCGGCAGCGAACCTGAACGGATCGAGTTGATCAACGTGTCGGCGTCGGCGCTGGTCAGCGGCGCGAGTCGGGCGGCGTGGCCGTCGGGCGAGTCGATCGCGCGACCGACCGGCCCGAGCACCACCAGCGGTCCGAACATCTGGTCGTCCTTGACGCCGATGACCACCACGTCGTCGCCCGCCCGCGCCACGGCGGTGGGCGCCAGCGATAGCCCGTAGTGCCCGAGCAACGCGGCGACCGCGGCTTGCGGGAGCCAGCCGCCGTCGGGCCGGGCGGCGAGGAAGGAGTGCACGACTTCCCGGCCTCGCTCCTGGTCCACGTCGGCGAGGGCCGGCACCACGGCGTGCGGCGCGGCGCGCCACTCCGCGTACCGCGCGGCGCGGGCGAGCGCTCTGGCCGCCGCCTCCGGGTAGGCGTAGGCGGGGACCTTGCCGCGCCGGGTGTCGATGGTCCGGACGGCTTCGGGCTGGTTGAGCACCACCACCGCGAGCGGCACGCTGAGCTCCGCGTCCTCGATGGCCGAGAGCAGGTCGCCGGTCGCGCCGGTGCGCAGCATGAGCGCGATGATCGCGTGCACTTCCTTGTCGGCGCCGAGCACTTCGAGGGCCTGACGGAAGTCATCGGCGGAGACCGTGGCGACGGTGTCCACCGGCCCGCTCACGGAGCCGCCGTCGGGGACGAGGGCGCGCAGCCGCTGCTCGGTCTCGCCGCGCGGGTGGTGCACTGCGAGTCCCAGGTCGGTGCAGGCGTCGGCGGCGAGCACGCCCGCGCCGCCGACGTTGGAGACGATCGCCACCGTGCGCCCGACGGGCGGCGGCTGGGTGGCGAGCAGCGCGGTCGCCCCCATCAGCTCGCCGAAGCTCGGGGTGGCGATGATCCCGGCCTGCTCAAACAGCGCCTCCCTGGTGACCAGCGGGATGGCGGTGGACGACGTGTGGGTCGCGGCGGCGCGCTGGCCGGCCTCGCTGCGGCCGGCGTGCACCGTGATCACTGGTATTCGCGCACCTACCCGACGCGCGGTCCGCGCGAACTTGCGCGGGTTGCCGAACGATTCGATATAGAGCACCGCCACCCGGGTCTGCCCGTCCTGCTCCCACCACATCAGCATGTCGTTGCTCGACACGTCGAGCTTGTTGCCGACCGACGCGAACGACGAGATCCCGATCCCGAGCCTGGTGAGATGGTCCACCAGCGCGAAGCCGAGGCCGCCGGACTGCATGACCAGGCCCGCCGTGCCCGGCGTCGGGTTGGCGGCGGCGAACGTCGCGTCGAGGCCGATCGACGGCACCGCGATCCCGAAGCAGTTGGGGCCGATCAGCCGCATCCCGTACTGGCGGCAGACGGCGAGCAGGCCGGCCCCGGCGGCGGCGTCGACGGCCGCCGCGAACACCACGAGACCGCGCACCCCGAGGCGCCCGCAGGCGTCGGCCGCGTCGATGACCTCCGCGGGGGGCACCGCCAGGAGCGCGAGGTCGGGCGCTTCCGGCAGGCTGGCGACATCAGGAAAGCAAGGGACCCCGGCGATCTCTCGCGCGTTCGGGTTGACCGCGTACAGCCGGCCCGCGTACCCGCCGGACTTGATGTTCTCGAGTACCGACCGGCCGACCGTGCCCGCCCGCCTGCTCGCGCCGATCACCGCGACCGACGCGGGCTGGAAGACCGGCCGGAGACTGGCCACGTTGGCCGCCCGCTCGCGCACCGCCACCGTGTCCAGGTACGCATCGAGCTGCAGTCCGGTGTCGTCCGGGGGCAGCGGGATGGTGATGCTGACCACGCCTTCTTCGCGCCTGGTGGTGACCGGCAGGCCGGCGTCGGAGAAGACGCGCAGCATGCCGGTGTTCTCCTGCAGCGTCTCGGCCACGAACGCCTCGACCTGCCGGGCGCGGGCCAGCGAGACGAGGTGCTCGAGCAGCAGCGTCGCGATGCCCCGCTGGTGCATGGTATCCGCCACCGCGAACGCGACCTCTGCCTTCTTGCCGCCGCTGTCCCGCTCGACCTCATAGCTGGCGACGCCGACGACCTGGCCCCCGTAGACGGCGAGCAGTGCGGCGTGATCGAGGCTGGGCTCCCGGCTGATCCGCCGCGCCTCGCGCTCGGCGGCCGTCCTGCTCAGGCTGAAGAAGCGCAGGTAGGCGTTGTCTGGCGACATCGCCTCGTGCATCGCCTTGACGGCATCGAAGTCCGTCGACCTGGCCGGCCTGATCTCGACCGTCCGCCCGTCCGCCATCAGGGCGTAGACCGCGGGCTTTATGAACGGCTCGCTCATGCGCTTGTCCGCCCTTCGTGGAGCCGCCGATAAGCCAAGTCAACCGTATGCCGGGCCGCCTGCACTGACGGAGTTGGGGAGCGTTGCTCAGCCCCGGCGCGGCTCCCAGGTGAAGAACCGGATGGCGACCAGCAGCCCGGCCACGCCCCAGGCCGCCACCACCAGCACGTCCGTCCAGCTGAAGGCGGTGCCGATGAAGCCAGCCTGCATGCTGAGGACGAAGTGGCGCACGGGAAATATCCGGGCGACCCAGAGGATCCACGACGGCGTCGTGTCGTCGAACGGGATGAAGATCCCGGACAGGAACTCCACCGGCAGGATCACCGCGTTGACGACCGCGGCGGCCGCGTCGCCGTTGGGGATCCCGGCGCTCAGCGCGAGGCCGAGGGCGCAGAATGCGGCCGATCCGACCAGCACGGCGACGACGGCCCGCAGCAGCGTTACCCCGGTGGGAATCGACGCGTGATACAGGCCGTGGCCGAACGCGACGGTGAGCACCACCAGCAGAACCGCGACGAACATCGCGTGCAGGATGCGGGCGCCGAGGAACGACGCGGCCGGCAGCGGCGTCCCACTGGTCCGCTTCAGTATGCCTCGTTCGCGCTGGAAGCTGATGGAGATCGCGATGTTGTTGAAGCAGGCCGATATCACGGCGAAGCACGCCATCGACGCCACGTAATAGGTGGACGTGTCGATCGTCCGGCTGCCGATCCGAACGGTGTAGTGGCCGAGCAGCGAGGTGAAGATCACCAGGAACATCAGCGGGAACGCGAACGTGAAGAACGCTGAGGCCGGGTTTCGCCAGAACGCCTTGTTGACGTACCTGAGCTGGACGCCGGTCAGCCGCAGGGCGGTCATGGCTGGTCCCCGGTGCCATCGGTGAGCGCCAGGTAGACGTCTTCAAGTGACGGCCTGCTCACCTCGAGGCCGTCGAGCGCGACGTTATTGTCGAGCGCCCAGCCGGTCAGCCGGTGCAGGTCGGCGACCACGTCCGAGCTGGCGATCTCGGTGACCCCGTCGGCGGCGGGAGTCGCGGCCAGGCCGTCGGGCGGAGCGGCGCCTCCAGGCGACCGGTAGCGGATTCGAGCGGGCGCGACATTCCGGTCGCCGAGGGCGTCGGGTGGCCCCTCGGCGACGATCCGCCCGGCTGCGATGACGGCCGCCCGGTCCGCCAGGTACTGCGCCTCGTCCATGTAATGGGTGGTCAGCAGCACTGTCTTGCCGAGCGAGGCCAGGCTCTTGATGATCTCCCAGGCCTCGCGCCGGGCGGACGGGTCGAAGCCGGTGGTCGGCTCGTCGAGGAACAGCAGGTCGGGGTCGCCCACCAGGGCGACCGCCATGTCAAGCCGCCGGACCTGGCCGCCCGAGAGCGTGTTCACCCGGCTGTTGCGCTTGCCGGCCAGGCCGACCAGGTCGATCACCTCCGGTGCCGAGCGGGGCCTGGGGTAGTAGCCGGCGTACATCGCGACGGTTTCCGCCACGGTCAGGTACTGGTCCACGCCGGGCTGCTGGAGCACGATGCCGACCCGGGGCTTGATCTTGGCCCGCTCACGGCTCGGATCGTGGCCGAGCACCGAGACCTCGCCGCCGTCCCTGTCCCGGTACCCCTCGAGGATCTCGACCGTGGTCGTCTTGCCCGCCCCGTTCGGCCCGAGCAGCGCGAAGATCTCGCCTGACCTGATTTCCAGGTCGATACCGCGCACCGCCCGGACCGAGCCGTACGACTTGACGAGGCCACGCACGCGCACCGCAGGCGACTGATCAGACATGGGCAAAGCACATCGCACTACGCGCTACGGCACAAGGTAGGCAACGTTACGGCCGTGGGAATTCGCCCGCCAGAGTCGGCCCGGTCCGTTCGAGATGACGCAGAGGGGAATGGAAGTGGCGGGCCGCCGAGCTGCGGTGGCCCGCCACTGACTGCCTTGCTCTCTGCCTTGCCCTTTACTCGGTGCCGAAGGACTTGATCTCGTTGAGCTCGGTCTCGCTGAGCTCGCGCGGTACCTCGCCCTTGGCGTGCTTGGCCGACTGCACCTGGTGGCGGATCTGCTCCACGATCTCCGGGTTGGCGAGCGTGGTGATGTCCCCGGTGTCGGTGAAGTTCGAGGTCGCGGCGATCACGCGGCGCATGATCTTGCCGGACCGTGTCTTCGGCATGTCAGGCACGATCCAGATGTTCTTCGGCCGGGCGATCTTGCCGATGTCGGTCTCGATCGCGGCCTTGACCTTCGCCTCGATCTCGGGCGAGGCGGCGAAGCCGGGCTTGAGCGAGACGTAAATCTCGACCACGCGCCCGCGGACGTCGTCGATGACCGGGACCGCCGCCGCCTCCGCGACCTCGTTCACCATCAGCGCGGCCGACTCGAGTTCCTTGGTGCCGAGGCGGTGGCCCGCCACGTTGATCACGTCGTCGACGCGGCCGAGGATCCGGAAGTAGCCGTCGGCGGCCTGGGTGGCGCCGTCGCCCGCGAAGTACGGCCAGTCATGCCAGTCCTTGGACTCCGGGTTCTTGTTGTACTTGGCGTAGTAGGTCGAGACGAACCGCTCGGGCTGGCCCCAGATCGTCTCGAACACGCCGGGCCACGGGTTCCTGATGCAGATGTTGCCGGCCTTGCCGCTTCCCCTGGGCACCTCCTCGCCGTCCTCGTCGAGGATGACCGGGTAGACGCCGAGCACGGCCGGGCCGCAGGAGCCCGGCTTCATCGGGTTGATGGCGGGCAGGGTGGAACCGAGGAAGCCGCCGGTCTCGGTCTGCCACCAGGTGTCCACGATGACGGCCTCTTCCTTGCCGACGAACTCGCGGTACCAGCGCCAGACCTCGGGCTCGATCGGCTCGCCGACCGTGGTCATGTGCTTGAAGTGGTAGTTGTACTTGGCGGGCTCGTCCGGCCCGACCTTGCGGAGCATCCGGATCGCCGTGGGGGAGGTGTGGAAGATGTTCACGTTCAACTGCTGCGCGATCCGCCACGGGCGTCCGGCGTCGGGGTAGTTGGGGGTGCCTTCGTACAGGACGCTGGTGGTGCCGAGCGCGAGCGGGCCGTAGACGATGTAGGAGTGGCCGGTGATCCAGCCGATGTCCGCCATGCACCAGTACGTGTCGTTCGGGTGGATGTCCTGGTAGTACTTGGACGTCCCGGCCACATAGGAGAGGTAGCCGCCGGTGGAGTGCTGGCACCCCTTCGGGCGGCCGGTGGTGCCGCTGGTGTACATCAGGAACAACGGCGCCTCGGCGGGCATCGAGACCGGCTCGACCTCCGCCCCCTTGTACTGCGCGAGCAGCTCGTCGACGAAGTAGTCGCGGCCGTCGACCATCGGGGTCTCGGCGGAGTACTGACCCGGGTAGCGACGGAAGACGAGCACCTTGTCGACCTGCTGGCCCTCCTTGGCGGCGGCCTCGACCGCCTCGTCGGCCTTGACCTTGTGGTCGAGCAGGTCGCCGCTGCGGTAGTAGCCGTCTATCGTGATCAGCACGTTGGAGCTCGAGTCGGCGATCCGGTGCCCGGCGGCGGTGCCGGAGAAGCCGGCGAAGACCTGAGAGTGGATCACGCCCAGCCGGGCGCAGGCGAGCATCGCGACCGGCAGCTCGGGCACCATCGGCATGTGCAGGGTCACCCGGTCGCCCGCCTTGAGCCCGGCGAAGTCGCGCAGCAGCGCGGCGAACTCGTTGACCCGCACGTACAGCTCGCGGTAGGTGATGGCGGCGTGGGCCTCGTTCTCCGGCTCCGGGACCCAGATGAAGGCGGCCTTGTTCGCCTGGGTCGGCAGGTGCCGGTCCACGCAGTTGTAGCAGGCGTTCAGCTCGCCGCCGACGAACCACTTCCAGAACGGCGCGTTAGACGTGTCAAGCGTGGTGTGCCACGGCTTGTACCAGGTGAGGAGGTTCGCGTACTCGTGGAAGCACTCGGGGAACTTGTCCTCGGTGAACTGGTCAAGTATGGCCGGGTCGGACGCGTTGGCCTGCTCGACGAACGAGGCGGGAGGCTGGTAGTAGCTCTCCTCGCGCCAGTGCACAGCGATGAGCGCCTCAGACGATTCGGATACCTCGTCGGTGTCGGTCACATCATTGAGATCGTCAGCCATGTCTATCTCCTCCGCGTCTCTGCGTGGGCGCGCCTCGCGGCGCGGTCACTGATCGCAATAGCGCCTCGCGTGATCGCCGTGGGCGTAATCCAAATTTAACCCCCCGGGACCGACTCTCACCATGGGGCAATGGCCCAGTGTGCCGGCTGATTCGGCTGTGCGGGGTTAAGGCAGGCGCGCCGGGATCAGCCGAGGGAGGTTGCGGGCGCCTGACGCGGCCAGGAGATCATGGAGAGGGTCGGCGTGCGGACCTCAGGGAAGGCTTCGTCCATCCCGGTGATGCGCATGATCCGCAGCAGCGAGGGGCGGGCGGCCGTGAGCTTGAGGGAGCGGCCGGACCGTCTGGCGTACCCCGCCACCCGGGCGAGCACGCCCAGGCCGGCCGCGTCGCAGAAGGTCAGCTCGGCCAGGTTCATCGTGACCGGCCCGTCCTGACTGTCCACCACGTCGCGCAGGTACGCGTAGGCCTGATCGGCCGTCGCGATGTCAAGCTCCCCGGTAAACCTGACCGTCGCCCTGCCATCGGTCGCGACCTGATAGGCCAGCTCAAGTTGGAGCGCGTGCGGAAAATCGACCGTTGCCCCCATGTCCCCGTTCTTCTCCGCAGGCGCGGCCTGGTTCCCCACGACTCGGCTCACGCTTCCCATCAAAATGTCCCCTTCCCGATCGTAGTGAACCAAACGGTCTGTCTGCACCAACCTCGTCTCAAATCGCCACAACTCGGAACGGGTGTCACCCGGCTTCGGTAGCTAGTGAAGTCCATGAACCCTACGGCGGCGCCGTGCATTCACTGAATAAAACGTGAGAACGGGCCAGTTGGTTCTCACGTTTCGCAGGTACTCCACTGTGTTAACAGTGGATCACACACAGTAAATTCCGTCGCCCCGGGATGCCCTAACCGGCCGGCCCTTACCCTTATACCTGCACAACCGGCGCACGGGGCGTCAGGTGGGGATCAGAGGTAGGCGATGATGCGCATCCGGGGCAGCGTGGCGATCGACCTGGGCACGGTCAACACGCTCATCTGGGTGGCGGGCCGCGGGATCGTGCTCGACGAGCCGTCGGCGATCGCCATGGACTCGGGAACCGGCGCGATCGTGGCCATCGGGAGTGCGGCCGACGCCCTCGCGGAGAAGGAGCCGCAGGACATCAGCGTCATCCACCCGCTGCGGGACGGGGTGATCGCCGACCTGGACGCGACTGCGGAGATGCTCAACGGATTCCTGCGCCAGGCCGGATCCGCGGGCGGGCCGCTGCGCAGAAACGCTCTGGTGTGCGTGCCGAGCGGCGCCACCTGGGTGGAACGGCGGTCGGTGGCGGCCGCGCTCGAGGCCCGCCGCCGGTACTCGGTGCAGCTGATCGACGAGCCGGTCGCGGCCGCGGCCGGGGCCGGACTGGACCTCGCGGCCGGCGCAGGCGGGTTCATCGTGGATGTGGGCGGCGGGACGACCGAGGTCGCCGCCGTCGCTGGCTGGCGCGTCGTGCGCGCGGAAAGCCTGCGGATGGCGGGCAACGCCATGGACGAGGCGATCGTGAACGCCGCCCGGAGCGGCCTGGGGCTGATCCTGAGCCAGCGGGCGGCGCGTCGGCTCAAGGCGGAGCTCGGCCTGACCGGCGGCCCCGACGGCTGGGCGGAGACGGTGGGCCTTGACGCCGCGCGCCGGACGCCGCGCATGGAGAAGGTGCCAGGCGAACTCGTCGCGGCCGCGCTCGAGCCGGTGGTGTCGGCCATCGGGCGCACCGTGCAGCAGGTCCTTTCCGACATCCCGGCCGGGCTGGCGGAGGACGTAATGCGGGGCAAGGTCCGGCTGACGGGCGGCGGCGCGCTGCTGCCGGGCCTGGCGAACCGGATCGAGTCGATCGCGGAGATTAGCGCGGTGGTGGCGGAGGACCCGCTGCGCTGCGTGGTCCGTGGCGCGGCGCTGATGGTGGAGACCAGTCACCCTATGCCTGGGTGAAAGGGCAGACCACCCGGTACGGGTGAGGCGGCCGCGCGGCTCACAGCACGCCCGCCAATCCCAACGCGCCGTTGACGATGAGCACGGCGCCCGCGACACCCAGCGCGTAGGTAACCACCGTCCGGCCGTGTGTGCGCAGCCAGCCGTTGACCACTGCGAGTCGGCGCGTCGTGGCGTCGGGGGCGGCCAGGTAGCCGACCAGGGGCAGCCAGACGACGAGAGCCGTGATCGTCACGACGATCACCAGTGCCAGCACGATAAGGGGCACGCTGGCGTCGGACGTGGCGATGACCTGGACAGCCGCGATGAAGGTGGCCGACGGAGCGAACAGCAGGAGGCCGGTCGCGAAGGCGATGTGCGGCGACGGGTGGGCGATCAACCTGGCGACGAAGCCCGGGCGCCGCTGTTTGTCGGGAATGGGCTCGGGGGGTCTGCGCAAGGTGTAGAAGGCGGCGCCAGCTAGGGCGAGAACTCCCAGACCGAGCCGCAGCCCGAACCGGGGATCGTGACCGCGAGGCAGGTTGAGGCCGGTGCTCCGGATCACGATGAGTAGCACAACGGCCATCGCCACCGTCATGATCACCGCGCCGGCTACGTAGAGCACCGCCATCGTCCTGGGGTTGGCGGAACTCAGGTAGACCGCCATGACCAGCAGAGCCGTGGGTGAGATGCTGGCGAGCACGGCGAACCCGGCCGCCTGAGCAAGCTCGGTCATGACCGTGCTGCCGTCTCGGCACCACCCGTCCGGCCGCCGATTAGCTCGATCAGTCCCAGCGCCACCAGCAGCAGCACCACGATCCAGATGGCGACTGCCAGCGTCGGCTGGCCCCAGAAGACGAAGATCAGGCCGGCGACCGCGATGACGGAGATACGCAGCAGCCGCTTATGCGCGCCGGTCCACGCGCCCACCGGGCCGGGGTCCACGCCCCTACGTTCGATCTGAGTGCGCAGCCAGCCGATGCTGGACGTCACCGCTCGCCGGGTCTGCACCGCGGCGCCCGAGGGGCCGATGAGGAACGCTCCGGCGGCGATGACGAGGCCGACCACGAAAAGCAGCCGCAGGCCGTCCTTGATGAACCGGACCAGGGTGTCGTACAGCACCGCCGCCGCGTCGGGCGGGAGCGTCGACTGCGGCACGCTGTTCAGGTAGATGCTGCGCGCGATCGCCAGCGCCACGCCGAGGACGATCATGGACGCCGACAGGCCGAGCCCGGCGCCGAGGAGCGCGCGCCGCCGGCCGCGGGCAATGTAGACGCCCGCTGCAAGCAGCGCAATCGAGAGAATCGGCAGCACCCATTTGAGCGTGTTGATGAGGCGGTAGCCCGCCTGTGCCTTGGACAGGTTCGGTGCCTCGAAGAGCGGGAAGGTGGGGTTGACCGGCGGGAGCTTGGCCGCGAGGGAGAACCCCTGTTTGGTGAGGGCCTGCTCCGCCTGGGTGATGAACGGGCCGAGCGAGATCACCACCTTGCCGTCGACGACGTCGACCGCGCCGTTGCCCTGGCCGGACAGCACCTTCACGATTCCCGCGTGGGCCGTCCGGTTCGCCTGTACCCAGACCCTGGCCATCGCCGGACTGGCGACCACCCGGGCCACCGCGGTGCCGACGAGCCCGTTGACTCCGTTGGAGATGGCACCAGAGAAGTTCTTCAGCAGAGCGGAAAGACGCGGCGCGTTGCTATTCGAGAGCTGGACGGCCGCCTGGTTCACCAGTGCGTTCACGTCCAGCTGGCTGGTGATCGCGGATGTGATCTTGGTGCTCAGCGCGGCCTGGATCGGCGGCGACCCGATCAGCGGCGTTACGTTGGCCACGTACCGGTCCGTGTTGGAGACCTGGTTACTCGCCCAGACGGCGAGGACCGACACCGGAGCGAGCACGCAGCCGAGGACGATCGCGACCACCGACACGTAAGCGCGCCAGCGGCCGTGGCGCGCGCGGCCGGTAGGCGTGGGGGTGCCGTCCCCGTCGCCCTTTTGCGCGCGCAGAGAACTAACCTCGGCGCGCAGCCGCTCAAGTTCGGCGTGTTCGTCTTTCGCGTTCCCGGGCCCGGCCATCGCGCCGGGCCCGGGGCTGTCGCTGGGCAACGCTCGCTCCCGCTGGTCTCGGCCTCGTCAGTCCTCCTGCGCCATGGCCTCGCGGAGCTTGGCCTCCTGGTCCTCGGACAGGTTGGTGCTGATCAGCTCGGCCTCGGTGCCCTCGAACTCGCGCTTGACCTTGTCAAACACGGCGTCCGAGCTGAGCAGGAACAGCGCCGAGGTGCCCGGGGTGACCTTGTCCCTGACCGTCTTTATGAACTGGTCGCTGATCCCGACGTCGGCCAGCGAGCCGAGCAGCGCGCCGGTGGCGGCGCCGATGGCCAGACCGAGGACCGGGATGAAGAAGATCAGGCCGAACAGCAGGCCCCAGAACCCGCCGCCAAGCGCCCCGCCCTTCTTGGTGTCGTGCATCTGCTCCGTCTTCGGCTTCTTGCGGCCGGCTTCCCAGCTGACCACGGCCGCGTCCTGGACCTGGATCAGCCCCTGTGTCTGCAGCCCTTCTAGTTTCTGCAGCGCGGCCTCCGCGCCGAACGGTGTTTGGAACTTCCAGACCGTAAGCGATGACATCTCGTCTCCGTTTCGTTGTTCCGGCGGCTCCGCCGCCGGAAGGGGGCTGCCGCCTGAGCACCTTGTGCCCGTTCCGCTGCCGGTCGCCCTCACCCGCCACGGGTGAACATGGCCGGCTATGGCGGCCGGGAAAGGCTTGACGGTCGCGGCACGGTCGCGATCGTGACGCCGTCCCCCGGGGCGGCAGTCGCGCCAGCCTCACCCGGTTCGGGTGACGTGACCACCCCACCCCGGGTCAAACCAGGTGCAGGCGGCGGCCCCGGGCGATGGCGGAGCGCCGGGACGTGACGCCCAGCTTGCGGTAAACCGACCGCAGGTGGGTCTTGACCGTGTTGACCGACAGGAACAGGGCCTCCGCGATCTCCTGGTTGGTCAGGTACGAGGGCAGCAGCCGCAGCACCGCCAGCTCGCTCAGGGTGAGCGGCGGCGAGTCCGCGTCGGCCCGGGTGCCGCTCGCGGGCAGCTGGCAGACGAAGCGCTCGCGGACCCGCGCGGCGAAGGCGACCGCGCGGCTGGCAGGCGGAATCAGGATCGCGATGGCCGAATGGACTCCCATGCCGGCCTCGAGGAACGGCCGGTACGCGCCGTGCGGCTCCGCGATCGCCAGCGCGTGCTCAAGCAGCGCGGCGGCGTCGTCGGCGGTGCCGAGCCGCCGGTTCGCCACGGTGGCGACGAGCAGCGCGGTGATCTGGTCCCGCAGCGTGACCCCGGCCGTGTCCAGGCACTCGCCGGCCGCCTTGAGCGCGCCGGCCGGGTCGCCGTCCGCCAGCAGCAGCCGCGCGCGGGCCAGGATCTGGTCCGCCCGCTGCCGGTCCGACGCGGTCTCGTCGGCCGTGTCGTCCGGCATCTCGTCGGCCGTGCCGGCCAGGGCCGCCGCCGCGAGCGGAAGATCGCCCGCCCGCAGCTCGATGTCGGCCTCGAGCACGCGTGCCGCCAGTGGGTCGAGGCCGCGCTCGCGCACCAGCCGGGCCAGGCTGCGGGCAGCGGTGATGTCGCCCCCCGCGAGCGCGGCCCGCGCTCTGATCAGCGCCTCCACCGCTCCCAGGTCGGGCTCGGCGGGCATCCTGCGAACGTCCGTGGTGTCGGCCTCGTCAAGCAGCAGTCCGGCCGAGCTCAGGTCGTCCTGGTCAAGCGCCAGTTGCGCGGCGGCCAGCGCCACCAGGCCCGCGGCGTCAGGATCGGCCGGGATGCGCTCTTCCTGGCCGATGAGCTCCGCGGCCGCCCTGAGGTCGCCGTAGAGCGCCTCGGCGAGCGCCTGCCAGCCGCGGGCGCGGGCCAGCAGCCCCGCCAGCCCCGCCGCCTCCAGCTGACGGACCGCGTGCCTTAGCTCGCGCCGTGCGTCCGTTACCTCCCAGCGGCGTAGCCTGGCCGTGCCCAGGGCGAGCCACAGCGTTCCCAGCGCCCGGTGCGCGGGCAGCGTCCCCGCAATCGCCTGCGCGCGCTCGGCCAGCATCCGGCCGCGCAGCAGGGCGGGCTCGTCGGCCGTGTGCATCACCCGCAGCGCCGCCAGCCACAGCTCGACCACCGGCCGGACGGCCGGCGCGCAGCCGCCGATCGTCTGCTCTGCCCGATCCAGGTAGGCGACGGCGGACTCGGGACCGCCCCGGCACAGCCGGGCCGCCCCCAGCGCTGCCGCCACGGCCGGGTCATCCGCCCGCCGGTCGGCGGGAAACCGGCCGATGACCTCCTCGAGCTCGGCCGCCCGGCCGCCGAGCGCGGCCGCGATGCCGACCTCCGCCAGCGCGCGCGATGCGAAGTCCCAGTCGCCCGCCTCGGCCGAGCACCGCACCGCCTCGACCGCCTCGCTGCGGGCGGCGTGCCACCGCGCTGCCCGGGCGGCCAGCAGCGGCACCTCGTCCGGCAGCTGACGGCGCAGCTCCGCCGTCAGCAGGTCGCGCAGGAACGGGTGATACCGGTACTGGCCGCCGCTGTCCGCCACCACCAGGCTGTTCTCCCTGACCAGCCGGTCAAGCACCCGGGCGCCGCCGGAACCGCCGGTCAGCCAGTCGGCGAACTCGCCGGTGAGCCACCCGGCCATGCTCGTCCGCAGCATGAACTGCCGTATCCCGGCCGGCTGCCGGTCCAGGATCTCGTCGCGCAAGTAGTCGGCGGCGGCCGGATCGCTGCCGACCTGGCTCGGGGTCCCCGAACCGCGGTGGGTGGCCAGCGCGGCCAGCCGCAGCCCCGCCATCCAGCCTTCGGTGTAGCGGAGCAGGTCGTCGCGTTCGGCCGGCGCGACGCGGAGCCCGAGCTTCGCCAGGTAGGCGTCCGCCTCCGTGGTGGCGCAGGCCAGGTCGGTCGCGTCGAGCTCGGCCAGATCGCCGCCCACCCGCATTTTCGCCAATTGCAGTCCGGGCGCGTATCGCCCGCACAGGATGAGGCGCAGCCCGATGGGGGCGTGATGCACCAGAAAGCTAAGCTCGGGCAGGATGCTGCCGCCGGCCAGCGCGTGCACGTCGTCGAGCACCAGCGTGATCTGGCAGGCGGACCCTCGGACCGCGTCCGCCAGGCTCACCGGCAGGTCGTCGGCCGCGCTGCGGCTGCGGGGCACCAGCGCGGGCTCGGGCGGCGGCGGCGCGGCCGACCCATCGGCCAGCGCGGCGGCCACGTTCGCCCAGAACCGGGACGGGTCCCGGTCGCCCTCGTCCACCGTGAGCCAGGCGACCCTGGACGACCGGGCGGCCGACTGGGCCCAGATCGCGCAGGCAAGGGTCTTCCCGGCGCAGGCCGGCGCCGTGATCACCGTCACCGGGTGAGCCGCGGCTCGCTCGATCAGACCGGTAACGCGGGGCCGGTTCAGCACGCCGACGCCTAGCGACGGCACCCGAAGCTTGTCCCCCCGGAGCCCGGAATTCATTCTGGTATCACCTACAACGGCCGCCGCACGCGCCATTTATCCCCCTGAATCCTCTGCATCCTCTTCCGCATCGGCTCCCGCGAAGGGGAAACGTACCCGTAGCGGACGTCGGCCAACCGGCCTACACCCACGCAGGGTGATATCTCACATACGTACAGTGAGTAAACGGCCGATCCCGGGAGGCTTGATCGCCCAGGGCGTAGTCGCTGGCCGCCGTGGCAGGAAGAGGCGGGCACGGGCGCGGTGTTTACCCGGTGTTGGGTAAAAAAGTGGCCGCTAGGGAAATAGCAGAGCACTGGGACACCGCCGGCCGCGGATGCTCGTCGGCCGGCCAGAAGGGTGCGACCGATGAGCAAGCAAGCCTCGACCCCGCCGCCGGGCGATAAGCCGACGCCAGGGAAAACGCCGCCGCCGCCGCCGGCCTGGCGGCACTCGCTGCTGCCGTTGGCGATCGTGGTCGCGTTCTTCCTGTGGATCTTTTTGTCGCCCCTGCACGGGACGTCCTCGACCAACCTCACTTTTACGCAGTTCCAGCACGACCTGGCGGCCAAGACCGTCAAGACGGTGGACATCCCGCAGGGCACCGGCACCGCGACCGGCACGCTCAAGAACGGCACAAAGTTCACCGTGACCCTCCCGTCGCCGCAGCCTGACTCGCTGTCGACCCAGCTGACCGCGTCGGGGGCGGCGACGAGCTATACGGTCCCGTCGTCGGGATTCGGGTCGGAGCTGCTGTCGTGGCTGATCCTGCTGCTGCCGATCGCGCTGTTCGGCTGGCTTTACCTGCGGCTGTCGCGCGGGGCGGGCGGGGCGATGCAGGGGGTGCTCGGCGTGGGCAAGTCCCGGGCGAAGGTGTTTGACGAGGAGCAGCCGTCGACCACGTTCGCGGACGTAGCCGGCTACGACGGGGCGAAGGCCGAGATCAGCGAGGTCGTCGACTTCCTGAGCAGGCCCGAGCGGTTCGCGCGGGCCGGTGCCGTGGTGCCGCGCGGCGTGCTGATGGTGGGCCCCCCTGGGACAGGCAAGACGCTGCTCGCCCGGGCCGTCGCCGGCGAGGCAAAGGTGCCGTTCTTCTCGGTGTCCGGGTCGGGGTTTGTGGAGCTGTTCGTCGGCGTGGGCGCAGCGAGGGTCCGGGACCTCTTCGCCGAGGCCCGCAAGCGCGCACCGTCCATCATCTTCATCGACGAGATCGACGCCATCGGGCAGCGCCGGGCCGGGTCGGGCGCGGTCGTCTCCAACGACGAGCGGGAGCAGACCCTCAACCAGCTGCTGGCCGAGATGGACGGCTTCGATCCCTCTTCGGGCGTCGTGGTCCTCGGCGCGACGAACCGGCCGGAGGTTCTCGACCCGGCGCTGCTGCGCCCCGGCCGATTCGACCGGCAGGTCACGATCCCGCTGCCGAACGTCAGCGAGCGGGCCGCGATCCTCAAGGTTCACGTCCGCGACAAGAAGCTCGCGCCCGACGTCGACCTGACCGTCATCGCGCGGGGCACCCCCGGTTTCTCCGGCGCCGACCTGGCCAACCTCGCCAACGAGGCCGCGATCTTCGCGGTCCGCGACAATCGCCACATCATCACCGCCGACGACTTCTTCGAGGCCCGCGACCGGGTCATTCTCGGCCGCCGGGAGGGATCGAACGTGCTCCTGCCGGAGGAGAAGCACGCGGTCGCGGTGCACGAGTCCGGTCACGCCCTGGTGGCGGCGCTGGCCGAGCACGCCGACCCGGTGGCCAAGGTGACGATCCTGCCCGCCGGGCAGGCGCTCGGCGTCACCGAGCAGCTGCCGCTGGTGGAGCGGCACATGTACGGCGAGGACTACCTCTACGACTCGCTGGCCGTGCGGCTGGGCGGCCGGGCGGCCGAACTGGTCGTCCTCGGCCAGGGCTCGACCGGGGCGGGCAACGACCTGGCCGGGGCCACCGACCTGGCGACCAAGATGGTCCGCGAGTTCGGCATGTCCCCGGTCCTCGGGCCGGTGGGCTACCCAGAAGGCGGCTCGGTGTTCCTCGGCGGGGGCGGCCCTGGCATGTCCAGCCGGCCGTACGCGGAGGCGACCCAGGCCGCGATCGACACTGAGGTCTCCAAGCTGCTGCGCAAGGCCGAGGCGCGCGCGGTGGAGGAACTCAAGACCCACCGGGCCGAACTCGACGCGCTCGTCGGGCTCCTGCTGGAAAAGGAGACCGTCGACGGCAAGGACGTCTACCGGCTGGCAGGCCGCCCGGACAAGTCGGCCGGGCTGGCCGCGCCGCCCATGGTGGTCGCGCCGCACCCGGCGGACGCGCAGAGCCGGGGAACGGGGGTTGCCAGCGCGGACGCCGCCACGTCCGAGCCGTAGCCGGCCGTCCGGCACCGGTGTCGCCCTTCGCCGTTCCAGTGAGTGACGCCCCAGCGGACCCCGGTGCCGGATAGTCTCGGGTGCATGGCCCATGGCATTGCCGCGCTCCCTGAGTTCATCCCCAGCCCGCCGATTAACGCTTTCCATATCGGCCCGCTTGAGATCCACTTTTACGCGCTTGGCTACATCATCGGGATCACGCTGGCGATCCTGATCACCAGGCGGCGCTGGCGCGCCCTCGGCGGCGACCCGAACCTGGTCAACGACATCGCGCTGTGGGTCGTGCCCGCGGGCATCATCGGCGGCCGCATTTACTTTGACATCACCACGCCGGGCGACATCCCGCACGTCTGGTACGGGCCGTTCGCCGTCTGGACCGGCGGCCTCGGCATCTGGGGCGGCGTCGCGCTGGCGGCCGCGGTCGGCGCCTGGCGGCTGCACCGGCTCGGCATCACCGTGGGCCCGTTCGCGAACGCCATCGCCCCGGCGCTGCTCGTCGCCCAGGCGGTCGGCCGCTTCGGCAACTATTTCAACAAGGAACTCTTCGGTAAGCCGACAACGCTGCCATGGGGCCTGGAGATCCCGTACCCCTACCGCGTGGCCGGGGGCATCCCGGCGCAGGACCTGCACTTCACCACCTTCCAGCCGTCGTTCCTGTACGAGTTGATCTGGGACCTGGCCCTGGCGGCGTTCCTGGTCTGGCTCGGGCACCACGCCAGGATCAGGCCGTGGAGCCTCTTCGCGCTGTACGTGGCCGGCTACTCCGGATATCGCATCTTCGAGGAGACGATCAGGATCGACTCCTCCGAGTACTTCCTCGGCCTGCGGCTGAACATGTTCGTCGCGATCGCCCTGACCGTGGTCGGGCTCGTCTGGTTCGCCTTGGCGCAGCGCCGTCCGGAGCGGCCCGTCACCGTGCTCCCGGCCAGCGCCTCCGGGTCGGTCGAGGACGTCAAGCCCGACCAGGCGGCCGCCGTCACGGCTGACCCGGAGGACGCCGCGAACCCGGAGGGCGCCGCGGATCCGTCCGCCCCGGAAGAGGCCGGAGCGGACGGCGCCACTGCAGCGACGGTCCGTTCGGACGAATGATTTTCTAAAGCCGCCGCTATCTCGGCGACCTTCGCCCCCGTCGCCTTGATCAGGTCGGCGGGGGCGATTTCCATCTGCAGGCCCCGGCGGCCGGCCGAGCAGAACAGCGTGCTGAGCTCCAGCGCTGACGCATCGACAACGATGGGCAGGCGACGCTTCTGCCCGACCGGGGAGATGCCGCCGACGACGTAGCCGGTGGCGCGCTCGGCGGCCGCGGCCTCGGCCATGACCGCCTTCTTCCCGCCGACGGCGGCCGCGAGCGCCTTGAGGTCAAGCTGGCGGCTGACCTGGACGACGCCGACCGCGAGGGGGCCGCCGTCCACGACCGCGACCAACGTCTTGAACAGCCGCTCGGGCGGCACGCCGAGCGCCGCGCTCGCCTCCAGGCCGAAAGAGTCTGCCCTCGGGTCGTGCGTGTACTCGTGCAGGACGAACGGGATCTTCGCCCGCTCGAGGGCGATCGTCGCCGTGGTGCCTCGGGTAGCCACGAACGGCCACAGTAGCGGTCGGAGCAGCGGCCCGGCAGTGCGGGGCTTCCGCAAACTCGGTAACCTATCCGGTCATGAGCGATGTGCTTGCCGCGGACCGGGTACTGATGGCGCTGGCGCTTGAGCAGGCGCGGGCAGGCCTCGACGCGGGCGGGGTGCCGGTGGGGGCGGTACTCGCGGCGGGCGGCCAGGTGCTCGCCGCCGGGCACAACGAGCGGGTGCAGCGCGGTGACCCGGTGGCGCACGGCGAGATCGCCTGCCTGCGCAACGCCGGCCGCCGGCCCTCCTACGCGGACACCACGCTCTACACCACGCTGTCCCCGTGCCAGATGTGCACCGGCGCGATCCTGCTGTTCCAGATCCCGCGGGTGGTCGTCGGCGAGGCCCGCACCTTCGAGGGCGACCTGGACTTCCTCCGCGCCCGCGGGGTCGAGATCGTGCTTCTCGACGACCCCGCCTGCATCGCCGCGATGCAGGAGTTCCAGACCCGCTACCCGCACGTGTGGAGCGAGGACATCGGCGGGCGCTAGCCGGACGCTCCTGCCCCGTCGCCGCGTCGATCGTATTCGGGTTGGGGCGCAGGGATTCAGGCTGAGACACAAGATGGGAGGGTTTGCCTCTGTTGCCTCGGTTGTCGGGGTGCGTTCCTGCCCGAACCTGCGAGATACACTCGCACCTTGTGAGCAGCGTAGTCCCCGAAGAGGTCAGCGAGCGGTTTCCCGATGTGGCGGCACTGGCCGTCGCACTCGACAAGACCGGCTATATGGCCGGAGACCAGCTCGCGGCGGCGCTGTTCCTGGCCGTGCGGATGGGACAGCCAATCCTGCTTGAGGGCGAGCCGGGCGTGGGGAAGACCCAGGCCGCCAAGGCGATCGCCGAGGCACTCGACACCGTGCTCGTCCGGCTGCAGTGCTACGAGGGCATCGCGTCGGCCGAGGCGCTCTACGAGTGGAACTACCCCAAGCAGTTGCTCGCGATCAGGCTGGCCGAGGCGACGCACGAGCAGATGCGGGAGACCGACCTGTTCCGCGAGGAGTTCCTGCTCTCCCGGCCGCTGCTGACCGCGATCGACCATCCGGGACCGCGGCCCGCCGTGCTGCTGATCGATGAGGTGGACCGGGCCGACGACGAGTTCGAGGCGTTCCTGTTCGAGATGCTGGCGGAGTCCTCTGTGACGATTCCCGAACTGGGGACGCGGCACGCCGTTGTGCCGCCGGTTGTCATCTTGACATCGAACAGGACCAGGGACCTGCACGACGCGCTGAAGCGGCGCTGCCTCTACCACTGGATCGGCTTCCCCGACGCGGCCCGGGTGGCCGCGATCATCAGGCGGCGGGTGCCGGCCGCGGGCGAGGGGCTGGCGGGCGAGGTGGCCGCCGCCGTGGCGCGGCTGCGCGCGCTCGAGCTCGCCAAGTCACCGGGCATCTCCGAGGCCATCACCTGGGCGGGGGCGCTCACCGTGCTTGGCGCCTCGGGCCTGTCGGCCGCCGCGGCGGACGCGACGATGAGCGTCGTGATCAAGTACCCGGAAGACGAGCAGACGGTGCGGGAGGCCGGGCTGGCGTCTGTCATCGGGCATGGCTGACGGACGCCCGACCGACGGCGCGGTCGGCGTCATGGCCTCCGGCCTGGCCGGATTCGACTACGCGGCGCTGGCCGCGGTCGTAGCGGTGGCGCTGCGGTCGGCCGGGCTGCCCGCCGGTCCTGACCGCAGCGAGCGGCTCGCGGGCGCGCTGACCGTGATGCACGCGACATCGCTGGCGGAACTGCACGCCTGCGCGCTCGCCACCATGGTGTCGGGGCCTGCGCAGGTTGACGTGTTCGAGCGGGTGTTCAACGAGCTGTTCGGGAAGGGCGGGCCGGGCGGGGCGCGTCGGCCCGAGGTGACCGCGCCGCAGCCGAACATGGTGGTCGAGTCGACGGAACGCGCGGACGCTTCCGACGAGGCGGCGGACCCGACCGGGGCCGGGGGCGACGAGCTGCCGGAGGCGCTGCGCGGGCTTGACGAGGCGCTGGCGGCGGAGGCCGCGGAAGCCGCGTCGGAGCCGGACGCCGATGCCGACGCAGATTCCGAGGAGGGCGTGCCCGCCGTTCGCCGGGTCGCGTCGATGACCGAGCGGCTGCGGGAGCGGGATTTCGCGCAGTTGTCGCCGTCAGAACTGGCGCAGCTGGCAACCTTGATGCGGCAGCTCGTGATCGCGGTGCCACCGCGCCGTACCCGACGGTACCGGCCGCGCAAGGACGGGGCCAGGCTCGACATGCGCCGGACCATGCGGCAGGCCACCCGCACCGGCGGCGAGCCCCTCAGGATCGCGCGGCAGGCGGTCCGGGTCCGCCAGCGGCGGCTCGTCGTCCTGTGCGACATCTCCGGCTCGATGGAGCCCTACGCGCGCGCGATTCTGCAGCTCATGTACGTTGCCTCGCGCTCCACGGCCGCGTCGGGCGGCGGCGGCTCCGGTTTCTCCGGCCCGACCAGGGACGCCGCCAGGCCGCGGACGGAGGTATTCACGTTCGCCACCCGTCTGACCAGGCTGACCCCCTACCTGGCGGCCGCCACCCCGGAGACGATGCTGGCGCGGGCCGGGCAGGCCGCCCCCGACTGGGCGGGCGGTACCAGGATCGGCGCGGCCCTGCGCGAGTTCAACGACCGTTACGGCATCCGCGGCATGGCGCGGGGGGCCGTCGTCCTGATCATCTCCGACGGCTGGGAGACCGGCGACCCGGCCCTGGTGGGCGCGCAGATGGCACGGCTGCACCGGGTCGCGTACCGGATCGTGTGGGCCAACCCGCGGACGCAGAGCGACCGGTACCGACCGGAAGTGGGCGGCATGGCGGCCGCCTGGCCATACTGCGATGCGGTCGTCAGCGCGCACAACTTCGAATCGCTCGACGAACTGCTCGCAGCACTGCGCGCGCCGAAGGTGCAGCGCCCGACGATCGCGCCGTCGGCCTCTGCTGCTGCTGCTGCTTCTGCCGCGGGCGCGGACGCAGGGGCGACGGGCGTAGGGCCGGGGCCGGCCCCGCTGTCCCTGCCGATCACGCAGGCGCTGGGCCGTCGCTGGAGTTCCTAGTGCACCTGTCCGTAAGTTCGTCGGGGTTTAGCCGGCGGCTTGCGGGCTCCTCGCTGGTGGCGAGCGACTCCCCGTTCGGTGGTTGCCGTTGGGGGCGGGCCGGTGCCGGCCAGGGGACCGTGGGCGGGTGGCCGTGATGGGGGCCGTCGCCTGGGGTCACGTCATGCCGGGTGCACACCTGGCAGGTGCGTCCCGGCTCGGCGGTGCGTGATCCCCGCGCTCTCCTGTGGCGGGGGGATGGTGGTTCCGCCGCCGTTGCGGGCGGCGATGTTGGCGGCCGCGATCAGGTCGCGGTGCCCCGCGCGCCCGCAGTGCGGGCAGCGGAAATCCCGGCCGGCGGGCCTGGGCGCCCGCCGGGAACAGGACGGGCAGGTGGAAGAGGTGCCCCGCTCGTCGACCAGGTTGACGGTGATCCCGGCGGCCTCGGCCTTGTCCCTCAGGGCGCGGATGAGGTGGCCGACGCGCCAGTCCCGGGTCCGCTGGTTATGCCGCCGGCCCGCTTTCAGGTTCAGGACGCCGCGCGGGTCGCCGACCGCCAGCGTCCCCACCCGATGCCCCACCGCCCAGCCGACCACGGCCTTGGCGGCCTCGTGCTGGGCCTGCCGGACCCGCCGCCGGTGCCGGGCCTCGGCGTCCCGCTGCCGGCCCTTGTGCCGGCGCCAGCGGCGCGACCCCCGCTGCCCCGGCTTGGGGGCGCGGCGGGCGGCGGCGCGGGAGCGGCCCTTGCGGTCGCGCAGGTGCTGCCGGCACTCGGCCCGGATGGCCCGCCCGGAGACCAGCAACCGCGCCCCGTCCGGGTCCTGCGGCGGCGTAGGGGTGGATGATGCCCAGGTCCACGCCCGCGACCCGGGCGGGGTCGGGCCCGGTCCCGTCCGGGTAGGCGGTCACGGGGACCTCGGCGGTCACGTCCAGGTACAGGCGCCCGGCGTCGAACCCGAGGGTCACCGACCGGACCTGGCTGGCCGGGTAGGGGATGTCCCGGTCCAGGCGGATCAGCAGTGGCGGGCGCCCGCGGGCGGCCGGGAGGCGCAGCATCCGGCCGTCGAGGGCGAACGTGCCCGCGTGCCAGCGGACGGGGACCAGGCCGCGCCTGCGCCGGGGGAACCGCGCCGAGGCGTCTCCCGCCTTGCGCTTTGCGGCGGCGGCGAACCAGGCGTCGGAGTAGCGGCGCAGCACAGATCTCGCCCCGGTGGTGTCGAGCTCGCCGAAGGTGCCCGGCCCGGATACCGCCAGTTCGCGGCACAGGTCCTGGTAGCCCGCCAGCGGGGCGTCATGGCGGCGGCGCCGCCACTGGTTCAGCTCCAGCACGGCGCACCACACGTCGCCCGCGGACCGCAGCAGCCCGAACAGCCGGTTCCGCTGGGCGCGGGTCACGCGCAGCCCGCACCGGGCGGTGCGGTGCACCACCGGCGGCGCATCCCGCTCACGTTTTCGAGGCATGAGCCCATGAAACCACCCCCCACCGACAAAACCGGGCCGCGAAAACCGAAATGCGCCTGCGGCCTCTACCTCCGCGACACTACGGCCTAGCTCGACCCGCCCCCCGACGAACTAACGGGCGCACCCACTTGATCGGCTGCCGGTAGAACTAGGCCGCGCTCTGCTAGCCGATGCCCAGGACCGGCAAGCACTCCTCGACGCCGGTCAGCTTGATGTCGTCCCGACGGACCCGCTCCCACGCGTCCCGGGTGAGCCGCCACTGCTGGATCTGCGCGGGCTCGCCGCGGCGGGTGTCCCAGTCCGTGCCGTTCGGTTCGTAGCCCAGGGCACGGGAAACGCGGTTGGACGCCTCGTTGTCGACGAAGGCGTCGCTGCCCGCCTCGCGTGCGCCCAGCCCGGCGAAGGCCAGCTGCAGGATCGCCGCCCGCATTTCCCTGCCGAGCCCTTGCCCGCGGCGGCCGGGGGCCAGCCACGAGAAGCTGGTCACGGTGCCGAACCGGGTGAAGTTCCGGCCGGTGAGGTCTTGCATGCCGACCGGTTCGCCGTCGACGAGCACGGCGAAGTACAGCCGCCACGAATCCGGGCTAACCCGGCCGCGGCCGGTCCAGATGGCGCGCAGCCATTGCCATTCGCGTTCGGGGCTGTCGGCGTAGAACGAGATCGGGTCGTCGAACGGCCACGGCTCGGCGTCGGCGATCCCGGCCCGGACGAGCGGGACGAGCCGTTCCAGCAGTTCGTCGGACGCGCCGGCCAGCGTCAGGCGCGGCGTGCGGACTTCGACGTTCAGCGGGGGATAGGTGTGGGCCACGCCCGGATGGTAGCCAGCCCGCCCGGCCGCCGCATCCGGTTTTCCCTGCGCCTGTGGCTAGATCCGCGACGCATTTAGCGGGGGGCGGCGTGGGTGGAAGCCTGCCGAGTACGCCACAAACTGACGCCGGAGTCTTTGGTTGCTTGTCAATTGACAACCTTGTTATCGCAGTGAGACGGTCGAAATGGCGGTCGAAGGTCGAACTGGTCCAGGTCAGGTGGAGGTGCGGCATGCTGCGGGCGGAAGAGAACGAGATCTTGACCAGGGTGGGTCCGGGAACGCTCATGGGCGACTTGCTCCGCCGCTACTGGACGCCAGCCTGCCTGACGGCCGAGGTCCCAGAGCCGGGTGGCGCGCCTGCCCGGGTACGCCTGCTCGGCGAGAACCTGGTCGCCTATCGGGACACTGCTGGGCGGGTGGGGCTGCTGCAGGAGAACTGCCCGCACCGTGGCGCGTCGCTCTACTTCGGGCGCAATGAGGGCGCCGCCTTGCGCTGCGTCTACCACGGGTGGGCGTTCGACGCGGACGGGCAATGCGTGGACATGCCGAGCGAGCCGCAGCCGTTCTGCGACAAGGTGCGGATGCGGGCGTATCCCACCCACGAATCAGGCGGAATCGTCTGGACTTACCTGGGTCCGAGGGACACGATGACGCCCTTCAGGGACTTCGGTACAGATGGGCGCGACGCGGCCGAGTTCATGGCGACCAAGCAGGTGACGACCTGCAACTGGGTGCAGGCGATGGAGGGCAACCTCGATACGGCCCACATCTCCCACCTACATCAGTTTGACGGGATCGACGACATCCCGGACGACGGCTCCGACAAGCCCGGCTACCCGTCTAACGCCATGTCCTGGAAGTTCTGGCGCCACGACCGCGCTCCGCGCCTCGAACTCGAGGAAACCTGGTACGGGTACCGGTACGCGGGAGTCCGCACCACGCCCAACGGCAACACCCATGTGCGCATCACCGCCTACGCCCTGCCGTATTCGACAATGGTGGCCAGCATTCCGTTCAGCGCGGGGCAGGGACTGTTCGTGCCGATCGACGACGAGAACTGCTGGCGCTATTTCGTCGCGCCCAAGGTCAGGCAGAACCCCCGCGAGCTTGGCGGGGCGAACCTCTTCTCCGTCGCTCCGTTCACGACGCCGATCTCCGCCTACACCGACGGCATCATCCCGCGCCGCTACACCTCGGACAACGACTACCTGATCGACCGCGAGGCTCAGCGCAACGGCATCTTCAGCGGCGTCTCCGACTTCGTGAGCCAGGACCTCATGGTGACCGAGTCGATGGGACCGATCTACGACCGAACCCAGGAGCAGCTGGGCTCGACCGACCGCGCCATCAGCCGAATGCGGCACATCCTGATCTCGGCGGCAAAAGGCCTCGCCGAGGGCAAGGAGCCGCCTGCCGTGGCGGCCGGGCTTGACTACCGGGCAATCCGGGGGGCCGAGAAGATCCTTGAGCCGGGAGAGGACTGGCGCAGCCTCGGCACCGACGGGGACCCCGTCGTCCGAGAGGCCCTCGGAATCGAGTGATGTTCTACGGCTTGCGCGCCACGCCCCCGTAGCAATTCACCTCCGCCGCAGTCGGACGGGGCCCGCTATCGGCCGGGCGCCATTCCGACACGAGTACCACGCCAGGCGGCACCAGCTCGAGGCCGCGGAACGCGAGCGCTTCGAACTCATCGGAACGTCGCTTCTGCATCGCTATTCCTGCGCGCTGCATCGCCTTCTGTCCGGCCGCAGTGGCGTCCGGATCGTGTTCCGTCGTGAGATGAGAGGCGGCGAGGTAGCTGCCGGGCGGCAGCGCGTCGAGCAGGGTCGCGATGATCTGCCGTGGCTGGTCCTCGTCCCTGATGAAGTGCAGGATCGCGGCCATGACCAGCCCGATCGGCTGCCCGAAGTCCAGTACGTCCCTGGTCACCGGGTCGGACAGGATCGCGGCAGGATTCCGCAGGTCGGCGTGAATGTAGGCGGTGCGGCCCTCGGGCGCGGAGCTGAGCAGTGCCCGCGCATGGGCGAGGACGAGCGGGTCGTGGTCGGCGTAGACGACGCGGGAGGACGGAGCCGCCGCCTGCGCGACGTTGTGAACGTTATTCGTGGTGGGAAGCCCGCTTCCGATATCGAGGAACTGCCGGATCCCGGCCTCCGCCGTCAGGTACCGAACCGCCCGGCCTAGGAACGCCCGGTTCTCGCGCGCCGCGATGCGGACGGACGGCGAGTGCTGCAACACCGTCGCGGCGGCGTCGCGGTCGGCCGCGAAGTGGTTCTCGCCGCCGAGGAAATAGTCGTACATGCGGGCCGCATGCGGCTTAGAGCTATCGATCTCCGGTGCTTGGTCGGACATTTCGCCCCTCTCGCCTCGGGGTCGTATCGGGCTGTCAGCGGAGGTAGAAGATCACTAGCGGCTGAGCCACGAGGGGCCATCGCCAGCCCTCTCTTCGAGACGCAACTCGCGGATCTCTGCGGTGTCAAGGGAGGGTAGGCTCCGATGCCTGGTCGGGCTCATTCGCAGGAAGCCCGCCTGCAGGATCTGCAGCGTGTCTCCGTGGGAGACCAGGAGAATGGTGCGACCGCAGTATCGCCGTTCCAGATCGGCGATGAAGGCGGTCGCCCGGTCCAGCACTGCGGCCACCGGCTCGACACCGCTGCCGGCCTGACCGCCGCCCGACTCGTCGGCCGCCCAGACCAGGGCGTAGTTGTCGGTCGCCGACCCTTCCCATTTCCCGAAGCACCGCTCGCGCAGGGCTTCCGCCAGTTCGACCTCGGGCGCGTCGAGGTGCGCGCGAACGATCTCTGCGGTCTGCCTCGCGCGCGAGAAGTCGGACGAGCAAATGATCGTGTCCCTCGGCAAGCCACAGGCGTGCGCGGTCTCGAGCGCCTGCCTGCGGCCAAGGTCGGACAGCCCGTAATCGCCCACGTCGGTCATTCTCGATGCGGCTCACGATCAGCCCGGCCACGTTCGCCCTGCTCTGCCCGTGCCGCATGATGCTGTACCGGTTGGCAAGGCGATCCGACCCTCGCAGCTGGCTGGTGCAGCCGTCACTGGCGATCAAGGCAGAATCTCGCCGATTGGCGTTGGGTCCATACCGTCGTCCTCACCGCACAGCCACTTGATGATCTCCCTGGCCGGGCGGTCGAGGGCCGACCGGTAGCCCTGGCCGGCCCACAGGCTCATCCGCTCGGTATCGCCCTGGCTGGCGGCGGCGGCCCGCAGCGGGCGAGTGGCATTGTTGATCTCCGGATAGCCGGCTGGCGCATCGGCGTGGTCAAGGATGAACCCGTTGACCAGGCCGCGCGCCCATCTGCCGCTGAAGGCCCTGGTCAGGGTCGTCGCGGTATAGCGCGGATCGACGAGGGCAGCTTTGTAAAGTGAATGCGCACCGCTTTCCTTGCACCGCAAGAACGCAGTCCCGCACTGGACCGCCACTGCGCCCTCCGCCAGCACGGCCCGGACTTGACCGGGCTCCATGATGCCTCCCGCCCCGATCTGCGGGAGGTCGGTGACCTTGGCGATCTCGCCGATCAAGGGGATAAGGCGATATCCCTCACCGACAGTGGCGTCATTGGCAAACGTGCCCCGGTGGCCCCCCGCCTCCGAGCCTTGGACGCAGAGGAGGTCGGCCCCTGCGGTCGCCGCGATCGCCGCCTCACCTGGGTCGGTCACCGTCACCGCCACCAGGCTGCCGGCGTCTGACAGGGCGCCGATCAGCCCGGCCGACGGGCAGCCGAAGGTGAAGCTGACCAGCGCGGGCGGAGCTGCCAGCAGGACCTCGATCTTCTCTTCGAGGCGGTCGTCATCCCAGAACTGCGTCCCCGATGGGCGCGCCAACCGCCTCGGCCTGGGGTGCCAGCGCGCTAACATACGCGCCGATCGACTCGACCTCCGTCGATGGAACCCCTGGAAGGAAGAGATTCACCCCGAACGGTTCGGAAGTGCCGGCCCGGACGGCAATGGTCTCCGCCGCCATGGCCGCTGGCGTCTTGTAACCCGCGGCCAGGAAGCCCAAGGCCCCAGCGCCCGCGGCAGCGATTACCAGCTCGGGGGTTGACGGTCCGCCCGCCATCGGCGCAACGACCACCGGGCGGCGCATCCAGTCAAGAACGTCTCGCTTAGCCATCGCTGCGCAGCTTATCCGGCCGCTGGGGCCACCAATCCCCTCACTCCCTCGGCCAGTGGGCGGGCACTCCCAGATGGCCGGCCAGCTCCTCGTAGCGGTCCTGCGCCAGCACCAGCCGGGCGGCCAGCAGAATCGCCTGCGGATCGGCGCCGGGCGGGCGCAGCACGCAGACAGTGCCGTCCGTTCCGCTGTGGGTGACGACGAGCCGGTCATAGTCGGCCAGGACGATGCGAGCGGCCGGCGCGCCCGAGCGGGCGGCCCGGCCGCGTCGCGCGACCGCAAGCGCCGGCTCGGTCAGGAAGGCCGTGCCGATGAGCAGCCCGGCGGCCACCAGCACGATCTCCAGCCAGCGGGGTAGGCCGGCCACGACCGGCGCGTTCGCCTGCGCTGGCCGCGAGACGCCGTCGGCCACTGGCAGGCAGGGTCGCCGAGGCCGAGCTGCGCCCGACCTCGCCGGGGACGACGAGGGCGCCGACACCGATGGCCGGGCCGGGGACGATGGCCGGGCCGGGGACGATGGCCGGGCCGCGGACGGGCGGCGAATCGGGTGCGGTGCCGGCGACGCCGAAGGGGCCCGCTGCGATGCCGACGGCGATGCCGCCAGACGCGGGATCGCGAGCGCGGTTCCGGGGTGGATCGCGTTCGGGTCGGGGCCGATCGCCTCACGGTTGGCGGCGTACAGGGCCGGCCAGCCGCCTGGGGTGCCGAGGGCGGCGGCGATGCCCGAGAGGGTGTCGCCCGCCGCGACTGTGTACCGGGCCGGCGTGGCCGGGCCCGGCAGGATCAGGACGGTGCCGGGGTGGATGAGGCCGGGGTTGGGGCCGATCGCCTTCCGGTTGGCCGCGTACAGGGCCGGCCAGCCGCCGGGGGTGCCGAGGGCGGCGGCGATGCCCGACAGGGTGTCGCCGGGCTGCACACGGTAGGCGTCTCGATCCGTCCGGCGGCCTGGACCTGTCCGGGTGCCTGCGCTGCTGGTCCAGGTGGCGATGAATGGTGGCTGCTGGTGCTGCTGGTATTGCCTGCGATGCGGGTGCTTGCCTGGGCCGGGCGGGAGGGCGCCGATGGGCCGGCCGCCGCCAGGAGGAGCATGATGATGCCCCAGGCGAGCACGACGCACGCGGACTTGGTCCGCACGCGCATGGTGCCTTCACTTTCCTTCCGGGAAATTAAGCGCTGAACGCTCTGGCCCGGCGCCGAACGCACACGGCCAGTGGGAAGGAAAGAAGAACTAAGCGGGCGATACTTCGGGCAGCTGAGAGCGCCACGTCGGCGCTGCGCCGACGCGGCGCGCCAGTCGCAGCAAGATCAAGGTCAGCAGCGCCAGCAGCGCTGCGCAGACGGCGCCTGGGGCCCCGCTCCCGCCGTTGCCGCCGCCGCCCAGGCCGGCCGACCCGCCGGCCCCGCTCGCGCCGCCCGGCGCTGCGGCGGACCGTGGAAGCGTCGGCATCGCCGGCCCCGTCGGCGTTGCGACGGCGCTGGTCGGCCGTGAGGTCATGCCCGCGCCCCGGGCCGCCGATGCGACCCTGGCGGTGGTCGGCGCGCCCGCGAGCCGGCGGGACCGGGGGGCGGTCCGCGGGCGGGCGCCAGGCTGTCCCGCCGTGCCCTTGCCCGGGGTCCGCGACGGGACCGAGGTGACGCCGATCGGGCCCACCACGCCGATGACCGGCGGTGTCTTGGCGACGGTGGTCACGACCGGGGCGACCGTCCGAGTCACCGGTGCCACCGTCTTGATGACCGGGGCCACAACCGGAGCGACTACGCCGGTGACCGGTGCGAGGGTCTGGATGACCGGGTCCACAACTGGAGCGACCGCGCCGGTGACCGGCGCCAGGGTCTTGGCGACGCTGGTGACGATGGGGGCGACCGCGCCGGTCACGGGTGCGAGGGTCTGGTGACCGGGTCACAACTGGAGCGACCGCGCCGGTGACCGGCGCCAGGGTCTTGGCGACGATGGGGGCGACCGTGCCGGTGACGGGGGCTACGGTCTTGGCGACCGTCGTCACGACCGGGGCGACTGCGCCGGTGACCGGTGCGACGGTCTTGGCGACGGTGGTGACGATGGGGGCGACCGTGCCGGTGACGGGGGCTACGGTCTTGGCGACCGTCGTCACGACCGGGGCGACTGCGCCGGTGACCGGTGCGACGGTCTTGGCCACGGTGGTCGCGACCGGGGCGACCGCTCCGGCGACCGGCGCCAGCGTGGTGGCGGTGGTGGACGTCACCGTGGCGACGGCGGATGCGACCGGCGCCGCCGCGCCGGATACGACCTGAGTCACCGGGTCGGACGCGGGGCCCGAGGTCGGGGTGCCTGCGGAAGAGCCGGCCGGAGAGCCGGAAGTCGGAGAGGTGACCGGCGTGGCGGTCGAGCCGACCGTCGAGGTAGCCGACGACGCGGCGGAGCCGACGGCCGAGGTGACGGGCGACAACGTTGAGCTGACCGTCGAAGTCGCCGACGAGACCGTGGACGTGAGGGGCGGCAGCGCCGCCGTTGCCGCATGGGCCGGCCGCGAGAAGATCAGCATGATCGCGAAGATCCCGGCCGCCGCCAGCGCAGCCTGCATCGCTCCGAGAGCGATTCGACGCACCAGCGGCTGCATGAGAAGGTCCCACTCGACGAGAACTGAGAACCGGGCCGCACGCCTACCCGTCGGCGGCGGCGTCAAACCTCGCGCACACGGACTTACCGTACGGTCATCACCGTACAGCTACATCGCCCATCGGGCAAGGGCGAGACGTCATTCAAAGAGAAGGCAGGTCGACGACGGTGACCGCGGCGCCCCGGCACGGCAGGAGGGCCGCGGTGGCTGTCTGGCAAGATGTGCGGATGCCGTTTGCATTGCGCGTAGGTACGACCGCTGACGTTGACGAGCTATTGGCGCTGTGGAGCGAGGCGGCCGAGAACGCCGCCCGGCCGCTCGATACCCCGGAGGCGGTCACCGCCTTGCTCGGCCGCGATCCGGAAGCGGTGATCGTGGCCGAGCACGACGGTGAGCTGGTCGGCTCGGTCATCGCCGGCTGGGACGGCTGGCGCTGCCACCTGTACCGGCTCGCGGTCCGCCCGGCGTGGCGACGCCAGGGAGTCGGCTCGGCGCTGCTGCAGGCGGCCGAGGACAGGTTCAGGGACTTCGGGGCGGCGCGGGCCGATGCGATGGTGCTCGACGCCAACGGTCTCGGCCAGAGCCTGTGGATGGCCAGCGGTTACCGCAGCCAGGACGAATGGCGGCGCTGGGTGAAAAAACTCGATTAAGCGCGACCCCAGCGCCGGGAATTCCCTCGCCGCCAGCGGCCGACGGCGAAATAGCCAGTCCCAGAAGGTGCGGTGCGGGCGCCAGCCGCGGACGACGAGGTTGCCGTGCCGCATGCTGCCCGAGGCGGTAATCCGCAGCCTGACCGGGGAGCCCAGGTCGCGGTGGGCGCGCTGATGGATGCTGCCGTGGCCTATCGCCACGTTGTCAACGTCGACGACGACCTCTGGCGGCACGATCAGCACGACATTCCCGTGGCCGACCGAGATCTCGAGCTCCAGGGTCGGCTGGCTGATGGCGGCGGCGGAGAAATCGATGATCACGTTGCCGTGTCGCGCCTCCACCAGCAGGCGACGTGGCACTGCCCAGGGTCCGTCCCGCCGGATCACGCCGTGCGTGATCTTCAGGTGCACTAGATCCTTGGCTTCCGCGGCCGGGGCTGGCATCGCGCCGGGGGAAGTAGGCAGGTCGACCAGGAGAACCTCGAGCTCCCCATAGGTTCGCGCGGTCAGCGCGGTCTCGAGCCGTTCGTCGAGTTCCTCGGCGGTGAGTCGACCGTCGCCCGCCGCCACTCGAAGCTGCTCCGCAACCCGGTCGCGGTCCTCATGTGACACGCGCAGATTACGTCTGTCTGGTGCCAGCTCTTCAGGCATATTCCGTACTGTAACGCCCGCTGAAGGCCGCATGCCCACCGTGTTGAGCGGCGGTGCGGCGGTCCTTACGCCTTCCTGAGGCTGGCGAACCAACGGCCGCCAGCGGTCCAGCTCTCGGCCGGTGACAGGCCGGCCTCGGCGGCTATCCCGGCAACCTGGTCCGCGCCCACGTGCGCCCACGGGAACCAGTCGCCGGCCTGCTGGCCGTGACCGAGCCTGAGCCTGACCCGTTCGCGTCGCAGCTCCCGGCCGGGCGGCTGCACCTCCACCAGCGCCTGGCCGAGCGGCGCGAGCAGCTCGGCCACCCGGTACAGCAACGCCGCCGGATCGCCGCCGATGCCGATGCTCCCGTCGGCCAGCAGCACGATCATCCAGCGGCCGGTTCCCGGCACCCGGCTGAACACGTCGCGCAGCAGCGTCAGCGAGCCGGCCGACCGGGCGACGCGCACCGCACACGGCGCCACGTCGATGCCGAGCGTGGGCACGCCGCGCTCGGCCAGCGCCACGGTGAGGCGGCCGGGTCCCGACCCCACGTCAAGCGTGGGGCCGCTGCAGCGGTCGATGAGCGAGACGTCACCCGAGCGGAGCCGCCGCCAGTCGCCTGCCCAAAGAGGGGTGATGCTTCCGTCCGCATGCTCGATCTCAGTCTGCGCGCCCCCGGCGAGGGCCTCCCCGTACAGTGCGCCGATCACGCAGAGTTCCCCCAGAGAAGAGAAGGCTGGTCAGTTACGACAACCAGTGTTCACCCGGCCGGTCCGGCTGGCCGGCCGGACCGGCGCGTCCTCACCATTTCGTCACCGGCCTTACGGTTCTGTGACGTCTTCCGCTGCCCTGTCGTCGCGCTGCTGGTCACAGACTCACGACCGGTGCGAATCGGGCGCGAATCGGGCCCGTGATACCACGCTGCTACCAGAGGGGTCGCGATCACGCCGCGGCCCCCGCTACCAGCTCGGCGAAACGGGCCGCGGCCTGGCGCTGATCGCCCGGCATCACGTGACTGTACGTGGTGAGCGTGATGGTCACGCTCGCGTGCCCGAGCCTCTCCGAGACCACCTTCACGTTCTCGCGGTCGCGGAGCAGGATCGTCGCGTGGGTGTGCCTGAGGTCATGCAGCCGGATCATCGGCGGCGCGGCCTCGCCGAGCGCGCGGGCGCACTGTTCCTGCTGACCGCGGAACAGGTGGGAGACGCTCTCCGGATTGCGGAACCGGCCCTCATGGTCGCCGAAGACCACGGCGGCGTCCTGGGCGAGCTGGAGGGCCATGGTGCCCCGCTCGCGCTTGTGCGCGCGCAGCACGCCCACCGTCCACGCGTCGAGGTCGACGACGCGCGGCTTGCACGTCTTCGTCGGGCCTTCCCTCAAGACGCCCTTCTTGCCCTTGACGCGGACGATGCCCACCGACCGGCGCACGCTGATCGTCGCGGCGTCCAGGTCGATGTCACGCCACCGCAGCGCCAGCACCTCGCCGCGGCGCATCCCGGTATGGGCCAGCACGAACCACAGCGCGTAGGCGTGCGCGTAGGCGTGATTCCTGTCCTTCGCCCACCGGAGGAAGCACCGGAGCTGCTCGGCCGTCCACGGGTGCATCTCCGGGGCGTTGGCCTCCGCTTCCTTGGCGGTCGGCGGCTTCGCCTTCACGGCCGGGTTCCGTTCGATCAGGCGAACCTCGTCGTCGAGCGCGGCGCCGAGCGCGGCCCCGATCATCGTGGCGACCTTGCGCACGGTGCGGGCCGACAGCGGGCCGCCCGTCCGCTCGCCGTTGCGGTCCCGGTGCCCGGACTCCTCAAGCTCGCGGTACAGCTTCGTGAGCCTGGTCGACGTGAGGGACGCGAGCGGCAGGCTGCCGATGTAGGGGATGACGTGGTTGCGCATGTTGCCCCGGTAGCCGCTCATCGTGCCGGGGGCGAGGCGCAGGCCGTCCAGCCACGTCTCCATGTAGACCGCCACCGGCTGCTTGCTCGGCTCGATCCAATCGCCCTTGTCGGCCTTAACGACCATCTCGCGCAGCGCGCTCGTGGCGGCCTCGCGGTCGAGCCACGGCTTGCCGTTCGCATCGCGGCGGCGCATCACCTGATGCCGTTTCCCGCTCGCCGACGGCGCATCGAACTTGATCCGGAACCGGACGGTTCCGTCCGCAAGCCTGTACTCGGAGACGCTGCCCTCACCGGGCGGGCGCCTGCGCCTGGCCGTCACGCCCCATCCTCGCCCTCGGGCCGCGGAGACGAAGCGAATCTCGGCAGCATGGGTTGGGGGGTGATCAAGTCGCCCCCCTGAATGTCCGGTGTGTGCAGCCTGCCCGGATCGCCGAACTCCGGCGAATCCTCTGACCAGCGCACCGAATCGTCGGGGTACCCGACGATCGAGCGCCTCACAGACCCGACGCTCACCGATTGACCGGAAGGGAACTCGACGCCTTTGTCATCCTCGGAGGGCATCATCAGCGCCGCTACCGAGGTTTCCAGCGCGTAGCTCAGGCCGAAGATCTCTTCCGCGCTCAGTCGACGTTTACCGCCCTCAACCCTGGCGACGGTCTGGCGAACCCACACCGAGAAACCGAGCGCGCGCATTCGTGCTGCGAGAAGTTCCTGATCAAGCCCTCTTCGGGCGCGCGCCGCTCTCACGTTGCGCGTCAGCACGTGTGCATAGGGAATCACCACTCCCCAAGTATGCATCTTCATGATGCGCGGGACAACTAGGAGTTGCGATCCGGCGAGACTAGTGCAACACTGCGTCTCTATACGCATCTTCATGATGCGCACGTGGCTAGGAGGTTGACTTGCGAACCACCGTTCGTACACCCATGTCGGAGATGCAGACGCTTCGCGATCTGCTCGACGCCCGCGAGCTGACGATGGACGCGGCGGCAGTGCTCGGCCAGGTCGATACGGCGACGATCTCGCGAATCTGCTCAGGGCAGGCCAGGGCCACGCCCCAGACCGTCGTGAGGCTCGCCCGCGCACTCGGCGTCAATGCCCGGCGCATGGCGCGGCTGTGTGACCAGGCATGGCACAGCCGGGAAGCACGGATCACGACCGATCGCGACGAGCAGTTGCGCACTGTGGACATTGACGCCATGGAGGGAACCCGATGACGCTCGACGACCTCGACGGCCGCCTGTTCGCCGAAGTGCCGGAGGCCGCGGCCATCCTGGGGCGTGACGAGCGGACGATTCGTCGCGCTGCGGCGGCGGGAGATATCCCTGCAACCAGGGTCGGCAAACAGTATTTGATCCCGACTGAGTGGCTTCGCCAGCAGGCCGGCATTGCCGCGCCTACTGCCCCCGCCCTCCCTGATCTTGACGAACTCGTCGACCGCCTGGCGGATCGCTTTTTCGCGCGGTTCGCTCTGCAGCTCGGCGGCACGTCGCGGGAGGTGGCCTGATGGATCGCTCCCGAACTGAAGCGAGGGCGGCCCCTCGGCAGGGACCGCCCCGGAACGTTCAGCTACCCGCCAAGGTCACCGAACCGCGCTCGCACGCCACGGTAGCACGGCCGGTCGACGAGCTGGCCGCGCGCCGCGAGCTGCGTTCGTGGATTGCCGCTGCTGAATGGCTGAATGCCCACGGGTACCCGGCGGCCGTTCCCGGCCCTCTCGTACCGCCGCTGGCGGCTCGCGGTCTAGTCGTGTGGGGTATCAGCAGGCGGGGGGCAGCGTGACTGCGGCACCGGCACGCGACGGCCTTACGGACGGATCTGTCCGGCGTGCAGCTATGGACGCTGCTATGCGCGGATGGTTCGTCTTCCCTACCCGGCCGGATAGCAAGGAGCCGCGCCGCGGCCTGTCCTGGCCGCAGGCTGCCACCGGCGACCCGGTGAGGCTCGCCCGCGCACGTTCCGGCCGGGGAGAATTACGGGATCGCGGCTAAGCCGAGCGGCCTCGTGATCATCGACCTCGACCAGCCAAGCCGGGCTACGAGTTTCCGCCTGCGTGGCGCGACGAGCCCGGCGTCGGCGAGGGCGCCGACGTGCTCGCGGTCCTCGCCGAGCGGGCCGGCGCGACGACGTGGCCCCTCACGTTCACCGTGGCGACGCCGAGCGGGGGCCGTCACCTGTACTTCACGGCCCCGGCCGGGCGAGCGATCGGCAACAAGCCGCTCGGCCCGCTGATCGACGTGCGGGGCGGCGGCGACGGGAACGGCGGGTACGTCCTCGGTCCCGGATCGGTGCTGAACGGACGGGCATACGAAGTGATCGACGACCAGGAGCCCGAGCCGCTTCCGGGATGGATAGCCGACCTGCTCGACCCGCCACGGCCCGAGCCGGTCACCGACATTCGCCAGGCCGCGCACGGCGCCGAGCGGCCGCGGCGCGACTTGAGGGGCTGCTAGTGACCGTGCTCGCCTCGAAGCCAGGGGAGCGGAACAACGTACTGCACTGGGCAGCCTGCCGCGCAGCGGAAATGATCGCGGCCGGGCAGCTCGGCGACGACCAGGTATCCGACAGTCTCGCCGCGGCGGCCTGCCGCGCTGGGCTCGATGACGGCGAGGCGCGTCGGACCATCGCGTCCGCGCTCCGCCACACGCTCAGGAGATCAGCATGAGCACCGAAGACGCACGCGCTGAGGCGCGGGAGATTCGCCGGGCCGTCCGGGTGCCAGATGACCCGCCCGCAGCCAGGCCGAGTGGGAGCCCTTCACCCCGCTAGGCAGGTATGCCAGCCTGCCGCCGTTCCCGTCGAATCGCTGTCGGAGATCGGGCGCGGCGATGGTGAACGCGGTAGCCGAGTCAACCCAGACCCCGGTAGACCTCGCAGGCATCGTCTACCTCGGCGACGCTGGCGACCTGCTGCGGCGGCAGGGCCGTAGTGGAGGTGCAAGGCGGCTGGCGCGAGCCGCTCAACCTGTTCGCCGCCCCGGCGATGCCGCCGGGCAGCCGCAAGAGTTCCCGTGTTCCGCGAGATGATCGCGCCACTCCTCGACGCCGAGCGAGCCATGCAGGAAAAGGCGCGCGGGGGCATCGGCGAGGCCGTCGGTCTTGCGCGAGCTGGCGCAGGAGCAGGCGCGCCGTGCCCTCGCAGCGGCGGCCAAGGCGGAGAGCGACCAGGCGCGAGCCGACGCGATCAGCGGCCACCGCCGCCGAGGAAATGACCATTCCCGCCTACCCGCGCCTGGTCGCCGACGACGTAACCCCGGAAGCGCTGGTCAGCCTGCTCTGCGAGCAGGGCGGCCGGATGGCGGTGATGTCCGCTGAGGGCGACCTGTTCGACATCATGTGGGCCGGTACGCCCGTGACGGCCAGATCCCGAACATCGGGGTCTTCCTGAAGGGACATGCAGGTGACCTGCTGCTCGTCGACCGCAAGAGCCGCGAGCCGGAGCGGATCGAATCGCCCGCACTGACGATCGTCGTCACGATCCAGCGCAGGTACTCCGGGACATCGCGCAGCGCCCGGTGCTCCGGGGGCGCGGGCTGCTCGCCCGCGTGCTGTACGCGCTGCCCCGCGATTTCGTGGGATACCGCAGGATAGACGTCGAGTCGGTGCCGGACGACGTGCGGGCCGCATACGAGGGTCAGGTCAAGCCGCTTGCGCTGTCGCTGGCGGAGTGGACCGACCCGGCCGTCCTAGTGCTGACTCCCGAGGCGCGCAAGCTGCTGCGCGAGTATCAGGAGGAGATCGAGCCCGGCTACGCGCCTATACCGGCGACACTGGCCGACCTGCGGGACTGGGCGTCGAAGCTCTGCGGCGCCGCAGTACGGATATCCGGACTGCTGCACTTGGCCGCCAATATCAGGACTGGCTACGCAAATCCGATCAGCGGCGACACGATGCGGCAGGCGATCGAGCTTGGCCGGTATTTCACCGCTCACGCAAGCGCCGCCTTCGGGGAAATGGTTACCGACCCGCTCGTTAGTGACGCTTACGCGGTTATCGAATGGTGTAAGCGTACGGAGACCGCAGAGTTTTCCAAGCGCGATCTTTTCAACGGGGTGCGAAGCACCAGGTTCCAGAAGTCAGCTGACCTCGATGCGCCGCTCGCCCTTCTCGCCGAGCACGGATACATCCGAGTTGTAGCTCCTCCGGCAACGACTCAGCGTGGCGGACGGCCGTCGTCCCCCCGGCTCGCCATCCATCCTGAGATCGTAAATCCTCCCGCACAACCCACACAACCCGCACAACCCGAATAAGGGCAGGTCAGAGTGCATGTCGCCGAATACGCAGAACCCTACGCACAACCTAGCCGTTTACGCACAACCTCCGGCGACTCAAGGGCACCTGAGGTTGTGCGTAAACCGGGAGGTTGTGCGTGAGGTTCTGCGTAAACCGGGAAACAGCATCTGACCGGCTGTTTTACAGGTTGTGCGGGTTGTGTGGGTTGTGCGGGCCGTTTCAGAACCCGAGTACGACGGACGGACCTGCCAGGGCCGTCAGAAACATCACGAGGAGTAAGCATGGCCAACAGCCACACCGCGACCGTTGAGACGCTGACCGCCGAAGTGCGGGTGCTCATGGTCGGCTCCCGCCAAGTGACCATGAGCGTTTACGATCAGCTCGATTACCTCGCGCCCGCCGATATCAATCCACTTGGCCGGGTCAGGCCGAAGGCTGCGCACTGGTGGAGGACATATGTCGTCGGCCAGGATAAGAAGACTGGCGCCCTTGTCCGCTCGCACACTTTCAGCGAAGACGGACTCAGTGATCTTGGCGAAGGCAAACACATATGGGACGGAAAATATCAGATGAACCTTCCCGAATGGGATTCAGCCACAGAATCAGACCGCGACCGTTTCGCAGCAATCGCCAAGGAATGGTCTGCACTCCCGTTGATCGTGCTGGCAGGCTTGCGATGATCAACAGCACTTCGCCCTGGCCGCCGTCGAGCGCGAGAGTAGGGGCACTGTGATGCCGGTCCGTCCCGAGAACCGCGACCGCTACCCGGCCGACTGGGCGGCGATCTCGCTTGCCATCAAGGAGCGCGCCGGGTGGCGGTGCGAATGCCTCGGCGAATGCGGGCGCGGTACCCACGATGGCCGCTGCCCTAACCGGCACGGCCAGGCCGCCTACGGCACCGGCAGCAAGGTGGTGCTCACCACGGCGCACCTTGACCACACCCCGGAAAACGTAGATCCGTCCAATCTGCGCGGATTTTGCCAAGGTTGCCATCTTCACTACGACCGCGACCACCACGCTCAGACGCGGGCCGCGACCCGGGCGCGCGGACTGGCAGCCGTGCTGACTCCGCTGCTAGGGCTGGAGGACCACACCTACCGGAGCGAGCGGCTACAGGCTGCCTCCGACGACGGCGACACAGCGGCCTATCGAGCGGCCTGCGGCGCGCGCCACTGCCCACCACGGCTGACCTTCGCTGCGGGCCTGGACGATCAGCGCGTCACGGGCGGCCTGCGCGGCGGCGCGCCGATCCTCCATGCGGGCCAGTTCGCCCGCTGCCTCGCTCAGCGCGGCCAGGGTGCCCGCCACGTCTCTGCTCCCGGTCATGCCGGAACCGTACGCCTCGGCGGCTTCCGCCAGCGCACTGCGGCTGGCCTCAGCAGGGCAGCGCCGGAGCGAGGCAAGCGGGCCGAGGAACTGACCGGCGCTGGCGGCTTGGTGCTGGTTTCACCCCACGGAGCAGCCCGGCGGAAATGGCCGATGTCCCCTGTCGCCGGACGGCTAATCCCTGGCGGCGTTCCCGGGCGGTCAATCTCCACTCTGGCCGCCTGCCGCTGTACCGCCCACCTGCTGATATGCCGTAGGCGAACGCTCGCGGCGATGTCCGATCTCCGTAGGTGCAAGGGCGATCTCCACCGCCTCCGGGCCGATCTCCACCGGGTTTTCCACGCAGATTGGCGGCTGTGCGATGGGTGAAAACGTCCACATCGGCCGCGCGGTGGCATGGCTGGCCGGGGTGGGTGGTTCGGCGCCGCCCGGCGAGTTGGGCCAGGCGCTCGGCGTGGGTCATACGACGCAGGCGAAGGTAACGCAGGCGCTGCGTGATGCCCGCCTGGCCGAAGGCGGCAAGGACCGGATCAACCTGACGCCGGCCGGGTGGGCGCGAGCGACCGCGGGGGATGCCCCGGCCGCGGGTGGCGTGCTGGACCCGGTGGCGGCCGGATGGGAGCACATCGGGGCGTACGCGCACGCGGCCTGGCTCCGGCTGCTGTGCTCGGCGGTGGTCGCCCGTCACCACCTGGCCGGTACCGGCCGCGGGGGCACCTGGGATTCATGGCGATCGGGGAGACCGGCACGGGGAAGACATCGCCCGTGCGTCAAGCGGCGTTCCTGTTCGGAGTCGCCGAGCTGGCGGTTACCCGGGTCCTGTACACCGAGACGCCGGGCAGTCTGCTCGGCCGCCGGGAGCGGGACGCGGACGGCTACCGGCTGGTGCCCTCGGAGGCGGCCGGGCTGCCGCTGCTGCTGCTGGATGAGTTCGACAAGGCCGACCGGACGGCGCAGACGATGGGGTGGGCGTTCTTCCAGGGCGAGACGATCGCGCAGCACGAGGGGCACGCGTGGCCGGTTCGCCCGGTGCCGGTGCTGAACGCGAACCCGCCCGGCACCGGGGGCCGCTACCGGGGGCTTCGCCCGGAGTACCGGCGCCGCTGCGCGGTGCTGGACACCGGGTACATGCGCGGCCGGGGCGGCGCCATCGAGGACATGCTGACGGGCTACTACCGGTCCGCGCGGCCCGGCGTGCTGCGCCTTGACCAGCTCCAGCCGCCCGCCGCCCGCCTCAGCGATGAAGGGCTCGCGGTGCTGCGCCTCGTCCGGGACGCGCTGACCGACGCGGGCCGGGAAGAGTTCCCCGGCGTCGACGCGCTAGAACTGGCCGCGCTCGGCCGCCTGGCCCTGGCGGGCACAGGCGATCACCGAACCGCGGCCTACGCGACCGGGCTGGACTACCTGCTCGTGACGGACACCGTACCGGGACAGGTGGCCCCTGGCTGGCAGCTCGACATGGCAGCGGTCCGCCGGTTCCTCGGCGACGACGCGGCCGGGCCGCTGGCCGCGGTGGTCGACGCGGCGCGCACGGGACGCGATCAGGCAGCCGCCCACGCGCGTACCCAGGCGGCCGGACGGGGGATGGTCGCCGACGACCTGACCCGCGAGCGTGGCGCGCTCGCCGAACGGCTGCGCTTGGCCGCCGCGGCGATCGAGCCGCGCAGACTCGGCGCGCTCGGCGACGACCGGAAGGCAGACGCCGCGGGGGTCCGCGGCGTGCTCGGCAAACTCCGCAAGGAAACCCAGGACAGCCGTTCCGCGGCCCGGCTCACCGAACTGGCCGACCGCGCCGCGGGGCCGCTCGCCGACGCCGCGCGGATCGCGAGCGAGATCTCGGCAGAGAAGGACCGCCGCGACCGCGAACGGCAGCAGGCCGCGCAGCAGCGCGCCTACGACGCACAGGCGGCAGCTAGAGCACGCGAACTGGCGAAGGCACAGCGGCGGGCCGTCATCGCCCGCCAGCGCGGCGAACTGGCCCAGGTGACCGCACGGGCGAAGCATCTCGAAGCGCTGTACCGGCGCACCAGCACCAAAGCAGGCGACAGCCCGCTAGACATCCTGCGAGAGCTGGACCGGGTGTACTACGTGCCGCCCTCTGCGCTGGCCGCACCGTCCGGCAAGGCCGCGCGGGCACTTGAGCGGGCAGTCCTCGGCCCGCCCCAAGGACTCTGGGTAGTTCGCGGCGACGGCGCCGCAAGCTTCCCCGGCCGGGACCGCACATGCCCGGCGCTCGGCCAATGGGGCGACGGCACCCGCGCCGCGCTGGCCCCTGAACTGGCCCAGCTCCACGCGTGGGAAGACAACCTGTGCATCCAGCTCGGCCGACCACCACGCAAGGGCCGCCCGCAGGTCAGCGCCGCACGGTCAGGACTCGGCCGCACTCGCCTCGCCCTCACCAGCGGTTAACGCGCATTCGCGGCATGGTCGTCGACCGGCGCCGCGCGGGTCGTCGTCGAGCGCGGCCAGCTCGGCGGCCTGGCGGTGGTCGTCGACCGGCGCCGCGCGGGTCGTCGTCGAGCGCGGCCAGCTCGGCGGCCTGGCGGTGGTCGTCGACCGGCGCCGCGCGGGTCGTCGTCGAGCGCGGCCAGCTCGGCGGCCTGGCGGTGGTCGTCGACCGGCGCCGCGCGGGTCGTCGTCGAGCGCGGCCAGCTCGGCGGCCTGGCGGTGGTCGTCGACCGGCGCCGCGCGGGTCGTCGTCGAGCGCGGCCAGCTCGGCGGCCTGGCGGTGTCGTCGTCGACCGGCGCCGCGCGGGTCGTCGTCGAGCGCGGCCAGCTCGGCGGCCTGGCGGTGGTCGTCGACCGGCGCCGCGCGGGTCGTCGTCGAGCGCGGCCAGCTCGGCGGCCTGGCGGTGGTCGTCGACCGGCGCCGCGCGGGTCGTCGTCGAGCGCGGCCAGCTCGGCGGCCTGGCGGTGGTCGTCGACCGGCGCCGCGCGGGTCGTCGTCGAGCGCGGCCAGCTCGGCGGCCTGGCGGTGGTCGTCGACCGGCGCCGCGCGGGTCGTCGTCGAGCGCGGCCAGCTCGGCGGCCTGGCGGTGGTCGTCGACCGGCGCCGCGCGGGTCGTCGTCGAGCGCGGCCAGCTCGGCGGCCTGGCGGTGGTCGTCGACCGGCGCCGCGCGGGTCGTCGTCGAGCGCGGCCAGCTCGGCGGCCTGGCGGTGGTCGTCGACCGGCGCCGCGCGGGTCGTCGTCGAGCGCGGCCAGCTCGGCGGCCTGGCGGTGGTCGTCGACCGGCGCCGCGCGGGTCGTCGTCGAGCGCGTGTCTCGCAAGCTCGCCACGCGCTCGACCATCCGGTTAGCCTCTCCCTTTCAGCGGCTCGCCTGCTGTGGCTCGGGTCATCCGGCCGCCCCCGGTGCCGTGTCGGCGACTTGGACGCGCAGTGCGACCAGCTCGGCCACCTGGCGGTGATCCCGCGGATGATGCTCGCGTTCATGACTTACAGGGAGGGTGCGCCAAAGCGGCGCACCCTCCCTGTCGATTCGCACTTGCGACAATCGCGGTGTGCGTTGAGGCTGGTGTTCCGCTTGGATCCGCCACACCGCGGGCAGTCCCGCCACGGGTACAGGCGGACGTGGAGGTACCAGCCGCCGCCGATGACGGCGGCGGCCAGCGCCAGGGCGAGCGCGCCGCTCACCGTCGCCACCAGGGCACGTGCTGCTCGGCCTCGATGACGGCCTCGTTGAGCTGGTAGTAGGCGGGGCCTTCCTCGCGGACGTGCAGGCGGCTGTTGTCGAGCGCCTTCTTGGTCGCCTTGTGGCGGCCTATGTCGGCCTGCTGCTCTTCCCTCGGCTTGTCGCGCCATTCGCTGCCGCCGAGCAGTGCGTTGATCAGTCCCATTTCTCGTTCCTCTCGGGGTTGGCTGACGGGGTTCGGGGTCGCGCGCACGGCTGCGCGCGGGCAGCGCGAAAAAAAGAAGTTGATCTTGTCACGGTGGTGTCACGCGTCCTGTCACGCGGGTGTCATGACACCTGTCACGGGCGGCGGACCGGGGACTACCCACCCCGGCCCGCCTGCGTGTCACAGCGGGCGGATGAGCCACTTGCCGCCGGTCGCCTCGTCCCGCTCGATCAGGTCGTCGGCGGCCATCTCGTCGAGGGCCTTGTACACCCACGGGCGGGACAGGCCGGTCCGCTCGCGCAGCTCCACCAGGTCGGCCATCGTGAAGAACTCGCGGCCGTCCTCCGCCCACCCGGCGACCGTCTCGCGGAGCAGCTGCCGCGCCTCGGCGGGGTCCATCTTCTTCCCGGTCGCCTCGGCGAACTGCCAGCGGCCGAACTCGCTGTCGGGGACCTCGATCTCTTCCGTGTCGTCTACGTTCACGTCGTCCAGCTCTCCTTCGTTGGTGTCGGTCAGGTACTCGGCGATCGCGTCCTCGTCCTCCTCCGGTTCCGGCGCCGCGGGGCTGCCGAGCGCCGCGGCGGTGATGGCGTCCAGCGGTCGGCCGCTCGCGGGGAACGCCGCGGCGTGCGCTCGGATCTTGCTGTCGTCGTCGCCCCAGAACCACGTGCGCCACGGCATCGACACCCGGTCGTCCGGGATGCCGGGCGCGTCGATGTAGGCCATGCCGGGCTGCTTGTTCGACCACAGCTCAGGACGGCAATTCCGCTCGCTCTGCAGCTCGCTCAGCCCGAACGAGGCGTCGTGGGAGCTGTCCACGCCCATGCACAGCTTGGCCAGCTGCCCGCGGGCCAGGGTCGGCATCTGCGACCAGTCGGCCCGCTGCATAGACGGCACGTACTCGATCCCGGCGCTTCTGGCCGCCTTGAGAGCCGACAGCCACCGCTCGAGGCCTTGTCACCCAGCGCGTCGAGGATGTCAGGCGCCTCCTCCATCCACACCCACACGTACTTCAGGCCGCAGCCGCGTTCCCACTTCTGCAGGCCCTTGGACGCCAGGTAGTCGGTGCGCGGTTTGATCGACGCCTGCAGCGCGGCCAGCAGCGCCTTCGCCTCGTCCTTCTCCGTCACGAACCTGTGCAGGGCCGGGCGGAGCGGGCCTAGCGTCTGCTCGCCCTTGGTGATGTCGATCGCGAACACCGCCGCGTCCTTGCGGGTGATGACCTCGCCGAGCAGCGACCACGCGGCGCCGACCGACTTGCCCGATCCGGTCATGCCATCACTTGCAGGTGATGGCCGGTCGCGGCGTAGGAGACGACCTCGGAGTCCTGGTAGATGCCGGGCTGCAGCGGGTCGGCGATCGACCCGCCCGGCTTCGACGGCCCGGGCCACGGCTGCGGCTTCCGGATCGCCCGCGGGTCGGAGATCCGCACGAGGGCCTGGTTCGCTACGTCCATGTCCGGGGCGATCTGCAGCGACCCGGTGGGTACTGCATCCCCGACTCTAGGTAGGGCGCCTTCTTGATCGCGTCGTCGGCGATCTTCTCCCCGGGCGGCATCACGATCACGGCCTCGATCACCTTCGGCGACCTGGACTTGATCCTCAGCCGCGACTGGCCGAGCCCGGCGTCACGGCGCGCCGGCGAACGTGGCGGCCAGGTGGTCGGAGTCGCTGGGGCGCTGCTGCCGGATCACGGCGCGGATGTTCCACGACATCGCCAGCGCCGGGCCGCCGACGACAGGAGGTACGACAGGCCGGGCGCGAAGACGCCCTCGGCGGTCGCCGCGGCTGTCCACCGCGCTGCGGCCAGGGCGCTGCCTGCGGCGTGCCAGCGGCCGAGCGTCCCGCGCTGGCGGGTGACGTGCCACGTGAGCACGGCCAGCGCCGCGCCGAAGGCGCCGACCCGGCGGCGGCCAGCGGGGCCGGGAACAGCGCGTGGAACAGGCCGGCCATGGCCGAGGCGGACGCCAGCAGCAGCCACGGCGGCGCGAGCACCAGCAGCTTGGACAGCTGGGAGGCGTACAGCCGCTCCATGCTTGTGTCTTCCATCACGGTCACCTGGGACCGAGAGCTGGCGGCCATCACGCGCTCCACTTCCACGCCTGGCCGGCGTTCTTCGACGGGGTGATCAGCGGGTCGTACTCCTGGCGGTAGGTCGCCCAGAACTTCACGGCCTCGATCGCTGCGCCCTGGTACAGGTCGCGGGCGCGCCGCAGCCGCCGCGTCACCTTGCGGGCCTTCATCCGGGCCTGGAACCTGTCGCCGAGCGAGCCGCCCGCGCGGGTGAGCGTGGCCTGCAGCTCGGCGGCGGTGTAGTCGACCTCGTTGGCCAGCGCGCGGGAGATGTCCCGCAGCGCCTCGCTGTACTTCGCCACGTCCTCGGTGCCGCGCAATTCGAACGCCGATAGCCGCGGGATGGACTGGTCTGCCATGCTGGGTAACTCCTTCGGGAGAGACCCGGGCCGGGGGCCTGCTTTGGTCGGTAACCCCCGGCCCGGGGGCTTAATCGGTGGTGGTGAGCTGGTTGCGCAGGTGCGCCTGTACGAGCCGCGCCTTGGGCTGGCCGACGTGGAGCTGTGTCTGTATGCGCCTGATGCCGGGCACCTTCCCTGCGGTGACGTCGGCGGCGAACATCTTCTCGGCCTTCGCCGCGTGGCCGTTGAGCTGAGTCCTGACGGTGACGGGATCGGCGGCATCTGCGGTGGCATCCGGGCTCGGTACCAAATCCGCACCCGCCGCACGGATTTCAGCCTCAGATCCGGGAGTCGAAATCGGCGCGGCTTGCGCCGGTTCGGTGCGGAGTAGGTGCGTCAGGGCGGCGCCGAAGCCGAGCGTCACCACCGGCAGGCAGGCCACCAGGACGACGACCGGCCAGGGCGCGCGTACGGCGTGCGTGGCGGCGAGCAGGTGGTAGACGATCTGCCCGGCGGCGCCGAGCACCAGGGCGCCGATCGCGGACCGGCGGGCGAACGACCGTGCGCGCTCTGGTGTGCCCGGGGTCAGCCAGGCGCCGAGCGCGTACGCGCCGTACGCTTCGACGCCGACCGGAAGCGTGATCGCGGTGTCCAGGTGCCAGGCGACGATGCCGGGGAACGGCTGCACGAGGCCGAAGCCGCACATGCCGCCGAGCCCGACCCAGCCGGACCAGATGGCGACGGCGGCCGGGGCGGCGATGGGGACCAGCGGCCAGCGCCTCACCGGCCGTCTCCGCTCACGATGGCGTCAATTGCTTCGAGCGCGTACTGACGATCGTCCGTCTCCCAATCGAAGGCCGTGAACACGAGGCGGATCTCCGCCAGCTGCACCGCCGCGGCGGGGAACTGCGCGGCGGCCTGGTCGCCGCTGTCGAGTTCGTCGAGGAGGTACGTCAGCATGTCGGCGAGCCGGGCGGCCCATATCGCGATGTCGGCGGCGTCGGCGGTGCCCGCCGCGCGCCGGTAGTCGGCGACGGCCGCCGCGGCGGCGGCGCGGCGGGCCGCGAGCTCGGCGCTCACCGCTGGCCGTCCCACTGCGCGAGGACGCGGCGCGAGAAAGGCTCAAGGGACTGGTGCGGCCCGTCGTGGCGGGGCTCCAGCGTGCAGCCGTGGGTGCGGGACGGGTGATCCGACGGGCAGAGGCCGAAGGCCTGTGTGGCGGCGAGCTGCCAGGGCTCGTCGTCGTGGTGTCCGTCGTGCCCGGCGGGGAGGGCACACTCGGTGCCGTCGTCGCCCTCGCTACCGGCCGGGTACGGCCGCGCACCGCACAGCGTGACCGGTGGGTCGAGCGGGCGCTTGGCCTCGCGCCAGGCGATCACCGGTGCGTGGCCGGCGTCGAACAGCTTGACCCGGCTCAAAACGGTGCCCTCGCCGGTGTAGTGATGCCAGTCCGGCCCGTGGCCGATGAAGATCCCGGCCCTGGCGCCGCAGGTCTGGCAGTACGGCTCCAGGTCGTCGCCCTCGTCGGCGTCGGGGTCGGCATAGCCGCATACCCCGCAGGTTCCGTCGAGCGGTTCGACGTAGGCCGCGCACGTCCGGCAGTCGGGCACGGTGCAGCCCATCCCGCCGCAGTGCCCGCAACCGCCTTGACCGGGGCCGCCGCCGAGCGGCCAGACCGAGCGCAACGCATCACCCGGGGTCGGGCCGAGGCCCTTCCACCGTGATCCGCTTTCGGTCGTCACATTCGCGAAGTATGCGGCGGTGCCGTCCAGGTTCCAGAGCTGGAACGAGACCTGATACCCAGCGTCGAGCAACCGGCGCACGTCTGTGCTGGTGTCGTGCGCGGGGCCGGTGTCGGCTAGCTTCATCGGTAGATCTCCGATCGGTGGTTCGGTTGGGGATCGATGGGCCGTCGCTGCCGTGCCAGGCAGCGGCGGCCCGCTTGCGTTCCAGGGCAAAAAACCTTGTACCCCACACAGTATTGGCGGATGCGGTGACTATGCAAGGGGATTGCCGTAATATCCGTGTAGGCCACAAGGAAAGAGGGACTATGACCGACCGCGCCGACCACACCCCTACCGTCAAGATCCGCGTGCCTCGGTCCCTCTGGTCGGCTTACGGCCGTGTGTCCGCCCGCAAGGGCCGCGACCGCACCGAAGACCTGCTCACTCACATGTGCCGGCAGATCGAGCTTCTCGGCGACGACACCGACCGCGCCGACCTGGCCGCAGCGGAAGCCGAACTCTCCGAGCGCAGAGCCCGCAAGGGCGGCCGACCGCGCAAAGTAACGGAGAGTCGGCAGCCGGAGAACCCGGAATGAACCGTGCGTGATACCCGGATCGCTACCGCCGGGGATGTTCCGCGATGTTCCTGCGGCCAGATCGCCGAAAGGCGGAACGGCCGGGAAACCGGCCTGAGCTGGCAGCGATGTTCCCGCGCGCCCCGTACCGAGCACCACCTGAGGGAACTTACGGTGTTGTGACCATTTCGTGCTGTTCGCTGACAGTGTCCTCGCTCGCGGAATTACCGTGTAGCGGTGAGCAGTACCCCGCACCCCCCGATCGGATGGCATTATGACCGGTAGCCCGCTTGACCAGCCTGGCCGGATCGTCGTGGTCGATGACGATCCGACGGTGGCGGACGTAGTCGGGCGCTACCTGATCCGCGACGGACACAGCGTCCAGAGCGCGCGCGACGGCTACGAGGCACTCCGCCTGATCGAGGAGCGCCCGCCCGACCTGGTGGTGCTTGACCTGATGCTGCCGGGCATCGACGGCCTCGAGGTCTGCCGCCGGCTGCGCGAGCGGTGGCCCATCCCGGTGGTGATGCTGACCGCGCTCGGCGATGAGAACGACCGGCTGGCCGGGTTCGAGATCGGCGCCGACGACTACGTGACCAAGCCGTTCAGCCCGCGCGAGCTGGCGATGCGGGTCCGCTCGGTGCTCCGCCGGGCCCGCAGCAGCGGGCTGCCGGACAAGCCGGATCAGGGGGTCATCGCCAACCAGGGGCTCTCGGTCGACCTGGCCGCGCACGAGGTCAGGATCGGCGGCAACCTGATTCAGCTCACCTCGCGCGAATATGACCTGCTCCTTTTCCTGATGCGCAACCCGAGGCAGGCATTCACCAGGGAGCAGCTGCTGAGCGAGGTGTGGGGCTGGACGTTCGGCGACACCTCGACCGTCACCGTGCATGTGCGGCGGCTGCGGGAGAAGCTGGAACCCGATCCGACCATTCCCCGGCGGATCGTCACCGTCTGGGGCGTCGGCTACCGCTACGAGCCGGGGCCGTCGTGATCGCGGGCCCGACCGGGGGCGTGGCCGCCGCTTCCGCGGCGGGCATGGCGCCCGTCAGCGTTGTCTCCGTGATCGCGTGGGTGGCGGTGGCGGTCGTGGCGACGGCCGTCGCCGGGCTCGCAGCCCTGCGGCTGCTCGCGCGGCGCTCGGTCGGCCTGCACGTCGCGCTCGTCGCGGTGGTGTGCGTCATCACCGCCATGATCACCATCGGCGAGATCTCCGTCATCATGCTCTCGCCGGGCGATCGCGCAGTGATGCTCGAGCTGATGGGCGTCTCGGGTCTGGCCAGCCTGGTCGCCTCGTACTTCGTGGGCCGCGCGGTCAGCCGGGCGAGCGGCGCGGTGCTCGCCTCGGTCCGGCAGGTCGACGACAGCGGAATCTACACGCCGCCCGACGTGCCCCTCCCGGCCGAACTGGCCGAGCTGTCGCAGGGACTCGCCGAGGCGCACGAGCGGATCGGCCAGGCGCGGGCGCGCGAGCAGGCATTTGAGGCCAGCCGCCGCGAGCTCGTCGCCTGGGTCAGCCACGACCTGCGCACTCCGCTGGCCGGGCTGCGGGCGATGGCTGAGGCGCTGGAGGACCAGGTGGTGATCGACCCGCGCGAGGTCGGCCAGTACCATTCCCAGATCCGCATCGAGACCGAGCGGCTGGCCGCGATGATCGACGACCTCTTCGAGCTGTCCAAGATCCACGCCGGGGCGCTGCGCCTGTCACCGCGCGTGGTCGGCCTCGAGGACCTGATCGCCGATGTCGTCGCCAGCGCCGCCCCGGTCGCGCGGGCGAAGCGGGTCAGGCTCACCGGGTCTGCCGTCCGCGGGATGCCGGTGCTGATCGACAGCGCCGAGTTCGGCCGTGCGGTCAGGAACCTGGTGATCAACGCGATCAGGCACACGCCGCCGGACGGCACCATCGAGATCCTGGGCGAGCTTCGGTCCGGGTTTGCCTGTGTCAGCGTGGCCGACGAATGCGGTGGAATCCCGCTCGATGACCTGCCTCGGGTCTTCGACGTGGCGTTCCGCGGCGAGAGCGCCCGCACCCCTGACCCGTCCGGCGGGGCCGGCCTCGGGCTGTCCATCGCCCGTGGCATCGTCGAAGCGCACTCGGGTGAGATCAGCGTGCTTAACACCGGCCCCGGCTGCCAGTTCGTGATCACGCTCCCGCTGGCCCGGGTGCCCCAGCCCCCCGCCTTCCGCCGGGCGCCGTCGTGGGCGGCCCAGGCGGGGCGCTGACACGCAGTCGCTGACGGGCCCGGCCGTCACATTTCCGTAACCCAGGAAAGCAGGTCAATCCGGCGCGACGCCGCTAGCGTCGGCGCCATGTTGCGTCCTGAAAGCTGGCCCAGGCTTACAGGTGTGAGTCCTGTCCGGGTAGGCACCGGAGCGCCCGGTAGCAGGCCCCGGTTCGTCGTTGAGAGGCGGCGGGCTGAGCGGGGTGTCAAAAGCCTCTTTGGAGGGAGCAAGCGCGCGGGCCGCAGCGTTAAGCGAACCTTGCAGCCTCGTCAGACGTATAGCGGAGGAGCTGAGCCGGTCATGTCGCGGCGAAGGCCATGTCCGGCGGGCCCTGTTCCGGGGTCAGCCTGCCGGGTCCTCCCGGGGTACGGAGGGCGGCACGCGCGCACAGTCTGGGCCGGAACAGGAGAGGCCCGTCTGCCCGGCCTTCGTCGGGCGAAGACCAGGCGTATAAGCCGATGGTGAAGTCGCCTGGAGGGCAGCGGGAGTCCGAGAGGGCCGTAGTACCGCTGATCGGCGTGCAACAGAACGCGCCGGGAGGGAAGGGCCCTCACTTTGATCATGCTTTCCGCGAGGGTAAGCGCCAGGGCATGGCCGGGTCCTCCCGGTCCAATTCCCCCGGCGGGCCGCTGGCCCGTCGTAGCGGGTTCGCGCCGCCGCCGGTCCCCGGTTTGGTGCGGGCGAACCCTGTGAACGTGCGAGAACTGCAGCGGAAGCTATGGGCTGCGGCCAAGCAGTCTCCGGAGCGCCGGTTCCACGCCCTGTATGACCGTGTTCACAGGGGTGACGTCCTGTGGGAGGCGTGGTGCCGCGTGCGGGCCAACCGGGGAGCTGCCGGGGTGGACAAGATCACCCTGGCATACGTGCAGGAAGAGTACGGGGTCGAGCGGATGCTCGCGGAACTCCAGGCTGACCTGCGCGAGGGCACGTACCGTCCCGCGCCCGCCAGGCGCGTGGACATCCCGAAGCCAGACGGCGGCAAGCGGCCGCTCGGTATCCCGACGGTCCGCGACAGAGTGGCGCAGCAGGCCGCGAAGATCGTGCTGGAGCCCATCTTCGAGGCGGACTTCCTTCCGTGCTCGTTCGGGTTCCGGCCGAAGCGGTCGGCTGTGCAGGCGATGGAACGGCTCAGGACCGGGTTCATCGCCGGGCGCTGCTTTGCCGTGGAGTTCGACATCCGGAACTTCTTCGGCGAGATCAGCCATGAAAGGCTGCTGGCCGAGGTCGGGCGGCGGGTGTCGGACCGGCGGGTGCTGAAGCTGGTCCGCCTGTGGCTGCAGGCAGGGGTGATGGTGGACGGGAGCCTCGAGCGGACGGTCGCCGGGACTCCCCAGGGCGGCGTCATTTCGCCGTTGCTGGCCAACATCTACCTGCACGTCCTGGACCGCGAGCTCGCCGCACGCAATGTGGGCGAGCTGGTGCGCTATGCCGATGACGGCGTGGTGCTGTGCCGCAGCGCGGCGCAGGCCCGGGCGGCCCTGGACGCCGTGGAGGAGATCCTCGGCGGCCTGGGGCTGCGGCTGCACCCGGATAAAACGAAGGTAGTCGATCTCAGGAAGGGCCGGGAGGGGCTGGACTTCCTCGGATGCCATTTCCGCGCCCGCATGTCGGGGCGCCTGTGGGAGCAGAGGCGGGTCATCCGCTACTACCTGCACCGCTGGCCCTCGCAGCGGGCGATGAAAAGCCTCCGGGAGAAAGTGCACGCCCGCACCGGCCGCAACCGCGTGGGAGCGGACATCCGCGAGGTGATCGCGGACCTGAACCCGCTGCTGCGCGGCTGGGGGAACTACTTCCGCACCGGGAACGCCGCCATCAAGTTCACCCAGGTCGACCAGTATGTCGTGTGGCGGCTCCGCACCCTGATGGTCAGGAAACGGGGCCGGAACCTGCACGCCGGGCAGGCCGACGCGTGGACAGAGGACTGGTTCAACGGGCACGGGCTCTACAGGCTCCGCGGCACGATCCGCTATCCGAAGGCAGCGTAACCATGTCAAGAAGATCATCGGTAAGCCGTATGCGGGAAAACCGCACGTACGGATTGAAAGGGGGATGGGGAAACGGGCCGTCACAGGCACCGCGCCCCTGACTACCAATGGAAACCGCCTTCGAAACCGCCCCGGGAAGCCAGGTCATCGTCATCGCCGAGGCGCCGGCGCCGGATCGGGTCGACAACTGGCTGTCGCCGCCGCTGCCCCCGCAGCAGGCGGCCCTCGTCGCCGAGGCGGCGCTGGCCGACACGCTCGACGTGGTGGCGGCGGCGCCGGTTACCGAGCGGGTGGTCGCGCTCGACGGGGCGCCCGGCGCCTGGCTGCCGGTCGGGTTCCGGGTGTTCGGGCAGCGCGGCGGCGGGCTGGACGAGCGCCTGGCGGCCGCCCTCGCGGACGCTTACGCGGCCGTGCCGCTGCCGATGGTACTCATCGGGACCGATACGCCACAGGTAACGGCGGACATGCTCGGCGACGCGGTCGCCTCCCTTGAATCGGGTGAAGCGGACGCGGTCTTCGGGCCGTCGGCCGACGGCGGGTTCTGGCTGCTCGGCCTGCGCCGGCCGGACCGCTCGCTGCTGGCGGGCGTCCCCATGTCGGCGCAGGACCCCGGCCGCGTCCTGCTGGAACGACTGGCCGGGGCCGGGTTGCGCGTCGCGCTGGCACCTCGGCTGACTGAGGTGAACACGCTCGAGACGGCCGAGCAGGTCGCACACCAGATCCCGGCCTCGCGCTTTGCCGGCGCCTTCTCCGCGTCCGCGAGGGGCCGGAGCGCGGCCTGAAAGCAGTGGACCGCTGATCCGCGCGCCCAGGCGGGGATCAGCGGTCCGCTATTGTCGCGCTTCGGTCAGGCGACCGGGCCCCTGACGGTGACGAGCGACCCGTAGGTGAGGTAGTTGTAGGCGTCTTCCGCCACGCCGGAGCCGGCCCCGTTGTAGGGGAGTTCGACGCAGCCGAGCGACTGGTACGACCCGTAGCTGTAGCGGGGGAAGGCATGCACCGCGTCGCCGCCGTTGAAGTACGACGCCCAGTACACCGTGTCGTCGTACTTGGTGCCGTCTGGGTTGGTGCCCTTCATCTGCGTGACCGTGTACTTCAGGTAGACGGGGAAGGTGCCGTCCACGGTCGGCGAGGCCGGGATGCCGGTGTTGGCGGGGGTCCCCAGGACCCGCTTGCCGTCGTGCCAGACCTCCAGCGACTCGTCTGACGAGCCCTGGGTGGCGAGCGCGTAGCTGTAGCCGTTGGGGTTGGTCTTGTTCCCGGCCACGGCCTTGAGCAGGTCGGCCCAGACCTGCGGGCCCGCGGCGCCGTCCATAGTGAGGCCCACGTTGAACTCGAACGCGCGGACCGCCCCGTTGACCAGGATGTTGTCCGACCCGGGGGACCACTGGCTGGTCAGCTCGCTCGGGTAGCCGGACTGGAACGTGAAGGTGCCGGCCGGCGCGTCGTAGGCGGCGGCGGTCTGGGCGTTCGCGTCGGAGGCGGCGATGGTGCCGGTCGACGGATCGCTCGGGGTCCAGTTCAGCGGCAGGTATCCGAGCTGGGCCAGCAGCTGCTGCAGCCGCAGCGTCGAGTAAGAGCCGGTGGTGAACGTGCTGCGCGACGTCTTCGCGAGCGTGCCGGCCGAGGCGGCCGCGCCGAGCATGCCGTCCTGGCCGCCGGGGACCTTGACCGTCACCTTCGTGTCGGGCGAATAACCGGACGCGGGAGTGAACGTCGCCGTCGCGCCCGATACCTTCCAGCTCCCCTTGATCGCCGGGGACAGCGTGGGCAACGGGGTCTGCGGCGACAGCGCGGAAGAGAACTTCACCGTGATCGGGGCGCCGCCGTTCGCGTGGCGGGTACCGCCGGCCGGGGTCACGGAGAGCAGCTTCAGCGGGGGAACCGGGGCAACCTTCGGCTTCGTCGTCACATGATGGGTGACGGGGCTGTTGTTGCTGACGTTGGCAAGCGTCTCATGGCCCGACCCGTTCGAGGAGGTCGCCGCGTACGCGCAGCCCACGACCAGCACGGCAGTCGCCGCGCCCGCAGTCGCCGCGATCACCCGATGCCGCAGTAGCGCCATGCCCACACGGCCTGCGCCACTCGCACTCCCCAGAAACGACACAGCTCGGCTCTCCTTGTCGTTAGGCCAGATTGATAGTCCCGGTGCACCTGAGCGGGTTTGGGCACACGTGTCACGCGAGGCTGATCACAACGCGTGGTGGGCGGGCAACGTTCAGAGTCTAGGGGAAATATCTATCAAATCGGGAAACATCACATCACGGCTCTCTTATGTCTACCTACACGACGTTTGTTAGCGCCAGGAGGTTGCGTTTCCAGACCCAAGTGGCGATAACGGTCGCGTAACGGCCCCGGAAGCGGGCGTCCCCGGTCGGCCGCTCGTCATGTCCTATCGTGGAAACCTGGGGGTTTCCTTGAGAGGTAGGTCGAAGTGAGCTCGGTATTCGTGGTAGATGCCTGCCGGACGCCCATCGGCAAGGTGAAAGGGGCACTGGCGGAGGTACGCCCGGATCACCTCGCCGCCGACATACTCAAGGCGCTCATCGTGCGTAACGGCAACCTCGACGTGAACGCCATCGACGACGTCTACTGGGGCGCCGCCAACCAGGCGGGCGAGGACAACAGGAACGTCGCGCGGATGGCGGTGCTGCTGGCCGGGCTCCCGGTCGAGATTCCCGGCGCGACCGTGAACCGGCTCTGCGGCTCGGGCATGGAGGCGGTCAGCGACGCGGCCAGGGCGATCGCGGCGGGCGACGCCGACATCTGCGTCGCGGGCGGCACCGAGTCGATGACCCGCGCCCCGTTCGTGGTCCAGCGCAGCGGCGACGCCTGGGCGCGCTCGCTCGAGACCGCCGACACCCGCCTCGGCTGGCGCCTGGTGAGCCCCCGCATGCAGGAGATGTACCCGCCGATCAGCCTGGGCGAGACGGCCGAGAACGTGGCCGACAAGTACGGCATTACCCGCGAGCGGCAGGATGCGTTCGCGCTGCGCAGCCACCACCTGGCCGCGGCTGCCCGCGACGCGGGCCGCTTCGACGCCGAACTCGTCCCCGTCGCCACCGCCAAGGGCGAGGTCATCAGCGACGAGGGCATCAAGGCGTCGATCACGCTCGAGGAGCTGGCGGGCAAGCGGCCCGCGTTCCGCAAGGACGGCACCGTGACCGGCGGCAACTCCTCCCCGCTGAACGACGGCGCCGCCGCGCTGCTGCTGATGTCGGAGCAGGCGGTCAGGCGGGCGGGCGTCACCCCGCTCGCCCGCTACGTCGGCGCGTCGGCGGCCGGGGTGCACCCGGACTACATGGGCATCGGCCCGGTACCCGCGATGAACCGGGCCCTCGCCCGGGCCGGCTGGCGCCCTGAGGATCTCGACCTGGTGGAGCTGAACGAGGCGTTCGCCGCCCAGGCGGTCGCCTGCGTCGACGAGCTGAAGCTCGACCCCGAGAAGGTCAACGTCAACGGAGGCGCGATCGCGATCGGCCATCCGCTCGGCTGCTCGGGCGCGCGAATCGTCACCACGCTGCTGCACGAGATGCGCCGCCGCGGTGCCGCCAAGGGCGCGGCGTCCATGTGCATCGGCGTCGGTCAGGGCATCGCTACACTCTGGGAAGCCTGTTAACCAAACGTGAGGGAACGGATAAATCTCGCTATCCACTCGATAACTGTTGAGTAACAGAGTTAGGCTGACTACCTCACCTTTACGGAGCGGGGGTAGCCATCGTGACGCTGATCGAGGGCGGCTACGGCAACCGGATCGACAGCGGGAAGCGGCGCGCGCAGGCTCGCCGGGCGCGCGGCCGTCGCACTGCGCGCGCTGCCGCGCCGCTGCTCATCCCGCTGGCCCTGGCGCTCACCCTCGGCGTGATCCTGGCCGTCTCCTCGGTCACGACGCCCACCGCGCACGTCAACCAGCAGACCTCGTCGCACTCTGCGCATCCCTGAGTCGCCCCGGTCCGTTCGGGAAAATCAAGATCTTTTATCCCGAACGGACCGTGCTTTCCCCACTCGCCGCCGGGCGCTCGTGGCTCCTGTCTTCTCCCTCGTCGCACTGTGTTTCCCCACTCGCCGCCGCGCGCTCGTGGCCACTGCCCTCTCCCTCGTCGGTCAGTCGCTGCGCTCCCTCCCTCAGTCCGAGGACAGCGGCGCGCGCTTTGGCTCGCGGGGGGTACTAGCCGGCGAAGTAGTTGCCGGCCGAGGATGTGCCCAGGGGGGTGGCCGCGGTGTCGGCCGGGAGGGCGGACGGGTTGACCAGCGAGCTGCCGTTGGGGCCCGCCTCGACCGCCATGTGGGTGGCGCTGCCGGCCAGGTACTGGGACCAGGAGAGGAACCACTCGGTCCAGCCGTCGTCCCAGTCGCCTGCCTTCGGGCTCGACTCGATCGTGATCGGATCGCCGGGGATGGCCATCTGGTAGTAGGTCTGGGCGTCGGCCGGGGGCAGGTTCACGCAGCCGTGGCTGACGTTGGTGGTGCCCTGGTCGACCACCGACCACGGGGCCGAGTGGTAGTAGTCGCCGCTGTAGGTGAACCGCACCGCCCAGTTGACGAGCTCGTTGTAATAGCCCGGCTTGCCCTTGGTGCCGCCGATCATCCGCACCGGGTTGTTCTTCTGGACGGCCAGGTAGGTGCCGTCGGGGGTCGGCATGGTGGTCCGGCCAGTGGAGATCGGCCAGGTGTAGGTGAGCTTGCCGCCGACGTAGATCTGCGTCCGGTGGGTCTGGGTGGAGGCGACCGCGATGACCGACTGGCCGATGTTGAACGACTGGGTGAGGTCGTGCACGCCGTACACGCCCTTCGCCCCCTCGACCCCGTTCAGGTGGGCGTCGAAGCTGACCGTGGTGTCGGCGGGCCAGTAGTCCCGCGGCCGGAAGTCGACCTGCTCGCTGCCGTCCCAGTACCAGGCGCCGACCACCGGCTTGGACGTGGTGATCTGGAGCGACCGCTCGACGGCGGCCTTGTTGCTGATCGGCCTGCTGAAAGTCAGCATGATCGGCATGCCGACCCCGTAGGTGACGTCGTCGCCCTCGAAGATCTCGGTTGCGAACGTGCTCGACGGCGCTGGCGTCCTGAAACTGCTTGTCACGGTCACCGGGTGGCCGCCGCTGTCGGTGCCGGTGGCGGTGACCTTGTACGACGAGCCGGTGGGGAGCGCGTACGTGCTGTGCCAGCGGGTCTTGCCGTCGCTGAGCGAGCCGGTGACCGGGTCGTCGCTCGAGGTCTTGACCGTGACGTGGGTGATCTTGCCGCCGTTGACGGCGGTGACCGTTATGCCGTTGGCGGGGTTGACGTCCTTCGCGCCGGGCGCGGGGGAGATCTTGAGGTACCTGGCCACCGCGGCGGCGGGCTTTCCCGCGACGGCCGAGGGGTTGAGCTGGGTAGCGACCGGCGCGCCGGACTGGCAGGCGGCCACCAACAGGCCGGCTGCCGCCGTGAGCGCTGTGAAGGTGAGGCGTCGGCCGTGCACGGTATGGGGGTCCTTCCTGTGTTTCCCCGTTCGCGGGGAGTACCTAGGAACGGCCCAGTTTATTCGGCCGGCCGCGTCTGGTCCGGCGCGTTGCCTGATCGGGACCGACGCCGGGCCGACCTCGCCTGGCCGACGGCGAGGCAGAGCGCGAGCGCGGTCGCCGCGACGATCGCCCACTCCGGCCAGACGCCAAGCCGCTCGGCCAGGGTGGTGTAGCTGAGCAGCGGGACGCGCGCCTCGAGTTCGGCCTGCGTCCACATGCCGCTGCGCGAGATCAGGTGGCCGTCCGGCGCCACGATCGCGCTGTACCCGGTGGTGGAGGCGACGACGACCGATCGGTCGAACTCGACCGATCTGATCCTGGCCATCGCGAGCTGCTGGCCGCTCTCGGCGGTGGTCGGGCCCTCCCGCTCGAACGTGGCGTCGTTGCTCTGCATGGACAGCAGGTTCGCGCCCGCCGCGACCTCGGAGCGGACGAGGTCGTCGAACCCGACCTCGTAGCAGATGATGTCGCCCAGCTTGATCTGGCCGACGTTGAAGACCACCGTCTGCCGCCCGGGGACGAAGTCGGTCGGCTGGAGCGTCGTCAGCGACGTGATCTTGCTGATCAGGCTGCGGAACGGGATGTACTCGCCGAACGGCACCAGCCGGCGCTTCGCGTAGATGGTCGTCGGCCCCTGGCCGGGGAGCCAGAGCACGCCCGCGTTGCGCTGCGGGTCCTGCAGCACCGCCCCGACCAGGATCGGGCGGCCGATCGCGGCGGCGGCGGCGCTGATCTCCTGGTACAGCGGCGGGTACTGCATCGGGTCGATGTCGGTCGAGTTCTCCGGCCAGATCACCAGGTCCGGCTTCGCCACCTGGCCGGCGGCGGCCCGTTCCGCCAGCTTGTCGGTGGCGGTCACGTGGTTGAGGGTGATTTCCAATTCCACGTTGTTGAGCTCCGCCGCGAGCGACCGGGCGCGCGGCACGTTGCCCTGGATGGCGGCGACGACGGCCGTCTTGCCGTTCGCGGGGACCGGATCGAGCGGCAGCGCGGCCGGCAGCAGCGCGAGGGCCGCGGACCCGGCGAGCGCGAGCGCGGGCATTAGCAGGCGCCGGCTGCGCAGCGTTACCCGTCCGCCCGCGATCGCGGTCAGCAGCAGCCAGCCGAGGGTGGCGCCCACCAGGGCGACCGCGAAGGTCAGCGCCGGCGGTCCCGCGATCGCCGCCCAGCCCTGGGTGGGGACTCCCGCCTGGCTCATCGCGAGCCTGCCCCACGGGAAGCCGCCCCACGGCCAGCGGTCCCTGAACGCCTCCGCCGCCACCCACCAGCCCGCGACCGCGGGCGGCCACCAGCGCAGGTTGAGCAGCATCCGCTGGCCCACCGCGAACACCGCGAAGATGAGCGCCGAGGCGATGGCGAGCGCGACCCAGGCGAACCAGGCGAGGTTGATCACCCAGGCGACCAGCGGGAAGAAGAAGGCCAGCCCGAAGACCAGGCCGACCGCGAACGCGGCCCGCAGCGACCGTCCGGACAGGGCGACGATCAGCAGCGCCGGGCTGGCGAAGGCCAGCGGCCACAGGCCGAACGGTGGGAACGCCCCCGCCAGCAGCAGGCCGGCGACCAGGCTGAGCGGCAGCGCCCAGCGCAGCCGGAGCGGCGGGCGAGCCGCGGCTCGGGAGCCGACGGCTGCGGGCTCGGCGGGCGCGCTTGGCTGGTCAAGCACGCCGGATATGGCCGGCTCGCGCGGCGCCGGCGTGTCCTGCGGGTCCGCGTCGGTTTGCCCTGGGATCATCTACGCAGGGTAGACCGCGATGGGGCCACGACGCGAAGCGGGCAACTTCGCTATTTACCGTGAACATGGCAAACCGTTGCGTTATATTCAGGGCTGCTGTTGCGGCGACGGGGGGAGCCGATGTTTATTTTTGGCCTATGTGCGTGGATTGACCTGCGTGAATGGCCCCAGACATGATCCGCGTTCGACGTCGGGATTTCGTGTCTGGATCGCACAACGTGACCGGGTTGCAAGGCATCGCCGAGCCCTTCCCGAAGGGCGTCACTATCTATCTGCTGCCAGGCCTGACCGGTCGGCAGCGCCGGGCGGTGATCCGCCGTCTCCGGCAGGAGGCGAGCAGGGGCTTCGGTCCCCAGCTCCCGCTGCCGCAGCTTGTTGTCGCGCTCGTCCTTGACCGGGTGCGCGGGGCTTTCACGCTGGCCGCGGCGGCCGTCCGGTGGCACCCGGGGGTGACGCTGCTGCCCACCGCCTTCGTCGCCGCCGTGATGGCGCTGTTCGTGCTCGCGTCGGCCGGCATGGGGCCAGGGCCGGCGCTGCGGCCGGCGCTCGCCGCGACGCAGACGGGCAGCGGGCTTGGGACGGTCCGCGTTGGCGGTGCCGCCGGCGGTCTCGTCTCCGCCGGCGGCGCCGCCCTCAGGGGCGCGCAAGCGGGCGGCGTGGGAACGGGTGGCATCAGGCCGAGCAGCATAGGAACGGGCGGCCGGGGTCTCGGCTCGGGGCAGCCGGCGCGTAACGCGGGGTCGCGATCGACCGGGCGGCCGCATGCCGCGCGGGTCTGCTTCGGCGCGATGCCGGGGATGGCATCGGGCCAGAGTCCGCTCGCCTGCCATCGCGCGTCCAGTTAGTCGGCTTTAGTCTGGGTAGCGTTGCTACATGAGACACGGGGAGCGTGGGTAAGGCAAGCACGTCGACGGATGGGTGGCTTCAGATGGCCGGAGTGGAGAGCGGGTACGCGCCGGAAGACGACGCGGCCGCGCGGCAGGCGGCCGAGGTCGCCGTCGAGCTGTCCGAGGCGGAAGGTCCCGGGGACAAGAAGCGGATCACGAGGGCGCTGCAGTACGTGGCGGGCCGGGGTGCGGAGGCAATGCGGCGCGGCGGCGGAGTGGCTCGCCGGGGCGCCGGCACCGCGACCGGAAGGGTCACCAGGACCGCCGGCAGCGCCCGCAGAGGCGCCGGCTCGGCCGGACGCGGTGTCGCCTCGGGCCTGACCTGGCTCACTGCTCAGGTGGTGGCGATGGGACCGCGCCTGCAGATCCGCGACCAGGCCACACTGCGCGCGCAGTTCCCCGGCCGCTCCGATGACGAGATCGCCGGATTGCTGGTCGAGCGGGCGGCCCGGGCCACCGCCACGGTCGGCGGCGCGACCGGTGCCTGCGCCGTGCTGCCCGCCCTGCCGGCGTTCCCGGTTGAGGTCGCCGCGGAGACGCTGGCAGTGGTGGGGATCGAGATCAAGCTCCTGGCCGAACTGCACGAGATCTACGGGATGCCGGCCTCGGGCAGCGGCACCGACCGGGCGCGCGCCTACATCGGCGCGTGGGCCAGTCGTCGCGGCGTGTACCAGGTGGACGGCGGGCTGCTCCTCATCGCGGGCTCTCCGCTGGCCAGGCAGCTGACCAGGCGGCTGGCGGCCCGGGTGCGCAGGTCCGCCTTCTCGCTCAGCCCGCTGCTGACCGGCGCCGTCGCCGGGGCGCTGCTCAACCGCCGAGAGACGCGCAGGCTCGGCCGCCAGATCCGGGACGACCTGCGCAGCCGCCGCAAGACCTTCACCGCCACCGTGATCGGGCGCCCATCGGCGACCCCGGGCGTCTGACCGGGGCGCGGGGCGACGGGGGATGGCTGGCAACACGGCGACGGACGCGGCACCGGGGCTGAGGTACGCCAGCGCCACCGGACGGTGGGTGCTCGCGGCCACCGTGCTCGGCTCGGGCATCGCCGCCCTCGACGCGACCGTCGTCGGCATCGCGCTCCCCGCCATCGCCAGGGACTTCCACGCCTCGGTGTCGAGCATGCAGTGGGTCGTCGACGGTTACACGCTGCCGCTGGCCGGCTTGCTGCTGCTCGGCGGGGCGCTGGGCGACGCCTTCGGCCGTCGGAAGGTCTTCGTGATCGGCACGATCTGGTTCGCGCTGGCGTCGCTCGCCTGCGGCCTGGCGCCCAGCGCCGGGTTCCTGATCGCGGCCCGCGCGGTGCAAGGGGCCGGCGCCGCGCTGCTCGTCCCCGGCAGCCTGGCGATCATCCAGGCGTCGTTTAGCGCGAAGGACCGCGCGCGGGCCATCGGCGCCTGGTCCGGGCTTGGCGGCGTCGCCACCGCGATCGGGCCGTTCCTGGGCGGCTGGCTGATCACCGCCGTGTCCTGGCGGCTGGTCTTCTTCATCAACCTGCCCGTCGCGGCGGCCGTCGTCGCCATGTCGGTACGGCACGTTCCAGAATCACGCGCCCCTGGCCCCCGTCAGCCGCTCGACGCGGCGGGCGCGACAACGATCAGCCTGGCCCTCGCGGGCATCACCTACGGCCTGATCGCGGCGTCGGACGGCAACTGGACGTCGCCCACCGTGCTGGCCACCCTGCTGCCCGGCGTTGCCTTGCTGGCCGGCTTCTGCGTCATCGAATCGCGCAGCCGGCACGCCATGCTGCCGCTCTCGATCTTCCGTTCCCGCCAGTTCAGCGGCGCGAACGCCGTGACGTTCGTGGTCTACGGCGCCCTCGGCGGCGCTCTGTTCCTGGTGCCGGTCGTGCTGCAGGAGGTGTGCGGGTACAGCGCGCTGGAGGCCGGGGTGGCGTTGCTGCCGATCACGGTCATCATGCTCACCCTGTCGGCCAGGTCGGCCGCGCTGGCCGCGCGGATCGGCCCGCGGCTCCAGATGACCGTCGGGCCGCTGGTAATCGCGATCGGGCTGGTGATGTTCACCCGGGTGCACGGCAACGGCGACTACCTGACCCAGGTGCTGCCCGCCGTCCTGGTGTTCGGCTTCGGGCTGGCGATCAACGTGGCGCCGCTCACCGCCACCGCGCTGTCGGCCGCGCCCGCCGAGCACGCGGGCATCGCGTCGGCGGTCAACAACGACGTGGCCCGGGCCGCGAGCCTCATCGCGGTGGCGGTGCTCCCGCCTCTTGCGGGCATAACCGGGGACGTCTACCTGCATCCGGCCGCGCTGACGAGCGGCTTCCACACGGCCGTGCTGATCTCCGCCGCGGTGGCGGCGGCGGGCGGCGTGCTGGCCGCCGCGACCATCCGCAACCCGGCCCGGGGGCCTGGTCGCCAGGGGACGCCCCAACCGGGCGGCGAAGCGCTGAGCGGGCTGCACTGCGCCCTCGACGCCCCGCCGCTGCGCCCGGAACCGGAATCCCAGTCCCCCGGGGAGCCAAAGGGCGCGCCCCTGTCTTCGGACTGAGGAGCGAGGGAGCGAGGGACGAGGGAGAAGGCAGGGGCTTCGAGCGCCCGGCGGCGACCCGGGAAAACACTGTAACCTCGGGGTCATGACAGCGCAGGACACGCAGGCCACCGAGGCCGTCCGGGCAGCCGCGCGCGCGGCCCGCGGCGCGGCACCCAGCCTGGCGGGCGCGCCCGACGGCGCGATCGACGCCGCGATCGGGGCGATGGCCCGGGCCCTGGCGGACGCCGCGCCCGCGGTGCTGGCCGCCAACGAGGAGGATATGGAGGCGGCGGCGGACGCCGGGCTTCCGGCCGGGGTGCGGGACCGGCTCAGGCTCGACCCCGATCGCCTGAAGGCGATGGCCGCCCAGCTTGAGATCCTGGCCCGCGTCGCGTCCGCGCCGTCATCGCGCAAGGTCCGCGACCTGCCGGGCGGCCTGGTGCTGACCGAGCGGAGCCGGCCGGTCGGCGTGATCGGGGCGAACTTCGAGGCCCGGCCGAACGTGGTCGTGGACATCGCCTCGCAGCTGGTCAAGTCGCGGAACGCGGGCGTGCTGCGGACGGGCAGCGCGGCGCTGCGGTCGGCGATCGCGCTCGCCGACGAGGTGATCACCCCCGCCCTGGCGGCGGCCGACCTCGACCCGGCGGCGATCGAGCTTATCCGGGTGCCCGGCCAGGCCGCCGCGTACGCGCTGGTCCGTGAGCCGAAGCTCATCCCGCTGGTGATCCTGCGCGGCAGCGGCGACTCGACCCGGGCGCTGGCGGCCGAGGGGGCGGCGCACGGGGTGCGGACGCTGGCGCACGCCGATGGCGGCGGGGTGCTCTACGTCCATCCTTCGGCCGAGCGAGCGGTGGCCGCCCGCCTGATCAGCTCGAGCCTGGACCGGCTGGGCGTCTGCAACCGGCTCAACCTGCTCCTCCTCGACCGGCGGGTGTGGGACTCCTGGCTGCCGGAGATCACCGGGCAGCTGGCCGCACTCGGCATCAGGGCCTCGCTCCCGCCGCACGACCACGCGCTCGGCTACGAGTGGGCGCTCGATTCCGAGCGCGAGGCCACGGTGACGATCGCGCCGGCCAACGGCCCGGCCGAGGCCGCCATGATCGCCAACGACGAGACCTCCGGCCTGGCGGCCGGCATCGCCGCGGCCGACGAGGGCGCGGCGCGGGAGTTCCTCGCCGCCTACACCGGCACGGGCGCGTTCTGGAACGCGACGACCAGGCTCCTCGACGGGTTCAAGCTGCTTGAGCTGCCAGAGACCGGGATCAACATCGATGCGGTGCCCGGTCCGCGGGGGCCGGTGACGTTTCGCGACCTTTGCCTACGTCAGTTTGTGGTAACACCTGCCTGAGTGATTTCGCTGCGCGGAAGTGGCATGTGTGTCGATACTCAGCATGTGGTGGGCGACGACTTCGCGGCCGTACTTGCGGCTGCCCAGAGCGGGAGCGAAGACCATTTCGCGGTTCTCTGGCGCGACGCGAACCCCGCGCTCATCCGCTACCTCCGGGTGCTCGTGCCTGACGCGGCCGAGGATATTGCCGCCGAGACCTGGGTCTCCGTGGTCAGGGGGCTTCCCGCGTTCATCGGCGACGAGGGCGCCTGGCGGGCGTGGCTGTTCACCACCGCCCGACGGCGGATGCTCGATCAGGCCAGGCATCTGCGACGGCACCCGGCCGAGCCGCTTGACGACATCGGCGTCACCGAGGTGCCGACGGCACCGGGCGCCGAGCAGCTCGCGCTGGACAACATCGCCACCGAGTCCGCGATCGCGCTGCTTGCCCGGCTGCCGGAGCAGCAGGCCAACGTGATTCTGCTGCGGGTTGTCGCGGGTCTTGACACCGAGGTGATCGCCGAGATGCTGGGCACTTCCACCGGCGCCGTCCGGGTGGCAGCGCACCGTGGCCTGCGCAAGCTCGAGGCGATGCTCTCCCGCCCAGGGATCACCTCACGGGCAGGGGTGTAACGCTTTGATCGGGAACGGCGTTCCGGACGATGACATGCCAGACAGCCAGGTGCCACCGCTCTGGGGTCCCGCGTACGACGAGCGGGACCTCGACGCCTTGCTGTCGGGGGAGACGGGAAGCATCCCGCTAGCGCTGCGGCCGGTCCAGAGCACCCTGGCCGCGCTCCGCGTGGCCGCAACCGGACGTGAGCTCTCCGGCGAGGCGGCGGCCAGAGCCGCGTTCCGTGCGTTCGCGCCCGCGCCGGTGCCGGTCCCGTGGACGGCGGCACCGCCTGCGCCCGCGCCGGTCCCGTGGAGGGCGCAGGAGCCGGCGACCGTTACCGCGCACACTCTCATTCTTCGAGCGGCGGACGAACGGCGGCCCGCCAGGCACCGGCACCGCCGCCCAGCCGCCAGGGGCGCGCGCAAGCCGCGCATCGCGGTGACCAGCGTCGCCGCGGCTGCCCTGATCGTGGCGGCGGTTGCGGTCACGGGCACGCTTACCGGCTCCATAGGGAAGCTCACGTCCTTCGGGCACCAGCCCGCCCGGGCCAGCGCGTCGGCCCGCGCGGCCGGGCAGTCATCGCGCCCGCCGCAGGTGCTCGGGTCGGCCAAGCCGACCCCGGACCCCACGCTGTCCGCCACCGCTCCAAGCTCCCCGCGCGCGACGTCGGGCCCGGGCTCGCTCTGCCGCGAGTTCTTCGGGTACTACTTCGAGCACCCGGGCCAGCGCGGCGGGACTGCGCAGATCACCCTCGGCCGGGAGCTGAGCACGCTCGCGGGCGGTCGATTCAAGGTCTTCGGCTACTGCCTCCGTTACCTGGACCCGTCCTGGGACAAGGCCGTGTCGCCTCCGGGCGGCGACTACCCCGGGTATCACGGGACGAGGGGACTGGGAAACCCAGGGCCGGCGAATCTGGGCACTGGGAGTCAGGGCAGCGGGACGGGCGGCCAGCGTCAGGGCGGCGATCCCGGGGCCGGCTCGGGCTTCGGCGGGGTCGGCGGCTCGTACGGCGACCCCAGGCCGTAACCGCCCGCAGCGCCGGCACCACCGCAGCGCCAGAACCACCCCGGCACTGGGCCGCGTCAGGCCTCCGCCGCCAGCGCGTCGAGGATGACCGAGCAGGCCTCTTCGAACGCCGCCAGCTGAGCGTCGCTGAGCCGGTCGAAGACCAGCCGGCGGACCGCCGCGACGTGCTGCGGTGCCGCCTCGCGGATGGCGTCGCCGCCGGCGTCGGTGAGCGCGATGAAGGCGCCCCGGCCATCGGCCGGGCACTGCTGCCGCGCCACCAGCCCCCTGCGCTCCATCCGGGTTAGCTGATGCGACAGCCTGCTCTGCTCCCAGTTGAGCGCATCGCAGATCTGGAACGGGCGGAGCCGCTGCTCGGCCGACTCGCTGAGCGCGACCAGCACCTCGTACTCGGGCAGCGTCAGCCCGCAGTCCTGCTGTAGCTGCCGGTTGAGGGCAGCGGGCAACAGCGAGCCCAGCCGAAGGTAGGTACGCCAGGTCCGCTGTTCGTCTTCGCTGAGCCACTCCCCGATCATGCGGCCAGCATAACGCCAAGTTAATGATGGATCATTTATGACCGTTGGTTCCGCCGCCTGCTTCCCGGCGCTGGCGCTGGCGACCGCTCGGCGGGCGGGTCGGGGTCATCTCCGACTCGCGATGCCGGCGCGGACCCGACCATCGCGCGGGGACGGCATCGATGGCGGCGGCGATCTGGTACGCGGCGCTCTCGTAGTTGACCCGCCAGCCGACGAATTCCGGCCAGGCGTCGACCGCATCCCGGGTGATCGGGAAGCTGACCTCCTCCATCCGGCTGACCGCCTCGAGGAACTCCTCGTAGGTGAGCTCGATCCCGGCGTCAGGATCGGCCTCCTCGGGCACGTCGAGGCCCATCGCCCGGGCGACGCGCCCCAGGCACTGGAAACCACCGCGCAGGCAGAGCCTGGCCGCCACCACCGGCGCCTGCTCCGGCGCGAGCACGAGCATCAGCGCGGCCGAGTCCAAGACCGCGAGCAGCGAGATCACCCACGAGGAGTAAGGCTGCGGCGAGCGGAAGCGGACTAGGGGCAGATAGGTGGTGTGGCTCTCCGCCACGTCCGCCGCCCAGCGTTCCCACGTCCGGTACAGGTCGGGGAGCGTGTCGATCGAGGACACCCCCGTGCCAAGCGCGTAGAACGTCCTGGCGAGCAGCTCAGGTCCCCAGGACGGCGCTCCCGCCCGCGAGATGAGCAGCGCGACCTCGGTCTCCCGCCGGTTGAAAGCCGCGTAGAGCGTCGGCAGGTACCCGACCTGGAGCGCGACCACCACCATCCCGGTGGCAGCCGCCACGAAGACGAGCGCGGCGGGCGCGGCCCCCCTCGGCTCGGAGAAGCCGAGGGTGAAGATCGACGAGCCCGCATCGGTCAGCGAGCTGGTGATGCTGGCGCCGCTGGACGGCCACAGCACCAGCGTGTACCCGACGACGAAGATGGCGAGCCAGCCGACCAGCTGGGTCAGCAGGATGGCGGCGGCCTGGGTGGCGAGGATCCGGTCGCGCCGTTTGTACTCGGTCACCCGCGCCGTCGCCACGTGATAGACGGCGAGCACGACCCGGTCGGCCATCCGGGTCAGCCACGAGGCGAGCGGGCGGGGCACGATCAGCGTTCCGATCACGCTCTGCCAGCCGGTGAGCACCAGCAGCAAGCCCAACGCGGCCGCGACCCACCGGGCGGCAAGCGGTACGACCATCGGCTCAGCAGTCCGTGTAGGCGGGCTGGTAGCCGGAGGGGGGAGGGCCGATGAGGTAGCCGGCTCCCTGGGGGACCAGGTAGTACGTGACCTTCCAGTCGTTGCAGGTGCTGCCGTCGACGCTCGCGCTTGCGGCCTGGCGGCTGGTGAACGTCACGGTCGCGGACTCGCCGCCGTTGGCGGTGCTCTCGAGCGCGATCAGGGTCATCGCCGAGTCGGTGGTGGACCCGTAGCCGCTGTTGAAGGCGGACAGCGACTCGCTTGCCTGAACCTGCGTGTTGTGCGCGCTCTGATACTCCGCGTAGTCGTGGGTGTTGATTCCGTGGAAGTAGTGGCTGAGCGTGGTCGCCGCGGCCGGCTCGGCCGGATTCGACCCTAGGCCCGGGTCGACGCTGAGCAGACTCGATGTCGGCGACGCGGTCGCGGAGGCGGAGGGGGTGGCGCTCGCGCTGGGCGAGGTGCCCGCGCTCGCGGACGACTGCGCGGTGGATGCGGCCGAGGACGCGGCCGAGGACGCGGCAGTGGGGCTGGTGGGCGGCTGGGTCGTACTGCCCCTGCTCGTCCGCGAGACGAGCGCGTACGCGCCGCCGCCGGCGGCGATCATCACCAGCACCACGCCGACGATGAACGCCGCCTTCCTGCCGCCGGATGACCGACCGCCGCCGGACGGCGGCGTCGGCTGCGCGCCGTAGGGCGGTCGGGGCGGCGGATAAGCGGGGCCCGGCTGCGACGGCGGCGGGTAAACCGAGCCCCGCTGACCCGATGCCGCGTACACGGTGTCGGCCGCCTGCCAGGGCTCGGGGGCCGCCTGCCGCTGCCCGCCGGGCTCGGTACGCGGCGCTGGCTGGGCATCCGGGGCGAACCAGGCCGCGAACGGGTCGGGCTCGGCCGCCGCCGGGGTCGCCCCCCGGCCGGTCTCGGCGGCGCTGCGCGGCGGGTCGATCATGGTGACATCCGGCTTCCGGTCTACCCGGGTGGCATCCGGAGCCGCGGCCTGCGCCTCGGCGATCGCCGACTGATGCAGGACACCGCCGGCGGTCTCGTCCGTCGGCGGCGTGCCCGCAGCGGCCGGGGCGGCTGCGAACTCGGTGCCGCAGCCGCCGCAGTAGCGGGCGTCGTCGGTCCGCTCACGGCCGCACTTCGCGCAGAAGTTCATGCACACTTTTTATCTCATGGACGGCCGAACGGGGCCATCGTTGCAGCACCTGGTGGCGCATTTAGCGGCGGCGATGCCTCGTGAGGAAAAACACCAGCGCGACGACGACCGCGATCGGGAACCATGGGATGTTGAAGAAAAAGAAACCGTTCATCGCGTGCCACGCGGTGGAACAGAGCACGATGACGATCGCCAGCAGGATGAGCGGGCGGAAGATCCCGCCGCGGCGTCGAGGCCGGACGTAGGGGGCCGCCGGGCCGCCGGGCCCGGCCGCTCCTGGGGCCCCCGCAGGCCCGGGGTCGGGCAGGTCGTCGAAGAGGCCCGCGAGGTCGCCGCGGGTCTTGGCGGCCATGGTCCGGCTGATCCGCTCGTCGAACTCGGCCTGGTCGAGGCGACCGTCGGCGTAGTGCGCCCCCAGCTGCTCGGCGACCGCGTTGCGCTCCGCGTCGGAGACGCGAATGTGCTGGTCGGCGTAGCGGATGCGGCGCGTCCACTGCTGGGTTGAGGAAGGCGACATGTTCTGATGCTCCTAATCGCATGATGTAAGTCGGGTAGCGGGCTGTGCCCCGGGGTCACCGCACGGAGTCGAGAAGCGAACTCGCGAGGGACTGGTCGCTGCCCTCTTCCGGTATCAGCAGCAGGCAGGCCAGGTAGGCCGGGATCGCGGCGCCGCCGAGGAAGGTGAAGACGGCGAAGGCAACGCGCACGAGCGTGACGTCGATCGCCAGGTAGTCGGCGAGGCCGGCGCACACCCCGGCCAGCATGCGGCCGTTGTAAGCGCGGCGAAGCGGAGGCCGGCCAAGGGGGCGGGATGAGGTCTGCGACGGGTCGGATTCGGCGGGGCCGGATGATGGATGCGACTGGGTGGTGTCTTCGAAAGTGTTCATGGCTTAAGTCTTGCTCCGCGCGCGCCTTAGGGGTATCGGGAACACCCCTGGCCCGACCCTGACTTGAGCGGGCCCCACCCCTAGGCGGGCAACGCTGAGTTCGGGGAAGCCCCGGATACCCCTGATGGGCGTTTCCGGGTGATGATGGTGGCATGCAGCAGGACCCGAGCGAACCGCCGTGGCCGCCGTTCCGGTTCCAGGACCGGCCGGGCCGCCGCCACTTCCGTCGGCACGGGCACCCCTGGCAGGACCAGGCGGCGTGGCAGGATCGGCCCGACGGCGACGACCGGCCCGACTGGCCGTCGCGGTTCAGGCGGCGGGGTCACGGCGACGGCAAGCCGCTCCGCCGCGACCCGGAGGATCGGATCGGCGGCGGGCTCGCGGCCGGGATCGGGGAGTGGCGCGGCTTCAGCCCCACGACCGTGCGGATCGCCTGCGTCGTCGCCGCGCTTATCACCCAGGGCTGGGGGGTGCCGCTCTACTTCATCGGCTGGCTGGTGATCCCGGCCAGGGGCTCGACTACCAGCATCGGCGCCAAGGCCAGGCACGACTCGCAGGGAGTGGCGCTGGCGATCGGCCTGGCGTCCCTGCTGGCCGTGTTCCTGCTGCTGGCCGGGGTGCTGAACGACGGCTATATCGAAATCTACTGCTGGCCCCAGGTTGTCAGCGTGGCCTGCCTGACGCTTATCTGGCGAAATGCGCCGGAGGACGAGCAGGAGGGGATGCGGCACCTGGTGGAGCCGCTCGAGACCCTCGGCGGCGGCCAGAACATGCGCCGTGGCACCAAGCTTCGGTTTGCCGTGTCGGCCGCGCTGCTCATTGCCGGCATCGGCGTGCTGGTCAGCCTGCACGGCGGGCTGCGGCTGCTCGCGCCGCTAGGCGGGTTCGTGCTGGTGGCCGCCGCCATCGTCGTGCTGCTGGGCCCGTGGTGGCTGCGCATCGCCCGTGACCTGCTGTTTGAGCGGCAGGCGCGGGCGCGGGCGGAGGAGCGGGCCGACATGGCCGCCCGGGTGCACGACTCGGTGCTGCAGACGCTGGCGCTCATCCAGCGCAGTGCCGATGACCCGCAGACGGTCGTGCAGCTGGCCCGCGCGCAGGAGCGCGAGCTGAGATCCTGGCTGTTCGAGGGGCGCGCCCCCGGTGACACCGAGGTGACCTCATTCGCCGAAGGGATCAGGGAGATCCAGCGGGATGTGGAGGCCAGGCACGGCGTCCCGGTCGAGGTGGTCACGGTCGGCGACTGCCCGCTCGACGAACACCTGAGCGCGCTGCTCGCGGCGGCCAGGGAGGCGACGGTGAACGCGGCCAAATGGTCGGGCGCCAGCGTGGTCTCGCTCTTCGCCGAGGTCGAGCCGGATAAGGTCGCGGTGGCGGTCAGGGACCGGGGCAGCGGGTTCGACGTTTACTCGGTGCCGGAGGACCGCAAGGGCGTCGCGGAGTCCATCCGCGGCCGGATGCTCAGGCACGGCGGCAAGGCGGTCGTGCAGTCGACGCTGGGGGAGGGGACCAAGGTGACGCTGACGATGGCGCGGGACTTCACTCCGGCCGGGCAGGCCGCAGCCGAGGGGCGGCGGCGATGAGCGCGGCGGCCGCCGACGGCAGGAGCACGCCGAGGGTGGTCCTGGTCGATGACCACGGCCTGTTCCGCTCGGGTGTCCGGGCCGAGCTCGGCCGACAGGTCGAGGTGGTGGGCGAGGCCGATGACGTGGCCCCGGCCATCGAGCTGATCGAGCGCGAGCTCCCCGACGTGGTGCTGCTCGATGTGCACCTGCCGGGCGGGGGCGGTCACGCGGTCATCAGCGAGGTGAAGAAGGAACACCCCGAGGTCAGGTTCCTCGCGCTGTCCGCCTCGGACGCGCCGGAGGACGTGATCGCGGTGATCCGGGCCAGCGCCAGGGGCTACGTCACCAAGACGATCTCGACCGCCGACCTGGCCGACGCCATCAGGCGGGTGGCCGGCGGCGACGCCGTCTTCTCGCACCGGCTGGCGGGGTTCGTGCTCGACGCGTTCGCCACCGCCCCGACCACGCCGGACGTCAGGCCGTCCTTCGACCCCGAACTGGACCAGCTAACCACCCGCGAGCGCGAGGTCCTGCGGCTGATCGCCCAGGGCTACACGTACAAGGAGGTGGCACGCGAGCTGTACATCTCGGTCAAGACGGTCGAAAGCCACGTCTCCTCGGTGCTGCGCAAGCTCCAGCTCTCGTCCCGCCACCAGCTAACCCGCTGGGCCGCGGAGCGCCGGCTCACGTGACCGACCCCCCGGTCTGACCGGGCTCACGGCCCGACTTGGCCCCGGGCTTGATCAGGGGCCCTGCGACCCCAGACCAGTTCGTCGGGCGGGAGCTCGGCCAGCCGGGCGGCGATCCGGTCGCGGTCCGGGTCGTCGTGGCTGCGGATCACCGCGATCAGCGCGGCGGTGTGCGCGCGCACGTGCGCGCGCCACGCGCTGGTGGCGGCGGCCGAGGCAGAGACCGGCGGCGGGTCGATGGCCAGGATCCGCGCCGCGTACCGCTCGAGCAGGGTGCCAAGCGGGCCGCGGGAACCGCGGACCCGCAGCGCGTGGATCTTGTGCAGGTCGAACAGGCGCTCGGACTCGGGCGAGGCCACCACCCGCCGCGACAGGTCCCACGCGGAGCTGGTGAGCCAGCGCGGGTTGGCCGTTCCATCCGGGTTCAGGGCCGGCACGATATAGGCCGAACGCGCGCCCGGCGAGCGCTGCCAGGCTCGCAGCTCGTCGCGGCGGAGCGAGGCGAACGCCCGGCTGTCGACCTGCACCTGTCGCTTGGCCCACAGGTACTCCTCGAGGAACCGCGCGTTCTGCGGCCAGCCGAGCTCATCGAGGGCGGTCAGCACGACCGCCCTGACCGGCAGCCCGGGCCGTGACGCGCGAACGCCCGCGCTCGCCTCGCGGCGGAGCTGGCCGATCAGGCTCTCACGCCGCTCGTCGAGCCGTCCGAGCATGCTCGCCTGGGCGACGAGCTCGGCTACGGGGACCTCCCCGTCCCGGGCGTCCGCCGCCAGCCGCCGGGCGAGCTGGAGTGTCTCTTCCAGTGCCACGACGAGCTCGTCGCGAACCGCAGTCAAGCGCACGACTCGGACTGTACCCCGCAACCATGCGGGGTATCCATGGGCCCCCATGCGGTTGGCGCATGGATTTCGTGGGTATCGAATTACACCAGGGGGATTGCCAATAACAGCAGACCGCGGGGGATTCGCCTAGGAGGTGCTGTGCCATGGGAGCGACGGCCAGAGTCGAGAAGGTTGCGCGGCTGCGCCAGAAGGCTGGCGACCGGTGGCGCTTCCCTGAACGGGCGCTGCACGTCGTCGATATCCAGAACTTGGCAGGCGCCCCGATTCCGTCCGTTGTCCAGGTGAACGAGGTACAGGACTGGTACATGACGCGGCTGGGGTTTGGCGCGGACGACCAGGTGGTGATGGCCTCCAGCCACCTCGGCTTCCTTAACGTGGCGCTCGGCTGGCCGCACGCCCGCTACCGGGTCAGGTCGGGGCCCGATGGCGCCGACCTTGAGCTGCTTGACGTGCTTGAGCACGAGGACGTGGCCGCGCGCTTCGGCCACGTGGTGATCGGGTCGGGCGACTGGCGGTTCAGCCGGGCGGCCGCCAGCCTGGCCGAGCGGGGCGTTCGGGTCACCGTGGTGAGCCGGCCAGGCAGCCTCGCCGCGGTACTCGCCCGGGTCGCCCAGGACGTGGTCTACCTCGACATTCCCCGGCTCGCGGCCGCCGCCTAGAAGCCGCCTAGAAACGGCAGTGCGGGAGGCGGTGTGACCCGCCTCCCGCACATTTGGGCGTGAGCTCACCTGGCGGGCGAGCTCCCTACGCTGCCCGGTCGATCAGGCCGATCAGAATCCGGTGATGATCGCGGCGAACTTCGGCGAGCCGATGCCGGTCGCCTCGTCGTAGCGGGGCGTGCTCGGGTACAGGCCGTTGTTGGTGGCCGCCTGCTGCAGCCGCCCGACGCCGGTGATGTCGTTGAAGTACACACGAGGGTCGACGTTGAACCAGGTGTACATCAACGGGTTGATGTTGCCGCTGCGGTGGCCGTTGAAGCTGTCGCGGTCGGCGATCAGCGCGGCCCACAGCGGAGACGACAGGCTGGTGCCGCCGATCCCGAACCAGCCGGGGGCCGGCGCGCCGCCGCTGAACGTGGCGCAGGCGCTGTAGGCGGTGCTCGCGTTGCCCGTGCAGTACTCGGCGTACCCGGTGTAGGGGTCCGCGTTGGCGGAGATGTCCGGCACCTCACGGCACGGCGTCCCCGCCTTGGCCAGCGTGCAGGCGGTCTCGCCGTTGGCAACCGACTCGCCCGAGTAGGTTGTGGTGGGGCTGCTCACGCCCGGGCCGCGCTGGTAGAAGGGACGGCCCCAGTACTGGCTGGACCCGCCGCTGCCTGCGCCGGTCTCCGCGCACCAGAAGAAGGCGGCCTGGTCGTCTGCGGCCGGGTTGCTGTCGCTGCAGAGGTTGTCGACGTTCCAGACGGTCTCGACGCCCCGGGCGGGGGCGCCCGGGTTCGGGTTGGTGCCGGGGTTGTCGCCCTCCAGCGAGGTGCCGCCGACGCTGGTCACCCAGGGCTGGGATGACGGGTCGCCGACGTTCACGACCGTGGTGCCGTCCGAGCGCATGCAGCCGAACGCGCCGGTGTCGCCGGAGGAGCTGAACAGGGACTGCCCCTGCAGCGCCATCTGCTCGAAGATGGTGTTCTCAGCCTGCGCGTAGCCGGCCGTGACGTCGTTCTCGCAGACGCCCCAGCTCGAGCTGATCGTGGACGCCACGTCCTGGTTGGCGATCGCGGTGTACTCGTCGAGCTCGGTCTGGCCGGTGTAGTCGTTCGGCGCGTTGTAGACGATCAGGTGCCTCACGTCGGGCGCGACCGCCAGCGAGACCTCGATGTCGGCGTCGACCTCGACGTCATTGGAGTAACCGTTGTACTGGGCCGGGCAGGTGTCGCCGGTCGGGCAGACCGGGGCCAGCGGGCCGCCGTCCACGGTGACGTCCTCCAGCGGCGGTGTGTAGTGCTTGCCGTAGAAGGTCGTCGCCCAGGTGTCGATATCCGAGCGCTGGTAAGCGGAGAGCTCGAAGACCGCCGCGGTGACGCCGGCCCCCTTGGTGCTCGGGCTGGCCGCGGGCGCACCGTAGATGGAGTTGGTCTGCGACGGGGTCAGGCCGGCGCAGCCGGGGCCGCCGCCGTAGCCGTAGTTGAAACCGACGTTGTTGCTGACCAAGTCGAAGAGCTCGGCGGTGGTCACGTAGCCGGTCTCGCAACTGGCGGACGAGGAAGAGGGCTTCGCGGCGGCGTTGCTCCTGGCCGTTGCCTTGCCCGCGGCCGGGCGGACGGCCAGCGACTGCAGGCGCACGGTGTTGGTCAGGCCGACGACGCCCTCGACGGCGGACACGATCGAGAAGGGGAGGCGGACGGAGGAGGAGTTGGAGTAGTAGCGGGCGCCATGCCGGTCAACGTAGTTGCGCAGATTGGTATGGAAGGCGGCCGTGATCTTCGCGCTCGAGCCGGTGACGCGGATCAGGAAGGGCGAGCTGGTGGACGAAACCGCCAGGCCCTCGCCGCGCAGGTAGGCGGTGACGGCGTTCCTGGTGGCGCTCGTGGGTGCGTACCTGGCCTCAAACTTGCCCCTGGCGAGGAACTTGCCGTACTCGCCGCTGTGCTTGGTGTACACGGCCTTCAGTTCGGCGTTGAGCCGTGCCTCATCCCGCGGTGCAAGCGCGACCTCGACCGTCATCTTGGACGAGGTGAAGGCGCCGGCCTGCCGGTCGGTCGTGGCCGGCATGCTGCCCTTGAGCGCGACCAGGGTCGGGGAAACGGCCGACGGCGTCGCGATCGACGCGTGCGCGCCGACGGCCAAGGCGCCGGTGAGCGCGATCGTGGCCAGCCCGAGAACGGCGGCGCCGCCGGCTCTGAGTGGCCGATGGAGCAATCGCATGCCAAACCTCCTCATAACGAAAGTTATCCATGGTTATACGGCGTCGCACGGGAGAATTGTCACAGAGTCAGTCGATTGTTAACTAATTCGCAACAGTACGCACAAAAGTCCGTATGTTGCGGACCCTGGAGACGTGCGCCGACGGCCACGGGGATGCCCACGCCGACGTGGATAGGTCCAGTGGTCAGGCGTCAGGAGTTTCAGGCTCGAACTGGTCGAGGGCGCCTCCTTCAACGGCGAGGGCCACCAGACCGGCATCGGTTCCGCTGGTGTGCGACTCCCCGGCGTCCCAGCGGACACCCCACCCTGCGCTAATGGGCATCTGCTGGCCATCTGGCCCGGCGGCCCAGCCTTCCCCCGCTATGACCAGGAACAGTTGTGTCTCGGTGGCTGTGTGCGTGCCTATAACGCCACCAGGCGCAAGAGCCAGGCACGACAGCTGGATCTGGCCGCCGCCTGCCGCGACGCGCGTAGCACGGAATCTCTGGCTCCCGTATTGTTCGATGATCTTTTCGCCGCGGTCAAAGCGAAAGATCTCCACAAGAAGCTCCCTGAGGCTGCCGGGCCGGAAATCCCTCGCGGGCGCTACGCGTGATCAGGGCCGGAGGACGCCGTCCTCGTTGTCGATGTACCAAGACTCGTCGTAGGGGACCCGCTCCACGTCGGCGCCGGTGTGGGGGGCGTCGATGATGTAGCCGTTGCCGACGTACATGCCGACGTGCCCCTCGCCGTCGTAGATGATCAGGTCGCCTGGCTGCATCTCGGAGACGGGAATGTGCGGCAGCTGGTCCCAGTCCTCGTAGGTCGTCCTGGGGATGGCGACGCCCGCTGCCGCCCAGGCCGCCTGGACCAGGCCGGAGCAGTCGAAGGAGTTGGGGCCGGTGGCGCCGTACACGTAGGGCTTGCCGATCTGGGCGTAGGCGTAGGCGACGGCCTTGTCTGCCTGCGTCGTCGTCGGCCCGGTGTAGGCGGGCGGGGGGCCCGCCTGCCCGGTGCCGCCGACGGTGCCGGCCGATACCTGCGCCTGCTGCGCGGCGGTGAGGCTGTCGAGTGTGGCCTGGCTGCTGGCGAGCAGCTTGTTCAGCGAGGTCTTCTGCGAGGCGAGTTGCGAGCGGATCTCCGCGATGCCCTGCTCGGTGCGCTGCCGCTGCTCGCGGACGGACGCGAGCGTCTGGGCGGCGGTGAGGAACTGGGTCGCCTCCTCGTTGTGCGTCCCCGCCACCTCGAGGACGAGCGACGCCTGGGAGAGCACGGTGGCCGGATTGCCCGAGCTGAGCAGGCCGAGGACCGACGTCTGGTTGGAGTTCTCGTACACCGAGACCGCCACCTGAGCCAGCTGGGCGCGGGCGGTGTCGTACCGCGCCAGCGCGTTAGCCGCCTGCTTGTCGACCTGGGACAGCCTGGCCTGGGCCGAGCCGTACTCCTGGTTGGCCGCGTCGTACTGCTGGCCGATCTTGTCGATCTTGGCCTGCAGGGAGTTAACCTTCGCCTGCACCTGGCCGATGGTGGGGGCGGCCGCAGCCCCTGCGCCCGTGGTTCCGGTGTAGACGGCGAGGCTGGTCGCGGCCGCGACGGCGACCGCGAGGACTGCCCCACGCCGGATCCGGGTTGTGCTGGCAAGGTGCCTGGCCGTAAGGCGCTTAGCCACGATGCTGTCACGCTCCGTTCTCCATGCCCGGCCGGTAAGCCAGAGGCTGGAGATCACGGTAGTGAAGGTAACGTGTGCATCTCAACCGGTTCGCGGAAACCTCACGAAACCATTACGGATTCATCCCGGAGTGTGGTGCCATGTCGAATGTTGTAGGGGTTTAGCCGATTGAAGGCGCGGATGCCCGGCCAGGCCGGGCTAGCCGGGACCCGTTCGTCCGGGCCGCGTGGCCGGCCAGCCGTCGGAAAAGGGACGGCGCGGCGACCCGGACCATGCCCGGCAGCCTCGTCCAGCCCGGTATGTAGAGATCCTGGCGGCCGCGCAGCGCCGCCTCGCAGACCAGGCGGGCCACCCGCTCCGGCGCCAGCGGCCGCGGATGACGCCGCTCGTATGGTGCGCCGCGGCGGATGAAAAACGGGGTGTCGGCCACGCACAGGGTCACGTGGGTGATTCCCACCCCGGTGCCGTGCAGCTCGTAGCGGAGCGCCTCGGCGAAGGCGCCAAGGCCGGCCTTGGCCGCGGAGTACACCGCTTCCCCGCTAACCCCGACGCTGCCGGCGATCGACCCGACCAGGGCCACCTGGCCGCGGCGCCTGGCCAGCATCTGCGGCAGCAGCAGCCGGACCAGTTCGATCGCCGAGAACAGGTCGACCGTCAGCAGCTCCTCGGCCCGGCCCGCGGGCATGGCCGTGAACGACCCGTACCAGCCGATCCCGGCGCAGGCCACCAGCAGGTCCACCTGCCCGGCGGCGGCCAGCGCGGCCTGGGCAAGCTCGCCCGCGCCCGCCACCGACGCCAGGTCGGCCGGGAGCGGCACCGAGCCGGTGCGGGCGGCCACCTGGTCCAGGCGGGCGACGTCCCGCCCCGACACCAGCAGCCGCCAGCCGTCGGCCGCCAGGCAGTCGGCCACGGCCGCCCCGATCCCTGACGAAGCGCCGGTCACCAGGGCGACGCCCCCGGGCCGGGGGTGGCGCGTGGCCGACGCCCCCGCGGCCGGGGTGCGGGACCTGGCCCCCGCGGTGATGATGCCCATGCTGAAGCCTCTCCCTCGAGTGCTTGGGAACCAGCCTCAGGGTCGGCCCGGCAACGCGGAATCACCCGAGCTGGGTGATTCGGTTGCACCCCGCTGCAGGCCAGGCTGGGCGGGTCAGAGTCGCTTACGAAAGGGGAGGTCATGGGAAAGGAAGCACGGATTGGTCTGCTGCTCGGAGCTTCCGCCTGTCTGCTGGCGGTCATGGTCGACTGGGTTATCGAGGATCTGAATCGCCAGGCCTAGTTAGCCAGCTCATTCGCCGCGTGCCCGGTCGCGACGTACTGTTCGCGACCGGGCCCCGAGCTGGAGGACCGATGACGGAAACCGCGACGATGCTGACCGGGCCGCTGGGGCTGGGCCACGAGATGATGGCACGCGGCTGCGGCCAGCTGCTTGAACAGTCCGGATGGCGCGTCCGACAGCTCGACAGCATGTCGTTGCTGGGTCCCTGGCGCGGCGGCGCGGGCGAGCGGCTGTTCAAGCGCCTGGTCGCCGTTCCCGGCCTGTACGACGGGCTGCACTTCGCCCATCTGCGAACCGGGAGCGGGCTCGCGGACCGCATCGACCGGGCTTCCAACGCCCGGCTGGTGCCCGCGCTCCGGGCCGAGCTGGAACGTCACCCCGCCGACCTGCTGTTCAGCGTGTTCGCCACCGGCGCCTCGGCGGCGGGAAGGCTCAAGGCCGAGATGCCGTGGCTTCGGTCGGTGGTGATGTGCACGGACGTGTCGGTGCACCGGATCTGGGCCGCGGCGGGCACCGATCTGTTCCTCGTCACCTCGGCCGCGGCCGCGGCGTCGGTCCGCCGGTATCTGCCCCGGGCACTGGTCGAGGTAGCGCCGCCGCCGGTGCGGTCCGAGTTCTACGCGGCCCCGCCGCAGGAGGAGGCCAGGCGGGCGCTCGGGGTGCCCGCCGAGGCTTTCTGCGTGCTGGTGATCGACAGCGGCTGGGGGTTCGGTCCCCTGGTGGGGGCGGTGTCCGGGCTGGCCGACGCCGGCGTGCACGTGCTGGCGGTGGCGGGCCGGGACCGCAGGATCGAGCGGGGGCTCCGCGAGCTCGCCGCCGGGACGCCCATGATCACCCCGTACGGTTTCACGACCCGGGTCCCCGAGCTGATGGCGGCGGCCGATGTGGTTGTCGCCCTGCCCGGCGCCGTGACCTGCGCAGAGGCCCGGGTGGTAGGGCGTCATCTGCTGCTACTCGACGTCATGCCCGGCCACGGGCGGGACAACCTGCAGCACGAACTGGAACTGGGCGACGCCGATGTCTGCGTGCCCACCGCCGGCGGGGTGACCGCCAGCGTGCTTGCACTGCGTGACCAGGACATCCGCCCGTACCCCAGTCAGGTTCCGCGCTGGGAGCCCGCCTACGTTGCCGCGCTGCGGCGGATCGGCCTTGACCTGCGACCCTGGAAGGAGCCAAGTGCCCACGTTGCGCACGCTATTCCTGAATCCGCCGTCCTTTGAAGGTTTTGACGGCGGGGCCGGCGCCAGGTACCAGGCGAAGCGGGAGATCCGCTCCTACTGGTATCCGACCTGGCTGGCCCAGCCCGCCGCCCTGGTTCCCGGCAGCAAGCTGGTGGATGCGCCGCCGGCCGGCCTGAATCTCGACGACATCGTTACCCGGGCCGACCAGCACGATCTGATGATCCTGCACACCAGCTCGCCCACGTTCACGGGCGACGTCAAGGTGGCAGAGGCGCTCAAGGCGAAGAACCCGGATCTCCTGGTCGGCTTCGTCGGGGCCAAGGTCGCCGTGCAGCCCGAGCGCTCACTGCTGGCCTCGCCCGCCATCGACTTCGTGGCCAGGGAGGAATTCGACTTCACGGTGGCCGAGGTGGCCGAGGGCCGCTCGCTTGCGTCGGTGGCGGGCCTTAGCTACAAGGATTCCGACGGGCAGGTGGTGCACAACCCCGACCGGGAGATCTTGACCGACATGGATCGGCTCCCGTTCGTGACGCCGGTCTACAAGCGGGACCTGCGGCCGGAGGACTACTACATCGGGTACCTGTTGCATCCGTACGTGTCGTTGTATACCGGGCGCGGGTGCCGGTCCAGGTGCACGTTCTGCCTGTGGCCGCAGACCGTGGGCGGGCACAAGTACCGGACCCGCAGCGTGGCGAACGTGCTCGAAGAGGCCGCGCTCGTCCGTGACCTGTTCCCGCAGATGAAGGAGCTGTTCTTCGACGACGACACATTCACCGATGACCGGCCGCGGGCCGTTGAGATCGCCCGCGGTCTCGGCCGCCTCGGCCTCACCTGGTCGTGCAACGCCAAGGCCAACGTCCCCAGGGAGACGCTGCAGGTGCTGCGGGACAACGGGCTGCGCCTGCTGCTGGTGGGGTACGAGTCGGGAAACCAGCAGATTCTGATCAACATCAAGAAGGGCCTGCGGGTCGACCGGGCCAGGCAATTCGCCGCCGACTGCCGGGACCTGGGGATCACCGTACACGGCACCTTCATCCTCGGCCTGCCCGGCGAGACCAAGGAGACCATCCAGGAGACGATCAGGTTCGCCCGCGAGGTCAACCCGCACACCATCCAGGTCTCGATCGCGGCGCCCTACCCCGGGACCGAGCTGCACCGGCAGGCGGTGGAAAACGGCTGGCTGCCCGACGACGATGACGGCGCCGCGCTGGTCAGCGAGCGCGGGACGCAACTCGCGGCGCTGTCGTACCCGCACCTGGAGCACACCGAGATCCTGCATTCGGTCGACGCGTTTTACCGGCGGTTCTATTTCCGGGCCGGGAAGCTGGCCGAGATGTCGGCCGAGATGTTCCAGCCCGGCATGGCGTCCCGACGGCTGCGCGAGGGCACCGAATTCGTCCGTTTCCTCGGCCGCCGGGCCAGGGAGGCCTGATCTCATGCGAGTTCTGCTCGTGCATCCCAGCGCGCTGATGTACTCGGAGATTTTCCTGCGGCTGGAGCCGCTCGGCCTGGAGCGGGTGGCGGCTGCCCTGCTGGCCGACGGCCATGAGGTCAGGGTGGTTGATCTGCAGGTGTACCGGAGGTCGGAGCTGGAACGCCAGGTGGCCGACTTCCGCCCGGAGGCCATCGGATTCAGCCTGAACTACCTGGCCAACGTGCCCGAGGTGGTGGACCTGGCCAAGTGGATCAAGACGGTGCTCCCGGACACCCTCGTCTTCGTCGGCGGGCACAGCGTCTCGTTCGTGGCCGGGCAGGTGCTCGAGCACGCTGAGGGCGCCATCGACGTCGTGCTCAAGGGCGAGGGCGAGACCGGCGCCCCCGCCCTGCTGGCGGCGGCTCGGGATCGGGCCCTGACCGAGGTCCCCGGGGCGGTCACCGTGGACGGTGCGGGTCGGCCGCCGCAGATGATGCACAGCCTGGATGACCATCTTCCCGCCCGGCACCTGGGCGGGCGACGGCACAAGTACTTCATCGGGGTGATGGACCCGGCCGCTTCCATCGAGTTCACCCGCGGCTGCCCGTGGGACTGCTCGTTCTGCTCCGCCTGGACCTTCTACGGCCGCAGCTACCGCAGGCTGTCGCCGGAGGCCGCGGTGGAGGATATGGCCCGGATCCGTGAGCCCGGCGTTTTCATCGTCGACGACGTGGCCTTCATCAAGGCCGAAGAGGGCGACGAGATCGCCCGGCAGCTTGAGCGCCGCCGCATCCGCAAGCAGTACTACCTGGAAACCCGGTGCGACGTCCTGCTGCGCAACGAGGAGGTGTTCCGCCGCTGGCGACGGCTGGGGCTGAACTATATGTTCCTCGGCCTGGAAGCCCTCGATGAGGAGGGCCTCACGGCATTCCGCAAGCGCACCACGCCGATGGTGAACAACAAGGCCCTCGAGGTGGCCCGGTCCATGGGGCTGAGCGTGGCGATCAACATCATCGCCGACCCTGACTGGGACGAGGCCAGGTTCGCGTTCGTGCGGGAATGGGCGATGAGCGTGCCCGAGATCGTCAACATCACCGTTCAGACGCCCTACCCGGGGACCGAGACCTGGCTGACGGAAGCCCGGCGGCTGACGACGCTGGACTACCGGCTGTTCGACGTGCAGCACGCGGTGCTGCCCACCCGGCTGCCACTGCTCCGCTTCTACCAGGAGCTGGTTCGGACCCAGGCGGTCCTGGCCCGCAAGCACCTGGGAGTCGCGGCGCTGGCAAAGACGAGCGGGATCATCGCCCGGCAGCTGCTGCGGGGCCAGACCAATTTCGCCCGCATGATCTGGAAGTTCAACCAGGTCTACAACCCTGAACGGCAGTACTCCGAACATCTGCGCGAGCCCCGCTACCTGCTACCGCCCGCGGCCGAATGGACAGCGGAGCCGCCGGACCGGAAGGAGCTGTACGTCCATGTCCCGTCACGCCGCAGGCCCTGATCGTGGCGGATGCCGAATCCTCGAGCGAGTGCCTGGAACTGCCCCGGCCGGTGGGGCTGCTGCGCACCATCGGCTGGAACCTGAGCGAGGCATTCGGCCTGCCGACCCTCGGCTACGTCCTCGGCACGGCGTTCGGCGGACGCGTCGCCGGGCTGTGGGCGGTGCTCGGCGCGATCTGGCTCACGGCCGCGCTGCGGCTGGTTCTGACCGGATCGGTTCCCAGCCTGGTGCTGATCTCGCTCGCGGTGCTGACCGTGCAGACCGCGACCTCGATCGCGACCGGGAACCTGTTCATCTTCCTGATCCACTTTCCGCTCGCCAACCTCGCCCTGTGCATCGTGTTCGCGCGCACCGCGCGCGGGTCAAGCCCGATCGCGGCCGAGCTGGCCGGGGAGGTGATCGGCCTGCGCTACCCGCAGAAACACGAGTCGAGCCTGCACGGCTTCTTCCAGGGTGTGACCTGGCTCTGGGCGGGAAACTTCCTGCTGCTCGCCATCATTCTGGGGGTACTGCTGGTCTTCGTCCCGGTTTCGATCTACATCCCGATCTGGGCGGTCACCACGATCGTGCTCATCGGCGCCGGGATCGCCGCCTCGGTGCTATGGCTCCGGTCAACGCTGCGCAAGCACGGCATCAAGTTCCAATTCGCGCCGCCCGACGACGGGTAACGGTCTGCGGTCGCCGCGGAAGATAGCCCATTGAACAACACGCCGGTCGCCGTGGTGACGGCCCTCGCCGCCGCTTTCGTCCTGGGAGTCTCGGCTGTCGCCGATCAGCGCAGCACGAAGCGGGTCGAGAGCAGGAAACCGCTGTCGCCTCGGATTCTGGCCGACCTGGTCCGGCAGCCGCTGTGGCTGACCGCCGTGGCCGCGAACGTCGTGGGATTCGCCCTGCAGGTCGTGGCGCTGTCCTTCGGGAGTCTCGCGATCGTGCAGCCGATACTGGTCCTCGACCTGATGTTCGCCGTCCTGATCTCGTGGAATCTGAGACAGCGGGCGAACGCACCGCAACCCAACGGGAAGCTCATCTTCGGCGGGGTCGGCGCCACCACGATCGGCTTGGTGGGATTCCTCGCCATCGGGCAGCCGTCGCCCGGTGTCACGCAGGCCCGCCTTGACATGCTGGCGCCGCTGGCCATCGGGTACGTCGTGGTGGTCGGAGGCTGCCTCATCGTCGCGAACCGGAATCAGGACCTGCGGCCGCTCGCGCTGGCGCTGGGCTGCGGCGTCAGCTACGGGGTCGCCGCCTTCGTGATCAAGCTCCTGACGTCGGAATTCGGCCACGGGCTGGCCCCGGTATTCACCAACTGGCCGATCTATGTGTTTGCCGTCGTCGGCCCGGCCGGCTTCATCCTCAACCAGAACGCGCTCCAGCAGGGCGCGCTGCTAGCGCCGGTGCAGGCGATAATCAGCGTGGCCGACCCGGTCCTCTCCATCGCCCTCGGCATCGCCTGGCTGGACGTGCGCTTGCGCAGCAGCCCCGCCTCAATCGCCGGCGAGATCGTATCGTTCCTTGTACTGACGGTCGGGATCACCATCACCTCCAGCGTGCACGCCGGCCAGCCCGTCCAGGAGGTGCCTGCGGAAGGCGTCCCGGGTGAGCAGCAGCAGTGAGTCATCTGCCTTCTGACGAGTGCCGGATGAGGAAGCTCATCGTCTTCGCGTTGAACTCCGCGACGTTCTCGTAGATCGGCGCGTGCGCGCAGCCCTCGAAGATGACGAGCTCCGTGTCTTTGATCTGCTCGGTCAGCGGACCCGCGAACCGAGTAGATGTCACCGCGTCGCGTGCACCGAACGTGATCTGACAGGGTGCCTGGATGCGGTCGAGTATCGCGGACGCGTCGTGTGCGAGTACCGCGCCTGACTGGCGCAGGAAGGCATCCACCGGCGGCATCGGGCGGCTGCGCACGAAGTCGGCCAGCGAGTCGATGTACTCCGGCTTCGCCGCGTACAGCTCCGGGGTGAAGCACCAGGGGAAGATGCCCTGGATCACCATGTCGGTGGTGCTGTCGAGCCCCTTCGCTATGGTCTGCCAGCCCTGTACGACGGCCCGGAGGTACGGGTCCGTCGCGGTCCAGGCGCTGTGCAGGGAGAGCGTCTTCACCAGCGAGGGATGCTTGGCCGCGAGCCACATTCCGGTCGCGGCGCCGAGGGACAGCCCGGAGACGTGGGCGCTGTCGAGGCCAACCGCGTGCATGAAGGCAGCGACATCGTCCGCGAACAGCTCCGTGGAGTACTCGCCGTCGGGCTTGGCTGACCGCCCCGCACCTCGCAGGTCCACTGTGTAGCAGGTGAACCGGGTGGCGTAGTCCGCCACCTGGAACGCGTAACAGGCCTGATCGGCCGCCAGGTAGGGAATGAGGACGAGCGGTTCGCCCTTGCCCTGGACCTCGTAGTAGACCTCGATGTCGTTCGCCTGAATGTGCGGCACCATCGCCTCCCCGCCCGACGGCACCGGCGCCGCCGACTGCTCTGGGACGATCCTCCTCCCGGCCGCCGCCGTGCGCCAGTGCTAGCGAGCCGGCGCTGCGGCCTTCCTGGCGCCGCCGCCGTGCGCGGTCAGTCGGGCAGCAGCCGGTAGGAGCCGATGACCGTCGCGTCGCTGGGATTGGGTCCGTCGTCGCACCGGTCCTTAATGCCGGACTGGAACTTCGCGAACGCCGCCGAGGCCGACAACGGGTTCACGTCCCCGTCGATGGTGGCGACATGGAGAAAGCTGACCCCGTCGGCGAGGCGAAGGGATACATATCGGAGCCCTTCCGGACGCTCCGCCGCCAGCTGGGTGAACACGTCGCGAATCAGGCGCTCGTTCTCGTCCGCGTGCTCGGGCTTGGTCGTGTACTGGATCACCCTCGTGGTCGTCACTGTCCTGCCGTCCTTTCTGTTGGCTTTTGGGCTCCGGGTGCCGCGGCTAGGAAGGCGTGGCCGCTCGCATCCGGTTGTTGCGCGGGTCGTGGGTGACCTCGGCCAGGCCGAGCGCCTCGAGCAGCGGGGGGACGTACATCCCGACCCGGCCGCGGTAGCCACTGCGCAGGCCGTACCAGCCGCCGACCGGGTTGTCGGATGATCGCCCCCACGCCTCCACCGTCCCTGGCGCGGCGGGCTTTTTCTCGTCCGCCGATCCCAACGGCACCCAGTCGCCCTGCTCGGTCAGCCAGGCGCTGAGGTCCTCGATCACCCGGAGGCGGTACTTGAGCGTCGTGGTGCCCACCTGGCAGACCAGAGTCGGCGGGTCGGCTTGCTCGTCTCGGTACATGGTGTACTCGGAGGTGCCCGGCGGTGTCTTGAGCACCCACGGGTTCTGCTTGGTGCCAGTGATCATCATCCCTCCTTCTTCGATGGCGGCCAGGAAGTGCGGCAGCAGGGTCTCCCATCCGGCCTGGTTCTGGTTCCGCCACTGGTCAGCCGCAGCGCCCAGCCGCTCCCAGCCGCGGTGCTCGATCTCGATCCTGGTCGTGTTGGTCCCCTGGGGGAGGAACCGGATCTCAACCTCGGTCGCGTCGGAACGGTCCCGCCGCAGATGCCAGAGGTAGGCCAGCCGGGTCGGTGGATCCCAGGTCGTGACCTCTCCCCAGTCGTACTCGGCGCCGTCGGGAGTGCGCTCGTAGATCCGGCCGCCCACACCCCCCTGCATCACGATGGTGAGGGCGTCGTGGCCGGTCACCGTGTGGTCGGCCGGCCACCAGGTGCCGATCCTCGATGTCCAGACGGTGAACGCGTGCGCGGCTGAGCAGGCGACTTCGAACGACATCCGGAGGGGCGCGGTCATCGGTCCGGCGCCTCGTCGGTGGTGTTCTCGGCCAGCAGCTGGAAGCGCCCGGCGGCTTCCCCCCAGACGCGCTCGAGATACTCCTGGACGGCCCGCATTCCTTGCTCCTGCAGGTGGTAGATGCGGCGGGTTCCTTCCGGGCGCTCAGTCACCAATCCGGCGTCCTTCAGCAGCCGGAGGTGACGCGACACGGCGGGACGGCTGATGGGCATCGCATCGGCGATCTCGCGGACGGGCATGTCGCCCGCGCTGAGCAGGCGCAGTATCTCGCGCCGGTTGGCGTCGCCCAGCGCCTCGAACGGGTTGCCAGGAACGGCCGCCTCGGGCATTTCGGTCAGCTGACCCCACCCCCTTAACGGTAACGATGAAGTTACCGTAACACGGCGGTTACCGATACTCAATGACCCGTGCCTGGACGGAGGACTGCTGGGCTAAGGCCGACTCAGGCGGGGCTGAGGCCTTTTGCACGACGGGTGCGAGCAGGCCAATGGCCCGGGCCATCGTCGGCGACGGGGAGCCGCACGGTCAGTACGGTGCCGGCCCCCACCGGGCTCTCCAGGGTCATGCTCCCGCCCACGGCGTCCACCTGGTCGCGCAGGCCGGTCAGCCCCGAACCGCGGCTGGCGTCGGCGCCGTGCGGGTCGGCTTGCCTAAGGCCACACGACGGACAGGCGGCCCGCAGGGCCGGGTAACTCAGCCAGGGAAACCATGGTCCGTTCGATAGAAGATCTGTTTTACCCGGATCGAAAGGTGTCTGACCGTCCCCGTGCCGGGCTCATCCCACCGGGTGGATGAGCATCCCGGCCGTGAATCAGGCGAGGCCGACCTGGCTGAGGAAAGTGCCGTTGTCGTAGAAGAGGTACTCCTCGATGATCTTGTCGTCCCGCCAGCGGGCGGCCGTTGAGTAGAGGACGTCGAACTGCTTGCCGGTCGGCTGGATCACGGCCCGTCGGGCATCTCCAGCGGCGCGGTGAACGTTCCCGTGAAATGGGTGACGAAGCAGGTGAAGTCGCCTTCGCCGAACAGGATGTAGTAGGATAGCGAACCTTGTTGTCGGGAAAGGCCCGGCAGAACCGGATCGACTCTTCGGTGAGCTGGCATCACAAGGTTTGGTGATGTCGGCGGGGTACCCGTGCTGGGCAAGGCGTATGCGGGGCACGGTCGAAGTAGGCGTCAGCGCCAGAATTCGGCGAGCTGCCCTGCAATGGCTCTGCCTTGGTTGTAGCCGGCTCGCGCGGCGGGCGGACGTCTCGACAGATCCATCAGATTGACGCCGAATGCGTCGAGGGAGTCGCTATCCGGGAGGATGGCCTCGACTCTGCTGCCGCGTGCGCGCAGTTCATCGGCCTGGGCGGCAAGCTGCATGCCCCACTCCAACGGCGTCCGCGTTCTGCCGCCGAGTGGTGACAGCACCAGCACCCGCCCGTATCCGGCAGCCAGGTCGGCATTCTCGTTGCGTCGGTAGCCGCCGTCGATGTACCGGTTGCCGGCGATCCCGTACGGAGGGACACCGAAGCCGTTGGCACAGCTGGCGGCGACGGCGTCCGCCAGATCCACTCCGCTGTGGTGGTCGAACACCACCGGTTCACCGGTATGGGCGTTGACCGCCGTGACCAGCAGCGGCTGTTCCGGCCAGCGCTGGCTGGGCAGCCGGGCGGCGACGGTAGCGCGCCAGCGCGTTTGCCCGGAGCCGTCGGACGCCGCATCCAGTTCGAGCGCCGCCGCGCCCATTCTGCGGCGCATGTCGGCCGGATCCTTGGCGGCGGCGATGATTCGGCTCGTTCTCTCCATATGGTCGGCCGCCGGCCCGGTGGGGACGCGTCCACCGCCGGATCCGACCGGACCAGTCCGTGGCTGGGGCGCCGGCGCAGCGGAAAGGACGCCGGCCAGCAGTTCGGTCGGGATCGCGTTAGTGACCTGGGCCGCGGCCGTCGATCCGGCCGACGTCCCGATGGTCAGATCGGCCTTGGTCACGTCCAACCCGGCATCGAACAGGCCGGCGATGACGCCGATCAACCACGCATTGCCTGCCGATCCGCCACCACCGAGGACCAGCGCCGAAGAAGGTGTTGAGTTCATGGGAGTCGCCTTTCGCGGGTTGCCTGTCGGGCGCTCCCGGTGGCGACTACCTGAGTCGCGCGATCGTGGACTGCAGGGGAGCACCCACTATGGACACTGCGTTCATGGGTCTCACCTCCTGCCGATGGATCACGATCGCGGCGACGGTAGCACGACGGCGACGCAGTTCGCAACCGGGCTTCGTCAGCCTTCGCCGTTCGCTGGTCCAGCCGCGTATGGCAAATTGACCGTGTCGACATGGCCGGACCAGCGGAGCGTGAACTGCCAGCATCCTGTCGTCGGCATGTCAATTGTGGACGGGCCGGGTCCGCCGACGACGGTCCGCCGTTGCACCGCTCCGACCGCAGTCCCGCTGATCAGCTGCCGCGCCGTGATCTCAAGCGGGGCCCCAAGAGAAAGCGGAAGCTTCGACACCCAGAGGATCTTGTTGGCGCGGTTCGGCGGCGTGGGCGTGACGAGCGGGTCGTGTTGCGCCCAGAGCACGGCCACGATGCCGCCACGTGAGCCGACCACGTGCGGCATGGGCTGGTTCGGCGGCGAGAACCCCGCGCGCGCCCAGGTCGGGAGCGAGCCGTAGACGACGGCTGAGGCGCACGAACTCGCCGCGGCCGGCTGTGCGGCGGTGGAGTTCGCTGCGTTCGGGGCGCCGGCCGAGGGCTCGAGCAGAACCCAGGTCGTCACGCCGGCGACTGCCAGCAGGACGGCTCCCATCCCCCGGGACCAGCGGCGACGGCGCCGCCTGCGTGCCTCCCTGATCAGCGCCTCGGCTTCTCCGGCACGCCCGCCGGCCTCCGTGGCGCGCTCGGCGTCAAGGGGTGAGCGTCGTTCGGCGAGAAAGAGCACCTTAACCTCCCTAGGAAACGTCCCTGATCATTGCGATGAGCTCTTCTGGCCGGTAGCCCTGCTCGCGTCCGAAGGCCACGAGCTCTCGCACCTTGCTCATCACGGCGCCTCGCTGCGGAGTCCCGGCGACGGTGATCCCGCGGCCTCGCCGGAACTCGAGCAGGCCCTCGTCCCGCAACTGGCGCAGGGCCCTGAGCACCGTGTTCTTGTTGACGTCGAGCACGGCCGCAAGGTCCTTCGCGAGCGGCATCCGCTGCCCCGGTTTCACCTCGCCATTGGCGATCTCCCGCCGCAGCTCGGCGGCCACCTGCTCGTACAGCGGGACCTGGGCGCCCGGGTCGATCTTCATGGTGCTAGTAAGGGTAGCTCTATTAGACCTTCTTGGGAAGGCGCATCCCCGCATGGCAATGCGCATCCTGCGGCACTGCATGTTCATTTGCCTATGTGAGGGTAGCCCGCAGCAAGTGTCTTTTCTGAGACTGAGAGGAGCGAGGCATGGCTGGCAAGTTCGAGGTGTATCAGGATCGCGCAGGTAAGTACCGCTTCCGACTCAAGGCAAGGAACGGCGAGGTCGTCGCCCAAGGGGAGGCGTAGTTAGCGAGCCTTTTACGGCTTGTCGGACGCGGACGCGGGCGCGGGCGTGGGTGGCGGTGGAGTGTGGTGCTGTGGATCGTGGGGAGCACGCCGCCTAGGCTCGGTTGCGATGACGTGCCCCTCGCCCGCGACGTGGCAGCCTTCGCTCGCGCCCTGCACGGGTGGATCCAACCGGAGGTCCGGTGAAGCCGCCGGGTTCGCGCGGGTCAGCGGTGCGCCACGCCGATGACGGCGTCCGCCGGGTGCTGCCCGGCTCGCCGGGCATGACGACGGCTTCGACTGACCGCGGCCGAGGCGGCCTGGGACGCCTGCCTGGCCGCTCGCAACTGGGTCCGCAACCCAGTGTGGATCCATGGTGATCTGCAGCCGGGCAACCTGATCACCGACCGCGGCCGACTGGCCGCGGTCATCGACTTCGGTGCGCTCGGCCTCGGCGATCCGGCGCCGGACGTGGCTCCGGCGCTGTGGACCTTCACCGGCGCGGCCCGGGACGCCTACCGGGAGGCCCGCACCATCGGCGCGCTGGCGGTCGCGGGCGGCAACACCGTCGAGGTCATGGGCCGCGATCAGTCCAAGGCCGCCGGCCTGGCCAAGGCTCTCGGCGGCGGCGCCACGACGGGAGAGTGGGGCGCCGTCCCGGCCGGGGACATCGTCATCGTGGCCGTGTTGTACGACGGCGTCGTTCCGGTCGTCGCCGAGTACGGAGACGCCCTCGCGGGCAAGGTCATCGTCGACATCAGCAACCCCTTCAATGCCGAGGCCGACGGGCTGGCCACCCGCGAGGGCACCTCGATCGCGCAGGAAGTCGCCACGGCCGCCCCGGCCAGCGCCAGCGTGTTCAAGGCGTTCAACACCATCTTCCGTCACGTCCTGGAGAAGGGCCGGCCGCTCGACGTCTTCATCGCCGGCGACGACGCGCAGGCCAAGGCGGGCCTGGAGGCGTTCATCGAGAGCCTCGGGCTGCGCCCGCTGGACGTCGGCGGCCTGAAAATGGCGCACTGGCTGGAAGGAGCGAGCCTGGTCGAGATGGGCCTCGCCCGCCACGGGGCGGGGAACTGGGACCTCGCCCTCAGCGTCACCGAATTCCACGGCTGAACCGCACCGGACGATATGGGCAGGGATGCGGCCGAGGTCGTTGACCTCCAGGCCCCGCTCCCTGGCCCAGTCGCGCACCTCCTTGTTTTTGTCGTCTGCGGAGGACCTGCGGGCGCGGGCTGGCCGACCGGAGGACCCGGTGACCTTGCGGGGGCGGTATCTTCCAGGTAGGTGACCGGGAGCGAGGCGCCTTTGGTACATGCTGCACCCCTTTGGTCGATTCAGTGAAGCCCGAGTGAGAAGCGTGCGCGATCTGGACGTTCCCGAAGTCCGCTCCGGTGAGCGCCAGGGCGCCCGCGAGGACCTGCCGGAGCAGTTAGCTCAGCCGGAGGACAGTGCGGAGGTCTTTGGTCAGATCGTGCAGGCGCCGCATCGGGTCCGGTGCATCGAGCCCGAAGCGCACTGCTGAGGTCAAGTGCTCGGCTCGCTGTGCGAGCTGCCCGTTGCTGGCCGCGAGTCGGCCGTTGTCCTCGCCGCCGACCGGTGATGGTCGCGGGACTGGGCTCCGGTAAGCGGCCACGGCCCGCTGCAGCGGCTCCGTCAGGTTCTCGATCCCATATGCGGCAGTCACGAAGCGTCCTCCTCCCCGGCCTTGGCATGCTCCAGCGCGATGCGGGTCAGCTCGACACGTGACCTGATGTCGAGCTTGCGGAACACCTGGCGCAGGTGGAACGCGACCGTGTGCGTGCTGATGAACAGCTGATTGGCTATCCGCTGGTTTGTCAGCCCTTGGGCGACGAGGCGGGCCGTGGCCAGCTCGGTGTCAGTGAGGCTCTTCCAGCCCACTGCGGGCCGTTTCGCGGTTCCCCAGTGCCGGTGCCGTATCCCCAGCTCGCGCAGTCGCCAGCGCGTGCGCGCTACGTCTCTGCCTGCCCCCACCCGCGCGTACTCACGCAGCGCCTCGTCAAATGCCCGGGCGGCTTCGTCCCCCTTGCCCGCCTCGGCGAGCAGGACACCCTGGTCTTCGGTCGCGCATGAGCGGATCCACGGGTCCGGCAATTCGGCGGCCGCGTGCACCAACCGGGATATGTCGCCGGCCAGCAGCCCTTCGGCGTAGTCGGCCGACGCGCGGATAACCGCGAACGTGGGGTTGGCCCGGGACGTTTCGCTGATGACGGAGGCGATGTTCGCTGCCTGCCCGCGGTCTTCCGCGGCGAGGGCGGCGCGGACCAGCCAGGGCGCGATGCCCGGATCGGCCAGCAGAACAGACCTGTGCTCGTCCAGTTCGCCCAGCACGTCTGCCAGCATGTCCAGTGCGGCCCGCGGGCCACGGCGGGCCTCGAGAACCTGGGCTGTCACCAGACGTGCCGCGCCCTCCCCGTAGGCCGATCCGTAGGAGCGGCCGTTACCCGACAGCCGCTCCGCGTAGTCGTCGGCCGCGCGCAGATCACCCTGGCGCAGGGCGACGGTGGCGAGGACCGGCAGGACGAGCGCGTCACGCCCGTCAGGCCCATGCGCACCCGTCGCCCCCGAGGCCGACTGGGCGAGCGCCGCCGCGTCGTCGAGCCGACCCGTCGCCAGGGCGATCCGGGCGCGCATTGCCTCGGCGATTCCCTCCGGCCACTGGCTCGCCGCCGGCACCTCGACAGATTCCACGGAGTTCACGATCGCCGTGGCTTCGTTGGTCCGGCCGACGTCGATCAGCCTGGCGGCGAGGAAAAGCCGGGGGTTGAAATGGGTAGTCTCATACAGCCCCTCCGCTGCTTTCCTGGCGGCCTGGGTGACCAGGTCCAGCGCCTCCGTGGGCCCGCCCGCGTCCCAGGCGGCCATCGCGAACGCCATCATCGCGGCGATCACAATCTCACCGCGCTTAGCGCCCGGCTCGGCGAGGACGGCCCTGGCCAGCTGATCGACCTGCCTGTTGCCGCGCAGCCCCGCCCACGCCCACAGCAGGGCTATGGTCGCGTCGTCGCGCAGGCCCGGTGTGATCTCGAAGGATGCGAGCACGGCCTGGGCCTCGATCATCGCGTCCGCGGCCCGCCCGGTCAGGGTGAGCAGCGACGACAGCGCGCACCCCAGCGCCGCTCTGTCCAGCGCGGGCAGGGGCACGGCGAGGGCCGAGCGGACCAGGGTCTCCGCCGCGTCCCACTGCCCCGCCGCGGTCAGCGTCCTGACCACGGTCGCCGTGCGGGCAGACCGCTCCGGGGCGGACGGCGGGGTAAGCACCAGCACTCGGGTCGCCAGGTCAGCCGCGGCTCGGGGAGCGAACGGCAGCAGTTCCGCCACGGCGCTATCAAGCCCGGCCAGGGCGACGGCATCACCGGGACGGGCTCCGTTGAGCAGGTGCTGCGCCGCGGGAACGGCCGAACCGCCCCGCGTGAGCAGCATGTGCCCGAACTGCCAGTGCAGGGCCTGCTGGACGGGTTTCGGCAGCAGTTGCGCTACCGCTTGCCGGACGAACTCGTGCTGGAACGCCAGCCCGTCTGGTGTCGCCGCAAGGAGGTGCGCGCACACCGCCTCATCGAGCACGCCCAGCAAGGCGCCAGGCGACTGGCTCAGTATCTCCGCGACGTCCTCGATCCGGAAGGAACTCCCCAGGAGGGACGCTGTCTCGGTGAACTGGCGGGTGCCCGCGGACAGTCCCTTGAGCCTGTCGGCGGCCAGTATCTGGATCCGCTCGGAAACCTGGGCGGACGTCAGGCTGGCTCGCCCGCCGGCCACGGCGATGGCGTCCTCGTCGAGCAGCCCGCGGAAGGCCTCGGCGAGTATGAAGGGGTTTCCCGCGGCGCCGACCGCGAGTTCGACCAGCGCCGTGTCGGGGACGGCGCCGAGCACATCGCTGATCAGCGCGATCTGAGCCTCTAGGTCGAGCGGCCCCAGGATGATCAGGGCGGCTCCCTCATCTTCGAGCCGCTCGAAGAGCAGCTCTGCGGTGCCAGGGTGCGGCGACCTCGCCATGGCGAGAATCCAGGACAGCGGGTAAGAGGCCAGCAGCTGCGGCAGGGACCGGAACGCGTTCATGGTCGCCTGGTCGGACCACTGGACATCGTCAAGGGTCACCAGCACGGGACCCGCGGCCGCCAGCCCCTCCAGCCTGGCGAACACCGTGCCAACCGAGGGCGCCGCGGTCGCCATGGCGTGGACCGCGCTGAGCAGCGGTGCCAGCGGCGTGGCCTGGCTCAGCTCATCGGCGACCGCAGTGACCGGGGAAAAGCCCCGCTCCCGGGCTTCACGGGCTGCCGCGGCGAGCAGCAGCGACTTCCCCATGCCCGGGTCGCCTTCCACGAGCAGGACCTTGCCCTGGCCTTCCGCCGTGCTCGCGAGCAAGCTTAGAACTACGTCATACTCCGCTGCCCGTCCCCGCATCGGGCTCGCGTCAGGCGAATCAGCTTGGTCAGCCATGCCGTCCCCCCCAAACGGACGCCAACCAAAATCTATCAGGCCATTGACTAAGGATTGACTAAGCAAAGCTCGCTGAACCGTAACCCGGGGACCGGCACGGGCGCCAATGCGCATGATCGGCTTATCGCACAGTGCATCCGGCTGCGAGCCGCCACCAGTCCGTTCGGAGTTGCGGGGGATCGGCGGCGGAGCGATCCGCCGACCCCGCACGGCCGGCCGCCTACGGGGAGACCACGAGATGGCTCTCTACGGCGGAGATGCCGGGCGCCGAGGCCGCCGCCGCCCGGGCCGCGGCGGCCTCTTGGATGGAGTGCACGTGGCCGTACAGCTTCGCGGTATGGTCGGACACCCCCACGCTGATGTGGCGCGCGTCGACCTCAGCCTCGCGCTTGAAGGCGTCCTCGATCACCTCCTGGACCTTCAGAGGGCTCGCAGGCGGCTTGACCGTGATGGTGTCGGTCACGCCGATCACTCCGCGGACCTGGCGAACCATCCGCTCGACTTCGCGCCGCTGGTAGTCGTGACCGACCTCGCCGTCGAGCGTGACCCAGCCGTTCCGCACCTCGGCGTGCACCTTGCCCTCGGGCACTTGCACGTTCCACTCAAGAACGTGCGCGATCGCTTTGGCGATGTCGGAGTCGTCCCGCGGCGCGCCGGCCAGTTTGACCTGCAGATCGTTGGCCACAGCCTTGACACCGTACACTCGCTCCGCCGCACGGGCGGCGGCCAGCCTTTCCGCGTAGGTTGGCACATTACCGGTCAGGGTTACCGCGCCGTCCTGGACGGCCACGCCGATAGCGGCGGGGTCGCTTATCTGGGGATCCCACTGTAGTTCGCTGATGACGTCGACCCTGAGCTCACTGTCTGACTTCATCGGTCCACCTCTCCTGGTCGCTTGTCCGCTCCGTTACCAGACTGCTACTTGCGGTGCGGAGCCACATCACTCGTCCGGGTAGGGTCACGGCTCGCGGTGCGAGGGCGGCGGATCAGGTCGCTGAGGCCGGCGCCCCGGGTGAGGCCGTTGGCTGCTCCCAGGTCGGTGCCTTCAGGTCCTCCCCGTGCAGGATCTTCATGAGCTGCTGCTCCGCCTCGTGGGGCAGCGAGGTTCGCAGGACTGTCCCGCCGTAAGGCCGCAGCGCCTCCACCAACTTGTCGTAGGTCGCCTTGCGGAGGATAACCAGGACCGCCGATGTTCCGGGCTCGAGCATGTCCTGGACGCGCTGTTTGAAGTCGTCCTTGATGCCGAGGTTCTCGGCGGCGCCGAGCGCGGCTCCCATGATGCCTCCCGCGACGCCGACCAGTGGGGCGAGCGGGAACAGGAAGAGCAGCCCGATCAGGACTCCCCAGAACAGGCCGCTGAAGCTTCCCCAGGCCACCGCGTGGTGTGCGGGCGTGGTGATATGAAGCTTCCCCTTCTGGTCGCGCCTGATGATGGCGGCGTCTTCGAGGTCGACCAGATAGTCGTGCTCCAGCTTGACGAGTTCCTCCCAGACGTTCTGGGCCGTCTCCTCGTCCGGGTAGCCGATAACGATCAGGTCGCTCATTGCGGTGCCTCCTTCGGACCTGAGTGCGCGCTGGCCATGGCTATAGGGCAAGCGTGACCGCGCTGACTCGCGGGCGCATCAGCACATCGGCTAGTTCGAGCCGCGCCGGGCCGCTGCTTCGGCATCACCTCATGCATCCGGCGCACCTTCCCTGCTACGCATGCCCGCAGCCGGCAGACATGCCCGCAGCCGGCAGAAATGTGCAGTGACTCGAGGACGGATCGACCAGGCAGTACTTCTCTGCTTCCGGCTGGCTGGAAGTACTGCTACTGCTATCCCGCTTTGGTCCCGAACGGGAAGAGCATCCTCCGCCCGCTGAGCGTGATGATCTTCCGGACCATCGCCGACGCGGCGATCACGTGCATCGACCAGCCGCACAGTTCGGCGTGTCGCAGCGTCAGCACCAGCGCCCGCAGCCCGGCGCAATCCATGAAGGAGACGGCGGACAAGTCGAGCAGTAGGCGCGGGCCGTGCGCCCGCGTTATCCGCAGCAAGCTTTCCTGCAGCCGATCCGCCACGCAGACATCGATTTCTCCTTCGATCCGCACCACGGCCCAGCTGCCGCCAGGGCGGACACGCAACGTCGGACCCATTGCTCTCCCTCTCCGCGCGTGCTCGCAGGCGACGGCCCCCTTGACAGCGGTCACCTGCGGTGACGCAGGACGCCGCTACGGTGAGATCACGGGTGGCTTTCCACGGTGGCGACCCCGGGCGCCGAGGCGGCCGCCGCCCGGGCTTATCTCGTACACCGAGTGGACGTGCGATCTGGCGGCGGCCGGCATTTCGGGTGGCAGCGGCCCTACGTCGCCTCCGCCAACCACACCGAACTGGCCCTGGCGCGCCTGATCCCCGCTCAGCTGTCCGCGGGCCTCGGCAGCGGCATCGACGCCGGCTGGCTGGACCCGATGCTGTCGCGCTACTACGCGGCCTGGCCGTTCGTGGAGTACGGCCTGTTCCTCGCGCTTTGCTACGCGGTGCGGGAAGCGCTCGGCGACACGATCGCGTTCTCGATCGCGTTCCAGACCGGGGACCGCATGCGGCACCTGCAGGACATCGTGCACCTGATGTTCGACCTGGCGGAGACACGGGAGGGCTTCACCGACTCCGGGGCCAGGGACGCGTGGATGACCGACCCGGTGCTCGTGCCCGCCCGCGAGAACATCGAACGGATCGTCTGCTGCCGGGACTGGTTCGAGATCGTGGTCGCCGTCAACCTCGTGTTCGAGCCCATCGTGGGCCGGCTGATGAAGACCGAGTTCCTGGCCCGCAACGCCCCGCGGCACGGGGACGCTGTGAGCCCGCTGGTGCTGGCCTCCGCCAACGCGGACACCGAACGGCACCGGGCCGCCACCGCCGAGCTAGTCCGGCTTGTCGTGGCCGACCAGTCCCACGACGACGCTAACCGTGCGGTGCTCGCCGAGTGGCTCGACACGTGGACGGCGGAGAGCATCCGGGCCGCCGAGGCGCTGGCCCCCCTGTTCAGCGCGGGGGGCAGCGGGACGATCGGCAGCTGCCTGTCCCACGTCCTGGCCGGCCAGCTGGACCTGCTGGCCGGCCTCGGGCTCGCGGGGGGCGATCGGGCGAGTCCGAGGCAGGCCAGCGGCCGGACCCGAGTCAGCAGGGTCGGGATCAGCCTGATGCTGAGCGCGGAAACGGAGGCCGTGGTGGAGCTGGTCCGCGAGCAGATGCCGGACGCGGCCGTCGAGCTCCGGGGCCCCTACTGCAAGATCGAGCGGGACGGCGAGCTGGACTTCGACATGGCCAAGCTCGGCGACAGGCTGGGCCGCGACATCGACACCGACACGTTCCTGGTCAACATGAGCTCGTATTACGGGCGCATCGTGGTGTCGGACCACCAGGTGACCATCCACGCGGAGATCCTTCCGGACCGCTTCCGCAGCTGAAAGGACGACCGCGATGGCTCGGAATCTGGAGAGTGTGCACGCGAAGGCCAAGAGCTACGACTGGCAGTTCACGGTAGGCGACCAGCGCCCGAAGTTCCCCACCCGGTACACGATCCCGGCCACGGGCAAGGACCCATTCCGCATGCTCATCCGGGACTACGTGAAGATGGAGGCCGAAAAGGACGACCGCACGCACGGTTTCCTCAACGGGGTCCTGCGGATGGGCACGGCTGAGCAGGTCCAGCCGCGCTTCATGGAGTGCATGAAGCTGACCCTGCCCGGCCTGACCTTCGCCGAGTTCGCGGCGGTCGCGGCCACCGGCGGGATCATCGCCTCGGTGCAGAACCAGGAGCTGCGGCAGGGCTACCACGCCCAGATGCTCGACGAGATCAGGCACACCCAGCTCGAGATGACCCTGCGGGACTACTACGTCAGGCACTGGCGCGATCCGGCCGGCTTCGACATCTCGCAGCGGGCCCTCCACCAGCATCCGGGCGGCCTGGTCTCGATCGGGCTGTTCCAGAACTTCAACACCGGCAACCCGGTCGACTGCATCGTCAACCTGAACGTCTGCGTCGAGACGGCATTCACCAACATCCTGCTGGTGGCAGCCCCGCAGATCGCCGTGTCCAACGGTGAGCACGCGATGGCCACGGCGTTCCTGTCCATCCAGTCCGACGAGGCACGTCACATGGCGAACGGGTACGGGTCACTGATGGCCGTGCTGCAGGACGAGACCAACGTCCCGGCGCTCAACCGGGCCCTGGAACGTCACTTCTGGCACTCGCACAAGGCTCTGGACAGCCTGGTCGGCTGGCAGTCCGAATACGGCGCCACCGTCCGGCCGTGGTCCTATTACGACCAGTGGCAGGAATGGGTGGTCGACGATTTCGTCGGCGGCTACATCGACCGGCTCACCGAGTTCGGTGTCCAGCCGCCCCAGCGCCTGGCCCGGGCGGATGAGGACGTGCGCTGGTCACACCACACCCTCGCGCAGGCGTTCGCCGCCATGTGGCCGCTGAATTTCTGGCGCTCCGACGCCATGGGCCCACTCGACTTCGAGTGGTTCGAGAATCACTATCCCGGCTGGCACGACGCCTACGGCGGATTCTGGGACACCTACCGCGAGCTGGCCCATCCCTCCGCGGGCCGCCTCATCCTCGCCGAACTTCCCGGGCTGCCGCCGTTCTGCCAGGTGTGCCAGCTGCCCTGCGTGATGCCGCGCCCTGACCGCAACGAGTTCCGCCTTGTCGAATGGCAGGGCGCCAAGTACGCGACCTGCAGCGAGGGCTGCGAGTGGATCTTCCGCACCTGGCCCGTGGCGCACGCCGGCCGCAGGCAGTTCTGGGCGCGATACCACGGGTGGGACCTTGCCGACGTGATCGAAGATCTCGGCTACGTGCGCCCCGACGGCAAGACCCTCATCGGCCAGCCGACGCTGGACCTCGACCGGCTCTGGGCGATCGATGACATCCGGGCCGTCGGTTACGAGGTGAAGGATCCGCTGGCCTGAGGTGCCCAGGGTCGACGTGCTGCCGTTCCGGGCCCGCTACGATTGCGCACCGGACGAGACCATCCTGGCCGGGGCGCTGCGGGCGGGGCGGTTCCTGCGCTACGGCTGCCGGCACGGGGGCTGCGGCACCTGCCGGGTGCTGCTTGTGGACGGAGAGGTCGAACAGGCGGGCTCGTCCTTCGCCCTGTCGCCCGCCGATCGCGCCGACGGCTGGATCCTGGCCTGCGCCAGCGCCCCGGCCGACAACTGCGTCATCGACGTATCCGCCGCCGAGCTGACCGAGGAGGAATTCCTCGGCGGGGACGCCGCGGTCACCTTCGTGACCGAGGTAGCTGGAATCACCCGGCTCACCCGCGACATCCGGGCCCTGCGGCTGCTCCTGCTTGAACCCGGTTCCATCCACTTCACCGCGGGCCAGTTCGTCACCGTCGAGGTGCCGGGGACGGCGGCGACCCGCGCGTTCTCGATGGCCAGCCCCCCGAGCGAGTCCGAGCACATCAACCTGGTCGTCCGCGTGCTGCCCGGTGGCGCTTTCTCCGCGGCCCTGGACCAGCGGCTGACCCGGGGGGACCGGCTCCGCATGTCCGGCCCGTTCGGGCAGCTGAAAGTCCGGCTATCCCACCGGCCCATCGTCATGATCGCAGGGGGGTCCGGGCTGGCCCCGATCGAATCGATGGCCGCCGACCTCGCCGACCGGCGGAACACCAGACCGGTGACGGTGTTCTTCGGGGTGCGGACCGCCGCGGACCTGTTCCACCTCGAACGTCTCGAGGCGATCCGCGGGCGCATGCCCCTGGAGATCGTCCCGGTGCTGTCCGAGCCGGGGCCCGGCTGGGCCGGCGAGACCGGGTTCGTGACCGACGCGGTTGACCGCCGGCTGCCGCGGCTCAGCGGCTACGACGCCTATCTGTGCGGCCCGCCGGCCATGATCGACGCCGCCGTGGAGCTGGTCACCAGGCGGGGGGTACGCCCGCGCAACGTCTACTTTGACGCGTTCGTCCCGACGGGCTGACCGGTCCGCCCGGGGTGATACCGCGGCCCGTTCACGAAAAAGACTTCTTGCCTAACGGAGCGTGGTTCACCCGATCCGGGCCAGGAATCTGCTCGGCTCGATGTAATAGGGGTTCTCGTGGAACATGCCGTCCACGATCACCGCCGGGTGGGTGCGCAGCGCCTGCATCAGGACCTCGGGCCCCATTCCGTCCAGGTCGTATAGGCACAGGACCACCAGCGGCAGGGGCGAGGAGAACTGGTTGAGCATGGCCTCGAACCGGAAGAATTCCGTGCGGCCGTCCGGGTGGTTCAGCACCGATGGCATCTCGCCCGTTGCCCGCAGGATGGCGAACATGCCGCTGTCCTTGGTCTTGCTGATCCCCTGCCCCCAGAAGGTGAGGATGTCGTCGGTGGAGAACGTCCCCGAGCGGAAGTACGCGTTGCTGGGCGTCTCCACCTCGATCTGCCCCGCCTGCGCGGCCTTCTCCGCGTCCACCCCGCGATCGTCCAGCTTGGCGAGGACTTCGGCCGGGCTGGTCGAGCCGAGCACGGCGAGGCACTTGTGCCCGGTTCGCAAGCCCTCCGCCAGGAACGGCAGCACAACCTCGTCCCGGCCTGCGGAGCCGGAGTAGAAGGCGCAGATGTGGCTGCCGCTGGGTACCGAGCGGTCCAGGATGCCGAGCGCTACAGACACCGTCATGGGCGCTCCCGTCATCTAAGAGCTGGTGTGGATCACTTCCACCTTCTCACACGACGGAGCAGTCAGCTACCTGCTCATTGTGCCAGGAAGACTAACGACGAAACAGCGGTAAGCGGGCTCAGCCAGCTGGAACTCGCTCCGGACCGGGCTGGCGACGGCCTCACGGCCGCGTCAAGCTGACCCCTGCGACGCGTCCTCGGTGCCCTGCTCCAAGGCTATCCGCGCGAGCTGGACCCGTGAGGTGATGCCGAGCTTCCAGAAGATGTGGCGCAGGTGGAACGCGACGGTGTGCGCGCTCAGGAACACCCGGTTCGCCACCTGGCGGTTGCTGAGCCCCTGAGCCACCAGGTCGGCGACCCGCCGCTCGGTGTCGGTCAGGCTGTCCCAGCCGAAGGCGGGCCGGTCCGCGCGGGTCCAGTGGTGTAGCCGGGTGCCCGCGGCACGCAGACTGGACCGCACCCGGGCCTGGTCGCCGTTGTCGCCGAGCTCCTCGTACAGGGCGTAAGCCTGGCTGAGCAGGGTGGTGGCCGTGTCCTGGTCGCCCTGTCCGGCCCAGCCGTTCCCGGAGTCTTCCAGCGCGCTGGCCCGGGCCCGCGCGGCCGAGTAGCGCCCGGCGGCCCGCCGCAGGGCAGCCGGGTCCTGCTCGACCAGTCCGCGGGCGTGCTCGGCGGCAGCCGCCATATCGCGGTCGCCGGGCATGATCATCGCCAGCCGCTGCGTCTGCCTCGCCAGCGCGGCCGCCCGGTCCCGGTCGCCGTCGGCGAGCGCGCCGCGTACCAGCAGCACGGCGCCTTCCGGGTCAGCCACCCGGCCCCCGAACAACGTCAGCTGCAGGTGCTTCTCGAGTTCCTGGACGTAGGCGTAGACGTCGACTTCGGGTCGCATCAGGCCTCCTCTCGTCCCGCTGGGGTCTCTACCGTCAGCTTCGCCGGGGACCGGGGCCGGGCGCATCGTCCTGGCCGGGCAATTCCGTTGCCCCGGCAGGACGAGCGGGGCGCCGAAGTCATGACTGGCGCAGCGCCTGCAGGGTCCGCCACGCATGCGTGGCGACCTGGAGGTTGAACTGGACGTCGGGCAGGCCGAGATCGTACCCGGATACCTGACGGATGCGCTGGAGGCGGTATCTGAGCGTGCTGCGGTGTACCGACAGCGCCTTGGCCGAGGCGTCGTAGCTGCCGCCGCGGTCGAGGTACTCACTCAGCGTCAGCACCAGCGGGGTGCCGTGCTCGGCGTCGTAGTCGATCAGCGAGCCGAGCCACTCGGTCACGAAGCGCTCCATGGGCGACGTGTCGCCCGCCGTAGCCAGGATCTTGTAGATACCGAGGTCGTCGAACAGCGTGATCCGCTCGGGGCCGCCCGCCGTCTTCTGGATCCGCAGCGCCAGCTCCGCTTCCTGGCAGGAGTGCGGGAACCGGTCCAGTTCCAGGACGCGGCCGCCCACCCCGATCCGGCACCGCCCGCCGTGCATCTCGGTGACGACCCGGGCCCGGAACAGGTCCCAGCGCACCTCCGTATCGGCCAGCACGATCACGTCGTGCAGCCGCGGCGCCAGCAGTGACCCCACTCCGACGACCCGGGCCGCCCGGCCGACGGCGTGGAAGAACAGGTCGATGTCGTCGTCGCTGTGAGCCCCGGCGGCTTCGATCAGGATGACCCGGTGCGGCCGGACCAGGTCGTAGCCGAGGGCCTGGCCGCGGTTCAGCAGGGTGGCCGGGTCCGCGCCCGTATCCCCGACGAGGTCGAGCACGAGCTTGGTCCGCGCCCGCGCTTCGCCTTGGGCCAGGCTCTGCATCCGGGCGATCTCCATCGCGAGCACCGTGGTCGCGTGCTCGACAGCCACCCGTTCGGTATCGGCCGCCGTCCCGGCCGGGTCGTGCAGGACGAGCACGGCCATCGGGGAACCGCCGGGCGCGGCCACCGAGATCAGGCGTTCGCCATCCCTGACCGGGCCCGCGGCGGCTACAGCCCGGTCCAGCAGCCTGTCCCGCCGCGCCGGGTCGGCCTTGGGATAGGGATCGGGGCGGTCCGGACCGGCCCACGCCAGCAGGTTGCCGAAGCGGTCCTCGACGGCCGCCGGGCGGCCGGTCAGCTCGCAGACCGCCTCGGCGATCCCCGCCTGCCCCTCCCCGCCGAGTGCCACTTTGGTCAGCCGGTCGTGAATCTCCATGCTGCGTACCAGCGCGAGGTTGGCCAGGCGCAATTCCTCGGCCTGTTCCCGCTCCCGGCTGTGCAGGCCCGCGTTCGCCAGGGCCACCCCCGCCTGCTGGGCCAGCACCTGCAGCAGGAACCGCTCACTCTCCGCGGGCGGGGCGTTGGCCCCGACGACTAGGCAGCCGGCCGGGCCGTGGCGGCTGGACAGCGAGTAGGCCCACGACCACGGCACACCGGCAAGCGTGACCGGCCCGTCCTCCGCGTTGATGACGGCCGGCAAGCTGGTGGCCTTCCGGCCGGGGAGCCGCACGTCCTGCCACCGGCCGTCGAGGAAGATGCCCTCCGTCGTGCACGACCCCAGGGACTCAACCGCGTTCGCGACGTAGTGCAGGACGCTGTCCTGGCTGTCCTGCTGGGTGAGCAACATCGAGAGCACCAGCATGCTCCGCAGCGCGGAGAGCTGCTCGCGGACCGGGCCGTCATGATCCGGGGCGCCCGTCACGACCCGCTCGCGGCCATGGGGAATCTGCCCAGGATCGAGGTGATACGCGCAGGCCTCACCATACGATTTCTCCTCGGGACGGCAGCACGATCCTAACCCCGGTCAGGGTCGGTGACCCCGTCAGACCTGCCAGGTCGGCATGGGCCGGCACCCGGACCGGCCGGAAACTACCTGGTCTGCTGATGTGCGTCCGGCGCTCCCCGCCCAGCATGGGTGTGTGCGTACGACGAGAGCCTGCGAGGAATGCCTGATCCTTGGGTCCGAGTGGAAAGCACGAGGCGCTGGGTCGGCTGCCGGGCGGCGACCGGTCCATTCCCGCCGCCCATGTCCAGGCGCGGCGATCAATGATCTTCGCTGACGCCGCCGCCGTCCACGGCGAGCAGAGCTTCCAGGGGGCCGTCTTCGACGTCGACGGCGTGCTGGTGGACTCACCGCACTTCCGCGCGTGGCGTGATGCACTGCGGGAGTTGATGGACACCGAATGGGCCGAACTCCGCGGCCGGACCAGTTACTCTCCGGACAAGTTCACCGAGGCCGTGTATCAGGAGGTCGTCGTCGGCCGGCCGCGGCTGGCCGGCGCCTTGGCCGCGCTGGAGTACTTCGGCGTGCCCGACGCCGGCCGCCGGGCCCCGCTCTACGCCGCAGTCAAGCAGGAACACCTGGTCACGCTCATCGAAGCAGGGGAGTTCACCGCGTTTGATGACGCGATTCGGTTCGCCCTCGCGGCCAAAGCGGTCGGCATCCCGATCGCGGCCGCGTCCTCTTCCAAGAACGCCGGCCTCCTCCTGCGACGGGCCGAGCTGGATGCGTTCGTCACCGAGCCGGGCCTGACCCTGCTCGACCTGCTGGACGCGGACGTCTCCGGGCGTGACCTGCCGCGGGGTAAGCCGGATCCGATGATCTTCCTGGTCGCGACCGAGGAGCTCGGCGCCACGCCCGCGCGGTGCTTCGTGGTCGAGGACGCCGCCGTCGGCGTGCAGGCGGCCAAGGCCGGCCGGATGGCCGCTCTCGGCGTGGCCCGCCTGGGCGACACCCAGGCACTGGTCAACGCGGGCGCGGACCTGGCCGTGCGCAGCCTGGACGAGGTGTCCCGTCCCGCCCTGGCCGAAGGCAGGCTCGAGGGGAAGACGCTCGAGCGCAAGGTGGAAACCTGATGGAGAATCACGCGGACCTGCTGGTCATCTTCGGCATCACCGGCGACCTGGCCCGCCGGATGACCTTCCGCGCGCTCTACCGCCTGGAGCGCCGCGGGCTGCTCGACGGCCCGATCATCGGGGTGGCCAGCGACGACATAACCACCGGGGAACTCGTCAAGCACGCCCGCGAGGCCATCGGCGACTCCGGCCAGGACGTCGACAACGCGGTCTTCGACCGGCTCGCCCGCCGGATGTCCTACCTGCACGGTGACGTCCTGGACGCCGCGCTCTACCGCCGCCTCGCCGCGCAGGTCGGCCGCGCAAAACGGCCGCTGTACTACCTGGAGGTGCCCCCGGCCCTGTTCGGTCCCATCGTGGAGCACCTCAGCGCGGCCAGGCTCCTGCGCGAGGGCCGGGTCGCCGTCGAGAAGCCGTTCGGCCACGACCTGGCCTCGGCTCGCGAGCTGAACGACCGGCTGCACCGGCTGCTGCGCGAGAGCCAGATCCTGCGCGTTGATCACTTCCTCGGCAAGGAACCGGTCATCGAGCTGGAATATCTGCGGTTCGCCAACTTGGCGCTGGCCGAGTTGTGGGAGCGCGAGAGCGTCTCGGCCGTGCAGATCATGATGGCCGAGGACTTCGGCGTCGAGGGCCGCGGCAGGTTCTACGATTCGGTCGGCGCGCTGCGCGACGTGGTCCAGAACCACCTGCTGCAGGTCCTGGCCCTGGTCGCCATGGACCCGCCCGTCGGCGGCACCGCCGAGGACACGCAGGATAAGAAGGCGGAGGTATTTCGCGCCATGCCCCCGGGCGATCCGCGGCACTACGTGCGCGGGCAGTACCAGGGGTACGCCGACACCCCCGGCGTGGCCCGCGGCTCGGCCACCGAGACCTACGTGGCGCTACGGCTGGAGATCGATAACTGGCGCTGGGCAGATGTCCCCATCTTCCTGCGGGCTGGCAAGGCGCTGCCGCACACGGTCACCGAGGTGCGGCTGCTCCTGCGTCGAACGCCCCGGCTGGCTTTCCTGCCCCAGCCGACCAGAGCCGAGCCCAACCAGGTCGTGCTGCGGATCGACCCGGACCCAGGCCTGCGGCTGCAGCTGTCCGCGCTGACCGAACAATCCTGGCGCCCCGTCCACCTGGACACCTCTTTCGTCCGCGAGCTGGGCGAACCCGCGGAACCGTACGAGCGGCTGCTGCACGCCGCGCTGGCCGGCGACCATCAGCTCTTCGCCCGGCAGGACAGCGTTGAGGAGACCTGGCGCATCGTGCAGCCGCTGCTCGGCCATCCGCCCGTCATCCGCCCCTACCCGCGCGGATCCTGGGGACCCGACGGCGCGGAGGCCCTGGTCCGCGGTCACCCGCGCTGGCAGTCGCCGTGGCTGCCCGCCGATGGCTGAGCCCGTGAGACGCCGCGGCTCGTAACCGCGGACCAGCAACGGCGTCGATCTGCGTGTCCGGCTGATACGTGTAGGCCGCCTCGCGTACGGTCTCGCCGCTCTCCAGGGCCGCGCCGAGTGCGCCGCCCTGCGTCGCGATCGAGGTGGCCAGCCAGACCAGTCTCACCTGGTCGGCCACCCCACCCGGCTGCCCGAGGACCAGGCCGAGCAGGTTGCGCGGCACCAGCAGCAGCGCCGCGGCGAACATGATCGCGAATAGCGCGAGGTACAGCGTGGCCACGCCAAGGCCGACCGTGGCCGCAGTGACGATATTGAACAAGGCGACCTGCTCGCGCGCCTCCGGGTGCGGGCTGCGCTCCCACAGACCGGTGGCGACCACGATCGTCACGGTGATGCCGGCCACCGAGCCAAGACAGATGACCTTCAGCCGCGGCGGCACCAGATAGTGCGACAGGCGCCAGATGTCGCTGGTCACCAGCGCGAACACCCCAGCCGCGAAGGCCACGGCCAGCGCGCGCATGAGCCGCAGCGCCAGCTGCCACGGCCGGTTGGCCCGCAGCATGCCCAGCAGCAGCCAGATGTTGCTTGTGATGACCCGCGCGACAAAGCCCGCCCCGTGCTCGCCGCGCTCGGTGCGGTCGCCCAGTTCGCGCATCCCGCGGGTCACGGCCTGCGCCAGCGGAGCGGCGTCCGCCAGCGGCGCCAGGTCACCGAGTATGTGCCCGACCAGCCGCACGATCGTCTCGGCGGTGCGCTTGCGCGCCGACAGCGGGCCGAGCGCGGGCATGGACAAGACCGCGACGCCATGGGTCGCGCTGACGTGAGCAATCACCGGCCGCCGCGCGGTCTGCGGCGGTAGATCGGTCACGCACACCGCCAGGTGCCAGCCGCGCTCGAGGAGCCTCCTGCGCCCCGCCTCGATCAGCGCGCTGAGGTCGGTTGGCGGCTCGGCCAACCGGTCGGAGACGAATTCCACCCGCCACCGAACTCCCGGCAGTTGCCCGGCGAGCCGGTGGGCGATCTCCCCGACTAGGCTCTCGGTCAGCTCCGACGCGGGTCCCGGCGAGGCCAGCGGGCCGATGACCAGTTCCGGCTGCCATGAGGTCTCAGCAGCGCTTTGCGAGCCCGGGCTCTCCGCCGCGATTCCATTAACCGCCGCGGAGGCCATGTTCGCCAGGTGGGCGCGCCGCCCACATCACTCGGTCGGGTAGCCGGACGGGTCGTCGTGCCTGAGAGCCATGACGTCCCGGATGATGGAGTCGATGGGGCAACCCGAGCAGTCGGCATACAGTTCCAGGAACATGTTGCCGAGCGCGGTGAGGCCGAGTACAGCCTGTTCGACCGTGCTCGCGTCGCCCTTCGCCGCCTCCGCAAGCCGCTGCGCGACGGCGCTCCGGCGCCGTGTGTCGCTGGCTGCCCGCCAGGCCGCGATGAGACGGAGGGCGAGCTGCCAGCTACGGTCGTCGGCGTTCCCGGTGGTCATATCCCCCACTCTCGCAATGTGTCGGTGCCCTGTTTTCCTTCCACCGGGCGAAATGCCAGGTGGCTGCAGGCCCGCCCGGCTACCCGATCGGCGGATGGCAAAACGCCCGGTAAGCGGCCACAGGCCGTCATGCTCCACCGCGATGTGAGTCAGCTCGACCCGTGACGTGATGCCGAGCTTGCGGAACACCTGGCGGCGGTGGAACGCGACCGTGTGCGTGCTGATAAACGGCTGGCCCGCCCCCGGCGACGGTGATGGCACCCTCGTCCAACAGCCCGAGGGAGGCCTCGGCGAGCATGAAAGGTTTCCCGCGGCGTCGGCCGCGAGCTGGATCAGCGTCGCGTCTGGAACGGCGCCGAGCACGTCGCCGATCAGGGCGATCTGGGCTTCCGCGTCAAGCGGCCCCAGGGTGATCCGGGGCCCCGTCGCCCTCGAGTCGGTCGAAGAGAAGCTCAGCGGCACCCGGGTGCGGCGGCCTGTTCTTGACGAGGGTCCGCCGACCGCCCGCACGGCAGGCGGGTCGCTAGGGGGAGACCACGAGATGGCTCTCCACCGCAGCGATCCCGGGCGCCGCGGCCGCTGCCGCCCTGGCCGCGCTCGCCTCCTGGATGGAGTGCACGTGCCCGTACAGCTTCGCGGTGTGGTCAGATACCTGGATGCTGATGTGGCGCGCGTCGATCTCCGCTTCGCGCTTGAAGGTCTCCTCGATCACTTGCTGGACCTTCGCCGGGCTCGCGGGCGGTCTGACCGTGATCGTGTCGATCACACCGACGACGCCGCGGACCTGGCGGACCATCCGCTCGACTTCGCGGCGCTGGTAGTCGTAGTCGACTTCGCCGTCGAGCGTGACCCAGCCGTTCTGTACCCGGGCGTGCACCTTGCCCTCGGGGACCTGCACGTTGTTCTCCAGGACGTGCGCAATCGCGGTGGCGATACCGGAGTCGCCCCGCGGCCCGCCGACCAACTTGACCTCCAGTTCGTTGGCCACGACCTTGACTCCGTAGACCCGCTCGGCGGCCCGGGCCGCGGCCAGCTTCTCCACGAAGGTCGGGACGCTGCCCGCCAGGGTCACCGCGCCGTCCTTGACCGCGACGCCGATGGCGTCCGGGTCCGTGATCTGCGGGTCCCAGCGCAGTTCTTCGATGACGTCATCCCTGATCTCACCGTCGGTTTTCATCGTCTCACCTCTCGTGCGCGTTTGGTTGGCGTCATTACCAGACTGCCGCCGACGGCGCGGGCACCACATCACTCGTCTCGATAGGTCACAGCTCGCGGTGATCGCCGTCGAGTGCACTGAATCCAAGAGGGATCGATCATGTAATACTCCAGGTGTTCCGGCTCTCCGGAGGCACAGGTACCGCTGTCCCCGTCCTGGTCCCGAATGGGAAGAACACCCTCCATTCCGGTGAGCGTGATCATCTCCGGGTCATCGCCGACGCGGCGATCAACTCCTCGTCGGACACGTTGGCTTCGGCGAGCATCACCGAATCGCCCCGGTGCCAGGACAGTGACTCGCGCAGGTCCCGCAGGAACCCGTAGTAACGTCACTGGCTAGTCCTCGCCCTAGTCCTAGCCTCGATCAGGAAGGGCGCGGCATCGATCCGGAATCCTGATACCCCCAGCGTGAGCCAGAACGTGGCGATCTTGCGGTTTTCCTCGCGCACCGGCGGATTGTCGGTCTTCAGGTCCGGCTCGAACCGGTAGAACCGGTGCCGGTACCACGCGGCCGCCATCTCGTCGTAGGTCGAGGTCTCCTCCTCCACCCCGGGGAACACCATCCCCTCGAATCGGTCAGGGGGCTCGGTCGCTGACCAGACGTACCAGTCCCGGAACGGCAAGTCTGGATCGGAGCGCGCGGCCGACGTCCGCGGAGTAGATAACGCCGGTCCGGTACCAGCTGGTTAGCATGCTCAGCCCTCCCGCGTATGTCAGCGAGCGATTCCAACCCAGCTTGAGAGTCGCCCAGGCGATCCGCATCACACGGTTGAGTAGTCCCGGCTGCGCCGGCGCCTCGCTCCCGCGGCCATGGTCCGGGGTTGCCTGCGGCTGACTACACGCTCTAGTGATGCGGCGCGGGCGGGTGTGTAGCATCGTCGTACCAATGACGCAGGTGCACCCTCGTGGGCGCACGGCCGACCGGCCGTGCGCCGACGGCCTGGGACAGTCGGCGAACAAGCTGACCCGGCGCGCCGCGCCTAGGGAAATCGCGTTCTGGCTGGCCGCGTACGTGTTCGCCGCGGTCATGCTGGGCACCGCCGTGCCGGCCCCGCTGTATGCCATCTATCAGCGTCAGTGGCATTTCTCCGCGGGGATCCTCACGCTGATTTTCGCAGTCTACGCGCTGGCCGTGCTCGCGACCTTGCTGCTGGCCGGCCGGGCTTCAGACCAGGCGGGCCGGAAACCGGTAATGGCCGCAGCCATCGCCTTCAGTGCGGCCAGCGCCGTCTTGTTCATCTTCGCCGCCAGCCCGGGGTGGCTCTACCCGGCCCGGATCTTGTCGGGGGTGTCCGCCGGCCTGATGACAGGCACCGCCACCGCGGCGCTCACCGAGATGATCCGGGAATCCGCCGCACGGCGCGCATCGCTAGTGGCCGCTGCCGCGAACACCGGCGCCGCAGCGCTGGGCCCGCTCATGGCCGGGCTGTTCGCCGAGTACCTTCCGCAGCCGACCGTGCTCGTCTTCGAGGTTTTCCTCGGTCTTCTCGCCGCCGCGGCGCTGGCCCTCGCCTTCGTCCCTGAGACGGTGACCAGACGGGAGCGGCCGAGCCTGCGGTTCACCCGCCTCGCGGTCCCCGCGGACGGCCGGCGCGAGTTCATCGCCGCGGGAGTGGCCGCCTTCGCCGCGTACGCACTGAACGGGCTGTTCGCGTCGCTCGCACCTGGCTTCACGACCGCCATGCTCCATCACGCCAATTACGCAGTCGCAGGTGCCGTTACCTGCATCTTCTTCGGTTCAGGCACCATCGCCGCGCTGAGCCTGGCGCGCCTCAACAGCAGGCCGGTCCTCCTGGCCGGGCTCGGAGTCTTCCCTGTCGCCCTGGCGCTCGTCGTGGCCGGGGTATCGACGGGATCCCTGGCGCTGTTCGTGATCGCCGCCGTGGTGGCTGGGAGCGCCTTCGGCGCGCTCGTCATCGGCAGCCTGTCCGCCGCTAACCGGCTGGCCCTGCCCGAGACCCGCGCGCAGGTGATCTCCAGCTATTTCGTCTTCGCTTACTCAGGCCTCGCCATCCCGATCATCGGCGTCGGTGTCGCCGCCGACCACGTGGGTGATTTCCGCGCCGTGCTCGGCTGCTCGATCGCGCTGGCCGTGCTGTGTGCGCTGTCGGGCGCCGGCATCTCCGGCGGCGGCCGCGCCGGATGGCCGCGGACCGGCATCGGCGCGCGCTGACCGGTGGTCAGATTTTCTAGGCCGCCGCCACATCGTCATCGACGCTGAGCAGGACTCCCGCCGGGTGTCGGCACGCTCCACCGTGCGGTGCGCCTGTGCCACATCGTGCCCGCACGGTGCGGGAAAAGCACCACGCATCCGGATGGGTGTGCACCGCTGTGAGGGCCGGCGCGATTTCGTGACAGCCGCGAGGACTATCCAGGTTGAGGGCGTGGCCGTATCCCCTCATGGGAAGCTGGCGCCGGCGTGTACCTCCGTCCGGATAGTGAGACGCGCGGCCCGCCCTGGGCTCGAGCCTCCCGGCCGGTCCAACGGGCCTGGCCGATTGGCCTCCGGCCATCTGCTCAACGTCCAGTTCTGGACCAGGGTTCTAGCCGAGCGGGTGATGCGGCCATCCGAGCCACCCTGCACTCTTGCGGGAAGGCTCCAAGAGTCCGGCGCAGTATCGGCGGATGTTAACGGCATTGGCTGCAGCTCGGACACGATGAAGAAGGTGCGGCATGCTGTGGTTCTTTGCCGTCGCGGCGGCGATTGGGGCAGCCCTCTGGGGCGCCGTCCGAATCGAGCCAGGCGGCCCCGGGCCGGTGTCTGCCGGCGACAGCGGTCCCGGGCCCGCAGGGAAGGCGCCAGGCTGCCAGGCCCGGAGGCGAATGCCCGCCGGGCGGTGCGGGGACCTGCCGGGTGGCAGGCGGTCGCGCATGCCACCCGGCGCCCGCTCCGCCGTCGTGCATCGCCGCGGGCAAGCCAGCGGTCGCAGGTGCCGGCGGCTAAGCCGGTGTGCGCCCCGGCCTATTGGCTGTCCGCGGACGGCTGCACGGCAACGCGTGTCAACTCGACCCGGGACTTGATGCCGAACTTACGGGATATTTGCGCAGGTGATGGAGAAGACATGCACGCTGAGGAACATCTGGCCCGCGACCTGCTGAGGCAACCACTAGCTGGATGAAGGATGTGGGTGGGTGTTGGACGAGAGACGCTGACCAGGGAAGCAAGGCACGCTCGCCACGGGGCCGCAGGAGCGTTTGTATACCCTCATTCCCAGCGGAGGCAATCAGGTCATGATCATGGAGATGCTCTCCCGCTGGCAGTTCGGCGTCACGATCACTTATCACTTCTTGTTCGTGCCGCTGACCATCGGCCTGGCGTTGCTGGTGGCAGTGATGCAGGTGCTCGCCTACCGGCGGCGGGATGAGACCTGGGACCGGCTCGCCCGGTTCTTCGGCGCGCTGTTTCTCATCAACTTCGCCATGGGCATCGTTACCGGCATCGTCCAGGAGTTCCAGTTCGGCATGAACTGGTCGAACTACTCGGTCTTCGTGGGCAACATCTTCGGCGCGCCGCTGGCCTTCGAAGGGCTGCTCGCGTTCTTCGCCGAGTCCACGTTCGTCGGGCTTTGGGTATTCGGCCGTAACCGGCTTCCCGCGCTGGCGCATACGATATCCATCTGCCTGGTCAGCCTGGGCACCGTTGTGTCCGCGTTCTTCATCCTCACCGCTAACGCCTGGATGCAGCACCCGGTCGGCTACCGCATCACCGGGGGTAAGGCGGAGCTCACCGACTTCTGGGCGGTGCTGGGGAACTCGACGCTGTGGGCTGAGTTCTCGCATACCGTGCTAGCCGCCTTCGTGACCGGCGCGATATTCGTGCTCGGTGTCTCGGGATGGCAGCTGTTGCGGGGCGGGGAAGCGGCGGCCTTCACCCGGTCCGCTCGGCTGTCGGCCGCCGTGGCGCTCGTATGCACGATCCTGGTGATTGTCACCGGCGACATCCAGGCCAGGCTGATGGACACCCATCAGCCGATGAAGATGGCGGCGGCCGAGGCGGTCTACAACTCCAGTAACGGCGCCAGCTTCTCGCTGCTGACCATCGGGAACCTGTCCGGCCAGCCGGTCTTCCAGATCCGGATACCGCATCTGCTCAGCCTCATCGCCACCTTGTCATGGAACGGCCGAGTCGATGGCATCACCCAGGTCCAGCAGGCCGAGGCCGCGCGTTACGGGCCAGGCAGCTACGTGCCGGTGCTGTGGGTCACCTACTGGGGCTTCCGGATCATGGTCGGGCTCGGCTTCCTGATGCTCGTCGTGTCCGCGTGGTCGCTATGGCGCTCCAAGCGCGGGGGCAAGCCTTTCGAGCTGGGGCGCTGGACGCTCTGGGTCCTGGTGGCCTGCATCGCCGCCCCGTTCCTGGCCAACACGGCCGGCTGGCTGTTTACCGAGATGGGACGTCAGCCCTGGATCGTCTACGGCCTGATGAAGACCGGGGCGGCCGCCTCTCCCACCGTCTCGGCCACGGTGCCTGCCGCAGGGCCTGCACACGCCGCTCAGCGAATTCAGCGCTCCGCTGAGCCTGGGGGAGCGCCGCAGGCTGGCCGTGGCCAGGAGCCTGGCCGGGCCCCGCCCGCGGCTGTGGCTGCTGGACGAGCCGACGTCCGACCTGGACGCGGTCAGCGCGCGGCGGTTGGTGACGGAGCTCAGCAGGATTACCGAAGGCGTGACGGCGGTCATCGCCACTCACGACCCGGCGGCCATGGTCCTCGGCCAGCGGACGATCGAACTGCGCCACGGCCGCATTCACCGTCCTCCGGGCAAGCCGCACCGGCATGGCCAGCCGCACAGCCGCGGGAGGACCTCGGCTACCCGGGTCGGCGCCGGGTGACCGGATTCCGCTTCCCTAGCCCGTTTCCTGGCCTGGACCGCCCGGCGTGCCGCCACCTGCTCGCCGCCATCGGCATAGCCCTGACCGGTGAGCTCGCCGCAGTGGGCCTACTGGCCACCGGTGCCTGGCTGCTGCTGTCGGCCGCGCTCCGGCCCCCGATCCTGCTGCTGTCAATAGCCATCGGCGCCGTGCAGGTGCTCTCGATACTGCGCGGTACCGCCCGTTACGCTGAGCGGCTCGCCAGCCACAGCGTCGGGCTCGGCCTCCAGGCCGGCCTGCGGACCTGGCTGTACCGTCGCCTGGAACGGCTCGTCCCCGCCGGGCTTCCCGGCGGGGACCGCGGCGATCTGCTTACCCGCCTGATTTCCGATACTGAAGAGACCCAGAACCTCGTCGTCCGGGCCGCCGTCCCGGCCCTTGTCGCCGCCGCGGCCTGGTGCGCAGCCGTCACGGCGACCGCCATCCTGCTGCCCGCTGCGGGCTTGGCGCTGCTGGCAGCCGGGGTACCCGGGGCGGCGTGCATCACCGTTGCGGTTGTTCTCGCTGACCGGAATTCAGCGGCATTGCCGGCCGCGCGGGGAGCCGTGGGCTCATGGATCCTCGGCGTGCTTGGCAGCAGCGAGGAACTTGCGGCCGTAGGGGCTGCGGACTGGGTCCTCGCCCAGCTTGCCGAGCGCGAGCGAGCGCTCGGAACGCGCACCAGGGCGGTTGCCGCTGCCGCCGGGCTGGGGCGGGTATCCGTTGCCGTCGCCGGGGGCGCAGGGCTGGCCGGCGTGGCTTGGACGGGCGCGGCGGCCCAGCGATCCGGGCGGATCAGCCCCGTCGAGCTCGGCGTCCTCGTCTTCTTGGCCCTTGGCGTGGCGGGACTGCTGCAGGGCCTGCCCGACGCCGTCAGCCGCCTGCCGGTCGGCCGGGCATCCCTGCAGCGTCTCGTCGGCCTCAGCCGGCTACCGGGTCCGGTGGTCGCGCATGCCGAAGATGGGGGCCGCTACGAGCGCGCCATGACACCGGACCCTGCGCCAGCCGGGGCCCATCGCAGCACCGCAACCGTAGTCCTGCGGGGAGCGGCGTTGGCCTACCTGCACCGCCGGGACCCCGTGCTCCGCGGTCTGGACCTAGAGCTCGCCCCGGGACGGCCGGTCGCGCTGACCGGGCCGAGCGGATCAGGCAAGACGTCGGTCGTGCTCGCCCTGCTGCGCTTCATCGACCTGTCCGCTGGCCGTCTGACCGTCGATGACGCGGACGCGCGGACGCTGCCACCGGAGCAGATCAGGGCGCTGATCGCCTGGAGTCCTGAGCAGCCGGCGCTGTTCCCGGCCCCGCTTCGCGTCAACCTGCGCGTCGGCGCGCCGCACGCCACGGACCGGCAGATTACCGAGCTTCTCGGGCAACTGGGGCTCGGCCGGTGGCTGGAGCAGCTCGAGTCCGGCCTCGACACCGTGGTCGCGTCCTGGGGGCATCCGGTATCCGGCGGAGAACTGCAGCGCCTCAGCGTGGCCAGGGCCTTGCTGGCCAACCGCCCCGTCCTCCTCCTCGATGAACCCACCCGCCACCTGGATCCGGAAACGGCCGCCACCGTCCTCAGTGCGGTCCTGGAGCTGGCAGCGGACCGCTCGCTGCTGTGGATCACCCACCGGCCGGAGGAGTTGCGCCACTTTCATGAAGTCCGCCGGCTCAACCCGCTGGATCTGGGTGATGCCGTGCGTACCCAGCCGGGCAAGCCATAGGTAGATCTGTGATGTCACTGACCGATTACAGCGTAAGGGGAAGCACATGCCGACTATTCTGAACAGGCGCTCATACGCATTCGCCGAAGGCAAGATCAAGAACGGGACCGTGGTGCGCGATAAGCGGGACGACTGGAGCGAGCACCAGCCGTCAGCGGGCCAGGAGAACGAGTTCATCGAAGCCCATGGCTGGGATGAATACGCTAACTGGCACCTCGGCGTCGATGACGAGGCGTCCGAGCGCACCAAGGCTAGGTACAAATTCCCGTACGGCGACTTCGCGCGAGTACACCGCTGCGGGCTGCTCGCCGCCGAGGTACGGGCTGGGCGGATGAAGTACCGCGATATCGAGGACGCGGCCATCCGATTGCGCGACATAGTGGACGAGCAGGCCGCTAGCTGAAGGGTGCGGCCGGCCGCCCGGGCGGTGGCGAGGGCGCGGCCCTGTCATCATCCTGCGCGGTCACACGGACCTACACGCACAGGGGATGCGCCCAAGGCCTGCCCGCGCAAGACTGGAGACGAAACCGGCCCGTTGTCCCAGCTCCGCAGGTGATGTTTGCGAGGATCGGCGCTGTGGACGAAACTGCCCGTCCGGGCCGCCGGTTGCGGCGGGTCTTTGTCTCCTCGTCGGTGGTGGCCCGGTGCGCCCGCCGCGGGTCCGTCGCCGATGGCTCAGTGGACCACATGTCAATGGCAGGAGGTGCAACTAGTGCTCACCACCGCGCGGCCTGACCCGGAGCGGTATGCGCCGGGTGAGCTGAGCAACGGTAACCTCGCCGGCCTCGTGTACCGGTATGGCCGGTGCGTTACTTCTGGCATCGATCCCGAGCAGTGGTTTCCCGTGGCCCATGACGTGGTACTGGCGCGAGATGAGGCTACCGATGCGATCGCCGTCTGCGTCGCATGCCCGGTACGCGCGGAGTGCCTGGAGTATTCCCTGCGCCATGGGTCCGGTTCCGGCGCCTACGGAGTGTGGGGCGGGATGGTCGAAGGCGAACGCCGCTTGCTGCGCCGCAGGTGGCTGGTCGGCACCTGTGTTACGGAATTCCTTTAAGACGCGCCATTGACATGATGAGATCATGCCATCCACGCCGGGTCCGGAGGTTTAGGCACGGTCAAGGCGAGCGAAACGCCGCACTACCCCTACGGAGATGCGCTTACCCGGCTTTCAACGTTGGCCCAGGGGACACGCAGCCACATCACATGTTGGGGTAGCGATCCGAGTCCCCGACCATCAGGTGGCCCTCCACCATTCCACCCGGCGCCATGCACCGGCGGTGCGGAAGTCGCCACCGCAGCGGTGCGGAGGCCGCCACCTGCCCAGGCCCGAAGGTCCGGTTAGCGTGAGATGGATGTCCATGACATCCAGGTGAATCCGCCGGGACGCGGCCGCCGATCTGCACGGGCCGACAGTGAGCACGATACCTGGGGTTCGGCACTGGCGGGTTCCTGGACCGGGGCGCCGTCCGAATCGAGCGTGGCCCCGGGCCGGTGCATGGCGGGGACAGCGGGCCTGGATCGGCCGGGGAAGCGCGACGGTGCCGCGCCCGTCGGAGGCCGCCTGCCGGGCGGTGCGGGCAAGGCTGCCGGGGCCTGTCGGCCGCCAGGCGGCCGCGCATGCCGCACTGCGACGCCCGCTCCGCGGTCGTGCATCGCGGGGGGAAGCCGGCGTCCGTGGGCACCAGCGGCTAAGCCCGTGTCAGCCCCGCCCTGCTGGCCGTCCGCGAACCGCTGCACGACAACCCGTGTCAACTCGCCCCGGGACTTGATGCCGATCTTGCGCCACCTCCCACCCCTTCCACGGCTGTCAGGCGGCTAACCGGGAGGTCGCGAATCGCTGCTGGTCTCTTTGTCCGTGCTCTCGTCGCTCTCGTCCGGCACGATCGTGACCGGGCATCGGGCCTTGAGCAGGACGTATTGGCTGACCGTTCCAGGCACCGCGGACTTGCCCGGGTGGGCGGCCAGCACGATGAGGTCCGCATGAACCTCGCGGGCCGCCTCGATGATCACGCGTCCGGCAAGCCCCGCCGAGACGCGCACCTTGGCCTGCCCGGCGTCATCACCGAGTTCATGATCGACCGTGGCGCGCAGTTCCGCCTCGGCGGTAGCCTGCTCTTCCCCCTGGGTATGCAAGGCGGCGCCGGGGAAGCCGCCCACCGGGCCGAGCGGCAGTTCATATGCGGACACGGCGACGAGGGACGCTTGCCGCCAGCGGGCTTCCTGTGCAGCGAGCCGCAGCGCCGCCTTGGAGGCCTCAGAGCTGTCCACTCCTACGATAACGGTCATGTTCACCCACGTCCTTGCCTGCCGGAGCCAACTTCGGTGAGGGGTGGCGCGATCGTCTCCAGGGACTTGCCCTCGGCATTGATCCCGAGCATGGCCTCGACCACGCCGCCGATGATCATGATGCCGCCGCCGACCAGGTACCCGATGGCCAGGTTGGCGCGGTTGCTGCCGTTGCCGATCAGCGCGCCGTAGAAGGCCGGTCCCACGGCTCCGACGATCGTGGCCAGCGCGAAGAAGACTGCGAGCGCTTCGGCCCTGATCTCGATCGGGAAGATCTCGCTGACCGTCAGGTAGCCGGCGCTCGCCCCGGCGGAGGCGAAGAAGAAGATGATGATCCAGATGAAGGTCTGGCCCGCGGCCGACAGGATCCCCGCGGCGAACAGCCAGGCGCTGAAGGCGAGCATGCCCCCGGATATCAGGTACGTGCCTGAGATCATCTTCTTGCGCCCGACACTGTCGAACAATTGGCCGAGCAACAGCGGGCCGGCCAGGTTGCCGACCGCGAACGCGAGGCCGTACAGCGGGACATCGTTGTTGCTGACGTGGTAGAACTTCGTGAGCACCAGCGCGTACGTGAAGAAGATCGCGTTGTACAGGAACGACTGCGTGGTCATCAGCGTCGCGCCCAGGATCGCCCGCTTGGGGTACTGGCGGAATGCCACCCGCAGCAGCGTGAGGTATCCGTAGCGTCTCTCGGGCACGATGGTGATGGCGGCGCTCTCCGGGACCGGGTCGAGATGCTGTCCGTCCCTGAGCGCGGCTTCCTCGATGCGGCGGACGGCCTCCTCGGCCTCCTGCACGCGACCGTGGGTGATGAGCCAGCGTGGGCTTTCCGGGAGATTGCGCCGGATGAAGATGATCACGAACGCCAGGGCCGGGCCGACCAGGAAGCAAATGCGCCATCCATAGCTCGTGGCCACCGTGCTGAGCAGCAGGAACGTCGCGAACGTGCCGATGATCGCGCCGAGCCAGTAGGTGCCGTTGATCCACACGTCGGTGCGTCCCCGGTACCGCGCGGGCATCATCTCGTCGATCGCCGAGTTGATGGCCGAGTACTCGCCGCCGATGCCCATGCCGGCGATGATCCGGGTCGCGTAGAGGTAGACGATCCAGCCTGACCCCTTCGGGGTAAGAGCCGTCAGGGCGGTGCCGAACAGGTAGATCGCGAGGGTCCACGTGAACAGCTTGCGGCGCCCGAGCGTGTCGGACATCCGCCCGAACACCAGCGCCCCGATCACCTCGCCGACGAGGTAGAGGGTGCCAATCGAGGCGGCCTGCGCCGTGCTCAGGTCCAGCGTGTTGGGCTGGGTCAGTTTGCTGGTTACCGAGCTGGCGATCGTGATGGACAGGCCGTCGAGGACCCAGGCGGCGCCGAGCCCGAGAACCAGGCGGGTATGGAAAGGCGTCCAGCGGACCCGGTCGAGCCGTGCCGGGATGGTACTGCGGATCGGCTGTTGCGGCTCCTGGACGGTGGGTTTCATTGGGAATCCCGCTCCCCTTGAGTGAGCGGCCCTGCGGCATAGGGCCGCTGCATACTCCTGGGACGCTAGCCAGGCGCAGTGCGCTCGGCATCCCCCGACTGGCTAGCTCAGCGGCTGCGCAACCAGGTGACAACGATGTCGCACGTCAGTGCGGCGACGCTTGGCCAGCCTGCTCAGCGTCGGCCCGCTCGATACCCAGTTCCGCTACGAGCTCGGCCCTCGCCTGCATCATCTGCTCCCGCGTGGCGGGATCGGCGGCGGGGTATTTGGGGTCGATCGCGTGCAGCGCTCGTACCAGGATCGCCGCGGTTGCCAGGCGGCTGAACCATTTGTGATCGGCCGGCACAACGTACCACGGCGCCCACTTCGTGCTCGTCTGGCTCAGCATAAGGTCGAGGGCCTGCCGGTACTCGTCCCAGCGGCGGCGCTCCCGCACATCACTGGGCGAGAACTTCCAGTTCTTATCCGGATGGTCGATGCGCTTGAGGAACCGCTTGGCCTGCTCCCGCCTGGACACGTTCAGCATGACCTTGAGGATGTGAATACCGTTGTCATCCAGGTACCGTTCCCAGTCGTTGATCTCCCGGTAGCGCCGCTCCCAGATTTTCTTCCCGGCGCTGGGCATCCGTTCCGCGGCCAGCAGCGCCGGATGCACCCGGACGACGAGCACCTCCTCGTAGTGCGAGCGGTTGAAGATCCCGATCCGGCCCCGCCCGGGCAGGGCGCGCTGGTACCGCCAGAGAAAGTCGTGGTCCAGCTCCTCGGCGGAGGGCTGTTTGAAGGCACGGACCTCCACCCCCTGCGGGTTGACGCCGCTCATCATGTGCTTGATGGTGCTGTCCTTGCCGGACGCGTCGAGTCCCTGCAAGACGAGGAGCGCGCCGTACGTGTCCTGGGCGGCAAGCCGGTCCTGATACTCGGCGAGGAGATCGATGCCGTCGGCGAGCAGGCCGGCCGCCTGCTGGCGGGGCACCTGGCCGGTATAGCCCGGATCGTGATCACGGCTCAGCCTGACGGTGCTGCCCGGAGGCACCATGAGCGGCTCGATGAGGTCGGTCATGAAGCGAAGACGCTTGTCCATCCACCTACGATGCCCGTAACAGCGGCTGCGTGACACCCGAGGACTACCCGGACCAAGGATGCGCGCGGGCCGACCGCCGGGGAAGCTAGGAAGCTGGTGAGCAGTGGCTGCCCGGTCCGCGACTTCGCGCAGGCCAGGGTGGGCAGTCCCCACGGGAAGGAGTAGCGATGAGCGGAAGGCCGACAGCGGCGGCTGGGGGCAAGATAGACGTCGGCGGCGACCTCACGGTGAACCGGCTGGGGTTTGGCGCCATGCGGATCACGGGGCCGGGGATCTGGGGTGATCCGCCGGACCTGAACCGCGCCAGAGCGGCGCTGCGGCGGGCCGTGGAACTCGACGTCACCTTCATCGACACCGCCGACTCCTACGGGCCGGAGGTCAGCGAGCGGCTGATCGCGGAGACGCTGTACCCGTATCCCGACGAGCTGGTGATCGCGACGAAGGGCGGCCTGGTACGGCCGGGGCCGGGGCTGTGGGAGCCTGACGGTCGCCCGGAGCACCTGCGCCGCGCGTGTGAGGGCAGCCTGGCCCGGCTGCGCCTGGACCGGGTCGACCTGTACCAATTCCACCGGCCTGACCCGAAGGTGCCCATCGCGGAGTCGATCGGCGCGCTTGCCGAACTGAAGGACGAGGGCAAGATCCGTCACATCGGGGTGTCTAACTTCTCCGAGGATCAGCTGCGTGAGGCGGACCGGGTGACCGCGGTCGTGTCGGTGCAGAACCGCTACAACGCCACCGACCGGACCTCCGAGGCGATGGTGGACCTGTGCGAACAGGAGATGCTGGTGTTCCTGCCGTGGGCGCCGATCGTCGAGGCCGACGCCAGCCAGCCCATCCTCGACGCTGCCAGGCGCCACCGGGTGAGCCCGCGCCAGGTGGCGCTGGCCTGGCTGCTCGCGAGGTCGCCGCAGATCCTGCCGATTCCAGGCTCCGGTTCGCCCGAGCACGTCGAGCAGAACGTCGCGGCCGCGAGCATCGACCTGGACCCGGCGGAAGTCCGCGCAATCACCAGGGCCGCCACAACTACCTAGTCTGAGGATGTGCCGTCCGCCGCCCCTGGCGAGCATGGGGACATGCCTAGCACGAAAGGACGGCGAGCATGACGGTAGCGACCGATCCACACCTGAGCCTGGTCCGACCGGTGACACCGCGGACGCCGGAGGGCTGCGAGGAGTGCCTGGCCCTCGGGTCCCCGTGGGTGCACCTGCGGCTGTGCCTGACCTGCGGGCACGTGGGCTGCTGCGATTCCTCGCCGCTGCGGCACGCGCGCGGGCATGCCTTCGCGGCCTCGCACCCGATCGTCGAGTCGTTCGAGCCGGGCGAGTCCTGGCGCTGGTGCTATGTCGACGAAGCCTACGTTTAAGCCTTCGATGGCCGTGCCCGGTGACATCACGGAAACCCCTGACCTGCAGGGAGCGTATCCCCGGCTGAGCGATGCCCAGATCGCGGCGCTGACCGGCCAGGGTGACCGCCGCGGCACTCAACCGGGGGAGATCCTGTTCGGGGAAGGCGAGCGGGACTGCGACTTCTATGTCGTGCTGGCCGGGCACATGGCTTCTGTCGAGGGGCACGGGACGCACGAGGAGCGCATTATCAGCGTGCACGGCCGCGGCCGGTTCCTCGGCGAGCTCAGCCTGCTGACCGGCGAAGGGTCGTTCTACACCGCCCTGGCGCTGGACGCCGGTGAGGTGCTCGCGATATCCGTCGCCCGGCTGAGGGAACTGATCGCCCACGACCCGGCCTTCGGCGACCTCGTCCTGCGCGCCTACCTGCTGCGCCGCTCCATTCTGATCGGGCTCGGGGTCGGCCTGCGGGTCGTCGGCTCGCGGTACTCACCGGACACCCGGCGGGTCCGCGACTTCGCGGCCAGGAACCGGATCCCGGTCCGGTGGCTCGACCTGGAGACCGACCCGGCCGCCGAGGCCATGCTCGCGCAGTTGGGAGTGACACCCGACGACACCCCGATTGTGCTCGTCTACGGGCGGCTGCTCCGCAACCCCGACAACGCCGAACTGGCCGCCGCGGTCGGACTCCCGGCGCCCAGCGCGCGGCAGGCCGGCTCCGACATGCTCGTGGTCGGGGCAGGGCCGGCGGGCCTGTCCGCCGCCGTGTACGCGGCGTCAGAGGGCATGCAGGTGATCGCTCTCGACGGCGTGGCCACCGGAGGCCAGGCCGGAACCTCATCGCGGATCGAGAACTACCTGGGATTCCCCTCGGGTATCTCCGGTGCCGAGCTCGCGGACCGGGCAGTGCTCCAGGCGGAGAAGTTCGGCGCCCGGTTCGCCGTGCCCGCGGAGGCCACCGCCATCGCGCAGGACAGCGGCTATTACCGTGTCCAGCTCGCCGACGGTACCGCGCTGACGAGCACGTCGGTGGTCATTGCCACCGGCGCCCGGTACCGTCGGCTTGACGTCCCCCGCCTGGACTATTTCGAGAAGATGAGCGTCTACTACGCGGCGTCGCAGGCTGAGGCGCTGATGTGCCGAGGCGACCCGGTCGCGATCGTCGGCGGCGGCAACTCGGCGGGGCAGGCGGCGATCTTCCTTTCCGCGCACGCCACCCGCATCACGCTCGTAGCCCGCGAGCACGACCTGAGCGAGCACATGTCGCGCTACCTCATCGACCAGGTCATGAAGCTCCCGAACGTCCAGGTCATGGTGGACAGCGAGGTGCGGGAACTGGACGGCGACCAGGCGCTGGAGGCCATCACCGTCGTCGGCAGCGGTGCCGGCACGCGGCGCGTCCTTCCGGCGCGCGCGCTCTTCGTCTTCATCGGGGCTGTACCGTGCTCAGACTGGCTGGGCGGCCTGGTTGACCTTGACGAGCACGGATTCGTCCGGACCGGGGCCGGTGCGCTGGCCGCAGCCGTCCGTCCGGACGGAACGGGGCCCTTGCCGCTGGAGACCAATAGGCCTGGCGTCTTCGCCGTCGGTGATGTCCGCAGCGGCTCGGCCAAACGAGTCGCCGCGTCCGTCGGCGAAGGCGCGATGGCCATCCGACTCGCCTTCGAAAGAACCCGGCCGGCATAGGCCACCGCGACAGGGAGGCACGCACATGACCACAATCGCCCGCGCTGGCACTGCTGCCCGGCATCAGGGTGCCCGTGATGTGAGGAGGCAGCCATGCCAGTGATGGGGTTTACCAAGTTCGAGCGCTTCTTCCGCGCCGTGGGCGGCGTCAGCGTCGACCGGGACGATATTAAGCGCTACCTCGATTTCGTCAATGACACGATCTACGACCTGGTGCTGATAGGGCAGGCCACCGCGAAGGCCAACGTCCGCGACATCATCGAGCCCTGGGACCTGCCGGTAACCAAAGGCCTGCAGGAGAGCACGCACGCGTTCCAGCGCATCGAAGAGGGGATTGAGCTCAAGCCCATCCTCGAATCTCTCGCCGCCCGCCCGCCGCTCGACTACGAGCTCAGCGATGCTACGCAGGCCGGGCTTCCGGACCTCTTCGGCGGCATCAGCGTGGCCCTAGCCAGGACATTCAAGCTCGTTGAGGCCGACATGAAAGCCGTGCACAGCGAGGAATGGGAACGCGCGTTCAGCATCTTCCGGCTGCTGATCTGAGCGTGCGTCCTGGTGTCAGGTGCGCTCAGGGCTCCCGTTCCGCTATCTCAGGACTACCAGGATGGAGGATGTGCTCGTCCCCGCGGTCGGGAAGCGTAGTAGCTAGAAGCATTCATGGAGTCACGTTCTCAGCCCGCAGGAGGCTAGCCATGGTAATGCCCCAGGTCCGCCACAGGGGCGGACGGAACCTCACCGTCGTCAACCCGACCCGCGAATTCGAGGACATCTACGACCGCATGGGCCAGCTGATGAACCTAGCCTTCGGCCTGGCCCCCGTCGACGTGGCCGAAGGACCCTGGATCCCGCTCGCCGACCTGTCCGAGACCGACGACGCGTACGTGGTCGAGGTTGACCTGCCCGGAGTGAACAGGGACCAGATAGACATGCAGCTCCAGGACCGGGAGCTGGTCATCACCGGCGAGATCCCCGAGTCCGAGCAGAAAGGCCGCCGCCATCGCCGCTCGCGCCGCACCGGCCGGTTCGAGTTCCGAACCTACCTGCCCGGTGACGTCAACGCGGACGCCGTGAACGCGCAACTCTCCAACGGGGTACTGACGGTGACCATTCCGAAGTCACAGGAAGCCAAGCCCCGTCAGATCGAGATCAAGGGCTGACCAGCCCGCACGGCTTTCACATGCTCCGCCCCGTGGTCCAGAAAGTACCGCGGGCCGCGGCTCTAGCAGGAGGTAGCGATGCCAGTCGCAGTCGGAATCGACCTAGGTACCACCAACTCTGTGATCGCGGCGACGGTGGACGGCCAGCCAACCGTGATACCGAACGCCGAGGGATCGCGGACTACTCCCTCGGTGGTGGCCTTTACACCGCAAGGCGAGCGCCTGGTGGGGCAGATCGCCCGGCGGCAGGCGATCCTGAACCCGAAGGGGACGATCTACTCCGCCAAGCGGTTCATCGGGCGGCATTTCGACGAAGTCGCCAGCGAGGTGAACGCTGTGTCGTTCGACGTGGTCCCCGGGCCGGAGGGCGCCGTGCGGCTCAAGATCCAGGACAGGCTGTACGCGCCGGAGGAAATCTCCGCGCTCGTGCTCCGCAAGCTCGCCGAGGACGCGTCGAAATTCCTTGGCGAGCGGGTGACCGAGGCGGTCATCACGGTGCCGGCGTACTTCAACGACGCACAGCGCCAGGCGACCAGGGACGCCGGCCGCATCGCCGGCCTGGAGGTGCTCCGCATCATCAACGAGCCCACGGCGGCGGCGCTTGCCTACGGTCTGGACAAGAAGAGCAACGAGACGGTCCTGGTCTTCGACCTGGGCGGCGGAACCTTCGATGTGAGCATCCTCGACATCGGCGAGGGCGTGGTCGAGGTACGGGCGACCGCAGGCGACACGCATCTGGGCGGGGACGACTTCGACCGGCGCATCGTCGATTACGTGGCCGACGAGTTCCAGCGCGACAACGGCATCGACCTGCGGGCCGACCCGCAGGCCCTGCAGCGGCTCTTCGAGGCGGCTGAAAAGGCGAAAGTGGAGCTGTCCGCGGTTACCCAGACCACCATCAGCCTGCCGTTCATCACCGCTGACGCCTCTGGGCCCAAGCACCTCAACACGACGCTGATGCGCTCGACTTTTGAGGAGATCACCAGGGACCTGATCGAGCGCACGACGGGCCCCGTCCGGCAGGCGATGGCCGACGCCAAGCTGACGGACGCCGATATCGACGAGGTGATCCTGGTCGGCGGCTCCACCCGGATCCCGGCGGTGCAGAACCTGGTCCGCCGACTGACCGGCGGCAAGGACCCCAACATGACCGTGAACCCGGACGAGGTGGTCGCCGTCGGCGCGGCCGTGCAGGCTGGCGTGCTCAAGGGCGACGTGAAGGACGTGCTGCTGCTCGACGTGACGCCGCTGTCGCTCGGCATCGAGACACTCGGCGGGATGATGACCAAGGTTATCGAGCGCAACACCACGATCCCGGCCCGCCGTACCGAGGTCTTCAGCACCGCCGAGGACAACCAGTCGGCGGTTGATGTCGTGGTCCTGCAGGGGGAGCGGGAACGGGCCGCGGACAACCGGGTGCTCGGCCGGTTCCGGCTGGAGAACATCCGGCCCGCGCCGCGGGGCGTCCCGCAGATCGAGGTCACCTTCGACATCGACGCGAACGGGATCCTGAACGTCTCCGCCCGGGACAAGGACACCGGGACCGAGCAGCGCATCACGATCACCGAGACCTCCAACCTGGACCAGGCCGAGGTCGAGCAGATGATCGCCGACGCCGAGCGGCACCGTGATGATGACCGGCGGCTGCGCGAGCTTACCGATGCCCGCAACGAGCTTGACGCCGCCACCTACCAGGTCGAGCACCAGCTGGCCGAACGCGGCGAATCGCTTCCGGTGCACGTGAAGGCACGCGCGGAAAACGCGGCCTCCGATGCCAGGCAGGCGCTCAATGAAGAGGCGCCACTCGACCGGCTCCGGAACCTGGCCACCGATCTGCGGCAGGTCAATCAGGAACTCGCCGCGGCGGGTATCCCCCCGCAGGGCGGCCCAGGCCCGCAAGCCGGCCCGGCCCGCAAGCCGGCTCCGCCGGCGGCGGTGACGACGACGTGATCGACGCCGAGTTCACGCCGACCGAGTGAGGCTGCCGGTGAACCAGACACCAGGAAACGGAACGGCGGGAGACGGTGGTGCGGGGCGTGCCCCGCACGCCGCCGTCCCGCCCGCCGGTTCGCGGGATGCCGCCAGCGCCGAGACCGCGCGGCCGGAGGGCGCGGGCGCCGCCGACACGATCGCCGACCAGGCGGCGCGGATCGCCGAACTCGAGGATGCGCGGCTGCGCGCCCTGGCTGAGCTCGACAACACGCGCAAGAGATGTGCCGCGCAGACCCGCCGCGCCGAGGAGGATGCCAGAGCAGCCGTGGCCAGACAGTGGCTGCCCGTGATCGACAACCTCGATCTCGCGCTGGCGCACGCCACGGCCGACCCGGCCACCATCGTCGACGGGGTCGAGGCGGTCCGGGAGCAGGCCCTCGGCGTGCTGGCCGGCCTGGGCTTCCCGCGCCGTGACGACCGTGGCGCTCGGTTCGACCCCACCCGGCACGAGGCGGTCGCGACCCGGCCCGACCCCGGCACCGAGGCGGACATGGTCGCCGAGGTCGTCCGGCCGGGGTATGGCGAAGGAGACCACCAGCTGCGGCCCGCGCAGGTGGTGGTGGCCAGGCCAGGCTGATGGCGAACCAGGACTTCTACCAGGTCCTGGGCGTGCCAAGGAACGCCGACCAGGACGAGATCCAGCGTGCCTACCGGAAGCTGGCCCGCACCTACCACCCGGACGTCAACTCCGACCCGGCGGCCGAGGACCGGTTCAAGGAGATCTCGGAGGCCTACGACGTCCTGTCCGATCCGCAGACACGGCGCCGCTACGACGCCTTCGGGCCCGACTTCCGTCAGGTTCCCGAGGACGTCGACCCAGACGAGTGGCGGCGCCGCCGGGCCGGCGCCGGGGCTGGCCAGACCCGCGGCGGCTTCCGAAGCGGCGGCTTCGGGAGGGACGACGGGTTCAGCTTCAGTGGCGGCGACATCGACCTCGAGGATCTGCTGGGCGGCGTCTTCGGCGGCCGGGCCGGGCGGCGCTGGGGACCGATCCCCGGCGCCGACCAGGAGGCCGAGCTCGAGCTCACCGTCGAGGAGGCCTACCGGGGCACGCGCCGGACCGTCACGCTGACCGGCGACGGCACGCGCCGGTCCTTCGAAGTTACGGTGCCGGCCGGGGTCACGGACGGCCAGCGGATCCGGCTGGCCGGGCAGGGCGGTCGCGGCAGCGACGGGGCGGGTAACGGCGACCTGTATCTCGTCGTGCGGATCGCGCCGCACCCGAGATACCGCCTCGACGGGCGCGATCTCTACGTCGAGCTGCGGCTCGCCCCCTGGGAAGCCGCGCTCGGCACGTCGGTCCCCGTCGACACCCCGGGCGGCGAGGTCAAGGTCAAGGTCCCCGCGGGCACCTCCAGCGGCAGGCAGATCCGGCTGCGCGGCCGCGGCCTGCCCAATCCGAAGGGCAAGGCGGGAGACCTGTTCGCGGAGGCCAGGATCATGGTGCCGCCGCGTCTGTCGCACGCCGAGCGCCGGCTCTTCGAGCAGCTGGCGGCCGAATCCGACTTCGACCCGAGGAGACAGCGGTGAATTACGCCATCGTCCGCGCCTCGCGCCTGAGCCTTGAGGAGTTCGCCCTGCTGTCGCGGCCTGCACCCGGATCTGATCCGCAGGCTCGTCGCCCTCGGGCTCATCAACGCCGATCGCGACACGGCGGGCGAGCTCTGGTTCTCCCGCGGCGAGTTCGCCGCGGTGGCGCGGGTGCAGCGCCTGCGCGCGGGCTTCGCGCTCAACTACGCGGCCATCGGGCTCGTCACCGACCTGCTCGACCGGATCGCGGTACTCGAAGCGGCCCTGCGGGGGCAGGCCGCCCGACGCCCAGGAAGGTGACCATGGACCCGAACCGCCTGACGCAGAAATCGCAGGAGGCGCTGCACGACGCGCAGACGAAGGCGCTCCGTTTCGGGCATACCGAGGTGGACGGCGAGCACCTGCTGCTGGCGCTGCTCGACCAGCCCGAGGGGATCGCTCCCCGGCTGCTCGCCCAGGCCGGCGCGGACCCCGACCGGCTGCGCACAGCGCTGGAGGCGGAGCTCGCCCGGCGTCCCCGGGTCAGCGGCCCGGGCGTGAACCCCGGGGAGGTCCGTGTCACCCAGCGGCTGTCCCGCCTGCTGGACACGGCCGAACAGGAGGCGGGCAGGCTCAAGGACGAGTACGTCTCGGTCGAGCACCTGCTCATGGCGCTGCTGGCCGAGGGCCCGGCCACCGCGGCCGGCCGCCTGCTCCAGGCCGACGGCGTGACCAGGGACGGCTTCCTGCAGGCGCTGACGACGATCCGCGGCAACCAGCGGGTCACCTCCGCCATGCCGGAATCGGCCTACGAGGCGCTGGCCAAGTACGGCCGGGACCTGGTCGCCGAGGCGGCCAGCGGCAAGCTCGACCCGGTCATCGGCCGGGACGCCGAGATCAGGCGCGTCATCCAGATCCTGTCCAGGAAGACCAAGAACAACCCGGTCCTGATCGGCGATCCCGGCGTGGGCAAGACCGCCATCGTGGAGGGCCTGGCCCAGCGCATCACCCGCGGTGACGTCCCCGAGGGCCTGCGGGACAAGACGATCTTCAGCCTCGACATGGGCTCCCTGGTCGCCGGCGCCAAGTACCGCGGCGAGTTCGAGGAGCGGCTCAAGGCCGTCCTCACCGAGGTCAGGGCCGCCGAAGGACGCATCCTGCTGTTCATCGACGAACTGCACACGGTCGTGGGCGCGGGCGCCGCCGAGGGGGCCATGGACGCGGGCAACATGCTCAAGCCGATGCTGGCCCGCGGCGAGCTGCACCTGATCGGCGCGACGACCCTGGACGAGTACCGCAAGCGCCTGGAGAAGGACGCGGCGCTGGAGCGCCGGTTCCAGCCGGTGATGGTCGACGAGCCGTCGGTGGAGGACGCCGTCTCCATCCTGCGCGGCCTGCGGGAGCGGCTCGAGGTGTTCCACGGCGTGAAGATCGCCGACAGCGCGCTGGTGACCGCGGTCACGCTCAGCCACCGGTACATCTCCGACCGGTTCCTGCCGGACAAGGCGATCGACCTGGTCGACGAGGCCTGCGCGATGATCCGCACCGAGATCGACTCCATGCCGGCCGAACTCGACGAGCTCACCCGCCGGGTGATGCGGCTGGAGATCGAGGAGGACGCGCTGGCCAAGGAGGACGACCAGGCCAGCAAGGCGCGCCTGGCGGACCTGCGCAAGGAACTGGCGGACCTGCGAGCGCAGGCCGACGCGCTGCGGGCCCAGTGGGAGGCCGAGCGCCAGGCGCTGCGCCGGGTGCAGGCGCTCCGCGAGGAGATGGAGCAGGTGCGGCGGGAGGCCGAGCAGGCCGAGCGCGACTACGACCTGACCGGGCGGCGGAACTGCGCCTCGGCAGGCTCCCCGAGCTGCAGCGGCGGCTGGAGGCCGAGGAAGAGCGGCTGGCGGCCAAGCAGGGCGGCGCGCGGCTGCTGCGGGAGGTGGTCACCAGCGACGAGATCGCCACGATCGTCTCCCGCTGGACCGGTATCCCGGTCAGCCGCCTGCAGGAGGGGGAGCGGGAGAAGGTGCTCCGGCTGGACCAGATCCTGCACGAGCGGATCGTGGGCCAGGACGAGGCCGTCCGGCTGGTCGCCGACGCCATCATCCGGGCCCGTTCGGGGATCAAGGACCCGCGCCGGCCGATCGGGTCGTTCATCTTCCTCGGCCCCACCGGCGTGGGGAAGACCGAGCTGGCCAAGACGCTGGCCGCGGCCCTGTTCGACACCGAGGAGAACATGGTCCGGATCGACATGAGCGAGTACCAGGAGCGGCACACGGTCAGCCGCCTGGTCGGCGCGCCGCCCGGCTACGTGGGCTACGAGGAAGGCGGGCAGCTCACCGAGGCGGTCCGGCGCAAGCCGTACTCGGTCGTGCTGTTCGACGAGGTGGAGAAGGCGCACGCGGACGTGTTCAACACGCTGCTGCAGGTCCTGGACGACGGGCGGCTCACCGACGCGCAGGGCCGCACCGTCGACTTCCGCAACACGGTCATCATCATGACCTCCAACATCGGCTCGGAGTGGCTGATCGCGGACGCGCTGTCGGACGGCGAGATCAAGCCCGACGCGCGCGAACGCGTGATGGCCGAGATGCGCGTGCACTTCCGGCCCGAGTTCCTGAACCGCCTGGACGACATCGTCCTGTTCAAGCCGCTCACCCAGCCCGAGATCGAGCGCATCGTCGACCTCATGATGAACGACCTGCGCGCCAGGCTCAGCGATCGCCGGATGACGCTGGAGATCAGCGACGAGGCCCGCCGCTTCATCGCCCAGCAGGGCTTCGACCCGATCTACGGCGCGCGGCCGCTGCGCAGGTTCATCAGCCGGGAGGTCGAGACCCGGATCGGGCGCGCCCTGCTCTCCGGCGACATCCTCGACGGCGCGGTCATCCGCGTCGGATACGCCGACGGCGAGCTTACCGTCGGCTACGAGAATCCCGCCTACGAGAACGCCGCCTGACCCATGGCCGCCCCAGCAGCGCCCGCTGAAATCATCACGTGCCCGCACTGCGGCCGCCGGAACCGGGTACCGGCGGCCGCTACGGGCTTTCCGCGCTGCGGCAACTGCCATCAGCCGCTGCCGTGGATCGCCGACGCCGCAGATGACACATTCGCCGAGGTGGCCGAGGCCGCGCCGGTGCCGGTCGTCGTCGACCTGTGGGCGCCGTGGTGCGGGCCGTGCCGCATGGTGAGCCCGGCGCTCGCGCAGGTCGCCGCCGACCTGGCCGGCCGGGTCAAGCTGGTGAAGGTCAACGTGGACGAATCGCCCAAGATTCAGCAGCGCTTCGGCGTGCAGGCCATCCCGACGCTCATGGTGCTTCGTAATGGGCAGGTGGCGGCGCGCAGGTCGGGCGCCGCGCCGGCTTCCGACCTGCGCGCCTGGGTCGAGTCAGCCATCGGGCCGTAACGGTCGGAATTCCAGAGGCAGGGGGTCAAATGGAGAGCACGAAAACCGAAGTGTGGCCGGGACAGGCGTACCCGCTGGGCGCGACCTACGACGGCATTGGAACGAACTTCACGCTGTTCTCCGAGGTAGCCGAGCGCGTCGAGCTATGCCTGTTCGACGACAGCGGAGGCAACGAGCAACGGCTGGACATGCCCGAGGCAGACGGATATGTCTGGCACTGCTCCCTTCCCGGAATCGGTCCGGGACAGCGCTACGGCTACCGCGTACACGGACCGCATGACCCCGATGCCGGATTGCGATGCAATCCGGCCAAGCTGCTGCAAGACCCCTACGCCAAGGCGCTGGACGGCCAGGTCAGATGGGACGGCGCCGTCTATGGCTACCCTCTCGGCGGAGACGATCGCGTCCGCAACGACTCGGACAGCGCGCCCTTCGTTCCCCGGTCGGTGGTCACCAACCCCTGGTTTGAGTGGGGTGATGACCGCCCGCTGCGGATCCCCTGGCACGAGACCGTGCTGTACGAGTGCCATGTCAAAGGACTCAGCATGCGCCATCCGGAGATCCCGCCGGACCTGCGGGGTACCTACGCCGGCCTGGCGCATCCCGCCGTGATCGAGCACCTGCGCCGCCTGGGCGTCACCGCGGTGGAGCTGATGCCGGTCCATCAGTTCGTCCACGACCACTACCTGATCGACCGCGGCTTGCGAAACTACTGGGGATACAACTCGATCGGCTTCTTCGCCCCGCACAACGAGTACTCGGCGTGGGGTGTCGCGCAGGTCGTCTCCGAGTTCAAGTACCTGGTGAAGACCCTGCATGAAGCCGGGATCGAGGTCATCCTCGACGTCGTCTACAACCACACCGCGGAGGGCAATCACCTCGGCCCGGTGCTGTCGTTCAAAGGGATCGACAACCGCGCGTACTACCGGCTTGCCGACGGCCGCTACTACTTCGACACCACCGGCACCGGGAACACGCTGAATATGCGGCACCCGCACGTGCTGCAGCTGATCATCGACTCGCTGCGCTACTGGGTGACCGAGATGCACGTGGACGGCTTCCGCTTCGACCTCGCGGCCAGCCTGGCCCGCCAGTTCCACGAGGTCGACCGCCTGTCCGCGTTCTTCGACCTCATTCAGGTGGATCCCGTGGTGAGCCAGGTCAAGCTCATCGCCGAGCCGTGGGACCTCGGCGACGGCGGCTACCAGGTGGGCAACTTCCCGACCCTGTGGTCGGAGTGGAACGGGCGCTACCGCGACACCGTCCGTGACTACTGGCGTAGCGCTGACTACACCTTGCCGGATTTCGCCTACCGGCTGACCGGCAGCTCCGACCTGTACGGGCGGACCGGGCGGCGCCCCTACGCCAGCGTCAATTTCATCACCGCGCATGACGGGTTCACCCTCGCCGACTTGGTCGCCTACAACAGCAAGCACAACGAGGCGAACGGCGAGGACAACCACGACGGAACTGACGACAACCGCTCGTGGAACAGCGGCGCGGAAGGCCCGACCGACGACCCGGCGATCCTCGAGATACGCGAGCGCCGCCGGCGCGCGCTGATAACGACCCTCCTGGTGAGCCAGGGCGTCCCCATGGTGCGGCACGGTGACGAACTCGGCCATTCTCAGCGTGGCAACAACAATGCCTACTGTCAGGACAACGAGCTTTCCTGGCTCGACTGGGAGCACGCTGACAAGAAGTTTCTGGACTTCTGTGCTGAGCTTGTCGCCTTCCGCCACCGGCATCCGGTCTTCCGGCGGCGTCACTTCTTCGAAGGACGCCCCATCTTCGATACCGGATTGTCCGACATCGGGTGGTTCCGGCCGGACGGGGCGGAGATGACGCTCGGAGGACTGGACAGACAGGATTCGCCAAGTCCCTCGGCGTCTTCCTCAACGGTGACGCGCTGCCTGATCCGGACCGTCGCGGTCACCGGATCAGCGACGACTCCTTCCTGCTGCTTTTCAACGCTCACTATGAGGACGTCACGTTCGTGCTCCCCGACGGGCCCTGGGGCGAGCAGTGGCTGCCGGACTTCGACACCGCCGTTGTGCCCGTGCCGTCCGGGCCGCAGCCGGCGGGAACCAAGGTCGTGGTCGCCGCCCGCGATGTGCAGATATTCCGGCGCGTATAGCGGTCATCCCGCTCCGGGCCCGGCAGAGCCGATTACTTCATAAGCTTGCGCAACGCGGGCGGCACTCGCTGCCAGCTCGGCCGCGGCGGCCGCCAGGAGCGGTTGCGCCGCGGCCGGGGCGCTGGTCCGGAGTGCCTGCCTCAAGCTCGGACCTGAGCCGGTCGAGGTGGCTGATCAGTTCGCCCCGCAACGGCCATCCGACCGGGCGGACCGCCGGAGCGGCCGCCAGCAGCTCGCTGAGCCGGTCCTGCTCGTCGCGCGCCGCGGCCAGGTGACGCTCCAGGTCAGCCTTCAGCACTTCGTGACCGTGCGCGTCCAACTCGGTCGCGAGGCTGCTGTAGGTCCGCACGGCGGCGGACAGCTCCCGCAGCGTGTCGGCGAGCCCGCGGCGCACGTCCGGATCGTTGAGGGGGTTGTCGTCACCGGCGAGCCTGGTGGTATCGGCAAGCGACCGGGCAAGGACCCGGACCGTGATCGCCGAGTGCTCCAGGTTTTCCAGGCTCTGTCGCAGCGTCACCGTGCTGTATGGCAGCCGCATGCTGCGCGGGTTGAGCTTGGTGCTCTCCTCGGCCTGCTGCAAGTGCCTCATCCACCCTCCTGATCTCGTTGCCGAGGGCGCGAGCCTGGTCGAGCCAGGCGCGCACCGAGTCGTTAGCGGATCCGTCGTTCAGCCCGGCCGCCATCCCTTCGAGCAGGTCGGCCATCGTGCGGGCGAGGTCCGCGATCGCTTCCTCGGCCGGCTCTACCTGCGGCGCCGTCAGGACGAACCCGGCGATCAGCCCTGCGGCCGTGCCGATCAACGTCTCGGTGATCCTGCTGGTCGCCGCCGTCTTGCTGCCGACCGACAGGATGAGCATCGCGCTGATCGGGACCTCGAGGACGGCCTCGCGCAGCCGCAGCGCGTACCCGACGGCGAGCCCGAGCGTGATCGTGAGCCCGAGACTCCACCACGTGAACCCGATCCACCTGGACAGCTCGAGCGCTATCAGGACGCCTGTCACCACGCCGGCGACTCTGCGCACCGCGCTGAACAGCGTCCGGTAGATGCTGACCTGCAGGACGAGAAGCGCTGTCAGCGGCGCCAGCACGGGAGGCGAGGTATCCGGCACCGGCAAGGCGATCAGGTAGGCGAAGACCGCGCAGGTGACCAGCCTGATGATAGTCGCGGCCGTTGGCTGGGCCCGGTGCCGCGCCAGCGTCAAGGTCACCGGTGCGCGCTCGGTAATCGTCCGCGCCGCGGCGCTGATCTGGGTGGCCCGCTGGCTGCGCCGGAGCGCCAGGCTCATGGGGCGGGCGCCGGGACGGCGATCTCGCCGGTGCCGAAAATCATCGCCTCCGTCCGCCGATGCCTCCTGCCCTCACCCAGGAATCTGTCCTCACCCAGGAATACTGCCGGGGCTGGCGCCTTGGCCGCATCCCCCATTCAGTTAGTCGTGCGGGTCGCGCGGCCTCAGGGACGGCGCCCCGGCGGCGATGTGCTCAGGGGTTCGGTGCCTGCTCGGGCTGGGCGGCGGCCAGCCGTGTATCCGGCTGATAGGTGTACGCGGCCTCGCGCACGGTCTCATGGCTCTCCAGCGCGGCGCCGAGCGCGCCGCCGAGCGTCGCGATCGAGGTGGCCAGCCAGGCGAGCCTGACCTGATCCGCCGCGCCAGCGGGGTAGCCGAGCTGGATGCCTAAGAAGGTCTCCTGGCACGAGGAGCAGCGCCGAGGCGAGCATGATGATGAAGAGGGCGACGTACAGCACGACCACGCCGATGCCCACCGTGGTCGTGGTGACGATGTTGAACAAGATGACCTGTTCGCGTGCGTCCGGATGGGGGCTGCGCTCCCACAGGCCGGTGGTGATCATGATCGTCACGAGTGATGCCGGCTACCGAGCCGAGCGCGATGACGGTGAGCCGCGCCGGCCCGAGATAGTAGGCGAGCCGCCAGATATCGCTTGTCACCAAGGCGAACACCCCGGCCGCGAACGCGGCGGCGAGGGCGCGCATGAGCCGCAGCGCGAGCCGCCACGGCCGGTTAGCGCGCAGCATGCCGAGTAGCAGCCAGATGTTGCCGCTGACGACCCGCGCGGCAAAGCCCACGTCGTTTTCTCCGTGCTCTATCCGCGTGCCGAGTTCACGCATGCGCCGGGTTACCGCGTCAGCGAGCGTGCGGCGCTGCCCGGCGTCCGCCAGCGCGATGTCGCCGAGCATGTGCCCGATCAGCCGGACGATAGTCTCCGCTGTGCGCTTGCGCACCGAGACCGGGCCGAGCGCGGGCATGGACAGGACCGCGACGCCGTGCGTGGCGCTGACATGGGCGATCACCGGCCGCCGCGCGGTCTGCAGCGGGAGGTCGGTCACGCATACCGCGAGGTGCCAGCCGCGGTCAAGAAGCATCCGGCGTCCCGCCGAGATTATCGCGCTCAGGTCGGTTGGCGGCTCAACCAGCCGGTCTGAGACGAATTCAAGCCGCCAGCGCACCCCGGGCAATCGCTCAGGCAGCGATCCAGCTATCTCCGGCAGCAGACTCTCCGTCAGCTCTGAAGCAGGTCCTGGTGATGCGAGCAGGCCGACGACGATTTCCGGCTGCGAAATGTCGCGAATGCTCGCCGAACTAGTCTCAGCCGTGTCCATATAAGGTTTCTTCCCCACTGTTCGCGGGTCGCATTAGCAGAATTCATCCATCAGCTGAGGTCGCGGGTGATGCTGGCCAAGGTCCGGCGGTAGCGCGGGGCACGACTGGCAGGGGGTCTGCGATCCCGGCCAGGCAGCGCAGGCCGTCGGGACCGCCGTGGACGGCGCCGTCCGGGCCGATCACGGTCGGAATGACCGGCTCGGGCAGGAGGGCCAGCCACTCCTGCCGCCACTGCCGGGCCCGGTTGTAAGCCGTGTTGGTCAGCGGCCCGCCGTCGGGCGCGACCGTGCCGCCTTCGCGACGCACGATCCGCATCGGGTCGGGGTCGTGCAGGAGCGTATTAGGCAGGTCGGGGCTGACCAGGTGCGGATACATCGGATCGGGCGGCCACAGCAGGTCGGTGACCACCCGCCGGACCTCCTCCGGGCTGCTCAGGTTGCGCCCGCGGGCCCAGATCAACTCGAACAGGCGGAGCCGCAGCCGGTCCTCGATGCCGTCGGTGATCGCCTCGGCGTAGGCCGACACCGCCGCCTTAGTGTTGCTGATCACGGCCGGGAGCGTCGTGGGCAGGCGCTCGCCGGGCAGCGCGAGCCGTGCGGCCTCGGCGATGTCGTCCGCCCCGTTCGCCGTCCTGTCCACGCCGTGTGGGCCGGGCATGACGCCAGTGACGGGGAGCCGCGGCGAATGCTCGACCGCGCGCCAGTCGACCTGCCCTTTGCCCGCACGCACCAGCCGGTCCGCCCGCTGGCTGGCCAGGTAACAGAACACGCAATTGAAGTCCGCATAAACGATCACCCTCGCACTCAGCTCCCCTGGTCCGGCGGTGGGGGCGGGAACCGCAGCTTGGCCGCGGCGAGGTACTCCTCGGACATGAGGTCCGCCGCTATCTGCCTGGCCGAGCCGCCGGTCCCAATGACGGCCGCCGCGAGCTCATCCAGGACGTCAGGGGTATACCGGGTGTGCCTCCCGCATACCGGGCAGAGGTCTCCCGAGGTCGCCAGCCAGCGGGAACTGTCACAGACCACGCCAGGCTCGGCCGCGCCGTCGCGCACGAGCAGCGTGTCAATCGCGGACATGCTGCCGGCCCAGAGGCAGTCCTGCAGGCCAATCGCGGCCGGGCCGCCGGCCGCGGCCAGCTCCAGCACCTGATCCACCAGCTGCTCATCCTGCCCGCGCTGGTACTGCCGCACGATCCCCTCGGCGCTGCCGCGAATTTCGGTGACCGGGGTCACGGCCGGGTCAGCGGAGAACGTCCCGGCCACCCGGCCGCGCAGCTCTTGCGGCAGCAACCGGAGGAACTCCGGCAGCTCGTCCTCGTGGCCGCCGGCGACCAGCACGTCGTACCCGTCGGTGCGCAGCAGCTGGTCGATCACCCCGGCGGCCCGCCGGAAGTGGCGCTTAGTCTGCTCGTCCACCCGGTTCTGGATCCGGTCCTCGGGGCGGGTTTCCGTGTTAGCTGCCTTGTGGAGCGGATCGGTGACCGTTTCCAGCTCGCGCATCTCGTCCTGGTACATCTCCCAGACCCGGGCGGATTCCCGGTCGAGGACCAGGACGCACGCGCGGCAGTACTCGCCGAGCACTGCCAGCATGGGCCGCGCCAGCGGGGTCGCATTCACCATGACCTGCTCACGTGTCCGGCGTGGCAGGGGTATCTCCTCATATAGGTCACGGCCGGAGCAGGAGAAGATCGCGATCGTCCCGGGAGGCCAGCGCTCGCTGTCCGTTGCGTCCATGATGCGCTTGATGTCCGCGCGCACCGAGAGCCGTTGGCGGTGGTCGAGGTCACCGTCCTTGGCCAGCGGACGGATCTGGTCCAGCAGGCTGTCCACCCGGGCGCGCACCTCCCGCTGACTCTCGCCTGGGTCGACGCCGCAGTAGAGAGACACCACCGGCAGGCCGTTGGCCTGGAACCTGACGATGCCGTTGACCGTCTCGGCCGTGATCATCAGCTCATTCCCCCCAGGCGTCATACGGCCACGACCAGGGTGATCGCCTGATTTCCCCGGCGACGAGCTCAATGCCGGCGGCCGCAACGCCCTCCTGCACGTGGTCCGGGTTACTGGAGACGTCGCCGCCCATGTCGATCTTGCCCGCAGCCGCCGCTGTCGGCCTTCCGTTCATGGCTGCTCCTTCCCTTAAGGCTGCCTAGTCTTCTCTGCGGCCGGCTGGCGCACATCCGTCATCCTGGTGGTCTTACGCTCGTTTCCTGGACGAGTGATTCCTTATGACAGTGGTCACAGGCGATCAGGGACCGCCTGTCGTCGCGCCGGTCCGCCAGTTGTCGGCAGCCGGCCAGGGCCAGCAGCCGCTGGGCGATAGGGGCGAAGATCCGGCCGGGTTGCGGTCGCCGTGGCCCTCCAGGTCGAGGCCTGACCGGCAGCGGGCGGCGAAACCACCTGATCTGAGGATGTGGCCGACTGGCAGCCGCGCAAGCATGGCGTAGACCTGGTGCGGCGCGATAATGCGCGAAGGCCGTCCGGGTATCCGGCCACCGCGCGGTGCCCTGTACGGCGCGGGCGCCGACACCGAGTCGTTGTCGACCGCCGGGCGCGCTTCGACCGTCCCTGCGACTCCCAGTTCAGCACTTGCGAAGGAGCTTCTTGTGAAAGCAGTGGTGTACCACGGTCCCCGTAACGTCAGTGTCGACGAGGTGCCGGACGCCAAGATCGAAAAGCCGACGGACGCGCTGGTGCGGATCACCGCGACCAACATCTGCGGCTCAGACCTGCACATGTACGAGGGTCGCACCGATTTCGAAGAGGGCCGCGTCTTCGGCCATGAGAACGTCGGGGAAGTCATCGGAGTCGGGGATGCGGTCGACAAGATCAAAGTCGGCGACATGATCTCGGCTCCGTTCAACGTCGCCTGCGGGCACTGCCGCAACTGCGAGGAAGGGCTGACCAACTACTGCCTGCGCGCCAACGAGCCAGGGATAGCCGGCGCCGCCTACGGGTTCGCCGACATGGGCCCGTGGCAGGGCGGCCAGGCCGAGTTGCTCCGCGTGCCGTGGGCCGACTTCAACTGCCTGCGGCTACCCGAGGACGCCACCGAGAAGCAGGACGACTACGTGATGCTCTCGGACATCTTCCCCACCGGCTGGCACTCGGTGCGGATGTCCGGCTTGCGCCCAGGCGAGAGCATCGTAATCTACGGCGGCGGACCGGTCGGGTGCATGGCCGCGCTCTCGGCCACCACCATGGGCGCGTCCAAGGTCATGGTCGTGGACCGTCATCCGGACCGGCTCCGGCTCGTCGAGCAGATCGGCGCGATCAGCGTCGATGACTCCAAGGGCTCACCAGTCGACCAGGTCATGGAGCACACCAACGGCATGGGCGCCGACCGTGGCGCCGAGTGCGTCGGCTACCAGGCGCACGACCCGCAAGGCCAGGAAGACAATTCCGCCACGCTGAACGACCTGGTCTCGTCGGTGCGGTTCACTGGAGGAATCGGCACCGTCGGCGTGTACGTCCCGCAGGACCCCGGCGGCCCGAATGAGCTGGCCAAGCACGGCAAGGCCCCGTTCGACTTTGGCAGCTTCTGGTTCAAGGGGCAGCACATGGGCACCGGGCAGTGCCCGGTGAAGCACTACAACCGGTACCTGCGCAGCCTCATCGCCGAAGACAAGGTCAAGCCGTCCTGGATCGTTTCCCACGACCTGCCTCTCGACCGGGCACCCGAAGCTTACAAGCACTTCGATGCCCGGGAAGTAGGCTGGACGAAGGTCGTCCTTCACCCAGGACAGGCGGCCTGACCCTGTTCCCCGAGTTCGCGCTCCCCGAGGTAGCGGCCAGCGAGTTGGCCGCGGAAACGGCCGGGACCCGCGCGCCGCGGATTCGCGGATTCGCGGACTGCGGGAGTCACCCACGGTCCGTTCGGATGATCCTTGATTTTTATCCCGAATGGACCGTCGGTGACTCGCAGCGCCGTGTGAGCACGCGCGCTCGGGGGCAGGTGCAGAATGCTGGGGACGACCACTGGGAGATGTCGTGCTGCACATCCGACTGAGCCAGATCGCCGCGGACCCGCCCGCGCTGGACGACTGCGTCGCCTACATCGAGGGCGAGGCCCGGCAGGCGGTGGAGTTCTGCCCGGGCAGCCTGGGCATCTCGGTGCTGGCGGACGCGTCGGAGGGCGCAGCGCTATTCGGGTCGGTCTGGGCGTCTTCGGAGGCTATGAGCGCGAGCGAGGAGACAGAAGCACCGCTGCGCGCGGAACTGGCCAAGCGGGCCAGCCCGCCGGTAACCGTCGAGGAGTACCAGGTCCCCATCTCCGTCATCTTCGACCATGCGATCCTGCTGCTGGGCGGGCAGGCGGTCCGGCTGACGCGAATCCAGGTCAAGCCCTCACAGGTCGACGACGTCATCGAGGTGTTCGGCGACGAAGTCGTCCCGTCGGTGTCCGAGGCTGCCGGTTTCCGCGCCGTGCTGCTGTTCGCCGACCCGGCCTCGGGGCGCATGATCAGCGAGACGATATGGCGGGACCCGCGAGCGCGGGCGGCCGCCCCGAGCGTCGCCGCGATCATCCGGGGCGAATTCCCCGACGAGGCGGGCAGCGATATCGCCGGATTCCCTGATGAGGGCGGCGCCGAGATCTGCGGCGTCGCGGACTACCGCCTTGTCTTCAGCTCTATCCGGGACCCCTGACTGCGCCTTAGTGCCAGCCGACCGCTAGGTACCGCGCCCCAGCCCGGCGGACGCGGTCACCTTCCGAAACTCGCGCCGCAAGTTATGCGACTCAAACGGCGTCCCTAGCGACATGGTGAACACCAGTCCGTGCTCCTGCCACTGATCGACGGCCCGAGTACGTTCCGACGTCTGCCGGCCCTTCTGCGCCCGCAGTGCACAGTCCGCACGCCCAAGTCGAGCTCGGAGTGCACCTCTTTGAGCTTGTCCCGAACCTCATCCTTGGCCTCGACGCTTAGCATCAGCCATGTACCAAAGCGTAACGCTTGGCTCCCACAATGGCTCCCAAGCAAAACAGCGGCGGTCCGAAGACCGCCGCTGACGTGCACTTACTCGGTGGAGCTAAGGGGATTTGAACCCCTGACCCCCTCGATGCGAACGAGGTGCGCTACCGGACTGCGCTATAGCCCCAAGAACGAAAGCCAGCGTAGCAAACTTTGCCTCCTGCTCGCGCCACCTATCTCGCGGGCCCTGGTCCCCGACGGCGCCGGCCCGACGATGGCCCGGCACTGGGCGTATCCGGATACCTAGGATATCCTGGCAAGGTATCCGAGGTATCTAAACTGGAGTGGCCGGAGGTGCCCGATGACCATGGTGAAGACTCCCATCGAGATCGACGAAGAGGCGCTGCGTACGGCGGCCGAGGTCCTCGGCACCAAGACGAAGAAGGACACGGTGAACGCCGCCCTGCGCGAGGTTGGGCAGCGTCTGACGCGTCTGAACGCGCTTGCCCGACTTGGCGAGATGGCCGACCAGGGGGACTTCGACGAGTTCCTCGGCAATAAGCAGGCGTACCGTCGGTGAGCCCGGCGCTCTACCTCATCGACACCTCAGGGCTGTTCCGCATCCTGCAGGGGCAGCACCGGGAGGCGTGGATGGATCAGATGACCGCTGGCGTCATCGCGACCTGCCCGCTGGTAGAGCTTGAATTCCTCTACTCGGCTCGGTCACGCGCCGACCGGACGGACAAGCGCCGCCTGCTTGAGGCGGTGTTCGGCTGGGTTCCGATGAGCGATGGCGCCTGGGAGCGTGCGGACGAGGTCCAGCAGGCGCTCACCGAGCGAGGGCAGCATCGCTCGGCCGGCCCAGTGGACCTGCTCATCGCGGCGACCGCTGAACAGCACCGTCTCATCCTGCTGACCGACGACAAGGACTTCGGGGTGGTCGCGTCAGTCACCGGTCAGCCGGTCCGACGAGTGGCGGACGCGCCGTCGTCCGCCGAAGCCGACCAGTCGTGGCCGGCCCGCAAGGCAGACGACGAAGACGAAGACAGTTAGCTAGTCCCCGACGGCGCGCAGGCGCGGAACCTCGTAGACGTATTCCTCGGCGGCCGGCTCCTGGTCCGCGTTCGAGGTGGTGTACTTGCCCGCCAGGCCGGGAGCGAAGTCCCGGCCGGAGTCCTCGTAGTCGGCCGGGACCGGGGCGGCGGCGAACTTCGCGGCGAGCGCGGCCGCGGCCGTCGTTCCCGCCAGCAGTGTCCCGTCGATGGGGGTGCCCTCGGCCGGCGTGGTGCGCTGAGCCGCCCGCGCCCTTGCCGCCTTGGCGCGGGCGCGCTCCCGCGCGTGGGCCGCCGCCTCGGCCTCGCGCTGTGCCCGCTCCGCGTCGGCCTGCGCCGCCTCGCGGAGCAGCAGCAGGTACCCGGTCAGCATGATCGTGGGCGGGATGATGACCCACATGGCCGCCAGGCCCATGGCCGCCAGCGCGATCGCGGCGATCTCGAGGACGATCAGCATGCCCAGCAGCCGACGGCGGCCGGTCACGATGCGCCGTCGCCTTTCCTCGGCGCTCAGCGGCGGTGCCGCACGGCGCAGACGTCTTCGGCGGGCGCGCCGCGACGCCGGATTCTGCCGTCCGAGGTGCGCCGTCGTCGGCGAGGTCCGCCTGGTCGGACTCGGCTGCCGCCGTATCCGGAGCGTCGCCGGGGGCGGCGGTGTCCGGCGTGATGACCGCGCCGCGGGCCGAGTCGCGCTTCAGCCACCGGGGGATGAGCACGCAGAGCCAGATCGCGATGATCGCCAGGTAAAGGATTGCGCTGCTCATCAGGCTCGTGCCTCCCCTCGGTCGTTTCGGCACCTGGCATGTAACGCAGCGTAAAGGGACCGGCAGCCTGATAACGAATACCTACGCGGCGTGTCGCGAAGATCAAAGGCAAAAGATCCGATATGTGGGGGCGCTTCCCGGCCCGTCCCGGCCTCCCCGAAGCTAGCTTATTGCGCGGCCGACCGGGAGGCGGCGAGCGAGCTTCGCCACCGGGGCAGCATCCCGGCCGGCACTTCCTCGGCCGTGATCGCGTAGCAGATGTGGTCGCGCCAGGTGCCGTTGATATGCAGCTGCCTGACCCGGACGCCCTCGTCGCGGAACCCGAGCTTCTCCACCACGCGCCGCGACGCGACGTTCTCCGGCCTGATCGACGCCTCCAGCCGGTGCATGCCCATCACCCGGAAGCAGTGGTCGACCGCCATCGCCAGCGCCGTCGGAATGATCCCCTTGCCCGCGAAGGACTCGTCGATCCAGTAGCCGACCTGGCCGGACCGCGATGATCCCCAGACGACCGATCCGACGGTGAGCTGCCCGGCGAAGTGGCCGCCGTAGCAGACCACCCAGGGGAGCGCTATCCCCTGCCGGGCCTCCCGCCGCATGGTGCGCACCATGGAGACGTACGGGCCGATCGACGAGCGGTGCAGCGGCGTCTCCGGGTTGGACGGTTCCCACGGGCGCAGCCACGAGGCGTTTCGCACCCGGATCTCGCGCCAGCTGCGCGCGTCGGAGACCCGCACCGGGCGCAGCACGACCGGTGCATCGAGCAGTTCTGGCTCGGTTAGGGTGGCCGGCCACCCTTGGATGCGTCCCACGGCGTCAATCATTCCCTTGAGAAGCGCTTTGTGCTATCTGATCTAGCGTAGGCGCAACCTTATGCGGTGTCGGCTATCTGGTCCCCGCCTGGTGCCGTGTCAGCCCGTGGATGGTCGCCGCCGCGGATCTGATCGACCGCGTGCACCAGGATCGGCCGCAGCACGCTCATCCCGTCCCGGACACCGCCCGATGACCCGGGCAGGTTGACGATCAGCGTCCGAACCGCCACGCCCGCGAGCCCCCGGGAGAGGATCGCCGACGGGATGCCGGCGGCGGCGCCGGCGGTGCGCAGCGCCTCCGCGATCCCGGGGATCTCCCGTTCGATCACCCGCCGGGTCATCTCGGGGGTCAGGTCGGTCGGCGTGAGGCCGGTCCCGCCGGTGGTGACGGCCACGTCGTAGCCGGCCGTGATCGAGTCGCGGAGAACCTGCTCCACGGCCTCGCCGTCGGGGATCACCAGCGGCCCGTCCACCACGTCGCACCCGGCGGAGCGGAGCAGTTCGACCAGCACCGGGCCGGAACGGTCCGGGTACACCCCGGCCGCCGCCCGGTTGGACACGGTGATGGCCACCCCTTTGATCATGTCCGCCGCCAGGGGCCCGACTTGCCGCCGTCCTTGGCCTCCAGCCGGACGTCGGTGATCACCGCGCCCTTGTCGACCGCCTTGATCATGTCGATTAGCGTCAGCGCGGCGATGGACACCGACGTCAGCGCCTCCATCTCGACACCGGTCCGATCGGCCGTCCGCACCTGCGCGGTGATCTCCACCCCGGAGTCCGACACCGCCAGATCGACGGTCACGCCGTGGATCGCGAGCGGGTGGCAGAGCGGGATCAGGTCCGGCGTCCGCTTGGCGCCGGCGATGCCGGCGATGCGGGCGACGGCAAGCGCGTCTCCCTTGGGCACCGTGCCGTCGCGCAGCGCCGCGACCGCCTCGGCCGACAGCAGCACGCGCCCGGATGCGGTCGCGGTCCGCACCGTCACGTCCTTGGCGGACACGTCCACCATCCGCGCCCGGCCCGCCTCGTCCAGGTGAGTCAGCCTCAGCGGAGCAGCATCGCTCATACGAGAAGCCTAGCCGGGGAAAACAGAACCCAATTCAAAATCAGTTGGTCGAACGGACCCGACTGACTCTCAAGGGAGCACGAGCACGTCGACCGTGTCGCCCGCCGGCAGGCTGGTCTCCCATTCGGGGACGATGACGAGCGCGTTGGCCCGTCCGAGGTGGGCGATCTGGTGCGAGCCCTGTCCGGACAGCGGCGTCACCTTGTTGCCGTCAAGCACCCCGCGCAGGTAGGACCGCCGCCCGGACGGCGACCGCACGGCCTCGCTCAGCGTCGCCTGGACCCGGGGGAGGTCAAGGTCCGACGAGCCCTGCAGGGCGGCGATCGCGGGCCGGACGAACAGCTGGAACGACACGTAGGCGCTGACCGGGTTACCGGGCAGGGTGAAGATCGGCACCTGGTCCTCGCCGATCACGCCGAACCCCTGCGGCATCCCCGGCTGCATCGCCACCTTGCGGAAGGTCACCGTGCCGAGCTCGCGGAGGGCCGCCTTGACCACGTCGTGCTCGCCGCCCATGCTCACCCCGCCGGTGGTGATCAGCAGGTCCGCCCGGCTGAGCTGCTCTTCGAGCGCGGGCAGGACGCCGGACGGGTCGTCGGGCACGACCGCACGCCGGTAGGCCAGCGCGCCCGCCTCCCTGGCCGCCGCCGTGAGCATGTAGCTGTTGGAGTCCCAGATGCGACCGGGCACCAGCGGGGTGCCCGGCTCGGTCAGCTCGTCCCCGGTGGAGAACACCACCACCCGCGGCCGCGGGCGGACCATGAGCTGCCTGCGCCCGGCCGACGCGGCCACGGCGACGTGCATCGGGCGCATCCGGGTGCCCGCCGTCAGCAGCGTCTCGCCCTCGACCGCATCGCCCCCCGCGTACCGCACGGCGTTGCCCGCCGCGGCGGGGCGGTAGATCTCGACCCGCGCGATGCCGCCGTCGGTCCATTCCACCGGGACCACGGCGTCCGCCCCGGCTGGCAGCTGCGCGCCGGTCATGATTCTGATCGCGGTGCCGGGCGCCAGCCGGTAGGCGCCGACGTCGCCCGCCGCGATCTCGCCGGTGACCCGGAGAGCCGACGGCGCCTCCTCCGAAGAGGCCTCGATGTCGGCGGCGGCGACCGCGTACCCGTCCATGCTCGAGTTGTCGAACGGGGGAAGCGACACCGTCGCCGTCACGTCCTCCGCGAGCACGCAGCCTTCGGCGTCGGCCAGCTCAAGGCTGGTCGGCGTGAGAGGGGAAATGGCCGCCAGGATCGCCGCCTGGTAGGCCTCGACCGTGCTGTGCGAGCTGTCCACCACCGGGCGGGCCGGTATCCGGCCCGACGTCACTGCTGCTCTTCGAGGTACTTGCGCAGCCAGGGAATGAACTCGCCGGCCAGGTCGGGGCGCTCGGCCGCGAACATCACCATGGTCCGCAGGTAGTCGAGCTTGTTGCCGGTGTCGAAGCGACGCCCGCTGAACAGCACCCCGCGCAGCTCGCCCTTGCCCGCGAACACCTTGAGCGCGTCGGTCAGCTGAATCTCGCCGCCCCGCCCGGGCTGGGTCTCGCGGAGCACGTCGAAGACCTCGGGGTCGCACACGTACCGCCCGATCACGATCCACCGGCTCGGCGCGGTGCCGGGGGGCGGCTTCTCCACCAGGTCTGTGATCATGACCACATCGTCTTCGTCGGTGGCCTCGACCGCCGCACAGCCGTAGAGGGAGACCTCCTCAGGATCGACCTCCATCAGGGCCACGACGCTGCCGCCGTACTGGTTCCGGACGTCGATCATCCGCAGCAGCAGCGGGTCCTTCGGGTCGATCAGGTCATCGCCCAGCAGCACCGCGAACGGCTCGTGCCCCACGTGCTGAGCTGCGCAGAGGACGGCGTGGCCAAGTCCGCGGGGGTCCCCCTGGCGGACGTAGTGCATGGTGGCGAGGTCGCTTGACTCGCGGACGAGGGCGAGCTTGTCCCAGTCCTCCTTGGCGATCAGCGCTTCCTCGAGCTCGTAGTTCCGATCAAAATGATCTTCTATGGAGCGTTTGCTCCGGCCCGTGATAAGCAGGACATCGTTGAGGCCTGCGGAGACGGCCTCCTCAACGACATACTGAATCGCTGGCTTGTCGACGACAGGCAGCATTTCCTTGGGCGTCGCTTTTGTCGCTGGCAGGAACCGAGTTCCCAGCCCAGCGGCGGGCACCACGGCCTTGGTCACTGCTGGCGTCCTGGCATTGCCGGTATCGACCATGGGTCAAGAGTAGTGACTTCCTGGGGGCAAAGTGCACGACACATCCGGCGCTACGCCCGGTGAGAGCGCGGCCAGCGTCGATAAGGCCAGCCTTCGCCGGCGCCTGGTGACGGCTCGCGCGGTCAATGCCGGATTCGGCGCGTAGCGCGGCCGGCCGCCTTATTCGGGACCACGTGCTCGAAATGCCCGAGGTGTCCGCCGCCGGCACGGTCGCGGCATACTACTCAATCGGCACGGAACCGGACACTCGCGGGCCTTATCTTCGGGCTCTGGAAGCGCGGCAGCTACGTGGTGCTGCCGGTCCTGCTGCCGGACGGCGACCTCGACTGGGCGTCCTACGAGGGCCCCGATTCGCTCGCGCCGGGCCCGCGCGGCCTGCTCGAGCCGGTGGAGCCGCCGCGCGGGCCCGGCACGGTCGCCCGGGCGGACGTCGTCCTGGTGCCGGCCCTTGCCGTCGACGCGCGCGGGTACCGGCTCGGCCGCGGCGGCGGATCCTATGACCGGGCACTGGCGCGGGTCGGCGGGCAGGTGCCCACGATCGCGCTGCTCTATGACGACGAGCTGCTGCCGTGGGTGCCGGCCGAGGCGCACGATCAGCGGGTCCGGGTGGTGGCGCGGCCGGGGCCGGGGCTGACGCGGCTGCCCGCCCCCGATGGCGAGCGCACTGCGGAATGAGGCACCCGCCCGCGCGGTTATCCTTAGCAGTCTGCTAGCGCGAGTGCTAATCTAGCTCACCGAATTTTGGTTTCGCCCGGGAGGAATGCGTGCCCACTTACCAGTACCGTTGCACCGAATGCGGTGGCCAGCTCGAGGCGGTGCAGAAGTTCACCGACGAGCCGCTGACGGTCCACGACGATTGCGGCGGCCGCCTCCGCAAGGTCTTCTCGCCGGTGGGCATCGTGTTCAAGGGCTCCGGCTTCTACCGGACCGACAGCCGCAAGGGGTCGGCGGCGGCGGAGCCCGCGTCGACTTCGTCCGCCTCAGGGTCCTCGGCCGACTCGTCCTCGTCATCCTCGGGCGGCGGTGACAAGTCGGGGAGCGGTGACAAGTCCTCGTCCTCGTCGTCGGGCGACAAGAGCGCTGCCGCCGCTACGTCCTCCTCGTCGTCCTCCGCGGCTTCATCGTCTTCCTCGTCCTCCAGGTCCTCGGGCGAAAAGGTCGCCTGACACCATGGTGGCGCCGGTCGCGGACATCGGGGTCATCGGCGGCTCCGGCTTCTACGAGTTCCTGACCGACGCCGAGGAGGTGCCGGTCGAGACGCCCTTCGGTGAGCCGAGCGAGCCGGTGCTGGTGGGCGAGGTGGCGGGCCGCCGGGTGGCGTTCCTGCCGCGACACGGCAAGGACCACCGGTTCCCGCCGCACATGATCCCGTTCCGCGCCAACCTGTGGGCGCTGCGGTCGCTTGGCGTCCGCCGCATCCTCGCGCCAAGCGCGGTGGGGTCGCTCACCGCCTCCTACGGTCCGGGCACTCTGGTCATCCCCGACCAGCTGGTGGACAGGACCGGAGGGCGGATCCAGACCTTCTACGACGAGTACGCGGTGCACGTCCCGTTCGCCGACCCGTACTGCCCGACCGGCCGCGCCCACGCCGTCGAGGCCGCGCGGAAGTACGGCTGGGTGCCCGCAAGCACCGGGACGCTGGTCGTGATCGACGGGCCGAGGTTCTCCACCCGCGCCGAGTCGCAGTGGTACTCGGCCCAGGGCTGGACGCTGGTCGGGATGACCGGCCACCCGGAGGCGGTGCTGGCCCGTGAGCTGGCGCTCTGCTACACGACCCTCGCGCTCGTCACCGACACCGACGCGGGCGTGGACGAGGGCGACGGGGTGACTCAGGCCGAGGTCTTCGAGGTGTTCGGTAAGAACATGTCGCGTCTGCGCGAGCTGGTGGCGAAGGTCATCGCCGCGTTCCCGGCCGAGCGCGAGGACGATCTGTGCGCGCACGCGCTCGACGGGATACGGGTACCGATCGAGTTGCCGTTATGCCGCTATTGTTTGTGATGTGACATCACTGGAGATTCCGGCCACTGGTTCCGCCGAAGTGCACGTGCTTCACAACGGATACGTTGGCCTCGACGGCGACAGCGAGCGCGTGAGTGGCACCGTCACGTTGATTCGCGATGGCGACGCGGTCATCATCGTCGACCCGGGAATGGTCGCCGACCGCGACGCGCTGCTGGCCGAGCTCAGGGCGCACGGCCCGGCGCCGGGGGACGTCACCGACGTGGTGTTCAGCCATCACCACCCTGATCACACCGTCAACGCCGCGCTCTTTCGCAACGCGCGCATCCACGATCACTGGGCGGTCTACCAGGGCGACCGGTGGCTCGACCGGGACGCGCACGGCGCCCGGCTCGGCCCGTCGGTGCGGCTGCTGCGGACCCCGGGGCACACCGGCGAGGACATCTCCACGGTGGCGTCGGCCCCGGACGGCGTCTACGTCTGCACCCACGCCTGGTGGTCGTCAGCCGGCCCCGAGGAGGATCCGCTCGGCACCGACCAAGCGGCCCTGGTAGCCAGCAGAAAACGGCTGCTCGAGTTCGCGGACGTGATAATTCCGGGCCATGGGGCGCCGTTCCGCCCTGGCACACCCGCGTAACATCCGCTGTGATCCGCCGACGCAGCAGGATATCCTGCACTCCCTGTGACCATCCGTCACAGTTCCGGTGCAATAGGGACACGGTGTGCACTGGAGCGAGTACGCTAACATGCCGTGCGGTTATTAGCCCGTTCGGTTGGGAGCGGCTTTGGGCAGCCAATCCGCGAGGGTCGCAGGCGGCGAGGGGCACGTGGCTGACTGGCCGTTGACCTCAGACCTGGGCCCCCTCGGGGCCCTGCCGACCGCCCCCCGGCTCGCCAGGGGGTTCATCGGCGTGGTGCTCAACGGCTGGGGGCTCAACTCGCTGATCGAGACCACCGAGCTGGTCGTCAGCGAGCTGACCACCAACGTCGTGCAGGCGGTGACCGGTGCCGACGGCAGCCTCAGGTACGACGCCGAGGGGAAGCTGCCGCTGCTGTGGGTGCGGCTGTCATCCGACCGGTTCCGGCTCATGGTCGAGGTCTGGGACACGCTGCCGGCCGCGCTGGGCGCGCCCGCCATGCGCCATCCGGACCAGGACGAGGAGTCGGGCCGCGGCCTCGAACTGATCGAGGCGCTGGCCGATGACTGGAACTGGGAAGCGGTCCCGGGCTGGCACGGCAAGCGCGTCTGGGCTGTGCTCCCGGTCCACGAGTAAACGAGAATTCCAAGGTCGCTGACCTTGAACGGCCGCGGGCTTCGGTATGAGTCGAAGCCCGCGGCCGTTCGATAAGCCGGTGTTGATCTTGATTTTGAGGTTAGTCCTGGAGGTCGGCGGCTACCCGGCGGTGGGCGGCCCAGATCTCGTCGGGGAGGTTGGCGAACTGCTCGAGGTGGGCCTGGCGGAAGCCCATCTCCTGCTTCCAGCGGTCGGCGTCGATGGTGAGCAGCGTATCCAGGTCGGCCGGGTCGATGTCGAGGCCGTCGGTGTTGAGTTCCTCCTTGGTCGGCAGGATGCCGACCGCGGTCTTGACCCCCGCCACCTCGCCCTCCTTGAGCTGCATGAGCCACAGCAGCGCGCGCAGGTTGTCGCGGTAGCCGGGCCACAGGAAGTGGCCGTCCTTGGCGTCGCGCTGGAACCAGTTGACGTGGGCGAAGATCGGCTGCTCGGTCGCCCCGCCGATGATCTTGAGCCAGTGCGCGGCGTACGCGCCCTCCGGGTAGGACATGAACGGGCGCATCGACATCGGGTCGTAGCGCAGCTGGCCGTCGAGGCCGTCGGCGGCGAAGGTGGCCTCCGCGCCCAGCGTGAGGCCGTCGTAGACGCCCTCGGCGAGGTCGGTGATCGCGCGGATCAGCGGCTCCCGGTCGCTGGTGCGGCCGCCGAAGATGATGCCGTCGATCGGCACGCCCTGCGGTTCGTTGTAGTCCTTGGCGATGTTAGGCACGTTGGCCAGGGTGGTGGTGAAGCGGCTGTTCGGGTGCGCCCAGGGGTCGCTCGCTTCCTCGGGGGAGCGGTCGGCGATCGGGTTGCCCTTCCAGTCGAGCCAGCCGTCGAGGTCGGCGGGCGGGTTCTTGGTGCGCCCCTCCCACCAGACCTCGTGCGTCTTCTCGTTCCAGGCGATGTTGGTGAAGATCGCCTTGGTGCCGGGGGCGATCGACTCGATCGCGGTCGGGTTGGTCTTCTCGTTGGTGTCCTTGGCCACGCCGAAGACGCCGAACTCGGGGTTCATGCCGTACAGGCGGCCGTCTTCGCCGACCCACATCCAGGCGATGTCGTCGCCGTAGAAGTCGACGTAGTAGCGGTCGCCGAGGGCATCGGGGGAAAGGGTCATGGCCAGGTTGGTCTTGCCGCTGGCGCTGGGGAAGCCGCCCGCGATGTGCCACTTCTTGCCGGTCTGCTTGTCGGTGATCCCCAGCAGCATGAACTGCTCGGACAGGAACCGGCCGGAAGCCCAGCCGTCGTAGGCGGCCTGGCGCAGCCCGTGCGCGATCTTGCCCAGCAGCGCGTTGCCGCCGTAGGACGAGCCGAAGTGCAGGATCGTGCGCTCGTCGGCTACCGTCACGAAGTAGCGCTTGTCGTCGGCCGTGCCCTGGCCCAGGTTCTCCAGGTCCCCGGTCACGTGCACGGCGCGGACGAAGCTGTCGGGGACGGCGAGGTTGTTGATGAAGTCGACGTGCACCCGGGACATCCGGTTCATGTGCAGCACGACGGCGCGGTTGTCGGTCAGCTGAACGCCGGCCGCGTACTGCTCGAGCGGGGCGCCGGGCGGCGACATGAGGTAAGGGATCACGTACATCGTCTTGCCTGCGGAGGCGCCGCGCATGAGTCCGGTGAGCTTCTCCTTCATCTCCGCGGCGGGGTACCAGTTGTTGTAGGTCCCCTTGTCGGCCGGATTGCTGGTCGCGACGATCGTGCGCTCCTCCGACCGCGCGGTGTCCTTGTAGTAGCTGCGGGAGTAGTAGAGGCCCTCGCCGGCGGGGAAGATCTCGCCTGCCGCCAACGCCTCGGCGACCAGCCTGGCGTCGTCATCGGCGCTGACGACCTCGATGTTGTCGGCGCCCGTGATCCCCGCCCAGTACTTGACGTACTCGCGTACGTGCTCGTTTTTCAGGTGCGCGGCTTCCAGGATGGCATCAACATCGACCACGAACTCGGTCCTCTCGTCAGTCAAGCTGAACGCTTGAAAAAGCTTCGATCATTCATCTTGACAGGAGAACGCTTGTCTGTAGAGTGCGCAACATCACGTGCCAACCCGGCCCTACGCTGCAAGGTCTACACCACCTGACCTGCGCCGCCGGTAAATAGGGGTCTTCGCCGTCCATTTTCGTTAACCGCTTGTGAAATCGTGAGCACTCTCACATTCGCAAGCGGCGGTCGCGGCTTGTTACTGGCCGGTCTCTTCGGGTTCTGCGGGCTCATCGGGAATATAGAACAAGCGGAGACGCATGAGCCGCGCGCCCGGGCAATGGCACCTTCAGCTCGCCGACGGCGTCCAGGCCGGGTCGCGTCCGGACAGCGACAGCACGCGGTCGAGGATCGGCGCGTCCGCCGCCGCCGGCACCGGGTCGGCAAACCCCTTGTACTGGCGGAAAAGCTCGGCGTTGGCCTCGACTGCGCGCAGCGCGGCCTCGGCCGCACGGTCGGAGACCGCGTAGACCTGCCCGGTCGCCGCGGCCAGGTCCCAGCCGTGCAGCACCAGTTCGGCGATCATGAGGGCGGCCACGTCAGCCGCCGGGGTCTTGGACCCCATCACGTCAAGCTCGCGATCCCAGACGGCCGGGTCCGCCCACGCGTCCAGCGCGCGGTCCAGTTGCGCCCGGTAGTCGCGGGCGAAGTCCGGCGCCGCCGCGAAGTCGCGTTCCATCAGCTCCGGTGCCACCGACTCGCCGTGCGCCCGGCGCTCGAGCGAGTAGGAGCTCCACAGGATGACATGGTTGAGCAGGGCCTGGACGTCCCATTCGTCGCACGGCGTGCGGCCGTCCAGTTCGGCTGGTGTCACGTTGTCTACGACGAGCGCGGTCGCTCCCGCCGCGTCAGCTAGTTCGGCGTGTTGTTGTGTCATGCTCGCGACACTAGCGCCGCGCATCGGCGATGTCTTGAACAAAGGCGACAGCTACCCTTGGTGGCGTGAACTCGCCATCCGTCACCACGGCCGGGTCCATGGGCCCCGGCGTGCTGCACGCCGCGGCCGCCTCGACCAGGTTCACGCTGGACCGCTACCCACCGCCCGAGGACCTGGCCCTGTTCGTCGATTTCTGCTGGGTTATCCGATGGGACCTGCGCGGGCAGCTGCCGCATGAGCAGCAGATCCTGCCGCATCCCAATGTGCACCTGGCCTTCGAGGCGAGCGGCCCGTCGGTGTACGGCGTCGACAGGAAGATCTTCACCCGGCGCCTGTCGGGCGCCGGGAAGGCGCTCGGCGTCCGCTTCCGCCCCGGCGGCTTCCGTCCCTTTAGCTCAAGGCCGATCTTCAGCCTGAACGATCGCGTGGTCCCCGCCGCCCGCGTTTTCGGCCCGGCGGCGGACGAGGCGTGCGAGGTGGTGCTGGCGGCTGGCGCCGATGACGAGATGGCCGCGGCCGCGGCAGGCCTGCTGCGCGCCTTCGGCGCCGCCAAGGACCCCGTGGTCGAGCAGGCGGCCGGGCTGGTGAAGCGGATCACCGAGGACCCGGGGCTGCAGCGGGTAGCCCAGCTGGCCGAGATGTCCGGGCTGTCGGAGCGAAAGCTGCAGCGCTTGTTCTCCGACTACGTCGGCGTCTCGCCCAAGTGGGTGATGCGCCGCGCCCGGCTGCACGAGGCGGCGCTCCGGGTCGAGGCGGACGGGCCCGCCTCGGTGGACTGGGCGGCGCTCGCGGCCGACCTCGGCTACGCCGACCAGGCCCACCTGACCAGGGATTTCACCGCCACCCTGGGCGTGCCGCCGAGCCGCTACGCGGCCGCCCAGGGCTGACCGCCGCCCGCCAGCGGGCTTTATCGGCATCGCTGGCATGCGGTCGCCTATTGCGGGTTGGCTGCAAGGACGTTCTGAATGTCCCCGCATGGTGGAGAAACGTGTCTACCCTCGGGACGTGCGAATAACGCGGGCGGTGCGGTCGGGGTGGCCGCTGCTCGCGGTCCTGGCCGTCCAGGCGGCGCTCTCGGCCAGCTTGGTGCGGTCGAACACCGCCTTCGGCGACGAGGCGCTGTACCTCTCGGCCGGGCATCTCGAGTGGTCGCACTGGCTGCACGGGACCCCGATTCCGGAGTATCAGACCTACTTTTCCGGCGCTCCGGTGATCTACCCGCCGATCGGCGCCATCGCCGACAGACTCGGCGGGCTGGTCGCGGCGCGGCTGTTGTCGCTGGTCTTCATGCTCGGGGTGACGTGTCTCGTCTGGTGCACTGCGAACCGGCTGCTGGCGGACGAGCGCGCCGCCTTCTTCGCCGCCGCCGCGTTCGCCGTGCTCGCGCCGACGTTGCACCTCGGCTCGTTCGCGACCTACGACGCGGCTGCCTTGCTGCTGCTGGCCGGGGCGACCTGGTGCGCCGCCGGCGCCAGGAGCGGTCAGCGCGCGATGCAATGGATGATCGCAGCCGGGGTTCTGCTGGCCCTGGCGAACGCGACCAAGTACGCGACGGCCCTCTACGACCCCGTCGTGCTTGGCGTCGCCATCCTGAGCACGTGGCCGGACATCGGGTGGAAGGCGGCGCTCAGACGGGGCGCTCTGGTCGCCGCCGCCGCGGCGGCTCTCGTCGCCGTGCTGCTCGCGCTCGGCGGGCCCGGCTATCTCGCCGGGATCCGCGTCACCACGACCGGGCGCGTCAACGGAACCGACGCCGCGTCCCTGATCTTCGCCGACGCGTGGTCGTGGACCGCCGTCGTGCTGGTCCCGGCCGTTGCCGCGGTCGTCGTCTGCGCTGTGCGGAGGCGGTGGCCGCAGGCGCTGCTGCTGGCCGTGCTCGCGCTCTCGGCGCTGCTGGCGCCGGCCGACCAGGCGCGCATTCAGACCACGACATCGCTGGACAAGCACGTCGACTTCGGCGCCTGGTTCGCCGCGATCGCGGCCGGCTATCTGCTCGGCCTGCTGTCGCGGAGGCGAGTCGTCCTAGCCGCGGCGCTGGCCGCTTTGATCCCGATTACCGCCGTGGGCACGGCCCAGGCGCGCGCGATGATCGACTGGCCCGATGCCGCCGCGCTGGTCAAGGTGGTCCGGCCGATGACCGATCACGGCGGTCACTTCCTGGTGGAAACCACCGACGTCCTCCAGTACTACCTGCCGAACACGACGTGGCAGCAGTGGTCGGGCACCGAGGCCAACAGCCCGCAGTACTACCTGCAGCAGATCAGGCGCCACTTCTACACGGTGCTGGTCCTCGGCTTCAACCAGACCCTGAGCACGGACTACGCGATAGCTCTGGAGCTGTCCGAGACGAGCGGGTACACGCTCGCGGCCAAGGTGCACTCGGGCAAGACGGTCTTCTACGTGTGGGAGTACACCGGTCGGGTGTGACCTCCGGTCAAGAATCGGGCACCGCGGCGACCGCCTCGATTCTTCAGCGGCGGTCCAGGGCCTTGTTCAGGTTGACGGCGGCGCTGATCAGGGCCAGGTGGGTGAAGGCCTGGGGGAAATTGCCGAGCGACTCGCCCGAGTGGCCGATCTGCTCGGCGAACAGGCCCAGGTGGTTGCTGTAGGTGAGCATCTTCTCGAAGACGCCCCTGGCCTCGTGGGCGCGGCCGGCCCGGGTCAAGGCCTCGACGTACCAGAACGAGCACAGGCTGAAGCTGCCCTCGCCCTCGGCGATGCCATCCACGCCGCTGAGGGCGTACCGGTTGACCAGGCTGTCGGAGACCAGCTCGCCGCTGATCTTCTCCAGGGTGGCCAGGAAGCGCGGATCGGTCGGGCCGGCGAACTTGACTCGCGGCATGACCAGCAGCGACGCGTCAAGCAGCTGGCTGCCCGGGTACATGACGTAGCTCTTCAGGCCGGGATCCCAGCACCGCTCCTGGACGAAGCGATAGGCCTGGGCGCCCAGCTCGCGCCACCGTTCGACCGGGGCGGGCAGCCCGCGGTCGCGGGCCAGCCGCCCCGCCCGGTCGTAGGCCACCCAGGTCATCAGGGCAGAGTAGGTGAATCGCTGCCGGGGGCCGCGGATCTCCCAGATGCCCTCGTCCGGCTCCGTCCAGTGGTTGCTCAGCCAGTCGAGGCGCTTGGACAGCGCGGTCCACAGGTCCCAGGAGATCGGCACCGCCTTGTTGTAGAGGTAGACCGAGTCCATGATCTCGCCGTAGACGTCGATCTGCAGTTGGTCGGCGGCGCCGTTGCCGATCCGGACCGGCCGCGCGCCGTTGTAGCCCTCGAGGTGGTCGAGCGTCTCCTCGAGGATCTGATCGCCGCCGTCGACGGTGTACATGATCGAGATGTCGCGCTCGGTCGAGGCCGTCTCGCAGCGCTGCTGCAGCCAGTCCATGAAGCTGGCCGCCTCCTCGTGGAAACCGAGCCGCATCAGGCTGTAGACGGTGAACGAGGCGTCCCGCAGCCACACGTACCGGTAGTCCCAGTTCCTAGTGCCGCCGGGCTCCTCCGGGAGCGAGGTGGTCGGGGCGGCGATGAGCGCGCCCGTCGGGTGGTAGACGAGCAGCTTGAGCGCGAGGGCGGAGCGATAGACCACCTCCCGCCAGCGGCCGGTGTACCGGCACTGGGCGATCCAGTTCCGCCAGAAATCCTGCGTTTTGGTGAACAGCTTGCGGGTCTCGCCCTCGACGATCGGGTGGACGTGACCGTTCCACTCCAGGTGGAAGTCTGCGCTCTCGCCCTCCTCGAGGGTGAACGTGGCGGCGACCCCGCTCTCCTCGACCTTGAGGCTGACGTTGGTCCGGAGCACGACGCGGCCGATCGGCGAGGTGAAGATCGCGCCGACACCCGGGACGATCTGGACCTCGTGGCCCAGCCGGCCGTAGTCGAACGCCGGATGGCAGGCGACCTCGAACCTGGCGGTGCCCTTGACCGCGCGTGCCTGTCTGACCAGCAGGTCGCGCGTGCGGCCGGTGGGCCTGGTGTCCGGGACCATGAAGTCGATGACCTCGGCTACCGCTTCTCTGCCCTGGAACCGGGTGAGGAGGATGTTGGTGTCGGGGAGGTAGCGCTGCTTCGGCTTGGCGTAGCTGGTTCTGGCGGCCAGTGAGAAGTAGCCGCCCTTCTCTCGGTCGAGCAGGGCGCCGAAGAGGCTCGGGGCGTCGAAACGGGCCGGGCAGAACCAGTCGACGGTGCCGTCGGTGCCGATGAGGGCCACCGTGCGCAGGTCGCCGACGATGCCGTGCTCCTCGATCGGGAGGTAGCCGCTCGGCGAGCCGAGCCGGCCGGTCCTGGTTCCCGGGTTGAAGTGCTCCATCCCCTAGGTGTTTCCTGTGTGACAGAAGGTCATCCTATAAATCTGTGAGGTCATCCGTAGGGGTCCGTCTCGACGACCTCCCTGACCGTGCCCAGCGCCTGCCGCAGACTGTCCGGGTCGGCCGAGCCCAGTGCCAGTCGGAGTGCCTGCGGTACGGGCGCGGAGGTCGCAAATGGCTCCGCCGTGGATACGGAGATGCGCCTGGCCCGCGAGGAACGCCGCGATCCGGTCGGCGCGAGCATCCTGCGCCAGCGGAAGCCACGCAAAATAGGACGAAGGGTGACCGACCAGGGGCAGGCCGGCGAAGACATCGCGGGCGATTGACTGCCGCGTTCTCGCGTCGTCTCGCTTGTCGGCCTCGAGGCGGCTGACGGTACCGTCATCGAGCCATCGGCAGACGATCGCCGTGGTCACCGCGGGGGTGTTCCATATGGTCACGCGGATAGCGCGCTCGATCGCGGGCACCAGAGCGGGCGGGGCCGAGACAAACCCGACCCGCAGGCCGGTGGCGATGCTCTTGGAGAGCCCGGACACGTAGACGGTCAGGTCGGGTGCGAGCGCCGCGATCGGAGGCGGCGGGTTGTCCGCGAGGTAGGCGTACGAGCCGTCCTCGATGATGAGCAGCCGGTGTCGTCGGGCGATCTCGACCAGCCGCGCGCGGGCGCGGGCGTCCATGACCCAGCCGAGCGGGTTGTGCAGGGTGGGCATGGCGTAGACGGCGCGCACCCGCCGCCTGGCGCACAGCTGCTCGAGGGCGTCGAGACCGGGTCCGGTCTCGGTCGCCGGGAGCGGCGCCAGTTCCAGCCGAAGCGTGTGGGCGAGGACCTTGAAGCCCGGATACGTCAGCGAGTCGGCCGCGACGACGTCGCCGGCCTGCAGCGTCGCCATCATCGTCGTCGCCAGCCCGTGCTGGGCGCCGTTGACGATCAGAATCTGCTCGGCGCCGACCGCGAGCCCGCGCAGCCGCAGGTGGCGGGCGACCGCGGCCCGGTCGTGCGGACGGCCGCGATGGGGCTGGTAGCGCAGCAGCGCCTCCAGGTCGCCGGACGCCGCCAGGTCCCGCAGGGCGTGCCGCAGCAGGTCGGCCTGACCGGGGAGGGCGGGATAGTTGAAGCTGAGGTCGACGGTGTCCGCTGCCGCCGCCTGCTGGTCGATGCCGTGGCCGGGGGGCAGCGCGGTGTCGCGGACGAACGTTCCCCTGCCCTGCTCCCCGCTTACCAGGCCCATCGCCTCCAGCTCGGCGTAGACCCGGGATGCGGTCACGACGGCGATGCCCTCGCGGGCCGCGAGCTGGCGATGGGTCGGCAGCCGGGTCCCCGAGGGCAGGCGACCCGCGCGGATGTCCGACGCGAACGCGTCGACCACTGCCTTGTAGCGCGAGATCCCCACGGCGCCGATTGTATGCATGACAATTCTTTGGCTGTCATGGACGGCGCGAACTAGCGTGAGCCGCATCCGAGCGAAAGGAACTCACCGTGCACATCGCGATCCTCACCTTCGACGGGTACAACGAACTCGACTCCCTCATCGCGCTCGGGGTGCTCAACCGGGTCAGTAATCCCGACTGGCGCGTGTCGATCGCGACCCCGTCGCCCCGGGTGCGCTCGATGAACGGCGTCGTGATCGAGTCGATGGCCAGCCTCGAGGAGGCCCGCGAGGCGGACGCAGTTGTCGTGGGCAGCGGCCTGCAGACTCGCGCGGTGATCGCCGACCCGGCCATCATGGGGCAGCTGGGCCGGCTCGACCCGTCACGGCAGCTGCTGGCCGGCCAGTGCTCGGGGACGCTCGTGCTGGCCAAGCTCGGGCTGCTCGCGGACGTCCCCGCCTGTACTGACCTCATCACCAAGCCGTGGGTGGTGGAGGCGGGCGTCGAGGTGCTCAACCAGCCCTTCTTCGCCCGCGGGAATGTCGCGACGGCGGGCGGCTGCCTGGCGTCGCACTATCTGGCCGCCTGGATCATCGCCCGCCTGGAGGGCGGTGAAGCCGCGGAAAGCGCCCTGCACTACGTCGCCCCCGTGGGCGAAAAGGAGGAGTACGTCACCCGCGCCATGCGCAACATCACCCCGTACATCCCCGACAGACTCGCGATCGTCTAGGCGCAACGGCCTGATCAGGGCCGGCGAGGTGATCGTGGACGGCCGTGTACACCCCGATGTAAACAACTGTCCACGATGACGCGAGTTGGTGGCTCTCAGCTGACGGACAGGTCCGTCCTGACCGGGCGGCCCTGGATCGCTAGCCATACGTTGGCCGGGGTCAAGGGCATGTCCGCGTGCACCACCCCGAACGGGGCGAGCGCGTCCACGACCGAGTTGACCACCGCCGGGACCGAGCCGACGGTGGCCGATTCGCCGATGCCCTTGGCCCCGATGGGGTGATGCGGAGACGGCGTGACCGTCGCCCCGAGTTCGGGCGAGGGAATCTCGAGCGCCGTCGGCAGCAGGTAGTCCATGAAGGAACCGCCCAGGCAGTTGCCGATTTCGTCGAACGAGATGACCTGCATCAGGGCGATGCCGATGCCGTCGGCGAGGCCGCGGTGCACCTGTCCCTCGACGATCATCGGGTTGATGCGGACGCCGCAGTCGTCGACCGCGATGAAACGGCGGACCTTGACCTCGCCGGTACCCGGGTCCACGTCGCTGACGCAGACGTAGGCCCCGAAGGGGAACGTCAGGTTGGGCGGGTTGTACACCGCCGACGCGTCCAGATGCCCCTCGGTCCCGGCCGGCAGCTCGAGCGACGAGTGCGCCGCCATAGCGATCTCGGCGATGCCCAGGGCCTGGTCCGGGTCGCCGCGAACGCGCCACTTGCCGTCCTGCCAGTCCAGGTCGTCGGCGGACGCCTCCAGCATGGCCGCGGCCACCAGCCGGGCCCGTTCGCGGACCTTCCTGGCCGCGACGACCGCCGCCGCGCCCGACACCGGGGTGGATCGCGACCCGTAGGTGCCGAGGCCGTACGGCGTCCGGTCGGTGTCGCCGTGCACCACCTCCACGTCGTCCGGCGAGAGGCCGAGCTCGTGCGCCACCAGCTGCGCGAACGTGGTCTCGTGGCCCTGGCCCTGGGACTGCACCGAGATCGAGAGCACCGCCTTGCCGGTGGGGTGCACCCGCAGGTCGGCCCCGTCGGCCATGCCCAGGCCGAGGATGTCCATCTTGCTGCGCGGGCCGGCCCCGACCGCCTCGGTGAAGAAGCTCAGCCCGATCCCCATGTACTCGCCGCGGGCGCGCCGCTCCGCCTGCTCGCGGCGGAGCTTGTCGTAGCCTGCCATGTCCAGCGCCAGCTGGAGCGCCCGCGGGTACTCGCCCGAGTCGTACTGCCAGCCGGTCGGGCTCGTGTAGGGGAACTGCTCGGGCCGCAGCAGATTGCGCATCCGCAGCTCGGCCGGGTCCATCCCGAGCTTGCGCGACAGCATGTCCGTCAGCCGCTCGACCAGGTACACGGCCTCGGTCACGCGGAACGAGCAGGAGTAGGCCACCCCGCCCGGCGCCTTGTTGGTGAACACGCCGGTGACCTCGCAGTACGCCGCGGGCACCCGGTACGAGCCGGTGAAGATGTGAAAGAAGCCGGCCGGGAACTTGGATGGCTGCGCGGCCGCGTTGAATGCCCCGTGATCGGCCAGCACCCGCGCGCGCAGGCCGAGGATCTCGCCGTCGGCGGTCGCGGCGATCTCACCGTGCATGTGGTAGTCGCGGGCGAACGCGGTGGACATCAGGCTCTCGGACCTGTCCTCCACCCACTTCACCGGCCGCCCGGTCGCCATCGCGGCCGCGATCGCGCAGATATAGCCCGGGTACAGGGGGACCTTGGCGCCGAAGCCGCCGCCCAGGTCGGGCGAGACGATCCGGATCTTGTGCTCGGGCAGCCCGGTCACGGTCGCGTACATCGTGCGGTGGGCGTGCGGGGCCTGACTGGTCGACCAGAGCGTCAGCCTGCCGCTGGTGGCGTCGTACTCGGCGATCGCGCCGCAGGTCTCGAGCGGCGCCGGGTGCGAGCGCGGGTAGAGCATGTCGCACTCGACCACCACGTCGGCCGCGGCGAAGGCCGCGTCGGTAGCCACCCGGTCGCCTGCCGCCCAGTCGAAGATGCGGTTGCCGCCCGCTAGGTCCTCGCGGACCACCGGTGCGCCCGGCTCGAGCGCGGTCAGGGCGTCCATCAGCGGCGGCAGCGGCTCGTAGTCGACGGCGATCAGCTCGAGGGCGTCCCTGGCGGCGTAGCGGTCCGTCGCCACCACGAACGCGATCTCCTGGCCCTGGAAGAGCACTTTGTCGACCGCGAGCACCGACTGCACGTCCCCGAAGAGCGTGGGCATCCCCGCCAGGCCCCGTTCGGCCAGGTCCGCGCCGGTCAGCACGGCCACCACCATCGGGTGGGCGCGGGCGGCGGTAGCGTCGACCGAGACGATCCTGGCGTGCGCGAGCGGGCTGCGCAGGATCGCGCCGTGTAGCATCCCCGGCAGCGCGACGTCGTCGATGAAGTTGCCCTGGCCCTTGATGAACCGCGCGTCCTCCTTGCGGGGAAGCGACCCGTAAGCGTGGCCCATGCTCGTCACCTTCCCAGGGTTCGGAGGCTCCGTGGCGGGCCCGGTCGTGCTTGGCGGCCCACTGCACCGACCTGACGATGTTCTCGTACCCCGTGCACCGGCAGACCTGGCCCGATATCGCCTCGCGGATCTCGTCGGAGGTGGGATCCGGGTTCTGGTCGAGCAGCCAGCGCGCGGTCATCAGCATGCCCGGCGTGCAGAACCCGCATTGCAGCCCGTGGCAGGCGGCGAAGCCCTCTTGCACCGGGTCGAGCGCGCCGCCGCGGCCCAAGCCCTCGACGGTGTCGATCTGCCGCTTGTCCGCCATGACCGCGAGTACCGTGCACGACTTGACCGGCGTCTGGTCCAGCCAGATCACGCAGGCGCCGCAGTTCGAGGTGTCGCAGCCCCAGTGTGAGCCGGTCAGCCGCAGCTCGTCGCGGAGAAAGTGGATCAGCAGCAGCCGCGGCTCGACCACCCGGGTGTAGTCGGTTCCGTTGACGGTGACGGTGATCTTCACGACGCCAGCTCTCCGGCCCGGCCGACCGCGATCCTGAGCACCCGGGCGGTCAGCTCCCTGACCAGGTGCCGCTTGTACTCGGCCGGACCGCGCTGATCCGAGGCCGGATGGCAGTGCTCGGCCGCGATCTCGCCCGCCCGCGCAAGGGTCTGGTCGTCGGCGGCCCGGCCGCGCAGGAATTCCTCCGCCTCGGCCGCGACGAAACCGGCGGCGCCGACCGCGGTCAGCCCGATGCCCACGTCGGTGATCAGGTCGCCCGACAACCAGACGGCCGCCCCGGCGGCGCCGATCGGCCAGTCGCCCGCCCGCCGCGCCACCTTGAGGTACGCGCTGCCGCTGCCGGTCCTGATAGGCAGCCTGATCTCGGTCAGCATCTCGGCCGGGCCGACGACGGTCTCGTACGGACCGGTGTGAAATGCCCGCGCGGACACCTCCCGCCTGCCCTCGGGCCCCTGGATGATCATCGAGCCCTTCAGCGCGGCGAACGCCGCTGACAGGTCCTCCGACGGGTCGGCCTGGCACAGGGACCCGCCGATGGTCCCCCAGTTCCTGACGATCGGGTCCGCGATCACCCGCTCGGCGTCGTGCAGGATCGTGAAGTGCTGGCCGGCCAGCGGCGCCGCCAGCAGGTCCGCGTGCCGGGCGAGTGCGCCGATGCGCAGTTCGCCGCCGGCTCGATCGATGTAGCGCAGCCCGCTGATCCCGTTGATGTCAATGAGCACCTCGGGCTGCGCCAGCCGCAGCTTCATCATCGGTATCAGGCTGTGGCCGCCGGCCAGGATCCTGGCCCCCGGCGCGTACCTGGCCAGCAGCGTGAGAGCCTGCTCCACGCTCGCGGCCCGCTCGTATTCGACTTGCGCGGGGACCTGCAATCGCACCTCCCGGGCGAGGGGGTCGCGCCGTGTGCGCGCGGGCCCAGCTGATGCCGTACGTTGCGTTTTGTGCGCACGGGGATATCGTGGGCCTTCCCGGTGCGCTGGTGCTCACGATGGAGTGTGCGATGACGTTGACCCAGCTGAACGCGTTCGTCCTGGTCGCCCGGCTCGGATCGGTGCGAGCGGCGGCGGGCGCGCTGAGCGTCAGCGAGTCGGCCGTGTCGCAGGCGATCACCGCCCTGCGCCAGGATCTCGGCGACCAGCTGGTCGCCAGGACCCAGGCCGGCATGACCCTGACCCCGGGCGGCGCCCGGCTGCTCGGCATCGCGTCCCAGATCGTCATGCTCGGCGCCGATGCGCACGCCGCCGTCCGCGCCGCGCAGGGCGCGCCGGAGCAGCTCCGCGTCGTTGCCACCTCGACCTTCGCCGAGTTCGTGGCCGGGCCCCTGATGGAGGCGTTCCGCCGTCGGTTCGCCGGGGCGGTAGAGGTCACGACCGGGGTCGCGGCCTCCAGCGAGCAGGCGGTGCTGGTCGCCAACCGTCTGGCCGACGTTGCCTTCGGAGCGGGGGTGACCGGAGAGCACGAGCTGCCGATCGTGAGCGAGCCCATCTTCAAGTACCGGCTGGTCGTGGTCGGCTCCGGCGAAAGCAGAGCGCAAGCGCGGCCGCGCGGGCCCGCGCGGCAGTGGCGGTGGCTGGTGGACCCGTCCGGAACCGATCCTGGCAGCGAGACGGCCCGGCTGCTGCGCCGCCTCGGGATCGCCGACAGCAACATCGGGGTCTTCCAGAGCCAGACCGCCGCCTGGGCGGCCGCAGCCGACGGCGCCGGGGTCGCGCCCGCGATCGAGCACCTGGTGTCCCAGCAGCTGCGCCGGGGCGAGCTGTCCCTGGTGGACATGCCGGGCTTTCCGGCCGAGGAGTGCTGGCACGTGACCCTGCTCGAGCGGGAGCGCCGCAGTACCGCCGTGAGCGCCCTGCGCAGGTTCCTCGGCACCCCGGAGGCGATGCACCTGATTCGATCGCCCGCCGCCGGCGTCCCGCCGTCCCGCTTCAAGCCCCCGGTCTACGTCACTATTTGGAGCTGAATCCGCCGATTTGTCTGCCATGTTCACCCAGTGAACTCGTCGATTAAGCGACAGCTTATTTGGCTGTTGCAGCATTGTTAAGAGCGCGTCACCATACGTCTAAAATCCGTTTCCGCCCGTGCTAGTGCCGGGCGGGCACCGCTGCGACGGAGGGAGATCGTTGCATGGCCATTGAGTCCGACGGGCACAGCAAGGACAACCCGCGGCTGTACGAGCTCATCGAAGACGCACCCAAGACCGGGAAGAGCCCCACCGTATGGGCCTGGCCGCAGCTCGTCGACTACCTCAAGATCGCCGGGCAGCCGGTCTCCGGACCGTGGCCGCCGCACCAGGAGCCCCGGCCCGACCCCGACTACGAGTCGGGGCCGCAGGCGGTCCCCGATCCCCACTCCGTCGCTCGGGCCAGTGACCTGGCCGGCGGCGATGCGTCAGCTGAGCGGAGGAATTGAATGTTCCCATCGCGGTTCCGCTACGAGGCGCCGCACTCCCTTGACGAGGCGATCGGCCTGCTGCACGACGGCGGCGACTACGTCAAGGTGCTGGCCGGCGGCCAGAGCCTGGTGCCGATGATGAAGCTGCGCTTCGCCTCACCGGAGATGCTCGTCGACATCAACAACGTGCCCGGCCTCGCGTACCACCGGACCGACCCCGACGGCAGCCTGCGCATCGGCGCGCTCTGCCGGCACGCCGACCTGGAGCGCTCCGACCTGCTGAAGGGCGCGCAGCCGACGATGGCGGCGGCGGCCCCGCTGGTGGCCGACCCGCTGGTGCGGAACCGGGGCACGCTGGTCGGGTCGCTCTGCCACGCCGACCCGCAGGGCGACTGGGCGTCGGTGATGCTGGCGCTCGGCGGCTCGGTGATCGCGCAGGGCCCGGGCGGCAGGCGCGCGATCCCGCTGGCCGAGTTCGTGACCGGTCCCTTCCAGAACGTGCTCGAGCACGACGAGATCGCGGTCGAGGCCGTGGTGCCCGCGGCCCGCGGGGTCAGGTCGGGCGGCTACCTGAAGCTTGAGCGGCGGGTGGGGGACTTCGCCACCGTCGGCGTCGCGGTGGCAATCGAGACCTCAGGGACCACCGTGACCAGGGCGGGCATCGCTCTGACCGGCGTGGGCGGGTCCACCATCGGCGCCACCGAGGCGGCCGCGGCGCTGACCGGGAAGCCGCTCACGGCCGACGGCATCGCCGAGGCGGCCGAGCTGGCGGCGGCCGCGGCCCAGCCCAGGACCGACCACCGCGGCACCGCCGAGTACAAGCGGCAGCTGGTCCGGGTCTTCGTCAAGCGCATACTGACCGGCAGCCAACCCGCCTCGGCAACCGGAGAACCTGCGGAAAGGGCGGCGTGATCATGACGATGGTCCAAGACGACCTCAGCGACGAGGCACCGGATGAGTTCCCGGTCCGCCGGATCAAGTTCAGCATCAACGGGAGGAAGAAGCTCGCCGAGATCGAGCCCCGGCTGCTGCTGGCGGACCTGATCCGCCGCGGTGTCGGGCTGACCGGCACCCACCGGGGGTGCGACACGACCAACTGCGGCGCCTGCACCGTGCTGGTCGACGGCCGCGCGATCAAATCCTGCACGATGCTGGCGGTGCAGGTCGACGGGCGCGAGGTCACCACCGTGGAGGGCCTGGCCTCGGCCAGCGAGCTGCACCCGATCCAGGAGGGCTTCAAGCAGGAGCACGGTCTGCAGTGCGGTTTCTGCACGCCGGGCATGATGCTGGCCGCCAAGGAGCTGCTCGACCGAAACCCCGACCCGACCGAGGAAGACGTGCGGTGGGCGCTTTCTGGCAACCTGTGCCGCTGCACCGGCTACCAGAACATCGTGAAATCGGTGCTATGGGCCGCGGCCAAGTTGCGGGCGGAAGGGTAGACAGATGACCACTACTGCTGACGAGTCACGGGCGCTCGACGAGATCAAGATCGGCGGGCTCGGCTCCAGCCGCAAGCGGGTCGAGGACGACCGCTTCATCCGCGGCAAGGGCAACTACACCGACGACGTGGTGCTCCCGGGCATGCTGCACATGGAGATCCTGCGCAGCCCGCTGCCGCACGCCCGCATCAAGTCGATCGACGCCAGCCGCGCCTGGGCGCTTCCCGGCGTCCGCCTGGTGCTGACCGGCGAGATGATGGCGACCAGGAACCTGGCCTGGATGCCGACCCTGTCATACGACACTCAGGCGGTGCTCGCCACCGACAAGGTGCGCTTCCAGGGCCAGGAGGTGGCCTGCGTCATCGCCGACGACCCGTACATCGCCAAGGACGCGTGCGAGCTGATCGACGTCGACTACGAGCCGCTGCCCGTCATCGTGAACCCGTGGCAGGGGCTTGACCCGGACGCGCCGGTGATCCGCGACGACAAGGTGAACCAGGCCGACAACGTGATCTACAACTGGGAGGTCGGCGACAAGGCGGGCACCGACCGGGCCTTCGAGCGGGCCGACGTGATCTCAAAGCTGGAGCTGCACTACCCGCGCAGCCACCCGTCGCCGATCGAGTGCTGCGGCTCGGTCGCCGACTTCAACCGGGCCACCAGCAAGCTCACGGTCTACATGACCACCCAGGCCCCGCACATCATCCGCGCCGCGGTCGCGATGGTGGCCGAGATCCCCGAGCAGATGATCCGGATCATCTCGCCCGACATCGGCGGTGGCTTCGGCAACAAGGTGCCGATCTACCCCGGCTACGTCTGCTCGATCCTGGCCTCGATCCTGCTCGAGCGGCCGGTGAAGTGGATCGAGGACAAGACCGGCAACCTCATCTCCACCGGGTTCGCGCGCGACGTCTACCTCAAGGGCGAGATGGCGCTGCGCCGCGACGGCAAGATCCTCGGCTTCCGCATGCACACCGACGCCGACCACGGCGCGTTCTTTTCCGACGCGCAGCCGAGCAAGTTCAAGATCGGCCTGATGCACTCCGCCTTCGCCGCCTACGACGTGCCGGTCGCGCACCTGACCGCCCGCGGCGTGTACACCAACAAGGCGCCGGGCGGGGTGGCCTACCGGTGCTCGTTCCGGGTCACCGAGGCGATGTTCTTCCAGGAGCGGATGGTGCAGGCGGCCGCCGACGACCTGGGCATGGACCAGGCCGCCTTCCGGCGGATGAACTTCGTGGCCGACGACGACTTCCCGCACCGCACGCCGCTCGGCTTCCTGACCGACTCCGGGCAGTACGCCAAGTGCCTGGACGTCGGGCTCAAGGCGATCGACTACGAGAACTTCAAGGCCGAGCAGGCGGAAGCACGCAAGCGCGGGCGCCTGCTCGGCCTTGGCATCTCCACCATGACCGAGCCGCTAGGCGCGGGCAACAGCCGCGAGTACGACATCCTCGGCATCAAGATGTTCGACTCGGCCGAGCTCAAGGTGCACATGACCGGCAAGGCGATCCTGCGCACCGGGGCCAAGACCCAGGGTCAGGGGCACGAGACGACGTGGGCGCAGATCATCGCGCACGAGCTCGGCATCCCGGCCGACGACGTGGTGGTCGAGGAGGGCGACACCGACACCGCGCCCTTCGGCATGGGCACCTACGCGTCCAGGTCCACCCCGGTCGCGGGCGCGGCCGTCGCCATGGTCGCCCGCAAGATCCGCGCCAAGGCCCGCAAGCTGGCCGCGCACCTGCTCGAGGTTTCGGAGGAGGACGTCGAGTGGGAGCTCGGCCGGTTCTACGTGCGCAGCTCGCCGCAGCGCGGGGTGTCGATCCAGGAGTGCGCCATGGCCGCCTACAGCAACATGCCCGACGGCATGGAGCCCGGCCTGGAGAACACCGCCTACTACGACCCGCCCAACCTCACCTGGCCGTTCGCGGTCTACATCGTCACGGTCGAGGTGGACCCGGAGACCGGGGTATGGGACGTGCTGCGGATGGTCGCGGTCGACGACTGCGGGGTCCGCATCAACCCGATGATCGTCGAGGGCCAGATCATGGGCGGCCTCACCGAGGCCTACGCGATGGCGAGCATGCAGTTCATCACGTTCGACGCCGACGGCAACTGCGTCGGCTCGAACTACATGGACTACCTGCTGCCGAGCGCGTGGGAGACCCCCGGCTACGAGCTGCACAGCGAGGTCGTGACGCCGTGCCCGCACCACCCGATCGGCGCCAAGGGCATCGGCGAGTGCGCCGCCGTGGGCGGGCCCGCCGCCTTCGTCAACGCGGTGATGGACGCGCTGGGCGGGACCGGGGTAAGGAACATCGACATGCCGTTGCTGCCGGACCGGGTCTGGGAGGCGCTCACCAACCGCAGGGACGTGTCCGGTTTCCCGCCGGTGCGCCAGGACTAGCGCGGCCCGCGGGCGAGGAGGAGACGAGGTGGAGACATGAACGGTCTGGGTGTGCTTGGGCGAATCAGCGAGCTGGCCCGCAGCGGCCAGACCTTCGCGCTGGCCACGGTGGTCTGGCGGCAGGGACCCTCGTCGAGCAAGCAGGGCTCGCGCGCCATCATCACCGCCGAGGGCCAGCTCGACGGCTGGATCGGCGGCGCTTGCGCGGAGCCGGTCGTGATCCGCGAGGCCAAGCAGGTCATCGCGGACGGTAACGCCCGGCTGCTGCTGCTCGGCGCCCCCGACCAATTCGGCACGATCGTGCCGGAAGGGATGACGGTGGTGCCGATCTCCTGCCAGAGCGAGGGCGCGCTCGAGATCTACATCGAGGCGGTGCTCCCGGTGCCGCACCTGGTGATCGTGGGCGACTCGCCCATGACGCGCACGCTGGCCGAGCTGGGCCGGGCGCTGGACTGGAGCACCGACCTGCTCGCCGCCGTGGAGTTCCGGGCGGGCAGCGCGGGCGAGCGGTCAATGGTCATCGTCGCCACCCAGGGACACGGCGACGAGGACATGATCGAGCGCGCGGTCGCCATGAACCCCGCCTACCTGGGCCTGGTCGCGTCGCGCAAACGCGGGGAGGCGGTCCTCGGCTACCTGGCGGAGCGCGGCGTGCCCAGGGACCAGCTGGCCCGGGTGCACGCGCCGGCCTGCTCGACCTGGGCAAGACGACCCACGAGGAGATGGCGGTGGCCATTCTGGCGGAGCTGGTGCAGCTGCGCGCGTCCGGCGCCCTGGCCGAGGTGCCCGCGCCGCGGGCCCAGCCGGGCAGCGCGCGCGAGCCCGCCGAGGCGGTCGACCCGGTCTGCGGGATGACGGTCACGACGGGCGCGTCGGGCCTGCCGCTCGAGCACGATGGCACGACCTACTACTTCTGCTGCGCCGGCTGCCGCCGGACCTTTGAAAAAGACCCGGATGCCTACATCAAGGCGGTGCTGAAGTGATAATCGCCAGCGACTTCGAGGTCGCCGAGCCGGTCGACAAGGTGTGGCGCTTCTTCGACAATATCCCCCAGGTGGCCTCCTGCCTGCCCGGCGCGGAGCTGACCAAAGACCTCGGGGACGACAAGTACGAGGGCCGGGTCGCGATCCGGATGGGGCCGGTCCGGATGCAGTTCGTCGGCACCGCCGACATCACCGAGCGCGACGACGCCGCCAAGCACATCGTGGTGCACGCGGCCGGCGCGGACGAGAAGGGCCGCGGCCAGGCCGCCATGGTGGTCGGCGCCACGCTCTCGCCCAAGGGACGCGGCACCAAGGTCGCGGTCACCCAGGACCTTCAGCTGTCCGGGGCGGCGGCGCAGTACGGCCGGGGCATGATCTCCGACGTCTCCGCGATCTTGATGCGCGACTTCGCGGCGAACATGCAAGACCGGATCGAACGGATCGAGCGCGGCGAGTCGGCCGAGCAGATCGCCGCCGCCGGCGGCGGCAGCTCGGTCAGCGGCTTCGCGATCGCCCTGCGGGCCACCCGGATGGCGCTGATGAGGGTCTTCCGCCGGTTCTTCCTCCCCTACCAGCCCGCGCGCACCTGAGGAAAGCGAAAGGAGGGCCACCCATGGTCCTGTGGTGGATCGGCAACGCGATCCTGCTCGTGGTGGTGCTGCCCGTCGTGATCTACCTGCTCAACCGGGTGCTGGCGGCCCTGGAGCGGATCCGCGCGGCCAGCGACGACATCCTGGCCGGCGGGGTCGGCCTGATCGGGGAGCTCCAGGGCGTCCCCGAAGGCCTGGCCGTCACCGACCGGACCATCGAAGAAGTGAAGGTCGGCGCGGTCCGCTACGCGGGCTCCGTCGCCAAACTACTCGGCTAGCGAAGGAGCGGAAAAAAATGCCAGCAGCAGCCTGGTTCACCATCGCCGTCGCGGGCCTGATCATCGTGTTCATCGCGGTCGGCCTGATCAGGATCGTGCTTCACCTGTACGCGATCCGCACCACCCTGCGTACCCTCACCGGCGGCGTGCAGCTCGTCGACCAGCTCACGTCGACCGTGCCCGCCCGGCTGACCTCGGTCAACGCGAACCTCAAGCCAGTCCGCGACTTCTGCGAAACGGTGTAGGGCCATGACGACAGACTGGACCATCGGCTACGTGATCGGCGGCGTCGTGGTGCTCGCGGTGGTCGTCCTGGTGACCGCGATCCTCGTGCTCGCCAAGCAGATCGGCGACGAGGCGCCCAAGATCAACGTCGCGCTCGAAGGGGCCGTGCGCAACACGGCGCCGCTGGGCGCGCTGCGCACCACCATCGAGTACGCCACCATCATCATCGCCGGGCTGCAGCGCGGCCGGGCCCGGCTGGGAGGGTAGCGATGAACCCCACCGAGCACACCCTGTGGGTGTCCGTCATCATCGTCGGCTTCGTCGTCGTGGTGGCCGTCGCGGCGATGCTCAGCCTGCTCATCTACCTGATCAAGCGGATCGACCACCGGGTGGACACGATCGGCGCCACGCTCACCGCGGCCAAGGCCAACACGGCCGACACCGTGCTGATCCCGCAGGTGGCCACCGGCGTGGACGCGGTCCTGGCCGAAGGGCTCGAGCACCACCTGTTCCTCGGCCGGGTACTCGGAAAGGTCAAGTCATGACCGTACTTGTCGTCCTGACCGTGATCGTCATCGTGGCGCTGATCGCGGGCCTGGCCGTGTACCTGTACTGGGCGGGCACGCTGCTCGACCGGATCGGCGCCAAGCTCGAGGGCGCGGCCGAGATCGTGCACGGCATCGAGGCCGACGCCGGGCTGATCATGCCGGGCGTCGATCACATCAACCGGACTGGCGGCGTCGTCGCCGGGGCGCTGCCGCTGCTCTACACCATGGCCGAGGGCATCGTCACCGGCGTCAGCCCCCGGCAACCCGAGCCCGCGGTCCCCGAGCCCGCGCGGCCCGCCTCCGGCACCCGCCGCTCCCGGCTGCTCGGCGCGGTCGGCTACGGGTCGCACTCGTAACGGCAGGCGAAGGGAACGGACGCGGCCGGCCGGAAAAGAGCCGGCCGGGTCCGTTCGGACCAAAAGTCTTTAGTTCTTCGGCCTTTGATCTGGGCCGCGGCGGGTGACCGGCGCCGTGGTGGGCGCGGCCGAGTACTCCCCGATCCACTCGTCCTTCCACGCGTGGTCGTACTGCTGTTCGTTGCAGCTGGGCCGGTAGACCGCGATCAGCTCGCGGGCGATCTGCTCGCGGTGGGCGGCGGTGCCGCCCGGCACCTCGTAGGTGCAGACGTAGACCTTCCACTTGGACCCGGCCCGGCTGATCCAGCACGCCGCCCGCGGGTGCTTGAAAGGGAACCGCTCGGCCGCCAGGTCCTCGGCGTGCCCTACGTAGATCACCGCGTAGTTCTCCGGCTTGGCCGCGGGCTCCGGCTTGTACATGATCGCGTACACCGCCGCCGCCTGCGGCGGCGTCCAGCCGCCGAGCAGCCGGGGGCCCTCGAACGGATAGCCCGCGAGCGAGCCGAGCCGGATCATCGCAGCTCGCTGTCTTCCTCGGCCTCGCTGATGGCCTCGGTCGCGACGATCGGCGCGGCCGGCAGCCCCGCCGTCCTCGCCGCGGCGAGGAAGACCTCGGTCGCGGCGGCGATGGCGTCCTCGCGGTCGTCGGCGACGACGATCAGCCGGGCCCCGTACCGGTTGGTGCCGATGCCGGAGGCCACGCCCGCGCTGGCGGCGACGGCGTCGGCGAGCTCCACCACTTCCTCCCGGGTGAAGACGCGGTCGCCTTCCGCCTCGATGCCGACGCTCCACCTCACGGGGTTCTCCTCATCGTCTAGTTCAGCGCCGGCAGCGTTCTCGCCAGCTCTTCCAGGCTAGCGAGGTCGTGCCCGGACAGCAGCAGGTCGATGTGCGGCGCCGCCACCATCATGCCCAGCGTGCTGGGCCGAAAATCCCGGTTGTCGCCCTTGTGCGGGTTCAGCCACACAACGCGATGGCACAGCCGCCCCAGGCGCTCCATCGCCAGCGCGAGGACCTCGGGATCGCCCCGGTCAAGCCCATCGGAGCAGATGACCACCACCCCGCCCCGGCACAGGCCGCGCCGGCCCCACTCCCTGACGAAGGCGTCGAGCGACTGGCCGATCCGGGTGCCGCCGTCCCAGTCGACCACGGTCCGCGCCGCCTCTTCCAGCGCCGCGTCGATTCGCTGGCGCGACAGCTCCCTGGTGATGCGGGTCAGCCGGGTGCCGAAGCAGAACACCTCCACCCGCTCCGCCGCCTGTCTGGCCGTGTGCGCGAACTGCAGCAGGTGCCTGGAGTAGTCGGCCATCGACCCGGAGACGTCGAGGATCAGTACCAGCGGCCGCAGCTTGGTCTTGCGCTGGCGGAAGAACAGCCGCCCGGGCGGCTCCCCCTGCATCCGCATCGACTCCCTGATCGTCGCGCGCAGGTCCGGCTCGGCCCCGCTGCCGGTGGTCGGCTTGGTCCGGCGAGTGCGACGGCGGGGCGGCGTGAGCCGCATCCTGGTCATGATCCGGCGCAGCGCGGCGAGCTCGTCCGGCGTGCAGGCGGTGAACGAGCGGTGCTTGAGCGCGTCCACGTCCGACGCCATCAGGCCGAGGACCTGCCGCTGCTGGCCCTCCTCGGGACCGGGCTCGGTGCCCGGCATCACCAGCGCCGCCTCGACTTCGGCCGCCGCGTCGAGGCTGAGCCTCAGCTCGCCCCTCCCCGGCCCGTCTTCGTCCAGGAAGTACCGGCGGAAGACCCGGTGGTAGACGCCGTCGTCCTCGTGCCTGCTGACCAGCGTGGCCCGCCCGGCCCAGTACAGGTCGACCAGATCGGTCGGGTCGAGCGGCGTCATCGCCGCGAAGTAGGTCAGCACGTCGCCGGTACCGACCGTCAGCCCGGCCGCCCGCAGCTCGTGGGCGAACCCGACCAGCACGCCGGTGAACGGGTCGCCCGGGTCGGGGTTGATCAGCTCCGAGGCCGCCGCGTCAGCCACCGGAGATAATCTCCGCCAGGTTCTCCCGCACCAGGTCGAGGTCGTCACGGTCCTTGACGACCGCGCCGAGCGTGTCATCTGCGGCCTCCGGCGTCAGGTCGATCTCGCCCAGGACGCCGAGCGTGCGGACCCAGTCGATCGTCTCCGCCACCCCGGGCGGCTTGGCCAGGTCAAGTTCCCGCAGCCGCTGCGCCGCCGCCACGACCTTCCTGATGAGCTGCCCGGCCGCCGCGGGCTCGCGGATCGCGACGATTTCGGCCTCGCGGGCGGCCGTGGGGTACCCGATCCAGTGGTAGAGACAGCGCCTGCGCAGCGCGTCGTGCAGTTCCCTGGTCCGGTTGGAGGTCAGGATCACCACCGGGCTCGAGTCCGCCCTGATCGTGCCGAGCTCGGGGATGCTGATCTGGAAATCGGACAGGATCTCGAGCAGGAACGCCTCGAACTCGTCGTCGGCCCGATCGATCTCGTCGATCAGCAGCACCGCCCGGTCGCCCTGCCTGATCGCCTCGAGCAGCGGCCGCTCGAGCAGGAACTTCGGCCCGAACAGCTGGTCAACCGACCGCTCGTCGATCGCCTCACCGGCCGACAGCGCCCTGATCTGCAGCATCTGGCGCGCGTAGTCCCACTCGTATAGCGCCTGGCTGGTGGTGATGCCCTCGTAGCACTGCAGCCGGATGAGCCTGCGGCCGAAGACGGTCGCCAGCGTTTTGGCGATCTCGGTCTTGCCCACGCCGACCTCGCCCTCGAGCAGCACCGGGCGGCGCAGGGAGAGGGACATGAGCATGGTCGTGGCGAGCCCGCGGTCGGCCAGGTAGCCGCCGTCGCGCAGTCGCTGGGTGAGCTCGGCTACGGTTCCCGGGTAGTCCACTGGGTGGATCTCAGCCGGCGTCCGTTGTTTCCGGCGTTTCCCTTGTGTCTGCAGGCAGCATGAGATCGCGCAGGCTGCCGGCCGGGGCGAGCTTGCCTTCGCGCTCCAGCCGGGCCCGCCAGGCGGCGCTGCGGTCCGCTTCGCTCGCGCCGGCGAAGTCGTCGAAGCCGACGCCCGCGTCGCTCATCTTCCTGCAGGCCTTGGTCTCGCAGTCGTCGCCAAGGTCGATGTCGGTCTGCGCCTGGCTCCGCCATAGATCCCGGAGTACTTCCAGCGCGTCTGCGCCCTGTGCGCCCATGACGGACACCCCCTGTCTCCAGCTGAAGCGTATACGTGACTCTAACTCCGGATCGGCGGAGACGACGAGCCACGATTAAGCCATTTCTTAATCGGCTGCCGGGGGTGGCGTGGTAGCGGCTGGTAAAATCATTGTTGCGCAGCGAGACGCCTGGGGGTGACGTTAGTTGACCGTCGAAGCATCGTCCCCGGCTGCCGCGCTGTTCGCGGCGGCCGCGGTGCCCGGGCTGACCCGCAGCGACCCGCACGGCCCCGGCATCACCCGCGAGCGGGCCGACGTCGGCTTCATCTACCGTGATTCCGGCGGCGTCCAGGTCACGAACGGCCCGGAGTTGCTCCGCATCGCCGCCCTCGTCATCCCGCCCGCCTGGCGTGACGTCTGGATCTCGCCCGACCCTCTCGGTCATATCCAGGCCACCGGCGTCGACAGCCGAGGTCGCACCCAGTACCGCTACCACCAGCTATGGCGCGAGCAGCGCGACGCCCAGAAGTTCGCGCACATGATCCAGTTCGCGGGAGCGCTGCCCGTCCTGCGATCGGCCGCCGTGCGCGACCTGGGCGGGCGTCACCTTGATCGCGATCGGGTGGCGGCGGCGGCCGTCCGGCTGATCGACCTCGGCCTGTTCCGCATCGGCGGGGAGAAATACGCCGAGCTCGACCACCACTACGGTGCCACCACGCTGCAGAAGAGCAATGTCAAGGTGGTGCGCGGCGGCGTCGCGTTCGACTACATCGCCAAGGAGGGCAGGCGCCGCACGATCACCGTCACCGACGAGGGGGTGCGGTCGACCGTGCGGGCGCTGATCCGCAGCGACAATGACCTCGGCCCGCTCTTCTGCTTCCAGGACGGCGATGCCTGGCGGCCGCTCCACTCCCACCAGGTGAGCAGCTACATCGCCACCCGTGCGGGTGGCCACTACACCGCCAAGGAATTCCGCACCTGGAACGCCACCGTGCTGATGGCGCTGCTGCTGGCCAACGCCGAGCCGGCGCCGACCGCGCGGGGCCGCAAGAGCGCGATCACCGCCGCCGTGCACGGGGTGGCGGACTGGCTGGGCGACACCCCCACCGTCGCGCGCAGTTCCTACATCGACCCGCGGATCGTCAGCCGCTACGAGTCCGGCGGGCTGACGACGATCCCGAGGCTGCCGGCCGTGCTCCCGGCCGATGCGCAGGCCGAGGCGGCCGTCGCCGCGCTGCTCGCTTCCGCGTGAATCCATGGCGTTTCCGGTGCGTGGACACCGGAAACGCCATGGATTTATCCCCGCGGGCGGCTGAGGCTGGGAATCAAGATCAACATCATCGGTATCCCGAACGGTCGCGTGGCTTCGCTTCACCCGACCAGCGGCCAGCCGGCCAGGTCGCGGGCGGCCTGGAAGGTCGACTCGAGGAACTCGGTCAGGTACGCATCGGGATCGGCGGCCGCCCTGACCGCCGCGTAGGGGAGGATGAACTCACCCAGCTGCTGGTCGTAGTACGCCTCGGCCGGGGTCACCGGCCGGCGGTCGAAGCCCGGCGGGGTCGGGTAGGCGTAGGAGTAGAAGATGCCCTCGGCCGCCCCGCCCGGCCAGTAGCCGCAGCTGGAGACCTCGTCGCTGTAGGCCTCCACCATGACCCAGTCCGGGCAGTTCGGTATCCCGCCCGGGTGGCGCGGCGCCGGCCGCCCGGAGAACCGGGTGACCGCCAGGTCGAACGCGCCCCAGAAGAAGTGGACCGGGCTGGCCTTGCCGCGGAAGCCGGCCCGGAACTTGCCTAGGACCCGCTCGGCGCTGACCAGCGACAGCCAGAACCGGTGTATGGCCTCCGGGTCGTAGGCGTCGTGGATTTTGTCGGCCTCGAAGGGGATCGCGTCGGCGATTTCGCACGGCGTGGTGGTGATCGTCACCTCGATGCCGAGGCTGTCGAGGTGCGAGCGGTACTCGGCGTAGAAGTCGGCCACCGAGCGTGGCGCCAGCGCCATCCGGCGGGCGCCGCCGCCGGTCGTCGTGATGGTCAGCTCATGGCGGGTGAAGTCGAACTCGACCTCCACGCCGCCGGCCTGGTATGGCATCAAGGAGGTGGTCAGCCCGCGCGAGGAGACGTACAGGGCCGTGTTCCACCAGTGGTTCAGCGGCGGCTCGAGCGCAAGCCGGGTCTTGCCGACGATCTGGGTCCACAGGTGCACGGTGTCGCGCGTCGGCTGCCACTGCTCCAGCGGAAGAGGAGGCCAGGTCATGGAACGTTCCCTTCGGGGTGCGTGACTGCTTCATCATGCGTTGCCCTTCGCCGGGAGGCGCGAAACCGAGGCCAACGACGCCTGGCGGATGCAAGCGCGATCGAGCTCGTGGTGCCAGCTCGGCTTCCTGACCTGGCACCACGACCGGTGATTACGGCGCGACCGTCGCCAGCGACCAGCCGATCATCACGGCATCGGTGATCGGCGCAGTTGCCGAGAGCGCGAGGGAGTGCCCGGTACCGGGGATCGTCACCACCCTCAGGTGCACGGCGGGGGAGTAGAACTGCGACTCGAACGCCTGCACCGACATCGCACTGGCGCAGTTGTAGGCCGTCACTCCGGTGCAGAACAGGTTGTCGTCCGCCCCGACCACCACGAGCACCGGCACGGAGATCTGAACGGACGGCTGCTGGCTGGCCGGCAGCGCGAGCATCGAGGTGGCGCCCGCCAGCACCGGAACGGTGACCGTGTCCTTATTGGCTTCATCCGCCGCCACCACGGAACCACGGCCGGAGTCAACGAGCTCACCCGGCGTGTCGGGACGTGATAGCGGTCATCACCGCGGCCAGGTCCGCCAGGCCCCCGGCGCCGACCCGCCCCCCGGCCTCCGCGGGCACCCGGTCAGTCCAGGTGGCAGGCAGGCGGACACGGCCTCGGTCCCCGCCATCGCAGTCAAGCTCCAGACCCCGGTGGCTGCGCTCCTGCCCCAGCACCCGCAGCCGCTGGCCAGCCAGCGGATGAAACGGCAGCGTCACCGTCACGAACGACTCTGAAACTTCACCCGCCCTGAAAGACCGGGCAGTCACTGGCGTGCGTCGTCTGGCACCGGTGGGAGACCCCATCCGGCCGCGTCTATGTCCAAGAACCCAAGCGGTATCCGGCCTGATGCTGAGCGGCGGCTGACCAGAGCTCCCCTGCCGACCTGAGGAGCGGGAGCATGATCGGCCAACCAGCCGTCATCCTGCCCAGGACAAGTCCCGGGCCGTGGCCACACCGAAGGTTCCGCGGTCAGCGTCTGACAGCCAGTCGATTGCCAGCCGCCGCGAGAAGTAATCGACCACGGATTCGGCCTGTGGGATCTCTGGATCGTCGGTGCTCCCACTAGGGGCGAAGCGCAGCCCCAGCCCCGGGCGCAAGAGGTCGGCGAGCGGGACGCCATACTCCAGGCCGGCGGAGATCGCGGTGGCATAGGCGTCCATTAGCCCGGCGGCACTGCTGCCGTGCTTGCCCCAATCGATGCGCACCTTGCCGAAGGCGCCGTCGGCCCCCTCGGTGACAGTAAGGCTGAACCGCTCGCCACCGATTGTGACCGCCGTGGTGTGCGCGGCGCGCCAGGGCGACATGTTTCGCCGAATTGGCTCCTGCATGTTTCTCCAATCGACATCCAGTACGAAATTAATCACCTTGCAGAGGAGATTAGATCGAACAGCGGCGAGGGTATCATACACAGGAGCGAGAGGATGGCATGAACCTAGCGGTCAAGCGAATGCGTGGTCGCATGGGCAGCCGCTGCCAGCTGCCCGGACGGCAGGCGGAGCCGACCGGAGGGCTCAGTGGGATTGACATCCGGCCAGAGCAGCGGATCTGCGTTCGGGTCATCGGACATCGATAGCTTCGCGCTGCGGCCGTGGATCCCGGGTAAGATAGGTCCCCTGTAGGCCCTGATAGCTCAGTGGATAGAGCGACCGCCTCCTA
>CAVZAA010000003.1:0-1150000 GCA_963773105.1 uncultured Actinomycetota bacterium
TGCGGGAGAAGGCTATGCGGCGCCTCCGGAGGCCCCGCTGGCCGCCAGCCGGTCGGGCTCGCCGATGGCGGCCTGGGCGGCTGTGCGAGCCGGGCGGGCGACGCTCGCCGCCAGCACCGAGCCGATCAGGATCAGCGGGAAGCCGATCCCCATTCCGACCGTGAACTGCTCGCCCAGCAGCAGCAGGCCCAGGGCGACCGCGATGGCCGGGTTCACGTAGGTGATGACGGTCGCGCGGGCCGGGCCGATCTCGGCGATCAGCGCGAAGAAGACCACGAACGCCACCGCGGTGCAGACCAGGCCGAGGACCGCGATGGAGGCGATGCCGGTGGGGGCGACGTGAGCGGGCCAGTGCGTGAGGCCATACGGCGCCCAGGCCACGGCCGACAGCAGCAGCGCCGCGCACACCACCGGGAAGCGGGGCAGGTCCGACAGTTGCGTGGCCATGATGATCGGCGCGGTGGCGTAGCCGATGGCCGTCAGCCCGACCTCGACCAGGGCCAGCGCGCTGAGGCCGCCGAGGTCGAGCCCGACCAGCACCCCGACGCCGACCAGGCCGAGCAGCAGCCCCGCCCAGCGGCGCGCGTGGACGTGATCGCCGGTGCCGGTGAGGCGTCCGGCCAGCACCCCGACCAGCGGGACCGCCGCGATGAGGAGCCCAGTCAGCGAGCTCGACAGGTGCTGCTCGGCGTTGCCGAGCAGCAGCCACGGAACCGCGATCTCGAGCACGGCGAACGCCACCAGCGGCTTCCATCGTCGCAGCACCGGGCCGAACCCTCCTGCCCGCAGCGCCATCGGCAGCAGCACCAGGCCGCCGATCGCCGTGCGCAGGAACACCAGCGTGCCCGGTGACACGTCGCGCACCGCCACCCGGATCAGCAGGTAGGGGATGCCCCAGATGACGCACATGGCCGCGAACAGCACCCAACCACGACGGCTCACGTCGACGACTCCCATCCACGGCAGCGACCAATGACCGGAAACACATACGTAACAGCAGAAAACCGACCCGCATGCTTCCAGAAAATTGGCCTTAGTTCCACCCGAAATTGGCCCTGATCTGCGCTGTTTAATGTCGTCTGGCATCGTGGGTGGCATGACGCCCGATAACAAGCGACGGCCCGTGACCATCGACCGGACGAGCAACGGCCACTACACCGTCAGCAACGAACGAGGGGGCCGCATCAGCGTCGGCAATGGCAGCGACGACTCCTTCACCCCGGTGGAGCTGCTCCTCACCGCCATCGGCGCCTGCACCGCCATCGACGTTGACATCCTGACCTCACGCCGCGCCGAGCCGGAGTCCTTCCAGGTCAACGTGGCCGGCACCAAGATCAAGGACGAGCAGCACGCCAACCGCCTGACCGACATCGCGGTCACCTTCAACCTCACCTTCCCCGCGGGCGAGGATGGCGACAAGGCCCGTGCGCTGCTCCCCGAGGCCCTGAAGATCTCCCACGAGCGCCTCTGCACGGTCAGCCGCACCGTCGAGCTCGGCACCCCGATCGGATTTACGCTGGAGTAGCGCTAACCGGCGCTAACCCGCGCTGGCTAGGCGTCAAACATCGCGAAAAGGGTGTTGAGGCCCTCCGCCAGGAGCGGGTGCGCGAAGATCGCGTTCGCCATCGCCGTGTAATGGAGCTTGCCGAGCATGGCGACCTGGATGATGCTCATGATCTCGCCGCCTTCGGCGCCGAGGACGGCGCAGCCGAGGATCTGCGCGCTGTCGGAGTCGACCACCGCCTTCATGAAGCCGCGCGTCTCCCCCGTCTCGATGGCCCGGATGACCGCCCCCATCGGCAGCTTCGCCACCCGAACCGCGCGTCCCTGCGCCCTCGCCTCGCGCTCGGTCAGGCCGGCCCGGCCAAGCTGCGGGTCCATGAACACCACCGGCGCGCTGATCTGCCGCGTGCCGCCGTCGGTGAGGACGACCTCGACCGTCTTCGGCCCGGTGAAATGGGCCTCGCCCTGGATCAGGTCAAGCCCCTGCTGCGCCAGGCGGCTGGCGTAGTTCTCCCGCGCGCCGCCGACCATGGACCGCTTGCGCTCGCGGACGGCGGCCAGGTCGACCGAGACCGGACCGGTGCGCACGCCGTACTCCGTGCCGCGCCGAGCCTGGTAGGCGAGGCGCGCGCTGGCGACCATCGTCTTGGTCGGGGTGCACCCGGTGTTGACGCAGACCCCGCCGAGTGGGCCTCGCTCGACCAGCGCCACCCGCTGGCCCGCCTTCGCCAGCTCGACCGGGAGGAACCGGCCGCCCTGGCTGGTACCGATCACGATCGCGTCGTAGTTCTCATCGGCCATTTCGTCTTCTCCCCTGTTCCCCGTGTGTCATCAGCTGTATTACCCCCCGGTGAGAGGAAGACCGCTGGCGCCGTGTTCGGTTCGAGGGCATGATCGTTGCGTGCGCGGGCAGGCTGCACTGAGCACCGGCCTGAGCGTCACCGCCGACCCTAGCCACGCGAGGAGACAGCCATCATGTACCGACTCACCGTCTGCTACGGCCAGCCAACCGACCCCGCCGCCTTCGACAGCTACTACGCGCAGGTCCACGTTCCGCTGGTGCGCCAGGTACCAGGGCTGGTCGGCTTCACCGGCAGCCGCTGCTCCGCCCTCGACCGGTCAGAACCCGCCTACTACTTCGTGGCGGCCCTCGAGTTCGCCACCCAGGCGGACTATCGGACCGGCCTTGGCTCAGCCGAGATGGGCAAGGCCAGCGCGGATGTTGCCAACTTCGCCACCGGCGGCGTCACCATGTTCACGCAGCAACTCGACGACCTGCTGGCGGCCGGGTAGCAGCCGAGTAGCAAAGGTCAAAATCAGGATTTTCCCGAACGGTCGCGTGGTGCCAGTGGCGCCGCCGTCTTTGCGCTGGCAAGTGGTCGGCCATTGGGGTGAACTACCGCAATCTTCCCCTGCGGCCTTCTCTGCAGTGCCCGGGCCACGACGAGGGGCCAGGCCATCTGGACCCCGGTGACCAGCCTCTCGGCGAGTCCCAAGACGGTGCCGTGCTGGGTCTCCGCGACGAGCCAGACCAGCAGGATGAGGAAGATGGCGGTGACGACCGCGGCGCCGCGCACCTGCAGGATCAGCGGCGGCGAGGGATCCCGGCTGACGGTGAAGGCCGGCCACACCGTGATCGCGACCGCGCCGAGAGAGGTCCAGACCATGTGCTGCGGAGTGGAGCCGTGCACGGGTTGTGGCGAGTCCGCGATGCCGATGCTGGACAGGCCCGCCATCACCAGCACGATCCTGGCCGACAGGCGCAACCCCGGCAGGCCCGCGGCGGTAACGAAGTAGCACACTCCCACCAGAAACAAGGCGCTCGTCACGATCCAGCGGTCGGTCGCGCCGAGGGCGGCCAGCCCGCTGATCGAGCTGCTGAGCGAACTGTAGGCGGGCGGCTGGAGCGCCTCCGCGACCAGCCAGGCGGCGATCATCACCAGCGGCGCCAGGGCGGTCGAGACGGCGGCCCACCGCGCGGCCGGCACGGCCGAGCCGGCCGACCGAAGCCGCGGTGCGATCGGCAGGCTTGCGAGCAGGCCGCGCGAGGCCGATTGAGCAACCAACGTTCCTCCTCGGATCGAACTCCCTACACCCTTAGCATTGGCAACAGGAGTGCTCGCAAACACCAGAGGAGAACGTTGCATGGCGCGACAGCGCTCCGCCCGGACGTATCACGACGACTCACCGTGGCCCCACGTCGAGCTCGGGCCGCAGGATGACCGCGGCTACCTGGAGCAGCTCATCAAGGCAATCTTCCAGGCCGGTCTGAACTGGGCGACGATCCAATCGCGGTGGTCGGCCTTCGGTGCGGTCTTCCATGACTTTGACCCCGCCCAGGTTTCCGCCATGACCGAACAGGACATCGATCGAGCTGCCCGCGACCCGCGGATCATCCGCAACCACCGCAAGATCGGCGACGCGGTCGAGTGCGCGGCGATCGTGAACCAACTCAGCACGCAGTACGGGTCGTTCGACGCCTACCTGCGGTCGTTCGGGTCGCCCGACGAGGAGATCGACGATCTACGGCGTCGCTTCCCCGGCATCGGCGACTTCTCGGCTTGGTGGTTCATGCAGTCGGTCGGGCTACCGGTCCTGCCGGCCGGCTGAGCTGGGCCGGCCGCGCGCATCTATCTATCACTTCTGACCACACGATTCATCTTTCTATCAGTTTTGACCACAAAAATCGGACAATTCAGGCGCTAAAGCGGTCAGAACCGATAGGAAGGCGAAAAAGTGGTCAGAACCGATAGGAAGCTGACCGAGTTTGGACCGCGCACGGAAAAACGGGTTCTTCGTGTTCCGTGATAGAAAGCCCGATTTTGATCCATTTGCGTCAGCCGCCCGCCGTGGCCAGCGCGTCGTCGCCGATCGCGGCCCGGACCTGCAGCCGCGCCTGGTGCAGGCGGCTCTTGAAGGCGGCCTGGCTGACACCGGAGATCTCGGCCGCCTCCTGGGTGGAGAAGCCCTCGACATCGCGCAGCACGATCGCGGTCCGCAGCGGCGGCGGCAGCCGGTCGAGGGCGCGGGCGAGGGCCAGCCGCAGCTCGCTGTTCTCGGCCTGCCTGGACGGGTCAGCCGCGGGCGAAGTCGGCAGCTGCAGCTCTTCTGGCCCGATCGGCACGTCCCGCGGCCTGCGGGCCCGCTTCGCCAGCGCGCGGTTGGCCTCGTTGACCGCGATCCGGTACAGCCAGGTGAAGTAGTTGGACCGGCCCTGAAACCGGGTGATGCCCTGCCAGGCGCGGAGCATGACTTCCTGGGCGACGTCCCCCGCCTCGTCGGGGTCCCCGAGCAGGCGCAGCAACAGCATGAACAGGCGATCGGCGTACGCGCCGGACAGCTGCTCGAACGCGTCGATGTCCCCGGCCTGTGCCCGGGCCAGCAGAATCGCCTCGGTCGGGGCGGGCCCGGTCGCCGCCGCCTCGGCCGCCGCGGGCGCCGGGGCGCGCCTGGGTCGCAGCGGCGGCATCACGCGTGCTGGGGCGCGGCCGGGCCGCCGGCCTCGGCCGGACGGATCCGGTCAAAGATCGTGGCGGGCGCGCGAACGCCCGCCAGCCCGTCGAGTCCCTGGACCGTGTACACCAAAGCGCGCATCGCGCGGATGCCGCGCCCGCAGTCAACGCAGTCCCGAGCGTGACGATCCAGGCGGCGGCGGGCACGAGCGCTCAGATCGCCCTCGACGTAGTGCGACAGATGACGCTGCGACCACTGGTGGTCATCGGTGAAACTCATCACGTCTCCCGTCGCGGGCTAGGGCCGGCGCTGCTTTAGTCACAGTAGCGGGCCAGCCCCGACGCGCGGACCGGCCGCCGCGGTCACCCGCGGGACGGGCCGGACTGCGCGCCGCCGTCCTGCTGTTACTTCGCTGCCGCGGGCTCGAAGGCCAGCGAGCAGGAGTTGATGCAGTACCGGTCGCCGGTCGGGGTCGGCCCGTCGTTGAAGACGTGGCCGAGGTGACCGCCACAGCGGCGGCAGACGACCTCGGTGCGCCGCATGAACAGGCTGTTATCCGGCCGCAGCTCGACCGCCTCGGCGACGGCGGGCTCGGAGAAGCTCGGCCACCCGGTACCGGAGTCGAACTTGGCGTCCGAGCGGAACAGCTCGCTGCCGCAGCCTGCGCACCGGTAGAAGCCGTCCTCGTGGTTGTGGACGTACTCACCGGCAAACGGCCGCTCGGTGTGGGCCTCGCGCAGCACGCTGTACTGCAGCGGGCTCAGCTCCTGACGCCACTGCTCGGCCGGCTTGCTGACCTCGCGGGCGACGGGCTCGGTGGTGTGGGCCTTGCGCATCTCATGGTTCCTCTCTATCGACCATCACGCGGTTAGACCCACGTCACCGCGAAACGATTTTTCTCGCCGACGCGACGCCGCGTCACGACGGCGTTGCCGGGCGCATGCCCCGACGCATGCGGGTGCGCGCCGGATGACGCCCACTCCCCCACCCGTAACAATGAAACACCCTGAAAGCAATCGAGATGCCCTGCACCAGCAGCGCCTTGATTCTCATTGATTCATCGCAAAAAAAGCGACAATTTCCACTAATAGGTCTATCTCACCGTAAACCGCCAGGCCTCTGTAAGTACGTGGCGGACCGGTGCGCAATCGCGCGATTAGATTTCATACCACGGGACTTTTGCACCCTATAGGGCGTGTGTTACGGTACCCCGCAATCCTGGAATTTCTTATTTTGTCTCATCGCGGGCGCAGCCAGGCCTGGTGGCTGTGAATGGGGAGAAATTGGAAACTGGGGCCACCGGGGCTACTGGGACGCGCCTGGCCGACTGTGATCGGCGGCTGGCCGGTGCCATTGACGCGCCGCCGGGATTGCGTGAGGCCGTACGGGCCGCCGCCGGGCGGTTGCGCGAGCCCATGCGGGTCGCCGTGGTCGCCCAGATAAAGCGCGGAAAATCAACGCTCGTCAACGCCATGCTGCGCCAGGACGTGGCGCCGACCGCGCAGCTTGAGGCCACCTTTACCGTCAGCGAGTTCTACGCCGCGGCGGAGCCCGTGGTGACCGTGCATTTCAATGACGGTGCCGCCGCGCTCCCGGTGGCCGAGAAGGATTTCCGGTCGTACACGGTCAACGATCCAAAGCAGGTGGCCCTGCTCCGCCGAATCCGCAAGGTTGAGTACGGAATATCGAATTCACTGCTTGAGCGCTTCCGACTGCTTGACACACCCGGGCTCGGCAGCATCTACCAGGCCGACTCGCAGCACACGCTTCGCACGCTCGGCGTCGAGGGATTTCTTGACCCCGAGGAACAGGCCCTGCTGGAACGGGCGCTCGGCCAGGTCGGCCGGACCGCCTCCGACCTGCACGACGACACCGTCCAGGCGATCGACGGCGCCGATGCAATCCTGTACCTGTTCGATCGCGGGCTCAACCAGCGGGACGCCTCGGTGGTGGCGCGCTTCCTCGGTCCGCTCGGCCCGTCGCTGAGCGCGCTGAAGGTGATCGGCGTGCTCAGCCGCTGCGATCAGTCGTACTGGCCGGGAAACGAGGCCTCCGGGGCCGAGCTGCTCACCACCGACCCGCTCGAGGAGGGCCGCGAGATCGCGGCCCGCCGCATGGCCCAGCCTGAGCTGCGGCGGATGTTCTTCCGCATCCTCCCGGTGGCCGCCATTGTCAGCGCGGGCGCGCTGACGCTGGACGAAGAGCGGCTGAGCTGGCTGGACGAACTGGGCGGGGTGGAACCGCAGGTGCTCGCGGTAGCGCTCAGCGACGCCAACTGGTTCGCGAAGGCGCCCCGGGTCAGCGGCATCGGACTGCCCCAGACGGCCCGGGCGGCGCTGATCGCCTCGCTCGGCGGGTGGGGCACCCTCAAGGCCGCCCTCTACCGCCGGGACGGAGTGTCGGCGGCGGAGCTGCGCGAGCGGCTTGACTCCGACAGCGGGGTCGCGGTCGTCCGGCAGACGCTGGTGGAGCACTTCGGCAACCGGGCGGCGGCACTCAAACTGGATCAGGCGCTGCGCGAGATCTCTAAGCGGATCACCGCTATTCGGATGGCGGCGCTGCGGGCGAAGTCGTCGGTCGCCCCGGTGGTCGACGACGTCGCCGCGATCCTCGAGCAGATCAGGCTGTCGGACGCCGAGCTTCCCGAGATCACCGTCCTCGAGAACTACTATCAGGATCGCCTGGACCTCGGCGAGCGCGACGTCAGGGAGATCCTGCGGGTGACCGGGGAATACGGGCGCTCGGTGACCGCTCGGCTGGGCGAACTGGACGGCACCCCCCTGCCCGCGCTGGTCAAGCTGGCCGACGACCGGGCCGGCAGCTGGGCCAACCGGGCCGAGGCATTTGGCCTGGACGGGGCGACGGCGGCGGCGGCGCAGCAGATCTCGGTCAGCTACGGCCTGCTCTCGCGGCGCATCCAGACGGCGCAGCGGCTGCTGGCGGGGGACGAGCCAACCGACGATGGGACGGAATCGTGGACCTCTTCGGCGTCGTGAGGGTGACCGTCCAGGTCACGTGGCTGCGGAGACGGGAGGCGGCAGGCGAGCAGGCCGAGGCAGATCTAGCTGCCGAGCCCGTCGGCGCAGGTCCGGCTGCCGAGCCCGTCGGCGCAGGTCCGGTTGCGCAGGCGCCGACCCCTCCTGAGCCGTTCGTGCCGCCGCCGGTTCCCGTGCGCCCGGAATCGCCCGCCGCTGACGAGGAGGCAGTCATCCGCTCGCTGATATCGCTGGCGGACGACCTGGCCGGGCTGGCCGACCTCGCGGCGGGCGACGGCGGCAACGACCGCACGCTCCGGCTGGCCCAGTGGCGCGTCGACCAGGTCCTCGCCCAGCGCGGCGTCCAGGCGGTGTCCGACGAGGGTCCGGTTGACCCCGGTCGGCACGAGGTAGTGGGGTCGCGGCCAGCCTCGGCAGGCGGGCCCCCGGGGTGGATAGCCGCGACGATCCGGCGCGGCTACTTGTCGGGCGACCGGCTGATCCGGCCGCAGCAGGTGGTGGCGTACGCCGTCGGCGTGACGCCGGCCCGGGAGGGGAGCGACGATGCAGGACGAGGTTGACCGACTGAGAGACGAGGTGCTTGGCCTCTTCCCGTGGCTGACGGCCGAGCTGGACGGCGAGCTGCCCGACGGCGGGCGGGAACAGCTGCGCCGTGGGCGGGCGGCGCTGGCCACCAGCCGGTACACGGTCCCGGTGGTCGGCGAGTACAAGCACGGCAAGTCATCGCTGCTCAACGGGCTGATCGGGCAGTCGCTGTTCCCGGTCGACACCGACATCGCGACGGCGACCGTGTGCACGCTGTCGTGGGCGGAAGAGCCCCGGGCGGTGGTCTACTTTCTCCCCGAGCAGGAGGGCGCGCTCGCTCAGCCGCCCCGCACGATCCCGCTGACCGAGGTGTCCCGCTACGCGACCGTGGCCGGTCACCAGAAGGGCGATCCCCTCGTCGGCAAGATCGACATGCTCGCCCCGATCCCGCAGCTCCGGTCGGGGCTCACCCTGGTGGACACGCCCGGCGTCGGCAGCGTGAACCCGGCCCACACGGCGGCCACCAACGGCTACCTGACCGAGGCGGACGCGCTGATCTTCGTGGCGTCGGCGGTCGAGCCGATGGGCGAACCCGAGCTCGTCTTCCTCGCCCGTGCCTACGAGAAGTGCCAGGTCGTGCTCACGGTGGTCTCGATGATCGACCGCACAGCCGATGAGGCCGCGGTGGTGGCCCAGGCCCGCAACCGGGTTGCCGACGTCACCGGGATGCCGCCGGATGACGTCGTGCTGGTCCCGGTGTCCTCGGTACGCAAGCGGAACGCCGTCGGCAACGGCGATCCTGAGCTGCTCGCCGCATCCGGGTTTCCCGAGCTGGAGCGGCAGCTGTGGACCGGACTGGCGACCAGCGTCGTGCTTGCCCGGCTCGGGCGGGCCCTCGACACGCTGCAGAACACCGCAACGGAAAGCGCGGCTCCGCTGCGCAACGAGCTGGTCGGCTTGTCGGGGCGGGAACAGCTCGCCCGACTGGACGCGCAGCTACGGGAGGCCCAGGCCCGGGCGGCCAAGGCGCGGGCCGAGGCGCCCCGCCGGTCGCGGATGCTCACCGAGGAGCTCGACCGCGCCGGGGGACCCATTCAACGCCGACTGCGGCAGGCATTCGACACGGTGATCGCCGAGTTCGTCGAAGCGATCGAGGACCGCCAGGTCGCGGCGGATCCGGGGGTGGCCATCAACCGCGTCGTCGAGCAGATCGTGGAAGCCCAGAGCCGGGCCAACCGAGATCTGACGGCGGCCATCGACGAGATCGGCGCGCGCTTCTCCGATGACCTGACCATACCGCTCACCGGCACCACGAGCGAGACCGCAAGCGCGGACTTGACGATCGTCACGCCCCAGGTCCCGGCGGCGAATCGCGGCTTCGCGAACTTCCGCCTCACCTGGACCGGGGGTGCCACCGGGGCGGCGGCGGGCATCGCGGTCGGCACCATCGCCTCGTTCATCTTCCCGCCCGCGGCGGTGTTCATCGGCGCCGGGCTCATGGCCGGACCGGTCTTCGGATTCGTGGGCGGTCACCTGCTCGGCATGTGGGGCGGCTGGAAGCAGGCCAAGGAGCAGGCCGAGCGCGAGGACCACGCCCAGCGCAAGGAGCGACTGCGCGCGGCGGTGGTGCCCAAGGTCGAGGCCGCCCGCCAGGTCAGCCTGGAGGACTTGCGGGTACGGGTGATCGATGAGACCAGGATCCTCGCCAAGGCGCTGGACGAGCAGCTCACGATCACCGCCGCGCAGCTCGAGGCCTCCAGGGATGCGCTGCAGCAGACGCTGATCAGGACGGCGGCGGAGAACGACGCGCGGCGACGAGAGGTCGACGGCAGGCTCGCCGCCTACGCCGAGATCGACAAGACCCTGGCCCGCGCCCGGCTCCAGGTGGAGATGCTCGGGCAGGGCGGAGACGCTTCGTGAGCCGACCGCCGGACGCTGCCCTCGTTGTGCACGGCATCGACTTTGGCACCTCCACGTCGATGATCATGGTGGGTCGACCGGGGGCGAGGCCGCTTGAGATCAAGGACCCGCTGGCGGCTCGCGGCGAGATAGGAATCCCCTCGTCGATCTGCGCCCGCCCGGACGGCCCGCTTGCGGTCGGGCTGGCGGCCGAGCGGATCAAGCTGATCCAGATCCAGGACTACCGGGCCGGCTTCAAGCGGGACATCGGCCGGCCGATCAGCTACCGGATCGGCGGCGCCGCCTATTCTCCCGATGACCTGATGGCGCTGGTACTCCGGTTCCTGCGCGAACGGGCGCTGGCGGTCGTGCCGACCGAGCCCGCCGCCGTGGTCCTGACCGTGCCCGCCGCGTGGCAGCGGGGGAACCGCGACCTGGCCGTCAAGGCGTGCGCCGCGGCGGGCTATGACCCGGCCCGCGTGCACCTGGCGAAGGAGCCGGTCGCGGCGCTGGCCGGCCTGGAATCAAACGACGGCACGACCGTCATCTACGACCTGGGCGGCGGCACCTTTGACTGTGCGGTCGCGATGCAAGGCGCTGCGGGACCCGAGATCTACGGTGACCCGGGCGGACTGGCTGACGTCGGCGGTCGTGCCTTCGACGACCGGGTGCTGCGGCACGTGCGGCGCACCTATCCGCAGGCGGAAGCGCTCTTCGCGCTCGAAACCGATGCCCCGCAGGCCGACGGTCTCGACGACGAGACGCTGCGGCGCCGCCTCGGGCTGCGGGAGAAGTGCACCGAGGCCAAGATTGAGCTGTCGGACGCCGAGTCCACGTTGAAGCTGTTCCCGGAGCTCGACCCGCCGGAGATCCTCACCATGGACCAGGCGGACCTGGACCGCGCGATCTGCGATCTCGTGGACCAGACCGTCGATGAGTGCGCGCGGATGCTCGGGGAACTCGACCTACAGCCGGCCCAGGTCGGCCAGTTCCTGCAGATCGGCGGCTCGAGCCATATCCCGCTGACCAGAGAGCGGCTCGCGGCCCGCTTCAACCGGCCCGTGCTACTGGCCGAGGAACCGGACCTGGCCGTGGCCCGCGGCGCGGCCGAACTCGCGTTGCGCATCGCGGCACCGCATCCTCCTGCGCCGCCTCCGCCGTCGCCTAAGAAGAGGAAGAAGGCGCCGGCGCCGCGCCCAGTGGCGGCGAAGCCTCCCGACCGGGCGACCACGGTGCCCTACCCGCCTCCCCCCACGCCGCCTGCGTCGCAGAACGGGCGGCTGGGGAGGTTCCGCCCGGACCGAAACCTGTTCGAAGACGAGTAGCCGGAGGCCGCCGTGAAGATCGTGATGCTCGGCCACAGCGGGGCCGGCAAGACAACGTACCTGTCGCTGATGTACGCGGAGATGCAAGAGGGCATCGCCGGCTTCCGCGTGCAGGCGGACGACCAAGAGCACCATCAGCAGCTGCTGCGCGACGCCCGGCAGATCCGCGCCTCGCGCTACCCCCCGGCCACCCGCCAGCGGGCCAGCTACGACCTCACGCTGACCTACGGCGGCCGTCCGGTGCTCCCGTTCACCTGGCGGGACCACCGGGGCGGCGCCGCCAGCGGCCGCTCCACCGACGGAGCGGACGTGGCCCAACTCACCGCGGACCTGAAGGAAGCCGACGGCATCGTCCTCTTCGCCGACGGCGCCGCCATTTCCCGCGACCCCGCCGCGGGCCGGATGGCGGCACGGCTGAGCACCCACGTGCTGCGCGCTCTGCACGCGCGCGCGCAGGTGGAGATCCCGCTGGTCATCGCGGTGACCAAATCCAACCTGGTCGATCTAGACAACGAGAAGGTAACCGAGAAGATCCTCGCTCCCTTCGATGATCTAGCCAACGCGGTGGCGGCAACCCGGCATATCTTCGGCGCCATCTTTCCCATCAGCTGCGGCCCGAAGCCGTTGAACGTCGTGGCGCCCGTGCTCTGGTCGCTGCGATTCGGCGTTAACGGAATGGCCAAGCGCCTCAACGCGGAGGTCGAGGCAGCCGCCAGCTCGATGGCTTCGGCGGCCGCCAGGGACACGCTGACCGACCGCTTCGTCAGCTGGTGGAAGTCGGAGGACTCCTGGGCCAAGATCGCGGAAAACCACCGACAGGAGGGCATGCGCGCGCTGCGGCGGCTCCAGGTGCTCATTCCGCCCGCCGAGGGGCTCGAGACGCTGCTCAAGGACATCCAGTACTTCTGACCCGTTTCTGCACAATGCGAGGAGGCACGATGGCGACCCCGGCCCTGAAGCTGACCATGCTCGGAGGGACCAACTCGGGCAAGACGATGTTCATGCTCGGCATGTACAACACCCTGGCGGTCGGCATGCACGGGTACTTCATGTTCACCGAGGACCCCGACCAGGATCTCGACCTTCGCGAGGACTGGGACGCTCTCCTCAGCGACGGCACGCTTCCCGCCGCCACCGTGATGCAGGCGAGCAGGCAGTTCGGGTTCGTGTTCAACCACGGGTTCACCCCGCTGGTCTCCATCGACTGGATGGACTACCGCGGCGGTGCGGTCGATGCCAGGAAGGATGAGGCCGACGTGCCCGTTTTGCTGCAGCGGCTGGCCGACTCCGACAGCATCTACCTGGTCCTCGACGGCCAGAAACTCGCCCCCTGGCTGAACGGCTCTGCCTCCCTGGACGAAGTCAAGGGAGCGCTCAAGGTCGGCCGGGTCTCCGCGCTGGTGCATCGCGCGGTCGGCCAGCGGGTGAAAAACGGCCTGCCCGTGCCCTCCTTCGCGGTCGTCATCACCAAGGCTGACCTCCTGCGGGGGCCAGGCAGGACGCTGAGGGCAGCACTTGACCGGGTAGTGAACGAAGCCCTGCGGGAACTCGCCCCCCTCGCGTTCGACGAGGAGATCAGCGCGTTCGTCTGCCCGGTGAAGGTGGGCAACTTCGGCGTGCGGCAGAACGACAGCGCGCCCGTCAGCATCTCTGACGTCGACCCGGTGGGCCTGCACCGGCCGATGATCTTCTCGCTTATGCATTACCTGACCGAGGGCATGGGCGCTCGGCGGGCGGAGCAGGCGCGCCAGGCCGCGAGCATCTCGGCGGCAGAAAAGCAGCTCGTGGAGCTGAACCAAGGGTTCATGGCCATTTTCCGCAGCGGCCGGATCGCGACGGCGCGACGCCAGGTGATCGATCTCGACCAAGCGCTCGAGCGCAACCGTCAGGAGTACGCCGCCAATCAGAGCCTCATCGAGCGGCTGACACAGGAACTCGCGGGCCACCCCATGATCAGGAACGGGAAGGTCGAGCGGTGATCGCCGACGAGACAGATCGCGGCTGGTGGGCGCCCATCGTCTACGCCCGCACCAGGGACGTCGACTTCTGGTGGCGCGCCCTGCCGCAGCAGATGCGACGGGACGGATCCGAGGCGCGCGCGCTCGACGCCACCATCGCCGACGACGGCGCCCGGGCGCCGCGCTTCGTGCTGGCACGGCTGCCGAGCGGCACGTTGCTCGGCGTGGCCTGCCAGACCCACCTGATCAGCAAGCACATGCGTTCGGACGGCAGCCGGCCGGTGCCGTGCTTCATCGGCTGGCTGAGCGCCGACCCGCGAGTCGCGGTGCCGCAGTTCGACGCGGTGCAGGCCGGCTGGGGCGGCTGGGCGGCGAGGGAGTACGACGTCTGGATGCGGAACGTCTGGGCGGAGCGGGATCGCCGGGTACGGCAGACGGACGAGACGTCTGCGGTGCCACCGCCGTGGGAAATGACGGAGACGGTGCCGGACGCAGACGTCGGGGACCGCTCGGAGTTCGAAGAGCCGACGCGGGCCGGCATTCGGGTCTACCCCGCTGCGGAGGCGGCCCGCGTCTGGCGCGGGGTAGACCGCTACGGCGTGAACGCGACGGTTGTCACCGGGTGGACCTCAGGGCGCACCGCCTTGCGCCCCGGGCTCACCCACGCGTGCGCGGCGGACTTCCACGGCGCCATGCAGATCTACTGGCTGCCGTCGGCCAAGCCGACCAGGCAGACCCAGACTGCCGGCCCGCCGGGCATAGACGACCCGTATGCCACCGCCGGACCGACGTACGGGGGCAACCCGCCGGCGTACGGCGGGAGCGCGCCGCCTGAGACCGCGCGGCAGCACGGTGCAGCCGGGCAGCCGGACGCCGGAAACGCCGCCGCTGGGGATCAGGGACCAGCACCCAGGCGGTCCGGGTTGCTGGCACGCGGCAGGCAGCTGGTACAGGGGGCACAGGAGCGTTTCGCGGCCGCCACCAGCGGCGCCTCTGCTCAGGAACAGCCGCCCGCGCCGCCCACCGGGCAGCTCGAATGGACCCTGGACCTCGATGAACGGGCGTGGTTGGCCCGGCGCGGCGAATACGTTTACAGCCACCGGATCGACGAGCCGACGATCGTGTGCTGGCATGAAAGCGCCCCCGAGGAGGCCTTCCAGTGGATCGGCGACGGCGAGTGGCAGCGCGCTGGGACTCCGCTGCCGAAGACCGCCGGTCGCCCAGCGGGCGGCCCGACGTTCACCCCCCGGATACCGCCCTCCCCGGCCCATGGCGCGCCCCTCGACGAGTTCGAGGACGCCCCGCTACCCACGGGCCGGGCGGTGCTGCCGGACGAGTCCGACTACGAGCAGGACGACGAGCAGGACGACGAGCAGGACGGTCAGGCTCAGACCATCCCGCCCGAGTGATCGCCGGCGGAGGAGTGATAGTCATCGCCTTCGTACCCGGCGCCGCCCGCGTACCCGCCGCCGTCCTCGTATCCGGTGTGCACCACGGTCTCCTGCATGTAGCCGGGACCTTCCTGTACGAGGTAGTGGTCCTGGGTGGTGTAGGCGTAGTCTCCGCCGTACGCGTGCTCGGCGCCGTAGGCGTGCTCCGCCCCGGCCGAGGCGGCGTGCGCCTCCGATCCATCGGCTCCGCTCGCGTCCGCGCCCGCGCTGGACTGGGCGATGGTGGAAATGTCGTCTAGCGCGCCGCCGACGCCGGTCAGGACGCCATCCAGAACCGACTTGCCCCGCCCCTTGTTCTTCTCCGCCTGCTTCCCCCGCGCCCCGGCGGCGGCCGGGCGCCAGACACGGACCCAGCCGACCCCCTGCCAGAGGTTGTCAGGCGCGTCGACGGAGACCCGGCGGAAGCCCTCGGCCAGGCCGTCACCGGCGGCCGGGGCGATCGCTTCCGCGTACAGGTCAGCGGACACGATCATCGCCAGCAATGCGTCCGGCGTGCCGGTCAGCGCACCGCGCAGGTCGTCGCTGTCAAGCAACCGAGAGGCGGTGACGATGGCCTGGCCTGCGTAGCCGCCCCTGGCCTGCGTGACGGTGCCCTCCGCGAGCGCGATCCGCGGGCGGACCGGGCCGACTCCGGCCTCCGCCCGGTCCTGGCCGAGCTGCTCGACCAGGCCCTCGATCAGCAGCGGGACGGCGGCGCGGGCCTGGATGCCGACCGGCAGCAGCACGAGGTGCCGTCCGCCTCGGTCCTGCCGCCAGGTGCCGACCCCGCCCGCGCCCGCCGATCGCAGTCCCCGGTCGAGCGCGCCCTTGCACCGGGCCAGCAGCCCGGCCTGGCCGGCGTCGCCGCCGGCGTCGCTGCTGACCGACGCGATCAGGCAGATCCGGCGAACCCCCGCTGGGTGCGTCATCGTGCGCGCCTCCGTCCGTTTCTGGACTGTGACGTAGGCCACGTCCTAGGACAACGCTACCGATTGCCGAGCGCGGCAGAAAGACCCCGCCCACGGCGCGCTGCTGGCCTGCGCCGACCAGGACGGAATGGTGCGAGTGTGGGCGGTGGCAGCAGCACCCCCAACTGATTAGCGGGGTGGTTGAACAAGCCGACGCTAGCGAGTCATTCAGGGTCCGTTCGGAAGAAAGGAATTTAAGATCTTTCCTCCGAACGGACCGTGGCGACTCTGGCGCGGAGATGTCAGCCTACGGGCCCCAGTCATTAAAAATCGTTGCTTAGATAGGCGGTGGTAATACCGTGCGTTTGCACTACGCTGTTGACACACGGAAGTTTGGTGGTGGGGGAGTGCAGTGGACGCCGATTTCATCCAGGCAGTCGCTCACGTCGGTGATCAGGTAGAGATCACGCTGGCGAACGGCGGCCGCTTCGAGGGGATACTGAGCGAGTTGACGCTCACCCGACTATCCCTACAGCTTCCTGATGGTCGCAGGATGGCCGCGACGCTGCCGAGCGTGGTCACGATCATGCAAACGCAGGGCGGTGCCGATCATCCTGAGCGGCTGGCGGGGCCCGCGTTCGCCGACCCGGCCGGCGCCGCGCACCAGTCCGCGGTTGAGGTCGCTGCCCAGCTCGTCGCTACCTCGGAGTCCTCGCCGCGGCCGGCCAACGCGGCCGGGGACGCCGAAGCGACCGACAGCGCCGACCTCGTCGACTGGGCTCTCGAGCAGGCCGCCGCCCTCGCCGATGCGCGCGTCAACATGGACATCTACGTTCAGCCCGGCGACAGGAAATACCTACAGCAGATCCGGGACTCCTACGACTATGCGGTGAAAATAGACGAGCTGGACCCGAGATTCGCCAGAATCCAGCAGATCTACTCGCGAACGCTTCAGCTGTGGAACGCCGATCAGAGAAATCCCGAGCTAACCCGGGTACTGGGCGCGCTGGCGGTGGCCAAGGACGATATGGAGACTGCGCACCTGCGGCTCAGCCAGGCCTGCGAGTCGGGCGACGTGCCGGCCATGCGGATGCTGGCGGCAACGGGCGGGATCCTCAGGGACCTGGACACCGTGACCTACGCCCTACTTAAATACTTCCGCCGTGTCACGCCTGATGCTGACGAGGCGGCTTGGAAGGTGCTGCTGACCGCGCTTGACGCCCGCGGCAGCCGGGGACCGCTGGCCGAGCTGCTCGAGTCCTGCCCGCCCGCCGGGCCCGCGCAGAAGACCATCCGGGCCGCGATGGGCCAGATCGTGGCGGACCGGGGGCCGACGCCGATCCCCACCGCGCCGCCACCCCGCCCGCATCCGACGCTGGTCAACAAGAGGTCGGCCTCGCCGGTGCCAACGGCGCCGCCGACCAAGGCGGTGAAGGCGGCCAAGCAGCCACCCGAGCGCCCGGGACAGCGCGGCGGGCAGGATATGCGCCAGTTCGATAAGAATCCCTATCAGTACGCCAAGTACCTGGAGCATCGCAAGAAGGATCTTCGGGCTGCGCAGGCGGCGTACCGGCAGGCGATCAAGAACAAGGACAAGCGGGAAAGCGCCGTCAAGGACCTCGCCTGGCTGACCAAGCGTCTTGACGGGTCGGAGGCCGCGCTCAAGGTCATCGAGGTCGAGTTCGCGGGCGTGGTACAGCCCGGGCACACGCTGGACAACATCCTGATCGACTTCCTACCCGGGGCGGGCCGCTATGAGGAGGCGCTGGCGGCTCTGGACCGCCAGCATTCCCGGCCCGACATCACCACCAGCAGGCGCTATCACCTCGCGCACCAGATCGCGTTCTTGAAGCTGGTCGCCGATATCGACGCGGTGTCCGACTGGCGCAGCCTGCTCGATCAGTCTCCCGATAACTCCACCGTTCAGCGCGGGCTGGCGATGGCGCTCGTGCAGCGGGGGACGCCGGAGGCTCTCGATGAGGCCGAGTTGCTGATCGAGGCGCACACCGACGATCGGGCCACCGGGATACGCAGGCAGATCGCCGGCCTCAGGGCGGGCGGGCAACTCGACGCAGACCTGCAGCGGCAACTGCTCGACGAGGCCGAACTGCCCGACCCGACGCCGCCCCTGGTGAACTACGTGCTGCAGAAATTCTCCGACCTCGCCCGGGTCAAGGACCAGGGCGACCGCGAGACCCAGACCCCCATCCGCGATCTGATGAACGTGACCGCTGAGATGGGCCGCCAGATGGGCGGCAAGCAGCCGGAGAACAGCGCCCGCGCGTACATCTCGGCTGCGGTGCTGGCCCGGGAGTGCGGTGAGGATGACGATCGCTACCTCTACCTGGGGCTGACGGCGCTGGCCGAGGTGGTCCTCGGCCGCCAGGAGCACGACTCCGCCCGCGATCTGTACTGCGCGGCGCTGGCGGCCGCCGACGAGGGCGACGAGGGCGAGAGCCAGGCCGAGATGCGGTCCGGGGTCATCGGCTACCTGCAGCTGCTCAGCGGCCGCACGGCCGCCCATCGCCGTCGCCGGGACAGAGACCGGGACAGGGACCGGGAGCCGCGCAGGACGCCTGACGTCGGCGATGTCCTCGAGGAGGAACTGCTCAAGCACGGCCCCGATGTTTTCAACCTGATTCCGCCCTTGCTCGCGGACACCAGCATGGCCAGAGATCATGTTCTCGACGCGATTTGCATGCGTGAGACCTTGCGCGCAGCCACCGCCACCTATCTGCCGACCCAGGGCGTCCCGGTGCCGCGGGTCGACCCGCAGGGCATCCGGGCCGCCTGGCAGCACCGGGTGGAGCTATGGAGCAGGGAGCGCCGGGCGCTGACCCACGGGCTGGCCGAACTCCAGCACATCGCCGTCTCTGACGGCGCGCTCGAATCGGCGCTGAGCAGGCTCGACGAGTTCGAGTCGAAGGCGCCCGAGCAGTTGCAGGACGCGCTCAGCCGGGTCAAGGAAGCGCTGACGGAACTTCGCAGGTACACCAGCGAGTCTTCCTACGAAGACCGCATGCAGTCCCTTCGACAGGCGGGCAGCCGGGCCAAGGACCTGCGGGTGGATGTTGAGCGAGGCCCGACAAGCCTCAGCGTCGAACTGGTCGACCCGGTCGCCAGCCGCATCCTGAAGCTGGTACAGGAGACCCAGGCCGAGCTTGACCTCAGCCAGGCGCCGCTGCCCGAGCTCGCGCTGGCGCTCGAGCAGAGCAGCGCGGCCGAAGACGGCGTGGTAACCGTTCAAATCAAGGTATCGAACGCCGTGTGGCGCGCCCCGCTGGAGTCGCCGGAGCTGACGATCGACGTCGACCCGGAGATGTTCTCGGTCGAGGATCCGGTCATCCGGCTCACCTCCTCCGTGCGCGGCGGCGATTACCACATCCAGCCGGTCAAGCTCATGGTGACCCGGCCGGCCATGGAGAGCGGCGCCTTCTCGCTGCCGGTCACCCTGCGCTACCGATCCAGGTCCATGGACGAGCCCGTTGACCACGACGCGGTTCTCCCGGTCCGGCTGGCGCGGGAGAACGAGTTCCAGCCGATCCACCCCAACCCGTTCCAGGACGGCGCGACCGGCAGGCCGGTGACCAACCCCGACATGTTCTTCGGCCGGGGTGACCTCCTCGCCCAGATAAGCAAGCGGCTGGGCCAGGCGAACTCACCCGGCATCGGCGTCGCCGTCTTCGGCCAGAAGCGCGCGGGGAAGTCCTCTATCCGACTCCACCTCACCCAGCGCCTGCGCGAGGACGGGCTGCCGGTCGTCGACATCGGGAACATCGGCGACCTCGCCCCCACCCAAGGCGACAGCGTGGGGACCAGGGTGCTGGCCATGCTCATGTGGCGCATACTCGACGGGGCGAACAGGGAACTCGTCGCCGTCGGGGCGCCGGCGCTGCTGCCGCCTGGCCTCGACCGGGACAAGTTCACCCGGAGCCCGGAACCGGTCTACGACTGCGCCCGGCTGTTCGAGGACTACCGGCTCGCGCTGCCCACTCCGATGAAACCGATGACGGTACTCATCGACGAGTTCCAGTACATCGACGAGTGGCAGCGGCGGGACCTGTTGTCCTCGTCGTTCATGCAGGCGTTCAAGGCCCTGATCGAGCGGCGGCTGTTCCATCTCGTGATCGTCGGCCAGGCGGCGATCGACCGGCTGATCAAGGCCGACCCGAACGTGTTCGGCGTCTTCCAGTCGGAACGCGTGACCTACCTCGCGCACAGCGATGCCCGTCTGCTGATCGAGCAGCCGATCTCGATCGCCGGACCGGACAGGAAGGTCAGCCGGTACCGAGAGCGGGCGGTCGACCAGATCCTCGAGCTGACCGGCGGGAGCGCGTTCTACGTGCAGCGGTTCTGTTCGCAACTGGTTGAATACATGAACGCCCAGCGGGCCCCGGTCGTCACCGAGGCCGATGTCGAGCAGGTCAGGGAGGCCTTCCTCGACACGCTGGAAGCCAAGGACTTCGACGGCCTGGAATCATCGGGGTACACCGAGGACGACGCGTCCGCCAGCGAGGAGTACCGGCAGGTCCTGCTGGCGGTGGCGCGGGCGTCACGCGGCGGCCAGCCGTCCACCATCGCGGCCATCAGGGACGAGTACCAGGGACCGGAACTCCAGGTGCTGCTCGACGACCTCGTCATGCGGGACGTCATCCGGCAAGAGTCGGGCAATTACTACATCGTGGTCCGGCTCTACCGCGACTGGCTGCTCAAGAAGTTCGGCGTCAACGCCGGGATGCGGTCCAAATGACCAATCCGTACCGGGAGGCGGGGCGGGTCGCCCAGGGTGAGCGCTTCGTTGGGCGGGCGCTGCCCCTGCGCCAGATAGCCAGCACCTGGCAGGTCGCGGGCCGCCCGTCGAACACCCGGGTGGTCGGGCATCACCGGGTAGGGAAGACCAGCGTGGTCAGGCGCGCCCTCGACGCCATGCCGCCGGATGCCAGCGTGATCCCGGTCCGGTTGAACGTGGGCAGCCAGGATTCTGGCGTGGACCTTTTCCGGTCGATGGTCCGCCGGGTGCTGCAGGCGGCGCCAGGCGATCGGCGTCTGGAGTCGGTGGCGCACGCTATCCAGGGCGCTGATCACTGGTACGACCTTCTTGAGGGCGTGAAAACCTTCTTCGCCAGCGTGAAGGAAGAGCTGGGGCTGAACGTGCTGGTGGTGCTGGACGAGTTCGACCGGGCCGCCAGCGCCTTCGACCGGCTGGGCCAGTTCCAGCTGCTCCGCGATCTCGCCAGCGAACCCGATTACTCGGTCGGGCTTATCACTATCTCCAGGCGCGATATCGAGAAGATCGAAATCGCCGCGACCGGCGGCTCGATTCTGGGCGGGGTGATCAGCACCACCCGGTTCGTCGGCATGTTCAGCGACGCGGAGGTCGACTCGATGCTGGAGAGGTCGGTCGAGGTCGGCGTATCGCTCCATTCCGCGCGCAGCGAGATTATGGAGATAACCGGTCCTCATCCGTTCCTGCTGGAGTCATTCTGCAAGCGGATCATCGAGATCTACGAGGTAACGGGCAAGATCAACGTGGCCGACGCATACTCGCAGGAGTCCACGCTCATCGAGGCGCAGTTCGCCAAGCTGCTTGAGGCGGTCAACGCCGACACAGAATTCCGGGGCGGCGCGCTGCTGCGGGATCTCGCGCTGGGCTCGAAGTCCGCGCTCGCCTCGCCCGACCTGCCGCGGTTGCGCTCGACCGGGATGGTCATCGGGAACGCGCCGTTCTCGCTGGAATTCGGCCGGTTCCTGACGCTCCGCCCGCTCCCCCAGCCGAAGGATCCCCGCGTCCTCGGCTAGTCGGGCCTGATCGTGTGCTCGAGCCTGAGCGCCTGCTCGTAGTCGCCAGACCGGCGCAGCTCGCTGACCCGGGCGCGAACGGCGTCCGGGTCTGCCCGCGCGGCGGCCTCCTGCTGCACGGCCTCGGCCTCCGCGTAGCCCCCGGCGCGCCGGAACTGGCGCACCCTCGCTGCCGTATCGGCGTCTGGGGCGGTAGGACCCGGTGCGGTGTTGTCAGGGGCGGCGGCGTAAGCGGCGGACGGCCGCCAGGCCGGGTTGCGGGTCCACGTCATGCCCATCCCGATGCCGGTCCCGCCGAACTGCGGTCGCGGCCTCCCCCGGCCCGACTGGATCACATCGAGGTACCGGTAGATGGTCCCGAGGTCAAGCAGTTCAGGGCCACCCTCGATGCCGCCTGCCAGGGTGTCGATCAGCGCCCCGGTGAACGCCGTGTACCGCTCGCCGTCCGGCGCGAGCGCCTTCTTGGTGGCCGCGGTGGCGGTGAGCACGGCGGTGCCCTCGATGGCGGTCTCCGTGACGATGCCATCGCCGCCCATCGTGGTTCCCAGCGCCTTGCCGCTCCAGCAGCAGTCGAGGATCACCAGGCGACGCTGCACGTGCCGGGCGCTGACCCGGAATTCGCGGCGAACGTGGGCGTAGCTCAGCGCCAGGTGCGTTCCGCCCGGCTCGTATGACTGCGGCAGCGCCAGGTGCAGTTGCTCATCCGCGATAACAGGATCGACCAGGCCGTGGCCGCCGTAGTAGAAGACCAAGGCGTCGCGTGCCTCCCGCGCGGTCTCTCGCAGGGCCGCGATCACCGTGTCCGAATCCGCGGGCTGATGCAGCACGGTGCAGTTTCCCTCGGGCAGCCCCCACACTCGGTCGTCGCGCAGCACCTCTGCCAGCCGGTGCAGGCCCGTCGCGACCGTCGGCAGCCAGCGCTCCCGCGGCAGCCGGGGATACTCGGACACGCCCACGAGAAGCGCTCGCGAATGCTGCGGGTCCGGCACTTCCATTACGGCGTTCCCGGCCCCCGCGTAAGCTTCCTGGCCGCGTCGCTGCCATCCCCCTCGATAAGCACGAAATTATCGATATGGCCGATGCTGATCTGCGGCGCGGCGCCGGTGCTTTGCTGCCTGGATATCCGATAGGCGGCTATCGCCACGATCAGCTGACCCAGGGCAATGGCGTTAGGCACGGCTATGGTGAGGATGTCGAAGCCAATACCCATGTCACCGGTGCCGGAGTCGGCCGCGCTCACGGTGGCGCTCGCTGGCACATCGGGGTCGTCGTTAAGCCACTTGTAGAGCTCAGAACCGCTGCCTTCCGGCGCTCGAACTACTAGCTCCATCACCACTCCGGACGCTCTTGGGATAGATGAAGTTCACTGTGAGACATACCCGTACAGGCCATTTGAGCAGTGAGCTCAACCTATCAGACATGGGGGCAAGCCTAAGGAGGGCGCTAATCCCAGAAACGAGCGGACCATCGGCCCTTTTCCACCCCGCCGCCGGTCTTCACGGCGCCGCCGGTCTTCGCCGCGCGGCCCTTCCCTGGCCAGCCAGTCCACGACCAGCCGGGCCGCCTCGTCGGGCACCTCCAACTGCGGCACGTGCCCGATACCGGGCAGTTCGGCGTAGGCCCAGTCGGGATGGGCGCGGGCGGCGGCCCGGGCCACGGTCACCGGCACCAGCCGGTCGCGGTCGCCGTGCAGCAGCAGCACCGGACAGCCGACGGAGTCGGTGACCGCGCGATAGGCCCGGCTGCGCAGGCTGAGCATGTGCAACACCGACCGCGTGGCGTCGTCAAACGCCCGTTCCCTGTCGTGGAAATCCGCCCGTCGGCGCTCCACCTCGACGTGCTCGGCCACGAGCCATTCGGGTATCCGGGCCGGGTCAGCGCAGCAGAGCGCCATCAGCCGGGCGACGCGGGCATCCGGCGACTGGCTCAGCCGCACGCTACGGAAGAATCCGCTTAGCCCGGGCGTGCCGAATAGCACGAGCATGGTGGCGACGAGCGGGTCCGGAAGGGCGAACGCGAACGGCAGGGCCGGATCCACGAGGATGAGGGCGGCCACCCGCGGCGCGGCGGCGCCCGCCTCCAGCAGCGAGATCATGCCACCCATCGAGTTCCCCATTAGGATCACCGGCTGGCGGCCGACGGCGGGCACCGTCTCGAGGAACCGGTGCAGCAGGTCCTGGTTGCCGGGCACGCTGACATCCCGGCCGCCCGCGCGGGTCAGGCCGAACCCGCCCAGATCGGGGGCGATCAGCCGATAATGCTGGGTCAGCGCGGGGGCGATCGCGACCCAGTTCGCCGACGAGCCGCCAAGCCCGTGCACGGCCACGATGACCGGCGCCCGAGCCGGGCCGCCGTAATCCAGGTAGTGCACCGGGCCGCCGACGTCGGCCCACTGGGAACGGCCGCCGACGGCCTGGTCGGGTGCACCGCGGCGGCCGATGCGTCGCAGCCGTTCGGCCAGGGACTCGCCGACCGGGCGGCCAGCCCGCCGCGGGGAGCCCCCGGGCGTTTCCACGGCCCCATCTGCCGCCGTTTCCTTGCCAGCCATGACGTCGCCTCCAACCAGCCGCAGGCGACGGAAACTCCGCCCCCCTCATCAGGCTTATCAGGTGACAGGGTGCGGTGGAAGAACCAGTTACTGAACGGTAATATACCGGCGGCAGCGGTGATTCCGCCCTGTCCGGCTCGCGAGGATGGCCGTTCTCAGCCGCATAAGCCCGGCTAAGCTGCGGGCATGGGCACTGAGCGAGAGAAGCAGGTCGCGGCGGAAGCGGCCGCGGAACTGGTCGAGAACGGGATGACGGTCGGGCTTGGCACTGGCTCGACCGTGGCCTACCTGCTTCCGGCCCTGGCCAAGCGAGCACTCGACATCGTCTGCGCCGCCACGTCGCCGAGGACCGAGCATGCCGCGCGTGAACTTGGCCTGCGGATCGAGGACGTCACCAGCATCGACCGGTTCGACATCACCATCGACGGCGCCGACCAGATCTCACCCGACGGCTGGCTGGTCAAGGGGGGCGGCGGCGCCCACACCAGGGAGAAGATCGTGGCCGGGGCCGCCGACCGCTTCATCGTCATCGCCGACTCTTCCAAGCCGGTCCCGGCCCTGCACGCCCCCATCCCCCTCGAGCTGCTGTCCTTCGGGCTGCGCGCCACCCTGCGCCAGGTCGCCCCCGCCTCGCTGCGGGACGTTCCGCTGAGCCCGGACGGCGGCGTGATCGCCGACTACCACGGGCCGGTCGAGGACCCGGCGGCGCTCGCGGTCCGACTGTCATCGACGCCCGGGGTCGTCGCTCACGGCCTGTTCCCGCCCCGGATGGTGGCGATGGCGCTGGTCGGCCGGGGCGAGTCGGCCGACCGGATCGACTTCACGTCCGCAGGGTCCTAGTGGGCGCCGCGGCAGTCACCCCGCGACCGTTCGGAAAAATCAAGTTCTTTTCTCCCGAACGGACCCGGGGTTCCCGCCAACCTCAGCCCGCGCCCTGACCCCTTGCCTACGGATGCTGAAGTAAAGGATCGTGAAACCATGTCGGCAAACCGGGTCACCACGCTTGCCGGGGCTATCGCGACGTACGTGAAGCCGGGCATGACGGTGGCCCTGGAAGGATTCGGGCACCTCGTACCGTCGGCGGCCGCGCACGAGATCATCCGTCAGCGGATCCAGGACCTGACCGTCTGCCGGATGTCCTGCGACATGATGATCGACCAGCTCATCGCGGCCGGCTGCGTCCGCGGGCTGGTCTCCTCCTTCATCGGCAACAGCTCGGGCGGTTCGCTGCACGAGCTGCGGCGGGCCGTGGAGGGACGCAGCGACCGGGTGGTGACCCTCGATGAGTACAGTCACGGCGGGATGATCGCGCGGTACGTGGCCGGAGCGGCCAAGCTGCCCTTCTATCCGATCCGCTCCTACCAGGGCAGTGATCTGGCGGCCGTGAACGACTCGATTCGCCAGGTGATCGATCCGTACAGCGGAGACGCGGTGTGCGTCGTGCCGCCGCTCAACCCGGATGTGTCGATCATTCACGCCCAGCGCGCCGATCGCCGGGGGAACGTGCAGGCGTGGGGCATTCTCGGGGTGCAGCAGGATGTCGCCTTCGCCGGCCGCCGCGTGATCGTCACGGTCGAGGAAATCGTCGATGACGAGGTGATCCGCGCCGACCCGAATCGCACGATCGTGCCCGCCCAGATCGTCGACGCGGTCGTCGAGTGCCCCTTCGGCGCGTATCCGGCGCCGGTCCAGGGCTACTACGACCGCGATGACGCGTTCTTCAGGCAATGGTCGGAAATGGCACGGGCGGAGGGCGCGGTCGACCGCTGGCTGGACGCGTTCGTCCGGGCCACCGCCGACCACGAGGAATTCCTGGCCCTCATCGGGCCCGAGGTGCGCAGGAGGCTGCGGGTCGGCGAGGCGTTGTCGGGACCGGTGAACTACGGGCTGCACCTGCGGCCGGCCACCTCCAGGCCCGGTCCCGATCAGGAGGTCTCCCGATGAGCCCGGCGGCGACGATCACCGAGATGCTGACCGTCCTGGCGGCGCGGGAAATGGCGGGCAGTCGCGTCGTCTTCGCCGGCATCGGGCTGCCTACCCTCGCCGCCTCCCTCGCTCAGCTCACCGGTGCGCAGGAGATCGAGGTCATCTACGAGTCGGGGGTCACCGGCGCGCACCCGCTGGGCCTGCCGACCACGATCTCCGACTCGATCCTGGTGACCGGGGCGGAAGCCGTCCTGCCCATGCCGCAGCTGTTCGGCTACGTGATCCAGGGGCAGCGGATCGACACCGGATTCCTCGGCGCGGCCCAGATCGACCGGCATGGCAGCCTGAACTCCACCGTGATCGGCGGGTCGTATGCGCGGCCAGAGCACCGGCTGCCCGGATCCGGCGGCGCGATCGAGGTAATGGCGCACGCGCGGGAGGTATTCGTCGTCATGCGCAGGCACAGCCCGCAGACCCTGGTGGACCGGCTCGACTTCGTGACGTCCCCCGCACCCGCGGGCGGACGGCAGGCGACCGGCCGCGGCGTCACCCGCCTTATCACCCCGCTCGGCGTGCTGACCAGGGAGGATGACGAACTCGTGCTGAGCTCGGTTAACCCCGGGGCGGACATCGCGCAGATCCGCTCGGCCACCGGGTGGCCGCTGAAGGTGGCCGCCGACGTGAGCGACGCCGAGCCGCCGACGGCCCAGGAGCTGCGGGTGCTGCGGGAAGTCCTGGATCCGGGCCGGCTGTACCTCCGTTGACGCACTTCCCGCATCGGCCTCGAAGCAGTTACGAGCCTTTACTCGGTGAGCTGGGCGGCATGCTCGCACTGGGCCCGTCATAGGTTTGGACGGTCTGGCGAGAGGCGTCAGGTTAGCCCAGAGCACTGGCCGGTAGCTGGGCCGTTGCTGGTGTTGGGTTTGCCGCCGTCGGTGGGAGCCGGGTTGTTGCCTGAGCACGACAGTGCCCCGTTGACTTGGTTGCCCGCCACCAGGGTGGCGCCGACGTTGCCGGTAATGCTGGCCGGCCCGCCGATGGTGTTTCCGGACACGGTCACCCGGCCGCCGTTACGAGCGACGCGGGCCGGTCCGCTAATGGTGGCCCCGCCCAGCGTCACCCCGCCGACGTCGCCGGTGAGGGTGACCTGGCCAGTAACGGTGTCCGCGGTGCATGAGGTGCCGTTGGCCCCACCGAGCAGCACCAGCCCGGCCGCGCCGGTCGCCGACGCCGGGCCGCTGACAGTCGAGCCGCACACCGCCAGTCTGGCCGGGCTATCGGCGGACAGCGGTCCGCCGAGCGTGGAGGCCTGGATGGACACCACTGCCCCGGCCGTGATCTTCACCGGGCCGGAGATGCTCGCCTGGTCCAGGCAGGTGACCCCCGCCCCAATGGTCAGCGGACGACTGTAGCTGCCGGTGATCTCGGTCCCGCACCCGCCAACGGTGATCGACAGGCTGACGGTAGCGGTCGCCCCGGCCGAGTCAGCCGCCTGCAGGGTGAAGTCGAACGCACCCGCCAGCACCGGAAAGCCGGAGATGACCCCGGCCGGGCTCAATGACAACCCCGGCGGCAGCCACCGGTCGGAGACGGACCAGCGGTACGGCGGACTCCCCCCACTGACGTTGAGCATCGGCACGGAGTACCGGGTGCCTAGCATCGCATCCGGCAGGCTGGTCGTGGTCATCGAAATCGGGCACACCATGACTGCCCTACCACCAGATTGCCCGTGTCCAGGACACATGCGTTCCTGGCCGCGTCCGACCAGATCTCGTGCGGAAAGATGGGGCCGGTGAACGGCGGCATGACCTTGGCCGCGGGCCCTGGCCACGTTGACCGCCGACTGTGACTGGACCGCCGAGGCCAGCAGCCAGCCAGCCAGGCTGAACGCCAGCGCGCCGGCGGCCAGCGCCGATCCTCCCCCATACCTACGCATAGCTCCTGCCATGCCACTCTCCTTCAGTCAAGGGAAGCAAAGCCTTCTGTCCTAAACGGTCCCGTGCTTCGCGTTGGCCGGAAACGTGAAAGCACGGTCCGTTCCATACGCTAGATTTTGGATTTCTTTCGGGGTTTATGCCTGCGCGAATCGGATGCGGAGGCCGAGGCGGCGCAGCACGCAGGCGAACCACAGCGCGGACGAGAGGCTGCCCACGACGACTCCGCCGACCGTAAGGACGGTGGTGAGCAGGAGGAAGATCTGGGTCGGCTCAACGGCCATCAGTAGAGCAAGGCAGGCGGCCGACAGGGCGAAAATCCCGGCCTACAGCCAGGTCGCTGCCCGGAAGAAACTCTCCAGTCCAGGGTGACGGGACGACGGCTGGCGCAACGCCACCACCTCGGCGACCAACTGGGCGATCAGCGGTTCGCGGGTGGGAGCGCTCCGCGCGAACAAAATGCACAAGGCCAGGTTAGCCAGCGGGAACTGGAGTAGGAAGAATAGTTCGCTTCCGGTCGCGAGCACCAGCGCTGTCTGCAGCGTCAACACCAGGGCCGAGATCGTCAGCAGGCCGGGGACGCTCTGGCCCGCCACCTTGCGCACCGCCGCGGTAAGCCATATCACGACCGTCGCAAGCACCATCCCCGCGTCCTGCCCGCTTAGCTTTGCGCCGACGAGGTACGCGGCGACGGGGAGGCCGAGCGATTCGGTGAGGTTCCATCCCGCCGTCAAGATCAGGCGCCAGGGGCGGGGCAGCTCAAGATCAACAGGCTTCGGCGACCAGCCAGTTACCCTAACTGCGTCTACGGTCTTGCGGTATTCGAGGTGCTTGACTACCCGGGCTTCCGGGTCTAGCAGAACCTCGTGCTTCGGGAGATCGCGGGTGGGTGTCGCGGGAGCATCCGCATCCGAAGTGACATCCTGAGCACGGTGGAGGTCGCCATGCCAGGCGTGCAGCTCGCGCATTGGTCGTCCAGTGCCGACATCGGGTCTTCATCCCTCAGTACGGCCAATAGGACGAATCGGTTCACGCCCCTGATTGATCAGGCGGCGCGGCAGGTTTTCCCGACGAGCTGGGCGGGCGGGTTCGCCAGGTACTGGCGGGCCAGAGCATAGCGATGCTCAATGTGGCCGAGGGCAATGTTGCATACATGGCAGAGGAGCCCGCGAACGCACTTTCCGCATGAGCGGCACTTGTCCTTGCAGCATGCGTGGTCGTGGTCCACGTGGATGCGCTGTCCCTCCTTGAACGGCTCGTGGCACATCCCGCAGGCGTAAGCCTGCGCCTTCAGCAGCCGGTCGAAGTGGTCCAGCGTCAGCCCGTAGCTGGCAATTCTGGCCTTGCGGTTGGATTTCTTGTGTGACTCCGATGACTGGCGATGCGGGTGGTTGCGTCTGTACATCCGCTGGCGCTCCATGAGCTCGGCTGTCTTACAGTCGCCCCCGTGACCCGGCGTCCGCGCACATGTGGTCTTCTTTCGCGGCATCCACTTTCCGCATATCTCTTGTCCGACGGGCGCAAGCTGTGTCTCCGACTCTCCGACTTGCATTGCGACACGCCGCATCGTCTTCACTCACTTCCCACTGCTTCGAGGGAGTTCCTCGGCCTCGAAGTGGTAAGCGATCCAGTCCGGGGCCGGACGGGTATTCGAAAATTGTGGGCGCAACAGGGATCGAACCTGTGGCCGTCCGGTTGTAAGCCGGATGCTCTCCCGCTGAGCTATGCGCCCCTTGTGCTGAGGTGTCCCTGCGTTCCGGGGAACCCAACCAGCATAAGGCTTCCAGCGTCCTGTCTGTCGCAGAGCGCTCGAGCAAGCATACGGAGGACTCGGCACGACCGAGAATGGGGACCGGCGGATCTCGGCTGAGTTGGCGCGCGGCGGCGGGGAGGGTCTGGGGCGCTGGGGTTCGGCGACAATGGACGGGTGCAGGTCGCGATCCTGGGTCCGCTTGAGGTCATTGACGACGGGGGTGCCCCGGTCGTCGTCTCCGGCGCGCGGCTGCGCGATCTGATCGTTCGGCTGGCGCTGGCCGGCGGCCGGCCGGTGAGCACCTCCGAGCTGGCGGAGGCGGTCTGGGGCGTCGAACCGCCTGCGGATCTGGCCAACGCGCTGCAGACGCTGGTGTCGCGGGCCAGGCGCGCTCTGGGCGGGCCGCACGCCGTCGAGCAGTCGGCGGCCGGGTACCGGCTGGCGGTCAAGGCCGACGACGTGGACGCGTTCCGGTTCCAGCGGCTGCTGGCAGAGGGGCGCGTTCAGGAGGCGATGGGACTGTGGCGGGGACCCGCGCTGGCCGACGCGGGAGAGTTCGCGGCCCCGCACGCCCAGCGCCTGGAGCGGCTGCAGCTCGATGCGCTTGTGAACCGGCTGACCCGCGAGGTGGCCGATGATCCGGCCGGCGGGCACGTCGCGCTGCTCGAGGTGCTGGTCGCCAGCCACCCGCTGCACGAGAAGCTCACCGGGCTGCTGATGCGGGCGCTGGCAGCGACCGGACGGCAGGCGGAGGCGCTGGCCGCGTACGGGGCGATGCGCGAGCGGCTGGCCGACCAGCTTGGCATTGACCCGGGCGCCGAGCTGCAGGCGGTGCAGCTTGAAGTGCTCAGGGGCGAGGCAGCGGCCCGCGGCGCGGCGGTCGGGAATGGAGCCACAGAGACCGTCGCGATAGCGCAAGAGCCGGGAACCGGCGCCGCCGCCGAGACCACGGACCCGATGCGCGGCAACCCGAGAGCCCGCACGAACTTGCGCGCGCAGCTCACCAGCTTCGTCGGTCGCGAGGACGATGTGGCCCGGGTGACCAAGGCCCTGGAGCAGTACCGGCTGGTGACGCTGGTCGGTCCGGGCGGAACGGGTAAGACGCGGCTGGCGGTCGAGGTAGCGGCGCTGACCGCCGGCGGCAGTGCGGGCACGACCGCCGTGGACGACGACGTCTCCGACGGGGTCTGGCTGGCCGAGCTGGCCTCGGTCACCGACCCGGCCGACCTGCCGCAGTCCGTTCTTGGCTCGATCGGCCTCCGAGAGCCTCGCTTGCTGCCCGACGGCGCTCCGCGGGCGGGAAGCCGCGACGCGCGAACTCGGCTGCTTGACGGCCTGGCCGAGGCCCGTGCCCTGCTCGTGCTCGACAACTGCGAGCACCTCATCGATGCCTGCGCGCACCTGGCGGACGAGCTGCTGAGGCACTGTCCGGGGCTGCGGATCGTCGCCACCAGCCGGGAGCCGCTCGGTATCACCGGCGAATCGCTGCTGTCGATCGCGCCCCTCGGCCAGCCCGTGCCCGGGGTTCCCGCGCACGAAGCGGTCGCCTTCCCCGCCGTCCGGCTGTTTGCCGAGCGCGCGGTGGCGGTCAGCCCCGGTTTCGAGATTACCGACGACACGGTCGCCCTCGTCATCGATATCGTCCGGCGTCTTGACGGGCTGCCGCTGGCGATCGAGCTGGCCGCCGCCAGGCTTAGGACGCTGCCGCTGGCCGAGATCGCGCGGCGGCTGAACGATCGTTTCCGGCTGCTGACCGGGGGCAGCCGCACCGCCCTGCCCCGCCATCGCACGCTGCGCGCGGTGGTGGAATGGAGCTGGGACCTGCTCACGCCAGAGGAACGACTGCTGGCCGAGCGCTTCGCCGTCTTCCCGGCCGGGGCGACGCCGGACGCGGTCGCGGTGGTCTGCGCGGGCCCGGGCGGGTCGGCCGCCGGGGGCGGGCCCGCCGATGTCGATCCGGCCGAGGTCGACGATCTGCTTTCTTCCCTGGTGGACAAGTCGCTGCTGCAGCCCGTGCGGGCGGCGCAGGGCGAAGCGGCTCGGGAGACGGGCGGCGTCCGGCTGCGAATGCTTGAGACGGTCCGCGAGTACGGGACCGAGCAACTGGCCGGCCGGGGCGAGCTCGCAGAACTACTCCGTCGCCATGCCGTTCACTACTCGGACCTGATGGCCGAGGCCGCGCCCCGGCTGCTGACCAGGGACCAGGTGAGGTGGCTGCGCATGGTGGAGGCAGACCGCGACAACATCCTGGCCGCGCTGCGCTACTGGTGCGACGTCGAGGACGCCTGGCAGGCGCTTACCCTCGCGGTCGGGGTCAGCGGCATGGCGATGCTGCTCGGCAACTACTCCGACATCACCGACTGGGTCGGCCAGGCTCTGGCGGTGCCGGACAGCGATGCGGCGGGCGAGGAGCTGCGCACCGTCGCCCAGGCGCTGTATCACGTCAACAAGAACATGCAGAGCGACGAGAAGGCCCCGGCGCACGGGACGCCGCCCGCGGCCGCGCCCGCCGCGCCGTCCTGGCCGGCTGACCTCACCGAGCGAGTCGACGCGCTCGACTACGCCAGGCGCCCGCTGCTGGGGCTGTTGCGCGAGATCTACGCGTTCTTCAGCGACGACCGCGAGCGGCTGGGCCGCTACATCGACCAGGCGATCGCCGGCGATGACGAATGGCTGGTCGCGGTCAGCTGGATGATGCGCGCGACCCTGGCCGAGAACGACGGCGAGGTCGACGCGCTGCGGGTTGCCGTCGAGGAGGCGCTCCGGCGCTACCGCGTGCTGGGCGAGCGGTGGGGGCTGTCGAGTGCGCTGCGGCTCACCGGCACGGTCCGCGTTCTCGACGGCGACCTGGACGGGGCCACCGACGCCTACACCGAGGCGCTGGCCGCGCTGAACGAGCTCGGGTCGAGGGATGACGAGTTCATACTCCGGCTCCAACTGGCGGATCTGGCAACCCGCCGCGGCGACCTGGACTTGGCGCGGGAGAGCTTCGAGGCCGCTCTCATAGCGGTGCAGAACGGCGGCTGGGGGCCGGATGAGGCGATCATGCTGGCCGCCTGCGCTCGGTTTGAGGCGGCGGCGGGCAATACGGCTCGGGCCAGGGACCTGCACGCATCGGCGGTCGCCCGGGTGCGGCTGCTCAGCCACAGCACGCCGGTCTGGCAGCATCTGAGCACGATCGTGGACGGCGCGGGTGCCATGATCGCCGTCGGCGAGGGGGACCTGGGGCTTGCCCGGGAGCGGGCGGCGGCAGCGCGCAAGTCGGCGGTTGCGACCGCCGACATGCCGCTGATCGCCTCCGTCGCGCTCATCGCGGCCGAGCTTGCGCTCGCACTCGGGGAGCAGGCGAGAGCGGCCGAGCTGCTCGCCGCCGCCGCCGTGGTGCGCGGCGCCGACGACCCGACCGCCATGGAGGTGCGCAGCCTCAGGGAACGGCTGCGGCTGGCTCTCGGCGACCAGGCCTTCGCCGAGAGCCATGCGCGAGGGGCGGAGCTGAGCCGCGCGGCCGCCCTGGCGCTGCTGGATTCCGCGCTATCGGGGTGACGGTCCAGCCGGGGCGGCCGATCAGGTGCGCCGCACATACGCCCGCATGGCCAGCGGGAAGAACACCACCAGGATCCCCGCGATCCAGACGAGCGTCCAGCCGACAGCGCTCGCGGTAGTGGTGCCGTCGGTCAGCGCGGAATTGCCGAGCAGGAGCCCGCGCACCGCGTCGACGACGTGCGAGATCGGGTTGACCTTCACGAACGCCTGCAGCCAGCCAGGCATCGACGACACCTTCACGAAGGTGCTGCTGGCGAACGTCAGCGGCAGCACCAGCAGCATCATCACGCCCTGGACGGACCCGGCGGTGCGCATCTTCAATCCGACCCAGACCGAGATCCACGCGAAGGCGAGGGCGAAGCAGATCGCGAGCCCGATCGCCGCCAGCAGCGACAGCAGGTTGGTCTCGACCCGGAAGCCGAGGATGTAGCCGAAGCCGATGGTGATCACCACCACCAGCAGGTAGCGGAAGAACTCGGCCAGCACCGCGCCGACCAGCGGGATGGCGCGGCCGATGGGCAGCGACCTGAACCGGTCGAATACCCCCTTTTCGATGTCGGCGTTCATGTTCTGCCCGATCGAGATCGAGCTCATCGCGATCGTCTGCGCGAGCAGGCCCGGGAGCAGGAACTCCAGGTACAGGTGACGTGAACCGCCGCCGCCGAGCGAACCGCCGAGGGCCCCGCCGAGCACGTAGTAGAACAGGACCAGGAAGATGATCGGCTGCAGGGTCACGTCGATGAACTGCTCGGGCGTGCGGACCAGCTTGATCAGGTTCCGCTTGGCGAGCACGCCCGCGTAGCGGAGCTGCCTGAACTGCCGCTGTCGCCGGGCCGGTACCCCGGCCGGGGAGTCGAATGTTACCGCGGTCATACCGTTACCTCCGAAGCCGTGCGCGCGTCGCCCGCCGAGCGGGTGCCGGTGAGCGTGAAGAACACCTCGTCGAGCGAGGGCAGGTGCAGGGAGAGCTCCTCGACCGAGATCCCGGCCGCGCGCAGCCGGGACACCACGTCCGGCAGCACGTCCTCGCCGTCGACCGGGACGGTCAGCGTCCCCCGGCCCTCATCGGCGGGAACGGTCCCGCCGATCTGGGAGAGCAGCTCGCGCAGGTCGTCCTCGCGGGCCGGGTCGGCGGCGCGGACGGTCAGCCGCTGCCCGCCGACCACGCGCTTAAGCCCGTTCGGGGTGTCATGCGCGATCACCTGGCCGTGGTCGATGACGGTGATCTCGTCCGCCAGCGCGTCCGCCTCCTCCAGGTACTGCGTGGTCAGCAGCACCGTGGAGCCGTCGCTGATGAGGCGGCGGACGACGTCCCACATGTCCTCGCGCTTGGCCGGGTCGAGCCCGGTGGTCGGCTCGTCCAGGAAGATCACCGACGGCCTGCCCACCAGGGACGCCGCCAGGTCAAGCCGCCTGCGCATGCCGCCCGAGTAGTGCTTGGCGACCTTGCCGGCCGCTTCGGTCAGGTCGAACCACTCGAGCAGCTCGGCCGAGCGAGCCCTGGCCTCCTTCTTGGTCAGGTCGAGCAACTGGCCGATCATGACCAGGTTCTGCGTCCCGGTCAGGTCCTCGTCGACCGAGGCGAACTGCCCGGTCAGGCCGATGCTCTCGCGGACCTTCCCGGCCTGGGAAACGACGTCCAACCCGTTCACCCGCGCGCTGCCGCCGTCCGGCCGCAGCAGCGTGGCAAGAATGCGGACGGCGGTCGTCTTGCCCGCGCCGTTCGGCCCGAGGACCGCGTGCACGGTCCCCTTGCGCACCTGGAGGTCCACACCGCGCAGCGCCCGCGTCTGCCCGAAGGACTTAACAAGGCCCGTGGCCTCAATTGATAGCTCTGTCATGGCCCCAGCTTGCGGTACCTCGCTGACAGCACGCGCACAGCACGCTGGCACGGCCCTGGCACCGGGTGCACGCGGCATTTACGGGCTTGCCGGCCGTATGCTGAGCGGCATGTCCGGAGTCCGCCGCGTGGTGCCGCTGACGCTCGGCTACATCGACCTCCCCGAGCACGTCCTCGTGCAGGACGGCTCCGACCAGGAGCTGAGGGTCCCCGTCCCCGGCGTGCTGCTGCGGTGCGATGGCGGCTGGCTGCTCCTCGACACCGGGTTCAACACCGCGCTGATCACCGACCCCGCGCTGCGCCGCCGGTTCTTCGGCGACCCGGCGCTGCGGCCCGTCATCCCCGGGCCGGGCGAGCCGCTGGCCGAGGCCCTCGACCGCGCGGGCATCGACATCGCCGGCATCCAGGCGGTCGCGGTCAGCCACCTGCACTGGGATCACGCCGGCGGGCTGCGGCACTTCGCCGACCGCGTGCCGGTGCACGCGCAGCGGGCCGAATACGAGTACGCGACCCAGCCGGGCCCCGAGCCCGAGCTGCACGGAATGTTCCGCATCGACTACGACGACCCCAGCATCGACTGGCGGCTCGCCGCGGGCGACGTCGAACTCGCGCCCGGCGTCACCGCCGTGCTGACCGCCGGGCACACGCCCGGTCACCAGAGCTTCGTGGTCGATCTGGCCGACGGCGGCGGTTTCGTGTTCGCGTTCGACGCCGCCTGCACCACCGACGGGTGCGACCGCGAGGTTCCCGGCGGCCTGATCGACGCCACCCCAGAGCAGGGCGCGGCCCAGATCCGCAGGCTCAAGCAGCTCGCGGCCGAGCGCGGCTACCAGCTCATCCCCGGCCACGACCCGGTCGCGTGGCCGGCCCTCATCGCCTCCCTCTCGGGGTGAGGGCGCCGTAAGGGAGCGGCGGCTGGCATTCGGCGGCACTTCTTGCTGTTATCCAGTGATAGTTGGCCGACGTACCGGCCCCGGGGGCCACGGGTCAATAGATGCGTCCCGGTGGGCCACGGGGCCAGTTCGCGAACGCTCCGGTGGCACGCCGGCTACGCCAACGACAGGTTGCGGACGCTGTCGGCTACGCCATCGACAGGGTCGCGGATCTGTCAACTACGCCATCGACATCGCCTATTAGTGTCCCTGGCGTAGGCGACAGGTCACGCTTGGGGTCGCTGGCGTAGGCGACAGGAAGCGCCAGGGTCGGTGGCGTGGGCGAGAGCCTTGGGTGGCGCTCGCGGACAGGCAGGAACGGGCGGCGTCAGGCGCTTCTTGCTGTTATCCGGTCGGGTGGCTGAGCCGGGAGCGCGGACGGGTTGAGAGCGCGACGGTCCGGTCCCTGACCGTGGTCCTGGCGGTGGAGCGCATGCGTCGACCTGCTGAACAGCCGGTGAACGCTTCCGACAGGCCTGGCACCCGGCGCTGCGGCCTCCCTGCGGGACCCGAATCCCGGCCTCGCCCGGCCGTCTACCTGGGGAATGGGCCCCTCCCAGAACTTAGGAATCCCGCCTGTAGAGTGTGGCCCGTGCTGCGGGAGGGAGAGACGCGTGGCCGTTCCAGGCGGGTTCCCCGCACGCGGCCTGTGGCGACGGCCGGGCCTGCGCTGGGCGGACGTGATCGTCGGGGCGGCCCTGCTGTCGCTGCTGTTCGGGCTGCTGAGGCTCGCCCCCGCGCTTAACGCGCCGTTCCTGCCGAAGACCGCGCCGTCCGCCGTCTCCACCGATCCGGCCAACCTGCCGTACTACGCCGTCAGATCGCTGCTGCGGATGTTCATCGCGCTGATCTTGTCGGTGATCTTTACCTTCGTCTACGCCACGGCGGCGGCCCGGCTGCGGCGGGCCGAGAAGGTGCTGATCCCGCTGCTCGACATCCTCCAGTCCGTCCCGGTCCTGGGGTTCCTGTCGGTGACGGTGACCGCGTTCATCGACCTGTTCCCGGGGTCTGAGCTCGGCCTGGAGTGCGCGTCGATCTTCGCGATCTTCACCGCGATGGCGTGGAACATGACGTTCGCGTTCTACCACTCGCTGATCACCCAGCCCCGCGACCTCGACGAGGCCGCCAGGATCATGCGGCTGACCCGGTGGCAGCGGTTCTGGCGGCTCGACGTCCCGTCCGGGATGATCCCGCTGGTGTGGAACGGGATGTTGAGCTTCGGCGGCGCGTGGTTCTTCCTCGCCGCCTCGGAGGCCATCACCGTCCTGAACCACCATTACGCGCTGCCCGGCATCGGGTCTTACGCCGCCGCCGCGATCGAACAGGGGAACCTGGGCGAGGTGGGCTACGCCATCATCGCCGAGGTTGTGCTCGTGCTCGGGGTGAACTTCCTGTTCTGGCGGCCGGTGACCGCGTGGGCGGAGCGGTTTCGGGTGGAGGAGTCGGAGAGCGCCGAGAAGCCCCGCAGCCTGGTGCTCGACGTGCTGCGCCGCTCCGACATTCCCGAACTGCTCGGTCGCCCGCTGCGGCCGGTCGGCCGGCTGCTCGACCGGGCCACCCGCCCGTTCGGGCTGGCCGAGCATCCGCTCACGGTCGCGCGGGCGCGCGAGCGTACCGGGGACGTGTTCTTCGCCGGGGTGATCACCGTTGTGGTGGCCTACGGGGCCTGGCAGGCCCTGGGCTACGTCCGCGCCACCACCGGCCTCGGTGAATTCGGCTACGCCTTCGCGCTCGGCGCCGCCACCTTCGCCCGGGTTATGTTCCTGGTCGGCGTCGCCACGGTCATCTGGGTGCCGATCGGGGTCTGGATCGGGATGAGCCCGAAGGTCACCAGGTTCGCCCAGCCGATCGTCCAGATCCTGGCCGGCTTCCCGGCCAACTTTCTGTTCCCGTTCGCCACCGTGGTGTTCGTGGCCTGGCATCTCTCGCTTGACGTGGGCGCGGTCCTGCTGATGGCGCTCGGCGCGCAGTGGTACATCCTGTTTAACGTCATCGCCGGCGCCTCCGCGATCCCGTCTGACCTGCGCGAGGCGATGACGAGCCTGAAGGTGAGCGGCTGGCTGCGGTGGAAGAAGTTCATCCTGCCCTCGATCTTCTCGTCCTATGTCACCGGCGGGATCACCGCCGCGGGGGGCGCGTGGAATGCCTCGATCGTGGCCGAGCTCGTCGTCTATGGTCACAACCACCTGACCGCCACCGGCCTCGGCGCCTACATCGCCGTGGCGACCGCGACCGGGAATTTCCCGCACATCCTGGTGGGCGTCTCGGTCATGAGCGTCTACGTAGTCCTTGCCAACAGGCTGCTGTGGCGGCGCCTGTACGCCCTCGCCGAGCGGAGGTACTCGCTGTCATGACCGCCATGCCCAAGACCGGTCCCGTGATCATCACGGCCGAGGCCGTGACCAAGGCGTTCACCACCCCGGAGGGCGGCGCGCTGCCCGTCCTCGACGACATCAGCTTCACCCTCGCCGAGGGCGAGATCGTCGCGCTGCTCGGCAAGTCGGGGTCGGGGAAGTCCACCCTGCTGCGCTGCGTGGCCGGGCTGATCGCCCCCTCCTCGGGTATCGTCGCCTACCGCGGCACCCCGCTCACCGGGGCCAACCCGGGCGTGTCGATGGTCTTCCAAACCTTCGCGCTGCTGCCCTGGCTCACCGTCCAGCAGAACGTCGAGCTCGGCCTCGAGGCCCGCGGCGTCCCGGAGGCGGAGCGAGCCGAGCGGGCGCTCAAGGCGATCGACACGATCGGTCTCGACGGCTTCGAGTCCGCGTACCCCAAGGAGCTGTCCGGCGGCATGCGGCAGCGGGTCGGCTTCGCCCGCGCGATCGTCACCGAGCCGGACGCGCTGCTGATGGACGAGCCGTTCTCCGCCCTCGACGTGCTGACGGCCGAGAACCTGCGCGGCGAGCTGGTCAAGGTGTGGGAGGGGCGCGGGGCGCCGGTAAAGTCCATCCTCATCGTGACCCACAACATCGAGGAGGCGGTGCTGCTGGCCGATCGGGTGCTGGTGCTTTCTTCCAATCCCGGCCGGATCAGGGCGGAGCTCTCGGTGGAGCTGCCCCGGCCACGGGACCGGCACGCGCCGCGCTTCGAGGCCCTGGTCGACACCATCTACGGCATTCTCACCGGCCGAGAGCAGCCGGCCGAGGATGCCATCTCGGTCGCGGCCGACGCGCAGCCGACGACCGGCGCAGGCGCGACGACGCGACGTCAGCCCGCCGCGACCCCGATGAACACGCCGCTGCCTGCCGTCAGCCCCGGCGGCCTGGCCGGGCTGCTTGAAATCCTGGCCGCCCGCGGCGGCAAGGACGGCCTGGCCGAGATCGCCGACGACCTCAGCTTCGAGATCGACGACCTGCTGCCGCTGACCGACGCCGCCCTGTTGCTGCGGATGGCCGTCATCGACGGCTCGGACCTCGAGCTGACCCCCGACGGCAAGGAGTTCGCCGCCGCCGACATCCTCACCAGCAAGCAGCTGTTCGCCCGGCACGCCGCCAGGGACGCCCCCCTGGTCCGCGCCATCGTCCAGGCCCTCGCCGCCACCGAGGACCACACGCTGCGGGCCGGCTTCTTCATCGACTTGCTCCGGCGCGGCTTCTCCCCGGCCGAGGCCCGCAGCCAACTGGACACCGCGATCGACTGGGGCCGCTACGGCGAGCTGTACGACTACGACAGCGACGACGACGAGCTCACCCTGGAACCGGGCGCCCAGGACAAACTGTGACTGGTGCCGCCGCCAGAGTCACTGGCGGCCGTTCGAGCTAAGGGTCTAGGTTTTAGGGGTGAAGATTTTCGGCCGACTCGCGTCTGAGCTCGCGGAGTCGATAGATGACGAAGGCAACGATCGCAAGCACGACAACGACGGCGGTGACGTAACCCGCCACTGACAGGTCGCTGGCGACGCGGCTCCAAGCCGGGCCGACGGCGTAGCCGATGCTCGACATCGCCGCCACGTAGACCACGGTGCCGATCAGGCTGAGGACACCGAACCGCAGGGCCGGCACTCCGGCGATGCCGGCCACCAGCGAGGTGAACGAGCGCAGGAGTGGGAGCACCCGGCCGACGGGGATGGCCCAGCCACCGCGGCCGGCCAGGAATTGCTCCGCTCGGCTGATATCCCGCCGGGAGATGAGCAGGTACCGGCCCAGCCGCTCGATCACCGGCCGCTCGGCCACCCGTCCGACCGCGTAGGACACGTAGGAGCCGGCCAACTCGGCCAGGGTGCCGATGATGATGACCAGCGCCAGGTTCAGGTGGCCCTGGTAGGCCAGCACCCCCGCGAACCCGAAGATCACCTCCGACGAGATCGGGATGCAGCACGCCTCGAGGAAGGCGAGCACGATCAGCGCCGGGTAGCCGGCGTGAATGAGAAACCCCTGCATGGCTGACCCCTCAGGCCCGGTAGTCAGTTTCAGCGGTGATGAGCGTGCGGCCTCGCCTGCATCACCGGCCGTTGGATGTCACTTCTAGTGACGGTGAGGTAGCAGACTCCCAGCGCGACCGCGATCGTCATGATCACCGCGATCCGGAGATCGCCGAAGCCGGCGCCGCTGAGCGCGGTCGGCTTGCTGAGATAGTCGGCCACCGAGGCGCCCAGCGGCCGGGTGACCACGTAGGCGAACCAGAAGGCGAGGATCGGGTTCATCCGGAACTGCCACCAGGCCACGGCCGGAATCGCGATGATGATGGCGAACAGGAACACAGAAGACAGGTAGCCGAGGTGGAACGTGACCGCGGTGAGATCGCCGAGGGCGGTGCCGAGCGCGAACGTCGCGAACACGGTGGCCCAGTAGAAGCACTCCCGGCGCGTGGTGGTGATGCTGTGAATCGAGAGCGTGCCCTCGCTGCGGTACCAGAACCAGAACACGCCCGCCAGCACCAGGGCCCACAGAATCGTCGTCGCCGCGTACGGCAGGCCGAAGGTGAGGTGCAGCGTGTCGGATACGCCGGTGCCGAAGATGGCGATCGCGTAGGCCAGGAACCAGTAGGCGGCGGCGGTGTAGCGGCGGGTTCTGAACTGCCAGAACAGCCCGATGGCGAGCACCCCCACCTCCACCACGGCGCCCACCGCGTGGCTGCCGAGGGCCAGGTAGTCCGAGGTCGCCTCGCCGCCGGCGGTGGTGAGGAGCTTGATCACCCAGAACACCAGGGCGATCTCGGGAACCTTGGCCGCGGCCGGTGCGCCGAACAGCTGAGTTGTCCCGCGCGTCCGGGAAACCATGCTCACATCCTCCAGTTACGGCGGTCGGGTGACGGTAGGCAACGGTAGACCGCCCTACCCGGTCAGGGAAACATCCCTAAGGACCATATCCGCCGCCCCCGGCTCATCCTCTAGGCGGACGGTGATCGCGGGTACGCTGCCGGTAAGTAATCACGAAGGACGCGGCATTGAGCACACTGACTGAGTTCATCGGGCTGCAGCGGACCGAGCTCCAGCCACCCGAGGAGATCACTGGCGGGCTGGTCAGCCGAGGCATCCGGCTCGCGCTCACGCACCGGGTAACCGCCGACGCGGTTGCGGCCGCGGTGCTGCTTGCCCTGTCGACCGTGTGGCTGGTCGGCTCGCCGTTCGCCCGGCTGGACACGGCGCTCATCCAGGCCGCGCTCATCGGCGTGCTCGCGTTCCGCCGGGTCTGGCCGACCGGGGTCTTCCTGGCGGCGGCCGCCATCGCGTTCGCCCAGTGGCTGCTGAACGTCCCCCTGCTGGGCGACGTGGCGCTGCTCGTCGCCCTCTACACGGTCGCCGCGCACGAGTCCCGGGCCCGCTCCGCCGCTGCCGCCGGGCTGCTCGAGGCGGGAGTGATCATGGCGACGGTCCGGTGGGACCCAGCCGGGACGGGTCCGCGCTCGCTGTTGTTCCTGACCGCGACCGTGGTGGCGGCGCTGTTCGCCGGGCGGACGGTGGCCTCAGGCAGCCGGTACCTGGCCTGGATGGACGAGCGCGCCCGGCGGCTTGAGATCGAGCGGGACCAGCAGGCGGCGATCGCGGCGGCGGCCGAGCGCACCCGGATCGCCAGGGAACTGCATGACATCGTGTCGCACAGCCTGTCGGTCGTCATCACGCTGGCCGACGCGGCCGCCGTCGTCGGCCGGGCCGACCCCGACCGCGGCGTGGAGGCGATGGCAGAGGTCTCCGAGGTCGGCCGCAGCGCCCTGTCGGATATGCGAGCGATGTTCGGGGTGCTGCGGGATAGCGAGCCGCTGCCGGGGCTGGAGCCGCAGCCGGGCGTGGCCGGCCTCGCCGCGCTGGCCGAGCGGATCAGGGCCACCGGACTGGCGGTCGACCTGGTTATCGAGGGCACGCCGTTCCCGCTGGGCGCCGCCGCGGAGCTGACCGTGTACCGCATCGTTCAGGAGGCGCTGACGAACACGATCCGGCATGCGGCAGCCGCCCGCGCGTCGGTCACGATCAGTTACGACGCTCCGCGAGTGCAGGTTTGGGTCGGCGACGACGGGACCGCTCCCCCGCCGTCCGTGCCGGTGGACCAGCGCGGGCACGGAATCGACGGGATGCGCGAGCGCGCGGCGCTGCACGGTGGCACCCTGCTGGCCGGCCCGGCCCCCGGCGGCGGCTGGGCAGTCTCGGCCACCCTGCGCTGCGCCCAGCCTGCGGGGCAGGCAGCGTGATCTCCGTGCTGCTGGCGGACGACCAGCCGCTGCTGCGCCGCGGCTTCCGCATGATCCTGGAGGCGGAAGACGGCCTGACCGTCGCCGGGGAGGCCGGCGACGGCGCCGAGGCCGTCGATATCGCCCTGCGCTGCAAGCCCGACGTCGTGCTGATGGACATCCGGATGCCAGGCACCGACGGGATCGAGGCGACCCGCCGGATCACGGCGGCCCAGCCCGGCGTGCGGGTGCTCGTGCTCACCACCTTCGACCTCGACGAGTACGCCTTCGGCGCGCTGCAGGCGGGCGCCAGCGGCTTCCTCCTCAAAGACGTGCGCCCGGCCGAACTGGTCGCCGCCGTCCGCACCGTCGCATCGGGCGACGCCGTGGTCTCGCCCCGGGTGACCCGCCGCCTGCTCGAGGAGTACGCGCAGCAGCTCCCGGTGGCCGACGCCCAGCGGGCCAGCCGCTATCCGCAGCTTTCGGCGCTGACCGAGCGCGAGCGCGAGGTGCTTGCGGTGGTGGCGCAGGGGCTGTCCAACACCGAGATCGCCGCGTCGCTGTACGTCTCCGAGACGACCGTGAAGTCCCACGTGGGCCGTATCCTGGCCAAGCTAGGGCTGCGGGACCGGGTACAGATCGTGGTCCTGGCCTACGAGTCGGGATTGGTAAGGCCGGGAAAATCAAAATCAGTGTGACTAACGGACCCGGGCGCTGCCTAACCGTTTGATGCCCCGGCGCATCGGGTCGGCGTAGCCATGCGGCGTACTCCCGTGGTGGTATCAGGTGCTCGGCCGTAGGCATGAGGTGCAGGCGGAAAGCGCTCCTGCCGGCTGACGACAAGGGCTCCGTCGTCCGGCAGCATCGCTTCCATGACGACATACGACGTGAGCAAGACCCGGCCGGCACGACGGGGCGGTACCGGCATAACGCTCCGTGCGTTCCGTTTCAACGCGGCGGCGAACCACATCATGTTTGCCGGGCGGCGCGGCCGGGTGTACGACAGGATCGTCGAGCTGACCGGCGTGCGGCCGGGGGACTCGGTGCTGGACGTCGGGTCGAGCAGCGGGTATCTCGCCCGACGGCTGGCGGCCGTAGACCCGTCGGTCAGGGTCACCGGGGTGGATCCGTCGGAGCCGGCCATTGCCTACGCGCGGCGGCACGCCCGCCCGAGCATGACATTCACCGTCGGCATCGCGCAGAACCTCGGTCTGCCGGACGCGTCGTTCGACGTCGTCACCTGCACGCTCGCGATGCACCATATTCCCCGATGGCAGCGCCAGGCCGCCTTCGCAGAGATGTACCGGGTGACCCGGCCGGGCGGCCGCCTGCTGATGGCGGACATGGAACCGCTGTTGCTTTCCCGTGGCCGGGACGACACCACCGACCCGATGGTGGACATGGCCGCGGCGGCCGGGTACCAGGTCGAGACCTGGGGCAAGCTGCCGCTGCTGCGCTATATCGTGACCGTCCGCCCGTTCCATGAGTTAGAGGAATAGACGCCCGGGTTCTGATGATTTACCCGACGGTAGCCTCGGCTTGGCGAGCGTGCAGGGAACGCGGTTGCGTAAAGTTTTGCTGACAAGGTGAGACCGCACGCCAGCCGGCATCGGACCTACCTCTATCGAACGGAGATTCACGATGAGCTTGACGATCGGTGACACCGCCCCGGACTTCACCGCCGAGACCACCGAGGGCACGATCAACTTCCACGACTGGATCGGCGACTCCTGGGCGGTGCTGTTCTCGCACCCGAAGGACTTCACCCCGATCTGCACCACCGAGCTCGGCTACATGGCCTCGGTCAAGTCCGAGTTCGACAAGCGCGGGGTGAAGATCATGGCGCTTTCTGTCGACCCGATCGACAAGCACGCCGCCTGGGCCGCCGACATCAAGGAGACGCAGGGCACCGCCCCGAACTACCCGATGATCGGCGACGTCGACTTCACCGTGTCCAAGGTCTACGGGATGCTGGGGGCCGACGTCAGCGGCGATCCGGCCGACCGCACGGCGGCCGACAACCAGACCGTGCGCAGCGTCTTTGTGATCGGGCCGGACAAGAAGATCAAGCTGATCATGCTGTACCCGATGACGACCGGCCGCAACTTCAACGAGATCCTGCGGGTGATCGACTCGCTCCAGCTGACCGCCAAGCACAAGGTCGCCACGCCCGCCAACTGGCAGCAGGGCGAGGACGTCGTCATCGCCGGCTCGGTCTCCAACGACGCGGCCAAGGAGCTGTTCGGCACCTGGAGCGAGCCCAAGCCCTACATCCGGATCGTCCCGCAGCCATCCTGATCCGGCCGCTGCGTTTCTGCTGAGCAGGTGATCCCGGCGGCCCTGGGTTTGGCCGAGGCTGCCGGGATCCCGGGAAGGATCTGATCTCGCAGCGGGACATGTCAGGGAAAAGGATCGTACGTGATCATCTGGGTCAACGGAACGTTCGGCGCGGGCAAGACCACGACCGCCAGGCAGCTGGCCGGCCGACTGGTCAATGCTCGGCACTTCGATCCCGAACAGGTCGGCTATCTGCTGATGAGGACGCTGGAAGACCATGAGTTCAGGGACTTCCAGGACCTCCCGCCGTGGCGGGAACTGGTCCCCGTCTTCTCCGAGAAGATCGCACGGTTCACCGGTCAGCACCTGATCGCCGTGCAGACAGTCCTGCGCGAGGACTACTGGCAGGAACTTACCGTGGGCTTCGAGCGAACCCCGCTGGAAATCTTCCACGTGCTGCTTCACGTCGACTCCGACGTTCTGGCCGAACGGATTAAGGCCGACGAAATCGAGGCCGGCGCGTGCCAGTGGCGCCTCGACCACATCAGCGACTACGAGAAGGCGCGGCCGTGGATGGAATCGGCCGCCGACCTCGTCATCGACGCCACGTACCTGCCCGCCGCCGAGGTAGCCGAACGGATCGCGGTCGAGGCGGAGCAGCGGATGGCCGAGGCGCCTTCGTTATGCGGTGGGATCCGCCCATAGCGTGATCTGCTCCTTAGACACGCCACCATCGGCTGACGGGACCGGTCTGCGGATGCTGACCGGGAGCCAGGTGCGCATCGTGGCCGGACCGCGATTGGCCCACTGGTGGTACGGGATGAGCCGGGCGCGGACGCGCTCGCCTGCCTTCTCTTGCGGCCCCTCTGGCTCGGCGTAGTAGGGCCACTCCCTCGCGGCGGGGTCGTGGCGGTAGACGTCGATGGTTGTTGCGCCGGAGTCATCGGTGGCGAGGCTGTGCGGGTCGGCCGTCACCTCGTTGACGCTCCAGCCGGGCGGCAGGTCGCTCGACTCGAGGGCCAACACGAGCGGCCCTTGCTCAACGGCGAAGGCGCCCCGGGCGGAGTCGATGCGCGGGTCCGGGTGGGTGGCTCGCGCGGCGGCGGGAAACATGATGCTCACTGAGTCCCCGGGGCGGAAGGTCCGCCGGATCTCGACGTAAGTCGAGGTCTGCGTGGTCGGCGCTTCGCTGACCTTGGCGGCGCCGAACGCCCAGGCCGGGATCCGCAGCCGGAGGGTGATCTCCGCCGCCGGCGCCTCGATGACGTCCACCGAGACCGTGCCGCCGGCCGGGTAGTCACTGGACACCTGCACGGTGACGCAGCCCGCGGCCAGTTCGGTGGACACCCAGTAGTCGCCGTACTGGTGCAGCTGAAGGCCGTCGGCGCTGACGGTCGCGAAGTAGAGGCCCACGCTGGCCAGCGTGCGCGCGACGTTGGTCGGGCAGCACGAGACCTCGAACCAGGGAGCGCGCAGCCCCGATTCCGCGCGCTGGCTGAGATGCTGCTCGTCGGGCACCTGGCCGGGAGTTCGCTGGTGCAGCGTGTTCGTGTAGTAGAACGCGCGCCCGTCCGCTCGCGGCGAGGCGAGGACGTTGTTGAGCAGCGTGCGCTCGATCAGGTCCGCGTACTTGTCCTCGCCGGTGGACAGCAGCAGCCGCCAGCTCAGCATCACCGAGGCGATGCCCGCGCAGGTCTCCGCGTAGGCGCGGTCGGCCGGAAGCTCGAAGTCATCGCCGAACGCCTCGTCCTGGTGACGCGACCCGACCCCGCCGGTGATGTAGGTACGGTGGGCCACCCCGTTCGCCCACTGCCGCCGCACCGCGGCCGCGAGCTCCCCGTCGCCGGTCTCGGTCGCCACGTCAAGCGCGCCCGCGGCGAGGTAGAGAGCGCGCACCGCGTGGCCCCGCATCGTCGTCGCCTGGCGGACCGGCATGTCGTCCTGGAAGTACTCCTGGCCGAGCGGGTGGGGGCCGAGGGTGCCGGTGCCGCGGCGCTCGACGAAGAGCCGGGCGAGCTCGAGGTAGCGTCGTTCCCCGGTCGCGCGGGCGAACTCGACCAGCGCCATCTCGATTTCCGGATGGCCGCAGACGCCCTCCCGGCCGTCGGGGCCGAACTCCCGGTCGACATGATCGGCCAGGCGGCGCGCCACCTGCGGGAGGACGTCGTCATAACCGGTTCGCAGCCGGGCGACGGCCGCCTGGAAGAGATGCCCGAAGCAGTACAGCTCATGTCCCGACTCCAGGCTCGAGTATCGGGCCGGCTGCCCGGGCCGCCCGAAGCTGGTGTGCAGGTACCCGTCCGGCTCCTGCGCCGCCGCCACCCGCTCGGCGAGGACCAGGTAGCGGCGCGCGAGGAGATCGGACGGTTCGCGGCCCAGTTCCCACGCCATGGCCTCGAGCAGCTTGTAGATCTCGGAGTCGACGAACTCGATGCCCGCGTGGCTGCCGCCGCTCGATGCCGGACGCGGCCCGGTCGAAGTTGCCGATCCAGCCGATGCGCTCCATCCACGACTCGCAGTGCTCGAGAATCGTGTCGGCGTTGAGCCGCTGCTTCTGCCCCCACAGGCCGCCGGTGATCCGGATCTCCTCCGCCCCGAGCGGACGCCAGATGGAGGTGGACGGTCGCACCGGACCGCCCGTGCTTAGCGGACGACATCAAGTACCTCGGCTCCTTCGGCGACGAAGACGGGAATGCGGTCGGGGGAAAGGGGGATCCGGGCGGTGCTTCCCCCGTCGTGCCTGACACCGGTCCCTGCCTCGATCCAGGCGCGGCCCGCGGGCAGGTAGACATCGCGAGCGCCTGCCCCCGGCTCGAGGACCGGGGCGATGAGGAGATCCGGGCCGAACAGGAACTCGTCCTCGACCTGCCACGCAGCCGGGTCTTCGGGAAAGTCCACGAACAGCGGCCGCATCGGCGGCACTCCCCGCCGCGACGCCACCCGCATCTGCTCGTGGATGTAGGGCCGCAGCCGCTCGCGCAGCCGCAGTGCGGCGGCAATGCGCTGGTAGGCGGCGTCGCCATAGGACCAGGCCTCGTTCGGGCCGCCGGTCATCGCGAAGCCGGTAGGCACCCGGGGCTGCCGGTCGCCGTGCAGCCGAAGCAGCGGGCAGAACACCCCGTACTGGAACCACCGCACGAAGAGCTCCTGGTAGGCGGGGTCGCGCGGGTCGCCGCCGTGGAACCCGCCGATGTCGGTCGTCCACCAGGGGATGCCGGAGATCGCGATGTTCAGGCCCGCGCGGACCTGCACGCCGCAGGGACTCCCAGGTGGCCGGGATGTCACCGGACCAGACGGCCGCGCCGTACCGCTGCGATCCGGCCCAGGCGGAGCGGCACAGCAGCACCGTCTGCTCTTGCCCCGCGGCGGCCATACCGTCGGCGAAGAGCCTGGCGTTGTCGCGCGGGTAGATGCCCGCGACCTCCGCGCCCGGGCCCGGCGTACAGCGACAGGTTGCGCGGGCTGGGCCGGATTGAGCTCCGGCTCGCACGCGTCGAGCCAGAAGACGCGGATGCCGCGGCTGAGGTAGTTGCGCTCCACCAGGCGCCAGACGTACTCGCGCGGTCCGCGGGTTGGTGGGGTCGTAGAACGCCACCGGCATCGGCGCGGCCATGCCCTTGTCCTGGATGGTCTGCTGGAACTCGACCGCCCTGGTCGGCGCCCACCAGCAGCCCGCGCTGGTAGAACTCGGCGTAGTTCTCGCTGAGCGGCGAGACCGTGGGCCAGATCGACACCATCAGCTCAACGCCGAGCTGCCCGCAGCTCGGCGACCATGGCGTCAGGATCGGGCCACTCGCACGGGTCGAAGCGGTAGTCGCCCATCGCGGACCAGTGGAAGAAGTCGGCCACGATCACCGACAGCGGCAGGCCCCGGCGGTGGTACTCGCGGGCCACCCCGAGCAGCTCGTCCTGGGTGCGGTAGCGGAGCTTGGACTGCCAGAACCCGCTGGCCCAGGCGGGCAGCTCGGGCGCGTGGCCGGTGGCGTCCGCGTACCGGGCGAGGATCTCCTGCGGGGTCGGGGCGGCCGTGAGCCAGTAGTCGATCTCGCGCGCCTGGCCGGCCTGCCAGCGGGTCGCGTTCTCGGCGAACTCGACCCGGCCGACGGCGGGCGAGTTCCACAGCATCCCGTAGCCGCGGCTGGAGAGAACGAACGGGATGCTCACCTCACCGTTGCGCTGGACCAGGTCCAGGGCGAGGCCCTTGAGGTTCAGCCGCCCGTGCGTTCGCTGTCCGAGGCCGTAGAGGCGCTCATCCGGGTAGGCGGCGAACTGCTGGTGGATCTCGTAGGCACCCGAGCGGTTGCCTGCGAAGACGCGCGCCCCCGGCATCCAGAAATGCTCCCTGCGCTCGGCCAGCAGCTCGTCCCCGTCGTGGTCGCGGAAGGCGATCAGGGGTTCCGGGTAGCTCTCGGCGGTGTCGAAGGTGACCTCGACCCGGAGCCGCCCGTTGGTCAGCGCCGCGCGCGTCCCGTCGACCGTGATGTCGCTGGCGGTGGCGCTCGGCGGGGCATCGCCCAGCGCGCCGACGCTGTCGGCCGGGATACGGTACTGGGCCGCGCGCACCCGCACGCTGTCGGGGCCCCAGGCCTGAATGCGGATCACCTCGTGCCGGTGCCGCACCTCGAGGATGCCGTTGTCGTTGCTGATAGGTCACCATGCCGGCGTGATTCGTCCCAACGTTGAGCGGGCGGCGCCGCCTCGCGCCACCTGAAATGAATGAAGACTGCGGTTGCCCGCGGCTACTGGTCCCTGACTGCTAGTCCTTGACGGCCCCCGCGGTCACGCCGGCGGCGACATAGCGCTGCGCGAGGACGAGCAGCACGGCCGCCGGAATCGAGGCGACGACGGCGGTGGCCATGATCGCGTTCCACTGCTGGTTGTTGTTGCCGATGTAGGCGTAGATGCCGAGCGTGATCGGCTGCAGTCCGCCGCCGCCGTCCAGGGTGTTGGCGAACAGGAAGTCCGACCACGCCCACAGGAACGCGAACAGCGAGACGGTGACCACCGCGTTCCTGCTGACCGGCACGACGATCGACAGGAAGGTGCGCATCGTGCCCGCGCCGTCGATGCGGGCGGCCTGCAGCAGCTCATCGGGGATCCGCGACATGAACGCGGTGAAGATCAGCACGCCGAACGGAACCGCGATGGTGGAGTCGGCGACGATGAGCCCCCACACCGTGTTGAGCAGGCCGAACTTGAGGTAGATGGCGTAGAAGCCCATCGCCATCACGATCGCGGGGATCATCTGCGCGATCAGCAGCGCGAAGCTCAGCACGCCGCCGCCGCGCGGCCGCAGCTTGGCCAGCGAGTAGCCGGCCGGCGCGGCCAGCACGAGCGTGAGCGCGACCGTGCCGAGCCCGATGAGCAGGCTGGTGCCGAGATACGGGCAGCTGCTGGTGAAGGACCACCGCGTAGCCCTGCGAGGGTTCCGTCGATCGGGATCAGGTTGGGCGGGCTCTTGCGCATGTTGGACGTCGACGTCAGCGAGACGTTGATCATCCAGTAGACGGGGAACAGCATCACGGCGGTCACCAGGACGCCGATCGCGGTCAGCCACCAGGAACGCCGCTTCATGTCGTCTCCAATCTGCTCCTGGCGCGGATGTACACCAGCGCGAAGACGACCGCGATGAGGATCAGCACGTTCCCGACGGCCGCGGCGGAGCTGAAGTCGGGCAGCAGCGAGCCGAAGCCGAGCTGGTAGGACCAGATCGCCAGCGTCGTCGACGAGGTCGCCGGGCCGCCTCTGGTCATGATCCAGATGATGTCGAACACCTTCAGGGTGTAGACGAGGCCGAGCAGCAGGGTGATGGCGGACACCGGGCGCAGCAGCGGGAAGGTGATCCGCCAGAAGCGCTGCCACCCGTTCGCGCCGTCGATCGCGGCGGCCTCGAAGATATCGGGCGAGATGCTCTGCAGGCCGCTGTACATGATCACCAGGTTGAAGGGGATGCCGATCCAGATGTTCGCGATCAGCACGGCGACCAGGGACCACGTCGGCGAGGTGAGCCAGTCGATCGGCGCCATCGCCGACGGCCTGCAGGAAGGAGTTCACGATCCCGGAGTCGCTGTTGAGCATCCACGACCAGGTCGACGCGGACACCAGCAGCGGCAGCAGCCACGGGACGAGGAACAGCGCCCGCAGAATGCCCGACAGCCGGAAGGTCTTGAAGAAGAACACCGCCAGCCCCAGGCCGATCGCGAACTGGAAAGCGATGGAGACGAAGGTGAAGATCGCCGTGTTGATGAGCGCGGGAGCGAACGTCGGGTTGTGGATAGACGTTGATGTAGTTGGAGAGCCCCGCGAACGGGGCGTCACCGCGTGATGAAGGACGAGACGCGTGTAGCTCCTGAGGCTCAGATCGATGTTGCGGTAGAGCGGGTACGCGTAGAAGATGCCCAGGTACGCGACGACCGGGAGCGATGAACCCCCACGCCGTCAACTGCGCCCGGCGGCGCGCTCGCGCGCGCCGCGCCCGTGACGGGGCGGACTGCGCCGCCCCGTCACCGTGTCGCACAGCCGACCGCGTCTTGAACCGCTCTGCTGTCATGGCTCTCACGTCGGCCTGCTGCCGACGCTACTTGTTGATCGCCGCCGTGGCCGCGGACTGGGCGGCCGCGAGCGCGCTGGCGGGGGACGCCGCGCCGCTCTCGGCCTTCTGCACCGCCGTCCACAGCTGCTGGGAGATGATCGGGTACTTCGTGCCCAGGTTGTCGCCGGTGCGGGCCTTGGCAACGCCCACCGCGCTGACCCAGGAGCTCAGCGACGGATCGGCGGACACCTGGGCCTGCTGCCCCGCCTGCGTGGGCACGATGTAGTTCAGGGTGTTGTCGGTCGTGACGATGTTGCTGGTGGAGGACAGGCAGCTCACGATCTTGGCCGAGGTGGCGTAGCTGGCCGTGTTCTTCTGGACGGGAATGGTGAAGAACTCCCCGCCGGTCGGCACCGGGGCCGCGCCGCCGTTCTCGCCCGGGATCGCGATGACCTTCGCGCCCATCGCGGCGGCGAGGGTCTTCTGCCAGGTGCCGTTCTCGCCGAACGCGAACTGGCCGGTCTGGAACTCCTGCCACGAGGTGGTCTGGGTGTCCTGGATGACGGAGTTCGGCGCGTAGCCGTCCTTGATCCAGGTGGTCCACAGCGTGAGCGCGGCGATGGCCTGCGGCGAGTCGACGTTGGTGAGGTTCGCGCCGGCGCCCCAGAACCACGGAAGGAACTGGAAGCTGCCCTCCTCGGTGTTGATGCCGGAGAAGGTGATGCCCTTCTTGCCGATCGCCTTGACCTTGGCCAGCGCCGCCGTCAGCGTGGCCCAGCTGGTGATGGAGGCTCGGGTTGACTTTCGCCGCCGCCAGGATCTTCGGGTTGTAGTAGAGCGCCAGCGTGTTCGCGCCGATCGGCACGCCGTAGGTCTTGCCGTTGATAACGCCCGCGCCGAGGATGTTCGGCGCGATCGTGCCGGTCGACAGCCCGTTCTGCGCGGTGGTGGTCAGCAGGCCCGCGCTGGCGAGGGTGGAGACCACTGGGTTGTCGATCAGCAGGATGTTCGGCGAGTTGCCCTGCCTGGCCCGCGAGCAGGGCCTGCGTCGTCAGCGCGGTGGTGTCGTAGGCGGTGCGCTTGATCGTCACGCCGGCCTCGGTGCCGCACTTGCTGACCAGCTGCGCCCAGGGTGACGACGCGGTGTACTGCGGGTAGGGATCCCAGAAGGTATAGGTGCCGCCGCGCTGGCCGACGATGTGGCGCCGCCGCCGGCGCTGGCCGACGATGTGGCGCCGCCGCCGAGCTGGTCGAGCTGCTCGAGCTGCTCGAGCAGGCTGTCAGCGCTGCCGTCATGGCGCCGACGGCTAGCAGGGCCGCACCGATGGTTCTCGTCTTACGCGATCTTTGCACGGTCATTCCTCTCTGAATGACCGGTTTCCGCGATCGCGGAAACCGGAGGGGGTAATTGTTTATTTATTGTCGTCTTTGATTTGATATTTGTCATTATTGTCGAAGCGGTTCGACAATTCGGCGCGCCTCCGGAAGGCCGCCGCCGCGCTTTGTTAGCGGGTGCTTCCCCGGTCGGTAATGTGCGGCGCGACGAGATCCACCCGGGGCGCCGTCGCGCCCGATGGGTTGGTCATCCGTTGCACCAGGGCCTGGACCGCCATTCGGCCCAGCTTGTTCGGTGACGTCTCGACGGCCGTGTACGGCAGCGAGAACAGTCGCCCGAAATCCTCGGAGATACACGCCGACGACCGACAGGTCATCGGGCACGCGGATACCGCGCGAGTAAAGAACGGATGGCAGCGCGGCGATCACCGCATCGTTGTGCACGATCATGGCCGACTCATCCCGAGCGTCGAGAATCTCGTTGAGCTGCTGATTGATGGCGGGCTGCTGCGTCTCGCCGAAATACGATCGGACGCGGATGCCGTAGCTGGCCGCCTGCTGGAGAGCCGCGTCCCTGAACCGCCACGCGTACGCTCCGCCGCGCTCGTTGACGTGCTGGTGCGGGGTGATGAGGATGATCTCGCGGTGGCCGCGCTCGGCCAGGTGGTCAACCAGAATCCGGCCGGCCTCGGGGAAGTCAAGGTCGAAGACGTCGAAGTCCTCGGGATTGCGCGGCAGGCCGACCATCGAGCCCGGCTGCCGCATCTTCCTCAGCACGGGCAGGCGCTGGTCTTCATACGCGATGTTCAGCAGCACCACTCCGTCTACCATCCCGGAGCTCGCGATCCGCTGGACCGCGTGCGGGCCATCGCTCTCGGTAACCATGAGGATGTCGTAGCCGGCTTCCCTGGCGGCATCGGAGATTGGCAGGACGTACTGCAGCATCGCCGGCGAGAATTCGTCTTCGAAGAACTGCACGAACAAGCCGATGACCATCGTCTGAGATGTCGCCAGGGCCCGCGCCCCGGCATTCGGGGTGAAGCCAAGCTCGCTGATGGCCGCCTCGATGCGCTCGCGCGTTTCCCTGGAGATGCTGCGCTTGCCCGATAGCGCATAGGAGACTGTGCTCCGCGAGACACCCGCGCGGCGAGCCACGTCTTCGATGGTCGGCACCGTTACCCGCCCTTTGAGTCGAACCGATTCGAATCGAACCGATTCGACCATGTTAACTAGGGTTTATGTCGTACGCAAGATGCCCGACGAGGAAGTCTTTGAGTATTATTCATGACCTCTGACCAGGCAATTTGATCGCACCGTATATCACTTGACGACAACCAGTAGCCTTGTCCACGCAACAGAAGTGACAACCGGTTCGACTGTTGCAGGGCGATCGGGTAGTGGGTCTCCACGGTGTTTGCCCCGGCGCGTTAGCGGCGGCTGGCCCGGTTCTCACCTGCGGTAGCGAATCTTTGCTGGCCGCGTCAAGGCAATGGCCATCCAGGGATGGAACCCGGTGGGTCGCCGGCGCCGTCAAACCCGCATGACGGGACGTGGAAGGCGGGCCGGATGGGCGGCGGCGGCCGCGGGTCTGCTGATCGCCGCGGCCGCCGGCTGCGGCTCCGGAGGCTATGGAAACTCCGGAAGCTCTGAAGGCTCTGCGATCTCCGGAGGCGCCGCCTTCTGGGGGGAAGTGTGGGGGCCGGCTGTTGTCAGCGCCGATGGCCGGGTGCTCACCGTCGCCGGCTATTACGCCGGGTGCGGCACCGACTCGACCCTCGTGGCCAGGCAGAGCCCGGCCCGGGTCGCGTTGCGGGTGCGCGATGTCGTCGTGAGGTCGGTCGCGCCCGGGGCGTGCGCGCAGGGCATACCGCCGCCGCGGCAGGTCCGGCTGGCCGCCCCGCTGGGGAAACGGAAGCTGGTTGACGGGACCTCCGGCCGGCCGATCCCGCAGTTCAGTGCCCGGCTGCTCCTGTTGCCGAGGGCACTACCGCGCGGCTACGGGCTGCGGAAGGTCGTCCCGCTGATGACAGTGCTCGGGGGAGATCTGGTCGTCACCGTCACGCTGTATTACTACCCGCAGAGCGGAGCGGCCGGCGGCCTCGCCATCACGGAGTCCCCGGTTGGGCCGTTCGTGCCGCGGCCCTGGCAATCCCCGCCAGAGCCCTGGCAGCCTCCCGGACAGCAAGGCCGGTGGACCCTGATTCGCGTGCGGGGGGTCCAGGGATGGGCTGCCCCTGCCGTCATTGCCTGGCAGCAGCGCGGGCTCATCTACTCGGTCACCTCGGAATCGCCGGTGCCGCCGACCACCGCCCAGCTCATCGTGATCGCGGACAGCGCGCCTGAATGACGGGGGTCGGTCCGGATCGGGCGACGGGTGCGCTGGCGGCTTGAAATAACGGTCCGTTCGACAGGGAAGATTTATCATTAGTATCCCCCGAACGGTCCCGTGGCTTCCTCGGCGGCCGTCGGCAACACCGTACGCTCGAGACCGGCTGCCACCCCGAAGGACTTCACCCCGATCTGCACCACCGAGCTCGGCTACATGGCCTCGGTCAAGTCCGAGTTCGACAAGCGCGGGGTGAAGATCATGGCGCTTTCTGTCGACCCGAGCGGGGCCCGGACCGTCGGTCACGCGCAGACTGGCACCGCCCCCGTCAGGCCCTCGCGCTTCTTGCTGTTATCCCGCCTGCGGGAAGGCCGGCCGAAGATAATGGATCGCTGGGTACACCCGGATGTACACGACGATCCACTATCTCGCCCTGCGGATGGCTTGCGGGCCGCTTCTTGCTGTTATCCGCTGGCGGCGAGAGGCGAGGACCGGCGGCGGCCGGCAAATGCCAGTATTGCGGGATGAATGCGCATCTTCTCGTGCGTGCTGCCGCAGTTCGTTGACCGCGGCCTGGGGCACGTCCCGCTGCAGTTTGCGATCCTGGGGGCGATCTTCATCGCCTTCGAGATGCTGGTCGACGGCACGGTCGGCCCGGCCTCGGGCCGGATCGGTGGCTGGCTGTCGCGACGGCGGCGCGCCCGTCAGGCCCTGGACGCGGGCGCCGGCACGATCATGGTCGCCCTGGCGGGGCGACTGGCGCTTGAGCGGTAAGGTCCCGCCGGAGCCTCAGTGGGCCTCAGTCGTCGAAGCCAGTGGAAACGGTGAGTTTCTGCCAGGCGTCGACCTCGGCTCGCTGGGCGTCGTGGACCTGGCGGAACGTGTTGAGCGCGTCCTGGCCGAGCATCAGCAGGGCGGGCGGATCGGATGATTCGACGACGGTAATGAGGGCCTGCGCCGCCTTCGCGGGGTCGCCCGGCTGGGTGCCGTGCGCGGTGTCATGCTCCTTGCGGCGCTTGCCCGCGGTGCCGGCGTAGTCGTCGATCACCGCAGGCGACTGAGCAAGCGAACGGCCGGAGAAGTCGGTGCGGAACGCGCCCGGTTCAACCGCCGTCACGGTGATGCCCAACGGCGCGAGTTCCCTGCGCAGCGACCCGGACATGCCCTCGAGGGCGGCTTTGGCGGCGGCGTAGTAGCCGGATCCCTCCGGAGTGCGGCGCGCGCCGATCGACGAGATGTTGACGATCGCGCCGCTGCGCCGGGCGCGCATCCCCGGCAGCACCGCCTTGATCATCGCCACCGGGCCGAAGAAGTTGGTGGCGAACAGCCGCTGGACGTCGGCTTCGTCGCCTTCCTCGACGGCGGCGCGATAGCCGTAGCCGGCGTTGTTCACCAGCACGTCGACGCCGCCGAAGCGCTCCTCGGCCGCCCGGACGGCGCTGGCGACCTGCGCGCCGTCGGTGACGTCGAGGGACAGCACGAGGGCGGTGCCCGGGTGCGCGGCGGCGAGGTCCCGAACGGCGGCCGCGTCTCTGGCGGTGACGACGGCGTTGTCGCCCCGGTCGAGCACCGCCTGGGCGAGGGCACGGCCGAGCCCGGTCGAGCAGCCGGTGATGAGCCAGGTCGACATCCGTTTCTCCTTCACGTGAGTAGGGTTCCAGGAAACCAGGCCGGCCGTCGGGGTGGCAGTAACTCAGAAGCCCGGTACTGGCGGGACCCCCTTTCCGCGGTCAGACGGTCAAGAGCGCCTGCGTTGGCGACAGGCGGGCGGCGCGGATGGCGGGCAGCAGCCCGGCCAGGGCGCCGATGACGACGGCCGCGGCCAGGCCGCCGGCCGCGGCCTGGAGCGGGATGACGACCGACTCACCGTGACCGCGAGCATAGGCGGCGGTGGCGGCGGCGCCGATGATGACGCCGAGGGCGCCGCCGACCAGGGACAGCAGGATCGCCTCGGCCAGGAACTGGGCGCGGATCTGGCCGCGGGTGGCGCCGAGCGCCCGCCGCAGCCCGATCTCGGAGCGGCGTTCAAGCACCGAGATGACCATGATGTTGGCGACCCCGATGGCGCCGACCAGCAGCGCGACCGCGCCCAGGCCGAGGAACAGGGTGTCGAGCGCGCCCTTGGCGTCGGCCTGGGTGGTGAGCGCGTCCGAGGGCTGGGAGACGTCGACCTGGTCCGGGTTTTCCGGGTCGGCCTGCACGCCCAGCAAGCCGTCGACGGTGGTGGTCACGGCCTGGTCATTCGGGGTGGTGCGGACGTAGATCTGTGACGGGCGCCCGTCGAAGCCCAGGTACTTTTCCGCTGCCGGGAAGCCGATCAGGACCGCCGCGTCGATCTCCGGCGCGTAGCCGGCCGGCTTGAGTATGCCGGTCACGTAGAACCAGCGGCCGCCGACCCAGATCCGCATCCCGGGCTCGATCCGGTTGATGCCAAGCAGTTGGGCGGTGGCGGCGCCGAGCACCGCGACCGGCTCGCGCGCGGTGGCGGCGTTGAGGAACCGGCCCTGCGCGAGGCTGGTGCCCGCTACCGCGGGGACTCCGAGGGTGGCGGCATCAACGCTGAGGGCGTTGGTTTCAATCGGGGGGATGCGCGGGGACTTGTAGGCGCTGACGTTGACGGTGCCGGTGTCCTGCACCGCGATGACACCGGGCAGTCGGGCGATCATGCCCGGCGCCGACGCCGGCAGCTCGGCGGCGCCGCCGGAGACGCTCTGCCCGTTGGCGACGGTCAGCAGGTTGGTGCCGAGCGCCTGGATCTCGGCCAGCAGCGCGGCCTGGGAGGAGGCCGCCAGGCCGAGGACGGCGACGATCGCCGCGACTCCGATCGCGATGCCCAGCGCCGACAGCGCGGCGCGCAGCTTGCGGGTCCGCAGCCCGATGCTGGCCAGACCGGCCAGGTCCCCGGGACGCAGCCGGGCGGCGGACGGGGCGGACGGCTGACCGGATGCGGCGGTCATGCCGGTCCTTCCTGCGCCACCGGAACGGGGCTGGTGTCGGTGATCACGCGACCGTCGAGCATCTCGATCCGCCGCCGCGTCCGGGCGGCGACCGCGTGGTCGTGGGTGATGATGATGATGGTGGTCCCGGCGGCGTTCAGCTCTTCAAGCAGGGCCAGGATCGCGTCACCGGTGGCCGAGTCCAGGTTCCCGGTCGGCTCGTCGGCCAGCACTACCGGCGGCGCGCCCGCTACCGCCCGCGCAATCGCGACCCGCTGCCGCTCACCGCCCGACAGCTGGGGCGGCCGGGCGGCGGCCCGGTGCAGGAGCCCGACCCGGTCAAGCGCATGCGCCGCCAGCCGCCGCCGCTCGGCCTGCCGGAGGCCGGCGTACAGCAGTCCATCGGCCACGTTGCCGAGCACGCTCTGGTGCTCGGCCAGGAAGAACTGCTGGAAAACGAACCCGATCCTGACGGCCCGCAGCGCCGCCAGCCCCCGGTCGCTCATCCGCGCCGCGTCCAGGCCGGTGACCCGCACCGTCCCGCTGGTCGGCTTGTCCAGGGTGCCCATCAGGTGCAGCAGCGTGGACTTGCCCGACCCCGACGGGCCGACGATGGCGGTCAGCTCCCCGGCCCGCACCGCCAGGCTCACCCCCGCCAGCGCCCGCACCGGCGGCGACCCGGGATAGACCTTGGTCGCCTGGTCCAGTTCCAGCACCGGAGCCGACGGCGGCAGCCGGCCCGCCTGCGCGCCTGCGGTCATGTCGCCGGCACCACGACAGACTGCCCAGGGGTGAGCGCCCCGGTCACCTGCACCAGTCCGTCGGCGTCGTCGAAGATCCCGGGCCGCACCGGCAGGTAGCGCCGCGTGTTCCCCGGACCGACGACCTCCACCACGTACCCGCCGGGAGCCTGCGCGAGCAGTGCCCCCACCGGCACCGCGAGCACCGGGCCCGGGCTGCTTGCGGTGGTGATGTTCACCGTCACCGGTGCCTGGTCCAGCGTCCCGGCCGCCGCCGGGTGCGCCAGCGTGACCGTCACCGGGATCGTCGCGTCGGCGGCCGTCCCTGATGCCACCGTGCCCACCGAGGAGATGTTCCCTGACGTGCTGGCACCGTCCGGCAGCGTGACCGTGACCGAGTCCCCCGCCGCCACCTCAGACTCCTGCGAAGTGCTGAGGGAAATCGTCACCACGTGCCGGTCCGACGTCGCCGTCAGCACAGTCCCCGAGGCGGGGCCGCCCAGGCTCCCGGTCACCTGGCTGACCCGGATTTCCTGCGGCTCGAACACCACCTGCCCCAAAGCCAGGCTACCGGGCGGGCTGGAGACACCCAGGTGCTCCTCAAGCCGCTGCACCGCGTAGGCGGTCTCCAACGAGAAGTAATCCCAGCCAAGCGCCAGGATGTCCGCGCGGTCGGCGTAGCCGACCCGCACCAGGTCGTGGTTGAGCTGGGTCACGTCCTGGCCGGAGATCCCCTCGTACAGGGCCCGCCAGTCCGGCACGCTGCCGTACAGCAGCACCACAGGGGAACCGTTATCGGTCTCGTACAGCACCCGCCCCTGCCTGATCACCTGACCGGCCGACGGCAGCCAGGTCAGCGTCCCGCCGCCCCGCCCGGTCACCGGGTAGGAACCGGCGTACCCCAGCGTCGCGGTCACCGGCGTCACTGCCGACAGGTCCTGTCTGGTCACGACCGCCGTGGCCGGCGCGGGCGTCGCCTGCCCACCGGAGCCGACCGTGGCGGGCGGCGCGAACACCCCCGCCCGCAACCCCGTCACCGCCCCCGCCGCCACCACGACGACCAGGCTCAAGGCGACCCAGCGGCGGCGGACGCGCGGTCGCCGCGCCCCCACCGCCGCCGGGCCAGGCGCCCGCCGCCCGGTCTCCCGGCCGTTCGAAACCGTCTCGGTCACGATGGGTCACCCCCACGCCAGCAGCGAGCCCGTGGGCTGCAGGCGCTCGCAGGCGCTGATCGCGGCGGCGACCGGCGGCGCAGGCGGGCGGGAAACCCTGATGTAGTACAGGGGGGCTCCGCCCCCGGGCTGGATGGTGGGATCGGGCCAGTTCGGCACCCCGTGGGAGCGCATGCAGCGGGCGAATTTCCGCCCGGCGCTCAGCGCCTGCTGCACCAGGACCGGGGCGCAGACGTGAGTCTGATAGCACTGTTGAAGCGACGCGGTAGAGAGCAGGTCGCCGGTGCCGGGAAGAACGTGATGGCAGGCTAGCTCGGCCGCCTCGAGTTGAGCGCTGCTGACCCCGAACTGCTGCGCGGTGCCCTTGGGGAGGCTCCCGCCGCTGCCGGGGTCGGGGAAGTTCGGCACCCCGTGGGAGCGCATGCAGTGGGAGTAGCTGACCGCCGGGGAGCTCGCCGCCACTGCTGCGTTCGATGAGCCGGCTGGACCGGTGGCTGACGGGCGGCCGCCGCAGGCCGCCGCCGACAGGGCCAGGACGGCGACGGCGAGGACGGCGACGGTGCGCGCTGGTGACGGTAGCTGGACTGGCTTCATGCTTGCGGTTTTACGCCCAGCCGGATGATGTCAGCGCTACTGCCGATGTTGCACGAATGTCATGCCGGCCGGCGCATGATGGACAGATGCGGGTGCTGGTGGCCGAGGACCATGTGACGCTGGCCGACCGGATCGCTCAGGGGCTGCGCCAGGCCGGGATGGCGGTGGACGCGGTGCACGACGGCGCGGCGGCGCTCGCGGCCGCCGCGCAGAACTCCTACGACGTGATCGTGCTCGACCGCGACCTGCCGGCCGTGCACGGCGACCGGGTGTGCCGCACCCTGGCCGGCGGCGGCCCGCGGATCCTCATGCTGACCGCCGCCGCCGGCGTCGACGACCGGGTCGACGGGCTGGAACTGGGCGCGGACGACTATCTCGGCAAGCCTTTCGCGCTGGTCGAGCTCGTCGCCCGGGTGCGGGCGCTGTCGCGCCGGGCGCCGTCCGCGCCGCCGCTACTGCGCCGCGCAGACCTGGCCATGGACCGGGCCAGGCACCGCGCAAGCCGCGGCGACCGGCCACTGTCGCTGACCCGCAAGGAGTTCGGGATCCTGGAGATGCTGATGGCCGCCCGACGGCGCGGTGGTCAGCGCGGAGGAACTGCTCGAGCACGTGTGGGACGCTCATGCCGACCCGTTCAGCAACATCGTGTCGGTGACGATGGCCCGGCTGCGGCGCAAGCTCGGCGACCCGCCGCTGATCGAGACCGTGGTCGGAAAGGGGTACCGGATGTGAGCCGCCCGCGGCTGACCGTCCGGGCACGGCTGACCCTGCTGTACACCGTCCTGTTCGCCGCCTGCGGAGCGATCGTGGTGGCGGTCAGCTACACCCTGGTGGCGCAGCTGGGGACCCCGGCGCAGAGCCAGACGCCGGGGCAGAGCCTGAAGCCCGTTCCCGGCGGCGGGGTGTCGGCCAGCTTCGCCGCGCAGTGCCGATCCGAGCAACTGAGCGCCCATCCCGACCAGGGCATCCTGACCAAGTGCGCCGCGTACCTGCGGCGGCAGGGCGCATCCCTGCAGCAGCAGGGCGCGCTCGCCCAGCGCGACCTCACCCTGTCCCACCTGCTGCAGTACTCGCTGATCACGCTGGCCGTGGTCATCGCCCTGGCCGCGATCCTGGGCTGGATCTTCGCCGGGCGGGCGCTGCGCCCGGTGCACCTGATCACCGCCGCCGCCCGCGCCGCGTCGGAACACGACCTGTCGGCGCGGGTCGCGCCGACAGGTCCCCGTGACGAGCTCCGCGACCTGGCCGAGACGTTCGACGACATGCTCGGCCGGCTGCAGGCCGTGTTCGAGGGCCAGCAGCGGTTCATCGCCAACGCCTCCCATGAGCTGCGCACCCCGCTCGCGGTCATGCGCGCCACCGTCGACGTGGTGCTCAGCAACCCTGGCAGCACCCCCGGTGATCTGCGCGGCATGGCGGCCGACATCCGCGCGGCGGTCGATCACGCCGAGCACCTCATCGGCGCGCTGCTCATCCTCGCGCGCAACGAGCGCGGGCTATCCGTCCGCGAGCAGGTCGACCTGGCCACGGCGGCCGAGGACGTCCTCGACTCCGCCGCCGTGGGCGACCAGCGGGTGCACGCCACGCTGGAGCCCGCGATCATCAGCGGTGATCCGATGCTGGCCGAACGTCTCATCGCCAACCTGGTCGAGAACGCGGCCAGGTACAACCACCCGGGCGGCGACATCTGGGTCGGCACCGGCGCTACCGCGGGCAGCAGCTGGCTGAGCGTGGCCAACACCGGCCCGCTAATCAGCCCGGCCGACGTCGACCGCATCTTCCAGCCGTTCCAGCGGCTCAGCGACCGCACCTCCCACGACGGCTCCGGGCTCGGCCTGGCCATCGTCGCGTCCATCGCGGAGATTCACGGCGGCACGGCCGCCGCCTGCCCCCGCGACGACGGGGGCCTGTCGGTCACGGTCACCATCCCCTCGGCAGGCGATCGTCTCGGTCGGGTGGCCAGCGGGCGGGAATGACACTGTTGGCGCCGACGGTGCGCATGTAGTTGACGTCAGCCGGATCTCCGCTCCAGGAACGCGGTCATCCGCTCGTGCTTGTCCTCGCTGTCGAACAGCAGCGCCTGGGCGGTGATGTCGAAGGTCGTGGTGGCCGGGCGCTGGCTCCGCAGCGCGAGCTTGGTCAGCTCGAGGGCACGCCAGGATCGCTTCGCGATCGTCGCCGCCAGGTCCCTGCCGCTGGCGGTGACGTCGTCGGCGACCTCGTCCACCAGCCCCGCTCGCAGCGCCTGGTCGGCGTTGAGGCGGGCCCCGGTGTAGAGCATGCGGCGGGTCGCGCCCAGGCCGACGAGCTGGGCCAAGCGCCAGTTGGCGCCCGCGCCGGCCAGGATGCCGAGCGCCAGCTCGGGCTGCGCGAAGACGGCGCGCTCGGTCGCCAGCCGGAAGTCGCAGGCAAGCGCGAGCTCGCACCCGCCGCCGAGGGCTGGGCCGTCGACCAGCGCGATCGTGGGCCAGCGATGAGCCTCGAGCCGCTCGAACAGCCCGGCGTTGATGGCGAGGAGGGCGGCGTCGGCGTCACGGTCGCGGAGTTCGGCGATGTCCGCGCCCGCGGCGAAGATCCCCGGCGTGGTCGAGTGCACGATCAGCACGCAGGGGCGGCGGCGGGCGTCGTCGAGGGCGGCCGCGAACTCGTCTGCCATAGCCTGGTCGATCGCGTTCCGCTTGCCTGGGCGGTTCAGGCCGATCCAGCGGACATGGCCCTCCTCGCGTACCTCGATGGTGCTCATGAGAGCGCCGCGTTGGTCAGGACCGCGCGGCGCAGCAGCGGGCTGGCGCGGTAGTGCCCGTCCCGGTACCAGCTCTCCATCGCGTCCAGGGCCGCCAGCACGGTGCGCGGTCCCCACCGGTTCGCCCACGCCAGCGGCCCCAGCGGGTAGTTGACGCCCAGCTGCATCGCGGTGTCGATGTCGGCCGCGTTCGCGACCCGGCCGGCCAGCGCGTCGACGGCGAGGTTGGCCAGCATCGCGACCGTTCTGGTGACGATGAGGCCGGGAACGTCCTCGATGACGAAGACCTTCAGCCCGGCCGCCTGGAGCAGGCCGACCGCCAGGTCCAGTGCGTCGGCTGGGCAATCGCCCGACGGAGCCACCGCGATGGCGGTGGCGGTGGCGTCGTCGAGGGTCCGGTCCACGACGATCACCGCCCGGCCCGCGGCGGCGGCCAGCGCGGCGGCCGTTGTCCCGCTGCACCGGGCCAGCGCGGCCCCGCCCGGCAGCTCAAGCAGGCCGTCATCGCCGCTTTCGTAGCCGATCGGTCGCTCTTGAACGGGCACGCCGGACCGGGACAGCAGCTGCCGGAACTCCGAGTCGGCCTGGCCGGCCACGAACCCGGGCATCGCCTGAGGCGGGGCCGGCGCGGGAACCGGCGGGGTGGCGCCGTCGGCGTAGTCGTAGCAGCCTCGGCCGGCCTTGCGGCCGAGCCAGCCGGCCTCGACCAGGCTCCGCTGGGCCAGCGACGGCGCGAACCGGGGATCATGGCCGAACGCCGCCCACACTGAGCGGGTCACTGCCTCGTTGACGTCGTGGCCGATCAGGTCCATCAGCGCGAACGGCCCCATCCGGAACTGGCCCGCCCCGGTCAGCACCGCGTCGATGACCGCGGGATCGGCCGCGTGCTCCTCCTGCAGCCGCCACGCCTCAGCGTAGAACGGGCGGGCGATCCGGTTCACGATGAAGCCGGGAGTCGCGGCCGACCGGACGACGGTCTTGCCCCACGCCTGCGCCAGCGCCGTGGCCTGATCCGCCGCCCGCTCCCCCGTCGCCAGGCCCGAGATCACCTCGACCAGCCGCATCGCGGGCACCGGATTGAAGAAATGCAGGCCGACCAGCCGCTCCGGGTGCGCCAGCCCGGCCGCCATCGCGGTCGGCGTCAGCGACGACGAGTTGGACGCCAGCAGGCAGCCAGCCGGCACGATCTGCTCGAGTTCCGCGAACAGCCGCCGCTTGGCCTCGAGGTCCTCGACGACAGCCTCGATCACCACTACCGCGCCGGCCAGGTCGCAGACCTCGGCCGGGCTGATGTCCAGGGCGTCGGGGTCGACCTCCAGCCGCCCCTTCGCCACCTGGGTCTTCACCCGTTCCCTGATCCGATCGACCGCCCGCGCGGCCGCGCCGTCGATCGCGTCGACCAGCAGCACCCGATGACCCGCGGTCGCGGCCACCTGGGCGATGCCCGCGCCCATCGTGCCCGCGCCGACCACGCCGACCACGCCCACCTCGCCCAAGGGCGAATGTCCGTCGCGCATCAGGCTCCCTCCCACGTCGCCACCAGCTCCGTATCGGCGCCGGCCGGTCCGGTCGCCGCCGATCCGTTCTATCTCAGCGGCCGGGGCTGGTGTCCATCGGGCGTCGATCAAGTTTCTTTTCTGCACTGGTCGAGCCGCCGCTGATAACTTCCTGAACGTGTACGCACGGGCCGAGACCGGCTACGACACCCCGGACATGATCCCGGGCCGGATGCGCCCCGGTAAGCAGGCGCGCCGCCTCATCCTCGCCCTCGTCATCGGGGTTCTCGCCGGCGCGGCGATCATGCTTCAGGTCAAGGGCTGGGCGACGCTCGCCAGCGAGGCCGGCGGTGCCTGCGGCACCAGCGATCAGGGCGTGTCCTACGGCGCGTGCCCGCGTGGCATCGCCCCGTCACTCATTACCTCGTTCCTGATCGGCATTCCGTTCGTGCCCGCGGCCGTCGCCCTGCTGTTCAGGAAGGGCTGGGTCAGGCGCACCCTGGTGGCCATCGGCGTCGCCGCCGGGCTGTTCGCCGGGCAGTCGCTGTTCGGCCTCTGGCACGGCACCGACCTGACCGTCGCCTGGGTCGCCCCCGACGACAGCTCGTCGCAGCTCACCACCGTCAGCGCCTGGGCCAGCGGGGGCTCGCTCATCCGGGTCAGGGTCGACCAGGCCGTCAGCTACGACGCCGCGACCGGCGCCAGGCAGTGGACGCTGCCAATGCCGGGGGTGGACGTGGCCTGCAGCGTTAGCGGGACGAGCTCGAGCAGCGCCATCGCGCTCATCTCCTACGGTCAGGACTCGACGACCTGCGGCCACGTGATGGCGGTCGATCTCGCCACCGGCCGCCAGATCTGGTCGGACCCCGTGCAGGACCCCTACACAGGCAACGCCCCCATCGGGACGCTCGCGGTCGCCGCGGGCACGGCGATCGTGCTGACCGACGGCGGGATCGCCGGGGTGACGGCCGCGTCCGGCGATCAGCGCTGGACGCTGGCTCCGCCGAACGGCTGCAGCTTCCAGCAACTGGCCGCATCGTCCGGCCGCGTGGTGGCGCTGGCCGCCTGCACCGGCAGCTACGACATCATCAGCGTCAACCCGGCGACTGGCAAGGCCGCCTGGCGTCACCACGTCAGCGAGCCGTCCGACAGCTACCAGTTCCAGATCCTGTCGGCCAGCCCGGTGGTGATCAACGACGACGTGACCGGCCCGCGCGGCACGTCCTTGGTCCGGGTGTTCGGCTCTGACGGTACCCAGACCAAGACCTTCAGCGTCTCCGGTATCCCCGTGGGAGGCGCCACGGTCGCGCTCAACACGGCGTCAACCAGCGGCTTCGCAGCCCCGGTGGTAGTGGCCGACGGCATGCTGGTCGGCGTCACCGACCCCAACGGCGGCGGCGACGCCATCGTCGGCTACCGGCTGTCCGACGGCACCCGGCAGTGGCTGGTCGACACGCCCGATGAGGTCAACGACGTGTCGCTCAGCGGCGGCGAACTCGCCTTCGTGGACGAGTCCGACCCTGCCTACTCGCTGGAGGAGGTCGGCATCGCGACGGGAACGGTTCGCTCGCTCGGCTACTTCACCCAGGGAATCCTCCAGTCGGGTAATTCTGGCCTGTACGCGTTCAACGCCGACGACCTCATCGTCAACCAGACCGGCAACAGCTCCAGCCAGGCGCCGGTCGCCGCCATCAAGGTGCCGGCCCGCGACGCTTAGGCTGGGGTAAACGACGGACCAGTTCGGAGCGGGGTTTCATGTTCCACGTGGATTCTGAGGTCGGCCGCCTGCGGCAGGTGATACTGCACCGCCCCGATCTGGAGCTCAAGCGGCTGACCCCCGACAACATCGCCGACCTGCTGTTCGACGACATGCTGTGGGTGAGCCGGGCCCAGGCGGAGCACGACGCGTTCGCCGACGCGCTGCGCTCGCGCGGAGTGGTGGTCCACTACTACGGCGACCTGCTGGCGCAGACCCTGGACATCCCGGAGGCCCGCGGCTACATTCTGGACCGGCTGTTCGACCCGCGCGGGCACGGGCCCCTCGCGGCCGCGACCCTGCGGGCGGCGATGGACGGCCTTTCCTCGGCCGACCTGGCCAGATACCTGGCCGGCGGCATCACCAAGCGGGAGATAGCCGAGATCGGGCCGGTGCCGAAGAGCATCGCCTTCCACTCGCTGGACCCGGACGGTTTCGTGCTCGCGCCGCTGCCGAACCTGCTCTACCAGCGGGACACCTCCTGCTGGATCTACGGCGGGGTATCGATCAATGCGATGAACCGTCCGGCCCGGATGCCGGAAACGGTCAGCGACGAGGCCATCTACCGCTGGCACCCGCTGTTCGCCGAGGCCGACTTCGACATCTGGTACCACGGGGCCGAGGCCGCCCCGGCCACCATCGAGGGCGGCGACGTCCTAGTCATCGGGAACGGCGCGGTGCTGGTGGGGATGAGCGAGCGGACCACCCCGCAGGCGGTCGAGATGCTGGCCAGCCGGCTGTTCGCCGCCGGGGCGGCCCGCTGCCTGGTCGCCATCGACATGCCCAAGGCCCGCGCCTTCATGCACCTGGACACCATGCTGACGATGGCCGACTACGGCGTCTTCGTCAAGTACGCCGGCATGGGGATGCTCCCGTCGTACACGGTCGAGCCGGGCGCGACGGCCAGCGAGCTGAAGGTCACCGACCACCCGCCGCAGGACATGCACCGGGCCATCGCCGCCGTCCTTGACCGGCCGGAGATCACCGTGCTGACGGCCGTCCAGGACGTGCACTCGGCCTCCCGCGAGCAGTGGGACGACGGCTGCAACGTGCTCGCGGTCGAGCCGGGGGTGGTCGTGGCCTACGAGCGGAACGTCACCAGCAACGCCTACCTGCAGGACCACGGCATCGAGGTGATCACCGTCCCCGGCAGCGAGCTCGGCCGGGGCCGGGGCGGCCCGCGCTGCATGAGCTGCCCGATCGAACGAGACGCCTGACCCGGGCCAGGCGATTCCCTCGGCGGCTACCGGCGGGTGTGCGCCTCGATGGCGTCGCACAGGTCTCCCCACAGCTCCCGAGGTCGGTCGTGTCCCATGTCGGGGACCAGCAGGAGCCCTGCCCCGGGGACGAGCTCGGCGGTCCGCCTGCCGCCGCTTGGATCGATCAGCGTGTCGTCGAGGCCGTGGATCACCAGGGTCGGGACGGTCAGCTTCCGCAGCGCGTCCGCCCGCGAGCCGGCCAGGGTCATGGCGCCGAGCTGGCGGCCGTTGCCCGCCGGGTAGTAGGCCCGATCGTAGCTCCGCCCGGCCAGCGCGCGGATCTCCTCGACGTTGCCGTAGCGCCTGGAGGCCCAGGCCAGCGCCTTCTCTGACGCGGCCAGGTAGCCCTCGCGATCCGATGGCGGGGGGACGAAGAGGGCCTGCTGGGCGGCCGGAGTGGAGCGGCCGTACTCCGGTTCCCCGGTCGAGGACATCATCGAGGTGAGCGACAGCACCCGGGCGGGGCGGGTGATGGCCATCAGCTGGGCGATCATCCCGCCCATGGAGGAGCCGACGACGTGCGCCTGCTCGATTCCCAGTGCGGTCAGCAGGCCGAAGCCGTCGTCGGCCATGTCTTGCAGGGAGTACGGGACCATGGCGTGCGCGGCGGCGATGTCGCCGGCGCGCACCGCCGCCACGAACCGGCCCACGTCGACCGGGCGGTCATCGAACTTGGACGACAGGCCGCTGTCCCGGTTGTCGTAGCGGATCACGTACCGGCCGCGGCCTGCGAGCATCGCGCAGAAGCCCTCGTGCCAGGCGATCAGCTGCGCGCCGAAGCCGATCACGAGCAAGACGGGCGGATCAGCCGGGTTCCCGAACGTCTCGTAGGCAATGGACACCCCGTCTGACACCGTCGCTGAAGACACGGGAGACAGTCTGCCAGTTGTAATGAGCGCCGTATTCATCAAGAATCGGCGGCAGGTGCGCGTGAACGACAGGCGAACGGAGACGCGATGAGTTCCGATCGGTCCAGGCTGGTCACCGTGTCGGCCTCGTACGGCGCGGGCGGCAGCGTGGTCGCCCCGGCCCTGGCGCAGCGGCTCGGCGTGCCCTTCCTGCAGCGGGCGACGACCACCACCGGAGGCAGCAGCGGACCCGAGCCCTGCTTTGAACGGCTGGGACCGGAAGAGGCGAAGCTCACGCCCGCCCACCGGCTGCTCGCCTCGCTTACCCACACCGTTCCGCTCGGGCCCACCCAGTCACCGGTCCCCGCCTACCATCAGGACGAGAGCCTGCGCCAGCACTGCGAGGAGGGCATCCGTCGGATGGCGGCCGACGGCGCGGGCGTGATCCTCGGCCGCGGCGCGGCGGTGGTGCTGGGCAAAAACCGCGGCTTTCACGTGCGGCTCGACGGGCCGTCCGACCTCCGCGTCGCCCAGGGGGCATCGATCGAGGGCGTCAGCGAGGCCGAGGCCCGCCGCCATCTGGAGGCCGCCGACCGGGCCCGCGACGTCTACGTCCGCCGCCTGTACCGGGCCGACCCCGCCGATACCCGTCACTATCACCTGGTCATCGACTCCACCGCGATCCCGCTGGACGCCGTCACGGAGCTGATCCTGCAGGCGCTGGCGTCCGGCCGGACCCCGATCCCTGCCCCGCGAGAGGACCGCGGTAGGCCAGTAGCTCCGCCCGCGCCCCGGGCCGAAACTGGCTGGCGCAGGCCGTGCGCCATGGTTAACAGTGGTGCCATGCGATCGGGCGACAGCGAGGAACTCCTCGCCGGGTACGTGACCGGACCGGCGGCCGCGACCGAGGCGACCGCCGCCGCGCTGCCGAGAGCCGCCGCCGCCCGGGCCGTCGTGCTGGTCGAGGGGGTCAGCGACCAGATCGCGGTCGAGACCCTCGCCGCCCGCCTCGGCCGGGACCTGGCCTGCGACGGCGTCGTCGTGCTGCCCGCTGGGGGTGTCCACGGCATTGCCCGCTACCTGCGGCGTTTCGGCCCCGAGGGGTCCGCCGCCCGGCTCGCGGGGCTGTGCGACGCGGCCGAGGAGCACATCGTCGGGCGCGGGCTGGCGGCGGCGGGCCTCGGCTCTCCCGGTTCGCGGGCCGACCTGGAGCGCCTCGGTTTCTTCGTCTGCGTGGCCGACCTGGAAGATGAGCTCATCCGCGCCGCCGGGCTCGCGCTGGCGGCGGAGGTGCTGGCCGCGCACGGGGACCTGGCCGGGTTCCGCACCATCCAGCGGCAGCCCGCGTGGCGGGGCAGGGACGAGGCGGCGCAGCTGCGGCGCTTCCTCGGCGCGGGCTCGCAGCGCAAGCTCCGCTACGCCCGCCTGCTCACCGAGGCGATCGCCCTCGACCGGATACCGCACGACCGCTCGAGGCCGTGCTCGCCGCAGTCTGACGGCGGGCTTGCGCCGGTTCTCGGCCGCGACGTGGTCGCCCTACACCTGGTCGTGCCGATGGCACCAGATGCCAAGATCATCTATTCGAAATGCATGGCGTTTCCGGTGTCATAACACCGGAAACGCCAAGGATTTAGGCCAGCTAGTCGGCCTGCTCGTCGGGCACGGCTGCGCCGACCGCCTGCTGGGCGAACTGGCATCCGGCGCGGTGACCTTCGCTGCTGATGTTGCCGCAATCGGGGCAGACCAGATGCGCCCAGCAAACCGGGTCGCCGCCCTCTTCGTACTCGGCCGCATCGTCCATCGTGGCCTCCTCCCGCGCACTATTAACTAAATGAATCGTTGAGGACTAACGACGCCTGCGCCAGGTAGGTGCCGTGCCCCTCGCTGACCAGGCCGCCGTTGAACGTGAGGACCTCGTTGACCAGGCCGCCGGCCTGGTTGCGGTAGTTGATGACGAGGGTGGCGATGCCGACGTAGACGGCGAGCACTTCGAAGTGCAGGTCGGGGATGAGGCGGACGCCCTCGGACCAGTACTTGCGCAGTGCCTCCTTGCCCCGGATCACCCCGTCGCCGCCGAGCAGCCGGACGGCCGCGGGCGAGGTGAAGACGACATCGTCGGTGAAGTGCTCGAGCAGCGCGTCAACGTCATGGGCGTTCCAGTCCTTGACCCACTGCTCCGCGAACGCCTGTGCCTCGGTGAGATCCATGCGGCAATGCTCGCATAATCACCATGAGTCACACCACGGAATCCCAGGCGACTCGGCTCAGGTCGCCAGCCCGCCTTCGATCAGGGTGAACGACTTGGCCGGAAGCACCAGGGCGAGCGAGCCGCCGCTGGGGTCCTCGGTGCCCTCGGCGACGTCGATCTCTTCCACGCCGGGCACGGCGGACGGCCGCCCGGGACCGCCGACCGTCCGGACCCGGGCGGCGCCGGCGAAGCTCGCGTCACGCAGTCGCAGTTCCACCCGCTCGTCCTGCTCGCTTCGGTTGACGATGGTGACCGCGACCGCGCGGCGTCCCTCGTCAACGGTCGCGGCCGCGTCGATCAGCGTGAAGGGACCGAGGTCGTCGAGGCGGTGCGGCCACCGCGTCTGCAGCTCCTGCGGCGCCTCGACCGTCGGGCCGTCAACGTGGCAGTCGACCGCATGGGCGAGGTGCCCCTGGGCGTGGAATAGGATCGGGTAGTAGATCGGCTGGACGACGGCGGCCTCGGGAGTGGTGACGATGGGCGCGATCGCGTTGACCAGCTGCGCCAGGTTGGCCATCTTCACCCAGTTGCACTTGCGCACGAAGATGTTCAGGAAGGTGCCGACCGCCAGCGCGTCCTGCGGCACGTACCGCTCTTCCAGCGATGACGTCATGGCCCGGAACCAGACGTTCCACTCGTCGTAGACGATGCGCGCCGGGTGCTTGAGCTCGTGCAGGTAGGCGGCGCGGCGGAGCTCGGCGGCGGCGACGTCGATGGCGCGCTCGGCGATGTGCGGCGAGAGGACGTTCGTCCAGTAGTCCTCCGATCCGGTGTAGGCGTGAATCGAGTGCAGGTCGACCAGCGGCGCGAGCTGGCGGATGACCTTCGCATCCCAGTCCGTCCAGCCGACCTCCCCGCAGGACACCAGGCCCACGCTGGGGTCGAGCGTCTTGATGGCCCGACCCCAGCGGATTGCCTCCGATATGTATTCCTCGGCCGACATCCCCCCGGTCTGCCACTCGCCGTACATCTCGTTGCCGAGACCCCACCAGTGAACGGCGTGCGGCTTCTCATAGCCGTTCTCGCGACGCCTGTCCGCCCAGTACGTCGGACGTTCGCCGTTGCAGTACTCGATCCAGGAAAGAGCCTCCTCGAGGGTGCCAGTTCCCATGTTGAGGCAGATGTAGGGCTCTGCCCCGAGCTCGCGGCAGTAGTCGATGTACTCGTCGGTCCCGAACAGGTTGCTCTCGATCCCGCCCCAGGCCACCTCCGGCCGGACGGGTCGCGATGTGGCCGGCCCGATCCCGTCTTGCCAGTGGTAGTTCGAGACGAAGTTGCCGCCGGGCCAGCGCAGCACGGACAGGCGCAGCTCCTTGAGGAGGTCCAGCACATCCTGGCGGAACCCGTGATGGTCACTGAGCGGAGATCCGGGCTCGTACAGACCGCCGTAGATGCACCGGCCGAGATGCTCGACGAACCCACCGTAGACTCTCCGATCGAGCTCGCCGATGACTCGCCGCGGATCGATGGCGATCATTGTCATGAACGCGGTCGTCCTTTCTTGTCGACTCACTAATTCCGTCCGGCTAGTTTTCATCCCTTGACAGCGCCGGCTACCAGTCCGCTCACTATCTGCCGCTGCATCACGATGAAGAAGATCGTGATCGGAATAAGGCTAAGGACGGTTATGGTCATAAAGGCGGGCCAGTCCGTCGTAAATTCGCCCACCGTGCTGTAGACCTGCATGACAATGGTGTAGTTGCTTGGTGAGACGATGAAGGTGTTGGCGATCAGGAAGTCGTTCCACACCCACATGGTCTGCAGGACGCCAACGGTCACCAGGATTGGGCGTATCAGCGGAACCACGATTTTCCAGAAGATCCGCACCGGGCCCGCGCCGTCAATGCGGGCTGATTCGATGATGTCCATGGGCAGGGTGGACATATAGCCCTGGATGAGGAAGTAACAGAAAATCGAGCCGCTGCTGTACAGGATGACGAGCCCGTCGAGGTTGTCCACCAGATGCAGCTTCACGAAGAACTGGTACAGCGGGACGAGGATCACCTGGAAGGGCACCGCGAGCGCCAGCAGCAGCGCGACATGGATGGGCCGACTGCCCCGCGTCCTGCGCATCACCACCCCGTACGCCGCCATTGTGCCGATGAGCAGCATCAGGAGCACCGATAGCCCGGTCACGTAGGCCGTATTCCACATGCTGTGCCACACGGGAACCGTATCGAGCACCGATCGGTAGTTCGACAGCGTCAGCGAGGTCGGCAGCCCAAGCGGAGAGGCGGAGGTCTGCTGCTGCGTCTTGAACGTATTGACGATGATGTAGTAGAAGGGCAGCGCGACGGCGCATGCGATTGACAGCATGACAATGCTCAGCGCGATCTTCCCCGGCCGAGATTTCTTCATCGCAGTCGCATCTCCCTACGGCGGAACAACATCACTTGCGCGATCAGGAGACCGACGATCAGCAGCAGGAACACCACCGCCAGGGCCGACGCCTGGCCGTATTCGATCGAGTCGCCGCTCACGCCGAGCTGGATGATGTTCTGGGTGACCGTGTAGGTGTCATAACCCGGCCCGCCGCCGGTGAGGGCGAGCGGGAGCGCGTAGACGTTAAGGCCGTTCGTCAGCAGCAGGACGCAGCTGACCGTCATAGCGGGCGCGAGCTGGGGCAGCGTGATGTGCAGGAACTTCGCCCAGAAGGTTGCCCCGTCGACCTCCGCCGCCTCGTAGTACTCGGCCGGGACGGACTGCAGGTACGCGAGGTAGAGCACCGCGTGCCAGCCCGCCTGGGACCACACGCCGACTCCGATGACCGACAGCCGCGCGAGCAGGTTGCTAGACAGCCACGGCACCGGACCGACGCCAAAGAGGTGGCCGATGAGGGAGTTGATGGCGCCGGAGGAGATCGGCGCCAGGATGTAGGCCCACACCAGGCCCAGGATCAGCACGCTCGGGATGGCCGGGAAGAACAGCGCGGCGCGAACGACGTTGCGGCCGGCGAATCGCTTGTTCAGCATGACCGCCAGCGGAATGGCGATCACCGTGACCAGGACGGTCGTGCCGGCCGCGTACAGGAGGGTGAAGGCCAGGCCGGTCGACACCGCCGACTGCGAGAACAAGGCCGTGTAGTTGGCGAGGCCCACGAACTTGCTCGACGAGTAGCCGTTGTAGTTCGTGAAGCTCAGGTACACGTCGCGCGCGAACGGGTAGGCGAACAGCGCCCCGGCCACCACCGCGACCGGCACCAGGAACAGGCGCGTGCGGAGCGCCTCGCTCCTGGCGATGCGCGGCAGCCGGGATCGGCCCCGCCGGTCATGGACCGGAGGGGCCGAACGCCGGGTCTGGACCTGTGGCGCCACCTAGGCGCTCCGGAGTTTCTGCACTTCCGCGTCCATGGCCTGCAGAACCTGGAGCGGGCTCACCTGACCCTGGATCATCTGGTCGACCGAGGCGATGGCCGCGTCGCCGAGCAGCTCCGAGTACTTGGTCGGCCAGGAGATGCCGGTGAAGTAGTAGTTGCTGTCCCGGGCGGCCTGGGCGGCCTCGGTCAGGGACGATGGCACCGGCGACGCGTAGTTGGTGGTGGTGATGATGTCCCCGCTCAGCTTGGCGTAGCTCGCCAGCGCGGCCGGCGTCGCCAGCCAGTTCACGAACGCGACCGCCGCGTCGACGTTGGGCGACTTGGCGTTGACCGCCCAGCCCTGATTCGGCGCGCCGCACCAGAAGTCCTCGCCCGCCTTTGCCCCCGGCACCGGTAGCATCTTCAGCGCAACCTTGGGGTTGTCCTGCTGGACGCTGTTGACGTCCCACGGCCCGGAACCGAGCGCCCCCAGCTGGCCGTTGGCGAGCTCGCTATCGATCTCGGCCGAGGTGAGCGACACCACGCTGGACGGGATGAGACCCTCCTTGTAGAGCTGGTCGTACATCGACAGCGGGGTCATCCACTCCTTCACGAACGTCGACTGGCCGGAGAAGATCCGGTTGTCCGCCTCGATGCCGAGGACCTGGCCCGGCGCCAGCAGACCCTGGGCCTTGAAGTAGGAGCCGAGCAGGCCCTCCAGAATCGTTCCGAGCTGAGCGGCGTCGGTGTAGGGGGTGACGCCGCCGAGCGCCTTGAGCTTCTGGCCCACCTCGATGAACTCGTCCCAGGTGGCTGGCGGCGTGCCGCCCACCTTGTCGAGCAGCTGCAGGTTCCAGATTGGGCCGGCCGCCCAGGAGGCCGGGGAGAAGCCGTAGACGCGGCTGCCGTTGGACATGAAGTTCCGGTTGGCGGCCGCCATCACCTTGGTCGAGTCCTGGTCGGTGAGGTCGAGGACATAGTCGCCGGCGTTGAGCGCCGCCTTGTTCTGCGCGGTGTAGATGAAGATGTCCGGCGCCGTCCCCGAGGCCAGACGGGTCGCCAGGGTCGAGATGTAGGTGTTGGGGTTTTCGAACTCGACCTGCACGTGGACGTTGGGATAGGCCTTCTGGAACTGGTTCACCAGCGGCTGGCTGATCGCCAGCGTGTCCCAGCTCAGAAAGCTGATCGTCCCGGTTACGCCCTTCCCCGATGATTTCCTGCCCGAGGAGGCGCTGGGGGTGCTGGCGGCCGAGGCGCATCCGGCCGCGCCGGCGGCGACGAGAGCGGCGCCCGCGGACCCGAGCGCCATGAAGCGCCGCCGGGATAGTCCTCCGCCATCAGGTGTCGTGTGTCTCATGACTTCTCCTGTCTCATGCGTATGATTGCGAATCTTTTGTCAGCTCGTGCGTATTTTGTGAGTTTGTATGGTTACTGCGGGCGGATCGGGATCCGGAGCGGGGCGGTGCCCGGGATCACCTGGTCGATGGCGCCGTCCCAGCGGTGCCGGAGATGATCGAAGGCGATCTCGCGGTGGAAGCCGTCACCGCCGGGGATGGCGAAGCGGTGATAGGCGATGATCCACTCGTCGGCCCCGGGAACGCGCAGCACGCAGTGGTGGCCGGTGGCGAGGATGCCCCGGTCGGCCGCCTTCGCCAGCAGCACGCCTCGGTCGGTCCAGGGCCCGAGCGGGCCGTGACCGGTCGCGTAGCGAACGTGGTAGTTCTCGTCGCGGGCGTCGTCCACCGACCAGGACAGGTAGTACACCCCGGCCCGCGCGTGCACGTGGGCCGCCTCGCGGAACCCGGCCGGGGTCCAGCTGACCACTTTCGATGAGTCGAAGGAGATCATGTCCGGATCCAGCCGGACCCCGTGCGCGACGCCGTTCCCCCAGTACAGGTAGGCGGCGCCGTCCAGGTCGGTGAAGACCGACGGGTCGATAGCCCGGCCCGCGAACTGGCCGTCGGTGATCAGCGGCCGGCCGAGGTCGCGGAACGGCCCCAGCGGGGAGTCGGCGCTGGCCACGCCGATGCGGCCGGCGTCGGCGGTGAAGTACAGGAAGTAGCGTCCGCCGCGGGCGGCGACGGCCGGCGCCCACGCGTGCCCGCTGGCCCAGGCCACGTCCCGGCCGAGCGTGAGGATCACGCCGTGGTCGGTCCAGTCAAGCAGGTCGGCCGAGGAGAAGGCCCGGAACGAGCTGGCGCCCCACTGCTCAATCCCGTCGGTGGTGGGATACAGGTAGTAGCGTCCGTCGACGATTACCAGCGCAGGGTCGGCGAAGTAGCCGGGTACCGGCGACCAGGCCGACCCGCCGGCAGCGGGGTGATCAGAGGGAAGGCGATCCATGTCAGACTGGTGTTCCTGTCGGTCGAGGCGGAAGAGAAAAATTGGTAACGATACAAGACGTCGCGCGGGCAGCCGGCGTCTCGCCGATGACGGTGTCCCACGTCATCAACGACCACCCGAACGTCAGGCATGAGACCAGGGAGAAGGTGCTCGAGGCGATCGCCCGCCTCGACTACCGGGTCAACGTGGCCGCGCGCAACCTGCGACGCGGCCGGACCGGGACGATCGGCCTGGCGGTGCCCGAGGTTGACCGCCCGTACTACGGTCAGCTGGCAGCCGAGATCATCGCCGCGGCGGCCGACCATCACCTGCGCGTGGTCATTGAGCAGACCGGGCGGTCGAGAGCGCATGAGCTGGACGCGCTCGCGCTGTCCAGGAACCGGCTCTACGACGGGCTCATCCTCAGCACCGTGGGCCTCGGCGCGGCCGACACCGACCTCTTCCGGCTGGACTACCCGCTGGTCCTGCTGGGCGAGCGCATCTTCGAAGGCCCGGTCGATCATGTCGCCATGCCCAACGTGGACGGCGCCAGGGCCGCCACCGCTCACCTGCTGCACAACGGCTGCCGCAATGTGGTAATCATCGACGGCGCGCCGACCGGCGAGGTGGACATGTCGAGCCTGCGGATGAACGGCTACCTGCAGGCGCTGGCCGACGCCGGGCTTGAGCCCGACCCGGCGCTCACCGTTCACCTCGACGAGTTCACCATGCGCGGCGGCGCCGAGGCCGCGCGCGCACTGGCGGCGGCAGGCCCTAAGTTCGACGGGATCTTCTGCGTCACCGATTCGGTGGCGATCGGCGTGCTGCGCGGTCTGGCGGACGCCGGAATCGCGGTGCCGGGGCAGGTGAAGGTCATCGGGTTCGACGGCATCGAGGAGGGCAAGTACACCGTTCCCTCGCTGTCCTCGGTCGCTCCCGATCACCGGGCGATGGCCCGCACCGCCGTGAATCGCCTGGTCCGCCGCATCGCCGGAGACTCCGAGGAGCGCGGTGCGAGGGAGTTCGTGAGTCCCTTCACCATCGCCGCCCGCGAGTCGACGGTGGGCCTGGCGAGCTCGCGATGAGTCGGCGGGCGGCCGGCTGCCAGCGCGCATCTGACCTCCTCGGCGTTGCTTGCGGCAAGTTTTTATCGATACAGTGAGATGTATCGTTACATCGAAGCCTTGGGCTGGCAATACCCCCGAGATAAAAAACTGGCCACAACGCCGAGCCCTAGGTCGGCCGGTTCATGGAGGGGAGGGAGTCGCCTCGGTCCGTTCGATAAAAAGTCTTTGAATTTCGAACGGAAGGTGGTGCCTCTCATCAGCGGCGCGCTTCCCGTCAAAGGAGCCCGGCGATCAGCTGTCCGATCAGGTACACGTTCAGACCGGTGATCATGAGCGTCGCCAGCAGCAGCGCCAGGCTGGTGAACCGCCCCCACGCCTGCTCCCCCATCAGGCCGGCGTCGCGGCCGAGCAGCAGCAGCGGGACGAGCGCGAACGGGATGCCGAACGACAGCACGACCTGCGAGTAGAGCAGCACCTGGCCGGGGCTGACCGCCAGCGCGAGGATGGCGAGCGACGGCAGCGCGGTCAGCGCGCGCCGCCAGATCAGCCGGATACGGCGACCGGTGAAGCCGTCCATGATGACCTGCCCGGCCTGGGTGCCGACGGTGGACGAGGACAGCCCCGACGCCAGCAGCGCGACGGCGAAGGCGAGGGCGGCGCCGCCGCCCGCGACGACGGCCAGCCGGTCGTGGATGAGACCGAAGTCGCTGGCGGCGGCGACGCTCGACTGCCGGAAGCGGGCCGCCGCCACGCACAGCATCGCCAGGTTGAATAGCGCGGCCGCGCCCAGCCCGAGCAGGCAGTCCCACTTGCTGTAGGCGAGCAGGGTCTCCCGGTCGCCCTTGGACGCGGCCGAGACCCGGTTCTTGTGCAGCGCGGAGTGCAGGTACACCGCGTGCGGCATGACCGTCGCCCCGACGATGCCAACCGCCAGGCTGACCGTGCCCGCGCCGGTCAGGGTCGGGGTGAGGCCCCGCCCGAGCTGGCCGTAGTGCTGGCCGCCGAGGCGTAGGAAAAGGTAGCCGAACCCCACCCCGACCAGCGCCAGCAGCCCGACGATGACCCGCTCGTAGCGGCGGTAGCCGCGCTGCTCGAGCCAGAGCAGCCCGAACGCCACCCCGGCGGTGATGACGCCGCCGAGGAACAGCGGCATACCGAACAGCAGGTTGAGGCCGATCGCGGCGCCGACGAACTCGGCCACATCGGTCGCCATCGCGACCGCCTCGGCCTGCAGCCACATCAGCCGGGCGCCGCGGCCGCCGAGCCTGTCCCGGCACAGCTCCGGCAGGGTCCGCCCGGTCACCAGCCCGAGTTTGGCCGCCAGGTGCTGGACCAGCATGGCAGCCAGGTTGGCGACGACGACGACCCAGACCAGCTGGTAGCCGCGGGCCGCTCCCCCGGCGAAGTTGGTGGCGAAGTTCCCCGGATCGACGTACGCGACCGAGGTGACGAAGGCCGGCCCGAGCAGACCGAGCGCAAGTCGGAGGCGGCCCCGGGCGCGCAGCTGGCCGACCGTGAGCCGCCGCGGCTGCGGGCCCGCGTCGAGGTCTAGCGCGATGGCGGGCGCTCGCTGATCCTGGCGTCGATGATCCGGCTGGCCGGCTGGCTGGCCGACCTCGGGCGCGTCTCCCAGCTCATTCATTGTCATTACCTAACGTTTGTTATCGAGCGAGATGAACGTAGCATCACCGCTCGCGCCGATCAACAGTGTTCAGACGGTGGCGGAGCGGTCAGCGGCGCACGGCCGCACCGGACAGGACCATGTGCCTGAAGAACTTCCTGGCCCGCAGGGGTGAGACCGAGGCGAGGTCGCGCATCGGCGACCACATGATCTCCCTGACGCAGGTCGCCACCAGCTCAGGACCGGCCACCGGCCGGAATTCCCCGGCCGTGACGCCGGTTCCGATCAGCTGCGCGAGCAGGGCCAGCCGAGCCTGGGCGCCCTGCTCGTAGTGCTCGCCCAAGCCAAGGGCGACCAGCCGGCCGTAACCCTGGAGTATCTCGATTTCCTGGCCGAACTGACGGCTCGCCTGCTCGAGCAGCCACAAGATCGCGTCGAGGGTCTCCGTCACGGTCGCGCCCGCGCCGATGACCTCCTTGTACGCCGCCAGCAGGCAGTCGGAGAAGTCCGCCAGGATCTCCAGGATCAGCGCGTCCTTGGACTCGAAGTAGCGGTAGAGGTTGCTGGCGGTGAGGCCGGCCACGTCGGCGATATCACGCATCGTCGTCGACTCGAAGCCGCGCAACGCGAACTGGTCGCGGGCGGCGGCGAGGACCGCGCCGCGGCGGCCCGCCAGCCGCTCGGCCGCGTCCGCCTCCCATCGCGCCTTCGCCTCGTCGACCACGACGATCGCGGCCGACTCGGCGTCGTCGCCGGGACGGGCCTCGGCCAGGCCGTCAAAGATGATCGCGGTGATGCAGTCGGTTACCTGCTGCGTTCCCCCCGGGAGCTGGCCGCCGAGCTGCCCCGCCAGCCGCCCGGCCTGGATCGTGACCCGGTTGAGCACGTAGCGCAGCAGCCTCGGGTCGACCTCCGGGCTGATGGCGCCGTGGGCGACGGCCGCGCCGATCAGCGTCTGCCAGCGCCGGTTGAGGCTGGCGGGAGCGGCGTGCACGACGCTCTTGAGGCTGGGGCTGGCGGCGGACGGCGCGTCGAACATGCGGATCTGCAGCGCCGCCTGATGCCGGAACGACAGTTCGGAGATCTGCCTGGTGAACAGGCGCAGCGCGGTCAGCGGGTCGGCGTCGGCATCGCCCGGGCCGGCCGGGCCGGATGCCTGCACGGCGGCGATTAGGTCGGCGTAGTAGCTCTCGACCAGCTCGACCGCGATCGCTTCCTTGGAATCGAAGTGGTGGTAGAGGCTGCCCGCCAGGATTCCGGAGGCGGACGCGACGTCGCGCATCGAGGTCCTGGTGTAGCCCTTGGTCGCGAACAGCTCCGCGGCGGTGCCCAGGATCTGCTCACGGCGCCGCGGCCGAGCGCCAGCGGACGGCTCGGGAGCGGGCGGCGACGACGCGGTCATGTGCCTATTATCAGCCGACTGGCCGCGCGCCTGCCGTCAATAGCGGTCAGGGGGTCGTTGTCTGCCAGGCGGCGCCGTTCCACAGTCCCGTGATCGGCACCGCGTCCGCCTGGATGATGGCCGGGTCGCCCGCGGCCGACGCCTCGCCGACAGCGGTGCAGTCTCCATCTTTCCAGCAGGTCACGTGGGAGAAGAGCGACATCCTGGTGGCGGCCAGACCGGGCACTGCGACGGCCGTCCAGGTGACGCCGTTCCACACGAGCGCGTCCGCGTGCTGGTCGGCCAGCGGGCCGTCGCTGCCGACGGCGATGCAGTCGAATTTGGAGACGCAGGAGACGCTAGACAGCGTGGCCGGGCCGGCCCTCGTCGGGCCGGCCCACGGGGTGGTGTTCCAGGTGCGGCCGTTCCACACGTCGAGGAAGGACGTGACGGGCGACTGGGCCGGCGGATAGCCGCTGCCGACGGCCACGCAGTAACGGCGGGAAACGCACGATAGGCCGCTGAACGCGGCGAAGCCCATCCCTGGGGGCACCGGCGGATCGTGAGGGGTGAAGGAGTGGCCGTTCCAGATGTCGAACGCGGGGCGGGTGTTTCCGTAGTTGGTGATCTCTTGCCCGGCCGCCAGGCAGTGGGTGACCGTCGCGCACTGGACCGAGCCGAGGTCCTGCGCGACCATGGTGGCCGGAGTCGGCACGGCCGTCATCGACCAGGTGGCGCCGTTCCAGGTCCAGACGAGCTGGCCGCCGCTGACGGTGCCCGGGGTGCCGTCGCCGGTAATCAGGCCGACCACCACGCAGTGATTGACCGCCGGGCACGTCACGTCGTCAAGCGCGTCCAGGTATGCCCCCGGCGGGAACGGCAACCGGGCGGCCGGGGAGAACGACGTCCCGTTCCATGTCAACGCGTACGGGAGCGGGTCCCCATAGGAAGCGGTGTTGTACTCGCCGACCGCGAGGCAGTCCCTGGCGGCCGGACACGACACGCCGGTCAGGCTGGATGACATCCCCGGCGTCCCCGGGGAGGTGACGGCGACCGTCCGCCAGGTGCCCGCCGCGTCGCGGATCTGCGCGGCCGCCACCGACGCGCCCGTCACGGCGTCGACGGTCGATCCGACGGCCAGGCAGGACGTCGGCGACGGGCAGGATATCTCGCTCGCACTCGGGAAGCTCTGCACGCTGGCGACGGTGGCAGCGCTCGCGACGGCGTCGGCATGCCACCGCCACACCGCAGTCGCAGCGCCGCCCGCGATCAGGACTGCGGCTAGCACTGCCACTACAACTCTGCGCACCCGAACGTCCTCCTCAAAGCAGGCGAATCGGGTCCCAACAATGCCATATCCGCTACCCAGGACACCGATGAACGGAGCCATGAGCTCGACTTCGACCGGGCTTGCGGGCCCTCAGTTGTCACTTGCGGTGATCATTTGCGCGTGTACAGTTGTCTCACTTCGGGACAAGCGGCGTTCGAGAGGGCAGGGGGAGATGAACCAGGACGGGAGTTCGGAGCTGCAGATACCGCGATCCGCCCTGCTGACCGTCAATCGTGCCCTGACAGCCATCCACGCCGCGGTCGGGTTGCGCCCCACGCTCGAGGCGATCGCGGACGGCGTGACGGTTTCGACGCCGTACCAGGACGTCGCGGTCACCATCGCGGAGGAACCCAACGCGGCTGAGCTGCGCGTCATCGCCGTCATCGGCCCGCCAGACGCCGTGGCGCTGCTGCTCAACACGACGTGTCAACGGACGGCCCTGCTGGAGCACCTGGCCGGCGGCGAGGCCTGGGGATCGCTGCGATTCCTGCCCAGTGACGAGTCCGCCCCCGGCATCATCACCTATCGGCCCGCATACGAGCCGCTCGCCGGCCTGGACGCCTGGCAGCCTCACTATGAGCTGGTAGCGCCGTTGTGCGGGCCGGACGGCGAGCTGATCGGGATGCTGTCGATGGACCGCCCCGGGGACGGGCGCATCCCGCCGGCCTGGGTCAACGAGGTGCTGGAGATGTTCGCCGAGCAGGCCGCGATCGCGATACTCAACGCCCGCAGGCACGAGCAGGCACTGCGGGCGATGCAGATGTTGGAACGTGAGAAGGCCGAACTGCACTCGGCATTCGCGGAGCAGCGCGCCCGCGAGACGCACCTGCACCGCGAGGCCCGCCGCGACCCGCTGACGGGCCTGGCAAACCGGGTCTTGCTCCAGGAGCGACTCCAGGAGCTGCTGGCCGCGCAGACACCGGTGGCGGTGGTCTTCTGCGACCTCGACCACTTCAAGCAGATCAACGATGCGCACGGGCACGCCATCGGTGACGAGGTGCTGCGGGTGACCGGCCGGCGTCTGGCGCAGCGCCTGGCGGACGCCGAGGTGGTGGCCCGCATCGGCGGGGACGAGTTCGTGGTGGTGCTGAGCGGGGTGGAGCACGCAGACTCGGCAGCGCTGCTCCAGCGCATCGACCAGGTGTTTGCGGGCGAACCCGTGTACGCCGGAGGGCTCTGTCTGCAGGTGACCTCCTCCCTGGGCCTCGTCTTCGAGCCGGATCGGCCAGAGCGCCGGCTCGCGCCGGTTCGGCGGGTCGAGGAGCTGCTGAGCAGCGCTGACCGGGAAATGTACGCGCACAAGCGCTCGCGGGCCGCGATGAGCCGGCTGCTGACGCGTGCGGAGGCGTAGCCGGGCGGGATGGCGCTCAGAAGGACCTGGCGAACGCAGAATCGTCAGGTCCTCATGGCACCCACGCGCGTGCCTCCGGTCCTCGTCACCGGGGACCACGCATCCTTTCTTTCAGCAGCCAAATCCGATGGCGGTGCTGCACGCGGATATTGAGCGGCTGACCGCGCCCGGTAATGGACATCCTCGGATCGGCGCGACCGTTTCGCCAGTGGGCCGCCGACCATGCCGGGGCGCTTCTGGAAGGTCCGGCGTTACTGCCACATCCCGTTAACAGTTTTTAACGGTGGCAGGAACGCTATTTAATGCTGTTGGGTATTGTCGGCTTCCGCGCGCTCGCGGCCACCTCCTCCGGCGCCGCGGTCGAGGCGAGGGCAATGGCCCAGACGACTGCGGACACGACCGCCTGCCCGTGGCTCAACCAGTCGCTGCCGGTGGCACAGCGGGTGTCGATGCTCATGGGGCAGATGACCCTGGCGGACAAGATGGGGAGTGCGTTGGCCTGCCGGGCGACCGAGTGAGTCTCGGCCGCGCTGCTGAGGTCGCCGGTGATCACGCGGGCGACCCCAGGCGCGGCACGCCTGAGGTCGCTCGCGCGCTGCTCATTCCACGTGGCCGACAACCTCATGCCCTTCGGTTGCGAGCAAGCCCGCCGCGGCGAGCCCGAGGCCGTCGCTGGATCCGGTGATGAAAACGCGGGCCACGATTTCCCCTCTCCTGCGGTCGATGACCCCAGGATGGGCCCGAGACCGCTCAGACGTCCAAGACCTCTTCTGACGTCGGTGAGACCCGCAGGGCATGAGATCGCGTCAATGGTGGTGTTCGACTGCCTCCGCGATCTGTTCGGCGGCGGCCGGGTGGGCGCGCTGCTCGTGGACGTCGAGCGACAGCTCCAGGTCGGCTTCTATCTCGGCCAGGATGCCGCGCCGGCGGCGGCTGAGGATGTACAGCCAGCCGCCGCCGATCGCGATGTAGGCGGCGAAGAGGTACGGGAAGATGTTCACCGGGAACGGCGGCACCGGGTAGAAGCTGCCCTCGGTCGGCACCAGCAGGCACAGGCACGCGATCACCGCGATCACCACATGCCGGGCGCGCAATTCGCCGCGTCGGCGGAGGTAGACCGGTGCCGCGATGGTGATCAGGAAGTAGGCGAGCAGGAAGCCGAACGCGGCCAGCGTGCCCGCGTCGCCGAATGTGGTCACCGGGTTGGTGAAGAACTCCAGGACCACCGGGATGGCGAGCATGATCGCTATGTAGACGGTGAGCGCGACGTGCGGGGTGCCGTTCCGCGGGTGCGCACGGCCGAGCTGGTGGGGGAAGACGTGGTGCTCGCCCATGGGGTACAGGATCCGCGCGCCCGCGTTGAGGCAGGACAGGGAGAGCGAGAAGAAGCTGATCATCGCGCCGAGCGAGATCGGCGCCTTGAAGAACGTCACCTGATAGAGGCTGGACAGCACGTTGAGCGGCGCGGTGATCGAGCTGAGCGGGGTGGCGTAGTTCCGGGTTCCGAACACCTCGACGTATCCCATGATGACCATGAAGGTGCCGGTGAGGATCAGCGACCAGATGACCGCCCGCGGCACGGTGCGGAGGGGGTTCTTGGCCTCGCTGCCGAGCGCGGTCGCGCTTTCGAAGCCGACCAGGCTGAAGATGCAGGCGACGACCGCGAGGCTCATTCCGTGCGGGCTGACGCCCTTGAGCTTGAGCTGGTCGGTGTCGATCGTTATGCCGTGCTTGAACAGCACGACCGCGGCCAGCGCCAGGATGAGGGTGACCGAGATGCCCTCGAATGCGAGTGTCACTAGCGAGGATATGCGGATGTCCTTGTAGGCGATGTACCAGCAGGCCACGGCGCTGATCACGAAGAAGACGTCCGGAGGTACGGTGACGGTGGCGCCCAGGGCGTCGAGGAACTGCTGGCAGAAGATGGCGAAACCGGTCAGCCCGGCCGTGCCGATGAACAGGTAGCACCACAGCAGCGTCCAGCCGGAGACCACGCCGGTGGCGGGGCCGAGGCCGCGGGCGGTGTAGGTGTACATCGCCCCGGGCGCGGCCGACCGCTTGGTGAACTGGTTGAGGCACAGCACGACGAAGAGCAGCATCACGGTGCCGAACAGGTACGCCAGCCAGGTCCCTTGGCCGGCGCTTGAGAATGCGAGCGGAATGATGAGGACGGCGGTCATCGTGGGCGATATAAGCGCCACCGACTGGGCCAGGAGCGCCGGGAATCCGAGCGCGCCAGTGCGGAGGCCTGTTTTCGCCGGGATCGTTTTAACTGGAGTGGCGGTCATCTGCCGGTTCCCTTTCTTTGAAGGTAATCCGGGAGGCGGCGCTGGCTCCCTAATTTGTCCGCGGCGAGATAGCCGGGGACGCGGCGGGCGATAATGCGGTCTTCATGCGTACTCGGTGACTTCCACGGGGTCGCCGACGCGGATGAGGCCGGTGGCCTCGGGGATGAGGTTCTGCCCGAAGAGCAGGTTCTGGCCGAACCGGCGGCGGGCGGCGAGCATTCGCAGCGGCTGGGTGCCGCGCTGGCCGGTGACCTGATCGGTGGTGGTGACGACGCAGCGGCAGCAGGGCTTGGCGGCCCGAAAGGCGACCGGGCCGATCCTGATCCGCCGCCACCGGTCCTCGGCCCACGGCTCGAACCCGGATACCACCACGTTGGGCCGGAACCGGTTCATCGGCACCTGCTCTTCCCCGGCCGCCGCCAGCCACTGCCCGAGCTGGTCCAGCGACCCGGTGCTGGTCAGCAGGAGCGGGTAGCCGTCGGCGAAGCTGACCACGTCGCCGTCGGCTCCGTAGTCGGGGTCGACCGCCCGACGGGTCGGGTCGTCCAGCCACACCAGCCGGGCCGGCTCGCGCAGGAACGCCGAGAACCACGCGTCCGCCTCCTGGCCGGCCGCCGCCGCCAGCACCGTCGACCTCCACACGGTCACCTTCAGCAGCTCGGCCTGCCCCCCCGGCGCCGCTACCCGCAGCGGCGGCCGTCCGTCGGCCGACACGGTGATCCCCGCCTCCGGCCCGCACCTGATGACGACCTGCGCCAGCTGCGGGTGCTTCCGCTGGGTGAGGAACTGATTGTCGGGGTCCACGAGCATCCAGCGCCGGTCCCCCGCCAGCCCCCACGGCTCCACGACCTCCTCGGCCAGGTCGATCGCCCGGCAGCCCTTCACCGGGTAGATGTGAACCGAAGCAAGCACGCGGAGCCTCCCATCGGAGCGGCAGATGGCGGCGGATGTCAGCTGCCGAACGACTGGTCCTCGAGCAGGAGGTCCTCGTAGAACGCCCCGAACGCGCGGGTGGGGTGCCGGATCGCGATCTCCAGCACCCACAGGTTGGGATTGGGCCTGATATCGGCGTCGGCCAGCGAGCCGTCGTAGTGGGCCTCGTGCGGGAAGTCTCCCAGGCGGTGGCCAGAGAGGTCGAGGTTGAGCTCCCAGCCGAGCTCATGGGCGCGCTTGACGGCGTAGTCGTAGAGCGCGGGTCCGGTCAGTCCGGCGCTGAACCACCGCTCGCGCACCTCGTCCCAGAGGGACCGCACGTCGCGGGCGGCCTTGTGGTGCTCCGGGTCGTCGCCGAAGACGAAGGTCTGGCCGGCGTCGCCCTCGGTGTCGCCGTGCACCGGGCCGATGTCGAGGAAGAAGATGTCGTGCTCGCCTAGGACCACGCCGGGTTCGGAATCGGCCATGAAATCCTTGGTGGTGTTCGGGCCGAACCGGACGATGACCCGGTGCCAGCCCTTCCTCATGCCCATCTCGCCCAGGATCCCGCGCGCCATCGCGACCGCGTCCTCCTCGACCATGCCGGGCGCGATCTTGGCGGAAATCGCGGCAATGGCCTGATGCACACGCTCGCGGACGTCGAGAAGCTTGTCGACGGCGTACTTCTGCCCAGTTGCCTCGTAGTCAACGTGCGTGGTCACGGCGAGCCCTTCGTCCCTTGATCCGACCGGAAACCGTCGGCGTGTACAGGACGACGCTAAAGCCATATTGCCTGAGAGACAACATTTGTTGCCAGAATTTACACGGCCGTCACCTGCGGTGCGTCAAAGGTCGAGGACAAGCCGCGGGGTCAGCGCCCGGGAAACGCAAATCATCATGTAGTCGTTGGCCGCGCGTTCCTTGGCGGTCAGCACCGAATCGCGGTGATCGGGAACTCCGGACAGAACAGCCGTCTCGCACGCGCTGCAGATGCCCTGCTCGCACGAGCTCATCACGCCGGGAATCTCCGCTCGCACCGCGTCGAGGATGGAGACGCCCGGGGGAACGGTCACGGTGACATTGGAGCGAGCCAGTTCCACTTCGAATCCATGATCCTCGCTCGGGTCGCCGGCCGGCGGCGGGGCAACGAAGCGTTCCAGGCGGACGGGGACCTCGGGCCGGGTCCGTCCGCCCGCCGCGAGCGCGGCGTCCAGCATCGGCGAAGGGCCGCAGCAGTACGCCGCCGCGCCGGGCGGCAGCACCGCGAAAGCCGCCGCCAGGTTCGGCAGGCCCGCCTCATCCTGCGGGATTATCTGCGGCTCGCCACCGGGGAGCGCCAAGAGAGCGTCGACGAACGCCATGCGAGCCCGGCTTCGCCCGCCATAGACGAACGTCCACGGCTGTCCGCGTCGCGATACCTCGCGAGCCATCGCGAGCAGCGGAGTCACCCCGATGCCGCCCGCGAGAAACAGGTAATGGCTGGCCGGCTCCAAGGCGAATGCGTTGCGCGGTGCGCTCGCGCTCATCGTCGCCCCGGCCGTCGCCATCCGGTGCACCTCTCCAGAGCCGCCTCGCCCGCCCGGAACGTTCAGGACCGCCACGTGATAGGCGTCGCGATCGTCTGGATCGCCGTGCAGCGAATAGGACCGCACCAGGCCGGATGGAAGGTGGAGATCGATGTGCGCGCCGGGCGCCCATTCCGGCAGCACCGCCGCTCGCGGATCGGCGAGTTCCAGGCTGACCACATCGGTCGCGACGGTCCGGGCCGAACGGACGACGAGGTCGAGCATCGGGCGTGCCCGTCAGTGGTGGATCGAGGTGAGATCGGGACGGTAGTCCGCGCTCACAAGCAGAAGTTCCGCGCTCGCGCGTCCGGCCGAGAGCCGGTGCTGGCGGGTTGCGTCAAAGTGCGCCGCCATGTCCTTGCGCAATTCGTAGAGCATGCCGTCGAACTCAAGCTCCACCCTCCCGCGCAGCACGTAAATCCATTCCTCGCCGCGATGGCGCACGGGAGCGGAGGGCGGGCGATCGGCCGGTACGTGAACGCGCAGCACCTCGAGCGCGCGCGAGTCAGGGAAACCGCTGCTCGACGCGATCTCCAGCCCGGCCGCGGTGTGGCGCGGTGCGTCTGGGGTGAACGTCGCCAACGGTGCATGGTCCGCGTCCTCGCCGAGGAGGGTGCCGACGCGAGTCCCAAGCGCGGCGGCCAACTCGACCAGAATGCCCACCGACGGCTGACGCGCCCCCGACTCAAGACGGGACAGGTGAGCCTTGGAGATACCGGTCGAGGCGGAGAGCTGGTCCAGGGTCAAGCCACGGACCTCTCTGGCCGAACGCAGCCGGTCACCGAGCGCGCTGGGCTTCAGGCCCCCGGCCTTAAGAGCGTCCTCCATGGCACCGAAATTACCCCCTGATTGACTGAGTGGCAACTCATGTTGCCTCGCTCAGATCGCGAGGCGGCCCGCCAGGCGGTCCAGGTAGGCCTCGATCTTCTCCGCCGGCGCGTCCGGCAGTCCCCAGACCAGCTCGGTGGCGCCGGCCGCGGCCCAGCTGGCCAGATCGGCCGGGGAAGGCCTCGCCGCGACCAGCACCCGGATGTCGGGGGCGCCTGGCCGGCCGTGGGCCGCCCACTCCTGCCGCAGCGCGGCCGCCTTGCCGCCGATGTCCCGCTCGCCGGGGGTTGTCATCCAGCCGTCGGCGTGTTGGGCGATCCAGGAGAGCGTCTGCGGCCCTCCGCCCGCGCCGATGATCAGCGGGAGATGCGCCTGGGCCGGCTTGGGGAAGGCCCAGCAGGGCCCGAATTTCACGAACTCGCCGTCGTAGACCGCTTCCTCCTGGGTCCACAGCGCGCGCATCGCCTCGATGTACTCGCGCAGCACGGTGCGCCGCCTCCCGGCCGGAACGCCGTGATCGGCCAGCTCATCGGTATTCCAGCCGAACCCGGCGCCGACCGTGACCCGGCCGCAGGACAGGTGGTCGAGGGTGGCGATGGTCTTCGCCAGCGTGACCGGGTCCGATTCGGCCGGCAGCGCCACCGCCGTGGCGAGCCCGATCCGGGACGTGACCACCGCCGCCGTCGCCAGCGAGACCCAGGGATCGAGGGTGCGCTTATAGCGGTCGTCGGGCAGCGTCGCGTCGCCGGTGCGGGGGTGGGCGGCCTCCCGCCTGACCGGGATGTGGGTGTGCTCGGGCACGTAGAAGGCATCGAACCCGCGCTCCTCGGCCGCCTTGGCCGCCTGCGCCGGGGTGATACCGCGATCGGAGGTGAACAGGACGATGCCGTGGCGCATGGCACCAGACTAGAACGTGTTTCAGTTCAGGTCGGCAGACGGCGGACCCGGAGCGCGACCTGGAGGGCGAAGCGCGACTCGGGGTCACTCAGGCGCTCGCCGAATAGATCGGTGATCTGCCGCAGTCGGTAGCGCACGGTCTGCGGGTGGACGTGCAGGCGGCTGGCCGCCACCCCGGCATTGTCCGCACTCTCCAGCCAGGCCAGCAGCGTCTCCGCCAGCCGGTCGGCCTGATCGGGCCGTAGCCGCCGCAGCGGCGCCAGCAGCTGGCCGCTGAGCACCCGGGCGAGCTCGCCGTCGGCCAGCAGCACGAGCGTGGCCAGCTGCTCGTCGCAGTGCACGATATCGTCCGCGCGGCGGGCGCCATCCCCGCGGCGGGCCTGGTCGCGCTGCGCCAGCGCCAGCGCCCGGCGCGCCCAGCGCAGCGAGGCGCTCGCACGGGCGAGCGGCACCGCCGGGCCGATGGCGGCCCGGCAGCCGGGCGCGGCGCCGGGTGCCCGCTCGGCCGGGGCCGTCACCGGCCACCGGCGCAGGCCGTCCTCCAGCAGACGGCGCCTGCCGGGCCCGTCAGGATCGGGCATCAGCAGACACGGCTCGCGGCCGGCCAGGTCGACTAGCACGTCGGGCGGCAGCGGCGAGAGCGAGCCGGAGCCGCCGGCCGGCGCCGTCAGCGCCACCGCGACCACCCGGCGCGGCAACCGCCAGCCGATGGTCGCGGCCAGACCGGAAATCGCCTCCGGCGCGGTCGGCGGGTCGGCCACCAGCAGCTCAAGCAGGCGCTGCCTGAGGTGTTTCGCCTCGCCGGCGAATTCGGCCTTCACCTCGGCGTAGCCGGCCGAGCAGGCGGCTGCGAGCTCGTCCAGGTAGTGGAAGATGGACTCGCCGAGCCGGGCGAACACCTCGGCGTCGCCGCCACCCGACCGCGCCTTCTCGCGCAGCCGCTGCCAGGTGACCCGGGCGCCGACCCGGAGCGCGGCGTGCAGCGGGTCGAGGCTGCGCCCTTGCGCCGCCTCGAGCCGCCCGATGTCGTGGAACATGCGCGCCATTGACTCCCCGGGCGAGGCCGGGTCCGCGATCCTGGCGGCGAACTGGTGCACGGCGTCCCTTGCCACCTGATGGACAACCCGGGCGTACGAGTCGTCGTCGGGCCGCCGGTATTCCGGCACCTCACCGAGGATGGCGGCGGCCATGTCGCGGGCAAGCGGCTCTAGCTCGGACAGCATCCAGCTGACCGCGTCCGGCGGGACGGATGGCCACTCGGCCACGAGCACGCCCATGTGCCGCATGGACGGGATGTTACTCGTCGGTAACGGATCTGTCATCGGCTGACGGCCAACCACCGGCGTTTGTCGGCGCCGGACAAAATGCCGGCTCATCCGGCTCAGCCCCGTGAGCAGACACGGCGCGGACCCGGTGGCCCAATGGGAGCAGCCAGAGCCCCCAGTGCGAAAGAGGCGCCGATGCCATCCTTGCCGTTCCCCCTCAGATTCAGGCGGCGCGGGCGCGCCCGCATCCTGTCCGCGGTCGGCGTGCTCGTCGCCGCGGGCTCTGTGCTCTTGGCGACGTCATTCGCGGACGTGGCCCAGGCGTCGTCGTCCCTCCCGGTCAACTACGACTTCATCGCCGGCGCCACGGCGACCGCCTTTGCGCCGACGACGCCGCCGCCCGGGGCCGACAACTTCTCCTGCAGGCCGAGCGCGGCCCATCCGGACCCGGTGATCTTGGTCCACGGGACGTTCGCGAACATGGACGACAACTGGCAGGCGGCCGCACCCGTCCTCGCCAACCACGGGTACTGCGTCTTCGCGTTCAACTACGGCGGCACGTCGGCGACCTCGCCCATCCAGGGCATCGGGGACATCGCGGCCTCGGCCGCGACCCTGTCCTCGTTCGTCAACCAAGTGCTGGCGGACACCGGCGCGGCCAAGGTCGACCTGGTCGGCCACTCCCAGGGCGGCATGATGCCGCGCTACTACCTCAACTTCCTCGGCGGCGCGGCCAAGGTGAGCACGTTCGTCGCGCTGGCGCCGTCCAACTACGGCACGACCCTCGACGGGCTCACCACCCTGGCCGACGACCTCGGCGCGGGCAGCCTGATCAACAGCGGGCTGAGCGGCGTGTGCGCGGCGTGCGTGGAACAGGAGCAGGGCTCGGCCTTCCTGGCGAATGTGAACGCCACGCCGACCGTCCCCGGCGTCACCTACACGGTCATCGAGAGCAAGGACGACGAGGTGGTCACCCCGTACACCAACGCGTTCCTGCCCGCAGCCGCCAACGTCACCAACATCACCGTCAACAACCAGTGCCCGCTCGACTTCAGCGATCACCTGGAGATCGCCGCCGACCCGGTAGCCCTGGCGGACATGCTCAACGCACTCGACCCGGCCAGCCGGGTGCGGGTGCCGTGCCTGACGGTCCTGCCGCTGACCGGGCCGGTCGGCCCGGTGCCGCCGTTCTGAAGCGGCGAAACTGACTGGCATAAAGCATGACCGGTCTCCATAATGGGAATGCCGCAGTCCGCCGCCCGAGGGATTATTATGACCAAGCTGCAAGCAGCAGCGTATAATGCCCAGTTGGCGGCGGGCTTGCCGATCAGCGAGCGAGCCGCGGCAACGCTGACCCTGGATAATGGCCTAATAGGCCATCGCAATTGCGCAGCTTACATTGCCGCCGTCCAGCAGACGGACTGGTTCAGCGCTGCTTTCCCTACCCACGCCGATCCGGTGACCGTGGTGGGCGGGCAGGGAGGCAGCCACGCCGACGCGGTTACGCGGCGGATCAAGATTGGCACCAATAGCCGTCGCAGCGTCGGCGCCTGCGAGCAGGCCTGCCTGCACGAACTGGCGCATATCGTGAGCCCTGACCACGGGCCAGGCAGTGAACTGCGCGAACCCAGGCTCGGCCGGGATAGCAGTAAAGGTCATTACCACGCGTGGCGCGTCAACTTCGTGCTAATCGTAAGAAACACCCTGGGGAAGCAAGCGGCACGCCGATTGAGGCATGAATTCAATCAGTGGCGACTACCGACCTGCAAGTAAAACAAACGAGCGACAGAGGCGTTGCGGTGGCGTCGCCTGCCCCCCGCCGCGGTCGCAACGACGTTTCGGCCTCCGCCGAAATGTCCCGATCTAGCGCGGCTGGCATGAGGACCACCGAGACCGCTCACCAGGCCCCCCGCGGACGACAGACGATCTGATCCGCGCCCGAGCAGATCCGGCGGCGGTAGCACACTTAACCTCGGGTAACGCGGGTAGCGCAGGGCCGACGAAAGGACCTAACCATGTGGGCATTCTTCTCTAGGCGCCTGCGGATGTGGCTGCTGCTCGCCATCGCCCTGCCGCTCATCCAGACGCTCGTCCATCGCCTGGCGCTGGCCGCCGAGCGCCGCAATCCGTCCACCCGGACGGCAAAGACGCTGCGGCAGGCCGACTCCGCAGTCACCGGCGTATCCCGACGAGCGACCCGTAGGAAGGAACGCCGCCAGGCAAAGCGCCGCGCATCGTGACCGTATCTGGCCTGACCAAGTAACAGGGTCGTCTGGCTTCCCGCAGGCCATTCGGCCAGGGTCTCCAGGTAGTCCGCCCGGACCTGCTCGATCTTTTCCCGCAGGTTCCGCAGTGTCCAGTTCTCGACGTTGACGGGTGCCAGCACGGCGATGTCGACGGTGCCCGGATTGAGCCTGGCCGCGTTACGGCCCGCCACCAGCTCGGAGTTCCTGATCACGATCGGGACAATCGGCAGGCCGGTCGCCATGGCGATAAGAAAGGCCCTCCGCTTGAACGGGCCCACCGAGCGGGTGTCCAGCCTGGCCCCCTCCGGGGCGATGAGGATCGACAGCCCCTTCCGGGTGGCCGCCCGCAGCGGCTTGAGTGCGGCGGCCGTCGTCCCGGGGTCGTCATCACGGTCGACGAAGGCGGCGTCGAGCAGCTTTCCGAGTTGGCCGAACACGCGGCTGCTTTGCAGCTCCTTGGTGGCGATCCCAGTCCAGTTGTCCTTGACCAGCGCGGCCACCAGGAACACATCGGCGCTGGTGCGGAGGTTGAACAGGAAGACCGCGGGCCGCCGCTCGGTCAGGTGCTCAGCGCCGACAACGTTCAGCTTGACCCCGCTCAGCGCGAGGACTGTCCCCGGCCAGAACCTGGTGAGGAAGTTGACTCCGGCGCGCTTGTTGCGCCGAACCAGCGCCACGCCCAGCGCAGTGGCGGCCGTCGGGACGAAGGAGCCGATGCTGGCCAGTCGTCGGGCCACCCCGAGCGGGCCGCCGGCGCCTCGGCTCCTGAACCGCATGATCGGCCAGCCGCGGGTGACGGAGACCTTGGTCAGCATGGGTCCCGGGTTGGTCGGCCGCGGGTGGCCGACCAGGTACATGAGGCTGAGGTCCTCGTCACCGTCGGCGTAGAAGTAGCTCGACTTCAGGTCAACCCGATGATCGGCCGCGAACTGCTGTACGCCGCTGGCCTTGGTGGGGCCCCACACCACGGGCTGTTCGATCTCGCCGGTCAGTATCCCGTGCTCGTCGGCCACGAGCCGGTTGCACACGAAGTACTCGATGCCGAGGTAGCGCGCCACTGGTGCGACCTGATTGGTCAGCGCTGATGAGCTCAGCACCACGGTATGGCCGCGGCGCTGGTGGGCCCGGACCAGCTCGCGCATTTCCGGGTAGATCAAGTCCGACACGGACTGCCGGAAGATGCGCTCCCCCATCTCGTCGACCTCCCGCGCAGCCGGCCCTTGACGGTAAGCGCGCTTCCTTCGATGAGCGTCTCGAATGCGCGCCTGCCCAGCCGGAACTGCACCGCGAGCTCCACGATGGTCAGGAACTCGACCATCCGCAGATCCCGACGGCGCAGCCGATCCCTGGTCTGGGCCGCGGCGGTGTACCCGGCGACGAGCGTCCCGTCCAGGTCGAAGAAGGCCCCGACCCCCGGCCCCTCCGGACTCGCGTCGACTTCGGCCGCTGGCCTGGCGATGGCTGACATGATGTCGCGAACTGCCCGTAGTCAACGGTTTCACACCTTTTCATGGGGGTGGTGGAACCACGGTCCGTTCGGGATGATCGAGTTCTTCAGCACGACGAGAGGGCGGCGGAATGCGGGTCATTGTCACCGGTGGCGCCGGGTTTGTCGGGACCTTGCTGGCCAGGCGGCTGCTGGCCGGACCGGTCGAGGTCGGCGGCGAGCCCGCCGACGTGGATGAGCTCGTCGTCGTGGACCTCGCGGGGCCGGCTGCGGACGTGATCGCCGATCCGAGAGTGCGCGCGGTGACGACCAACCTGGTCACGGGGGCGGGCGATCTCGGCCCCGCCGACGCCATCTTCCATCTGGCCGGCGTGGTCAGCGGCGCGGCCGAGGCGGACTTCGACCTGGGGATGCGCGTGAACCTGGACGGCACGCGGGCCGTCCTGGAGCACGCCAGGCGGCAGGGCGAGCCGCCGGTGCTTGTCTTCTCGAGCTCGGCAGCGGTGTTCGGGCCCGAGCCGGAACCGGGCCCGGCCGGCGTCGTCGGCGACGACACCCTCCCCCGGCCGCAGTCGAGCTACGGCACGCAGAAGTTCATCGCCGAGCAACTCGTCGCGGATTACACCCGCAAGGGCTTCGTGCGGGGCCGATCCGTGCGGCTGATGACGGTGGCGGTGCGGCCGGGCCGGCCGAACGCGGCGGCCTCAAGCTTCGTATCGGGGATCATCCGCGAGCCCCTGGCCGGGCTGCGGGCGCCGTGCCCGGTCCCTCCCGACACTCCGGTCGCGCTCGCCTCGCCGGGCCGGGCCCTGGACGGGATCCTGCGCGCCGCCGCCGTCACCGACGCAGACTGGGGCAGCCGGACCGCGATGAACCTGCCCGGGCTGACCACGACCCCGCGGGACATGGCGGCCGCGATGGACCGGGTAGCCGGTCACGCCGCGAGCGACCTCATCGACTGGACCGACGATCCCGCCATCGGCGCCATCGTCCGCAGCTGGCCTGCCCGATTCGAGACCCGACGGGCGCACGCGCTCGGGCTGCGGCCCGACCGCTCGTTCGATGACATCGTCCGCGATTACATCAGGGGAACCGCTCAGAATTAGGCGTCAGGCCGGCTCACTGGACGATTATCTCGCCGGTATTCCAGGGGAATCCGGCGCAGTCGTTGTAGAAATAGTCACCGGGCTTGACGAAGCGATACGAACCAGAATGGCCGGGCGCGATCGGCCCGATCTTGAAGTTCGCCGGGTCGAAGAAGGACTCCGCGCAGTGACTCTTCAGATTGCCGGCCGGATTCGTGAACGTCACCGTTGTCCCGGCTGGCACGGACATGATGGGCGGCGCCATGGCCACCTTGCTGGCGAGGTTCTCGGCCGGGCTGGGCGAGTTGGTCGTGGTGTCCCAGGTGCGGCCCATGATCACCGTGTTGCCGGTCGTCTGGCCGGCGATCGTCGAGCCGCCGATCGCCACCCGGGCGGGAATCGGCGCAGGCGCCTTGGCGGGCGGCATCTTTCCATTCAGTTTGACGGCCCACAGGCTATCGCCGAAGGAGTGATAGCTGGTGTTGCCGCCGGCGAAGATGGCCAGGTACTGCACGCCGTTCACCGTGTAGGTGACCGGCGTAGTGGCGATCCCGGTGCCGGTCTGCCAGCTCCACAGCACTTTGCCGTTGACCGGATTACGGGCGGAAAGGATGCCGTTGGGCGCGCCCTCGAAGAGCAGCCCGGCCGACGTGGTCAGGACCCCGTCGCCGTTCGACAGCCCATACGGGGTTGTCACCTGCCAGACGATCTTGTTCGTGCGTGGATTGACGGCGTCGAGGACGCCGCCGCGGAACTCGCCCAAGGGCTCCCAGAACGTGGGCTGGCCGTAGGGCAGCCCGTCGCTGTAGGCGAAGTCGACCTCGGCCGCGGGCACGTAGAGCAGCCCGGTTTTCTGGTCCAGCGACATCGGCGCCCAGTTCGCGCCTCCGTCGCCGCCGGGCGACACCAGCACCGGGCTGCTCAGGTAGGGCGTGAACTCGCAGCCGGCGCGAAAGTCGGGGATGGGGCGGGTGGGACCGGTCCGCTGGGGGCAGGTCGGCACCAGCGGCTGGCCGGCCGGGATCGGCTGGGTCGCGGAGGTCGCCTGGGCGGCGAGCGTCGGCACCGCCGTCTCGTGCACCGGGAGCGCGGGCTTGCCCGTCTTCGCGTTCAGGTAGTACAGCCATCCGCTCTTGCTGCCGTAAATGACGACCTGCTGAGTGCCGCGGGGATACCGGACGCTCGCGATGAGCGGCGTCATCGTGTTGTCGTAATCCCATAGGTCATGGTGGACGGATTGGAAATACCAGTCCAGCTTGCCGGTGGCCGCGTTGAGCGCGACCAGCGAATTCGTGTAGAGATCCTGGCCCGCCCTGGCCGCGCCGGACACTCGCGGCTGCGGGTTGGCCACCGCGACGTAGATCAGCCCGAGCTGGGCGTCGACGGCCGGCGCCATCCAGACGTCGCCGCCGCCGAGCATCCAGGAGGTGCCCTTCCAGCTGCCGTGTCCGGGCTGACCGGGTCCCGCCGTCCCGGCGAAGCTCCAGGCGACGGTCCCGTTGGAGGCACGCAGCGCGTACAGGTGGCCGCGCATGCCCGCGCCGCCCCCATTCTCGGTGCCGACGTACACCAGCCCCTTGAAGTAAAGCGTCCACGGCGTGAGTGATCCGTTGGCCGAGGTGTCCTGACCGGGCGAGCCGACCTGGGTGTGCCAGATCACGGCGCCCGTCTGCTGATTCAGCGCCACCACGTGCTCGTGGCCCAGCGCCGCGAAGACGCGCCCGGCGGCGACCGCCACCCCGCGCTCGACGCCGGCCAACCCCGACCGGTACTCCCAGATCACATGGCCGGTCGCGCCGTCGACCGCGAACACGTCGCCCTGGCTGGTCTGAACGTAGAGCCGTCCCCCAGCCGCGACCGGCGTGCTCTCCTGAGCCGCGTTCGCCGCCCCGCCCTCGAGATGGTCAAGCCAGGCGCCGGCCAGGCTGTGCACGTTGCCCGGCGTGATCTGCGCCAGGGTCGAGTAACCCTGGTCGCCGTAGTCGCCGCTGGTCCCGGCCGCGGCGGCCCGCGCCGCGACGGTGCCAGCGGAGAGCGTCAGCGCGGCCAGGACGGCACATGCCAGTACCAGCGCGCCTACCACTATCCGGTGCATCACCCGCGCATTATCCCACCAGGGGGCGGGTTCACCAGGTTGATCCGCGATGCAAGTCCACCCGCTGCGGGTGATCCTGGCCGGGCCGGGCGGCGGGCATCGTGTTGCTCATGTCGACGCCTTCCACCACTGAGCAAGCTACCGTCACGATCCCCGGAGCCCGCATCGCCCCTGACGCGTACGCGCAGGCTGACCCCCGGGCCGCCGGGGCGATGCCCGGCACCATCCACCCGCTTGGTGCCACTCCCGGCGAGCACCTCGGCAAGGTGGGCACGCACTTCTCGATTTCGTCCACCGTCGCCGAGGGCGTCGCCTTGTGCCTGTTCGATGAGCACGGCGCGGAGACGCAGATCCCGCTGCGAGATAACGACGCCGACATCTGGCATGCGTTCGTGCCCGGGGTGGGCCCGGGCCAGGCGTACGGGTACCGGGTCAGCGGCCCCTGGAACCCGGCCCGCGGCCTGCGCTGCAACCCGGCCAAGCTGCTCCTCGACCCCTACGCCAGGGCCGTCAGCGGAACGGTCTCGTTCGGGCCCGAGGTGTACGGCCACGACCTGAACGACCCGGACGCCCCCAGCGCCCTCGACTCCGCCCCGAGCGTGCCGCGGAGCGTCATCGTCGACTCGGCGTTCGACTGGCAGGACGGCGGCCGGCCCTGGTACCGGTACGCGGACACGGTGATCTACGAGATGCACGTTAAGGGCTTCACCATGCGCCATCCCGGCATACCGCCGGAGCTGCGCGGCACCTACGCCGGGCTTGGCCACGAGGCCGCGATCGCGCACCTGAAAGATCTGGGCGTCACCACCGTCGAGCTGCTGCCGGTGCACCAGAACGTGCCCGAGTCGTTCCTGCTCGACCGGGGGCTGACCAACTACTGGGGCTACAACACGATCGGTTTCTTCGCGCCCCACAACGGCTATTCGGCCGCCGTCCGCGACGGCCGGCCAGGCGGCCAGGTCGGCGAATTCAAGGCGATGGTCGACGCGCTGCACCGGGCCGGCCTCGAGGTCCTGCTCGACGTGGTGTTCAACCACACCGCCGAGGCGGGCCCGGACGGGCCCACCCTGTGCTTCCGCGGCATCGACAACGCGGCGTACTACCGCCTGGCGCCCGGCAATCCGCGCGACTACTACGACACGACCGGCTGCGGCAACTCGCTGAATGCCGGCGACCCCATCGCGCTGGAGCTGATGATGGACTCGATGCGCTACTGGCTGACCGAGATGCACGCCGACGGGTTCCGGTTCGACCTGGCCCCGACCCTGGCCCGGCAGGAGGGCGGCTTCGACAAGGTGTCGGCCTTCCTGGACATGGTCGCGCAGGATCCGGTGGTGTCGCAGTGCAAGATGGTCGCCGAGCCGTGGGACGTCGGCCAGATGGACAGCTACGATCTGGGCCGGTTCCCGGCGATGTGGCGGGAGTGGAACGGCAAGTACCGCGACACGATGCGCGACTTCTGGCGCAGCCACCCGGTCGGGATCGGCGAATTCGCCGACCGCTTCACCGGCTCGGCCGACCTGTACGCCACCGTCGGCCGCCGGCCCACGGCCTCGGTGAACCTCATCACCGTGCACGACGGCTTCACCCTGCGCGACCTCGTCTCCTACGACGACAAGCACAACGAGGCCAACGGCGAGAACAACCGCGACGGGACCAGCGACAACGAGTCCTGGAACTGCGGCGCCGAAGGCCCCACCACCGATCCGGAGATCCTCGCGCTGCGCGCCCGCCAGTCCCGCGCCCTGCTCACCACGCTGCATGCTCTCCTTCGGCGTGCCGCTGCTGCTCGGCGGCGACGAGATGGGCCGCACCCAGAACGGCAACAACAACGCCTACTGCCAGGACAACGAGATCACGTGGCTGGACTGGGACAACGCCGACCGGGACCTGCTGGACTTCACCCAGCGCCTGATCGCGTTCCGACGGGCCCACCCGGTATTCCGCCGCCGCCGCTTCCTCGCCGGCGCCGACGCCGCCGAACTCCAGTGGTTCACGCCCGCCGGCGCCCCCATGAACGACGGCGACTGGGCCGATCCCAGCGCGCTGGCCATCGCCATCTACCTCGACGGATCCGACGCCCCCGACCGCGCCGAGGATGGCACGCTCATGCTCGACGACGACTTCATGGTCATGGTGAACGCGTGGTGGGAGCCCCTCGGCTTCGTGCTGCCGCCCACCCGGCCGGGCGCGGAATGGCGGGCCGAGATCGACACCCACGACCCCGCCGCCCCCGCAGGAGACACCACACGCCACGCTGGTGATCAGGTAACCGTCGGACCCCGCTCGGTTGTCGTCTATCGGGCCACGGTTAATTCGAAATAGAAAATCAGATTTTATCGAACGGACCGTGGCTCTCACGTTATTGGCCGCGGGATCTGGTTCCGGCTCGGCCCTTCCTGCACCCGCGCCTCCAAATCGGCCCTTTACAAAGTGAATCAATCCCCATTACGCCAGCGCAGCCGGAAGGCCGGCGCGAAACCGAAGGGGGCCGTGTTGTACCCCCGGTTCGCCGCTCCCCCGAACAGCCCGGCCTGCCGCCCGCTCGGCGCGCGCGGCATGCTGGGGGCATGACGGATACCGGTAAGACGCGCGCGCAGCAGCTACTGGGGGATACCGCCCCCGACCTGGTGCACCTGACCGACGACGTGCTGTTCGGCGAGGTCTGGGCCAATCCGGGGCTATCACCGCGGGACCGCAGCCTGGTGACGGTGGCCGCCCTGGTCTCGCTCTACCGCACCGACCAGCTCGGCTCGCACCTGCAGCGGGCGCTCGACAACGGCCTCAGCAAGGACGAGCTGGTGCAGGCCATCACCCACCTGGCGTTCTACGCGGGCTGGCCGAACGCCATGACCGCGATCGCGCATCTCAAGCAGATCACCGAGGGCTGACGAACATGAACGACACTCCCGACCAGGGCGCAGGCCGCGTGGCGGTCATCACCGGCGCCTCGTCAGGCATCGGCGAGGCAACCGCCCGCGCGCTCGCCGCCAGCGGTCACCGACTGGCCCTGCTCGCGCGCCGTGCCGATCGCATCCAGGCCCTGGCGGGGGAACTCGGCCACGGCGCCATCGCCATCGAGGCCGACGTCACCGACCGGGACTCCATCGTCGCCGCCGCCGGACGCGTCAAGGCCGAGCTCGGCGGCGCCGACATCCTGGTCAACAACGCCGGCATCATGCTGCTGGCCCCCTTCACGGCCGAGGGGCACGACGACCACCGGCGCATGATCGAGGCCAACCTGCTCGGCGCCATGACCGTCACCGAGGTCTTCCTCGACCAGCTTCGCGACGGCGGCGGCAACCTGGTCAACCTGTCCTCGGTGGCCGGCCGCACCGCCCGGCCGGGCAACGCCGCCTACGCCGCCACCAAGTGGGCCATCAACGGCTGGTCGGAATCGCTGCGCCAGGAACTGCAGCCCGACGTGCGGGTCATGGTCATCGAGCCCGGCGCCGTCGCGACCGAGCTGACCGACCACATCACCCACCCCGGCGCCAAACAGGCCGCCGAGCAGATGTACAAGCAGCTGGCCATCACCGCCGACGACATCGCCGAGGTCATCGCGTTCGCCGTCACCCGACCGCGCCGCATGACCATCAACGAGATACTCGTGCGGCCCACGGCGCAGCCTTAGATCACTGGTGGCAGACGTAGGTGCCGGTCCCGCGGCGGGTCTTTGGTCACCTGCGGCCAGGGCCCAGCCCGGCGCTGTGGCGTGGAGCTAACGGTTCGGGATGATGATTTTGATTTTTCCGAACGGAAGGTGGCTGCCTCTGGTTCTGGGAATTACTGCGATGTGTTCGATGCCGATGACGTGCTGCCCGCGGTTCCCGTGTCGGCCGGGGCGCTGATCTTCGACCGGGCCGGGCGGCTGCTGATCCTGAAGCCGACATACAAGTCGGGCTGGACGATTCCCGGCGGCGTGATGGAGGCAGACGGGGAGACGCCGTGGGCGGCGTGCCGGCGGGAGGTGCGCGAGGAGTGCGGCATCGAGGTGCGCAGCGGCCGGCTGGCGTGCGTCGACTTCCGCCCCGGACGTGGCGGACGTCTCGGCGGCATCCGGTTCCTGTTCGACTGCGGGCCGGCCGACGAGGCCGCCCTGGACGCGATCACGCTCCAGCCGGAGGAGATCGCCGAGCACCGGCTGGTCGACCTCGACACCGCGCTCGGCCTGCTCCGACCCCCGCTACGACGCCGCGTTGGCGCCGCCACCCGGCGCCGCCGGTGCGTCTACCTGGAAAACGGCCATCCGGTGGCCGGGGTCAGATAGCCATCGAGTGGACGCGCAGGTCCGCGATGATCTCCTCGGCGGCGGCGACGTCGATGTCGAGCGGGTGATCCTCGTCGTCGGCGGGCAGCCGCTCCAGGCACAGGTCGAACAGGGCGCGCAGTCGCGGGCCCGAGGGCGTCAGCGCGCGCTGGCGCAGCCCGCGGACGGCGGCTACCAGCTCGCACGCGAGCAGGGTCCGCAGCCGGGGAACCATGGCGGCCGCCGCGCGGGCCGCCTGGGGGGAGAAGGCCGCGTGCTCCTCGGCGCCGCGCGACAGCACCGCCGTCCCGAGCGACGCCGGCGCGGCCAGCCCGCGTAGCTCGGCCAGCGCCGCGCTGGCGGTGTACTCGAGGATCATGATCCCGGAACTGCCGTCGGGGCCGCCCGCGAGGAACGGCCGCAGCCCGGTCCGATCCGGCTCGGTCAGCGCGGCCAGCCGGGCGGGCGACAGCGCCGCGTCCGCGCACACCGCCAGCCGCGTGGCGTCAAGCGCAAGTGCCAGATACGCGCCGTGGAAGTTGCCGTTGTGCAGCACGCGGCCACTGACAACGTCGACCAGCGGGTTCTCGGCCGCGGCGTTCAGCTCCGTCCGCAGCACGCGCTCGACGTGGCCGAGAGCGTCGACGGCCGGGCCGTGCACCTGCGGCAGCGCCCGCAGGCCATACGGGTCTTGCACGCGGGCGCCGGGTGATGCCGCGTCCGCGCCGAGCAGCTCGCGCAGCCGGAGAGCGGTGGCGGCCTGGCCGGGGTGCGGCCGCGCCCCCTGCACGGGCTCGGCGTAGGGCTGCGCGGAGCCGGACAGGGCGAGATGGCTGAGCGCGGCGACCTGCAGTTCCGCGTCGAGCAGCGCGGCCAGGTCCTGGTGCGCGAGCGCGGCGCCGGCCAGCGTCACGGCGTTGGACGACAGGAAGGCGAGCGCGTCCGCGTCGGCCACCGCACGCGGCAGCAGGGCACGGGTCAGCCTGCCGTCCGCCGACAGCCATTGCCGCTCGCCGATGAGCGTGAGCGCCGTCGCCGCCAGCCCGGGCAGGTCCCCGGTGCCGATGCCGCCGAGCACGGGGAACTCCGGGGTCAGACCGGCATTGAGCGCGTCGGCGACCGCCGCGAGCCAGGCCGGGTCGGCGCCGGAACCGCCCGCTGCGAGCTGGTTGAGGCGGATGACGAGCGCACCGCGGGCGATGGCCGTCGGGACCTGCTCGCCGGCCCCGCCCGCGTGACTGCGCAGCAGCCGCAGCCCGTGGCCGTTGCCCGGCGCCACCGTGACCCTGCCGTTGGCGCCGACCCCGGTGGTCCGGCCGTAGAACGCGTCCCTGCCCACGGCCGCGAGCGCCGCCTGGTGGGCCGCGACCGCCCGCGCGAGCCCCTCGGGCGCGATCGCCACCCGCGCGCCCCGCCGCGCCACCGCCGCCACGGCGGCGCAGCTCAGCGTCGCGCCGTCCACGATCATCAGGTTGTCCGCGTGCATGTGCGAGGCGCCACCGGTCTGTTCGGAGAATCGAAAGAACATTATGCAGCGCGGATACCGGTTACTTGACTGGCGGCAGGGTCTGCGGGGTGGTCAGAACCTTCCTGAACGGGTCGCCGCGCTGAGCCAGCCGGGCCGGCAGGTCCCTGATCGTGAACCCGTCCGGCCGCAGGGACGGATCGTCGAGCTCGTCCCAGTCGATCGGCGCGGAGACGGGGGCGCCGGCCGCGGCGCGCGGACTGTAGGGGGCGACGAGCGTCTTGTTGATGACGTTCTGGGTGTAGTCGAGCCTGGCCCGGCCGCCGCGCTCGCGCACGTTCCATTCCCAGCTCACCAGCTCGGGCACGGCGGCGCCGACGGCGCGCGACAGTTGCTCGGTCCAGCTGCGCGTTTCCTCGAAGCTGGGGCCGACGGCAATGGGGATCCAGATCTGGATGCCCCGTTGCCCGGTTACCTTGGGCTGGCCGACCACGTCGAGGTGCTGCAGCGCCACCCGGTGCAGCCGCGCCAGCACCAGCACGTCGTCCCAGGAGGTGGCGGGGCCGGGATCGATGTCGATGAGGGCGTAGGTAGGCAGCCGGGGCTGGTCGGTACGGGAGGTCCAGGCGTGCCATTCCAGGGCGCCGAAATTGGCCGCCCACACCAGCGCGGCGGCTTCGTCGACGACCAGGTAGGTCCTGGTCTCGCCGGGATCGGCGTCAGGGTTGTCCCAGCGCGAGATCCAGTCGGGAGCGTGGCCGGGCAGCTCCTTCTGCCAGAACCCGCGGGTGCCCGCCCCGTTGGGGAAGCGGTGCATGTTCAGGGCGCGGCCCGCCAGGTAAGGCACGACGACCGGGGCCAGGCAGGCGGTGTAGCGGATGAACTCCCGCTTGGTCACCGGCGGCCGGCCGTCAGCGGGAGGGAAAAGCTCCTTGTCCAGGTTGGTCAGCCGCAGGCGACGGCCGAACACTTCCCAGGTGCCTGCAGGCCCGAGGCGGTCGAGCGCGTCGAGTTCAGCCGCGGCGGGACCGGCCGCGGCAAGCTCGGCAGTCGCGGCCGGGCCGTCGGCGAGGACGGACGCCTGGGCCGCAGGCAGGTCCGAGCGCCACAGCCGGGCCGGGTCGGCCTTGACCTCATCGTTGGTTCGACCGCTGAGCACCGATCGGGGATAGTCCCCCGGCTCCCAGCCGCTGACCGCGTACTCGTCGTGCTTATGCAGCAGGAGCCATTGCTCCTGGCCGGAGCGGTCGGATTCCCGTCGCACCAGGATCACGCGGCCGCGGAGCTTGTGACCGTGCAGGTCCGCGTGCAGCTCGCCCGCCGCGACGGCCGCTGCCGGGTCATCGGTCGCGTGCGGTTCCCAGGTCCCGGTGTCCCAGACGATGACGTCGCCGCCGCCGTACTGGCCGGACGGGATGACCCCTTCGAAGTCGAGGTATTCGATGGGGTGGTCTTCGACGTGCACGGCCGTGCGCTTCACGTCCGGGTCCAGCGTCGGTCCCCTGGGAACGGCCCAGCTCACGAGCACGCCGCCGATTTCGAAGCGGAGATCGTAGTGCAGCCGCCGGGCTCGGTGCAGCTGCACCACGAACCGGGGAGCGCTCTGGTCCTGAGCGCCTGGCGGCGCGCCGGACGGCTCCGGCGTGCGGGCGAAGTCCCGCTTGCGCTGGTAGGCGGTCAGCTTGGCCGAGTTCGGCGCCATTGGGCCTACTGCGGCGCCATCGGCGGGCAGGCGGCGGGGTCGGTGACGACGCGGATCGGCGCTCCCGCGAGGTAAGCCGCGACGTCCTCCGCCATGCGCGACCAGGCAGCCCGGAAGCCGTCCTCGGTGACGTAGCCGATGTGCGGGGTGACCACAACGTTGCCGAGCGACCGGAACGGGTGATCCTCGGGCAGCGGCTCGCGGTCGAAGACGTCGAGCCCCGCTCCCGCCAGCCGGCCGGAGCGGAGCGCTTCGATGAGGGCTTCCTCCTCGACGATCGGGCCGCGGGAGATGTTCACCACGATGGCGCCCGCCTTCATCTTGGCCAGGTCGGCGGCCCGCAGCGTGTTACGTGAACGCTCAGAGAAGACGAGGAAGACCCCGAGGACGTCGGCGGACGCGAGGAGGTCGTCCTTGCTGACCTTCTTCACCCCGAGCTCGGCGCAGCGTTCCTCGGTCAAGTTCTGACTCCACGCCACGACGTCCATGCCGAGTGCCTTCGCGACCGGAACCATCGCGCCGCCGAGGTGGCCCGCGCCGAGGAGGCCAAGCGTCTTGCCGCCGAGCGGAATCGGGAACCCGGTCTGCCAGCCGCCGGCCCGGATGACCCGGTCCTCGATCCCCGTCCGCTTGGCGACGGCGAAGATGAGCGCCCACGCCATCTCCGATGGAGCGGGAAGGCCGGGCCGCACCTCGTGGCTGACCGGTCGGGCGGTGGCGCCCCGGCCGGCCCCGGCCGTGCCGCAGAGCAGGATGCCCCGCTCGATCCTGGCCTCGTGGTCGATGACGTTGCTGGTCGGGCCGTTGCAGACGAGCAGCTTCAGGTTGGGCAGGCCCTCGAGCACCGGGCGGGGGAAGCGCGTCCGCTGCTGGGTGATGACGATGACCTCGTAGTCGGAGAGTTCACCGACGAGGCGCTCGGGCGGGATCGCCTCGCGGTAGACGGTGATCTCGGCGTCGCCGGGCAGCGCCGACCAGTCGCCGTACTCCAGGGCGACGCCGATGTAATCGTCAAGGATCGCGATCTTGGTCACGACACCCACCTTACGAAGAGCTGGCTCACGACCGCCGTCGCCGCCGCACTTGAAGCTGAACCTGCTGCTGAGACCGAATGACGGTCCGGTTCGCCGGTGGCGGGGGCACCGTCGTCGGGGACTCGCCCACCGGGCAGTCGAGTGCCTCCCGGATCAGGCTCTGCCTGCGCAGGAGCCCGCTGCGGCGGCCGTGCAGCGCGCTAAGCTCGCGCAGCGCCGCGCTCCAGGCTGAGGTTCTTGACCCCGCGCGATCGCAGTCGTTGATGAACTGCCCCAGCACCGCACAGCGGGCTTCGGTCTCTTTCAGCGCTTGCGCGAGCAGCGCACCGGCCACACGCAACGCTTCCTCGTGCGTCATCTCGCTCATGACCCCGCCTTCCGCTCTGCGTGCCGTGACGTCCCGGCCGGTACGACCACGACGTTAGCCGGACCCCGGCCCCGCCGCCAGATCGGGCAGCAGCGCCGCCCGGCCGGGATTCCTACCCGGTCTGGGCGGGGTCGCCCGCGCCTCGCGGCACTCGGGCTAACCGAATTGAGCCAAGTCAGGACCGTGCAAGTGACCCCAGTCATCGACCAGAACAGCCTCTCTAACGGTTGTACCACTCCACTGTGGTACATTTAGCACATGGGTGCATCGGACGCGATCGAGCGGATCAGTCAGTTGCTGGACGGCGATATGACCGAGACGTCGAACACGTCCATGCGGATACCCACTGCGTTGCGCGAGGCGGCCGCGCTAGCCGCCAAAGAACTAAAGGTGGCTCCTTCGGCGACTGCGCTCACGACCATGGCACTGCGAGCTGCGCTCGAAGCCGCCGTGATGCGGGCCGCCCTCGATGAGCACTACGCGCAGCATCCGGAGGCACGCCCGGATCTGGCCGATATCGCCATCGCCGCCGCAGAACTAGACGGGAACCCGTTGGCGGCGGATCCGGACCGCATCCGCCGTGCCGCCGCCGAGATCAGGGCAGCGCACCCCGACCCTGAACCGGAGGATGTCCTGCTCTGGGCCGAGGCCAGGGCGTTCCCGTCGTGACCCGGCTGGTTGTGCTTGACAACGAGGCGGTTCAGGCGCTCGCCAGTCCTCACCATCCGAAGCATCAAAGGACTCTCGGCTACATGGAGGTGGTGGAACGTCGCAAAAGGCGCGCAGCGGCGATCTCCCTGTTGGCCCCTACAGCCGTCCGGGTTGAAGCCGGCTGGGACCGCACGTCTCCGCAGTGGGCGTTCCTTAACCGCCTGCGGATCATCGACGTTCCGCTAGACGGTGCCCATGCCAATGTGGCCGCCTCGATCCGCGAGCAGGCCCGAGTATCCGTCGCTGACGCTCACATCGGCGCCGCCGTGCAGTCGGCCCCTAGCGCCGACATCACCGTGGTCACCAGTGACCCCGAGGACATCCGCAGGGTCACGGGAAGCCGCGAGGTAACCGTAGTCTCCATCTAGCGCATCGGATTGGCTCGATGAGGGTCGCGGCTCCCACCCCGCCGCCAGTGCACATGGCGACGATGCCGGTCGAGAGGTTGGCCTGAGCGGCGCCAGTGGGGAGGCTTAGCGGCTGTACTTCGCCTTCGCCTCCGGGGTCACGGGGGTGAAGAGGTTGACCAGCCCGCCGTCGGGATCGCGCAGGATCATCGACCGGTTGCCCCAGGGCATGTCGGTCGGCTCCAGCACGACCTCGGGGACGATCTGCGGGTCGAGGCCCTTGATCCTCTCCCAGGTCGCGTCGACGTCGTCGACGCGCAGCTCGATGAGGACGGAGCCATTCCGGCCAGGCACCGGGGCGGCGTCGCCGAGCATCGCGATGGTCGCCGGGGCGCCGATAGCGATGGTCCCGGCTGGCGTTCGGAGTTCGGCGAAGACCGGGACGGGCCGGATGCAAGGCAGGCCGGTTACCTGTTCCCAGAAGGTCGCGAGGCGCTCGACGTCTTGGGTGATCACGCGGACTGAGACGAAGTCCATGACGGTTCCTTTCGCTGCTGGCGGCGGCGTGCTGATGCTTCGCGCCGTGGTCGTGTCATCGACGCTAGACTGGATACTGGACAGTTTCCGCCCAGTATCGTCGGAGAACATTCCTGGCATGACCAAACCCCTCGCCCGCGTTCTGGCGCTGCTTGAGATCCTCCAGGTCGGCGGTACTCATACCTTGCGCGAGCTGTCTGAGCGGCTGGGGGTGGACGAGCGGACGGTCCGGCGCTACGTCGAGCACCTGCTCGACCTTGACGTTCCGGTGGAGTCCGTGCGCGGGCGGTACGGCGGCTACCGGCTCGCGCCTGGCTACCGGATGCCGCCGCTCATGCTCACCGACGACGAGGCGGTCGCCGTGCTCCTTGGCCTGGTCGGGACGCGGCGTGCGGCCTTGCAGCCGGACGCCGCGGTCGCCGTCGAGAGCGCGACCGCCAAGCTGCGGCGGGTGCTGCCCCGGGCCCTTGCCAGCCGCCTCGATGCCCTCGCGGCGGCAACCTCCCACGCAGACGGAGGGCGCGATCCAACGACTCCTGAGACGGGAGTTCTGCTCACCGTCGCCGAGGCCGCTGTCCGGCGTCGGCCGCTCGCCATCACCTATCGCGACAAGAACGACCGGTCTACCGAACGGGTGCTTGAGCCTTACGGCGTCGTCGCCCTTCGGGGGCGGTGGTACGCCACCGGACTCGACTCGAGCAGCGGCGAGGTGCGCTCCTTCCGGCTGGACCGGGTCGCGCGGGCGGTCGTCCAGGAGGGTCAATTCCCGGTGCCGGACGGATTCGACCCGGGGGCGTACGTATTGGAGGCGGTCTCGGGGGCGTCCTACCGGCACGCGATCTCGGTGCGGGTCCACGGAAGCGAGCGGGCAGTGCAGCGCCGGATGCCCGGATCGATCGCCCGCGTCGAGCCGATCGACCAAGAACCCGACTGGGTGCGGGTGCGCTGGCGGGCCGAGCGGCTCGACTGGGTCCCGTCTGTCCTGGCCGGGCTCGACCTTCCGTTCGTCATCGAGGAGCCGGAAGAACTGCGCGGGCGAGTGCGAGCGCTGGCGGCGCGGCTCGCATCGTGGGCCGAAGCCCGGTGACCGACGACCGGTGGACTGGCGTCTGCGGCCAGCTCTCCGGGCGGCGCGAGCGCCGGTAGCCGCGCAGTCCGGGTCGGTGACGCAGCCAACCGAGGGTCTCGCGGACGTCATGGTGTGCGTCGCTCTCCTGGCGGAGACCTTCCAGGTCGATCTGGCCACGGCCGTCGGGCGCAAGATCGAGCACCTCGAGGCCCGCAACCGTCAGGCCTAGGGCGGGAGTGAACAGCCGCGTCCGTGGGTTGTCAGTAGACATGACGACCACTGATGAACTGCGATCGAGGCTCGGGCGCGTCGGGATCTGGATGTCGCCGCCGGCGGCGGTCGGGCTTGAGCCCAGGACCGCGGCGGAGGCGATCGAGCGGGCCGGGTTCACCTCCGTGTGGGTCGGCGGCGGCAACCGGGGACCGGAGGACTTCAGGGTCCTGCGCGGGCTGCTCAGCGGGAGCGAGCGGCTGATCGTGGCGCCCGGGATCGCCAACATCTGGGCGTGGGAGCCGGCCGCGCTACGGGCGGAAGCGGAGCGGCTCGAGGCGGACTTCCCCGGGCGGTTCATCCTCGGGCTCGGCGTCAGCCACGCGCCGCTGGTGGCGCAGCTAGGACACACTTACCAGCAGCCGCTGAGGAAGATGGAGCGGTTCCTCGACGAGCTCGACCACCCCGCCGCCCGCCTGCGCGGCAGCGAACTGCCGCCCATCGTGCTCGCCGCCCTCGGGCCGAAGATGCTCCAGCTCTCGGCCCGCTACGCGGGGGCCCACCCCTACTTCACGACGCCGGACCACACGGCCGAGGCCCGGGCCGTTCTCGGCCCGGAGCCGCTGCTGGTGCCGGAACAGGCCGTGTCGCTCGATCCGCTGGCGGCCGACGGCGTGCGCGCGTACGCCGCCAGGTACCTGCAGATGCCGAACTACACGCGGATGCTCAAGAGCTACGGATTCACCGAGGCGGACATCGCCGACGGCGGCAGCGACCGGCTGGTGAACACGGTCATCCCCTCGGGTGCCGCCGCCGCGTCAACCGTCCGCGCCCACCTCGACGCGGGCGCAGACCACGTGGTCGTGCAGCCGCTGGGCGCGACCGGAGCGTTCGACCTCGCTCAGCTGAGCGAACTGGCGGACGCGGTCGGCGACCTCCTAAAGCGCTAACCCGGCCGCACGTTCCAGCTCCGGAAGGCCGGCCTCGTCTCGCGATATTTCGTAAGGTAAACTAAGGGAATCGTGAGCATGGACCTTGGAGCGCGCCGGTGACGGCGGACTCGATGCGGCGCGGCGTTGACACCCACCACGGCGACGCCAGGCGCGCGCCCCGAGCGAGCAACCGCAGGCGGGCGTGGCTTGACTGGCTCGGCTCGACCGACCCGGGGCTGATGCGGCTGCGGATGGCCACCGAGGTGGTGGTCGCGATCGGCGTGGTGGTCGCCGCCGAGTGGATCTTCGTCCGCGCCACCGGCGCCCTTCAGGTCCCGGTCCCGGCGCACGCGCCGAAGGCGCTGGCGGCGGAACTGTGGACGCTGAACCACGCGCTGCTGGTGATCGGGATCATGCTCGGCGCCATTCTGGCGATGATCAGCGGATTCGGCATCAGCATGTACGCCACTGCCCGCGACCAGCTCGTCACCCTGCTGTTCCTGCCGCTGCCGATGCTCGCGCTCCTCGCCGTCGGCCTGTCGGTGCACGTCCGGGTGGCGGCGCTGGCGCTGCTGGCGGTCACGCTCGCGATCGGCGCCTACTGCCGCCGTTTCGGACCCCGCGGGTTCATGGGCGGCATGCTCGCGTTCATGGGCTTCTTCCTCGGGTTCTTCGTCCAGAATTACGTCACGCTCGGCCAGTTCGGCTGGCTCGCGGCCGAGATCGCGCTCGGCGCGGCGGTGACGATCGCGGTGCACTTCGCGCTCTTCCGTCCGCGCCCGGAAATCGCGGTGCGCCGGATGCAGCGCAGCTACGCCGCCCGGGCCCGCGACCTTGCCAGTGACATTGACGAACTGTTCGAAGCCAGGGTCCGTTCGGGAAAAACCAAAGACAGCAACCAAAAGGCGGACCGGCAGCTACAGCGCCACCTGCTCAGGCTCAACGAGACCGCGCTGCTGATCGACGCGCAGCTGAACGCCCCGGCCGCCGTCCCGGCCGGCTGGAGCAGGGCCACCCTGCACCAGCGCCTGTTCGACGCCGAGGTGGGACTGGGCAACGTGGCCCGGTTCGCGCTGGTGATCGCCGACGAGGAGTTCCCCGCGCCGGTCATTGCGCTGGTCTCCGATGCCCTCGCGGGCATCCGCGACGCCGACTTGGGCGCGGTTCTCGACGCCGCTGCGGCGATCCGCGCGCTGCTTGAAACCCATGATTCCGAACGGACCGGGCTTACTCCGGACGGCCGCGTGATCCTGCACCGTTTCGCCACCTCGGTCACCGAGTTCTCGGTCGCGCTGCGGGCGTTCCGCCGGTACCCCGACGGCCAGGCAGCGGACGACGCCCCCGACGAAGACTTCACCAGCCCGGTGGCGACGTTCGGCGGCTGGCTGCCAGGCTCGGCCTCCGTCGCGGCGGCCGCGTCGCAGGAGCGCGGCGGCGCCGGCCTGCTCGAGCGGGTCAGGCTGGCGCCGTACGCGCGGATCGCGATCCAGATGGGCATCGCCGTGGGCCTGGCGATCATCGCGGGCGACGCGCTGTCCGGGCGGCGGTTCTACTGGGCGGTGATCGCGGCGTTCATCACCTTCATGGGCGCCAACACCGCGGGCGAGCAGGTGCGCAAGAGCGTTTTCCGTGTCGCGGGCACGGTCGTCGGCGTGATCGTCGGGGCGGTGCTCGCCCACCTGGTCGGCGACCGGGTGCTGCTGCAGGTCGTGGTCGTGCTGGTCTCGCTCTTCTTCGGCCTCTACCTGTTCCGTATCAATTACGCGCTCATGACCATCGCGATCACGGTCATGGTGTCGCAGCTGTACGTGGAGCTGGACGAGTTCTCCAACGCGCTGCTGGTGCTGCGGCTGGAGGAGACCGCGATCGGCGCGGGCATCGCCATCGCCACCGTGCTCCTGGTGCTGCCGCTGCACGTCGGCCGGGTGGCCCGGGTCGCCGCCCGCCAGCAGGTGGAGGCGCTGGGCGACCTCATCGACCGGTCCCTGGCCCGGCTGGCCGACCCCGACAGCGCGGCCGGCTCCGACCTGGAGCTGCGCGCCTCCGCCCGCCGGGTGGACGTGGCGCACCAGGCGATGGCGGCGACGGTCCGGCCGATGCGAACGCCGCTGTTCGGCGAGCTGGGGTCGCGCATCGCCGGATTGACCGCGACCACCGACGCCGCCCGGCACTACGCGCGCAACCTGCTGCTCGACGCGTCCACCAGGTGCGCCGCCCTCGACGCCCCGGCCGCCGCGGAGCTCGCCGCGGCCGGCCGTCAGCTCGACGCGTCGATCGCCGCGATCACCTCGGCGCTGGCCGAGGACGGGACTCCGCTAGGCGCCGGCTACGTCAGCTCGGCCCCGCTGTTCGCGCGCGTCGCCGACCGGCTGCCGGCCGATGCCCCGCTCAGCCGGCCGCAGCTTGCGCTGCGCGACCTGGAGCTGCTCGACGGCGCGCTGGCGGAGGCCGCACGTTGGGCGGGCGTCCCGGTCAGCCAGGCGGCCTGATACCGGTCCGACCGGGTCACGAGGCCCGCATCGTCGCGGCGACGCCGCGGCTGCGCCGCGACCTGATCTCGTAGCCGAGCGCGATGACGGTGACCAGCAGGAGACCCGCCAGCGGGAGGACGAACGCGGCCACGTCTGGTCGCAGCGGCACCGGGACCTGCGATTGGGTGAACGCCGACAGGTTGATCGCCGGCGCCACGATCTGCGGAAGGACGATGGCGCAGGCGACCGCGGCGACCGCCGCGGCGACGATCGCCGGGAGCACCTCGACCGCCGCGAGCAGGCCGCGTCGCCGTTCTGGCAGCCCCATCGTCGCCAGCCGGGCCAAGATCACCTCCCGATCAGGCGCGCCCAGCGCCAGTTCGAGCAGCAGCACCGCCAGCGCCAGCGCCAGCGCGTACCCGATGGACAGGGCGAAGAGCAGGAACGTGCCCTGCTGCAGGGGTGCGCCTGCGAGCTGCTGCAGCGCGGCCGACCGGGTGATGATAGGCAACTCCGCGTTCGCCGTGGTCGCCTTCGCCGCCGCCCGGAGCCTCGTCATGTTGATGGACGGCCCGTTGAGCAGCATCAGGTTGACCGCGCGGACGCCGCCGATCGCGGACTGCGGCAGCACCATGAACGCTCCGCCGGCCGGCAGCGCCGGGGTGGACTGCAGCTCGCCCGCGACCCGGACCCGCAGCCCAGGCAGACCCTGCTGCGGGTAGATCAAGGTGGGGCCGTGGCGGTTAAGGTCGGCGACCGCCTGCGGGGACGCCAGCACCGGGGTGACGCGCTGGCCCGCCGGGGCGGCCAGCAGGGCGGGATTGACCGGGGAGAAACCCTCGGCCGACGCGACCACGGCCGCGTAGCTGGCGGGGTCGACCACGATGCCGGTGATCACCTCACCGCCGGTGCCGACGGACAACGGTACGACCAGCACGGGCGCGGCCTGCCTGACCCCCGGCACCTCGGTCAGCGACCGCACGGCGGACGGGCTGATCAATGAGGCGAGCGTATTGAGCGCCGAGGGGGCGGCAACCGCCGCGTCGGCGCCGGTCTCCTGCCATGACACCGGCCGTCTCGCCGCTGGCCACGGCGTCCCTGACCATGCCGGTGAACGACGCGACGGTAACGGCGAGCACGAGCGTGAGGGCCGGCAGCGCGAGCGTCACGGTGGCCGCAGAGGCGCGGGTGAGGCCGACGAACCCGACGACGCCGCGGCGGCGGGCGGACGCCCGCGCCAGCCCGCGCACCAGCAGCTGGTACACCCGCAGGATGACGATCACGGCCAAAACCGCGACCAGCACCGGGGCCCCGCTCGCGTACAGGTCGACCGTGCCCGCCTGCGTTCTGGCGATCACGATCCCGCCGATGGCGGCAAGTCCGACCGTGACCTCGAAGATCACCCTGGTCACCCAGCGCCGACGCCGCCGCGCAGGTCCCCGCGCCCCGCGCCGGCGGCGCGGCAGGCGGTGCTGCCGGGCGGCCGCCAGCCCGGGGCCCGCGGTGGCGATGGCCAGCGCCGCGACGCCCGGCCACCAGGCGGCCGGGCCGGGCGGGGCGGCGTTCGGTATCAGCAGCACGGCGGCCGCCCAGGCCAGCGCGGCGGCGGGCACGCAGGCCAGCGCCGCGCCGAGAGAACCCGAGCCAGAACAGCTGCGGCAGCGACGCTCCCCGGGCCCGCAGCAGGGTGAATTCCGCCGACCGGCGGGCGGCGATCATCCGGGCCGCGAGTAGCAGCATCACCGCGCTCGCCACCGCCAGGCCCACGTAGACCATCAGCAGCACCAGGTTCACCGAGTTCGATTCCTGGACTAGGTCAACCAGCGGCTGGACCAGGCCGGAGGACACCTTGAGCACGTCCGACATTGGCGCCAGGTAGCCGGTCAGCCTCGGATTGCTGTTGGTGATCTCGTTGACCTGGTTGAACAGCGGCGGGGCGCGGGCGTGCAGGCTGGCCGTGTTCACCGGGAGCTGCCACTGGATGTCGAGGCCCGCCCTGGCCGAAGATCGGTCTGCATCGCGACGAGCTCGCCGGGATCGGCGATGACCGAGCCAACCCAGACGTAGCGCCCGAGGTCGTACTCGAGGGTGGGGCCCGGCAGCAGCGGATCGGTTTTCCAGAACGGTGGAACCCGGGTCGGTGGCCTCGACGATCCCGGTCACCTCGAGTTCGATCTGGTTGATCAGGCCCGGACTGTCGGCCGAGGGGACGCCGATAGACATCTCGCGAGCCGGGCCGGAGCCCGAACGCCGCTGGCCGTTTGCGCGGGTGACCACGACCTCGAGGAACTGGTTGGCGTGCGGAGCCGAGGGGGGCGGCGGTCGGCATGCGGCCGGCCACCAGCCGCAGGTGGCCGGCCAGCGGGTAACGGTAGGCGACCTCCAGCTTCGAGGGGATTCCCTTGAGGGCGGCCAGCGGAGACGTCTGGTACACGGCCGGAGGTCAGGGCCGCCCAGTCGGCCGACTGCGGGGCCTGAGCCGGAGCGGGCCGCCGCTGAAGTCGCCGCGCAACTGGCTGGTGACATCGGCGAGGTTGGCCTGCGTGAGCGCGAAGCCGGAGCCTTCATCGCCGCCGAAGACCTGGTCGACCGCAGCTCCAGTTGCTGGTGGCGACGACGCTCTTCTCGAGCGGCGGCACGCCGTCCATCGTCTGCTGCAGCGCCCGCGTCCCGGTCGCCTGCGCCTGCCGGGGGCCGGCGGTGGCGGCGAGCACGCAGCCTCCGGCCAGCAGCCCGAGCGCGATGCTGGCCGCCGCCCCGATGCCGGTCAGCCGGCGCAGAAGGCTCATGTTGCCTCCGCCGCCGAAGGTCGGCGGCCGGGTCGGGCCGCCGCGTGGCCGCAAGCGCGGCGATCACCACCGGCAGTACCGCCACGACGAGCGCGAGCACGATGGCCTGCGGGAGGTCATACAGCGTGAGCGCGGGCGGCGTCGGCCGCTGGGCGGTGCTGGTGAGCGTGACGGCGGGTATCAGCAGCCGGGCGACGAGCGTGCCGAGCAGCACCCCGAGGGCGGCCGAAGGCAGGCTGAGCAGCAGCTTCTCCAGGCATAGCTGGAGGGCCGCCCCGCGGCGGGTCACGCCAAGCGCGGCCAGCAGCGCCGCCCCGGCGCGGCGCTCGCGCACGTCGGCCGCGATCGACACCCAGAACCCCATGATGGCGAGCAGCGTCGCCGCGGCGGCCATCGCCAGCAGCGCCAGCTGCGGTGCGGCCGACAGCGGGTCACCCGTGTTGGCCGTGGTCAGCCCGGCCGCGCTGGTGATGTCGGTGCCGGCCGGAACGCTGGCGGTCAGGGCCGGGGGTACGCCTCCGCCCGCCGTGGCCAGCCACCACTGGGTGACGGGCAGCGTGGGCAAGGACTGCCGGGCCAGGTACTCCTGAAGGCTGCCGAGATCGGTGATGAGCGCACCGCCGGGCGCGGTGACGGTCGGGAACGAGACCACCTCGGCCACGATTCGCAGCGGGACCGTCGCCCCGTCAAACGACGTGGGGATGACGGAGCCGATGACCTGGCTGTTCGCGTCCATGAAGGCTCTCGTCGCGATGGCCGGGATCGCCCGCACCCGGGCAGCGCGAGGGAAGCAGCAGCAAGCTGCGCGGGGACGTGCTCAGCCGAGTCGGGCCCGTCGATGCTGGCCGAGAGCGGGGGCGCGTGGCCCGCACTGAAGGTGAACGTCGCCGTCCCTCCGGTGACGTGCGTCGGCCCGTCGGCTGGCGGCGAAGAACTGACCGGGCGGAAAGTTAATCGGGTCGGGCGAACTTGCCTGCTGCGTCCAGCCGGCCAGCGACAGGCCGCTCAGGGTAAGGGCGAGGGTCGGGACATTGCGCAGCGGCATCCCGAACGGGAGCCGTGATCGAGGCCACCCGGAACGGGTAGAGCGCCTTGTCGCCGCCCAGGGGCACCGCCAGGACGTGCAGGCGCCCGTCCGGCGAGGACCGTCGGTGGTGTCCTGGTAGGCGGCGCCCGTCCGGTCGAGGATGGTCAGGGTCACGATGACCGGCCCGAGCCGGGCGGCCAGCCCGCTGCCGCTTTTCGCGGTCGCAGCCGCGGTCGCGGCTGCGCCGAGCGTGGCGGTGAGCTGGGGGGTGGCCGGGCCCGGGCCGGGCTCGCGGCGCCGACAGCACGGCCCCCGGCAGAGCGCCGGACGGCGTGATGGCTGCCGAACAGGCTGCCCGGCGGCCGCGCCGATTCGTCCCGCGCAGCCGGACGACCGCTGCCGCCTGGGCGGAGTCGACCGCAATGACCTCGCCCGGAGTGGCGGTCGCGTCGACCGTCGACCGCCATCGCGTGCGTGACCCCGCTGGCGGCGGTGACGGTCCCGACGGCGCCGGGATTGAGCGCCACTGGCAGGTCGACCTGGAGGTCGCCGCCGGCGGCGAAGATAGCCTGGTCGGAAGCCGACCGGGTCCAGCTCTGATGCTGCCCGAGCGCCAGCGTCCCGGTGGCGACCGCCATCACCAGCAGCAGCGCCGCGCTCCCCTGGCGGACCGGCATCCGGCTGAACTGCCAGGAGGCGAGCGCGGCGAGCAGCCCCCGGCCCCGGGCGGCCAGCCAGTCCGCAGCGACGGCCGCCAGCGGAAGCAACCGCAGCACGACCACGCTCCCGGCGGCCAGCGCGAGCGCGGGGGCCAGCACGAGCACCGGATCGATCCCCCCGCTCCCGCCGGCGCCGACGGCGGAGAACTGGCGAAGCTGCCAGCCGGCCAGCACGGCCAGCACCACCAGGGCGACGTCGAGGCCGGCCCGCGTCACCCCCGCCACGACGGCCCGCCTGCCGCCGTGCGCCCGCGCGACGACGGTCAGCCCGGGGGCGAGCAGCGAGGCGGCGGCGATGACGACGACGACGATCGCCGCCGCGAAGCGCGTCGGGCCAGACGCCCGGCCGGCCCGCCAGCCGGAGGTCGGCCGTGCCCAGTGCCCCGGTGCTCACCAGCGCGCCGGCGAGCCGGATGCCCGCCAGGGCGCCGATGACGGACACCAGCACCGACAACGGGACCACCTCGGCCGCCGTGAGCCTGGTGAGCTGCCATCGGGTCGCGCCCCGGGCGACCAGCAGCGCGGTCTCGTCCTCGCGCTGCGCCGCCAGCAGCCGCCCCACCGCCAGCAGCGCCGCGATGGCGAGGACGAGGATCTGCAGGCCGCTGATCACCAGCAGCGACCAGGCGACGGTGAGGGCGCTGTCGGCCGCGCTGAGCACGGTCGGCAGGCTCGTGGTCAGCTGCGCGCCGTTCAGGAAGGTCGCGTTCGGCAGCGACGCCGCCAGGGCGCTGACGTTCGCCGAGATCGAGCCGAGGCCCCCGTCCGGGAACGCCGTCATGTCGGGCTGGGCCAGCCACGACCCGCTGTAAGTGGTCAGCGCCGACCCGAATGCCGCCTGGCTCACAAGCAGCGGGCCGTAGGTGCCTGACTCGTAGCTGGCGGACACGCCGCTGGCGGGTATGTAGCTGAGGCTCCAGTAGGAGTCGGCCGGGTCTGTCGTCGCCCGCGGCAGGAAGACGCCGGTGATATCGAAGCTCAGCAGCGCGTTGTTCAGCCGGTCGTGCAAGTGCAGCATGTCACCCACGGAGACGTGCAGCAGCGCCGCCGCCGAGGCGGGCAAGGCGGCCGGGATCGCTCCCGGCCGGCCGGCCTGGCCTGGCCTGGCCGGGCGCCGTCGGCCACCGGCCCGCGATGAGCGTGGCGTGGCTGGTGATCCCGGTCATGGCGGCTGCCTGCAGGAGCGCCGTATTGCCGGTGCCCGCGCTCGCGGGCGTCGCGGGCAGCGCCCCGGGGACCAGTCCGAGCGGATCAGACCAGGACGCCGACTGGAAGCTGAACGGGACGCCGGGCATCGCGGCCGCGATCTGAGACCGCAGCGCCGCGCCGCCCCGGGCGGCCTGGGTGGGGCCGTTCACCAGGGCGCTGACCGACATGTCGGTGCCCTGGGCGCTGACGAGATCATGCTGAACCGCCAGCGGCAGGCCCTGACCCATGAACACCGCGATGGCAGCGCCAACGGCGGCCGCGACCAGCGTCGTCAGCGCCGCGGCGGCCAGTACGCCCCAGTACGCGGTCATACGGCGGGTCGCCATCGGACCGCGGGGGCTAAGCACGAGCAAAGCATGCCGTACTGCCGCCGACGATAGCAATGTAAAACAATGTAAAGCGGTTATGCATAGCTGAATTACGCGAACATGGACCAATTAATCCGCTCAATCATGAGCCAATTACCACGCGCATCGGGAATGCCCGGAGGGGCCGTGGCGGCTCCCCGGGCGTTCCCGGCGGCTGCCCTGTCGGGTGCGTCAGGGGCGGGTGGGCGGCGGGGGCGGCGCGGGCAGGCTCACGCAGCTCGGCGCTGGCAGCGAGGTCAGCCGCGCGGCCGCCAGTGTTGTCGTTGTCCCGTCGCTCGTGGTTGTCTCGAAGGCCACCACGAGGATGTCGCCCGCCGGGATGCCCTGGGCGTTCACGGTGACCGAGCCGCCGACTGACCTGCCTCCCTGAACGCTGAGGTGCTGCCCGTTCAGCGACACGGGTGGGGCCGGCAGCGAGGACATGCTCGGGCAGCCCGGCCCGGCTGGCACCACGTATACCTGGCTGTCGCCGAGCTCGTGCAGCTTCGCGTTGGCGGCGGCGATCCCCGATTTCCGGTACACCGCGAGCGTGACCGTGCCGTTGGGGTTGGTGGTCACCGCATAGCCGGTGGTTGTGCCGACCGCCGCGTGGCCGCCGTGGCCGACCGGGTTAGCGCCGGCGGTGGCCACGAGCACGCCTGCGGCGGCCGCGACGGCGACGCCGCCCCCGCCGACCGCCAGCAGCGCCCGTCGGGTGGCCACGTGCCGCCTCGGCGCCGGCGGCCTGGCGTGGGTCAGCGTCGATCCGTGCTCGCGCATCAGATCGTCGAACAGCTGGTCTGCGAATTTAGTCATTGTCATTCCTCTGCTTGGGGTTGTTGTTGCGGGCTTCCTTGCGCAGGCGGGCGTGGGCCCGCATCAGCCGCATCCGCACCGTGCCGGGCGCGAGCCCGAGCGCCGCCGCCGCCTCCTGGGGCCGCAGACCGGCGATGTCCACCAGCTCGATCACCGCGCGGTCCCGTTCCGGCAGCGCGGCGAGCCCGGCCACCATGTCCCGGCAGGCGCGCTCAGCGTCAATCCGGTTGAGCAGTTCTTCGACCTGGTCCGGGTCGAGCTCACGCCGCCCCGCCAGCCGTTGCAGCCGGTGCTGCTGCTGGCTGTAAGTCTCGCAATAGGAGGCGTAGACCCGCCGGGCGATGCCGAACACCCACGCCCGCGCCGTGCCCTTGCCCGGATCGAACGACTCGAAGGAGGTGATCGCCGCGACGAAGGTGTCCGCGGTGAGGTCGGCCACCACCTGCGGGTCGGCCGCGCGCCGGGCGAAGTAGGCCGTTACCGCGTCCACGTTTGCCCGGTAGAGCCGCTCGAACTCGGTGGCCGCGCCACCGTCGGCGCCCCATTCGATGGTCCGGCCCCCCGGGTGAGTTGCTGCTGTTTTCTCGGTCACGTCTCTAGTTGCCTGCCCGCCGTCGCCGCGTCACCCGATTGCCCGAAGTTTCTGCCCGCCGCCCAGACCGTCGTGTAAATCCGGATGTGCACAACGGTCCATGATCCTGTGGCGGGGCGGCCCACCGGGCGCTTCTTGCTGTTATCTTCGGAGACGGGGATTAGGGCGGATGTAGGTCCTGTCGGCTACGCCAGCGACAGGGTCTCGATCCTGTCGGCTACGCCAGCGACCGCGCCTAACGGTGTCGATGGCGTAGCCGACAGATCCGCATTCGGGTCGATGGCGTAGGCGACCGGACGCGGTGGCTGTCGATGGCGGGGCCGATAGGGCGGGTTGGCTTGGTGAGTTGGTTAGAGGGATGGCTCGGGGGCGTGGCGGAGGCCGGCTGGGGTGGGGCGGAAGCCGCAGGCGTGCTCGTAGAAGCTCGCGAACTCGGGCTCGTAGTCGACGTGCACCCAGTGGCAGCCCGGCCTTGAACGCCTCGTCCGTCACCGCGCGCACTAGGTCTCGTCCGATCCCGAGGCGCTGGAAGTCGGGGTGGACCATCGTGTCGAGGATGAACGCGTGGGTTCCGCCGTCCCAGACGGCGTGCACGAACCCGACCAGCCGGCCCGAGCTGAATGCGCCGACCCAGGTCAGGCTATGCCGCTCGAGCCTGTCCGCCCAAGGGCGGATGGCGGCGTCCGTCTCCGGACGGTCCGGGCTGAACGCCCGCTGGTGCAGCACGGACAGCTCGGTGTCGTTGACCGGGAACCGGACCTTCAGCTCGACTGACATCGCGTCGATCGACCCCGGCAGTCAGAGTACGCCAAGGGCGGTCAGCCGCTCGATCAGCCGATCGTTGCCCGCGTCGGTGAGCGCCAGCCGGGGCGGGACGAGCCACCGTTCTCCCACCCCGGTGGCGGCGAGGGCCGCCTTGTAGGCGGCGGTCGACCCGGCCGGGAGACAGGCCTGCACCGCGCGGAGCGTGGCCTCGTGCCGCAGGGCGTCGTCGAGCTGGCCGGCCCGGGTCGCGTCGTAGGCGGCGCGGACCACCTCGGGCACGATGTTCGCGTTCGCGCAGATGGTGCCGCGCGCCCCGGCCAGCAGGTAGCTCACAAGCAGCACATCCGTCCCGGTCAGGAGCGAGAAGTCGGCCGCGGCGCCGGCGGCGGTCACCGCGTCGAGCAGTCGCCCCGCGTAGTCCAGGTCCCGGCCGGAGTCCTTGAGCCCGGCCACCTGGGGATGGGGGGCCAGCGCGGCGACGGCGGCCGGGTCGATGACGATCTTGGTGAAGACGGGGATGTTGTAGATGACCAGGGGCAGCGCGGTGGCGTCGGCCAGCCGGCCGAAGTAACCCTGCTGTTCGGCCGGGGTCAGCGGATAGTAGGCGGGCGGCGCCGCGAGCACGGCGGTGGCGCCGTGGTCGGCGTAGGCGGCGATCTCCGCGATGGCCTGCTCGTGGCTGTGCGCGAACATCCCGGGGATCACCGGCGTGCCCGGCGGCACCGACGCGGCGACGGTGCCGGTCACCGCGAGCCGCTGGTCGAGCTCGAGGCTGTACCCCTCGCCGGTCGAGCCCAGCGGGCTGATGCCGGTCACGCCCCGGCCGAGCAGCCGTTCGACCAGTTCCCTGAGCGCACCGTGATCGACCCGGCCCGCCCGGTCGACCGGGGTGAGCAAGGCGGCGATAACACCCTCGAGCACTGGCACGACAATCCTCCGTTGCTGTTTCGTCCTGGGCGGCGCGATGGACAAATCGAGCATCCCATGCGCGCGCCGGACCGAGCCGTCCGAGGCGTTATAGGCAGACGCGATCGTCGATGCCGCTTTACCCTGAGGAGACCTCGTGTCAGCGATTGCCGGAGGAGCCGTGAATGCCGATTCCGCCTGAGCTCGCCACTGCCTGCGCCGACGTCCGGTTGGCAGGGGAGGCCGACACGATCGCCGGCCGGCCGGCCCGCTACGTCGCCGCGCCCGCGTCGACCGAGGAGGCCTCGGCGCTGCTGCGGGCCGCGGCCGCGCTCGGCCTCACGGCCGTGCCGCGCGGCGCCGGCCGCCTGCAGCACTGGGGGAACCCGCCCGACAGCTGTGATCTCATCGTCGACACCCGCCGTCTCGACCGGATCGTCGAGCACGTGCCGGCCGACTTCACCGTGACCGTGCAGGCGGGCGTGCGGCTGCGCGACCTCGAACGGGCGCTCGCGCCGGCCCGCCAGACGGTGGCGCTCTTTCCGCCTCGCCCGGCCTTCGCCGGCACCATCGGCGGCCTGATCGCCACCAACGTCGGGGGCTCGCACCGTTACCTCTTCGGCACGCCACGCGACCGGCTCACCGGCATCACCGCGGTCCGCGCGGACGGCACGATCGTCGCCAGCTCCGACCCCGCCGCCAACGGCGGGCGGGACCTGATCACGCTACTGGCCGGTTCCTTTGGCAGCCTCGCGCTGATCACCGAGTCGACCTTCCGGCTGGAGCCAACGCCGCAAGTGTCCGGCAGCGTAGCGCTGGACTGCGACGATCCCGAGCACGCGGAGCGGCTGGTGGAGGAGGTATCAGACCCGTGGATCGCGCCGCTGGGTATCGACCTGCGCTGGCCGTCGGCGGATGAGCGGCTCAGGTTGTTCTCGATGATTCAAGGTGACCGCGAGGACTACGAGGCGCGCCAGGCGCGACTGCACGAGCTGGCTGGCCGCGCCGCCCCGCCGCCCATCGACCGGGCCCACCGCCGCAGCCTCGACGACCCCGATCACCTCGGGCTCCCGCCGGACGCAGTGCAGCGGCTGCTGGCCCAGCGCGAGCGGATCCGGGCCGAGATCGCGGACCCTCCGCCGGACACGGGGACGCTGGTGCGCGTCTCGTTCCCGCCAACGCGCCTGGCCCGCACGCTGACCCTGATCCGGACGACGGCGACTGACAGCCGGGTCGATGCCGCGATCGAGGGATCGGCCGTCGCGGGCATCCTCGACGTCAAGGTCCCGGCCGAGACGCCGCCGGCGGCGGTGTCCCGGTTTGTCGTCGCGCTGCGGGCGGAACTGGCCGGGCTGGACCAGACGGGGACGACGGCCCCGGTCGTGCGCGCGCTGGTCGTGTACGCGCCGGACGCGGTGCGGGACCTGACGGATGCGCACGGGCCGGTGCCGTCGCTGGCGCTCCTGCGGGCGGTCAAGGACGAGTTCGACCCGGACCACCGGATGGCGCCCGGCCGGCTCGCGGACGCGGTGTAGACGGCGACGGCACCGCAGTCGGCACGAAGATGGAGTGGCCCAGTGGACGGGTCCACTGGGCCACGCGATTCATCCCGGCATTAGACGGCTGTCACGGCAGCGTCCAGGACTGGTTGGTGTTCCCCGTGCAGCTCCAGATCTGGACCTGGGTGCCGGGGGTGGTGGAGAACCCGGTGTCGTCGAGGCACGCTCCGGACTGCGGGTTGACCAGCGATCCGTTCGACCGCGGCTGCCACACCTGCTGGCCGCTGCCGTTGCAGGCGTACAGGTCAACCAGGGTCCCGTTGGCGGTGCCGCCGCCCGCCACATCGAGGCACTTGCCCAGGGCCTGCAGGGTTCCGTTGGGCTCGGTGGTCCACTTCTGGGCGTTGGTGCCGTTGCAGGTGTACACCTGCACGGCGGTGCCGTTCGCGTTGTTGGCGCCGCGGACGTCCAGGCACAGCCCGTCGTAGCCGGTGACGGCACCGGTCGCGTCGCCCGGCGGCACCCAGGACTGGTTGGCGTTCCCCGAGCAGCTCCAGATCTGGACCTGGGTGCCGGGGGTGGTGGAGTAGCCGGTGTCATCGAGGCAGGCGTTCGACTGCGGGTTGAGCAGCGCCCCGTCGGGCTGGGGATCCCACACCTGCGCGCCGGTGCCGTTGCAGGTGTAGAGGTCGACCTTGGTGCCGTTGGCGGTGCCGCCGCCCGCCACGTCCAGGCACTTGCCGTCCGCCTGGACGGTGCCGTTGGGCTCTTCCGTCCACTGCTGGCCGTTGGTGCCGTTGCAGGTGTAGACGTCGACGGCGGTGCCGTTGGTGTTGTTGTCGCTGGTGACGTCCAGGCACAGGCCTTGGTAGCCGACCAGCGGCGTGGTCGCGATCCCGTCGCCTGCGGGCTCCACCGTCCAGGTGAACGTGGTGCTGGCCTGCGCGCCGGTGCTGTCGGCGGCGGTGACGGTCACGGTGGAGGTCCCGGCGGTGGTGGGCGTTCCTGTGATCGTGCCGGAGCCGGAGATGGCGGTACCCGCGGGCAGGCCGGTGGCGCTGAACGTCGGGGTCTGGCCGCTGTTGGTGTCGCTGGCGGTCACCGCGATGGAGGCGGCGGCGCCGGCCAGCCCTTCCTGCGGTCCGGGGCTGGTGATGGTGACCGGCTGCCCGAGCTGCGCCGCCGCTACCGCAACGGTGCCGGACAGCGGGAGGTTCGCATCGGAGTCGCCCACCTTGATCCCGTAGCTGCCGGTCGCGGTGGCCCAGTTGTTGGTGCTCGAGTTCCAGTACTGCAGGTCCCGCTGGGTCAGCGGGAACGTGACCGTCTGGCTCGCGCCGGGCTGCAGCGACACCCGCTGGAAGCCCTCGAGTTGCAGCGGCGGCTGGCCCGACGCGGCCGGGTCGGTCACGTACAGCTGCGCGACGTCGGCCCCGGCGACCGAGCCGGTGTTGGTCACGGTGGCGGTGACGGTGGCCGCGCCGCCGGCCGGCAGCGATCCGACCTTCAGGTTGCTGAAGGAGAAGGTGGTGTAGGAGAGGCCGTAGCCGAACGGGTACAGCGGGGTCAGGCTCTGCGCGTTGTACCAGCGGTACCCGACGTCGACGCCCTCGGAGTACTGCACGGTCCCGTTCGCGCCGGGCCACTGGGCGGCGGTGGACGCCGGGACCTGGGACAGCGACGTGGGGAAGGTGACGGTCAGGTGCCCGGACGGGTCGGCCGTCCCGAACAGCAGCGCCGCGATCGCGGTGCCGTCCTCCTGGCCCGGGTACCAGGCCTCGAGGACGCCCTTGACCGACGACAGCCACGGCATGACCACGGCGGACCCGGTGTTGAGGACGACGATCGTGTTCGGGTTGGCGGCGGCGACCGCGGAGATCAGGTTGTCTTGCGCGCTGCCGAGGTCGATGCTGGTCAGGTCGCTGCCCTCGGACTCATTGAGGTTGGCGAACACGACCGCGACGCTGGCCGCCGCGGCCGCGGACGCCGCCGAACTGTCCGAGGAGCCGTTGTTGTAGCTGACGGTGACCCCGCTCGGCGCGGCGGCGGTGATGCCCTGCAGCGGGGTGATGGTGCCGCTGGAGTTCACCGACGCGCTGCCGCCGCCGGCGGTCTGCGGGCTGGTGGACGCGTCGGCGCCGATGACCGCGATCGAGCTGTCCTTGGCGCTGCTGAGCGGGAGGACGTTGCCGCTGTTCTTCAGCAGCACGGTGCCCTCCTCTGCGATCTGCAGCGCGTCGGCCTGGTCGGCTGCGCTCGTGGCGGTCTGGGCGGGCGATCCGACCGCGGGCTTGTCGAACAGCCCGAACGCGAACATCTCGGTCAGGATGTCGGAGACGGCCGAGTTGAGCGTGGCCTGGCTGACTTGCCCGGCCCCCGGAGGGCCGGCCGAGATGGCGCTGGCCAGCGCGCTGCCGTAGTAGCCGTCGTTGCCCGGCATGTCCATGTCGAGTCCGGCGTTGGCGGAGGCCGCGGTCGAGTGGGTGGCGCCCCAGTCGGAGGTGACGAAGCCGGCGAACCCGAACTGCTGTCGCAGCACGGTGGACAGCAGGTACGGGTTCTGGCAGGCGGCGGTGCCGTTGATGTAGGAGTAGGAGCACATCACCGAGGACGCGGCGCCCTGCTGTATCGAGTCCTGGAAGGCCGGCAGGTAGATCTCCTGCTCCGCCTCCGTGCTGACGACGGCGTTGTCGGCCGAGGTGTTCCTGTTGGTCTCCTGGTTGTACACCGCCAAGTGCTTGACCTGGGCCATCACCCCGGTCGACTGGACGCCCTGGATCTCGGCCGCGCCGAGCGTGCCGTTCAGGTACGGGTCTTCGCCGATCGACTCGAAGGCGCGCCCCCAGCGCGGGTCGCGGACGATGTTGATCGTCGGGCCGAGGTCAATGGTGCTGCCCTTGGCCGCCTCCTCGGCCCCGATCACCTGGCCGTAAAGCTGTTCCGCGGCGGGGTCCCAGGTCGCCGCGGCGTCCACCGGCGCGGGCAGCTGGGTGACGCCGGTCATGCCGTCGCCCACCCCGGCCGGGCCGTCCTCGAGGTTCAGGGCCGGGATGCAGAGTGACCCGATGGCGGGGGTGAACCCGACGTAGCTGGATCCCCCGGCGCCGGTGACCAGGTCGATCTCCTGCGCCTGGGTCATCTTCGACATGACCTCGCTGACCCGGGTCGGGATCGGGGCGCTCGACCCCACCCACGGGCAGGCGGTGGAGACGGCGGCGGCAGGCTGGGCGGCGGCCACCGCCAGCAGCGACGCCGACGTCGTGGCCAGGGCCAATGCGATGATCAGCGGTCTTTTTCTCGACATGATTCCTCCGGCCTATGAGCTTTGCCCTGAAGCTAAATGGGCCAGAAGGGTCGGTCAACGTTAATATTTGTTAATAAAACTCGTTAATTGCAGTCCGCCTTTTGTTACAGAAACAAAGCCCAAAGTCAAAATCATGAGGGTTCCGAACGGACCGTTGCTCCGCCCCCAACGCGCCGCCGCGGCCTGGTTCGGGGGCGGCGGGTTGAGGGTGGCGGTGTCAGGCGCCTTGTCCGAGTCGGCGGAGGGCGAGCTCGGCGTAGAGGGCGATCCCGTCGGCGATCACGGCGTCGTCGAAGACCGCGCCGGCCGAGTGGTTGGAGGATGCGGTCAGCGGGTCGGTGCCGGACGGGCAGGCGCCGAGCAGGACGAACGCTCCTGGCACCTGGTCGAGCACGTAGGAGAAGTCCTCGGCGCCGGTCAGCGGCTGCGCGGGCGTGACCGCGCGGTCGACGCCGAACAGGTCCGCCGCCGTGGACCGGGCGAACTCGGCCTCGGCCGCGTCGTTGACCGTGACCGGGTAGCAGTCGAGGTACTTGGCCTCGACCGTCAGGCCGTGGGCCTGGCCGATGCTCTCCACCAACCGCACCGTCTCGTGGTGCAGGCGCCGCTGAGACTGCTGGCTGAAGGAGCGCAGGGTGGCCTCGAAGCTGGCCTCGTCCGGTATCACGTTGTTCACGGTCCCGGCGTGGAAGCTGCCGACCGTGATCACCACCGGGTCGAACACGTCGAACCGGCGCGTCACCAGCGTCTGCAGCGCGGTCACCATCTCGCAGGCGGCCGGGATCGGGTCGGCGCTGTGCTGCGGGGCCGAGGCGTGCCCGCCGCGGCCGCGCACGGTGACGTACAGGATGTCCGCCGCGGCCAGGGCCGGGCCAGGCCGGACCGCGAACACTCCCTGGCCGAACAGGTGGGAGAACACGTGCAGGGCGTAGGCGGCCGTCGGCCGCTCGCCAGCGGCGTCAAGCACGCCCTCGTCGATCATGAGCTGGGCGCCCCCCAGGCCTTCCTCGCCCGGCTGGAACATGAAGATCACGCTGCCCGGCAGGTCACGCTGCCGCGCGGAGAGCACCCGGGCGGCCCCCACCAGCATCGCCGTGTGCAGGTCGTGGCCGCAGGCGTGCATCGCGCCGTCGATCCGGGACGCGAACGGCAGGCCGGTCGTCTCGGTCACCGGCAGCGCGTCGTTGTCGGCCCGCATCAGCACGACGGGTCCCGGCCGGCCGCCGCGCAGCACCGCGGTCACCGAGCTGAGCTGCTTGCCCACGGTGATCTCAAGCGGGAGTCGGTCGAGTGCGGCGAGGACCTTTGCCTGCGTTTTCGGCAGGTGCAAGCCGATCTCGGGCTCACGGTGGATGGCATGCCGCAGCTCCGCGATATCACCGGATATCGCGGTAGCCTCGTCCAACAGCGTCATCGCTGACCTCCCTGTCTCGGTGTGCGATCTTGACGCTATCGCCACCAGGCTTGGAAAAAGTCCCGGCCGGGGTGTCGAATCGGCACAAGTGCTTTCGTGGAGAAGGTGAGCGGCAGCCGTGCGGGCTGCCCGTGAGCAGAGGAGCTTGAGATGGCGCTGTACCTGATCGCCTTCAACGACGAGTGGGTGCCCGACCTCACCCTGGAGGACCTGCGCGAGAGGGGCGCGTCCGGCCGCGCCGTGATCGAGGAGATGACGGCCGCCGGTGTCTTCGTCTTCAGCGACGGCGGCCTGGACGCGTCGACCGCCGTGTGCAGCGTCGACCCGAGCAGCGGCTCGCCCATCTTCACCGATGGGCCGTTCACCGAGACCAAGGAGCACCTGGGCGGTTTCGCGGTCGTCGACGTGCCAGGCGAAGCCGAGGCGCGGTACTGGGCCGGCCGGATCGCGGTCGCGGTCGGCTGGCCGCAGGAGGTGCACCGCTTCCCGCATCGCGCGCTGAGCGCCGAGAGCTGACACTCCGTCTGCCTTCGGCATTGGCCATCGCCGGCGGCCGCCGCGGCGCGGCTCAGGGCCGGAGCAGCGGCGGGTAGAGCTGGTCGGCGGGACCGGTCCGGTACAGCTGGGCCGACCGGCCCCGCTCCCCCGCGGTTGCGATGCCCGCGGGAACGACGAACCCGGCGGTCCCGGTCGCCACCGGAGCAACGCGGCAGCCGGTCCCTAAGCGCCATGATCACGAAGGGTTTTATCCTGACGAAGGAAAATTATCGTATGAGTGCATAAAGCCTTCGTGATCATGAGAGAGCCCGACCGAGCGGGCGGGCCTACGCTGTATCCCTGTGCCCGATCTATCGAATGCTGACCTGGGGATTACGCCGCGTGCGGCGATGCTGCTGATCGTGACCGAGGACGGCGGGCTGCTCCTGCATCACCGCGACGACAAGCCGGAGATCCCGAACCCGGGCTGCTGGGCGGGGTTCGGCGGGGCGGTCGAGGACGGAGAGACGGTTGAGGATGCCGTACTGCGCGAGGTACGCGAGGAGACGGGTCTGCGGATCGCCAACCCGATCTTCCTGACCGAGGCCGTGGACCACGAAGGCGATGGCCGCACGGTCTCGCTGTTCTACCTCGTCGGCGGCGTTCGCCCCGAAGACATCGACCTCAAGGAGGGCGCCGGAATCGGGGTGCACAGGATCGAGGATCTGGCGGGTCTGAAGATCACACCGTTCGTCCGGCGCGCGATTTACTCGCATCTGCTGCCGGCGATCGCCGCCACCGGGGACGATTCGATGCGGGGGGAGCCCGCTTGATGTCCGATCTCATGAGCGAGCTGACGGCGTTCATGACGGAGTACGAGCGCGCCGCCAACAGCCACGACCTCGGGCGGGTGCTGCCCTTGATCGCGGACGACGCCACCTACTGGTTCACCGACGGCTCTTACCGCGGCCGGGAGGAGATAGCCGACGCGCTTGCGCGGACCTTCGCCGCCATCCACGACGAGGTGTACGAGATCAGGGAGCTCCAGTGGGTCACACTGGCCGGGGAAGTGGCTGCCTGCCGGTACCGCTTCTCCTGGCGGGGCGTGGTTGACGGGCGGCCCCACTCGGGCCGCGGACGCGGCACCAACGTGCTGGTGAAGCGGGACGGGGCGTGGCAGGTCGAGCACGAGCACCTGAGCGACTGACGCAAAGGAGAGTTGGCGTATGCCGCATGACCGGGATGTGCAGGCCTTCGACCAACGGGCCGGATCGTATGAGTCGGGTCGGCACGGCCAGCTGCACAAGGAGATTTCCGACCGCGTGGTGCGGCTCGCCCTCAGCTGCGGGCAGGCCCCGCGACGGGTGCTCGATGTGGGCTGCGGGACGGGCTATGTCCTGCGCCAGCTCGCCGTCCTGCTACCGCGGGCAATCGAACTCCTCGGCGTCGATCCGGCGCCGAGGATGATCGAGGTGGCGAGGTCAACGTCGTCTGATGAGCGGCTGAACTTCACGCGAGGAGCGGCCGAGCGGCTTCCCGTCGAGGAAGGCGCCTACGACCTGGTGGTCAGCACCACGTCCTTCGACCACTGGAACGACCAGGGGGCCGGGATCCGCGAGTGCGCCCGCGCCCTCGCGCCGGGCGGCGCTCTGGTGCTGACCGACCAGTTCTCGAACCTCCTGTGGCCGACAATGCTGGGCAGCCGCCGCGGCAAGGCCCGCACCAGGTCCCGCGCCACCAGGCTGATCACGGCCGCCGGACTGCGCGATCCGCAGTGGCATCGCTGCTACGCGGTCATCATCCAGAGCGTGACCGCGGTCAAGTAGCGGGTCCGTGCTCAGCCGAGGAGCTCGTACCAGTGCTCGAACTCGCGCTGGGTGGTGAAGCGGACGGTGCGGATGTGCGGGGACCTGGCAGTCCGGTCGAAGAGGCACTCCCGGCGATCCCGGAAGGTGGCCGCCGCGGACCAGACCGGGTGGTCCGGGCGGAGCCACTCGCGCAGCATCTCTCGGTTCCCGCCGAACAGTTCGGCATTGGTCGCCGTCCTGATGAGCGAACGCCGGATGAGGCGGGGCAGCACCGGCTCGGCCGTGATCCGCTTCACCTCGTCAACCAGGCCGGGCGGTTGCAGTAGGCCAGGCGGCAAGGACGGCTACCGCGACCCGACAACTCCCTACTAGGCTCGAGCTCATGCAACGCGGCGAAGTCTGGTGGGTGGAGTTCGACCAGCGGCGGCCGGTCGTGCTGCTATCGGGAGACGAGGCATCCGGGTTCGAGGCGGTGCAGGTCGTCGCGCCGGCCGACGTCAGCATCGAGGGCCTCGGCGTGGAAGTCGCCGTGGGCGCCGCGGAAGGGCTGCCCTTCGAAGGCGTGCTTCGCTTCGCCTTCTCCCGTCCCGGCTTCACCCCGTGTACGTGGGTGACCACGTTGTCCGAGGACGACCTGATCGAGCGGGCAGGCGCGCTGCCCGCCGCGAGGGTGGCGGAGATCGAGGACGCCATCCGGCTCAGCGAGCAGCCGAGAGCGTGGACGCCGGCCACGACCGCGCAGTTCGAGGAGATCAGGAACGCGCTGCGGAACCCGTCGGCCCGGTTAAGCGACTCTGCGGCGGGCAGGCCCAGAACGAGTTCATCGGGCGGCCGCTGTCACCGCGGACCTTGGCGCGATTATGCTGTTACTGAACGGGGTAGTGCGCTCACGGTCAGTGACATGCGCGCGAGTGCTGGCTTGCCGCTGCGCGTCGGAGCGGACGGCTGACGGGACGGGCGGCTCACGGAGAGTCTGGCGGGGCCCGGGAAAGGTAAGCCACGATGAAAGCCTTCGTCATGAAGGAAATCGGCTATGTCGGCTTCATGGACAAGCCCGTGCCTCATCCGGGTCCCAACGATGCGGTCGTGCGGACCACCAGGGCCCTCATCTGCACCTCGGACTCCCATACGGTGCACGGTGGCATTGGGCCGCGACAGGACCTGACCCTCGGTCACGAGGCGGTCGGCGTCGTGCATGAGGTCGGCAGCGAGGTGCGGGTGTTCCAGCCCGGCGACCGGGTCGTGGTGGGCGCGATCACGCCCGACTGGGGACACCCGGCCGCCCAGGACGGGTACGCGTCGCAGTCCGGCGCGCCGCTCGGCGGCTGGAAGTTCTCCAACACCAAGGACGGCGTCTTCGCCGAGTACTTCCACGTCAACGAGGCCGACGCGAACATGGCCAAGATTCCCGACTCGGTGCCGGACGACGTCGCGGTCTACTGCGCCGACATGCTCTCGACCGGCTTCATGGGAGCGGAGAACGGCAACATCCCCATCGGCGGGACGGTGGCCGTCATCGCCCAGGGCCCGGTCGGGCTGATGGCGACCGCCGGCGCCCGGCTACGGGGCGCCGGCCTGGTCATCGGGGTCGAGTCCGTGCCCCGACGGCAGCACCTCGCGCGCGCTTACGGCGCCGACGAGATCGTCGACTTCACCCAGGAAGACGTGCTCGAGCGGATCCTCCAGCTGACCGACGGCGATGGGGTCGACACCGCCATCGAGGCGCTCGGGGCCGACCGGACCTTCCAGACCGCCGTCAAGATCACCAAGCCCGGCGGGACGATCTCCAATACCGGGTACTTCGGCGACGGCGAGTTCGTGCGGATTCCCCGGATCGAGTGGGGCGTCGGCATGGCCGACAAGACGATCGCCACCGGCCTGTGCCCCGGCGGACGGCTGCGCATGGAGCGGCTGCTGCGGGTACTCGAGGCCAACCGCGTCAACCCCACCCTGATGACGACCCACACGTTCGACTTCGACAACATGGAACGGGCCTTCGAAGTGTCCGACCGCAAGCTCGATGACGTCGTCAAGCCGCTGATCAAGTTCTGACGCATCCGACGAAACGGCGCCGCCGGCATGACCCCCCTGTTCGCGCTGCCCAACGCGGTCATCACGCCGCACGCCGCCTGCTACTCGGAGGAGGCGATCCGCACCGTCCGAGACTCCGCCGCGCAGGAAGTGGTGCGGGTGCTCACCGGGCAGCAGCCGGTCTCGCCGGTCAACGCAGGGCAGCTCGCCTAGCCGGCCAGGGCCGGCTCGGCGACGGCGAGCGCGGTGGCGGCGAGCGCGTCCGCCAGCTCGGCCCGGCGCAGGCTCTGGCCGGCCGCGGCGGCGAGCGCGAACATCGACGCGGCGTGCAGCAGGTCGACCACCACGCCGAGGGCGACCACCTCCGGTCCGGAGTTCCAGGCCGTGAGGGCGGCCTGGGTCAGGTGGCGGACGCCCAGAACCCGCGCGACGCGGCGGGCGCGCGGGCTCGGGGGCTGTCCGGTGCAGACCCCGATCATCGGCCCGGGCATGCACAGCAGGGCGGCGCCGTAGCCGGCCCGGGCCAGCGGGACCAGCAGCCGGGTCACCAGGAACCCCAGGCGAGGGCGGGCTCGGGCAGGGTCGGCGGCTCGAGGAAGGCGGGCGGGGCGGTCAGGTCGAGCGCGCCCAGCGGCGAGGCCGCGGCGGCGTCCCTGGCGGTCAGCGGGGGTAGGTTCCACTTCTGCTCGACCAGCTTGAGCACCGAGGTGTGGTCGAGCACCTCGCTGCAGACGTAATCGGGACGGGCGTACGGCGACACCAGGACGGCCGGCACCCGGAACCCGTAGCGGTCGTAGCGGCGCGGGCCCGCGTCCAAGTTGTCGGCGGTCTTGACCATCCGCGGGAAGACCATCCGCAGCGCCGCCTGCAGTCTGTTCGGGGTGCCGGTCAGGCTCCGGCCCTCGATGTCGTCGGGCGGGACCGCCGGGGGCGGCGGCACGTGGTCGTAGTAGCCCCCGTGCTCGTCGTAGACCCAGATCAGCAGCGTGCCGGCCCAGCCTGGGCCGTGCATGACCCGGTTGATCACCTCGGCCGCGAAGCTCTCGCCCTTCCTGATGTCCTGCGGGTTTTCCTCGGAGAAGACGTGGAAGTCGGGGTCCACGATGCTGAACGCGGGCAGCGTCCCGTTGTCGGCGTCGGCGAAAAACTGGTCGATGTTGTGCACGTGCCGGGTGTAGCGGCCGACCCCGATCGGAAACAGGTCGGCCGTGAACTGCAGGTCCTTCTGCATGCCGCTGGTGACCGCCGGGACGGCGCGCCCGAGCCGCAGCAGCCGGCGGCGTATCATCCGACGCCGGTGGCGCAGCTGGTGCCTGACCCTGGACTGGCCGGCCGCCGCTGCGTGGTAGTTCGCCCAGGAGATGCCGTTCCTGCTCAGCGCGTCGAAGATCGTGCCCGCGGGCGGGTAGTCGAGCAGGTCGCTGGGCGCGTCGTCGATGAGGCCGTGGGCGGTTCCCGCGATCAGGAAGCGGCGGTTGGGGAAGGTGGGACCCAGGCACGAGCTGAACCAGCGGTCCGCGACCGGGAACGTGCGGGCCAGGCCGTAGTAGAACGGCAGGTCGTCTTCGGTCCAGTAGCCCATGCCGACCGCCGCGCCCGCGCCCTGGCAGAGGGCCGGGTCGACGTCGCCCGCGGCCGGCACGATCACCTCGCTGCTGGTGACGAATCCGTCGTTCTTGCCCTCATCCCACTGGTGGTGGGTGGCGTGCCAGCTCTGCGAGGGCACGCACTCCCGCTGGACGGTCGAGGGCAGGTGGTGCGCCCGGATGGGCTCGCCCACGGCGTCCCGGTTGGACGCCGCGGGCCTGCCGTCGGCGCCGAGCGGGAAACCGTCGCCGCGAACGGGCAGCATGCCCAGGTAGTTGTCGTAGGAGTGGTTCTCCATCATCAGGACGACGATGTGCTTGAGCTGCGGCAGCAGGTCCGTTCCGGCCGGAAGGGCGGGCTGCGGGGGCGGTCCGGCCGTCCGGCCGCCCCCGCGTCTAGCCCGGCGTCTCAGCTCCGCCCGCTCGAGTCCTTCCCACACGCTAGCCGTCCTTGCCCGGGAGGACTTCCCTCGCCTTGGCCATCAGGCCCTCCTTGATGATGCCGAGGCGGTTGGGGTCGCCGTGCAGCAGCGCCTTGGCGAGATCCTTGGCCTGCTCGAAGGTGGCGTGCGGCGGGATCGGCGGCACGTCGGGGTCGGTCCTGAAGTCGAGCACGGTCGGGCGGTCGGCGGCGAGGGCCTGATCCCAGGCGGCCGCGACCTGGTCGGGCTTGTCGACCGCGATGCCGCCGAGGCCGAGGCTGCGGGCGAAGCCCTCGTAGGAGACGTCGGGCAGCTGCTGCGACTCGGTGAACTTTGGAGACCCCTCCATCGCCCGCATCTCCCAGGTGACCTGGTTGAGGTCGTTGTTGTGGAGCACCGCGACGATCAGCCGCGCGTCCGACCACTGCTCCCAGTAGTGCTTGATCGTGATCAGCTCGGCTAGGCCGTTCATCTGCATCGCCCCGTCGCCGGCGAAGACGATGACCGGTCGGTCGGGGTGGGCGAACTTGGCACCGATGCCGTAGGGGACGCCGGGGCCCATGGTGGCCAGGTTGCCGGAGAGCGAGCCGCGCATGTCGCCGCGGAACTTGAGCTGCCGGGCGTACCAGTTGGCCGACGAGCCGGAGTCGGCGGTGACGATCGCGTCGAGCGGCAGCCGGGAGGACAGCTCGCGGAAGACCAGCATCGGGTTGATCGGGTCGGCTTCGACGTCAGCCTCGGCCTCCATCGAGCGCCACCACTTGGCGACGTTGTCCTCGATGCCCTCGCGCCAGGAGCGGTCCTCCTTCCGCCGCAGGTGCGGGATGAGGGCGCGCAGGGTGGCGGCGGAGTCCCCGATGAGGTTGAGCTCGTTCGGGTAGCGCATGCCGATCATCTTGCCGTCGATGTCGATCTGCACGCCCCGGGCCTGGTCGAAGGCCGGCAGGAACTGGGTGTAGGGGAAGCTGGAGCCCACGGTGAGCAGCGTGTCGCAGTTCATCATCATCTCGTAGCTGGGCCGGGTGCCGAGCAGGCCGATCGAGCCGGTCACGTAGGGCAGCTCGTCGGACAGCACGTCCTTGCCCAGCAGCGGCTTGGCGACCCCCGCCCCGAGCAGGTCGGCGACCTGCTCGAGCTCCTTGCGGGCACCGCGGGCGCCCTGGCCGGCCAGGATCGCGACCTTGCTGCCGGCGTTGAGTATCTCGGCCGCCTGGGCGATCCCCCGGTCGCCGGCGGTGGTGGTCGACCAGTCGACGCCGAGCGAGGACGGGACCATCTTGAACGCGTGGGTCGGCGCCGAGTAGGCGAGTTCCTGGACGTCGGAGGGGATGATGATGGCGGTCGGGGCGCGCTCGGCGAGCGCGACCCTGATCGCCCGGTCGAGGACGTTGGGCAGCTGCTCGGGCACCGTCACCATCTGCACGTAGTCGCTGGCGACGTCCTTGAACAGCGACAGCAGGTCGACCTCCTGCTGGTAGGAGCCGCCCATGGCGCTGCGGCTGGTCTGCCCGACGATCGCGACGACCGGGACGTGGTCGAGCTTGGCGTCGTAGAGGCCGTTGAGCAGGTGGATGGCGCCCGGGCCCGACGTCGCCATGCAGACGCCGAGGCCCCCGGTGAACTTGGCGTAGCCGACGGCCTCGAAGGCGGCCATCTCCTCGTGCCGGGCCTGGACGAACTGGGGCTTGTTGCCCGCCCGGCCCCAGGCCGCGAGTATGCCGTTGATTCCGTCGCCCGGGAAGGCGAACACGTGCTGCACGTCCCAGGCGCGCAGTCGCCCGAGCAGGTAGTCGGCAACGGTTGCAGATGCCATCGTGAATATCCTCGTTTCGTGTCAGGCGGTGCCGGTCAGGTGGTCGGCCGCGCGGGCCGCGACCGCCATGATCGTCAGGGCCGGGTTGGCGCTGCCCTGGGTGGGGAGCACGCTGCCGTCGGTGATGTACAGGTTGGGCACCGCGAAGCTGCGGCAATTCCGGTCGACGACCCCGTGCCGTTCGTCGGCGGCCATCCGGGCACCGCCGACGAGGTGCGCGTAGCGGTTGATCGTGATGACCTCGTCGGCCCCGGCCGCGTGAAGGATGTCTTCCATGACGGTCCGGGCCTGCTTCATCAGCGCCCGGTCGTTGTCGCACTGGGTGTAGTCGAACCGGGCGACCGGGAGCCCGTGGGCGTCCTTCTCGTCCGCCAGCGTGACCCGGTTCTCCGGCCGGGCCAGGAACTCGCACAGCGAGCCCAGGCAGGACCAGTGCACGTAGTCGCTCATGTACTCGCGCAGCACGCGGCCCCAGTGGCCCTGCGCCGCGACGTGCTCGGCCCAGGTGATCGGCAGCGGTGAGACCGTCTGGATCGCGAACCCGCGCTTGTGGTCCCGGGCCGGGTCGGTCTCGTAGAACGCCTCGGTGCTGACCTCGGGCGGCGGTGCCTTGTACATCCGCACCTCGGCGTCGAACCGGCCGGCCGTCTGCGGCGCCCCCTGCACCATGAGGTAGCGCCCGACCTGGTCAAAGTCGTTGCCGAGGCCGTCCGGGAACCGGCCGGAGGCGGAGTTGAGCAGCAGCCTCGGGGTCTCGATCGAGTACCCGGCGACCGCCACCATCCGGGCCCGCTGGAAATGCTCGCGGCCGTCGCGCAGGTAGTGCACGCCGAGCGCGCGGCCGGTCCGCTGGTCGATCACCACCTCGGTCACCATCGCGTTGGCGCGCACCTCGGCGCCGTGGTTGAGCGCGTCCGGGATGTGCGTGATCAGCGGCGACGCCTTGGCGTTGACCTTGCAGCCCTGCAGGCAGAAGCCCCGGTAGATGCAGTGCGGCCGGTTGCCGAATCGGCCGTTGACGATCGCCACCGGTCCGACCTTGGCGGTGATGCCGAGCTTGTCCGCGCCGCGCAGGAAGATCTCGCCGTTCCCGCCGACCGGGTGCGGCCGGTGCGGGTAGCCGTGCGGGTCGCCCCACGGCCAGTGCTCCCCCGCCACCGGCAGTTCCTGCTCGATCGCGGCGTAGTAGGGCTGTAGATCCGCGTAATTGAGCGGCCAGTCGGCGCCAACCCCGTCGTCGGTGTAGGTGGAGAAGTCGCTGGGGTGGAAGCGGGGCGTGTAGCCCGCGTAGTGGACCATCGAGCCGCCGACGCCGCGGCCGGAGTTGTTCGAGCCCATCGGCACCGGGTCGGCGCCGCCGATCACCCTCGGTTCGGTCCAGTAGAGGTGGTGCGATCCCGCCTCGTCGCTCACCCAGTCTGCGTCCGGGTCCCAGAACGGCCCCGCGTCGAGCGCGGCGACCCGCCAGCCGGCCCGCGCCAGCCGCTGCGCCAGCACCGAGCCGCCGGCCCCGCAGCCGACGATGACCAGGTCGATCTCGTCGAGGTCGTCGAACCGGCGCATGTCGCGCCGCAGCCGGTGATTGGTCCTGGTGCCGTCGTTGGGCAGCAGCCAGGCGGACTCGTTGCGCTCGCGGACGCCGCGGTCGGTTATTCCCGGCATTAGGCGTCGTCCTTAACCGGGTCCTCGGCGGGCCGCGCGTCGGCGACCTCGAAGGGCTCCCGCCGGTCGATGCCGGCGTTCTTGTAGCCGCGCGGGTAGGCCGGACCGGGGAAGCCGATCTCCGACCAGGCGTGCGGGTGCGCGTACAGGGCGGTGCAGGCGTACCTGGTCCACAGGCTCCACACCCGGGCGGCCGGCAGCCCGTGCCAGCTGCCGTCGTCCCCGCCGTCCTGGACGGACTGGATCAGCGCCCGCTGGTCCGCCTCGGCGGCGTCGGCGAAGCTGCTCCCGCACCGTGTGTGCGCGTCCTTGTCGAGGTAGCCGAGGGTGTCCCGCCAGGCCTGGCCGTCCTCGGGCATGTCCGCGTAGCGCCACCCGTCGGTCTCCCCGGCCGCCAGTCGCGCGTCGACCATCTCGACCAGGGAGACCTCCAGCGGCTCATCGCACTGGCCGGTGAGCTGGTTGAGCAGCGCGGCGGCGGTCAGCTGCTCGGCCTCGGTGAAGAACTCCGGTGCCTGCCGCGGCCTGGTCCGGGCGGTGACCAGGTCGGCCGTGACCGGGTCCCAGTGGCCGACCTGGCCGAGCACGTCGAAACCGGGGAACCGCCCGGTCGCGGCGCCGGTCACTGCTCGCGCCGCAGGATCGCGGCCAGCAGGCCCATGCCGCCGACCATCGTCACCAGCAACGGCGCGAGCAGGGGCGGCCCCATCTCCAGGTTGTAGCGGGCGTTGCGCCAGCCCCCGGGCTTCTGCGCGATGCCCCGGGCGTGCAGGTACACCCCCTGCAGGCCGTTGGCGACGATCGCGGCCGAGGCGATCGGCAGCGCCGTCTTCGCCATCCGCTGGCTGAAGAAGCCGGCCACGCCGGCCACCGCGCCGACCGGGCCGAGCACCACCGGCACCCACATCATCTTGTTGCCAAAGCTGGCGCTGTCGTGCTCGAAGTAGATCTCGGCCGCCGTCACCAGCGCGCCGGCCGCGGTCAGCCCGGCCAGGCTCCGCTCGAAGTGCCCGGTCTGGACGTTGCGCACCATCCGGTCGATGCCGTGTACGGTCCCGCCGGACGGGCTCTGGCGCGTCAGCCACGCTGTCATGCGGTCTCCTTGTGGTCGTCAGTCGGTGCGGTGGTCCGCTTACCCGCAGGTCCAGCCGTCCGCCTACCCGCAGGTCCAGCGCCAAACCCGGCGGCCTGAATGAGCGGCATTCCGAATGGACCGGCCGATCGGGGGCAGCCGTGCCCGTGAGCCCGGCCCAGGGAGGTCGGGGTAGTGACCGAAGAAGGAGAAACAGATGGGTTTCATGGACAAGCTCAGGAACCGGTTCCAGATGGCCAAGGGCCACGGCGAGGAGCGGGCCGGCCGGGCCGTGGGAAACCCCGATCTGGAGGCGAGGGGCGCCAGCGACCGCGTCGAGGGCGGTACCAGGCAGGTCGGCGAGCAGGTCAAGGACGTGGGCAAGAACGTCCGCGACACCTTCAAGCACTAGGTCCATCAGCGTGGGCTCTGGCCACCAGCGCGGAGGAGGTTCCATGCCTGATCGGGGTCAGGCGCGGCGGCCCGGGGCGAGCGTGCCCGGGCCGAAGCGGCCGCGGTGGCCGTTGCTGGTGGCAGGCGGGCTGCTCTACGCCGGGGCGCTGCTCGGGGTGTGGATCGTGCTGGCCGGGGAGCCGGACGTGTCCGACCTGATCGCCGGGTCGGCGGCGGCGGTGTTCGCGGTGGGGGTCGGTTACTTCCTCAGCGACCGGGGGACGATGGTGCCCGCCCTGCGGGCGGGCGACATGCGCGTCCTGGCGGCCGTGCCGTGGCGGCTGGTGGCCGAGAGCTGGCAGGTCTTCGCGCTGGCCGCCCGTAAGGCGGCCGGGCGGCCGACCGCGCCCGGCGCGCTGCGCACGGTGCCGGTGACGGTCGAGGCGGATCTTGACGGCTGGCCCGCCGCGCGACGGGAGGCGGCGCTGACCGCGGTGCTGTCGGCGGCGCCGAATACGGTCGTGGTCGACATCGACATGGAGGCGGGCACCGCGCTGGTCCATCAGCTGGTCCAACGGTGAATTGGTACCTGGCGGCGGCCCTGGTCCTGCAGGTGGCGCTGATCCCCTGCGCGTGGGTGTGCTGGCGATTCGACTCCGAGCAGCGGGTCGTGGCCCTCGGGCTGGCGGGCACCGTCCAGGCGCTGGCCGTGCTCTGCCTGGCGGTCGGGTACCGCGAGCCGGGGCTGGCGTCGATGGCGGTGGTGCTGGCCGCGTTGTCCAGCGGAGGCTCGGTGGCCTTCGCGCGATTCCTGGAACGGTGGTTGTGACGGGGGGCGGGCGGTGACCGGGGTCATCTCGGTCGTCCTGCTGGTAGCGGGGCTGATCGTCGTGGTCTGCTCGTGCGCGGGGATGGCGGTGTTCGACGACCCGCTGGACCGGCTGCATCTGGCCGCACCGGCGGCGATGCTCGGGTCGACCGGGATCTGCGCCTCGATCGTCGTGCGGTACGGCGTGTCGGCGTCGGGGCTGGCCGCCATCGGCGTGGCCGCCATCTTGATCGTCGTCAACCCGCTGGCGGGTCACGCGGTGGCGCGCGCGATCGCGATCCGGCGCGGCGCCATCTGGTTCGATCCGGCCGACGAGGCGGCGGCGCCTTCGGGAGACGCTGGCCCCTCCGGAGATGAGCAATGAGCCAGGCGGTGATCGTGGTCGCGCTCGTCTGGGTGGCCGCGTCGGGGACGGCCGTGGTCCTGACCAGGGACCCGTTGCGCCAGGCGTTCGCGGCCGGGTTCTTCGGGCTGGCGCTAGCCTTCCTCTACCTGTCGATGCAGGCCGGGGACGTGGCGTTGTCGCAGATCGTGGTGGGCGCGATCGCGCTGCCGCTGATCGTCCTGCTCAGCCTGGCCAAGGTGCGGAAGGGCCGGGAATGAGCCGCCGGGCGCGCCTGGCGTTCTTCGCGGTGGCGGCGGCCGCGCTGGCCGTGACCCTGGGCGTCGGCCTGGCCGGCCTGCCGTCGTTCGGCGGCCAGCTCAGCGCCTACGCCCGGATGCTCAACGAGCTGGCACCGCGGCAGCGGCACGTTACCGACGTGGTGTCGGCGATCACCTTCGACTACCGCGGCATCGACACCCTGTTTGAGGAATTCATCCTGCTCAGCGCCGTGGCCGGCATCTCGGTGCTGCTTCGGCCGCTGAGCGACGAGACCCGCCGGCTGCCGGAGGACAAGGCGCCGGACCGGACGATCCCGCCGCCGAGCCCGGCGGTGTGGCTCCTGGCGGTGTTCCTCAACTCGCTGCTGCTGCTGACCGGTCTTGAGACGGTCACCCACGGCCAGCTCACGCCGGGCGGCGGATTCCAGGGCGGGGTGATCCTGGCCAGCGCGCTCTACGTCGTCTACCTGGGGACCAACTACACGACGGTGGAGCGGTTCCAGCCGAACACGCTGCTCGAGGCCTCCGACGGACTCGGCGCCTCCGGCTACGTGCTCATCGGGCTGCTCGGCCTGCTGGCCGGCACCAGGTTCCTCACCAACGTCGTCAACCTCGGCATCACCGGGGACGCGGTCTCGGGCGGCACCATCCAGCTGCTGAACGTGGTCGTCGGGCTTGAGGTAGCGGGCGGCTTCGCGATCCTGGCGTCGGAGTTCCTCGACCAGACCGCTGTCGTCCGGACCAGACAACGATGACCGTCCTCGCCTACGGCGTCGTCGCGTGGCTGTTCCTCATCGGCATCTACGGCGTCGTCACCAGCCGGAACCTTATTCACCTAGTGGTCTGCCTGTCGGTCGCGCAGTCCGCCACCGACGTCCTGCTGCTCGAGATCGGGTACCGCGACGGCGGTCATGCCCCCGTCTTCGTCGACCTGCCCGCCCATCCGGGGCCGGCCGTCGACGCGGTCATGCAGGCGCTGGCGCTGACCGACGTGGTGATCGGGGCGGCAGTCACCGCGCTGCTCCTGGCGCTGGCGGTGCAGGTGCACAAGCGGGCGGGGACGCTCGATCCCGACAAGCTCCGCGCGACCAGGGACTGACCGCCGTGGACTTCGCGTCGGCCTCGGCCGTCATTCCCGCGTCGGTCGTGGTCCCGCTCATCGGAGCGGCCCTGACGGCCGGGTTCAGCGGCCTGCTCCCCCGGTGGGCCAGGGACCTGATCGCGGTCGCGGTGGCGGTCGCCACCTGCACCCTGACCTTGATCTTGATGGTCTCGAGGGCCGGCCGCCCGATGATCTACTGGTTCTCCGGCTGGCGCCCGGTCGGCGGCAGGGCGATAGGGATCGACTATGCGGTCGGCCCGCTCGGGGCGGGCATGGCGTCGCTGGCCGGCCTGCTGGTCACCGCCGCCCTGGTGTACTGCTGGCGGTACTTCGACGGCGCCCGCGGCCGCTACCACGCCCTGATCCTGATCTTCCTGGCCGCCAGCGTCGACTTCTGCCTCACCGGTGACCTGTTCAACCTGTTCGTCGCGTTCGAGCTGGTCGCGGTCACCGCCTTCGGGCTCACCGGCTACAACGCCGGTCACCCGGCGCCGCTGCAGGGGGCGATCAACTTCGCGGTCACCAACAGCCTCGGCGGGATGACCGTCTTGATGGGCATCGGCTTCCTGTACGCGCGGACCGGCTCGCTCAACCTGGCCCAGATCGGCCAGGCGCTGGCCGGCCACCACGCCGACGGGCTCGTCGTGGTGGCGTTCGCGCTGCTGGCGGGCGGTTTCCTGATCAAGGCGGCGGTCGTTCCGTTCCACTTCTGGCTGCCCGACGCCTACGGCTCGGCCCCGATCCCGGTGTGCGTGCTGTTCGCGGGGGTGCTGAGCGAGCTCGGGCTGTTCGGTCTGATCCGGGTATGGGACACCGTCTTCTCCGGCCTTGGCGGCGGGCCCAGCCCGCGGATGCGGGCAGTGCTGCTCGGGCTCGGGATCGCGACCGCGGTGGTCGGGGCGGTGATGGCGCTGGCGCAGACCCAGCTCAAGCGGATGCTCGCCTTCTTGACCATGAGCCACCTGGGCATCTACCTGATCGGGGTCGGCCTGCTGACCCAGCTGGGGCTGGCGGGCGCGGCGCTGCTGGTGATCGGGGACGCCCTGGCCAAGTCGGCGCTGTTCCTCGGGGTCGGCGTCGTGCAGCACCAGCGCTTCACCGTCAGCGAGATCAAGCTCCGCGGCCGCGGCCGGGGTCTGGCGGTCACCGGTGTCACGGTCGTGCTCGGCGCGCTGGTGCTGGCCGACCTGCCGCCCTTCGTGTCCTCGGACGGGCACGCGGTGCTGGTCGAGGCGGCGGACCAGGCCGGGCTGCCGTGGCTGGAAATCGTGATCGCGCTGACCGTCGCGCTGTCCAGCGGGGCGGTGCTGCGGGCGGCCGGGCGGATCTGGCTGGGCTGGGGCACCGCGCCGAGCCCGTCACCCGATGTAGGCACCGCCGACGACTCCGGGGATGAGGCCGAGGACCGGCCCGACACCACGGAACCCGCTCCGGCGGTCGGCGCCGGGGCGGTCGGCGTCGAGGTTCCCGGGTCCGCCGATGGCCCGCGGGCCCGGGAACGATCGCGGCGGCCGGAGCGCGTGCCCCTGACCATGGTGCTGCCGCCGCTGGCGCTGCTCGCGATCGGCCTCGGGCTCGGGCTGGCACCCGGCCTGGAGGCGCATTCAGCGGCCGCCGCAGCGGCCTTCTCCGACCGGGCCGTGTATGCGGCCCAGGTGCTCGGCACCCACGGCAGCACCACGCCTGCCAGCGGCCCGGTTGTCGCCGCGGCCTCCCACGCGACGTCCGCAGGCGGCCTGCTGACCGATCTCGGCCAGGTCGCGGCCGCGCTCTGCGTGGCCGCGATCGCCCTCGACCGGCGGGCGGTGCGGCTGCGCCGGGCGCTGGCGGCCGGCACCGGATGGCTACGCCGCCTGCACAGCGGGCTGGTCGGCGATCAGGTCACCTGGCTGGTGGCGGGCTTGGCGCTACTGGCCGCGGCCGGCGGGGTGGCGATGCGCTGACCGGGGTTGCGGTTGCGCTCTCGGGCGCCAGCGGGGCTCAGGCGCTCCCCGGCGGGACGTCGCTGGACAGCGCCACGGCGCACTCGAGCAGGCCGGCGTGCACGAAGGCCTGCGGCAGGTTGCCGCGGAGTTGGCGCTGGTGCACGTCGTACTCCTCGGTGTAGAGGGCGGCGGGTCCGCACGCGCTCCGGTTCCGCTCGAACCAGTGGGCGGACGCGACCGGGTCGCCGCAGGCGTGCTCGACCAGCGCCATCCAGAACCCGCAGAGCAGGAAGGCGCCCTCGGCCTGGTCCAGCGGGCGTCCGTCGTGCCTGAACCGGTACACGTACCCATCGGCCGTGAGCTCCCGCCGCACCGCCTCGACGGTGGCCAGGTTCCTCGGGTCCTCGGCCGGGAAGCCGCCCCTGATCATCGGGAGCAGCAGGGCCGCGTCCACCCGCTCGTCGTCGGGCGCCCGCTGCCAGCGGCCCGAGGGGTGCACGGCGTCGCCGAGGCTGGCGGCGATGGAGTCGGCCAGGCCGCTCCATTGGGCCGCCTCGCGGTGTCCGTGACTGCCGGGCGCCCCCGCTCCGGCCCCGGCTGCGATCGCGCGCAGCCCCGACACGCACGCGAGCCGGGAGTGCGTCCAGCGCCGGTTGTCGAGCTCCCAGATGCCGGCGTCTGGCTCGTTCCAGCGCTTACCGATCCCGTCGGCGGCGACCGCCGCCGCCCGCCAGTCGTCTTCGGCCAGCGTGTCGAGGCGCGCGGCGGCCGCGAACAGCGACAGCGACTCGCCCAGGGCGTCGAGCTGGAACTGCCCGCGCACCCAGTTGCCCGACCGCGCAGAGCCGCCGGGGAAGCCGCGCAGCTTGATCGCCACCTCGTCGCCGATCGGCTCCCCCGCGACCGTGTAGGCGGGCATCAGCTCGGGCCCGTCGTCGAGCAGCCGCTCGGCGACGAACCGCACCGCGCCGGTGAGCAGCGGGTGCGGGCCGTGCGCGGCGACGGCGATGCCCGCGTAGCACTGGTCCCTGATCCAGGCGTAGCGGTAGTCGTAGTTTCTGCCCGCCCTCCAGCCGCTCGGGCAGCGACGTGGTCGCGGCCGCCACCATGGCGCCGCTGGCCGAGGTCAGCCCGCGCAGCACCGCGTAGGAATGCCGGGCGTCGGCGTAGGCGATGAGCCCATCGCAGTCGGGGACGACCGCCGACCACGCCTCCTCGGTCGCCGCCCAGCTCTCCCCCGGATCGGGCGGCTCGGCCGAGAATTCGCGATCGGAGAGCTCGAGCACGAGATCGTGCCTGCTCCCGGCCGCGAGCTCGACCCGCATCGGCAGTCGACCGCCCGCGAGCCGGGCCTTGCCCGCGCCCGACCAGCGGAACCAGGTGTCGCCGCTGCGGCCGGTCCAGGTGTCGCCCTGCCGTTTGAGGTCGGCCATGGTGGCGCGGCCGTAGCCGGCCCGGAGGTCGAGGGTCACGCTGACCCGGGCGGTGCCGTCGATCGCCTCGATCCGGCGCAGCAGGACCGCCCGGTGCGGGTCGGCGGGCATGGCGAGCGCTTCCCTGCATTCGATCCTGGTGTCGCCGACCCACCGGTTGCGCCAGATCAGGCTGCCGTTCTCGTAATAGCCGCCCCACACGTGCCACCGGTCGGCGGGGGTGATCGTGTACTGGCCGGGACCGCCGAGCAGGCCGCTGAAGGCAGCCGGACTGTCCCAGCGCGGCACGCAGAGCCATGCGATCGAGCCGTCGGGGCCGATCACGGCGCCGCGCTCGCCGTCCGCGACCAGCGCGTACTCGCGCAGGACACGCGGGGTGGGCAGGTCGGCGTCGCCGCGTTGAGCCCTGGCGCCGGTCCTGCCGCTGCCTGACTTGTCCTTGCCCGTCTTGCCCCTGCCCGTCTTGTCGCCGTCTGCCTTGACCTTGCCTGAGCTGCCGCCGGATCGCATCCTCCCCTACTTCCTTGTTTGGACCGGTCCATGCGGGAAGTAGGGGAGGCGACGTAACCGGGCGAAGTCTTTACCTGGGCGAAGACGTCAACCGAGGCGAAGCAGGAGGCAGGCAGGTGACCGAGACAGTGGTGATCACCGGTGCGAGCGCCGGAATCGGGCGGGCTACGGCCGAGCAATTCGGGCGCCGGGGCGCGAACGTGGTGCTGATCGCGCGGGGCGCGGACGGCCTGCGGGCGGCGGCCGACGCGGTGGAAGCGGCGGGCGGCAGCGCGCTCGCCGTCCCCGCCGACGTGTCCGACTTCGATGCCGTCGAACGGGCGGCCGGGCAGGCGGAAGACCGGTTCGGCCCGATCGACGTCTGGGTGAACGTGGCGTTCACCTCGGTCTTCGCCCCGTTCTGGGAGATTAAGCCGGACGAGTTCAGGCGGGTCACCGAGGTCAGCTACCTGGGGTTCGTGCACGGCACGATGGCGGCCCTGGCTCGGATGCGGCCCCGCGACCATGGCACGATCGTCCAGGTCGGCTCCGCGCTCGGCTACCGGGCGATCCCGCTGCAGTCCGCCTACTGCGGGGCGAAGCACGCCGTCAACGGGTTCACCGAGTCGGTCCGCTGCGAACTGCTCCACGAAGGCAGCAAGGTGCGGATCACGATCGTGCAGATGCCGGCCGTCAACACGCCCCAGTTCTCCTGGGTGCTGTCGCGGCTGCCGCGCCGCCCGCAGCCGGTCCCGCCGATCTACCAGCCCGAGGTCGCCGCGCAGGGGGTCGCCTTCGCGGCCGATCATCCTGACCGCAAGGAGCACTGGGTCGGCGCGTCCACGGCCGGCACGATCGTGGCCCAGAAGTTCGCCGCCCCGCTGCTCGACCGGTACCTGGCCAGGACCGGCTTCGACTCCCAGCAGACGAAGGAGGCGGCCGACCCGGGCCAGCCGTCCAACCTCTGGCACCCGGTCGACCAGGCGCCCGGCAGCGACCACGGCGCGCACGGCGACTTCGACGACAAGGCACAACCTCGCAGCGCGCAGCTCACCGTCACCGAGCGGGTCGAGCAGGCGGGCGCCTCGGTCAGGCACGCGCTCGGCTCGCTCCTCGGCGCCGCCCGCCCGGGCCCACCGCAGCACCCGTGGTCGGCCGCCACCAGCCGGGACAACCCCTCACCGGGGCAGGGCGCTCCGTCGCCAGATGCTGGCGCCCCGGTGGCCGACAAGGACGCTGTGCTGGCCGACCACGACACGTCGGTGCCCGACATGGACGCCTCGCTGCCCGAGCAGACCAGCGTGCCCGTCGTCGACCAGGACGCTCCGTCGGCTAACCGGCACTCCTTCCTGGCCGACTTGGGCACCCCGCTGGCCGACCAGGACGGACGGGCGGCAGACGGGGACGCTCCCGGTTCCGATGAGGAAACTCCCTGGGGCGACCAGAGCACCGTGCCGCCGACTCAGCGGGACGTGGCGCCGGGCCAGCAGCCATGATCGAACAGGCAGCGGACCGGGCCGTCGCCCGCAACTTCCCGGTGGTCAACGGCGTCACCGCCGCCGTGTACGAGGTTCCCACCGACCGGCCGGAGGCCGACGGCACCCTCGCCTGGTCGAAGACCACCCTGGTGGTCGCGAAGGTCAGCGGCGGCGGCCGGACCGGGATCGGCTACACCTACGCGGCGAGCGCGTGCAAGCCGCTGATCGAGGGCGAGCTCGCCGCCGCGGTCGTCGGCCAGGGCGTGCTCGACACCGGCGCGGCCTGGCAGGCGATGGTCCGCGCGATTCGCAACCTCGGCCGGCCCGGGCTCGTGTCGTGCGCGATCTCGGCGGTGGACACCGCCCTGTGGGACCTCAAGGCGGCCCTGCTCGGCCTCCCGGTCAGCCGCCTGCTCGGCGCGACCAGGGACGAGGTGCCGGTCTACGGCAGCGGCGGCTTCACCACCTACGACGAGCCCGCCGCGCGCGTCCAGCTCGAGCGCTGGACCAGTGACCTGGGGATCCCCCGGGTCAAGATCAAGATTGGCGAGTCCTGGGGCGCGAAGCCCGGCCGGGACCTGGCCAGGATCGCCTTCGCGCGACGGGTCATCGGCCCGGACGTGGAGCTGTACGTGGACGCCAACGGCGGCTACGGCCGCAAGCAGGCGGTGCGGATGGCCCGCGCGATGGCGGACCACGAGGTGACCTGGTTCGAGGAGCCGGTCAGCTCCGACGACCTGGACGGGCTGCGCGAGATCCGCGACCAGGTGACCCCCGATGTCGCCGCGGGCGAGTACGGCTACAACCTGGTCTACTTCGCCCGGATGGTCGACGCGCAGGCGGTTGACTGCCTGCAGGCCGACGTCACCCGCTGCGGCGGTATCACCGAGTGGCTGCGCGTCGCCGCCGTGGCGGCCGCCCGCGGCCTGCAGATCTCCGGCCACTGCGCGCCGAACCTGCACGCTCACGTGGCCGCCGCCGTCCCCAACCTGCGCCACCTCGAGTACTTCCACGATCACGTGCGGATCGAGTCCATGCTTTTCGACGGCGCGCTCAGCCCCAAGGGCGGCGCGCTGCGACCCGACCTGACCCGGCCGGGTCTTGGGCTGAGCCTCAAGGAATGCGACGCCGCGCGGTTCCGGGTGGCCTGACGGGGCGTCGTCGGCCCGGCTGGCCTGCCGTGGTTAACGTGGGGTGCTCACTCGGGTCTGGGTGGAACCAGGGTCCGTTCGAGATGACGGACTTTGTCTTTCGGTTTTGAATGCCGGGCGGCCGGGGGAACTGGGTTGCCGGGCTTGGGTGGCCGGGCCTGGTTGACTAGCGCGGCGGTCGCGGGTCGGCCGCCGGTTCCGGCAGCAGCCCGGTCTCGCTGAGCATGTAGCGGGCGCGGTCGACGGTGCCCTCGCGTGCGATCAGGTCGTAGTGGGTCGCGGTCAGCCCGCGGACGGAGCTGAAGTCGCGCTGGCCGCGGGTCCGGGCATGAGCCAGGTACCCGAAGACGGCGCCCCAGCCCGCCCCGAGCGCGGCACCGGTCAGCACGACCGCGATGAGCGAGTGCCCGGAGGTGAACAGCCCGAGCAGAATCCCGATCAGCAGACCAGCCCACAGGCCGCTCAGCGCTCCCGCGGCGGTCGCACGCGCGCTGGTGAGCCGGCCGGTTACCCGCTCGACCAGCCGCAGACCCGATCCGACGATGTCGAGCTTCTCGACCGGGAAGCCGTCGTCGGACAGCCGGTCGACCGCGCGCTGGGCGCTCTCGTAGTCATCGAAGCGCGCGACGGTGTTCCAGGCGGCGCTGATCGGGTTGAGCACCGGCATCCCGGTTCCTAGCATCGCTGTTTCCCTGCCCTTCCTACCTCGTGGTTCACATCAATCAGGCTCGGCCATCGCTGTGCAGGGGCGGTCGATGCCAGGTGGAGATCCGGTGGAGACGCCGGCCGGGGTCATCTCCATCCGGGCTCCAACCCGCGCACACCGGGTTTCCGCGCCGGCGGCCATTACTGGGAAAGATCGCATTCCGGACGTGAGGTGACGTGATGGCTTGGGTGGCGCTGGTTACGGCCGGCTTGTTCGAGACCGGGTTCGCCGTGTGCCTGAAACTGAGCAACGGCCTGCGGGTCCCGTGGCCGGTGGCGGGGTTCGCGCTGTGCGCGCTGATCAGCTTCGGGCTGCTGACCGTGGCGCTGCGCGACCTGCCGGTGGGACCCGCCTACGCGGTCTGGACCGGGATCGGCGCGGCCGGCGCCACCACCGTCGGCATGATCTTCCTGGGCGACGTCGCATCGGCGGCCAAGCTCGTCTCGATCGCGCTCATCCTGGCCGGGGTGGTCGGGCTCAACCTGTCCGGCGGGACCCCCTGACCTAGCGGCCGCGGCCCGGCCGCGCAGGCGGCGGATGCCCTCGATCACGGCGCTGATCGCGATCGACGCGCCGAACGCGATGGCGAGCCCGGCCCAGGGGTTGCCCTCGAACGCCCGGCCGCCGATGCGGCCGATCAGGAACGCGTAGAGCGCCCAGATGACGGCGGCCGCCGCCGTCGCGGGGACGAATCGCCTGCGCGGGTAGCCGACGAGCCCGCAGGTGAGGGTTACCGCGGTCCGGCCGCCGGGGATGAAGCGGCAGACGACGATGAGCTGCGGGCCGTACCGGTCAAGCGAGCGCTCCGCCCACGCCCGAGCCCGCGCGCCCTTGGGCGCGGCGAAGAACCGGCGCTGCACGGCCGCCCCGAAACGGCGGCCGAGCAGGTAGCAGAGGTTATCGCCGAGGAAGGCGCCCGCCGCCGCGCAGGCCACCAGCAGGGCGATGCGCGGGTCGGTGCTTCCCGCGGTCGTCACGCCGAGGGCGATGACGGCGGTCTCGCTCGGCAGGACCGGGAAGATCGCGTCGAAGGCCGGGATGACCAGCGCGATCAGGTAGGAGATGACCGAGTCGACCTGCAGAGTGTCGAGCACGCTCACTGGCGGCCCCCCTTTTCTCGCCGCCGGGCGCGGAGCAGTCGGACGCACAGCACGGCGAGGCAGATGCCGAAGATGATCCACGGCGCCACCACGATCAGGAAGCTCTCGGTCATCGGCCCTGCCTTATGCTGCGGTGCAAGCGGTATCGCTGTGCGTTACCAGTCCACCAGTTGAGCGTGCCCGCTCGATGGAGCTGACATGGTGGCGGTGTGGAGGCGCACTACGCGGCGGCGAGGGGAGGCGCAATGGCGGCCACCGTTCTGGTGGTGGAGGACGAGCGCAAGCTGCGGGACTTCATCCGGTCCTACCTGGAGCGAGCGGGTTTCACCGTGCTCTCGACCGGCTCAGGCGCGGAGGCGATCACGATGGCGACCACCGCCGCGCCCGACCTCGTGGTCCTCGACCTCGGCCTGCCCGACGTGTCGGGCGAGACCGTGGCCAGCGAGCTGCGGGCGATGTCGGCGGTTCCCATCGTGATGCTGACGGCCAGGGCGGCCGAGGAGGACCGGATACGCGGGCTCGAACTCGGCGCCGATGACTACATGACGAAGCCGTTCAGCCCGCGGGAACTGGTGCTGCGGGTGCAGGCGATCCTCCGCCGGGGCGGCCCGGCGGCGGCCAAGTCGGGTGTCACCGGGTACGGCGGCGGCACCCTGGTAATCGACGAGCCGCGGCGCAGCGCGACCGTCCGCGGCGTGCCCGTCCAGCTCACGCCCACCGAGTGGGGCATCCTGGTCACGCTGGCGACCGTGCCCGGGCGGGTCTACTCCCGGTTCGAGCTGATTAACAAGGTGCGGGGCTACGAGTTCGACGGCTACGAGCGCACGGTCGACTCGCACGTGAAGAACCTCCGCCGCAAGATCGAGGAGGATCCGGCCGACCCCCGGGTGATCGAGACCGTGCTCGGCGGCGGCTACCGGCTTGGCCTGACCCGCGATGACTGAGGCGCCGCCGCCGCAGCGCGGCAGCACGCTCGGGCTGCGGCTGGCGCTGGCGTTCCTCGGCGTCTCGCTGGCGGCGGTCGCCCTGCTCGCGGTGCTCGCCGCGGTGTTCTCCGCCGTCGACGTGTCCCAGCTCGCCAACCGGCAGCGCGACGAGCTGGCAGGCGCCTTCGCGGTAGCGGCGGCCGGCTCGTGGGACGCCAACCGGGGCTGGGCCGGCGCCGACCTCACGCCCGTCCGCGACCTGGCCGAGCGCGGTGGCGTGCAGCTGCAACTGCGCGATGACGCGGGTCACGCGGTCACCAGCACCAACGGCTTCGCGGCGGCCGACGAACCCCAGTCGAGCGTGCCCGTGGTGGTCGATGGGCGCCAGGTCGGCACCGTCCTCGTCGGCCTCACCGCGTCCGGTCTCGGCGGCGCCGATAACATCCTGCGGACGGCGCTGTTGCGAGCCATCGCGGGGACCGCCGGGCTCGCCGCGCTGCTCGCGCTCGTCGCCGGGCTCGGAGTCGCCCGGCGCATCACCCGCCCCATCGCCCGGCTGATCACGGTGACCAGGGCGATGGCAAGCGGCGACCGGTCGGCCCGGGCGGGGCAGGTGAGCGGGCCGGGCGAACTGCGCGAACTCGCCGCCGCGTTCGATCAGATGGCCGACACGCTCGACCGCGAGGACAAGATCCGCCGGGACCTGGTGGCGAGCGTCGCGCACGAGCTCCGCACGCCGGTGGCGGTCCTCCAGGCGGGACACGAGGCCCTGCTCGACGGCGTCACCGAGGCCACCCCGGAGGAACTGGGGTCGCTCCGCGATGAGGTGCTGCGGCTGGCCCGCATGGTCGACGACCTGCAGACGATGGCGGCGGCGGACGCGGCCGTGCTGCATCTGACGCGCGAGCCGCGCGATCTGGCCGACATCGCGCTGGCGGCGGCCGACAGCCTGAGCCGCCGGTTCGAGGCCGCCTCGGTCACGCTCGACCGCCAGCTGGCCGAGGCGCCGGTCGTCGTCGATGAGCGGTGGATGCACCAGGTGGTGACCAACCTGCTCGGCAACGCGCTCAAGTTCACCCCGGCGGGCGGCCGGGTCACGGTGCGCACCGGGCGCGACGGTCAGCGGGCGGTGCTCACGGTCGCCGACACCGGCGTCGGCATTCCGGCCGATGAGCTGCCGCACGTCTTCGACCGGTTCTGGCGCGGCCAGGCGGCCGCGCGGACTTCCGGCAGCGGAATCGGCCTCGCCATCGCCGCCGAGCTGACCTCGGCTCACGGCGGCACGCTGACCGCCGCCAGCCAGCCGGGGCAGGGAACCACCGTCACCCTCACGCTGCCCCGGGCCAGGCTAATCCAGGCAGGACGCGGTGGAGTTGGCCGCCAGGGCGGCGAGGTCGCTGAGGCCGAGTCCGAGGCCGGATGCGAGCGCCAGGTAGTTGTCGGCGACGTAGCCGCCGAAGTAGGCGGGGTCATCGGAGTTGATGGTGACGTTGACGCCCGCGTCGAGCAGCGCGGGCAGCGGGTGGGCGGCGATCGTGGGGACGCAGCGGAGCCGGACGTTGGACAGCGGGCAGACCGTCAGCGCGGTGCCGTCGGCCGCGAGCCGCCGCAGCAGCGCCGGGTCCTCGACGCTGCGGATGCCGTGGTCGACCCGCTCCACCCCGAGCAGGTCGATCGCCTGCCAGACGTATTCCGGCGGCCCTTCCTCCCCGGCGTGGGCGACGGTGTGCAGTCCGAGCCCGCGGGCGGCTTCGAATACCCCGGCGAAGTCGGCCGGCGGGTAGCCGACCTCGGCCGAGTCGAGCCCGACGGCGAGCAGCTGGCCGGCGTGCCCGGCGAGCTCGTCGAGCGTCTTGGCGGCGGCGTCGGGACCCAGGTCGCGCAGGAAGCAGGCGATGAGCCCGACCTGGGGACCGCCGCTTTCCGCGCTGCGGGCGGCGGCGGTCCGCAGCCCGCCGATGACCTCGGTCAGCGGGACGCCGCGGGACAGGTGCACCTGCGGGTCGAAGAACATCTCGACCCGCGTCACCCCGTCCGCCCGCGCCCGGGCGAGGTAGGCCGAGGCGAGATCGGCGAAGTCCTCCGCCGTCCGGAGCACCGCCATGCACTCGTAGTACAGGCCGAGGAACGAGCTCAGGTCGCTGAACGAGTACGCGCCCCGCAACGCCTCGATGTCCTGGTAGGACAGCCCCACGCCGTTGCGGGCGGCGAGCTCGAACGCGAGCTCGGGCTCGAGCGTGCCCTCGATGTGCAGGTGCAGCTCGGCCTTGGGCAGGGCGCTGACCTGCGCGCGGGTGACGGTCACGAGAACGGTCGCCTCTCTGGTGTCGTCGTCTGCTCGGTGAAGTTCTGTGGAGCCTACGACATAGGCGCGACCGGGGGTTGCGGGCCCGCCCGCTTCTTGCTGTTATCGGATCAGGAGCTGCTGGTCTTCTGCGGCGCCCGGATAACGACCAGGCGCGCATCGCGGGTGCCGCTGACCACCGGGCCGCCGACGAACACCAGCTCGCCCGCCGACAGCGCCCCGGTCGTGGTCTTGGCGCCGTTCTGGCGCACGACCGAGTCGCTGACGAGCGTCCAGCTCCAGGTGGTGCCGTCCTTCGCCCGTACCACGACGTCCCCGCCCGCGACCGACGTGATCGTGCCCCGCTCGAACGCCAGCGTCTTCGGGCCGGTCTTCGTCTCGAAGGTGAACTGTCCGTCGATGCCGCCGAGCCGGCGGAGCCTGCCGAGCGCGGCGCGCAGGTGGCGCTGCCTGACGGTCGCGCCGCTGGCGGTCGTCGCGGGGGTAGCCGCGGTCGTGAGCGCGGAGTTCAGCACCGCCGCCTGCCCGGTGGGGCCGGCCGCGGCCGCCGCCGGGCCGCCGCTCAGCATCGTCACCGCGCCGAAGGCCGCGCCGCCCACCAGCACGCCTGCGGCGGCCAGGCCGGCGATCATCCGCCCGCGACCGCCGCCCCGACCGCCTTTGGGGTCGGCGCTGTGCGGAGCGGTCGGCTGGGAACCCTGGTTCATGGTGTTGTCCATGTCACCGAGACTGCCCGGCGGGTCTGGGAAGTCGGACTGCTAAGTCTGGGAATACGCCGGTAACTCGCCCCGAGATCGCGGTGAGCCGGGGCCGGCCCGCCAGATCGCGGGCCGCCGCCGCGTGGCCGGGGCGGCTTGCCAGAATGATCACTATGGAATTCGGCGTAGCGATCTTTCCCACGCATGACGCGATCCGGCCGGGCGACGTCGCCCGGCTGGCTGAGGAACGGGGACACGAGTCGCTGTTCTTCCCCGAGCACACCCACATGCCGGTCGAGCACTCGCCCTATCCGGGCGGCGAGCCGCTGCCGCGCCGCTACATCCACACGTTCGACCTGTTCGTGGCCCTGACCGCGGCGGTGACGGCGACCTCGCGGCTGCGCGTCGGGTCGGGCGTCTGCCTGGTGATCCAGCGCGACCCGATCATCACCGCCAAGGAGACGGCCAGCGTCGACTACCTGTCGGGCGGACGGTTCGAGTTCGGCGTCGGGGCGGGCTGGAACCGGCAGGAGATGGCCAACCACGGCACCGATCCGAGCAAGCGGATGGCGGTGATGCGCGAGCGGGTCGAGGCGATCAAGGCCATCTGGACCGCCGACGAGGCGTCCTACGCGGGCGAGTTCGTGCAGTTCGACCGCATCTGGTCGTGGCCGAAGCCGGCCCAGCGGCCGCACCCGCCGGTGATCGTCGGCGGCGAGGGGCCGACGGTGTTCGACCGGGTGCTGGCGTTCGGCGACGCCTGGATGCCCAACCACGGTCCTTCCGACCTGGTCAAGCGCTCGGCGGAGCTGCGACTGCGGGCCGATCGGCCCATCTCCCTGCAGGTCATGGGGGTCCCGGCCGATCCCAAGGTGCTCGAGTCGTACGCGGCGGCCGGGTTCGACCGGGTGGTGCACTGGCTGCCGTCGGCCGCGCGCGGGCCGGTCGAGCGCGCGCTCGACGGCTACGAGTCCGCGATCGCCGAGTTCGCCGGGGAGTGAGCCGATCATGATTATCGGGGTGGGGCTTGACGCCGGGCTTGGCCTTCCGTTCGAACAGCTGCGGGCGGCCGCCAGGGAGGCGGCCGGGCTTGGGTTCGAGAGCCTGTGGACGCCGGCCGGCGGGGTGCCCGATTCGTTCCACGTGTGCTCGGCCTGGGCTCAGGACACCTTCCTGCGGACCGGGATCTCGGTCGTCCCGGCGGCCCGGATGTGGACCCCGCTTGGCCTGGCCGCGCAGACGGCCACGCTGGCCCAGCTGTCGGCCGGACGGTTCGTGCTCGGCGTCGGCACCGGAGGTTACGGGCCGAAGTTCTGGGCGTCGGTGGGCCTGCCCGACCGCCCGATCGCGATCATGCGCCAGTACGTCGGCCAGGTCCGCGGGCTGCTGGCAGGCCAAGAGGTCGCGGCCGGCCCGATCATCGCCCGGGCGGGCACGGGCTCGGGCGCCCCCGGGTGGCCGCAGTCCGCCTCGCTCGGCCTGGCCGCCCTGCCGCCGGCCCCGGTCGCCCTGGCCGCGCTCGGCCCGCAGATGCTCCGGCTGGCGGGCGAGGTGGCCGACGGCGCGCTGCTCAACTGGGCCACGCCCGAGCGCATCGCGGTCAGCAGGGAGCTGGTCGACGCGGGGGCCGCCCGGGCGGGCCGCGAACCTGGCTCGGTGCCGATGACCATGTACATCCGAGTCTGCATCGACGACGACGTGGCGGCCGCGCGGCGGGCGTTCGGCACCCAGGTGCTCGGCTACGCCATGGGCTATCCCGGCCTCCCCCAGAACGAGGGCTACCGGGGCCTGTTCTCCCAGATGGGCTTCGACGCGGAGCTAACCGAGCTGGAACGGCGGCGCGATCACGGCGCGACCATGACCGAGCTGGTGGACGCCGCGCCCGACGCGTTGCTGCAGGCGGTCGGGTACTACGGCCCCGCGGGCCCGGCGCCGGCCGCGTTCGCGCGGCTGAGCGCCGGGCTTGACGAGGCCATCGTCAGGGTCGTCTCCGCCCGGCCCGGCCTCGATCCGGTCATTGAGGCCATGGCCGCGCTGACGCCGAGCGTGATCGCCGGCTGACTAGCCCTGGGCGGCGGCGGCCACCGGCTGCCATTCGCGCCAGGCGGCCAGCCGGGACTCGTGGTAGGGGGTCACGTTCACGAGACTAGGAGTTGGTTCTCTAACGCAACTCCGCGCGTCAGCCCGGGCGCCGCGGGCCCAACCGCGCCCGCTGGAGCGCCTCGTGGGCCCACATCATGAACGCCAGGCGGGGTGCGGACAGGAGGTAGCTGCGGATCGCGCGGCCACGGCGGACGGGAGTGATCTCCGACAGCAGGTTCTCCGCCTCCGCCAGCCACCGCTGGCCTGCGCGGCGGGGCATGATCAGCGCTGCGATTCGCAGCGGGCGGCGCCAGTACGCGGCCGGGGCCGCGGGCGTGTCACAATCGCGCCCGTGGCCGCCGGGTTCGCCGCTCTCGCCGCGACCGTCCGTTGCCCGACCGTCGCTTGCCTGACCGTCTTTGGCTCGGCCGCCTGGCCGACCGCCCACGCGGTGCATGGAGATGCTCGTCATCGCGATGATGACGGTCAAGCTGAGGAGCCACAGCACCCATGTCCAGCCACTGAAACGCGTTGCCGACAGGTAGGTGTTGCCCGCGATCGTGAGCACGGTGATTATCGCGGCGGGCCGCGCTCGTCTCCTCCGCGCATCCTCCCCCGGGTCGACGCTGGGCATCATGCGCCGCCGCCTCCCTCGGCCAGGCGGCGCAGCGCCGGGCCGGCCGGACGGCGCGCCCCCGCCAGGCGGGCGCTGGCCTGCACGGCACCGCTGGCCGTGAGCCGGTAGTAGCGGCGGGCCGGGCGTTTCTCTGCGCGCGGGTCGATGTCCTCCCAGCGGCTGGTCACCCAGCCCTCGTGTTCCAGGCGCAGGAGGATGGGGTAGGCGGTCCCGGGCTGCAGGCCGGTCTCCTCGGAGAGCTCGAGCCCGTACATCTCGCTGGCCGGATCGCGCAGGAGGGCCTGCAAGACCAGCTGCACCTGAACGGTCAATCGCAAGGCCATGTCAGAACTCTAAATAGGTGCTACTTCCCTGTCAAGTACTCTATATAGGTGCGACCCCGCGCGTCAGGCGGCTACGGCGTCGATGAGGCGGTCGAGGACCTGGAGCATCTCGGCTCGGGCCTGGGCGGGATCGGCCGATTCGGCTACGTACAGGGCGGCCTCGTCGCTGGCGCCCATGAGCACGTGCGCGAGCGCCCGCACCGGCTGCGGACGGACGCGCCCCGATTCGATCCCCTGCTGGAGCATGGCCTGCGCCAGGCCGAAGACGTGCCGCTGGCACACCTCCCGCCAGTGCGCCCAGCCGACCACCGACGGCCCGTCGATGAGCGCGATCCGGTGAATCTCGGGCTCGACGCAGATGTCCAGCCAGGTCCGCAGCACGCGCCGCATGGCGTCGACCGGATCGGATATCCCGGCGGCGGCCACGTCGTCGGCCAGCCGCCGGGCGATATCGGCCTCGACCGCCTCGAGGACCGCGTCGAACAGCGCCGTCTTGTCCGCGAACTGGTGGTAGAGCGCCCCGCGGGTCACCCCGGCCGCCGCGACGATCGCGTCGGTCGACACGTCGGCGAAGCCCTGCTCGGCGAACAGCCCGCGCGCCGCCGCCACCAGCGCGTCACGGGTCGCGGCGGACCGATCGGCCTGAGTGCGGCGCGCTCTCGGGGCGGCCGACGTCGGTGAAGTCATGGACCATTCTCCCACCATGATCGACCTCGACAAACATACGTACAGTATGTATGTTATAGCCATGATCACTGACCACGCATCAGCCGGTCTCGCAGTGGCGGATCTGCCGCAAGGCAGGCTCAGTTACCGCGTCGCAGGCCCGCCCGCAAGCTCCCGCCCGCCGGTCGTGTTCGTGCACGGGCTGCTGGTCGACCACCGGCTCTGGGAGCCGGTGGCCGAGCGTCTGGCGGCCGAGGGCATCCGCAGCTACGCGCCGACGCTCCCGCTTGGCGCCCACCAGCACACGATGAACGCCGACGCCGACCTGACACCGCAAGGGATTGCGGGGATCGTCAGGGACTTCGTCGCGGCGCTCGGCCTCAGCCAGGTGATCATCGTCGGCAACGACACCGGCGGGGCGATCTGCCAGGTCGTGCTCGGCGGCGATACCAGCAGGATCGGCGCCGCGGTGCTGACCAACTGCGACGCGTTCGACGCATTCCCGCCGCGCAGCCTGGCACCGCTATTCTTCGCCGGGCGTCATCCCGCGCTGGTCGCCTGCCTGCTGCCCGGGCTCCGGTCGGAACGGGTACGCAACGGCCCGCTCGGCTTCGGACCGCTGGCCAGCGCGCCCCTCGATGGCGAGCTGACCGGCGACTGGGTACGGCCGCTGGCCGACAAGGCGGTCCGCCGCGACCTGGCCAAGTTCGCGCGCGGAGTTCACCCGCGCGTCCTGCTCGACGCCGCCAGCCGGTTCGGCCAGTTCACCGGCCCCGTCCGGATCCTCTGGGGCGACGACGACCGGTACTTCGGCACCGGGCTCGGACGTCGCCTGAGCGAGGCGTTCCCGCACGCCCTCCTCACCACGGTCCCGGGCGGCCGGACGTTCCTGCCGCTTGACCACCCGGACGAGGTGGCCGCCGAGATCATCGCCGCCGGCCGGGACGCGGTGTCGCCAGAAAACCGCTAGCCGGCCGGCCGCTCACCAGGGAAGGGGACGGCGGTCGCGGAAAAACCCGCCGGTCGGCCCGTTGTCGGGGAGCGTGGCGGCCCACACGACGCCGGCCGCGCCCTCGGACACCGGGCGTCCGCCGCTGCCGCCCATGTCGGTGGCGACCCAGCCCGGGCAGACCGCATTCACCAGAAAACGCTCCGAGCGTAGCTCGGCCGCCAGCATCCGGGTGAGCGCGTTCAGTGCCGCCTTGGACGCCGAATAGGCGGGCGGGCCGGCGCCCATGCCGGCCAGCGAGCCGGCCTCGCTGGAAACGTTCACGATCCGCGGACGGTCGCTTGCGCGCAGCAGCGGCAGGAACCGCTGGACCATCAGCCACGGCCCGTACAGGTTGGTCTCGGCCGCCTCGCGGACGACCCTGAGGTCGGCCGTGATCGCCCGCTGCCACGTGTCGTAGCTGATGGCGGCGTTGTTGACCAGGACGTCGAGCCTGCCGTAGCGGTCGCGGACGGCGGCCGCGGCCGCGTCGACGCTCGGCGGATCGGTGACGTCCAGGCGGAGCGGCGTGGCGCCGACCGATCGGGCCGCGGTCGCCGCGGCGGCGGCATCGCGGGCGGTGAGCACGACCTCATGACCGGCGGCGGCCAGCTGACGGCAGACCTCAAGGCCGATGCCCCGGTTGGCCCCGGTGACGAGCGAGATCGTGGTCACCGGAAGAGCGCCCGGGTCCGAACGGAGGAGTCCACGCGCACCATGATCTGCTAGCTGGCGGGGTGGCGCGGCTCAACGTCGAATCCCAGGTTCCCGAGCACCTTGACCGCGCCGGACTTCCCGCCCTCGAAATCACCGGAGGCAAGGCGCTGGCCCACCGCGAACTCGTAGGCCGTGCCCAGGATCGCCTTCGGCGGATACCTGCGTTCCTCCCAGACCAGGTCATAGGTCGTAGTCGGGGCGTAGCCATGCGCGGCGAAGAACTGCTCGGGGCCCAGCCGGTCGTACTCCTGTAGCGCGCGCACCACGTCGTCGTGGGCCACCTTGTCCCATGCGATTGCCTGTGTCATCGGGTCCTCCCAGAGATCGTCGTCGGGTCAGGTCAGCGGCTCGCCGCCGTCGATGTGCAGAGTCTGCCCGGTGAGGAAGGTGCTGCTCATCGCGAACAGGACCGTGTTGGCGACATCGTCGGTGGTGCCGATGCGCCGAGCGGGGTTGCGGGCCCTCATATCGGCGTAGTAGTCCGCCTTCCCCTGCTCGCCGAGGGCGTCCCAGGCGCCGCTGTCGATCACGCCCGGGGAGATCGCGTTGACCTGGATCGGGGCCAGTTCAAGGGCCAGCGAACGGGCCAGGGTGTCGGCCGCGGCGTTGGTGATCGCCACCCCGAGGGTGCCGACCGTGATCTTGATCCCGGGCTCCCCCGCGTAGACGCCAGCCAGCTTCTCCTGGTCGCGGCCGGCCGCGGCCACGTGGGCGCCGGCATCGCGGGCGGCGAGGGCAACGGCGCGGGCGATCCCGCTCCCCCGTCCGATGACGAGCACCTTCTGGTCATTCAGGGATCCGTTCATGGCAGGGTCCTTTCCGTGAAGCGGAGTGCGGATAGGTGAAGCCTGCGGCCGGCCCGACCTCGTTCGCATCGCTCAAATGAACGGTCTCCGTGGCCCGCGCGGCCAAGGTTGGGAAGCCCCAATGAGTTTGTTCGAAGTCCGCTGGGTAGTCGGTATGCCCACATAGACACCCTGCACGGGGAGTTGGACCTTCGAATGTCGCGCCAACGGCGGCGCGTTGAGGAGGAGTTGTCATCATGCTGATGACGAGGCACGCGACACCGGCGGAGAAGGTGCGCAGGCACGTCGCGCTCGGCGCGGCGGTCACGGCGCTGGGCGGGCTGCTGTTCGGCTACGACACCGGGGTGGTGTCCGGAGCGCTGCTGTTCGTCAAGAAGGACTTCGGCGGGCTCTCCTCCTTCCAGGAGGAACTGATCACCAGCCTGCTGCTGGTCGGCGCGGTGGTGGGCGCGCTGCTGGCCGGGCGGGTGGCGGACCTGATCGGGCGGCGCCTCACCGTCCTGATCACGGCGGCCATCTTCGTGGTGGGCGTGCTGCTGGCGGCGTTCACCCCGACCTACCCGGTGCTGCTGGTCGCGCGGATCGTGATCGGCCTGGCGGTCGGGTCGGCCTCCATGGTGGTGCCCCTCTACATCGGCGAGGTCGTGCCGCCCCGGGTCCGCGGCGGCCTGGTCAGCCTCAACCAGTTCGCGATCACGGCCGGGATCCTGGTGTCCTACCTCATCGACTACGGGCTATCCGGCTCGGGAAACTGGCGGCTGATGTTCGGCCTGGCCGCGATCCCCGCCCTGCTGCTGTTCGGGGGGATGCTCTTCCAGAAGGAGAGCCCGCACTGGCTGATCCGGCAGGACCGGATCGACGAGGCACGGGACGTGCTCATGCGGGTGCGGAACGACGACGACATCGACGACGAGATCCGCGACGTCCAGGAGGTCACCCGCAAGCAGGCGAGCACCCGGGAGCTGCTGTCGCCCTCGATCCGGCCGCTGCTCTTCGTGGGTGTCCTGCTGGCCGTGTTCCAGCAGATCACCGGCATCAACACGGTCATCTACTACGCCCCGACGCTGCTGCAGGGGGCCGGGTTCGGCAGCTCGGCCGCGCTGCTCGCCAACGTGGTCAACGGCGCGGTCAACGTCGGGATGACCATCGTCGCCATCTGGCTGCTCGACCGGGCGGGGCGGCGACCGCTGCTGCTGAGCGGCACGGCAGGCATGGCGGTCGGCATGGCGATCACTGGATGCGCCTTCCTCGGCGGCGAGAACCTGCACGGGGCGCTGGCCATCGTCGCGGTGGTTGGTCTGTTCATCTACACCGGGTCGTTCGCGATCGGGCTCGGCCCGGTGTTCTGGCTGCTGATCGCGGAGATCTATCCGCTCCGGATCCGGGGCGCGGCGATGAGCGTGGCGACCATGGCCAACTGGGGCGCCAACTTCGTCGTCACGGTCTCGTTCCTGACGCTGCTGAACGCGATCAACGGCGTCGGCGTGTTCTTCCTGTTCGGCTTCCTCACGCTCGTCGCGCTCGCGTACTTCTGGCGCAAGGTGCCAGAAACCAAGGGACGCAGCCTCCAGGAGATCGAGCACGAGCTCACCGGGGGCAAGGTGTAATCCGCGCTCTCCGTCGTCATCGCGCGCGGCCAGCGCCGCCTCCACGGCGGCGCCGGGTCGGCCGAGGTGCCGAACGCCTCCCGCAGCAGGGCGACGGTCTGCGCGTAGATCGCCCGGAAGGCCGGATCGGTGTGGTGCAGCACCGGTCGGGCGAGCGCCGCCGCAGTGGCCGGGGTGCTGCCGACCGGACCGGTGGCCAGGGTGAAGACCGGCTACGCGTCGGCAGTGCTCATGTCCCACTCACCCCTCGGTCGTCATGATCGACACAACGCTATCCCTGCCAATCCAGCCTGCAAAAGATGAAATAGCCGCTGCGCCTCCCTGTTGCGATACCCGCCCGCCGTTGTAGGCTGGTCAACTTTGCTTCGTCAGGAGGTCGAGTTGGCTGAGTACCCGAAGGAAGTCACGCAGCGCTTCCATGGCACCCCTGAGCAGAATGCGGTCGCCCTGGTCGGCGAGCGCCCGGCGCGGTGGGACCACATCGTCATCGAGGACTACGACCCGGCCTGGGTCGGCCAGTTCGCCGCCGCCCGGTCATTGATCAGCGAGACGCTGGACGGCCTGATCGTCGCGATCGAGCACGTCGGGTCGACCTCGGTGCCCGGCCTGCCGGCCAAGCCCATCATCGACATCGACCTGCTGATCGAGGACACGGCCGACGAGTCCGGCTACGTTCCCGTGCTCGAGACCCGCGGGTACCGACTGGTGCTGCGCGAGCCGTGGTGGTACGGGCACCGGATGCTCGTCAGCCCGGGCGAGGACGTCCACCTGCACGTGTGGCCGCGGGATGCGCCCGAACCGATCCGGCACCGGCTCTTCCGCGACTGGCTGCGCTCGCACCCGGACGACCGGGACCTGTACGCGGCGACCAAGCGGCGCCTGGCGCGGGACACGGTCGACCAGCCGAGCGACTATAACCTGGCCAAGAACGACGTCATCGACGACATCTACGCGCGGATCTTCGCCGCGGGGCCTGAGATAGCAGGCCCTGAAGCAACGGGCCCGGTGGCGTTAGGCGCGGCCTGACCGGACGATACGACCGACCGCCCACGGGCCGACCGTGACCAGGAAGAACAGCGGGTTGAAGGTGGTCCGGCCGTTGGCGATCTGCAGTCCGACGCCGAGCAGCAGCAGGGCGACGATCGACCGGCGCTGATCGGCATCGGTCCCCAACGAGTAGGCCAGCGGGAAGACGGGCACCGCGATCAGGTCGGAGAGTTCGCCCGGTATCGTAGCCAGCGATCCCAGGGCGGCGGATACCGCGAACACGATGGCAGCCGCGATGGCCGACAGCTGAGGATCCGCGCGCCGCGGGATGAGGCAACAGAAGGCGCCGATCGCGCAGGCCGTTTCCAGCAGGTTGTCTGCGCCGCGGAGCAGATCCTCCGCTGCCAGCGATATCAGCAGGGTCGCGCTGAGTCCGATGGCAAGGATCAGGTCACCGCTCAAGCGGCCCGACATCCTCGACGGGCCCTCAGGATCGCTCACGAAAACTCCCTCGGCCGACGACTTATTATCGCCTCAGGCAGTCGGAGTCTGGAGCGGGCCGGCATGGCCGAGCCGGGCCTGCCGACGAGACACGCCCCGATGGCGTCTCGTCGGCGGGCCCGGCGGTGGGCCCGATCACTACCTGGATGGGCTGGCCGGCGCAGACGCCGCGGACGCCGCGGACGCCGCGGACGCGCGCCGGGCCGCCCGGCGCGGGTTCACCCTGATCAGCAGCACGATGGCGCCGATCGAGAGCACGAACCCCACCCAGCCGCCGATGGTCGTGGCCGGGGTCGGGTGGTTGGTGAGGCCGAGGAAGTTCGAAAGCCCGTCGATGATCCGGGCGGTCATCGCGATCCAGAACGCCCACCGCAGGCCCCGGGCGACGCCGACGGCGCTGATCAGGGTGGCGACGGCGATGACGCCGACCACGACGATCGCCGCGACCGGGGGCGTGCCCTTGGTGTGGTGGTTGGCCGCGATCATGAAAGGGATCGCCACTAGGTCGAGGACCCCGAGGATGACGAGCAGGACCGTCGTGAGCTTGAGGTCGGGTTTCATCTGATGCTCCTTCGCCCTGTCCTGCTGGCTGGTGGTCGTCTGGGAGTAGTTGTGCATCGCCTCCTGGACCGAGATGAACGTCAGGGTGTGCGACTTGGGGGCGCTGGTGCTCGCGCTTGCCGCGGGCACCACGACCGCGCAGGTGCCGACAAGCGCGGTCGCGGTGGCGATCGCGCGATGGCGTTGCGATGTCCGCGTCCAGGCGGTGGTCCTCGCCTACGAATCCGGTTGCGTGCGACCCGACGACCCGGTGGGTCCGTAGTACCTGCGCTTGTTCCAGGTCCCCCGGTCACCGACCCTGCCGCGCGTCTACATATCATCTTCTGTAATCGAACGTCTACACAGGGTGATCGATTACGATCCCGTGCCCCTCGGCACGCGCGGGTGTCCCCAACCAGGCTCCGTTGACGTATCTGATATTGCATGCATATCATAGTGATATCAGTTTTTCCTGGCGGGCAGCGTCCGCCAGCGCGAAGAGTGCAGGAGACGGCGATGAAGACCAAGGGCAAGACGCCGCAGCGGTCAAGGACCCACGGTGTCGACAAGACGACAATCACGGCGGCGCCCGCGCTGACCGAGCACGGTGGCCGGCGGCAGCTGGAAAGGTCGGTCTCGCTGACCGGCCGCGAGCGGCTTCGGCATTTGTGGTACCGACTGCGCCTGACGATCGCGGAGATGAACTACGCGACCCGCCGGCTCACCGAGATGCAGTCCCGCCTGCGGTGAAACCCAGCGGGTAGCGGCGGGGCGCCTGTTAGGCTCCGTTCCTGTGGCCCCCGACCCTGCCGTGATCCCCGCGGCGCCCGTGCCCGGGCTTGAGCCCGCCTTCGACGTGGCGGCCACCCTCGGGCCGCTTGAGGATCACGGCACCACCCGGGTCGGCCACCGCCGCGTCGTGCCGATCGCCGGCGGCGAGGTGACCGGCCTGATCGACGCGGAGATCCTCCCCGGCGGGGCGGACTGGCAGGTCGTCCGACCCGACGGCACGATCGAGATCGACACCCGCTACTCCGCGCGAACGGCGGCCGGCGAGTACGTCCACTTCCGGACGTCAGGGGTCCGCAGCGGGCCGCCCGCGATCCTCGACGCGCTGCTGCGCGGCGAGCTGGTGGACCCGACCGCCTACTACTTCCGGGTCGCGGTCTACCTGGAGACGTCGGCGCCGCGATTGGCCGCCGTCGAGCGGTCGATCTTCGTGGCGTCCGCGATCCGGGGAGCGGAGAGCGTACGCTACACGGCCTACCGGGTCACCTGAGCAGGGAAGGTAAAGGTTCAAGCAAGGCAAAGGTTGCTGGCGAGCCGCCCGTGACCTTTCGGGTGAGACCGCGAATACTGTAGGTATGCGATTTATCCCGCTATCGGATCATGCCGGCGAGCTGCTGCGGCAGGCCCGCCGTGGCAGGGCCGGCGCCGGGCAGCGCGACGAGGAACGGTACCGACGGGAACTTGCCGCCTACGACGGGTCCATCGGCGAAGCCCGCGCGCAGCGTGATCAGGCGATGGCGCATTGGCGACTGCTGTCGGCGCTGCGGTGGGCAGTGACCGTCTGGCGGCGTAGGCGGTCCGGTCCGCCCGCGCCCCCCGCGCGCCGGGGGCCGTCACGCAACGAGGCGGCGCTGGAGGCCGGCGCCGAGGGAGAACGGGAAGTTCACGCCGCCCTTGAGCGCGCCCTCGATGATTCCTGGGCGCTTTTCAAGGGCTACAGAAACGCCGGCGGAGAGATCGACTACCTGCTTATCGGCCCCCAGGGGCTGTTCGCGATCGAAGTCAAGCACGTCAACGGGGCGTTCCGCATCGCTGCGGAGCGGTGGCTGTACCGCCGCTACGACGGCTACGGCAACGAGGTCGGCGACGTGATGACGCTGGCTGACCGGGGCGGCCGCCCGCCCCAGGTGCAACTGGCCGAGCCGCTTGCGCAACTCGCGCGCTTCCTGGCCAAGCGCGGCCAGCCGGTGCCGTGGCAGCCGGTCGTCCTGCTTAATCATCCCCGGGCGAAGATCCTCAGTTGCACCGACGGCCTCGGGGCGCAGGTCCTCACCTCCTCCCGTCAGCTGCTTGACCTGGTTCGCGGCGCCGACGGGGATGTCGGCTCGGGCCAACTGGGCGAGATCGGGCGGCTCATCGAGCGTGACCACCGGTTTCAGGCCGACCGACGGCGTTCGGAACGCAGTGACAGCCGAGACGAACCAGTCCGCTTAGGGCTCCAGAACTGTACCTTCCCGCTCGCCTCCGGGCGCTTGTGGCCCCTGCCTGCTCCCTCGTCGCTCAGTCGGCCGGCAGGGGCGCGCCCTTTGGCTCGCGGGCGAAGCGGGCGAGCCGGGCGGTAGCGGGAGGTCAGCCCAGGAACTCGGTCACGGCCGCGACGAACTGCTCGGGGTCATCGAGCCAGGGGAAGTGGCTGGCGTCCGGCAGGACCACCAGTCGCGCGTGCGGGAACAGCGCGGCGAACTCGGCGGTCACCGCTGGCGGCCGTTGCAGGTCGAGGCGGCCGCCGATGACGAGCACCGGCACGCTTAGGTCAGTCAGGCCCGCGCGGGTGGCGGCCGGGTCGAATGCCCCCTCGGCGGCGAAGGCGGTGGCCGCGACGTCGTTGACCTGCTTCCCCCCGGCCGCGTCGCACGCCTGCGCGGCGGCGTCCCAGCGGCCGTAGAAGAACGGGGCGGTGGCCGCCCAGTCCTGCTCCGCCTCCCCGCCGGCGGCGAGCCGCTCGAAGGCGGCGGCCGCGTGCTCGAACCACGGCTCGCCCCGGCGCAGGCTGACGACCTCGCGCCGCTGCGCGGTGTCGGGTTCCAGGCCGACCGCCCGGCCGCTCGGTGTGATCAGCAGAAGCCTGCCTACCCGCGACGGATGCCGGAGCGCGTACTGCAGTGCGATGTTGGCCCCGGCCGAGTGCCCGAGCACGTCGGCGCTGGCCAGGCGGAGATGGTCCTGCAGCGCGAGGACGTCGTCCACGAGGCGGTCGCAGCGGTAGCTCGACAGATCGGTCGGTGTCGCCGAGCTGCCGGTGCCGCGCAGGTCAAGCAGGATCAGCCGCCGACGCCGGGACAGTCCGCCGAGATCGCCGAGGTACTCCGACGCGCGCATCGGCCCGCCCGGCAGGCAGATCAGTGGGGCGCCTGCACCGTGCACGTGATAGGCGAGTTCGGTTCCGTCGAAGGCGCGAAAGACGGGCATGGGACGTGATGCTTTCAGGCGGCGGGGGTGGTGGCAACTGGATATCACGGGCGACGGTGGCCGCGGTTGCGTCGGCGCCCTGGGGGTTACTGGGGGGTCAGGTAGCTGCCGCGCCAGAAGATTAGGGGGGCGGCGTCGTCGGCGGTGGTTTCCACCTCGCGGACGCGGCCGACGATGATCTCGTGGTCGCCTCCTTCGAGTTGGTGCTCCACGGTGCACTCGAGGGTGGCGATCACCCCGTCCAGGCGAGGGCTGCCGGTGCGGCCCCGGCGGTGCCGGACCCCGTCCCAGGCGGCGGCGAGGCCGCGGCGGGCGAAGTTGGCCGACAGGTGCTGCTGCCGAGCGCCGAGCACGTTCACCGCGAACGCGCCGTGCGCGAGCACCGACTCCAGCGTTCGGCTTGACCGGTCGAAGCAGACCAGGATCAGCGGCGGGTCGAGGGAGAGCGAGCTGACGGCGTTGGCGGTGGTGCCGACGGGCTGGCCGTCGGCTCCGACCGAGGTGATCACGGTGACGCCGGTTGCGAAGTGACCGATCGCGTGGCGGAAGTCCGTGGCCGACACGTCGTCGCCCACCAGCCTGGGGTCAGTGCAGGTCATCTCGGCGCTGCTCCTAGCGGTAGAAAAGCATATTTCCTAGTTCCCAGGTCGATTTTATATGAAGAAGGCGTTGCTGGCTAGAGTTGTCCGTGGCGGAGGTCGCTGCGGGATGCCGGGTAACGGGCGGCGCCAGAGCCGGCCGGGTCCGTTCGGAGGAACGATTTTAGATTTTGTAGTCACGGAGCAGGCCGCGGCTGATGATCATCTTCTGGATCTCGCTGGTGCCCTCGCCGATGAGTAGGAACGGGGCCTCCCGCATCAGCCGCTCGATCTCATACTCGGTGGAATAGCCGTAGCCGCCGTGGATGCGGAACGCGTCCTGGGTCACCTCCGCGCAGTATTCGCTGGCGAGCAGCTTGGCCATGCCCGCGGCGACGTCGTTGCGCTCGCCCGAGTCCTTCAGCCGGGCGGCGTTCACCATCATCAGGTGCGCGGCCTCGACCTTGGTGGCCATCTCGGCCAGCTTGAACGCGATCGCCTGGTGCTCCGCCAGCGGCCGGCCGAACGTCTTGCGTTGCTGCGCATACGCGACGGCCAGCTCGAACGCGCGCAGCGCGATGCCACAGGCACGCGCGGACACGTTCACGCGGCCGACCTCGATGCCGTCCATCATCTGAGCGAAGCCGCGGCCGGGCGCGCCGCCGAGGACGCTGTCGACGGGCAGGACGAAGTTGTCGAACAGGGCCTCGGTGGTGTCGACGCCCTTGTAGCCCATCTTGTCGATCTTGCCCGGGATGGTCAGGCCCGGCAGCACCTGGCCGAACCCGGTCGGCTTCTCCACCAGGAAGGCGGTGAGGTTCTGGTGCGGCTTGGCCGCGCCCTCGTCGGTCCGGGCGAGCAGCGCGATCAGGTTGGAGCTGCCGCCGTTGGTCAGCCACATCTTCGCGCCGTTGACTCGGTAGCCGCCGCTGGCGGGGTCCCGCACCGCCCTGGTCTTGATCGCGGCGACGTCGGAGCCGAGGTCGGGCTCGGACATGGAGAACGAGCCGCGTATCTCGCCCGCCGCCATCGGCGGCAGGAACTTCTGCTTCTGCTCGGACGTGCCGTGCTGTCTGATCATGTGCGCGACGATGAAGTGGGTGTTGATGATGCCGGAGACGCTCATCCAGCCGCGCGCGATCTGCTCGACGACCAGCGCGTAGGTGAGCAGTGACTCGCCCAGCCCGCCGTATTCCTCATCGATGGTCAGGCCGAACAGGCCCATCTCGCGCATGCCCGCGACGATGTCGGACGGGTACTCATCGGCGTGCTCCAGCGCCTGGGCGTGCGGGATGATCTCCTTGTCCACGAACTCGCGGACGGTTGCGAGTATCTGCTGCTGCACGTCGGTGAGGCCGGCGGTCTGGGCGAGACGGGGCATTTCGACCCTCCTGGTTCGATGGCGCCGTTAGATGACGCCGCGGTCGCGCAGCCCGGCGAGCTCGGGCGGGGTGAGGCCGAGGACCTCGGCGAGGACCTGCTCGGTGTCGCGGCCGAGGAGCGGGCTGTTCCCCGGTTCACCGTATGCCCCGTTCCAGCGCAGCGGCGAGCGGGCGGCGATCGCTTTGCCTGACTCTCCTTGCCCGCCGGACTCGGCGAGCTCGACGTCGGCTAGGACCGGATGGGCGCCGCGCCGATGGGCGGCGGCGACGTCGGCCATTCCCCGGTACGGGCCCCAGAGCGCCCGCGCGCGGTCGAGCTCGCCGCTGGCCTGCTCGAGGTCTCGGCCGGCGAACCAGGGCCGGAGGATGGCCGCGATCGTGTCCCGGTGCCGGTACCGCTCCTCCTCCCGTCGCAGGTCGGTGCCGAGGGCGGTCTCCAGCGCCGCGAAGACCTTGCCCGTCCCTGTCGCCTCCTTGAGCGCCTTCCACTGGCCCTCGGTCAGCGCCACTACCATGACCCGCCCGCCGTCGGCCGTCGCGAAGTCGGAGGCGAAGCTGCCGTACAGGTGGTTGCCGTGCCGGGGCCGGTCGGCGCCGCGCAGCTCCGCCTCCGACAGCCAGCCGAGGTTGGCCACCCCCGCCAGCGCCACGTCGGAAAGGGCGAGCTCGATGAAGGCGCCGTCTCCGGTCCGTTCCCGGTGGTGCAACGCGGCCAGCATGCCCGCCGCGACGCTGACCCCGGTGATCAGGTCCCAGGCGGGGAGGACGTGGTTGACCGGCGCGGTCTCCTCTTCCTGGCCGGTGATCTGGGGGACCCCGACTCCGGCGTTGACCGTGTAGTCGACGGCCGGGCGTCCGTCCGGGTGTCCCTGCACGCGCAGATGGATGAGGTCTTTTCGGCCGGCTTGGAGAGCCTCGTGGGCGAGCCACGGGCGTCCGACGACGTTGTCGATCAGCAGCCCGCGGTCGGGACCGGGAGCGGTGATCAGCGCCACTACCAGCTCGCGGCCCTCGGGCGAGCGCAGGTCGACCGCAACCGAGCGCTTGCCCTTGTTGAGCGATGACCAGTAGTAGCTTTCGCCGCTCGGCGCGAGCGGCCAGCGCCGGTGATCGTGGCCGCCGCCGACGGGGTCGATCCGGGTGACTTCAGCGCCCAGTTGGGCCAGGGTCAGGCCGCCGGTCGGACCCGCGACGTAGCTTGCGCACTCGACGATCTGCAGTCCGGCGAGCGGCAACCGGGAGGTGGAGTCCATAGACGTATTCAAGCCGAACTACGGATCGGTGGGGATAATCGGGTCTGTGAGCAGCCCCTACCGCGACAAGCCGTGGCTCGCCCGCTACCGCGCGGGGCAGCCGGACAGCATCGCGCCTGAGTACGCGACGATGCTCGAGGCGTTCCGCGCGTCCGTCGCCCGGGCGCCCGCTACGGTCGCGATCCGGTACTTCGACGACTCGCTCGCGCTTTCCGACCTTGACGCCTTGTCGGACGCGCTGGCGGCCCTGCTGCTCGCCCGCGGCTTCCGGGCCGGGGACCGGCTGGCGCTGTATGTGCAGAACAACCCGGCGTTCATCATCGGGCTGCTTGGCGCGTGGAAGGCGGGGGGCGCGGCGGTCGCGGTCAACCCGATGAACAAGGAGCGCGAGCTCGCGTACCTGCTGGGCGACTCGGGCGCGCGGGCGCTGCTGTGCCTAGACGAGCTGTACGCGAGCGTGGCCCGGGTCGTTATCGAGTCCGGGCGGACGGCTATGGAGACCGTGATCACCACGTCGGCGCTTGACTGGCAGGCGCGGTGCGATGAGCGGGTGCTGACGGTGCCTCGGCTGGCTGTTGGGGACGGGGCGGTTGACCTGCTGGACGTCGTCGCCGGCGGGGTCGGGGATTCGGCTCCGGTTTCGGCTTTGTCATCGGTGCGGGCCCCGGCGCCGGCCGATGTCGCGGTGCTGACCTACACGTCGGGCACGACGGGGCAGCCCAAAGGCGCGATGAACACCCACGCGGGGATGGTGCACGGCTGCTGCGACTACCGGGAGTGGATGGACTTTACCCCGGCCGACAGCGTGCTCGGCATCGCGCCGCTGTTCCACATCACCGGGCTGATGCCTGCCGCTTTACCCGCTGACTTGGCGAGGCGTCAAGACCCGCTGAGCTCGCGGCGCGGGGCCGCGGCGAGGGCGGCCGCGTCAGGGACGCGGGCGGGTCGGACGGGATCGTGATCGCCGGGGTGCCGGCGGAGGACGGGACGGCGGAGGACACGGTTACGCTGCCCATGGTGAACGGCACCGCGGCCATCGCCCGGATAGGCGTGCCCGCTGTGGAGCGCCGCGCAGGCGCCGCGTGGGTGTTCCTTGCGCTCCCTGGTGATCTCCGCGACCCGGGTCACCCGGTCGCCGAAGTCGCCGTCGGCGGGGACCGATCCGGTACGGCTGGCGCCGATCGCGGGGCACGGCGGCCAGCAGCTCGCCTTCCGGCAGGCTGACCGGGTCCGCGTTCGCCGCGACCGGCGGCAACTCGAAGACGCTCGGCGGCAGGTAGGACAGGAACCCGTGGCCAGAGTGCCCACGAGTCACCAGCCGAAGTGCTTAACCAAACGCGGCCACTGACGGCGATCGCGAACCGCCTGCAATTCATGGTTCAGCGGTCTGATCGTTTGCGCCCGTACCGAATGGTCGCTCTGAGCGTCGCCGTCGGCGAAGTCCCCGGCGAATCGCGGGGACCGGGATCTGCCCGCGGATGACCAGCTGGCCGCGGCGGACGGTGACCTCGATGGGGCCGAGCATCCGGGGCTGGGGATCGGTGAGCACGCTCGGTGTTCCCGGCTTGGCCGGCTGGCGGAGCGATCCAGACGAACCGGCGGTAGGACCAGAACCGGAACAGCGTGGCGAGCACGATACCGGCATTCAGCGCGATGAAGCCCGCCAGCTTGTCGTGCCCGAGGCCCAGCGCGTAGTAGTTGAACGCTACCGCCGCGTCCTGGATCAGCAGGCCGATCCCGTTCAGTACGGCGAAGACGACGATCTCGCGCACGACGCCGGTGCGCTGTCTGTCATGGAAAGACCAGTAGCGGTTGCCGAGGTAGCTGGCGATCGTCGCGACGATGGTGGCGATCGTGGTGGACGTGACCGGCCCCAGACCGAGGTGGAGGTACAGCAGGTCGTAGACGGCGTTGGTGATGAACACGCCTGCGACGCCGATCACCGCGAACTTGGCGAACTCGTGAATGAGCGAGCGGAATCGCTCGTACTGTGCACGGGCCAAGGCCACCGGCTGTCTCATCATCCAGGCTCCTTACCAGCAGTATGCGCACACCGGCCCTGGCCCTGGCAGTGGCGTTCGGCCCGGAGGGCCAGGACTTCCGCCTTTAGCGCGAAGCGCGCGACGGTTGTAAGGAGGGAATAGGACTCCCGGCCGGGAGGGGGAGGATGATGGCACGATGGCCCGTTCTGCCGCTGCCTCAGCTGCCCGGTCCTGCCGGCGCTACCGGGCCCGGCCCGAACGCAGCGCTGGTGGCTGGCCCGCGGCCGTTCGACCGGCGGGTGATCTTGGTCGGCGGGGTGGTGTTCGCCGTGCTCATGGCGCTGTCGCCGCGGTACGGGTTCCACCGCGACGAACTGTACTTCCTGGACGACGCGCGGCACCTGCAGGCCAGTTACGTTGATCAGCCGGTGCTGACGCCGCTGCTGGCGTGGGTATCGCTGAAGCTGTTCGGCGTATCGCTGGCCGGCCTGCGGCTGTGGCCTGCGCTGGCGGCCGGGGCCACGGTTGTGATCAGCGGCCTTACGGCGCGCGAGCTCGGCGGGAGCTGCCGTGCGCAGTTGCTGGCCGCGATCGGGACCGGCACCATGCCGGCCCTGCTGGCCATCGGCCACATGGCCGGGACGACCCCCTACGATGTGCTGGCCTGGACCGCGCTGGCCCTAGTGGTCGTCCATATCGGCCGGTCCGGCGACTGCCGCTGGTGGCTGGCCGCCGGGCTGATCCTCGGCCTGGGGCTGGTCAACAAGCACAGCGCCGGCCTGTTCGCCGCGGCCCTGGTCGCCGGCGCCCTGCTCAGCGGCGGCCGGGCGATGGTGCTGAACCGGTGGTTCCTGGCCGGCACGGTCATCGCCGTGGCGTTCACCGTTCCCGACCTGTGGTGGCAGGCGCAGCACCAGTGGGCGACGATCGCGATGACCCAGGCGCTCAACCGTGAGAACGGCGGCCTGGGCAACGTCGGGACCTGGGTGATCGGCCAGGTCATCATGGTCACCCTCGCGCTGGTGTGGGTCTGGCTGGCCGGGCTGCGCTTCCTGTGGCGGTCGGACCGGCCGCTGTGGCGGGCGCTGGCCTGGGCCTACGGGCTGCTGTTCGTCCTGTTCGCCGTCACTACCGGCGCGAAGATCTACTACCTGGCCGGCACCTATCCCTACCTGCTCGCGGCCGGCTTCGTGGCCGTCGACGGGTGGCTCGCGGCCCGGCGCGGCCGGGTCCGCAACCTGATGCTGGCCACCGCGCTGACCACGGCGGCGGCGCTCCCGATCGTGCTGCCCGTCTTGCCGGCCGCCGACGTCGGCTGGACCTCCACGGTGAGCGCGCAGAGCGCCGAGTCGATCGGCTGGCCCCAGCTGGTTCAGACCGTGCAGCAAGTCTGGCTGTCCCTGCCCGCTGCCCAGCGCGCGCACGCGGTGATCTTCACGGCCAACTACGGCGAGGCCGGCGCGATCAACGAACTAGGCCGGGCAGACGGCCTGCCCACGGCCGTCAGCAAACAGAACACCGACTGGTGGTGGGGACCGGGCAACCCGGCCGCCACCACGGTGATCGCGGTCGTTCCCGGCGACGCCTCCGGCTACCACGCCTTCCTGGCCCGGTTCTTCACCAGCGTGCAGCCGGCCGCCACGCTGTCCAACTCGGCCGGGATCCGCAACCAGGAACAGGGCGGCCACATCTACCTGTGCACCGGACCCGAATCCCCCTGGGGCCAGATATGGGCGCAGCTGCGCAACTACAGCTGACCACAGCTCCTCGAGCTCGGCGCGCTGCGCCGCGGCGTCCAGGCCGTCGGTGCCGCGGTGCAGGTACCCGTGGTGGCCGATCTCGTGCCCGCCCGCCAGGAATGGCCTCCACGGCGCCAGGATGCTGGTCGGCGGTGTGGCCGGGCACGTAGAACGTGGCGGTGACCTCCAGCTCGGCCAGCAGCCCGAGGATCCGGCCCAGGCCCCGGGCGGGGCCGAAGCGGCCCTGCAACAGCATGGTCAGCCGACGGGCGTACCCGGGTCCCTCGCTGAGCCAGGGAGCCTCGCCGTCCACGTCAAACGTCAGGGCCACCGCCACCTCGGCATCGCCGGGCCAGGCGGGAAGCGCGCGGGCGGGTGCTCCATGATTGATCCAATCGTGCGATGAGCCGCAGCATGACGAGTCTGGCACACGGCCATGACGGCCACGCCGTCGCAGATGATGCGGATCAGGCCCAAGGCTGGCCGAGTCAACCAGGAGTCAGTCGGCACCGGTGCAGGCCGACGACCTGCAGAGCCAGGGCCGCGTCGCGGTCGGCCGGGCAGACCGTCTGATCGGCGTCGGCGAGCGCGTGGGCATCCCCGATGTCCCGTGCGTGGTCAAGTTGATCGATGTGGTCGTAGGTGCAGCATGCGCCGAGGTGCCCGGCATACATGGGTGTCAGGCATCCGGGCCCTCGGCTCGCTTACAGAACGGGTTGACGAGCGAGCCGCCCTCAGCGAGCAAGCCGCGAACGCCGCTCCATCGTTGGCCTTCCAAGTATGGGCGAACCTTCCGAAGAAGGCGGCGAGGGCTTGGGATCTGCGACCGCGTGGGGGATAGCCCGCATCCAGTCCGGCCGGGTCGGCGTTCAGTTCAGGTCGTGTGTGCCGCTGGGCGTGATGATCTGCGGGTCGGTGCCGTGCACGAGTGCCTGGAACCGGGTCGTGCCCGAGGTCAGGTAGATGGTCCAGCCAGAATTGCCGCCGGGCAGGGAGCTGGTAAGCACGAAGCGGCTGATGCGGCCGAGGCGCACCTTGCCCTTGGTGGTGATCAGTTCGGTGAGGCGCTGGATCACGCCCGGGACGAGCTGGGAGAAGCCGATGCCGTTGCGGGGGCCTGCGAAGGCTGCCGGGGATCCCGCCGTCAGCGCCCCGGTGTATGTCGCGGTGACCGCCCGCGCCTGGCCGTTGTTCCCGGCGATGACCGCTTCGAGCTCGCCGGGGTAGATCGCCAGCTGCACGATCAGGTCCCGGCGGCCGAACCGGGCGGTGAGCTTGCTGAGCACGGGCGCCAGGTTGCCCGCCAGGAGCAGCGAGCCGGGGCTCGTCGCGGCGAGTGTGACGGCCGGGCTTGGCAGTGGCGCGGTCGTGATGTCGATCGCCGGCGGGTCATTGAAGCTGAACGACTCGGTCGCGGTGTCGGGGTCGGTCGACGGGTCGGTGATCGTCGCGGGGGTGGCGTACGACGTGCCGTCGGTGAACACCACGGCGCACGTCAGATCGGCGGTGTCGCCGGGCAGGACCTGGTCGACGTGAGGAGTGCAGGACACCGAGCGGACCGAGCGGCTGAACTTCGTGGTGAGCTGGCCCCGGATGAACCCCTGCAGGTCGCTGTAGGCCGCGGCGCTGGCGTTGGCGTCGTCGATGGCCTTGCGCACGCTGCCGCATCCGGCAGCCAGGCCGATGGCCGGCGCGAGTGCCATCACCAACACCACGAGAAGACGCCGCGCGGCCGCGCAGTGCCGTATCAACCTCATCTGCCCCATCTGCCTTCCCGCCCGGGCGGTCGCCGGGTCTCCCCGCCGTGTCGCCAGTTGCCAGTGCGCGCATTGCCGGATCGATCATGACGTCAGCGTCTTGCTCCGCGCTTTCTCCCGACTTATCGCCAGGAGGATGCAAGCAACGGCGCCGAAGGACGCGACCCGTGACCAGGCCCCGCCACACGCGGGGCACCACATCCGATCCTGGAGCAGATCGCCCGGCCCGAGGTTAGCCAGCGTCACGACCCGGCCGCCAGGCCGCTGGTGTGGCGGCCAGAATCGGGCAATCCGCGCACGCCCAATGGGGATAGGAGCCGGACCACAAGCCGCAAATAATCGGCAGGTCCTCAGCGGGGAATGACGGAGGCCTGCTCCGCGCCCGGGGCGTCGGTCTGTCACGCCCTGCCGCGCGGGAGCGCTCTGAGCGCGTCACCGACGCCGGGCGGCTGGCCGCGAAGCCGGCCACTCGCCGTACAGGCCGCGAGAGGCCAAGGGCGCGGCGAAGGTCCCGGGCCCACGGCATCGCGCCAGCGGAGCGCCACCCGGCTGCTGGAGTCGATCACTCCGCCGTACGCGGTGGCCGCCGTGTGCGTCACCCTCGCCTTGCGGAGCGGGAATCGGGACCGGGCTCGTCGGCCGTCCCTGGGTTCCTGGTGTCCGCTGGTTACGGGACCTTCGGCTCTTTCCGCGTCGGCCGTCGGTGGCAACCATGACGGTATGACCTCTCTCGCAACCAGCTACGAGTCGCTGCTCAAGGTACGCAAGGGCGCGGTGGACATCGTTGATGTCCCCGAGTTCGGATTTGCGGCGGTGACCGGGACCGGTGAGCCCGGCGGCGCCGAGTTCACCGAGGCGGTGCAAGCGCTGTACAACGTGAGCTACGGCGCGCACTTCCGGCTCAAGAAGCTCATCGGCGAGGCGCCGCGGGTCATGCCGCTGGAAGGGCTGTGGTGGGTGGACGACCCGGCGCAGCAGGACATCGTCGCCGCGGTGGCGCGGGGCGAGGTCACCATGGCCGACAGCGATCGCGGCAGCTGGCGGTGGCAGGCGCTGATCATGCAGCCGGACCCGATCGACGCGGAGCTGGTCGCCGCCGCCGCGGCGGAAGCGGCCGGCAAGAAGGACCTGCCCGGTCTGGCCCGCCTGGAATACATCCGGTGGGCGGAGGGCCGGTGCGCTCAGCTGCTGCACATCGGGCCGTACGCCGCCGAAGCGCCGTCGATCGTGGCACTGCACGAGGCCATCGCGGAAGCAGGCTGCCGGCCCCGCGGCCGCCACCACGAGATCTACCTCGGCGACCCGCGCCGCAGCGCGCCGGAGAAGCTGCGCACGATCATCCGGCATCCCGTAGAGCCGGTGTCAGGCCTGGCATGACCCCGATCACCGGCAAGATCGTCATCGGCGAACTAGCGAACGTAGTCGCCCGGGCGGGCGGACCACAGGAACGAGCGACGCGGGCAGGGCTCAAGCAGTACCTGGAGTTCTGCCAGCTCGCGGCGGGTCCCGGCGCCGGGGAGCAGCCCGGACCCGCACCCACCGCAGCTGCGGATGCGAACGGCATCAAGCCGCCCGGCCAGGGGCCGGCGGGCGCGGCGCTGCTGGCCGCGAGCGTCGCCGGGGTGGCCCTCGCCCCGCTTGCGCTGCGGCGGCTCGGCCGCGGCGGCAGCCTGCTGGTGGCAGCAGGCTGCGGGGCGCTGTTCGCCCGCGATGCCCAGATGACGCTGACCGGCGCGCCCACCCGGCTCCGCCCGCTGCCCCGGCTCCTGCTCCGCATCGAGGTACCCGTGTCCGGCAGCGCCGCCGGGGCAGCACTGCTGGCCTGCTGGCAGCAGCGGCCGGGCGTGGTCTGGGTGGCTGCGGCAGCCGCCGCGGCGACGTTCGCCGTCCACGCTGTTCGCGAGGCCATCTACCTCAGCCCGGGTCACGGCGGCGAGGAGCCGGTCGCACAGTAGAGATCGGCGGCATGGGACGGCTGGACGGCCCGCTGGGACCGCTGACCGCAGAGCGTAGTCGACCCGCCGATGGCAGGTCGCGCCCACCATGCGCTGCGACTGGGTCCGCAAGAACCCCGCTGACATCCGTCCTCTGCGACTGCGTACATATCTGTCGTGGCGGTGATCGCTGGTCTTCATCGCGGCCGCGGCGCCAGGGCGGCGGGCAGGTGAATCGTGCAGCCTCCCAGGAGGGCAGGAGAGTCGTTGCCGACGTGGCGGAGTTCGACGACGCCGGCGTTGGGAATCAGGTAGTGGTTGGCGAACTCGCGGAAGCTGCGCATCTGTTCTTGGTCCGGTGCGGTGATGCCGGTCAGCAGCGACCACGCGACGGCTCGCATGAACAGTCCGTGGGTGAATACCATGATCGGCCCTGATTCCTGCGTGCTGAGCCGGCTCAGGAAATCTGTGGTGCGGCTGACCAGGCCTGTGAAGGACTCGGCCCCGCGGCTGGCGGCGTGAGGATCGGCCCGGTCCCAGTACGCCCGGGCGTAGGGCTCCCGTTCCCGGGGGGTGCTGGCGCGCCCGTGCAGGTCCCCGAGGTAGGTGAACTCGTGGACGGGCCACTGCTGGCACGCGGTGGCGGGGAACCGGCTGATCGTCGGCTGAGCGGTCTGGCGTGCCCGCAGGTAGGGCGATGTCACGATCAGGGCCGGGACGTCGGCGAGTATCTGCGCGACCTGCTCAGCCTGCCGGTGCCCGGCCGCGGTCAGCGGGGCCGAGCCCGGACCAGCGGAGGGCAGTCCCGCGTTGGATTCGCTTTCACCATGGCGGATCAGGAACACCCGGATCACCCAGCCTCCCCTTCGCCTGTCCCGCCGTGCAGGTCTGCGGCCGGACCGTCTGAAGACAAGTGTGCCGCTCCGAGAATGACACCAGTCGATCATGCTTCGTGGTGGCGCCACGGAAGGGACGCTGTCAGCGCGGCGCGGGAGGCCAGAGTTCTGCTAGTTGTGCCGGGCTGATGTTGCCGCCGCTGGCGATGACGGCCACATTCCGGCCGGCGAAGCGCTCGGGGGCGTCCAGCACCGCCGCCAGGGCGGCCGCGCCGGCCGGCTCCACGAGGTTGCGGGTCTTCTCGATCATCAGCCGCGTCGCCGCCTTCAGCGCGTCCTCGGAGACCAGCACGAAGTCATCCAACAGGTCCCGCATAATCTGCTGCGGTAGCTCGAACGCCGTCCTGGTGGCCAGCCCTTCGGCGAACGTGCCGGTGGCGTCCTCGACCAGGGCGCCCGCCCGCCAGGAGCGGTACGCGGCCGGGGCCGCCTCGGACTGCACGCCGATCACCTGCACCGACGAGCGCACGGCGTTGGCCGCCACGCAGGCCCCAGCCGCCCCGCTGCCGCCGCCGACCGGGACCACGATCACCTCGGTATCGGGCCGGTCCAGGAGGATCTCCAGCGCGCAGGTGGCCACGCCCGCGATGAGCTCCGGCTCGTTCCCGGAGTGGACGTACCGGTACCCCCGCGCGGCCGCCTGCTCCTCGCAGTACTCGCGGGCCTCGTCGAAGTCACGGCCGCGGAAGACCACCTCGGCGCCCAGCGCCCGCATCGACTCGACCTTCACCGGGTTGGCCCGCTCGGGCATGCAGATCACCGCCCGCACGCCGAACAGGTCCGCCGCGTACGCAACCGACTGGCCGTGATTGCCGGTCGAGGCGGCAATGACGCCCCGCCGCCGCTCGTCCACAGTCAGCTGGCTGACCAGGTTCACCCCGCCGCGGACCTTGAAGGCGCCCACGGGCTGATGGTTCTCGTGCTTGACCCACGTGCGGGCCCCGGTCACCGCATCCAGCGCGGGATAGCGGTACAGCGGCGTCGGCCGCAGGTAAGGCGCGATGCGCTGACGCGCAGCCAAGACGTCAGCCAGATCCGGCACACCGAAAGCGGCCATGCCACGTGTCTACCACGAGCCGTGCATGCCGGCTATCAAGCTGGCGGGTCGGCGGGGATGCCGGCTGCTCGGCGGAATAGCTGCTGGGCTGCGCGGACGAGCCGGGCGTCGGCTGGCGCAGCGTCGCCGTGGAAGTCCTGGTCAAAGCCGTGGGTGCTCGCCCAGCACAAGACGGCCGTCGCCTCGGGATCCTCGACGTCGAACGCGCCCGCTGCCTTGCCGCTGGCGAAGAGGTCGCTGATGGCGTTCAGGACAAGCCCATGGGTGGCCCGGTGGCTGTCGGACACGCGGCCGCCGGTGCGAAACAGGACCTCGTGCAGGTCGTCGTGCTCCTGGTAGCTATCGAAGATCGCCCTGACGCACGCGTCGAGCTTTGCGGGCCAGTCCGCGACTGGGTCGGTGGCGGTGCGGATACGGTCGGCGAGCTCGCTGGAGAACTGGACGTGCAGCGCGGCCAGCAGGTCGTCCTTGGAGCGGAAGTACAGGTAGAACAGCCCCTTGGAGACCCCGGCGCGGCTGGTGATGTCGTCGAGCGAAGTGCCCGCCACGCCTTGGGCGAAGAAAAGTTCCCTGCCCGCTTCAAGCAGGTCGGCGCGCCGCTGTTCGGCGGGCTTGGTTCGGGCCATGCAGGCGCTCCATCGTTGAGCTGACAATACCGCGATCCTACTGGGTGACCGTCAGTCATTCGATTGACTGACGGTCAGTCATTAGGCTAGCCTGCCTGTTGTGAACCGAATTGCCCGGCTCGGGCGGCATCTTGTCCTGGACGTGTCGCCGCTGCGTAGATCCCGCGATCTGCGCTGCCTAGTTGCCGGCCAGCTGCTGTCCACGGTTGGCGGCTCGCTCACCACCGTAGCGGTGCCTTTCCAGGTGTACCTATTGACCCGCTCGTCGCTCGATGTCGGGCTGGTCTCGCTCGCGACGGTGCTTCCGCTGATCGCCGGGGCCTTGCTTGGCGGCTCGCTGGCCGACGCCGTCGACCGCCGCAAGATACTGCTTGGCGCCCAGTTGCTGACGCTCCTGTGCAGCGCCGGGCTGGCGGTCAACGCCGACACCGGACCCGCCTTGTGGCCGCTGTTCGCGCTGCCGGCCATGGCGGGCGGATTCGCGACGGGAGCCGAGTCGGGGCTGTCAGCCATCCTGCCGAACCTGGTCCGCCGGTCCGAGGTGGCCGCCGTCAACGCCATGTTCCAGGCGTTGTTCCAGATCGGCCAGGTCGCAGGCCCGGCCGTGGCCGGACTGCTGCTCGCCGGGGCAGGCATCCGGTTCGTCTACTGGTTGGACGTGGCGACCATGGCGGCAGCCATGGTAGCGACCTTCCTGATGGGCCCGCAGGTCCCGCTGGTCCAGCAGGTCCCGCAGGCGGGCGCCCACCAGCGGCCCGGCCTGCGCTCCATCGTGGCCGGCTTCAGCTACCTGCGCGGCCGTCCGGTCATCCAGGGTGCTTACCTGATCGACATCAACGCCACGGTGTTCGGCATGCCGCGTGCCGTGTTCCCCGCGCTGGCACTCACGGTGTTCGGCGGCGGGGCCCGCACGCTCGGGTTTCTTTACGCCGCGCCCGGGGCCGGGGCCCTGCTCGGCGCGGTCACCGCCGGTTGGATCCCCCGGATCCAGCGGCAGGGGCGTGCGGTCATCATCGCCGTGATCGTGTGGGGCGCGGCGATCACCTGCTTCGGCCTGGTGCGCTGGCTGCCCGGTGCACTCGCGCTGCTGGCCGTGGCCGGCTGCGCCGACGTCATCTCGGCGGTGTTCCGCGGCACGATCATCCAGCTCGGCGTGCCCGACGAGCTCCGCGGCCGGATGATGGGCATGCAGATGGCCGCCGTCGTCGGCGCGCCGCGGATCGGGGACGCGGAGTCGGGCGCGGTAGCGGCCGCGTTCACCCCTCTCACCTCGGTGGTCTCCGGCGGCCTGGCCTGCATCGCCGGCGCGCTGATCCTGGCCCGCCTGCTCCCGGCGTTCCGCCGCCAGACGGCACCCGACACCCACCCAGACCCCGCCCCGGCGGCAGCAAGGGCGTGAACGGAAACGCCTCGAGCCGTCAACTGCGGAACGAGGTGCCTCCTGACCGGTGAGTGGAACCACGCGACCGTTCGATATGACGGGTTTTGACTTTTTGATTTTCTTGGGTTTCCACGAGTCAAGACTCTTGTTCGCGGCGTTTGGGGGTGACCAGGCCGGCCTGGTAGGCGAAGACCACCAGCTGCGCCCGGTCGCGAGCGCCGAGCTTGATCATCGCCCGGCTGACGTGGGTCTTGGCGGTGGCGGGGCTGAGCACCATGGCCTCGGCGATCTCGTCGTTGGAGAGTCCGTGCGCGACCAGGGCCGCCACCTCGCGTTCGCGGTTGGTGAGCCGTTCCATCCCGGCGGCGGCGACCGCATCGGGCGGCCGGGCGACGAACTCGCTGATCAGGCGGCGGGTGATCGCGGGCGACAGCAGCGCGTCGCCGCGCATGACGACGCGGAGCGCCTGCAGCAGCCCGGCCGGCTCGGTGTCCTTGAGCAGGAAGCCGCTCGCCCCGGCCCGCAGCGCGCGGAAGATGTACTCGTCGAGCCCGAAGTTGGTGAGGATCACGACGCGGACTTCTGTTAGGCGCTCGTCGGCCACGATCTGCCTGGTGGCCTCGATGCCGTCGAGCACCGGCATCTGGATGTCCACTAGGGCGATGTCCGGGCGGTGCTCGGCCGCCAGCGTCACTGCCTGCCGTCCGTCGGCGGCCTCCGCGACGACCTCGATGTCGTCTTCCGCCTCGAGCAGCGACCGGATGCCGCTGCGGATCAGCGCCTGGTCGTCGGCCAGCAGGATCCTGATCAAGTCACAGTGCCCGGGCGGGGATCTCGGCGCGCACCTGGAAGCCGCCGCCATCCCGGGGTCCGGCGTGGAGCCGGCCGCCGAGCGCGGTCACCCGTTCGCGCATGCCGATGAGGCCGAGCCCGCGGCCCGCGTCAGGGCTGATGGTTGCGCTGTGGCCGTTGCCTGTGCCTTTGATCATGCTTGCGCCGTTGATGATGCCGACGCCGTCATCGTCGACCCGGATTTCGAGGGTGTCTGGCGTGTAGGAGAGGCAAACCGTTGCGGTTGCTCGGCCGGCGTGACGGCTGACGTTGGTGAGCGCTTCCTGCACGATCCGGTAGGCGGCCTGATCCACTTCCGGCGGCAGCGGCCGCTCGGACCCGGTCACGCTCACCGTCACCGGAAGCCCGGCCGCGCGCGCCCGGGCCGCCAGGCCGTCCAGGTGACCGAGGCCGCTGTTGTCCCCGTCTTCCTCGCTGCGGAGCACGGCGAGCGTCGTGCGCAGTTCACGCGCGGCGTCCGTGCTCGCCTCCTGGATCGCCAGCAGCGCGGGCGACACCTCTTCGCCCCGCTTGCGCGCCAGGTGCACCGCCACGCCCGATTGAACGCAGATGACGGAGATGCTGTGGGTGAGGGAATCGTGCAGCTCACGGGCGATCCGCAGCCGCTCTTCCACCGCCCTCCGCCGGGCTACTTCCTCCCTGGTCCGCTCCGCCTCCTCGGCGCGCTGCTCGACCTCGCGCAGATGCAGCCGCCAGACGTGGGACGCAACGACCATGACGCCGGCCGAGATGACCCATCCGGCCGCGTAGAACCTCTGCCGCCCCCGATCCGTACGCATTCTCCGAGCCTACGCGCCCGGTTCTTCGGCCGTATCCGCCTGTCGGACCCATTTCCCGCTACTCCCCCGGGAGTAGCCGGGCCGGTCCGCGCAGCCGAGCTGAGCAGGTATAAGACGGCCCGCTGGCACGACGACGACGGGGCGCGAGATCGGCAGCATCGGTGGCATGACAACGACACTTTCCACCGCCGGCCAGACCGGCACCGAGAGCAGCCGCCGCCATCTCGGCGTGGCGCTGTTCGTCATCGCGACCGCGCAGCTGATGATCGTGCTCGACGCGACCATCGTCTACGTCGCGCTGCCGCACATCCAGGCGGCGCTCGGATTCTCCAACAGCGGACTTGAGTGGGTGGCCAACGCGTATGCCCTGACGTTCGGCGGACTGCTGCTGCTGGGCGGCCGGGCCGGGGACCTGCTCGGCCGACGCCGGATGTTCGTGATCGGGCTGCTGCTGTTCTCGGCCGCTTCGCTGGCGGGCGGGCTCGCCACCTCCCCGGCGTGGCTGCTGGCAGCCCGGGCGGTGCAGGGGCCGGCGGCGCGATCGTCGCGCCCACCGCGCTGGCGCTGATCGCGACGACGTTCCCTGAAGGCCCGCCGCGCAGCCGCGCGATGGGCGTGTACGCGGCGATGAGCGTGGCCGGCAGCTCGGTCGGGCTGCTGGCGGGCGGACTGCTCGTCGCCTACGCCAACTGGCGCTGGGTGCTGTTCGTCAACGTGCCGATCGGCATCGCGGTCGCGCTCGCCGCTCGGTTCGTGCTGGCGCCAGGGACCCCGCGCGGCGCGCGGGGCCGGCTTGACCTGCCCGGCACGCTCACCGGAACCGCAGGAGTGGCCGCGCTCGTCTACGGCCTGTCCAACGCCGCCACCAGCCCGGACGGGACGTCGCACTGGGGCGACGCCAAGGTGGTGACGGCGCTGACGGCGGCCGCGGTGCTGCTGTCGGTGTTCGCGGTCATCGAGTCGCGCAGCCGCCATGCGCTGCTGCCGGTGCGACTGCTGCGCAATCGGGACCGGGTCGGCGCGTACCTCATCATGCTCGGAGTGGGGGCCGCGATCGCCGGCGTGTTCTTCTTCCTCACCCTGTTCGTGCAGAACGTGTGGGGTTACTCCGCGCTCAGGACGGGGGTTGCGTTCCTGCCGGTGACCGCCGCGATGCTGGTCGGCGCCGTCGCGGCCGCCAGGCTGGTGGCGCGGATCGGCGCGCGGCCGCTGCTGACAGCGGGCAGCGTCGTCACCGTCGGCGGTCTGTACTGGCTGTCCCGGATGACCGAGCACGGCACCTACGCGGGCGATCTGCTCGGCGCGGGCTTGGTGCTCGGCATCGGATTCGGCCTGCTGATCGTCCCCCTGCAGCTTCTCTCGCTGGCCGGCGTGGCCGAGGCGGACTCCGGCGCGGCCGCCAGCCTGCTCAACGCTGGCCGGCAGGTGGGCGGCGCCGTCGGCCTGGCGGTGCTGGGAACGGTGGCGTGGACGGTGGTCGCCGACAGCGTGCGCAGCCACGTCAACGCGGCCGGCGCCCCGGCCGCGGCTGGCGCATCTGCCGCATCTGCCGCCGCGAATCGGGCGGCCTCGCTGATGGCCGGCTTCGACCGAGCCTTCCTGGTCGGGGCCGGAGTCGCCGTCCTCATGCTTGTGATCGCGGTGACCATGATCCGGATACGTCGCGTTGATCTGGCCGGCCACTAGGGTCTGCGCGGGTCGCCTGCGTCGGGCGCCTTATTGAGGCGGCCTTCGCGAGGCGGCCTTCGCGAGGCGGCCTTCGCGGGCTGCGCGAGGCCGACCAGCTTGCCTAGTTGTCTGCGGGGGGACTGTCGTCGATAATGTGGTCGCTGAGATGAGCGGCGAACCAGACCGACTGCCTGGACATCCGCTCGGCCGCCGGCGCGTCACGGGGCAGGCCGTAGACGGTTCCAGGGAAGTCCAGGGATTCCTGGATCTCCCAGATCTGCTCGTGCTGGCCCGGCGGGAACAGCCGCGCCGGGTCACCCACCGCGATCCACCCGATCGGAACCGTCGTCCCCGGCGGCAGGACGGTGTTGACGTGCACGACGCCGCCGATCCGGACCTCGCTGCCCGCCCCGGCCACGGATCCGGGGAACAGCGCCGCACCGGTGGCCACGAAGCAGCCATCGGCGATCTGCGCGCCGTTGACATGCGAATGCGGGCCGACCAGGACGTCATCGCCGATGACGACGGGGTGCCGGGCCCGGCCGCGGACCACCGCGTTCTCCATCACGATGCTCCGGGCGCCCAGGCTCACCTGGCCGTCCTCGGCCGTGAGGACGGCACCGAATAGCACGCGCGCACCCGGACCGATGCGCACGGCGCCGCACACCACCGCCGTCGGCGCCACGTAAGCGCTCGGATCGATCTCGGGAACGGCACCGCGGTGCTCAATCAGCATCCGTTCAGCTTGCCACGCGGGGCCTGCGACCGACGTACCTTGCGCTGCCCGGAGGCGCCCGTCGTTACGGGCGGATCACGCGGTCCTCGGTCACGATCGCGGTGACCAGGTCGGCCGGGGTGACGTCGAAGGCGTAGTTCAGCGCGCGGGTGCCCTCCGGCGCTGCCTGCACGCCTTGGAAGGACGTGACCTCCTCATCCGCCCGGAGCTCGAGGGGAATGTCCGCCCCGCAGGCGGTCGCGGAGTCGATCGTGGACTCCGGAGCGGCGACCACGAACGGGATGCCCGCGCGGCGCGCGGCGAGGGCGAGGGAGTAGGTGCCGATCTTGTTGGCCACGTCACCGTTGGCCGCGATTCGGTCGGCCCCGACGACGACCGCGTCGGACTGCCCCTGGCTGATCAGGAACGGCCCGGCACCGTCGGCCACGAGGTAGTGCTCGATGCCGAGCTGATCAAGCTCCCAGGCGGTGAGCCGCGAGCCCTGCAGCAGCGGGCGGGTCTCGTCCGCGATGACGTGCGCGAGCGCGCCGCGGTCCCGCAGCGCCCGGATGACGCCGAGCGCGGTCCCCCAGCCCAGGCAGGCGAGCGCGCCGGTGTTGCAGTGCGTGTGCATCTTCAGCGGGCCCGCGCCGCACTCCTCGACGAGGAGGTCGGCGCCCCGCTCGCTGAGACGCTTGCTGACCTCGATCGCGGTGTCGCGGACGCGCGAGGGCGGCGGCGTCCACCGCAGCGGCGCCGTCGGGGAGCCACGGCCGCCACCGCGAGTACCTCGCGGCGCAGGTTAACCGCGGTCGGGCGGGCGTCGGCGATCCGCTTGATCTCGGCGTCCAGCCGCGCGGCGTCCCATCCTTCGCGGCTCGGCCTGCCGGACCGCGAGCGCCACGCCAAGCGCGCCGGCCACCCCGAGCAGCGGCGCGCCCCGCACGACCAGCCGGACGATCGCGTCGACAAGCTGGTCCACGGTGGTGAGGTGGAGAACCGAGAGCTGATGCGGGAGGGCCGTTTGGTCAATGGCGATAATGTGGCCGTCCCGCCAGCCGATAACGTCATCCAGCACGCCGTTGCCCACATGCCGACGCTACACCCCGGAGGCCGCCATGCTGCTCACCGATGCCCGCGAGGCGATCGTGACCACCTGCCGGGAACTGTCCCGGGCCGGACTGGTGGTGGGCACGGCGGGTAACGTGAGCGTCCGGGAGGGCGATCTGGTGGCGGTCAGCCCGAGCGGTTTGCGCTACGCCGAGCTGACCCCGGAACTGGTGGGCGTGCACCGACTCGACGGCGCGGCGGTCGAGGCGCCGCTGGCGCCGAGCAGCGAGCTGCCCCTGCACCTGGCGATCTACACCGCCCGGCCGGAGGTGGGCGCGGTCGTGCACACGCACTCGCCCGCCGCGACCGCGCTGTCCGCACTGGTCGATGAGGTCCCGGCGGTGCACTACTACGTGGCGATGTTCGGCGGCCCGGTGCGCGTGGCCCCTTATGCCACCTACGGCACGGAAGAACTGGCGAGCAACGTCGTGGGCGCGCTGCACGATCGAACCGCCTGCCTGATGGGCAACCACGGCGCGGTCGCCGTCGGCCCGGACCTGGTGACCGCGCATGACAAGAGCGTGTACCTGGAGTGGCTGTGCGAGGTGTACCTGCGCGCCTCGGCCGCGGGTACCCCGCGCCTGCTGTCGGCCGCGGAGATCGACGGCCGTGGGCGCGAAATTGGCGGGATACGGCCAGCAGCCGCCGTCCGCGTGACGCGTTGCCCGGATGGGCCGGAGGCCGGGATGGGCGAGGTCGTTACCGCGCACGCGCCATTAACGCTTCGTCCCGATGTTGGTTCCTGAACGCATGATCGTAGAGTTGCCTCTGTGAGTGAGCTAAAGAATCGCGTCCACGACCTCCTGCCTGGCCTGATCGGCGACCTTGAGGATCTCGTCAGAATCCAGTCCGTCAGCGCCGACCCTGACCGCCTGGCCGAAGTGGACAAGTCCGCGCAGAAGACCGCCCAACTGCTGGCCGCCGAGGGCGTCGGGGCTGAGATCGTCCGCGCCCACGACGGCGCCCCGCCGGCCGTGATCGGCGAGCGGAAGGGACCCGAGGGCGCTCCGGTTGTGCTGCTCTACGCGCACCACGATGTCCAGCCCGAGAACGACCCGGCCGACTGGGACAGCCCGCCGTTCGAGCCCACCGTCCGTGGCGATCGGCTCTACGGCCGGGGCGCGGCCGACGACAAGGCGGGGATCGCGGTGCACATCGGCGCGCTCCGTGCGTTGGGCGATGACCTGCCGGTGACCGTACGGTTCTTCATCGAGGGCGAGGAGGAGGTCTCCTCCGAGACCCTTCCTGATCTGCTGCGTCAGTACCGTGACCGTCTTGCGGCGGACGTCATCGTGATCGCCGACGCAGGAAACTGGGATATCGGCGTTCCGTCGCTCACGACCAGCCTGCGCGGCCTGATCCGGGTCGACGTCGAGGTGCGCACGCTTACGCACGCGGTCCACTCCGGCATGTGGGGCGGCATCGTCCCTGACGCCCTCATGGCGCTCACGAGGCTGCTGTCGACGCTGTGGACCGAGGACGGCAGCCCGGCCGTCGAAGGCCTGGTCTCGGCTTCCGCCGCCGCCGTGGACTACCCCGAGGAGCGGCTCCGAGTGGAGTCCGGGGCGGCGTCAGGGACGAGCTGGATCGGGACCGGCTCCGTGGTCGAGCGGCTGTGGACCCGGCCCGCCATCACGGTCACCGGGCTCGACGCGCCGAAGGTGGCCGGCGCCTCCAACACCCTCGTCCCGGTCGCCCGCGCCCGCGTCACGGTCCGCCTCGCGCCCGGGGACACCAGCGCCAACGCCCTCGCTCGGCTCCAAGAGCACCTAGAACGGCACGTCCCGTGGGGCGCCGAGCTCAGGACCACGGTCGTCGACGCGGGCGAGCCGACCGTGCTGCCGACGACCGGGCCGGCCTACGCCGCCGCCCGCACCGCCCTCGCCGAGGCCTGGGACGGCGTGGCCCCGGTCGACATGGGCACTGGCGGGTCGATCCCATTCATCGCCGAATTCCAGGAGACGTTCCCGGGCGCGAGCATTCTTGTTACCGGCGTTGAGGACCCCGACACCCGCGCGCACGGCCCGAACGAAGGGCTCCACCTGCCGGAGTTCGAGCGCGCCGTCCTCGCTGAGGCCCTGCTGCTCCAGCGACTCAGCGACGGCTGAGCGGGTCTCCTTTGCTCGAAATCCGACTCTTTGGCGTGGCGGGAGCAGGTCGGGAAGGTGCACTCGTGGTCGCGGATCTGGACCAGGTGGCGGAGCGCGTCGTTGGGCTTGTAGGCGTGCGATTCGCGGCGGTGGTCGCACCGGTGAGTGGGGACGGGCTCCAGGCGGGCGGTGTACTGCAGGCCGCTGGGCAGGGTGATGGTCCAGGGGCCGCACCAGCCGGGGTCGCACGGCCGGACCGCCGGATCCGGGGTCGCGTGTCTGGCGAGCGCCCAGCCGGACCGCGGTGCGGGTCCGGGCGGGGCCGGGCGGCGGGGGCGGCCGGCAGTTCCGGCCAGCTCGGCTAGCCGGGTGGCGGCGATGATGAGGTTGAGCCGGGCGGGCAGGGCGGTCAGGGGCGGGGGCGGCGCGCCGGCCAGCCGCGCGCCGGGCCGGCCGGAGCGCAGGCACCCGTGGCCGACCGCGTAGCCGTTGTCGTCGGTGACGGTGACGCACGCGGTGGTGTGCGGGCTCGCGGCGGCGAGGGCCGCGAGCGCGCGGCACAGCGCCGGGTCGAGGGTCCCGAAGCCGTGCCTCTCGCCGGGCCGCCTTCCCGGGCCGAGAAGCGCGGCGAGAGGGATCGCCAGGTCGATCCGCTTGGGCGAGGCCGGGGACAGCGGCGACGACGACCACAGGGAGGACCGCGACTGCGGTGTCTGTGGTGGCGGTTGTGACTGAGGTGGCGATTGTGACGGTGGGGACTTAGGGGGCGGTGGCGGCGGGGGCGCGGCCGGCGGCCGCCGTCCGGGCGGGCCATCCCCGGGGCCGTCGTCGTCGGGCCCGCCACCGTCGGGCCCGCCACCGTCGGGCCCGCCATCGTCGGTGCCGACGTCGCCCGAACCGCCTTCGTCGGGCTTGTCGTCGGGCCCGCGGCCGTGCGGCTCGTCATCGTCCGGCTCGTCGGGTTCGTCGTCGCCGGGGCTCGGGTCGGCGGCGGGGGCGCAGCGGCCGTCGCACTCATCGCAGGGGCAGTCGGACCCGCCGCAGCCGGCCGGCGCCGCCGCGCCCGGGTCGCCGGGCTCCGGCTCGTCCCGGAACGCGCCCTCGCCCGGCGCGCCCAGGCCCACCTCCGGCGCCCCGGCCGCGATCCGCGCCCCGGCGCCGATCCCGCTCACCAGGTCCAGGTAGGCCATCGCGCGGAGCTGGTCGGTCAGCACCCCGGGGAACGCCCCGGACTCCCGGTACTCCTCCGCGCGGGCGCACACCGCCGCGTGCGCGGCCAGGGTGCCGGCCGGGGGCAGGTCGCACCCCGACAGCATCGCGGCGCCGGACCGCTCCCGCCTCAGGACGACCCGGGCCCGGTTCCGCTCGGCGTGCTCCCGGGTCCGCTCCGCCAGCTCCGGGTCGACCGTGACCGCCGCGGCGGCGACGGCATCGCCGAGCCCCACTCGCCTCCAGGCGCGAACCCGGCCAGCCCCGGCTTCCGCGGTCGTGCCGGCCCGTCGCCTGCCGACCCGGGCGAGGATGATCCTCCGCCGGGCAGGCCGGGTCCTGGCCGGGCTCCTCGCCCGCCCCGTCCCGCTCGCCCGGCTGCCGGTCCATCCGATCCCCTAGATCATCTTTGAATACACGTTCTAATGCTTGAACGCTATCACCGGGCACCGACAATCGAGGCTCCCCAACCGAGACGTCGAGAATATTTTCGCCTCAGGTCAAGATATTTGGCCTGACAGTCGAACTCGTGACAGACGAAGCCAGGGAAAGCCTCGGCCGGTTACGCCGTGACTGGGGATGTTGTTGCGGCCGCGTGGGCCATCGTGGTCGGCCACCGAGGGACCTCCGGCGACATGCTTGGCAGGCGGCCGGCCACGCCGGCCACGTAGTCCCAGACCGGCCAGACCGGTCAGGGCAAATTTTGGTGGGGATGAATGACCAGGAGGGCAACGAGTTCGAACCAACTGACGGTGAGCAGGAGCACTGACGCCACGGAGGAAGGCCGAACAATAGCGCCATGGAAACCGAGTCGTTCCTCGCCGCGGCGTCGGAGCTGCTGGCAGTGCCGTCAACCGCCGACCGTCCGGGTGACCTGCATAAGGCGCTCGACTTCGCGCTGGACTTCGTCGGGCCCGGGTTCACGGTCGAGCGATTCGAGTCAGGCGGCAAGCCGAGCGCGCTCATTTACCGGGCCGAGAGGCCAGAGGAAAGACCGCAGCGTTTCAGGATCATCCTCAACGCGCACCTCGACGTGGTGCCGGCGTCGCCCGCCCAGTTCCGTCCCCGTCGCGAGGGCGATCGGCTGTACGCCCGTGGCGCTCAGGACATGAAGGTGTCCGCGCTGATTCAAGCGCAGGTCTTCCGCGAGCTCGCCGCCTCCGTGCCCTACCCGCTGGCCCTGCAGCTGGTCACCGATGAGGAGGTCGGCGGGCGCAACGGCACCCTGCACCAGATCAACCAGGGCGTCAGCGGCGAGTTCGTGGTCATCGGGGAGCACAGCGGGCTGCGCATCGTGACCGACTCCAAGGGAATGATCACCGCCACCCTGCGGGCGGTCGGCCGCGGCGGCCACAGTGCCTATCCCTGGCTGGGCGACAACGCCCTGGTCAAGCTGCACCGCACGCTGGCCAGAGTGCTGGCCGCCTACCCGGTCCCGGCCGAGGAAGCGTGGCGGACGACCGTTAACGTAGCCAGGATCGACACCCCCAACCAGGCCCGCAATCAGATCCCGGCCGTGGCGGAGGCATGGCTTGACCTGCGCTTCCCGCCCGAGGACGGCGACCTGAACGGCAAGAGCGCCGAGGAGGTCGCCGCGCACCTAGCCGCCTTCTGCGAACCCGGCGTCACCCCGGTCGTCGAGCTGGCGGACCCGCCGCACCACGCCGACCGGGACCGCCCCGAGATACACGGGCTCAGGGAAGCCGCCGCCCGCCAGGGGTACCGCGCCGACTTCCTGCGCAAGCACGGTGCCGCCGACGGGCGTTTCTACTACCAGCGGGGCATCGACGCCGTCATTTTCGGCATCGGCGGCGACGGCCTGCACGGCCCTGACGAGTACGCCGACCTGACCACCATCGCCCCGTATTACCACGCGCTCAAGGACTTCCTCGGCAACCTGGCCAGCCGCTAAAGCCGGTGGGGTTGGTGGGGTTGGTGGGGTTGGTGGGGTTGGTGGGGTTGGTGGGGTTGGTGCGGTCCGGGTTGGTGGGGTTGGTGCGGTCCAGGGGGTCGGGTTAGTGGGGTTAGGTGTCGTCCGGGGGATCGGGGGGTCGGAGCGGGGCGGGGCGGTCGGATCGGCGAGCGCTCAAGCGACCTTGCGCAGAACTACGTCCATCGACCCAGCCCACGTCACGCCGTCGGCGCTCGACTCGTGATGGGCGACCTGGGTCATGCCGCCATCGGTCAACGTCACGGTGCAGCGCGTGCGGTCCCGGATCCACCGGAGCACGTTACCGTCGACCTCCAGCCGGGAGCGGTGGACGTTGCCGAAGCTGTCGTAGAACGTCGAGCCGTACGCCTCGCCGTCGACGCCGATGATCTCGACGCCCCCGACGCTGGTATCCCCGATCTTTCCGAACGCCGAGTGCAGCACGAAGAACCCGCCCGGCGCCCACTCGTAGACATCGCTGGTCAGGATCGGCACCGACGCGATCCCCGCCGTCGCGATCGTGGCGCCCTGGTTGACCCAGTTGCCGATGAGAACCGCCAGCGCCTGGTGACGGCCGTCGCGGACCGGCGCGGCCTGGTCGGTCTTCTCCATCCCGGCGGCGACGCTGACGACGCGGGCGGACTCGGTGGCGCTATGAGACATCGGGAACTCCTCAGGAAGAACACGGCCGGCAACGATTCACCTCTAGGTCGGCGCCGTCACCGCTAGCTTGACGTCCCGGCGATCAATTTTTTTCGGGTTAGCCGGACCGCAGGCTCCCGCGTCGGTCGCGGTCGCGCTCGCGGGGAGCACCCGACGGACGGCCGCTAGCAACGCGCAGTTCCGGTCGATCAGATTCCCGTTCGAGCCGGGCGAGTGGCGAAGCGCAGGCCGGTCTCAGGCCTTGCGCAGTTCCCGGGCGATGACCATCCGCTGGATCTGGTTGGTGCCCTCGAAGATCTGCGGCACCTTCGCCTCGCGCAGGTACCGCTCGACCGGGAAGTCGCGGGTGTACCCGTAGCCGCCGAGGACCTGCACGGCGTCGGTCGTCACCCGCATCGCCATGTCGGTCGCCACCAGCTTGGCGATCGAGGCCTGACGGCGGAACTCCATGCCCCGGTCCCGGCGGCGGGCGGCGTCCAGGTAGGTCGCGCGAGCGGACTCCACGCCGGCCGCCATGTCGGCCAGCAGGAACTCCAGGCCCTGGAAGTCGATGATCGGCCGGCCGAACTGGGTGCGCTGCTTCGCCCAGGCGACCGCCTCCTCCAGCGCCGCCTGGGCCAGGCCGACGGCGCAGGCGGCGATGCCGAGCCGCCCGGAGTTGAGCGCGTCGAGGGCGAACTTGAGCCCGTCGCCCTCGGCCCCGACCCGGCGGCGAACCGGGACGCGGGCCTGGTCAAGCAGGATCTGCGCGGTCGGCGAGCCGGTCAGGCCCATCTTGTGCTCGGGGGCGGCGGCGGTCAGGCCGGGGGTCGCGGCGTCGGCCAGCAGGCAGCTGACCCCCCGGCTGCGGTCGTCGCTGGTGCGGACCATGAGCGTGTAGAAGTCGGCCTGCCCGGCGTGCGTGATCCACGCCTTCGTCCCGCTCACCAGGTAGTCGTCGCCGTCTCGGACCGCGCGGGCGGAGAGCGCGGCCGCGTCGGAGCCGGCCTGCGGCTCCGACAGCGCGTAGGCGCCGAGCAGGCTGCCCTCGAGCATCTCCGGCAGCCACTCGCCCCGCTGCTCGTCGGTCCCGAAGCTGGCCAGCGGGTAGCACGACATCGTGTGCACCGACAGCCCGACTCCCACGGTCATCCAGGCCGCGGCGATCTCCTCCAGGACCTGCAGGTACACCTCGTAGCTGACCGCGCTGCCGCCCCACTTCTCCGGGTACGGCAGGCCGAGCAGCCCGCTCCGGCCCAGCAGCCGGAACTGCTCGCGGGGGAACCGGTTCGCCGCCTCGTACTCGCTCGCGATCGGCTTGAGCTCGTCGGCGGCGATCTCGCGGACGAGGTTCAGCAGGTCCTCGGCGTCCGCGTCGGGGAGCAATCTCTCTACCGGCATGTCCACTCCAGCCTTGTCCGGGTCTTACAGGTACGTTAGCGCCAGGCGAAAACCGGCTGCTCCAGGTGGGCGACGCGGGTCTCGCGGCCGTGCAGGGCCACCTCGCGAAACTGGTAGAGCACGGCGGCGGTGGGGGCGTGCACGAAGTGGCCCACCAGCGGCAGCTGGATCACCGGGCGATCGGACTCGGGGATGGCGATGAACCGGGGCGTCACGTCCAGGCTGGCCAGCGGGATCTGGTACAGCTCGGCGACCTCGTCCGGGTTGGCCTCCAGCCGCCGCCCCGCGTTCAGCCAGACCACGACCGGCGTGATGACGTACCCGGACCTCGTCGGGTAGTCGTCGAGTATCCCCAGACAGTCCGAGCGGTCGGCGCTGGCGCCGACCTCCTCGCGCAGCTCGCGCAGGGCGGCGTCTACCGCGTCCTCGCCCGCGTCGAGGCGGCCGCCGGGCAGCGCGAACTGCCCGGCGTGGGCCCGCAGCTTGGGCGTGCGCCGGGTGAGCAGGAAGCCGTCGTCGGAGACGGCGATCGCCACCGCCGCCGCGCGCCGCCCGTCAAGCGGGACGGCGATCCGGTTGAACCGCCGCAGGGCCTCGGTCATGCCGGCCAGATCGTTCATTCAGCGCCTTACATTCGTTAACAGCTGTCAAAGATCAAGATCAAGAACGTTTTGCCCGAACGGTCCGTTGCTCCGCCCATCAGGCTCATGGCTGGCCGTGCGGAGTCACCTCGGTCCGTTCGAGAAAATTATGGGTTTTGAGGGTTTAAGTCGAGCCCGACGGGAGGTTATCGGCTAGGCGCCTGAGGGCCGGCAGCAGCGCCTCGATGTCCTGGCCGGTGCGGAAGGCGACGATTGTGGTCCCGTCGGCGCCCAGGGCGGGGTCTCCGCCGACCGTCGCGAAGAGCTCGATGACCTGGCGGAGGGCCACGTCAACCTCGGCCATCGGGTCCGGGCTCTCGCCCCGGAGCCAGCGGCGCAGCACGTGGTTGTGGGCGGCGACCACGGCCGCCGCCATCAGCTCGGCCCGCAGCGGGGCGGGCTCGGCCGGGTCGCCCATCCAGTCGGCGATGAACTCGCGGAACAACCGCTGGTAGCGGGCGACGCTCGCGATCTCGCGGTCGCGCAGGGCCGGCACCGCGCTGGTGAGGGCGTAGCGGCGGCGAGCCAGATCGCCTTCTTCGACGTAGTGCTTGAGCACCAGGCGGACCGCGTCCGAGACCGCCAGCAGGGCAGTGCCGTCGCTCGAGGTCCGCAGCCGCTCCCCGATCTGCGTCAGCAGCAGGTCGTGGTCGGGGAAGATGACGTCTTCCTTGGACCGGTAGTGCCGGAAGAACGTGGTCCGCCCCAGGCCGGCCCGCTCGGTGATGTCATCGATGCTGGTCTGCTCGTACCCGCGCTCGGCGAACAGCGCGAACGCGGCCTCGGCGAGCCGGTCACGCGCCGACTGCTTGCTCATGAACGCTCACCCCGCCTTGTTCATCGGAACCGTGCCAAAGGAACTTAGTTCCATCATATAGATACTGAGTATCGATTGGCTGCCCCCGGGAACAGGCCGATTGGGGCCCGCGTTGGCAGCTGAAGTGGCGATCAAAATAGGCGTGTTTCTACCGGTGTCTACCCCTGACCCGTCGCGGCCGATCCTCGGCGATGTCCGCGCCAGCGCCCGGTTCGCCGAGGCGGCCGACCTCGATTCGGTGTGGACCACGGACCACCTCATCGCGAGCGCCCCGATGCTTGACGCGGCGGTCGTGCTGGCGACGGCGGCAGCGGTGACCGAGCGGATCACGATCGGGTTCGGCGTGATGCTGCTCGCGCTCCGGCCCGCGGCCTGGGCCGCCAAGCAGGTCAGCTCCCTGCAGTACGTCTCGAGTAACCGGATCGCGCTGGGCGTCGGCACCGGCAACCGGGTGCACGGCGACATCGGCTGGCGCGCGGCCGGGATGTCGTACGCCGACCGCGGCCGGCGGACCGACGAGTCCCTGCGGGTGCTTCCGGCGCTGGTGGCCGGGGAACCCGCAGTTCTCGAGGACGGGCTCGAGGTGACGCTCTCGCCCGGCGCGGTCATGCCGCCGGTGCTGATCGCGGGCAACGGCGACAAGGCGCTGCGGCGCGCCGCCGCCTACGGCGACGCCTGGATGTCCGTCGCCCTGCGGCCGGCCGAGGTGGCGTCGGGTCTGGCCGCGCTGGGCGAGCTCGCGGCCGCACTTCGCCGTCCGGTGCCGAGCGCGACGGTGGTCGGCCCCGCGCTTGACGCCGACCCCGGTAAGGCCGCCGCGCAGCTCGCCGCGTACGCCGAGGCCGGCGCCGAGCGGGTGATCCTCGCCCCGTCCGGGGACGCCTGGCAGCGGGACTACGAGCTCGCAGGGAAGCTGCGCGCCGCCCTGTGAGCTGCGCCGCGATCTGCGAGTAGCGGCCGTACTACGCTGAGCAGCCATGGCGGACTGGATTTTCGAGGGCAACCCGAAGCACTACGACCTGGATGCCACGGTGGCGGACTCGAGGGAGCAGTGGTGGGGGACGCCGCACTTCCGTGACCGGATGGCGGTTGGCGACCGGGTCGGCTGCAGGTGGTGTCGGCCGTTGCCACCATGGCGCAACTGGAGTCGCTGGCCCGCGCCGTCCTCGGCTCGTAGACGTTGGTCGGCTTCCGGTCAGATCAGCGGGGCCGCACCGAGACAAACGTGCGGCCCCTTCGCGAGGAAGGGACCGCACTTCGGGCGACGGCGCTCAATTACGGACAATGATGTCGCCGCTCGTGATCGGGTATTGGGTAACCGGCCCGTTGTGCGGGCTGGTGCAGACCCCGTGGGCGTAGGTGTCATGCAGGAAGCCAGGCCCGCCATCGTGCACCTTGACGATGATGCACAGGCCCGCCAGCCCGGCTGGCGCCTTCTTGGGGATGGTGAACACGAAGTTGGCGTTGTGGTGCCGGTAAACGGCAGCCCATGTCACCGGGGCCGTGTAGTTAAGCGCCTCGAACGCCGAGCCGCCCGGCATCGTGAACGATAGCGTCGCCCCGTTGCTGTCGGTGGCGGTCCCGGACACGGACCCGTCGGCTGCGATCACGCCCCGGCCGCTCACCTTGTAACCCGGGTCGGCGGTGCCGGTATAGACGATGGTGAACTTCACCACGTTCCAGTTGACTGTGCCGCTGACCGTCCACGTGTAGTCGGTGGGGTCAGAGTTGTAGGTACCGGTCCCGGAGAACGATGTCGAGTGCGTGGACAGCGGCGTGACCGTGGTGACATTCATCGTGTGCTGATACGTGGAGGCGCCGACGGTGAAGGTCAGCATGTGCGTCCCGCCGATGTTCCACACGTGGGTGCCGGGGTCCGGATACGTGAAGTTCGTATAGTCGACCCACCCGTGGTTGCGGCTATGCCCAGCGAACGCGGCGAACGACTCGTACTGGATCGGCCCGGATAGCGCGACATTGCCTGTAGCCCTCGGTACCGATGGCAGTGGCCGCGCGCTGGCGGCACCCGCGGCAGCCACGCCGCCGCTGGCTAGCGCGAGGACGACTGCCCCGCTGGCAAGCATTGATCTGATTTTCATGGCTGTGGATACTCCTAGCTAGCTGGTTACTCTGGGGCCGCCTTGGCCAGCGGCCCTCAGCCTTTTCGTTGACCAGCGCTCACCACCTCCTCCCTGCTCAAGGACCCAGTGGAACCGGGTCGAGACGGGCGTCGCCCGCGCTGGCTGCCCTGCCCGGCGGAGGCGGCGCGGAACCCTAGAAATCCAGGGAACCCGCAGCCGAACGAGCATGCCGACAGGCGCCATAGCAACCGAGCAGGGTAACGGATGAGCCGGGTGCGCCAAAGGGAGTTACCAGTCAGGTTCAGCTCGGAAGCGCCGGCTGCTGAAAGATCAGCACGATCGATACGATCAACAGCACGGAGCCGAATGCGACCAGGGCGTACCGCACGCCGGGCAGCTTGAACGAACTGCCGATGCCCACCAGGAACAGCACCGCGGCCAGGAACACCGTGATCCGGACGTAGTTGTCGCCGGTGGTGGCCGCCGAGTTGCCCGCCTGGAACGACGCGGCGGCCTCGTTGTCGTAGGTGTTGGCCTGCGTCGCCGCTGGCAGCTGGTACTGGGGCATGTAGGTCGGGCCGGGCGGGGCATGTGGATTGTGCAGCGGGTTCGTCGCCATCCAGGCGTTGAAGGCGACCAGGAACTGGGGGCGGAAGCGGTGCACCGCGATCGCTTCCTTCTGCGGGCTGTTCAAGGTGAACGCGGTGAACCACGCGTTGAAGGTCGAGGCGTCGAAGTTGCGCAGCGTGTTGGCGGTCAGGTCGTCGCGGGTGGCCAGATTGCCCAGGGTCGAGGCGCGGGCGATGTCGACCCGCGATGCCGTGCCCCACTTCGCCGCGGAGTATCCCGCCCAGGCGGCCGTGATGGTGACCAGTGCTAGCAGTACCGCTTCGCAGATCTGCACGATCTGGCCATGGCGCTTACCGGATTCAGCATGCCCGCCTTCCTCTTCGGTCCGCTCCTGCTGCGCCTCGCCATGTTCGTGCAGTTTCTTGCCGGCCTCGATCGGGTCGAGTCCCTCGGCCATCAGAGTCGCCACCCTTAGGTTGTTTCCTTGCGCAAGAGGCGGTTGAGCACCATCAGCTCAGGTTCATGCTCGGCCTTATCCACATGCAGCCCGACAACCTGTTTCACCGGTTTGCGCACATGAAGACGGGTATCCCGGTCGCCGGCCACGCGCACCAAGCCAGGCCCGTACCATCCGGCTCGGACCCGGCCCGCACCGGCGCTCAGCACCGACTCCGGGTCCGCGAACTCGACAGCCTCTACGTCGACACCACGTTCTTCCCCCGGCACTATCGCGGTGAACCGCCCTAAACGCGATGGCCAGCCCCTGCGAGCCGGCGGCCATCTGCCCGAACGGCTCGGCTACGTTCCGGCGACCGCATCGCGCTGGCCTCCTACCTCGGCGGCTCCGGCAAATTCGCCCAGGCGATCGCCGACTTCGCCGAGACCTAAGCCGACCAGAACGAACGCGACTACGCCGCGCTCCAGTCCGCCGTCAAAGACGGCCGGGTCCAGACGACCACCGACATCTGAAAACGCCATAGAGCGAGGAAACACGGAACCGAAACAGCCTAGGGGTACCGAGAGTCTGTACGTTCCACGTGCACAGTGAACATCACCCGTACCGGACCAGGCGCGGGGCCTGGGCCCTTGCCACACTTGCAGGATGGATCAGACGTCGATCACCGCTGCCGGTGCGATCGACACGTTCCTGGTACTGCTGATCGGTATCGGGCCGAAGATCGCGCTGGTCCCGTTCGTGGAAATCACCGCTTCGCTTGACGCCGGAGCCAAGCAGCGCGTGCTGCGCAAGATGCTGACCACGGCGGCCGCGGTGGCCGTGATTCTCATGGTGCTGGGCGAGCTGCTGCGCGCGTTGCTGCACTTCACGATCGGATCGTTGTCGATTGCCGGCGGCGTGATCTTGCTCGTGCTGGCGGTGTGGATGGTTCTCTCGCCGCCCGACAGCGGCAGCGACCGCAGCGCCGGGAAAGACCCGATGCAGCTTGCGGTGTTCCCGCTGGCGGTGCCCTACCTGCTCAACCCGGTGGGCATCGTCGGCCTGATGACGATCTCCGCGGAGGCGGACTCGGTCAGCGTTTTCTTCGTGGAGTTCGGCATCTTGGTGTTCGTGCTGCTGCTGGATGTGGTGGTGTTCCGCTGGGCGAACCGGGTGAGCGAGAAACTCGACGAGAGCCGCATGCTGGTCACCGAGAAGGTCTTCGGGTTCCTGATCGCCGCGGTCGCTGTGCAGTTGTTCCTTGACGGGCTGGCCTCGGAAGGAATCATCGGGCCGGTCCCGCACTAAGCAGAAGTTCAGGATGGTCTTGATGTCGTCGGGCTTGCGGGTGTAGGCATCCTCCCACTGGCCCAGAGGCGTCTCGCGGGTGATGAGGTCCGCGAGCCAGCCGGGGTCGGCCTGGGCGAGCGCCTGGGCGGCGAGCTCGTAGTGGCGCCGGTTGGCGTTGACCGAGCCGAATAGGACGGAGTTCTGCAGGACCATGTTGCGGTTGAGGAGTCCCGGGTTGACGGTGGCCTCGGCGCCGGCCGCCGAGACTCCGGTGAGGCACGTTATCCGATGGCGGACATTCCGCGGGCCCACCTCGAGCAGCATCTGGATGTGCCCGGTGCATTCGATGACGATATCTGCCTCCGCGGCCGCCTCGCTGAGGTCTCCGCTGTGGACATAGGTCGCCCCGAGGCGGCGCACCATTTCCGGTTTGCGCCCTTCGGTGACCAGGTCAACTACGTAGGTCTGGTAACCCCGCTGGGTGGCCAGCAGCGCGGCCAGAAGCCCGATCGGCCCGGCGCCGGTGACAAGTACCTTCTCCGGCGCCCACGCCGCCCGGCGGCCGATGCTTTCGATGTGGTCCCACGCCTTGGCCACCACGGTGGCGGGCTCGAGCAGCACGCCGAGGATCCCGAGGGCGGGATCCACCGCGACCAGGTACTCGGGGTGGATGCGGTAGCGCTCGGACGCGTAGCCGTGACGGCCCTTGATGCCCCGCTCGGTGTACTGGCCGTTCATGCACATATCCCAGTGCCCCGCCGCGCACGCCGGGCAGGGAACCGGGTCGCGCCGACGGACGATGCCAACCACGAGGTCCCCGGGAACGAATCCGGTCTCCGGGGCTGCCTCGCCCACCCGGCCCAAGGATTCGTGCCCGATGATGAGGCGGTCCGTCCCTGGCGGGGCTGATCCGTATTCGCCGTTGATGATCTCCAGGTCGGTGCCGCAGATGCCGATCGCCTGCGTCTGCACAAGGATCGGCCCGTCGTCGGCCGGAGGCTCCGGCATGTCGGTAAGCGCGACGGAACCTTGCTGCCCGGGAATGACCGTGATGGCTCGCATGCGGTCACCCTAGCAAGCACACTGTTCACTCTCCGCTACCAGCCGGCGCTGGCGGGCTTCCCCGCCCGATCACGGCCCGGGAGGTCAGATGAGCGGGGTGATCTGGTCGGTGCGGCCGAGCAGGGCCTTGCCGTAGACCTCGAAGTTGACGGCCGGCAGCGTAACCGCGTGCCGGGCGGCCACGGCCGAGTCGCGCCAGATCCGCTGCAACGGGTTGACCTGGGCGAAGCTTCCGGCACCATGCGCGAACAGCAGGACGTCGATGGCCTTGGTGACGTGCTGCAGTGCCCAGCCGGTGTCGGCCCGGATCCGCGCGCGCAGCAGGGGGTCAGGGTAGACGCCGGCCGCGGCCGCCCGGTCGATGTCGTCGGCCGAGCGGTAGGCGTGCAGGTGAGCGGTGTCGATCATCAGGGCGGCCTCGGCCAGCTGGAGCTGGAACGCGGTCGAGTCGGCCTGCGCGGTGAAGAAGGTGTAGGCGATCGGCTTGGCGGCGGCCTTGCTGGTGACCAGCTCGAGCGCCCTGCGGCCCATCCCCAGCTGCGGGCCTGCCAGCACCAGCGCCAGCACCGGGACGAACGCCGAGCGGTAGAACGCCTCGTCGGTGTGCTCGGTCGGGTAGCCGCCCTCGATCGCCGCCAGGCCCGACATGATCCGGTGCTCGGGCACGAAGACGTCGGTGGCGATGAGGCAGTTGGATCCGGACGAGCTCATCCCGGCCACGAACCAGGTTTCCTCGAGCTCGAGGTCGGCGAACGGCAGGAGGGCCAGGCCCTGGTCGACCAGCTGGCCGTCGTCGCCGAGGATCGGAAAGCCGAGGATCGCCCAGCTGGCGTGCCAGGACCCCGAGTTATAGAACCAGCGGCCGGTCAGCCGGAAGCCGCCGTCGACCCTGACCGCCTCGGCGCTGGGCGTGAGCACCCCCGACACCTTGGCGTCGGGCGTGGTCCCCCACACGTCGTCCTGCGCCTGCGCGCTGAACAGGCCGGTGAGCCACGCGCAGACGTTGGTCAGCGCCACTACCCAGCCGGTGCCGCCGTCGGCCTCGGCGACCACGGCCGACACGTCGAGCATGGTCCGCACCGAGGTCTGGTAGCCGCCGTACCGGCGCGGCTGCGCGACCTTGAAGGCTCCGACCTCGGTCAGCGCGGTGATGGACTCCTCGACGACGCGCCGGTCCGCCTCGCCCTGGGCGGCGTTCTTCTCGATCAGCGGCTGCAGTGCGCGCAGGCGGGCGAGCAGATCGGCTGCCTGCGGCTCGCCCGGAGAGGGGGCAGCGGCATCGTCGGTTCTGGCGGCTTCGGTTGCGCTCATGACGGTGGTCCCTCCCGGATCAGCGAGCACTGACCTCGTCACGTTAACTCAGCGAGCGCCGGCCGGACTAGCGCGCCGGACCCGGCCGGCCGAGCGAGGCGAGGTATCCGGCGATGGCGTCGTGGGTGCGGGGTGACTCCCAGCCCGCCTCGATGGCCTCCTCGTCGGGGCCGTGGCCGGTCATCGCCGCCCTGGCCGGCAGCTGCAGCTGGCGCTTGGTGAGCGAGTAGACCTCGGCCGGGGTCCTGGCCATCGTCTGAGCCAGGCTGACGGCCGAGTCGAGGAGGGCCTCGGGGGCTTCGACGTCGTGCACCAGGCCGATCGACCGCGCCTGGGCGGCGTCAAGCAGCCGAGCCGAGAGCGCCAGGTTGCCCGCGGCCGGACCGATCGCGTGCCGCATGATCTCGATCGCCACGGTCGGGAAGGGCACGCCGACGGTCAGCTCGGCCAGGCCGATGCGGCCGCCCGCCATCAGCCGCACGTCGCACGCGGCGGCGAGGATGCAGCCGCCTGCGATCGCGTGGCCGTTGACGGCGGCCACCGCCGGGCCCGGGTGGTCGAAGACGGCCAGGAACGTCTCCGTCAGCGCGGGCAGGAACTCCCTGACGTAGGCCTGCCCGCCGTCGACGATCCGCTTCAGGTCGACGCCGGCCGAGAACGCGGATCCGGCCCCGGTGAGCACGACCGCCCGGGCCGGATCGAGGTCCTTCATCGCCCGGGTGATGGCCCGCAGCAGCTCGGTGTCGAGCGCGTTGACCTTGCCGTGCCGCAGCCGCAGCACGGTCACTCCGGATCGGTCTTCTGTCTCAAGCATGGCGGACGCTCCTGATCGGTCGGCTGCTGCAGGGGACGTTATCAACTCAGCGGAGGTCGCGCAGCGGCCAGCTGGGTGGCCAGCCGGTCCTTGGCGGTGACGAGGGACGGGCCGTACCAGGTGAGGCTCCGGCCTTCGACCAGGGCGACCCGGTGGCGGGGGAACATCTCCGGGCCGTCGTTCGCGCTGAACGCGTAGGGCTCGTCCGGCAGGACGATGAGCTCGGGCCCCCGGGCGGCGAGGTCGTCGAGGTCGACGTGGGGATACCGCTCGGGGTGGTCCGCGTAGACGTTGTCCACGCCGAGGCGGGCGGCCAGGTCGCCGGTGAAGGTGGCCGAGCCGACCGCCATCCACGGGTCGCGCCAGATCGGGATGGCGGCGCGGAAGTGCGGTCCGGGAATGGGGTTGCGCCACTCCCGCTCGGCCTGGGCCAGCCACGGCGGTTCCGGCCAGCCGAGCGCGACCGTGAACATCCGGCGCAGCGAGGCGATCGCCTCGTCCAGGGTCCTGATCACGGTCACCCAGACCGGAATCCCGGCCGCGCGGAGCCGTTCGACGTCGACCCGCCGGTTCTCCTCCTGGTTGGTGAGGACCAGGTCGGGCCGCAGGGCGGTGATGGCGGCCAGGTCGGGGTTCTTGGTGCCGCGTACCCTCGGCACGTCCAGGCCGGCCGGGTGGGTGCACCAGGTCGTCGCGCCGGCCAGCGCCTCCGGGCGGGTGACGGCGACCGACTCAGTCAGCGAGGGGACCAGCGACACTATCCGCTGCGCCGGGCGTGCCAGGTGGACCGGATGCCCGAGGTCGTCGCGCGGCTCGCCGGTCATGACGGCAGACCCAAGGACACCACTCGACGTATCGGGCCCCAACAGACACAGTGCCCGAGATTTTCGGGCGACTCGTCGGTGATGCCCGAGCCTGTCGGCGACGCCATCGACACCAAACGACTCCTGTCACCTACGCCAGCGACACCGATAGGCGCTGTCGCTGGCGTAGGTGACAGGTCGACAATCCTGTCGGTGGCGTAGCCGACAGGTCGTGGTGCGTGGATGTCAGCGATGACGGCGGACCCGGGTCAGACGTTGCGGCGGTACTGCCCGCCGACCTCGAAGAACGCCTCGGTGACCTGCTGCAGGCTGCATACCCGGGCGGCGTCCATCAGGGCGGCGAACGCGTTGCCGCCGGAGCGGACCGTCTCCTTCAGCGCCGCCAGCGCCACGTGGGCGTCCTCTGCGTGCTCCTCTTGGAACTGGCGGACCCGCTCGAGCTGGGACTTCTTCTCTTCCTCGGTCGCGCGCGCCAGCTCGACCTGGTGGGCCGCGGCGTCGTCGCCGCGGGCGTTGCGGAAGGTGTTGACCCCGATGAGCGGCAGCGTGCCGTCGTGCTTGCGCTGCTCGTAGAGCATCGACTCGTCCTGGATGCGGCCCCGCTGGTAGCCGGTCTCCATCGCGCCGAGCACCCCGCCGCGGACGCTGATCGCCTCGAACTCGGCCAGCACCGCCTCTTCGACCAGGTCGGTCAGCTCGTCAACGATGAACGAGCCCTGCAGCGGGTTCTCGTTCATCGCCAGGCCCCACTCCCGGCCGATGATCAGCTGGATCGCCAGCGCCCGGCGGACCGACTCCTCGCTGGGGGTGGTCACCGCCTCGTCGTAGGCGTTGGTGTGCAGGCTGTTGCAGTTGTCGTAGATCGCGCAGAGCGCCTGCAGCGTGGTGCGGATGTCGTTGAAGTTCATCTCCTGGGCGTGCAGCGACCGGCCGGAGGTCTGCACGTGGTACTTCAGCTTCTGCGACCGGTCGTTGGCGCCGTAGCGATCGCGCATCGCTACCGCCCAGATCCGCCGGGCGACCCGGCCCATCACGGTGTATTCGGGGTCCATGCCGTTGGAGAAGAAGAACGACAGGTTGGGCGCGAAGTCGTCGATGTTCATGCCCCGGGCGAGGTAGGACTCGACGTAGGTGAACCCGTTGGCCAGGGTGAAGGCGAGCTGGCTGATCGGGTTGGCCCCGGCCTCGGCGATGTGGTACCCGGAGATTGACACCGAGTAGAAGTTGCGGACCTGGTTGGCGATGAACCATTCCTGGATGTCGCCCATCATCCGCAGGCTGAACTCGGTGGAGAAGATGCAGGTGTTCTGCCCCTGGTCCTCCTTGAGGATGTCCGCCTGCACGGTGCCGCGCACGGTGGCGAGCACCCGCGCCCTGATCTGCGCTGCCTCGGTCTCCGTGGCCGGGCGGCCGTGCTCGGCCGCGAACGCGTCGAGGCCCTGGTCGATGGCGGTGTTGAGGAAGTACGCGAGGATGGTCGGGGCCGGGCCGTTGATCGTCATCGACACCGAGGTGGTGGGCGACGACAGGTCGAACCCGTCGTAGAGGATCTTCATGTCCGCCAGGGTGGCGATCGAGACGCCGGACGTGCCGACCTTGCCGTAGACATCGGGGCTCTCCCCCGGGTCGCGGCCGTACAGGGTGACGGAGTCGAACGCGGTCGACAGCCGGGTCGCCTCGTTGCCCGCCGACACCAGCTTGAACCGGCGGTTGGTGCGGAACGCGTCGCCCTCGCCTGCGAACATCCGCGCCGGGTCCTCCCCCTCCCGCTTGAACGGGAACACCCCGGCCGTGAACGGGAAGTAGCCCGGCAGGTTCTCCTCCCGCAGGAACCGCAGCAGCTCGCCGTGGTCTTCGTAGCGCGGCAGCGCCACCCGGGGGATCATGCTGCCGGACAGCGACTCGCGGGTCAGCGCGGTGCGCAGCTCGCGACCGGAGACCCGGACCACCTGCTCGTCACCGGAGTAGGACTCGACGACGGCGGGCCAGGCCTTGATCAGCGCGGCGCTGTCCTCGCTGACGTCGGCGGTGGCCTGGTCAAGCAGCGCCGCGACCGCGTTTTCGGCGGTCTCACGATCCGCGTCGCCTGCCACAGGCGCCCCGGTCCGTTCGATACCCTTCGAAAGCTCAGCTCGGACGTCGGCGAGCCGCTGCACCCGCCGCACCGCCGCGACCTGCTTTTGCGTTTGCTCGTGGTAGCCGCGCACAGTCCCGGCGATCTCGCCCAGGTAGCCCGCGCGGGCGGGCGGGATGATCGCGGCCGCGTCGGTGGAGACCCGACCGGTCGCGGGCGGCAGCACGCCCTCGGTCAGCGGCAGCCCGAGCGGACCAAGCAGCCCGGCCAAGTGCTGGTAGAGGGCGGTGACGCCATTGTCGTTGAACGTCGCCGCGCTGGTGCCGAAGACCGGCATGTCGTCCGGGCGCGACCCGAACGCGTTGCGGTTGCGGACCAGCTGCCGCGACACGGCGCGCAGGGCGTCGGCGCCGCCCCGCCGCTCGAACTTGTTGATCGCGACCACGTCGGCGAAGTCGAGCATGTCGATCTTCTCCAGCTGGGACGCGGCGCCGAATTCCGGCGTCATCACGTACAGCGCCACGTCCGCCAGCCCGGTCACCCCGGCGTCGCCCTGGCCGATGCCGGGGGTCTCCAGGATCACCAGGTCGTAGCCGGCCGCCTTGCACGCGGCGATGATGTGGTCGATGTTGTCCGGCAGCTCGTGGGCGCCTCGGGTCGCCAGCGAGCGGAAGAAGACGTGATCGCCGTCGAGTGCGTTCATCCTGATCCGGTCGCCCAGCAGCGCGCCGCCGCCGCGCCGCCTGGTCGGGTCCACCGCCAGCACCGCCACCCGCAGCTTGTCGCGGGAGTCGGTGCGGAACCGGCGGACCAGCTCGTCGGTCAGCGACGACTTGCCGGAACCGCCGGTGCCGGTGATGCCGAGAACCGGGATCCGGCGGCTGGCGGCGGCGGCCGTCAGCACGGCTATGTCCTCGTCCGGCAGGCGGTCCCCCTGCAGGCAGGTGATCGCCCGCGCGAGCGCGCTCCGGTCCCCCGTCAGCAGCGCGTCCGCGCTCGGAGGCTGTGCGGCCAGGTCGGTGTCGCAGTCCCTGATGAGCTCGTTGATCATGCCCGCAAGGCCGAGGCGCTGGCCGTCCTCGGGCGAGAAGATCCGCACCCCGGCCTGGTTGAGTCGGGCGATCTCCTCCGGCACGATCACGCCCCCGCCGCCGCCGAAGACCCGCACGTGACCGGCCCCGGCGTTGCGCAGCGTGGCCGCCAGGTACTCGAAGTACTCCACGTGGCCGCCCTGGTAGGAGCTGACCGCGACCCCCTGCGCGTCCTCCTCCAGGACCGCGTCCGCCACGTCGCGCACCGAACGGTCGTGCCCCAGGTGGATGACCTCGGCCCCCTGGGCCTGGAGGATCCGGCGCATGATGTTGATCGCCGCGTCGTGCCCGTCGAACAGCGCCGCCGCGGTCACGAACCGCACCGGATGCGCCGGCACGTGCAGCGCCGGGGGGTCCGCTTCCCCGGGCTCCGCCTCCGTGCGCTCAGCCCCCATGCGCTCCGCCTCCTCGCGCTCAGCGCCTATGCGCTCCGTCACAACGGTCACAGTCACACCACCCACCCCTCCCGCCCTTTCACGGATCGTTCCCGGCCGCCCGTGGGTCGATACCTTGGGCGTTCAATATTTTAACGTTAAAGATTGACGTTCAATATTTTGACGTTAAAAGATTCTGGGTGCTCCCGTCAAGTCGGCGGTCCGGGGCGCGATGCCGGTCGCGTGCGGCCGCCCGGTCGCGTACGGTTGCGTAATGCCCGACCATCAGCCCTTCGACCCGATCGCCGAAGCCCACCGCCAGTGGGCCGCGCGCTGGCCGGAGCAGGCCGACAACATGGCGGCGGTCACCTCTGTCATGCGCGTGCAGCAGCTGCTGCTGGCCCGGGTCGAGGACACCCTCAAGCCCTACGGGCTTACCTTCGCCGCCTACGAGGCGCTGCGACTGCTTGCCTTCACCCGGTCGGGCTCGCTCCCGATGGGGAAGCTGGGCGTCCGGCTGATGGTCCACCCGGCCGCCGTCACCAACGCGATCAGCCGCCTTGAGCAGCGCGGACTGGTGCTGCGGCAGATGTCGCCGACCGACCGGCGGGTCGTGCTCGCCGCCATCACCGACGACGGGCGGGCGCTGGCAGAAGAGGCGACCGCCGCGCTCAACCAGGCGTCCTTCGGCCTGCCCGGGCTCACCGAGGAGCAGGCCGTCCAGGTGACCGAGGTGCTGCGGATCATCCGCACCGCCTCCGGCGACGTGTAGCGGCGCAACTGGCGGCGCGGCCGGCGGTCCTGCCTGGCACCGGCCCGCGGGAGCAACGCGGCAACGCGGGCGAAATCGACGCTCGCTAGTATCGAGAGCCAGGAGGCCATGTGAGCAACGCAGTACCACCAGGAATCACCGTCAGCGGCACGCTACAGCGACAAGCGTGGATCGACCGAGTGCTGCCACCGGTGGAGATGGTCAGGCCGGGGCTCTGGTCCATCCCGACGCCGTTCCCCAACAGCCCGCTCCGTTACGTGCTGACCTATGCGGTCGCCTACGACGGCGGCATCGCGCTGGTCGACACCGGGTGGCCGTGCGACGAGGCCTGGGACGGGCTGTCGGCGGGGCTGCTGGCGGCCGGGTGGGAACTGTCGGACATCAAGGCGGTGCTGATCACGCACGGGCACGGCGACCACATGGGGCTGGCGCGGCGACTGCGCGAGCACACCGGCGCCTGGGTGGCGATGCACGAGGCCGACACCGTCGACAAGCAGCACTTCCGCGACCGCGAGACGTTCCAGCAGGCCAACAACGAGGCGCTGCGCAAGCGCGGCGGGCTGGAGGCCGACTTCCGGGCCGCCGCCTCCATGGCCGAGCAGCCGCTGCCGGACAACTTCGCCGAGTTCGCCCTGGTGCCGGACCGGTTCCTGGTCGACGGCGAGCGCCCGCTTGGCCCGGGCAGCCCGCTGGTGTCGCTGCACACGCCCGGTCACACGCCGGGGCACGTGTGCTTCTTCGACAGCGATCGCAACGTGGTGCTGACCGGCGACCACATCCTGCCCCGGATCACGCCCAACATCAGCCCGACCCCGGGCCAGACCGAGGACATCCTCGGCCAGTACCTGGCGTCGCTGTCGGGCATGAAGGGGCTAGCGGCCGAGGAGGTACTGCCGGCCCACGAGTACCGGTTCATCGGGCTGGACGCGCGAATTGACGGCCTGCGCAAGCACCACCAGGCGCGGCTGGCCGAGGTGATGACGCTGCTGCGGGAGTCGCCCGGCCGAACCAGCGTGCAGGTGGCCGAGCGGCTGCTGTGGAGCCGCCCCTGGGACCAGATGCAGGGCATGCAGCGCCGGTTCGCGGTGGGCGAGGCCTACTCGCATCTCGTTCACCTGGAGGCCACCGGGTACGTGGTGAACAAGGGAATCGACGTCGACTCCTGGTACCCGATCAGGGATGTGGACCCTCAGCTCGACTGAGCGGTTTAGTCGGCGCTGCCCTCGGAGTCGTAGCGGAAGCCGCCGATGAAGCGGCGGAACAGGCCGCCCTCGCGCATCAGCGGCTTGCCGGGCGGCGGCGCCTCGGCCCGTTCGTGGCCGATCGGCTCGTCGTAGTCGGCCCGCGCGATGGCGTCGGTGACCTGCGCGTCGTTGAATTCCGACGAGCCGGGGATCTCCGGTATGAAACCGACCAGGTCCCCGTCCAGCAGCACCTCGGCCTCCAGGGACGACGTGCCCTCGAGGCCCCAGACCGCCTCCCGCCCGCCGCCGATCACGACGCGCACCCCGTAGATGTCGATTCCCTCGTTCATCAAATGCGCATCGATGCCGCGGTCCCGCAGCGCATCGGCGACCCGTCGAGCTCTGTCCTCCTGCATCAGCCCAACTTACCCGTTGGGCGTCCGGCGGCGGCCGTAGGCACGGGCGTGCCGCTGCCAGGCGGGTCATAATGGCCCGGTGGCTGATCCCGATCGGTTCCCGCCGGGCGTGTTCGTGGTCGTCTCCGGGCCCCCCGCAAGCGGTAAGACAACCCTCGCCCGCGCGATCGCCCCGTCTCTGGGCCTGCCGCTGATCGCCAAGGACACCATCAAGCAGGCGCTGATGACGGTGCTGCCGGTTCCTGATGTGCCTGCCTCGCGCAGCGTCGGCGCCGCCAGCGTGGCGGCGCTGCTGGCGGTGGCGGCGGAAACGGGCGGTGCGGTGCTTGAAAGCGTCTGGCACCGCAGCTACGCCGTCGACGACCTCCGACGGCTGCCGGGAGACGTGATCGAGGTGTTCTGCCGCTGCGAGCCCGGTCTGGCGGCGGAGCGGTACGCACTGCGCGCGGGTTCCCGGGCTGCCGGTCACTTCGACGCGCAACGGGTGGCCGAGTGGAATGACGAGGTGGCCCGGCCGGTGGCCGGAGGCTGGCCGGTGATCGAGGTCGGCACGACCGGGCCAGTCGACATGGAAGCGCTCATTGAGGCGATAAAGGGTTTCGTCGGCTGACGGCGGCCTGGGTACGATCGCGTGGTGGACGCAGCTGGCACCTCTCCCATTACAGCGGCCGACGTCGATCTGGCCGTGGTTCTGGCCGCCGACGCGCTGAACGGCGCTCTCGACCAGGACTGGCGCGTGCCTGCCGGTGACCTCGAGTGGGACTGCCGGGAGACTGTCGAGCACATGGCGGACGACCTATTCGCCTACGCCGGGCAACTCGGGCCGCGCCGACCGCCACAGGAAACGTACGTGCCGTTTGCCTGGCAGCGCCGCCCGGGCGGGCCGGCCCTGACGATCTTCACCGAGGCTGGTACCGACAACGCCGGCCTGGTACAGGTCTTCGAGGCGTGTGGGGCATTCCTGAGCTCGCTGGTCACGACCGTGCCGCCAGGCATCCGGGCGTGGCACCCCATGGGCGCGGCCGATCCTGAGGGGTTCGCGGCGATGGGGATCGTGGAGATCCTGGTCCATATGCGCGACGTCGCGGCCGGGCTCGGGTTCGGCTGGACGCCGCCGGAGGATCTGTGCGGCCGGGTGCTGTACCGGCTGTTCCCCGACGCGCCTGGTGGCACCCCGCGCTGGGAGACGCTGCTGTGGGCGACCGGGCGGGGCGAGCTTCCCGGCCGGGAACGACTGGTCGACTGGAGCTGGCACGGGGCGCCGCGTGACTCCTGAGCGACGCCGCCGCTGACCTGGCGCGCTCGGCCGTGTGGTCGGAGCCAGGGTCCGTTCGGAATAAGGCTGTTGAATTCAGGTTTTCTCTGAAGTCGAGTCAGGTTGCGCTGGACATCAACGCGACATATCTTAAGTCATAGGACTTGACGAGGAGTGAGCGAGATGGCTGTTGGTTACACGGCCCGGACGATGAGGACGATGAGCTGGTCGACGAAGGCGGTTATCGCCGCCGCGCTGTTGGCCGTGCTCCTGGTGGCGGCGGTGCCGGTGGCGCTGCTTGTAGGCATCTTCTTGATGCTGTTCGGGCACGTCATCGTCGGGCTGGCGCTGTTCGGCGCGTCGATTCTGGCGGCCATCGTGGCGGTGGTGATCGCGAGCATGAGCGGAGTGCGGCAGCTGCGCAAGCTGGTCCGCCAGCACGGTTACCGGGTCACCGACCTGCGCCAGGCGTCCCAGCTGCACCGTGTTACTCAGCTGCACGAGGGCGACTACTACTACGAGTGACGGCGGGGCCGACTTAAGTCGCCTCGGCGCCCGCCGGGGCCATCGGCCAGCAGACCTCCGTCTGCCACCGGGCGTGGTCCTCGGTGTCGGCCGGGCCGACCAGGTACCGCTCCCGGACCGGTCCCGCGCCGTCGCGGCCGTTTGCGGCCGCGTAGGTGCCGAGCGCAGCGTAGCTGCGGTCAACGTCGCTGTGCGGGCCGTCGTGCAGCGCGACCGCGAACCGGCCGGCCGGAAGCTCCCAGCGCACGTCGATCCGGTTAAGGGCCGGACAGTCCGTGACCGGCAGGTAGACCCGCGCGTGGCCGGCGTCCTGAGTGAACAACTCGTCGTCGTAGATGCCGCCGACCGGCCCCGCCTGCTCGAGCCCGGCCGCTTTGGCCGTTGCCCGCAGGCTGGCCAGGGCGTCCAGCCACCAGCCGGCGACGTCCTTTCTCAGCACGTCGGCGGCGACGGAGATCGTGGTCCCGCCCTCGAACACCCGCTCCTCGATGGCGATGGCCTTTGGGCCCTCCAGCATCCGGCGCAGTGAATCGACCGCGGCCTCGGTCTGCCGCAGCTGGTCGCGCATCCGGTCGAGGTGGCCCGCCAGGATCGCGTCGCGGGAGGTCAGGTCGGGCGCGGCGAGGACCGCCTTCACGTCGGCGACCGGCAGGCCGAGTTCGCGGAACCGCCTGACCAGGTGCGCGGACTGCGCCTGGCCGGGCCGGTAGTACCGGTACCCGCTGTCAGGATCGACCAGCGCGGGCTCGAGCAGGCCCACCTCGTGGTAGTAGCGAAGCGTCTTGATGCTCAGGTGGGTGAGGCGCGAGAACGCCCCTATGGTCAGCCGCTGCATAAGAGCAGTCTCGACTCTCCCGCCAGGGGAGAGTCAAGCGCGTTGACCTGGCGACATGAGGGCCGTCGGATGGGTTGACTCTCCCGTGGCTGGAGCCCTGAGGGTGATGCACGAGACACCCGCATCCAACCTCGGAGGCCTCCCGTGAACGCTACTGCAGCAGTCCTCAACGACCCTACGACCCCTGCTCCGGGGGCCGACGCCCCGGTGGTGCGCACCACGGCGCTGATCGCGGTGCTGGCGCTGGCCGGGACCGTTTTCGCGATGATGCAGTCGCTGATCATCCCCGCTTTGCCGCGAATCCAGGTCAGCCTCGGCGTCAACGCCGACGCCGCCGCCTGGATCTCCACCGCCTACCTGCTCAGCGCGTGCATCCTCACCCCGGTCATCGGCCGGCTGGGCGAGGTGGCCGGCAAGCGGCGCATGATGCTGGCTAGCCTGGCCGCGTTCGCGGTCGGCACGCTGGTCTGCGCGATCGCGGGCAACCTGGAAGAGCTCGTCGCCGGGCGGGTGATCCAGGGCGCGGCGGGCGGCATCTACCCGCTCGCGTTCGCCATCATCAGGGAGCGGCTGCCGCGCGACCGGGTCCCCGGGAGCATCGGCCTGGTGTCGTCGCTGCTCGGCATCGGCGGCGGCCTCGGCCTGGTGCTCCCAGGTCCGATCATGACCCGGCTCTCCTACCAGTGGCTGTTCTGGCTGGCGCTCATCGTCATCGCCGTCGCGCTCGGCCTGGCCGCCCGCTACATCCCGGCCGACGGCCGGGGCGAAGCCGGGGCGGGGGTCCCGTGGCGCTCCTGTCTGCTGATGGCGGCCGGCCTGTCGGCGGTGCTGATCGCGGTGAGCGAGGCGGCCACCTGGCACTGGGCCAGCTTCAAGACACTGGGCCTGCTCGTGCTGGGCGCGGCGGCCCTGCTGGCCTGGGTCAGGGCCGAGGCCCGCAGCAGCAGCCCGCTGGTGGACATGAGCCTGATGCGGCTGCGCGGCGTATGGCCGGCCAACGCGGCGGCCCTGCTGATCGGCCTCGGCATGTACGCCTCGTTCCTCATCATCCCGGAGTTCGTTCAGGCTCCCGCGCGGCTCGGGTACGGCTTCGGCGTGTCGGTCACCGGAGCGGGCCTGTTCATGCTCCCCACCGCCGCGGCCCAGCTGCTTCTGGGCCCGGCCTCCGGCCTGCTGCACCGCCGCTTCAGCCCGCGCGCGCAGCTGATCGCCGGCCAGCTGAGCTGCGCGGCCGGCTTCGCCAGCCTCGGCCTCTGGCACGACGCCGCGTGGCAGGTCTACCTGGCCACCTCGGTCCTCGGGGTCGGGTTCTGGCTGTGCCTGGTGGCGCTCCCGAACCAGGTCGTGGCCGCGGTTCCCGCCGCCCGCACCGGCTCCGCCACGGCCGTCAACACCGTGGTCCGCAACGCCGGGGGTGCCCTCGGCGTCCAGCTGGCCGCGGCGATCATCGTCTCGTCCGCGCACCCAGGGACCGGCGTACCGGCCGCGTCGGGCTTTGTTGGCGCCCTGATCTTGTGCGCCGCCGCGACCGGCGTCGGCGCGTTCGTTGCCTGCGCCATCCAGCGCAGTAGCCGCCGCTAGCGCGCCGCCGCCCCCTCGCCGTCGCGCCCACTAGGGTTGAGACTTACCGGGAGGAGCGTTGTGAGCGAACAGGCACTGATCTTGCTGGTGTCGGGCAGCACCAGAAGCGGCTCGACCAACACCGCGGCGCTGGCGACAGCGGCGGCGATAGCGCCCAGCCGAGTGACGGCGGTGCTGTATCACGGCCTGGCCGACCTGCCGGCGTTCAACCCCGACCATGACGGCGACCTTCTCCCGGAGGCAGTGGCGGGGCTGCGCCGGCAGATCGCCGAGTCGGACGCGGTGCTGTTCTGCACCCCGGAGTACGCGGGCACGCTGCCCGGCAGCCTCAAGAACCTGCTCGACTGGACGGTGGGCGGCGGCGAGCTCTACCGGAAGCCGGCCGCCTGGATCAACGTCGCCGCCCCGGGCCGCGGGAAGGGCGCCGAGGACTCCCTGGCGGCCGTGCTCGGATACGTCGACGCGGACATCATCGACGCGGCCTGCCGCCGCATCCCGCTGGACCGGACGGCGATCGGACCGGACGGAACCGTGATCGGCCTGCAGTTCGCGGTCGACATCGCCGACGTCTGGGACGTGATCCTCACCCATCTCGGGCGGCATTGAGCGGAACGACGCCAGGACCGTTGCCGCCGGTCTACCGAGTCGACGTCGGGTTGTAGCCCGACAGGACCAGGTGCCCCGCGTCCACCGGGATCGTCACGCCGGTCACGGTGGCGGCGAGGTCGGAGTTGAGGTAGAGCGCGGTATCGGCGATCACCTGGGGGTCCAGGAACGAGGTGCCCCATCGCGGCACTCCCTTGCGCTTGCCCTCGCCCCTGGGGCCAGGCTCATCATCGTTGTCATGACCATCCAAGCGGTTGTGTTCGACATCGGCGGCGTACTTGAGATCACCCCGGACGTCGGCTGGGCTGACGCCTGGGGGTCACGGCTCGGACTGACCCCGGGCGAGCTGCACGAACGCATGGCGGACGCCTGGCACGGGGGCGGGATCGGCACGATCAGCGAAGCCGACGTGCACCAGGCCGCCAGGGAACGCATCGGCCTCGACCAGCGGCAGCTCGCGGAGCTCATGGCCGACCTGTGGCGCGAGTACCTCGGAACGGCCAACACGGAGCTGATCGAGTACGCCCGGCGATTGCGCCCGCGATACCGGACGGGGATCCTGAGCAACAGCTTCGTCGGCGCCAGGGAGCGAGAGCAGGCCGCCTACGGCTTCGCCAACCTAGTCGACGACATCGTCTACTCGCACGAGTGCGGGATGAGCAAGCCCGATCCGAGGATCTACGCCCTCTCCTGCGAGCGGCTTGCGGCCGAGCCCGCGCGGACGCTTTTCCTCGACGACCACGCGCCCAACGTCGAAGCGGCCCGGCAGTGCGGCCTGCGGGCGGTGCTGTACCTGGACAACGCCCAGGCGATCAGTGACATGGAGGATCTGCTGGGCGGAAAATCAACAGCATGAGTATCCCGAACGGACCGTTGGCTCCCCCCGCACGGGCCGCTGTCTTCGCGGAGGCGGCGTGACCGAACCGGCTGTCGACTTCATCTGGCACGACTCCCCCGTCCCGGCGGGCCTGCCGGTCACCCAGGTGTACGGCTGGCTGCTGTGCCCCGCGACCGGGCGGGTCCTGGTCCAAGAACAAGACGACGGCACCCGCAGCCTTCCCGGCGGCAGCCCCGAACCCTACGACGCCGACCTGGAGGCCACGCTCGCTCGCGAGGCCTTCGAGGAGAACCAGGTCCGCATCGCGTCCGCGCCCGCCTACCTCGGCTACCAGGAAGTCCTCGAGCGCGGCCGACCCCCGTACGCCCAGGTCCGGATGGTCGGCGTCATCACCGAGTTCGCACCCCGCGCCCCCGACCCCGACAACGGCCGGATCAACCAGCGATGGATGACCTCCCTGACCGCAGCGCCCGAGCTCCTCGGCTGGGGCGAACCGGCCGAAGCCCAGGCCCGCGGCGCCGCCCGCGCCGCCAGGCGCTGGGGCCTGCCGATCGATAATCCGGCCCCCGACGGATACCAGGACTAGCCGGACTGGGTCCAGGTGACGGCGAGCTGGTCACGGCGGCCGTCTCCGTGACCAGGGCGGCCGGGCGGAATGAAGCGGGCTCATTCGTTTCTCGCGACCTCGGGTCCGGTGATGCGCTTGAGCAGTGGGAAGGTGGCGGCGATGATGCCGAGGGCGGCCAGGATGCCGCCCGCGGTAATCAGGTAAAAAGCGACACCGGGGGCCGCGATCGAGCGCCCCTGCTGCAGCGATGCGTTCATCTCGGCCCCGCCGAACCCGGTCCCGATCGCGACCACGGCTACCGCCAGCAGCGGGATCGCGCCCTCGAGGGCGACGACGCGGCGCAGGGTGGCGAGCCGGGCGCCAGTGAGCCGCAGCAGGCTGAACGGCCGCTTGCGGTCCGCCAGCCCGGCCGCGATGCCGGTCGCGAGCGTGCAGCCGGCGATCGCCAGGCTGACCAGGATCACCACGTCCGCGAGCTGCTGGTAGTCCTTGTTGGTGGCGTCATCCTGCGCGGTAATGTCGCCGATGGTGGACGGCGCGCTGAGGTCGGCCCCCGCGTACGCGCCCTCGAGCACGGTCCGCGCCCGCTCGATGGCCGGCACCGAGCCGTCCGTCGCCACGTTGACCGAATCCACCCCGAGCCGGTCCAGCCGCGCGGCCGGGATGTTCACGGCCGGCCAGACGAACCCGCTGAGGTCCTTGACGCTGAACAAGAAGAAGTTGAACCCGTCTTTCGGGAACGCCGCCGCCGTCGCCCCGGCCGGGCACCGGCCGAGAACGGGCGCGGTCGCGAGCTGCGCGCAGGACATGACGCCGGCCGGCACGGGGGTGATCCCACCGCCGAATTGATTGTCGCCGAGACCGTGAAAGGTCCCCGGGATGGACAGCCCCGGGTCCGCCCGGACCACAACCACGCCCTGGACGCCGGGGATCGCGCTGAGCCGGGCCGCGATCGGCGCGGCCGTCGCGGCCAACCCGGCGCCGGTGCTGACCGTCCCGGTCTGGTGTCGGTGGCCGCCGGGCTGCTGGTCCGCCAGCTGGTTGGTCACGAGGTTGCTCAGCGCGACGGTGCCGAACTTGGTCAGGTCGACGGTGTCCTGGGTGGCGATGGCGACCACCGCCGCGGTGGTGATCAGCAGGGCTAGCACCAGGCCGCTGACGGCGCGAAAGGCGGCCTTGGGGTCGTCGGCCAGGCGCCGGGCGGCGATGAGCGCGGCCGGGCGTCTGGTCCAGCGGGCCACCAGCCTGGCCGCCGCCATAGTCAGCCACGGGCCCGCGGCAATCAGGCCGAAGATGATGAGCAGGTAGCCGGGCACGAACGCGCGGACCTGGGCGGCCGGGCTGGACGGCTTGCCGTGCAGGACGAAGAAGCCGAGGATGGCGAAGCCGACCAGCAGCGGCAGCAGCCGCCACGCCCGGGGCGGCGTCGGCGTCACCCGGCGGGCGACGCCGAGCGGGGAGATGTGCACCCGCCGCAGCGCCAGCCGGGCCGCCACCGCGGCGGCCGCCGGGACGCCGATCGCGACCGCGAGGATGTCCGGTCCGCTGAGCGTCAGCTCGGACGGGAAGAACGCCTGGCCGATGAACGGGATGCCCGCGACCGGAATGCGCAGCAGGAAGAAGAGCCCGAAGCCGGCCGCCACTCCCAGCACCGCCGCCACCGTCGATTCGACCGCGGCCAGCTGCGAGACCTGCGTGCGGGTGGCGCCGACCAGGCGCATGGCCGCGAACCGTTGCTCGCGTCGGGCAGCCGACAACCGCGTCGCGGTGGTGATGAAGATCAGCACCGGGACCAGCACCGCCATCGCCACCACCGACAGGATGAGGTCGCTGGTACTGGCGGGGACCTCGCCCTGGGGCGGGTTGTAGAGCAGCCCCTGCGGGTTCACCGGGTTCCGGGTGTCGACCGGCACCGCGGTGGCGATCGACGTGACCTGCACGCTGGTCTGGCTGGCCGCCAGCGCGGCCGGGGTGCGGCCGACGATGAGGACCAGCGAGTCCGGCGACGGCAGGGCGGCGTCGCCGATCAGGCCGGCCAGGCGGCCTGGATACCGGTCGGCCAGCTGGTCGGCCGGGGTGCCGCGCAGCAGCGCGGCCAGCGCGGGCGAGGCGTAATACTGGCCCGCGGCCGGGTCGCCGGGGATGCCGGGCGGCACCGGGGACGAGGAGCCGGTCGCGGCCACGTCGTACCGAGTGATCTGCTGGCCGTCGAAGACGTCGACGCTCGGCTGCCACCACAGCGGGGCGACGCCCGAGGCCGGGCCGGCCGGGACATAGGCGGTGCCGGTCCACTGCCAGGCGTGGCGGTTGCTCCAGGCGGTGACCGCGCTGGTCGCGGCCAGCGCGGTCAGCAGCAGGCCGACGCCGAGGGCGACCGCGACCGTGACCACGATCAGCCGGGTGATCGCCTCCCTGCCGCCGTTGAGCACCAGCCGTAGCCCCAGCGCGATCACGGCTGGACCCCGGTCAGCGTGCTGACCCGGCCGTCCCTGACCACGACCTCGCGATCGGCGTAGGCGGCGACCCGGGCGTCGTGGGTGACGAGGACGACCGTGGTGCCGTGCTCGCGGACGGCCGCGGTGAGCAGGTCCATCACCAGCTCGCCGGCGACCGAGTCGAGCGAGCCGGTCGGCTCGTCCGCGAACAGCACCGTCGGGTCGGCGACCAGGCCGCGGGCCAGCGCGACGCGCTGCGCCTGCCCGCCCGACAGCTCGCCCGACCGGCGGCGCTCGAGCCCGCCCAGCCCGAGCGCGGGAAACCACCGCCGCGCGGCCAACATCGCCGGGCCGCGGCGGGTGCCCGACAGCAGCAGCGGCAGCGCGACGTTCTCCTCCGCGGTCAGCTCGGGGACGAGCTGGCCGGACTGGAACACGAACCCGAACTGGTCGCGGCGCAGGGCGCTGCGGCGCTCATCGCTCAGCGTGTCGAGCCGCTGCCCGTTGTAGGACACCTCGCCCTGGTCGGGGACGAGGATGCCCGCCAGGCAGTGCAGCAGGGTGGACTTGCCGGACCCGCTCGGTCCCATGACGGCGACGATCTCGCCCCGGCGGACGCCGAGCGAGGCCCCGCGCAGGGCCGGGGTGCTGCCGAATGACAGCGACAGGTCCCGCGCCTCGACGATCTTGTCGCTGCCGTGGTCGGGGGTCACCGGCGCACCGCCCGGGAGAGCAGGTCCAGTCGGGCCGCGGTGTGGTCGATCCATCGCAGGTCAGCCTCCAGTCGATAAAGCGCATGGTCGGCGAGCAGGACGCCGAGTTGATCGCCGTTCCGCTTCAGTTCGGTGAGCTCGCGCATCCGCTGCAGGTGCGCCGCCCGCTGGGCATCGAGGTAGCCTTCGGCCGGCCGGTCGAGCATCAGGGCGAGCACCACCTTGGCGAACAGCTCGCTCTGCAGGTCCGGCTCCGGCGGGACTGGCTCGGCCAGCCACCGCTCGACGTCGGCGACGCCCGACTCGGTGATGACGTATCGTCGGCGTTCCGGCCCGGCCTCCTGCTCGACCGGCCCGGCGACCGCCTTCCCGTCCCTGGCCAGCCGGGACAGGGTCGCGTAGACCTGGCTGTAGCGCAGCGGCTTGCCTAGGCCGAAGTACGCGTCATAGTCGCGCTTCAGGTCGTACCCGTGGCTCGGCCCGCGCTCAAGCAGGCCAAGCAGCGTCAGCGGAACACTCATAACTGAGAGAATACTCCAAGAGTATTCTCTCGGGAAGTAGTTCCGGAGAAACCGTTCTGGGTGACCTGATCAGGGCGAGGGGGTCGCGGAAGTGCGCGGCGGACCAGCCAGAATCGTCGGAACGTAATCGAGCAGCTGGCTGCGACCATCGAAGGTGCGACTGCTGATCAGGTTGAGCGCAACATCGGGATAGCCGTCGTAGATCCGTTCCCGGCCGCTGCTTCCGGTGATAACGGGAAAGACCACCACGCGGAAGCGGTCTGCGAGACCGGCCTTCAGGAGAGAGCGGCACAGGGTGAGGCTGCCGATGGTGCGCATCGGCTCGGCGGCCTTGTCCTTCATCTCCCGCACGGCCTCAACGGGGTCCTGGGCCACGAGCCGCGTGTTCGGCCAGGAAAGGGGCTCGCTCAACGTGGCCGAGAAGACGACCTTCGACATGCCCGCCAGGGCATCGGTGCCTGGCTCGCCCGCGGCGGCGAATCCCGACATCAGGCGGTACGTGGTCGCGCCCATCAGGATCGTGTAGTCCGCTTCCGGCTGCTCCCCGAGCCACGCGAGGTACTCGGGTCCTTCGAGTCCCCACCAGCCCTGCCAGCCCTCGGCCGCCGCGTAGCCATCGAGCGAAGTGATGAAGTCGATGAGGAGTTCTGGCATCGTGGTGTCCTTCTCCTTCAGCGGTTTGCGATCGTGCCTTGGTGATGGAAAATCTGCCAGTGTCCGGCCTCGGTGCGGCGCCATAGCGAGGTCCGGTTCGAGCGCCTTCCGTGGTTCTCGGACGTGTACTTCACCATCACCAGACCGTCGGCGAGCAGTTGCCCGCGCATGTGCTCTACCTTGATCGGCTCATCATCGGGGTCCGTCGAGCGGGCCACCAGTTCAGCGGTTCCGGCAAAGCCGATCTCCCCGCCGGAGGCGCCGAACTCATGGAAATCCGGTGCGAGCAGCCGCTCAAGAGGACGAGGGTCAGCACGGCACTCGATGCTTAGAGACTCGTACTCGGCCGCCACCGCCTCGGCGACCTGCCGGTCAGCAGCAGCCTGTTCGATGACCTGGCTCATGCGGCAATGCTGACACAGGAGCGTGGCCGTCGGCGGGGGCACAGCAGGTTGAGCCGGCCTGCTTGTCGAGGGTGTCGGCGTCGCCTTTGACCGTGTACACCTCCCAGGGCTCGTCGCCGGGCCCGGTGACCCAGACCTTGTCCTGGAGGGCATAGCAGCAGGCGGTGTTCTCCTCAGTGAGGGTCGGAAGTCCGTCGGCGGCCAGCCGGGCGGTGGCCGCGGCGACCTCGGCCGGGGTCTCGACCTCGACGCCGAGGTGGTCCAGGCGGGTGGGCTCTCCCGGGGCGCCCTCGATGAGGACAAGCTTGAGCGGCGGCTCGGCGATCGCGAAGTTAGCGTAGCCGGGGCGGCGCTTGGCGGGCTGCGCGCCGAACAACTTGGAGTAGAAGGCGATGGAGGCTTCGAGGTCGGCGACGCGGAGCGCGAGCTGGACTCGGGACATGGCGTGTTCCTCCCTGCCCGGGGCGGCCGACCGCCCCGGCTCTGGTTAGAGATTTCTTTAATCAGAATCACTCGTCAGTTTGCGCCGCTGCCGGAAGATGTGTCAAATTAAAGATATGTCTAATCAATGGGCCGGGACGGACTGCGGGGACTGCGGTCCGGAGGCGGACGGCGGGGTTGAGTGCTGCGCGCCGCTGGCATGCGAGCCGCTGCCGGAGAGCGGCGCCCGGGAGCTGGCGCTGCTGTTCAAGGCGGTGGCCGACCCGGTGCGGCTAAGGTTGCTGTCGCTGATCGCCTGCCATGAGGGCGGCGAGTCGTGCGTATGCGACCTGACCGGGGCGTTCGCGATGACCGCCCCCTCGGTGAGCTACCACTTGCGGATTTTGCGTGAGGCGGGGCTGATCAGCGCGGAGCGGCGCGGGACGTGGGTGTACTACCGAGTGGAGCCGGCGGTAATGGCGCGGATGTCCGCAGTGCTGGTCCCGCAGTCGGCCGCGCTGGCGGCCGGGGCGGTCCCGACCGCCGGGAGCTGAAGGGAAGGCGGTTGCGGTGGCGGACGTTTCCCAGGTGCTGTTCATGTGCACCCATAACGCGGGCCGGGCGCTGCTCGCGGAGCTGGGCGTCGGGCCGACCGGGGGCTGACCTCAGCCGGTTCCGGCGACGGTGCTGCGCCGCTCGATCAGGACGGTGTCCCGCCACCGGCCGTGGTGGCGGCCGATCCGCTCCCTAATCCCCACCACCCGGAACCCGGCCTGTTCGTGCAGGCGCAGGCTGGCGGTGTTCTCCGGGAACACGCCGGATTGGATGATCCAGACGCCGGCCTGCTCGGCGGAAGCGATCAGCGCCGCGAGCAGGATCGCGCCGATGCCCCGGCGGCGGTGTTCGGGATGGATGTAGACGCTGTGCTCGATGACCCCAGCGTAGACGCACCGGTCAGACACGGCGACGGCCGCGGTCCAGCCCAGTACCTGCCCGGTGCCTGCGTCGGCGGCGACGTGCCGGTGAGCGGGGAGCTTAGCCGCGTCGAAGTCCTGCCAGGGCGGGGCGGCGGTCTCGAAGCTGGCCTCCCCCGTGTCCAGCCCGGCCTGGTAGATCGCCAGGACCTGGCCGGCGTCGCGAGGCCCCATCGGGCGGATGAGCACGCCGGGCGGGGCGGAGCTTGCGGGCTGGGGGCTGCGGGTCATGCGCTCTCCTTCTCGGCTGACTGGCCGGCGGCCGGGGCGGGCCTTCCCATGACGACGTTGGCGGCGGTCGGGAACCGGTCCACGCACCGCTGGTTGACCCGGTAGCGGACGCTAGTGCCGCGCCGCTCCGCCAGCACAAACCCGACCCCGGCCAGCACCTTCAAGTGCGCGGACACGGTGGACTGCCCGACGTCGACCGCGCCGGTGATGACGCCGACCGTCAGCGGCCCGCCGCTGCGGGCCAGCAAGGACACGATCTGCACGCGGGTGGGGTCGGCCAGCGCGCGGAACCAGGACGCGTACTGCGCCGCCGTGCCGCGTTCCAGCGGCCTCGCCTGATCATTCATCGTTAATCGACGATAAACGATGAAGCAAACCACCGGAAGGGGCGGGTTAGCCCGGGCCCGCGCCTGTGGGCCGACTGCGAATAGGGGCTTGCGCCGGGCCGGACGAGCACATATCGTTCCGATGTATCGCTCCGATACATCGGAACGATACCTAAAGCCAGGGAGGCAGCGACATGTCCGGCGGGCAGTTGTACGACACAATCGGAGCCACATACACGGTGACGAGGCGCACCGAGCCACGGATCGCCGCGCAGGTCTGGGCCGCGCTCGGCGACGCCAGGACGGTGCTGAACGTCGGGGCAGGCACCGGCTCCTACGAGCCTCCTGACCGCGATGTCACCGCGGTGGAACCGTCGGCGCTGATGCGGGCGCAGCGCCCCGCGGGCGCTGCGCCGTGCGTGGCCGCCGCCGCGGAGACCCTTCCGTTCGAGGACCAGTCCTTCGACGCCGCGATGGCCTTCTCCACCATTCACCACTGGCAGGACCCGATCGCCGGGCTGCGCGAGATGCGGCGCGTGGCTCGCCGCGTGGTGGTGTTCACCCACGACACGGTTGAGGGCGGATGGCTCCGTCGGTTCTGGCTTAGCCGCGACTATCTGCCCGAGGTCGCTGACCTCCTCGTCGGCAGGCCTTCGGTGACGGAGTTGGCCGACGTGATCGGGGCCCGGATGGAGCCGGTGCTCGTTCCGTGGGACTGCGCTGACGGCTTCTTCGAGGCCTATTGGCGCCGACCCGAGGCGTACCTGGACGAGCAGGTACGTCGCGGGGTATCGGTGTGGGCCAGGGTCGGGCTGGAGGCCGAGCGGCGGGCAGTGCGCAGCCTCCGCGGCGACCTTGACTCAGGCCGGTGGGCCGAGCGCAACCGCGACCTCGCCGGCCTCGACGCGGCCGAGCTTGGCCTGCGCCTGCTTGTTGCCTGAACCCCCCGCGGCGGCGCCCTTTGCGAGCTGCTCCTGGCTGGTGAGCGACCACTGGCTCAATTCGACGCGGATGGCGTCGGCCTCCGGGGCGCCGAGCGCGGAGTAGAGCTCCAAGGCGCAGCGCCGATGGTGTCGCGCCAGGCTGACGTCGCCCCCGGCGTCCAGCGCGGCGGCCAGGCCGTTGTGGGCGCGGGCCTGTTCGTAAGCGTCGCCGAGCTGGCCCGCTAGTGCCAGGGCGGCGGTGTAGGCGACGCTCGCCTCGTCTGGCCGGCCGGTGGCGAGCAGGATCTCGGCGACGCCGTTGCGCGCCTCGGCTTCGCCGGTCCTGTCCCCGGTCTCCCTGAACAAGGCGAGCGCCCGCTGGTAGCAGCCGACGGCTTCCTCGTAGCGGCCCTGCCGCTGGTAGGCGATGCCGAGGTCGGGCAGCGCGCTGGCCTCGCCGGTGAGGTCACCGGTCTCCCTGAAGATCGTCAGCGCCTGCTGATACCAGCCGATGGCCTCCCCGTACCTGCCTTCCCGCCCGGCCACAGAACCGAGGTTGCCCAGGGCCCGCGCTTCGCCGGTCCGGTCGCCGACGCTCTGGAGGGCGGCGAGGGCCTGCTGGTGGCAGTGCGCGGCCTGCTGGTACCAGCCCCGTCGCTCGTGGACGGTGCCGAGGTTGGCCAGCGCCATGGCCTCGCCTCGACGGTCTCCGATCGCGGCCGACGCCGCCAGCGATTGCTGGTGGTAATCGGCGGCCTGCTGGTAGCGTCCCTGCCGCCAGCTGATGATGCCCAGGTTGGTGAGCGCGGTCGCTTCGGCGGCGCGGTCGCCGAGGAGGCGGGCCGCGTGGTTCGCGTGGCCGTGGATGGTCACCGCGTCGGCGTAGTGGCCGCCGGTCTCCAGGTAGCGGTACAGGGTGGCGGCCAGCCGGGTGGCGTGGGCTGGCCAGCCCTGGCCGGCGGTATGCAGTGCGACCGCGACCACGGTGGCCCGTTCGGCGTCGAGCCAGGCGCGCGCCTGGGCGGGGGTGGCCAGGTCGGGGGCCGGCGTGCCGATCGGCTCGAGGCGGGGCCGGTAGTGCCGTTCGGCCGGGACGAGGACGTCCATCGCGCTGGCGGCGACGCCTAGGTAGTAGTCGAACAGGCTGGTCATCGCGGCGTGGCGACCGTCGGCGCCGTCTTCGCCCGCGGCGAGCTGGCGGGCGTATGCCCGCAGCAGGTCGTGCATGCCGTAGCGGCCGGCGCCGACCGGGTGCACGAGGTGCGCGCGGGCCAGCAGCGCGAGCGCGTCCTTGGCCTGGGTGGCGGTGACGGCGGCGGTCCCGGGGTCGGCGGTGACGCCCAGGTCGGCGGTGACGCCCAGGTCGGCGGTGACGCCTTGGCCGGCGGTGACGCCTTGGCCGGCGGTGACGCCTTGGCCGGCGGGGGTCCCGCTGGTCAGGGCGGCGACTGCGTAGGCGTCGAGGTCGGGGCCAGGGTGCAGGCCGATCAGCCGGAACGCCCGCGCCGGGCCGGCCGGCAGATGACGATAGGACCAGGAGAACACGCCGCGGACCGCGGTCCGCTCATCGCCGCCCGCGTCGAGCAGGTCCAGCCGCCGCTGCTCCCCCGCCAGCTCCCCCGCCAGCTCGGACAGACTGCTGTCGGGGCTCGCGGCGGCCAACTCCGCCGCCACCCGCAGCGCCAGCGGCAGCCGCGCGCACTGCCCGGCGAGCTCGAGCGCCGCGTCCGGCTCGGCGTCGACTCGGTCGCCGATCAGCGTCCGCAGCAGCCCTATGGCGTCGGCCTCCGGCAGCGTATCGAGGGCGAGGCGCTGCGCCCCGTGCCGCGCGACCAGCCCGGCCAGCGAATCACGGCTGGTCACCACCACCAGGCAGGACGGGCAGCCGGGCAGGAGCGGACGCGCCTGCTGCACGCTGGCGGCGTTATCGAGCACCACCAGCACCCGACGGCCGTCGAGCAGGCTGCGGTAGGCGGCGGCGCGCTCGTCTTCCCCGGCCGGAATGTCGTCGGCGGCCGCGCCGAGCGCCCGCAGGAAGCCGGCCAGGGCGTCGGCCGGCGCCACCGGCGCGTCGGGGTCGTAGCCGCGCAGGTTCACGTACAGCTGGCCGTCGGGGAACGCGGCGGCCGCCCGGCGCGCCCATCGCACCGCTAGCGCGGTCTTGCCCACCCCGGCGGTACCGGCCAGGACCGCGATCGGCACCGCGGCCCCGGCTGGGTCGGCTCCTTCGGCCCCGGCGAGCACCCCGGCCAGCAGCAGGTCGAGAGCGGCCAGCTCTTCGTCCCGCCCGGTGAACGCGGCCACGTCGGCCGGCAGCTGGGCAGGCACGGGCCGGTCGCTGGCGCCAGCGACCCGATCGCCCCCGCTCGGCGCCGTCGCGACCGGGGCGTCCAGGCCCGGGTCGGCCGCGAGGATCCGCGCGTGCAGCGCCCGCAGCTCCTGCCCGGGCTCGATGCCAAGCTCCTGGACGAGCACGCGACGGGCATCGGCGAACGCGGTCAGCGCCTCGGCCTGCCGTCCGCACCGGTACAGCGCCAGCATCAGCTGACCGGCAAACCGCTCTCTGAGCGGGTGCTCCCTGACCAGCGCGGTCAGCTGCCCCGCCGCCTCGGCGGGTCGGCCGAGCTCGAGCAGGACGTCGAGCTGCTCCTCGGTCGCGGTCAGCCGCTGCTCGGCCAGCCCGGCCCTGACGATCTCCGCCCACGGACCGGGAATGCCGTCGAGCGCGACCCCCCGCCACAGCCGCAGCGCTGACTCGAACGCCGCCGCCGCCCCGGCCAGGTCGCCCGCCCGACGCGACTCGCGAGCGGCGGCCAGCCGTCCGGCGAACAGCTCCGCGTCGAGCTGGCCCCGCGCCAGCCGCAGTACGTACCCCCGGCCGCTGGCCTGCAGCACCTGGCCCGGCGCCCGGTGCGCCCGCCCCGGGTCGAGCGCCGCCCGGAGCCGGGAGACGTGAACGTGCAGCGCGTTCACCGATCGGGCGGGCAGCTCGTCGCCCCAGATCCCGTCAATGAGCTCGTCGCGCGAGACCGCCTGATTCGCCCGCGCCGCCAGCAGCCCGAGGACGGCCCGCCGCTGCGGCGCGCCGAGCTCGAGTTCCGTTTCCCCGCGCCAGGCCCGCACCGGACCGAGCAACGCCACCCGCAGCGCGGCAGCGCCGACATCAGCCAGCCCGTCGTCGGAAGTCACGGTCGCCACCTTCCGGCCGGGGGCACAGACGTCTGTCGCCAGATCTTAGTAGAGCCGCTGTTCGCGGGCCGCTCAACTTGCACATTCACTAGACGTTAAGAGGACAGCAAGAGGAGTGAAGCGATTCTTAGCGGGACTGAGCGCGAGCTGCGCCGCAAGAATCAGGGGAAAATAAGTATGGGAATTTTCAAGCAAATGAAGGACATGAAGGACATGGTCAACGCCGCCCCGGGGCTGGTGGAGCAGGCGCAGCAGATGGGCGCGCAGGCCCAGCAGATGGCGGCCGCGCAGCAGGCCGCCGCGCAGGCCAGGATGGCCCAGTTCGGCGGCCAGCAGCCGGGTGCCTTCGGCCAGCAGGCAGCGCCGACCGGCCCCGATTTCGAGCCCATCGACGGCGTGTCGCTTGAGCAGTTCGCCGCGATTGGCAAGGCGGTCGCCGCGTACAACTACGACGGGACCAAGCTGCCCGAGATCGCGGCGTCGAAGGGAATCCCGGCCTACGCCTGGGAGAGCGCCTCCCGCGGCTGGAATGACCGCATGATGGCCAATCCCGCCGTCGCGCAGCGCTACAACCAGCTCTACCGGGCGAGCTGACCCATGGGCGTCTTCAAGAGCATGCACGAGCTGAAGAAGCAGGCCAAGGAGATGGAGCGGAACCGGCCGCCGGTGGGGGCCAGGCTGGCCGCCATGCAGGACCGGATGGCGGACCTGAACCAGATGATGGCCAACACCACGCAGGCGGCGAACAACGCCGCGGCAGCCGCTGCTGCAGGGGCCAGCGGGTTCGCGGAGCGCTGTCCGGTCATGATCGTCGGGATGCGGCAGGTCGGCTCCGTCAACTTCGACCTGCTGGTCGAGTTCGACCTTACGGTGGCCCCGGAGGGGAGGCCACCATACCCGGCGACGATCCAGCAACTGGTCAGCCAGTTTCAGGTCGGCCAGCTGTCGTCCGGTCGGACGCTGCAGGCGACCGTCGACCCGTCGAACCCGATGGCGGTCTGGCTGGACTTCGGGAGCCTATAGTGACGGTCGGCAAGATCTCCGGCCTGTGCTGGACGTTCTTCGTGGTGATGTCGCTTGGGTTTCTCCCGCTAGCGATCGGCATCATGGACATCCACGCGATACCGCAGGGGCCGAGGGTCGCGCTGATGCTCGTGGTGGTGGTCCTCGCCTGGTGGGGGCCGTTCGCCTACGCGATGTACCTGGCGCTGGCGGTGATGCGCAACGGCGACCGGCGGACGCTGCGGCGCGGCATCCGCGGCACCGCCGAGGTGCTCACCGCCAAGGCGACCAACACGGTCATCCAGGAGGGCGAGTTCGCCTGGGAGGCGCCCCGGGTCTACAAGTACCGGCTGCGCGTCACCGTCGGCGGCCGGCCTGCGTACGAGACCAGCTGCTCGATCTGCGCCTCGGGAATCCGCCCGGGCATGGTGGTCAACGTCGCCGTCGGCCGGCACAACCGCAAGCGGGTCACCATCGACGTCGGCCAGGGCGGCAGCCGCGGCAACACGCAGTCGCCGGACTCCCAGCTGACCGGACTGCAGCACTGATAGACGGCGTCGTCGGCCGCTGGCGCGGGCAGCGTACGCAGTGATGGTGACGTACGCTGCCCCCATGGCGGAGCAGAACACCCGGATCCGGCTGGCGTCGCGCCCGCACGGCAGGCCAACGGCCGAGAACTTCTCGATCACACGGGAGCCGGCCGGGGCGCCGGGCGACGGCGAGGTGCTCGTCCGCACCCAGTACCTGTCGCTCGACCCGTACATGCGCGGGCGGATGAGCGACGCCCCGTCGTACGCGCCGCCGGTCAAGGTAGGCGGGCTGATGGTCGGCGGCACCGTGGGCGAGGTCGTCGCGTCGCACGACCCGGGCTTCAAGCCCGGGGACGTGGTGCTCGGCTACGGCGGCTGGCAGTCGTACTGGGTGCAGCCGGCCGAGTGGCTGCGCAAGCTCGACCCCGGCCAGGTCCCGGTCACGACCGCGCTGGGCGTGCTCGGCATGCCCGGCTTCACCGCCTATGCCGGCCTCACCCAGATCGGCCAGCCCAAGCCGGGCGAGACCGTGGTCGTCGCGGCGGCGAGCGGGCCGGTCGGGGCGACCGTGGGACAGCTGGCCCGGATCCTGGGCGCGCGCGCCGTCGGCGTCGCGGGCGGGGCCGACAAGGTCGCGCACGTGCGCGAACTCGGCTTCGACGCCGCGCTCGACCATCGCGCGCACGACTTCAAGCAGCAACTCGAGGCCGCGACGCCGAACGGCATCGACGTGTACTTCGAGAACGTCGGCGGGCACGTCTGGGACGCGGCCTTCCCCCGGCTGAACGCGTTCGCCCGCATCCCCGTGTGCGGGCTCGTCGCCCACTACAACGACACCGAGCTGCCGCCGGGCCCGGACCGCTCAAGCGCGCTCATGTCCGCGATCCTGCGCAAGTCGCTGACCGTCCGCGGCTTCATCCAGAACGAGTTCGCTGACTCCCTTACGGACGAGTTCCTGGCCCGGGCGACCGGCTGGGTGCAGGACGGTTCGCTGAAGTACTGCGAGGACATCGTCGACGGGCTGGAAAACGCGCCCGCGGCGTTCATCGGCCTGCTTGAAGGCAAGAACTTCGGCAAGCTCCTCATCCGGGTGAGCTGACCGGGTCAGCTCACCCGGACCCTCACCACCAGGTGCTTTCGTTGGCCTTGTCGGTGCCGCCGGTCTCGTCGAGGGCGTTGAGTGCGGCCATGTCCTCGTGGGACAGGGTGAAGCTGAACAGGTCGGCGTTCTCCGCGATCCGCTCCCGGTGGGTCGACTTGGGGATGACCGGGATGCCGTGCTGCACGCACCAGCGCAGCAGTACCTGGGCCGGGGTCTTGCCCACCCGGTCGGCGATCGCCACCACCCGGGGATCGCGCAGGTGCCTGCCGGTGCCGAGCGAGCTGTACGACTCGACCACGATGCCCGCCCGCTCGGCCGCTTCTACCAGCCCGCGCCGGTGCTCCACGGCGCTGAACTGCACCTGGTCGACCACCGGCGGGATCGTCCCGGACGCGAGCACCTCCTGAAGCTGGGCAGCGCTGTAGTTGGAGACCCCGACGGAGCGGGCGAGGCCGCGCTCCTTGGCCTGCTCCATGCCCGGCCAGGCGCGCAGCGGCCCGCCCTGCGGCCAGTGCACCAGGTACAGGTCGACCTGGTCGACGCCGAGTCGCTTCAGCGATCCCTCAAGCTCGTGGACCGGATCCTTTCGGCCCGGATTGAACTTGGTGGTGATGAACACGTCCTCGCGGGGCACCCCGGACTCGCGCAGCCCCTGCCCGACGCCCTTCTCGTTGCCGTAGGCCTGCGCGGTGTCAATGTGCCGGTAGCCAAGCTCAAGCGCCCACCGCACCGCGTTGACCGTCGGCGTCCCGTCCGGTACCTGCCAGACCCCGAGCCCGAGCAGCGGAATGCTGTTCCCGTCGGATAGCTCCCGCACGTGCTCGTCCGTCATCAGTTTCTCCCTCTGCCGCGCTGAGGTCCCGCGTCCAAAATCAAGACCGACAACCATTATCCCGAACGGACCCTGGGCAACTCCCACCGCGCCCCGCCCACCCGGCAACGGCGCAGACGTGACGGGGTATACAAAACGCGACCCCCGGGTACGGCTCCCTTGGACCCGCCTGAACCCCTGGAGGCGGCGGATTGAGGCTGGCGCAGCCGGAGTAATTGATCAAGACTTGCCGTAAGCAGACTCCAACGGAGGAGGGCGAAATGACGACCAACGTTCCAGAACCCGCAGGCGACGGCCCCGACCTGTTCGGTCGTGAGCAAGGGGGAACAGACGAATTCGGCCCCGAGTCCGGCGGCACCGACGTACTCGGCCCCGAGTCGGGCGGCACCGACGAATTCGGCCCGGAATCGGGCGGAACGGACGAATTCGGCCCCGAGACCGGCGGCACCGACGTCGTCAGCCCCCCGCAATCCTGATCAGGGCCACCACCGACTACGGGGCGACGAGCGCGTCGGTGAGCGGGCCGATGCCCGCCAGCCTGGCCGTCAGCTCCGGGCTCAGGCCGTAGCGCGCGGCCAGCGTCTCCGGCGCGGTGTAGGTCACCTTCGTCTGCCCCCCGTCATCCCACACCAGCGCCTTGAGCGGCAGGTCGAGAGCGGCCAGCGGGGCGGCGTCCATCACCGGCGTGCCCGCGGCCGGGCTGCCGAATAGCACCAGCATCGTCTCTCGCAGCTCCAGTCCGGCCTGGCTGGCCTCGGCCCGCTGGTCGATCACCGCGAACAGCTTCATGCCCTTCGCCGTGACCATCTGGGTGAGGCGCGCCACGGTCTCGGCGACCGGCCGCGGGCTGAGCTTGGTGACGGTCCCGGCGTCCGTCTGGGTGCTTCCGGTCATCACGTTCTCCTCAGGTATGGATGTTCAGTGCCCATGATCGTTACCACCTGCCGAGCGCCGGACACTGGGTTGCCGCTACCCGGCGAGGCCGCCGGCCGCGAGGCGGTAGACGGTGACGGTCTTAATCGGGGCGTCTTCGATCGCGGTCAGCACCGGGACCTCGTAGCGGGCCAGCGGGGTGAGGCAGGCAGCAGGCACGAAGGCACGGCCGGGGTCGGCGACGAGGACGTCGGCCGCGGCGAGGGTTGCCGCGCGGGCGAATCGGAGCGCCAACTCCGCGAGCTCTCGCTGGTAGAAGACGTCGCCCGCGAGGACCACCTCGGCGTCGCCCACACTGTCGGCGGCCAGGTCGAACGCGCGGGCATCGATCGCCACGCCGTTGGCCGACGCGTTGATGCCGATCGCGGCCACCGCGTGCGGGTCGATGTCGCCTGCCACCACGCTCGCCGCACCCGCCTTGGCGGCGGCGATCGCGACCAGGCCCGAGCCGGAGGCGACGTCGAGCACGCGGCGGCCGCGCACGATGCCCGGATGGTCGAGCAGGTAGCGCGCGAGCGCCTGGCCCCCCGCCCACGGGTACGCCCAGAAGGGCGGGTCATCGCGCCCCGTCCGCTGCCAGAGCTCCCACAGCTCGAGCGACGGGACCGCCGTGAGCAGGCTGATCTCCCCGACCAGGGGGACCGCCTGCCGGGCGGTGGCCGACCCGACAAGATCCGCTGGCGTCATCCACCGAGCATAGGGCGAACCGTCCTCCGGCGGACTTACGGCAACAGAGCGGACCGGTCGGGCAGCACCGCCCGCTGGCGAGCCGCGGCACCAGGCCGGGTCGCGGCGGCCAGCGGGACGCTGCCGCCGACGACGGCCGCGACCGCGACCACGACCAGCCCGGCGATGAACATTGCGCGCACAAGGCCTGCGTAGCCGATTAGCTGAGATACGCGGCGCAGTGGCTTGCGTGCGGCGCGGACCATCCACGGGTCACGGAGGGACGAGAGTCATCCAGGGTCCGTTCGGTATATAGATTTTTGTTTTTAGGTTGTCTTGATCAGGCCGCCGTCGATGAGGTAGTTGGCGCCGGTGATGTTTCCCGCCCGGTCGGAGGCCAGGAACGTGATCAGCGCGGCGACCTCTTCTGGGGTGGTGAAGCGACCGGTGGCGAACCCGCCGATGCCGCCGATGATCGTCTGACGGGCGGTTTCCGCGTCGACGCCGGTCGCCTTGGCCACCGTTTCCGCCACACCGTGCTCGCCCAGCCACAGGTCGGTGGCGACCGGGCCCGGTGAGACGGCGTTGACGCGGATGCCGTGCGGGCCGAACTCCTGCGACAGCGTCTTGGTGAGGTTGACCAGGGCGGCCTTGGCGGCGCCATAGTCGATCGTGGCGGCGTCGGGCTGGAAGAAGGCGTTGACGGAGGCGACGTTGACGATCGCACCGCTGCCCTGCCTGACCATCTCGATGATGGCGGCGCGGCTGGCCCGCAGGGCGATGAAGAAGTTCAGCTGCATCGACCAGGCGAAGTCGTCGTCGCTGGTGCCGAGGAAGCCCTCCGTGCGCATGCGGACCGCGCCGACGTTGTTGACCAGCACGTCGATGCGGCCGTGCTCCTCGGTTGCGCGCCTGATCAGCTGCGCGGGTCCGTCCGCGGCCGCCAAGTCGATCGCGACCGGGCTGACGCCCTTGAGGCCGTCGAGGTTCTCGGTGGTGCGCGAGCCGGCCACGACCCGCGCGCCCTCCTCGGCCAGGGTCCTGGTGACGGCGAGCCCGATGCCCTTGCCTGCCCCGGTGACAACCGCGACCTTGCCCGCGAGGTTGAGGTCCATGTCTAGACCGCCTCGGGCGGGCTGAAGCGCCGGACGAAGGCAAGCGCGGTCTCCGCCACCTCGCGCCAGCCGTTGTCGATGGTCAGCGCGTGTCCCCGGCCTTCGATCTTGGTTATCTCGGTCACGTCCGCGTTGCGCTGCTGCTCCTTGTAGGAGGCGTGCGTGATTGACCAGGGAACGGTGTGGTCGCTGCCGCCGCCGATGAACAGCATCGGGCCGCGGCGCGGGTTCTCGGTGTCGACCTTCGCCTCGGTCCAGGGGTTGAAGTTTTCTGCGGCGGCCTGGAACAGCGGCAGCCCGGGGCCGGCACGGCGAAGGTCTCGTACAACTGCTTGGCCTCGTCCTCGCTGACCGCGTTGGCGAAGGCGTAGCGGAACTGGTCGTAGGTGAGCGGCACGGCGCGGTGGCGGTTGGCCGGGTTGTCGAGCGCGGCCGAGGCGACCCGGAGCGCGGAGAACGGCAGCGGCAGCACGCCGCGGAAGGGCGCCGGGTCGATCGCCACGGTCACCGCGGCCAGGCCGCGTCCGGCCAGGATTTGCGCGAGCAGCCCGCCGAAGGAGTGGCCGATGACGGCCGGCCGCTTGGCCAGCCCGCCGATGATCGCGGCGACGTGGTCGGCGACCTGGCCGATCGACTTGCCCGCGAGCACCTCGGGATGCTCCCTGGCCTCCTCGACGGTCTCGGGGTCGTCGGGCCAGCCGGGCGTCAGCGCCGCGTAGCCGGCCTCCTCGAACAGCCCCGCCCAGCGGTCCCAGCTGGCGGGGAGCAGAAAGAGGCCGTGCACGAAGACAACGGGGGTCAGCCCGGTGGTGTTCGCGCGATCAACCTGACCGGCTTCGTGTTCAGTGATCGTAGGCGTTTGCGGTTCCGTGGACATTGTGGGTTCCCTTCGAGGTGGCGGGCGTGCGGGCGGTACCAGACGAACGTAAGGCGGGGCAGAGCCGGCTCGCTTGGGTCACGTGACTGTCCTTGAACGCCGGGCCGCCTGGACCCGGGCGAGAGCGGCATGTGACGATGGCCCTCGGGGATTACTTCGAATGGATGACGCCATGCCCGCAGCCAGGCCATTGCTCGGGCGCGAATCCGAAGTCCGGCTGCTGGGCGAGCTGCTTGACCGGGTCACCGATCAGGGCAGCGCGCTGGTGGTGAGCGGCGGACCCGGCATCGGCAAGTCGGCGCTGCTTGGCGAGGCCGCTAGGCGCGGGCGCGAGCGCGGCATGCTGGTCCTCAAGGTCACCGGAGTGCAGGCGGAGGCGGTGCTTCCGTTCGCCGGGCTGCACAGCCTGCTGCGGCCCCTGCTCGGCCGGGTGGACGCGCTGGGGGCGCGGCAGCGGGACGCGGTGCTGGCGGCGTTCGGCATGAGCGACGCGGTGGCCCCCGACCCGTTCCTGACCGCGCTGGCCGCGCTTGACCTGCTGGCGGAGGCGGCGGCCCGGGCCCCGGTCCTGGTTGTCGTGGACGACGCCCAGTGGCTCGACCAGGCCACCCGCGACGCGCTGACGTTCGTCGCCCGCAGGCTCGAGTTCGAGCCGATCCTGCTAGTCGCCGCCATCCGCGACGGCTATGCGACTCCGCTGCGTGAGGCCGGGCTGCCTTCGCTGGCCCTGGGCGCGCTGGCCCCGGCGACGGCGGCCGCGCTGCTTGACTTCCGCTTCCCCGGACTGCCGGCCGGCGTGCGCGACCGTTTCCTGCGGGAGGCGGCGGGCAATCCGCTGGCGCTGGTGGAACTGCCGATCGCGCACGGGCGGCTCGGCGGCGAGGATGCGGGCGATGCCGGATGGCTGCCGCTGACGACGCGTCTGGAGCAGGCGTTCGCAGCCCGGGCGCTGGAGCTGCCCGCCCTTACCGGCACGGCGCTGCTGGTGGCCGCGTTGAACGACGGCCCGCTGCTCGGCGAGGTGCTGACGGCGTCGGCGCTGCTGGCTGACCCGGACGCTGGCGCGGGTGTCGGCCAGGGTGTTGGCACGGTACCCCCGGCTGCCCGCGCACTCGCGGCCGACGTGCTGGTCCCGGCCGTCTCCGCGCAGCTGGTGGAGATCGATGGAACGCAGCTTCGGTTCCGGCACCCGCTGATCCGCACCGCCATTCGCCAGCATGCGAGCGTGTCGCAGCGGCAGGCGGCGCACGCCGCGCTGGCTCGCGCGCTGGCCCGGGAGCCGGAACGCGCCGTCTGGCACCGGGCGGACGCGATCATCGGACCGGACGAGGCGGTGGCCGACGAGCTTGAGGCGACTGCGCTGCGGGTTCAGCGGCGCGGCGCGTCCGTCGTCGCCGTGTCGGCGCTGCGGCGGGCGGCCGCGCTGGGCGACGGCCACCGCCGGGCCGGGCGGCTGCTGCGGGCGGCCGAGCTTGGGTTCGAGCTCGGGCGGCAGGACCTCGTCCAAGACTTGCTGGCGGAGGCGGGGCCGCACGACCTGACCCCTCGGGAGCAGGCCCGGGTGGCGTGGATCAGGGACAGCTTCGCCGACGGCATTCCCGGCGAGACCTCGAAGGCGCGCTCGCTAGCGGTCAGCGCCGAGCGGGCCGGCGCCGACGGCGACACCGATCTCGCGCTCAAGCTGCTTTACGGCGCGGCCCTGCGGTGCTGGTGGGCCGATCCCGGCGAGGCTACGCGGGACGACGTGGCCGCGACCGCCGAGGGGCTGAAGGTCTCCGACGACGACCCGCGGCTGCTCGTCGTCCTCGCGCTTGCCGCCCCCACTGGCCGGGGCGCGGCCGTGGTGGAACGCCTGCACGAGCTGGGGCCTGACATCGAGTCCGACGCGGGGACAACCCGGCTGGCCGGCAACGCGGCGATGGCGGTGGGGGCCTTCGACCTGGCCGCCAGGTATCTCGCGCTGTCGGCGGCCAGCCTGCGCGCCCAGGGCCGGCTGGGCCTGCTCGCCCGGGCGCTCGCGCTGCAGGCCTGGAGCGCCGCGCAGCTGGCCGACCTGGGCGCGGCGATCCCGGCCGCGGCGGAGGCACGCCGGCTGGCCCAGGAGACCAGGCAGCCGCTGATCATGGCGACCGCGGACGCGGTGCAGGCGCTGCTGAGCGCTCTGCGGGGCGACGAGCAGTCCGCGTCGGCGCTGGCCGCGCAGGCGGAGGAGATCTGCGTGCCGATCGGCGCGAGCGCCGTGCTGGCGGCGACGCAACTCGCCCGCGGCCTCGCCGCCCTCGGCGCCGGGCGTCCGGCCGACGCCCTGGAGCACCTGCGTCGCATCCACGACCCGGCCGACCCCTCCTATCACTACGCGGTCAGGTGCTACACGGTCGGGGATCTGGCCGAGGCCGCGGTGCGCAGCGGCGAGGCCGCGAGCATCGGCGGGATTCTGCGCGAGATGGAGACGGCCGGGCAGCGCACCGCGTCGCCGTCGCTCCTGGGCGGCCTGCGCTACGCCCGCGCGCTGCTGGCCGACGACGCAGCCGCCCCGGCGCAGTTCGACGCCGCGCTGCGGTCCGGCCGGTGGCCCTTCCAGCGGGCCCGGGTGCAGCTCGCCCGCGGCGAATGGCTCCATCAGCACCGGCAGAACGCGGCTTCCCGGGCGCCGCTGCGGGCCGCCCGGGAGACCTTCGACGCCCTCGGGGTGGTCCCGTGGTCGGAGCGAGCGCGCCAGCGGCTGCGAGCGACCGGGGAGACCAGCCGTCCGCGCACTCCCCAGGCCCGCGACCAGCTCACCCCCCAGGAACTGCAGATCGCCCAGCTAGCGGCCGAGGGCATGAGCAACCGGGAGATCGGCCAGCGGCTCTACCTGTCGCATCGCACGGTCAGCTCGCACCTGTACCGGGTCTTCCCCAAGCTGGGGATCACCTCCCGCGCGGAGCTGCCCGCGGCGCTCGGCCGCTGAGGCTATTGCGTGGCGACTTCCTGCCAGGTCTTGCCGCTGCGGACGCTGGCCGGGGACTCGGCCACGATGTCCGAGCCGGGTCGGGCATCGTCGTCGCGGGCCTTGACGAGGATCCAGCGGCGCTCGCCGGTCCTGGTCAGCGCGAAGCCGCCGGTCAGCTTGGCTCCGTGCAGGATGAAGGACATGTGACCCGGTTCGTCGCTGACGATCTCGGCCGGGCCCTCGTCCCAGACGATCACCGCGCCGGTGCCGCGCCGGTGTCCCTCGTGCACGCCCTCGAAATCGCCCGCCGCCTCGTCGTGGTCTTCCACCGGGACGGCCAGCCGTCGGGTGCGGGGGTCGAGCGACGGCCCCTTGGGCACCGCCCACGAGCGCAGCGCGTCGCCGACCTGAAGGCGGAGGTCGAAGTGGAGCGTGGTCGCGTCGTGCAGCTGCACGACGAAGCGGGACGGCGTCACCAACGGTGCATACCCGGGCGAGCTCATACCAGGCCGGCGTCGTGGGCGAGCAGAGCGATCTGGGTGCGGTTGGTCGCCCCGAGCTTGGTCAGGATGTGGGTGATGTGCGCCTTCACGGTGGCCACGCTCATGAACAGCCGTCCGCCGATCTCGGCGTTGGTCTCGCCCCGGGCGATGCCGAGCACGACCTCGCGCTCGCGCGGGGTCAGGTCCGCGAACGCCGCCTGGGCCCGGGCGCTGGCGCCCGACTCGGCGACCGCCCGGTCCATCAGGCGGCGGGTGATCGCCGGGGAGAGGATCGGCTCGCCATCGGCCACCCGTCGGATCGCCTCCACGATCTGGGCCGGCGGCGAGTCCTTGAGCAGGAAGCCGCTGGCGCCCGCGCGTAGCCCGCCGAGCACGTTCTCGTCGGCGTCGAAGGTGGTCAGCACGATCACCTCGGCGGGGTTGGGCCGGGCGCGCAGCCGGCGGGTGGCGGTGATCCCGTCGGTGCGCGGCATCCGCAGGTCCATGAGGACGACGTCGGGCGCGTGGGCGTCCACCGCGGCGGGCACCTCGCCGCCGTCGGCGGCCTCGCCCACCACCTCGATCCCGTGCGCGCCGTCGAGCATCATCGTGAGCCCAGCCCGGACCAGTGCGTCGTCGTCGACTAGGAGAACGCGGATGCGGCGGGGAATCTCGTCGGTCATGCCTGCTCGGACGGGGTGGTCGGGATGGTTGGGGTGGCCTGGTCGGTTGCGGCGGCCGGGTCAGCCGGCCACGGCAGCCGCGCGCGCAGCCCGAACTGGCTGTCCTGGCCGACTCCGTAGTCAATTGCACCGCCGGTCAGCCGCACCCGCTCGGATAGCCCGATCAGACCGGTGCCGGTCCCGCTCCCGTTAAGCGACGGCTCGGCCGGGCTGGCCCCCTCGGCCGGGCAGGCGGGCCCGATTGGGTTGGCCAGCTCGACGAGCAGCTGGTCACCGGGCCGCCCGTCCAGCACCAGCCGGACCGGGAGTCCCGGCGCGTGCTTGCGGGCGTTGGTCAGCCCTTCCTGCACCACCCGATAGGCGGTCCGGCCGATGGCGGCTGGCAGGTCCTCCGGCCGTTCTATCCGGTCCGTCACGTCGACCAACGTGCCCGCCTCCTGGGTCTCCGCGACCAGCGGGCCGAGATCGGAAAGCCCGGGCTGCGGGCGCGCCAACGCTGCCAGGTCATCATCGCGAAGCACGCCGATCACCTCGCGCAGCTCGTCGAGCGCCTGATGCACGCCCGCGCGGATCACCCCGGCGGCGTGGGCGAGCCGCTCGGGCGGAGCGTCCGGCCGGTACTCCAGGGCCCCGGCGTAGGTGGCGAGTAGGGAAAGCCGATGGGCGAGCACGTCGTGCATCTCGCGGGCGATGCTCGCCCGCTCGGCCGCGCGGGCCTCGGCGACCCGGCTGGCCTGCTCGGCCTCGGCCCGGCGGGCCTGCTCGCGCAGCGAGTTCAGCAGCGCCTGCCTGGCCTGCGAAAGCTCGCCCCACCCGACCAGCGCGGCCTCGGCGACGAGCACCAGCACGACCCACCAGAGGGAGGACAGCGACCCCAGCGGTCGCCAGAATCCGCGGATGAGCAGCGCCACCACGCCCACCCCGGCGACCGCCGCCGCCACCGGGAAGGGCCGACGCAGGGCGACGTGCAGTGTCGCGTAGGTCGAGGCGGGCGTGGCCGCGGGCGACAGCGCCGCCAGGACGGCCAGCGCCAACGCGCCGGGGATCGGCCAGCGCAGCAGCACCGGCAGCAGGGCGAAGGAGGCCAGCCCGGCCGCGATGTCGAGGGTCAGCAGCGCGGACGAGATGTTCCCTGACGCCTGCCCCCAGATTGTCGCGGCGGTTAGCACGCCGACCCCCGTTAGCACGGAGACGGTCACCGGCACCCCTGGCGATTCGCTCACGTGCCCAGGCTAGGGCGGCCGGGCCGATGGCGACACCGACCAAAGTCGAGGTCCGGCAGACTCTGGTCGACGGCGGGACCGCCGAAGGGCCGATGCCGTCAGCCACCGCGCTGGGCGAGGCTGCGGGCATGACTATGAATACATCACCCGCGGCCATCGAGGTTGAGCGGCTGAGCAAGCGCTACGGCAGCAAGGTCGCGGTCGACGACGTGAGCTTCACGGTGGCCGAGGGCGAGATCTTCGGCCTGCTCGGCCGCAACGGCGCGGGCAAGTCAACCACCGTGGACTGCGTCGTCGGGCTGCGCGCGCCCGACCAGGGTCGGATCCGCGTCGCCGGGCTCGACCCGCGACGGGACCGGAGTGAGCTGCGCCAGCTGCTCGGCGTCCAGCTGCAGGAGAGCCAGCTGCCGGACAAGCTGACCGTGGCTGAGGCCATGCGGCTGTACGCCTCCTTCTACCGCCATCCGGCCGACATCGCGGGCCTGCTGGCGATGCTTGACCTGACCGAGAAGCGCAACACCTGGTACCGCCGGCTGTCGGGCGGGCAGAAGCAGCGACTCTCGATCGCGCTGGCGCTGATCGGGCGGCCCCGGATCGCCGTCCTCGACGAGCTCACGACCGGGCTGGACCCGGTCGCCCGCCGCGACGCCTGGCGGCTCATCGACGGCATTAGGAACACCGGAGTCACGATCATGCTGATCACGCACTTCATGACCGAGGCCGAACGGCTGTGCGACCGCGTCGCGATCATGCACGACGGCCGGATCGCCGCGCTCGGCACCCCGGCCGAGCTCGGCGGCCCCACTCTCGAAGACACGTTCGTCGCGCTGACCGATCGCGCGTTGACTGACCGGAGGCCATGATGAGGATGCTCAAGATGCTCACGCTCACCGAGGCGAGGCTGCTGCTGCGCGAGCCGCTCGCGTTCTTCTGGGGGGTGGCGTTCCCGATGGTGCTGCTCACCGTCATGGGCCTGTCTGCTTCCCGCATCGACGGGGTGTCGCTGGTTTCAATCTACGAGCCGATCGTCATCGCGTTCATCAGCGTCGCCTTCGGCGTCCAGGGGATCCCGGTGCAGATAGCGGGCTACCGGCAGGGACGGATTCTGCGGCGGCTGGCGACCACCCCGGCCGGCCCGGCCCGGGTGATCGGCGCGCAGCTGATCGTCAGCCTGGCGGTGATCTTCATCGCGACGGCGGGCGTCCTGGCGGTGGGGCGGCTCGGCTTCGGCGTGCCGCTGCCGCGCCAGCCCGCCGGGTTCGCCCTGGTGGTGGTGCTGTCGGCCGCCGCCATGGTCGCGCTGGGGCTGCTGATCGGCGCGTTCGCGCCCACCGCGAGGTCGGCCGGCGCGGCCGGGACGGTGCTGTTCTTCCCGCTGATGTACTTCGCCGGGCTGTGGACGCCGCAGATGTCGGCCACCGCGCGGCACATCGGGCAGTTCACCCCGCTGGGCGCGGCCACCCAGGCGCTGGGCGACACGATGACCGGCGGATGGCCGCACCCGGTCGCGCTCGCCGTCCTCGGCGTCTGCACCCTCGCCTGCGCGGGCGCCGCCGCCCGGTTCTTCCGCTGGGAGTAGCGCGAGGTTCCGCGTCAACCGGGCCCGCTAGCCGCGCGTCGTTTGTGTGGCGGTAAGTGCGACTACGTTCGGAATCGCACTCGGGAGCGGGCCTGGCCAGCGGAGGCCTGCGGAGCTTGCAAGGAGCTTCAGCGTGACAGTTTCTAGTGCCTGGTTCACTCGTGTTCGGATGTCGTGGCGGTGGCGGGCCGTCGCCGCGGTGGTCGGGGTGGTGGCCCTGGCGTCGGCGGGGGCGTCGGCCGCGGCGGGGACGGCCGCGGCGGGCACCGCCGCGCAGGCCGCGCCACGGGTCATCGCCACCACCGACGTCGGCGAGTACCCGATGGGGCTGGCGGTGAACCCGCGAACCGGCACCATCTACGTCCTCAACACCTACAACGACTTCGTGGACCGGGTGGCGGTGATCAATCCCAGGACCAACAAGATCACCAACACGATCTCGTTCAAGGGCACCAGCTACTCTCCGGCGGACCTTGCCATCAGCCCGGTGAGCGGCGACGTCTACGTCACCTGGTATAACCGCAACTATTCGGGCGGGGTCACCGCGATCAGCGGCCGCACCAACAAGATCATCGCAACCTTCCGGTTCCGCTCGCCGGACAGCGGCGTGGTCAGCCCGGTGAACGGTGACGTCTACCTCACCAATCGGCAGAAGAACGGTCACAACGCTCCCACCCACTCGAGCGTGCCGGAGTCCTCCATCTGCTGCAGAAGCTCCAGGTTGTAGTCGCCCGGAACTCCGAACGCATGCCCGATCCCGGCCTCCCGCAGCCGCCGGAGCAGGAAATCCCCCACCGTCATCGTCATCGTCTCGCCCGCGGAACTGCCCGCCGCGCGCTCAGCCATCATTGTCATGTGCGTTTCCCCCCGAGGCGAGGTGCTTGCACGCACGCAGAAGCACCCGCCAGTCTCGTGTTTTCGTCACGCCGCAACGCCAGGCCATGTCCGCCCAGCGCGAGGCAACCCCCACCGCTGCGGCGGGAGTATGAAGTACGGATCGCGATTCGCTTCACGGTCAGCCAGAGTCCGCCCCGGCCTCCGCGTCTAATGACATCTCGTCCCCGTGTCACTAGAGCCGCGGCGAAACCTACCCACCCCCGCGCAGGCTAATACCATGGATTTTCTGCAGGTTTAGGACCGTAGCTGAAGCGTCAGCGGCTACTGTCGGCGCCGGTCGCCCTCGGCGAAGAAGCCGGCCACGGCGGCGGCATCGGGAAGCTCGCCCAGCGGGACGGCGGCGCCGAACGGCGCGTTCCAGAACGCGTCCCCGCCCGGGGGATCGGATACTCCCACGTACGCGTAGGGCTCGTCGATGAAACCGTCGCCGGGCGATACGCCGAAGTTCGCGTCCTGCACGCGGATCGCCACGTCGAAGTGCTCGGGCCACAGCACCGGCGTCTGCGCCGGGGCGAAGGCGATCAGACCGTCATGGCCGAGCGAGAGCGCTCCCAGGATCACGTCGGCCTGATCGGGGTCAAGCGTCAGCGTCTGGTCGAGATCGACCCCGGCGCCGTCGTCGTAGGCGCCCTCGGGCCGGCCCGGCGCCACCCCGAGTTCCGCCCCGATGGCGCGCGCGGTGTGCCCGTCGATCGGGACCGCCGCTCCCCCGGCGCCGACCACCCGAGGGCCGACGACCCGCAGCTCGGGTTCCAGGATGGTCGAGAAACCGCCGGGGACTACCCGCAGCCGCAGCTTGCCGACGGCCCGGTACTGCGGACCGGCGAGCACAAGCTCGGCCACCGCGTGCAGACTGCGCCGCGCCATCGCAAGGTCCTGCTGGCCCATGCCGTCGTCCTCTCAGGGTCCTGCGCGGCCACACGCCGGGACGCCCCAGTCTAGGCCGCCTCGGCCTCATCCCCGGGCGGAATCGGCCGCCACCCGCGCGATCGCCTGCTCGGCCTAGGCCAGGCTGGCCCGGTGCGCCGCGAGGGTGAGCGCCTGGCCGCCGCCTTCGCGGCGGCCGCCGCCGAGGCCGACGCTGGCAACCAACACCACGGGTCACGCCTCCCATCCGCTGGTGCACGCCAAGGCCACAGGGTTCACTGGTGAGAAGATGGCGCTATGGCACAGCGACCGCCGGTCCCGCCGTTCACCTCGGAGACCGCCGCCCAGAAGGCCCGGGCCGCTGAGGACGCCTGGAATACCAGGGACCCGCAGAAGGTCTCCCTGGCCTACACAGAAGACAGCCGCTGGCGTAACCGCTCGCAGTTCATCAACGGGCGGGCGGAGATCGTCGCCTTCCTGACCGACAAGTGGGCCCGCGAGCACGAATACCGGCTGATCAAGGAGGTATGGGCGTACACCGGCGACCGGATCGCGGTGCGGTTCGCCTACGAGTGGCACGACGACGCCGGCCAGTGGTACCGCGCCTACGGCAACGAGAACTGGAAGTTCGACGCCGACGGCTTCATGGCCGAACGGCACGCGAGCATCAATGACGTGCCCATCCCCGAGGCCGACCGGAAGTTCCGGTGGGACCGCTCCGGCCCCCGGCCACAGGACCATCCGGGCCTGACCGACCTCGGCCTTTAAGCGCGGGCCAGGGGCATCGGGCAGCGGTCAGAGGGGCTTGAGGACTTCGGTTCTGACGCCTGTGAGCTGGTCGAAGCCGGCGCTGGCATCGGTGGTGAGCAGGATTCGACTGGTCGCGGCGGCCGTGGCGGCGACCGGCATCGGTGGGTTGTCGCGCAGGGCGGCCTTGAGCCTGTCGGCTGACGTGCGACGCTCGGGGACGAGCCGACCCACCGGCACCCGTCGCGGGTGATGACGACGGTCTCGCCATGCTCGACCGCGTCGAGGATGTTGGCGAAGCTCCGTGCCGCTTGAGTGGCGGTTACCGAGATCATGAATACATACCATCAGATCTGATCTGCTTATGTGTATCTCGCGCCAAGGGCATATCCGCTTTCTTATGTACCTTGTCTGTTACGTAACCGATCTGGTACATTCAATCCATGGAAGCGGTTCTGCGGGCGCTGGCGGACGAGAGCCGGCGGACGATGCTGGAGGCGCTGACCGCCGGCCCGGCGACCGCGGGCGAGCTGGCGGCGCTGCTGCCGATTGCCCGCCCGGGGGTGTCGCGGCACCTGCGGGTGCTGCGGGAGGCCGGGCTGGTCGACGTCCGGGAGGAGGCGCAGCGGCGGGTCTACAGTCTCCGCCCCGAGCCGCTGGCCGAGGTCGATGAATGGCTGGGCCGTTACCGGGCCCTGTGGGAGAACCGGCTTGACGCCCTGCACACCGAGATAGCCAGAGGGAAACGCGAGCGAAGGAGCATCTGATGACCGGCAGCGAACGCGCGGGCAACCGCGTCCTTGGCACCCTGCGATCGGCCGACGGCAAGGGCGTCGTGACCGTGCGGGACCGCTTCGACACCGACATCGACGACCTGTGGGCGGCCATCACCGATCCCGCCCGCCTCGCCCGCTGGCTGGGCGAGGTCGAGGGTGACCTCCGCCTCGGCGGTGAGTTCCGCGCGCACTTTTCCCTGGCCAGCGGGTGGGAAGGCACCGGGCGGGTGGAAGTGTGCGAGCCGCCGCGGCGGCTGCTGGTGCGGACCGTGGATGACGTCAAGTCGGACGAGCAGTTCATCGAGGCCACGCTGACGGCCGACGGCGACCAGACCATCTTCGTCTGGGAAGAGCGGGGCATGCCGGTGAACCTGCTGGCCGCCTACGGGGCCGGGATCCAGGCCCAGGTCGAAGACCTGGGTGCCTACCTCGTGGGGCGGAAGAGCACCGATTTCGGTACGCGGTGGAGCGAACTCCACCCGGCCTATGAGGAACTCGCGGCCAGCGTGCACTAGGGAGCGCCAGATGACCAGCAACGCACGTTCGGGCAGCCGCATCCTCGGCAGCCTGCTGGCAGATCCACGCCGAGCACCTCGCCGCCTACCTGGCCGGGCGTGAGCCCGGAGACGTTGAGGGGCGGTGGGCCGCTCTCGTCCCGCCCTACCAGGACCTGGCGGCCAACGTCGCGTCCTAGGCCCGGCTGCGATTGCGCTGCCGACGCGAACTGGGAGGATTGAGGCATGGAGACCAGAGCCCGGTTCACCCGGATGCAAGACGGCACCGCCGAAGAATTCGCTCTGATAGAAGCGGCCGAGACGGAGTACGCGAGCACGCTGCACCTGCGGGTGCTCGAGGCCGTGCGGTCGCTGGAGACCGGCGGGTCGCCCGGCTACGCGGTCAGCCGGCTGGAGCACAGCCTGCAGTCGGCGACCCGGGCCGAGCGCGACGGCAGGCCGGCCGACTACGTGGTGGCCGCGCTGGTGCACGACATCGGCGACAGCCTGGCGCCGTACTCGCACGGCAGCTACGCCGCCGCGGTCCTGCGGCCGTTCGTCTCCGAGGAGCTGTGCTGGATCGTCTCGCACCACCCGCTCTTCCAGATGTACTACTACGGCCCGAACATGGGGGGCGACAAGAACGCCAGGGAGCGGTTCCGCGGCCACCGGTGGTTCGACGCAACGGTGGAGTTCTGCGAGCGCTACGACGAGAACTGCTTCGACCCGGCCTACGACTGGCTGCCGCTCGAGCACTTCGCCCCCGCCGTCGAGGAGGTCTTCACCCGCGAGCCGATCTTCCTCTAGCGAGGGCTCTGCCTAGCGGGACTTCTGCTCGCGAGCCGGGCGAGCACCAGCTCGGTGACCGGCAGGCCGGCCCGCCCAGCGACATCGACGCCGGGCGTGCCCGCGCGCAAGATGACGTCGGTGACCAGGCGGTAGATCAGCGCGCGGGCCACCAGCTGGTCGAATTGGGGCTCGTCGGCCAGGTAGTCGAGCACCTCAGGACGCGCGCCGCTCCACTGCAGCGCGTCCACCGCCACCACCGCCAGCGGCAGCGCGGCCGGGCGGTGCAGCGGCGAGAAGTCGATGAACGCGGGCGGCTCCCCGTCGGCGAACAGCACGTTCCCGGCCAGGTCGGCGTGGACCAGCTGGTCCGGGAGGTCGACCGGCCGCAGCGCCGCCAGCAGCCGGCGCACCTGCTCGGCGATCGGCCCGGCGGCCGGGCCGAGCAGCGGCTCGGGGTCGCGCTCGCCCCACGCCACCTGGTCGCCGACCGTCCACGGGATCTCCTGGGTGACCCGCCAGCGCGGCACCGGGACGCCGGCCAGCGCCGCGTGCAGCGCCCGGCTCCCCGCGATCAGCTCGGGCCAGCGGGGCGAGACGCCCGACCAGTCGGCGGGGGAGCCGGACACCAGGTGCCAGGCGGTCCAGCCGTGCGCGATCCAGTCCCCGGTGGCGGCGCGGACCGGCCGCGGCACCCGGAAGCCGGGCCCGGTCAGCGTGTCGAAGAGATCGGCGTTCCACCGGTCCGCCTGCTCCAGCTCGGCCGGCTTGAGCACGATCGGCCCGGCCCGCCAGGCGGTTCCCTGCCCGCCCGCCAGCGGCACCGGGACGATCCCGGCGATACCGAACGCGGCCAGCACCTCTGCGGGCACCGACGCCACGCGCTCAGAATCGACCATTGGTAGTCAGGGGCGCGGTGCCTGTGACGGCCCGTTTCCCCATCCCCCTTTCAATCCGTACGTGCGGTTTTCCCGCATACGGCTTACCGATGATCTTCTTGACATGGTTACGCTGCCTTCGGATAGCGGATCGTGCCGCGGAGCCTGTAGAGCCCGTGCCCGTTGAACCAGTCCTCTGTCCACGCGTCGGCCTGCCCGGCGTGCAGGTTCCGGCCCCGTTTCCTGACCATCAGGGTGCGGAGCCGCCACACGACATACTGGTCGACCTGGGTGAACTTGATGGCGGCGTTCCCGGTGCGGAAGTAGTTCCCCCAGCCGCGCAGCAGCGGGTTCAGGTCCGCGATCACCTCGCGGATGTCCGCTCCCACGCGGTTGCGGCCGGTGCGGGCGTGCACTTTCTCCCGGAGGCTTTTCATCGCCCGCTGCGAGGGCCAGCGGTGCAGGTAGTAGCGGATGACCCGCCTCTGCTCCCACAGGCGCCCCGACATGCGGGCGCGGAAATGGCATCCGAGGAAGTCCAGCCCCTCCCGGCCCTTCCTGAGATCGACTACCTTCGTTTTATCCGGGTGCAGCCGCAGCCCCAGGCCGCCGAGGATCTCCTCCACGGCGTCCAGGGCCGCCCGGGCCTGCGCCGCGCTGCGGCACAGCACCACGCCGTCATCGGCATAGCGCACCAGCTCGCCCACATTGCGTGCGGCGAGCTCGCGGTCCAGGACGTGCAGGTAGATGTTGGCCAGCAACGGCGAAATGACGCCGCCCTGGGGAGTCCCGGCGACCGTCCGCTCGAGGCTCCCGTCCACCATCACCCCTGCCTGCAGCCACAGGCGGACCAGCTTCAGCACCCGCCGGTCCGACACCCGCCGCCCGACCTCGGCCAGCAGCCTTTCATGGCTGATCTCGCCGAAGAAGTTCCGGATGTCGAACTCCACGGCAAAGCAGCGCCCGGCGATGAACCCGGTCCTGAGCCGTTCCATCGCCTGCACAGCCGACCGCTTCGGCCGGAACCCGAACGAGCACGGAAGGAAGTCCGCCTCGAAGATGGGCTCCAGCACGATCTTCGCGGCCTGCTGCGCCACTCTGTCGCGGACCGTCGGGATACCGAGCGGCCGCTTGCCGCCGTCTGGCTTCGGGATGTCCACGCGCCTGGCGGGCGCGGGACGGTACGTGCCCTCGCGCAGGTCAGCCTGGAGTTCCGCGAGCATCCGCTCGACCCCGTACTCTTCCTGCACGTATGCCAGGGTGATCTTGTCCACCCCGGCAGCTCCCCGGTTGGCCCGCACGCGGCACCACGCCTCCCACAGGACGTCACCCCTGTGAACACGGTCATACAGGGCGTGGAACCGGCGCTCCGGAGACTGCTTGGCCGCAGCCCATAGCTTCCGCTGCAGTTCTCGCACGTTCACAGGGTTCGCCCGCACCAAACCGGGGACCGGCGGCGGCGCGAACCCGCTACGACGGGCCAGCGGCCCGCCGGGGGAATTGGACCGGGAGGACCCGGCCATGCCCTGGCGCTTACCCTCGCGGAAAGCATGATCAAAGTGAGGGCCCTTCCCTCCCGGCGCGTTCTGTTGCACGCCGATCAGCGGTACTACGGCCCTCTCGGACTCCCGCTGCCCTCCAGGCGACTTCACCATCGGCTTATACGCCTGGTCTTCGCCCGACGAAGGCCGGGCAGACGGGCCTCTCCTGTTCCGGCCCAGACTGTGCGCGCGTGCCGCCCTCCGTACCCCGGGAGGACCCGGCAGGCTGACCCCGGAACAGGGCCCGCCGGACATGGCCTTCGCCGCGACATGACCGGCTCAGCTCCTCCGCTATACGTCTGACGAGGCTGCAAGGTTCGCTTAACGCTGCGGCCCGCGCGCTTGCTCCCTCCAAAGAGGCTTTTGACACCCCGCTCAGCCCGCCGCCTCTCAACGACGAACCGGGGCCTGCTACCGGGCGCTCCGGTGCCTACCCGGACAGGACTCACACCTGTAAGCCTGGGCCAGCTTTCAGGACGCAACATGCAGGCGACGATAACGACGCCCGCCCGCACCGCCAAACGGTTTACGTTGGGCACCCAGAGTCATGCAGGGTCCGTTCGGAAAAATTCAACGGCTTTTTATCCCGAACGGACCCTGGTTCCACGTCTCAGTCTTATTGCCGCGGTCACCTGGGCGGCGGCCGGCCCGACTGTGGCGCGGCCACAAGACGGCCTGCGGCCGACATCGCGGCAGGTCCCGGGGGTTGGATCGGGGGTGCGGACGTAGCAGGATGCTGCGCATGGGGATTGAGAGCTTGCAGGCGGCGATCACGCGGGCCGGATCAGCGGTCGAGCTACTGCGCGGCTCGACCGCGCGCCCGCACGTCTTCCCGGTCGCGCCCGAGTTCACCAACTGGCGCTCGGAGCAGCAGGCATGGCGCTCCTCGTGCGCCCTCCTTGACCAGTCGCACCACATGACCGACCTGTTCATCGGCGGCCCGGACGCGCTGCGGCTGCTGAGCGACTTCGGCGTCAACTCGTTCGCGAACTTCGCGCCGGGGATGGCCAAGCAGTACGTCGCGGTCAACGCCGACGGCTACCTGATCGGCGACGCGATCCTGTTCTACCTCTCCGGCGATGTGCTCGACCTGGTCGGGCATCCGACCGTCGCCAACTGGCTGGAGTTCAGCGCCCGGCCGGCCGCTACGACGTCACCCTCGAGCGGGATGACAACTCCCACGTCCGGCTGTCGGAGCCGCCGCGGCTTTACCGGTACGAGCTGCAGGGGCCGACCGCGGGCCCGCTGGTGGCGAAGCTGACCGGGGCGCCGCTGCCGGACGTGAAGTTCTTCGGAATGACCGAGTTCGCCATCGCCGGGCACCGGGTCCAGGCGCTGCGGCACGGGATGGCGGGCCAGCCCGGCTTCGAGCTGTTCGGGCCCTGGGCCGACGGCGACGACGTGCTGCGGGCGATCCTCACCGCGGGCGAGGAGTTCGGCCTGGTGCGCGCGGGGGCGAAGGCGTACTCGACGGCGAACCTGGAGTCGGGCTGGATTCCGACCGCGGTGCCCGCGATCTTCGGTCCGGAGATGACGGCCTACCGGGAGTGGCTGGACGCCACCGCGCTCGGCTCGCTGGGCGGCAGCGTGGACTCGGCCGACATCGCCGACTACTACGTCACCCCCTACGACGTCGGGTACGGCCGCACGGTGAAGTTCGACCACGATTTCCTCGGCCGCGAGGCGCTCGAGCGGGTCGCGGGCGGTCCGCACCGGGTGAAGGTCACGCTGGTGTGGAACCCCGATGACGTCGCCGCCGCGTTCCGCTCGCTGTGCGAGCCGGGCACGCCCGCCAAGTACCTCGAGCTGCCGAAGGCCCGGTACGCCTTCTTCCAGGTGGACCGGGTACTGCACGACGGTTCCGCCGTCGGCTTGTCGCTCGACCTCGGGTACATCGCCAACGAGCAGGCGTTCGTCTCGCTGGCCACGGTCGACGCGGCGGTGAGCGAGCCGGGCACCGAGGTGACCGTGCTGTGGGGCGAGGAGCCCAACTCCGGCAAGCCGGCCGTCGAGCGCCACCGGCAGGTGGCCGTCCGGGCGACGGTCGCCCCCGCCCCGTTTGTCCGTGAAGTCCGCGACTCCTACCGCAAATCCTGATTCACTGCCAGAGCTGAGCGCTGGCGAGCCGGGCCCCCTGGGCCAGGGTGTCGAGCTTGGCCCAGGCGATCTGCGGGTGGACCCGGCCGCCGAGGCCGCAGTCGGTCGAGGCGATCACGTTCTCCCGCCCGACGACCTCGGCGAACCTCGTAATCCGGTCGGCCACAAGCTCGGGGTGCTCGACCACGTTGGTGGAGTGGCTGACCACGCCGGGCAGGATGACCTTGCCGTCCGGCAGCTTTACGTCCCGCCAGACCTTCCACTCATGCTCGTGCCTGGCGTTGGCCGCCTCGAACGAGTACGCGCCCGCGTGCACCGCCAGCATCAGCTCGATGACGTCGGCCATCGGCAGGTCGGTGGTGTGCGGGCCGTGCCAGCTGCCCCAGCACAGGTGAAAGCGGATCCGCTCGGTCGGCAGCCCGCGGATGGCCCAGTTGAGCGCCTCCACCCGCGCCATCGTGAAGCGCTGATAGTCCGCGACGCTCGGGGCCGGGTTGATCTGGTCCCAGTTCTCGGCGATGGCGGGGTCATCGAGCTGCAGGCCCAGCCCCGAGTCGATGATCGCCACGTACTCCTCGCGCATGGCATCCGCGCACGCCTGGAGCTGTTCCTCGTCGTTGGCGTAGTACTCGTTGCCGAACCGGGCGCAGCTGCCGGGGGCGACCGAGTTCAGGAAGCCGTCTTCTGTGTCGGTGGCTTTCAATGCGGCCTTGAGGTCGGCGATGTCGCGCTGCACCGCCTCCTGCCCGGTGTAGGTGATCGGGCCCCGGCAGACCGGTGCCATCGGCATCGCGTCCCGGTTGGGGAGCGAGGCGCCGGAGCTCGGGTCGCCGTAGGCGTCGGCGAACAGCTGCCAGTCCCGCCGTTCGCCGAAGCTGGCGAGGGTGATCTCGCCCGGCCTGGCCTTCGCCTGCGCGATCTGGGCGATGTTGAACTCCGCCAGCTCGAGGCCGCCGAGCCGCTGGAACACATAGGTCCACCAGGAGCCGTAGTCGTAGCGCTGGCCCATCGAGTGGCCGTACTCGCCGTCGTTCACCAGGTCGATGCCGGTGTTGCGCTGGCGCGCGACCACGTCGGTCACCGCCGCGCGAAGCGCCTCCTGATAGGCGTCCTCGTCGGTTGCGTCATCGGCTGCGGCGCGCCTCTCGTTGAGGCGGATGAGGTTTTCGGGCCGCGGCAGGCTTCCGGCGTGGCTGGTGAGGATCCGGTTGCGCATCTCTCCTCCTTGAGCGATCACTGCGAGCGGCGAAACGAGCGCTCTGGCGGAGTATGAACCCGTCGGCCGACCCCGCGCAACGGCACTGGGCTAGTGGGTTTCGAGTACGGTGACCGACTCCGGGGGCAGGCCGGGCGGACGGTTACACGGTGGTGAAGTGGTAGCCCTGGTCGAGCAGGCGCGGAATGACGAGCTTCAGCGCGGCCACCGTCTGGGACCGGTCGCCCCCGCCGTCGTGCTCGAGGATGATCGAGCCGGTCGCGGTGTTCTTCATGATGTTGCGGACGATCTGGCTGACTCCCGGCCGGGCCCAGTCCCGGGGATCGACCGACCAGTCAAGCGGCATCAGGTTCTCGCTCGCGCAGTACTCCAGGGTCGCCCGCGACCAGGCGCCGTAGGGCGCGCGGAAGATGGTCGGGGTCTGGCCCACCGCCGCGTGAATGGCCTCGGTGGCATTGGCGATCTCGGCCCGCATCTTGGCCGCGCTCAGCCGCGCCAGGTCGGCGTGATCCCAGGTGTGGTTGACGATCTTGTGCCCGGCGTCGGAGACGTCCCTGGCCACGCTCGGGTAGTAGCTCACGTTCTCCCCCACCATCGAGAACGACGCCGTGACGTGGTACTTGTCCAGGATCTGGAGGACCTGGGGGGTGTAGACCGGACTCGGCCCGTCGTCGATGGTCAGCGCGATGGCCTTGGGCCCGTCGTCTATGTAGAAGACAGGCTGCGGCGGAGGGGGACCGTCGTCGGTCGCTTTCGCTGTCGGGGTGGCGGTCGGAGCCTCGGTCGCGGTGGCATGGGGCGTCGGATGGTGCTGCGTGGTCGGTCGGGGCGAGGCCTTGGCGCCGGTCAGCCGGGCGGTCTCGCGGGGATGGGGCGAACGCCGCCCGGCGCGGCTGGTCCGCCCGCCCTCGACCGGCGCCGGCTTCAGCGTGCTGGCCGCCGGCCGGTCGCTTGCGCACCCGGCCAGGCCGGCGATTCCGAGCATCAGTCCGCCGCTGGCGATGAGCATCACCCGCCGCGGCACGGCCGACCGCTCCGGTTCCCGCTCATCGTCTGGTTTATAGGTATATGTGCTCATTCGACCGGAACCACCCCTCTTGTCGTATCTCTTGAGACGGAGCGGGGGCGGCTGCGGTTGCATCCGGTTGAGGGGTCTTTCCTCACTCGAGCGTCTGACAACTCATCGGACCGGCTTCAGGCAGGTGGTAGAACGGGCTGCGGGCCTGGGTTCGCTGGTTCGCTGGTACGGCCCGGGTTGGCGTCAGGGAGGGGTGGTTCGATGAAGGTGCTGGTGACCGGGGGGACAAGCGGACTGGGGCTGGCCATGGCGGCCGCGCTGGCCGCGGCCGGGTCGACGGTCGCGCTGGCCGGCCGGTCGGGCGAGCGCGCGCACTCGGTGGCGTCGGGGCTCCCGGGGAGACGCCGGTCGACGGGTTCCGGGCGGTGATCGACACCAACCTGACCGGGTACTTCCTGGTAGCCCGGGAGGTCACGCCGCGAATGCTGGCGGCCGGGGGCGGACGCATCGTCAACATCTCGATGAACTACGCGACCATGCAGCGGGCCGGCTTCGTCCCCTACGGGCCGTCCCGCGCGGGCAGCGAGGCGCTGTCCCGGATCATGGCGGCCGACCTGCGCGACACCGGCGTCACCGTCAACGTGCTGCTGCCCGGGGGCGCGACCGTCACCGGCATGCTGCCGGACGCGCCCCCGGGCGGCGGGCACGCGTTCCTCTTGCCGGAGGTGATGGGCCCGCCCATCGTCTGGCTGGCGTCCGACGAGGCGGCCGGCCTGCACGACGAGCGAATCGTCGCCGCCGAGTTCGAGCGCTGGCTCCGCGACCGATCCGCGGCGCCGGGATAGGCCGGGCCATCGCCATGATCACGAAGGATTTGATCCTGGGGAAGGATCCGCATCGTATAGGTGCATAAATCCTTCGTGATCACGCGGGTAGGGACGGCTGGCGCTACTTCTGGACGTAGAAGAGGCGCTTGTTGACGAACTCGTCGATGCCGAGCGGGCCGAGTTCGCGGCCGAAGCCGGAGCGCTTGGTGCCGCCGAAGGGGAGGTCGGCGCCCTCGCCGGCGGGGGTGTTCACGTTGGCCATGCCCACCTCGAGCTGCTCGGCGACCCGGGACGCCCGCTCCTCGTCGGTGGAGAAGACCGCCCCGCCGAGGCCGAAGTCGACCACGTTGGCGAGCTTGACCGCCTCGTCGTCGTCGCTGACCTTGTAGACGACGGCGACCGGGCCGAACAGCTCCTCCCGGTAGGCGCGCATGTCCGGGGTGACCCCGGTGAGCACGGCCGGGGCGAAGTAGGCGCCGTCGCCGTCCGCCAGCGTGCCGCCCACGTGCAGGGTCGCGCCCTTCGAGACCGCGTCCTGCACCTGCGCGAGCAGGTTCTCGGCCGCCTTGCGGGAGACCATCGGGCTGTAGGCGGTCGGGGAGTCGTCACCCGGCTGCCGCGGTGTCATCCCGGTGGCCCGCTTGACCAGGGCGGCGACGAAGTCGTCGTAGACGCCGTCCATGACGATCATCCGCTTGTTGGAGTTGCAGGCCTGGCCGACGTTCTCCATCCGGGTGATCCACGCGGTCTTGGCGGCGGCGTTGACGTCGTCGGTGTCGAGGATGATGTACGGGTCGGACCCGCCGAGTTCGAGCACGACCTTCTTCAGGTTCCGGCCGGCCGTCTCGGCCACCACCGTGCCCGCGCGCTCGGAGCCGGTCAGCGACACGCCGCGCAGCCTCGGGTCGGCGATCATGGTGGCGACCTGCTCGTGGGTCGCGAAGATGTTCACGTAGACGCCGTCGGGCAGGCCCGCGTCCTTCATGATCTGGGCGACCGCCAAGGCCGAAGTCGGGCAGTTCTCCGCGTGCTTGAGGATGATCGTGTTGCCGACGATCAGGTTCGGGGCGGCGAACCGGGCGATCTGGTAGTACGGGTAGTTCCACGGCATCACGCCGAGCACCGGGCCGACCGGCAGGTACTCCACCCGCGCGGCGTCGTGGCCGGGCAGCGGCTTGTCCTTCAGCAGCTCGGGGCCGTTGTCCGCGTAGTAGCCGAAGATGTCGGTGCAGAACTCGGCCTCCCCGACCGCCTGCGCGGGCCGCTTGCCCATCTCCTTGGTGATGATCGCGGCCAGCTCGGCCGAACGCTCGGTGAAGAGCTGGGCGATCTTGGTCACGATCGCGGCGCGCTCTGCGATCGGCCGCTTGCGCCACTGCGCGAAGGCAGCCGTCGTGGCGGCCAGGGCCTGCTCGACCTCAGCGTCGGTCGCGAACGGGAAGGTCTGCACGACCTCGCCGGTCGCGGGGTCGGTTACCTGGTAGGGCGGGGTCTGCGTCACTGGAGCTCCGGAAGTTGCGCGCCATTGAATCGACGAAAGTAGCTGGCTTCGAGCGTACCGCCAGGAGATCCTCTCGGGCAGTCCCGGGGGGCCGGGAGGATCGGTGGCAGCCGGTCTGGCTTAGCTCTCGTCGCTCTCGCCCTGGCTGACCGGCAGGGCGAGCTCGTAGGCCCGCAGGGTGAGCCCCGGCGCCGGCGACCAGTCGAGGTCGGGAGTCCGGGTGAAACCGGTCGTCTCGTACAGATTTTGCGCGGCCCGCATGGTCGGCTGCGTGCACAGCCGCAGGCGGCGCAGCCCGCGCTTTTCCGACCGCTCGATGACGGCCTGCAGCAGGCTCCGTCCCACGCCCTGGCCCTGCCCCTGCGGGGCGACCGCGAACGCGCGGACGTCCGCCTCGGTCTCGTCTCTGGCGAGCTCGCTTGACGGGTCGAACGGCTCGAGCGTGATCGTCCCGAGCAGGCCGCTCCCGGCGTCGTCCACCGCGACCAGCACCGTGCAGTCGGTCCCGAACCCGAATCCACGCAGCGTGTCGACGTACGGGCTCCCCTCGGGCAGCAGCCCGAGCGCCTGGTACGCGGTAACTCGCAGCTCCCCGGTGGCCTGGTGCTCATCGGGGCGCGCCTCACGAATAATCACCTGATGGACGTTATCAGCGCATCCGGGGCGTTTGGATCCTGCGCGCGATCGGCCGCCAGGCGGCGAGCTCGAGGGCGCCGAGGGTCACCGTGAACGGCAGCAGCGTCCACATCCCGGCGCTCTGGGTGATGACGCCGGCCAGCCACGGCAGCGCCGAGCCGCCCGCTATGCCGCCCGCGTTCATGATGCCGATGGCGGTGGGCGCGAGCTCCGGCTCGGTCAGCTGGGGCACGATCGCCATCGAGGTGGGGAAGATCGGGCCGAGGAAGAAGCCGAGCAGCCCCAGCGCCCCGATCGCCAGCGCCTCCCCCGGCGCCAGCCAGGCCAGCGCGGCGGCGGCGATGACGCCGATCATGCAGGCGTAGATCATCCGGGCGGTGCTGGCGCCGATCCGCGCGGCGATCGGGCTGACCAGGAACCGGCCGACGGTCAGGCCGAGCCAGTAGCCGCTGACCGCGTACCCGGCCGGCAGCCTGGCCAGCCCCCGACCCTGCACCAGGTAGCTGAAGCCCCAGTTGCCGACGCTAATTTCGAGGCCCACGTAGACGGCGAGCAGGACCGCGCCGAGGAGCACGCCCCGGTCCCGCAGCCCGGCGCCGAGCAGGCCGCCCGAGCGCGGGGCGGGCGACTCCGGCGGCTGGGCGGCGGACCCGGCCGGCGGCCGCCTCGGGTAGGCCATCAGGGAGCCGGCGACCAGCGGGACGCAGGCCACCGCCAGGGCCAGCCAGACCACCGGCCAGGAGGCGAGGCTGAGGATCCACGAGGCCAGCACCGGCCCGATCAGCGCGCCGACGCCGAAGAATGCGTGCAGCCGGTTGAGCAGCCCGCGCGCCTCCGGCAGGGACGCGATGTAGGCGTTGATCACCGACTCGAGCACGCCCGTCGCGTACCCCAGGACGGCTTGCACCAGCACGAATGCCACGAACGGCGGGCGCGTGGCCAGGTAAAGGCCGACCAGCACGAACCCGCCGCTGCCGACGCCCATGGCCGTGCGGAAGCCGAGCCGGCGGATCAGCGCGCCGTTGGAGAGTCCGGCCACGACGAACCCGATCGAGCTGGTGAAGAACATGACCCCGATCGTCGCCCGGTCGACGCCGTAGCCGCTCATCTGCGCGAGCAGCAGCACGCCGCCGGCCCCGGCGCTGATGCCGATGAGGACGAACGCGGCGTAGGAGAGCAGGACGGGGGGCCGAGCGGGGCGCGGCATCAGGAAACTCCACGGGTCGACGGGCTCGGCTGCCTTGCGCACTGTTACCTTGAGCACTGTGCAGGCCGCGTCGCAAATCCCGCGTAGGTTTCCGAAACTATCGACGATCGGCGCGACCCGTGCTACACCCTAGCAACGGGGCGCTGCCCGTTGCTAGGCGGATCCCTTGAGGTCGTCGCGGACCTGGTTGGCGAGCTGGTGGATCCTGTGCTCGGTCTCCTGGAGCGCGGTCTCGGCCTTCGCGGTCCGCTCGGCCGCACGAGTTTCCCGCAGGGTCGGCTTCCTGGTTGTCCGGCCACTGCGCTTGGTCCGCCTGAACCAGCCCACGATGGCACCACTCCTTCTGCAGGACGCAGCGGGCGCTGCGATGCCACCCACGTCTGCCCGGACGCGGACGGTTCATGCGCCCCGCTTACGCGCTGCGGGATTCGGCTGCAGTCAAGGGCAGACAGCGCGCTGGTCCTCAGGTAGAGAGGAGATATCCCCGAAAGGACGAGACATGATCGAGCCCTATCAGGCCATTGGCCTGGTCCCCACCATGCGCGGCATTCGGCACTCCGATGAGATCAGCGTCAACCTCGACCACATCTCGCACCTGATCAAGGCGGCGTCCTGGCTATCGAGCCTAGATCTGCCGGTGCGCCTTATCGCGATACCCGAAGGCGCCCTGCAGGGGTGCGCACTGTTCACCGGATAGTGAGTTTTCACGCACGATACTGACTTATAGTGATCTCCCGGCGTTCCGCGTTGAAGGCGCGTGGATGCGTTTGACAGGCGGGCGTGACCCCGCTGGGATCGGATGGAGCCCGGGCGAGAGCCACCCCGTGTCGGCCCGATAGCCGCCAACCCGCACCCGCGCCCCAGTCGCGCCGCCGCAGCGCAGGTGAGCCCGAGAGGAGCAGAGTAGGGACTTACTCACCTCGTGAGCTTCGTCCTCCGCGCGTTCACTGGGCAACCTGGCTTGGCGGGTTGGCTGGCGGTACTGCGACCCGTAGAGGTGACCGCCCTGGATCATGACGGTTACCTCGAAAGGCACCCCTTCAGCGGTGTAGTAGGTGCGGAACGTCCGGTGAACCGGGATGTCGTCGGGCAGTTCCAGCACCTCAAACTCTTGGATGGTAGGCAGCCGGACAGATACCCGGTCAATGAACTTAACCGAGTTGTAGCCGAGCTGCTTTAGCAGGTTCGGGATCGAAGCCGCGAAGCGCTCCATGGCCGAGCACCCGGCCCCGCTGCCGGACAACCCGGGTGACTACCTGCACTTCGCCGCCATGGAGGCACGGCAGGCCATCACCCATCGTCGGCCTGCCCCCGACATGGACCCGTCAATCCTGTTTCAGGAAATGCTCGACGTATTCGGCACCGGCAAGGGCGTCTCGCCGGTTGAGCAACTGATCGATGACTGGTACGAACTGGCGCGTAAGTGCGGCATCACCGTCACCGACGAGGACGACGAGCTGCGGGCCGACATCGACCAGGCCATCACCCGCACCGTCACCGCCTCAATCTGGTTCGGCATCACCACTGGGTACCTCACCCTCACCGGCAGCTACGGCATCCCCAACAGCCTCAAGATGTACCTGTGAGCGCAGCCCCCGAGCGTCCGCGCGCAGGTGTGCCTCCGGTGGGGCCTCGGGACCAAGGATGGACGTACCGAGGGGGGCGCGGAAAGCCCTCGAACGTGAGGCCGCCGTCGCGTTCGAGAACGTAGCCGACGCCATCGCGGCCCAGGCACCCGAACTGGACCGCGCCGGGCGCATTGTGAGCCTTAGTGAGCGAATGGAAGTTCTAATGATAAGCTGCTCGGTGTGAATCTCACGGAGTGGGCTCGGTTGCAGGGAGTTCACCCGCAGACCGCGTACCGGTGGTTCCGGGAGGGAACCCTGCCCGTGCCGGCCGTGCGGGTGAACTCCCGGTCCGTGCTGGTCACTCCGGACGCCGTCACCGCATCCGCCGCAGCCGGCGGGCTCGGCCTGTACGCACGGGTGTCGTCGCACGACCAGAAGCCGGACCTCGACCGGCAGGTCGGCCGGCTCGCGGCGTGGGCCGCCCAGTCCGGGCAGGCCGTCGCCCGGGTCGAGGCCGAGGTCGGGTCGGGCATGAACGGGGCGCGTTCCAAGGTCCGCCGTCTGCTCGCCGACCCCCGCGTCCGCACGGTGGTGGTGGAGCACCGTGACCGGCTCGGGCGGATGAACACCGAGCTTGTGGAGGCCGCCTTGTCGGCTCACGGCCGCCGCCTGGTGGTGCTCGACCCGGCCGAGGTCGAAGACGACCTGGTGCGGGACATGACGGAGATCCTGACGTCGTTCTGCGCCCGCCTGTACGGACGCCGGTCGGCGCGGAACCGGGCGGAGAAGGCGCTGCGGTGCGCCGCCCGCGACATCGGCCCGTCGTCCCCGGAGGCGGCCGGGTGAGCCGCCGGCTTCGGGAGATCGCGGAGCCGTTCGTCGCGGCTGTCCCGGCCGGGGCGCGGGTGCGGACGCGGCTGCGGGTCTCCCCGCGGGACGCGGAGGTGCTGCGTGCGGCCGGCGGTCACCTGGGGATGCTCGCGGGTCGTGACCTGGCGGCCCGGTGCGCGGAGGGCAGGCTCGACGCCAGGGGCCGCGCGGAGTCCCGCCGGGAGCGCAAGCAGGCGCTGACCGCCGCTTCGTCGTCGCGGTGGGCCGGGGCGATCACCCGCACGAGCGAGGACGCCTGGCAGCTCGCGAGCCGGAACCTCGCGGCCGAGAGCGCCACCCTGAAGGCCCGCGTCCGGAAGGTCGAAGCCCGCATTCCGGTCCCCACCGGAAAGAAGCACGGCCGCACGGCCGGGTACGCCACCCCTGCCGAGCGGCATGCCAAGACGCTGCGCCTCAAGGCGCTGAGGGGCCGGCTCGCCCGCGCCGGGCGGCGGATCGAAGACGGGGCGGTGTCGGTGACACGGGGCGGCCGGCGGCTGATGCGCGCCCGGCTGAACCTCGCCGAGGCAGGGCTCACCGAAGACCAGTGGCGGGAGCGGTGGGACTCCGCCCGGCTGTTCCTGACCGCCGACGGCGAAAAGGACAAGGCATGGGGAAACGAGACCCTGCGCTGGAACCCTGACGAGGGCTGGTTCGAGGTCAGGCTGCCCGCCCCGCTCGCGCACCTCGCGAACCGGCCCCACGGCCGCTACCGGCTGTCCTGCGAGGTCCGTTTCGAACACCGGGGCGACGAGGTTGCCGCCCAGGCCGCCACCGGGGCCGTGCGCTACGACATCTCCCGCGACCCGGTACGGGGCCGCTGGTACGTCGACGCGTCGTGGAGGACCCCGGCGCGGCCGGCCCCGTCCATGGACGAACTCCGGGCCTCCCCGGTGATCGCGGTCGACGTGAACGCCGGACACCTCGCGGTCGCCGTCGCCGCCCAGGACGGGAACGTCCTGGGCGAGCCGTTCACCATCCCGCTGGAGCTGGCCGGGCTGCCAGCCACCGCCCGCGACGGCCGCATCCGCGCTGCGGTCACCCAGCTCATCGCTACAGCGAAGACCGCCGGGGCGCGGGCTGTGGTCATCGAGAACCTCGATTTCAAGGAGGCCCGCGCCGAGGGACGCGAGCGCACCGGGAACCGGCCCTCACACGGCAAGCGCGGGCGCGGCTTCCGGCGGCTCATCGCGGGCATTCCCACCGCCCGCTTCAGGGACCGTCTAGTGCAAATGACCGCCAACGCCGATCTCTCGGTCGTAGTAGTCGATCCGGCGTATTCATCGCGCTGGGGGGCGCTCCACTGGCTCGCCTCCTTGCGGGAGCACCATTCAGAGCTCTCCGGGCACCACGCTGCGGCGCTGGTGCTGGGGAGACGCGGACTTGGCCACCGGGCCAGGCGTCGCGCGACAGGGAACCGCACCGCCCCAGCGGACGCAGTGCGGCCAGCCCAGGCGCGAACCAGGAAACCCCCCAACGCCAAGACCGCACCAAGAAAACCCGACGCCCCACGAGACACCCGGCAGCCACCAGGCAGTAAGACCGGCAAGCCTCACAGGACCACGGCGGGCAACCAGGCGACCGAAGACCGTTCGCAGCCGCCCGCCGAGCCGATAATCACTATCGCTCGGTGTTAAGGAACGGTTCAATGACGAGGTTCTCGACCTCGACCACGAGGATTTCGCGCGGGAATGCGCGATCGACATACCGGGGCCGGAGACGGATCGTCTCGGCCAGCTGGCCCGGCAGTGGAACACGTTCCTGATGGCCCAGGCCAAGGCCAGGCACCCCGAATTCCCCGGGCGCTTCTTCAACATCGGGTTCATCCTGAGTCCCGACGGTGAAGTCATCCTGAAGCACCACAAGGTCGTGCCGCTGCTTCCGGTCGAGCACTCGGTGACGCCGCACAACGTGTGGGACAAGTGGGTCGAACTGTACGGCCGCAACCTGGACGCCTTCTACCCGGTGGCCGACACCGCCATCGGGCGACTCGGCTTCCTGATGGCCAACGAGGGATCGTACCCGGAGAATGCGCGCGGCCTGGCCATGAACGGGGCCGAGGTGGTGTACCGCGGCCCCTATCCGCACCCGCACACCGGCAACGGGCTATTCGAGATCCAGAACCGGGCCCGCGCCCTCGACAACAACCTGTACCTGATCGCCTGCAATGTCGGAACCTACTACCTGGACGCGGACTCCGACGTGCCCATTGACACGTTCGGCGGCGGATCGGCCGTCATCGACTACCGCGGGCAGATCGTCGGCAGGCACGACTACAGCGGCGGATCGTCCTGGGTGGCCGGCACCGTCGACGTGGAGGCGCTGCGCCGGTTCCGGGCGGCCGCGCAGTGGGACAACTGGCTGAAGGACCTCACCACCGAGCAGTACCAGGTGATCTACGAACGGCCCGTCTACCCGAAGAACCTCTACCTCGACCGCGCGCCCTACACCCACGGCGAGTACCGCCGCGAGGTCATCGACAAGCAGGTGGAGCTGATGCACAACCGGGACATCTGGGCGCGGCCCGACAACGGCTAGCCCGCGCAGATCGCCGGCGGAACCGGCTCCGGATGCAATCCCGCCGGCGGGTCGGTTTTCATTGCCCGCGCGCGAGCCCGTCATTAGACTTACGTTGTCACACAAAATAGCTAGCTGGCCCCAACGGCGACTGCTCATACCGGGAGAGCCCGTGCGGATCAAGGCAACGCTGATGACCACGGCTCTAGCGGGGATCGCCGCGCTAGGGGTGCTGACGGCACCCGGCGCGGGTGCCGCCGCGTTCGACTCCGGCGGCGCACCTGCGACGACTGCCATCGCCACGGTGCCGATTGCGGGATTCCATGAGCTGGTGGCCGACGTCGCCACCGGCCACTTGTTCTTCAGCCGGGGCGCCCAGGGCAAGGTCTCGAGCGATGCGATCGTCGTCACCAACCTGGCCGGGCGACTGGTCGCCAGGATCGGCGGCCAGACCGGGGTGGAGGGCATCGCGCTCTCCCCGGACGGCTCGACCCTGTACGCCGCGCTCGCCGGGAAGGATGCGGTCAGCGCGATCAACACCAGCTCCCTCGAGGAGACGGGACTCTACCCGCTGGGCAGCGGAAACAGCCCCTACGACGTCGCCGTGGAGAGCGGGCGGGTGTGGGTGAGCTACAGCAGCCGGGCCGGCAACTTCGTGGGCGCCGTCAACCCCAACGACGTTCCATCGCCGTCGGCGTTCACCCCCCTGGTGCTGCCAAGCTCCTTCTCCTCGGCGCCGCGGCTGTTCGCGGACACCGACGGCAGCGGCACGCTGCTGGCCTCGGTGCCCGGCGCCGAGCTCGCGACGGTCGCCAGCTACGACGTGGCGACCAGCCCGGTCACGATGTACAACGGGCCCACCTCCCTCGGGAGCTGCGAGTTCCCGACTGACCTGGCGATCGCGCCCGGCGGCGGCCGGTTCATCGTCAGCTGCGGAAATTCCCAGCGGGTCTACAACACCTACACCTTCGGCGAGACCGGACGCTACCTCTCCGCGTCCGGCCAGAATGCCGTCGCTATCGGGCCGAACGGCACCATAGCGCTCGGCGCCCGCAGCGCGCCGAACGTGACCGTCTTCCGGCCGGGCGCCAGGACCCCCGTCAACCGATTCAGCCAGACCGGATACCAGGTGGGGCTCGCGCAGTCCGGCCTGGCCTGGTCCGCTGACAGCGGGACATTGTTCGCGGTCTATGAATACCCGGTGCTCAAGAACGGCGGCGTGAGCTCCCACGCCTTCCGGGTATTCGCCTACCACGATCCTGAGCGCACCGCCTCGATGATCACACTGCGCGGCACGGGCAGCGTGATCATCGGGCACAGCGTCTCCATCACCGGCCGGTTCACGCTGTCGGTGGGCGCGCCGCCCGCCCGGACCACGATCACCATCACCAGGAGGCTGGCGGGCAGCCGGGTGGTCGAGCGGTGGACCAGGGCCATCGGCTCCCGCGGCTACTTCAGCCTGACCGACACCCCGCCGTCGCCCGGCACCTATACCTACACGGCCAGCTACCACGGTACCTCCGCCCTTGCGGCGACGACGGCCACTCGCCGGGTGGTCATCACCAGGATGCCGACCCCGCTGAGCCTGTCCGCCAGCGTCGGCACCGTGAACTACCGCTCGGCCGTGACCGTCACCGCGCACCTGGGCAAGGCGCTCGCCGGGCAGATTGTGCTCATCTACACGCGGCCCTTCGGCACCAAGGCAGAAAAGCTGCTGAGCATCGGCCTGGCCGACTCCCGCGGCGTGCTCTCGGTGCGTTACGTGCCGTCCTACTCGACGACGTTCACCGCGGTCTTCCGCGGCGACTCCAGGTACCAGTCGGCGACCGCGCGGCGCACCGTCTACGTGCGGGCGGGCGTCGGCGAGTCGATCAGCGGGTACACCGGCAGCGCGTACGTCGGCAGCATCTTGTACCGGGTGTACCAACAGACCAACACCCTCGTCGCCGGGTCCTCGGTCGTGCCGAGCGAGAAGGGGTGCGTGGCGTTCGAGATCGACCAGTACGTCGACGGCGGCTGGCAGTACGACACCATCTCCGGTTGCGACAAGCTGAACACCGCGGGCCGGGCGTCGATGAAGTACGGCCTGAGCGACGTCCCCGACGGCCAGTTCCGCATCCGGGCCGACTTCAAGCGGGCCAACGACACCACCAACGTCAACGGCGACAGCCGCTGGTCTTACTTCCTCGTCGTCAGCTAGCGCACCGGAGCTAGCGTGCGAGCTGTGTCTCGGTCTCGGTCGCCCGGACCGCGCCGGGGTCAGGCAGGGCGGCGGCGGGCCCGCGCCGCCTCGGGATGATCAGGCCGGCAGTGGCGCCGGCCAGCGCCAGTCCGGCGCAGGCGCCCATCGCCGGGCCGAAGCCGCCGATGAACGAGGCCGGGGAGGCGTAACCGCCGTGCCCGGCGAACACCGCCGCGCAGATCGCCACCCCGAAGACACCGCCGAGCTGGCGGAGCATGTTGAACGTGCCGGAGGCCTGGCCGATGTCGGCGGGCGCGACGGCGGTCATCACCACGCTCTGCGTCGGCGGGATGGCAAGCGATACGCCCGAGCCTGCCAGCACCAGCGGCAGCACCAGGTCCGCGTAGGGCAGGCCGACCCGCGCGATGAGCGCGATCCAGATCAGCCCGGCCGCGAACAACGTCAGTCCGCCCGCGATGAGGACCCGCTCGCCGAACCGGCGGATCAGCGCGCCCGCGAACGGCGCGATCACCGTCAGGGTGGCCCAGCCGGGCACCAGCCGCAGGCCGGCCCCGAGCGGACCGTAGCCGAGTCCGGTCTGCAGGAACTGCGCCATGAAGAACACCAGGCCGAACAGCACCGCGAAGACGCACAGGCAGGCGGCGTTGCCGGCCGAGTACGCGCGGATGCGGAACAGCCGCAGCGGCACCATCGGGTGGCCGGCCAGTAGCTCCCAGCCGATGAAGGCACCGGTAAGCACCGCCCCGGCGACCAGCGCCCCGACGATCTCCTGGCTGCCCCAGCCGATGCTGTTGGCGCGGATCAGCCCCCAGACCAGGCCCAGTGCGCCGCCGGTGGCCAGCGCCAGGCCAACCGGGTCGAGGCTGGCGGCGGCCCGTGGGCTCGGCCGGAGCCTGGTCAGGATCAGCGGGATCATGACCAGGCCGATCGGGACGTTGAGCCAGAAAATCCAGGGCCAGGCGATGCCCTGCGCGACCGCGCCGCCCACGACCGGGCCGACCGCCACCGCCAGCCCGGTCACGGCGCTGAAGATGCCGATCGCCCAGGCCCGCCGGTGCGGTGGGAACCCCGCCGACAGCAGCGCGAACGCCAGCGGCAGGACCAGCGCGCCGCCCGCCCCCTGCGCCGCACGGGCCGCGATCAGGACGCCCGCGTTCGGCGCCAGCGCGCACGCGGCCGACGCGGCGGTGAACAGCCCGATGCCCGCCACCAGCACGCGCCGCCGCCCCAGCCGCTCGCCCAGGGCGGCGCCCGTCAGCAGCAGCACGGCAAAGCTCAGCGTGTAGGCGTTCACCGTCCACTCGAGCGCCGCCAGCGATGCGTGCAGCTGCACCCTGATCACCGGCAGCGCCGTGGCCACCACCTGGGTGTCAAGCGAGACCATGAAAGACGCCACCGAGGTCAGCGCCAGCACCCAGCCCTGCCCGGGCATGAGGCGCCTGTCTTCCTTTCCCACGTTTCCTCCCTGCCGCGATCCGTCGTCGGTGGTACAGACACCGAGCCGCGCGGCAGCTGAGCGATGACTTTCCGCCGCCGACGGTGTCGGTACCTAGGTGACGACAGACACCGCCCTGGCGCGGGCCCGGGCCGGCGACGACCGCGCGTTCGGCGAGCTCACCGGTCCCTACCTGGCCGAACTGCGGCTGCACTGCTACCGGATTCTCGGCTCGGTGCAGGACGCCGAGGACGTGCTGCAGGAGACCCTGCTGGCGGCCTGGCGCGGCCTCGGCCAGTACGAGGGTCGGGCCGCACCGCGCACCTGGCTGTACCGGATCGCGACCAACCGCTGCCTGAACGCGCTGCGCGACAGCGGCCGCCGCCCCCGGCCGGCGCCGCCCGAGCCGCCGTTCGCGGCACCCGACCCGACCCGCCGGGGCGAGCCGGTCTGGCTCCAGCCGTACCCGGACGCACTGCTTGACGGCCTGCCCGACACCGCCATCGGCCCGGACGCGGTCTACGAGGGCAAGGAGACGATCGCGCTGGCGTTCGTCGCCGCCGTCCAGCACCTGCCGCCTCGGCAGCGCGCGGTCCTGCTGCTGCGCGACGCGCTCGGCTTCCGCTCCCCCGAGGTCGCGGACATGCTCGACACCAGCGAGGCGTCGGTGAACAGCGCCCTGCAGCGGGCCAGGGCGACGATGACCTCGGCCCTGCCCGGGCGCGACCGCGACCGCGCTCCGCTGCCCAGGTCCGCCCGGGAGCGAGAGCTGGCGCAGCGATTCGCCACCGCCTACGCCGACGACGACATCGACGGCGTGCTGGCGCTACTCACCGAGGACGCCTGGTTCACGATGCCGCCCGCCAACCTGGAGTACCAGGGCCCGGCCGCCATCGGCAGCTTCCTGACGCGGAGCGCGCGCTACCGCGACGGCCGGCGCACCTGGCTGCTGCCGACCCGGGCGAACGGCCAGCCCGCGTTCGGCTGCTACGTGCCCGACGAGCACGCGCAGATCCGTCACCTGCACGGGATCATCGTGCTGACCATCGAAGGCGACCGGATCTCCGCCATCACCCGCTTCATCGACGGCGGCCTCGCGCCGCACTTCTGCCTGCCGCGCACGCTGCCTGGCTAGGCCGAGAAGATGCGCCGGACCAGCGTTCCCCTGGTCCGGCGCCAGCCGCACGCTGCCCGGCTCGGGCGGGCGGGTGCGACCGCCGCTATGACCACTGGCCGGGCTGGTAGTCGCCTGCGGGCTGCCTGATGATGACGTTGAGGCGGTTGTAGGCGTTGATCAGCGCTATGAGGGATACCAGGGCGGCGAGCTGGTCGTCGTCGTAGTGCTTGGCGGCGTTGGCCCAGAACCTCGTCGGTGACGCCGCCGGGGGCGTCGGCCAGGCGGGTTCCCTGCTCGGTGAGCTCCAGGGCGGCCCGCTCGGCGTCGGTGAAGACCTTCGCGTCCCGCCAGGCGGCGATCAGGTTGAGGCGCACCGACGTCTCCCCCGCGTGCGCGGCGTCCTTGGTGTGCATGTCGGTGCAGACGCCGCAGCCGTTGATCTGGCTGGCGCGGATCATGCACAGGAACTGGGTCTCGGCCGGCAGGTTCGAGTCGGTCACTGCGCCGCCAAGGGCGTTGAGGCGCTTCTGGAACTTCAGGCCGACCGGGTTGCCGTAGTAGTTGAAGCGGGCGTCCATCGTGATCTCCTTGCCGTGATTGCGATTACACCCCTGTGACGGAACCGCCCGCCGGGATGTGACCGACGGCGGTCAGCCAAGATCTGGCCGGGTTTCGAACCGAGGGGGAAGTCACAACGTGTCATAAGCAGGTGCTCTTGTGTGCTTGACTTGACGCGCCCCGCACCCTCAGCCAAGGGGCGCGAACGACGTTGGGGGCGGTAAGCCGGGCATGTCCGTGGAGCAGCGGTTCCCGTTCATCTACGCGGCGCTCATCTTCGCCGTCGTCCTGGGCGGGTGGGGAGTGCACGCGCTGGTGGCCGGCCATGCGGCCGCCCCGGTCGCTGCCGCGGGCCGCTCCACCACCGCCGACCGCGCTAGCGGAGTTCCCGGCGGTGCGGTCGCCCCCGGCAGCGGTGCGACGGTGGCGTCGGTGCCGACGCCGATGGCCGCGCCGACCCGCGCCCGCAGGAGCACGCCGGTGCCGGCCCCGGCGCCGACGCACGCACCGACGGCCGCGCCCACGGCCACCGCTTCGGCCGCGGCGCCGCCGCAGGACTCGGCCCCGCCGGCGGTCGGCCTGCCCGCGTGCGCGCAGCCCGGGCAGGCTACCGTGACCGGGGCCACCGGCACGACCGTTCGCGCCTCGATAGGAACGCCGTCGGGCGACATGGCGCCGGTCATCCAGAGCGCGATCAACCGCGCATCGGCCGACGGCGGGGGGATTGTCCGGCTGGGCGCGGGCACCTACCAGCTCGACAGCCGCCTCACCATGGCGTCCAACGTCGAGCTGGAGGGATCGGGGGCCGACGCCACGACCCTGCAAATCGAGGTGGCGAACACCGGTGTCATCACGACCGGCGGGGCATCCAATACGACGATCGCCGACCTCACCGCCGACCAAAACGGCCAGCAGCTGAACTCGTCTAGCGGCGGCGGCAATCCGGCCTACTACGAGGTCATGATCGACGGCGGAGCGAACAATATCGTGCAGCGGGTGCGGCTTATGAACCCGGTTAACTACATGCTGGACGAAGACGACAATGCCAGCGCGTTCTGCATCCGCGGCAACACGATCATCGTTAACGGCGCCGAGAGCAAGTACAGCGATAACGCCTACGCCAACCTGGACGGGATACACATCGACGGCGGCACCAACGGCGACATCCTGGGCAATTACGTCGACGAGCGGGAGAACGGCGCGACCGACGGCGACGACGCGCTGGTGGCGCAGAGCTATACCGCCAAACAGTCCAACGTCGAGTTCATCGGCAACGTGGCCCGCGGCGGCAATAACGGCGACTGCATGCAGTTCGCGGTCGGCCCCGACAGCATCGCCGACGACACCGTTTCAGGCAACGAGCTGTGGGGCTGCCCGTTCGGCGTCCGCACCGGCGGATACGCGTCGAGCGGCTCGATTACGAATACCGCCATCACCGGCAACAACATCCACGACCTGGTGGCCGGCCACGGGACCAACGGCTCGTTCCCCGACGGCGGGAACGCGATCGAACTCGGCGGCTTCCTCTCCTCGGGACAGTCGTCCCGTTCCGACAGGGTGACCGGCAACTTCGTGTGCAGCGCCGGAGCCGTCGTTCCGGAATCCGGCGTCTCCATCTCGGGGACGGTGGACTACAGCGGCTGCGGCGACGCCGCCACTACTTCGGTCGCGCCACCGCACCTGCCCTGAAGACCCTCCGCGGCGGTAATGTCTACGTCCATGCGGCTGGAGATGCAGTGGCGGCGCGAGGACGCAGCGCGGCTGCCGGTCGCGGTCTGGCGGGCGGGACCCGGTTACCTGATGATCGCCAGCGGGGTGGCCGGCGGCGGTATCGGGCCGCGTCAGTGGGTTCTGAACGCGCAGGTGGCTCCGGAGTACAGCCGACTGGACCCGGCCGCGCACATCGCCCAGCTAGCGGCCGAGCTCGGCCTCGCGGGCGCGGGCGTCGGGCTGCTCACGGCGGCGTCGGTGACCGACGTGGTGGAGCGCGAGGAGGACGGGGTGGGCGTAGCCGCCACCGTCGGCCTGCGCGTCCCCACCTGGGCGGCGGCGCCTGCCGGGGCCGTCGATCATCAGCTCGGGCCGGTCTGGCGGCCAGGCACGATCAACATCATCGTCTCGGTTCCGGTGCCGCTCAGCGCGGCGGCCTACGTCAACGCGGTGATCACCGCGACCGAGGCCAAGACCCAGGCCCTGCTCGATGCGGGCATCCGCGCCACCGGCACCGCCTCCGACGCCGTCTGCATCGCCGCCCCGGTGGGGGGCGAGCAGGAGGACTTCGCCGGGCCCCGGTCGTTGTGGGGCGCGCGGATCGCGCGCGCCGTGCACTCCGCCGTGCACGCGGGCGCGCTGTGTGACGCGGCGGCCAGGAGCCGGCTGGCGGACGGGGTGGAACCAGGGTCCGTTCGGACAAATGGAATTTGAATTGGCTCGGGGCCCTACTGCGGAGTGAGCGTGATCTCGACAGTATTCACGCCGAGGCTGAGACCGGAGATTTGGATGCTGGACAGCGCCCCGATCTGCCCGTTGTATCCGTGGCCGGAGAACCAGATCCCGGTGCCGCTGAAGGAGCCCCAGGAGTCGCCGGTTGCCGAGGAATTGCTGATGATCGAGTAACCGGCCCGCGGCAGCGCCGTGGCGTAGAAGGTGGAGACCGCTGACGGGCTGACTGAGCCGAAGACGATGCTGTAATGGCCGTAATCAGTGCTGTCTTCGATCACTCGCGCGCCCTGCGGGATGGGAAAGGGGCCGATCGGGCCGCTCACGCTGAGCGTGCTGCCTGCCGGAGCTAGGCTTGTCGCCGGACTGGCGGTGGTGGCCGCACTGCATGCGGCCAGCGATACGCCGGCTGTGCAGGCAGCGGCGGCCAGCGCGGCGGTTCGGAGGTGGTTCATCATTGAGTCGTTTCTGCCGGTTCGCACGGGTCCGCGGGCCAGCCCTGCCCCGGCCTGGATGACGGCGAGGATGATGGCCTTCCGGGTTGGGTTATTTCGAAGATGTCATGCCGGAGCATGAATTCGAATAGCTCTAGAGGACGGCTGCCGCAGAACAGCACATCGCCATTTCTATCTTTCCAGACGTATTGGCAATCGATCGGTTCCGGATTGCCGCACCGACGGCAGACGACTGCCACTCCAAGCGCGTTAGGCTGCGGCAAGACCATGAGGCTGTGATTCATTGTCGGGCCGCCCCTTAGCGAGGGGCCGCGTAGGCACGCGAAGCGCGGCGCCGCAGGAGGCCGATGCCAGCCCCCAGCGCCACGATCCCCATTCCGGCGCAGGTCATGACCTGCTGTGAGCCCGCCAGGGTGTGGCCGTGGATGTGGATGTGGTGACCGCCGACGCCGACTGCCACGGCGACGGCGGCGTTGAACAGGAATAGGAACACTAGCACCGGCCGGGATGAGAGCAGCGACTTCATGGGTCTTCCGTTCGAATAGCGGGTGTGATCTCCGCTATCCACGATGCCGCTGGCTGCTATCGGCCGCGAGGGAGCGCCCACCCGAACCGGGGGTGTAACCCGCTACACCCCCGAAGGAGACTTGGCTCCCGTTCCGCGCGCTACCGAGCCGCTCGTCTCCGTGATCCGCGTCGGAGGCGCCGGGCATGGTCGCCGGCTGGCTGCCGCGCCACCAGAAACCATGTTCAACAGGTCTGGTAATCGTGCGTCCATTTTGAGAGAATCTGGTTTCCTAGTTCAGTGAACTGATTGCACCTTTTGGCCTATTGCCTGGGAAGGCGGGACGGGATGAGCGACGACGGCTCCCTGGAGTCCAACTCGTTGATGCAGCGCCGGATCCGCGAGGTGCTGGCGCTGGACGCGAGCGCCACCGCGCTGACGTTCCGCGGCCTGGCCTTCCCGTGGTCGTTCTACTCGGACGCGATCGCCGCCTTGGAATCGTCGCTGGCCGGGCATCCCGGGGCCAGCCGGATCGGGATCGTGCTGCGCAATCGCCCGGGGCCGCTGGCGGCGCTGATCGCCACCATCGGCACCGGGCGCGCGGTGGTGACGTTGAGCGCGCACGTCGGTGAGGCCGGCCTGGCGCAGGACATCGTCGACCTGGCGCCCGACGTGCTGGTGGCGGAGGACGAGGACTGGTCCCGCGTCGCGATCCTGACCGCGGCGGAGACGGCCGGCGTCGTCGCCCTGCGGGCCGGATCCGACCGCGCCCTCGCCGCCCAGCCGGTCAGCTGGTCGCCCAGTCCGGCCCTGAGGCATCGCGGGGACGTCGCCGTGCTGATGATGACGAGCGGCACCACCGGGCGCCCCAAACGGATCGAGCTGACGCACGACCGGATGGCGGCGGCGTTCCGGGCCGGCGGCCTGGTCATCGACGAGGGGCAACGGCCGCAACTCGGCCAGCGGGCCGACATCTTGTGGGCGCCGCTGGCGCACATCAGCGGGCTGTACTTCGCGGTCGCCCACGCGGTCGACGGCCGCTGCATCGCCCTGCTTGAGAGGTTCGAGGTCGGCCCGTGGGCGGAACTGGTCCGGCGGCACCGCCCCGGCTACGTCCGGCTGGCGCCCACCGCGCTGCGGATGGTGCTCCAGGCGGACGTCCCGGCCGACACTTTCGCGAGCGTCCGGGCAGTCGGGTCGGGTACCGCGGCGCTCCCGCCGGATCTGGCGGAGGAGTTCGAGGACCGTTACGGGGTTCCCGTCCTCACCAACTACGGCGCGACCGAGTTCGCGGGCGCGATCGCGGGCTGGACGCTGAAGGACAAGAGACAGTGGGATCGGCGTAAGCGCGGCAGCGTGGGGCGCCCCCGCGACGGGGTTGAACTGCGGGTCGTCGACGCCGAGACCGGCGCTGACCTCCCGCTGGGCGAGGTGGGCCTGCTCGAGGCGCGCGGCCGCCAACTGCCAGGCGACGGCGCCTGGCAGCGGACCACCGACCTCGCCGCCATCGATGAAGACGGATTCCTGTTCATCCATGGTCGCGCCGACGATGCGATCAACCGGGGCGGTTTCACGATTCCCCCCAGTGTGATTGAGGAGGCGCTGCTCGCGCACCCGGCGGTCGACGAGGCCTCCGCGGTCGGACTGCCCCACGCGAGGCTGGGACAGGTGCCCGCGGTCGCGGTGACGCTGGTCAGCCCCGTCACCGAGCAGGAGCTGATGGAGTACCTCGCGAGCAGGCTGGCCGGCTACCAGCGCCCGGTCGCGATCCAGGTGGTTGAGCAGCTGCCGCGGACGCCCTCGCTCAAGATCAGCCGCGCCCAGGTGCGCGAGCGCTATTTCAGCGGCGTGCGGCCGGAGGAGTAGGGTCAGCGGCCGCGGAAGACCGCCTTGCGCGGGCCTTCCTCGACGAAGCTGCGCAGACCGAGCTGGCCGTCCTCGGATGCGAAGCACTCGGTGATCAGGTCGGCCTCCACCGCGAGGCCCTCCTCAAGCGGCAGGCTGGCGGCGGCGTCAAGCGCCCGCTTGGCGTAGCGCAGGGCCAGCGGCCCGCGGGCGTAGCCGAGCCCGGCGGCGACGGCCGCGTCGAGCACGTCCGCGTCGTCGAGGACCCGGTCCGCCAGCCCGATTTCCAGTGCCTCATCGGCGCCGACCGAGCGGCCGGTCAGGATCATGTCCCTCGCGTGCGCGGGCCCGACGACTCGCGGCAGGCGCTGCGTCCCACCCGAGCCGGGCATGATGCCCAGCGTCACCTCGGGCAGGCCGAAGACGGCGGAGCGGCCGGCGAACCGGAAGTCGGCCGCCAGCGCGAGCTCGCAGCCGCCGCCGAGGGCGTAGCCGTTGACGGCGGCGATCGTGATCTGCGGGGCGGTCGCCAGCGCGTGGAAGGCCCGCTGGAGCACCCGGTTGCGCGCGCCGAACTGGTCGGGGGAAAGGCCGAGCATGGCCTTCACGTCCGCCCCGGCCGCGAAGTGCCGCGGTCCGCCGGTGATGACGAGCGCCCGGTACACGGTGCTCGCGTGCAGCGACGCCGCCACGGCCTCGAACAGGTCCCACATCGCCTGGTCGAACGCGTTGACCGGAGGCCGCTCGATCCGCAGGATCGCGAGCCGCTCGTCGGCCGGGTGCGATTCAAGCCGGACCGGATCGGGTGCATCGGGGCTGGACATCGAGTTCCCCTATCCGCGGGTGGCGATGCCCCAGACGAAGATGTCGGCGTAGGACTTGGCGACTTCCTTGACCGAGAAATGGCCGCCCGCCCGCAGCGACAAATAGGTGTAGTTGTGCATGCCAAGCCACGCGGTGACCGCCAGCCGGGTGTCCACCGGCCGGAAGTCGCCCGACTCGATGCCCTGCTGGAAGACCGCCTCGACCCGACGCTCGTAGGCGCGGCGGCGCTGCCGGAACATCTCGGCGTTCTTGCCGGTCAGCGCGGGGAAATCATGCAGGAAGACCCACACGTGGTCGGGGAAGCGGAAGATGACGTCAAGCAGTTCCTCGCCCAGCATCGCCAGCCGCTGCGGCGGGGTGCCGCCGGCCAGGTCGGCCCGGTCCGCGCCCAGCATGACCTCGTCCATGACGCGGTCGTGGATGGCGGCGAGCAGCTGCTCCTTGGAGCCGATGTAGTAGTAGAGGGCGCCCTTCCCGATGCCGTTCGCCTCGCAGAGCTCGTTGGTGCTGGTGGCGTGGTAGCCCCGCTCCGCGAACACCTTGGCCGACGCGTCCACGATCTCGTGGCGGCGCTGCTGCCACTTGGCGCTCTTGCCCTGCTTGTCCTTAACCCTGGTCTGCGGCATTCTGCTGCCTCATCTAGTCGGGAGCTTCCTCGCCCAATAAAATAACGTGTTCCGACGGGTCGGCCTAAGACGACAACCCTGAGCGTCCCGCGCGCCCCGCCGGTCCCGCGCAACTGACTGTGCTCCGCCTGTTATCAGGATACAGCTGACTGGTCAGTCGAATCAATCACAGGTCGACAGGCGCGGACACGCCCGGTGAAGGGTGCCCGGCGGTCTTCGGGTTGGTTGCTCTCGGTTTGCTCATTGCGTTGGTCACCGTGCTGTTCCTACTATGTACTGACCAGTCAGTGTAGACCGCAAGGCGAGAGGGCCATGGACTTCACACTCACCGAGTTCGAGGGCGAGCTGCTTGACCTGGGCCGTACCTACGCCGAGCGCGAGATTGCCCCGGTGGCGGCGCGGGCGTGGCACGAGGAGCGCTGTCCGACCGAGCTGCTGCGCGGGCTGGGCGAGCTCGGGCTGCTCGGCCCGCTGGTGCCGGAGAAGTGGGGCGGCATCGGCTCCACCACCGTGGGCTACGTGGCCCTGCTCGAGGCCCTGGCGACGGTGGACTCGTCGGTCGCGACGGCCTGGCAGGCCCACTGCACCATCGGCAGCCTCCCGCTGCTGCTGTTCGGCGACGACGAGCAGCGCGAGCGGTGGCTGCGGCCGCTGGCCGAGGGCCGCCAGCTGGGTGCCTTCGGGCTGACCGAGCCGGGGGCGGGCTCGGACGTGCGGTCGCTGCGGACCAGGGCCCTGCAGGTGTCGGGCGGGTGGGTGCTCAACGGGCAGAAGGCGTTCATCACCAACGCCGGCACCGACATGAGCTTCGGCGTCACCGTCCTCGCCCGCGTCGGCGAGGACCCCGGCGGCAAGCCCCGCTTCGGCAGCTTCATCGTCGAGCAGGGGACCCAGGGCTACACGCTGGGGCCGAAGCTGCGCGGGATCGGGTGGAAGTCGGCCGACACCAGGGACCTGTTCTTCGACGACGTCTTCGTGCCCGACGGTCAGGTGGTGGGCGAGCCCGGCGGCGGGCTCGGCCAGTTCCTTTCCGCCCTGGAGGTCGGGCGGATCTCGGTCGCGGCCCTCTCCCTGGGCACCGCCGCGGGCGCGCTGCGGCTGGCCCTGGCCTACGCCAAGCAGCACGAGGCGTTCGGCACCGCGATCTCCAATTTCCAGGCGATCCAGTTCAAGCTGGCGGACATGGCGACCGAGATCGAGGCCGCCCGCTGGCTCACCTACTACGCCGCCTCCCTGCGCGACGCGGGCAGGCCGTTCAAGAAGGAGGCCGCCATGGCCAAGCTGAAGGCCAGCCAGGTCGCCACGTCGGTGGTGAGCGAGGCGGTGCAGATCTTCGGCGGCGCCGGCTACATGCTGGAGAGCGACGTCGCCCGGTTCTACTGCGACGCGAAGGTCCTGGAGATCGGCGAGGGAACCAACGAGATCCAGCGCCTCGTCATCGCCCGCGAACTCGGCTGCTAGCGACGTGGAAGACGAGATACCCGCCGCGCCTGCGACCCGCCGCCGGCCAGCTCGACCTGGCCGGGCGACGCGTGGTGATCACCGGCGCCGGACGCGGCCTCGGCCGCGTGCTGGCCGGCGCCTTCGACGCCGCGGGCGCGCGGCTCGCCTTGGTCGCACGGTCCAAGCCCGCCCTCGAAACGGTGGCGGGCCAGCTCGCGGGCGACCACCTGATCTGCCCCGGTGACGTGCGCGACGACCTGTTCAACGAGACCGTGGCCGAGCGGATGACCGAGCGGTTCGGCGGCATCGATGTGTGGATCGCCAATGCGGGGGTGTCGCGCGAGGACCTGGACATCACCCGCCTCTCCCCCGACGCGTGGCGCGAGGTCATCGACACCAACCTGACCGGGACGTTCCTCGGCGCGCGGGCGGCCGCCCCGCGGATGGGCGCGGGCGGCCGCATCATCGTCACCGGGTCGGTGCTTGGCGACCGGCCGCACGGCCGCCTGGCCGCCTACTCGGCGTCTAAGGGCGGCGTGCACGCCCTGGTCAGGTCGTTGGCGCAGGAACTGGGGCCCCGGCAGATCACCGCCAACGCGGTGGCGCTGGGCTGGTTCGAGACCGGTCTCGGCGCGTTCTGGCACCGCGACGAGGACCGCGAGCGGGACATCGCGGCGCACACCGCGCTCGGCCGCTGGGGCACGGCGGACGACCTGACCGGCGTCTACCTGTTCCTGGCGTCGGCCGCCTCGGCGTACATCACTGGCACCACGATCACCGTTGACGGCGGCTATTCGCTGCTGTGACGCTCGATCCCGATGACGATCGCATGACTCCCGACCTGACGTCGAAGGAGATGGTCATGTTCAACCTCGCCCGGTCCCTCGACCGGAACGCGGACCGGACGCCGGATGAGGCCGCGGTGATCTTCCGCGATACCGTGCTGACCCACCGGCAGCTCCTTGACCGGGTAAACGCGCTGGCTGCCGCCTTCCGCGGCGCCGGGGTGGGCCACGGTGACATCGTGGCGCTGCTGATGGGCAACTGCCCCGAGTTCCTGGAGAGCGCGCTGGCGGTGAACCGCGTCGGCGCGGCGTTCCTGCCGCTCAACGTGCGGCTGGCCGAGCCCGAACTCGAGTACATCATCCGGCACGCCGGCGCGGCCGCGATCGTGACCGAGCCCGCGCTGGCCGGGCCGGTGGCCGCCATTGGCGGCCGGCTGACGACGCCGTGGACGGTGGTGGTGGCCGGCCAGGGCGACGGGGCCGCCGCGGCGGGCGTTCCTTACGAGTCGTTCCTGGGCGCGCACCGCGGCGCCTTCGTTCCCCCCGCTGACGTCACCGAGGCGGACCTGCACCGGCTCATGTACAGCTCGGGGACGACCGCGCATCCGAAGGGGGTGCCGATCACCTACGGGAACTTCTACTGGAAGACGATCGGTCATGTCGCCGAGTTCGGCCTCAGCGCGGCCGACCGCACGCTCATGGCGGGGCCGATGTACCACGTGGGGGCGTTCGACCTGCCCGGCATCGGCACCTGGTGGGTCGGCGGCAGCCTGGTGATCCTGCCCCGGTTCGACGTGCCCGACCTGCTCGCCGCCATCGACCGGGAACGGCCGACCAACGTCTGGCTGGCCCCGGCGATGGTGAACGCGACCCTGAACGAGATCGCCCAGTCCCCCGAGCTCGGCCTGCGCAGCACCGCCAGCATCCGGTTCATCACCGGGGGCGGGGAGAAGACGCCGGTGACGCTCATCGAACGGCTGCTGTCTGCGTTCCCCAACGCGCGGTTCGCCGACGCCTACGGGCTGACCGAGACCGTGTCGGGCGACACGTTCAACGACCAGGCGCACACGGTGTCGAAGATCGGCTCCGTCGGCAAGCCGGTGGTCAACCTGGACGTGCGGATCCTCGGTCCAGACGATGCCCCGGCCGGGCCGGGCACCCAGGGCGAGATCGCGCTGCGGGGGCCCAAGGTGGTGTCCGGCTACTGGAAGAACCCCGACGCCACGGCGGCCGCGTTCACGGCCGACGGCTGGTTCAGGACCGGGGACATCGGCCACCTCGACGAGGACGGCTACCTCTACATCGACGACCGCAAGAAGGACATGATCGTCTCCGGCGGCGAGAACGTCGCCACGTCGGAGGTGGAGCGCGTCCTGTACGAGTGCGACGCGGTGCTCGAGGCGGCCGTGGTCGCGATGCCCGATCCGCGCTGGGGCGAGGTGCCGCGGGCGTTCGTGGTGCTGCGGCCCGGCCACGAGATCACCGAGCAGGCGCTGATCGCGCACTGCCGGTCGCGGCTGGCCAGCTTCAAGACGCCGAAGCAGGTCGTGTTCATGGAGACGCTGCCGCGCAACCCGTCCGGCAAGGTGCTCAAGCGCCAACTGCGCGAGGTACGCGAGGCGCGCGAGCTCAACCGCAAGGCAGAAGGGTAACCAAGTGCGGACAACCTCAGTCCCAGCAAGCAGCGTCCCTGAGTTCCCCGAGCTGCCGACCGACGGCCTGCTCGAGGCCTACGGGCGGATGACCCTGATCCGGGTATTCGAGGAGCGGGTGTCCGAGCTCTACCGCAACAGCGAGGTGCCGGGCTTCGTCCACCTGTCGATCGGCCAGGAGGCCTCGGCGGTCGGCGCCTGCTGGCCGCTGGCCGTCACCGACGTGATCACCTCCAACCACCGCGGCCACGGTCACTGCCTGGCCAAGGGCCTCGCCCCCGAGCCGATGATGGCCGAGCTGCTGGCCCGGGCCACCGGGACGAACAAGGGCCTGGGCGGCTCGATGCACATCGCCGACCCGGACCTGGGCATCTTCGGCGCCAACGGGATCGTCGCCGCGGGCGTGCCGATCGCCGGGGGCGCCGCCCTAGCGGCCAAGCTGCGCGCGGGGAGGGATCGGGCGGGTAAGGAAAGCAGCGTGGTGGTGTCGTTCTTCGGCGACGGCGCGGTCGCGCAGGGCGCGTTTCACGAGGCGGCCAACCTGGCCGCGCTGTGGCGGCTGCCGATCGTGTTCTTCTGCGAGAACAACGGCTACGCCGAGTTCTCGCCGATCGCCGACCAGCACCCGGTGCCGATGGCCGCCCGCGCGGCCGGGTACGGCCTCGACTACGTGCCGGTCGACGGCAACGACGTGGAGGCGGTCGCCGCGGTCATGACCGACGCGGTGGGGCGCATCCGCGCGGGCGGCGGCCCGGTGTTCGTGGAGGCCGCCACCTACCGCTGGCACGGCCACTACGAGGGCGACCCGGAGAAGTACCGCAGCGCCGACGAGCTCTCGGAGTGGCAGCGGCGCGACCCGCTGGTCATCACCCGGGCGCGGCTGCTCGGCCGCGGCGTCGGGCAGGAGACCCTCGACTCGGTCGAGGCGCAGGTGCGGGCCCGGATCGACGCCGCCGTCGAGGCCGCCAGGCAGGCGCCGCCGCCGGACCTGAGCGTGCTGCGCTCGTCGGTGTACGCGCCGCGGCCGGCCATCGCCGAGCCGGACTGGGTGCCGGCCCCGGACGGCGAGATCTTCCGCACCATGGACGCGGTGCGGCTGGCGCTGGAGGGAGCGCTCGACGCCAACCCGGAGGCGTTCGTGGCCGGGGTGGACGTCGGCAAGGGCGGCAACGTCTTCGCCCTCACCCGCGGCCTGTACGCGCGGTGGCCCGACCGGCTGCTGGACACGCCGATCTCGGAGACCGCGGTCATGGGGCTCGCGGTCGGCGGCGCCATGGCGGGCATGACCCCGCTGGTCGAGCTGATGTACCTGGACTTCCTCGGCGTCTGCTTCGACCAGATACTCAACCAGGCGGCCAAGCTGCGCTTCATGACCGGCGGCAAGGCGCGGATGGGCCTAGTGATCAGGACGCAGTTCGGCGGCGGCCGCTCCTCTGGCAGCCAGCACTCCCAGTCTCTGGAGGCGCTGCTGGCCCACGTCCCGGGGCTGACGGTGGTGATGCCGTCGACCCCGGCCGACACCTACGGGCTGCTGCGGTCGGCGATCCTCGACCCCAACCCGGTCGTGTTCATCGAGAACCGCCAGCAGTACGGGATGAAGGGCCCCAAGCCGCCGGCCGACTATCTGATCCCGCTGGGCAAGGCGAAGGTGGTGCGGGAGGGCACCGACCTGACGATCGTGAGCGTCTCCCGGATGGTGCGCGAGGCGCTGGCCGCGGCCGAGGCGCTGGCCCCGCGCGGGATCAGCGCCGAGGTGATCGACCTGCGGACGGTGGCGCCGCTGGACAAGGAGACCATCCTGGCATCGCTGGCGAAGACCAACCGGCTGCTGATCGCGCACGAGGGGGTCACCGACTTCGGCATCGGCGCCGAGATCGCGGCACTGGCCGCGTACCAGGGGTTCTGGACGCTGGACGCGCCGGTGATGCGGGTGGCGCCGCCGCCCACGCCGTCGCCCTACGCGCCTAACCTGGAGGAGCAGTGGCTGCCCGACCGGCGGGCGATCGAGCGCGGGGCCGAGGCGCTGGTCCGGGTCTGACTGAATCCGGGGTCACTGGCTGGCCCCGGATGAGGGCGCGCGGGCGGGCTGCGGTGGGAGCCAGGGTCCGTTCGAGATGAAGTGCAGTTGACTTTGACTTGGGACCGGTCAGCGGGCCCAGTGGGCGTCGGCGAAGCGGCGGACCTCGCCCAGGATCTCCTGGTCTTCCGGCGCACGGCCCATGAAACCGCCGTGCCCGCCGGCCTCGGTGACGTGCAGCTCGGCCGGGATGCCGGCCCGGCGCAGAGCCCGGTGCAGGAGCACGGTGTCGGACAGCAGCATGTCGCGGGTGCCGGTGGTGAGGATGGCGGGCGGGAAGCCCTTGCTGAAGTCGCCGTTCAGCGGCGACAGGTACGGGTGGCGGAGGTCATGGCCGGCCGCGTAGAGCAGAAACTGCTGCCTCCCGCTGCCGGGGATAAGGGGGTCGAGCCCCAGGTTGGTCTGATGGGAGTCGCCCGCCTCGGTGAGGTCCGCTCCGGGCGTCATCAGCACCACGGCGGCGGGAAGGGGCAGCCCCTCGTCGCGGGCACGCAAGATCAGCGCGGCCGCGAGGTTGCCGCCGGCCGAGGCGCCGCCGATGACGATCCGGTCCGGCGACCGCTCGCCGAGCAGCGCCCGGTAGGCGGCCAGGCAGTCGTCGAGGGCGGCCGGGAAGGGGTGGTCGGGCGGCATCCGGTAGTCGACCGCCCACACCCGGGCGGCCATTCGGATCGCAGTGCCGACGGCCATGGTCGCGCACAGCTCGCCGCCGCCCCAGATGAACCCGCCGCCGTGGATGTCGAGGTACACCCGTTCGTCGCCCTCGTCGAGGCCGTCCGGCGTGATCTCGTAGACGCGGGCGCCACCCGGCAGGTCCCGTTTCACCACCGTGACCGGGGCGGCGGTGCGTCCGGCCATCATCGTCGCGATGGCGCCGTCGTGAGCGGCGATCATCGCCCGCCATGCCTGATGGTCGTCAAGCGCAGGAGACTCGAAGCTCTCGGCGGGCGGGTTCGCCAGCACGGCCTGGGCTTCCTGGCTCACCGTGGACGGAACGGCGATGTCGCGTGCGGGGAGGCGGATGGTCCCCGGTCTTTCGCTCACTGGCCCTCGAGTACGCGCTGGGGAGCGGCGGCCGGGGCGGCGTGCTCGCCGCCCAGGTAGGCCGAGCTGACCATGTCCGCCACGACGTCGGGCGCGCCGTGGTAGGTGATCCGACCGTTGATGAGCAGCGCACCGGAGTCGGCCACCTTGAGCACCTCGGCCGCGAACTGCTCCACCACCAAGATCGTGAGGCCCTGGCGGGCGATGCCCGCGAGAACCTCGTACAGTTCCTCGACGATCTTGGGCGCGAGGCCCATTGACAGCTCGTCGACCAGCAGCACGGACGGGCTCACGGCGAGTGCGCGGGCCATCGAGAGCATCTGCTGCTCGCCGCCGGAGAGCTTCCCCGCCAGCTGGGTACGGCGCTCGGCCAGCCGCGGGAACTGCTGGAAGGACTTCTCCAGGATCTCCGTGTAGCCCGTCCCGGAGAAGCTGGCCATCTTGAGGTTCTCGACCACAGTGAGGTTGGGGAAGATCCCCCGCCCCTCGGGGACCACGCACAGCCCGCCGCGGACCAGGCGCTCGGTCGGGACCCCGGCGATCGACTGGCCGTTGAGTGACGCGGTGCCCTTGGTCGGCGTCAGCTGCCCGGACATGACCTTCAGGGCGGTCGACTTGCCCGCGCCGTTCGGCCCGAGCACCGCGCAGACCTCGCCCGCGCGGACCGTAAGGCTGATGTCCTGCAGGACGTCGATGCCGCCGTAGCCGGCCGACACGCCGTCGAGCTGGACGGCGATCGGCCGGTCCGATTCCGGTCGCGGCTGCGGCTGCGCCGAGGGCGCCGGCTCGGTGACCAGGGCGATCGGGGCGACCGAGCGGGCGCTGGCCGGTGCGGCGGCCGCGGCTGGCTTGGCGTCAGCGGCGCCGGTGCCGAGGTAGGCCTCGAGGACCTTCTGGTCCGCCTGGACCTCGGCCGGGGTGCCGGTCGCGATCACCGTGCCGGCGTCGAGGACGACGATGTGGTGGCAGAGATTCATGATGAACCCCATGTCATGCTCGACCACCAGGATGGCGATGCCGGTGGAGGCGAGTCCGCGCAGCAGGGTGGCGAACGTCTCGGTCTCCGACGCCGACAGCCCGGAAGACGGCTCGTCGAGCAGCAGCACCCGCGGCTGGGTAGCCAGCGCGCGGGCCACCTCGACCAGCCGGGCGGTGCCGGTCGGCAGCAGCTCGGCCCGGGTCGACGCGACCGCCTGCAGGCCCAGGTGCTCGATGATCGTGTCGGTGATGACGTCGGGGCTGCCGGCCCCGGTGCGCGCCCACCGCCTGCGGTGCAGTTGCGCAGCCACCCGGATGTTGTCGCGCACGGTGAGCGACCCGAATACCTCGAGCCGCTGGAAGGTGCGGGCGAGGCCGAGCCGGGCGAACTGGTGCGGCCGGGCGCCGGTCACATCCCGGCCGTCGACGAAGATCCGGCCCTCGTTGGGCTCCTGCATGCCGGTGGCGACGTTGAACAGCGTCGTCTTGCCCGCGCCGTTCGGCCCGATGAGGCCGATGATCTGCCCGTCCTGCAGGTCGAGGCTGACCTTGTTGACCGCGAGCAGGCCGCCGAAGCGGACGGTGATGTCGCGGAACTCGGCCGCCGGACGGTCGGTGGCGGTGCGCGGCGCGGGCGAGGGCAGCCTGGTGGCCGCGCGCACCCCGGACAGCACCGGGGTGGCCTCGGTTGGCTGGGGCCCGGCCGGGACGCCGGTGATCCGCCTGCGCAGCTTGGCGACCGCCTGGACGTTCTGCTCCCAGACGCCCTCCGGGTTCCGGCCGACGCCGATGCCGATCAGGCCCGGGCCGAGGTTGCTGAACCAGGTGAGGAAGGTGTTGTCGGGGAACGCCTGGTTGAACCACTGGAACTGGACCAGGGCGAGCGCGCCGATGATCGTGCCGCCGACCGTGGTCATGCCCCCTACCACCAGCAGCAGCAGATACGGCAGGCCCACGGTGAGCTGAAAGTCGGTAGTGCCGACCGAGCTGTAGTAGAACGCGAACAGGCCGCCGGCCAGCCCGGCGATCGCGGCCGAGAACATGAACACGCTGAGCTTGGTCAGCGTGAGGCTCATGCCGAGCATCGAGGCCGCGTCGGGGCTGTCCCGCAGCGCGACCAGCCGACGGCCGAAGCTGCGCCGCTGCACCAGGATGACGATCATGCCGACGACGCTGAACAGGATCGCCGCGAAGATCAGGAACCCGGCGTCCTGCACGAACGAGATCCCGAGGAAGCTGAACGGGTTCTCCACCTGCAGGCCGAACACCGACAGGTTCGGCACCTGCCGGTTGCCGTTGCCGAACACGCCGGGCTGGTCGAAGAAGAGGAACTCGGCCAGCCGGGCGAACGCCATCGTCGCCAGCGCGAGATAGATGCCCTGCAGCCGGATAGCGGGCCCGGCCATGATCATGCCGATGGGCACCGCGAACGCGGCCGCGACGACGAGCCCGAGCACGTTGCCGTTGAAGCCCCACTCCACCACGGCGAACGCGCCGCAGCCGACCAGGGTGATCTGCGCCAGGCTGATCTGGTTGGCCCAGCCGGTCAACGGCACCAGCGACAGCATCACGAACGCGGTCAGCACGATGAGGATGACCTCGCGCAGGTTCGGCCGGTTGAGGGTGGCGGCGCAGATTACCGCGATGACGATGAGGAGGGCGAAGCCGAGCAGGGCATTGCGGTTGGAGGGGATACGCTCGGCCGTCTGCCTCGGCTTGGACCGGCCCTTGATCCGCGCGTCCCTGATGAACAGCACCGCGATGAACAGCAGGGCGGCCGGGATGGCCTGCGGGGCCGACGTCCACCGGCCGGTCCAGCTCAGGAACGTCTCCTGGAAGGACAGCGTCAGTCCGATGATCAGGCCGCCGACGTAGGCCATGGGCAGGCTGCGGAGCCGGGCGATGATGGCCGCCGCGAACGCGTCGACGATGAACAGCGTCAGCGTCGAGGGGTCGAGCGCGCTCAGCTCCTCGGCCAGGAAGATGCCCGCCAGCGCGGCCATCGACGAGCCGAGCGCCCACGCCGTCATGGTGGCCGAGGCCGGCCGGGCACCGTTGAGCACGGTCAGGTCCCGGTTGTCGACCACCGCGCGCATGGTGACGCCGAGCCGCGTGTGGTACAGCAGGAAACGGAGCAGCAGCCCGACGGCGATGCCGGTGGCGATCGTGACCACCCGGTAGTACGGCAGGAAGGTGCCGCCGAGGCTGAAGCCGCTGGTGCCGAAGAACGTGGGGATGACGCGCTGCGTGCTGCTGTTCGGGTTCCAGATCGACCCGGCGAGGCCCATCAGGCCCAGCATCAGGCCGATCGTCACCACCAGCTGGGCCACGATCGGGGAATCGGTCAGGAACCGCATGATCCCGCGCTCGATCAGCACCCCCATGAGGGGGGCGGCGACCAGCACGGTCAGCAGGATCCCGACGATCGTGGGCAGCCCGATGTCGACCCGGAGCTGCCAGTACACGAACGCGAGGAACATGCCGATGGCGCCCTGCGCGAAGTTGAACACGCCCGACGTCGCGTAGGTGACGACCAGGCCCTGCGCGGCGACGCCATAGATGGAGCCGAGCGCGACCCCGGTGATGAGGAAGCCGACGACGGCGCTCCCCGTCACCGGCAGCCCGCTCCACGACTGCTGAATGATGACGGCGACCAGCGCCGCGACCACGACCGCGCCCGCGATGGTGCGGGTGCGCTCGCGGGAAAGCACCTGCCGGATATCAGTCATCGTTAACCAACTCCTCAGAGGGCACGTCGTCACCATCCGACGAACGATCCGCCGGCCTGGGCCAGGTGCTGGGAGACGGACAGCCCGATACCGGACGCTCCGCCGGTAACGAAGGCTGCACGCTTCATCGCTGTCATCCCTTTGCCATGGGTTTTGTTTGTACCGACCGGTTGGTCATAAGAATGCGCCCTCGGAGGGGTTTCAGTCAACGGGTCAACCGTACTGCGTTGACATCATGGCGCTTGCAGATAAGACTGACCGTTCAGAACAAAGACTTCAAGTGCGGAGGTTCCGGCGAGTAATGCCAAGCGTGCAGTCAAGCAGCGCGTCCGCCGGCTCGCCAGGTGCCGACGGCGTGCTCATCGTGGGCGGCGGCCAGGCCGCGATGCACCTGGCCAGTTCGCTGCGCGAGCTCGGCTGGCAGGCGGCGGTCACTATCGTGAGCGAGGAACCCCGCGCCCCTTACCAGCGGCCGCCGCTGTCCAAGGCATTCTTGTCCGGAAACGCCGACCCGGCAACGCTGGAGTTCCGCTCAGAGGAACACTACGAGCGCGAGCGGATCACCGTGCTGACCGGGCAGCGGGTCACCGACGTGCGGGCGGCGGCGCCGGGCCAGCCAGGGGCGGCGGTTACCGAGGGGGCGGCCGCCTCGAGTTCGGCCGCCTGGCGCTGGCCACCGGGGCCCGGCCGCGGCGGCTGGCGGTGCCCGGGGCCGACCTGGCCGGGGTCTGCTACCTGCGCGATGTGGCTCACGCGCTCGAGCTGCGGGAGCGGCTGGCCGCGGCGGAGCGGGTGCTCGTCGTCGGCGGCGGCTTCATCGGGCTCGAGGCGGCCGCCGCCGCCACCGCCAAGGGGAAGGCGGTGACGGTGGTGGAGGCGGCCGACCGGCTCATCGGCCGCGTGGTCGCGCCGGTCATCTCCGATTTCTACGCCGCCGCGCACCAGCGCCGCGGCGTCCGCGTCCTGCTCGGCACGGCCGTGTCGCGGTTCGCGGGCACTGGGCCGGCCGACACCGGCGGGACGGTCACCGGGGCGCACCTGTCGGACGGCGGCTTCGTCCCGGCCGACCTGGTGATCATCGGCATCGGCGCCGAGCCCCGGACCGAGCTGGCCGAGCAGCTCGGGCTGGCCTGCGCGGGCGGCATCGTGGTCGACGCCTACGCGCGGACCAGCGATCCCGCGATCGTCGCGGCGGGCGACTGCGCGGTCACCCCGCATCCGGCCGCGGCCGACGGCACGCTGGTCCGCTTCGAGTCGTTCGGGCACGCGACCGACCACGCCAAGGTCGCCGCGGCCACGCTGGCCGGGGTGCCGGCCAGCTACGACGCGGTGCCGTGGTTCTGGTCCGACCAGGGCACGCTCAAGCTGCAGATCGCGGGGCTGTCGGCCGGGTTCGACCAGACGGTGCTGCGGGGCGATCCCGGCCAGGAGCGGTTCTCGGTCCTCTACTACCGGGACGGCCGGCTGCTGGCGGTGCACGCGGTCAACTCACCGCGCGACTACCTGGCGGTCCGCCGCGCGCTGGCGGCCGGGCAGGAGATACCGCCGGAACTGGCCGCCGTCGCCGGCCAGCCCCTGGCGGGCCAGCCGGCGCGGTGAGCTTACGGCTGAATGACGATAGAGATCGCCTGGGTCGGGCAGGACTCGACGGCGGTCCTGATCGCCTCCTCCGGGTCGCCCTCGGGGTCGGTCACGATGGCGATCGTCTCGTCGTCCTGGTCGAACGTGTTCGGGGCGTACCAGCAGCACTGGCCCGAGCCCATGCACAGGGTCCGGTCGACGCGGATCTCGCGGTGGGTGGTGGCGGCCATGGCCCTAGTCTCGCACGGTGAAGTCGAGGTGCAGGGTGGCGATGCCGTGGAACATGTGCGTCTTCAGGTAGTCGTAGTGGCGGTTGCCCGCGGGACCGTGCGCTTCCTCGTTGATGCGGACGTCGGTCGTCCGGTCGAGCAGCCGCTCGACCGTGATGCGCGTCTCCGAGCGGGCCAGCGGCGCCCCCGGGCAGGTATGAATGCCGTGGCCGAAGGCGATGTGGCGGCGCACGTTCTCCCGGGTCGCCCGGAACTCGGCCGGGCACTCGAACTGGCGCGGGTCGCGGTTGGCGGCCCCGTTGGACAGGAAGATCTGGGTGCCGGCCGGGATGTGCATCCCGCCCAGCTCGGTCGTCTTGATCGCCAGCCGGTACTCGCCCAGGATCGGGCCCTCGGTGCGCAGCACCTCCTCGATGAAGCGGGGAACCAGGTCACGGTTGGCCCGCAGCTCCGCCTGGGTCTCGGGCTCCTCGGCGATGCGCCGCAGCGCGGTCGCGATCAGCCGGACGGTGGTCTCCTGCCCGGCCGCGAACAGGTTGGACGCGATCCGGGCGACCTCGATCGGCTCGGGGACGGTGCCGTCGGGGAACAGCGACTGGGCCATGCCGGTCAGCACGTCGTTGAGCGGACGCCCGCGGCGTTCTGCGATCTTCTCGGAGAAGTAGTCGTAGAAGATCTCCAGCGTGTTGTGCCCGGTGCGTGGCGGGCGGCTGGCTTCCGCTCGGAGGCGGCGCCGGGCCTGGTGCCCGGCATCTGGCCCATGCCGCGGCGGGCCAGCAGCATCGCGTGGTCTTCCTCTGGCACCCCGAGCAGGTCGGCGATGACCAGCAGGGTGTACGGCTGCGCGTAGTCGGCGTTGAACTCGGCCGTGCCCCGGGGCAGGATGTAGTCGAGCTGGCGGTCGGTGAGCCGCCAGATGAACTCCTCGTTCTCCTTCAGCCGCTTGGGCGTGATCAGCCCCATCAGCAGCGCCCGCTGGGCGGTGTGGGTGGGCGGGTCGGCGGTGACGATCTGGTCGTTCTGCGGCAGGTACTCGCGGTGCGCGTTGACGAACTCGGTGATGTCGTCCCCGTCCGGCCGCTCAGGGAGCAGCGACCACGGGTCCGGGCCGACGATCAGGGTGGCGGAGGAGAAAACGTCGGGCTGGCGCAGCACCGTGATCGCTTCCTCGTGCCCGGTCACCATCACCACCCCGTGACGCGGCTCCCGGTAGACCGGCTGGTGCGCGGCCAGGTAGTCGAGATGCTGGTAGGGGTCGGTCGCGAGCGACGGGTCGGTGTAGTCGATGCGGTCGATGTCCACGTCGTTGCTCCTGATCTGCTGGTTCGGTGACGGGGGTGGTGTTTGGGGTGGTGTTTGAGGTGGCGGCGGGGTCATAGCACGCGGGCGTCGACGGACGGCCGGATCACCAGCTGGGAGACGTTCACCCGGGGCGGCAGGCTGACCACGAACACGATGGCGGCGGCGACGTCATCGGCCTGCATCGCGCCGTCCTTCTCCACGTGGTTCCTGGTGAACTCGCGCACCTTCTCGTCCTTGATGTGCTCGTGGATCTCGGTGGCGGTCGCGCCCGGCTCGATGATGCTGACCCGGATGCCGGCCAGGGTAACCTCCGCCCGCAGCGACTCGTTGAACGCGGTCAGCGCGAACTTGCTCGCCGCGTAGGGGCCGAACGTCGCCCCGACCGCCCGGCGGCCCGCGGTGGAGGAGATGTTGACGATATCGCCGCCGCCCGCCTTGAGCGCCGGGATCGCCGCCCGCGAGGTGTAGAGGGCGGCCCAGAAGTTGAGCTCGAACACGTACCGCCAGTCGGCCAGGTCGCCGTTCTCCACCTTCCCGACCTGGGTCATGCCGGCCGCGTTGACGAGGATGTCGAGGCCGCCGAAGTGACCGACCGCGTCCTCGACCGCCCGGCTGGCGTCGCGCTCGTCGGTGACATCGGCCGCCCGCGCGAGCGCCTGGCCGCCGCCGGCCTCGATCTGGCCCGCCAGGTCCTTCAGGCGCTCGGCCCGGCGGGCGACCAGCGCCACGCTCGCCCCCGCCTCCGCGAGGGCCAGCGCGGTGCTCCGGCCGATCCCCGACGATGCGCCGGTGACCAGGGCCGTCTTCCCGGTGAGGATGCCAGTCACGGTGCCTAGCCCCGCAGGTGGGACATGTAGTGGCCCACACAGTCCATCAGGTCGCTCGGCACGTAGTAGCCGGACTCGTCGTTAATCGCCGCCCAGTTCGCCGCCACGTCGTCGATCGTGGCGCCGGTCAGACCGGGCTGCAGGTAGCCCGTCGGTGACCCCGACGAACAGGCGCGCGAAGCGGCCGCCGCCGGCCAGGTAGGTCTCGCCGCTGACCTGGCACGACTCATGGGCCAGGTAGGCGACCATGGGCGCGACGTTGACCGGGTCCATCGCCGGGACCGACTCGGCCGCCTGCAGCGCCTGTGCCTGCTCTTCCTCGGTGCGGCCGGATATTCGGGTCATCGCGTTGGGGGCGATGCAGTTGACGTTGATGTTGGCGTCTTTCCTGCCCACCGTCAGGCTCTTGGCCATGCCGATCATGGACGCCTTGGCGATCGCGTAGCCGATGTTGTCCATCAGCCCGAACATCCCGATCGAGGTGGTGAGGATGGCGCGGCCGTAGTTCTTCTCGAGGAAATAAGGCCAGGCCGCGTGCAGGGTGTTGAACGAGCCGCGCACGTGCACCGCCCAGTGCGCCTCGATGGTCTCGATCGTCGCCTCCGGCAGGGATCCCCACACCATGTTCCCGGCGTTGTTCACCACGATGTCGATGCCGCCGAAGTGCTCGACGGCGGTGTCGATGACCGACTTGCCGCCCTCGACGGTCGACACGTCGCCGTAGTTGGCGACCGCCGCTCCCCCGGCCGCCTCGATCTGCTTCACCACCTCGTCGGCCGGGGCGGCGTCGCCGCCGGTGCCGAGGGTGGACCCGCCCAGGTCGTTCACCACGACCTTGGCGCCCAGCTGGCCGAGCAGCAGCGCGTAGCGCGCGGCCGATCCCCCGGCCGGCGCCGGTCACCGCCGCGACGCGCCCGTCTAGCCGCAGTCCGCTCATCACACCACTCCTTGTCATGCTTATCAGCGTCATCCTTGTCAGCTGAGGAAGCCCTGGTAGTCGCTCTGGACCGCCTTGGCCATGAACTCGTCGAGCTTCGGCCTGCCGCCCGGGTTGAGCAGGTACGCCATCGGCTTGCCGGGCGTGTTGCCGCCGTAGTACTGGCCCCGCTTCATGAACGACGAGTAGGGCAGCAGCTGCGCGATCATGCCCATCCAGGCCTGCTCGTCTTCCTTCGGAACCTCGATGCGGCGCTTCCCGTGCTCGCGGGCATAGTCGATGAGGTTCTGCACGAAGACGATCTGATGCTCGCCGTAGCGCGGGTTGTTGCCCGCCGCCCCGTGCGGGCCGCCGGGGAAGAAGAAGTTCGGGAACCCGTGGGCCATGATCCCGAGGTAGGTCAGCGGCCCGTCCGCCCAGTAGTCGTTGAGCGTCAGCCCGCCCTCGCCCACGATGCCCATCCGCAGCATCGCGCCGGTGCCGAAGTCGAAGCCGGTCGCCCAGATGATGACGTCGAACTCGCGCAGCCCGTCCGACGTCTCGATCCCGGTCTCGGTGACCTTGACGATGGGGGTGTCGCGGAGCGAGACGAGCTCCACGTTGGGCCGGTTGTACATCTCGTAGTAGCCGGTCACGTAGGGCGGGCGCAGGCCGACGTAGAGGTGGTCGGTCGGGATCAGCTTCTCGGCGGTGGCCGGGTCTCTGACGATCGCGCGGATCTTGCCCGCCATGAACGCGCACCACTCGCCGTTAGCCTCGGGGTTGAACAGCAGGTCCTCGTAGTTGGTGCTGATCTTGGCGAACCCGGGGCTGTTCCAGACGCTCTCGAAGAACTCCTGCCGCTGCTCCGGGGTGTCCTCGGCCCATTTCTTCCCGGCCGGCTTGTGCAGGAAGCCGCCGACCGAGGCATCGAGCTCGGCCTTGATCGGCTCGTAGTTCGCCTTGAGGTACGCCTGCTGGTCGGCCGAGATCGGGTGGTTGTTCAGCGGGGTGGCCCAGGTGGCGCTGCGCTGGTACATCACCAGCGACTCGACCTCGCCCGCGATCGCCGGCCCGATCTGGACGCCGGTCGAGCCGGTGCCGATGACGGCCACGCGCTTGCCCCGCAAGTCCACCGGCTCTTTCGGCCAGCGCACCGGGTGGTAGGTCTCCCCGCGAAAGTCCTCCCGGCCGGGCACGTCGGGGTACTGCGGCACCGACAGCACGCCGGTGGTGGACACGAGGTACTGCGACCGGACCTCGAAGCCGTCCTCGGTCCTGGTCGTCCAGGTGGCGGAGGCCTCGTCCCACACCGCCGACGTGACCTTGCTGTTCAGGCGGATGTGGCGGCGCAGGTCGAACCTGTCCACCACGTGGTTGAGGTAGCGCTCGGTCTCCGGCTGCGGGGCGAACTCCTCCGACCAGTCCCACTCCTGCCACAGCTCCTCGGAGAACAGGTACCCGTAGGTGTAGCTCTCGGAGTCGAACCGGCACCCCGGGTAGCGGTTCCAGTACCAGGTGCCGCCGACGCCCTCGGCCTGTTCGAGCAGCCGCACCGAGTAACCTGCCTGGACGGCCCGGTAGAGCTGGTTGATTCCGAGGATCCCGGCGCCGACGATGACCACGTCGGTCTGCTGGTCTCGACGCTGCGCTGGCGCTGCCAATTTTGTCCCCTACGCCAATTGATTGACCGGTCGGTCCACTATGACTCGCGCGGCCGTCATCCCGCAAGTCCCCGTTACCGGGTCCCGCCACCCCGGCCAGGCGGCGCCGATGCGCTTCCGATTGACCAATAGTGTACTGATATAACGCATATAATGGCAAGGGTGACAGCGCTAGAGCCGTTCCTGGTCGATGTACCGCAGGACGTCCTCGCCGACCTGGCCGAACGCCTGCGGCGGACGCGGTTCCCGAACGAGATCGCCGGCATTGGCTGGCAGCAGGGCATGGCCCTGGGCGATCTCAGGGAAGTCGTCCGCTACTGGCTTGACGCCTACGACTGGCGGGTCCACGAAGCCCGCCTGAACCGCTACCGGCAGTTCATTACGACCGTCGACGGCCAGCGGATCCACTTCCTTCATGTCCGGTCGCGCCACCAGGCGGCGGTCCCGTTGTTCCTGACCCACGGCTGGCCGGGTTCGGTGGTCGAGTTTCTCGACGTGATCGACCCGCTGGCCGATCCGGCCGACCCGGCCGACGCGTTTCACCTGGTGGTGCCCTCGCTGCCGGGCTACGGGTTCTCCGGTCCGACGACGGAGACGGGCTGGAACCCCCGGCGGATCGGCGCCGCCTTCGGGCAGATCGCCGACCGGCTCGGCTACCAGCGCTACGGCGTCCAGGGCGGGGACTGGGGTGCGATCGTCTCCTCCAACATGGCCGAGCTGCGGCCCGACCGCACGATTGGCTTGCATGTCAACCTGATGAACGTGCCGCCGCCCAGCGGCGAGGCGGCCGCTCCGCCGACGGAGTGGGCGCGGCGGACGGGAGCGGCCGGGGGCGGCTACGAAGCGATCCAGGGGACAAGACCCCAGACGATCGGCTACCTGCTCGAGGACTCGCCGGCCGGGCTGGCGGCCTGGCTCATCGAGAAATTCCACGAGTGGACCGACCCGGCGGCCGGCGGCCGGTCTGCGCTGACCATGGACCAGCTGCTGACCAACGTGATGCTCTACTGGGTGAACCGCACCGGCGCGTCGTCGGCCCGGCTGTACTGGGAGCGCCGTCAGGCCCCGGGGACGATGGTGCCGCAGGGCCGGGTGACCGTGCCCACCGGGGTGGCCAACTACCCGGGAGAACTCGTCCGGTCACTGCGGCCGCACGCCGAGCGCTTCTTCAACATCGTGCACTGGAGCGAGCTGCCCCGCGGCGGGCACTTCCCCGCGATGGAGGTGCCGGACCTCTTCGTGGCAGACGTACAGGCGTTCTTCCGGCCGCTGCGCTAGCGGTGAGCGCGGTCCTAGTCCTGGTCCTGGTCCTGAGGCGGGAACCCGGTCAGACCGGGGTCGAGCTCCAGGCCGAAGGTGTTGAAGGCCATCGCCAGCAGGTCGTAGGCCCCGATGGTGAACACCAGGTCCATCAGCTGCTGGCGGTCGAAGTCCTCCGCCAGCCGCTTCCAGGTCGGGTCGCTGACGTAGTGGTCGGCCGCGATCTCGTCGACCGCGCGCAGCAGGGCGGCGTCGCGCGATCCCCAGACCGGAGAGTCCGGGCCCGCCATGATCGCGTCGACCTCCTCGTCCGACATGCCCGCGGACTTGGCCATCCGCACGTGCTGCGCCCACTCATACTCGCCGCGCCGGAGCCAGCCGATCCGCACCGTGGCCATCTCCCGGTCCCGCTTCGACAGGGTGGAGTGGAACAGGTGGTTGTTGAACGTGAACCAGGCCTTCGCGAGGTCCGGGTGCCAGGAGAAGATGCCGAGGATATGGGAGGTCGGCCGCTCCCGCCGCCGCTCCCCTGGCGCACGATTGCTCCCCGGCGGCCGCAGCGCTGCCAGCGCCTCATCCACCGCCTCGTCCCAGTCATCCGACGGCCTGGGCGGGATCCGCGGCTCGCTCAATCGGGGTCCTTCCTCGCGGGCAGTGGTCAGCAAAATTTTACTGACCGGTTGGCACAAAAAGTATTGACCTGGCTCGATGGCGGCGTCAAGGTGTGAGTGCTGTGAGATCGTCAACAGGATACGGAGCGTCATGGGAAAGCTTGATGGCAAGGTCGCCGTGGTCACCGGCGCGGGATCCGGCATGGGCCGGGCCTCGGCGCTGCTGTTCGCCGAGGAAGGCGCCAAGGTGGTCTGCGCCGACGTCAGCGGGCACCAGGAATCGGCGGCGGCCGAGATCGGCAAGGACGCGATCGCGGTGCACGCCGACGTCTCCCAGGCAGCGGACGTGAAGGCGATGTTCGCGGCCGCGGTGGAGACGTTCGGCCAGCTGAACGTGGTGTTCAACAACGCGGGCTTCAACGCTCCCCACCATCCGCTGGACGAGACCGACGACGACCTGTTCGACCGCCTGGTGGCGGTGAACCTGCGCGGCGTCTTCCTCGGCATCAAGTACGCCATCCCCGCGCTCCGCGCCAGCGGCGGCGGGTCGATCATCAGCACCTCCTCGGCCACCGGCCTGGTCGGCCGCAAGGGGATCGCCGCCTATGGCGGCACCAAGGGCGGCGTGGTCGCGCTGACCATGGGGGCGGCGCTCGACTTCGCGGCCGACAACATCCGCGTCAACTGCATCTGCCCCGGCATGATCTACACCGGCCGGGGCGGCGCCCCGGCCGACAACTCCGCCCCGGTGCCGGACCGGCGGATGCCGGTCCCGATGGCCCGCTACGGAACGCCGCGCGAGATCGCCACCGCCGCCGTGTTCCTCGCCAGCGACGACTCCTCGTACATGACCGGGGTGGCACTGCCGGTCGACGGCGGCTACGTCGCCGAGTAGCCGCTACCTGGCCGCGTCCGGCCTGCCTGCCTGCGCAGCAGGCAGGCCCGGCCGAAACAGCGAAATTCAAATTCGTCTTATCGAACGGACCGTGGCGCTGCCCTCGTCCGCTTAGGGAGCCGCGTACCCGCCGTCGACGACGATCGCCGATCCCGTCGTCCACCGCGACGCGTCGCCCGCCAGGTAGGAGTAGGCGCCGACCAGGTCCTCGGCCGAGCCGAGGCCGAGCGGGTGCTTGGCCGCGATGGCGTCCACCGCCTCGGCGGGCAGGCCGGAGTGCATGCCCGACAGGAAGGTGCCCGGGCACACGCAGTTGACGCGGATGCCGTCGCGGGCATACTCCACCGCGGCCACCTTGGCCAGTTGAATGACCCCGGCCTTGGTGACGCAGTAAGGCGAGGAGTGGCTCCAGGCGGTGAGCCCGGCCACGGAGGCGGTGAGGATGATCGACCCGGAGTGCTGGGCGCGCATCACCGGGACGGCCGCCCGGATTCCGTTGACCGGCCCGAGCACGTTGACGCGGTAGGACCGCTCCCAGTCCTCGGTGGTGAGGTTGTGGATCCGGCCGTTGGGCGACAGCACCCCGGCGTTGCTGATCAGCACGTCGAGGCGGCCGAAGCGGTCGACCGCGCGGGAGACCACGTTCTCGACCGCGGCGAAGTCGCTGATGTCGGCCGGCACGGTCGCCACTCCCCCGGCGGCGGCGAGGCCGTCCCGTGCCTGCGCCAGCGCGTCCTCGCTGAGGTCGCTGAGCACCAGATCGGTGTCCGGCTCGGCTGCCAGCTGCCGGGACAGGGCGGTGCCGAGCGTCCCGCCGGCCCCGAGAATGGCAATGACCCGCCGCGCGCTTCCCATCAGAGTCTTCCCTTCCGACGCGGAGTCCCCTCGGGGACCGAGTTCGTGCCTGGCACGGCCTCGGTCACGCGAGAAGGTAACCCCCGTCGACGTTGAGTACGGTTCCTGTGACGAATTCGGCCGCGTCCGAGGCCAGGTACTGGAACGCGCCTGCCAGCTCGGCCGGGCGGCCCCAGCGGTTCAGCGCCGTGTGGTCGAGGACGGTCTTCGACGGGCCGTCGCTCCGCATCCAGGGGTCGGCCAGCGGTGACTCGAACCAACCCGGCGCCACCACGTTCACGGTGATCTTGAGCGGTGCGAGGTCGAGCGCAAGCGCCTTGGCCATCCCGACCAGTCCCGCCTTGGACGCGCTGTAGGCGCTCAGGCCCTTCGACGGCCGCTCTCCGAGCACCGACCCGGTGAAGATGATCCGCCCGCCCGGGCCCATCACCCGCGCGGCGGCCCGCGCGCCGAAGAACGCTCCGCTCAGGTTGACGTCGATGACATCCCGCCAGACCTCGGGTTTGGTCTCAAGCGGCCCGGCGACGACGGGCGAGATCCCCGCGTTGCCGATCCAGACGTCCACCCCGCCCCACGCCGTCACCGTCTGGTCGGCGACCGCGTCGTTGAACTCGGGGTCGCGCACATCCCCCGCGAACTGCAGCGTCGGCCCGTCCAGGGCGGCGGCCACCGCGGCCAGGTCCCGGGCCGTGCGCGCGACCAGCGCCACCTTCGCGCCGCCGCGGGAAAGCGCGTGCGCGATGAGCTCCCCGAGCCCCCGGCCTGCCCCGGTCAGGACGACGCGCTTGCCGCTGACGTCCCCGACGGCCGGGAACTCGTCCGGTACCACGATCCGCTCCGGCATTCGACCTCCCGCATTCCGGTGGGGGCCCATCCTGTACCTACTGACCAGTACAATAACACGATTGGACCGATCGGTCAGTATAAAATCTACGCGGGCGGGGCGTCCAGGCCGGCCTCGAACGGCTCCCAGCCGTCGGGGTTCTTGATGTCGTTCCAAGACCGGCGCATCTTCATCAGCAGGCCGATGAGCAGGTGCGACTCCCGGTCGCTGAGGCCCAGATCGCGGAAGAACTCCGAGTTGAGCAGGTTGATCGCCTTGCCGGTCAGCGTCCGCCCGGCCGGCGTCATCTGCGCGATGGTGCTGCGTCGGTCGGTCGGGTGCGGCGTGCGCTCGATCAGCCCCTGCTTCTCCAGCCGGTCCACCAGGCTGGTAATGCTCGTCTGGTGAATCTGCAGCTCCTTGCCGAGCTGGTTGAGCGGCAGCGACCCCTCGCGGAAGTACAGCCGGACCAGCAGCTCGTAGCGGGCGAAGGTGAGGTCGAGCGGCGCCAGGACCTGGTCGGCCCGCCTGGTCATCATCTGGTGGACGCGCATCAGCGAGGTCACCGCGGTGCAGCCAGCAGCGCAGTCCTCCCAGCCGTTCTCGTTCCAGAGATGGTAAGCCTCGAGGATCGGGTCCCTGTCGACGTTCGGAGCCACGCGGGCCTTTCCATTGGTCGCTGACTATCTGACAGATAGATTACTCCACCCGGTCTCGTCAGGCCCGCCTTGCCCGTTCAGGCGGCCTGCCCGCCCTCGCCGAGCGGCATCCTGCGAGGGCGGGAAAGTCCCCGGCTCAGACCGTCGCGATCGGGTTCAGCGGGCCGCCCGCAGTACCGGGCAGCCGCAGAGGCGGGGCGGTCAGCAGGAAGCTGCTCCGGTTGTTGGCCCGCAGCCAGGTGGCCAGCTCCTGGGTGTACCACATCTCGCCCAGCGGGATGCCGAGCTTGAACAGGCACAGGTTGTGCACCGGGATCAGCGTGTGCGGCTCGGGGTTGGGGGCCGGCCAGCCCTCGACCGCGTAGTTGTCCGCGATCAGGGCCGACATCTGGGAGTCGGCGATCCACTCGAGCACCTCGGGGTCCTCCCCGTCGAGGTACGGGTACATGGCCTGGATCCGCGAGGCGTCGGGGTCCTTGTCCCACTCGAGGATCTTGTTGGTGAACCCGGTGTGGATGATGACCATGTCGCCCGGCCTGACCTCGACCCGGTCGGCCGCCATGATCTCGCGCACGGTCTTCATCGGGACCGCGGTCCACTCCTCGGTGTTGTTCAGGTGGTACGCCACGTCGATCAGCACCGCCCGCCCCTGCACGCCGTGCGCCGCCATGTGCTCAAGCCCGAGGTGACGGGCGAAGGCGACGCTGCCGCTGCCGTCGCCCTTGGCGTCCTCCTTGGGGCCCGATGATGTCCACGTGCGGCTTGAAGCCGTTGTAGTAGAGGGGCTCGTCGACGCCGTCCCCGTCCGCGTCGAACAGCGCGCCCTGGTGCACGAGCGCGTCCCACTGGGTGGAGTACTGAGTCCACAGCGTCACCATGTCATCGGACCAGACGTCGATGTACTCGGGGGCGATCGAATCCTTGGCGACCACGTTGTAGAAGGTGTCCGGCTTGTGGGCCAGGTCCTCGGTCGGCCGGATGATCGGCGGATACCGGCGCTGGTTCAGCGACGAGCCGCCGGGGAAGTCGAGCGGCAGGCTCAGGCAGAAGCTCTTGCCCGCCTGCACCTCCCTGACCCCTTCGAGCACCTTCTCCGACGTGATGAGGTTGATCCGGCCGAGTTCGTCGTCCTCGCCCCAGTCGCCCCAGGTGGAACCGTCCGGCCGTCGGACCCATCGCTTCGCCACGGCTGACCTCCTTCTACAACTTTGTACTGTCCGGTCGGAACAACGCTAACAGGCGGCCGCGCCGTGACGCCAGCCCTCACCTGGACGGAATCAGGGTCTTCGGGGCCCGTCAAGGCCGCGGAAAGGTGGTCCGCTCGGTGGTAATCACGAACGGGAGCTCGCCCGCGAGGAAGTTCGCCTCGTCGGCCCTGGTCTTAGCGTAGGCCTCGGTAGCGGCGCCTGCCCGCATCGCCGCCACGTCGTCGAACCAGGTGATGGCGAGGCCGTCGTAGGGCGCCGCCCCCGTCTCCTGCGTGCCGGGCGATAGGTGGGCCTGCACGTAGCGCCTGATCGTCGGGATCGTCGCCGCCAGCGGCCCGTGCACCTGCGCCCAGTAGCGGTCGAACTCGGCCCGGTCCAGGTCCGGCCGCTTGGTCACCAGCTCGTAGTTTTTCACGAACGAGGCGGGCACCGGCCCCGGCTTGGCCACGTGCTCCTCCACCACCAGGCAGGCGATCGAGGCGGGGTCGAGCAGCGGGCTGGCCCAGGCGCGGCCGAAGACGGGATCGGCCAGGCAGCGGACCACGCTGGCCTCGTCGTCGAACGCCAGCTCGTCGATCACGTCGCAGGCGGGCTCGCCGCGGCGGTAGGCGCCCGCCAGCGTCAGTGCCCGGGTTGCGCGCTGCAGCCCGTAGGGCACGGCGCTCGACCAGTCGCTGGCGCCGTCGGCCTGGCGGCGGAAGTCGTCGATGCTGCTACCCGGGTACCGCTTCGCCAGCCTCACCAGAGTCGTCATGCGCCTTCCGCCCCCGTTCCGCTAAGCCCCGCCGCGCCGGCGAACGCGGCCAGCTCGCGCGGGATGTCCGGGCCTATCGGCTGGTAGGCCACCTCGGTGATCCCAGCCGTGGTAAGCGCGCGCAGCCTCGCTTTGATGTCGGTCTGGGTTCCGGTCATGGTCCAGCTCGCGAGCAGCGGCGCCGCGCGCTCGAGCAGCGCCTGGTCGTGCTGGCTGAGCGCGATCAGGTGGCCGTCGTGGACCGCGAGATGGCGCCGGGGCAGCTCGATCGCCTCCACCGCCTCCCGCCATTCGCGGCCGCCCGGCAGCCGGTCCACCCCGTCGGCGCCCTTCGACTCGTAGATGGCGTGGTACGCGGCGGCCAGGGCAGGGCCCGCCGCCGCCACCGCCCGCGGGCCGGCCGCGTCTTCGCCCTCGTCGAGGACGGTGCCGAAGGTCAGCAGTACCTGCCGCGAGCCCGGACCAGCGGGGTGGCGCGGCGCCCGGGCGGTGAGCACGCCGTCACCGAGCCGGGCGGCGACGGCGCGGCCGCGGGGACCGTCGGCGGCGATCAGCACGGCGACGTCGGCCGGCCGGCCGCCCGCGAAGCCGGCTGGCTGCAGCAGCCGCACCGCGCTCCCGTTCCAGCTGGCCTCCTCGCCCCGCAGCAGCGCGCGGACGGTCCGGACGTACTCCTCGACCGCAGCCCAGCCCATCGGCCGCTCCCCCAGCAGCATCCGGCCGGTCAGCCCGGTGCCGAAGGCGGTGCTCACCCGGCCCGGGGCCAGTCCCGCCAGGGTGCTCAGGGCGGCGGCGGTCACCACCGGATGGCGCAGGCTCGGCACCAGCGCGGCGGGCCCGAGGCCGATGGCGCGGGTGCGCCCGGCGGCCAGCGCGAGGACCATCCACGGGTCGGCGCACAGGGCGGGCGAGTCGTAGCACCACGCCCGCCGGTACCCCAGGCGCTCGGCCACTTCGATGTGCGCCGGGGTGTCAAGCGACGGCGCGAACACACAGGAGATCACGGGCATCCCGGCGCTATCCATATCCACGAAGATAGACCAACTGGTCAGTACAGACAATTGCCTGCTTATCTGTCAGGGCCTCGCCTCTCGGTACGACGGGTAGATAGGGCAGATCAAACCCAGTATCTCGAACGGACCGTGGCCGGTTCCGCAGCTCAACGTCACCATGGACGGGGCCGGGCGGATCACCAAGGATCTGACGCGGGAGCGCGCGGCGTCGCTCACCGCCGTCTTGGAAGCCGTCGGGAAGAGCCGCGGGCCGGAGGCTTTTCCGCACCGCGGGACAGCGGTTCCACGACGCCCTCCAAGAAGGCTGTGGAGTGATGCGGACGTCTTGGCGGGTGGGCGGTCTTCCGATTGGCGTTCGGCGCGACTCCGCCTAGCAGCTGTGAGGTTGGATCCATGCCCCTGATGGACCTCTACGGTATGCTGGGTATACCCTGGAGGTATACAGATGGAGTTTGAGTTTGATCCTGCCAAGAGTGCGTCGAACCATGAGAAGCATGGGGTCGACTTCGTCCAGGCGCAGCAACTCTGGCAGGACCCGATGCGCATCGAGGTGCCGGCGCGCACCACGGGCGAGCCGCGGTGGCTGGTGATCGGGCGCATGGCCGGCAAGCACTGGTCGGCCGTGGTGACCTACAGGGAAGACAAGGTCAGGATCATCTCTGTCCGCCGGGCACGGGATGAGGAGGTAAGGATCTATGAAGTCTGAGGAGTTCGACCGAGCCTTCGACGATGGCGAGGATGTCACGTCTGCGCTGGACATGTCGGCCGCCCGGCGGCCGGGCCTGCAGCAGCGGCGGGTGAACGTGGACTTCCCCGAGTGGATGATTGAGTCGCTGGACCGGGAAGCGCGGCGCCTGGGTGTCAACCGCCAGTCGATCATCAAGGTCTGGATCGCCGAGCGCCTAGAGCGCAGCGCCTCGACAGCGTAGTTCACCTGATCCACTTCGGAACTGGCGTCGCCCTGCCCCGGGCTCTCCAGCGTTTGGCTGCGATCCGGGCGGCGGTGGCGCGCCTGGACCCGGCGGCTCTGGCGAGGTTCGAGGCGGACTGGACGGCGGCGACCGCCCGAGCGCGGGATGAGTACAGCCTGCTTCCGGCCCGGTATTTCGTGGAGCACTGGTTCAGCTGGGTGGCCGTCGCGTGCTGGCCGGAGCTCGCGGCCCGGCTGCGGGCGTGTGAGAGGGTCGTGGCCGAGTCGCCGGACCGGTCGGAGCGGCGGGCAGCGGCCGCCGAGATCAGCCAGATCCTGCGGCAGGCCGAGACCATCACCGCATGAGCGACTGGACGTGGGAGTACGTCCCCAGACGCGGCCAATGTCGTCGGCGGACTCACCCAGGCCCAGATTGACCAGGTGGAAAGCCTCGCATCTCGGATCGCCGACGCTGTAGCGTGCGCCGGATCGGAACTCCATTCGACGTCACCGAAGCGGTCTCCAACGTAAAGAGTTACGGCGAGGGACCCGTGATGGTCTGGTTCCTTGAGGATTACCGGGACGATGTCGTCCTCGTGGTGCGGATCCAGCACTTCGAGTTGGCTGATCCCGCGGGCTGACCGCACCTGCGTGGTTCCGGCAGACGGACTACCGCTTAACGGCACAGTGATCCTTCCGTCCGGCGCCTCCACGGGCCAACGCGGGAGACCGCGTTGCTGGCCTACTCGGAGGAAGATCCGATTGAATCACTTCGCCGGGCCCGGGAGCCCGATCCGTCGCCGACAGCGACCCGTGCGCTACTGGACACGGCGGCAACGCGAGATCATCGCTGCCCGCGGATGCTTACCGGCCGGTGGCACCTGTCGGCGGAGACAACATCGCGGGTTGACGATCTTGTGAAGCTCGGCATCACTCTGCGAGTCGCTGCTCACGACTGAACGCCGGTACCGCCGACAGCCGGCTTGCACCCGGTACCTGGTACAGGTTTACCTTCGAGGCATGACCACGAATGACGAGGCGTGGGTGCCCGAGGCGTGCACCCTGCCGACCGCCGAGCGTCCGTTGCGGCTGGCCGAGTTCGACGACCTGTTCGCCACCGCGCTGCGAGGCCAGCAGCGGCTGTCGCCCACTCGGCTGCGCTGGCGGCTTGACCCGGCTGCCGAGCAAGCTGCCAGGGACCTGGCCGGCCGAGAGAGCGAATGCTGCTCGTTCTTCTCCTTTACGTTCGCTCCGGCAGACGGCGCGGTGCAACTCGACGTGGCCGTGCCCGAAGCACACGCCGACGTCCTCGACGCGCTCGCGAACCGAGCGGCTGCCGGGATCGGGTTGTGACCTGGCTGCGCAGCGGCCAGGTCGCCGCCGCTGCCGGGATCAACCCGCAAACGCTGCGCTACTACCAGCGCCGGGTCCTGCTCGCCGAGCCGGACCGAAGCTTGGGCGGTCACCGGCTCTACCTGGCCGAGACCGTGACGGTGCTGCGGGGCATCAAGGCGGCGCAACGGCTCGGCTTCACTCGACCTGCGCTGGCAACTCGTGCTGCCCGATCCCGTTTGCAGGGTAGCCGCTCGTCTTTGGCCAGCCGGATGGATCGTCACTTTGCGAGGGTCGCGAAGGCCTCGTCCAGCAGTCGGCCGAGGTCTCGCTCGCCGTCGGATTGGACCCAGTACTCGATCGCGATACTCAGGCAGTCCAGCGCGGCGGTCGCCGTGACTGATATCGCCAAGGGGACGGGGCCGTCCTGGTTCCGGCGGTCGAGGAGAGCCTGGCACAAGTCAGGTTGCAGCCGGTGGCGGTCCTGGCGCCATCGGTTGCTCAGTGCCGGCGTCGCCTGGATCAGCCGGGTGAGGGCCAGCGACTGGGCCGGGTCCTCGTGGTAATGCTCGATCACCACATCGACCGCACGCCGCAGCGCGGTCCAGTCGTCTTCATCCGCGGGCCGGCCCCGCAGGGCATCAGCGCGTCGATCATCTTCACCTCCTCGCAGGCGGGGATATCCGGTACGGCCGCCCTGCCCGTCTACGCTGCAAGCAAGGGCGCGGTCATCCAGTTCATGAAGTCGGTCGCGCTGCTCCTGGCGCGGGACGGCATCCGCGCCAACGCGATCTGCCCGGGGCTGACCAACACCGCCGGGATGCGGTCCGCCTTCCAGGACGGCCTCATCGAGGAGACCCTCGCGGCCTTCGCCAAAACGGTGCCGCTGGGGCGGGTAGCCGAGCCCGACGACGTGGCATCCGTCGCCCTGTTCCTGGCCTCGGACGCCTCAAAGTACATGACCGGCACCGTCCTGCCCGTCGACGGCGGAGTCACAGCCGGTTAGGCGCCCGGCCGCCCAGGCAGTGGAAGATCGCAGCCCGCCTGGTCGCGCTGGAGAAGGCGACGTACCTCCCGCCGGACACAACGCCGCAGCCCGCCAGAGCCGGCCGCCGGGACCGACAGGACCCAACGACGAGTCAGTCGCAGCCGACCGGACGGGGGTTTCCGAGATCCGTGCCGCCGACTGAACGGCCAAGTCGGCTGTCTGCGACGTCACCGACCTCTCTGATCGACTACTGGAGACCTATGACCATGGCCGCCCTGGTGGCGTAGTACTCCTCCACCTGTTGTCCTCGACTAGGCGCTCGATCTTCCACCCGGCGGATTCCCGCCTGAATGCCAGGTCGTAGTATCCGCCGGTGATCAGCATGTCATCCAGTCCAGGTACCCGTACGGACGTGTAGAACATGGCCCGCCCGGCCGCTCGATTCCCGCTCACGTCGATCTGGAAGTTCGACACCACGTGCTGGATGACCGGGACCTGGTTCAGCGACTCTTGCAGCCACCCGACGACCTCCTCGCGACCGCCAGCCGGGCCGCGCGTTGAGGAGTAGTCGAGCTGCGCGTCGGCGGTAAACACGGAACGGAGCAGGGCCCAGTCCTTGTTGTCACACGCCCAGGCGTAATCGACGAGAACCCGCTGGACGTCCAACTCGTCAAGGATCGAACGTTCGCCGACCATGGGCTGTCCCTTCTTGGCGTGGATGCTCGACGAACTCGTCCGGGAACCATAGACCAGGTGACTCGGCGCGGGCACCGCAGCCCTCGGCGCGCCTAAGGTAAGTTTCTCAGTCCCGGTCCGTGACGGCGGGCTCACATCCAGCCGAGGTCGAGCTCGATGACGACCGGGAGGGTGGCCTTGGCCGGGGCCTGCCCGGCTTTCCCGGCCGCGTGGTCGTCGGCGACCGGCAGCGAGTGGAACTTGCGGCGGAAGTAGACGAACGGCATTTCCTCGCCCATGCCGACCTCCTCGACCTGGCCGATCAGCACCAGGTGGTCGCCGCCGTCGACCTTGGAGTAGGTGGTGCAGCGCAGCGAGATGCTGACGTCCTTGAGGAACGGCAGCCCGTCCGCGTCGGGCTGGAAGCCCGCACCGTCGAACTTGGCCGCGCCCCGGGTGGCGAAGCGCATCGCCAGGTCGGCGTGCTGGTGCTGCAGCACGTGGATGTTCCACCGCGTCGCCTCGGCGAACGCGGGGAAACACTGGGCGGTGTTGGCCAGGCAGGTGAGCACCAGCGGCGGGTCCATCGACACGGAGCAGAATGAGCTGGCCGTGAAACCCCACCAGCGGCCGTCGGAGTCGCTGGTGGTGACGATCGTCGCCCCGCTTGGGAACGACGCCATGGCTTCCCTGAAGGCGCTAGAAGAGGCTTCCACCGGCGTACCACCGCTCGAATCGTTCCTTGGACCCGTGCAGGCCGGATTCCGGCTCGAACAGGACCCCACCCGGCGAGCGCACGTAGGTGAAGGCGCCGTAGCCTTCCTCGGGTGACGCGCCCGCCAGTTCGACCGTATACCCCTGGCTGACCAGATCCTGGTTGACCTTGGTGACGTCGTCCACCCAGACGCCGATGTGGTGCAGCCCGGCGCCGCCTTCGCGCACGTCGTAGTAGCTGCCTGGCGACCCGTAAAGCAGCTCGATGTGCACCGGCCCCTCGACGGTGAACGAGATCGTCAGGTCGTAGGTGCTGTAACCCCGGTCCGGGGCCCAGGCCTTCATCATCGGGATGGTGGCCGGCTTCGTCCAGCGCACCCCGATGGACTCGGTCAGCTCGTGCTGTGCCGCCTCCAAGTCTGCCACCTTGATGCCCATGTGGAAGACCTCGCCCCACTCCAGGGCGGGCAGGACGAGACCGCTCAGGTCAGTCATCGCGGCCCCCTTAGGAGAACGGCTTGGCGTTACCGGGCGGGGGGAAGAACTTATGACCCCAGTGCTGGCCGGAGGTGATCTCGTAGACCGGCTGCTCGCCGTTGACCCGCAGGCCACCGTAGCCGAACTCGATCGCGTACAGCTCCGGCGAGTAGACGTAGAACGACGTCATCTCGTCGTTGGTGTGCTTGCCGAGGCTGTTCATCAGCGGGATGTCGTACTTCTCGCGCCGGTCGAGCGCTAGCCCGACGTCGTCGAAGGACTCAGTCTCGACCATCAGGTGGATCAGCCGGCCGCGGCCCGGCATCGAGGTGACGCCGAGCGTGTGGTGCCGGTCGTTGGAGCTCATGAACCAGACCGTGCGCCCGCGGCCGCCCATGGTGTTGCGCTCGTAGAAGCCGAGCACGTCAATGTAGAAGTCCTTCAGCGCCCGGCCGTCTTCCGCGGTCACGATGACGTGGCCCATGCCCATGTCACCGGTCACGAAGGAGCTCACCAGGTGAGGCGTCCGGACCGGCTTGTGGTCAAGAATCGGGCCGTAGAACAGCTCGATCGGGTTGCCGCCGGGGTCGTCGAACCGCGCGAACCCGGTGACCCGGCGCTCGTCGGCCTCGTCGTCGGAGCCCTCGGTCACCTTGATCCCGTAGTTCTCGACGGCCGCCACCACGCGCTTGAGGTCCCGCTCGTTGAGCACCTCGAAGCCGATGGCGGTAGCCCTGGCCTCGGCGCCGGGCGAGACGACAAGGCGGGGCGGGTAGTGGTCCATCCGGTAGCGCAGCGACTCGTCGCCCTCGGCGTGGACCGGCATCAGCCCGAGGAAGTCCCCGGCGAACGTCTGCCACGCGTCGAGGTCGGTCGCATCCAGCCTGAGGTAGCCGAGCGAAAGAACTGGCACTGGTGATTCTCCTAGCGACTGGGGCTAAGGCACGGTCGGTCAGGGCTGGGGGAACTTGCTTGACCCGGATTCGCGGCGCTTCCAGTGGCCGTCGTCGTACCAGGTGGTCTCGATGAGGCCCAGCGGCTGCAGGTCCCAGCATTCCAGGTAGGTTACGCCCTCGGGCCCGGAGGTGATCGTGAACGGGACCTTGGCGTCGCCGGTCCAGAACTCGCCCGGGCCGAGCTGCCTGGTCTCCTCGCCGTTGGCACCGTACTCCACGGTGAGCTGCCCGCCGACGACGATCATGAGCTGCGGGTGGTTCACGTGCCGCTTGGGCACGGTGAAGTCCGGCCGGATGCGCCGCCCCTGCCACCGGAAGGCGGGCTCGACGTTGGTCGACCGCAACACCGCGCCGTCCAGGGTGGCGGCGATGTCGACCGGCGCGTTCGCGATGAATCCGCCGTCATTCCAATAGAACGTCGGGTCGCCCTGAAAAAACTCGAGTGGCTCCCAGCCTTCGTCGGCGAGGAGATCGAAAAAGGAAATAGGCACAGGCCTATGGTGCGCCCGCCCCGCAGCCCCGGTCAATAGGTCCGTTCCGCTAGGCGGGACGCGCCCTGACCTGCGATTCTGCGTGCCGAATAATAGAACGGGGATAGTGACAGAAAGGGTCTCGGCTCCTATATTGTCGCTATGCCATTTTCTGTAGACAGCCTGGTGACCGACACCGACTGGATCCCCATGTCGTTGAAGGGCCAGCAGGAAAGCCCCACCTACTACTGGGAGGACGGCGGCCTGCTGAAGGACGCGCCGGTCGACTTCGACGCGACGTTCGCGGAGAACATGTGGGTCAGCACCAAGCCGATCCAGTTCCTGACGTTCTACCGCAACCCGCTGAAGTGTGTGCCCAACTTCGTCGTGCCGCGCCACCTGCACAACATCGACGAGACGATCATCGTCTTCAAGGGCGAGTACAAGATCGAGTTCGGCGACCCGGCCGAGGGCAACTTCGTGATCGTGAAGCCGGGCTGCTTCTTCACCAGCCGGGCGGGCACCCCGTACACGATGACGTCGGGCCCCGAGGGCGTCACCTACATCGAGACCTGGGGCACCCCGGTGACCGACCTCAAGACCGTCTGGTACGACTACGGCTGGGTGCGCAAGTAGCGCTGCGCGGGGAGCACAGGAACGCGAAAGAGCGGGGGCCGCAACGCCGCCCCCGCCTCTTCGCGTTCAGCTATTCCTCGCGGTCACGGGCCAGGAACGCGAGCACGGTGCTCTCGAACTCGTCCTTGCGCTCGATCATCGCCCAGTGCCCGCAGTCGTAGAACACGTGCAGCTCGCACTTGGGGATGAGCCGCATGGCGGCCAGCGAGCCGTCCATCGGCGTCACCCGGTCGTCGCGGCCGAACATGACCAGCGTCGGCGCCTTGATCTTGGTCAGCATGGCCACGGCGTCGGCCGCGCCGAACGCGCGGCCCTTGCGCATCCCCTCCAGCATCGCCCGGTTGTACAGCTTCTTGATGTCAGACGGGGCGGACGGGTCGGTCGCCGACTCCCACCGCATCTGCACGAACTCCTCGGTGAGGATGGCGGTGTCGTACACCATCGACTCCATCCACTGGACGAGCCGCTCCCTGGTGGGGTTCTCGACGAATTCCACCAGCAGCTTGATGCCCTCCGGGGGCGACGGGCTGAGCAGTGACAGGCCCACCCCGCCGATGCACAGCAGACGGCTGATCCGCTCGGGGTGCTCGGCGGCGATCCGGGCGGCGACGTTGCCGCCCATCGAGTTGCCGATGACCGGCAGCGGGCCGAGCCCCATCCCGTCGAGGAAGTCGAGCACCCCGGCCGGCCCGACCGCCAGGGGGTTGGCGTCGGGCGAGTAGCTCTTGCCGAACCCGGGGAAGTCGAGCACGTAGGTGGTGTACTCCCGGGCGAAGACCGGCAGGTTCCCGCGGAAGTTGGCCCAGCCGCTGACACCGGGTCCCGACCCGTGCAGCAGCAGCAGCGGCGGCCCGTCGCCCGCCACGTGGTAGTGCAGCTTCCCCTTGGGGGTGTCGAGGAACCGGCTGGTCTCCTCGAATGACAGCACGTCGGTCACTGGCCCGCTACCTTCCCGATGTCCCGCGACGGCTTACTCGCCAGGTGGCGGCCGGCGATGTAGCCGAAGGTGACGCTGGGGCCGATGCAGCTGCCGCCGCCGCCGTAGATCGCGCCGAGCACCGAGGCGGAGGTGTTGCCCGCCGCGTAGAGCCCGTCGATGACCGGAGTCCGGTAGCCGAGCACCCGCGCGTTCTTGTCGATGCGCAGGCCGCCGTTGGTGCCGAGGGTACCGGGCCACTGCTGGATGGCGCCGTAGGTCGGACCGGTGATCGGCTTGCGGTTCACCGTGTCCGGCCCGGTCAGCACGTGGGTCTGCCCGGGGTCGCCCCAGTCCGGGTCCTCGCCCTTCTCGGCGTAGGTGTTGTACCGCTCGACGGTCGCCTCGAGCGCGTCCGGGTCGATACCGGTCTGCTCGGCCAGCTCGCGGACCGAGCCCGCCATCTTGAGCCACTCGGGCGCTTCCTCGCCCTCGGGGCCGGTCAGGCTCATCGCGATGCCCGGCTTGGACCCGATGATGCCCGCGTCGATGACGTCCTGGCCAAAGATGATCCAACCGGGGGGCTGGTTGGTGAACCCCGGGTTGCGCTGGTCGAAGAAACCGAACGGGTGCGAGAAGTCGTTGTAGGTGTAACCGCCGTGCATGAAGCGGCTGCCGTGCTGGTTGACGATGATCGACCCCGGCCCGAGGCCCATCATCATCTGCGGCACCGGCTTGCCGTCCCGGCCCTTGTCCCACGGCTCGTAGACGACGCCGTAGCCGAAGAAGGTGTTCATCGAGCCGAGCTTGGCCCCGACCGCCATCGCCATCTGGTGCCCGTCACCGGTGTTCGGGGCGGGCGTGACCGGCTTGATCTCGTAGCCGATGAACGTCTTGACCATCTCGGGGTTGTGGTCGAAGCCGCCGCAGGCCAGCACCACGCCGCGGCGGGCACCGATCCGGCGCGGGCCGTCCGGGCCCTCGACGACCACGCCAACCACGGCGCCGTCGCTGTCGGTGACCAGCTCGACCGCGGGGGCGGACGCCCGCAGCTCGCCGCCGGCGTCGATCACGCCCTTCATCAGCGGCGCGATCAGCCCGCCGCCCTTGGCCCGCCAGACCTCGCGCTGCCGCTTGGCCAGCTCCTCGTCGCCGACCAGGCCCTGCCGCTGCTCGGGGAAGCTGACCTCCTGCGGCGGGATCCACGGGCCGGAGGCGATCTTCCGCGCGAGTTCCTGGCCGAGCTCGGCCCCGGCCGGGTACGGCTTGACCGCGCAGGTGCGCGGGAAGTGCCGGACACCGGGGATGCGGTCGCCGATCACCGAGTAGTAGTCGTCGAGCTGAATGTGCGGCTCGGAGTCGTACCCGGTCGTCTCGATCAGGTACTCGAGCATCTCGGGGGCGGTGTCGACGTAGACTTCCTGCAGCTCAGGGTCGGAGGCGCGGCCGTCCGAGAGGCGCCGGATGTACTTCAGCGCGTCTTCCCGCGAGTCCCGGTCCTTGACGAAGCGGTTGTTCGGTATCCACATGTCGCCGCCGGACACCGCGGTCGTGCCGCCGAAGAACTCGTCCTTCTCGACGACCAAGGTGCTCGCGCCGCCGCGGGCGGCGAGCAGGGCGGCGGTGAGCGCGCCCCCGCCGCTTCCGACCACGACCACGTCGAAGATTTCGTCCCACTGGTGATCAGAAATTCCGGGCGCGGAATTCCCGGACACGGCGCTTTCCGGCACTGGATGCCTCCATGCAGATAGGTAAGTCTCGCCAGCCTAGCCAGGGCCCGTATGCACGCAAAGGGCCCCGTTCCAATGACCGGGACGTCCCACTCAGCGGGAAAGAATCTTTCACCTCACCAGGCCTGCGGGCTACATTAAGGCCGCCCAACACCCCGAACAATGAGACGGACACCGATGCTCGATAGCACCCAGCGCACGACGGCGGCCGAGCTGCTCTGGGCGGCGGAGCGGGACCTGGCGCCGATCGGACCGCTGACCGAGACGTTCCCCGGCATCGACGTGGTGGACGCCTACGAGATCCAGCTGGCCAACATCCGACGCAGGCTCGCGGCCGGCGCCCGGGTGCGAGGCCACAAGGTCGGCCTCTCCTCCCCGGTCATGCAGCAGATGATGGGCGTCGACGAGCCCGACTACGGTCACCTGCTCGACTCGATGGTCCTAGACCAGGACGCGCCGATTCCGGCCGCCGGGTACTGCTATCCCCGGATCGAGGTCGAGATCGGCTACGTGCTCGGGTCGGCCCTGCCCGGCGAAGGCTGCACCGAGGCCGACGTGCTGGCCGCGACCGAGTACATCGTGCCCAGCCTGGAGCTGATCGACAGCCGTATCACCGACTGGCGGATCAAGCTGGCCGACACCATCGCCGACAACGCCTCCTCGGCCGGGGTGATCCTCGGCGCCGAGCGCAAGACGCCCGCCGAGCTGGCGGCGGATGGGGTCGACCTGAGCGACATCGACGCCGTGCTCTACGCGAGGGAGGGGTCGGGTGGGGAACGGTTGGCCGAGATCGCCCGCGGCAACACCAGCGCGGTCCTCGGCAACCCGACCGCCTGCGTCGCCTGGCTGGCGCGGAAGGTGGCCGACTTCGGCGTCAAGCTCGAGGCCGGGCACCTGATCCTGCCCGGGTCCTGCACCCGGGCAATCGACGCCCGCCCCGGCAGCGTGTTCAGGGCCGAGTTCGCCGGGCTCGGGACCGTAACCGCCGCTTTCAGCTAGCAGAGTTTTCAGCTAAGGGATGACACCGTGACTAAGGCCACCGCCGCGATTGTCGGGTCGGGCAACATCGGCACCGACCTCATGTACAAGCTGCTCCGCTCCGACCTGATCGAGCCGCGCTGGATGATCGGCGTCGACCCGGAAAGCCCCGGCCTGAAGCGGGCGGCCGACCACGGCCTGACCGCCACCGCCGAGGGCGTGGACTGGCTGCTCGCCAACGAGCGGCCCGACCTAGTCTTCGAGGCCACGTCGGCCTACGTGCACCGGGAGAACGCGCCCCGGTACAAGGAGCTCGGCATCCAGGCGGTGGACCTCACCCCGGCCGCGATCGGTCCCGCCGTGGTGCCAGCGGTCAACCTCGGCCAGCACGTCGACGCGCCCAACGTCAGCCTCATCACCTGTGGCGGGCAGGCCACCATCCCGATGGTCTACGCGGTCTCCCGGATCGTGCCGGTGGAGTACGCGGAGATCGTCGCGAGCGTGGCCTCGCCGTCGGCCGGGCCCGGCACCCGGGCGAATATCGACGAGTTCACCAAGACCACCGCACGGGGGGTGGAGACGATCGGCGGCGCCCAGCGCGGCAAGGCCATCATCATCCTCAACCCGGCCGAGCCGCCGATGCTCATGCAGGACACGATCTTCTGCGCGATCCCGGCCGACGCCGACCGGGACGCGATCGCCGCGTCGATCAAGGAGATCGCGGCCGACGTCGCGGCCTACGTGCCCGGCTACCGGCTGCGAACCGAGCCGCAGTTCGACGACCCTACCCCGATGAGCTCTGCGGGGTCCGGGGGGCACGGGGGGGTCGTCCCCCCCGGAGCAGCGCTTGGGCGCGGGTCGCCATCTTCGTCGAGGTCGAAGGCGCGGGCGACTTCCTGCCGCCGTACTCGGGCAACCTCGACATCATGACCGCCGCCGCCACCCGGGTCGGGGAAGGGTTCGCCACGCGGATCCTGGCCGAGCGCGCTTAGTTCACGACAGGAGATCCGCTTTCATGTCATACAGCGCCGACCTCGACGTCCGCGTCACCGACTCCTCGCTGCGGGACGGCTCGCACGCGATCAGGCACCAGTTCACGGTCGAGAACGTCAAGAACATCGTGGCCGCCCTCGACGGGGCGGGCGTGCCGGTCATCGAGGTCACCCACGGCGACGGCCTCGGCGGCTCGTCGTTCAACTACGGCTTCAGCGCCGTGCCCGACCAGGACCTCATCTCCACCGCCGTGGCGACCGCGAAGCAGGCCAAGATCGCCTTCCTGATGCTGCCGGGCCTCGGCACCACCGACGACATCCGCCTGGCGGCCGACAACGGCGCGTCGATCTGCCGGATCGCCACCCACTGCACCGAGGCGGACATCTCCATCCAGCACTTCAAGGTGGCCCGCAGCATCGGCCTGGAAACGGTCGGCTTCCTGATGATGGCGCACAGCCAGCCGCCGGAGGTCCTCGCCCGGCAGGCCCGGATCATGGCCGACGCCGGCGCCCAGTGCGTCTACGTGGTGGACTCGGCGGGCTCGCTGATCATGGACGGGGTCAGCGACCGGATCGCCGCGCTGGTGGCCGAGCTGGGCGACGACGCCCAGGTCGGGTTCCACGGCCACGAGAACCTGGGGCTCGGCGTCGCCAACTCGGTGCTGGCCGCCCGGGCGGGGGCCAAGCAGATCGACGGCTCCACCCGCCGGTTCGGGGCCGGCGCGGGCAACACCCCGGTGGAGGCGTTCGCCGCGGTCACCGAGCGGCTGGGGATCAAGACCGGCATCGACACGGTGAAGATCATCGACGCCGCCGAGGAGACCGTCGCCCCGGTGTTGCAGAGCAACCCGCCCGCGCTCGACCGTCTCTCGCTCACCATGGGCTTCGCCGGCGTGTACTCCAGCTTCCTCAAGCACGCGGAGATCCAGGCGAAGAAGTACGGCGTGTCCGGGGCCGAGATCCTCATCGAGGCCGGCCGCCGCAAGCTCGTCGGCGGCCAGGAGGACCAGCTCATCGAGATCGCGGTCGGGCTCGCCAAGCGCAAGTAAGGCAGCGCGGCTAAGACCAAAGCCACAATCAAGGTCAAGATCAAGAAACCGATGATTCCGAACGGACCCGGGGGAACTCAGGGTCCGTTCGGCAAAATCCTGCTTTTGATCTTTTTGCTTTTCTAGCGCGCGCTTGCCAGCGGCCGCGGCAGCGGCACCACGTCGGGTGACCAGATCGCCAGGGCGGTGTTCCGCACCTCGTGCACCAGCGAGTGCGCCCGGATCCTGGCGATTGGCCCGGTCACCGAGACCGCGCCGATCGCCCGTCCTCCGGAGCGGATGGGGGACGCGACGCAGCCGAGGCCCGGGTAGGCCTCCTCCCGGTCGTAGGCGACGCCGGTCTGCCTGGCGTTGTCCAGCGTGGCCTGCAACGCGCGCGGCTCGATGATGGTGAACTCGGTCCGCCGCGGCGTCTTCCCCAGCGCGGACGCCTGGCTGGCGGGATTCTCGAACGCGAGCAGGACCTTGCCGATGGCGGTGCAGTAGGCGGGCTCCCGGCCCCCGATCCGGGTGGGCAGCGAGACCCGGGTGGTCGTGACCCGGTCCAGGTAGACGACCTCCCCGTGATCGAGGATGCCCAGATGGACGGTGAGGCCGGTGCGCTGGGCGAGCGAGTGCAGGTGCTTGAACGCGACCTCGCGCAGGCCGGTCCGCTGCAGGGCGACGCTGCCGAGCTCGAGCAGCTTGAGCCCGACCCGGTAGCCGCCGCTGTTGCGCTCCAGCCAGCCCACCGCGCACAGCTGGTTCGCGAGCCGGTGCACGGTCGACTTGGGGAGGCCGATCCGGTGGCTGATCTCGCTCACGCCCAGGGCCTGGTCGCAGCCTTCGAACGAGGCGAGGATCGCCTCGAGCCGGCCGACGACCGTGCTCGCCTGGCTATCCTCGTCTTTCACGGCCTCCGGTCTTGCGGCCGCGCCTGATCGGCCGAGAGGGTGGATGTTGCCGCCCTGGACGGCGGACGGGCCAATGCGGTGCTGAAGCGCAGCCACTAGCTGGTCACCTCCGGTCTTCACTGACTGGTCAGTACATAATAAGAACAGCACGATGAAGACCGCAATGCACTGACAAGCGGAAAACCTGGTCAGATGCCGGGAGCGATGTTACCGACCAGTCAGTTGTACGGGGGCGGGCGGCGCCGAGGGGCGGCCCGGCGCGGCGGCGCGGGCGGGGACGAATCACGAACGCCGTCCCACCCAGCAGAACGGCGACCGTGACATGGGCAACCGGCCACGGTAATTTCAGCCCATGTCGAGTGAAACCGCAGCCCCTGGGCAGCAGCCAACGGTCCTTGAGAGCGTCCGGGCGCTGCTGCCGGAGATCACGGCCCGGGCCGAGGAAATCGAGCAGGCGCGGGCGGTGCCGCGCGACCTTGCGGAGAAGCTGCGGTCGGCCGGCGTATTCCGCCGGTACGTGCCCCGGTCGCACGGCGGCGACGAGATGTGGCCGGACGAGGGCCTGACCGTGATCGAGGAGCTGGCGCGGGCCGACGCCTCGGTCGCCTGGGTGGCGGCGGTCGGCTCGGAAGGGCCGAGCTTCTACGCGTACCTGCCGGGCGACACCTACGACAAGATCTACGCGGGCGGCCCCGACGTCATCCACACCGGCGTCATCAACGCGACCGGTCGTGCGGTGCGAGTCGACGGCGGCTACCGGTTCAGCGGCCGCTGGTCGTTCGCCAGCGGCTCCAACAACGCCGACTACATCTGCATTCACGGCGTGATCGAGGGCGAGCAGGCTACCCGGCTCGGCGTGGTGCCCGCCGACTCGGTCCAGATCGACGACGTCTGGCACGTGAGCGGGCTCAAGGGCACCGCGAGCAACGACATCGTGGTCAGCGACCTGTTCATCCCCGAGGAGTGGACCGGGAGCTTCGCGGAGCTGCCGAAGGTGGCCAGGCACCCGCTCGACCAGCGGCAGCTGGGCGCCCGGTTCGGCTCGGAGTTCGCCGCCGTCGCCATCGGGATCGCCCAGGCGGCTCTTGACGACATCACCGACATCGCCCGCAACAAGATCCCGGCCACCTCCCGCAGCAAGCTGGCGGCCGACCCGGTCGCCCAGTACGTGATGGGCCAGCTCGCGACTGACCTCTATATGGCGCGTACGCTGCTGCACCAGGTCGGCCGGGACGACCAGGATTCGGTGGCCTTCGGGCCGCCGGACGACCGGGCGACCGGCCTGCGCCGCGCACGGCTGTCGCGGGCGGCGTCGGTCGCCGCGTCGGTCGTCGAGGGCGCCTACGGCCTGTCCGGGACCACCGGGCTGTTCGAGTCGTGCCCGCTGCAGCGGCGGCTGCGGGACGTCCGCGCCGTCACCCAGCACTACATGCTGTCCGCCCGCAGCGCCTTCGGCCCGGTCGGGACCGGGATCCTCAGCGAGGACTAGGCGCGCCGAGCCTGGGTTTGGAGAGGTTGCTGATGCCGGATCTGAGCTTGGTCGCCGTGGAGGCGATGCGGCTGCAGAACGGGTACGCGCTCGCCATCGACGCCCGCGACTGGCAGCTGTTCCGCACCGTGTTCACTTCCGATGTGCGGGCCGACTACCCGCACGGGGTGTTCGCGGGCATGGAGGAGTGGCTCGGGAACTTCATCCCGTTCCATGACACCTGCGCCTGGACCGTGCACGAGATCACCAACCACGTCGTCGGGTCGGACGACGAGGGGGTCTGGGCCACGTGCTACGGGTGGATCCGGTGGACGATGAAGGACGCGCCCGGCCGCATCAACCGGGCGGAGGTGCTGTTCCGCGACCGGCTGCGCGAGGACGGCGGAACCTGGAGGATCGCCCGGCGCACGCTGCGGCTGCTCTCATCGCAGCCGGGCGCGCCCATCCCGGCCGGCTACACCCTGGTCCAGTCGGTCCTCGACCTGGCCGACTGGACCTAACGGCGCTAACGACGCGCGGAGCGCGCGCTACGGCGCGCTTCTTGCTGTTATCCGGATAGCACCACAGCTGAGTCAAGATAGTGGATCGTTGTGTACACCCGGATGTACGCAACCATCCATCATCTTGGTGTCGCTAGCGGAACGACGGCATGACCTCGGTTGCGGCCCATTCCAGGTACTCACGGTGCTCTTCCAGCGACTGCGGCCCGTCGCCGAGCTGCGGCACCGTGGTCCAGGACACGCCGGCCGCGTCGAGGTCCGCGATCAGCTGTACCACCTGCTGGGTGCTGGTCAGCCGGGGAGCGCTGTCCTGCAGGTGATGGTCCGCGCCGATCAAGACGGGGACGGCGGGCATCGCGATTTCGAACGCGTGCTCCCGCTCCCCGAAACCCTCGCAGCGGCGCGCCTCGGCCAGAAACCACGGCAAGTCCGACGGCCCTGACAGCCAGGGGCCGCTGCCGCCCTGTGCGCCTGAAGGGGCCCAGCCGTCCGCGAGCCGCGCCGCGCGCCGCAGCGCGAAGACCGATCGCCCGCCGACGAAGACAGGCGGATGCGGTCGCTGCACCGGCTTGGGCTCGAACACGATGTCGGCGAAGTCGACGAACTCGCCGTGGAATTCCGGCTCCTCGGCGGCCCAGAGCACCTTCATCGCCCGGATGTACTCGTCCATCATCCGGCCGCGGCGACTGAAGTCCACGCCAAGCGCGCTGAACTCCCCCGGCGCCATGCCCGCGCCGAACGTCACCATGACCCGCCCGGCCGACAGGACGTCCAGGGTGGCGACCGCCTTGGCGAGCCGCACCGGGTTGTGCAGCGGCAAGACGATGACGCCGCTGTTCACGCGGATCCGGGTGGTCGCGCCGGCGATGAAGGCCATCACGGTCAGGGCGTCCGGCCAGCGTCCGCCCATGTGCCCGGCCAGCTCGCGCGGCAAGACGACGTGCTCGGGCACGTTGATCGCGTCGAACCCGAGCCGGTCCGCGTCGGCCGCGATCCGCTGGAAGTCCGGCGCCGACAGGTGCTCCTGCCAGTTCGCTCCCGGCACCGAGAAACTCGGCGGCGGCCACCTCGAGAGCCCCGGCAGGCTGGTCCAGAACTTCACCGCGCACCCCGCGCTCCGCTGCCTGCCAGCGCCGGGCATCCCCGTTCGGTAGACGGCATCTATTTCGTTTAGTAACCTGATTGTACCTTATTATTTCATGATGCCATTGGCTGGAGGACTGGACGGATGATCGACCCCAGCTCGCGGGCGCCCGACACGTCGCTGTCGCGCCGGATCCGCCGAATGGTGGCGCTCGATCCTGACGCGACCGCGCTGTTCTTCGGCGGCCTGACGTTCCCGTGGTCGTTCTACTCCGATGCCCTGGCCGACCTGGAAACCCTGCTCGCCGCGCACCCGGCGGCCCGCCGGGTGGGGATCGTGCTCCGCAACCGGCCCGGTCCGCTGGTGGCCCTGGTCGCCACCCTCGGCACCGGGCGCGAGGTGGTGACGCTGAGCCCGCACCTAGGCGACATCGGCCTGGAACGGGACATCGTTGACCTGGCGCCGGACGTGGTGGTGGCGGAAGAGGAGGACTGGGCGCGCGACGCGGTGCTCGTCTCCGCGCAGACGGTGGGCGCGATCGCGGTGCAGACCGGGGCCGACCGCGCCCTGGCGGCGCAGCCGGTCCCGTGGTCGCCGCGTCCGTCCCTGCAGGACACCCGGGACATCGCCGTGCTGATGATGACCAGCGGCACGACCGGGCGGCCGAAGCGGGTCGAGCTGACCTACGAGCGGATGACGGCGGCGTTCCGGGCCACCGGACTGGTCTTCGACGAGGTGCACAAGGCGCGCCTGCACAGCCGGACGGACATCCTGTGGGCGTCCCTCGCGCACATCAGCGGCCTCTACTTCGCGGTCGCGCACGTGGTCGAGGGCCGCAGCATCGCGCTGCTCGAGCGGTTCGAGGTCGCGGCGTGGGCGGAGCTGGTCGGCCTGCACCGCCCCGGCTACGTCCGGCTCGCGCCGACCGCGCTGCGGATGGTGCTGCAGGCCGAGGTCCCGGTGGAGACGTTCGCCAGCGTCCGCGCGGTCGGGTCAGGCACCGCGCCGCTGCCGCCGGAACTGGCGGAGGCATTCGAAGAGCGCTACGGCGTCCCCGTCCTCGGCACCTACGGCGCGACCGAATTCGCCGGGGCGATCGCGGGCTGGACGCTGAAGGACAAGAAGCAGTGGGGGACGCTCAAGCGCGGCAGCGTCGGACGCGCCCACCACGGTATCGAACTGCGCATCGTCGACGCCGAGAGCGGCGACGTGCTGCCGGCCGGCCAGACCGGCCTGCTCGAGGCGCGCGGCGGGCAGCTGCCGGGGGCGGACGGCGCGTGGCTGCGCACCACCGACCTCGCCACCCTCGACGATGACATGTTCCTGTTCATCCGCGGCCGGGCGGACGAGGCGATCAACCGGGGCGGCTTCAAGATCCCGCCCAGCGTGATCGAGGACGCGCTGGTCGCGCACCCGGCGGTCAACGAGGCCTCGGCCGTCGGGCTGCCGGACGCGCGGCTGGGCGAGGTGCCGGCGGCGGCGGTGACGCTGCTCAGCCCGGCCACCTCGGAGGAGCTCATGCAGTACCTCAGCGGCCGGCTGACCAGGTATCAGCGGCCAATTGCGATCAAGGTGGTCGACCAGCTGCCGCGGACGCCCTCGCTCAAGATCAGCCGTGCCCTCGTGCGCGAGCATTATTTCAACGGCTTCAACCTCGACGGCCAGCTGGAATCCGACGCGGTGGCCGACGCCGCGACGACGGGAGAGCCTCATGACCACTGACCGAGCCGGGTACGGCGTTCTTTCCGACGAGTCGTTCGAGCGCTCGCGCCAGCGGATCGGCATCCCGCTGCGGATCAGCCCCGCGCACATCACCGAGGTGACGGCCGACGCCACCCGGCACTTCGCCTACGGCTACGGCGACGACAACCCGCTGTACTGCGACCCCGAGTACGGCAAGAACACCCGCTGGGGCGGGCTGATCGCGCCGCCGAACTTCACCTACTGCATGGGCGAGAACGTGGCCCCGCCGCCCACCCCAGCGCAGAAGGAGCTGCTCAAGGGCGACCCGTTCGCCGGCCTGGGCTCGTACCAGGCGGCGATGGAGTTCGAGTACTACCGGCCGCTGACCGCCGGCGACCGCTGTCACGTCATCCGTACCCAGGTCGGCGTGGCCGACAAGCCGAGCCGGTTCGGCGGGCGCACCGCGCACGTGACCCACGACTTCCTGTACACCAACGGCCACGGCCAGATCGTCACCATCCAGCGCGGCACCTGGATCAACGCGGAACGGCACACCTCGAGGGAGCGCGCGAAGGAGAAAGCGCCTGTCACCTTCGACCCCTACACCGACGAGCAGATCGCCGAGATCGACGCCGCCTATGACGCCGAGGCCCGCCGCGGCACGCAGCCCAGGTACTTTGAGGACGTCGAGGTCGGCGAGGAAATCCAGCCGCGGGTCAAGGGCCCGCTGGTGGTCACCGACCTGATCGTCTGGCACCTCGGCTGGGGCATGCAACTGACGCCGCCGGGCGCGTTCGGCATCGCCCGCAAGGTCCGCAGGAAGGCGCCCGGGCTGTACCCGCCGAACGCCCGCAACATCCCCGACACCGTGCAGCGACTGCACTGGGACTCCGAACGGGCCCAGGAGCTCGGCATCCCGATGAACTACGACTACGGCGGGATGCGCGAGACCTGGCTGACGCACGCGCTCACCGACTGGATGGGCGACGACGGCTGGCTGCTGCGGCTGCGCTGCGAGCACCGCAAGTTCAACTACCTCGGCGACACCACCTGGGTCCGCGGCCGGGTGGTGGACAAGGTCCAGACCGACGGCCGCAACGAGGTCCACCTCGAGATCGGCTGCCGGAACCAGCGAGGCGAGGAGACCACCCCGGGCACCGCCGTCGTGTTGCTGCCGAGCAGGGACCGCGCGGTTGAGCTTCCCGCGCCACCCGCCGACACCCTGGAAGAGCTGCTGGCGGCCGAGATCGCACGCCACGCGTAAATGGGCAGGACCCCGCTTACCATGAACCATGGAGCCCAGGTGGACTTCGAACTGACCGAGGAACAAGCCGCGCTGCGCGAGGTGTCCCGCGGCCTGCTCGCGGTGAACTGCCCCCCGCAGCTGGTGCGATCGCTGGCGGCGGCTGGCTGCGATACCGACGAAAAGCTGTGGCAGCGCGGGGCCGAGCTCGGGTGGATAGGACTCGCCGTGCCCGAGGAGCTGGACGGCGCCGGGCAGGGCGTGGTCGAGCTGTGCCTGGTCGCCGAGGAGCTCGGCCGCACGGCCGCCCCCGGCCCGGTCCTCGACAGTGCGCTGACCGCGCTCGCCCTGGCGCGGGCGGGCCGTCGGGCGGAGCTGGTCAGCGCGCTCGCCGCGGGCGAGGTCAAGGCCAGCCTGGCGCACCACGGTGCGGTGACCGGTGCCTTCGACGGCGACGAGCTGGTGCTCAGCGGCCGGGCGACGGCGGTCCAGGCCGCCCCGTCGGCCGACGTTCTCTTGGTCACGGTGGCGGTCGACCAGGGCCGCCGCCTGGTGCTGGTTGAGCGGCCCAGGACCGTCGTCGAGCCCCGGCGGACGCTGGACGAGACCCGGCGCTGGTACGACGTGGTGCTTGACGGCGTGCGGGTGCCTGACGCGGACGTGGTCACCTTGGACGAGGCCGAGGTCGGGTGGGTGGCCGACGCGGCCGCGGTGCTCACCGCGGCCGACTCGCTGGGGGTGGGCGAGCGGCTGCTCGAGATGACAGTCGGGTACGTCAAGGTACGCGAGCAGTTCGGCCGCCCGATCGGCAGCTTCCAGTCGGTGAAGCACAAGGTGGCGGACATGCTGACCACGCTCAAGGGGGCCCGCGCGGCGACGTACTACGCGGCCATGGCCCTCGACGCGGGCGCGGGTGACGCGGCGGCGGCGTCGAGCGTGGCCAAGGCGTTCACCGGCGAAGGGGTCGCCGCGCTGGCCGGGCAGGCCCTGCAGACCCACGGCGGCATCGGCTTCACCTGGGAGCACGACCTGCACCTGTACCTGCGGCGGGCCAAGGTGAACGAGGTCCTGTACGGCGCGGCCGCCGAGCACTACGAACGGCTGGTCGCGCTGCGAGAGCGCTGAGGATCTACCGCCACATCAGCCGCGCCAGCCGCCAACGTCACAGGGCGACCGCCACCAGGCCCCATGATCACGAAGGATTGAATCCTGACGAAAGAAAATTATCGTATAGGTGCACTAATCCTTCGTGATCACCACGGATGGGCCGGTTAGTGGCGGCGCGCGAGTAGGACGATCGGGATCTGGCGGGTGGTCTGGGTCTGGTAGCCGTCCAGCTGGGGGTAGGCGGCGGCGAAGAGCTCGTACAGGGACCCGCGCTCCGCCTCATCGGCGATGACCGCGACGGCGCTGAAGGCCTCGCTCCCCACCTCGACGACAACGTCCGGATTCGCCAGCAGGTTGTAGTACCAGGCCGGATGCCGGTCGGAGCCGGCGTTGCCCGCCGTCACGATGTAGCGGTCGCCATCGGGCAGGTAGGTGAGCGGCACCGCGCGGCGCTGGCCTGTTCGCGCGCCGGTTGTGGTCAGCAGCAGGAGCTGCATGCTGGCGTGGTAGCCGCCTACCCTCCCGCCGCGGGCCCGGAACTCGGCGACGACCCGCTCCTGGCCACCGCTGGGCGGGGCCACCTCATGGCTAGTCACGGCATCGATGCTATTGCCCGCCCTCTGGCGCCGGGTGCAGGCGCGATGACTTAGGCGGTCGCCGCGCGTCATATCTGCCAGACGCACATTAGACAGGATGCCCGTTGGGCAGGAGGGGGCTCCTCATGGAGATCGCGAATCTGGGTAAGGCGGACGGGCTGCCGCCGGTGGACTGGGCGGCGGTTGAAGCCAAGCTCGATGCGGGGTCGGCGCCCGCTCCGGAAGCGCAGAACTCCCGCACGACGTGGCTGGCCACCGTCAACGAGGACGGCAGTCCGCATGTGACCGCGGTCGGTGCCCTGTGGCTGGATGGCACGTTCTGGTTCCAGACGGGCGTAGGCACGCGGAAGGGGCGCAATGTCGCGCGCGATCCGCGGTGCTCGATCGCGGTGTCGGTCGCCGACGCGGACGTCGTGATCGAGGGTGACGCCGCGCGAGTGACCGAGCCGGGCGCGCTGACCAGAATCGCCAAGGCGTGGGCGGACAACGGCTGGCCGGCCGAACCCGACGCCAGCGGGGCGGGCATCACCGTCCCGTTCAACGCGCCATCGCAAGGGCCGCCGCCGTGGCACGTGTATCGCATGAACCTGCGATCGGCGATCGTGACCGTGACTGCGGAGCCGGGCGGCCTGACTCGGTTCCGGTTCTGACGCGGTCCGGTTCTGAGGCGGTCCGGTTCTGAGGTGGTCCGGTTCGCGGCCGGAGCCGGTGGCGGAGCAGGAGGGCGGCGAACGGCCGGGGGTCTATGCACCCGTTCGGTGGTCGGCCTCGATCAGGCCGGGCACCATGCGGCGCAGTAGCTTGCCGGTCTCGGTGCGCGGCAGCTCCCCGAGCAGCCAGAAACGGTCCGGGGTCTTGCTCGACCGTAGTGCCCGCAGGGTGAATTCGCGCAGGTCGGCTGGGTCTAGGTCGGTCTCCGGGCGGGGCACGACGGCGGCCTCGATGCGCTGGCCCCATTCCTGGTCGGGGACGCCGAACACCACCGCGTCGAGCACCGCCGGGTGCCTCAGCAGGACGTCCTCGATCTCCGCGGGAGCGATGTTCTCCGCGCCCCGGATGATCGTGTCGTCGGTGCGCCCGCTGATGAACAGGTAGCCGTCGGCGTCGAGGAAGCCGTCATCCCTGGTGTCGAAGAAGCCCTGATCGTCGAGCGCGCGGCCCAGGCCCGCGTACTCCGCCGACACCTGCGCGCCGCGCACGCAGATCCGGCCGTGCTGGCCGGGGCCGAGGACCGCGCCGTCGGCACCGCGGATTTCCAGCTCGATCCCCGGCAGCGGCCGGCCGACCGAGGACAGCCGCGCCCGCACCGCAGGATCGGGCGAGTCAAGGGCGGCGCGATGGTCGGCCGGCCCGAGCAGCGCCACCGTCGAACTGGTCTCGGTGAGACCGTACGCGTTGACGAAATCGACCTGTTCCCACTCCCGCAGCGCCCGCTCGATGAGCGCGGCCGGCATCGGGGCACCGCCGTACGACAGCGACCGCAGCGACGGGACGGACCGGTCCTCGGCCGCGTCGATGATCCTGGCGAGCATCGTCGGCACCACCATCGCGCTGGTGACTTCCTCCTCCCGCACCAGACGGAGCCACTGGCCGGCCGTGAAGGACTCCAGCACCAGGGTGCGACGGCCCGCGTACAGGTTGGTGATCACGTTGGCGACGGCGGCGATGTGGTACGGCGGGACGCTGACGACGGCGGCTTCCTCTTCGCCGGCCGATGCGAACTCGACCGAACCGAGCACGTAGGAGACCAGGTTCTCGTGCCGGAGGAGCACGCCCTTGGGTTCCGACGTGGTCCCGCTGGTGTAGATGACGACGGCGGCCGCGTCCTCGCCCGAGTCCGCCTCGCCCGGGTCGCTGACCTCGCCGCGGTCGACGGCCGTCTGCGCCAGCCACTCGTCGGTGCTCATCGCGGCCAGCCCGGCCCGCTCGAAGTGCGGAAGCGCGCCGGGGCCCGCGATTCCCAGCGCCCCAGGGTGCCGGGCGAGCAGGGCGTCGAGCTGCCGCTGCCCCAGCCGGTAGTTGAGCGGGACCAGCGGCACCCCCGCCCGCGCGGCGGCGAACAGCGCGACCGGGAAGGCCGGACCGTTCACATCGAGGTAGACGAGGGCGCTGGCGGCGCGCTCGCGCACCAGGGCGGCACCGGAATGCGACCGCCCGGCCAGCTCGGCGGCGGTTATCCCGCCGGACCGGCGCCCGGCCAGGACGCGGTCGCCGAATCCGTCGGCGGCCATGTCGAGCAGCAGCGTCAGGCGCACGGGGAGACCTCGCTCAGTCCGAGGCCGGGAGCGGCTTGGCCGCCTGGATCTGCAGCGGCTGGCCGTCAAGCGCGAGCGTGCCGCCGCCGGGCTTGGTGCACAGCAGTTGGATCGTGTCCGCGTCGTCGACGTACCGCTTGCCGATCTGGGTGCCGCCCATGAGGGACGGGTCCGGCTCGGCGGCGGTGACCGGTTCGCCGACGGTGGCCATGGCGATCCCGCCGCACGTCACCGTGCACTCGGCCGCGGGCGCCTTGATGACGATCACGGCGGTACTGTCGACCGCGCTGACCAGCTGCTGCCCGGCACGAAACTTCACAGCCATTCGCTGCACTCCCTGACCTGGTGGACCTGCCACATTGTAGTTAAATGCCGCGCCAGACCGGCGCCCGCTTCTCGGCGAACGCGGCGGCGCCCTCCCGGGCGTCCTGGGATTCGAAGACCGGCTTGTACAGGTCTGCCTGACGCCGCCAGCCCTCCTCGACCGTCCAGTCGGCCTGGGCGCGGGCGATCTGCTTGGTGACCGCCACCGCCAGCGGCCCGTTGGCCGCGATTACCTCGGCCAGCGCGACTGCCCCGTCAAGCGCCATACCGTCCGGGACGACCCGGTTGACCAGCCCAAGCTCCGCCGCCCGAGCCGCGGTGACCGGCTCGCCGGTCAGCAGCAGCTCCATCGCGACCGCGAACGGTATGCGCTGGGGCAGCAGCAGGGCGCCGCCGCCGGCCGGCACCAGGGCGCGCTTGACCTCGGGCACGCCGAACTTGCTGCCGTGCGCCGCCACCACCAGATCGCACGCCAGCATCAGCTCGAAGCCGCCGGCCAGCGCGTAGCCTTCCACCGCGGCGATCAGCGGCTTACGAGGCGGGGTGATGGTGATGCCGCCGAAACCCCGGCCCTCAATGTTGGGCTTGTCTCCGCTCATCCACGCCTTGAGGTCCATCCCGGCGCAGAACGTGCCGCCCGCCCCGGTCAGCACCCCGACCCGCAGGCCATCGTCGGCGTCGAGCTCATCGGCGGCCGCCGCCAGGGCGCGGGCGGCCGCGCCGTTGAGCGCGTTCCTGACCTCGGGCCTGGTGATGGTGATGACCTGGACATGGCCGCGCCGCTCGACCGTTACTGGCTCCGGCATTGTCTCCTCCTATTTGTCGAGGCGTCGCGCCGTGGTCATGACGCCACGCGGATGACGACCTTACCCGTCGGCACCCGGTCGGCCACGCGCTGCAGCGCGGTGCCGACGTCCTCGAGTTCGTGCACCTCAGACACGGCGGGCCGCATGCCGCCCGCGACCATCTCGGCCAGTGCCTCCCGGGCGCGCTCCGTCTCCTCCGGCAGCCGCTCGGTCCAGGTCCGCAGCTCCAGACCCCGCACGGTGATGTTCTTGAGCAGGACGATGTTGAGCGGGATGCGGGGAATGTCTCCTCCGGCGTACCCGAGCGTCACGAACCGGCCGCCCCACCGGATAGCCCGCAGCGCGGGCTCGGCCCAGCGGTCGCCGACCGGGTCGATCACCAGGTCAGCGCCGTCACCGGTGATGTCCTTGATCCGCTGCTTGAGATCCTCGCGGACGTAGTCGATGCCCGCCTCGGCCCCCAGCTCCGCGCACACCTTGAGCCGCTCGGGCGAGGAGGCGGCCGCGATGACGCGGGCCCCCAGCCGGACCGCGACGTCGACCGTGGCCGTGCCGACGCCCCCGGCGGCGCCGAGCACCACCACCCATTGCCCGGGCCGCAACTCCCCGGCCGTGACCAGCGCGTGGTACGCGGTCAGGTAGGTGACACGGAACGCGGCCGCCTCGGTCAGCGACAGGCCCGGCGGGACCGGCGAGACCGCGCGGGCCGGAACCAGCACCTGCTCGGCCATCGCGCCGGTGAAAATGGTGCCGTATACGAGGTCCCCGGGCGACAGCCCGGTCACGCCCTCGCCCACGGCCGCCACCCGGCCCGCAAACTCGCTGCCGGGGGTGAACGGGAGCGGGGCCGACACCTGGTAGCGGTTGGCGATGAAGAGCAGGTCGGGGAAGTTCACCGCCGCCGCCGCCACGTCCACGACCACGTGCCCGGGCGTGGCGACCGGCGCCGGGATGTCGCGGATGACGACGTTGCCCGGTTCGCCGTATTCTTCGCAGCGAGCTGCGCGCATGAATCCTCCCGGTGTCGACTTGCCGCCAATCGTATCACTAAATATAACCATTGCAGGCCGGCGATCACCGACGCCGCGTCGGTGACGGTCGCCAGCAGCGGCAGGTGCTGGGTGATCTGCATCTGGTGGGTCTCCGGGGTGGCGCCGGCCGCGCAGTCCTCGGCCAGCACCACGCTGTAGCCGAGCGCGACCGCCTCGGTGGCCGCGCCCGGCAGCGCGATGTTGGTCGACACCCCGGTGAGCACCACCGTCTCGATGCCGTAGCCGCGCAGGGTGGCGTCCAGGGTGGTGCCGGTGAACGGGGCCATGCCGTGCGACCGGTGGCTGATGATGTCGGACGGCTCGACGACCAGGTCGTCGTGGACGGCGGCGTTGGCGGTGCCCGTCACCAGGTGCCCCTTGCGGCGGATGTTGGCCGCGAGCGCGCAGTTGACCAGGAACCCATCGAAGTCGGCCGTGCGGGCGGCGATCGTGCAGAAGATCACCGGCACGCCCGCCGCGCGGAACGCCGCCGTCAGGGTGTTGATCCTGGCGACGAGGCCGCGCTCGGTCACCTGGGCGGCGAGCGGCGAGCCGATGTAGGCCGGGTTGGTGATGGCGTTCTGCATCTCGTTGACGATCAGTGCCGCCCGTTTTCCCGGCTCGAGCCCGCGTACCGCTGGCATGACCCTCCCATCTGGTTCAGCGCGCCGACAATGTTTACCTGGCTGAGGCGACCCAGTCGTCGGTGGATGAGTCAGCCGCGACCGTTCGATACCGCTGTGTCGTTGACTTTGGGGTTGATTTGGCCGGTCAGAGCCGCTCGATGATCGTGGCGTTGGCCATCCCGCCGCCCTCGCACATGGTCTGCAGGCCGTAGCGGCCGCCGGTGGCTTCCAGGTAGTTCAGCAGGGTGGCCATCAGCTTGGTGCCGGACCCGCCGAGCGGGTGGCCGAGGGCGATCGCGCCGCCGCGCGGGTTGAGCCGGTCGGTGTCGGCGCCGAACTCCTGCGCCCAGGCCAGCGGGACTGGCGCGAACGCCTCGTTGACCTCGTAGGCGTCGATCGCGTCGATGGACAGGCCGCTGCGCCGCAGCACCTTCTCGGTGGCCGGGATGACGCCGGTCAGCATCAACAGCGGGTCGCTGCCCGATACCGCGAAGGCGTGGAACCGGGCCCGCGGCCGCAGGCCGAGCTCGGCCGCCTTCTCCTCGCTCATGATCAGCGCGGCTGAGGCGCCGTCGGTGAGCGGCGAGGAGCTTCCGGGGGTGACCTGCCAGGTGATCTCGGGGAAGCGGGCGGCGTAGGCCTCGGAGTAGTAGGCCGGCTTCAGGCCGGCCAGACCCTCGGCCGTGGTGCTTGGCCGCACGGTCTCGTCAACGGTGTGGGTGCCGCCTTCGGGCAGCCGGACGCCGATGATCTCGTTGTCGAAGCCGCCGCTGGCGGCGGTCGCGGCGGCGCGCTGGTGCGACCGGGCCGAGTAGGCGTCGAGCGCCTCCCGGTCGAGCTTCCACCGGGCGGCGATCAGCTCGGCGCCGATCCCCTGGTTGGCCAGACCCTCGGGGTAGCGCTCGGCCAGCGGCTCGACCGGGTTGCGGCCCGCCCGGGACGACCCGATCGGCACCCGGCTCATCGACTCCACCCCGCAGGCGATGACGATGTCGTAGGCGCCCGCGATCACGCCCTGGGCCGCGAAGTGGGCCGCCTGCTGGCTCGACCCGCACTGCCGGTCGACGGTCGTCCCCGGCACGCTCTCAGGGAAGCCAGCCGCCAGCAGCGCGGTCCGCGCGATGTTGAGCGACTGGTCGCCGATCTGCCCGACGCAGCCGGCGATGACGTCGTCGACCGTCGCGGTGTCCAGCCCGTTGCGCTCGACCAGGGCAGTCAGCGTCTGCGCGAGCAGGGCGGCCGGGTGCACGCCGGACAGGGCGCCGCCGGGCTTGCCCTTGCCCGAGGGGGTGCGGATGATGTCGACGATGACGGCTGTGGTCATGGTTCCTCGCGATCCTGTCTAATTCACCGTTAACAGTAATCTAATTTATCTAGTAAGGGATTACCAGCGGGTCAGGCGCGGCCCTCGCGCCGCAGCGCCTCCGGCACCCAGTTGGGCGACCGCTTCTCGATGAAGGCGGCGAAGCCCTCCCTCGACTCGGGGCGCTGCAGGCTGTCGAAGAACGCGATCCGATCCTGCAGCCCGACGTACTGGTCGAGGACCCGCTTGATGTCCCGGCGCGCCTCCGGCGCCGTCTGGACGATCTGGACCAGCGCGTCGGTGGCCGTCTTGATCAGCTCGTCGTGCGGCACGACCCGGCTCACCAGGCCCCATTCGAGGGCCTCGGCGGCACTGAGGCGGCGGCCGGTGAACATGAGGTCGCGCGTGCGCACCGGGCCGATGAGGCGGACCAGGAGCTGCGCGTAGTAGGTATCGGAGATGCCGCGGAGCAGTTCGGGCACCCGGAAGGTGGCCCGCTCGCTCACCACCGCGAGGTCCGAGCACATCGCGATCAGCAGGCCGCCGCCCTGGCAGATCCCGTTGACGGCGGAGACGACCGGCTTGACGCTCTGCCGCAGGGCGTCGAACGGCAGCACGTCGAACGCGCCCGGGGCCGCGTTGAAGTCGGCCCACTTGTCGCTGACCTGCTGACCCAGGTCTCCGCCGGGAATGAAGACGTCGCCGCTGCCGGTGATCAGCAGGCCAGCCAGCTCCGGATCCGCGTCCACCCGGCGGACCGCGTAGCGGATGCCGAAGTACATCGCCTGGGTCAGCGCGTTCCTGGCCTCCGGGCGGTCGACGGTGAGGTGAGCGAACGGCAGCTGGCGCTCGAACCTCAGGTAGGGCGTCCCCAGCCAGTCGCCCTCGGGCGGGCGCGGGGCCGATTGGGAGGGGGCGGATCCGCGGGCAGGGTCGGGCATGAGACCTCCAGCCGTTCTGATACTTGAACAGAATCATATAACTAAATAATCTACTATGGTCAGCGGGCGATAGGAGGCGGCGATGGGTTCCTCGCGGGTCGGGTTTGTCGGTGCAGGGCGGATGGGTCTGCCCATGGTTGAGCGGCTCGCCGCCGCCGGGCATGAGCTGGTGGTGTACGCGCGACGGCCGGGGTCGGCGGCCCACCTGGACCGGCTCGGCGTCCGGCACACGTCCGAGCTGGCGGAGGTCGCGGCCGGGGCGGGCCTGCTGCTGCTGTGCGTGTTCAGTGACGAGCAGCTTTCCCAGATCGCCGACCCGCTGGCCGCCGCCCTCCCGGATGGGGCCGTGTTCGCCTCGCACGTGACCGGCCGGGCGTCGGTGCTGCGGTCGCTGGCCGACCGCTTCCGCGCCATCCAGGTGGTGGACGCCCCCGTCAGCGGCTCGCCTGACGACATCACCGCAGGCCGTCTGACGGTGCTGCTGGGCGGCCCGCCCGCCGCCCGGGCGCGGGCGGCGGAGGCGGTCCGCGCGTACGCCGACCCGATTATGGAGACCGGCGAACTCGGCAGCGCGCTGGCGGTCAAGCTGGTGAACAACTTCCTGTTCGCTGCCAACACGCAGGTGCTGGCGGAGGCGGTCCGGCTGGGCGAGGAACTCGGGGTGGCGCCCAGGGAGATGCTGAGCGCGCTCAATCACATGAGCGGCGGCAGCCAGGTGAGCCGGCGGGCCGCGGTTGGGGCCGACATGGCTGCGTTCGCCGTCCGGATCGGGCCGTTCATGAAGAAGGACGTCGCCGTCTGCCTGGAGCAGGCGGCCGAGCGGGGAGTCGACCCAGGACTGCTCATCGAGGTCGTCCGCCGCGGACGACTCGACCTCATCTGACCTGCACCCTTCAAGCGTCAGCCGCTCACGATGCGGATGGCCTCCTGGACCAGCCGGGGTAGTTCCGGCTGCATCCGCGCCATTGATTCCTTGACCGGCCGGCCGAGCTTCATCGCGCGCTTGAGCAGCAGGCCGGTCACGCCGGCCTCTTTGTAGCGGGTGAGCGCGTCGAACCAGCCGAGTTCGGGCACCGGCCGGCCGAGGGCGTCCTCGTAGGCGCGGACGATCTCGCCGCCGGACGGGGTTCCCGCGACCGTGCCCGGGGCGACGGCGGGGTGCCCGGCGTCGTCGGTGAAGAAGGTCAGCCAGGACAGGTCGATGCGCGGGTCGCCGACCGACCAGATCTCCCAGTCGATCACCGCGTTGATCCGGTCACCCTCGCACAGGGTGTTCCCGAGGCGGAAGTCACCGTGGTTGACCGCGGGCGGGAGCGGCGCGGGAATGCTCGCCCGCAGCGCCTTGGCGGCCCGCTGGTAGTCGCCCGCCATCTCACTCGGCAGGGTGACGAAGGCGCGGGTCCACCGGTCCACCTCGTCGGCGAGCCCGACGACAGGCTCGTCGCCCAGCCCGACCGCGGCCGGCCCGATCGCGTGCAACCGGGCCAGCACCTGCACGGCGTCGAAAAACCGGGCCCGCACCTGTCCGGCCGGCGGCCGCTCGGCGGCGTCGCTCAGCACCGGTTCCACGCAGTCCCCCGGGACCAAGTTCATCGCCATGAACGGCGGAACCTCGGGCGGATCGCCCGGGTCGGAGAACAGCACGTCCGGCGCCAGCGGCCGCCCGGGTCCCTGGACCGCCTTCTGCAGCCTGGCCTGGCGCAGCACGTCGCGGTTGCGGAGCGGGGCGAGCCCGGGCGGCGCCACCTTGAGCACCACCGGGGTCTCCCCCGGGGCGACGCCGTCCAGATCGACCAGGAAGGTCAGGCTGGAGGTGCCGCCGGTGAGCGGGGACAGGCGGAGAACCCGCGCGCCGGGACGCCAGCCGGTCACCCGCTGTCCCACTCGGTCTCGCAACTGAGCCAGCAGTCTCTCGTCGGCCTGGCCGGCAGCCATCACCCTCACCCCTACGCCTTGAAACAACTATCTTCTAGTATTTAGTTATACAATTACCGCCCAGGGAACGACGATACCCTGGAGACCAGGCCCGACGCTAGGCAGGAGCGGCGCATGTGGGAGTTCTTCACCGAGCCGGAGTTCCAGGAGAAGCTCGACTGGATGACCGCGTTCGTGCGCGACGAGTGCGAGCCCCTTGACCTGCTCTTCCCACGCCCGGGTGACCCCTACGACGTGCAGAATAAGGCGTCGCGGGCGATCTTGGCGCCGCTGCGGGAGAAGGTGAAGGAGCAGGGCCTGTGGGCCTGTCACCTGGGCCCCGAGCTGGGCGGCCAGGGGTACGGGCAGCTCAAGCTGGCGCTGATGAACGAAATCCTCGGCCGCTCGGCCTGGGCGCCGACGGTGTTTGGCACGGCCGCCCCCGATACCGGTAACGCCGAGATCCTCGCCCTGTACGGCACCGAGGAGCAGAAGGCGCGCTACCTCCACCCGCTGCTTGAGGGCAATATCGTGTCCACCTTCTCGATGACCGAGCCGCAGGCGGGCTCCGATCCGAAGGAGTTTGTGTGCAAGGCCACCAGGGACGGCGATCAGTGGGTGATCGAGGGCGAGAAGTGGTTCTCCTCCCACGCCCGCTATGCCTCGTTCCTCATCGTGATGGCGGTCACCGACCCCGACGCAAGGCCGCACGAGCGGATGTCGATGTTCATCGTCCCGGCGGAGACCCCAGGCATCGAGATCATCCGCAACGTCGCGACCATGAACGAGCGTGACGACCTGGACGAGGGCACCGAAGGCTACATCCGCTACAACCAGGTCCGGGTGCCGCTCGACGCGATGCTCGGCGCGCCGGGCGAGGGCTTCAAGGTCGCCCAGTCCCGGCTGGGCGGCGGCCGGGTGCACCATGCCATGCGGGTGGTGGGCAAGTGCCAGCGGGCCTTCGACATGATGTGCGAGCGGGCGCTCTCGCGCCGTACGCAGGGCAAGGTGCTGGCCGAGCATCAGTTTGTGCAGGGCTTCATCGCCGACTCGGCCATCCAGCTGCAGCAGTTCCGGCTGCTGGTGCTGCAGACCGCGTGGATCATCGACAACCAGCCGCACGGCGCGGCCCGGACGCATATCGCCATGTGCAAGGTGGCGCTGGCCCAGGTGCTGCACGACATCCTGCAGCGGGCGGTGCAACTGCACGGGTCGCTCGGCACCACCCAGGAGACGCCGCTTGGCCCCTGGTGGGCGTACGCACCGCAGCTCGCGCTGGCCGACGGGCCGACCGAGGTGCACAAGACCGCCGTCGCCAAGGGCATGCTGCGCGGGTACCAGCCCGCACCCGGCCTGTTCCCGACCGAGCACATCCCCACCCGCCGGGCGCAGGCGCGCGCCCGGTATGCGGCCATTCTCGAGGAGCATGGACTGTGAGCGAACTTAACGGCGGCCCGGCCGCGCTGTTCGACCTGACCGGGAAGGTCGCCCTGGTGACCGGCGGGAGCCGCGGCCTTGGGCGGGAGATGGTCCTTGCCTTCGCCCGCGCGGGGGCCGACGTGGTCATCGCCAGCCGGAAGCTGGACAACTGCAAGGCGCTGGCAGAGGAGATCGAGGCGACCGGGCGGCGCGCTCTTCCAGTGGCGTGCCATGTTGGCCACTGGGAGGAGTGCGACGAACTCGCCGACCGCGCCTACGGATACTTCGGCACGGTCGACATCCTGGTCAACAACGCGGGCATGTCGCCGCTGGCCCCGTCGTCGGCGGAGACCTCGGAGGAACTGTTCGACAAGGTGATCGGGGTGAACTTCAAGGGCCCGTTCCGGCTCAGCGCGCTGATCGGACAGCGGATGTACGACGGGGACGGCGGCTCGATCATCAACGTCTCGTCGAGCGGCGCCCTGTTCCCGTCGCCCCGGTTCGGGCCTTACGCGGGCGCCAAGGCCGCCCTCAACGCACTCACCACCGTCTTCGCCCGCGAGTACGCCCCCAAGGTCCGGGTCAACACGCTGTCGGCCGGACCGTTCCTGACCGACATCTCGAAGCACTGGCCGGCCGACAGCGAGCGTAACTGGCACAACGCGGCCGGGCGGGCCGGGGAACCGGAGGAGGTCGTGACCACCGCGCTGTACCTGGCGTCGGCCGCCTCCAGCTACACCACCGGGTCGCTGATCCGGGTCGACGGGGGCCTGTACTGACCGTCGGGAAAGACGGGTTTCTGTGGCCATCCCGGTAGCCGGCACGCAGTCGCTACTGGCGGCCCGCGCCTTAGCTAGAGTCAGTTCGGTCCGAGCCCGGATACGTCGAAGGGGCGGTGCCGGTGAAGCTGCCTGAGTTTGAGTACGAAGCGCCCGCGACGATTGCCGAGGCTGTCGACCTGCTGGCTGAGCATCAAGACGAGGCGAGCGTCCTCGCCGGAGGGCAGAGCCTGATCCCGTTGCTGGCGCTCAGGCTCGCCCGCCCCGAGGTGCTCGTCGATATCAATGCCGTGGATGAGCTATCCGGGGTGTCAGCCACCGGCGGCTGGGTGGCCATCGGCGCGATGACGCGAGAGTACATGGCCGAGGAATCGGAGACGGTGGCCGAGAACGTGCCATTGCTTGCGGCCGCTTTGCCGCTGATCGGGCATGAGGCGATTCGCAGCCGGGGCACGATCGGAGGGAGCCTGGCGCACGCCGATCCGGCGGCCGAGTTGCCGGCGGTCGCACTCGCCCTCGATGCCGAGTTCGTGGTGCGGAGCCGGTCGGGAGAACGCGTCATCCCGGCGGCGGAGTGGTTCGAGGGATACCTGACCACGTCCCGCCGCTCTGACGAGATCCTCGTCGAGGTGCGCTTCCCGGAGGCGGAACCAGGCAGCGGTGTCGCCTTCCAGGAGGTCGCCAGGCGCCACGGTGACTTCGCGATCGTTGGGCTGGCAGCGTCCCTGACGCTTGCCGACGGCGTGATCAGCGATGCCCGGCTCGCGTTTTCCGGCCTGGCTGACGTGCCGGTCCGGGCCCCGGAAGCGGAAGACTTCCTGGTCGGCGAGCAGCCGTCGCCCGAGGCGTTCGAGGAAGCGGCCCGCCGGGCGACGGCTGGCATGGATCCGCCCGCCGACTTGCACGGGTCGTCAGAGTATCGGAAGAAGGTCGCGGCCACCCTGGTCCGCCGCGGGCTGCGCACGGCCGCCGACAACGCTCAAGAAAGGCGGTGACCAATGCCGGACATCACCGTGACGGTGAACGGCGCCACCCGCGTCGGCTCGGTGGAGACACGCAAGACACTGGCCGACTTCCTGCGCGAAGACCTCGATCTCACCGGAACCCACATCGGCTGCGAGCATGGGGTCTGCGGTGCGTGCACGGTCATCGTCGACGGCAGGCCAGTGCGCTCGTGCCTGATGCTGGCCGTTCAGGCGGCCGACCGAGAGGTGACCACCATCGAGGGGCTAGCGCCGGACGGCACCCTCGGCCCGCTGCAGCAGGCGATGCAGGACTCGCATAGCTTCCAGTGCGGATTCTGCACGCCCGGGTTCGTCATTCAGGCCACCGCATTTCTCAGCGCCCACCCCGACGCGCAGGAGCAGGAGATCCGCGAAGCACTGTCCGGCAACATCTGCCGCTGCAGCGGCTACCAGAGCATCGTCGACGGCGTGCTGCTGGCCGCGCGGCGCAGCAAGGACTGACCGAGGGAGCGACGCGATGACCCAGATTGCCGCCCAGCGCTACACCGGCACCAGCGTCAAGCGGTCGGAAGATCCCCGCATCCTGACCGGAGCGGGACGCTACGTGGACGACGTCAAACTGCCCGGGATGCTGCACGCGGCGTTCGTGCGCTCGCCACTGGCCCACGCGCGCTTGCTCGCGGTGGATGTCTCCGCCGCCCGGGCCCTGCCCGGCGTGGTCGCGGTACTCACCGGGGCGGACCTGGATGCGTTGACGGTCCGCGGGCCCGATCCACTAATCGCCTACATCGGCCTAGGCGGCAGCGGACCCGACTACAGCCTGCTGGCGACCGACAAGGTGCGGTTCGTGGGCGATCCGGTGGCGGTGGTGATCGCAGAGAGCCGCTACCGGGCGGAGGACGGCTGCGAACTGGTCGAGGTCGACTACGACGACCTGCCTCCGGTCGTCAGCGCGGCTCGCGCCCTTGACCAGGAGAGCACGCCGGTGTTCGCCGATCTCGGCAGCAACATCATCGCCCCGCGCCGGAGCAGCGATTTCGGCGATGTGGCGGGCGCGTTCGCGGCCGCCGACCGGGTCGCCGAGTTCCACCTCGACGTGCACCGCCACCAGAACGTGCCCATGGAGGGACGCGGCATCGTGGCAAGCCCCGATCCCGCGTCCGGCCTCCTGACCATCTACGCGTCAACGCAGAGCGTTCAGCTCACCAGGAAGGCGGTCGCCGACCGCCTCGGCATCGAGCCGGAGAAGGTTCGAGTCCTGGCCGGAGACATCGGCGGTTCGTTCGGCCTGAAGATCGGCGCCTCCAGGGAAGAACTCGCCGTCGCGGCCGCGTCTTACTCGCTCGGCCAGCCGGTCAAGTGGATCGAGGACCGCAGCGAGAACCTCACCGCGTCCGGCCAGGCCCGCGAGGAGAGCTTCGACGTCCGCGTGGCCGTCACGAACGACGGCGACCTGCTCGGACTAGACGTGTCGATGGTGATCGACACCGGCGCTTACCCGGTCGCGGGCGGGATCGTCCCGGCCACTATCCAGATGATGCTGCCCGGTCCGTACAAGCTGGCGGCGCTGCGCTTCGAGTCGACCGCGGTCACCACCAACAAGGCGTCCTACATCTCCTACCGCGGCCCGTGGGCGTCCGAGACGTTCCTGCGGGAGCGCGTCCTCGACCTGCTCGCGAAGGACCTCGGCCTCGACCCGCTGGAGATCCGGCTGCGTAACGTGGCCCCGCGCACCACCCCGCCGTTCACCATGATCACCGGGCGCCCGCTGGTTGGCGTCACGACCAGGGAATCGCTGGAGCGGGTCGCCCAGATGGTGGACATGCCCGCCTTCCGGCGCCGCCAGGCGGCGGAACGGGACCGGGGCCGTTACCTGGGCATCGGGGTGGCCACCTTCATCGAGGCGGCCCCCGGCCCGCGCATGCCCGGCGCGCCGAGCGCGATGGGCCGCGAGTCGATGCGGCTCCGGCTGGCCGACGACGGCGTGCTGACACTGTTCACCGCCCAGATGCCGCACGGGCAGAGCCACCAGACCACCCTCGCCCAGATCGCCGCGGACGAGTTCGGCGTGCCGTTCGATCAGGTCCGCGTCGTCGTCGGCGATAGCGACGTGGTCCCGTTCGGGCTGACCGGCGGCAGCCGGTCGGCCACGATGACCGGCGGGGTGACGCTGCACGGCGCCCGGCAGCTCAAGGCGCGGGTGCTCGACTTCGCGGCCCTGCTCATGGAGGCCAGCGCCCGTGACCTCGAGATCACCGACGGCCGGGTCGTCGTGCGGGGCGACCCCGACAGTGCCATCACGGTGGCGGAAGTCGCCCGGCAGGCGGCGTCGGGCGCCTTCGCCGCCGACGTCGACACCAGCCTCGAAGTCGAGGCCTCGTTCGACGGCGGGGAAAGCGGCTGGTCCGGCGGCAGTCACTGCGCCATCGTCGAGGTGGACGTGGAAACAGGCATCGTCAAGGTCGAACGCTACGTCGCGGCCGAGGACTGCGGCGTGCTCATCAACCCGGCAGTCGTCGAGGGACAGATCCGCGGCGGCATCGCCCAGGGCATAGGCGCCGTCCTGCTCGAGCGGTCGGCCTACGACGAGGACGGCAACTTCCAGTCCGCCACGTTCATGGACTATTTGCTGCCGACTGCCTGCGATATTCCCCGGATCGAGATCGAGCACCTGGAAACGGTGCCGCTCGACGCCGACGTCAACTTCCGCGGCGTGGGCGAGGGCGGCATGATCGTCGCGCCGCCGACGGTGGTGAATGCCATCGAGGACGCGCTCGCGCCGTTCGGCGTGCGGATCTACGAGCAGCACCTGCCGCCGGCGCGCATCCTGGAGCTCATCGCAGAGCGAGCGGAGGCTGAGGATTCATAGCTCGACGGGAATCACCTGGCCGGGTGACGCCGGCTCACCCGGCCCGGTGTGAATGTTGCTCTTGTCTTGATTCTCAGCTGACCGGAGCATCCCCATGACCACCAGCGCGACCGTCACACCGACCCCGACCTCCACGGAACCAGCCGACAGCCAGTCGTTCCTGCTCAGGCGGGTCCAGCCCGCGCTCAGCGGGCTGATGGACGGCTCGCTGTCGACCCTGGCGCCTATCTTCGCGGTGGCGCTGGCCACCCACCGCCCGCTGACCGCGTTCTTCACCGGGGCAGCGACCGCCCTGGGCGCGGGGGTGAGCATGGCCTTCTCCGAGGGACTGTCCGACACCGGCGACCTGACCGGACGCGGCAAGCCCGGTGCTGCGCGGCGCGATCACCGGCGGCGGGACCTTCCTCGGCGGTATCTTCCACACCCTGCCGTTCCTGATCCCCGGCTACGATGCCGCGATCGCCGCCGCGATCGCGGTGGTGGCCAGCGAACTGCTCGTGCTCGCCTGGCTGCGGCATCGGTTCTTCGACACCAGCTTCGCCCGGTCGTTCCTGGCGGTCGCCGTCGGCGGGGCGATCATCGCGGCGTTGAGTGCGGCCCTGGGTGCCGCCGCCGGCTGACGGGCCAACCTCAGCGATTCGTCTCTGCTCGAGTTCCTCGGAGTACCTGTCGCCCACAATCGAGACCTCGGACGCGGCGCGGTCGATCTCGGCGAGATCGCCGCTGGTGAGCTCGACGGCTGCGGCGCGGAGGTTCTCCTGCAGCCGGTGCACCTTCGTGGTCCCCGGGATCGGTACGATCCACGTTGCCTGCGCGAGGAGCCAGGCAAGCGCCAGCTGCGCTGAGGTTGCCCCCTTTCGCTCACCGATCGCACGGAGGCGCTCGACAAGAGCCCGGTTCGCCTTGCGCGCCTCGACCGTGAAACGTGGCAGAGCGTTGCGGTTGTCTCCACTGTCGAACGTGGTGTGCTCGTCGATGGCACCGGTGAGAAAGGCGCGTCCCAGCGGGCTGTAGGGCACGAACCCTATGCCCAGCTCTGCACAGACCGGGAGCACCTCGTTCTCCGGGCGCCGCCACCACAGCGAGTACTCGCTCTGGACCGCGGTGACACGCTGTACGGCGTGCGCACGGCGGATCGTCAGCGCGCCGGCCTCGGAAAGGCCGAAGTGCCGTACCTTGCCCTCCGCGATCAGGTCCCTAACCGCCCCGGCGACCTCTTCTATCGGCACATCGGGGTCGACTCGGTGCTGGTAGAGCAGATCGATCGTCTCGACGCCGAGCCGAGCGAGGGAGCCGTCAGTGGTCTGCCTGATCAGCTCGGGCCGGCTTGAAAGGGCAGGCCGACCGCTCACGTCGACCTCCCCGAACTTCGTGGCGACGACGACCTGATCACGAACGGGAGCCAGTGCCTCCCCCACGAGCTGTTCATTCGTGAACGGGCCATACGTCTGCGCCGTGTCGAAGAACGTCACGCCGAGGTCCACCGCATCCCGGATCAGCGCAATCGCCTCGTTCCGGTCCAGAGTGGAGCTGCGGTGATAGGTCAAGCCCATGCAGCCGAGCCCGAGAGCCGATACCTCCAGCCCGCTCGCTCCCAGCATTCGCTTGTCCAGGGAATCGTCCATGGGTTCCATCGAACCACGGTCGGTGCGTGAGCGGCGTGTCAGCGGTTCGGCAGGTTGGCAGTGTAGGAGAACCAGTACTGGCTCTTGGCGAAGGTCGCGGTCGAACTGGCCGTATCGACGGATTTGGCGAGGGCCTCGGCTAGCGCGAGATCCTTCACGCCATTGCTGGCCTGGACGGACCGGAGCGCGGCCGTGTGTTGATCCGCAGGCGGCTGCCCCGCTCGCGAAGCGATCGCCATCATCGTCGGCGTCAGGGCGCCGTTGCTCTTCATGACCGCCTGGAGGGCCTCCGCCGGGACACCGGTCAGCGCAGCCAGCCGGAACGCCTCTTCGGCGACGATGATCTGCACCAGCGACACGAGATTATTGATGATCTTGAGCGACATCGCCGAACCGAGCGGTCCGACGTGGACGACGTCGGTCGCGCAGGCCTCAAGCAGCGGCTTGGTGCGCTCGTCGGCGGCGTGTCCCCCGCCGATCATCATGCAGACGAACGGGGCGTCGGCGCCGTCGTAGCGGGTGACGGAGACGGGCGCGTCGATCACCGTGATCGCGTACGGCTCCGCATGCTTGGCGGCCGCCTTCACAGTGTCGGGGCTCACCGTGCTGTGAATCATGAGCACGCTCCCCCGCTTCATGACCGGTAGCAGCGCGTCGACGCAGTCGCCGACCTGGGCGTCGGTGCGAACGCAGACGCCTACCACGTCCGCATCGGCGCCGGCCTCCGCGATACTCGAACCCAGCGAGGCGCGCCCGTAGAACGGCTTCATCGCTCGTTCCGACGTGTCGAACACGGTCAGCTCGCCGACGCCAGTCAGCCGAGCCGCGAGCCGGCCCCCCATGGCCCCAAGCCCGATGAACCCGATTTTCAACTCGGCCGCCTCCCGATTGCGGTTTTCTCTGGCGTGTTCACGGCGTGTTCGGTATCTCATCAAGTTTCAGGCGCGTGTTGCGCTTCGAACTGATCCGCCATTGGCCGTCCTCGCATTTGCGGTACGTCTCGTGATAGTGGCCGTATCCCTTGATTCCCGTGGGTTGGCCCGGCTTGAGCACATAGTCGAACATCGCCCAAATGCCTTCCGCCTCGGTCGGACTGAGGATCGTGATCTCGGGCATGTGACCGTGGTGGGTCGTGAACGCGTCGGCCAGGTATTCCGGCACGTACTCCAGGTACTGCGCATTGGTCTGCGGCGGACGGTCCACCTCCCGAGGCAGGTAGTGGAGGCAGTCGTCGGTGAACAGGTCTCTCCAGGCCACCCAGTCCTTGGTGTCCATCAGCCGGAAATACCGCGCTTTCAACTGCTTGATCTGCTCGATGTCCCACAACTTCTCGGCGAGACTCGGCGCTTGCGCGCCTGGTGCTTGGTCCTGGCCCGGTGATTCCAAGATCGTTCCTTCCATTGATGATGTGATGTGTGAGGGACCTCCGGCGTCCCCATTAGCTCAGGCCGGCGGCCCGGCCTCGATGCGCCGGTGGGCGGCCCCGTACTCCCCCGGCGAGGGCCGGAAGCCCTCCAGCCACCAGGTCGCGCCGGCCGCCGCGAGGGCCGTCACCGTCTCCTTGCCATCGGCTACCTGGGTGCGTCCGGTGATCACGACGTCGAAGGGGCTTCCGCCATCCCGGTGCTCGCCCAGGGCGGCCACGATCTCCGCCACGATCTCCGGGGTCGCCGCCCAGGACCCGTCGCGCGGACTCACGATCATCGGCGCGATGCCGTCCCAGCGCCCCGCCCTGCGCAGTGGCGGGCGGCTCGGCCAGTCACAGCCGATCCAGACCGGGGGCCGCGGCCGCTGCGCCGGCACCGGCGCGAACGTTACGCCATCGGCGGTCACGTGCTCGCCCCGGAAGTCCACCCGCTCTCCTGACCAGAGCCTGGCCAGCACCTCCAGTCCCTCGTCCAGTCGCCTGGCGACGACCCGCAGCTCCACCGACTCGCCCCAGGTGCCGTACTCGGCCGGCAGGGTGAACCCTAGCCCTGCGCCGAAGATCAGCCGTCCGCCCGACAGTCGGTCCAGGGACGTGGCCTGCCGTGCAAGCGTGCCTGGACGCCTCCTGGCCACCGGGGTGACCAGCGGGCCGAGCCTGATCCGCTCGGTCGCCATAGCAATCACGGTCAGTAGCACCCAGGGATCAGCGGTCTCGGGCACGCCGTAGGCGAAAACCACGTGGTCCCACACGAAGAACCCGTCCCAGGCCGCCTCCTCCGCGCGCCGCGCCAGCGCCGCGACCTGCCGTGGATCGGAGAACTCGGCGAGGTTCGGAACGCAGATGCCGTATTGCACACGAGCACCATAAGCGGATGTCGACCATCGTGCCTCGATGACGTTCCGGTGACCAGAACGCCGTCATTGCGCAGCCGACCACGGTCTGCGAGCCTAGGGCGGCCGTGGGCGACATGTCGCACAGGATCGGGCCGAAGCGTCGGCCCGCCGCTCCCCGAGGTGGACGATCATGACCGAACTTCGTGTCGTGCAGTGGGCGACGGGCAACATCGGCAGCCGCTCGCTTCGCCGCATCATCCAGCACCCCGAGCTCACCCTGGCCGGCGTTTACGTCGCCTCAACAGCCAAGGCCGGCCGGGACGCCGGCGAACTGTGTGGCCTGCCCCCGACCGGAGTGACCGCCACGTGCGACATCGGCGAGATCCTCGCGCTCGGGTCGGACTGCGTTCTCTATATGCCCGCCGACTGTGACCTTGACCAGGTATGCGCCATCCTCGGCGCCGGCACGAACATCGTCACCACCCGCGGCGAGTTCCTGCACCCGGGCAGCATGAGCCCGGCCGACAGGGAACGGGTCGAGCAGGCGTGCTCCGAAGGCAGCGCTTCGGTTCACGGTACCGGCTCGAGCCCCGGGTTCATCTCCGAGGCGCTTCCACTGGTGCTGACGTCGATCCAGCGGCGCCTCGACGCCCTCACGATCAACGAGTACGCCGACGTCTCCAGCCGCGACTCACCGGACATGCTGTTCGACCTCATGGGCTTCGGTCACCCGGCGCACGAGTTCCCACCGGAGAGATTCGCCTATGGCGCCTACTCGTTCGGCCCGTCGATGCGACTGGTGGCCGAGGCGGTCGGCCTGCCGATCGACTCAGTCACCTCGACCGGGGAGGTGGCGATCACGCGGGAGAATCTCACCATCGCCGCAGGCACGCTGGATGCGGGCACGGTAGCCGGCCTGCGGATGATCGTCACCGGGACTAGGGCCGGCCGAGCCCTGATGACCTTCACCGCAACGTGGTATTGCACCGCGAACCTCGAGCCGGCCTGGACCGTTCGAGGGAACGGCTGGCACATCCTGGTCGAGGGGGATGCCCCGCTGGACATCGACGTCCGGTTCGCCTGCCCGGTCGAGCAGATGGCCGAGATGACCCCCGGCTACACGGCGAACCGCGCCGTCAACGCGATCCCTTACGTGTGCGCCGCGGCGCCGGGCATCCGCACCACGGTCGACCTGCCGCAGATCATCCCGGCCCTGGGCGGCAGCCGCTAGGCTCAGCGCGGACTTCGTCGGGTGTCGAGAAAGCAATCTTGGCTACGACTACACCATGACCACCGATGAACTCAGCTTCGGCTAGAGAGGTTTACCCGTCATGGCACTTGTTCGCGTTCACAACATGTCCGTCTCTCTCGATGGCTTCAGCGCCGGCGCCGGCCAGAGCCTGGAGGCGCCCTTCGGGCACGCCGAGGACCGGCTGATGCGATGGTTCATGGGCACCCGTACCTTTCGCGCCATGCAGGGCCAGCAAGGCGGGAGCGCCGGCGTCGACGACGCCTTCGCGAGCAACTGGGGGCCGGGCATCGGCGCGGAGATCATGGGCCGCAACAAGTTCGGCCCGCAGCGCGGACCGTGGACCGACGAGGAGTGGCAGGGCTGGTGGGGCGACGAGCCGCCGTTCCATACCCCCGTGTTCGTGCTCACCCATCACCTCCGGCCGTCGATCGAGATGAAGGGGGGCACCACCTTCCACTTCATCAACGCCAGCCCGGCGGATGCGCTGGCGGCGGCGAAGGAGGCAGCGGGCGGGCTCGACGTCCGCATCGGCGGCGGCCCGGCCACCGTCCGCCAGTTCCTGGCCGCCGACATGATCGACCACCTACACATCGCGCTGGTGCCGATCTTCCTCGGCCGCGGCGAGTCGCTCTGGGACGGCTTGGAGGGCGTGGAGGAGCGCTTCGGCATCGACTCGGTGACTTCGCCTAGCGGCGTCACCCACGTCACCTTCACCCGTCGTTAGGAGTTTTCTGGGATCTTGGCTGGCGAAGTGTCGTAGGCCGGTACCCCTGGGTCGCCTGGGCCAACGTAATCGACGGCTCGGGCACGCTCTCGTTGATAGCGGTGCGCTGCTCTTCGCTCACGGCTCGTCCTTTCCTGTGGTTGTCGTCCGCGTCTGGGGCCATGTCGACGACCCGCACGTTGGGCGACCGCAATGCGATCAGTGCGGCGATCACGCCCGGAGCTGCGGTAGCGCGATATTCACGATGGACGCATCGAGAAGATCGATGAACCCGACCGCGCACAGCAGGACAAGGGTGAGCTTGCCGCGACGCGTCCCGAGAAAAGACGGTGGAGCTGATGTTGCCGATATAACTGCCATGCCAGAGATGGGCCGGTGGTCGTCCACGATGCCCGCGATCATTGACGCCGCCGAGCGCGACAAGGAGGTCGCTGAGCTTCAGTCGCGCATCGCCGGGCCGCTCTTTTAGCGCCGGTGGTTTTCGCGGCAAGAGTTTGATGACGCTTTTGTTCGTGGCATGGTCGAAAGGGCCCTTGGCCGGGATTCCAGCGGCCACAGCTAGACCCAGCTTGAACCTGCTTGTGGGTAACAGCAAGACTAGCCCTAGAGAGGTATGCCGAGGACATTCAGCGGCGCCCCCGCGGACTTTCCAAGGGACGCCTGACGCGGCGGTCGGAGTCATATGCCGATGCTGGACCCGAAGGACCGAGTCCGAGTGAACCGGAGCCGGAGGCGGCAAAGTCACTGAAGGATGGAACGGACCGTGGCTCTCCCCCCGGCGGTCAGCCCGCTGTTAGGCGCGGGCGGACGCGGCCCGGCGGAGCAACGGTCCGTTCGATACGAGGGTTTCGTCTTTGACCTTGGTCTTTAGCGGTCGACGCCGTCCCAGAAAAGAGAGTGCGAGTCCAGCTGCAACGGGCGGGCGTAGGACAGGTCCCCGGTGCCCCACGCGCCCTTCGGGAAGGTCTCGCTGATCTTGTTCTCCGGCCACTTGGCGTCACCCTCGACTTCCACCTCGATCGTGGTGCGGCGAACCAGGATCCGCCACTGCCCGTCTCGCCGCTCCAGCCGGTCGAGGTAGCGGCCGCTCACGAACTTGGCCCGGCCGGGCGCGGACCGGGGCAGCATTGCCCCGATCACGTAGGTCTCGCAGTGCGCGGTATCGCCGTCGATCTCACACGTGTGGTTGGTGATGTTGTGCATGTGAAGGAAGTAGCCGGCCGTGTGGACGTTGTTCGCCCAGTCCGCGTAATCGGGCCCCGGGGTGACGAACTGGCCGTGCTCATCCACGCCGTCGTCCCAGAAGCAACTGTTCATCAGCTCGGTGTCGTGACGGTCGTGGCCGCGGGCGTGGCGCATTACCACGTCGAGGATTGCCTGGCGGTCCTTGAGGTACTGCACGTCCTTCAGTAGCTGCTGCAGCTGGTCGTCGGTCATCGTCGGATCCTTCCGTGATAGATGGCTGGCTCCACTGACATCAACTCGCGCATCGACGGCGGGTGCCGGCCATCGCGATCGCTGATGCCGTACTTTCGCGCCACTTCCGCACCGATGAGGGTGCGTCCGCTGACGCCGAGGACGTCCGGGTCGGCCGCTAGGGCGGCGATGACGTGCCCGGTGAACTCCGGCGTTTCGGCGATGTCGTCGAGGTAGGCGAACGCAGGTCCGCTGTCGATGATCTGCTGCACCCGTTCGGTCAGTACCACGCCCATCCAGATCGACACCGCGGTGACGCCGAACGGCCGGAAGTCGACGGCCATATCGGCGGCGAACTTGTCCATGCCCGCCTTGTGGGCGCCGTAGGCCGCTCCGTACTGGTAGTGCACGGCGCCCGGCGCCGACGTGAACACCACCAGCCCCCGGCCCGCCTCGACCAGCAGCGGCGCCGCGTAGTAGCTGGCGACAAGGCCGCTGCGCAGGCCGACGTCGAGCAGGTCGACGCTCGCGGCCAGCGGCTTTTCCCAGAACGGCAGCGGGCTCTGCAGCTCGTCGTGGATCAGGGCCGCGTTGTTGACGAGAACGTCGAGACGGCCTTCCCGCCGGCGAACTCGTTCGAAGAGCGCCGCGACCGCAACGTCGTCGCGGTGATCGACGTGCACCGCCACGCCTTTCCCGCCGGCCGCGGTGATCGCGGTAGCGGTGTCATCGATCGTCCCGCCCCACGGTGACTCGCCGGTCCGCTGCGTCCGGCCGGTTACGTACACGGTGTATCCATGTGAGCCGAGCGCGATGGCGATGCCGCGGCCGACGCCGCGGCTGCCGCCGGTTACCACGGCCACTCCTGCCTGCCGCCGGTCGTCGGTCATGCGGGATCAGCCCTTCAGGAAAGTGTCCGCGTACTGGTGCAGCGCGTCCACGGTGTGGTCGGCGAAGTCGCCGGGGGGCCGCAGCACGAATGAGTCCACTCCGGCCTCCGCGAGCTGGCCGAGGTGGTCACGGTGCTGCTCGGCTGAGCCTGGGCGCTGCAGGAAGCCCGCCTGCGGGGTGTGGACCTGGATGGTGAGCGCGGGGGCGGAGCCGTCGGCCGCTGCCGCGTCGCGGACCTCTTTGATCCGGGCCGCCAGTTCGGCGACGGAGGCGATGCCGGGGGTGCGCGAGGTCCGTGCCACCTCCGGGCTCACCATCAGCGGGCTCCAGCCCTGGTTGCGGGCGGCGCGGGCGCGCGCGAGGGCGCTGTTGCCCCCGATCAGCACCGGGGGCCCGCCGCGCTGGGCCGGGGCGGGCAGAGAGGCCACCCCCCGCGCGGTGAAGTGCTTGCCCTGGTAAGCGAAAGGCACCTCGTTCCATACGCCGCGCAGCACCTCGAGCGACTCGTCGAACAGCTCGTTGCGGGCGCCCATGTCGACGTTGAGCGCGAGGAACTCCGAGCGCAGGTACCCGGTCCCCGCGACCACGGTGAGACGGCCGCCGGACAGCACGTCGACCGTGCTCAGCGCCTTGGCCGCGAGGAACGGGTTGTGGTACGGCAGCACCAGGAGGTAGGTCATCAGCCGCAGCCGGGTAGTGACGGCGGCGCAGAACGCGAGGGCCGAGGTCTGGTCGAGCGACTCGTGGCCGCCGGCGTTGAGCCACTTGTGCGAGGGGGCGGGGTGCTCGCTGAACGAGATCGCGTCGTAGCCGCACTCCTCGGCCGCCTGGACGACCCGGGTCATCCCGGCCGCGGTGACCAGCGCCGGGTCATACCCGTCGTTCACGATCGGGTAGTCGACGGTGAATTTCATCGTGGTTCCTCCAACAATGCCAGGCTGGCCTGCGCGTAGCGCTGGCCGCGGCGTTCGCTGACCATGAAGGACGGCGGGGCGAGGTAGGCGACGTCGCGGGGCAGCGAGTCGCCGCGGCGGGCCAGCGCGGCCCGCGCGTCGGCGGTAGTTCCGCACACCGCGATCGCCTCGAGCATGTCGTCGGTGACCGCCCGGCCCATGGCGGTGGTGTCCCGCGCGGCGAAGGCCTGGCGGATGGCGGTGGTCTGGGCGGTCCAGCCGTGATGCTCGACGTAGGGGTCGTAGGTCTTCACGGTCAGGTAGAAGGCGATCATCCGGCGGGCGTCCATGACGGCGCGCTCCGGGTCCTCGTCGTCGACCGCGGTGATCACCCAGCCGTGCTCTCGCGGGACGCCCTCGTGTTCGCCCTGGGCGGCGCCCTTGGCCATCGCCGGCCGGACCACGTCCTCCCACCAGGTCCTGGTGAAGAGGCCGTGGCCGATGATCCCGTCGGCCGCCCGGCCGGCGGCCGACGCCATGAGCTTGTTGAACGCGCCGAGCAGGATCGGCGCGTCGATGCGGCCGAGCACCGGCGCGGCGACCGCGGCGTCGACCCGGTAGAACTCCCCGTCGTAGCGGATCCGCTGCCCGTTCTCCGCCTGCAGCCAGGCGCGGACGGCGCCGACCAGGTCGGCCATGCGCGCGACGGGCCGGTCGGCCGGGACGCCGAACCAGTCCCGGTTGATCTTGTACGCCCCGGAGCCCAGGCCGAGGAAGACGCGTCCGGGCGCGTGCCGCCAGGCACCGCGGATCCCGGCCGCGTGCGCGTAGGGGGTGCGGGCGAACGCGTAGGCGATGCCCGGTCCGACCAGCGCCCGCTCCGTGTGCAGAGCCATCTCCGCGAGGGTCGAATACGCTTCGTGGTCGACGAACTCACCGCTGCAGAACGCGGTGACGCCGGCCGCCTCGGCGGCGCGCGCCACCTCCGCTCCGCGCCAGGGCAGGCCGTACCGCCTGCCCGCGGAGGTCATCGCTGGTCCCTGGGCAGGCCGAGGGCGCGCTCGGCGACCACCGTCTTGAGCACCTCGTTGGCGCCGCCCGCGATCGTGTAGGCGCGCGCGTACAGGAAGGCGTCCTGCCACCAGCCGTCGGCGTACCCGCGGCCATCGCCCTCGACCGCCAGGCCGTCGATGCCTTGCAGGCCGACGCCGAACTCGGTGACGGCCAGGTTGACCTCGCTGTAGAAGATCTTGGCGAGCGGGCCGTCGGCCGCGTCCTCGGTGCCGTTGACGATGCGGGACTGCACGGCCTTGCTCATCACGTCGGTGACGTGCGCGAGGGCGGCGAGCTGGCCGAGGCGCTGCCGGGTGGCGCTGTCGGCCAGGGCCGGCCGCCCGCCGACGCTGACCGTCGCCGCCAGCGCGAACAAGTCGTCGAGCTGCGCGTGGAGTTCGACCGCGCGGGCCCCCACCCCGCTGCGCTCGTGGCCGAGGCTGGCGTTGGCGACCCGCCAGCCGTTGTCGACCTCGCCGATCACCTGATCGGCGGGGATGCGCACGTTGTCGAGGAAGACCTCGTTGAAGTCGTTGGTCCCGGTGATCTCGCGCAGCGGGCGCACCTCGACGCCCGGGGTCCGCATATCGAGCGCGAACGCGGTGATGCCCGCCTGTTTGGCCGCGTCGGGGTCGGTGCGGGCGAGCAGGTAGCCGACGTCGGCGTGGTGCCCGTTGGTCGTCCACACCTTCTGCCCGGTGACGACGAAGTGATCGCCGTCGCGCACCGCGCGGGTCTTCAGGCTGGCCAGGTCGCTGCCCGCGTTAGGCTCGCTGAACAGCTGGCACCACAGATCCTCGCCGGACCGGATGCGCGGCAGGTAGTGACGCCGCTGCTGCTCGCTGCCGAAGGCCAGGATGGCTCCGGCGGCCAGCGTCCCGGCGCCGATCTCGCCCCAGGTCCTGGCGCGGGCGATCTCCTCGGCGACGATGAACGAGTGCTGGACGGAGGCACCGGGCCGCCCGCCGTACTCGACCGGCCACGCCTGCCCGAGGTAGCCGGCCGCGTACAGCCGGGCCACCCAGGCGCGCAGCGTCGGCACCTGCTCGGGTTCGGGCGCGCGCACCCCTACGTGCTTGCGCGGTCCCGGCCCGTACCGGGCGATGAAGGCCCGAACCTCGGCCCGGTAGTCCTCCAGTTCGGGGCGGTAGTCAAAGCGCATGGCGTCTCCTGGTCGGGCCGGTAAGCGCGGGGGCATGCCCGGGTCATGGGGCAGCCCGAGAACCTGCTCGGCGACGGTGTTCAGCTGGATTTCCCTGGTTCCCGCGCCGATGGTGGAGGCCCGGGTCCGCAGGAAGCCATGCAGCCAGCGGGATCGCTGAACGGACTGCGGCGCTGACTTGCCGAGCAGGCCCGCCGGGCCGAGCATATCGACCGCGAACTCGTGGATGTCCTGCTCGAACGCGCTGACCAGCAGTCGTGAGACCGACGAGGCGGCGCCGGCCTCGCCCTTGGCGAGGATGTCGCCGATCGTGCGCTGGGCGTTGTAGCGGATGATGCGGACCCGGATTTCCAGGTCGACCAGCCGGTCCCGCACGAGTGGGTCGGCGAGCTGGCCGCGTTCGCGGGCGAGCTCTTCGAGCTCGGTCAGCACCCTGCGGTACATCGCCGCCTGGTTCAGGGCGCCGGCCGCCCGTTCGTGCCCGAGGCTGGTGCGTGCCAGCGGCCAGCCGCCGTTCTCCTCGCCGATCCGGTTGGCGGCAGGCACCCGGACGTCGTCGAAGAACACCTCGGCGAACAGGTGCCCCCCGGTGAGGTCACGCAGCGGCCGGACCTGGACTCCCGGTGCGTGCGCGTCGATGACCAGGTAGGTGATGCCCTTCTGCCTGCTTTCCCTGGTTCCGGTCCGGACGAGGGCGAAGAAGAGGTCGGCGTCGCCCGCGTGCGATGTCCAGACCTTCTGGCCGTTGACGACGTACTCGTCGCCGTCGCGGCGGGCGGTGGTGCGCAGGCTGGGCAGGTCCGAGCCCGCCTCCGGTTCTGAGTAGCCCTGGGCCCAGACCGTGTCACCGCGGAGCATGGCCGGCAGCCAGCGGAGCTTCTGCTCCGGGGTGCCGTATTTGATGATCGTGGGGGCGGCGATGTTCAGGCCGGTACCGAGCGGACCCGGCACCCGGGCCCGGGCGAACTCCTCCTGGTAGATCACCTGGCGGGCGAATGACAGCTCCATGCCGCCGAACTCGGCAGGCCAGCCGGGACCGGCGTAGCCGTGGTCATACAAGGTAGCCAGCCACGCCTTGGTCCAGGCGACCCGCTCGCGCGGGTCTTTCGGCCTGCGTCCCGGGTGACGCGCGGTGAAAAACTCGCGCAGCCGGGCGCGGAAGGCGTCATCGGTCTCCTCCACGGATACCGGTGCTTGTCGTTCCAGCGTCATCGTCTTTCCCTCAGGTTCCTGTCAGCGCCTCGATGCCTGCTGCCCTCAGATCCCCGCCAGCGCGGCCAGCCGGGCGCGCTGCCGCGCGGGCGGACCGAGGAAAAGCTCGGACGACTTCGCCCGTCTGAGGTACAGGTGCGCGTCGTGCTCCCAGGTGTAGCCGATGCCGCCGTGGATCTGGATGCACTCCTTGGCGGCGTGGGTGAAGGCCGCCGAGCAGTGGACGTAGGCGAGCGCAGCCGCGAACGACGCGTCCGGCTCGCGGCCGGCGACCGCCGCGGTTGCCTGGGAAACCGCCGACCGACCGCTCTCGACCTCGATGAGCAGGTTGGCGCACTTGTGCTTGATGGCCTGGAACGAGCCAATCGGGCGGCCGAACTGCTCGCGGACCTTGGCGTACTCGACCGACAGTTCCAGGCAGCGGGCGGCGCCGCCGAGCGCCTCGGCGGCGAGCGCGGTGAGCACCAGGTCGGTCACCTCCGACAGCCAGGCCGCAATGTCCGGGCCGACGCCGACGCGGACCGCCCGCGCGTCGCGCAGGGTGACGGACGCGAGCGGGCGCGTCAGGTCAAGGGCGTCAAGCCGGGCCCGCTCGACCCCCAGGGCATCACCCTCGACGCAGAAGACCCCGTGCTCGCCGGGCGCCCGCGCGACGACGATCAGCAAGTCGGCGGTGTGACCGTCGACGACGTACTCCTTACTGCCGCTCACCGTCCAGCCGTCGCCGGCCGGCTCGGCTGCCGCCGTGACGTCGGCCAGGTCCCACGATCCGGATTCCTCCGCGACCGCCAGGGCGGCGGTGAGCGAGCCGTCGGCGATACCAGGGAGCCAGCGCGCCATGGCATCCTCGTCGCCGGAGGCGGCCAGAGCCTGGCCCGCCAGGACGACCGTGGAGAAGTACGGCGCCACCAGCAGGGCGCGGCCCATCTCCTCAAGCACGATGCCCAGCTCGACCGGCCCGTAGCCTGCTCCCCCGAACCGCGCGGGCACCGCGATGCCGGACAGCCCGAGCTGTCCGGTCAGCATCGCCCACACCTCGTCGTCGCGCCCCTGCTCCGCCTCCATCAGCCCGCGGACCGCGCTGCTTGGCGACCGCTGCCGCAGGAACTCGCGGACGACCTGTCGCAGCTCGTCGTGTTCCTGGCTATAGCCAACGCTCATCGCGCGCCCTCGCCTCGATCTCTCACGAAACGTGAGTATAGTGCAATTATTAAACTATGATAGCTTCATCGAGGGCGGCCGTACACAGGTCCGCCTCGAGTCGAAAGGCGCACGATGGACATCACCGGAGCAGTGGCGCTCATCGCCGGGGGCGGTGGCGGGTTTGGCGCGGCGACCGCCCGGCGGCTGCACGCGGCGGGCGCGCGGGTCGTCGTCAGTGATCTCGACGAGGCCAAGGGCAAGGCGGTGGCGGACGAGCTCGGCGACGGCGCCCTGTTCGTGCGCACCGACGTGGCCGACTCCGACAGCGTTCAGCGGGCCATCGACGCGGCGGCCGGGCTCGGCCCGCTGCGCATCGCGGTGGTCGCCCACGGCGGGGGCGGCGGCGTCCGCACGCTCGACAAGGAGAGCCAGCCGGCCCCGCAGGAGTCGTTCACAAAGGTAGTCGACATCTTCCTGGCGGCCACCTACAACATCGACCGGCTCGCGGCGGCCGCCATCGCCAGGGCCGAGCCGCTAGCGCACGGCGAGCGCGGCGTGATCATCAACACCGCCTCCATCGCCGCCTACGACGGCACGATCGGCCAGGCCGCCTACGCGGCGGCCAAGGGCGGCATCGTCTCCATGACGCTCCCGCTCGCCCGCGACCTTGCCCCGGTCGGGATCCGGGTGGTGACCATTGCGCCCGGCACCTTCCTCACGCCCGCCTTCCGCGACGCCGACCCGGATCAACTCGACGCCTACTGGGGTGCGGCGGTACCGTTCCCCAAGCGCATGGGCAGGGCCGACGAGTACGCCAAGCTGGCCCTGCACATCGCCGACAACGTTTACCTCAACGGCGAGACAATCCGCCTCGATGGCGCGCTTCGCTTCACCCCGAAGGGAGCTAGGTAAAAGCGGCCAGGTAGCGGCCGACGCGTCAACGCATTTAATCTATTGGGTTCGTTCTTTTAAAGTAGTGACAGATATGATTAATGGTATGACTACGGTAAGCAGCCCGGGGGCCCAGATCGGGACGGTTGTCCGGGCTCCCAAGACCGGCGAGTTGATCGCCACCCACCTGCGGCGCCAGATCGTGCGCGGCGAGCTGCTGCCGGGCGAGACGCTGCCCGCGGAAAGCCAGCTCATGGAGCAGTACGGGGTGTCACGGCCGACCCTGCGGGAGGCGTTCCGCATCCTGGAATCTGAGACGCTCATAAGCGTCCGCCGCGGCAGCCGGGGCGGCGCCAGGGTCGTCGCTCCAGAAGCCTCGGTCGCCGCGCGCTACGTCGGCCTGCTCCTGCAGATTCAAGGCGCCACCATCAACGACGTGTACGAGGCGCGGATGATCTCCGAGCCTCCGTGCGCGCGCCTGCTCGCACTGCGGCGCACCGACGAGGACATCGAAAAGCTGACCGAGGTGGTAGACCAGCTCAAGGCCGAGGTCGCGGCGCGTAAGCCGTTCATCCCCGACCCGTACGTCTGGTCCAGGCTGACCTATCGCTTCCACGAGCTGATCCTTGAGGGCTGCGGCAACAAGACCATGGCCGTGCAGGGCGCCGTGCTGCAGGACATCGTCGCCACCCACCTGCGCACTAAGATCGCCCGGCGGGACGACTCCGACACCGACGAGCGTTTCCAGCTCGTCATCCGCTCCTACACCAAGCTCATCAGCCTGGTCAAGGCGGGGAACGCGGCCGGCGCCGAGAAGCACTGGCGTTCGCACATGGAGGCCGCCGCCCACTACCTGCTCAAGGACGACCTCAAGACCAAGCCGGTCGTGGACCTGTTCGACTGATGCCGCCGGACAAGGCCACCGTCCGCCGCGAGCGGCGGGGCCGGGTGCTCGTCGTCCGCATCGACCGAGAGGCCAAGCGCAACGCGATCGACCGCGCCACCGCGCACGGCATCGACGAGGCGCTCAACCTGCTTGACGACGACGATGAGCTGTGGGCAGGCGTCATCACGGGAACGACGGCGGTGTTCTCGGCCGGCACCGACCTGCGAGATGGCACCGGCGGCCCGACGGAGCGCGGCGGCGAATACGGGCTGATCAGGCGGCGCAGGAGCAAGCCCCTGATCGCCGCGGTAGAGGGCCCGGCGTTCGGCGGCGGCTTCGAGATCGCGCTCGCCTGCGACCTGGTTGTCGCGTCGCGCACGGCGCGCTTCGCGCTCCCGGAGAGCCGGCGCGGGGTGATCGCCTCGTCCGGCGCCCTGTTCCGCGCGATGCGCGCCCTGCCACTCAACGTGGCCAAGGAACTGCTGATCACCGGGGCCGTGCTTGACGCGGACCGAGGCCATCAGCTCGGCTTCGTCAACCGGGTCACCGACCCGGGAGGCGCGCTGGCGGCGGCGCTCGAAGTGGCCGAGGACATCTGCGCCTCCTCCCCCGTCTCGGTCGCCGCCAGCCTGGCGGCGATCACCGCGCAGCACGACGCCGCCGACGCGACGGGCTGGGAGCTCACCGCCGAGGCGGTCGAGCGGGTGAGGGCCAGCGACGACATCGGGGAAGGGGTCACGGCCTTCTTCGAGAAGCGCCAGCCGCGCTGGACCGGCCGCTGACCGGTGGGGTTAGTCGGCGTGCGGAGGCGGAGTGCAGGGTCCGTTCGGACGAAAACGAATTTGATCTTTTGGGCTCGATCACTGGGGTTCCATGATCGAGACGGTCTTGTAGCGCAGGAACTCGTCGATGCCGGCCCGGCCGCCTTCCTTGCCGTAGCCGCTGATACCCAGCCCGCCGAACGGGGTGTGGGGAAGGTTCTGCCTCGCGCCGTTGACGTAGACACCGCCCGCCTTGAGCCGCTCGGCCAGCCGGTGGACCCGGGTCAGGTTGGTCGACTGGATGTTCGCGCCCAGCCCGTAGGGTGTGCCGTTAGCCAGCTCGACGGCTTCGTCCTCGGTGGAGAACCTGAACACCAGCAGCACCGGGCCGAAGATCTCGGTCTGCGCGATCTCATGGCGCGGATCGGCGTCGACGATGACCGTCGGCTCGACGAAGTTCTTGTCCGCGAGGTCACCGCCGGCCCGCCCGCCGCCGAGCACGATCCGCCCGGCGTTGTCCCGCCGGGCCCGGTCGAGCATCCCGCACACGCGCTCGACCGCGGCCGCGTTGATCAGCGGCCCCACCTTGACCTCGGGGTCGAACGGGTCGCCGACCTTGTAGGACGCGGCGGCCGCGACGACGAGCGCGACCATCTGGTCGTAGATGTCCGCGTGCACGATGAGCCGGGTCGGCACCACGCAGCCCTGCCCGGCCAGCACCCCGATGCTGTCGGAGACCGCGCGCTGGGCGACGTCCCGCAGGTCGCCCGCATCGGGGAACACGATGCTGCCGGTTTTGCCGCCCAGTTCGAGCACGGCCGGTTTGAGCTGCTCGGCGCACGCGTGCGCGATCTGCCTGGCCGCGGCGGGGCCGCCGGTGAAGCTGACCTTCTCCACCTTCGGGTTGCGGACAAGCGCCGCGCCCGCCCCCGGGCCGCCGGCCAGGATGCTGCAGACGCCGGCCGGTACCCCTGCCTGCCGCAGCAGCCGTGCGTAGAGGTCGGGCGCGAACGGGGTGAACTCAGACGGCTTGGTCACCACGCAGTTGCCCGCGGCCAGAGCCGGGATGACCTTCATGCCGAGCGACACGACCGGGCCGTTCCAGGTGACGATCGCCCCGATGACCCCGTACGGCTCCGGTGCCGTGTAGGAGAAGTAGCCGCGGGTGTCGAGGGTCGAGATCAGTTCCCCCGACAGCTTGTCGCACCAACCCGCGTAGTACCTGGTCCAGTTGACCGAGTTGTCGATGATGCGCTGTCCGAAGTGGGTCGGGGTGCCGCCGTCGAGGGCCTGCAGCGCGGCGAACTCGGTCCGGTGCTCGTCGAGCAGGCCGGCGAAGCGCATCAGCGCGTCGCGACGCCGTTCCGGCGCCCAACGGCGCCAGGCCTCGGCCTGCGCCGCGGCCAGTTCGACGGCCTCGTCCACCTCGGCCTGGCCCGCCAGCGGTATCTCCGCTTGCACCTGGCCGGTGTACGGGTGGAGGTGCCGGTGGACCCCGCCGGAACCGGACTCGAGCACTTTGTCGCCGTAGCGGAGCTGCACACGCGGCGCGGTGACGGTCATGATGTCCTCTGCATGGTCGGGGAGGAAGCGCTTGTCACGGGCGGGACCGGCGTCGTCAGCGGACGGCGAATCCCGCGTCGAGCGGAAGCTGCACGCCGGTGATGTAGGCCGCCTCGTCGGACACCAGCCAGGCGACCGCGTCGGCGATGTTCTCCGGCTGGAGGATCGGGATCGGCAGGGCGTTCTGCATCTGGCTGATGGCGTTCTGGCCGCCCGCGGCCGCCTGGGCCATCAGCGCCTCCATGGCCGGATTCTGATTCATGCCGGTCGCAACCCCGGTCGGGTGGATGGTGTTGACCCTGATCATCTCGGCCGCGTACTGGTTGGCGAGCACCTGCATGAGGCCGACCAGGCCGCGCTTGGCCGCGGTATAGGCCTGGGCGCCCGCCTTGTCGGTGCCGGTCCCCTTGAGGCCGGCCGACGAGCTGGTGATCACGATGGAGCCGCCGCGACGGCCGGCCCTGATCGCCGGGAGCACCACCTCGATCGTGCGCCATACCCCGGTCAGGTTGACGTCGATGATGTCGACCCAGGTGCGGTCCCGGTCGCCGTCGGGCGACAGGCGGACGATGCCCGCGTTGGCCAGCAGCACATCCACCCGGCCGAAGCGGTCGAGGCCGAGCGCGAGGATCCGGCGCAGGTCGTCGTAGCTGCGCACGTCGCCCTGGGCGGCCACGATCTCCCCGCCGGCCGCCTCGACCAGCTTGACCGTGGTCAGCAGGTCGTCCTCGGTCGCGTTGGGGTAGTCCATCGAGGGGATGTCCGCGCAGATGTCCAGGCCGACGATGTTCATGCCGTTGGCGGCGAGCTTCACCGCGTGCGCCCGTCCCTGCCCGCGGGCGACCCCGGTGATGAACGCAACCTTCTTCTCAGCGGGCATCGCGCCTCCGTCTGCCGTGGCCTGCACCTGCGCCCAACACTAACATTTTTAATGCGCTATTCTCAATAAGTAAGCTATATGACGAGGGAGTATCGCCTGCTGGCGCGCTTATAGTGGTTCCGCCGACATCATCGTTAATGAGAAGGAGACATCAGGTCGATGGCAGAGCCGACGCCCTTCCGCCGGTCCGAGGACAACGGCGTGCTCACCTTCACCTTTACCAGGGACGCCAAGCTGAACGCGGTCTCCCCGGCGATGATCGACGGCCTGCGGGCGGCGGTCGATGACCTGGGCGACCGCGACGACCTCAAGGTGCTGGTGATCGCCGCCGAGGGCCGCTACTTCACCGCGGGCATCGACCTGAACGACAGCGGTGCGGGCGGCAGGCGCGGTTACGCCCCCGACGGCAGCTTCAGCCCGCGGCGCCTGCGGCGCGGCTACCGCGGCTTCCACCTGCTGATGGACGAGCTTGAGGCGATCGAGAAGCCCTCGGTCCTCGCCGTGCACGCGCGCTGCCTGGGGGTCGGCCTGGAGATCGGCGCATCCTGCGATTTCCGCCTCGCCGCCGACCGGGCCAGCTTCGCGCTGCCGGAGCTGCCCACCCTCGGCGTGATACCGGGATCCGGCGGTATCAGCCGGGTGACCCGGCTGGTCGGACCGCACTGGGGTAAATGGCTGGCGTTCGGCGAAGAGGTTTCGGCCGAGCTGGCGCTCACGATGGGGCTCGTCCACGCCGTGTATCCGGCCGAGTCCTTCAGCGAGCGGGTCACCGCGTTCGCGCGGAAGCTCGCCGCCCTGCCGACCGAGGCGGCCGGGGTCGCCAAGATCGCGGTCGACATCGCCGCCAGCGTGGACCGCGGGACCGCCCGCGACTTCGACCGGTACGCGAATACCGCCCTGCTCGCCTCGGACGAGCACAAGTCCATGCTCGAAGCGTTCAAGAACCGCAAGCGGGCGCCGCGTGCCGCCGGTCAGGACCAGGCCGACTAGCGGTGGCCGAGCCCACGCTGGCCGCCCACATCCGGGCGGGGGCCGCCGCCCACGACGGCTGCCCGCTGGTATTCGTGAACTCCGGCGGCGAGCACGCCACGACCCTCGGCGGGCTGGTGAGCGACGCCGAGAAGGTCGCCGGGGCGCTGCAGGCGCGCGGCATCGGCCGGGGCGACGTGGTCGCGGTTCAGCTCCCCGGCTCCTATGCGGGAGCGGTCGTCCAGGTGGCGGTGGGCCTGTGCGGGGCGGTGCTGCTGCCGGTGGTGATGATCTACGGCCCGCGGGAAATGGACTTCGTGCTGCGAAGCTCGGGTGCCAGCGCGGTTGTCCTCGCCCGCGATTACCGCGGCCGCCCGCAGGCCGACGCCGTCCTGTCGGGGCTTTCCCCGCTGCCCGGTCTGAAGTTCGCCGTCGTGGTGGGAGACGACGTTCCCGGCCACGAGGGGGCCGGACACAGCGCGCCCGGCCACGGGGCAGTCGGCTACGGCGAACTGCTCCGTCAGCCCGGCGGCACCTACCGCCAGCCCCTTCCTGACCCCGGCGACCGGGCGGTGCTCATGTACACGTCGGGCACCACGGCCGAGCCCAAGGGCGTGCAGCACTCGCACCGGACCCTGCTGGCCGAGGCGACGTCCCAGGTCTACACGCTGAACGGCCCTGGCGCGCGGCATCTCGGGCTCTTTCCCCCCGGTCACATGGCTGGGCTGCTCAGCCTGCTGCGGATCCTGCTGCTTGGCACGCCCACGGTGATCATGGAGGCCTGGGACGCCGCGCTGGCGGCCACCCTGATCGACCGCCATGCGGTCACCTCCTGCGGCGGTGCGCCGGTGCAGCTGTCCGGCCTGCTCGACCAGCGGGCGGCGGGGACCGCGACCCTGGGCACCCTGCGCGAGTGCCTCACCGGCGCCGCCCCGGTCGCGCCCAGCCTGATCGAGCGAGCCGACGCCGCCGGGATCACCGCGTTCCGTTCCTACGGCAGCAGCGAGCACCCGACGGTGAGCGCCGGCACCATCGGCGACTCGCTGGGCAGGCGGTCAGGAACCGACGGCCGCCTGCTCGCGGGCAACCAGGTCCGCCTGGTGGATGCTGACGGGCGCGACGTGCCCGACGGCCAGGTCGGCGAGATCCTTACCCAGGGCCCCGAGCTTTTCACCGGCTACACCGACCCGGCCCTGAACGCGGCCGCGTTCCTGCCGGGCGGATGGTTCAGGACCGGAGACGTCGGGCGGGCCGACGCCGAGGGGTACCTGACGGTCACCGATCGTCTCAAGGACATCATCATCCGCGGCGGGGAGAACATCTCCGCCAAGGAGGTCGAGGACCTGCTGGTGACGCACCCCGCGGTCGCTGACGTCGCGGTCATCCCGACGCCGGACCCGGCGCTGGGCGAGCGGGTCTGCGCGGTCATCGTTCCCCGGCCGGGGTTCACCTTCGACGTCGACCAGGCCAGGGCTCACTTCGCCGCCGCCGGAGCCGCGCGGCAGAAGACGCCCGAGGTCATCGTGCTGGTGGACGAACTGCCGCGCACCCCCTCGGGCAAGGTGCGCAAGGACGTGCTGCGCGCCGCCGGCCAGACGGAAGCGAGGGGGAGAGCAGACCTGGATTACCAACTGGAGCATGGATTTCACGCGGGCGGCCTTAGGCGGACGGCAGCGAGCGGTAGCGATCCATGAGCAGCCGGCGCAGCATCTTGCCCGACGGCAGCCGCGGCAGTTCGTCCTCGAACGAAACCGCGCGCGGCGCCTTGTAGTGCGCGATCCGTGACCGGCAGAAGTCGATCAGCTCGGCCGCCAGCTCGGGGGTACCGCTGCCGGGAACCGCGGGCTGCACCACCGCGTGCACCCGCTGGCCCATCTCCTCGTCGGGGACGCCGAAGACAACGATGTCGGCCACCGCCGGGTGCAGGGCGAGCGCTTCCTCGATCTCACGCGGGTAGATGTTCACCCCGCCGGAGAGGATCAGATCGGTGCGCCGGTCCGCGAGGTACAGGTATCCCTCGGCGTCGAGGTACCCCATGTCGCCGAGAGTGCTCCACCCCTTGTCGTTGAACACGCCGGCGGTCTTGGCCGGGTCGTTGTGGTAGCTGAACCGCCTCGTCCCGCTGAACCAGACGTTGCCGATCTGCCCGGCCGGCAGCTCGGCGCCGTCATCGGAGCAGATGTGCAACTGGCCGAGGATCGGTTTGCCGACCGAGCCCTTATGGTCGAGCCAGGTGCGGCTGTCGATAACGCAGAATCCGTTGCCCTCGCTGCCCGCATAGAACTCGGTCATGATCGGCCCCAGCCAGTCGATCATCTGCTCCTTGACCTGGACCGAGATCGGAGCGGCGGCGGTCACCACCAGCTCCAGGCTGGAGAGGTCGAACGCGGCCCGTTCCGTCTCGGGGAGCTTCAGCATCCGGACGAACATGGTCGGCACGAAATTCCCGTGGGTGACCCGGTAGCGCTCGATCAGGGATAGCGCCCGGGCGGCCTCGAACTGCTCCATCACGATCGCGGTGCCGCCGTTCCTGATCGTCCCAAGCGACCAGCCGATCGGCGCCCCGTGGTAGAGCGGCCCCGGGCAGAGGTAGACCGTGGCGGACGAGAACCCGAATACGTCCTTCATCGTGTGGTCGATGTTCAGGCCGGTCCCGAACGGCTGGCCCGTCAGCGTGGGCAGGATGCCCTTGGGCCGGCCGGTGGTCCCCGACGAATAGAGCATGTAGTAGCCCTCGAGCTCACCGGGTACCGGAGTATCGGGCATCGGCGCAGCCGCGTCCGCCAGCGACTCCAACCCGGGCACGGGCCGGCCGACGGTCAGCAGATCCTGCAGGGCCGGCGCCGAGCCGACGGCGGCCGCCGCCAGCTCCTCGAGGTCACTCGAGGCCACCAGCAGGCGGGCACCGCAGTCGGCGACGATGTAGGCGGCCTCGGCCGCCGACAGGTGCCAGTTCACCGGGGTGTAGAACAGCCCCGACCGCTGGGCCGCCCACACGACCGGGAAGAACTCGGGCCGGTTCTCCATGAGGACGGCAATGTGGTCACCGGGGCGCAAGCCGCGCGAGCGGAACAGGTGCGCGATCTGGTTGGACTGCCGTTCCAGCTCGGCGTAGGACAGCGTGGCGCCGGAGTCCGCCATGATGACGGCCGGCTTGTCGCAGTGCTCCCGGGCCAGCTTGGTCAGGTGCATCACGATCTCCCTTCCGCCCGTGGTTGCGCCTGGGTGAGCTGCTCGATCAGCCGGTGCTTCATCATCTTGCCGGCCACCGAGCGCGGCAGCGAGTCCACGAAGGCGACCGACCGGGGGCACTTGTAGTGCGCGAGGCGCGCCCGGGTCCAGTCGATGATGTCCCGCTCAAGCGCGGCGCCGCCGGCGTAGCCGTCGCGGACGGTGACGACTGCCTTGACCGACTCGCCGTACTCGTCGTCGGGGACGCCGATCACCGCGACGTCGCCGACCGCGGGGTGCGCAATAAGGAGGTCCTCGATCTCGCGCGGGTAGATGTTGACGCCGCCGGAGATGATCGTGTGGTCGGAGCGGCCGGTGATGAACAGATACCCGTCGCCGTCGAGGTGGCCGAGGTCGCCCATCCGGGCCCAGCCCCGGTCGTTGAACATCGAGGCCGTTTTCTCCGGGTCGTTATGGTAGGAGAACTTATTGGCCGGCCGGGTGAACCAGATGATGCCGTCCTGGCCGGCCGGCACCTCCCGCCCCGCCTCGTCGGTTATCGCCACCGAGCCGGGCGCCACCCGGCCGACCGCGCCAGGATGCTCAAGCCACTCCTGCGAGCCGATCGACACGTGGCCGGCCGCCTCGGTGGCGGAGTAGTACTCGTAGATGACGGGGCCGAACCAGTCGATCATCTGGCGCTTGACCTCGACCGGGCAGGGCGCGGCGCTGTGGGCGACGGTGCGCAGACTGCTGACGTCGTAACGGTGCCGGACCGTCTCGGGCAGGCGCAGCAGGCGGATGAACATCGTCGGCACGAACTGGGCGTAGGTCACCCGGTAGCGCTCGATCGCGCGCAGCGTCTCCTCCGGGTCGAACTTCGGGAGGAGGACCACCGTGCCGCCGTACCGGTGGGTGGCCATGGCCGACACCAGCGGCGCGGCGTGATAGAGCGGGCCCACGTTCAGTGTCACGGCCGACGGGTCGAGTCCGTAGCGGTTGACCCAGAGGATGTCGCCCGCCACGTCGCCGAACCGGCGCTCGGTGTCGATCTTGGTGTGGACGATCCCCTTCGGCCGCCCGGTGGTCCCCGAGGAATAGAGCATCGCCTGCCCCTCGAGCTCGGGGGCGAGCGGCGCCGTCCCCGCCTTCGCCACCGTCGCGGCGTAATCGTCCCAGCCGGGGCGGTCCGGCCCGATGAGCAGCCGCAGGCCCGGCTCCGGCCGGTCGCCGACTGCCTGCTCGGCCACGTCGGCCAGGTCAGCCGAGACGATAAGCGCCTTGGACTGCGAGTTCTCCAGCAGGTAGCGCACCTCGCCCGGGGTGAGGTGCCAGCTGATCGCGGTGTAGAAGTAACCCGCGCGCCGGGCCGCCCACACCGCCTCGAAGTACTCGGGCACGTTGGTCATGAAGATCGCCACGTGGTCCCCGGGCCGGAGCCCGCGGGCTCGCAGCACGTTCGCCAGCCGCTTGGACTGGTCGACCATGGTCCGGTAGGAGATCCGCTGGCCCGTGGTCGGCACGACCACGGCAGCGCTGTCGGGCGCGCGGTCGGCGTGGTCGTCCGGCCGCAGCAGGGCGGGCTGACCCGTCATCAGGCTGGCCGGCCGATGGCCTTGACCTCGAGGTATTCCTCGAAGCCGCCGTCGCCGTAGCGACGGCCGAGGCCGCTTTGGCGCACGCCCCCGAGCGGGCTGGTGAGGCTGAAGGTGCCGCCGACGTTGGCGCCGATCGTACCCGTGCGGATTTTCAGCGCCACTGCCAGCGCGTGGTCGTCGTCGCCGCTCGACACCTGGCCCGCGAGACCGTAAATGGTGTCGTTGGCGATCGCGACCGCCTCTTCCTCGGTCTCGTAGGGGGTCACCGTGACGACGGGGCCGAAGGTTTCCTCCTGGCCGATCGTGGAGCGCGGGTCGACGTCGGACAGCAGCGTCGGCTCGATGTAGTACCCGGTCGGCAGGTGGGGCGGCTTGCCGCCGCCGGTGATCAGGGTGGCGCCGGCCGCTACCGCGCCCTCGATCAGGCCGAGCACCTTGGCCCGCTGGGCATCGCTGATCGCGGGCCCCGAGTAGTTCTTCATGTCCCACGGGTCTCCGTAGGGGAAGTGCTCCATGGTCGCCTGCATGATGGCCAGGCCCTCGGCCATCTTGCTCCGTGGCAGCAGGATCCTGGTGGCGAGCGTGCACCCCTGGCCGGACATCGTGCACACGCCGCCGGCCGCGAGCGGGAGCACCGCTGCCAGGTCGGCGTCGTCCAGCACGATGTGGGTCGACTTGCCCCCCAGTTCCAGCACGGTCTTCTTCACCGTGGGCGCGGCCGCGGCGAGGATCTTGCGGCCCACGGCGGTCGAGCCGGTGAAGGTGACCATGTCGACCCGCGGATCGGAGGTCAGGACCGCGGCCACGTCGTTGTCGTTGGACACGACCACCTGGAAGATGCCGGGCGGGATGTCGGTCTCCTCCGCCGCGATGCGGCCGAGCTCGAGCCCCGCCCACGGGGTGAGCTGAGCCGGCTTGAGTATCACCGCGTTTCCCGCCAGCAGCGCGGGCACGCTCTCGGCGACGTTGAGGTAGAGCGGCGCGTTCCACGGGGTGATGGCCGCGACCACCCCGACCGGGATGTACTGCAGCTTCTGCCGGAACGTGCGGCCCAGGCCGGAGTGAGTGCCCGCGTCGCGCAGGAACGCGAAGTTGCGGGCGTAGTCCGGCCAGTAGCCGGCTTCCTCGATCGGGAACGCGAGCTGGATGCCGTAGGTCATGGCGACCGGCGTGCCGATCTCGGTAACCAGGATCCGGCGCAGCCGCTCCTGCGCGCGGACGAGGCCGTCGCGCAGCTGGGTCACGCAGTGCGCGCGGAACTCGACGTCATCCCGCCAGTTCCCGGCGTTGGCGTCGAACGCGCGGCGGGCAGCGGCGATCGCCCGGTCGAAGTCGGCCGGGGCGCCGTCCGCCGCTACTCCGGCCACTTCCTCGGTGGCCGGGTTGATCACGTCGAAGGTGGCGCCGCCGACTGCGCCGACCAGCTCCCCGTCGACCAGCAGCCGCTCCTCGCCCGCCAGCACGCCAGTCCCGCCGTCAGCCTCAGTGGTGGTCATGAACGCTCCCTCGCGCGCTGGGTGACGAGCCGCGGTCACCGGCCCGGCGCGCCGGTCCTATCATCTTACATAACTACCTGTTTTAGCTATAACAGTCTGTTTTGGCTGTTCGCCGGCTGAGAAGATGAAGTCCTCGATCAGCTGGGTCAATCGCAGCGGCTGGTCACTCTGGATCGCGTGCCCGGCGTTGGGCACCACCTCGACCCGGGCCGCGGGGAGCAGCCGCCGGAATTCGGCCACGTCCTGCTCGCCGGTGAACGGCGAGTCGGCCCCGAGCACCAGCATGACCGGCACGGTGATCGCAGGTACGTCCGCCCACAGCCCGGTATGGTCGCCCACGGCCGCCGGGCGGTCGCCGAACAGGTCGTAGCGCCACGTCCAGCGCCCGTCGGGCAGCCGGCGGGCATTGTGCCGGACGCCGCGCTCGACCGCCGACCGGGGGCGGTTGGGGCTCGCCGCTACGGCCGCGGCGGCCATCGCCTCGAACGACTCGTACACCGGCGGCCCGCTGACCAGGGCGACCGCACCGCGATCGGCCGACGCGAGGGCGCGCGAGCGGACGCCGCTGTTCGGAGTCACATCGACGATCACCGCGCGGCGCACCAGGTCCGGGCGGATGGCCGCCAGCCGGATCACGGTGGACCCGCCCAGCGACATCCCGACGACGCCGCGCGCGGCGGGCGCGGCCTGCTCGATGACCGAGGCGACCGCCTCGGCGTTGCGCCAGGGGCCGTAGTCACGGTCCTGACGGCGGTCGGAGTGCCCGTGGCCGGGCAGGTCGACCGCCAGCAGCGGTCGGCCGAGCGCCAGCGCGACGGTGTCCCAGGTGTGCGCGTTCTGGCCTCCCCCGTGCAGCAGCACCAGCTCCGGCGCGGCGTCGCCCCAGGCGATCGCGGATACGCTCTGCCCGTCCGCGACCGTGAAGGACGTCCGGGTGACGCGGGGCGGCGCGGTCAGCGTCTGCCCCGCCTCGGCGGCGTTGTCGCCCAGCATCCCGAACTCGTCGTAGTCGTCAGTTTCGAAGGCCATGGTCGCCAGCCTGTCAGACCGGGCCGCTACTCGGCCATCCGCAGCGCCAGGCGGATCGCGTCGCGGCCGGGGAGCGCGCGCGCCAGCAGCCGCAGCGCGTCGCCGAGGCCGTCGACGGTGACGGCCTCGCCCAGTAGCGCGGCCGTCGGCACCTGGCCCTGTCTGATCAGCTCGATCGAGGTCTTGACGTGGTCGCCGGGGAAGCCCGCGTGCAGGTGGAGCTGACGCATGGGAATCCAGTCGCTGATGAAACCGTCGACCGGCTTGCGGTCTTTCAGGCCGCCGATTACCACCGTCCCGCCCCGCTTGGCCAGCTGCATGCCCTGGGTGACGGTGACGGTCGAACCGGAGGCGGCGTCGATCACCACGTCGACGCCGTCGCCGGTGAGCTCGCGGATGCGCTCGACCGGATCGGCGGCGCTGACATCGATCGCTTCCTCCACCCCGAGCCGACGGGCCGCGTCGAGGCGGAGGGCGTCGGCGGAGGTGCCGGTGATGAAGATCCGCTCGGCGCCGGCCGCGCGGGCCGCCACGATCGAGGCCAGGCCGAGGTGCCCGGGTCCGAGGATCGCCACCGAGTCGCCCGGCTTGACCGCAGTCGCCCACCGGACCGCGATCGCGAGCGGCTCCCATACCGTCAGCTCGTCGGCCGGGAGATCGTCAGGGAGCGGCTCGATGAGCGTCTCCGGCAGCAGTTCCATATAGTCGGCGAAGCCGCCGAACAGGCCAGAGCGCTCGTCGATGCCGAAGTCGTGCCCATAGACGCGGATGCCGCCTGCCAGCGGCACCGACTCGCGGACGGCGACCCGCTGACCCTGGGTGACGCCCCACCGGGCGCCGGTCCCGGCGGCCAGGGCGTCGATGCGGCCGACGATCTCGTGCCCCGGGATCGACGGGTACGCGCCGCCCCACGGGGTGTGCACGATGCCGTGCATGTGGTCGATGTCGCTGTGGCACATGCCGACGGCCTCGACCCGCAGCACCGCGCCGCCGGGCGGCGGGTCGGGTACCGGCAGCTCGCGCACTTCCCAGGTGCCGTCGCCTGGCATCACCACTGCCCTGCTCATCCGGGTCATCAGGCTCCTCTTTCGCTGCTCACAGCCCGGCTTGGCCGAGCATCGCGTCGGCCGCGGCCACCCCGCGGCGGATAACCGGTGCGTAGCCTTCGCGGTCGCCCAGCGGGCCGATCAGCTCGAGCTCCAGCGGGCCGGCGTAGCCGGTGTCTTTGATGTCGCTCAGAATCCGGGCGAGCGGCAGGTCACCCTCGCCGAACGGTACCCGGCCGCCTGACGGCGGGTCATCGGGGCTGCCCACGGTGCCGATGGAGACGTCGGTCAGCTGCACCAGGGCGATGTGCGGGGCCGCCCGCAGCAGGGTGGCGCGCAGGTCGCGCTCCATCCAGAAGTTGCCGATATCGGCGACGATGCCGAGCCCGGTCCGCTGGGCGACGTCGACCGCGTTGCCCAGGGTGTTCACGAACGACACCTCGGTCCGCCTTGACGGCTCGAACGCCAGCCGGACGCCCTGGTCGCGGGCGTACTGGACGCTCGGCGCGACCGCGTTCTGCGAGCGTGTCGAGCAGCCGTTCCCAGACTGCCCCGGTCGGGCGTCCCGGTGTCAGGTACATCGACCAGCCGTCGTATTTCGCGACCGCGTCGGTCCACCGTCGGAGCGTCTTGCGGGTCGCGTCCCAGCTGTCGGGCGCGCCCAGGTCGAACCGCGGCACGACCACGGTGGACGCCCGCAGGCCGGCCTCGGCCAGCGCGGTGAACCGCGCGTCGAGGTCGTCGCCGAGCTTGGCGCCCATCAGGCCGGCCCAGCCGACCCCGAGCTCTCGCCACAACGCGAGGTCCTCGTCGAAGGACCAGCGGACGGAACTCAGCGCGCTGACGGAGACGCGGGGATGGGTCATGACCACGATCCGGTGGCCCGCGTGTGCACCGGCGGCGAGGTCAGGGCGGCCGCGTCGAACGACAGCATCAGCCCGGCACGCTGCCCGTGTGCACCCGGGCCAGGTGGAGTCCCTGCGCCTCGGTCGGCGCCTCGATCTGCCACTCCCCGCAGGAGCACCAGCACCGGTAGTGGTCGCCCTCGGGGACGATCGCCTGCCCGTCGTGGTAACCACCTGCGCCGGCGCTGCTGGTGAAGAACTCGGACGGTTTCTCGTCGAGCGCGGTTTCCTCGTCGGGGTCGCTCACGCAGGCTGCTCCTTCGTACGCGGGTCCGCCAAACGGAAGACGGGCAGCAGCCAGCCATCCGCGATCGGATGAAAGTCGACGATGAGGTCGGCGCCGATTGCGACCTCGGCCGGGTCGACGCCGATGACGTTGCTGACCAGCCGGACGCCCGGGGCGTCGGCCAGGTCGACGACCACCGGCACCAGCGTGATGTCCGGCAGCCCGGGGTACCCGTTGACCACCGTGTAGGTGTAGACCGTGGCCCGGCCGGACAACTCGGTCCAGTCCACCGCGGCCGACTGGCAGCGCCAGCAGAACGGCGTGGGCGGCAGCCGGAACGTGCCGCAGTCCCCGCACCGGGGCGCGACCAGCCGGCGCTCCCTGGCCGCCTGCCAGAACGGCTCGGTGGTGGGGTCGGTGGAGATCTTGACCGCCCCGGCCGGCAGCGCCTCGGCGGCGCTCAACGGTCCCGCCCCAGGATCAGCGCGCTGGTCGGCAGCGCGGCCGGCCCGCCGGTGACGAGCGCGAGCTCGGCCCCGGCGACCTGGTTGACGGCGGTGCCGCGGAGCTGCTCGACGCCCTCCATGATGTGGGTGGCGCCGATGACGTAGGCCTCGGACAGCTGCCCGCCGTGGGTGTTCACCGGGATGGCACATGGCTTGCGCTCGGCCGCGTACCTGATCGCGCCGCTCAGCACGAACGGACCTCCCTCGCCCTTCTTGCAGAAGCCGTACTCCTCGAGCTGCATCAGCACCATCGGCGTGAAGTGGTCGTAGATCAGCGCCACGTCGATGTCCTGGGAGGTGACCCCGGCCTTGGCGTAGAGCCGGTCGGCGACCGCCTTGTGCCCGGACGACGCGAACGTCTCGTCGTCGGCCATGCCGAACCAGGAGAACCCGCGGCCCCATTCGCGGGTGCCGCCGTGGGCCGCCGCGACGACCGGGACCGGCCGCTGCCGCAGGTCACGGGCGCGTTCGAGCGAGGTGGTGACGATCGCGACCGCGCCCTCGGTCTCCATACAGAAGTCGTAGAGGCAGAGCGGGTCGGCGATCATCCGCGAGCCGAAGTACTGCTCGCGGGTCAGCGGCTCGCGGTACCTCGCCTTGGGCCGGTTGAGCGCGTTGTTCCTGGTGGAGATGGCGATCTCGGCGAACGCGTCCCTGGTCGTGCCGTACTGGTGCATGTGCCGCCTGGTCAGCAGCGACATCAGTTGGCCGGGCCCGGCCAGGCCCGACGGCTGGACGAACGAGCCGGCCGGCGTGGCCGCCTTGGACGCGACCACCGAGCCGAGGCGGGTCCGCTGCTGCAGCGCCATTACCGTCACCACCACCGAGGCGTCGCCCGCGACGATCGCGGCGCGGGCCAGGCCGATGGAGCCCGCCGAGCCGCCGCCGCCGCCAGTCAGCGCGGCGGTGAAGGTGAGCTCGCGGATGCCGAGCATCTCCACGAACTCGCCCGCCTCCAGCTGATCGCCGTAGCCGGCCCGGGCCAGGGAGTAGAACGCGAGGCCGTCGACCTCGGTGACCGAGACCCCGGCGTCGGCGCAGGCGGCGAGGATGGCCTCGCCCGCCAGCTGGTTGATGCTCAGGTGCGCCGTCTCGCCGCGCTTGTAGTAGGGGGTCGCGCCGATCCCGGCGATGGCGACGTCACGGGCCCCGGTGTCCCGCGCCACCGCTCAGGCCTCGTCCGCGGGAGCCGGCGGCACCTGCGGGAACAGCTCGGCGAAGGCCCCCTGCGTGATCCGCCGCCTGGTCTCATCGGACACGCCGTCGAACAGGGTCTTCAGGGTGTCCTGGGTGTGCCCGTAGGTGCCCTCCATGTGCGGGTAGTCGGACCCGAACATGACGTTCTTGTAGCCCATCGCGTCGAACGCCGCGATGGCGGACTCGTCGTGCTGGAAGGAGGCGTAGACCTGCGTCATCAGGATGTCCTTGGGGTCGCGGGCCAGCTTCGGCCGCACCGCCATGTGGTGCTGGCGGTAGCCCTCCCGCATCCGGTCGCCCAGGAACGGGATCCAGCTGGCGCCGCCCTCGGAGATCAGCACCCGCAGGCCGGGATGGCGGTCGAGCGCGCCCGACGCGACCAGCTTCATCGCCGCGCGCTGGCCGGAGAACGTGGTCTCGGTGTAGTTCATCACCGCGCCGCCTGGGCCCCGGTAGGTGACGCCGACCTTCCCGGCCGACAGGTCGACCGGGTCGGTGCCGATGTGGATCGCGAGGACCATGCCCGCCCGCTCGGCGGCGGCCCAGAACGGCTCCCAGTCGCCGGCGTGCCAGTCGGGCGCGCTCGGGTGCGGCGTGGTCGGCAGGAACACCGACCTGAATCCCCGCTCGGCCGCCCATTCCAGCTCGGCCACCGCGTCCTCGACCGTGAGGGTGGAGACCTGGGAGGTGACCACGTAGCGGTCGGAGATGGCCGCCACCTCTTCCAGCGCCCATTCGTTGCTCGCCCGCATGCAGGCCTTGAGCAGTTCCGGGGTGCGGAAGGTGGAGGACCACATGCCGAGGGAGGGGAAGATCACCTCGCCCCAGACGCCCTCCTGGTCCAGGTCCCGCAGCCGCAGCCGGGCATCCCTGATGCCGACCGCCTTGCGAGTCTCCTCCAGGAACTTCACCGCGGCCGAGGTGGGCAGCTTGCGCCGGAACGTCTGACCGTCGACCCGCACGGTCTCGTACTCGCCGTCGGGGTCCTTCTCCGCCTTCGGTGTGAGGTCGGCGAGCCGCTTGGGCAAGCGCGACTCCCACAGGTCGGCCGGCTCGAGGAAGTGCGAGTCGCCCGAGTTGGTCCAGATCTTCGGCATAGTTGGCCTCCGCAGCGCGGGCGGCTGGCGCCGCGTTTCATCGTGTCGCTGCATCCGAGCATTTCACTAACTGATTCAACTGTCCATAATTTTTTAAGATATGTTCATTATCTTTCTGGCGACCACTCAGTCGTCGCTGCTACGATGCGGAACGTGACGTCCACCGAAGTGGAGAACACCCGCCCGCGGCGCCGCCACTCGGCCGGCCAGGCGACGCGCGAGCTGCTGATGGTGACGGCGGAACGCCTGATCGCGATGAACGGGGTCGAGGGCGTCTCGCTGCGCGAGATTCAGGCGGCGGCCGGCCAGTCGAACTCCTCGGTCATCACCTACCACTTCGGCTCCCAGGCCGGCCTGGTGCGCGCGGTGCTTGAGTTTCGCTACCGTGCGATCAACGCCCGCCGGGCCGAGCTGCTGCAGCAGGCCCGTGACCGCGGCGTGTCCGGCGACCCCCGCGAGGCGGTGTGGATCATCGTGCGCCCGCTGATCGAGAGCATCGACGCGGGCGAGATGTTCGTGCCGTTCCTGGCGCGGGTCAGTGCCAATCCCCGGGCCTTCGCCGAGTACCTGCCGCCGGAGGTGGCCGACAGCACCGCCGGCGTGCTGCGGGAGTTGGTGCCCGGCCTGATGGCGGGGATGCCCGCGCGGGCCCGGCTCGGCCGGGAGGTGCAGCTCTACAACAGCGTGCACAGCCTGCTGGCCGAACTCGCGCGCGGCCATCAGCGGATCAGCGAGGCGCAGCTGAGCAACTACGTAGACGGCTGGGTGGGCATGCTCACGGCGCCGATGTCGCCCGCCACCTCCGGGCTGATGGGCCAGGAGCGGGCCTGCCGCGCCTAGCCGAACCCGCTGGCCTGCCGACGGTCACTCGTAGGCCGGCCATCGCGCATCGGCTGGCCGGCGGCGCGCTAGCTTGCGGCCGAGTCGGCCGGGTGCCGCTCGACCGCCAGCTTCTTGCTGGCGTCGAAGCCGGCCACCTTGGCCAGGGTGCCGCCGAGGATCGCGGCCCGGTCCTCGAAGGAGACGGTGCTGTCGAAGTTCTCGGCGATGGCTTCCGCGGTGCCGTTGAAGGTGCCCTCGGCGTGCGGGTAGTCGTTGCCCCAGATCACCGTGGACAGCCCGGTGATGTGCCGGGCCTGCACCGCCACCGGGTCGTCGGCGAACTGGATGTGGAACTGCCGCCGCACGTAGTCGGTCGGCTTGAGCGGGTACGGCCACTTCTCGTTGATGTTGAACAGGCGGCCCATGGCCGGCTGCTCGTAGGGCGACTTGTCGTCGTCCCAGAAGCCGAGCCACCAGTTCGGGTCCTGTCCGGTGCCGCGGCGCCACGACTTGTCCATGAACGCCATGTACGACACCAGCCAGCTGGCGCCGAATTCGACCAGGTTGAAGGTCAGGCCCGGGTGCCGCTCGGGGACCCCGCCGCCGATCAGGTCGGCCATGATCTTGGACGGGCTGGCGGCGGCGGTGTTGCCGCCGCCCATCGTCCGGCCCGCCACCATGTCGTCCGTCAGCTGGCCCTTGCCCATGTTCATGGCCGTCATCATGCCCTTGACCGTGCTTCCGGTCCTGGACGCGTCTTCCTTGACCATCACCCCGCCGGTGGCGACGTGGATGAAGATCGGCAGGCCGAGTTCCTCGGCGACGTTCCACACCGGCTCGTAGTCGCGCGACCAGTACGGCACCGGCGGGATCTCCGGCAGCATCAGCGCCCGCAGGCCGAGCTTGTGCACCCGCCTGATCTCGTCCACCGCGTCCGGGATGTGGGTCAACGGGATGGAGGCAACCGGGCGCATCCGGTCCTTGTAAGCGAGGTAGGTCTCGGCCACCCAGTCGTTCCACGCCCGCGAGTGGGCCATGGACAGCTCGTGGTCGTCGGTGAACAGCACGAACAGGGCCAGGTTGGGGAAGAACACGGCGGCGTCGACGCCCTCCATGTCCATGTCGGCGATGATGTCGTCGGGGATCCAGCCCGGCGTCGTGCCGTCGTGGCCCTGGAACTGGCGGTACTTCGACACCGTCCAGCCGTCGAAGCCGATCGTGTGCAGCTTCCTGAACTCGGTGTGGCCGCCGGCGACGATCGGCTCCTCGAGGGTGAACTCCTCTTCCCACAGCGCGCGGTCGCGCATGCTGGCCGGCAGTCGGGTCTTGAACAGGTCGGCCGGCTCGATGATGTGACAGTCACCAGAGACGAGGAACTCTTTGTATGTGGCCATCGGCAGGCCTCTCCTTTGAGCAGTTACCTGTGTATCAGATAGTCGGACTTCCATGTATCAACATAGACACCAACGCGACCGCGGTCAACGGTCGCACCGTTCAGCGGAACGGCAGCTCGTCAACCCGGCCCAGCCGAGCGGAGAATGAACGCATGAAGCGTTCCGCCGAAGATACTCTCGCAATCCAGGCCGTCGTCGTGCTGTACGGCTTCCTGGTCGACGACCGCGAATGGGACCGCTTCGACCAGGTGTTCACCGAGGACGCGGTGGTCGACTTCCGCGATCACTCGGTCCAGCCGCCGCGCGGGCTCGCCCCCATCGTCGGGCGGGCCGAGATCGTCAGGCAGTTCTGCGACGTGCTGACTCACCCCTACCAGCACATGCTGGTCAACCACGTCATCGAGGACGTGACGGCGGACGAGGTGGTGGTGCGCTCGAAGGCGCTGCTGCCGCTGCCGGGCGGGTCGGTGGCCGACATCGTGTACCGCGACGTGGTCATCAGGACCCCCGACGGCTGGCGGATCTCCGGCAAGACGACCAAGCGCTACAACTTCGACCCGCCCGCCCCGTGGGGCATAGAGCAGGCCAAGATCTGGGCGTCGCGGGGCGCGCAGTTCACCTAGATTTCCGTGGCGGCCGGGAGCTGCCGGGCGAGGGCCGGCACGTCGGCCAGCGCCCGCAGCATGTCGTTGAGGTGGGTGCAGCCGAGCGGCCCCCGCAGCCGCTCGAGCACCGCGCCCCGCAGCCCGGCCAGCGACAACCCGGTCAGGGCGGCGACGTGGCCGACGGCCAGCGGGCACTCGTCGTAGGGCAGCACCCGCGCGACCGGGGCGACCGCGCGCACCATTCCCGTTTCCAGGTCGGCCTGCGCGGTCAGCGTGTACTCGTGGATCGACTGCCGCCCGCCCTCGGGCAGCGTGGAGGAGTCCTGGAAGAACGCGTCGACGTGGATCACCGGGCCGTCCGCCCACGCGTCGATCCGGCGGGCGCGCCGCATCGTCACCCCCGGGGGGCTCGGGTGGGGGTGCCACCCGAGGTCGTCGTCGACGGCGTCGATGTTGACCGCGGGCTGGCGGTCCTGACGCCAGCGAAGGGTTCCGTCCGCCTGCAGCGCGCTGGAGCCCTGCTGGTAGCCGGTGCACACGTCGGTCATCACGCGCTGGCTGACGTCGGCCTTGAGCTCCAGGTAGACGTCCATGTCGTACCAGCGCTGCCAGGCGGCCCCGGAGACCAGGGTCGCGCCGGGGATGTCGTCGAGCAGCTGGTACACCGGCGTCCCGGCGGCGCTGGGCGCCCCGGTCGCGGCCAGCCGCCGCCGATAGCCGGACATGGCCGACTCGCCCGCCAGACTGGGCAGTCCGGCGACGCCGGGCGCAGAGCTGATTTCCCTGATGATCCGGCGCGGGTCGGTGACCATGCGCAGCGCGGCCTGGGCGAGGACGGTCGGCGTGCCGTCGCGGTTGGTGCGCAGGTCGCGGGCCCGGCCGTCAAGGACGGTGTCCCCGGCCAGGCCGTCGGGCCAGGTGAAGTCCATCGTGGTGGTACGGCGGACCGACCCGGGCCGGCGCGGCGGCGCGGACGCCACCGAGCCGCGGGGCTTCAGGTCGTCGGGAACCGGGATGGCCATGTGCCTTCTTTCACCGAACCACGTCCCGCTTGCGCAGGTCGGCGATCCGTTCGTCGTCGTAGCCGAGCTCGCGCAGCAGCGCGTCGGTGTGCTGTCCCAGGCGGCAGCCCGCGTCCGCCTTGGTCGCCGACCGGGAGAAGCGGACCAGCGGGGCCGGACGGCGGTGCTGGTCGAAAATCGGGCTGACCGCGTCGACCGCGTACCCAGCCTGGTAGAACTCGTCGTCCTGCATCCGCCACTCGGCGTTCTCCTGGGCCACGGCCACGCAGCCGACGTCGCGCGCGGTCAGCTCCGCCTCCCAGTCGTCCTTAGCCCGGGTCGCGAAGACCTCCGCCAGCGCCACGGCCAGCGCCTCGGCGTGCTCCGCGCGTCCCGCCGCGGAGGCGAAGCGCTCGTCGTCAAGGCCCGGGTAGCCGCTCAGCGCAGCCGCCAGCGCGGGCCACTCCCCTCCGGCGGGCGCCGCCAGGAACACCCAGCCGTCGGCCGCGCGGTACAGCCGGTACAGCGGGCCGAGACCGCGGAACTCGTCGTCGACCCTGGTCAGCGGCGGACGTGCCTGGTAGCTGGTGTTCCGGCTGATCAGCGCCTGGGTGCAGCTGCCCAGCATGGTCGTGACCAGGTCGGTCAGGGTGATTCCGCGCCGCTGGGCGTACAGGCCGAGCAGCAGACCGGAGCCCACGCCGAGGGCGGCGATGCCGTCGGACTGCACGGCCGGGACGGTGCCGCCCGCCCGGAGGTTGCGGGCACCGCTTAGCAGCTGCTGGTGGCTTTCCGGTCGGGCGCCGCCGAGCGGTGCGTCGGTCAGCGACACCCCCGACGCGGCGCCGATGGACGGGGCGTAGGCGGGCTTGCCGCCGTACGGCCCGTCGATGCCGTAGCCGGGCGCGTTGAGGTAGACCAGGTCGGGGTTGAGTGCCTTGAGCGTGGCCTCGTCGATGCCGATCCTGGCGGCGACGCCGGCCCGGTAGCACTGCAGGACCACGTCGCTTTGCGTGGCGACCTCGTGCACGATCGCCAGGCCCTCGGGAGTGCGGATGTCGAGCGCGATGCTTTCCTTGCCCTGGAGCACCTTGCCTCCGCCCGCCTCGGGGAAGGCCATGATCCCGCGGATGGTGTCGCCCTCCAGCGGCTCGACCTTGATGACGCGGCCGCCCAGATCGGCCAGCACGGTCGCGCCGAACGGGGCGGCGAACATGCCGCCGAGCTCGAGCACGGTCACGCCGGCCAGCGGGCAGCCGCGCGGGGCGGGACCGGAAGCGCCCGGGCCGGCTGCGTCCGATGCTGCTTCTTCGCGCTCCCGCTGGGCCGCCAGCAGGCGGATCTCGCGCGCGTGCTCACCCGGCCGGGGGGCGCGATCGATGGCGGTCAGCGGCCCGCCGTTCGCGTGGACCATGGTGGAGGGCTGCCGTACCGGCCCCAGGTCCGGGTCATGGACGGTGACGGCGCGGCCCTCGTACGCGATCTGCGGATGCGCGAGAGCCTCGTCGGGCGTGCGGAACTGCTCGCCGAACACGTTGGAATTGCGATCGAACACCGCTTCCCACTCCGCGAGCGTCCGCTCCCCCACCCTGGCGAGCATCTTGTCCCACCACTCCTGGCGCAGCTCCGGCGTCGGCAGGTCGGGGAAGCCCGCCCATTTCGGCTCCCTCACCTCGTCCGCCAGGCCCAGCTCTTCCAGAAATGCCTGTGTGAGGTGGGGTGCCGACTGGGCGAACTGCAGCCAGGTGCCGTCCTTGGTGGCCCCGACCAGCAGGGCGTACATCAGCCGGGACTGCGGCCGCCCGGCGGCGTCGAAGGCGTCGGCCAGCGGCTGGAATGCGTCCGGGTAGCGGCGCAGGATCATCTCGTAGAACCAGTTGTAGGTGTCGAGGGAGCCGACCCCGGATACCAGGTTGGCCTCCACCACCTGCCCGCGCCCGCTGGACTCGCGCTCGTACAGCGCCGCCAGGATGCCGTGGACGGCGGTCTGCCCGGCCGCGTACGACGCGTACGGCACCGACACGTAGGCCGGGTCGGGACCCGGCGTCAGCTGCCGCTTGGAGTGCAGCACGCCGGCCTTGGCCATGATCAGGGCCTCGTAGCCCTTGTAGCCGGCCCACGGGCCGCGGCTGCCCCAGCCGGTGATCAGCGCGGCCACCAGCCGCGGGCAGCGCGCGGCGAGCGGCTCGGCGGTGAGGCCGAGCCGGGCCGCCGCGGCCGGCCGCATGGTGGCGACCAGGACGTCGGCCCGGCGAAGGAGCCCGTCGAGGGTGGCCCGGCCGTCGTCGGAGTGCAGGTCGAGCTCGATGCTGCGCTTGCCCCGCAGCAGCCCGGGCCAGCCGGGGTCGGCCCGTAGCGGGCTGCTCTGCGGTCCTTCCACCAGGATCACGTCGGCCCCCGCGTCGGCCAGGAACTGGGTGGCCTGGGCGCCTGGCAGCGTGGTCGACAGGTCGATGACGGTGAGCCCGGCCAGCGGCGCCGGCCCGGCCTGCTCGGTGGTGGCGGTCACGTGTCAGCTCCTGTCTCAGGTGCCTCAGGCGGGTCGGGAGGCCGCCACGATCCCGCCGTCGACCAGCAGGTCCGTGCCGGTGATGTAGGAGGCTCGGTCGGAGGCGAGGAACTCGATCGCGTCGGCGGTCTCGACCATGGTGCCCTCGCGCGCGATCGGCAGCTGGCGCATCAGGTTCAGCTTCACGTCGCGGCTGGGCCCGTCCAGCTCCCTGGCGCCCATCGGGGTGGCGATCGGTCCGGGCGACATCGAGACGATCCGCGCGCCCTTGGCGCCCCAGGCGCCCGCGCGGCGGCGGCACATCCGGTTGAGCGCCCACTTCGACAGCCGGTAAGCCTGCAACGGAGTCTGCCCGTCCTTCGCGATGACCTCGTCCAGCCGGTCGAAGAACCCCGGGGTGAGCGGGTCGTCCAGAACGGCTGCGATGTCCCCGGCCGGCGGCTCGGCCAGATGGCCCGCCGAGGAGGAGACGAACACCGCCGCGGTGCCTGGGACCGCCAGCTCCAGACAGGCCCGTTCCATCAGCGCGGTCCCGATCAGGTTCACGCTGAAGAGCTGGTGCCAGTCCCCCATCGACGGGGACAGCCCGGCCACGTGGGCGAGCGTGCGCAGCGAGCCTCGCGCGGCCACGAACTCCGCCAGCCCGGCAACCGAGTCCGCGTCGGTCACGTCGAACTGCACCGCAACGGCGTCGATGCCGTCCTCGCGCAGCGCCGCCTCCCGGCCGGCGTTCTTCTTGGCCGACTGGCTCGCCAGCACCACCCGGTGCGACTGGCCGAGCCTGCGAGCGGTCGACATGCCCATCCCGCCACCGCCGATGACAAGCGCGATCGGAAGTCCGGGGCGTTGGTTGGTTCCCGTTTGCACTGTTCTCCTCAGCTAACCGCGAACTCGGCGGTGCCGTCGATGACGACCGATCCGTCGTCCTTGCGCAGCCGGATGGCCAGCTCCGCCCGTGCTTCGGTGTCACGGGTGAACACCCGGATGACCTCGGCCGAGGCCGTCAGGTGGTCGCCCCGGCAGACGACCGCGGAAAACCGGGTGCGGAAGCGGCGCACGGTCTCCTCGCCCAGGTGCTCGGTGCAGTAGGCGGCCAGCCAGCCCGCGCCGAGCATCCCCACCCCGATCGCGGCCGGGAATCCGGCCGCCCGGGCGAACTCGTCGTCGTGGTGGATTGGGTTCAGGTCGCCGCTCGCGCCCTGGTAGCGGACGACGTCGGTCAGCGTGACCGGCCCGAACGCGCGCTCCGGGAGCCGAGCGCCGGGCACTATCTCGATCATGAATGGCGCCGCTGGACGTAGGCCGACGTGTAATGGCACTCCGCGCGCAGGTCGCCGCGCTCGTCGTGGAAGGAGACGGTGAACCTGATCACCACCATCGCCCGCCCGTCCCTGGTCTGCTTCACGGTGATGTCGCTCAGCCGCTCGGCGGTCTGCAGGGTCTCCCCCGCGTGCGGCGGCGGGCCCGGGTAGACGTACTCCTGCTCGAGCGAAAGCAGGCTGCCCAGGTCGGCCGTCACCCCTGCCTCCGCGCAGGCCCGCAGCACTTCCGGCGACCGCAGCGTCTCGCCGATCGGCGTCCAGAACACCGCGGTGGCCAGGAACGTCGGCGGGACCGGCGCCTTCGGGTCATCCAGGTACACCGGGCGGGCGGCCGCGGTCGCGGTCGCGTACTCGCGGATCTTGCCCCGCTCGATCGGCATGATCGCCATCGGCTGCTCCTCGCTGGCCGGACGGGCCGGGCCTTCGGTGCGAGCTAACCTAAGAGACTGTCATTAATAGTTAGCTGAACTGACCCTATAGCAAACACCCCCGACGCACCAGACCGCGCCGGGGGTGTTTGCTACCTGAAGGAGTCGCCGCTACTTGGCCTCGGCCGCGCCCTTGCGGACGGTGACCGGCTCCGCCAGCCGCTGCTCGTCGACCACGACCTGCATCCGGGCGATCGTCTCGTCCAGCCCGTCCCCGATCCTGGGGCCGGGGGTGAAGGTCGCGGGCAGGTGCTTCATGCCCTGGATGATGCCGATCGTCTGGTAGTGCTCGGCGCCGGCCGGGTCGCAGACGTAATCGGGCATCCGGTCGAGCACCGCGGTGACCATCCGCTTGAACACCATGCGGGCCACGTTGGACCCGATGCAGCGGTGCAGGCCGAGCCCGAAGCTGTGGTGCCGGTTGCCGGTACGGTCCAGCTCAACCTCGTTGGGGTTGGGGAACACCTCCGGGTCGCGGTTGGACATCGCCCACGACAGCCAGATCCGCTCGCCCTCCTTGAACTGCTGGCCCGCGAGCTCGCAATCGGCCGAGATCGTGCGCCCGTCGCCCGGGGCCGGGGTGAAGTAGCGCAGGAACTCCTCGGTGGCCGGGTTGAGCAGCGTGTCTCGCTCGGCCGAGAGCCGGGCCCGCTGGTCCGGGTGCTCCGACAGCCACTCAAGGGAGCGCGCGGTCAGCGCCGTGGTGGTGTCGAACCCGCCGCCCATGAGCAGCGCGATCATCCCGAGCAACTCGAAGTCCGGCGGCACGGTGCCGTTGATCTCGGCCGTGGCCAGCGCGTTGATCAGCCCGGGCTTGGGGTTCGCCCTGATCCCCGCGAGCTGGCCCATCATGTCGTCGCGCATGGCGAGCCTGCTCGCCTGGATGCGGGCGATGTCAGGCGAGTTGGGCGAGGTGTAGACCGAGGCGTGGATCGGCTCGACGTAGATGTCCCAGTTCTTCAGCGGCATCCCGAGCATCCCCATGGTGAGCACCGCGGGCACGATGTTGGCCAGGTCGTCGACGAAGTCGATCCGGCCGGTCTCGATCTTCTCGTTCAGGCTGGCGCGCACGATCTCGTCCACCAGCGGGGCCCACCGGGCCACCGCGGCCGGCGACAGGTACGGGTTGAGCGCCTGCCGGTAGTACCGCTGCTCAGGCGGGTCCATCTCCAGGAAGCCGCCGCGGAAGCCCACATCAGGTGACGGGATCGAGATGCCCTTGTAGCCGCGCCGCTCGTGGGCGGGGTCGTGGTCGTTGGACAGGTAGTCGGCCGACCGGGCCAGCTCGAAGACCTCGGAGTGCCCGGCGGCGACCCAGTGGCCGCCGTAGGTGTCGCTCCAGGCGACCGGGCACTTGTCCAGCATCTCCGCCGTGACCTCGGTGAACTGCTCCCGGTACTCGGGGGTGTGCCGGTCGAAGTGGTAGCGGTTCTGCTTCCGCTCGTCGTCGGTAACCGGTTCCGTGCTCATGCGCGTGCCTCCATGCCCCGTTAGGGGATGACCGAGATTGCTTGTTCCGGACACGAACGGATCGCCTCGGCCGCCTTGGCCTCGAGGTCGGCCGGGATCTCGCCGTCGACGGCGGACGAGTGGCCGTCGACGTCGTCCAGCGTGAACAGGTCGGGGGCGATCATGGCGCAGAGCGTGTGCCCCTGGCACCGCTCCGGGTCCACCTGCACCTTCATGTTCGCTTCCTCTCTTTCTCAGATCAAGATCAAAATCCGTGTATCGAACGGACCGTTGCGACTGTGGTTCCGTCCCTTTTTCCGTCAGGCGTGGTAGTCGTACCACTTGAGGTACCCGCCGGCGTCCACCCGCAGCTGCACACCGGTCACGTAGCGGGCCTCGTCCGAGGCGAGGTACAGCACCGCGTTGCTGATGTCCACCGGCTCCACCCACGAGATGGGCATCGCCTGCTGCACGCGGTAGGCCGGCAACGCGTCCTCCAGGGTCGGGTGCTCCAGGTCGGGCCGGAAGGACCGGAACATGGGCTCGACGCGCATCATGTCGGTGTTCACGTTCGTGGGGTGGACAACGTTGGCCCGGATCTGCCGCGGGGCCAGCTCGCGGGCCAGGTCGTGCATGAAGCTCGACACCATCCGCTTGGCCACCATGTAGGCGATGCCGCCGGAGTCGGTGCCCACCTGCTGCATGGGCAGCGTGTTCATGAAGGCGGCGGTGGAACCGGTGGCGATGATCGAGGCGCCCGCCTGCAGGTGCGGCAGCGCCGCGTGGACGGCGTTGATGATGCCGAGCCCGTTGGTGTCGAATACGTCTGCCCAGGCCTGCAGGGGCTGTTCGCTCTTCTGGCCGATGACGCCCGCGTTGGCGACCACGATGTCGAGCTTGCCAAGCTCCGCAATCCCGCGGTCGATCGCCGCCACCAGCTGCGCCCGCTCGCGCACGTCGGCCTGCACCGCGACCACCCGGCGGTCCAGGGCCTCGATCAGACGGGCGGTCTCCTTCAGGTCGTCCGGGGTTGCCAGGTGGTAGGGGAGACTGTCGACGTCGTGGCAGATGTCGACGGCGATGATGTCCGCGCCCTCCTCCGCCAGCCGCACCGCGTGACTCCGGCCCTGACCGCGGGCGGCGCCGGTGATGAAGGCCACTTTGCCCTGGACGCGTCCCATGCATGCCCCTTCCTACGTGCCCTAAGCTGGCGCACAATCATTGTTTCAAGGATAAATAGTACTCTGATATTACTCTTAGGGAAGACCATCTTCAGGACGCCAGGAGGAGACGCGGATGCATCGGATGCTCATCGACGGGAAGCTGGTCGCGGCCGAAGCCGACCGGACCTACCCGTCGGTCAACCCGGCCACCGGCCAGGTGATCGACCACGCGCCGGACGCGTCGCCGGACGACGCCCGGGCCGCCATCGCCGCCGCCCGCCGCGCGTTCGACACCACCAGCTGGGCGACCGACGTCGCGTTCCGGACCCGCTGCCTGGACCAGCTGCACCAGGCGCTGACCGAGCACAAGGAGGAGCTGCGGGAGCTGACGATCGCCGACGTCGGCGCGCCCCGGGTGATCACCTACGGCGCGCAGCTGGATGAGCCGATCGAGATCGTCCGCTACTACGCCGACCTGCTGCCCGGCTACCCGCTGACCGAGGAGATCGGCGAGCTCGAGTTCCGCGGACAGCGGCACCGGCGCTGGGTGGAGAAGGAGCCGGCCGGCGTCGTCGCCGCCATCATCGGCTACAACTACCCCACCCAGCTCGCCCTGGCCAAACTCTCGCCCGCGCTAGCGGCCGGCTGCACGGTGGTGCTCAAGGCCGCCCCCGACACCCCGCTGATCACCCTCGCCCTGGGCGAGCTGATCGCGACCCACACCGACATCCCGCCGGGCGTGGTCAACGTGATCTCCTCGTCCTCGGTGGCCGTCGGCGAGGTGCTCACCACCTCACCCGACGTTGACGCGGTCACGTTCACCGGGTCGACCGCGACCGGCCGCGCGATCATGGCGGCCGCGTCCGCCACTGTCAAGCGGGTGTTCCTCGAGCTGGGCGGCAAGTCCGCCCTGGTCGTGCTGGACGACGCCGACCTCGCCGCCCCGCTGGCGACGGCGGCGTTCGCGACCTGCTCGCACGCCGGGCAGGGATGCGCGATCCCGACCAGGATGCTGGTACCGCGCGGACAGCACGACGCGATTGTCGAGCAGGTCACGGCCATGCTCGGCCGGGTGACCTACGGCGATCCCCTGGACCAGAACAACTACATGGGCCCGCTGATCAGCGAGCGGCAGCGGGACAAGGTGGACGGCATGGTGCAGCGGGCGGTCGCGGCCGGCGCCACGCTGGTGACCGGGGGCGAGAAGGTGGACCCGGGTTACTTCTACACCCCGACGCTGCTCACCAACGTGGACCCGGACAGCGAGATCGCCCAGGACGAGGTGTTCGGCCCGGTCCTGGTGATCATCCCGCACGACGGCGACGACGACGCCGTGCGGATCGCCAACAACTCGATCTACGGCCTGTCCGGCGCGGTGTTCGGCAGCGACGAGCGGGCACTGGCCGTCGCGCGGCGGATCAGGACCGGCACCGTCGGCGTCAACGGCGGCGCCTGGTTCGGTCCCGACGTGCCGTTCGGCGGGTTCAAGCAGTCGGGCGTCGGCCGGGAGATGGGCGCGGCCGGCCTGGAGGAGTTCCTCGAGTCAAAGTCGCTGGCGATCCCGGTCAGCTAGCCGGGCGGGCAAGGGGTCCGCGCGGCTCAGGGCCGGCCGCGGAAATGGGATTTGACTGGTATCATTTTCCCATGGAAGCTGTTGTTGACCAGGCCGGACGAATCGTGCTGCCCAAGTTCATCCGTGACGCGCTGGGCCTGCTGCCGGGCACTAAGGTGGACATCTCGCCCTACGGTGCCGGAGTGCAGGTTGTCCCAGCAGGGAGGACGGCGCGACTGGTGGAAGAGGACGGCGTGCTCGTGTCCGCGGGCGATACGCCGGTCGATGACGACATTCTCTTCAGCCTCATCGACGCCGGACGCAGATGAACATCGCGGTCGATACGAGCGTGGCTGTTCCGCTCCTTGTCCGTTCTCACCAGCATCACGCAGACGTCGTGCAATGGTGGAACGGGCAGGAACTCGCGCTGAGCGGGCATGCGCTGGCCGAGACCTACTCCGTTCTCACCAGGCTGCCAGGCGACGCCAGGCTGGCGGCGGATGACGCGGCTCGCCTGCTTGACGCACGGTTCGCGGCGCCGCTCGTGCTGAGCGCCGTCGCCGCCAGGAAAGTGCACCGCACGCTGAGCCACCTGGGCATCGCCGGCGGCGCTGTCTATGACGCGCTGGTAGCGATGGCGGCCAAGGAACACGGGGTGGCTCTCGCGACCCGCGACGCGCGGGCGCGCGGGACCTACGACGCAGTAGGCGCCAAGGTGATCCTCGTAGCCTAGGCGGTAGGACGGCACGGAGGTCGTGCGGCCAATCCGTCGCGGGTCAAGTAGAACCAGGCGACGTCCCAGGACGTATCTCAGATGAGCGACTACGCATATCGCGGACCGGTCGAGTTCGGAGATCCTGGGAGGTTAGGGTGCGGATCCGGCCTGAGCCTGAGCAGAAGCTGCGGGCGGGCTTCCAGCGGCGCGTCGACCGGCAGGCCGAGCGCTACGGCGCGCAATTGACGCACGCCGAGCAACTGGCCGTTCGGCTCGAGTGGGGCGAGGTGGCCGGGGTCTTCAGCGGCCAGGCGGGCGGAGGCGTCAGGCGCGGAGCGTATGTGGTGGCTGTCCTTCCGATGGCGGCGATCCCGGTCTTGATCGCGGGCGCCGCCCTCGGGGTCCCCGGGATGGTGCCGTTGCTTGGAGCCACCCCGTTCGTGGCGGGCGCCTGGTTCGGCCTAACTATGTGGCGGTGGCGTGAACCGAGGCGTCGCGTCTGGTTTTACGCCTTCGCCCAGGGGTGCGCGTTCCTGGACGGCCCGCGGGCGGACGCCGTCTTTGTGCGCTGGAGCGAGGTCACGGAGGTCGGCCAGGTCTGGACGAATGTCTACGACGCTAGCGCTGAGGAATCCAGGCCGACGCTGACGGCGTACAGGCTGCGGTGCGCGGACGGGCGAACGTGTGAGATCTCGCGCTCACTGCAAAACGTGCGAGACCCGTACCCCGGTGTCGGGCCGCTGCTGAGAGGCCTGATGCCTGCTGATGTCGGCGCGACCATGCCGAAGTTTCCCACCATCGATGAGGTCATCGCGGCGTTCGCGGGGAAGCCGGGTCCGCGCGTGTGAACACCGCGTTCGGGTCGGCGCTGGCAGCAGACGCCTCGCGATCGGGAGGCCACGCGGCCAGGAAACGCCCGCCCCGCCTGAGCGGCCACGACGGCGGGCGAGCCGATCCCGTACCGAAATCGGTCCTGGACCAGCTTCGCGCGCAGCAGCAGCGTGCAGGTGCTACGAGGCGCCAGCCGGACCTTGGTGGCGCCTGCCCGGGCCCCGTTCGGCGGCCAGCCGAACGGGGCCGAGACGCCCGCAGTGGCCTCAGCCGCTGTACGGGTTGGCCGGGGGGGTGGCGTAGCCGGTTACCGCCGCGTACACGTCGGTGCCGGCATCGCTGTAGTCCTGCTCGAGCACGGCGCCGGTGCTGGGGCTTTCGAAAGTTGTGGCTTCCTCGTGGGCGACGCTGTCGTACCGGCTGATCTCGATGGCTGGCCGGCCGGTGCTGTCCGTGGTGCCGGTCTTGACCGTCACCCCGGGCGTTGCCGCGAGCACCTTGTACATCGCGGATCGCAGGGCCGGGCTGAGCAGTGGGTCCCACAGCCAGTCGGTGGCCTCCTCGAAGACCAGGTCGTCGGGGGTCTCCCCCGTGACCACGCCTTTGAGCACCTTGCCCAACCCCACTGCCGGTACCGCCGGATTGAGCAGCAGGGCCCGCAGTTTCGCGGGGTTAGTGGGCCAGGCGGCGAACTCGGCCCGGGTGGGCGACCAGTGCGCAGCGACGGGAAACTCGCTGGGCATGTTGCTACCGTGCTGGTACGTCCAGGCGTCACCGGTGAGGCCGTCGAAGACGGTCATCCGCTCATAACTAGCGCCGAGTCCCTGCCGGATCTCGGTGAGCGCCACATACCGGTCGGTCAGCTGCGGGGCGCGCGCCGCGGCGACGCTGAGCTTGTCAAGCACCTGCACGGCGGTCAGCTCGACCGGCGGCAGCTTGGTCGGGAGCAGCTCCGTCGCGGGCAGCGCGGCCGGGTGCTGCCCGTGGCTGGGCGCGGATGGCCCGACGCGGGTGACGACCGCGGCGGCCACCACGGCCGCGGCGGCAACGCCGGTCGTGGTGATGCTCAGGATGCGGGTGTTCCTGAGCCGGCGGTGGTGCCTGGTAACGATGCCGGCGGTGACGGCGGACGGCGCGTGCAGGTCGTCCGTGGCGCGGTGCAGCAGCTCACGCAGGACGTCCTCATCGGTTATGGGCATGCGGATTCCCTTTCACGAGGTGGTGGAAGCGTCGGCGAACAGGGCCACCAGGCCGGGCTGGGTGCGCAGCTGTGCCACGGCGCGTGACGCGGTGCTCTTGACAGTTCCCGGTGAGACACCGAGCATCTCGGCAACCTCGTCCTGGCTGAGATCCTCGAAGTAGCGCAGGACGACGATCGCGCGCTGGTGGACGGTGAGAATGTCCAGTGCGGCCAGCACGGCCGGGCGCAGTTCGGCCGCCGAGGCCGGGTCGCCCGACTGAGGGTCCCTGCCGTCGTGGTTGTCGCGCAGCTCGAGCTCGCGGGGCCGCCGTTGCCGCGCCCTCGCCAAGTCGATAACGAGGTTGTGCATCACCTGGCGGCAGAACCCCCCGGGGTTGTCCACCCGTGGCCAGCGCACGAAGAGCCGGTGCAACGTCTCCTGATAGACGTCCTCAGCGGCGTGCCGGTCGGAGGTAAGCAGCGTCGCCGTCCTCAGCAGCGCATCACCGGACTCGTGGACGAACGCCTCGAAAGCACGCACCTGTTTCCGGTCCAAATTCATCTCCTGATTGTTGCCGTCATCCTTCAAGACGACGGCGCGCAGGATCTCGTTGACGGACCGGCCTGGGGAATGTGCCTGTGTCGGCGCCCGTCGATGTCGGTGAATCGCAGCAGCCGCCGCGACGTGACCGATGGCCAGCGGGCCTCGTGGTCGGCCCAGGCGGTCATCGAGTGCCGTCTATGCTGGTTTGACTTGGCACCAGGGGGAGATCGTCATGCGGTTCGCGGTATTGATCAGCTGGCTGCTGACCGCGAGTCTGGGCGGCTTCATGCTGCGGACATGGCTGGCTCGCGGTGGTCTGCGCCGGGAGCGCGCACGCGTCGGCGGACTGCCGCCGCAGCTCATATTCGGCCATGCCGGGCTGGCGCTGTCCGGTCTGCTCGTTTGGTCTGGCTATGTGGCGACCGGGACGCAGGCGGTGGCATGGACCGCCGTCGGCCTGCTGATGGTGACGATCCCGCTCGGCCTGTGCACCGTGACGCTGTGGACGCCCTACCCGGCGGGCAGGGCAGGCGAGGGGCGGGCGCCGACGCCGACGGACGGGTCCGCCGTCGTCGTGCCCGACAACCCCGCCGGCGCCGCCAACTCGCCGGACCCGCCCGACTCGCTGATCACGGACGAGATGATCGCGCAACTGCTCGCGGAACCCCTCGGCCCGGGACGGCACCGTCCGATCAGGCCGAACCCCGAGGTGCTGGTGCCGATCGCGCACGGTTTCGCGGCGATCAGCACGTTCGTGCTCGCCGTGATGGCCGCGATCATGTGAATTGCATAGGACGGACCTGGCGATCGGCCCGCTCGGTCTTGCGGATCAAGACCCGCCCTGTGCCACTCCAGGCTGGACGACGCCGGGTGGGCTGAAGCCTCACGCTGGCGAAACGCCGCGCTCCAGACGTTCGGCGATCCAGACCTTGATGATCGACTGGCGGTTCACCCCAAGGCGCCGCGCCTCCCGGTCAAGCGACTCGATCATCCACGCGGGGAAGTCAACGTTCACCCGCCGCTGCTCCAGGCCCGGCCGCCGGGCAGTCGACATGTCCAGCTGGGACGTCACACCCTCGCCGTCGTCGAAGGCCCGGTCGAACTCCTCAGACTTCATAGATCCTTACCTCCTCATCGCGTGCCCGGCGGACAGAGATGATCCTGACCTGCTGATAAGTCACGACAGCCGCCCAGTGCCTGCCGCCCATCAGCAAGAGGCTGACGTGTACCGGCGACCGGGCCCTGGCAGTCTGAAGTACAGAGGGTCGCTAGCCTGCTGGTTCTCGGTCATGACTCCCGCCCGCCGAATTGCCATCTGTGCACCTCGATGTCGGCGTAATCGCCCGGGGTCAGGATGGCGCGTGCCTTCTCCGGGTCTGGTGCCTGGAGTATCACTGCCGTGCCCACCCAGGTAGTGCCGTCGTCGGACAGCAGCGGCCCGTACGCGATCAGTTCGTCCCGGCCGGGCGGCACGATGAGGTCGGCAGCCCGGCCCACGCCCAGGCCGAGCACTAGATAACGGTTGCCGCCAGCCGGGCCACCGGGAAAGTCCCACATGGTGCGCCCTAGCAGGTTGCCCCACCGGCGCAGCAGCACGTCCCGGTATACGCCAGCCTGGTAATTCGGCTCGTCGAAAGCGAAAGCGCGGGCGGCAGCGGAATCGGGCAGGCCGACGATGTGCACGCTGCCGGTGGGTGTCTCGCCGTCGCCGTTCAGGGTCGGACCGCGGGCGATCATCTCCGCCTGGTACCGGTCCATGTAGGACCAATGCTGTTCTAGCAGTTCGTCTCGCAACATCATAGAGCCAGGTCGGTCGCGGTGGTAGCAGAAGAACTCCATGCCCACAGTCTTGGCTATCAGGCTGGTCCCCGCACCAACGCAGCAACAAATCAACGCTGCGGGCCCTGCCGTAAGACGTCCTCGAAACGCTCAGCAGCGCACAGCGGTAACTTCACTTTTGCGTCGTGATTTTGTTCATAGACCGGACCGGGTTACTCGCTGCACCTACTCTGAGCAACTGGATCCTTCGACCGCGCCATCATGGTCGGCGTCGCTAACGGCGCATGTCAGCTATCAGCTTTTCGAGGTCGGATACCACGTCTTGCTCTCGGTTGAATCCGCGTGCCTGGATGAGCTTCACCGCACCGCGGGCGAGGTCAAGGTCGGCGGCTGCCCGGCGGAGCGCTGCCTCAACGGGCGTAGCCATGACCCTGTTCTCTTGACGGCAGACGCAGCCAACCCCTAGACGGAGGTGCGGTCAGCCAGCCGCGCACCAGGCCGTCAATCTCGGCGCGGCTTGCTTCCGGGTGCTCTCGGCGCATCCGCTGCCGGTAGAGCTGAACTCCGAGTTCGTGCATCTCCAGTGCGGAGCGCATGCGTTCGGCCTCGGGCGTCCATTCAAAACGCATACTCCAACGATACCTGAGGTCGACGAAATCGAGCTTTCCCCGGCCGCATCCATGACACCGTGGGGCGTGTGAGCCGCAGCGGAAGGCTCGGCAGTTCCCGCAGGCCGGGCGACGGCCGAGCCGTGAGCCACCGACCTATCGACGTACGAGCAGGCGGTTACAGAGACGGAAGCCGCCGAAGGACTCGATCTCCGGGTGCGGATGTCGGGCTGGCGGTTTTTCCCGCTCCCGTCCACCCCTTGCTCGGTCAGGACACCCAGAAAGCTACAGCCTTCATGAATGGCGTCGTGAAATCGCTACCGGGTGCGCGTTCGGCTCTCGCTTTGGCCGACTCAGACAGCGCGCCGAGCCAGTCAGAGGCGGCCAGGGTCCGTTCGAAATAATGGGTTTGATCTGCCTGGGTGTGCGTTGACCGCCGCGACCAGCTCGTCGAAGAGCACCGCGTAGCCCGCGGCGCGCTGCTGGGCGAGCTCGTGCGGCAGGTAGTCGGTGACCCAGACCAGCGTCACCGCGCCGTCGGCGCCTTCGTCGACCCGCAGCTCGGCGTGGTGGTGCTCGGCTCCGTTGAGCCCGGCGATGGTGTACGACGTCCGGCGGCGGACCGGGTCGACGGTCACGTTCCGCTCCCAGATCTCCTGCCCGCCGGGCATGGTCACCACCCGGAACTCGCCCTCCCGACGTCCGGCCACCGCGGACGAGAAGGGAAGCACCTCCGCCCGCGTGAAGCGGTCGAGGTAGTCCCAGGCCACGTCGGCCGGCACGGCGAGCCTGGCCGTGTGGTAGATGCTGCTCATGTGATCCCCTACCTGTTGGTGCGGCCGAGGTCGACCGGAAGCTGGATGCCGGTGACGTGCCTGGCCTCGTCGGAGGCGAGCCAGGCAACGGCGGCGGCGATGTCCTCGGGCTCGCTCACCTGGTCGGGCAGGGTGCCCGTGTACAGCGCTCCGAGCCCGGGGTCACGATCGATCAGTTCCCGCAGGCCCGGTTTGAGTCCGGTGTTCACCCCGAACGGGTGGACCGAGTTCACCCGGATGCGGTACTGGCCGAGCTCGTTGGCCAGGGTCTTGGCCAGGCCGGTGACGCCGTGCTTGGCCGCCACGTAGTCGGCCAGCAGCGGCAGGCCGGTCAGGCCGGCCACCGAGCTGGTGAAGACGATGGCGCCGCCGGTCCCCTGCTCGATCATGACCGGGATCGAGGCCCGGGCGGTGTAGTAGGCGCCGGTCAGGCAGATGCCGATGGTCGCGTCCCAGTTCTCGAGCGGGATCTCCCACGCCCGGGCGGCCGTCGTCATCCCGGCGTTGGCCACCACCACGTCGAGGCGTCCGAGCTCGGCCACGCCGTGCTCGACGGCCGCCCGCACCCCCTCGAAGTCGCGGACGTCGGTGATGCTGGTGACGATCCGCCGGTCATACTCCTCCACCAGGCGGGCCGTTTCCGCCAGGTCGGCCGGGGATGAGCCCGGGTAGCTGGTGGTTGGCAGGTCGGCGCAGATGTCGAGCGCGATGATGTCGGCGCCCTCGGCCGCGAAGCGGATGGCCTCGGCCCGGCCCTGGCCGCGGGCGGCCCCGGTGATGAACACCACTTTCCCCGCGAAGCGGCGGGTGCCTTCCGCTGGCATGGCGGGCTCCTGTCTCTCAGTGATCGGGTTTGCCCCGGTGCAGCCGGGCCGCGACCGTGCCGCCGTCGACGCGCAGGTCGCAGCCGGTGATGTAGGCGGCGCTGTCGGAGGTGAGGAAGTCGACCGCCGCCGCGATGTCGGACGGACGGCCGACCGGGCCGAGCGGGGTCGCGCTGGCCGCGGCGACCGCCAGCGGGTTGGCCGCCAGCTCGGCGCGGCCCATCGGGGTGAGGGTGGGGCCGGGTGACACCGACACGACCCGCGCACCGCGCCCGGCCCACTCCACGGCGGTCCGTTCGACCAGCCGCAGCATTCCCCGCTTGGACGCGCCGTAGGCGCGCACCGCGAAGCCGTAGCCCGGCTGCTCGCTGCCGGTCTGCTGCAGCAGGGCCTCGAGCTTGGGGATCAGGTCGGCCGCGAGGGGCTCGTCGAGCAGTGCGTCGACCGCCGGGGAGACGGGGATGGTGTACGCGGCCGACGAGCCGAGGCACACCGCGACGCTGCCGGGCCCGGCCAGCGGTCCGAACGCGGCCAGCAGCAGCGCGGTGCCGGTCAGGTTGACGGACACCACGGTCTCCCAGGGCGCCTGGACCGGCGACAGCCCGGCCGTGTGCACCAAAGCGCCCAGGACGCCGGCCTCGGCCGTGGCCGCCGCCAGTTCGGCCACGCTGCCGACGCCGGTGACGTCGGCGGTCACCGCGGCGGCGACGTCGTACCCCTCTTCCTCCAGGTCCTCCCGCAGTGCGGCGATCCGCCGCGGGTCACGCCCGGTCAGCATCAGCCGATAGCGCGCGCCCAGCCGTCGGGCGACCGCCCGGCCGGCGCCGCCGTACGCCCCGGTGACGACCGCCAGGGTCTTGGGGCTCGTCCCGGTCAGGTTCATCGCCTGCTCCGCTGGTCAGCGCGCCCGCCGCTCAGCGGGCGCTCCAGATGATGCTCTTGGACAGCAGGAACTCGTCGAGCCCGTACTCGCCGCGCTCCAGGCCGAGCCCGCTCTGCTTGTAGCCGCCGAAGGCGGTGTGCGGGCTCGACCCGGCGCCGCCGCCGTTGACGTACACCATCCCGGCCCTGATTCGCTTGGCGATCTCGTAGGCGCGCACGGGGTCGGCGGCCCAGACGCCGCCACCGAGCCCGAACTCGCTGTCGTTGGCCAGCCGCACCGCCTCGTCGTCGTCGTCGAACCCGATGACCACGCCGACCGGGCCGAAGAACTCCTTGCGGGCGATCGTCATCGCGTTGTCGACGTCGACGAACAGCGTCGGCTCGACGAAGAAGCCTTTGTCCAGGCCCGCCGGCCGGCCGCCGCCGTAGGCGATCTGCGCGCCCTCGGCCTGCCCGGTGCGGATCAGCCCCTCGACCTTCTCCCGCTGGGCGGCGCTGATCAGCGGGCCCATGGTGACGTCGGGGTCGGCCGGGTTCCCTACCTTGACCTGGTCCAGGGCCGCCTTCACCAGGCTGACCAGCTCATCCAGGCGCGAGCGGTGGACCAGGGTCCTGGTCAGCAGGGAGCAGCCCTGCCCGGCGTGGGTGGTCATCGCGAACATCACCGTCGGGACGACCCGCTCCAGGTCGGCATCGGCGGTGATGATGTTGGCCGACTTGCCGCCCAGTTCGAGCACGACCTTCTTCAGCGACGGCGCGGCCTGCGAGTACACCAGGCGGCCGACCGCGTCCGAGCCGGTGAAGCTGACGATGTCGACGCCCGGGTGGGTGGTCAGTGCCTGGCCGGCCGCCACGTCGCCGGTGACGATGTTGAGCACCCCCGGCGGCAGCCCGGCCTCGTCGGCCATCTCGCCCAGGACGAACGCCTCCAGCGGGGTGGTGGGGGCGGGCTTGAGCACCACCGTGCACCCGGCGGCCAGGGCCGGCGCGAGCTTGAGGATGTTGAGGAACAGCGGGAAGTTGTAGGCGGAGATCAGCGCGGCCACGCCGTAGGGCTCGCGACGGACGACGCCCCCGGCCAGCGTCGGCCCCACCGTCGGCGGCATCGGCTTCTCGAACGGGAACTGCAGCAGTACCCGCTCGGCCATGTCCCTGAAGTGCAGCAGCGGGATGTTGACCTGCAGGGTGTCGGCCAGCGCGCGGGTCGACCCGGCCTCCCGCACCGCCAGCTCCTTGAGCTCGCCCGCCCGGCGCTCCATAGCGTCCGCCATCCGCAGCATGACCGCGGCCCGCTCGCGGGGGCTGAAGTTCGGCCAGGGGCCCTCGTCGAAGGCCCGCCGCGCGGCGGCCACGGCCCGGTTCACGTCGCCCGCGGTGCCGTCGGGGACGGCGCCGATGACCTCCTCGGTCGCCGGGTTCAGCACGGTGAGGACCGCGTCGCCCTCGCTGTCCTGCCACGCCCCGTCGATGTAGAGCCGATACGTCAGCGAAGTCATGGCCCTCAGCCTCTTCAGTGTGATCGGATTACTGATTAATCTAATTGATTGTGGCTCAGCCCACAGCCGGGTGCAAGTGAGCCGGTACCGCAAGGAAGGAGCAGGCCATGGGACGTCTGGACGGCAAGGTCGTTTTGATTACAGGGGCCGCCCGCGGGCAGGGGCGGGCGCACGCCGTGCGGGTGGCGGAGGAAGGCGGCCATGTCATCGCGGTCGACATCTGCGCCGATATCGCCTCCAACGCCTACCCGATGGCAAGCAGGGAAGATCTCAGCGAGACGGCAGCCCTGGTGGAGAAGCACGGCGGGCGCGTCGTGACCCGGATCGCCGATGTCCGCGACCGGGCGGCCCTGGCCGCCGCCGTCGACGACGGCGTCGCCCAGCTCGGCCACCTGGACGGCGTGGTCGCCCAGGCCGGCATCTGCCCGCTCGGCACGACCGAACCGCAGGCGTTCGTCGACGCGATCGCGGTCGACTTCGGCGGCGTCTTCAATGCCGTCGACGTCGCACTGCCGCACCTGAACCGGGGCGCCTCGATCGTCGCCACCGGAAGCCTGGCCGCGCTGATACCGGGCACGCTCGACAACGCGGCCAAGGGATCAGGGGGCCTCGGTTACTCCTGGGCCAAGCGCGCGGTCGCCTCCCTGGTCCACGACCTCGCGGTGGTGCTCGCGCCGAAGGGCATCCGCGCCAACGCCGTCCACCCGACCAACGTCAACACCGACCTGATGCACAACGACATCATGTACAAGACGTTCCGGCCGGACCTGGCCGCGCCGACCCTGGAGGACGTCCTGCCTGCCTTCCCGGTCATGACCGCCACCGGCGATCCCTACGTCGAGCCGGAGGACGTCGCGGATATGGTGCTCTTCCTGCTCAGCGACGAGTCCAAGTACGTCACCGGCATGCAGATGCGGGTCGACGCAGGAGGCTACGTCAAGCTCCGGCCCCAGGCGCCGGTGTTCTGATGCCTGAGCACAACGAAAGGCCGACTGTTCGCACGTCCGCTGGGGCCGTGAGCGGGCGTCGCGAGGACGGGCTCGATGTGTTCCGCGGCATCCGGTTCGCCGAGCCTCCGGTGGGCGATCTCCGCTTCGCGGCCCCGCGGCCCGCGTCGCCATGGGCCGGTGTGCGCGATGCCGTCGAGTTCGGACCGCCGCCACCGCAGGATGTGGGGAGCTTCCGCGACCGGCTGCCCACGGACTACGACCCGCTGGCGGGCGAGACGAGCCGCCCGGGCGACTGGCTGACGGTCAACGTGTGGACTCCCTCGGCCAGCGCCGCGTCACCTCGGCCGGTCATGGTGTGGATCTACGGCGGTGCCTACAAGGTGGGGTCGGCGGACAGTCCCGGATATGACGCCCAGCGGATCGCACGCGATGGCGACGTGGTGGTCGTAACGTTCAACCACCGGGTCGGGATCGAGGGCTTCGCGGTGATCGACGGCGCCCCGGCCAACCGCGGGCTGCTGGACCAGGTCGCCGCCCTTGAGTGGGTCCGCGACAACATCGCGGCGTTCGGCGGGGATCCCGGCCAGGTGACGGTCTTCGGCGAGTCGGCCGGAGCCGGCTGCGTTGCCTCGCTGCTGGCGATGCCTCGCGCCAGCGGCCTGCTGCGGCGCGCGGTCGTCCAGAGCATGCCGGGCACGTTCCTGTCCCGTGAGCTTGGCGCCGTCGTGGGCGCGGCCATCGCGGCCGAGCGCGGTCTGCTCAACACCGTGGGTGACCTGGCCTCGGTTCCTCCGCACGAACTAGTCCTGGCCGGCGAGTCGCTGGCCGCCAGGCAGCACGAGTTCGAGAATCAGTGGGGGCAGCTCGCGTCGCACGACACCCTGTTCGGCCCGGTCGTCGACGGCGAGGTGCTGCCCACGACACCCTGGGAGGCGCTGTCCAACGGCGCTGCACGGGGCGTGGACCTGGTCGTCGGCCACACGCGCGATGAATGCCGGCTGTTCCTGGTCATGCGCGGCCGGGTCGGCCGCATCACCGAGGAGGAGGCCGCGCGTGCGCTCACCGCCTTCGGTCCCGGCCACGACGGTGGAAAGTATCGCGCCGCGTTCCCTGACGCGACCGCTGAGCAGCTGTACGCGCAGGTTCAGACCGACTGCATCTTCCGGATGCCCGCCCTGCAGCTGGCCGAGGCGCAGACGGCCGGCGGCGGCCGGGCCTACCTCTATGAGATCGCATGGAAGGCACCGGGTGCCAACGGCCTGCTCGGCGCGTGCCACGGCCTCGACCTGCCGCTGCTGTTCGGAACCTTCGGGGCCAGCCTTGGCCCGCTGCTATTCGGCCCGGAGCCCGCCGCGGAGGCCTACGCCGCCGCTGCCCAGCTCCGCGCGACGTGGACGACGTTCGCCGCGACCGGCGACCCCGGCTGGCCCGCCTATGACCCGGAGCGCCGCCCGACGCAGATCTTCGGCGAGGTCACGACCGTTGCCGCCTACCCCGAGGAGCAGTCACGCCTGCTGTGGCAGGACTTCCCCTTCTCGACACTCCAGCTACTGCAGCCGGCCGGCTGACCGGCACCGGGAGGGCTCATGGAACGGCAGGACGAGGCAAGCCTGGCGGGCAAGGTTGCGATTGTCACCGGCTCAAGCCGCGGCATCGGCAAGCGGGCGGCGCTGGCGCTGGCCCGGCGCGGGGCGCGCCTGGTGGTGACCGCCCGCACGATCGAGGCGGCCGTCAGCGAGCTGCCCGGCACCATCGGGCAGACGGTCAAGGAGATCGAGGCCGCCGGCGGCGAGGCGGTGGCGGTCGCCGCCGACCTGTCGAACGAGCGGGACCTGGAGCAGATCGTCGCCGCCGCGACCGACCGCTTCGGCGGCGTCGACATCCTCGTCAACAACGCCGCCGTTACCGTCGGCTACAACTGGTCGACGCCGCTGCTGGAGATGCCGCGGGCGGACTGGCTGCACCACTTCGCGGTCAACCTGCACGCGCCGTTCACCCTCGCCCAGCTGACCGTGCCGAGCATGGAGGCGCGCGGCGGCGGGCGGATCATCAACGTCACCACCGGCAGCGCGGAAGCGCACCGGCTGGTGGAGGAACCGAACCCGGTCTCCAGCGTCAAGTACTACGCCGGCGACGCCTCGGGGGGTATCCCCGCCCCCGGTGCCAGCATGAACATCCCCGCCCTGTGGTCGCCTGCCTATTTCGCCAGCAAGCGGGCGCTAGACCGGTTCTCCAATGTCGTCGCGCCGCAGTTGGTGGCCAAGAACGTGTTCATCATGAGCGTCATGCCCGGCTGGGTGGCCACCGAGAGCGCGGAAGCCAACCACGAGCTCGGGGACCGGCCGGACGCCACGATGATCTCGATGGACGTCCCCGCCCGGGTGCTGGCCTACTTCGCGGCGTGCGAGAACCCGCTCGAGTACACCGGGCGAGTCTTCTTCGCCGAGCGCGAGCTGGCCGCGCTCGGCCTCACGACCGACGAGTGACGGCAGACTTCAGACCGAAGGGAACGCACATGGATGCCACCAGCCCGCAGGCCCACGGCTGCCCGGTACTGAGCTACTCACCGCACGAGCGGCGGCCGATCGGCGAATGGGCGGCGTTCTTCGACCAGCTGCGCGCGGACGCGCCGGTGGTGCGCAACATCTTCGCCGACGGCTACTACGTGCTTACGAGGTACGAGGATATCCTCGCCGCCTACCAGGACCCGGATACATTCTCCACCGACGCCGTCACCGTGTTCGAACCAGACCCCAGCTACCGGTGGATCCCGCACATGCTGGGCGGCGACGAGCACCGCCAGTGGCGGCGGGCGCTCGGCCCGTACTTCTCGCCCAAGGCCATCGGCGTCCTCGATGACCGGATGCGGGGCTGGGCGGCCGAGCTGATCGACGGGCTCGCCGCCCGCGGCGGGTGCGACGTGATCGCCGACTTCTCGTTCTACTACCCGACCACGATCTTCCTGGGGCTGATGGGGCTGCCGCCGGAGGACCTGCCGCGCTTCATGGCCTGGGAGTCCAGCATCCTGCACTCTCACGGGTCGACGCCGGAGGAGATCGCGGACAACCGGATGACGGCGATGGCGGCGGTGTTCGATTACTTCCGCACCGTCATCGCCGAGCGCCGTGCGCAGCCGGGCGACGACCTGATCAGCCAGGCGGTCGGGTTCGAGATCGACGGGCGCCCGGTCACCGACGACGAGGTGACCTCCTACTGCTTCTTCATGTTCATGGCGGGCCTGGACACGGTGGCGGCCGCGTTCGGCTACGCGCTCTACCACTTCGCCACCCATCCGGGCGACCGGCAGCGGATCGTGGCCGACCCGGCCCTCATCCCGGCAGCGATCGAGGAGATCCTACGGGTCTACGCCTTCACCATCCCGGCCCGCAAGGTCAGGAAGGACGTCGAGATAGGCGGCTGCCCCATTGCCGCGGGCTCGATGGTGCAGCTGCCGATCAGGGCGGCGACGCGGGATGCGGGTGCGTTCGCGGGCGGGGCGGAGGTCAGGATCGACCGCAATCCGAACAATCACATCGCGTTCGGGGCAGGCCCGCACCGGTGTCTCGGGTCCCACCTGGCCCGCCATGAACTGATCATCGCGCTGGAGGAGTGGCACAAGCGGATCCCCGACTACCGGCTGGCCGACGGCGCGGTGATCCTCGAGGTCGGCCGGAGCTCGGGGCCGGACTCGATGCCGCTGCAGTGGGACCGTTAGCAGGCGAACATGCGCAAGGATCTGCGGGTGGATGTCTCGGCCGCGGCCGGCACCGGCGAGCGGCTGTCGGTGGCCGCCACCGTCCTGCTGCCCGACGGCCTGGACGACCGGCCAGGTGAACCGCGGACGGTGGTGGCCGGGTTCCCCGGCGGCGGGTACAACCGCCGTTACTACGACCTTGATATTCCTGGCCACCAGGGCTACAGCCAGGCGCGGTACCACCTCGAGCGCGGCCGGGTGTTCGTCGCCTGCGATCACCTCGGCACCGGTGACAGCGATACCCCGGCCCGTCCGCTCGACTACAACGCCGTCGCGCGGGCGAACATGCAGGCCAGCCGGGAGATCCTGCGGCTGCTTGGCGACGGCGGCGTCGCCCCTGACGTGCCGCCGGTCAACGTCGCGGCGGCGGCCGCGCTGGGGCAGTCCTTCGGCGGCTTCCTGCTCATCATCGGGCAGGCCGCCGACCCCGTGTTCGACGGCGTCGCGATCCTCGGCTACAGCGCGCGCGACCCGCAGACGCCATGGCCCGCCCACCTCACCCTCGACGACGTGCTCAGCCTGCGCGGCGGCAACGGACGCGATCATCCCATGCGCCCCTGGTTCCACCGCGACGACGTGCCCGACGACATCATGCTGGCCGACATGACCAAGTACGCGGGCAGCCTCAAGTCAGCCGCGCCGTGGAGCACGGGGGCCAATCCGGGCGGCCCGGCCGTCCGACCGACCCGGCGGCCCCGCGACGCGGCCCCCGTCGCCGTCGACGCGACCCGGATCGGCGTGCCGGTGCTAGCGGCGGCGGGCGAAGTTGACGTGGTGCCCGATCCGTGGCGCGAGCCCGCCGCTTACCGTGGCTCCCCCCACGTGACCACGGCGGTCATCCCGGGGATGGCCCACATGCAAAACTTCGCGTTGACCCGCCGCCAGCTGTGGGGCGTGATCGATGACTGGCTGGCCGTTGTGGAACGCCGGGCCGGGCGATAACCGCCGGGTGGTGCCGGTGCTCCTGAGGTTGAGGTTGGCGTTCCAGATCGCGGCGGCCGTGCCCCGCACGGCCTCGGTCATCACGCTCCAGCGCATCCGGCCGGCCAGCCCGGTGACGGAGACGGCCGCGATCGCCTGACCGGAGCAGCGGATCGGCGCGGCGACGCACACCAGCTCCTCGTAGGCCTCGCCGCGGTCGTACGCCACCCCGGCTTCGCGTACGCGCTCGAGCTCGGTGCGGAGGGCGACGGGCTCGGTGATCGTCTGCGTCGTCTTCCTGGGCATCGGGGCGGCCATCACGGTCTGGATGGCGTCGTCGTCGTAGGCCGCCATCGCCTTCCCGAGCGCGGTGCAGTAAGCGGGCTTGCGCCCGCCGCGACGGGTCGGCAGCCGGATCGGACCCACCACGATCCGTTCCAGGTACACCACCTCGGCGTGGTCGAGTATGGCGAGCTGGGCGGCCAGCCCGGTGCGCGACGCGAGCGCCTGCAGGTGCGGGAACGCGGCATCGTGGAGCCGGTTCCCGTCGACCGCGAGGGTACCGAACTCGAACATCCGCAGGCCGACGCGGTAGCCGCCGTGATCGCGTTCCAGCCAGCCGACCTGGCACAGCTGGTCAACCAGCCGGTGCAGGGTCGACTTCGGCAGCCGCGTCCGCTTGTTCAGGTCGGCCAGGCTGAGCACCTGCTGAGCGCCGTTGAACGCTTCCATGATGGCCGCGCTCCGGCCCAGGACGGTGTGCTCCGGTGGGCTCCTGTCGGCGCTCTCGTCGTCCGGCATCCGCCGCGTCGTCGCGGATATCCGGGGCCCTGCGCCCTCGACGATCGTTGTCATCGACACAGCCGACGCCCCCTCACTGTGATTAGATTAACCTCACTATAATTAGATTAATCAGTATCCTATTGATGATCGGCGTCTCGGGCCGGGCTGTCAAGAGCGCGCAGACAGGTCATCGGCTGGATGTCGGCGGCGGACGCTGGTCAGCCGGCCGTCCGGCCGCGCAGGTACCCGAGGAACTGGGCCGCGACCGCCGCGTCGAAGTACTCGACTCGCACGCCGTGCAGCGCCCCGGGCGGGGTGAGAACCACCCGCGGCGAGCCGTCGGCTCCCGGTGCGATCAGGTCCACCTGGTCGCCGAAGGCGGCGCAGCGAGCGGCCACGCTCGGGTCGCCTACGCCGATGTGGTGGAAGCCCTCGGGCTGCTGCGGTGACCAGCTGCCGGTGCCGGTCATCTCCACCAGCTCAAGGTAGGGCGGTCCCTGGAGGGAGTAGCAGAACCTGGTCGTCTCGCCGGTCGCGATCTGCTGGCTGTGCACCGGCTCGAATTCCACCCCGAGCTGGGCGGTGAAGTCGGCGCGGGCTGCCTCCACATCCCTGACCAGGATGCCCACGTGAAAATAGGGCTCGTACAAAGGATCCTCCTTGCTGCTCAGGTGATCGCGCCGGCGATCTTCAGCTCCACCAGCCGCTCGTCGGTGAGCCCGAGCTCGCGCAGCACCTCGTCGGTGTGCTCGGCGAACAGCGGGCCGCGGCGCAGGGTGGCCGGGGTCTCGTCGAACTGGACGGGGTTGGTGATCAGCTCGCGTCGGTTGCCTTCGGCGTCGTCGAAGCTGGCGATCATGCCGTTGGCCCGCAGTGACGGGTCGTTGGCGACCTCCCACGAGTTCTGCACGATGGCCCACTGTCCCTCGATGTCGGCCAGGATCGCCAGCCACTGGTCGAACGTCTTCTCCGCCATGACGGCCGCCACCAGCTCGCCCGCGGCGGGGGCGTTGGCCATCAGCTTCTCCACGGTGTCGAACCGCTCGTCGGTGATCAGCTCGGGGTGGCCGCTGACGGTGGCGAACTCGGCCCAGTAGCGGCCCGGCTGCAGCATCGAGAACAAGATCCACTTGTCGTCCGACGTTCGGTACGGGCCGATCAGGGGGTTCCTGGCCGAGCCGTGCCGCGGCACCGGCGGCCGCGGCGGCACTCCCCCTGCCTGCAGCGCCAGGTTGGCGGTGAACTGGGTCGCCCAGGCGCCGACGCCGAGCAGCGACACGTCGATGACGGAGGTCTCGCCGGTGGTCGCGCGGGCGAACAGCGCGGCCGCGATGCCGCCCGCGATCGTCATCCCGCCGATGTTGTCGCCGTAGCCGCCGGCCGGCATCGGGGACAGCCGGTCGGCGCCGGCCGGAGTGGCCCCGGCCCCGCTGCCGCCCCTGGCCCAGAACGAGGTCATGTCGTAGCCGCCCTTGTTGGCCTCGGGGCCGCGGGCGCCGAAGCCGGAACCGCGCACGTAGATGATGTCGGGGTTGACCTTGCGGACGTCATCGAGGTTGATGCGCAGCTTGGCCCGCGCGTCGGGCAGGAAGTTGGTGATGAAGACGTCGCTGCGCTTGATCAGCTCGTCGAGCACGTCCCTGGCTTCGGGCACCTCGAGTGACAGGCCGACGCTGCGCTTGCCCCGGTTGGGCCCCTCGAAGATGGGGGAGAAGCTGCTCCCCTTCATGATCGCGTCCACCCCGAGGACGGTGGTCAGGCCGCGCTGCCCGTCGCCCCGCTCGGCGTGCTCGACCTTGATCACCTCCGCTCCCCAGTCGGCCAGGATCGCGCCCGCCGCGGGCACGAAGGTGAACTGGGCCACCTCGAGCACGCGTACACCAGCCATCGGCTGCAGCATCAGTTGTCCCTCCTTCTAACTTCGTCTTTTCCGCTCCGCGTCCTTAGGGACGCCTCGGTCTGCTCTTCGCGCTGCGTCGCTAGGGACGCCGCAACAGCAGCGCGCCGCCGGGCGCGCCGCCCCCTGTGGTCACCACGGCGGTACTGGCGTCCGGCACCTGGCGGCCCCCGGCCTCGCCCCGGAGCTGCAGCATCGCCTCTCTGACGTGCCCGAATCCGTGCAGCGGCCAGGCCGACAGCTGCCCGCCGTGCGGGTTCAGCGGCAGCCGGCCGCCGAGGGCGATGCCGCGGCCCTGGTCGATGAAGTCGCGGGCGCCGCCCACCTCGCAGAACCCGAGCGACTCGAGCCAGGAGACCGCGTTGAAGGTGAAGCCGTCATACAGCAGCGCCAGGTCCACCTCGTCCGGCCGCACGCTGGTCCGGCTCCACAGGTGCCTGGACGGTCCCTTGGTCTGCGGCTCGTGCGACAGCGTGTCCTGGTCCCAGCTCAGGCGTTCGAGTATCTGGGTGCCGACGGCCTCGACCAGCACCGGCGGGCGCGGAAGGTCGGCGGCGGTTTCGACCGCGGAGACGACCACCGCGACGGCGCCGTCGACCGGCACGTCGCAGTCGTAGAGCCCGAACGGGGTGGTCACCGGGCGGGCGGCGAGGTAGTCGTCGATGGTGAACGGCTCGCGGTAGACCGCTTCTGGGTTGCGGGCGGCGTTGGCGCGGGCGTTGACCGCGATCCAGCCCAGCGTGGTGCGGTCGCCGCCATAGCGGTGGAAGTAGTGGGACGCCTGCACGGCAATCCAGTTCGCGGCCGACATCGCACCGAACGGCGCCAGGAACTCCGTCATCCCCGTCGCCCGCGCGGCCGGCTGGGCCCACTTGCCCTCCCGGACCAGGGCCGCGTACGAGGACTCCCAGAGGGTCCGGTAGCACAGCACGTGCCGACACAGCCCGGACGCGACCGCGAGCATGGCGGCGACGATGGCACCGCTCTGCCCGGGAGTGTCGCCGGCCCCGTTGATCCACGTCGGCCGGAGCTGCAGCGCCTCCGTCAGCGGAGCGATCCCGCCCTCGGAAAAGCCCGGCGACCCCACCCGGCTGGGGTAGGTGGACAGCCCGTCGATGTCGTCCAGGGCGAGGCCGGCGTCGGCCACCGCGGCCAGGCAGGCGTCCACGGTCAGCCGCAACGGGTCCACCATGAGCCTGCGGCCGACGGCGGACTGGCCGACCCCGGTCAGCGCCACCCGGTCCTCGAACTTGTGCTCCGAAGCCCGGGGACGGGCAGGGCCGACCTCACGGTCGGCCGGGATGGCCAGGGTTTCGCCTGTTTTCCCGGGGTCCGGCTCGAACAGCGGGACGTAGACGTCGCCGGCCTTCTCGAACAGCACCCGGACGGCCAGCCCGATGCGCACCTCGTCGGCCGGGCAGCCGACGATGTTGGTGGTAAGCCGTACCCCGTCGTCTTCCTCGAGCGCCACCACGGCGATCACGTAGGGCGGCGGGAAGTCCGCCAGCCACTGCTGGTGATTGACGGTGAACCCGGCCACCACGCCCCGGCCGGAGACCGCGGACATTGTCACCCGATCGCTCCGGCAGGACCGGCAGCGCGGCAGCGGCGGATGGGTATAGGCGCCGCAGTCCGCGCAGCGAAGCACGCGCAGCACCCCGTCGCTGCCCGCCGTCCAGAACTCGGCGCTGGCGAGCGTGGGCTGGGGAAGCGGGCGAATCGCGGCCCGATCCTCAGGAACGGGGGAAGTTGAGGACTTCACGGGCATTCAGTTCGACGATCCGGTGCGCCTCGTCATCGGGTACGTCGGCCAGCGATACGGCGATTCCCTTGCGGCTGTTGGGCCAGTTGCTGTCCGAGTGCGGGTAGTCGATCTCGACGCAGATGCGGTCGATGCCGATCTCGTGGCGGTTCTTGATGCCGAACTCGTCCTCGATGTAGCACCCCCAGAAGTGCTTCTTGAACAGGTCGCTCGGCCTGGCGTCGAAGTCGATCGGCTGGTAGTAGCGATGCCGCGACCACACCTGGTCCATCCGCTCCCAGATGTAGGGGAACCAGCCGATGCCGCCCTCCGCCAGCATGAACTTGAGCCGCGGGTGCTTCTGCAGCTGACCGGAGAAGATCAGGTCGGAGGCGGTCCACATCAGGTTGGTGGCGTAGACGGCGAACGAGGTGCAGGTGGGGGCGTCGTCGTCCTTGACCGCGCCGTCCATCCGGGCCGAGACCGACTGGAACTCGCCGCCCCGGTAGGCAGGCGAGAGCTGCTTGGCGGAAGCCCCGAACCCGGGAACGAAGCTGCCCGACCCGAAGTGCAGGCTGACCACGACGCCGGTGTCTTCGAAGACGTCCCAGAGCGGTCCCCAGTGGTCGGAGTGGAACGACGGCAGGCCCAGCGGCACCGGGCTGTCGGGGAAGGACACCACCCGCGCGCCCTTGGCGGCGACCCGCTTGAGCTCGGCCACGCAGGCCTGGACGTCCCAGATCGGCAGCAGCGCCAGCGGCACGTACCGGCCGGGAGCGGTCGCCGACCACTCGTCGATGCTGAAGTCGTTCCACGCCTGCACGCACGCGAGCCCCAGGTCCTTGTCACTCGCGTTCAGGAAGACGCGGCCGCCGAAGCCGGGGAAGGAGGGGAAGCAGCACGCAGCGTGCACCCCGTCCACGTCCATGTCCTTGACCCGCTCGACTGGGTCATAGCAGCCCGGGATCATGTCCTCGAAGCGCAGCGGCTCCAGGCCGTACTGCTCGGGCGTCTTCCCCGCCACCGCGTTGAGGCCGATGTAGGGGAAGACCTTGTCCTCGAAGTGCCAGATGTGACGGCCTTTTTCGTCCTCGACGATGCGGGGCCCCTCGGCCAGGTACTTGGCGGCGAGGCGGTCGGTGAACACGCGGGGGTGCTCGATGAGATGATCGTCCACCGAGATGATCTGCATATAGTCCTGGAGCGGCATCGTCCCATCCTTCACGTTCACGCAGTCCGGTAATCATATAACCTATTGTGCTATCTGGTAAAGACGTCCCACGCCAGCGGCAGCGTATTTACCCCGGAGCTGCGGCCAAACTCCACAATCGGCTCGCCGTCACCGAGCCGGTACTCGGGGATGACCCGGTGCCATTCCTCCAGCGCGACCCGCAGCTCCCGCCGGGCCAGATGCGAGCCCAGGCAGCGGTGCGGGCCGGCCCCGAAGGCAAGGTGGTTGCTGGTGCCGCGGTCGAGGTCAACCGCGGCGGCGTCATCGTAGAAGGTGTCGTCGCGGCCCGACATCTTCAGCACGATCTGCACCATCGAGCCGGCCGGGACCGGGCATCCGGCGATCTCGGTGTCCTTCGTTGCCTTGCGGCCGGTCACGATGAACGAGAACGCGCGCAGCAGCTCCTCGGTCGCGGCGGGGGTGGTCTCCGGCCGTTCCGCGATCTGCCGCCGGTCGGCCGGGTGCGTCGCCAGATGGTGGAAGAAATAGCCGAGCATCCCGGCCACGGAGTCGAGGCCGGCCTGGACCAGGAACTGCCACCAGTTCAGCAGCTCGGCGTCGGTGACCGGCCTGCCGCCGATCTCGATGGCCAGGGACCTGGTGATCAGGTCGTCGGCGGGTTCGGCCCGGCGCTGTTCGATCTTCTCGGCCAGGTACTGCTTGACCGCATCGATCGCGGTGACCTTGCGCCGGACGGCGTCATCGGGGTCGCCGACCGTGTGCAGAATGCCCTCTTCCAGCTCCAGCAGGTAATCGAGGTCGCCGGCTGGGAGACCGACCACCTCAAGGACGATCGCGGTCGGGAACCGCAGCGCGAAGTCCGTCATCAGGTCGCACGAGCCGCGCCAGGCCAGTTCCTCGATCAGGCCGCGGGCCTTGGCGCGCACCCTGTCGTCGATCCGCTCGATCTCGCGGGGCGCGAAGTACGGGCCGAGCTGGCGGCGCCACTGCCGGTGCTCTTCGCCGTTGACCATGTGCGGTATCCACCGGTAGGCGGGATCCGGCTCGTAGGCGACGACGGACTCTGAGGAGAACGTCACCGGATCCTGCAGCACGCCCAGGATGTCCTCATGCCGAGTCGGAATGTAGTAGCTGCGCCCGAAGAGGTTCCTGACCAGCGGCGCCTCCTCCCGCAGCTGGTCGTAAAACGCCGTCCACTCCCCCAGCGGCTTGAGCTGGTAGGGGGTGAAGTCGTGCATCGGACACGCGGACGCGGACTGCGGCGGGCCAGAGGTCACGGGTGTCTCCTTGCTCTCGTCACGGGAGGCTGATGGCCCGCTCGGGACACGAGGCGACGGCGAGCCTTGCCTTCTCCTCTTCTCCGGGCGGGATCTCGACCTCCGCGCGCAGCGCGTACCCGCTGTCGTCGAGCTGGAAGAGCTCGCCGTCGATGGCGTAGCAGCGGGCGTGCCCGCTGCACTTGTTCAAGTCGATGCTGACCTTCACCACGTTCTCCTAATGGCAGCCGGGTTCACGGATTGGGTAGGGCAGGCGTGTGCCTGAAGGCGACGCCGCCGTCAACGCGCAGCTGCTGTCCCCCGCAACATCGCCGCGACCGAGCCGGTCGCGATGACCGAGGCGCCCGCCTCCAGGTGCGGGTAGGCGGCGGTGACCAGGTTCAGCACTCCGGCGAAGTTGACCGGCGTGGCCAGCGGGTACTGCACGTTCTCGATGTCGGCGCAGATGTCGAGCGCGATGATGTCCGCGCCGGCCTGCGCCAGCGTCACCGCGTGACTGCGGCCCTGCCCGCGCGCGGCGCCGGTGACGACCGCAACCTTGCCGTCGAGCTCTCCCATGCGTGGGCTCCTAAGGGAACATGCCGGATCGGATCCATGACTCTCGGTTTCAGGAGAATCAGTAAACCAATTTAACTCACTGGGGTGCCGCCATGTAAGTGACCGCCCGGCGGGTGGCCGTACAGGACCGTCTCCCGGGCGGCGAGACGCCACTCCCCCTCGTCGGGCGCCCAGATGTCGTCGTAGGCGCCGTAGCTCTGCAGCACTGGGACGCCCGCCGGGTCAAGCCCGAGGTAGGCGGCGTAGGAGCGGCACCGCAGCCGCCCGTCGTCCAGCGGGTCGATGACGTGGCTGCCGATCAGGTGGATGGTCGCCCCCGGGTACCAGGCGCCGGCGGTGCGGGCCCAGCCCGTGGTGATGCCGGCGATGATCTCGTCGCGCCCACGCAGCCGGGATACCTCGGTCCGCCCCTGCGGGCCGCCGCGGTAGATCACCTGCTCGCTGTCGGCGGTGTACAGCCCGCGGAGAGCCTCGGCGTCGCGGGCGTCGACCGCCCACTTCTGGCGCCCGAGCTGGGCCAGGACCTGCTCGGCGGGCGACATCCTAGGAGGCATCGACGCCGCCGTCGACGTGCAGAGTGCTGCCGGTGATGAAGCCTGCCATGTCGCTGGCGGCGAAGACTACCGCCCGGGCGATGTCGTCGGCCTGCCCGAGGCGGCCGAGTGCCATCTTGGCCACCGTGTCGTCGAGCAGCTTCCTGGCCTGCTCCGCGTCGGCCCCGCCGAACTTGGTCGGCGCGACCCGGAACCCGGGGGTGTCGGTGGCCGCCGGGGCGATGGCGACCACCCGGATGCCGTGCGGGCCGAGTTCCAGCGCCAGGCTCCTGACCAGGCCAAGCGTGCCGTGCTTGGCCGCGACGTACTGGTAGCGGCGGGCCCGGCCGTGGTGGGCGCTGCCCGAGGTGACCAGGATGATCACCCCGGGCCGACCGGCCGCCAGCATCTGCCTGGCGGCCTCGCGGGCGGTGTAGAAGGAGCCGTCGAGGTTGACCGCGAGCCCGCGGCGCCACATGTCGTCGGGATAGTCGGCGATGCCGCCACTCGAGCTCAGCCAGGCGGTGTTCACCCAGATGTCGACCCGGCCGAAACGCTGTGCCACCGCCTCGCCCAGCGCGCGCACCGATGCCGGGTCGGCGACGTCGACCGTGAGGGCCGCCGTCTGCGCGCCGGGGGTGCGCTTGCCGATGAGGTCGGCCGTCTCCCTGGCCTTGGCCGGGTCGATGTCGGCGACCACGGTCACCGCGCCGGCCTCGGCCAGCCGCAGCGACGCGGCTTGGCCCATGCCGCTGCCGCCGCCGGTCACGACGGCGACCCGGCGGTCCAGTGACCACAACTGCGAAAGGGCGATGTCGGTGAAGTCGGGGATCACGGTCTGGCCTTTCTCTTTGCCGTCATACGTCTCGTCCTGGTTCAACCGACACGCCGACCGCACCCGCCCCCGGCACGTCTCCGGCCAGGGTACGAATGGCGTCTTCGACCTGGCCGAGCCCGAAGGCGTGGGTGTTGGCGAGCGCGATGAGGTCGCCGGCCCGCTCGATCAGGCGGCATGCGCGCTCGAAGCTGGAGTAGTCCGCCGCCATCGCGCCGATGACGGTGACCGCCTTGTAGACGAGCTCATCGGTCACCAGGCCGGGGACCGGGTCACCGCGCTTGAGCCCGATCAGCACGATGCGCCCGTCCTTGCGGACGGCCTTGATCGCGTCGGTGACCGGCTGGGTGGCGACCGCCGAGGCATCCACCACCACGTCCGCCATGGCGCCGCCGGTCACCTGGCGGACCACGTCCACGACGTCCTCGCGGTCGACGTCGACGGTGACGTCCACCCCCCACCGCCTGGCGACCTCGAGCTTGTGGGCGTCGCTTGAGCGCCCGGTGATGATGACCTTTTCCGCCCCCGCCCGGATCATCGCCAGGGCGGTGGCCAGGCCGCGCTGTCCGGGTCCGAGCACCAGGCCGGTCTCGCCCGGGCGGAAGCCCGGCAGGTCGGCCCCCCAGCGGATGCCCGAGGCGATCGAGTTGACCAGGGCCAGCGCGTCCAGCGGGGCGGCGGCCGAGACCTTGTGCAGCAGCGCGCCGCGGGGGACGAAGGCCAGCTCGGCGAAGCCGCCCCACAGCGACGGCTCGCGGTCGGCCGAGATCAGCCCGTAGCGGAGCAGGTCCTCGCCCGCGTCGCACAGCGAGTAGTGTCCGGAGACGCAGTGCCGACAGGCCCAGCAGGGCACGATGGCCTCGACGACGACCCGGTCGCCCGGCGCCACGCGCCACCGCCTGGCCGCCCGCGCGCCGATCGTCTCGACCACGCCGACGAACACGTGCCCGAGGATCACCGGGTAGACGGTGCTAGACGGGCGCAGCTTGCCCAGGTACTGGGTGACGTCGCTGCCCCCGAGGCCGCAGACCTCGACCCGCACCAGGGCGTCATCGTCGCTGACGCGCGGGACCGGGAAGGACTGGACGCCCAGTGTCTGGGCGGCCGTCAGCACCGCGGCCCTGACGTGCGGCCCGATGCTGCCTGGACGGGCGCTCACCGGCCCGCCTGGCCTGGCCGCGGGCGATCCGGCTCGATGCCGAACCGTTCGGTGTAGGCCGCGAAGCGGCGCCGGATGCGCTCGGGATCGAAGCCGAACTGCTCGGGGGCGTACTCGTGCGCGCCGTGCTTGCCCTGCGGGTTCTCGTCCTGGAAGTCGCGCACCCTGGTGACCGTCTCGGCGTCGGCCGGAATACCGAAATGCCGGTAGATGCGGGTCACCTCGGCGACCGGGTCGGCGATCAGGTCGTTGTAGTGGACGTCGAGGAACCGGTCGTCGCCGACGCGGTCACGGACCGCCAGGGCGCGGTGCAGTCCCATTTCCTCCAGGGCGGTCCACTCGGCGCCGAACCGCCGCGGGTCGAAGACCGGGCTGTTCATGCTGCGCAGGGTGCCGACGAAGCTCACGCTGGACGGGAGGACCTTGCCCGGGTCGCGGTGGGTCCAGATAATGCGGGCGTCGGGGTAGACCTCAAGCAGGGCATCGAGGCCGAAGACGTGCTTGGGCCACTTGAGCACCCACTGGCCGGGGGCGAACGCCTGCAGGTGCTGCAGGAACCGGCGGTGGTGCTGGTAGACCAGGCGCTGGTCGGCGCCCAGGTAGAACTCGTAGTACGACGGGATGCGCTGGTAGGCCAGGTAGGTCTGGTTGACGAAGCTCCAGTCGATCAGCCCGAGGCACTGCTCGGGCCGCTGCGCCCCGTAGGGGTGAATGGCCTGTAGCGCGGCGGCGCCTGGACGCCCGTCGATCTCCGCCTGCACCTGCGCGATGCGCGGGTCGGTGCGGGACGTGGCCGCCGTCGGCGGCGGGGATGGCAGCCGCATCTCCCAGTCGAGCGGCGACCGGGTGCCCGGCCGGGTGGCCAGCAGCGCCTGCAGGTGGGTAGAGCCGGTACGGGGCAGGCCGGTGATGACGATCGGCGCCCGCACTTCCTGGGCGGCGATCTCGGGATAGCGGTTGCGGTCCTCGGCCAGCCGCAGCCGCTTCACCAGGCCGGGCAGCACGAGCTTGGCGGTCACCTCGGTCAGCCGGTCCGGCGCGATCCCGGATTCGTTCCGCAACGCCCACAGCAGCGCGTCAAGGCCGTCGCGGAACGGCAGGTCACCGAAGTCGTCTAGACCGGCCTGAGCGGCCGCCTGCTCGAGGAACCAGTCGGTGTCCGGCTTGCTCGCCAGCGCCGTCACCTTACTCATCTCCTTGCGACCCGGTGACCGCGCCCAGCCGGCCGGGGAAGCGCTCCTGGATGATCCGCCGGAAGCCTTCCTGCCAGGTCACGCGGCACGGGCCGGTCAGCGCGGTGCGCTTGGCGGTGTCGAGGTTGCGCGGGTAGGCGATGACGTCCGTCATCTCGGTGAAGGAATAGGGCACGCCCAGCTGCCCGGCCACCCACGGCACGAGTTGCTCGACCGAGACGGGGGCGTCGCCGCCCCAGTTGGTGATCGTCCCGCCCACGGCTGCCCCGTCGAACAAGCTCTCCAGGTGCTCGGCCATGTCGTCCTCGTGGATGGGGCAGCCGACGAACTCCCAGGCCGGGTTGACCGGGACGGGCTCGCCCTGGGCTACCCGGGTGATGATCCTGACCGGCATCCCGCCGAAGCTCGCCCGGCCGTACGACCAGTTCATCCTGGCGACGGTCAGCGGCACGCCGTGAATGCGGGACAGCGACCTGGCGACCGCCTCGCCGGCGAACTTGCTGGTGCCGTACGCGAAGCGGGTGTTGATGCGGGTGCTGCCGCCGCAGCGGTCGGTCTCCTTATAGGCGTACCAGGGGTCTGGGTTGTCCCAGTACACACCGCTAGTCGAGACGTAGATCCAGGCCCTGGCGCCCTTGAGGTGGTTGAGCAGCAGCCCGGTGCCCTCGGCGTTCTGCTTCAGGCCGGTCTCGATGTCGACCGGGAAGACGTCGGCCGCCGCGTGGAAGACGTAGTCGAAGTCGTCCGGCACGCCGAAGAAGTCCCCGGTGGTGTAGTCGCAGACGAGCGGGATGATGCCCAGCGCTTCCACCGCTGCTTTGGAACCTGGCCTGGAGTAGCGGGCGAGGCCGTAGATCTCGTTATGCGGTGCCAGGATGGCGGCGATCGACCCGGCCAGCTGGCCGGTCAGCCCGGTCATGAGCAGTCGCGCGTTCTTCAGCATGGGTGCACCTCACGTGCCTTGAGCGGGGCCGACGGCCGACGGGTCCCCGCCGGCCACTGCTTGCAGCGCCGACCGCGCCCAGTCGGGGTGCGCGATCAGCAGGTCGGGAAGGTAGGGATCGGGGTTGTTGTAGGCCGCGGCGTGCCGTCGAGCCGCGACGCGTGCATTCCGTGGGCCAGGGCCACGGCCACCGGCGCCGCGCTGTCCCACTCGTACTGCCCGCCGCTGTGCGCGTAGATACCGGCCGTACCGCGAACGACAGCGAGTGCCTTGTATCCGGCCGAGCCCATCGGCACCAGCCCCGTGTCGCGCAGCTCATACATGGCTCGGAACTTCCACGTCGTGTCGACGTGCAGCAGCGGGAACGGCGGCTTGGCGGGGTAGAACGCCTTGAGCGCCAGGTGCAGCAGCGCCGCGCTGTCCTTGCCCACCGAGTACAGCATCACCGGCCGCTCGCTCTCTGCGACTGCCTCGCGGATGATGTGGATGCTCTCGGCTTCCAGCCGCTGCAGGTGCGTCAGCATCAGCGCTCCCCCACCTCGGCGTGGAGCTGCCCTTCCGCCGCACGGGGCCGGGCGGACGAAACGGTCACCGCCGTGCGCAGGGCCGAGCGCTCCAGTCCGCCGTACCCGATCTCGCCGTCCCACTCGTAGCGGGCGAACGCCGGGGATAGCACCGTCCCCGGGCCGTCGCCCGGGTGGGCGCCATAGGTGCGGCCCTGCGGAGTGGGGGTGACGAACGTGCTCGCGATCGTCTCGGCGGCGATGACTGCCCTGCGGCCGCCGGCCTGCAGCTCGATCGTCAGCCGCTCGCCGCGCGGGACGGCCTGGTCAAGATGGGGCCACACCTCGACGTCGGCGTCGTGCAGCACGCCGTCGACGTAGAGGAAGCCCCGGCCGCGCTCGGGCCGGTCGGCGGTCGCACGGTAGCGCAGCAAGCCAAAGCCGCGGCCGCTGGGGAAGAGACCGTTGATGATGGCGTGGCCGGTGAAGCCGGGCATGTCGCGGCGGCGCCTGGAGTGGCTGCGGAACCCCGTCCCGGCGAACGGGTACCTGGTGCCGGCCGCCTCGATGGTGCCGTGCGCCTCGTAGAACTGGTGGTAGCGCAGCGACGGCGGCTGCTCGCCCCAGTCGCCTTCGGTGTTCCAGGGCGCGGCGACCGACTCGACCTCGATGTCGACGGTGACGTCGACCAGCTTGCTGCCCGGCCCTGGACCGACGACTATCTCGTCGCCAGCCAGCCGGTAGACCGGACCGGCGTAGCGGCCGCGCCAGCGCTGAAACGGTTCCAGGCACTCCAGCCGCAGCCGGTCCCCGGCGGCGATCGCGCCGCGGCTGTTGCCGCCGGATCCGCCCTGCGCCAGGACGCTGCCGTCGGGCAGCAGGAGGAAGACGCTCTCGCGGCGCAGCAGCGGGTCGCCCTTCTCCGCCGCGAGGTAGAGATAGTGACCCACCTGCGAGGCCGGGTCGTAGCCGTACATCCAGTACGCCTCGAGGTGGTCGGGCGGGTCCTGGTAGCCGACCTGCGGGAGATCGGTCCGCGGCTGCCACGACCCTGAGAGCCCCGCAGCGGCGGTCGAGCTCATGCCGCGGCCTCCGATGTGCCGGTACCGACTGCTGTCATCAGGTCTGCCTCCATGCGGGGGGCGAAGCGCCACCGGCCATCCGGGCTGGGCGGCGACTCCGGTCCAACCTAGAAAACGATCGTTCGATCGTCAATACATCTGCATCATTTCCAATACAGTTGTTCCGGAGAATCATCTGGAGTGCCCGCTGACGAAGGGCGGGCGCGTCGCGCCCGGAGCGAACGGAAGGACAGGGGCAGGTGAGCGAGGTACCCGGCAGCGTGAGCGTAGGCCGCCTCACCGTCACGTCGGTGATCGACGGCTTCGGCGAGACGGATGCGGCCGAATTCTGGAACTGGGTGGCCGACGCCACCGACTTCGACCGACGATCCGGCCGTCCCCGGGGCCAGTGGAACGGATTCGCGGCCCGCGACTGGCTCGGCCTGCCGGAATCGGCCGACGAGCGCGGCAAGATCCGGATCGAGGTGGGCGGCTACCTCGTCCGCGGCTGGGACGGGCGGGTCGTCCTCATCGATGCCGGCATCGGGCCGGTGACGAAGCGCGTCCTGTCCGGCGGCGCCCTGCTTGCCAACCTGGCCGCCGCCGGCGTCCAGCCGGGGGACGTGACCGACGTGGTCTTCAGCCACCTGCACGAGGACCACATCGGGTGGGCCTGGCAGCGAGAAACGCTCACCTTCCCGCGGGCGACCGTGTGGGCCCACGAGAGCGACTGGGACTACTTCGTCACCGTCGGCGGCGGGCAGCCCCATGCGGCGCAGCTGCGGCCGCTCGAGCCCAGGCTCAGGCTGTGGGACTCGGACTTCACCCTGCTCCCCGGCCTCGACCTGGTGCACGCACCCGGTCATACCCCAGGCAGCGCGATCGCGGCGATCTCGTCCGGGACGAGCCGGGCCATGCTGCTCGGCGATACCGCGCACTGCCCGGCCGAGCTGCTCGACCAGGAATGGGCCGGGTTGGGCGACATGGATCCCGACCTCGCCGCCCGGACCAGGCAGGCCCTTGCCCGCGAGCTCGAGGACGGCGAGACGCTGATCGGCGCGGCCCACTTTCCCGGCTTGAGGTTCGGGCGGCTGGTCGTCGGCCGCGGGCGGGCCTGGCGGACGACCCGGCCTCAGGCCGGGTAGGCAACCGCGCGGATGGGCGGTTCCCAGAATTCCGCGATCCGCTGCAGGCCCTCGCGCCAGCTCACGGTGGCGGGGCCGGTGATGGTCGTGCGCAGCGCCGCGCTCGGCGCGCCGCCCGGGCGCGCCTTGTCGTCGTCGTAGACGTACACCGGGTCGACGCCGACCAGGGTGCCCAGGTAGCCGATCCAGTCTTCGCCCTTGAGTGCCTCGTCGCCGGACCAGTTGATCGTGGTCGCCGGAACGGTCGCGGCCGCCAGGCAGGATCCGATGAAGGCCCGCAGGTCGTCCTGGTGGATCAGCGCCTTGACCCAGTCGCGCGTCCTCGGCAGCGCGATCGGGTGGCGGTTGAGGATGCTGGCCAGGAACATCACCGGAAGCCCGCCGTCGCTGTACGTCCCGTACTGCACGTCCATCCGGCAGATCACCGTGGGCAGGCCGAGCACCCGGGCCATCGCCCGGACGGCGCCCTCGCCCGCCGCCTTGGTGCCGGTGTAGTGGCCCATGAGCTTGCTGCCGCCGATGACATCGGTCTCGATCGCGCGGTACCACGGATCGTCATGCTCGACGTAGACCCCCGTGGTCGAAACATGGAGGAAGGCTCGGGCCGAGCGCACGTGCTGCATGAGCAGCGCGGGCGCTTCTGCGTTGGCCCGCATCCCGTCCCCGAAGTCCCTGGGGTAGACGGCCGCCGCCGTGTGCACGACGTAGTTGAAGTCGCGCGGCAGCCGGCCGTAGTCGTCCCCCGCGAGGTCGATAACATAGGGGTTCACGCCGCGCTCGCGCCAGCGGGCGAGCTCGCCGTCGGACGCGGCGAGGGTGACCCCCGTCACCTCGTTGTCGGCCGCGAGGTAGTCGGCGAACGCGCCCCCCAGCCGCCCGGTGAAACCAGTCACCAGAATCCGCTGGCCTGCCAGCCTCATGCTGCCCTCACTTCCGCACAGTGAGGTTGATCATATAACCTATTGTACTATCTGGGAAAGGACGAGGCGGCGACGGGAGACGCGCGTGGAGGGTGACCAGGCCCGGGATGAGGACGACCACGACCTGCTGACGTTCGCCGAATCCGGCATCCGCCTGCGCGAAGAGATCTCGCTGGCGGAAGCGGAGCTACGGGAGGAACCGGATGCGGGGCGGCGGGCCGCGCTGAAGGCGCGGCTGAGCTCCCTGACCGAGGCGCTCGCCAGAAACACCAGGCACGCGGAGGCGAACCCGGGCGACAAGGGGTTCCTCGACTATGCACCCCGGCGCCCCGGCCGGGCGGATGACGCGAAGGGCTGAACCATGACCGAACCGACACGTCAGCGCCGTGGTCGCGCGATCGCCATGACGGCGCCGGAGGTCGACGAGTTCCTAGCGACCGAGCGGACCTGCCGGGTGGCAACCGCCGGACTGGACGGCCGACCGCACGTGGCGCCGCTGTGGTTCGTCTGGGACGGCGCCTCCCTCTGGCTGAGCTCGGTCGTGCGCAGTCAGCGCTGGACCGATCTGATGCGCGATCCCCGGGTAGCCGTCGTCGTCGACGCCGGCGTGGCATACAACGAGCTGCGCGGAGTCGAGCTGTCGGGCGCGGTCGTCCCCGTCGGCGGCGTCCCGCGTACGGCCACGGCGGACCCTTCCCTGGCGGAGCCGGAGCGGCTGTTCGCCGACAAGTACACCAGTGGCGTCATGGCCCCGCCCGACGGACGCCACGGGTGGCTCCGGCTCACCCCGGAAAAGCTCGTCAGCTGGGACTTCCGCAAGCTCGCCGCGCTGTCCAGGTAGCGAGTCACCTGGTCGCGTCGCGCAGGCGGGCAAAGGTGGCCGTGACCATCGCGGACTGGAGGTACTCGATGCGGATGCCGTGCAGCGCCTCCGGTCGGGTGAAGATCACCCGGGCCGAGCCGTCCTCGCCTCCCACGACGGTGTTGGCCTGACCGCCGAAGGCAGCGCAGCTGCCGGGCACGTCCGGGTCGGCGAAGGCGATGTGGTGCAGCCCTTCCCCCACCTCGGGACCCCAGATGCCGAGGCTGGTGTCGGCCATCTGGACCAGCTCAAGGTACGGCGGCCCCGCCAGCGAGTAGCAGAACCGCATAATCTCGCGGGAAATCAGCGGAGCACTGCGCACCGGCTCGAACCGCAGCCCGAGCGTCTGGCCGAAGTCCGCGGCCGCTTGGTCGATATCGCGGACCAGGACTCCGACGTGGAAGAACGGAACGTACTGGGCCTCCACCGCACCCTTCCTCTCCTTAGCGCCCGCTCAGACCTCCAGGCGAGCAGGACGACCACACTCGATCACCAATCAGTAAATAAGTAAACTAATTTATTGACATGAAGAAGGAGCTCACCTATATGATCATTTAAATTATCTGCCTACATGGCAGGTAGTACTACCCACCGCGAGCGGCCGGGCCGCCCGCCCCTGCCAGCGAGGTAGGAAATGATCTCAACGAAACAGGGCAGCCGCGCCAGGCGAACACTGCGGCCGGTCCCGCTGATTCTCCTCACCGCTGCGACGCTAGGCGCCGCGGCCGCGTGCAGCAGCAGTTCGAGCACGACTAGTTCCGCCAGTACTCCCACCGCTAGCTCCAGCGCCGGGAGCACCGCCAGCGCCGCCACATCGGCCGACCTGGCCAAGTACCTGCCGGGCAAGAAGGCGACCGGCACCCCGGTCAAGATCGGCTTGATCAACAACGAGGGCAGCTCCCCGGTCGCGGAGCCGTCGACCGGCGACGCGGCGGTGGCGGCAGCCGATTACGCCAATGCCGAGCTTGGCGGTATTGGCGGTCACCCGATCCAGGTCGTCCGCTGCTCTGAGAACGAGGACGTCGCCTCCGCGACCGCATGCGCGAACGAGATGGTTCAAGACAATGTCGCCGCGGTCGACATCGGAACGACAGGCCTGGGCAACACCATCGTCCCGATTATCACCAAGGCCGGCATCCCGTACGTATCAGCGACCGGCTCGAGCTCCGACGAGCTGACAATGCCGGGCACGTTCATGTGGACGGGCGGGTTTCCCGCGGACCTGGGCGGTATGGCCAAGTACGCGGCTCAGCACGGCTACAAGAAGGTCACCGCTTTCGTGATCGACGCTCCGTCCGCGCTCGCCGGGGCGCAGGAGATCGGCACACCGGCGTTCAAGGCGGCCGGCGTCGCTCTGAGCATTCAGTCGGTCCCGGGCGCCGTGGCGGACGCGACGTCCCAGGTGACGGCCGGCCTGGGCGATAAACCCGGCGCGGCCGCGATAATCGCGGATGCGTCCACCTGTACCTCGGTCCTGCAGGCGCTCTCCACGGTCGACCCGGGCCTCCCGGTCTACGCCAACACCTCCTGCCTGAACAGCTCGACCCTGACGGCACTGGGCAGCGCGATGAACGGCGTGAAGATATTCGGCCGCTCTGACACGGAGTCGAATAACCCCGAGGCGGAGCTCTACCGGTACGTGATGGCCAAGTACTACCCGTCCGCCAACCCCTCAGGAGACTCGGTGACCGGCTACCAGGGGATGCTTGGCCTGGTCCGGGCCACCGCCTCGCTGACCGGCGACCCGACCCCGGCCTCGATCATGACCGCCATCAAAGCGGCCAAGAATATACCGCTGCCGGCTGGCGCGGGACTCGCGTTCACCTGCAACGGAAAGATGTTCCCGGGTCTGGCGTCTAACTGCAGCGCCGGCGACGTGGTGCTCACGATCGAGAACGGCAAGGCCACCGACCCGCAGGTCATTAGTTAGCAGTCACCGGTTGATGTAAGGGGGCGGTCGCCGACATGAGCACTGTCATTCTGTTCCTGATCCTCGGGCTCGGCAGCGGTGCCGTGTACGCAGCCCTGTCGCTGGGCCTGGTGGTCACCTACCGGAGTTCCGGCGTGGTGAACCTCGCGTCCGCCGCGATCGCCCTCTACATCGCCTACACCTATGCCTACCTTCGCATGGGGGAACTGGTCGATCCGATCCCCGGCCTCAGCCCGACCGTCAACCTGGGGACCGGACCGCTAGGCTTCTGGCCGGCCTTCCTGATCTCGCTGGCCGTGGCCGGGGTGCTTGGCGCGCTGCTGTACGCGCTGGTCTTCCGCCCGCTGCGGGCCACGCCCGCCGCGGCCAAGGCGGTCGCCTCGGTCGGGGTCATGATCGTGCTGCAGGCACTGCTCGCCACGCAGCTCGGTTCGTCCGCGGTCACCGTCGCGCCAATCTTCCCTGCGCACACCTACCAGATGCTCGGTAGCCGGGTGCCGGGCGACCGCCTATGGTCGGCGGCAATCATCATCGCGCTCTCCATCGCGCTGGGGCTCTGGTTCCGGCTCTCCCGCTTCGGGCTGGCGACCCGGGCGGCGGCCGAGACCGAGAAGGGCGCTTTCGTCACCGGCCTCTCGCCGCAGCGCATCGCGCTGGTGAACTGGGCGCTGAGCACCGTCATCGCCGGCGTCGGCGGCGTCCTGGTCGCTCCCATCGTCCCGCTCACCCCGGACTCCTACTCGCTGTTCATTGTGGCGGCGCTTGCGGCGGCCCTGGTCGGAAACTTCACCCGGATCGGCGTGACGGTGGCCGCCGCCGTGGTCATCGGGATGCTCCAGTCGGAGGCCACCTACCTCCAGACCAAGAGCTGGCTGCCCTCCTCCGGCCTCACCGACCTCGTCCCGCTCCTCGTCATCCTGATCTTCCTCGTCGTGCGCGGGCAGGAACTGCCGTCTCGCGGTGCGATCATCCAGAAGACACTGGGCCGGGCGCCCCGCCCCCGCGGCTATGTCGTGCCCGGCGCCTTCATCGTCGTGCTGGGGCTTGGCTCCCTGGCCGTGACGCACGGCTCGATGCGGGCGGCCGTCATCACCACCTTGGTGATGGCGGTCATCGCGCTCTCGCAGGTGGTAGTCACCGGGTTCACCGGCCAGATCTCCTTCGCGCAGCTGACCCTGGCGGGCGTGGGCGCCTTCTCCCTGACCCGCATCCAGCAGCAGCTGCACGTCCCATTCCCGTTCGCGCCGCTGCTCGCCGCCGTCATCGCGATGGTTATCGGCGTGATCGTCGGGCTGCCCGCGCTGCGCATCCGCGGCCTGCCGGTCGCGGTGACGACCCTCGCGCTGGCGGCCGCGCTGCAGGATCTCTGGTTCGATAACCCCGACTACAACGGCGGCTTCGCGGGCGCGCCGGTCAGCGACGCCAAGATCTTCGGGCTCGACCTCGGCGTGGGCGCCGGCCATAGCTACCCGCACCTGAGCTTCGGGATCCTCTGCCTCATCGTCTTGCTGCTGGCCGCGGGCGGCGTCGCCCTGGTCCGGCGGAGCCGGCTCGGGGCGGCGATGCTCGCAGTGCGGGCCAACGAGCGGTCGGCCGCGGCCTCGGGGGTCTCGGTCGCGCAGGTGAAGCTGATCGCCTTCGCCATCGGCGGCTTCCTGGCCGGGCTGGGCGGCGCGATGCTGGCCTACCAGCAGACGAGCGCGGACTACAGTTCCTACACGGCCGTGGGCAGCGTGACCTTCTTCGCGACGGTCTACATCGCCGGCATCACGTCGGTCTCCGGTGGGATCAACGCCGGGGTCATCGCGGCCGGCGGCATCGCCTACACCCTCGTTAACAACGGTGTTCCGTTGTGGATCTACGTCCTGCTGGTCGGTCTGATGCTCGTCGGCATCGTGCAGCTGATACGGCCGTCGCTCGCTCGCGCCGCCCTGGCCGTCGTCGGGCTGGGATCGGTGGCGGCGGCCATCGTCCACCACGGCGGCATCGAGCTGGGCGCCTACTACGCGGCCATCAGCGGCGTCCTGCTCATCCTCACCGTCATCCTCAACCCCGAGGGGATCGTCGGCCCGGTGCACACCCAGCTCGCGACCCTGCGCCAGAAGCTGGCCGCGCGCCGCTCCCCGGGCTGGCCGTCCCGGTGGTCGAGGCCAGCGCGGCCGCTGCGACGGCGGAACCGCCGGCGCGGCCGCTCAGGCCGCAGGCATCCGGCCGCCCGCTGCTGACCGTCTCCGGCGTGGGCGTGCGCTATGGCGGCGTGATCGCCAACGAGGACGTGAGCTTCGAGGTCTTCCCGGGCGAGATCCTCGGCCTGATCGGGCCGAACGGCGCGGGCAAGACCACCTTGATCGACGCCATCACCGGGTACGCGCGGGCGACCGGCTCGGTCGAGCTGCTCGGCGCCAAGCTCGACGCGCGCAAGCCCTTCCAGCGCAGCCGGGACGGGCTGGGCCGGACGTTCCAGGGCATCGAGCTCTACGACGACCTCAGCGTCAGGGAAAACGTCGAAGTCGGCATGACCGCGGCGCGGTTCGCCCGCGCGAACGGGCCGGTGCCGTCAGCCGGGATCGACGCTTACTTCAAGATCCTGGATCTGCAGGCCGTAGCCGACCAGCCGGTCCAGCAGCTGTCGGTCGGCCAGCGCCAGCTCGTCTCCATCGCCCGCGCGCTAGCCGGGCGTCCGACGATCGTCTTGCTTGACGAGCCCGCCGCCGGACTGGACGTGACCGAGAGCCGCTGGCTGGGCGAGCGCCTGCGCGCGATCCGCGACGCCGGTACCACCGTTATCATGGTCGACCACGACATGGGCCTCGTGCTGGACGTGTGCGACCGGATCGTCGTGCTGGACCTCGGCAAGATCGTCGCTGTCGGCACGCCGCAGGAGATCGAGCGCAACAACGTCGTCAAGCGCGCTTACCTGGGCACGACGCACGCGAGCGCGGAGACGGCGCCATGAGGCGCCGGCACAACCTGTCCCACCGGGGCGGCCGGCCCGACAATGCGGAGGTGATCCGATGAGTCCCGTACTTACCTGCAATGGGGTCGACGCCGGCTACGTGGCCGGCCGACCCGTGGTGCGCGACGTGAACATCAGCTTGGAGCCGGGCACCGTCCTGGCCCTGCTCGGGCCGAACGGCTCGGGCAAGACCACGCTGATGCTCACGATCGCCGGCCTGCAGGCGCCGTTGGCGGGCCGCATCGGGCTCGGCGGCGTCCCGGTGCGGCCCGGCTCACCCCGCGCCGCGGTCAGGGCTGGGCTGGTGCTTGTGCCCGACGACCGGTCACTGTTCAAGTCCCTGACCGTCACCGAGAACCTCAAGCTGGCGTCGAGGCGCGGCACCACCACGGTCGAGACCATCTTCGACTACTTCCCCGAGCTCAAGCGCCGGGTGAAGGTGGCGGCGGGCAACCTTTCCGGCGGCGAGCAGCAGATGCTGGCCATCGGTCGGGCGCTCATGCAGGACCCGAAGGTCCTGCTGGTAGACGAGCTCAGCATGGGTCTGGCGCCGGTGATCGTCGAGACGCTGCTCCCCGTGATCCGGCGGGTGGCCGACGACACCGGCGCCGCCTGCGTGATCGTCGAGCAGCACGTCATGCTCGCGCTGGAGATCGCCGATACCGCGATGGTCCTCGCCCACGGCGATGTCGCCCTGCACGGTGACGCGAAGGAACTCGCGGCCAAGGAAGCACGCATCGAGCGCGCTTACCTGGGACGGTCGGCGAACGAGTGACCGCTCTTTCATGCGACCTGCTCGGCTTGGACGCCCGATGAGGATCGGCGTGATCGGCGCCGGCCGCATGGGCCGCCCCATCATCGACCGCCTGGTGGCCGCCGGCTATGAGCCGACCGTCCTGACCCGGCGGCCAGCGGCACGAGCGGCGGCTGAGGCGGCCGGCCTGAAATGCGCCGATACGCTTAGTGAAACCGTGCGGGACGCTCAGGTGGTCCTGACGGTGCTATTTGATGACGAGCAGCTGCGGGCGGCAGCCCTCGGCCCGGCGGGCGTGATCGCCGCCATGCCCGCCGACGGAATCATCGTCCAGCACACGACCTGCGATCCGGCGACGGTGACGCTGCTCGCAGAAACGGCAGCCAAACGCGGGATCAGCGTGCTGGACGCGGCGCTCTCCGGCAACCCGCGCGACGTCGCAGCCGGCCAGCTCACCTTGTGGGTGGGGGGAGAGGAGAAAGCTCTGGCGGATGTGCGTCCGCTGCTGGACAGCTACGCGTCGCCGGTCATGTTCGCTGGTCCCGTCGGCAACGGTCAGCGGATCAAGCTCATTAACAACGCGCTGTTCGTCGCCCAGGTTGGCCTGGCGGTCGATGCCGTTCGGCTAGCCGGCTCAATGGGGATCTCCGAGGAGCAGATCCTCGCCGCCGTGGCGCAAGGCAGCGGCGCCAGCCGCGCACTGAGCAGCGTGGCCTGGATCGGAGCGAATGCGGTGGGGACCCGCCTGGGCGAGCTTATGTCCAAGGACATGAGGGTCGTCCGTGCGGTCGCCGAGCGTGCGGGGGCCGACTTGGGGCTGATCGGCCAGGTCCTCAGCTCTGCGGTCGTGGAGCGGCAGGTCCTGTGCGGTGGCGCCCCGCTCGACCGGGCCCTCGCCGAGCAGAGCAAAGCCGCTCCCGGCCCGATGAAGGACGGCTAGATCGGGTTCTTCCGCGCCACAGAGCCCCGCGCTTACGCGCCGAGTTCCGCCAGGAGTGCGTCCAGCCACAGGGCGGAGCGCCTGGCCGCCTCGTAGTGTCCGAGCTGGTCAATACTTGGCCCGCTCAGCTCAAGGTCGAAGGCGCCCTCGTAGCCGGCCTCGAGCAGCCACTGCACGATGGCCCTGATCGGTACGTCACCGTCCCCGGGCACGGCCCGGCAGGGCAGGGACCGCGCACCCCGCTGCATGTCACTGAGCTGCACGTGGCGGACGAGGCCAATGTGGCTCTTGATGTCCGTACGCAGATCGCCCTCGGTCCAGACATGAAAGATGTCGAGGCACACCTGCAGGCCTGTGCGCGCTGCGAACGCGATGGAATCGTGGAAGCTGTGCACAAAGCTAAAGTCGGCATACAGCCAGCTGGCCGGCTCGACCGCGAGTTCGACGTTTCTCGCCGCCGCGTAGTCGGCTAGTTCGGCCACGACCCTGGCGTAAGCGTCGACATTGTCCGCCCAGTCCGCGTAGACACGAGGTCCGGTGAGGGTATACACCGACGTCGCGCCCACCGCCTCGGCTCGGGCGATATCCTCGCGGGCCCGCTGCAGCTGCCCGGAAACGTCGGCACCGGGCGACAAGTCGAACCGGGCCAGCGCCGTGGTCGTCACGACGTCGACGCCGTTCCTCCGGCAGGCGTCGACCACGGCTCCGGTCCCCGATTCAAGCAGCTTGGCCGAGGTCATGGACGTCTTCGTGACGCCAAGCGCGCCGAGCGCTCCGACGGATTCCACCGCAGACAGGTCCGGGAAGCACAGGCCGCTCACCGCGACACGCGGGTGCAGGCTCCTGCGGTCGAGCGGGTCGCTCATCGACTAACGTCCTCTCTGCGGTGGTGGTGACGAATCGTAGGCTGATCCGCCGTTAGCCCTCTCGCTCCGCCCTGACCTGGGCGAGGACGCCACGGGCGCCCTCGACCGCCAGCCGGGCGCAGGTCCGCGCGGGCATGCCCGCCGCGGCACGTGACCGCATGGGGACCTCTGCACCGACCGGCAGCCACTCGGGCAGCGCCAGCATGATGTCGACCAACGGCAGCTCGCCCTCACCGGGAGCGAGGCGATCGCTGGAGTCGTCCCGGTACGCCGCGCCCCGCTGTTCGAGCGTGCTGTCGCACAACTGCACGTACCCCAGCAGCGAGGAGTCGAGCGCGGCCAAGTCCGCCGCGGTCGAACCTGACCGGACCACGTGCATGGTGTCGATCAGCAGCCTGAAATCGGCTCGCGCCACGTAGCGAACCGCGGACACGGCGGTCGCAAGGTCGGTCAGCGCGAGCGACTTCGCGAACTCCAGCGTGGTCTGCATGCCGCGATCGGCCGCCGCTTCTGCGAACGCCGCGAACTGATCGAAGCTGCGGCTGAGATCGGCGTCCATGGTGACCACGTTGGCCCGCGTCGCCCCGAGCTCCCACATCACGTCGAGACTGGCCAGGTCATCGGTCAGGTCCGCCCCGGGGGTCACGACGAACCCTTCCGCCAGCGAGATGGCCACTGCCCGTTCATGCAGCGCGGCGGCCATCTGCCGTCGCGCGCCCGCGTCATCGAGGAAGGAGAAGTCGCCGTACCCGTAGGGATTGGCGGCGTTGTATGGCCCGGTGCAGGCCTTCATCGAGATGGCGCGACAGCCCAGGTCGGCCGCCAGGTGCACGAACTCCACCGGGGGATATCCCAGCACGGTCTGGTACTCGATGCCCACGTCGTCCATCGGCTAACTCCTTCCCGCCCAATTAGATCTATCATATAACCTATTGTTCTAGAAGGGATGATCGGCATGAACCCGCTCGCGCTCTGCCATTTCACGCTGGTCGAGGCCGAGCCGCCCGCATTCGTCGATATCGCGGCCCGGGCCGGCTTCGCCGCCGTCAGCCTCATGATCCAGTTCCCGCGGTCGTACGGGCCCGGTTTCCCGATGGCCGGCGACACGCGGATGCGGCGGGAGACGATGCGGCGCCTTGACGCTACCGGCGTGACCTTGTTCGACGCCGCTACCTGCCGCCTCGAGCCGTGCACGACGGTCGAGGACTTCCAGGCGATGGTCGAGAGCGCGGCCTACCTGGGAGCTCAACGCGTCGACGTGAACGGGAACGAGCCGGACGCGTCCCGGCTCACCGACCAGTTCGCGGCGCTATGCGCACTCTGCGCGGACCACGGTCTCGGAGTCGGGCTCGAGTTCATGATGTCGACCCAGATCAAGACCCTGGGCGACGCGCTGGCGCTGATCGAGCGCTCCGGGGCGGACAACGCCGCCGTCACGATCGACGCCCTGCACCTGGCTCGCTCCGGGGGCTCACCGCGGGACGTCGCCGCGCTGGACAGCGCGCAGATCTCCTACGTTCAGCTGTGCGACGGGCCCGCCCAGCCGCCCGGGCAGGAATACGCCCGGGAGGCCGCCACTGAGCGGATGCTGCCTGGCGCCGGGGAGCTCCCCGTGCAAGCGCTCGTCGACGCGGTCGGCCCGGACGTCGTGCTCGGGGTCGAGGCTCCGTCGCGGCGGCGGGCCGAGCAGGGCGTCCCGGCCGACGTCTACGCCGCGCAGGCGATGGAGTCGGTCCAGCGGCTGCTTAACCGGCCGTAGCCAGCACTAGCGAACCCAGGCGGGATGCCCGCGGGCTAAGAAGCACGTGTTCGAATGTCAATACACCTGTAGCGTTTACAATACGAATGTTCTGATGTTAGTACTCTAGAGTTGAGTTCGTCATGACGAATCCCAGCCTTACCTTCGGTCCGGCCGATCTCGCCCCCAGGGCGCGGATCCGCGAGGCGGCCTTGCGCCTGTACGCTGAGCACGGCCAGCAGGCCACGTCCATCCGGATGGTGGCCGAGGAGGCCAACCTGTCCGCCGGCGCCGTCATGCACCACTTCAAGACCAAGGACGAGCTGGCCGAGGCGGTCCAGCACGCGGTGGTGGCCAAGATCCGCGAGGTAGTCAACGGCGTCGGGCTCGATCAGCCGCCACCGGTCGCCGCCCGCGCCAGGCGGCAGGCGTTCGACCAGCTCATCGCCGACAACCCGGCTATCGCCGGATACATCAGGCGGGCCACCCTGGAAGGCGCGGCCGGCCTGGCGCTCTTCACCGAGGCGTTCGACCTGGTGCGCACCGAGATGCAGGGCCTCGTCGAGGCGAAGATCGCGCGCCCGCTACCCGACCCGGAAGTCGGGCTGGTGCTGTACCGGGCCATCAACCTGGCGCACATCGTCTTCGGCCCGCTCATCGAGCAGATGCTCAACCTGTCGCTGTCGGATCCGGTCGTGCTCGAGCGGTTCAGGGATGCCGCAGTCGACCTGCTGACCCATCCGGTCTTCAACGAGGCGCCCGCCGACGGTGCCGCCAGCCAGGCTGGCGGCGGCTAACGAGCGGTCTCCACGCCTGTGCCCGCGCCCGTCAGCCCGGCCGTCCGCCGGCCACAATCGCCGCGAACCGCTGCTCGACTTCGGGGATCCGGTCAGCGTGAGTGAATGCCACCGGCCGACGGCGGGCGACCGCGTCGAACGCGATCCGCGCCGCCTCGTCCGCGCTGATCGCGTCCGGGTACTCGGAGCGGCTCATGCCGGTCGACACCTTGCCCGGCAACAGCAGGGTCACCCCCACCGCGTCGGTCACGGCCGCCAGCTCTTCACTGAGCGACTCGCACAAGCCGAGGAGCGCGTGCTTGGCCGCGACATAGGGGCTGATGCCGGCCCGCGCGGTCACTGAGGCCATCGATCCGGTGACGAGCAGCTGGGCCGGCTCGCCGGCTTCGAGCAGCCGGGGCACGAAGGCGCGGATCAGGTGCACCGTGGCCATGAAGTTCACCCCGATCACCCGTTCCCACTCGGCCGCGGACACCTCCCAGGCGCAGCCGTGCCGAACGATGCCCGCGTTGGAGCAGACCAGCTGAACGTGGCCGAACTCGAACGCTGCCCGCGCGACGCGCTCGATGTCGTCAGGGCAGGACACGTCGGCGACGACGGCGGTAAGCGCGGCTCCCGCCCCCCGCAGCCGCGCGGCAGCGGCTTCCAGTGCGTCGGCACGGACGTCGACCAGCACGACGCGCATCCCGTGCCCGGCCGCGGTGGCCGCCAGCGCGTAGCCGATCCCGCTCGCGCCGCCCGTCACGACGGCGGTCCGTCCTGGTTCGATGCGCACCCTCGTCCTCCCCGGCCGCGTTGCCTCGGCCATATCCGCTGCCTGGAAACTGAGTTAGCGCGGCGGCATCCTGATCGCGCCGTCGAGCCGGATCGTCTCGCCGTTGACGTAGGGGTTCTCTAGCAGGCTGATCGCCATGTGGGCATAGTCGTCGGGCGCTCCCAGGCGGCTGGGGTTGGGGACGCTCTGCTCAAGCGCCGCCCGGATGTCCGGCCGCAGCCGGGCCAGCATGGGGGTGTCGAAGACGCCCGGGGCGATCGTGTTGACCCGGATCTGCCTGCTGGCGAGGTCGCGGGCGGCAACCAGGGTGATGCCGTGGACACCGGCCTTGGCGGCGGTGTAGGACGTCTGGCCGATCTGTCCGTCGAAGGCCGCGACCGACGCGGTGAGCACGATGGCGCCACGCTCTCCGGCCACCGGCTCCGAGCGGGCGATCCGGGCCGCGCCCAGCCGCAGGACGTTGTAGGTGCCGACCAGGTTCACCCGGACCACCTCGGCGAAGGTCTCGAGCGAGCCGGGGTTTCCGTCCTTGTCCAGGATCCGCACCCGGTCGCCGCCCCGGCCCGCGCAGTGCACGACCGCCCGCAGCGGGCCGTGCGCGGCCTCGACCGCGTCGAGCGCGGCGCTCACCGCAGCCTCGTCGGTGATGTCGGTCTTGGCGTAGAGCACGCCCGCGCCGAGACCGGCTAGGTCTTCGTCGGACGGCGGGTTGAGGTCGGCGATGCCGACCCGGGCGCCGGCTGCGAGCAGTCGGCGGACGGTCGCCAGGCCAAGCCCGGACGAACCGCCGGTGACCAGGGCGGAGATGGAATCGAGGTGCACGGCTGCTCTCCTTCGAGAGTGTCCTTCGAGAGTGTCAGGGAAACGGTCAGTCGGCTAGTAGTTCGATGACGGTGGCGTTCGCCATGCCGCCGGCCTCGCACATGGTCTGAAGGCCGTAGCGGATCCCGTTGGCCCGCATGTGGTGCACCATCCGCGTCATCAAGATGGCGCCCGACGCCCCAAGGGGGTGCCCGACGGCGATCGCGCCGCCGAGCGGGTTGAGCCGGGCGTGATCGGCTCCGGTTTCCGCCTCCCAGGCCAGCGGGACGCTCGCGAACGCCTCGTTGACCTCGAACACCCCGATGTCGTCGATCGTCAGCCCGGCCCGCTTGAGCACCTTGGCGGTAGCGGGAATCGGCGCGGTCAGCATCGTCACCGGGTCGTCGCCGGTCACCGCGCCGGAGTGGAACCGCGCCAGCGGTCGCAGGCCGAGCTCGGCCGCTCGCTCGCTGGTGGTGATGAGCAGCGCCGCGCAGCCGTCGGAGATCTGTGAGCTGTTGCCCGCGTGGATGACGCCGTCGTCGAGGAAGGCGGGCTTGAGCGCCGCCAGTTTCTCCAGCGACGTCTCGCGCCGGACGCCCTCGTCGGCCGTGAGCTCGCCGTCCGGTCCGGTGACGGGGACAAGCTGTCCGTCGAAGGCGCCGCCGTCGATGGCGGCCGCCGCTTTCTGGTGCGACTCAAGCGCGAACTCGTCCAACTGGGCGCGGGTGAAGCCCCAGCGGCGGGCGATGTCCTCCGCTCCGAGGCCCTGGCTGAAGCTGTCCCGCTGGTACCTCTCCTTCACGCGGGGACCGAACGGCTCACCCATCGCCCGCGCGGCGCCCAGTGGAACCCTGCTCATCGATTCGACGCCGCCGGCCACAACGAGGTCGTAGTGCCCGGCGATGACGCTAGCGGCGGCGAAGTGCACCGCCTGCTGGCTGGACCCGCAGGCGCGGTCGAGGGTGACGCCGGGGATCGTCTCCGGCCACCCGGCCGCGAGCACCGCCAGCCGGCCGACGTTGGTCGACTGCTCCGCGATCTGGGTGACGCAGCCCCAGATGATGTCCTCGATCAGCTCCGGATCGAGCTGATTCCTGCTGGCGAGCGCGGTCAGGACCAACGCCGACAGGTCAACCGGGTGCACTCCCTTGAGCGTCCCCTTGCGGCGGCCGATGGGCGCACGCACCGCGTCTACAATTACGGCATCACGCACGATCTGCTCCTTCCGTTGAGCGTTTGCGGTCAGACCGAGAGCGCGAAGCCGCCGCTGACGCGCAGCGTTTCCCCGGTGACGAACGACGCCGCGGGAGAGACGAGGAACAGCAGCGCGTCCACGATGTCCTGTTCTTCGCCTTCGCGCGGCAGGATCTGCTGTCCCATCACCCGCGTTACCTCGTCGCGGCCCAGCTCCGCCCGGATGGTGTCGGTGAAGATGAGACCGGGGGCGATGGCGTTCACCCGGATGCCGTCGGCGGCGAACTCGCGCGCGAGCTGGGCCGTCACTCCCCGCACGGCGAGCTTGGAGACCCCGTAGGCCGCCCGGTTGGCGTAGGCGGCGGATGACGAGATGTTGACCACGGCGGCGCCGTCCCGGCCGCTCATCGCCGTCCGGGCGGCGAGCGAGCAGATGTAGACCCCCATCACGTTGACGTCGAACAGGCGCCGCAGCCCGGCGATCCCGATGTCGGCTGACGGCTTGTTGTAGGCGGCCGAGTGCAGTCCCGCGTTGTTGACGAGGATGTCGATGCCGCCGTGCTCGGCCGTCACCGCGCCGATCATCGCCGCGACGCCGTCCTCGTCGGCCACGTCGCAGGCCGCACCGGATGCGCTCCCGCCGTGGCCCGCGATCTCCGCCGCCGCCGCCTCGGCGGCGACGACGTCGATGTCGGCCAGCACCACGTGGGCACCGCGCGCCGCCAGCGCCGTCCCGAAGGCCTTGCCGAAGCCGCGGCCCCCGCCGGTGATCACCGCCACCTTGCCCCGATGGACGTCGGCCTGATCCGGGCCGGTTTCCCGGCTGCCTGCCCCGATCATCGGTCCTGCCATACCGGGTCGCGGCGCTCGCGGAAGGCGGCGACGCCCTCGGCCGCGTCCTGCGAGGCGAACACCGGCTCGAGGTAGTCTCGCTGCCGGTGGAAGCCCTCGGCCAGCGGCCAGTCGGCCGACTCGATGGCGACGGCCTTAGAGGCACGCACGGACATCGGCGCGTTCGCGGCGACCTGCGCGGCCAGCTCGAGCGCGGCGATAAGCGCCTGCCCGTCGTCGACCAAGCGGTTGACCAGGCCGAAGTGTTCGGCGCGGGCCGCGTCGAGGGGAGCCCCGGTGACGATGAGCTCCATGGCCACCGCGTGCGGGAGTCGGCGGGGCAGCCGGAACACGCCGCCGCCGCGCGCGGCCAGCCCGCGGCGCACCTCCGGCAGGCCGAACCGGGCGCCCTTGCCCGCCGTGACCAGGTCGCAGGCGAGCACGATCTCGAACCCGCCGCCGAGCGCCCATCCCTCGACCGCGGCGATCAGCGGCTTGGCGGGCGGCCGCTCGACGATGCCGGCGAAGCCGCGCGAGGGATCCCTGACCTGCTCGCCGGCCGAGAATGCCTTGAGGTCCATCCCGGCGCAGAAGGCTGCGCCCGCGCCGTACAGCACGCCCACCCGGAGCTCGGGCGAACTGTCAAGCAGGTCTAGCGCGCGGGCGATGCCCGCCGACACCGCGCCGTTCACCGCGTTTCGCTGCTGCGGCCGGTTGATGGTGACGATCAAGACGCCGTTCTCGCGGCGGACCAGAACGTCTTCGGACGCAGCGGCTGGGCCGGCGGCTGATGACATGGGCGGTCGGGCTCCCGGTGGGCGATGAAGGTCTATTTGTATAACTAATATAGTGAGATCGTGAAGCAGTGGCAAGCGCGCTCAGCGAAGGGCCGAGTGGCCGAGCAGCGCCTTGCCAAGGTGCAGGATCTGGATCTGGCTGGTGCCCTCGGGGATCGTCGCCTCGCGGGCGTCGCGGAAGTACCGTTCGACCGGCGATTCCTCCATCAGCCCGGCTCCCCCGTGCAGCTGCAGTGCCAGCGTCGCCGCGCGGCCGGCCGACTCGCCGCAGTAGTACTTCGCCATCGAGCACTCGTACCGACCCGGCTCGCCGACGTCAATGGTCCTGGCGGCGTGGTACCCGAGCAGCCGCGACGTCTCCGTCAAGGTCGCTATCTCCACGACCATCTGCTGCACCAGCTGGAACCCGGCGATGGGCTTGCCGAACTGCTCGCGCTGGCGGCAGAACCTGATCGACTCTTCCAGGCACGCCTGGGACAGCCCCACCGCGCCCATCGCCATGTTCAGCCGACCCGCGTTCACCGCCGCCATGCCGAGCGACAGGCCGCCGCCGGGCCTGCCGAGCACGTTCTGCGCCGGAACGAAGGTGTCGTCGAAGGTCAGCTCGCAGCTGGTGGTCGAGCGCAGCGGCATGTGCGGGATGTCATGCACGCCGAACTTCGATTCTGCCGCGTCGATGAGCAGTGCGGTCACCCCGTGGTCGGTGCCGTCCTCATCGGTCAGGCGGGCGAACAGGATGCCGAAATCGCACCCCAGGGCGTTGGTGATGTAGAGCTTGCTGCCGTTGACCACCAGGCCGTCTCTCGCGCGCCGCGCGGTAGTGCGCAGCGCGCCGGCGTCCGAGCCCGCGTCCGGCTCGGTCAGCCCGAACCAGCCGAACCTGCGTCCCGCCAGCAGAGGCTGCAGGAACCGTTCGGACTGACCGTCGTCGGCGGCCGCGGCCAGCACACGGGCGACCATCCCCTGCACGTTGAGCGTGGTCCGCAGGGACCCCCAGCAGCGGCCGGCCTCCTCCATGAGGATCGCCTGCATGATCATCGGCAGCGCGTCTCCCCCGGCCGCCTCCGGCACCCCGCCGCGAACGTAGCCGAAGTCGTAGAGCTGCGGCAGCAGCTCCCACGGGAACGTCCGCGCCCGCTCGTGCTCCGAAACCAGCGGCGCCACCTTCCGGTCGAGAAAGGACCGGACCGCATCGCGCAGAGCGCGTTCGTCCTCGTTGAGGAGCGATGACATGAGTTGCCTGCCCGTTCTCGATCCCGGGGAGGAATCGCGCTCAGCCGCCGGCGCTTGTGGCCGTTCCTTCAGTGTTTTCAGTTGTATCATAGTACTGATTCATTGATGTTTCAGTTCGGGCGGTGCCAGCATCTCGCGATGCTCGGGAGTGCCGTCGAGCGGCGCGTTGACCCGGTCCGCGATGCGCCATCCGGCCGGAGTCCGCACCCACTTCCAGGTATTGGCCGAGACCCGGGCCACCCAGAACCGGTCGGCCGCGGAGTCCCACCGGATGTTGAGCGCGTAACTGCGTCCCGTCGCCTGGTCGCCGTCGACCACGATGTGCGGGACGGTGAGCACGTGACCGCAGCCGTTGTTGATCAGGCGCTGATGGCCCGGGCCGTGCACCATCCTGATGATGTCCTCGCGGCCCCGCATCTCCCACACCGGCACCGCATCGAAGGAGCCGTCCTCGGTCCACAGCGAAGCGGTGGCTTCACCGCGGCCGCTGTCAACCGACGGGCCGTACTGCGCGACCAGCTGCATGATCTCCACCTGGTCCTCGAGCGCGCGGACCTGGCCTGCCAGCCGCTCCACGGTCGCCCGCAGCTCTTCGATGTCGCTCACTTGCCTGCCTCCTGGTTCACGGCACCACGATGATCCGGGCCGGGCCGTTCGCGTCGCGGGCGGCGTCGAGAGCAGCCGGCACCTCCTCCAGCCCGACGCTCTGTCCCACCATCGGGGTCACGTCGAGGCTGCCGGTGCTGACTGCCTCGAACGCCTCGAGCCAGTGCTGGGGCAACGGGCCGCCGCCGAACTGGATGTTGAGGCCCTTGCGCTTGGCTGTCAGGGTGTGCAGGTGGTCGCCCTCGGGAGCGCCGCCGAGCGACATGATGCGGGTGCCGCGCTCGCATCCCATGATGATCGAGTCGAGCACGCCGGGGATCCCGACGCACTCGAACACGACGCAGCCCGATGAGCCAGCCGCCGCCATCATGTTCTTGGTCGGCTCGATCGAGCCGGCTGCCATGTCACGCCAGGCCTGGTAGGGCGAGACCGCAGCGGGATCGATCACCTCGTCGGCGCCCATCGCGAGCGCCAGGTCCCGGCGCGAGGCAACGAAATCGGCCGCCAGGATCGGTCCGGCCCCGAAGCGCTTGAGCGTCGCGATCACTGCCAGCGCGATGGCGCCGCACCCGATCACCAGCGGAATCTCCTTGGCTCCGACCTGAGCCCGCCTCGCGGCCGACCAGCCGACACCGATCGCGTCCGAGATGCATACCACCTCGCTCGGGAGGTCGGACGACACCACTTTCATCAGCGTTTCGTCCAGCAAGAGGTACTCACCGAACGCCCCCGGAGTCTCCGGGTTCTGTCCGATGATCTTCATGCCGCCGCCTGCGAACATCACGGGCCGTGAACTGACACGCGTGCCGACCGGAATCCGCCGCTCGGTGTCCGGGCCGTACTCGACGATCTCGGTGCAGTACTCGTGACCCATCACGACGTCGACGTCCTGGTCATAGGTCGACCACCCGCTGTCGTCGTCCGCACCCACCTCGGGGTGATCCATGTAGTGCAGATCGGACGCACAGATGCCACAGGCCAGCGAACGAACCAGTACCTGTCCGGGCCCGGGAACCGGATCCTCGATCGTCCGGGTCTCGACCCTTCCCTGCCGCAGCACCGCAGCACGCATGCCTTCTCCCCTCAGCGTCAACTTGAACTTAGATAAATCATCTGCCTAAGTCAACGATCGTTGTCGGTCCAGAGCCGCAGGCCTGCGGGCTTGCGGCTTGCGGCTTGTCAGCAGTTAGGTCTGCATCTCGCTGGCGGAGGCGCGGCGACTCATCCGCAGGACGGCGGCGCGCCTGGTGTCCGATCCGAACGGCGGCAGGCCAAGCGGATCCTCGCTGCCGCACATCCAGGTGGGGCCGTCGGCGAGGTGGTCGAGAGCGGTGGTCGCCACGTCATCGGGATCGGCCAGGTCACCGTACGAGCCGCCCTTGGCATCCAGCACCCGATGCAGAGAAGGAGTGTCGGTTGCCGTGACCACTAGCCCGAGTACGTCAACGCCGCGGTCGTGCCACTCGGCCCATAGGCCTTCGGCCAGGATGAGATCGAATGCCTTGGTAGCGCCGTAGGCGGCCAGTGTCGCGCCACCGGCCCAGGCGACTCGCGATGTCACCAGGACGACGCCACCGCGTCCGCGAACGACCATCGGTCCCCCGAATCGGTACGCCGCCTCCACGACGCCGACGCAGTTGCGTTTGACTAGGGCCAGGTGCGTGTCCAGGTCCTTCTCCAGGAATGCGGAGCTGTAGTCGTCGCCGCCAGCATTGGCGATAAGGGACCCCACCTCGAGCTCCGCCGTCAGGGCGGAGAGCCCTGCCATTGCGTCCGGGTTTGCGAGGTCGAGCGCCACGGTCAGTACCTCGACGTCGTAGCGCCCGCGAATCTCGTTCGCGAATGCTTCGAGGACGTCGGCTCGGCGGGCAACCAGCACGAGGTTGATCCCGCGGGAGGCCAAACCGCGCGCGAAGGCCGCGCCGAGTCCGTCCGATCCGCCGCAGACAATGCCCCACGGCCCGTACTTCTCCGCGAAATCCATGGACATGGTGGATCGATCTCCTTCTGCGAACGGGAAGCACCGAGATCAGCCATGATCCGAGAGCCGAGAGCCGAGATGCCGAGATGCCGAGATGCCGGTCTCGGTCCCGTACACATTACGACGCATTGGGTAGTTTCAGTTGTTTCATCATACTGATATAGTCTTCGGCAGTACAGCGGGCCGACGCTCAGGCAGGAGAGTCCGTGCAGACGGGACTGGCAGGCAAGGTCGTCATCGTCACCGCCGCGACCGCGAATATCGGCCGCGGAATCGCGCTGGCGTTCGCCGCCGAGGGTGCCCGGGTGGTCATCGTCGGCCGCGACGCCGTCGCCGGCCGGCTGGTGGCGAAACTCGCACGCGAGCAGGGCGCCGCCGACGCGCTCTGGCGCCCGGCCGACATGACCGTCGAAGACGAGGTGGCGGGGATGGTGGCCGACACGCTGGCGATCTTCGGCCAGATCGACGTGCTGGTCAACAACGTCGGCGGGAACGTGGCGGTCACCCCGTTCGCGTCGTCGACCCCCGAGCAGTGGCGGGCCGACCTGGAGCTCAACCTGATGACCATGTTCCGCTGCACCCACCTGGTCCTGCCCACGATGCTGAAGCAGGGCAGCGGGCGGATCATCAACATCGGGTCGACCGCGGGTTTCATCGGCGACCGGTTCCTGGCCGTTTACTCGGCGGCGAAGGGCGGGGTGCACGCGTTCACCCGGGTGCTGGCGCTCGAACTGGGCGAGAGCGGGATCACGGTCAACGCCATCGCCCCTTACGGCACCCGCTCAGACGACCCGTACAGCGACATGAGCAGCGGCAGCCGGATCCACCCGGAGACCGGCGTGTTCGCGCGGGCGCGGGCAGAGGACCCGGAGCGCATGCGGTCAATCGGCCGCACCACCGCCTTGACCCGCCAGCACGCGCGGCCGCCCGAGATCGGCGCCGCCGCGGTGTACCTCGCATCCGACCAGGCGGGGTTCGTCACCGGGCACACCCTCCAGGTCGACGGCGGGGTGGGCCTGGTGTGAGCAGCCCCGCCCGGGCGATGGACTCGCTCCGGCACCTGCTAGGCGATTGAAGGTAGAGCGGAGGTCCCGATGCAACTGGATGGCAAGGTCGCGGTGGTCACCGGGTCGGGCAACGGCATCGGCGAGGCGATCGCCCGACGGTTCGCCGCCGCCAGGGCGCGGGTGGTCGTCACCGACATCGAGCAGGAAGCGGTCGAACGGGTGGCCGACGAGCTGGGCACGGTCGGCATCGCCGCCGATATCACCGCGGCCGACAGCGTCCGGGCGGTGGCGGATCTAGCCCGCGCGACCTACGGAGAAGTCGACCTGTGGCTGTCCAACGCGGGGGTGGCCGGGCCGCGACAGCCGCGGAGCCTGCAGGACGACGGCCTCTGGGACCTGATGTGGCGGCTGCACATGCTGTCCCACCTGCACGCGGTCCGCGAGGTGCTGCCGTCGATGATCGCCCGCGGCGATGGTTACCTGCTGCAGACAGCGTCTTCGGTGGCACTGTCGACCCAGCCGGAGAAGGCCGCCTACTCGGTTACCGAATTCGCTGCCGGTCACCCGGCACTCGAGCAGGCGCTCACTCCGCAACAGGTGGCTGACGTGGTGATGGAGGGAGTCGCGGCCGAGCGGTTCCTGATCGTCACCCGGCCCGGCTCCGAGCACGTCCTGGCGGACAAGGGCACCGACTACGACGCCTGGATCGGCCAGGCCGCCGCCCGGTTCCCTGGCGGCCCGCCGGCCGGGCGGGCCATGACCGCATCATCTCTGGACTGAGCGGTCAGTATATGAAACGCTGAGGCTACGGCTCGGTGCCAACGCCCGCAGCCCCGGCCACGGGGCGACCGTATCAACGCAGGAGCGCCGCATGAGCGAGACCACCGTCTACACCGACTTCCGATTGCACGCCAAACGGGTGGCAGAAACCGGGCAACGCAGCCCGGCCGAGGTCGCGGTGCGGCGCGACCTCGCCGCCGCCTACCAGCTGTGCGCCTTGTTCGGCTGGGACGACCTGGTGTACACGCACATCTCCGCGCGGGTTCCCGGGCCCGAGCACCACTTCCTCGTCAACCCCCTCGGGCTGGGGTTCGACGAGATCACCGCGTCCAGCCTGATCAAGATCGACCTGGACGGGAACGTGATCGGCGACAGCGGCGGCTACGAGCCGAACGCGGCCGGCTTCGTCATCCACGGCGCCATCCACTCGACCAGGGAGAACGCCGGCTGCGTGATGCACCTTCACACCGAGGCGCAGATGGCCCTGTCGACGCTGCCGGAAGGCCTGCTCCCGCTGACGCAGCACGCGATGCGGCTGCACGGCCGGATCGGCTACCACGACTACGAGGGCATCGCGCTGTCCAGCGGGGAGCGAGTACGGCTCATCGCGGACCTGGGCGACAACGCGGCGATGATCTTGCGCAATCACGGCAGCCTGACCGTCGGCTCTGGTGTCGCGCAGGCCTTCGTGGAGATGTTCTACCTGGAGAAGGCGGCCCGCAGCCAGCTGCTGGCCCAGGCCACCGGGCAGCCGCTGATCGTTCCGCCGCGGGAGACCATCGAGCTGACCGCCCGCCAGTGGGACAACATGCTCGACGCGGGCATCGAGTGGCCGGCTCTGCTGCGCCGGCTGGAGCGGGCGGCCGGGCCCGCCTTCGCCCGGTGACCAGCCCGGCGGCCAGTCCTCTGGCATCGGGGGCTCCCGCCCCCGATCACCCCCGGGCGGGAGTGCCGATGACCAACCCTCCGATGACGTTCGCCCAGCGCTGGGAGACCGCGGTCCGCACCAGCGGCGACCGGCCGTTCCTGGTCTTCGAGGGCGCTGACCGGTCCGTCTCGCAGTGGAGCTACCGGCAGTTCGACGAGGCTGTCACGCAGATGGGCGCGACCCTGGCCGCGGCCGGGGTGACTCGGGGGTCGTCCGTCCACGTGGTGCTGCGCAACTGCCCCGCGTTCATCGCGATCTGGCTCGCCTGCGCGCAGTCGGGCGCCTGGCTGGTGCCGGTCGACCCGACGTCCACCACCCGCGACATCGGCAGGCAGCTGGACCGGGTCCGCCCGGCGGTCGGGATCTGCGCCGCGAGCCGCGCGGACGTCTACGCGGCGGGGGTGAAGGAGTCCGCCGCCGGCCAGGTGGCGGTGATCGAGCTGACCGAGACGCCCGCCGACGTGGCGCCCGCAGCGGACGCGGCCGGGAGCGCAGAGGCGGCCGGGACCGGCGCCGGAACCGGCCGAGAGGGTGCGGCCAGGCCTGGCCCAGCCGTCGCGCCGGCGGACCGGCTGGCGGTCATGTTCACCTCGGGAACCACCTCCGAGCCGAAGGGCGTCGTCCTCACCCAGCACAACTACGCGCACGTGGCCGACACGATGTCCGCCGTCGTCGGGCTGCGGCCGGAGCATCGCTGGCTGGTTACGCTGCCGTTGTTCCACGCCAACGCGCAGTACTACTGCATCGCGCCGGCGATCGCGGTCGGCGCCAGTGTCGCCCTGACCTCGACGTTCTCCGCGTCCCAGTGGCTGCGGCAGGCCCGCGACCTGGCCGCGACGCACGCCAGCCTGTTCGCCGCGCCGATCCGGATGATTCTCGCCCGCCGCCCGGCCGACGCGCAGGCCGGGCGGCTTGAGCACGTGTGGTTCGCGCAGAACCTCGGCCGGGAGCACTATGACGAGTTCGCGGCGCTGGCCGGCTGCCGCCCGCGGCAGCTCTACGGGATGACGGAGACCGTCGCGATCGTCTGCGCCGACGTCTCCGTCCCATACCGCCACGACACGATCGGCCCTCCCATCGAGGGCCGCTCGGTCGTGCTCGGGAATCCCGGCACGGGGGCGGACGCGCCGCCAGGGGAACCGGGCGAGCTGGTCCTGGCCGGGGTACCCGGAGAGGACATCTTCCTCGAGTACCTCGACGATCCGGCCGCCACCGGCCGGTCATTCGTCCAGCGTGACGGCGCCACCTGGTTCCGCACCGGCGATATGGTCGCACCCGCCGCCGACGACGGCGCGCTCCGCTTCGTGGGCCGGCGCGATGACGTGATCAAGGTGTCGGGCGAGAACGTGAGCCTGACCGAGGTCGAGGCCACCCTCGCCCAGGCTCCCGGTGTCCTCGAATGCGCCGTGCTCGGCCGGCCGGATCCGGTCCGTGACACGGTCCCCGTCGCCTACGTCGTCCCCCGTGATCCGGAGCATCCGCCGGTCATCAGCGATCTCGCCGCATGGTCGGAGCGCAACCTGCCGGCGGCCGCCCGCCCGCGCGACTGGCATCTGATCGAGGCGCTGCCCCGGACCAGCGTGGGCAAGGTGCGCCGGTTCAAGCTGTGACCGGATAACCGACGCCGGGCGTCAGTCCGTGCTGGCGGCCGGGGCTCCCTCTTCGGAGAGCGCGGGCTGAGCGGCCGCGTCGGCCGGGGACGGACGGCGCTGGCGGATCATCGTCGGGGCCGCGTCGCGGTCACGCACCGTCAGGGCCGCCAGGGCCGCGGCGACGGCGACCCCGGCGCAGACGTCCAGCCCGGCGTGGAAGGCGTGGATGTTGGCCGCCGGGTGGCCCGCGACCGTGCGCACCGGGTGGAGCGCGGAGATGACCGCGGTGAGCAGTGCCACCCCGATCGCCCCGCCGATCATCCGCTGCGCGTTGAAGATGGTGGACGCGACGCTGGTCCTGGCCGCGCCGACGGTGGCGAAGCCCGCCGCCTGGCTGGGCAGAAACACCGCGGCGACGCCGAATCCCATGACGAAGAGGATCACCCGTAGCAGCCACAGGCTGGTCCGGGTATCGGCGGTGGACAGGAGCACGGCGATGCCGGCAATCAGCAGCAGGCCGGCCACCATGATCCGGCGCGGGCCGATCGCCGGGTACAGCCGCCGGCTGATGAACTGCGAGGCGATAATGACGCCGAACGCCTCCGGGCAGATTGTCGAGCCCGCCTGCAGGGCGCTGAAGTGCAGGCCGTCCTGGAAGAAGAGCGACAGCAGGAACAGCAGCCCGAAGAACGCCACCGACGTCAGGGTCAGCACGATGCTGGCGGAGCGGAACAGCCGGTCGGCGTAGACCCGCAGGTCGAGCAGGGGCGCCGTTACCCGCAGCTCGATGATCACCATCGCGGCGACCAGCAGCGCGCCTGTCGCGATGCAGGTGACGATCGGCCCGGCCGTCCAGCCAGCATTCGGCCCCTCGGCCACCCCGTACATCAGCAGCCCGAGCCCGAGACTGGAGGTCACGAACCCGGCGACGTCGAAGCGCCGGGCGGCCGGGTGGTCCTGGTCGGCCAGGAAGAGGACGCCGAAGACGAGCGCGAACACCCCGACCGGGACGTTCACGTAAAAGACCCAGCGCCACGATACGTCCGTGACGAACAGGCCCCCGATGATCGGCCCCACCGCCGGGGCCAGGGCCGTCGGTATGACCAGGATGGCCGACGCGCGCACCCGCTCCGCCTGCGGGAACGCACGGAACAGCATGGTCAGGCCGACCGGGGTCATGAGGCCGCCACCGACGCCCTGCAGGACCCGGAAGGCCACCAGCTCGTCCAGGCTGCCGGCCAGCCCGCACAGGGCGGACGCGACGGTGAAGATCGCGATAGAGCCGAGCAGCACCTGGCGCGGTCCCAGCCGGTCCCCGAGCCACGCCGCGGCGGGGATGCACAGTGCCACGCTGACCTGATAGCCGATGACCGCTCCGGCGACGGCGGTTGCGGAGGTGTGAAACTGACGGCCGATGGTGGCGAGGGCCACGTTGACGATCGTCTGGTCCATCACCGCGATGAACATGGCCCCGGCGTAGACCACGCTCACCGCGGCCTTCTGACTGATCACGCGGGATGACACGGACGGATGACTCGTCTCTGTATGGGATCTAATCGGACCTAAGCACGGCCGTCTTTACAGGGTCAACAGCTCAAGCCTGCACACGTACCGCTGAGCGGAACGGGCCGAATGCACTTCCCCGGCCGGCCGGGCTCGATTACATTCGTTCTGACCGGTCCGTACAGAAGCGCGTGAGGAACCATGAGCCCAGCACCGTCCCGTCCGCTGACGGCCCTGCACTACTTCGCGACCGATCGGTCCCTGCCGATCGCCGACTTCGCCCGCGCCGCCGCCGATCGCGGCTTCGACGCGGTCCTGCTGCCGGAGCACACCCACATCCCGGTCTGCACCGAGGCGCCGTACCCGGGCGGCGGCGACCTGCCGGAACGCTACCGCCGGACGCTCGACCCGTACGTCGCGCTTTCCGTCGTCGCCGCGCAGACCGACCTCAGGATCGGGACCTGCATATCGCTGGTTGCCCAGCATGATCCGATCGCGCTGGCCAAGACCATCGCCACGCTCGACTTCCTTTCCTGCGGCCGGTTCTCGCTCGGCGTCGGGTACGGGTGGAACGTGCCGGAACTGGCGAACCACGGACGGGACGCGGCCAAGCGGCGCGCGATCGTGCGCGAGCACGTGGCGCTGATGCGCGCACTGTGGCAGGACACCGAGGCCGAGTTCCACGGTGACCACGCGAACCTCTCCCCCAGCTGGGCGTGGCCGAAGCCGGCCCAGTCGTCGGTCCCGGTGCTGCTCGGCTGCCGGCTGACGCCGAGCGGCTACCGCGAGATCGTCGGCTGGGCGGACGGCTGGATCGGCTACGGGAGCGATCTGGACCTGTTCGCCGCGCAGGTCGCGACGCTCCGCTCGCGTTGGGCCGATGCCGGGCGGACGGCGGCCGGCCCCCTCATCCGTCCGATGCTCGGCGTCGTCGACGACGACACCCTGCGCCGGAGCTTCGAGCGTTTCCAGGGCCTGGGAGTCGACCAGGTCGTGCTCGACCTGCAGGCCGTCGACGACGATATCCTCGCCGTCCTCGATCGCTACGCCGCGGCGCTCAAGTCGGTCTAGCGTAGGCCCGTTAGTTAAGGTTCGTCGCCGGTCGTCCTGGTCCGAGGTAGAACATCGGGCTGGGGAGAGACAGTCACGGTCCGTTCGAGATGATGGGTTTGATCTGCCGGGGCATCCGGACGCCAGGAGGTGAGGAGCGTCAGTGCGGCGCCGAGACCGCCGGCCCCCGCGCAGACCGCGTAGGCCGCCCAGCCGCCGATCGGGTACCCGGCCGCGTGGTCGAGCGACAGCCAGCCCGCCCCGGTTCCTGCCAGCGCCACCGCCACCACGCAGATCATCAGCACGTACTCGTACCCCTGGCCCGGCCTGAAGATGAAGAAGCCGTTCTTGATGTGGGCGGTGACCAGCGCGACCAGCATCGTGCCAAGGACGCCGGCCGCCGCCAGCGGGGTGAGCAGGCCGAGCAGGAGCAGCACGCCAGCACCGATTTCGGTGACGGTCGCCACGTAGGCGTGCACCCAGGCGGGCCGCATCCCGATCGAGGCGAACCAGCGGGTGGTGCCGGCGATCTTGCCGCCGCCGAACGCGTGATTCCAGCCGTGCGCCAGCATGGTGATGCCGAGCACCGCCCTCAGCAGCAACGCCGCGATATCCACCGGGTGCATGAGCTCCTCCGCAACTTGATGTGCTCGGTAATCCGATAGTCAGGCGCCAATGTAAATTAACGCGACCGGTCAGTCACGTCAATGGGCAGGGATCGTCTCGTAGTCAAACATAGTTAGATGATTGCACTTGTCAGACTATATGGCGAGCTGGACCGGCCGCCCGTTCACGCTCGGTCGGGCAGGAGCGTTCGCGCTTCTGAGTTGTCGGTGGTGAGCCGCAGGACGGCGCGCTCGAGCGAGGGAAGGATGGCGGTGACGGGGATCTGGCCCTCGATGAAGCGGCCGATCACGGCGTAGGCCATGTTGGTGAGCACGATCTCGACATCGGCGGCGTACTCGGCGTCGCGGTCTTCGAGCAGATGCCGCGCCGCCGGGGCGATGGCCTTGGCGCCCTGCAGGCTGAGCCGGGCGCCGGCCGGGATCGCGGTCGCCTTGTGGTAGGCCTCGAGCATCCAGGGCGACTTCTCCCAGGGCTCGAATACGTGCCGGAAGATCCGCATGAGCCCGTCCCTGAGCGATTCGCCGGGTGGCGGCGCGGAGACGGGGGCGAGGCCGTTGGCCGCCGTCCACAGCTCCAGGGCGGCCACGATCAGGTCCTCCCTGGTCTGGTAGCGCCGGTAGATGGACGCGAGCGACACGTGCGCCCGGCGCGCGACCTCCCGGACCTGAACGGCGTCGTAGCCGCCTGACTCGAGAAGCCCGACCGCGGCCGCGAGGATCGCGTCGCTCGTCGCCGGTGACTGTTCGCGGGGCACAGCGGACGACCTCCCTCGGGATCTTGCAGCGGCCACGAAAATACCGGTAACGTCGATACCGTATCAAGCGGCCCGCCTCATCACCGTAGCGGGCCGGATCGCGGAGAGGAGCCACATGGCGACGTTCGTGCTAGTCCACGGGGGAGGGCACGGGGGCTGGTGCTACCAGCGCGTCTCCCGGCTGCTGAGCCGGGCGGGCCACGAGGTGTACGCGCCGACCATGACCGGGGTGGGCGAGCGCGCCCACCTGGTCGGCCCGCACGTGGACCTGAGCCTCCACATCCAGGACATCGCGTCGGTGCTGCACTACGAGGACCTGCGCGACGTGATCCTGGTCGGCCACAGCTACGGCGGGATGGTCATCACCGGCGTGGGCGCCATCGCCCCGGAGCGGATCGGCAAGCTCGTCTACCTCGACGCGGCCAACCCGAAGAACGGCGAGTCGCTGGTCGACGTGGCCGGCCCGATGATGGCGATGGCACGCGCGGCCGGCCGGACGGTCGACGGGGTCGAACTGGTCCTGCTTCCCTCGCCCGAGGCCGGGATGTTCTACGGCGTCACCGATCCGGCCGACCTGGCCTGGATGGCCAGCCGGCTGACCCCCCATCCCTGGGCGTGTTTCGAGCAGCCCCTGGAACTGCACGATGAGGCCGGGTACGCGAAGATCGCGCAGTACCACATCGTCTGCTCTTCCACCGTGGCCACGCGGGACCCCGGCCTCATGGCCGAGGCCCGCGCAGCCGGGCGGCTGTGGGAAATCGACACCGGCCACGACCTCATGATCACCGAGCCGCAGCGGGTGGCCGACGTGCTGGCGGCCGTGGCGGCGGTCTGACGCAGCCCGGCTCGTCCGCATCGTAGGACCTGTCAGCTCTTGCCGAGCCGCGCCGGGGCGGGCGGCGTGGGGGGCGGTCCGCCGGGGCCGGCCTGCTGGCGCCCGGGTTCAACGCGGCGGGATTTCGAGCTGAGCTGGAGCGCGACGATGACCGCGGCGAGGACGGCGAGACCGGTCGCGATCAGGAACGACAGGCGGTAACCGTCCACCAGGGAGCCGTCGTGGGTTTCGCTGGCCGCGGCGGCGGCGGTGGCGAGGATCGCCAGCCCGACGGCGGCGCCGGTCTGCAGGTCCCGGGCCTCCGGATGACCCGTCTGGCCGGGGAGCCGCTGCGCCTCGCCGTCCGTGCTGATCACCGCCTGGCCGGGCAGGCTGAGGTCACCATGAGACAACTCGCCGGCGAGCGGTTCGTCGAGGTGCCCGCAGGGTGGACGGCTCGCCTGCTGAGCGACGCCGCGTTCGCTGGCGAGGGCATACCGCGCCGTGTCGTCTGCGAGGTCGGCGACTGGGAGCTATTCCTCGAGCTGGTCAGCGCGGGCGTCGGTATCGGCTTCGCCCCGGTCGGCCTGCAGTACCCGGTGCTGACCGCGCCAGACAGCGTTCTGCGGTTCATCGCGGTTGCGGGCGTGCGCCTGGAAAGGCACATCTGCCTGATCCTGCCCCCCGTGGGCGAGACCAGCCCGGCTGCACGGCGGTTCGCCGACCAGCTCCTGAGCATCCACCCGGCGGGCAGCTAGCCGTCGCAATTTCAACTTCGGAAAACCAAGATCATCCGCCCGAACGGACCGTGGTTTCACCTGAGGAGCGCGGTGATCTCTGCCGTCGCTCCTACCTGCCCGAGGGCGGGGAACACGCGGTCAAGGCTGTGCTGGTGCCCCTCCGGGGTCGGGTCGGTGACCGCGTCGGCCGCGATCGTGACGTGGTAGCCGCGGTCGTAGGCGTCGCGGGCGGTCGACTCGATGCCGTAGCTGGTCGCTACGCCGGCGATGACGACCTGGGTCACGCCGAGCGACTTCAGCCTCGCGTCCAAGTCGGTGGTCGCGAACGCGCCCCAACTGCGCTTGGTGACCCGCAGGTCGCCGGCGTCGGCGCCGAGCCCAGGCATCAGCTCCGTCAGCTCCGGCGGCCAGTCGCCGCCGCCCTGGCCGTACTGCGTGCGGCCGGTCGGGTTGCCTGCGTGGTTGACGAGGACGACAGGCAGTGCCCGCTGGCGAAAGGCGGCCGCCAACTCCGCGGCGCGGCCGATGATGTCCTGCGCCGGGTGCGCCATGGGATTCCTGCCGATGGTTCCCCTTTGCAGGTCGACGACCACGAGGGCAGTGTGGGTGTCAAGTGCGCTGACGGTCACGGTGCTTCCTTCTTCAGTTGGCTTCGACCGGTCTCAGGCTGTAACCGGCTAGCGGCCCACCAGCGGGCCAGGATCCGGCTGAGCTACCCGGCCGCAGGGGCGCCAGCCAGCCCCGGCATGTGGGCCAGCAGGCCGCCGTTTACTTCGATAGTCGCCCCCTGCACGTAGCGGGCCCCGTCGGAGGCGAGAAACGCTACCACCGGCGCCACGTCGTCGGCGTCCGCCAGCCGGGGCAGGCAGACGTCGGCCAGCGCCGAGTTCAGGAACTGCCGGTCCGCGTCGGTCCTCTCCTCCTCGGGCTTGGCCCAGCTGGTGCCACCTACCGTCCAGCCCGGCACCACCGTGTTGCACCGAATACCACGCTTGCCGTACTGGGTGGCCACATACTTGGTCAAGACGATGATCCCGGCCTTGGCTGCCCCGTAGGCGGCGGCGCTCGGCGACCCGGCGATGCCGTTGCCGGACGATACGTTGATGATCGAGCCGCCGCCGCCCGTGATCATAGGCGGGATGACGGCCCGGCAGCAGAGGAACTGGCTGGTGAGACAGGTGCGGAGGGTCCACTCCCAGCTTTCCAGGCTGGTGCTGAGCAGGTCGGAGGTAGCGCCCGGGTGGATCGCGTACGCGTTGTTGTGCAGCGCGTCGATCCGGCCGAACCGCGCCATAGCGGCCTCGGCCAGGCCGGCCACCTCGTCCTCGACGGTGAGGTCGAGCTGGTGCGCGACCGCAGTGCCGCCGACGCCGGTGATACCGGCCGCGACCGCCGCAGCGCCGTCCCCGTTCAGGTCGGCGACAACGACCGCCGCCCCGTGCTGTGCGCACGTTCTGGCGGTGGCGCGGCCCATGCCGCTGGCGGCACCGGTGACGATGACGACCTTGCCCGCGAGCATGTCGGAACCGCTGGTGATGGTGGGGCCCTTCCGTGAGCACGAGGGGCCAGCCTGGTGCGGCGCGGCCCCTCGTGCGTCTGCTTCCTTCGGCCGGGGTCAGCCTGGCGGCTGCCAGCCGATGTACTCGTCCGCCCGGCGGCTGATCAGCCACTTGCCGTCGACCGCGCGAAACACGTCCTGGTAACGGGCGACGATCTGAACTGACCAGCCCGTCTCGCCCTGGGCGAGGAACACCACGTCGGTGGTCGCGCGAGCCTGCTCGTGGTCCCAGTCGGTGATCACGAGGTTGACCGGCATGTGACGCTGCAGCCCCTTCGGCTTCCAGTCGTCCCAGGCGCCGCGGATAGCTTCAGCGCCTTCAAAGACGCCCATCCCGGGGACCTCGAGAACCGCTTCCGGCGTGTAGAGCGCCATGATGCCGTCGGTATTGCCCGCGTCCTGGTGCTGCGAGTGCGCGGCGACGGTGGTGTAGACGCCGGCGAAGACGTCCGCGTAGCTGGCCATCGGCGCCGCTACTTGATCGCGACCGGGCTGAGCGGGGTGCCCACCGCGCCGGTGACAAGCAGGCCGTTGCTGACGAAGAGGAACTCCCAGACCCCGTCGGCCTCGCAGTCGGCCCTCAGCGCCTCGAAGTCGAACATCTCGCCCAGGGTAAGCCCGATGTCGCGGATCATCACCTGGTGCACGGGGATCGTGGCGCCGGGCACCGGGGTGGGCCAGACCTCGCCGTTGGACTGGTCAAGCGCCAGCGCGGCGATCTCGCTGTCGTGGATCCACCGGCACAGGTCCAGGCCGGGGCCGGGCGTCGGGCCCACGTACTTCTGCCGGTCGCCCTCGCGGAAGTACTTGGTCCAGCCGGTGCGGATGCACGCGATGTCACCTGACTCGACCCGCACTCCCTGCCGCTCCTGGGCCGCCTCGACGTCGGCGGTGGTGATCTCGTAGGAGTCCGGCAGCACCTCCACGCCCTTCAGCCCGGCGATGTCGAGCAGCACCCCGCGCGACACGAGTTTGGTGGCCACCTGGGCGATGTCGTTCCTGGAGGCGCCCTGGAAGTTGTTGAGCGCCCCGGCCGGCATCCCGTTGTAGAAGAACCCCTTGTAGCCGACGTGGGCCAGCCCGTCCCACTGGGTCGAGGCCTGCAGGCCCATGATGATGATGTCGTCCGCCGCGATCTGCCCGTCCTTCGCATAAGACGAGTCGGACGGCAGCAGGGTGAACACGTGCTGCGGGTTGTTCCGCCAGCCGCCGGGCGGGAACGGGCCGTTCTTGTCGAACGGGATGCCGCAGTCGATCGTCTTGCCGGTGCGCACGAGCTTGGCCGCGGCGACCAGCTTCTCCGGTGTGATGAAGTTGAGCGTGCCGATCTGGTCGTCGGCGCCCCAGCGGCCCCAGTTGGACAGTTCCTTGCCGAGTTCGTGGTGCGGCCAGACGGTGGCGTCGGTGTCGGTCATCTGCTGCTTTCCTTTCCATACAGGTGGGACATATAGCGGGCGGACCAGTCGAGCGTGCTCGTGGGCACGTAGTAGCCGGCCTCGTCGTTGATCGCCGCCCAGTTGGCGGCGACGTCCTCGACGGTGGGGGTGCCGTCGTCGGTGTGCAGGTAGCCGTCGGTCGAGGCGACGTACAGGCGGGCGAACCGGCCGCCCCCGGCCGCGTAGATCCCGGCGCTGACCGGGCAGCTCTCGTGGGCCAGGTAGGCGACCATCGGGGCGACCAGTTCCGGTTCCAGGTGCGGGGGCGGGCCGGGCGGCCGCTCCCGGCGCAGCTGGTCCATGCCCTCTGACGGGTCGCCCGCCATCCGCGTCCACGCGTTCGGCGCGATCACGTTGACCTTGATGTCGGCCTCGCCAGCGTTCGCCGTCAGGGCCTGGGCCATGCCGATCATGGCGGACTTGGCGGTGGCGTAGCTGAGGTTGTCGGGCATGCCGAACATTCCGGTGGAGCCGGTCAGCACCACCCGGCCGTAGTTCTGCGCCAGCATGTGCGGCCAGGCAGCCCTGGTGACGTTGAACGTGCCCCTGACGTGCACCGCGAGGATTGCGTCGAGGACGCTGACGTCAACCTCGGGCAGTCCTCCGTAGATCACGTTGCCCGCGTTGTTGACCACGATGTCGACCCGGCCCCATTCGCTGACGGCCGCGTCCACCGCCCGCCGCCCGCCCTCGGCGGTGGACACGTCGCTTGAGTCGGCGATCGCCGTTCCGCCGTCCCCGATGATCTGGTCGGCTACCTGCTGCGCCGGGGCCGGGTCGTGCCCGGTTCCCTTGGTGCTGCCGCCGAGGTCGTTGACCACCACCTTGGCGCCGCGCTGGCCGAGCAGCAGCGCATAAGCGCGGCCGATGCCGCGTCCGGCGCCGGTGACGACCGCGACCCGGCCGTTGAAATCGAGTGTGGTCATCGATCACTCCCCGTCCTGGCCGGGGAAGAAGCCGGCGTAGTCGCCCTTGGCGGCGGTCTCCATCATTTCCAGCAGCTTGGGCCGCCCGAGAGAGTTCAGCAGGAAGGCCTTGGCCTTGCCGGGGATGTTGCTCCCGAAGAAGTAGCTCTGCTCGTTGAAGGGCGACATGGTGATCGCGGCCTCGTTGACCAGCGCGGTCCACTCTTCTTCCAGCGCCTTGGGCGCTTCGATCACCGTGTGCCCGTGCTCGCGAGCGAACTCGATCAGGGTGGCGATGAAGTCCGACTGGTCGCCGTTGTAGCGTGGGTTGTTGCCCGCCCCGCCGTGCGGCCCGCCGGGGAAGAAGAAGTTCGGGAAGTTATGGGCCATGATGCCGAGATGGGTGAGCGGCCCGTCGGCCCAGTACTCCTTGAGCGGTAGGCCGTCCCGCCCGACGATGCCGATCCGGTTGAGCGCGCCCGTACCGAAGTCGAACCCGGTGGCCCAGACGATGATGTCGAACTCGCGCAGGCCGTCGGTGGTTTCGATGCCGGTCTCGGTAACCGCCGTGATCGGCGTCTCCTTCAGGTCGATCAGCGAGACGTTGGGCCGGTTGTACGCCTGGTAATAGTCGGTCACGTACGGGGGGCGCTTGCCGGCGTAGCCGTGGTCTTTCGGGATCAGTTTCTCTGCCGTCGCCGGGTCCTTGACGACAGCGCGGATCTTGTCGGCGACGAAGCGCGACCACTCGGCGTTGGCGGCCGGGTTCATCGTCATGTCCCGGTAGTTACTGATGATCTTGCCGAACCCGCCGAGCTGCCAGACCCGCTCGTAGAACGCCTGCCGCTCTGCTGGCGAGTCGTCGAAGGTGCTCTTGTCCGAGGGCTGGTGCAGGAACCCGGACGCTGACTTGGCGACGGTGTCGCGGATCTCCTCGAAGCCCGCCTTCAGCTCGGCTTGCTCCTGCGGCGTGATGGGGCGGTTGTTGAGCGGGGTGGCCCAGTTCGGCGTGCGCTGGTGCACGGTGAGCGAGGCGACCTCGGGGGCGATCATCGGGATGATCTGCACGCCGCTCGACCCGGTGCCGATGACCGCGACCCGCTTGCCGGTGAAGTCCACCTCTGTCTTCGGCCACAGGCCGGTGTGGTAAGACTCGCCACGGAAGCTCTCGCGCCCGGGGACATTGGGATAGAACGGGGCCGACAGCACGCCGGTAGCGGCCACCAGGTACCGCGCCCGGGCGGTGTACCCGTCTTGCGCCGTGACCTGCCAGGTCGACGACTCCTGGTCCCAGACGGCCGACGTGACCTTGGTGTTGAACCGGATGTGGCGGCGCAGGTCAAACTTGTCCACCACGTGGTTGAAGTACCGCTCGTTCTCCGCTTGCCCGGCGAAGTGCTCGGACCACTCCCACTCCTTGAACAGCTCTTCCGAGAAGAAGTACCCGTAGGTATAGCTCTCGGAGTCATAGCGTGATCCGGGGTAGCGGTTCCAGTACCAGGTGCCGCCCACGCCGGAGCCGGCGTCCACCAGCTGCACGGAGTAGCCCGCCTCGCGTGCCAGGTACAGCTGGTAGATACCGGTCACCCCGGCGCCCACGATGAGGATGTCAACGTCCGCGACCTGGTCAGAACTCATTGGCATGCTCCCTGCTCGATTGGCCGCGTTCACAGCTGCACGACGATCGTCTTGGTGGCGGTGTAGGCGTCGAGCGCCTCGACGCCCTTCTCGCGCCCGTATCCCGACTTGCGGAAGCCGCCGAAGGGCAGCTCCACGCCGCCGCCGGCGCCATAGGTGTTGACGTAGATCTGCCCGCCGTCAACCTGGGCGGCGAGGCGGTGCGCGCGCGCCAGGTCCGCCGTCCACACCGCGCCGATCAGCGCGTAGTCGGTGCCGTTGGCCAGCGCGATCGCCTCATCTTCGGTGCTGAACGGCATGACGGTGAGCACCGGGCCGAAGATCTCCTCGCGGGCGATCGGCGCCGCCGGGTCCACGTCGTCGATCAGCGTGGGGGTGAAGTAGGCGCCGCCTGCGATGCCGTCGGGCTCGGCGACGGTGCCGCCGAAGACGATGCCGGCGCCGTTGACGGACTCGACGTAGCCGCGCACCCGGTCCTGCTGCTTGCGGGACACCAGCGGGCCGAGGTCGGGATCGCTGATGCCGGGGCCGATGGTCACCGTGGTGAAGCGATCCACGATGCACTGCAGTACCTGGTCGTGCACCCGTTCGTCTACTAGCAGCCGCGACCCGGCCGAGCAGGTCTGCCCGGCGTTCTGCAGGATCACGTTGGCCGCGGTCGTCGCCGCCCGCTCCACGTCCGCGTCGGCGAATATCAGGTGCGCCGACTTGCCGCCGAGCTCAAGCGTCACCGGCGCCACCCGCTTGGCGGCGGCGCCCGCGATCAGGCTGCCGACCTCGGTGGAGCCGACGAAGCTGAGGTGGTCGACGCCCGGGTTGGCGGCGAGCGCGGCCCCTGCCTCCGGCCCGAGCCCGGTGACCACGTTGACCACGCCGGGCGGGAGGCCCGCCTCGACCGCAAGCCGGGCGAGGTAGACCGCCGTGCGCGGCGTCTCGTCGGCCGGCTTGAGTACCGCGCAGTTCCCGGCGGCGATGGCCGGCGCCACCGCCCGGCCGAACAGCTGCATCGGGTAGTTCCAGGCGACGATGTGGCCGGTGACGCCGAGCGGCTCGCGCCGGGTGTACACGTGCAGGTCCGGCCGCAGCGGGATGCTCAGGCCGTAGTACGACTCGATGACGTGGCTGTAGAAGCGGAAGTAGCGGGCGCACACCCGCGCGTCGTTGCGCGCCTGCGACAGCGGCTTGCCGCTGTCCTCGCTCTCCAGCCGGGCGAGCGTCTCGACCTCGGCGTCAATCAGTCCGGCCAGTCGTGACAGCAGCTCGGAGCGCTGCTCGGGGGTGGTGGCCCGCCACGCGCGGCTGGCGCGGCGGGCCGCCATCACGGCCTGGTCGATCTCCTTGTCCCCCGCGCGCGCCACGTCGCCGAGGCTGGCACCGGTCGACGGATCGACGTTCGGGTACGTCTCCGCCGATGTGACCGAGGCCCCGTCGATGAAGGACTCGGTGACCCGTTCGGCTACGGGGGACACGGTCATGGTCTCGCCTTCTCTCGTGCTGCTTGTCTCGTCCCGTCGGTCAGTTCCGCCGTGGCGGTCAGACCCGGGGGTCGCCAGGCACCAAGCCGGTGGTGAAGCCCCATGGGACGTTGATGCTGGTCTCCGGGTCGGTCACCAGGGTGTCCTCGGTCCTGGAGCGGATGCCCACGCCCTCGGACTTCAGGTGCTCGGCGGCCCGGTCCAGGTCGGCCACCTTGAAGGTGAGCGAGTGGTAGGTGTCGTTGGGGGCGGTCGTCGTCCAGTCGGCGTAGGCGGCGGTGCCCTGGTCGGGCACCGCGACCTGCAGCACGGTGTCGGCGATGTGCACGTAGCTGGCGGCGGCGCCGATCACCTCGTCGCGGCCCTCATGGAAGACGGTGCCGCCGAGCGCATCGACCAGGGTGTGCAGCGCCCGCTGCGGATCGTCGGTCAGCAGCGTGTGGAAGGCGCACCGTTCGAGGCCGAGCGGGCCCTCAGGCGCCCCCACCGTCCAGCCGGGCGCGTTGCGGTGGTCGAGGCCGAACGGGAAGTCGGGCAGCACCTCGTGGCGCAGCCCGGCCGACTCGGGCACGGTGAAGTAGAGCGGCATCGCCCCGCCGCCCGCCGATCGGGGTGCGTCCTCGCCCTCGGCGGGCTTGCCGTACTGGTCCACCATCGCGATCCCGGCCGCGCGGAGCGAGCGGTACACCCCCTCTGAGTTCTCGGCGAACCAGCCGATCGTCTTCAGGTGGGGCTTGTCCACCGAGGCGTACTGCTGCACGCCGTTCAGCACGTACAGGCTCGGCTGGATGGTGTCCATCAGCACGTCGGTCATCGGGGTGAACGTTGAGTAGTTGGTCGGGTAGCTGCCGGTCTCCCGGCCCTTGAACGTCTCGTAGATGTTGGTGCTCGGGCAGCCGAAGACTCGCTCGAACCAGGCCTCGACCTCGCCCAGCTCGGGGGCGTGGAAGCTGGGGTGGTACATCCGGGTGATGCGGAAGCCTTCCGACATTGCTGTCCTCCTTGACTTGTTGGTGCGGTTACTCGGATTCCGGGCGCGCGATGCCGAGGTGGTCGCGCAAGGTCGTTCCCGCGTACTCCCGCCGGAACAGGCCCCGCTGCTGCAGCACCGGCACCACCATCCGGACGAATTCCTCGAAGGCGCCAGGCAGGTGGGTGGCCGCGAGCACGAACCCGTCGCAGCCGCCGGAGTTGAACCACTCCTCCATCTGGTCCGCCACCGACGTGGCGGTGCCGACGAAGCGCGGGCCCTGCAGCAGGGTGGCCCGGTGGGCGGCCAGGTCGCGGACGGTCACGTCGCGGCCCAGGTGCTTGCGCACCCCCATGGACAGGCCGCGGATCCCGGAGCTGGCCGCCATCATGTCTTCGGTCACCACGTCGTCCAGGTCGTGCTTGGAGAAGTCGTAGTTGAGCAGCTCCGACAGCAGTGCCAGGGACGCCACCGGGTGCACGTAGGCGTCGAGGAACAGCCGTTCCTTCTCCTCGGCGATCGTCTGGGTCTCCCCCACCACCACGTACGCCATCGGCAGGATCTTAACGTCACCGGGGTCGCGGCCCGAGGCCGCGATCTGCTCCTTCTGCTCGCGATAGTGCTGCTGTGCCACCTCGAGGCCGGGATCGCCGGTGAACACCACGTCAGCCCACGTGGCGGCGAATTCGCGGCCGCGTCCGGACGAGCCGGCCTGCAGGATCACCGGCCGGCCCTGCGGGGTGCGCGGCACGGTCAGCGGGCCGCGGACGGAGAACCACTCGCCCTTGTGGTTGATCTCGTGGACCTTGGCCGGATCGGCGAACTCGCCGCTCTGCTTGTCCATGATCAGGGCGCCATCGTCCCACGAGTCCCAGAGCGCGGCCACGGTCTGCAGGAACTCGTCGGCCTTGTCGTAGCGCCGGTCGTGGTCCATGGCGGCCGACAGGCCGAAATTCTGCGCCTCGGAGTCGTTGACCGAGGTCACTACGTTCCACGCGGCGCGGCCGCCGGAGAGGTGGTCGAGCGTGGCAAAGGTACGGGCCACATGGTACGGCTGGTAGTAGGTCGTCGAGTAGGTGGCGCCGACGCCGATCCGCGACGTCGCGCCGATGATCCCGCCGAGGACGGCGGTCAGGTCGAGCTTGACCGGCCGGGCGCCGTAGCGGACGGCTTCGGCGACCGAGTCGCCGTAGACGCCGGGCATCGCGAGCCGGTCGTCGAAGAAGACGCAGTCGAACTTGCCCTCCTCGAGCACCTTCCCGATGCGGGTGTAGTAGTCCATGGTGAGGAACCCGAGGTCCGCCGACGGGTAGCGCCAGGATCCGGAGTAGACGGTCACGTTGCCGGCCTGCATGAAGCCGACGAGGGTCATCTGGCGAGTCATCGGGTGAGCTCCTTCCCTGACAGTCCGAGCAGCTCCGCCCGCCTGGCGACGGTGGCGGCGTGCCGCAGGTGGGCGGCGTCGACCAGCATCCCGTCGAGGCCGCTGGCCCCCTTGCCGGCCGACTCGGCCGCCCGGTAGGCGGCCACCAGCCGCTCGGCGTGCGCGATCTCGTCCGAGGTCGGGGAGAACGCGGTGTTGGCGATGTCCACCTGGCTCGGGTGGATCGCCCACTTGCCGAGGAAGCCCATGGCGGCGGCCCGATCGGAGGCGACCCGGTAGGCCTCGGGGTCCCGGTAGTTGGGGAAGGGGGCGTCGATCGCGTCGATGCCGGCGGTGCGCGCGGCGACCACGATCCGCGCGCGGGCGTAGTGCCAGATGTCGCCGGGAAAGTCGATCAGCGGGTCGAAGTTGGTGTCGACCCGCGCCCCCTGGGAGGCGGAGAAATCGCCCGCCCCGAAGATGATCGCCTCCAGCCGGTCGCTGGCGGCAGCGATCTCGTCGACGTGCTGCAGGCCCTCGGTCTCCTCGATCAGCACTTCAAGCGCGATCCGCTTGCGCAGCCCGAGCGTCTCCTCCAGCTGGGTCAGCAGCGTGTCGACCCACCAGACATCGCGGGCCCGGCGGACCTTGGGCACGATGATCACGTCGAGCGCCTCGCGGGCGGTGCTGACGACCTCGATGACATCACCGTAGGCCCAGCGGGTGTCGATGCCGTTCATCCGGATCGCGCGGGCGGTGCGCCCCCAGTCGAGGTCGCGCAGCGCCCGGGCCGCCTTCCCGCGCGCCTTCTCCCGCTCGGCGGGTGCGCAGGCGTCCTCAAGGTCGAGGAACACCAGGTCGGCGCCGGAGGCGGCGGCCTTCGCGAACATGTCGTCGTTGCTGGCCGGGGTGGCCAGCTCCGAGCGGCGCGGCCGCGGGCTTGGTGGCACGTCAGATCACTCCCTGTTCGGTGTAGTTCTTGCCGACGGTCGCCATCGAGGCCGAGCAGCTCGCCGGTAGACCTCGGCGTTGTGCTCCCCGAGCGGCGGGCCCAGGTGGGTGACCTGGCCCGGGGTGGCCGAGAAGCGGGGAACCGGCGCCTGGACCCGCATCGGGCCGAGCTCCGGATCAGGAACCGGCGCGTAGACCCCGCGCGCCCGCAGCTGGGGATCGTCGAGCAGCTGCTCGGCGTCGTAGATCGGCGCGGCCGCGACGCCCGCCTCCTCGAAGACGGCCAGGGCCTCCTCCAGGGTGCGCTGGCCGATCCAGTCCGCCATGATCGCGTCGATCTCGGCCGCGTTCCGCAGCCGCTGCTGCGCCTCGGCGAACTTCGGGTCCAGGGTCAGCTCCGGCCGGCCCACCGCCCGCAGCGCCCGCATCGCGATCGTGGGGGCGCTGCCGGACATCGCCAGCCAGCGGCCGTCGCTGGTCTGGTAGGTGTTGCGCGGCGCGCTGATGTCCCACCGATTGCCGGTCCTGACCGGGATCGTGCCGAGCTGGTCGTAGGTCAGCACCGACTGCTCGAGCAGCCGGGCCAGCGGTTCGATCAGGTTGATGTCGATCAGCTGCCCCCGGCCACCGTCGGGGCCGCCGTGAGCGTCGCGGTGGTAGAGCGCCATCATGACCGCGTAGGTGGCGTTCAGCGCGGCCACGCCGTCCGCGAGCATGAACGACGGCAGCGTCGGCGGGCCGTCGGGGGTTCCGGTGAGGTGCGCGAAGCCGCTCATCGCCTCGCCGAGGGTGCCGAACCCGGGCCAGTCGGACTTCGGGCCGCCGGCGCCGTACCCGGTGACGTGGACCATGACCAGCTTCGGATTGGCGGCGGCGAGGCTCTCGTACTCCAGGTCCCACTTGCGCAGCGTGGACGGGCGGAGGTTCATGATCAGCACGTCGGCCTGCCGGGTGAGCGACCGCAGCAGGTCGCGCCCGGCCTCGAGCCGCAGGTTGAGGGTGACGCACTTCTTGTTGCGGGCCACGCTCTTCCACATCAGTCCGATCCCGTCGCGCTGCGCTCCCCACTGCCGCAGCGGGTCGCCGCCGTCGGGCTGCTCTACCTTGATCACCTCGGCCCCCTGCTCGCCCATCCAGGTGGCGATCAGCGGCCCGGCCGCGAGGGTGGCGGCGTCGATCACGCGCAGTCCGGCGAGGGCACCGTCGGTCACTGGGAACTCCTTGGCTGGGGGCGGTTCGGACGCGGCGCGGTCAGTCTGGCGCACCTCACGGCCGCTGGCCGGGAGGCGAACCGGTGGAGCCCGCGATGAGGAGCTCGGCGGGCACCCGATGCGGTCCCGCGGCGGGCGGCTTGGCGCCGAACTCGCGGGCGTCGAGCGCCCGCAGCAGCAGGCGGGCGGCCCTGCGGGCGAGCGCGGCGTACGGAACCTGCACCATCGTCAGCGGCGGGTCCGCGAGCACGAACCAGGCGGGGTCGCCGTACACCACGAGCGACAGGTCACCGGGGAGCCGGCGGCCGCTGCGGCGGACCGCCTCGGCCGCGCCGACCGACAGCGAGCCGCTGCCGACCACTAGCGCGGTGCAGGGGAGGTCTCCGTCGAGCAGCTCGCGAGCGGCGTCCCTGCCGTTGTCCTGGGTCGGCTCCACCAGCCGGATCGTGATCCGGCGGGGATCGAGGCCGGCCAGGGCGACGCCGCGCCTGATGCCGCGCAGCCGGGCGACCCCGTTGGACAGCTCCCTGGGAGTGCCCAGGTACGCGATCTCGGTGTGCCCGAGCGCGGCCAGGTGCAGGATGCTGTCGGTCAGCGCCTGCTCATCGTCGCTGAACACGCTGGGCGCGTGGATCCCGGATTCGCGGTGCAGCTCCACCACCGGGAACTCGGCCAGCAGTCGACGGGTGGCGTCGAGTACGTGCGTACTTGGCGAGAAGACCAGCCCCGCGATCCTGGTACCAACCAGGTCGCGGAGCTGCTGGTACTCACGCGTGGCGTCGTTTTCTGTGATCGCCAGGATCATCTGGGTGCCCGCGGCGGACAGTAGCCGGGCGCACTCGGCGGCGACCGCCGAGTAGGCCGGAGTGTCCACGAACGGGATCACGAACCCGACGAACGCCCGGCTGGTGCTCGCCGACAGCGCCCTGGCGAGGCGGTTGGCGACGTACCCGCGCGCCTCCGCGTGTGCCCGGATGCGGTCGGCGAGCTCCCGGCGGACCGAGGGGCTTCCGTTCAGCGCGCGGGAGACCGTCGCGGTGGAGACGCCCAGGTCATGGGCCATCTCCACCACGCCGATCGACTTACGCCGCCTGCGGGACGCCATCCGGCGGCTCCTTGCTCGTCGCTTTGCTCGGTGCGGATCCCGCTACGAGACGCTCATCTTGATCGTCGCGTTGTTGCCGGGGGCGCAGTCGAAGGTCCCCGGCTTGGTCGGGTCGACCCGGTTCCAGACACCGTTCTGCAGCTGCACGAGCACCTCGCAGGTGGGTCCGACGCGGCCGCCGATGTTGGTCGGGCCGACAATGCCGTCGGCGGTGAACGAGTGCTCGTCATTGAGCGCGGTGAACAGCGTCTGCCGGTTCAGCGTCCCGCCGTTTGCCGTTGCCTTCTCCACCGCGTCCTGGAACAGCAGCGCCTCGATGAAGGAGTCGAGCGCGTTGTTGTTGAAGTTGCTCACCCCGCCGAGCTCGGTGATCAGCTTGCCCAGGGTGGGGTTGACCTTGTAGTCACTCAGGTACGGCAGTTCAAGCAGCATCGCGTAGGTGCCGTTCACGGACGCGCCGCCCTGCTGGTAGAAGGACGGGTCGTAGCAGCCCGAGTTGCACTCCCAGACCTTCACCGAGTTGACCCCCTGCAGCTGCGCTTCCTTGCGCAGCAGCACCATGTTCTGCGTGGTCGTATCGTCATAGACGAACGTAGAACCAGAGCTCTTGATCTGCTGGATGAACGGGGTCAGCGCGCTCTGCGGCACCGCGCCGCTCAGCCCGTAGAAGCCCTGGCCGTCCGCCTTGATCCCGACGTTGCTTTCCGCCTTCAGGTTGGGAAGAACGGTGAGCTTGAACGTCGGGTCGTCAGTGTCGTAGAGCCAGATGCCGTGCAGGTTCTGGTTGTGCGCCACCAGGTAGCGGGTGTCGCCGACCGGCACCACAGACGTGGGCGCGCTCTGCTTCGCCGTCGCGCAGTACGAGCCCAGGCCGGCCAGGAGGTACGTGTCAGGGTCGCAGGCTTCCGGGAAGAAGGCGAAGGCGGCCAGGTTGGCGATACCGATCGCCTTGCCTGCGGCGTTCTTGCAGCCGTCGACGTCGGAGAGATCCTCGAGCGCGTTGGCCGAGGTGCCGACCAGGGCGAAGTCGTTCTGGCAGGCCTTGATGACGCAGTTGGTGGTGGCGTTGGGGTTGAGCTGCCCGTCGCAGAAGTCGACCTCGACCTGACGCCCGGCCAGCCCGCCGCTGGCGTTGAGGCCGGCCGCCCACGCCTTGACCGCGTTCACGGAGTCCTTGAACAGCCCGGGAACGAGCGGGTTGTTGACGTCGGCGATGATGCCGACCTTCATGGTGGTGGCGGTCAACCCGACGTCGGTGCCCGGGGAGGCAGACCCGGCGGGCGTAGCCGACTGGGTGGCCGCCTGCGACGCCGGGGCCGCCGACGACGAGGTTGCCGCGGCCGATGATGGGGTGCTGCTGCTGCTACTGCTTGAGGCGCTACAGCCCGCTGCCAGCAGGACCGCGGCCAGCGCCGCGATCACCCCGACGAAGCGCGCACGCGCGCGGAACGGGCGTCTGCCCGCGCCGCCTGGTCTGTCGCTGTTAGCTGTCACTCTCGTGCCCTCCACGACTTCATTGCCTGTGAGCCTTGATCCGGCGACACCCGTTGCGTTCACGACCAAAAGTGAACGGTATACCGGGCGGTCAGTAAAGAAATAGAGGCGGACTGGGCCGCGGAGGATGTGCGCCGGGGAATTGCTATGCCTCGGCCGGATGCAAACATCTACAGCACCACGGTGGCATGTAAACCTTTACATAGGGATGACCGAGGGGATGTAAAGCTTTACATCGGACCGCGGTGGTGCTGCGGCCAGGAATGCAAACCTTTACTTCAGTGGCGGTATTACGCCCGTGAACTTGGTGTTAACAGGCTGGTTGTCTGCTGTTTCTAGCACGATGCCGACTGACCGGTCGCCCATCGGTCCCGCTCAGCGGAACGTGGAGCGGCTCAGGTGTAGTTGCCGCCGTTCACGCCGATGACCTGGCCGGTGACGTAGCCGGCGTCGTCGGAGCACAGGAAGGCGGTGGCGGCGGCGATGTCATCTGGCACGCCCAGCCGACGGACCGGGCTCCGCGCGGCCAGCTGCCTGATGTGCTCCTCACCCTCGGGCCCCTGGGCGAAGGGGGCGGCCATGAACATCGGGGTGACGACGGCCCGGGGCGGGATCGTGTTGACGGTGATCCCGTACTGGCCCAGCTCCAGCGCCAGCGTCTTGGTCAGCACCACCACGCCGCCCTTGGCGGCCGAGTAGTGTGCCTGGGTCCGCGAGCCCGACTGCGCGCTCGACGACGAGATGGTGACGATCCGCCCCCACCCCCCGGCGATCATGTCCGGCACCGCCAGCTGCAGGCAGTGGAACGTTCCGGTGAGGTTGACCGCCAGCACGCGGTCCCAGTCCTCCAGCGTGATGTCGAGGAACGGCGCCGTCAGCGACAGCCCGGCGCTGGTCACCATGATCTCGATCGGCCCGAATTGACCGCGCGCCACCTCGAGCGCCTTATCCACCGCGGCTCGGTCGCTGACGTCGGCGCCGAGGCCGATGACGCGCATTCCCTCGCCGCGCAGTTCGGCGGCGGTCTGGTCCGCCGTGCCCGCGTCCAGGTCGAGCAGCGCCACGCTGGCGCCGCCGGCCGCGAGACGGCGGACGGTCGCCAGGCCGATGCCGGACGCGCCGCCCGTCACAACTGCCACCCTGCCCATTGGGTCCTCCTTGGTCGCGCCGGTCCGTGCCACTTCAGGCCTTGATGGCGGGGGAACGGCCGTGGTATCACATAGGTAGTAGTTTACTAATTGAATTCTTTGCTCTGAAGGTACGAGTACTTCGCCTGCATGTAAAGGTTTACATCAAGCAAAGATGAACGTCCTGGAGGACACCACAGTGACAGCTAACAGCGGCAGAGCGGATGGCGTGGGCAGCCGCGCCAGACGGCCGCTCCCGACGCGTGCGCGCCTTCTCGCTGTGATCGCGGCGCTGGCCGCGGTCCTGCTGGCGGCGGGCTGCAGCTCATCAAGCAGCTCATCGCCCGCATCGGCGCCCGGCACCACGGCGTCCGGCGCGGCGGCGGCGACGGCCACGTCCGGCACGGCGTCAAGCGCGGCGGCGGCCTCGCCGGCCGGGTCGGCCGCCTCGGGCACTGACATCGGGCTCACCGCCACCACCATCAAGGTCGGCATGATCGCCGACGTCGACACGTCGCTCGCACCCGGGCTGTTCCAGAAGTCGGTGAATGCGGTCAAGGCCTGGGCGGACATCGTCAACGCCAACGGCGGCCTGGCCGGGCGCAAGGTGGTGGTCGACTTCTGCGACTCCAAGCTCGACCCCAACGCCACCACCAACTGCGTGATCAACGCCTGCCAGAACGACTTCGCCCTGGTCGGCACCTCGGCCAACGCGCTCGAGGACCTCTCTGACATCGACGGCTGCAAGAACGCGGCGGGTAAGGCCATCGGCATCCCCGACCTGGCCGCGTTCGCCTTCCTGCCGCTCGCGTGCGACCCGGACACGTACCTCATCGGTGGCTACGGCCCGTACTGCGCGACCGCCAAGGGGAACCCGCAGACCTACACGGCCAACATCGGCGACGGACGGTACTACACCTCGCAGTTCAAGGGCCTGCACGGCGTCTACATCTATGACAGCGACGTGCCGACCCTGAAGGCCGACTTCCTCCCGAACTTCCAGGGGGACGAGGGCCTCGGCATCAAGGCGGACGCCCAGGGCTCCTACGCGGAGAGCGGCGCGGCTCCGCAGAGCGCCCTCACCCCGGTCATCTCGGCGATCAAGGCGGCGGGCTCGTCGTTCGTCTTCGCCGGGTCGACCCCGCAGAACACGGTCCTGCTTGAGCGCGAGGCGAAGCTGCAGGGCGTCAACACCGTCAAGGTCTGGGCGTGCAACTCGGGCTGCTACGACTCGTCCTTCTACCAGCTGGGCGGTGCGACGGTGAACGGGACGTACGCGGACCTGAATGACCTGCCCTTCTACACGGAGTACCAGGACAACCCGTCCCTGTCGGCGCTCGTCAAGCAGATGGGCGGTACCACGAACCTCAACAACAACGCGATCGACTCCTACATCATGGCGCTGCTGTTCCAGGACGCGGTGCAGAAGGCGACCGCCAACGGCGGGACCCTGAACCGGGCGTCGTTGTTCGCCGCGCTCAACGACGAGCACTCGTTCACCGCCGAAGGCATCATCGGCCCGACCAACGTGGGCGGTCACCAGCTGTCGAACTGCGACGTGATCACCCAGCTGGTCAACGGCCAGTGGCAGCGGGTGTACCCGACCAAGCCGGGGACGTTCGACTGCAATAGCGGCAACACCAAGACGATCAAGATGAACGTCACGCTGTAAGGAGCACGGAGCGCAATCATGGCCGACTTCACCACCACCGATTACTTCAGCGACGAGTCCGTCGCGGCCGACACCTATCCGTACTTCGACTTCCTCTTGGAAGGTCGGCGGGTATGGCGGGAGCCGTACCACGGGGTGGTGATGGTGGCCGGGCACGAGGAGGTGCTCGCCGTGATGCGGGACACGGCGAGCTTCTCCAACTGCAACATCGTGGCCGGGCCGGGCTTCAGGTTCCCGGTCGAACTGACCGGTGAAGACGTGACCGATCTGGTCGCCGCGCACCGCGACGAACTGCCAATGGGCGACCAGATCATCACGTTCGACCCGCCCAAGCACACCGCGCACCGCGGGCTGCTGATGGGGCTGATCACGCCGAAGCGGCTCAAGGAGAACGAGGAGTTCATGTGGCGGCTGGCCGACCGCCAGCTCGACCAGGTGCTGCCCGCCGGGCACTGCGAGTTCATCGACGAATTCGCGCAGCCCTATACCCTCCTCGTCATCGCCGACCTGCTCGGCGTCCCGGAGTCAGACCACCCGCAGCTGCTTCGGGAGGCCGGCATCGGCCGCCGGCTGGTCGACGAGTTGGGCGAGGACCCGGGGGTGCCCCATCACCCGCTTGACTTCCTCTACGGCTACTTCAGCGACCGCATCGAGGAGCTCAGGAACGAACCGCGGGGTGACGTGCTGACCGGCATGGCGCGGGCGAAGTTCCCCGACGGCTCCACGCCGGAGCCGGTGGACGTCGCCCGGATCGCCGCGAACCTGTTCTCGGCCGGGAAGGAGACCACGGTCCGGCTGCTGAGCACGGCCCTGCGTCTGATCTGCGACGAGCCCGGGCTGCAGCAGCGGCTGCGCGAGCACCGCGAGCTGATACCTCGGTTCATCGAGGAGACGCTGCGGCTGGAGAGCCCCATCAAGGGAGCCTTCCGGCTGGCGCTGAAGACCACCACCGTCGGCGGGGTCGAGATCCCGGCCGGCAGCAACGTCATGCTGCTGCACGGGGCGACCGGCCGGGATCCGCGCCAGTTCGAGTGCCCGCACGAGCTGCGGATCGACCGGGCCAACGTCCGCCAGCACATCTCGTTCGGTGCAGGCATCCACACCTGCCCGGGAGCGCCGCTGGCGCGGGCGGAGGGACGCGTCGTTATCGAGCGCCTGTTCGACCGGACGAATGAGATTCGGGTTGCCGAGTCCGCCCACGGCCCGGCGGACGCACGGCGCTACGAGTACCTGCCGACCTACATGATCCACGGGCTACGCGAGCTCAACCTCGAGTTCGACTGACCTCACGTTGTCCTGCCTATCGGAACGTCGCCGTTGACGCGCCATCGAATCCGGTCGTACCGTCCGAACTTAGAGAGTCAGATATGACGCTGGAGTTTCGGATCACATCAGAGTGGATGCCGAACGTCGGGAGCCCCCGCTATGGCCAAGGAATTCATCGTTTCGGGTGACAGTCACGTCGTCGAGCCGGTCGACCTCTACAAGACCCGCCTGCCCAAGAACATGCGCGACCAGGCGCTGTGGGAAGAGGACACGATCCTCGACGAGCCACTGGTGCCCGGTGGCCACACGGAGTTCCGCACCGTGCACACGCCCGGGTACGAGGGCTGGACGGTGTCCCGCTACCGACAGTTCCCCGGCCCCACGCCGGACGGGCTGCCGGCCAGCATCCTGCGCGACCTGGACCGGGACGGGGTCGACGCGACCATGCTGTTCCCCAACCTGTCGTTCTTCGCCCTCTACACCGACATCCACGAGCGGTCGATCGCGCACGCCCGCGTCTACAACGACTGGCTGGCCGAGACCTACCTGCCATACTCGAACCGCTTGCGGCCCGCCGCCGCCATCCCGACCACCGACGCGGCCGACGCGGTCAAGGAGATCGAGCGCGCCGTGCGACTCGGGCTGACCGCGCTGATCCTCCCCGAGATTCCGCAGCCGTATCCGTACTGGGCCCCGGAGTACGAGCCGATCTGGGAGGCGGCCGAGGCGAACGGCCTGCCCATCTTCTTCCATGTAGCCTCCGGCGGCGTGGACTCCAAGGCCGGCACCTCGCACACCGGCAGCCAGGTCAAGGGCATCCTCACCGCGATGACGATGGGCAAGCAGGAGATGACTGGCGCCCTGCTGGCCGGGCGCACCATGGGCGGCGGCAACACCGCCGCGTCCAGCCCGATGCGGATTATCGCCGACCTGGTCAGCTCGGGCGCGTGCGAGCGCCACCCCAACCTGATGTTCAACGTGATCGAGTTCAACGCGGGCTGGCTCGCGAACTATATGGGCTCGATGGACAAGGCCTGGCGCACCGGCACCGGGCAGGACCCGCACTGGTGGCTCGGCTTCTGGGACGAGGGCGTCGACCCGCACGAGCAGAAGCTCATGGGCCGCCTGTTCAAGATCAACGACCGCTGGCCGCTGCCGCTCAAGCCGAGCGAGTACGTCAAGCGCAACATCCGGGTGCAGTTCGCCGACGACCAGGTCGCCGTGCTGTCCCGGCACATAACCGGCGTCGACACCATCTACTGGGGCAGCGACTACCCGCACGCGGAGGGCACCTTCCTCGGCAGCCAGGCGGTCATCGAGGAGCACTTCGCGGGCGTCCCCGACGCGGACCGCGCCAAGATACTCGGCGGCAACCTGGCCAAGATCGTCGGCTTCGACGACTCGAAGAAGCTGGCTCCTGTGAATCCCCCGGCCTCGCCGAAGGTTCCCGCTCCGCTCTAGGGAGCGTCGGCCAGCCTCCTCAGCCGTCCTCGCCGCGGAGGGCGGCGAAGGCCTCCCGGAGCAAGTCCAGTAGGTCGGCCTCGCCGTCGACGGCGACCCAGTGCGAGACGGCGAGGCCCATGCAGTCGAGCGCGGCCGCCACCTTGACCGACAGGCCAATCGGAATCGGCTCGGCGGCGCCGTGCCGCTCGGCCAGCGCGCGCGTCAGCGGCGCCCGCCAGTCCGCGATGTCAAGGTGGGCGCCGGACAGCGCCCGGGTGAACAGGGCGAGCCGGCTGAGGTCCTGCGCCCCGGCCGGGTTCAGGGTGTAGATCGGCACGACGAAGGACTCGATGGCGCTGCGGAGGGCCGACCAGTCGTCCTCCTCGCTTGGCCGGGACCGCAGCGCGTCCGCCATGCGTTGCACGTACGCCTTCAGCGCCACCAGGATCGCCTGGTCCTTGGTGCGGAAGTAGCGCAGGAACGTACTGCGGGAAACCCCGCCTGCGGCGGCCATGTCGTCCAGGGTGACGTTGCCGTACCCTTTCTCCACGACGAGCTCGTAGGCGGCCAGGCTCAGCTCGGCCTGCACGGCCGCCCGCGCGATCTCCCGTGACGCGGGACGCGCCGGCGCAGCTCCAGATGACGACATGCCCCAATCCTACGGTCGGGAGTTCACAAACGTTTTTCCGTCCGCGGGAATACTTGCCTGCACCAAGCACTTGTCATGTACAAGTAAATCATGCGAGCTTGGGGATGACGGCGATGGCAGAGAGCAGGACGGCGGCTTCGCCCCCGGCGCACGCCGAGGCGGGACCCGGCCGGCCGGGCGGCGGTCGACGGGACGCCGTTGCCTCGGTGACAGACTCGTTTATCGATCTGCAGCGCACGGTCCGCCGGTCCAAGGCGCGGCTGCTCGCCGCCGCAGGCAACGACGTCGAGTCGGCCACCCACTCGCTGCTGCACACGCTGGAGTCCGAGGGCCCGATGCGAGCCAGCACGCTGGCCGCGAGCGTGCAGGCGGATCTGTCCACGGTCAGCCGGCAGGTCACCACGCTGGTCGGCCGCGGACTGCTTGAGCGCCGGGCCGATCAGCGCGACGGCCGGGCCTGCGTGCTGGCGGTGACCGACGCCGGCCGGGCCGCCATCGCCGAGCACGAGCAGGGCAGGCAGGCGTTCTTCGACGAGGTGCTGACCGGGTGGGGCGCCGAGGAGCTGCGGCAGTTCGGGCAGCAGCTGGAACGGTTCACCGCCGCCTACGACCGAGTCCACGCCGCCCGGGTGGCCGCACGGGCCTTGCACCAAGACGGCGGCCAGCAAACACCCCCCTCCCTCGCAGAACCGCACCGCCGCGCAGATCTGGAAGGCAGTAACGCATGACCGCCACCGCAATCCGCCCGGCTGAGTCCCCGTCGGACGGCGCGCTGTCTCACCGTCAGATCCTGACGATCCTGTCCGGGCTGATGCTGGGCATGTTCCTAGCCTCTCTGGACCAGACGATCGTCTCCACCGCGATCAAGACGATCGGCAACGACCTGCACGACCTGCAGGCGCAGGCGTGGGTCACCACCGCATTCCTGATCACGTCGACGATCGCTGCGCCGCTGTTCGGCAAGCTGTCTGATATCTACGGCCGCAAGCGGCTGTTCATGCTCGCGATCGTGATCTTCGTGGCCGGCTCCGCGCTGTGCGGCCTGGCCACCTCGATGTACGAACTGGCGGGCTTCCGCGCCTTCCAGGGCATCGGCGCCGGCGGCATCATGCCACTGGCGCTGGCCGTCATCGGCGACATCATCCCGCCCCGCCAGCGCGCCCGCTACCAGGGCTACATGATGGCCGTCTTCGCCAGCGCCTCGGTCCTCGGGCCGGTGCTCGGCGGCCTGCTGGCCGGGACGACCGATTTCCTCGGTGTCTCCGGGTGGCGGTGGATCTTCTACATCAACGTCCCGATCGCGGCCGTCGCGCTGTTCGTCATCGCCCGGGTCCTCAAGCTCGATTACGTCCGCCGCGAGCGGCGGATCGACTGGTGGGGGGCGGTCACGCTGGTGGTCGGGCTGGTGCCGCTGCTCGTGGTGGCCGAGCAGGGACAGCAGTGGGGCTGGGCCTCGGCCGCCTCGTTCACCTGCTATCTGCTCGGTGCCGCAGGCCTGACCCTGTTCGTCTGGATCCAGCACCGGATGGGCGATGACGCGCTGCTGCCGCTGCGGCTGTTCCGCAGCCGCACCTTCTCGGTCGCCTCCGGCCAGGTCACCATCATCGGCATGGCCATGTTCGGCGGCCTGTCCGTCCTGCCGCTCTACCTGCAGATCGTCAAGGGCGCCTCGCCGACCAAGTCCGGCCTGCTGCTGCTGCCGCTGGTCGCCGGGCTGATGCTCGCCTCCCTGGGCGCCGGGCGGGTGATCGCCCGCACCGGCCGCTACAAGATCTTCCCCGTCGTCGGCTCCGTGCTGATGGTCATCGGCATGGGCCTGCTCATCACCCTCCGCGCCGACACCGCCCTGTGGAGCACCGACATCTACATGGCGATCTTCGGCATCGGACTCGGGTTTAACATGCAGAGCCTCGTGCTGGCCATGCAGAACGCCGTGCCCGCCAAGGACATGGGCGTCGCCTCGGCCGCCTCGTCGTTCTTCCGTTCCGTCGGCGGCACGCTTGGCACCGCGATCTTCCTGTCCATCCTGTTCTCCGAGGCTGGCAGCAAGATCGCCCAGCAGTACGGCAAGGCTGCCACCGACCCCGCCTACATCGCCGCCGCCAAGGCCAACCCGGGCCAGGTCGCCGCGCTACACCAGCACCTGAGCGGCGGCCTCAACGACACCTCGTTCCTGAGCGGGCTGGCCAAGCCGCTGTCGCACCCGTTCTTCGTCGGGTTCTCGGCCGCGGGCGACGTGGTCTTCACCATCGTCGCCATCCTCCTGGTGGCCGCGATCGTCCTGGCCGCCTGCCTCAAGGAAGTCCCGCTCCGGCTGATGTCAGGCAACCAGGCCCGCGCCCAGGCCAGCGGGGCTGAGGGTGCCATCGCGGAGGCCGTCGAGGCGGCCGAGTCGGTCGAGTCGGTCGACACCGCGCACGCCTTCGTACTGCGCGATCGAGACGGGCGTCCAAAAGGGGCCGTCCCACACGGTCACGACTAGCCGCAGGACGGACTTCACCTGGCTCTAGATCGAGCGTACTGTGATTAGATCGATCGTTCTAGAGTTGGGGTACCGTGCGAACCAGGACATCTGACAACCGGCGCACCTTCACCGAGCTGGCGCGGCGCGCTCAGATCGCCGAGTGCGCGGCGGAGGCCATTGCCGAGCTTGGCTACTCCGACGCCTCGATGGCCGAGATCGCCCGACGGGCCGGGGTCGCGAAAAGCGTCATCTCGTACCACTTTTCCGACCGAGCGGACCTCATGGGCGAGGTGCTCCGCACCGCGATGGCAACTTACGCGACGTTCATGGAGCCGCGGATGGCTCGGGCGACGAGCGCGTCCGACAAGCTCCGGGCCTACGTTGTCGGGACGGCGGACTACGTCGTCGAGCAACGGAGCCTGCACGTGGCCGTCATAGAGATCGCCCTCAACGCCACCGCAGCCGACGGGCGCCCGCTGATCGCGACCATGCCGCTGCGGGCACCGGAGCCCTCGGTAGAGGACATCCTGCGCCAGGGGCAGCGCGACGGGGAGTTCCGAGACTTCGACGTGCAGGTGGTGGGCGGGGTGGTGCGCTCTGCGCTTACCCACGACATGGTGCTGCGGCAACGGAACGACCCCCGCATCGACCTGCGGGCCTACGCCGAGGAGCTGGTGCGCCTCTTCGACCTTGGAATCCGGCGATGACCGGGGAGGCGGCGGCCGCGCGCGGTCCAGTGCCGATGGTGCTGGCGCTGGACGACCCCGGCGCTGTGCCCGATGTGGTCGGCGGCAAGGGCGCCTCGCTGGCCCGGCTGACGCGGGCTGGGTTCCGTGTCCCGCCCGGATTCCACGTGACGACCGGCGCGTACCTCGATTTTCTCGACTGCGGCGGGCTGCGCGACCGAGTGCTGGCGGCCGTGTCCCTCGTCGACATGTCCGACCCGGCCACGTCCGAGGCGGCCGCCGCGCGCATCGCCGAGCTGTTCGCGGGCCAGCCGGTGCCCGCCTCGACGGCGGCAGCGATCGCCGGGGCCTACGCCTCGCTCGGCGACGACGATGTCCCGGTCGCGGTACGGTCGTCGGCGACGGTGGAAGACCTGGCCGGCATGTCAGCCGCCGGGCAGCACGACACGTACCTCAACGTGCACGGCGAGGCGGCGGTGATCGACGCGGTCACGCGGTGCTGGGCCTCGCTGTGGTCGGCGCGGGCTATCGGCTATCGCGCTCGCCGTGGCATCTCGCCTGGCGAGGTGAGCATCGCCGTCGTCGTGCAGCGGCTCGTGGCGGCCGAGGCGGCCGGCGTCATGTTCACCATCGACCCGGTCAGCGGCGCTCCCGACCAGGTCGTCGTCAGCGCGAACTGGGGTCTCGGCGAGTCCGTCGTCGCCGGCGACGTCACCCCGGACGTCGCGGTCGTCGACCGGGCGTCGGGGACGCTGGTCAGCTTCCAGCCGGGCGGCAAGGAGATCATGACCGTGGCCGACGCCGCGGGCACGCTGAAGAGGGAAACGCCGGCCGACCTGCGCTCGACGCGCGTGCTGTCGCCCGGACAGGCGGGCGAGCTGGCGCGGGTCGGGCTGGCGATCGAGAAGCTGTACGGCGAGCCGGTAGACGTCGAGTGGGCACGCGCCGACGGCGAGTTGTGGGTGGTCCAGGCCAGGCCGATCACCACTCTTGCGGGCCGGCCGGCCGCCTCTGCCGTTGCTGATTCCGGCGACCAGTGGAACGACACCCTGGCCGGGGACTATCTGTGGACCAACGGCAACCTGGGCGAGGCCCTGCCTGACGTGATGACCCCTGCCACCTGGTCCTTCATCGAGCTGTTGATGAGGTGGATGACGTTCCCGCCGGGCGTGCCCGGTTACCGGGGCTACGGGCGGATCGGCGGGCGCTTCTACGCGAACGTGAGCATGTCGATGGCGCTGGAGGCGGGGATCGGCATCTCGTCGCGCCGGTTCGTCGCGCTTTTCGGCCCGGTCCTGGGTCGGCTTCCCCCGCTCGGGGAGATTCCGCGTGCTCGGCTTCCCCGCTGGAAGGCCAGCCGGCTGATGGTGCCCGCGACGTTCGCGTTGTTGCGCCGGGTCAACGCCAACGCCAAGCGGATGCCGCAGTTCCTGGCCGACGCGCCCGGCCGGTGCGACCGGCTGCGCGCCGAGATCGAGCAGACCGGCGACCCCGCCGCGCTGGCCGGCCTGTGGCCCGCGAAGGTCCGGCCGCTGCTGGTAGAGGCGGCCGACATGCTCGCCGCCGCCGCGTCGGGGGATGGCACCACGCTCGTCTCCGTTCCCGGCAAGCTGGCGACGCTGGTGGGGGAGACCGACGCGGCCTTGCTGCTCTCCGGCCAGCATTCCGACGAGGGCGTCTCGCTGGCCAGTCTCGGCCCGGTGGTGGGCCTGGCCCAGCTCGCCCGGGGCGAGATCGACCGGGACGCCTTCACCCGCCAGTACGGGCACCGCAGTGCCCATGAAGTGGAGCTGTCGATCCCGCGGCCGGCGGAGGATCCCGGCTGGGTCGACGACCAGCTCGCGGCTCTCGGCGGTGACGTCCACGACGCCGCCCGCGACGCCGACGCGCTGCTGGCAACGCAGCAAGCGGCCCGCACCGCGGCGTGGGAGCGACTGGCACGCAGCGACCCGAGGAAGGCGACGGCGGCGCGCAAGCTCATCACGCGCTGGGCGCCGGCCGCCCGCGGCCGCGAGGCGGCCAGATCCGAGGTCGTCAGGTCGGTGTGGGTAGCGCGGACCTGGGTGCGGCGGGCCGGGGAGCTCACCGGTCACGGCGATGACCTGTTCTTCCTGGAGTTGCCTGAGATCTTCGGCCTGCTCCACGGCGAGCGGGCGCTGCTTGACCAGGTGCCCGGGCGGCGGGCCGTCTACGAGGCCTATCGGGCGCTGCCGTCCTATCCCGCGCTCATCCGCGGCCGCTTCGACCCCGCCCGGTGGGCGGCTGACCCTCACCGGCGGGTCGATTACTACAACGAGCGCGCCGCGCAGACGACGACGGGGCCGCACGACGCTATTACCGGGTTCCCCGGCGCGGCCGGGGTGGTCGAGGGGACGGCGCGGGTCCTGCGCACACCGGAGGACGGCGCCCAGTTCGGTGACGGCGAGATCCTCGTCACCACCGTCACCAACATCGGCTGGACCCCGATCTTCCCGCGCGCGGCCGCGGTCGTGACCGACGTCGGCGCGCCGCTCTCGCACGCCGCGATCGTGGCCCGCGAACTCGGCATCCCCGCCGTCGTCGGCTGCGGCAACGCCACCACGCGCCTGCACAGCGGCGACTGGGTCCGGGTCGATGGCGGCGCCGGCACGGTCGAGATCCTCAACCGGGTAAGAGACCCAGCCTCGGTCGAGTCGGTCGACGCAGGCGAGTTATCTCACTTGTGTAGGCGCCGGGACTAGTGGTTGCGCAGAGAGATCTCGTCGGATTCGGCGATGTGGTCTGCCTCCACGGCCCGCAGTCCCTCCCCCAGGCGCGCGCGCGCTTGCCGCAGCAGCTTGAGGGAGTTGCTGGAAGGGCTCCGCGGGGCGGCGCGCTCCGGATCAGCCCCGTGTTCCTCGATAAGATGAGTCTGGAGTGCCGCCGCGACTTCGTCGGCCGCCTTCAGCGCCTGGTAGATGGCCCGGTCCCGCGCAGTGTCGTCAACCATAGGGCCAGTATCGCATCGGCTCACTTCAGGGGCGCATGCGAACTGGTCGGCGGGAAATCACCCGTCACGGGGGATGCCGGCGGTCAATGGTCGCGCTGAGGCTTAGAGCATCACCCGGCCTGGACGGCAGCCCGCCGTTCTGCACTGACAGCGGGAGGATCTGTGAGTAACAGCACGCCCGTCCTCGACACACTCGTGGACATCACGACCGCCTCGATTGAGCACAATTCCGTTTCGCCGCGCGATTTCATGATCGCGAGGATGGCGGCCCTGATCGCGGTGGACGCCCCGCCTGCCTCCTACATGGCCAACGCCTCGGCTGCCGAGCAGGCCGGGCTGACCGCCGAGGACATCGAGGGCATAATGATCGCCGTCGCACCCGTCGTGGGCACGCCCCGGGTGATGTCAGCAGCTGGCCATATTCTCCGGGCTCTCGGCTTCGCGATCGCTGTCGGTGATGCCGAGATGGCCGATCAAGCCGACGTGCCGCATCCGCGCCACAGCCGCTGATCGACTGCTTCCTGTCATTGAATGGAACGGGCGTGGTGGTCGGCGCGGACCGCCGCGGGTTCGCGTCCATGCGGCGGTAAATGGCCACCCGCTCGCGGCGCACCTCGGCGAGCGTGCGCCGCATCACCGCCGACGGGATCAGGTTCTAGTCAGGCTCGCCGTGCAGCTGCACGTGCTGCTTGGTCACCGCGGCGAGGTCGCTCATGTACGGCAGGGCGACCTGCCTCAGGCCGTGACAACCGCGCCTGGCGCTGCGCCACGGGCCCCGGTCCGGGCGGCGGACCTCCACGACGGCGAGCGCTACGACGCCACCAGGGAGCTGCCCGGCTGGTCGCGGTCCGGGTTCGACGACTCCGGACGGGACGCGTGCCGCGCGGGCGATCTCGACGTCGCCACCCTCGTAGGACCGGACGGGCCGCCGGTGCGTGCCACCGAGGGCCTCGTGGTCCGCGAGACGATCACCACGCCATCGGGAAAGACCGTCCTTGACTTCGGCCAGAACCTCGTCGGCCGACTCCTGGTGCGGGGTCCGCGACCGCAGGGACGCGACGGTCACGATCCGCCATGCCGGTCGGCTCGCGCAGATCGCCGCGATGCTCGGCGAGGAGGCCGACGCCGCCAAGTACGCCGAGCTGGCCGGGAGTGTCCGGCAGGCGTTCCAGGACGAGTACATCTCGCCGCGCGGCCGGATCGTGAGCGACACGCAGACTGCGTACGCGCTGGCGCTGCAGTTTGGACTGCTGCCCGATGCGGACCAGCGTGCCCGGGCCGGGAAGCGCCTGGTGGAGCTAGTGCGCGCGAAGGGCCATCACGTCGAGATGACGTCATTTAACCACTACGCGTTCGGAGCGGTCGCCGACTGGATGCACCGGGTAACGGCGGGCTCGCCCCAGCCTCGCCCGGCTACCGGCAACTGCGTATTGAACCACGTCCCGGCGGCGGCCTCACCTGGGCCAGGACCTCGCACGTGACCCCCTACGGGCGCGCCGAGGTGTCATGGCGGCGCGAGTACCGGACCATGACCGTGGACATCACCGTCCCGGCCGGGTCGACCGCGACCGTCGTCCTGCCCGACTGCGCCCCGTCCGAGCCGGTCCCGGGCGGCACCAGTTCAGTAGCGGCTGCCGAGACGCTGCCGAGGAGTAAGCCCGCAAAGCAAAAGGCGCGCCCCTGCTACGAGATTCCGGTCGTCTGCTTGACTTCCGTGGTGAAATCGCTCTCCAGCGTCGGAACCTGGTTAAGCGGCTTCAACGCCTGCACGAGCGCGGACAGGCCGTTTGCGGTGGCCGCATCCGTCGCCGCGGCGCGGACCTGGTTCAGCAGGGCGGCGAGGTCGCCGTGCGGGTCGGCGCAGGCCGGAACCGGGAATGCGGCGAGCTTGGCGGCCGCCGTCCCCTCGGCCTCCACCGCGTCCTTGATCGATTGAAGGTTCTCGGTCGAGCCGGCCGCCGACACGCTTTCCTGGGCGGCGGTGAACTGTTTCGTGGCATTCTGCGCTGGCCCGGATTGCCAGGCCTTGTACTGCTGTTTACAGCTGGCGGCACTTGTCGTTGCGGCCGAACTGCATCCGGACAAGACGACAGCACCGGCTAGTGCGACAATAGTCAATACCGAGCCGAAGACGATTCTTGGCTGCATGAGCGCGATTCTCCCCCTACGTGACCGTCTGTCCGTAGACTACATTGCGGGGCACTAACGGCGACGCTTTTTAAAACCTGTTGCCGAAATGACAGGTGGTGGGGGACTTGCCGAATGGACGATTGAGAAAACATCGGGACAATCTCGATACGATTTCCCTCGGCCAGACCGTCATTGCCGCGCTGCTGCTGGCCACCCAATTTGCGCCGCAGCCGCATGTCAGCAGCGGCGTCGCCGCCCAGGGCGGGCTGTCCTACGGAGTCCCCCTGGCCGGCTTCCTGGTTATGGTCATCTCGCTGGCGGCCGGGTACTGGATGCTGGCCGTCGGGGCAATCTATCCGCGCGCGCAGGTCCGAATTTCCGTTGTCGTCTTGATCGCGGGGCTGCTCGCCATTCAGCCCGTCACCGCGCTGGCCGGGCGGGAAGCGGGTGGTCCCTATTCGCTGGAGAAATGGCTGAGCGTCGGCCAGCTGGGGGTACTGGCGGCCTTGCTGCTGTGGGCGGGCGGCCGGGCGCTGACATTGCGCCGGGTACCGCGGCAAGCTCCGCACCCGGCCGGGGAGCAGCCGCCCGGCGACGCCGCAGCGGGCCGTCCGGTCTTCATCGGCGCGTCCGCCGCGCTGCTGGTTTACTTCGGTCTCGAATTCGGCAGCTGGCTGGCATTCGTCCGGGCGGGGCAGGCCGGCACCGGGGCCGGAATCCTACTGCACAGCATCAGCGCGGAGGTGCTGCTGCTGCCGCTCGCCCTGGTGCTCCCCATCCTCGCGTTCAGCACCGAGTGGGTGAACCGGGCGCAGCGCATCGTGCGCCATGCCGCCTTTTTCCGTGAGGGCCCGCGGGGAAGGCTCAGCTTCGCCCGGCCGATGCCGTATGTCGTGGCGCTGGTCGCGGTCGCGCTGCTTGGCTACGAAATCTGGCATGCGACGCTCGGGCTGCTCGGCGGCCTCGTCGTGGTCATCGTTATCGCCGCGATCACGGCCCGGCTGGTCCAGTTCGCGCAGATCGACAGGGACTGGCCGCTCGACGTCAGCGCGGGCTGGGTGTTCGCCGCCGCCGCGTTCTACTTTGTCGACACCCTGCTGCTGGTGGACGTCAACCCGTTCTCGCCCGGCCTGCCGAGCCTCATCGTCAATACCGTCGCCGCGCTGCTGCCGGTGCCGATCGCGCTCGGCGGGCTGACGGTGGCGCTGCTCCTGATCATCAAGGCCCGGGCGGGCAGGCCCGACCTCGGCGTCGGGGGGCTGCTGCTGGCCATCGTCGCGCTGGTCATCCTGGCCCGCTTCTATACGGCCGCGCTCGACGCTGCGGGCCTGTCAACGCCCCAGCCATCGGACTTCCTCGGCGCGGTCGACATCGGGGTTGCGGTCGCCGCCCTAGGCTGGCTGGCGCTGACGCTGAAGCGTCGCGAGTGGGGCAAGCACACGGTCAGGCTCCGCAACACGCTGGTGCTGCTGATCGGGCTGTGGACCGTACGGGGCGGCTACTGGCTGCTCCGGCTGGTTGCGCGCATTCCCTCGCAGTACACGATCCTGCTGGCCGCGCTCTTCCTGCTGCCGTCGCTCTGGGTCTCCCTGCTGCCGGCCGCGCAGCGGCGGCTGGCCAAGCCGCTGCGGAACTACGCTCCCGGGCTGGCCAAGCTGGTCGGGGTGCTTGACGGCAGCGAGAAGAGCGACGGATCAGAGGAAAATCCGTCGGCCCGGGCCACCGACCTGATGAAAACGGGCTATCTGCTGATCGCCACCTGCATGATCGTGTACCTGGGGACTTTCCGTGAGCCCGTCTCCGGCGCTATCCTCCCGTCGTTCCTTCAGGGCGATCTGACCGCTTCCGGCGGCCTGCTGCTGCTTGGCCCGCCGGTGGTGGTGCTCGCCTTCGTGCTGAGGCTGTGGCACCGGCGGCCGCGTAACGCCGACCGCAAGGCGGCGGCAGAGACGGCAGCAGGCACGGCGACGGGCCCAGCGTCAGGCTCGGCCGATGTCGCGGGCCGCCGGGCGGCCGCCGGTCTGGTCGCGGTCACGCTGGTGGCCACCGTCGCGCTGCTGGTGTCGGCGCTGCCCAGGAGCGTGCGGGCGAGCGAGAACCAGCCCTACGCGGCCGCGCTTCCCGGCGCCAACTGCGACGACGGCGACGCGTACTGGACGCTGACCCCGCCCGCCCCCATCGCCATCGACTGCGGGGATTCGGGACTGGAACTGACCGTGCCCGCCCACGAGGCCAACGCCATGACGTTCATCCCGCCCGACGGCTACTTTCCCGCGAACTATCAGGCGTCGATTCAGGTCAACTTCGCCCGGCTGGGGCAAGAATGCGTGTCGGTCGAAACTCGCATGACAGGCGCCGGCTACTACTGGTTCAGCATCTGCCAAACCGGTACCTGGGCCGTCGACCGCTTCACCGGCGTTACGTTCCTGTCCCTGGCGCAAGGCGCCATCGCCCCGGCGGACGGCTATTCGGTGACGGTCACGGCCGATGGCGCGGACCAGCGCCTGGCCATCGGCGGACGGCAGGTGGCCACGGTTGCGGACCCGAGCTACCAGAGCACGCAGAGTCTCACCCTCGGCCTCACGAACCTTACGGACCAGGCCGGCGCGGCCACGATCAGCCATTTCGCGTACCAGCCGCTCGGGCAGACCGCCACCACGGCCGCGGCGGAATCGTACTTCGCCGCCGCGCCCGGCCCCGGGTGCGATCGGGGGACTGCGCAGTGGGCGGTGCTTGACCCGCCGCAGGCGCGGGTCGGCTGCCAGGCGACCGGGACGGCGCTCGCGGTCCCGATCGGGGGCCGCGGCGACCTCGGCTTCACCCCGCCCGACGGGACGTTCCCGGCGGACTACAGCGTCTCGCTCACCGTGAATCTGCGGCGACTGCCCGGGGGATGCGTGTTGATAGGGGTGCGCATGACGGGAGTGAACGGCTACCGAGACGGGATCTGCTCGAACGGGGGCTGGTTCATCGATGTGGCCGCTGGATCGGACCGTTCCACCCTGGACCACGGCGCGGTGCCGGAAGCAGGCGCCTACAAGATCGAGACGACCACCGATGGCGACGAGCAGAGCCTGGCCGTCAACGGGGTCACGGTCGCCCGGGTGCGGAACTCGGCGCTGGCGAATACGGCGTACTTGCTGGTCGAGGCGGCCGACCGCGGGCCCGGTGCGGGGGCGGCGGTGCTCAGCGACTTTGCGTTCACCCCGCTGCCCTGAGCAAGGCCCTGGCTCCGCGGCCACTCAATATCCACCGGGGGCGGCGGCGTGACCTGGTATCGGCCGCCAATCCGATCGACGCGCTGCCACGTATCGTAGGTAGGCAGGTTGGACTGATCGGGGGGTGTGACGATGGATGAGGACATCCTCAGCCACGGCGACGACCGTCCGCCCAGCCCGTGGCCGCGCCGCCTAGGAGTGATCGCAGCGGTCGTAGCCGTCGCTATCGGCGGCGTCGTCTACCTGAGCAGGCCGCACGGCCGGCCGGCCGCCTCGGCCGCTCCTTCGGCCTCGGCCACTCCCCCATCCCCCGCCACCCTCAGCCCGGAACCGGTGGCGTCGCCTGAGTTCATCCGCCTGCCGGTCGGCCGCAAGGGGATTACCGGGCAGACCGCGACCTGGGAAGACAGCCAGCGGGTGCCGGTCTCGGGCACGAAGCCCGCCTGGTTCTGGCCGGCCACGGGCCGCGCGGAGACGATCGGCGGCCTGCCCGCCGACGATTCCGGGTATCAGTTCACCCGGGTCGGCGGCGGCTGGGCGGTCCAGGCTGACCGGACCTCCTGCGGCGGTGGCGATTGCGCCACCCCGCCCGGCCCCGTCTGGTTTCTCGGGAACGGCGCGCAGTCGGCCATTCCCGTCGGCACGGCCGACTTGGTCGCGCCGGCCGCGGGCACCGACGCCTTGTGGCTCACCAGCTACCTTCCGACCGCGAAAACCACGACTGGCGCGGGCGTGGCGCGGGAGGTCAGCACCACCGGCGCTCAGCTTGCGCCGTCGGTCAGTCTTCCGACTGGCTCCGTCATCGATCAGGCAACCGACCGGGGCCTGCTGCTGATCTCGCCGAGCAGGCAAACCGGGAAATGGGTCTACACGCTTTGGAACCCGGCATCCCGGGAGCCCATCCTTGCCTTCCACGACGTGATCGCGGCGAGCGCGACCGACGTCGCCTGGACGTCGGGCTGCGCCCCGACGTGCCGCGTTCACGTGCTCGACCTGGTGACCGGCCGGGAGACCGCGGTCGGGCTGCCCGCCGGGGGCTCGGCGGCCGACGGCTCGTTCAGCCCCAGCGGGCGACTGCTCGCGCTCCAGCTCAGCTACGGCCCCGACGGCGGGCTTGTCCGACAGCTCGACGTCGCGTCCGTAGCAACCGGCCGGCTGACCGAGGTGACGCGGACCTACATCACCAACGACACCCTGGTCGACTTCGGCTGGCCGACGGAAGGCGACAACCTGGTCGCCGAGTTCGCCTTCATGCCCACGATCCAGCTGGCATCCTGGCACCCGGGCTCCAGCCGAGTGGCGGTCTCAGTTCTCAAGCCGGGACGCACCCAGGCCTCGCTGATCGTCGGCTAACGGGGAAGAGACGGCGGGAAGGCACCCAGGCGGAGGGCACGGTCCGTTCGGGATGACCTGAAGTTGATCTTGACTTGAATGCCGGCGGTTGTTAGTGCCAGCGGAACCGCCAGGCGGCGAAGCCGCAGCCGGCGGCGGTCCAGGCCAGGAGTATGAACGGGTCGGCGATGGAGGCGTGCTCGACTGGGGTGTAGCCCTGTTGGAGTATCTGGGCGAGGGGGCGGACCGGGAGCACGGCGACGACGGCCGACAGCCAGCGGGGGACGCTGAAGGTGGGGTCGAAGATGCCGGACATGATCGCGATCGGCAGGTAGCTGGCGTTGGCGATCGGTGCGGCCGACTCGGCGCTGCGGGCGACCGAGCTGAGCGCCACGCCGAGGGCGCCGAAGCAGAGGACGCCGAGGATGAGGCCGCCGGCGATCTCGGGCAGGCCGCTGAACCTGGGGACCGCGTGGAAGACGAACGCGCCGATGGCCATGATGCAGGCGGTGATCGCGAGCGTGGTGGCGGCGGTCGAGCCGAGCACGCCGGACAGGTACGCGCTGGCCGGCAGCGGGGTCGTTCTGATCCGCTTGAGCACCCCGTCGTGGCGAAGCGTCGCCAGTTTCGCGCCGAGGTTCACGTAGGCGGCGACGATCACCCCGAACGCGATGATCGACGGGACGAAGATCATCTGGCCCTCGACGTGCGTGCCCGGCAGGTCGCCGTTGGCGGTGGTCGACCCGATCAGCAGCAGCAGCGCCAGCGGGAGGGCGAAGGTGAACAGGGCGTACTCGGCGCTGCGCCAGAAGGTGCGCTGCTCCATGAGCGCCTGGCGGGCGGCGAGGGTGACGACACGGCTCATCGGGCGCCTCCGGCGACGAGCTGGAGGTAGGCGTCCTCCAGGGTGGGGGTGACGACGGAGAGGTCGTCGAGATCGCCCAGGTCGTTCTCGGCGCACCAGGCCAGGAGCTCGCGCAGCGCGGCCGAGGCGGACTCGGTGCAGGCGCTCAGGCAGACCGCCTGCTCGCCCGTGACCTTGACGTCCAGGCTGCGCGGCACCGTGAGGTCGCCGTCGCGGAGGCGCTGCGGCGCGGTGAACGAGATCCTGGTCGGCACGCCCGCCTGCCGGGCGACGTGCCGCACCGTCCCCGCCACCTGGATCTGGCCGTCCCGCAGGATCGCCACCCGGTCGGCCAGCCGCTCCGCCTCGTCCAGGTAGTGGGTGGTGAGCAGGACGGTCTTGCCGAGCGCGCGCAGGTTCTCGATCGCGCCCCAGCAGCGCCGCCTCGACTCCGGGTCGAAGCCGGTCGTCGGCTCGTCCAGGAAGATCAGGTCCGGATCGCCCGCCAGCGCCAAGGCCAGGTCAAGGCGGCGGCGCTGGCCGCCGGAGAGCTTGCGCACCTGGACGTCTCTGTCCTCGGTGAGCTCCACCACCTGCAGGAGATCCTCGAGCGCTCTCGGCTTGGGGTAGTAGGAACGCCAGCAGCTGATCAGCTCGGCGACCCGCGCCTGGCGGGGGAAGCCGCACTCCTGCAGCACGATGCCAATCCGCTCGCGGAGCTTGCACGGCTGCGCTTGCGGGTCCATGCCCAGCACGCTGACCTTGCCGCTGGTCCGCTGTCTGAAGCCCTCGAGTATCTCGACCGTGGTGGTCTTGCCCGCGCCGTTGGGGCCGAGCAGGCAGAACACCTCGCCGCTGGCCACATCGAAGTCGACGCCGCGCAGCACCTCGCGGTCGCCGTAGCTCATGGTCAGGGCGCTGACCTCGATCGCGTTCACGTGCGCTCCAGGTATTCGGGGGGGTATTTCGGGGGAGGTATTTCGGGCACGGCGGCGTGCTACTTCGGGGACTACGGGGGATCTGCGAGGTATCTCGCGGGGACGAGCGCGTGCAGCAGCGCGTCGATGGCGGTGTCCTGCGCCAGCCGGGCACCGATCGCGGCGCCGTACGGGTCGGACAGCCGGTGCCGGGCGAACCAGGTGAGGGTCTCAAGGACCAGCCGCGCGCTCGCCGCCGCGTTCGGGGTGGTGCGCAGCTGGCCTGCCTTCGCCCTGCTCTCCAGGTAGCCGGTGAGCGCGGCCAGGACCGGGGCGCGCAGTCCGCTGTTGAGCAGGTCGGCGAGCTCGGGCAGCTCGCGGGCGGAGCGCTCGATCATGTCGGCGGCCTGGCTGGTCTGCTCTTCCAGCGCGAACAGCTCGCGCATGATCGACTCGAGCTCGGCCGTGGGGTCGGCCGCTTCGGCCTGCACCAGCGCGTCGGCCAGCGACCCGAACGGGACCTCGGCGGCCACGAAATCGCGGGCTTCCCTGATCATCTCGGCCAGCGCGGGTGCCTTCAGCGGGAAGGCGCCGGCCGGGTCGTCCGCCTCCGGCAGCGGCTCCAGCAGCAGCGCGTGCCTGATCGCGAGCACGAACAGGTCTTCCTTGCCGTCGACGTAGCGGTAGAGCGCGGCCTCCGACAGGCCCGCCTCCCGGGCCACGTCGCTCATCCGCGCCGACCGGTAACCGTCCCTGGCAAACACCCGCACGGCGCAGGCGATCACCTCGGGGAACCGCTCATGGGCGCTTCGCTTGGCTGTCACGGCGGCGAGTCTACGTGTAAGTGAGTCGATCACTTACCAAAAATCGGGCTTGGGGCGCTCCGGGTTTCCTGCGGGTTTCCTCTGCCCCGGCCTACGAGGCGAATACCTCATCGATGGTTGAGCAGGTGGCGGCCCGGGTGGCCCACCGTTCGAGCAGGTCGGGGTCGGTGCAGTGGCTGATCCGGATGCGGGCCTGATCTATCTGTGCAATGCCCCGCGCCGCGAGGATCGTCAGCAGTACGTGCGCCGCGCTCTCTGCTCGCCCTCGCTGCATGCCCTCCTCGATGAAGCGGTCGATGAACGGGTCCTTGAAGAGATCTTCCACCAGCTCCTCCAACTCCTTGCGTGCGTGTCGCGGGGTGAATATGCGGATGAGGTGCACGTAGCGGCGGTACCGGTCGGCTGGCGCTGCGGCGATGCTGGCCAGGGCGAACATGCGCGCCTCGTGGATGGACAGGTCAAGAGTGCCGGTGAGCACGTGCAGCATGGTCACATGGCATGAGTACAGAATGCCTCCTCCCTCTGACATTCCGACTGTAAGGCAGCGCTGCCTTCAATTCATAAATGGCATATTTGCGAATGGCAACGAATTGCGGATTGGTCAGCGCGGGTTAGAGGCGGCGACAATGTTGATGGGGGTGCCTGACAGGTAGTGCTCGATATTGGCCACGACCACGTCGAGCATGCGCTCCAGGCTTTCCGGGGTGTTGTAGCCCTGATGGGGTGAGAGCACTACGTTCGGCAGGTCGCGCAGCTGGGAGCCGGTCGCGAGCGGCTCGGTCTCGAACACGTCGAGCGCCGCCGCGATGCGGCCCTCGGCCAGCACCCGCTCAAGCGCGCCGGGGGCGATCAGCTCGGCCCGCGCGGTGTTGACAAGCAGCGCGCCCGGCTTGAGCGAGCGGAGCGTGGCCTCGTCGATCATGCCCCTGGTCTCATCGGTCAGCAGCAGGTGGAGCGAGACGACGTCGGCCTCGGCCAGCAGCTCCGGCAGTTCCACGAACCGCTGGGTGGGCGAGGTCAGCCGGGCCGGGTCGCGGTGCAGGGTCCAGGCGACGACCCGCATGCCGATCGCCTCCAGCAGGCCGGCCAACCGCGCGCCGATGCCGCCGTAGCCGACGATGCCCGCCGTCTTGCCGGCCAGCTCGAGGCCCTGCCCGACGTGCCACTCCCCCGCCCGGACGGCGTGGTCGTTGCCGACGACGTTCTTGGCCAGCGCGAGGGTGAGGGCGAGGGCGTGCTCGGCGACCGCGGCATCACCGTAGCGCGCGACGTTCGCGACCGCGATGCCGCGCTCGGCCGCAGTCGGCAGATCGACGAACGTCGCCGCGCCGGTGCCGGTGAACGCGACCAGCCTGAGCGCGGGCAGCCTGCGCAGCACCGGGCCGGTGAGGTACGCCCCGAGAATGACAACGGCTGCGTCGCCGATCCGCGCGATCAGCTCGTCGTCGTCCCTGGGCAGGTCCGCGTGCAGCCGCGCGCCGCCCAGCCGGTCCAGGCGGGCGGCGAAATCGGGGCGGGACAGCAGGGCGGCCATGTGCGGATCGCCGTCCGGCAGCACGATCTTGGGCGTCATCGCTGCATCATCTCAACCGCCGGGGGCGGAGCGGGCCGAAGGTCGGGTACCCGTAGCATCGAGCGAGTGAGCGGATCCCTGACGCGCCGCGGCGCGTACGACGTGCTGGTCGTCGGCGGCGGGCACAACGGCCTCACGGCCGCGTGCTACCTGGCGGCGGCCGGACTGTCGGTGGCGGTGCTCGAGCGACTCGACCACACCGGCGGCGCCGCGGTGTCCGCCCAGGCGTTCCCGGGGTTCCCGACCCGTTTGTCCAGGTACTCCTACCTCGTCTCGCTGCTGCCTGAGTCTGTGATCAGGGACCTCGGCCTTGATCTGCGCCTGGAATCGCGCTCCACGGCGTCCTACACCCCGGTGCTCCGCGACGGCGTCGCCCGGGGGCTGCTGGTGGAGCGGCCCGAGGGGGCGGCGACCAGGGACAGCTTCCGCGGCCTGACCGGTTCCGACGCCGAGTACGGTGCCTGGCGCGACTTCTACGCGCAGGTCGGCGACGTCGCCGCCGCCGTGGCGCCGACGCTCACCCGGCCGCTTCCGCTTGAATCGGAACTGCGGCAGCGGATCGACCCGGTGATCTGGCGGGACCTGGTCGAGCGACCGCTGGGCGAGGCCGTCGAGCGCAGATTCGTTGATGACACCGTGCGCGGGGTCGTCGCGACCGACGCGCTCATCGGCACCTTCGCGGGCATGCACGACCCGTCGCTGGTCCAGAACCGCTGCTTCCTCTACCACCTGATCGGCAACGGCACCGGCGAATGGCGGGTGCCGGTCGGCGGGATGGGCGCGGTCACCGACGCGCTCGCCGCCGCCGCCAGCGCGGCGGGCGCCGAGCTAGTCGTGAACGCCGAGGTCACCTCGGTACGGGGCGGTCACAGGGACGCCGAAGTCGACGTGGCCGGCGACGGCGGGACGCAGACGCTGCGCGCCCGCTTCGTGCTGGCGAACGTCGCTCCCTGGGTCCTGGCCGGGCTCCTGGGCGAGCAGCGGGACCCGGCGGCCAAGCCGGTCGGCGCTCAGCTGAAAGTCAACTTCCTGCTCAGCCGGCTACCGCGGCTGGCCTCCGGCGCCGACCCGCGCGTCGCCTTCGCGGGAACCCTGCACCTCGGGGAGGACTATTCGGATCTTGAGCGCGCCTACGCCGAGGCCGCCGCCGGGCGGGTCCCTTCGCGCCTGCCGGGTGAGGTCTACTGCCACTCGCTGACCGATCCGTCGATCCTCGGCCAGGTTCCCGAGGGAACTCAGACGCTGACGTACTTCGGCCTGCACCTGCCCGCGACGCTGTTCGATGACCCGTCGACGCGCGCGGAGCGCAAGGAACTCGCCGTCGCGCGCGCCATCGCCTCGCTCGACCAGCACCTCCTCGACCCGATCGATTCTGTCGTCGCCCGCGACGCGGCCGGCCGGCCCTGCATCGAGGCGAAGATCCCGCAGGACGTCGAGGCCGACCTGAGCATGCCCGGCGGTCACATCTTCCACGGCGACCTGGCCTGGCCCTGGGCGGCTGACGCGGCCAGCCTCGGCATCCCCGCCGGACGCTGGGGCGTCGAGACCAGCCGAGAGAGCATCCTGCTGTGCGGCTCGGGCGCCCGGCGGGGCGGCGCGGTCTCCGGGCTGGGCGGCCAGAACGCCGCCGCGGCGGTCCTGGAGCTGGCCTGACCACGACTTAGCGCGTTATTCGAACGGACGAAAATCCGCTTTCAATGATCGAGGGAGACTGCATGCCCAGCCAGCCAGCGCCCGTCCCGCCCGATGACCTGTCCCGTGAGCTCACCGTCGCGCGGCCGGACCAGGACCAGAGCCTGCCGCACATCGGGCTCGTGGGCGACACCTACACGATCCTCGTCACCGGCGAGGACACCGGCGGGAAGTACACGCTCATCGACATGCACGTGCCAGCGGGCGGCGGCCCGCCGCCGCACCGGCACGACTTCGAGGAGATGTTCACCGTCCTCGACGGCGAAGTCGAGGTGACCTTCCGCGGCCAGACGCTGGTCGCCCGGGCGGGCGAGACCATCAACGTGCCCGCCAACGCCCCGCACTCGTTCACCAACGCCGGGACAGCGCCGTCGCGGCTGCTGTGCATGTGCGCGCCCGCGGGCCAGGAGGAGTTCTTCACCCTGGTCGGGCAGCCCGTCGGCACCCGCACGGAGGCGCCCCCGCCGCTCGACGCCGACGCGCAGGCGGCCTTCATCGCCAAGTCGAGGGCGCTTGCACCCGAGTACAAGACCGAGCTGCTTCCGCCGCCGGGCGCGAAATAAGGACGGGTGATCACGGTCGCCTCCTGGCGAGGGGCCGACGCGTAGATTGTCGATATGACCGCTGCGGGTGTTTCCACGCTTGACGAGCGCTACCTGCGCCAGGACGGCACGATCTTCCTCACCGGGATCCAGGCGCTGGTCCGGATGCTGCTCGACCGGGCCAGGCACGACGAGCGGGCCGGCCTGCGGACGGCCGCGTACGTGTCCGGCTACGAGGGGTCGCCGCTGGCCGGCTACGACCTGGAGCTGGCCAGGCAGGGCAGCCTGCTGCGGGAGCACCGGGTCACCCACCAGCCCGGGGTGAACGAGGAGCTGGCCGCGACGGCGGTGTCCGGCAGCCAGCTCGTCGGCCCGGCCGGGGAGCCCATCAGGGTCGAGCGACGCCAGCTACGACGGCGTCACCGGCGTCTGGTACGGGAAGGCGCCCGGCCTTGACCGGGCCACCGACGCGCTGCGACACGCCAACCTGATCGGCGCCTCGCCGACCGGCGGCGCGGTCGCGCTGGTGGGCGACGACCCGGCCGCGAAGTCCTCCACCGTGCCCTGCTCGTCCGAGCTCGCCCTGGCCGACCTGGGCCTGCCGACGTTCTACCCGGCCGACGCGGCCGAGATCCTGCTGCACGGCCAGCACGCGATCGAGCTGTCCCGGGCCAGCGGCCTGTGGTCGGCCATCAAGATCGCGACCGCCGTCGCCGACGGCGCGTCCACCGCCGACCTCGACGCCCGCCCTTGGCAGCCCCCTGACCTGCGCGAGGGACTGCCCGGCGGCCTGGTCGCCTACCGCCACCGCCCGAACGCGCGGCTGCTGGGCCCCGAGCTGGCCGAACTCGAACGCGGCCAGCAGGTGACCCGGCTGCCCATCGCGCTCGAGTACATCCGCCGCAGCGGCCTGAACGAGGTTAGCGGCGCCCGCCGGGCCCGGATCGGCCTGGTCGCCGCGGGCAAGACCTACCTCGACCTGCGCCAGGCGCTCGACATTCTGGGTCTGACCGACCTCGACGCGCTTGGCATCCGGCTGCTCAAGCTGGGCGTGATCTTCCCCCTCGAACCCGGCGTGGTGGCCGAGTTCGCCAACGGGCTGGACGAGATCGTCGTGGTCGAGGACAAGCGCCCGTTCATCGAGGACGCGGTCAAGTCGGTCCTGTACGGGCGGGCGGGCGCGCCCGGCGTGCACGGCAAGCGCACCCGCGACGGGTCGGCGCTGCTGCGCTCCTACGGCGAGCTCGACGCGGACGCGGTCGCGGCCGGCCTGGCCCGGCACCTCGAGCCGGCTGGCCTGCCCGTCGCCCGGCCGACCGCCGGGCGACGGGAGCGGGTCACGCTGCCGCTGGCGCCGCGCACGCCTTACTTCTGCTCGGGCTGCCCGCACAACTCCTCCACCAAGGTCGCGCCGGGGACGCTGGTCGGCGGCGGTATCGGCTGCCACGCGATGGTCCTGCTGATGCCGGAGGCGCAGGTCGGCTCGGTCACCGGGCTGTCGCAGATGGGCGGCGAGGGCGCGCAGTGGATCGGCCTGGCGCCGTTCGTGGCCCAGAAGCACTTCGTGCAGAACATCGGCGACGGCACCTTCACCCACTCCGGCAGCCTGGCGATCCGGGCGGCGGTCGCGGCCGGGGTCAACATCACGTTCAAGCTGCTGCGCAACTCGGCGGTGGCGATGACCGGCGGCCAGCACGCGATGGGCGAGCTGCCGGTCGACCGGCTGCTCGCCCTGCTGGCGGCCGAGGGCGTCCGCAAGGTCGTGGTCACCACCGACGACCCGGCCCGGCTGCGCCGCCAGCTCGGGCGCGGGGCGGACGTCAGGCACCGCGCCGACCTGCTTGACGTGCAGCGGGAGCTGGCGGCGATCGAGGGCGTGACCGTCCTCGTGCACGACCAGGAGTGCGCGGCGGAGAAGCGCCGCAAGCGCCGCCGGGGCAAGGCGCAGGCGCCGGCCGAGCGGGTGTTCATCAACGAGCGGGTGTGCGAGGGGTGCGGCGACTGCGGCGCCAAGTCCAACTGCCTGTCGGTGCAGCCGGTGGCGACCGAGTTCGGCCGCAAGACCGGGATCAACCAGTCCTCCTGCAACCTGGACTTTTCCTGCCTGGCGGGCGACTGCCCGTCCTTCCTCAGCATCACCCCGGCCGCCCCGGCGGCTGCCCGCCCGCGCACGGGGCAGGTGGCGCCGGTGGACGCGCCGGAGGAGCCCGCCGCGTCGTTCGATGCCGACGGTTTCGCCTTGCGCATCACCGGCGTCGGCGGCACCGGCGTGGTGACGATCGCGCAGATCCTGGCCACCGCGGCCGCCGCCGAGGGGCGGCACGTGCGCGCGCTCGACCAGACCGGCCTGGCGCAGAAGGGCGGGGCGGTGGTGTCGGACCTGAAGATCGGCACCGGGCCGTTCGACGCACGCGGCCAAGCTCGCGGACGGCGAATGCGACCTCTACCTGGGCTGCGACTCCCTGGTCGCGACCGACGGCGGCAACCTGCGGGTGGCCGACGCGGGGCGCACGGTCGCCGTTATCTCCACCACCGAGGTGCCGACCGGCCAGATGGTGGTGAACACCGGCCAGCGGTTCCCTGCCATCGGCCAGGTCATGTCCGCGGTCGAGGGCAGCGTGCGGTCGGCGCGTTTCCTCGACGCCTCGGGACTGGCGCGGCAGCTTTTCGACGACGAGCAGTACGCGAACATGATCCTGGTCGGCGTCGCCTACCAGGCCGGCGCGCTGCCGATCGGCGCGGCGGCGATCGAGCACGCCATCCGGCTGAACGGGGTGGCGGTGGAGGCGAACATCGCCGCGTTCCGCCGCGGCCGGCTGTCGGTCACCGGTCCGGCGCCGGAGCAGCCAGACGAGGAGCGGCGGCAGGACCAGGCGTCGCTGGCGGAGCTGCTGGCAGTCCGCGTGCCCGAGCTGGTCGCCTACCAAGATGCGGCCTACGCCAACGCGTACGCGGACTTGGTGGAGCACGTCCGGGCCCGGGAGGCGGAGGTGGCCGGCGGCGACCTGCTAGCGCGGACGGTGGCCGCCAATCTGTTCAAGCTGGCCGCCTACAAGGACGAGTACGAGGTTGCCCGGCTGTCGCTCGATCCCGCCCTCACCGAGCGGATCGAGCAGCAGTTCGGGGCCGGCGCCCGCTACGCGTACCGGCTGCACCCGCCGGTGCTGCGGGCGCTGGGGATGCGGCGCAAGATCAGCCTCGGCCCGTGGTTCCGGCCCGCCTTCCGCACCCTGGTGGCGACGCGGCGCCTGCGCGGAACCGCGTTCGACCCGTTCGGGCGGACCGTGGTCCGGCGGGAGGAACGCGCTCTGCTGGCCGAGTACCGTGCCGTGATCACCCGGCTGGCGGACGCCCTCACGACCGACAATCACACGCTCGGCGGTCGAGATCGCCGGCCTGCCCGATCTGATCCGCGGCTACGAGGAGGTCAAGCTCGGCAACGTGCGCGCCTACCGCGCGCGGCTGGCGGAGCTGCTGGCGGCGTTCGCCGCTGGCGGCGAACCGAGCGACCCGACCGCGCCGGCCACGGTCGCGAGCCATTGAGCAATTCGAGTCATTCACGGTCCGTTCGAAAATTCAAAATCTTTTTGCCCGAACGGTCGCGTGGTTCCTCCTAACCGGTTAACCGGTTGTGGTCCGTGGCGAAATGCGACAGAATCGCCCGGGCTCGGACGGAGGATGACTTGACGGACACGGCGGACGACGCTCGGAACGACGTGCGGAAGCCGCGATCGCGCTTCGCGGAGGCCCTGCGGCCGCTGGGGAGCCGGCCGTACCGGCTGATGTGGCTGGGCTCGACCACCTCCTCCCTGGGCGACGCCGTCGTGCAGATCGCGCTGGTCTTCGCGGTGCTGCACATCGGCGGGACGGCGACCGACATCGGGCTCATCGCCGCGCTGCAGACGGTCGCGCGGGTCGCGTTCCTGCTGGCGGGCGGGGTCTGGGCGGACCGGCTGCGGCGGCAGTACGTGATGCTGGCGGCGGACGTGCTGCGCGGCGGGGTCGAGGCGGTGCTGGCGGTGCTGCTGCTCACCGGCCACGCGCACGTCTGGGAGATCGCGGTCGGGGCGGTGCTGTACGGGATCGGCGCGTCGTTTTTCGGCCCGGCCTCAACCGGGCTGACGCCCGAGACCGTTCCCGCCGACCAGCTGCAGCAGGCCAACAGCCTGCTCAACCTGCCGCAGAGCCTCTTCAGCGTGGGTGGGCCCGCCATCGGCGGGGTGCTCATCGCCGTCTTCGGCACCGGCTGCCTGTTCGCCTTCGACGCCGCCTCGTTCGTGGTCAGCGTCGTCTGCCTGGCCATGCTGCGGGTGCCGGCCCGGTCGCTGCCGCCGTCCGGGTCGTTCCTGGCCGACCTGGCCGAGGGCTGGCACGAGCTCGCGATCCGGCCCTGGTACTGGATCAACCTGATCGCGCACGCGTGCTGGAACTTCGCGATGCCCGCGTTCCTCGTACTCGGCCCGGTTATCGCGGCGCTGCGGCTCGGCGGCGCCAGCGCGTACGGCTTCATCTCGGCCTCGTTTGGGGTGGGGGCGGTAGTGGCCGGCATCTTCGTGCTGCGGGTCAAGCCGCGGCGGCCCCTGGTGGTCGGGAACCTGCTGCTCACCCTGGGCGCGCTGCCGCTGCTGGCGCTGGCGTTCTCGCGCTCGGTGCCGCTGATCTGCGCGGCCAACGCCGTCAATGGCTTCGGGCTGGTCTCGCTGAACGGCCTGTGGTCGCCGACCATGCAGGTGCTGATCCCGGACAAGGTACGGTCCCGGGTCGACTCCTACGACTGGCTGGTCTCGCTGGTCATCATGCCGGTCGGGTACGCGGTGGCCGGACCGCTGGCCTCGTCGGTCGGCTATACCTCGACCCTGGTCGCCGCCGCGATCGTGCTCTCGGTCCCGTGCGCGCTGGTGGTCCTAGTGCCAGGCGTTCGCGGTGTGCACCGCACCTCATCCGGCGAGATCGTCGGTCCCTCGACTTAGCCCGTGACGCAAGCGTCCCAATGACGCGGCGCTCTGTTCGCCGATCGGGCGTCGCCGGTGCCTGTCAGCGACGCCAGCGACAGGTTCCCGTTCCTGTCACCTACGCCAGCGACATGGCCTATTGGGGTCGATGGCGTAGGCGACAGGCGGCGTTGGGGGTCGATGGCGTAGGCGACCTGTCGGCTACCGGGAACGGGTCGCGCCGACCTGCCAGGAAAGGGCGACCGCAGTTCCGACGCCGGCCAGCGCCAGCAGCGGGACGGTGACCGGGGCGACCTCGAGGAGGCCCGCTCCGGCGGCGGCGCCGCTGATCACGGCGAGGAGGACCGCCACCGACTCGGGATCGGGGCGGCGGCGCCCGGACAGGCTGGTGACCACGGCAGTCAACGTGCCGGTCAGGTACGTGGTGCCGGCGTCCGGGTTCCCCAGTTGCCTGGCGGCCGCGCTCTGGCCGCCCATCGCCAGGGCGATGACGCCAAGCAGTACGAGCTGGGTCCAGCCCCCCGGATGCCCGCCGGTCGCCATCCACCAGGCCGTGTAGCCGATCAGGATGGCCAGCTCTCCGGTCAGCAGCAGGCCGAGCGGCCGGGTCCCGAGGCGGTGCTCGCGCCCGGATGGCGGCGCGAGCCCCGAGCCGATGGCGACGCCGACAATGTAGCTGAGGATGGCCACCGCACAACGCCTGCCGAAGGCGGCCTCGGTCTTCACGGCGGCGATGCCCACGAAGACCAGGTTGCTCGTCATCACACTGGCGAAGACGCCGCCGAGCCGCAGGAACGCGGTCACATCGAGCGAACCGGTGGCGATCGTGAGCGCGATCAGCGCCACCAGGGCCGGGGTGCGAGCAGTGCGCTCAGGGGCAGCACCTTCAGGAACAGCATCACCCTCAGGAACACTGCCTTCTGGAGCGCCCACTGACCGTTCTCCTCACCGCAAGTTGCCGCGATCCTCTTCCCCGCAACTTACAGCGACCGCAGTCAGAGGGGTCGGCCCCAGGTCTGGCTCATCATGTGGTCACCGAACGCGTCGTCGGGGTACTCGCTGGCCAGGGTGAACCCGGCGGCCTGGTAGACCTTGCGGGCGGCGGCCAGGCGGTCGTAGGTCCACAGGGTGATGTCGGCGTAGCCGACCTCGCGCGCGAACTGCAGGCACTGGCCGACGAGCCTGGCGCCGAGGCCGAGACCCCGGGCCCACGGCTCGACCAGCAGCAGGCGCAGCCTGGCGGTGGTGTCGCTGTCGGGCACGCAGAAGACCGAGCCGGCCGCGACGCCGTCCACCTCGGCGATCCAGCCGGCGGCGCGGCCTGGATGGGCGTCGCGCAGGGTGGTGTACTCGGCGATGATGCGCGCGCACAGTTCCTCGAAGCTGGCGTCCCAGCCGAACTCGGCGGCGTACAAGGTCGCGTGCCGGTGCAGCACCCAGCCCAGGTCGCCTAGCGTCGGTGCCCGCAGCGTCACCGTCTGCGGGGCGACATCGCGGTCGGCGGCCTTGACCTTGGGGGTATCCCGGGCCACGATCTCGTCCGGGGCCGATGTAGGAGACCCGGTGGTCGCGAGCTCGGGAACGTCGCCGGCTCCCGGCCGCCCCAGCTCCGCGGTGATCGCTTGCATGGCGTCGAGCAGGCGGTCGCAGTCGGCGCCGCGCAGGAGCTGGGCGACCTGCCCGGCCGAGCGCGTGTCGAGGTCGGCCGCGGCGGCGCGGCCGGCGTCGGTGACGCGGATCTCCTGGCGGCGCGCATCGGCCGCCGAGCGGTGCCTGGTGACCAGGGACTCGGCCTCGAACCGGGTCAGCACCCGGCTCAGGTACCCGGCGTCGATGTCCAGCGCCCGACGGAGCTCGGATACCTCCACCGTGCCGTGGCGGGCGATCTCGAACAGCAGGCGGCCTTCTGTCAGCGTGAACGGCGAGTCGAGGTACATGCCGTGGAGCACGCCGATGACGTTGGTGTAGAAGCGGTTGAACGCGCGGACCTGGGCCACCTGCGCGGCCGTCGGATCCGAAGTCCCGGGCTCAGCGATGATCGAACCGGCCACCGCGACCTCCTTTAGTTGACTGGGTCAACGGTAATTCGTTGACCCAGTCAACCGCAATAAGGCGGGCTCGACGATTGCCGCGGCCCTTTCCCCGTCGGCCGGCTCGGGCTCCCGCCCGGACTCGACCAGGAACGCGGGGCGGGAGCGCTCGCCCCAGCGGGCGATGGCGGGAGCGGTCAGGCCGAGGACGGCGAAGAACGCGCCCAGCCCGATCCAGCCGGTCGTGCCGAACGTCAGGCAGAGGCCGATCATGAGCGTCGGCGCGGCCGCGCCGCCCGCGCCGATGCCGAGCCCGGCCAGGCCCTGGTACTGGCCACGCGGCGGTGCGGTCTACTGCAGGAAGGCGGGGGCGCAGATCGTGATCGTGACGGCGGAGCCCGCCGGGACGGCCGCGCCCGCGGCCGGATTCTGATCGAGCACATTGCCGGCGTCGGACTGCGCGCAGTTGGAGCTGGTCTGGGCGGTCGTCGTCATGCCCAGGTCGTCCAGGGTGGTGGTCGCGGCGCTCTGGGTCATACCGACCACATCAGGCAGCGCGTCGCAGACTCCGATGACCACGGTGGCGTTGCTGGTGACGATCGTGCCGGCGGCGGGATCCTGGTTCACCACGCTGCCGTACGCCACCGAGCCGCAGTCGGTGACCGGCGCCGCGGTCACGTTCAGTCCCTGGTTCTCCAGCGTGGCAGTAGCGAAGCTCTGAGTCTCGTTGATTACGTCCGTCACGGTCACCACCGTGCACACGCTGATGCTCACGGCGGTGCCGCTGCTGACGGAGGTGCCGCCCGGCGGATCCTGGGTCACCACATCGCCGTACTGAATCGTGCCGCACGCACTGGTGGTCGCGACGCTCACGATCAGCGTCGCGTTCCCCAGGTCGGTCGTCGCGGCGCTCTGGCTCATTCCCACCACGCTGGGCACGATCACCGGCTTGGCGGACGGAGAAACCGAGCTCGTGGCGGAGGCCGAGGTGCGGGCTGGCGTCGTGGCGGAGATCGCTGGCGTCGAGACGGCGGGCGAAGTTGGCGCAGTCGCCGACCCGGACGCCGACGGTGATGTCGCGGCCAGTGTGGCCGAGGCGGCGGGAGAAGTTCGCGCGACCGGCGTGCCGGTTACCGTCCGGGTCACGTTGGCTGGTCCGCTGCCGGCGGTCAGGGCGAGCGCGACCCCGCCGGCGGCGAGCGCCAGCCCGCCGACGGCGGCGGCGAGCCCGGCTACCTGGCGGACTCGGCCGCTAACGCGGCGAAGCGGCCGCCGTGGCGGCCCCGGCGGTTCCAGCATCCGCAGGTTGGCGCGGGTGAGGTCGGCGCCGCCGAGGTCCCCGAGCTGCTCGCGGAGCGCCAGCGCGTACTGCAGGAGCCGGACCGCGTCGCTCAGCTGGTCGCGGCAGGCGGCCAGGCTGCCGAGCTGATGGGAGAAGTACGCGTCGGCCGCGCTGTCCCCGGTCGCCTTGGCGGCGGCAAAGCCGCGCTCGAGCACCTGGTGCCAGGCTTGCCACCGACCGGCGACGAACAAGGCCGCGTCGGCCGCCCGGGCCAACTCGGCCACGGTTGCCCAGTCGCCGCCTTCGGCCGCGAGCTCGATGACGGCCAGGGCGGCGTCCGCCGCCGACTGCGAGTCGATCGCTGACAAGCCGGGAACGGCCAGGCAGTCGCTACGGCGACATGAGCGGTAGCAGCCGGGTGAGCATGATCAGCAGCGCGGCCGCGCTTATCGGGGCGCGCGGGCTGAGCGGTACGTCGTTCTCCGACGTGCTGGCCGACAGCGGCGCCCCCCGCGGCTCGATCTACCACCACTTCCCCGGGGGCAAGAAGCAGCTCGCCGCGGACGTGATCGAGTGGACCTCGGGGCAGATCCTCGGCTACCTGCGCGCCTGCCCGGCCGACACCCCCGCGGGCGTGCTCGGCTGGTTCATCGACCTGTGGCGCCAGTCGGTGCTGGCCTCCGGCGGCTGCCCGGTCGCCGGGGTGGCGATGGATGCCGACGATGAGGAGCTGACCGCCGCCGCCCGCGCCGCTTTCGCGTCCTGGACAGCACTGCTGGCCGAGCAGCTCCAGGCGGCCGGCCTGCCCGCGCACCGGGCGGGCCCGGTCGCCGCCACCGCGCTCACCGCGATGGAAGGCGCGCTGGTCATGTGCCGGGTCGACCGCGGCAGCGAGCCGCTGGAAACGATCGCGCGCGAGCTCATGCGGCTGGTCGACGAGACCTGACTCGGCTGCTGCCGATATTCGAGCTCAAGGTCGAACGAACCGTGAAGAGTCAGCCACGGGGCCTTGCCGTTTACCACCTTGGCGGTGCAGCGGGCCTACTCCCGGGTGGATTAGGAGGCGAGAAGGCGACGAAGCCAGGTTAGCTGCGCGGCCGTTGCCGCCTGGGAAATGGCCGCGTCGGGGACCATGCCGGTGAAGCCGTGGAAGCCGCCGGGCCAGACGTGCAGCTCGGCGTCCCCGCCGGCCTGCCAGATCCTGCTCGCGTAGGCAACGTCCTCGTCCCTGAAGGTCTCGGCCGAACCCACGTCGATGAACGCGGGCGGCAGGCCGGACAGGTCGGTGGCACGGGCCGGGGCGGCGTACGGCGAGACGTCTGGTCCGCCCCGGGCGTCGCCGAGCAGCGCGGTCCAGCCCACCTCGTTGGCCGCGTGGTCCCAGATCCCGAGGCTCGCCATCTGACGCGACGACGGGGTGTCGTTCCTGTCGTCGAGCATCGGGCAGAGCAGCATCTGGCCGAGCACGAAGGGACCGCCTCGATCCCGGGCGAGCAGCGCCACCGCCGCGGCGAGCCCGCCGCCTGCGCTGACGCCGCCGACGACTAGGCGCTCTGGATCGATGCCAAGCTCCTCGGCGTGCTCGACCGTCCAGGTCAGGCCTGCGTAGCAGTCCTCCACCGGTCCCGGATGCGGCGTTTCCGGTGCGAGCCGGTACTCCACCGACACCACGGCCGCCCCGAGCCTCTCGGCGTGCTCGAGTACACCTAGAGTCCCGCCGCTGCGGTTGTCGCCCAGCATCATCCCGCCCCCGTGGATGAAGTACAGGCAGGCGACCGGGGCCGCCACGCCGGTCGGGCGGCAGATCAGAAGCGAGACCTCGGGCGCCCCGGCCGGGCCGGGCACCGGCCGCTCGGTCACCTCGAACGCGCCGCCGCGGCGCAGGTCCTCGATCGTGGCCGCCGGGTTCATCGGGGACTGCCGGATCGCCGGGATCATCTCCAGCGTCAACGCGGGACCGCCGGACCCCGGCATGGCCTCGAGCGCAGGCAGCAGTTCCCGATCGAACGGCGGCGGCGGCCCGACCGGAACCGCGCCGGACCCCTCAGACCCCTCGGACTCCTCGACGATCGAGATCCCGGACACCGCAGCCTCCTCCTCCGCCGCACAGCAAACAGCAGACGCACAACGGCGCAAAACACGATGAGATCAGCTACGTCCGCTCGCGGTCAATATGTTCCGCTAACGAACCTTCAGGCCCCGCGATCGAGCCTCTCCCGGCGCTTCTTGCTGTTATCATCCGAGCCGGGTCCGTCGGCTCCGCGGCGTTCCCGCTTCTTGCTGTTATCCGATCAGTGCCGTCTGTCGGCTACGCCATCGACAGGTCCGCCGTCCTGTCACCTACGCCATTGACCGCGCCTATCGGTGTCATCGGCGTAGGCGACAGGTCGCGGTTCGGGTCGATGGCGTAGGCGACAGGATTGGGGATTCCCCGATGCCAGGCCAGCGCCAGCCCGCCCGGGGGGCCCGCGTCCTAACCGCCGCGGATCCGTGCCGGGGCGCCCTCCCAGGGGGCGCCCGGCCCCGGCCCTATTGGGCGCCCGACTTGGGCCAACCCTCTCATTCACAAAGGGAACAAAGGTACCCTAAACCGCATGAATCCCCCGCAGGAGATCTCCCCGGAGTACGCCCAACGCCTGGTGACGCTGCTCAGCATGATCAGCGACGTCGATCGCGAAGGCATGGCCTTCCTGGTCGGCCACATGGCGTCGAGGAACCCCGACCTTGCCATCGAGGCGTACGGCGCGCTCATGAGCACCGGGTTGCCGTCTGAGACGGCGTAGACGGGTGGGATGGGTGTGAAAACGACGTTCGGGATAGGACGTCGGGTCAGTCCGGCGCGGCGCTCAGTCCGACGCCGGGAGCGGCTTGGCGGTCTTGAGCGTCAGCTGGCGGCCGTCGGCGGCGGGCACCTCGGTGCCCGCCTTGGTGCACAGCAGCTCGAGCCCGGTCGCCTCGTCAACGTAGCGCTTGCCGAGCTGCGCGCCCTCGCCCGCGGCCGGCCTGGGCGGGGCGACCGCGGCCGCGGCGGGCTCGGCCGTCATCGGGGATCCGCCGCAGGTCAGCTCGACCGGCTGGTCCGGTGCGCGCACCACGATGACCTCGGTGCCGCTCGCCTGGCTGCGCAGGCGCTGGCCGGCCGCTATTTCCGTCATTGGTTATGTCCTCCTGTGGCCGGCGGCCGTGGTTGTCGGTACTGGTCGTCGGGAGTGCGGCGGTTGCTAGCCCTCGAAGTGGTACAGCCTGCGGGCGTTGAGCTCCACGATCTTGCGGGCCTCGTCGTCGGGGACGTCGGCCAGGGCGTCGGCCAGCATCTTGCGGGTGTGCGGCCAGTTCGAGTCGGAGTGCGGGTAGTCGCTCTCGAACATGATGTTGTCGATGCCGATGCGGTGCCGCTGCTCGATGCCCGACTGGTCGGCGATGAAGCAGCCGTAGATGTGCTCGCGGAACAGCTCGGACGGGAGCTTGTCCGGGTTGACGTTGCACCAGTACTTGTGGCGACCCCACGAGTAGTCCGTCCGCTCCAGGATGTACGGGATCCAGCCGATGCCGCCCTCCGACAGCGCGACCTTCAGGTTTGGGAACTTGTAGAACATCGGGGAGAAGAGCAGGTCGACGGTGGCGTTCATCGAGTTGACGCCGAACAGCGCGATGCTGATGAACATGTCGCCGTCCGGAGCCTGGCCCAGCGGCATCCCGCCCGAGCCGAAGTGCATCGACAGCGGGAGCTGCGCCTCCTCGCACACGCGCAGGATGGGGTCCCAGTGGTCGGTGTGGTACGAGGGCAGGCCGAGCTTGTGCGGCGCCTCGATGAACGAGATCGACTTGGCGCCCTTGGCCGCGGTCCGCTCGATCTCCCTGACCGACGCCTCGACGTCCCAGTAGGGCACCATCATCAGCGGGATCTGCCGGTCGGGGGCGTAGGCGCACCACTCGTCGAGGATGAAGTCGTTGTAGGCGCTGATGCAGACCTTCGCCAGGTCCTTGTCCTTGGCGGCGAAGAAGGTGCTGCCCGCGAAGCCGCCGAAGTTGGGGAAGCAGAGCTGCGCCCAGACGCCCTCGACGTCCATGTCCTTGATCCGGTCGGCGATGTCGTGGCAGCCCGGCAGCATGTCGTCGTAGCTGCGCGGGTCCATCCCGAACTCCCTCGGGTGCTTGCCCGCGACCGCGTTCAGCGCGAAGTTGCCCGACCGGCCGCCCTCGTAGAGCCAGGTGTCGTTGCCGTCGGGGAGCTTCACGATGCGGGGAGCGACGTCTGCGTACTTTGCGGGTAGCCGATCAAGCCACACCCTGGGATGCTCGATTACATGATCGTCAACGGAGATGATCTTGGCGTCGGCCGGCAGCATGTGACACCCCTTCCGCCGCGGGCAACGGCGAGATTTCCGTTGCCATCTAAGACACGTTAACTGATCATTATGGTAGAACGAGATTCTCATGAGATGCAACGCTTAGTTCCGCTCCCATGGAGGTATCAGATATGTTCCAGCGCTCATCCCTATCCGTCCTGGCCGTGCTGGCCGTGGGCGGTGCCCTCATAGCCGGGTGCAGCAGCTCTTCCAGCTCCTCGACCAGCACCCCGGCGGCGACGTCCTCGGCCCCGGCCGCGACCACGTCGGCGGCTGCTTCATCGCCGGCCGCGTCGGCCGCCGCCACCGGGGTTTCCGCGGCGGACTGCAAGATCATCAGCCCGATCAGCGCCGGGGTCATCAGCACGCTGACGCCCCTGCAGACCGAGTCGACGGCCAAGGCCACGGCCGGCCTCAAGGCGTACCTCACGAAGCTCGAGGCGGCCGAGGCCAAGCTGACCTCTACCGCGGGCAAGGCTGCCCTCGGCTCGTTCATCTCCTCGATAGAGAAGTCTCTGACCGAGACCCCGGCGCAGGCAACCGGGACCATAACCACCGCGATCGGCAACCTGTCCACGGCGTGCCCTAGCTAGCGCGGTTAGCGTCGGCGCCGGCCGGCTTCCCGCCTGGGTAGCGGGAGCCGGCCGGCGCGGCAACTAGACTCCGGACATGGCATCAGCCCCGGCAACCACGATCAATCGCGAGTCGGTGGAGGTGCGCACGCGCCGCCTGGCCGCTGCCCGCCGACGGGCGACCGCTCTCCTGGGGGCGGTAACGCTGCTGTTCGTAGTCGTTACCGCGGTCGGCGCCCACGGGACCCTTCTTTCCTATGTGCAGGCCGGCGCCGAGGCGGCGATGGTCGGCGGCGTGGCCGACTGGTTCGCGGTGACGGCCCTGTTCCGTCATCCGCTCGGCCTGCCGATACCGCATACCGCGGTGATCGTCGAGCGCAAGGACCAGTTCGCCGCCACGCTGGGCCAGTTCGTGCAGGAGAACTTCCTCAACGGCGACGTGCTGGCCGAGCGGATCGGCTCCGCGCAGATCACCTCTCGGGTGGCAGCCTGGCTGACCGACGCCGACAACGCCGCCCGCTTCGCCGGCCACGCCGCCGACATGGTGGTCAGGGCGGCCGACGGCCTGCGCGACGAGGATGTGCAGCGGGAGCTCACGGCCGAGCTGACGCGGGCGGCGGACTCGGTCGAGGTGGCGCCGCTGGCCGGACGGATCGTCAAGATCATCATCGCCCAAGGCCACCACAGCGAGGTGTTCAACGCGATCGTGAGCGGCGCCGACCGCTATCTGGCCGAGCACCACGAGGAGCTTCGCGAGCGATTCGAGTCGGAGGCGCCCCGCTGGGTGCCCGACATGGTGTACGGGCGGGCCTTCGACCGGCTCTACACCCGGCTGCGCGAACGGCTGCCGGAGATGGCCGCCAATCCCGACGACGAGACCAGGCAGCAGTTCGAAGAGTGGATCGCCGGCCTCCCCGACCGCCTGCAGACGTCACCGGAACTGCGCGAGCGCGGAGAGCGGATCAAGCACGACGTGCTTGGCAGCACCGTGCTGCGGGACTGGTCGTCCTCGCTATGGAAGAGCGCCAAGGAGACGCTGCGGATCCAGGCGGCCGACCCGGAGTCCGAGCTGCGCCGCCGGCTGGCCGCCGCGCTGGCGGCCGGCGGCCGACGCCTCGGCTCGGACCCGCTACTGCAGGAGAGCCTCGAGCGGGTGGTCGAGTCGGCCGCCCGGGCGCTGGCGGACCAGTTCCACGACGAGCTGGCCGGCCTGGTCACCGGGACCATCGAGCGGTGGGACGCCGAGCAGACGTCGAGTCAGCTGGAGTTGCTGCTCGGACGGGACCTTCAGTTCATCCGCATCAACGGAACCGTGGTCGGGGCCGGCGTCGGCCTCGCCCTGCACGCCATCGCGATGGCCCTGGCCTAGGCCGGCGGAAGCCGGGCGATGGCGGCGGTGACCTCGTACGGCAGGTAGCGGGGGTGAACAAGCAGCGCCCGGGCGAGCTGGCGGATCTGCAGCCGCAGCGGGGTCAGCAACGCCACCGTGTAACGCCACGCGGCGGCCTCGTCGTCGCCGAACCGGTCCCGCAGGCCGGCCCGGAACCGCCGCGCGTCGCCCCCGTCGGCGCGCCAGCCGGCCAGCCAGCGGCGGAGCTCCTGGTCCGATTCAGGCAGCGTCCAGTCCCGGAGCCGCTCGGCCACCTGGCCCGCCGCGTCGATCACGAAGCACAGGTCGCCGCCGCCCCTGATCGAGTGCACCCGCCCGGACGTGGACCCGCCCGCCCGGATGCTGGCCGAGCTGAACCGCGCCCCGACCGCCAGCGCGGCGACCGCGTGCCCGGCCTCGTGCCACGCGGTGTGCACGGCCGCGGACCGGGCGGGAGCGTAGCTGGCGGCGAAGCCGCCCTGATACCGCTGCCTGATCCAGGCCTCGTGCACCACCGACTCGTCGTCGTAGCGGATGAGCCGGGCGAGCTCGGCCTCGATCGCGGCCACCGTCCGCTGCTGCGCTGGTGTCATTCAGAGCCGGCGGTACATCACGTGCAGGCCGACCAGCCCGTGGTCGGGATGATCGAAGGCCTCGGGCACGGTGCCGATCACGTCGAACCCGAGCGACTTCCACAGGTGCACGGCCGGGTCGTTGACCTCGACGACGGCGTTGAACTGGATTGCCTGGAATCCGGCCGAGCGGCTCCAGTCGATCACGTACTCACCGAGCGCTCGCCCCACGCCCTTGACCCGATGTGCCGGGTCCACGATGAAGGACGCGGTCGCGACGTGAGAACCGCGGCCGGGGCGGTTCTGGCCCATCTTGGCCGAGCCGACGATCCTGCCGTCCTCGACCGCGACGATCGTGCGTGCCGGCGGCTGCTCCATCCACCAGGGCCGCGCTTCCTCGAGGCTCTGGCCCTCGGGGAAGGCATAGGTCCTGCCCTCGGCCATGATCGCCGAGTAGAAGGGGTAAATGCGCGGCCAGTCTTCGTCGGTGGCTACCCGGATCTCCACCCGCGCCACCTTACCGGGAGCTGCCCTTGGTAACGAAGCGGCGGGCGGATCGGGTGGAACCAGGGTCCGTTCGACATCGGGATGACTTTGATCTTGATCTTGCTTTGCCTCCGCTGGCGGGAGAGGCGGCTTGGGCGCGAGGGCGACGACCGTCGCGAGGGCAGCGGCGGCCGCGGCGAGCACGATGAACGCGGTCCGGCCGGGGGCGAACCGCAGCACCAGGCCGAGCCAGACCATGCTGAGGGACCCGGTTACCTGGCCGGCCACCCCGGCCACGCCGGTGATCCGGCCGAAGTAGCCGTCCGGCGTCACCCGCGCCCGCAGCGTCAGGTGGAAGACGAGCACGAGTCCCTCGCCGAGGCCGAACAGCGCGCCGCCCGCGACGATGGCGGGCACTCCCCCGACCGCCAGCAGGGCGGCGCCCGCGGCGGCGGTGCCAAGGCCGGCCGCCTCGGCCAGCCACAGGCTCGGGACGGCTTCGAACTTGCCCGCGAGCAGGGTGCCGATGGCCGACCCGGCCGCGTAGGCGGCGACGGCGACGGTGGCGAGGGCCGCGTCGTTCCTTCCGCCCTTGGTGGAGACGTAGACCAGGCCGAGCACGATGCTGCCGCCGAGGATGGAGTACAGGCTCCAGATGAGCTGATCGCGCCGCAGCACCCGGTCGGCGATCATCAGCCGCAGCCCGGACCGCACCGACGCCCAGACCGGCTCGTGGCTCGCGTCCGGCTGAGGCTCGAAGCGCTTGCGGATGGCGATGAGGCCCGCGACGGAGACGATGAAGGTCACCGAGTCCAGCGCGAGCGCCTTTCCTGTGCCGAACGCCACCGCGAGCAGCCCGCCCAGGGGCGGGCCGATGACCCAGGCCAGCGACTCGAGGCTCTCCTGCCAGGCGTAGGCGACCCCGCGCCTGTCCGCGGGCACCAGCATCGGGATGGCGGTGCCGGAGGCGGAGTCGAACAGGGCCGAGAACGCCTCGATCGGGACGATGACGATGTAGATCACGGTCAGGGTGGGCGCGTGCAGCACCGTGGCGACCGGGATCACCAGGGTGAGCAGCGTCCGGCCGAGATCCGCGACAATCATCAGCCGACGGCACTCCAGCCGGTCCGCGAGCGCCCCGAACGGCATCCGGAGCAGGCCGAACGCGACCGCCTCGATGATCGCGATGGCGCTGACCTGCAGCGGATTGTGGGTCAGCTGGAGGACGTAGAGCGGGATGAGCACGTTCCAGGCGGCGTCACCGATGTTGGAGACGCCCTGGGTGCAGAAGAAGACCCCGAAATCCCGATCCCACTGAAACAAGCGCACGGGGCAAGGTACTTGATAATTAACCCATGCTGGAAGGGTGCCCGGTGCTTGGCTGGGCGGCGTCCGGGGGGATGGCGCTGACCGGGCCTGCGGAGGGCGCGCCGGTGGCGTCGCCCGCGCCGGCCTTCGGGCTGCTCTTGACTGCGGTCCGCGAGCTGGCGGCTGCGACCCGGTCGACGGGCGTCGAGGTGCGGGCGGATCCGGCCGAGCTGCTGGCCGGGCGGGCCGCGCTGGCCGGGTTCAGGCGGCGGGGGCGGGTATCGGCGGGTGGTTCTGCCCGGCTGCTGCGGGCGGCGGACGGGTGGTGCGCGGTCAACCTGAGCCGGGCCGACGATGTCGAGGCGGTTCCCGCGATCATCGGGGCGCTCGGCTTGGATGGCTTGGACGGGGCGGGCGGGCTGGCGCGACGCGGCGGCGAGGCGGACGGTGCGTGGGGTGTGCTGGAGGCGGCCGCGGTTGGCGCGCCCGCCGAGGCGGTGGCGGACGCAGCGCAGTTGCTTGGCGTGCCCGCGGCCGCGTTGCCGTCGACCGCGCGGCGGCCGGCCGGGCAGTTGCAGACCGGGGGCCCGGGCGGGGCCTGGGCGGAGCCGGGGCGGGTCGGCCGCATCGCCGCGCCGACGGCCGGCGCGCGGCTCGCGGGGGCGGTGGTCGTCGATCTGTCGTCGATGTGGGCGGGGCCGCTCTGCGCGCGGTTGCTGGGGCTGGCCGGAGCGAACGTCATCAAGGTCGAGACGCCGGTTCGCCCGGACGGCGCCCGGGCGGGCGAGCGACGGTTCTTCGACTGGCTGCACGCGGGGCACCGGAGCGTGGTGGTGGATTTCCGCACCGAATCCGGGCGCCGGGCGCTCGCGGCGCTGCTCGCGGCCGCCGACGTGGTGATCGAGGCGTCCCGGCCGCGCGCGCTGGCGCAGCTGGGGCTGGCACCGGAGATGATCCCGCACCGGGACGGGCAGGTCTGGCTCAGCATCACCGGGTACGGCCGCGCCGACGCCGCAGCGGCGGAGCTGGTCGCCTTCGGGGACGACGCGGCGGTGGCAGGCGGGCTGGTCGGCTGGACCGGCGACGGCGACGGCGAGCCGGTGTTCTGCGCCGATGCCATCGCCGATCCCTTGACCGGGATCTGCGGGGCGCTCGCGGTCGCGCGCTCGGTTGCCGAGGGCGGCGGGCAGCTGATCGACCTATCCATGCGGGCGGTGGCGGCCGGCTTCGCCGCCGCGCCCGCTATCGACCACGGGCCGCATGTGGTCCGCGCGGCCGACCATGCGGACGCCATCGTGACCTGCGCTCGGCTTGGGCTGGAGCAGGCGGTGCTGCCGCCGCGCTTGCCTGCGTTCGGCGACAGGGGCGGTGCGGCCGACGTCGCTGCCGAGATGGGCGCGGATACCGAGGCCGTGCTTGCCTGGCTAAGTTCTGGGGCAGCCGGATGCTGATCAGGAACGCGCGGGTGTGGCCGTCGACCGAGGCCAGGTCGGACGTGCGGATCGTGGCCGGGCGCGTCGCCGCCTGCGGGCCCGGCCTGCCGCCCATCGGCGGCGAGGAGCAGATCGACGCCGCCGGGTGCGCGCTGCTGCCAGGGTTGCACGACCACCATGTCCATCTGCGGGCGCTGGCCGCCGCGCAGGCGAGCGTTCAGGTCGGCCCGGAACGGGTGCGGTCCGCCGCCGAGCTGACGGCGCGGCTGCGCGAGGCCGACGCGGCCGCGCCGCCGGGCGCGTGGCTGCGCTGCGTGGGCTACCACGAGTCGGTGGCCGGGCCGCTCGATCGCTGGGCGCTCGACCGGCTAGCGGCCAACCCCGCGCGCCCGATGCGGGTGCAGCACCGGACCGGCGTGCTGTGGGTGGTGAACTCGGCAGCGCTGGCGGCGCTCGGGCTGGGCGACGGCGACGGCGACGGCGACCTTGCCGGCGGTCAGGCCGGCGGACTGGCCGGGGTGGAACGCGACGCCGACGGCCGGGCGACCGGACGGCTGTGGCGGATGGACCGGTGGCTGGCCGACCGCGTTCCCGCGCGGCCGGACGACCTCGCGGCCGGCCTGGCCGTGGTGAGCGCGCGGGCCGCCGCCCTCGGCGTCACCGGCTTCACCGATGCCACTCCGGGCGCGTCCGCGCGCGACGTGGCCGGCCTGGCCGCCGCGATGGCCGACGGGACGGTCGTGCAGCGCCTGCATTGCATGTCGCCCGCCGACGTCTCCCTCGTACCCGGGTCGGCGCCGGGACGGTTTAGCCTCGGGCCGGTCAAGATCATGCTCGACGACGACACCCTGCCGCCGCTGGACGACCTCGCCGACCAGATGCGGCGGGCGCACGCGGCCGGGCGGCCGGTGGCGGTGCACTGCGTGACGCGGGTCCAGCTGGTGCTCACGCTGGCCGCGCTTGACGGGGCGGGGCGGCTGCCCGGCGATCGCATTGAGCATGGCGCCGTGGTCCCGGCCGAGATGATGTCCGACCTGCGCGGGCTTACGGTCGTCAGCCAGCCGCACTTCGTGGCCGAGCGCGGGGAGCAGTACGTCAGGGACGTCGCGCCCGAGGATCTTCCCGACCTGTGGCGGCTGCGGTCACTGATCGACGCCGGAGTGGCGGTGGCCGCGGGCAGCGACGCGCCGTTCGGCGGGGCGGACCCCTGGCAGGTCATGCGGGCGGCGACCCGGCGACCGGCCGAGCTCGGGCCGGGCGAGGCCGTCGCCCCGGCGACGGCGATCCGGCTGTTCCTGGGCGATCCGGAGGCGCCGGCGGTGCCGCGGCCGATCGCACCCGGGCATCCGGCCGACCTCGTTCTGCTCCGGTGCCCGCCCGGGGAAGCGGTTCGCTCGCTCGCCTCCGACTTGGTCGCCGCCACGTTCATCGACGGCGAGCCGGTCCAACGCCGCGGAAACGGCTAGTCAGGTCCGCCGCGGCGGCCTGAAGAGGTGCTCCTGGGCGATGGTCGCGATCCGCGACCCGCCTGCGCTGTAGACGACGCCGGTGTAGAGGCCGCGGCCTGCCGCGGCGGTGTGCGGGATCAGGCCCTGCCAGGTCCATTCGTCCATCCGGGCCGGGCGGTGGAACCAGACCGCGTGGTCCAGGCTTGGCCCGCCGTAGCCCTCGGCCCCCGCCATGGCAACCAGGCCGGTCGAAATGTCGGAGGTGTAGGTGAGCACGGCCGCGTGCAGCAGGGGGTCGTCCGGCAGCTTCGCCGTGCACCGGACCCAGAACTCGCTCGGTATCCGGAACCCATCGTCGGCCGTCTGGGCCGTCCGGAACTCGAACGAGCCGTGATCGTGGCCGGACCAAACGGGCAGCGTCTGCGGCGCCGGGGTCTCGGGGACCGGATCTGCGTCCAGGTCCACTCCGTCCCACGGTGCGGCGAATGACGCGGCCATGTTGAAGATGACCTCGCCGTTCTGGATGGCCACCACCCGGCGGGCGGAGAAGGACTGCCCGTCCCTGTCCCGCTCGACCTGGAACAGGGTCGGCCGCAGCGGGCTCCCCGCGCGCAGGAAGTACCCGTGCAGCGAGTGCGGCAGCCGGCCGTGCGGTACCGTCCGGCCGGCGACGTAAAGCGCCTGCGCCGCGACCTGGCCGCCGTAGAGCCGAACTCGGGGCCCTTCGACGATGACGCAGGACCGGTACAGGTTCTCCTCGATGAATTCGAGGTCAAGCAGGTCGAGGATGGACGGCCGGTCTCCCACGAGTTGCCCCTCCGTGTCAGTCACCAGGCCAATGTAATGGGCGACCCCGGCCGTGCGTCTAGAGCCTCCGGACCCAGGCGTTATCGTGTGTTGCCGGCTGCGACGCCCGCCGTCGGCAACGCCCGATGACCAGGCCAGCGCGAGGAGGACGGCGGTGAGCGACGCCGGTTGGAGCGCGGAGCGGGATCAGCGCGAGCTTCCGCGCGAACTCCAGCTCGACTTTCAGCTCGACCTTCGGCTCGGTCTTCAGCTCGACTTGGCCGAAGACGGCGAGCCCGCCAAACCGCTGGTGACCCTGGACCTGGATCGCTGGCGGGACGCGCCGGATGAGGCGGTCCGCCGGGCGGCCGGTCTGGTCGCCGCCGCGCTGCCGATCACGGTGGGGGTGCTGCGCGGCCCGGTGACGCCCGGGCTGGCACCGCTGGTGGCCGCCGCAAGCCTGACTCTGGCCGACGACCCGACGCCAACGGGCACGGACACGACGACGCCGACGACGACGCCGACGCCGACGCCGCAGATCGTTCCGGCGGTCCCGGATCTGGACACGGCGCTCGAGGTGGTGCGGGCCGCGGTCTTGCGGTCGCCCCGGGCGGCGATCGCGTGCGGGCAGCTGGTCCGGCAGACGGCGGTGCTCGGCACCGGCGAGGGACTCGCGGCCGAGGCCACCGCCTACTCGCTGCTGCTGGGCGGGCCGGAGTTCGCGCGCTGGCTCGGCCAGCGGGGGCCTGCCCGGGTCCGGCCGCCGGCGCCCGAGCCCGTGCTCGTCACCCGGGACGGAGCCCGGCTGTCGATCGTGCTCAACGTCCCCGAACGGCGCAACGCGTTCAGCGCCGCGATGCGCGAGGCGCTGCTCGACGCGGTGCTGCTGGCCGAGGCGGACGAGACCATCGAGTCGGTGGAGCTGAGGGGGGCGGGCCCGGCGTTCTGCAGCGGAGGCGACCTGGACGAGTTCGGCACCGCGACCGATCTGGTGGCGGCCTGCCTGGTCCGGCTGTCCCGCGCGCCGTGGCGGGTCATCGAACGGATCGCGCCGAAGGTCACGGTCTTCGCGCACGGCGCCTGCGTCGGGGCGGGCACCGAGATCAGCGCCTACGCGGGCCGCGTGGTCGCCGCGCCGGACGCCTTCTTCACGCTCCCGGAGGTGCACATGGGTTTGGTCCCGGGCGCGGGCGGCTCGGTCAGCGTGGTGCGCAGGATCGGCCGCTGGCGGGCCGCCTGGCTCATGCTCACCGGCGAGCGGCTGCCCGCCGCGACGGCGCTGCGCTGGGGCCTGGTCGACGAGATCACGCCGCCCGGGTAAGCCCGCCGCTCCGCTAACTGCGTCCTCGGGGTTACAGCGCCCGCAGCCGCTCCAGGACCCGGCCGAGCAGGCGCTGGTCGGTGACCACCCCGCCGCGCGGGGCGGACTCCATGACCTCGATCAGGTTCTCGTACAGTAGATCGCCGAGCAGGACGCGGACCACGCCGAGGGGCAGCCCGATGATCGCGGCGAGCTCGGCCACGCTCACAGGAACGCGGCACAGTTCCAAGATCTGGCCGCGTTCCGGGCCACCGACGGAATTGGGGTCAGCCGACCTCGCGCTGCGGACGACCATATCGACCAGGTCGAAGTACCGCGTACCCCGCGGCCGTGTCCGGCCCCCCGTCACGGTGTACGGCCGGGAGACCGGGCCGGCCTCCTCGTAGGTCCATCTGTCGTCCTCGCTCATGACCCCGGCTTACCTGGCGACCGGGTCCTGCACGGGGAACCTCGGGTTCGCGATCATGTGCTGGCCGACGCGTTTGACCAGGACGGCCATCTCGTAAGCGATCTGGCCCGCGTCGGCCCCCGCCTCGGCCAGCAGGGCGAGGCAGGTACCCCGCCCGGCGGGCGTGATGAACAGCAGCGCGACGTCCATCTCGACGATCGTCTGGCTGACGTCGCCGTAGCCCGTCCACACGCCGACGCCCCGGGCCAGGCTCTGCGCGCCGGCCGCGAGCGCGGCCAAGTGGTCGCCCTCGCCCTGGCTCACGCCCGGCGACTTGCCGAGCAGCAGGCCGTCGGGTGAGAGGATGACCGCGATCCGCACTCCGATGACAGACGAGACGAGGTTGTCGAGCAGCCAGTCCAGCTCGCCCAAGGCAGGTCCTCCGCTCATGGTTGACTCCAGCCAGGTCCGGTGCCGGGGCTTTGGCCGCCGTTGGCCGAGTCCGCGTCCTCAGGTGTACTCGCGGCGCGGCCGCTCCGCAATCCCTGCTGGATCGCCGACATGAGCGACCTGGCCTGCTCGGGCGAGCGGCCCGCCAGCGGTCCCTTGGGCGCAGTCGGGCGGCTCTCGCGCAACTGCGGCGCCATGTTGGTCTGCGGCGCCCGGCGTGGCAGACCGGCGGGACCGACGGTCCCGGTGGCTCCACCCGTCTCGGCCGCGCCAGACGGTCTCTCGGGCAACAGAGTCTGGTTCAGCGCGCGCTCCGGCCGCAGCAGCCGCCGGCCGGCCAGCGCCTCCGCGGCGGCCCCCACCGCCGCGCCCGACGTCGCGGCAATGGAGCCAGCCGAGGCGCCCGACGCGGCCGACCTGGCCGACGCCGCTCTGGCGGCGGCCTGCGCCTCCTTCGCGGCCTTCCCCGCCAGCGCGGGGACCTCTTCCTCGGCCACCACCAGCGTCCGCGGCAGCAGCACGACCGCCGAGGTGCCACCGTAGCCGGAGACGCGCAGCGAGATCTTGACGTTGTGCCTGGCCGCGAGCCTGCTGACCACGAACAGCCCGAGCTGGTCGCTGTCGGCCAGGTCGAACTCCGGCGGCTTCGCCAGCCGCTCGTTCAGCGTGCTCATGATGTCGAGCGGTATGCCGAGGCCGCGGTCCTCGATCTCGATCACGTACCCGTTGGCCACCCGCCCGCCGCTTACCTGGACGCGGGTGCCCGGCGGGGAGTACTGGACCGCGTTCTCGATCAGCTCGGCGAGCATGTGGGTCACGTCCGCGACCGCTGTGCCCTGCACGAAGTCGGGCGATTCGGTGACCAGCTCGACCCGGGCGAAATCCTCGATCTCGCCGATCGCGCCGCGCAGCACCTCGACCACCGCGACCGGCTGGCGCCAGGTACGGCCGGGCGCCGCCCCGGAGAGGATGATCAGGCCCTCCGCCTGGCGGCGCATCCGGGTGGTGAGGTGGTCGAGCCGGAACAGCTGCGCCAGCGCGTCCGGCTCTTCGGTGGCCCGCTCCATCTCGTCGAGGAGCTTCAGCTGGCGCTGGAGCAGCGACTGGTTCCGCCGGGCCAGGCTGCGGAAGACGCGGCTGACTCCACTGCGCAGCTGAGCCTGCTCGACGGCCGCCTCCACCGCCGTCCGCTGCACCGCCGAGAACGCGTCCGCCGTCTCCGTCACCTCTCGGGTCCTGGTGCCGAGGTTGAGCGGCGGCGCCTCGACCGCCACGTCCACCTCGGCGCCGGCCCGAAGGCGGCTGACCACGCTCGGCAGCCGCTCGTCGGCCAGCGTGCGGGCAGCGCCGCGCAGCCCGGTCAGCTCGCGGCTGATCCGGTTGCCGAACCCGAGCAGCAGGATGGAGGAGACGATGACCGCCAGCAGCCCGGCGCCGCCGACCACGATCAGGTTACGCAGAACGGCGTCGCTGGCCTGCGCCTGCCCGCTGGTGATGGCGAGCCGAGTGGCGACCTCGGCCCCGGTGAGCTTCGCCAGGACCGCGCCCACGCCCGCCTGCCAGGCCGTCGGCTTCACCGGCAGCAGCGCCCCGGAGCGGCCGCCGACGATCGCGTTCTCGAGCGACTGGAAGTTCTTGAATACGGGCGAGGCGTACACCGGCGCGTAGGCGTCGGGGCTCTCCTGCCAGTCGATCGGCGAGGCGCCAAGCGCCTCGAGCAGGCGCTGGTCGTCGACCGTCTGCACGAACAACGTGTGCTCGGCCTTGGAGATGATGTCGCCGCCGGCCAGCACGCCGCCCACCAGGGAGGCTTCCTCGGCGATGTCGCTGACGGCCTCGCCCTCCTCGAGCACCGCCTGGCTCTCGCTGTAGAGGGCGATGGACCCGTCGGGGTTGCTCATCCCGCCCGCGAACGGGTCGATGGCGTTCACCGTGGTGGTGTAGTCCTCGAAGGCGTTCAGCGCCGGGATGGCGCCCGCGTCGACCTTGTCCCGCAGGCGGGTGATCCCGGTCAGGTCGGCCAGTAGCGTGGCGGCGGCCGGCCTGTTCCCGGCCGGCTGCAGGCCCGCCGCCTTCGCTTCTGCGGCCCGGAACCCCCGGATCGCGACGTCGGTCGTGGTGCGCTGCGCGACCATCGCGGTGCGTGGGAGGTGCCCGTGCGCGCTCTGCCAGACGAAGGTGTCTGCGCGCTCGGTCTCAAGCGCCTGCGCCAGCGCGGCGATCGGGGCGCCGGTCAGCTGGTTGAGCGTGTTGTCGTTCTTGTTCGCGATGGCCCCGCCGACCGTGCTCACCGCGGCGTAGGCCCACAGCGCGATGAGGGACAGGAGCGGGATCACGAGCAGGATCGTGATCGTGGACCTGATCGACCGCTGGCGGGTGGTCCGGCCCTCCCCGCCGACGGTGAGCGGACGGCCACGCCGGTCCTTGCGGCGGTGCCTGGGCGCGCTGCCCGGCTGCCCCACCAACTGCCCGGCCGGCTGTTCGGCCGGGCCTGGCCGGGACTGATCTGCATAGTCGGCGTAGCCGTCTGATTGGGGTACCAGGCGAGGAGGCGAGGTCGGCCACTCCTGGTCAGCTCTTCCCGGACCCATCGAATTTCCCGTCTTTATCGAGCCTTATCGGGCGGGGGCCAACAAAAAACAACACGCCTCATGACGATTACCGGAAAGCCGGCAGTCACGGCGGGGCCGCCTCTGCACAGGGCTGGTTGGCCGTGCCGGCAGGCTTTCTAAGTAGTTAACTAAAACTACGATAGCAGTTGAGCCGGGTGTTATCAGGACATTACCGAATTGCGGAATATTGTTACCATTTTGCGAGAACGCCCTTGTCAGCGCGGCGCGGGCCCGGCCGCTGGGCGCACCGATCGGACCGGCGGGCGCTCGTCCACCGGGACCGGCCGCGAGCGCTGCCGCATCTCGCCATCGGCGCGGACGAACTGCCGCAGCTCAACCCGCGGGGGCGTGGTGGCAGGGGTCCCGGCCCGGCGGCGCTCGGCCACCAGCAGCAGTTCCGCCGCCATGAGGGCGAGGTCGTGGCTGGCCTGGTGCTTGTGTCCGCGGCGGCCGAGGTCCACCTGCGCGACCGCATCCAGGCCATGGGCGGCGGCGGTGTCAAGCAGCACGGCCAGCTCGACCCCGTATCCAACCGGGACCGACAGCGATTCCATCAGGTCGCGGCGGATCGCCCACTCCCCCGCGAGCGGCTGCACGACGCCGGTCAGCTCGGGCCACCAGAGGCTGAGCAGCGGGCGGGCCACCAGCTCGGTCACCCGGCCGCCGTCGGCGCTGACCGATCCGTCGCTGCCGGCGTAGAGTCGCTCGTAGAAGCCCTTGACCAGCAGCACCTGCGGCTCGGCCAGCAGCGGCCCGAGCAGGCCGGTGACGAAGTGCGGCCCCCAGTGGGTGAGGTCGGCGTCCACGAAGACGAGCAGATCGCCCTTGGTGACGAGCAGCGACTTCCACAGCGCCTCGCCCTTGCCCGGCCAGCCGCCCAGTTCGGGCGCCACCTCCCTGGCCCGGTACACGGTGGCGCCGGCCTGCGCCGCCACCGCGGCGGTGGCGTCGGTGGAGTCCGAGTCCATCACCACGACCTCGTCGATGAGCCCGGTGTCGGCCGCGAGCCGCGCGATCGCGCTGACCACGGCGGCCACCGTGCGCTCCTCGTTCCTGGCCGGGATCACCACGCTGACCGTCACGCCCAGATCCTGCTTGCGATCCGACAGCTGCCGCTTGGGCCAGTCCTGCCAGCGGCTGGTCCGCCGCCGCAGCCACGCGGCGGAAATCTCATCCGCTCTGCTCAGGACCAACCCCCTTAGGTAGTGCGACCAGCCTACCTCCGGGGCAGATCAGACGTTCTGCAGGCTGACGGCGGCCAGGCGGGGACGCCTGAGCTCGCCGCGGCGGAACACCTCGGTCTCCGCGGTCGGCTCGCCGCGCAGGTCGGCCGCCGCCAGAGCCTGCGCCTTGAAGGCTCGGGCGGCCAGGCTCAGCCGGTGCGAAACCTGGTCGCCGCTGCCGTCGAAGTCCGCGGGCCACACCTCGCCCCAAAGCCTGATCTCGGCCCGGCCGGCCTCGGCGGCGGCGAGCACCAGCCGGCGCACCCGCTCGTCGTCGTGGTAGAGATCCGCCCGCAGCGCGATCGCCTGCAGGCACGGCCCGAGCACCGGGGCCGCGAATATCGCGTCGAAGTTGCGCGCCCGCACGCCGAGGATATCGAGCGGGCGCGGATCCTCGTCGTCGGCCGTGATGACGGTGACGTCCCAGCCCGCCATCACCTGGTCGAACAGCCACCCGCCGGCGTACCGCACCGCCTCGGCCGCGCTCGGCGCGATCGCGGTCATGCGGGGCCGCAGCGAATGCCTCACCGGGGGCTGAGGGCTAGTTCCCGGGCGAGGGTGCTGGCGTAGCCGCGGAACACGTCGTTCAGCGGAATCGATGGATCGAGCAGCCATGAAGTCTCCATTCCATATAGAAAGGCGATGATCTCCACGGCCTTGACGGCCGGATCGAGGTCGGTACGGTAGCGACCTGCTTGTTGCCCTCGCCTGATGCCCTCGGCGACGATCGTCAGCGCGTCCTTGTAACGGCCGAGGAACCGGTCGTGCAGCGGTGCATCGGGATCGAGGTTTTCTGTCAGGAGAACGGTGAACAGGCCAATCAGGCCGGGCGCCCGCTCGAACCGATCGGTAACCCTCTCCAGCTGCTCGATGACGTCGCCCGTCATGTCCACGTGCGCCATGTCGTCGGCGTCGCGAGCGTCGAGCACAGCATGCAGAAGCTGTTCTTTGGACTCGAAGTGGTGCAGCAGGCCGGCCGTGGTCACGCCAGCTTCCTGCGCGATCTGGCTGAGCGTGGTGCCACGCCCGCCATTGCGCGTCATCAGACGCTGCGCCACGGCGAGGATCCGCTGCCGCCGGTCCTCTCCCTTGGCGAAGAGCGTGGCGTATCGCCTCTGATCGGCCACGAGACTCCCTTCAACCAACCTACTGAACGCACACTAGATTGGTTGGTTCGTCGTTTACAAGAGGAAACCCCCAGGTAATTTCCCGGACAGATGGCCCATCCGGCCCCCGCACGCCGGTCGGACCGGCGGCCGTTCGACCCTTCGTCACACTCCGTACACAGCGGCCCAGGCCGCCCGCGCTTCCGCCCGCGCGCCAATCAGCCACGGAGCGTGACCGCGCGGACAGACTGAGGCCCGCACGCGGCCGATAGTCGCAGAAAACCCGCGTGCATAATATGATTGTCAATAGACGGCAATGGCGATCTCGCGACACGGAAAGACGTATCGCCGATGTGATAAGTCGCCTAATGTAACCGTGCAGTAAGGTTGTACACATGACGCAGAACGTGGTGGATGTGGCGGCGAGCGCGCCGGGTGACGAGCCATCCTGGAAACAGCGGGCGGTCGAACGGTCAACCCGCGCCGCGAAGCTCCGCGCCGAGCAGCGCGTCCAGCGGTTCCTCGACGCCGCCCAGGCCATCATCACCGACACGGGCTCAACCGACTTCACCGTCCAGGACGTGGTCAACCGCTCGAGCCAGTCGCTGCGCAGCTTCTACCAGCACTTTGACGGCAAGCACGAACTCCTGCTGGCCCTGTTCGAGGACGCGCTGCGCCGCGCCACCGGCCAGATCGCGGCCGCCACCGAGGCTCAGGCCGAGCCTATCGACGCGCTCCGCACCGCCGTCCAGCTGCTGTTCGAGCTCTCCCGGCCCGACCCCGGCGCGCACCGGCCGTTGTTCACCGAGTTCGCGCCCCGGCTGCTGCTCAGCCATCCGGCCGAGGTCCGCCGGGCCCACGCGCCGCTGCTCGACCTGCTCACCACGCTCACCGCCCGCGCCGCCGACGCCGGCCAGCTCCGCCCCGGCACCGAGCCCCGCCGCGCCGCCGCGCTGACCATGGAGACGGTCATGTTCACGGCCCAGACCAGCGGCGCGCCCGACCCGGACGGCATCGTCCGCCCGGTCACCGGCGACGAGATCTGGGACTTCATCGCCCACGGCATCGCCAAGGCCTGAGGCCGGCCAAAGCGCAACGGCCAGCGCCCCCTCCCGTGGCCACGGGAGGGGGCGCTTGCATGACCCCGGTCGTCAGGCCGCCACCAGCCGGGCGAGGTTGCCGCCCATGATCTTGGCCTGGTCCGGCTCCGACAGCTTGGTCAGCTCGTCCACGTAGCGGATCGGGTCGGCCAGGCCCTCGGGGTGCGGCCAGTCGGAGCCGAACAGCACCCGCTCCACTCCCACGATCGAGGAAAGCTCGGCCAGATCCTCCTCCCAGAACGGGCTGATGTGGATCCGGTTCCTGACCTCCTCGACGGGGTTGCCGAGGAAGCCTTCCGGCATCTTCTTGTAAGCCTCGGCGAGCTCGTTCAGTAGCGGCGTCAGCCAGGCCGAGCCGTTCTCGATGACCGCGACCTTGAGCTCGGGGTGGCGGAAGAGCGCGCCGTGGCAGACCCAGGAGGCGACCGCGTCGGTGACCGGCCGCCACTGGCCGATCGCCCGAAAGGCGTTGGAGACGAACGGCAGCATCTCCGAGCCCTTGCCCTCCCACTCCTGCTGATAGCGGGCGTAGCCGCTGTCGGAGGAGTGCATCGCGACCAGCACGCCGAGCTCAGTGCAGCGCCTCCAGAACGGGTCGAACTCCGGCAGCGCGAACGAGCGGGGACCGCGGAAGCCGGGGACCGGGGCCGGGCGGACCAGGATGGCCCGCGCGCCGCGCTCGGCGCACCAGTTGAGCTCCTCGATGGCCTTGTCCACGATCGGCAGGCTGATCACCGGGGTGGTGAAGATCCGGTTCTTGTAGTTGAAGCCCCAGACCTCCGCCAGCCACTGGTTGAGCCCGTGCACGACCGCGTGGATCAGGTCCGGGTCGTCCCGCATCCGCTCCTCGAGGAGGCTGGCCAGCGTCGGGAACATCAGCGTGCGCTCGATGCCGAGGTCGTCCATCACCTCCAGCCGGGGCGCAGGGTCATGGAAGGCGGGGATGGACCGCATCGGCTCGCCGAAGATCTCCCGCCGCGACTTACCCTCGGGGTTGCCGTGCTTGAAGTAGTCCTCCATCGCGCCCGGCCGGGCGACCACCTCGAAGGTGGGGTTTGGGATGTACTCGCTGATCTGCCCGCGGACCGCGATCTTGGTACGGCCCTTGATCTGGACGTACTGGATCGCCTTCTCGTACTCCTTGGGCAGGTACCTGGTCATCGCCTCGGGTGGCTCGTACAGGTGGTTATCCGCGTCGAACAGCGGATACGGCAGCTCGCGTGACGGCATCGTGAGATCCTCCTTTACTCTACAGGAGAATCATATTCTCAAATTATGATGTGCCGCAACGTCTGCCCGGATCACGTACTTGCGCACCTTGCCGCTTGCGGTGCGCGGGAAGTCGTCCACCGAGTGGATCTCCTCCGGCCACTTCTGCCTGGCCAGGCCCGCCGCCGCCAGGTGCGCGCGAAGCTGGTCAAGCGAGGGCGCGGGGCGGCCGGGCAGCATCCGCAGCACCGCTGCCGCATGCTCGCCCAGCCGCTCGTCCGGGGCGGCGACCACCGCGACCTCGGCCACCCCGTCGATGCCGAGGATCAGCTCCTCGACCTCCATCGCGCTGATGTTCTCTCCACCCCGGATGATCACATCCGATTTCCTGTCGGTGATCGTCAGGTACCCGTCGGCGTCGAGCACGCCGATGTCTCCCGTGTGGTACCAGCCGTCGTCGTCGAAGGCGCGCGCGGTCAGCTCGGGATCGGTGTATCCCAGGCAGAGGTCGGGGCCCGGAGAGAGGATCTCCCCGTCTTCCGCGAGCCGCAAATCCTGCACGACAAGCTCCGCGAGAGCCGGGCCGCGCTGCTGTCCGGGCTGGACGGCCTGGGCGAGTATGACCTGCGCCGCCCGCTGACACCGACCGGCACGAATCTGCTCGGGCTGGTCAAGCACCTGGCCGGGCTGGAGTACGGCTATCTCGGCGAGTCGCTCGGCCGACCGGGGCCGGAGACTCTCCCCTGGGTCGAGGACGGCTCGATCTGGGACGGCGCCGACATGTGGGCGCTGCCCGGCGAGTCCAGCGGGTCACCTCATCGGGCTGTACCATCGCGCCTGCGAGCACGCGGACAAGGTGATCGACGAGCTCGAGCTCGACGCGCCCGCGCGGGTTGCGCACTGGCCCGAGGACAGGCGCGACACCACCCTGGGTTTCCTGCTGGTCCGGATGGCCGCCGAGACCGCCCAGCACGCGGGTCACGCGGACATCGCCAGGGAGCTGATCGACGGCCGGGGCGGACCCGACCACGACATGCTCGACGACGGGTCCTGGCGGGACTACGTCGCCAAGGTCGAGGCGGCCGCGAAACGTTCCGGTCGGCCGGTCGGCACGGACTGAGGGCGGACGGCGCGGCTCACAGGCGTTCGCCGCCGACGACGGACGCGGGGGTGGATGGCTTGGCCACGATAGAGACGGGCGGTCGGTTGCGGGCCGGCTCTGATCGCACCGCGCAGGTTACGGATGACGGTCGACGGCTCGTCCTTCACGGTGCCGGGCAGGAAGTGCAGCACGTTGATGCCGTGGGCGGCCATCCGGTTGTGTCGCATCACTGTGCGCTCGTAGTCGGCGGGGCTGAGGTGGTAGCGACGCGAGTCCACCTCGGCGACGACGCCCGCCCGCTGCCACCACACGTCGGCGATGCCGAGGAAGGTACCGTCGGCGGTGTAGAGCTCGGCGTTGTACATCGGCGCGGACAGGTCGGACCGGCCGATCAGCGTCATCAGGTCGCCTTCGGCGGCGGATCGGCTGCCGGCGAGGCACTCCCGCAGCGCCATCCGGTAAAAGCGCGAGCCCGCCGACCGGGCCGCCGTTGAGCTCGGCGACCAGCAAGGCGACATCGCAGCGGCCGTTCTGTATCGCCTCGGCGACGAGCGCGCGGACGTCGCCCAGGCTGGTCATGGGTCTGGCCGCGTCCGCGACGGCGCGAGCCAGGGGCACGTAGCGGATGCGGCGAGTCCGGAAGCATTTATCCGGCATCCGGCCGGTGCGCACGATCCGCACGTACCCGGCGCTGCGCACGCGCACGTCCTCGGGGACGAGGACATCGATCTGGTTGAGGCCCGCGCACTGCAGCCGGTGCCGCCGGACCGCGGCCGCCCCGGTCAACAGGCTCTTCGGCCCCGCGTAGAGCAGCGCCGCCATCGCCCGCTGATCCGCGGACACCGCGCCGTTGGTCATCACGTAGACGCCGGGCAGGATCCGCTGCCCCCGGCCGCCCGGCTGGACCAGGTGATCGAGCCTGCCGCGGCTGACGCCGCAGTCGAGCGCCTGAGCCCGGCTAACCACTCCGAACTGCTCAACGAGCAACGCGTTGAACCGTTCCCGCTCATAGACAGGTGTGACTGGCATGCCCACAGAATGTCACCGCCCCCTGACAAAAGCGCCCGTCTGATCTAGCCGTGGACGGGGCCAGGCGACGCTGCTCCGGATTCGGCGATCCCGCTGCGCGAGCATCTTGCTGTTATCCGATCCGCTTACCTGTCATCTACGCCATCGACATGGGCCCGGGCACCTGTCACCTACGCCAGCGACAGGAACGCCTACCTGTCACCTACGCCAGCGACAGCGCCTATTGGGGTCGATGGCGTAGCTGACAGGTCGCGTTTGGGGTCGATGGCGTAGGCGACAGGACCGCAGTGTGAACCGAGGCCCAGCGGTGGAGCGTGTAGTGGTACGAGTGGTGGTGCCGGGTCAGCTGGTGGTCGCGGGGCCGGTGGTCGCGGGGCCGGTGGTCGCGGGGCCGGTGGTGGTGGGGCCGGTGGTGGTCGGGCCGGTGGTGGCGGGGTGGTGGAGGCGGTGGTGGTGGGTGGGCGCTGTAGAGGTGGGGCGGTCGTTGCGAGGACGCGGGGAGTGGGGTTAGCGGGTGGAGGTGGTGGCGGACATGAAGGCGCGGGCGCGGGAGCGGTAGGCCTCGAGCTTTTCCTCGGGGTTGATGATGCGGTGGCTGCGGGACTGGACCGAGACGTCGTGGTCGGGGACCGAGGCGCGCAGGGCGCCGACGGTGGCCTGGTCCTTGGGTACGTGCTTGAACGGGTCGAACTGGTACCAGCGCATGGCGTTCTCGTGGGTCATCTTGTTGATGTCGGAGTCGGACACCGAGTAGCGCTGCAGTACCTCCCAGAGAACCTCGGGTGCGTCCGGCCACATCGAGTCTGAGTGCGGGTAGTCGCACTCCCAGCAGATGTTGTCGATTCCGATCTCGTCGCGCAGGTGCACGCCCACCGGGTCGGAGATAAAGCAGGTGAGGAAGTGCTCGCGGAACACCTCGGACGGGAGCTTGCCGCCGAAATTCTGCGTGGTCCAGGTCGCGTGCATCTCGTAGGTGCGGTCCAGCCGATCGAGGAAGTACGGGATCCAGCCGGTGCCGCCCTCCGACAGCGCGATCTTGACATCGGGGAACTTCTTGATCGCGTCGGACCAGAAGATGTCCGCCGCGGCCTGCACGATGTTCATCGGCTGGAGGGTGATCATCACGTCCGGCGGTGCGTCCACCGCCGAGATCACCAGCCGGCCGGACGAGCCGATGTGCACGTTGAGCACGGTGCCGCAGTCGGATAGGGCTCGCCAGAGCGGGTCCCAGTGGTCGGTGTGGTAGCTCGGGTACCCCATCGCGGCCGGGTTCTCGGTGAACGTGAGCGAGTGGCAGCCCTTCTCGGCCACCCGGCGTACCTCGTCCGCGCAGGCCACCGGGTCCCAGATCACCGGCAGCGCCATCGGGATGAAGCGGCCCGGGTAGGATCCGCACCACTCGTCGATGTGCCAGTCGTTGTACGCCCGGACGAGGGCGAGCGAGAACTCCGGGTCCTCGGTCGCGAACAGCCGGCCGGCGAAGCCGGGGAACGACGGGAAGTTCATCGACGCCAGGATGCCGCCGGCCGACAGGTCCTTGACCCGCTCGTGCACGTCGTAGCAGCCGGGCCTGATCTCGTCGAGGCCCTGCGGCTCGAGGCCGTACTCCTCCTTCGGCCGGCCCGCGACCGCGTTCAGGGCCGAGTTCGGGATCGTGATGTCACGGAACTGCCAGACGTCGGTCCCGTCGTCGCGGTGCACCAGCCGCGGTGCGTCGGCGGCGTACTTGGCGGGCAGGCGCCCGGCGAACATGTCCGGCGGCTCGATGATGTGGTCGTCCACGCTGATGAGGATCAGCTCGTCCTTCTGCATGGTCTGTCTCCGTGGCCAGTGATGCCGGTGGGGCGGGTGGGGTTCGGGTGGATGGGCGGGGCGCCGGCGGGGCGGGTGGGGTTCGGGTGGATGGGCGGGGTGCCGGCGGGGCGGGTGGGGTTCGGGTGGATGGGCGGGGTGCCGGCGGGGTGGGTGGGGCCGGTTAGGTGACTGCGCCGGACGCCTTCAGCTCGATGATTCGGTCCCAGTCGAGGCCGATCTCCTGCAGGATCTCCTCGGTCTGCTCGGCGAAGCCGGGGGCCGGCCCGAGCTCGGGCGGGGCCACGTCGAACTGCACCGGCGAGGAGACCAGCTCGAGCGAGCCGGCCGGTAGGATGTACTCGTTGGCCCGGGCCTGGGCGTCGTTCCCGGCCTGCAGGGTGTCCTGCACCGGCGCCCACGGGCCGGCCAGGGTGGCCAGCCGCTCGGCCCAGTCCGCCAGCGTCCGAGTGGCGAACACCTCGGCCAGGATCGCGGACCCCGCGTCGGCGTTGGCGGCGATCAGCTCGGCGGTGGCGAAGCGCGGGTCGTCGATCAGGTCGGGCCGGTCGATGTGGCGGCAGACGTCGGCCCAGAACTTGCCCGGCTGGAGCATGACCAGCGACAGGTGCCGGCCGTCGGCCGTCTTGTACAGGCCCGAGAGCGGGTTTGACATCGCGCCGTGGCTGCCCAGCGGCGGTGCCACCCAGGACTGGCCCAGGTGCAGCGAGAGCGAGAGCGCGTGGCCCATCGTCCACAGCCCGCTGCCGAACAGCGACACGTCCACGATCGAGGGCTCGCCGGTGCGCTCGCGCTTGAGCAGCGCCGCGGCGATCCCGCCGGCCAGGTTGGTGCCCGAGATCGTGTCGCCGTAGGCGGGCGGCGGGCTGATCAGCCCGTCCACGTTGGGCGGGGTGATGGACGCGGCGCTGGTCCCCCGCGACCAGAACGCGGTCATGTCGTAGCCGCCCCGGTTCGACTCGACCCCGCGCGGCCCGAGCGCGCTGCCGCGTGCGTAGATGATCGCCGGGTTGGCCTTCCTGATGTCGTCGACGTCGATGTTGAACCGCTGCCTGGCCTGGGGCAGGAAGTTGGTCAGGAACACGTCGGACCGGCTGGCCAGCTCGTACGCGATCTGCTGGCCCTCGGGCATGGACACGTCGAGGCCGATCGAGCGCTTGCCCCGGTTGGCGTGCTCGAAGTTCGGGTTCGGCTCGCCCGTCACCTTGTACGCGCCGAGCTGGCGCAGTCCCCGCTGGGGATCGCCGGTGACGGCGTGCTCGACCTTGATCACGTCGGCGCCCCAGTCGGACAGCACCGCGCCCGCCGACGGCACGAAGCCGTACATCGCGACCTCGAGGACGCGGAAGCCGTCAAGCGGCCCGGCCATCAGCCGACCACCGTCGCAAGTGCAAGCGGCCCGGACATCAGCCGACCACCGTGGCGAGGGCCTTGCGCTCGAGGAATTCCTCGAGCCCGGCGGCGCCCATCTCGCGCCCGATCCCGGACTGCTTGTACCCGCCGAACGGCACGTCGGGACCAAACCACATGCCGCCGTTGACGCTGATCGTGCCGGTCCTGATCCGCCGCGCGACCCCGAGCGCGCGCTCGTAGGAGGCGCTGTAGACCGAGCCCGACAGGCCGTAGATCGAGTTGTTGGCGATCCGCACGGCGTCATCGTCGCCGTCGTGGTCGATGATCACCAGGACCGGGCCGAACGCTTCCTCCTGGGCGATCTCGCTGTCCGGGTCCACGTCGGCCAGCAGCGTGGGGGTGTAGAAGTAGCCCGGATCCACCTTGGTGCCGCCGGTGACGAGGGTGGCGCCGGCCGCGACCGCGCGCTGCACCAGGCCGTCCACCTTGTCCCGCTGCCGCTCGCTGATCAGCGGGCCCATGTAGTTCGCGGGGTCGGCCGGGTCGCCGTACTTCACCGCGCCGAGCATGGCGGCCACCTGGGCGACGACCTCGTCGTGGCGCGCCCTCGGCACCACCATCCGGGTCGGGATCGCGCACCCCTGCCCGGCGTGCGAGCAGGTCGCGAACGCGGACACCATGGCGGGCTCGGCGAGGTCGGCGTCGTCCAGCACGACCAGGGCGGACTTCCCGCCCAGCTCGAGGAAGACCCGCTTGACGGTGCCGGACGCGGCCGCCATGATCGCCCGGCCGGTCGCGGTCGACCCGGTGAACGTCACCAGGTCCACGTCGGGCGAGGTGGTCAGCACCTCCCCCACCGCCACCGAGGACGAGGAGATCACGTTGACCACGCCCGGCGGAATGTCGGTGTGCAAAGCGATCAGCTCGGCCAGCGCCAGCGTGATCAGCGGGGTGTCGGGGGCGGCCTTGAGCACCACCGTGCAGCCGGCCGCCAGCGCGGGGGCGAGCTTCGCCAGGGCGAGCTGGGTGGGGTAGTTGTAGCCGATGATGGCGGCGACGACGCCGGCCGGCTCCTTCTCCACCCAGCGGCGGTGCTGTTTGCCCATGAACTCGATCTGGCCGATCTCCTCGGTCAGCGGGTAGCCGGGCAGCAGGTCGGCGTAGTAGCGGACGATCTCGATCGGCTGGTCGAGCTGGGCGCCGTAGGTGATCTGGCGGGGCGCGCCGACGTCGGCGATCGTCAGCTCCCGCAGCTCCTCCTTGTGCTCGGTCAGCGCCTTGGTGCAGCTGGTCCAGGCAGCGGGCGCGGAACGCGGTATCGGTCGCCCAGCTGGTGGTGTCGAACGCGCGCCGGGCGGCCGCCACCGCGGCCTCCGCGTCGGCCACGCTGGCGTCGGGTGCATGCGCGAGCACCTGGCCGGTGGCGGGGTTGACGGTCGGGTACGTCCGCTCGGCCTCGACCAGCTTCCCGTCGATGAGCATGCGCTTGGGCATCGCCGCCGCGTCTTGATTCGGCCGCGCATCCTGATCTGGCATCCGAGTCCTCCCAGTGTCCGGGCTTCCGCAACCCGACCAATTGAGAGTAATGTTCTCACAATTGGGAGTCATATTTCCAGTCCGAGAGGACTTCACTCCAGTCCGGGAGGACATCACTCATGGGACGTGTGCAGGGCAAGGTCGCCTTCATCACCGGCGCGGCCCGCGGCCAGGGCCGCAGCCACGCGGTCCGGCTGGCCCAAGAGGGCGCGGACATCATCGCGGTTGACATCTGCAAGGACTTCGAGACCGTCGGGTACGCGATGGCGACGCCGGACGACCTGAAGGAGACCGCGCGCCTGGTCGAGAAGCTCGACCGCCGGATCGTCACCGCCGAGGCCGACGTCCGCGACCGGTCCCAGCTGACGGCGGCGCTCGAGCGCGGCATCAGCGAGCTGGGCAAGGTCGACGTGGTGGTGGCGCAGGCCGGCATCGCCGCGATGAAGGGCCAGCCCCCGATGCAGGCGTGGACCGACTCGGTCGACACGATCCTGCTCGGCACGATCAACGCCATCCAGGCGTCGCTGCCCTACCTGTCGGAGGGCGCGTCGGTCATCGCCACCGGCTCGGTCGCCGCCTACATGAACGCGGTCCCGATGATGCAGCTCGGCACCGACCCCGGCGGCCACGGCTACATGTACGCCAAGCGCGCGATCGCCACCTACATCCACGAGCTCGCGCGCAACCTCGCGCCGCGGATGATCCGGGCCAACGCCGTCCACCCGACCAACGTCGACACGAACATGCTGCAGAGCGAGCCGATGTACAAGTCCTTCCGGCCGGACCTGGAGCACCCGACCAAGGAGGACGCCACCCCGGCGTTCTACGTGCAGCAGGGCATGCCGGTGCCCTGGATCGATCCGGTCGACATCAGCAACATGGTGCTGTTCCTGGCGTCCGACGAGTCACGGTACGTGACCGGGATGCAGATGCGGGTGGATGCCGGTGGCTACCTGAAGTGGTATGACTTCCACCTTTAAGAGTCGCCGGGGTCCGTTCGATAGACCGATTTTGAATTTAGAAAAGAAAGGAAACGAACGTGAAGGTGTGCGTGGATCCGGAGCGCTGCCAGGGCCACACGCTCTGCGCGATGATCGCACCGGACGTCTTCCAGCTCGACGAGATCGACGGCCACTCCACGGTCGTCATCGACGGGGACGTGCCCGCCGACCTCGAGGCCAAGGTGGCCGAGGCGGTCCGCTCGTGCCCCGAACAGGCAATCTCAATCTCATAGCCCGGGCAAGGAGAAAACACGCATGAGCACCGACGCCGACGCCGGCACCGACGCGGAGCGGAAGAAGAACCGGTACGACTTCGACCGGCACACCCCCGAGTACCGGGAGCGCTTCACCGAGATCACCACCGAGATGGTCGGCCGGTGCCCGGTGGCGTGGAGCGAGACCTACGGCGGCCACTGGGTCGCGGCCGGGCACCCGGAGGTGTTCGAGCTGGCCCGGTCGTCGGAGTACCTATCCAACGACCACGACATCAACAACGAGCGGCGCGGCTACCAGGGCATCACGATCCCGCCGCCGACGAGCAGCTCGATCCAGGGCGGCTTTCTGGAGATGGACCCGCCCGAGCAGCGGCACTACCGGCAGGCGCTCAACCCCTACCTGTCGCCCGCCGCGATCAACCGCTGGACCCCGGTGGTGGACGAGCTGGTCCGGGCCTGCCTGAATGAGCACATCGAGACCGGCCGGATCGACTTCGTCGACCACCTCGCCAACGTGGTGCCGGCCGTGCTCACGCTGGCAATGCTCGGCGTCCCGCTCAAGAACTGGTCGATCTACTGCGAGGCGGTGCATCGCTCGGTGTACACCCCGCCCGACTCGCCGGAGATGGCGCAGGTCCGCGAGGACCAGATCAAGATGTTCACCGACATGTACGGCCAGCTGTCGGAGATCAGGGCCACTCCCCGGCCGGGCATGATCGACGCGCTGGCGAGGGCGGAGATCAACGGCAAGACGCCGCCCGACATGGAGCTGCTGGGGGTGATCGCGCTGCTCATCGGGGGCGGGTTCGACACCACCACCGCGCTGACCGCGCACTCGCTCGAGTGGCTGTCGGAGAATCCCGCTGAGCGGGCCCGGCTGTCGGCCGAGCGGGACACGCTGCTGGACTCCGCGACCGAGGAGTTCCTGCGCTTCTACACCCCGGCCCCGGGCGACGCGCGGACGATCTCGGCCGACTGCGTGATCGCGGGGACCGAGTTCAAGGAGGGCGAGCGGCTGTGGCTATCGTGGGCGATGTCCAACCGCGACCCCTCGGTGTTCCCCAACCCCAACGAGATCGACCTGGCCAGGACCGGCAATCGGCACCACAGCTTCGGCCTCGGCATTCATCGCTGCATCGGGTCGAACCTGGCCCGGATGGTGTTCAAGCGGATGATCACGGCGGTGCTCGACCGGATGCCGGACTACGTGTGCGATCCGGACGGGGCCGAGCACTACAAGACCATCGGCGTCATCCAGGGCATGCAGCATCTGCCCGCGACCTTCACTCCCGGTGAGCGGATCGGGGACGGGCTGGACGAGACGATCGCGCGGATGCAGGTGATCTGCGACGAGCAGGGGCTGGCCGAGCCGGTGACGGTGCGCAGGGACAGCGCCAAGATCACCGAGTGACAAGCGGAAATTCAAACTCATTCGCCCGAACGGACCGTGCGTTCCCGCGGAAGCGAGGAGAAGGCGTGACCGAGCCAGCAGGGCGACCGCTGCCGCTGCTCACCCCGGAGAACGAGTTCTTCTGGACCTCGGGGGCGGACGGCAGGCTGCGGTTCATGCAGTGCCAGTCCTGCTCGGCGCTCATCCATCCGCCGCAGCCGGTGTGCCGGTACTGCCGCTGCGTCTCGCTCTCGCCGTCGGCGGTGTCAGGGTACGCGACGCTGATCGGGTTCACCGTCAACGAGCGCTTCAGCCTGCCGGGGCTGCCCGCGCCGTACGTGGTGGCGCAGGTCGCGATCGAGGACGATCCCCGGGTCCGGCTGACCACCAACGTGGTCGAGTGCTCGGCTGACTTGCTGTACCTGGGCATGCGGATGGAGGTGGTGTTCTCGCTGGCCGGGGACGGCGTCTGGCTTCCGCTGTTCCGGCCGGTTCCCGCCGACTCGCAGCCGACGTCGCCCGCGCCGCTGCCGGAGGACGAGATCGCGCCGGAGGACTACTGGCGGCACGTGCGGCCGATGATCCGGATCTCGAAGTTCGAGGAGAAGGTCGCGATCACCGGGGTCGGCGCGTCCGAGATCGGGCGCCGGCTGATGCGAACGCCGCTCTCGCTGACCGTTGAGGCGTGCGAGCGGGCGGTGGCGGACGCCGGGCTCTCGCTGGCGGACATCGACGGGCTTTCCTCGTATCCGGGCGGGGGGAACTTCGGGGGGTTCGGCGAGGGCGGGGTGACCGCGCTCGAGGCGGCGCTGGGCCTGCGGCCGACCTGGTACAACGGCGGCATCGAGACGTTCGGGCCTGGCGGCTCGCTGATCGCCGCGATGCTGGCGGTGGCCGGGGGTCTGGTGCGGCACGTGCTGTGCTTCCGTACCTTGTGGGAGGCGACGTTTGCCGAGCAGTTGCGTCGTGGCGCTCTTGCCGTGCCGGGCTCTGGCGGCGGGCTGGGCGGGTGGATGCACCCGTTCGGCGCGACGTCGGCCGCGCACACGCTGGCGCAGAACGCGCAGCGGCACTTCCACAAGTACGGGACCACGCGCGAGACGCTCGGCTGGATCGCGCTCAACCAGCGGGCCAACGCCGCGCTGCACCCAACCGCGATCTACCGCTCGCCGCTCACGATGGACGACTATCTGCAGGCGCGGACGATCACGACGCCGTTCGGGCTGTACGACTGCGACGTGCCGTGCGACGCGTCGATCGCGGTGATCGTCTCCGCGGTCGACGCGGCGGTTGACCTGGCGAAGCCTCCCGTTTACGTGGAAGCCGTCGGGACGCAGATCCTGGAGCGGATCGACTGGGACCAGTCCACCCTGACCCACGAGCCGCAGGCGCTCGGCCCGGCCGCGCACCTGTGGACCCGCACCTCGCTGCGGCCTTCCGACGTGGACGTGGCCGAGCTTTACGACGGCTTCACGATCAACTGCCTGACCTGGATCGAGGCGCTGGGATTCTGCGGCATCGGCGAGGCCAAGGACTTCCTCGACGGCGGGAAGAACATCGCCCGCGACGGGCTGCTCCCGTTGAACACGCACGGCGGCCAGCTTTCGCACGGGCGCACCCACGGGATGGGCCTGATCCAGGAGGCGATCGTCCAGCTTCGCGGCGAGGCCGGGGAACGTCAGGTGAAGGACGCTCGCGTCGCCGCGGTCAGCTCCGGCGGCCTCACCCCGGGCGGGGCGCTGCTGCTGCGGGCGGCCACGTGAGGACCTGGTCGCTGGCCGGGGAAGGCGTCCTTGTCCTAGAGTGCACTGGTCTTGCTAACCCCGATGGAGGCTGAGATGGGAAACCCGCCTGTCGTCGTCGTCCTGCTGCTGGTGCGGGTCGTCGTGGGCGTCACGATGATGCGGCACGGCTACAACCACTGGCGCGGCGGCGGCAAGATCGCAGGCACCGGACGCTGGTTCGCTGGCCTCGGGCTCAAGTACGGCGAGCTGCAGGCGTGGATGAGCGTGGTGACCGAGCTCGGCGCCGGGTTCCTGCTCATCGTGGGGCTGTTCACCCCGCTCGCGTGTGCGGCGATCATCTCCGTGATGCTGGTCGCCGGGCTGCTCGCGCACCGGAAGAACGGCTTCTTCGTGTTCAAGGACGGCTACGAGTACGTGCTGGTACTGGCCGTCGTCTGCCTTTTGCTCGGCGTCACCGGACCCGGGCGGTTCTCGATCGACAACGCGGCCGGCATCGAGATGACCGGCTGGCTCGGGGGCGGCATCGCGCTCGGGGTGGCCGTGCTGGCGACGGCGGGGTTGCTGGCCACGTTCTACCGGCCGGCGCCTGCACCTGCGCCTTCGTCGGCACCTGCGCCTGCTTCGCCTGCTTCGACGACCGCGACCGATGGCCTCGTGCCGTGACCGAGGCGACGGGCGAGGCGTCGCTTGCGGGGCTGCTCGCCATCTTCGATGTCGCGGCGATTCCGGGGGCGGCCGGACCTTCCCGGTACGTGGGCACCAGCGAGAGCAGGGGCAGGAACGTGGTCGAGGGCAGCCAACTGCTGGGCCAGGCGATGGTAGCCGCGTCCAAGGCGCTGCCGGGGCGGACCGTGCGGTCCGCGCACGGGCTGTTCGCCGCCGCCGCCAGCCCGGCCAGCCCGATCGAGTTCACGGTCACGCCGGTCCGCGCGGGGCGCTCGTTCGCCAGCGCGGTAGTCACCATCGGGCAGGGCGACCGGGCCTGCGCGACCGCCACCATCCTCCTGGACCGGCCGGAGGCCGACGTCATCAGGCACGATCACCCGGCGTGGTCCGGTCAGGAGACCGACGGGCCGGAGGCGGCCTATCCGGCGGCGATCAATCCGGTGCCGTTCAGGGACCTGCGGATCGCGGGCGTCCGCGACCACAACAGCCCCGACGAGGTGGGGCCGCCGGTGCTTGACGCGTGGCTGCGCTACGACGCGGTGCCCGACCGCGACGACCTGCGCCGGGCGCTGCTCACGCACTACACCGGCGACCTGTCCATCGCCACCGCGATGCGGGCGCACGCCGAGATCGGCACCGCCCAGGCGCACCACACCGTCTCGACCGCGGTCATGACCATCGGGGTCACGTTCCACGACCCGGTGGAGTGGGACGGCTGGCTTCGCTACCACCATGAATCCACGTTCGCCGGCGCGGGCATGGCCTACGCGCGCGGCCAGGTGCTGACGCAGGACGGCCGGATCATCGCGTCGTTCACTCAGGACGCGATGATCCGCGCGTTCGCTCCCAACGGCGCCGCGACCGCCCTGACCGCGGAATCCCGGCTCTGAGGACGGACGCGGAGCTGGTTGATCTGAGCGGCCGGGTGGCGCCCTCGCCGTCGGCCACTCACTCGCGGTGGCGGGTGCCGGCGGCCAGGAGCGCCTGGGCGCGGGCGAGGTGGGGACGGTCCAGCATGGCGCCCTTGTGGCCGATGGCGCCGACGCCGGGATTGGCGGCGAACAGATCGACGATCTCCTGGGCCTCGGCCAGTTCCTCCGCCGTGGGGGTGAAGGCCGCGTTGATCACATCGACCTGGGCGGGGTGGATGGCCAGCATGCCGCGGAAGCCCGCCCGTCGCACCTGCTCGGCCCGTGCTTGCAGGCCTGCGGCGTCGTGAAAGTCCCCGTGGATGGTGTCGATGGCCGCGACCCCGGCCGCCGCCGCGCCTAGCAGGCACATGCTTCTGGCCAGCTCAAAGGTGAAGCCGTAGCTGCCGTCGGGGTTGCGGTTCTCGCTGGCGCCCACCGAGTCCGCGAGGTCCTCCGCGCCCCAGGTCATCGCGACCAGCCGGGGTGCGCCCCGGTAGGTGCCGACGGTGAACATGCTCTCTGCCGTCTCGGTCGCCAAGGCGATGACCTTGGTCTCGCCCTGCCCGGCGCCGGCCGAGACCTCAAGTGCGTCTAGGTAGTGGCCCAGCAGCTCGACGTCGCCCCGGCCGCGTGATTTGGGGAGCATGATGCCTCCGGGCCCGGCCGGGATCACCGTGGCCAGGTCGGCCAGCGCGTTGGGGCCGTCGAGCGGGTTGATCCGGACCCACAGCCGACGTCGCGCGGGGGACGGCTGAGACTGGAGGAAGGCCGAGATCATCGCGCGGGCTTTTTGCTTCGCGTCCTCGGTGACCGCGTCCTCGAGGTCGAGGAGGACGATGTCGGCCGGGGAAGCCGCGGCCTTCTCCATCTTGCGGTCGCTGTCACCGGGGGCGAACAGCCAGGAGCGCGCGCTGAAGGGTTCTTCCTGGGCGGGCATTGCTTCTCCCTCGTTGACAGGCGTCCAGGTTAGTAGGACTTGGGGAGGTCGAGGACCTTCTCGGCCAGGTAGTTGAGGATCAGGTGCGGGCTTACCGGGGCCGTGCGCGGGATCAGCACCTCGCGCAGGTAGCGCTCGACGTGGTACTCCTGCGCGTAACCCATGCCGCCCAGGGTCAGCATCGCCGTATGGCAGGCCTCGAAGCCGGCCTCGGCCGCCAGGTACTTGCCCGCGTTCGCCTCCACACCGCAGTCGACGCCCTTGTCGAACATGGTGGCCGCCTTCAGGACCATCAGGTTGGCCGCCTCCAGCTGGGCCCAGCACTTGGCCAGCGGGTGCTGGATCCCCTGGTTCATGCCGATGGGCCGGTCGAAGACGATGCGCTCCCTGGCATAGCGGGCGGCGCGCTTGATCGCGACCCGGCCCAGGCCGATGGCCTCGGCGCCGATCAGGATGCGCTCGGGATTGAGGCCGTGGAGTATGAGCCTGAAGCCCTCTCCCTCGGCCCCGATTCTGTCCTCCTCGGGAATCCACAGGTCGGAGATGAAGAGCATGTTCGAGTCGACCGAATGCCGGCCCATCTTGTTGATCTCGCGAACCTCGATCCTGGCCCGGTCGAGGTCGGTGAAGAAGAGCGACAGTCCCTCGGTCTTGCGCTTGACCTGGTCAAGGGGCGTGGTGCGGGCCAGCAGCATCATCTTGTTCGCCTGCCGGGCGACGGAGATCCAGATCTTCTCCCCGTTCACCAGGTAGCCGCCGTCGCGCCGTTCCGCGCGGGTCTTGAGCTTGGTTGTGTCCAGCCCGGTGTTGGGCTCGGTGACCGCGAAGCAGAGGAGATCCCGGCCGCTCAGCACGGGCGGAATCATCCGCTGCCGCTGCTCCTGGGTGCCGAAGAGCGCCACCGGCTGCAGGCTGAAGACCGGGCCGTGGATGCTGGACGCGGCCGCCATCCCGCCGCCGGACTCGGCGACGGCCGTCATCATGATCGCCGCTTCTGTGATCCCGAGACCCGCGCCGCCCACCGCCTGGGGCATAGCGAGGCCCAGCCAGCCCGACTCGGCCATCGACTGGTGGAAGTCGCGGGGGAAGGCGCCGTCGCGGTCGCGCTCGAGCCAGTAGTCGTCGGGGAACCGCGCGCAATGCTCGAGCACCGCGTCCCGAATGCTCTGCTGGTCCTCGCTGAGCGAAAAGTCCACGATCCGGCCTCCCTATCCGCACCTTGGGCGAGGACTGGTGAAGCGCGCCGCCAGGGCGTTCTGCCGGATGCGCTCCAGCGACGCCGCGTCCACCAGGTCACGGGCAAGGTCGTACTCGCGGGTCAGGCGGGTGTCGCTCACGGCTGGGTTGTCGGTGCACAGCGCAACCCGGACGCCCGCGGCTACCAGGGTCGCGAGCTGGTGCTGCGCGCGGCTGCGGGCGGCACCGGTCTGGACGTTGCTGGTGATGGCGACCTCGAGGGTCACGCCGCGGGAGGCAAGCTGATCGAGGAGCCGGGGGTCCTCGGCGCTGCGGACGCCGTGCCCGATCCGTCGCGGGGCCAAGCGCAGGGCGTCCCAGACGCTGTTCGGGCCGGCCGCCTCCCCGGCGTGGATCGTGACCGGGAAACCGCTCTCATGGGCAAGGCGGAACGCCGGCCCGAACAGCTCCGCCGGGTATCCCGCCTCATTTCCCGCGAGGTCCACTCCGACCAGCGCGTCCATGTGCCGGAGCAGGCGGCGGACCTGGACGAGGGCAGAATCTGGTCCCTCGTCGCGCACGATGATCCCGATAAGGCCGACCTCGATCGGCAGCCCGGCGCCGGAGACGGCATCGCTGACGGCTTCGATGACGTCGTCCGCGTCCAGAGCCGTCAGGCCGGCGATGAACTGCGGCGAGAAGCGCAACTCCAGCGCTGCCAGGCCGTCGCCGTGGGCATCGGCGATCGCCTCTGCCGTGACCCGGCGCCAGTCATCGAGCGTCCGCACCAGGGCAGTCGCGTTCTCGATCTTCGCCAGGTACGGCAGCAGCCCTTCCTCGCGCTCGGCGGCCACCAGCGCCGCGCGCCATTGCGCGGGGAGCAGGCCGGAGCCTGCCCGCGTGGCCAACTCGATGCAGGTTTCCGGGCGGATGCTTCCTTCAAGGTGACGATGCAGGTCAACCAGTGGGGTCATGAGCACAGCCTTCGAGACAGGGCAACGTGAGATGCCCGCGGGGACAAGGGCCTGGCGCACCGCACGTGGTGCGGTCCCTGCTCAGCCGCGAAGGTCCATCCGGTAGCTGTGGTCGCCGAACACGTCAAAGACCCGGGCCGCCGCCAGCGTCGCCACAGCTTTCACGATTCCGAGGATAACCGCCGACTCTGCCTCGCGCGCTTATTGCGTTGCCATTTCCGGCGACGGAACGGTAGGACCAGTGCATGGACATCGTTATCGAGCCGCTGAGCCGGCACCCGCAGCTGGTACCGGTGGCGGCCGAGTGGCACTGGAGCGAATGGGGACACACCGATCCGGGCGGTTCGCTTGAGTCGTGGACGGCCGCCCTGGGCGGCCAGGCCGACGCCCGTGAGATACCGGGAACGCTCATCGCGCTGGCAGACGGCTCGCCGGTTGGGGTGGTGTGCCTGGTCGCCGAGGACATGGCCGGATACGCGCCCGCGGCCGGGCTGACCCCGTGGGTCAAGGGCCTGTACGTGATCCCGGCGGCGCGCGGTCGAGGACACGGGGAACGGCTGACGCGGCGGTGCGAGGCGTGGGCGGCGACCCTCGGTCACGATGAGCTTTATCTCTATACCGAGCGGGGGTCGGCCGCGCAGGCGCTCTACCAGCGGCTCGGCTGGCAGACCATCGATGCCGGCCGCTATGAGGATATCGACGTCAGCGTAATGCGAACCGGTCTGCGGCGGCCGGCCTAGCGTCCGGCATCGTCGGCGCCGAGGCGGGCGGCCGCGACCTTCTTCGGGACGACCATGCGCCAGGCGTCCATGATCAGCTCCCGCATTTCCGCCTGGCTGAGCGCGGCCATCCGCGCGTGGACCCAGTGGAAGCGCTGATCGGACAGGCGCGGCAGGGCGAACTTATCGGGCTCGCTGGCGATGAGAGCAGCCCGCTGCTCTTTCGGGAAGCCGAACCCCATCGTCAGCTCGTCCGGCGAGATCGAGGCGTAGACGATCTTGCCCACGCGGAACTTGGTGTAGTCGCGGATGAGGTGTTCCTCGGTGCGAGGCAGCGACAAGGCCACCGCGCGAACGTCCGCAGCAGTGATCATGCCCAAACGGTACCGAAGGCGGCGGTCCGACTGCCACCCGTCCGGCGGGTCGAACCGATCCCCGTCGTTTCCGCGTCCGGTCTGGTCGACTATTACGTTGACTGATATATTGGCCAACGTACTAGGAGGCGGGTGCGGCATGGGCGGGCGGGACGACAGGGCCGGGCAGGATGTGCTGCGCCGGGTTGGCGAGTCATCGGTGCTGATTCTGATCAGCCTGGCCGACGGACCCAAGCACGGTTACGCGCTGATCCAGGACATCAAGGAACTGGCCGGAGTCGAGCTGGGGCCGGGCACCCTCTACGGTGCGCTTGACCGGCTCGAGCGGCTCGACCTGATCGAGTCGCTGCCGGCCGATGACCGGCGCCACCCCTACCGCATTACCGTGCCCGGAGCGGCGGCGCTGCGCGCGCACCTCGATTCGCTCGAGCGGGTCAGCGCGGCCGGACGGCTGCGGCTGCGGCTGGGCGGCATCTGATGGACAACCCCCAGGCGTCCCGGCTGGTCGAAAGGTCGCTGCGGTGCTATCCGGCGCGCTGGCGGCGACGGCACGGCGACGAGGCGGCCGAGCTGGCCACGCTGCTGATCAGGGACGGGGCCTCGGCTAGCTCGATTGCCCTGAGCTACCTGGCCGGCGCGGCGCGCGAATGGCTCACGCCACGCCCGGGCGAGCGCCTGAGCACCGCCGCCTGCGCACTGCTGATCGCGGTCTGCTCGCTGGGCGTCTCGGTGGCGCTGCTGGCCTCGTCCGCGCCGGCCAGGGCGGCCGCCACCCCGACCCGAGCCAGGGCGGCCAGCACGAGCCAGTCGCACCAACGCGCGCATTGCCGCCCTGAATCGGCCGAGCCCGTGCCCGGCCTGATCCGCGCGATGGGCCAGCTGCCGGTGATCATCTGGGAAGCCGGACATGATCGATCCTGCTGAGGCCGACTCCGCTCAAGCGGATCCTGACGCGGCCAGCCCGCGGCGGCGCCGACGCTGGAGACGAACGCTGATCGAGACGGTCGGCACCGTCCTGGTGGCGGTGCTGCTGGCCGTCCTGGTGCGGACGTTCGCGTTCCAGACCTTCTGGATCCCCTCGTCGTCGATGGTGCCGACGCTGGGCGTGTACGACCGGATCCTGGTGCAAAAGGCATTCTTCAGCTGGCGTGACGTACGCGAGGGCGACATCGTGGTGTTCAGCCACCCGCCGCTCGACGACTGCCCCGGGCCGCAGAACGGAGACCTGGTCAAGCGCGTGATCGCGCTGCCCGGGCAGACGATCTTCTCGTCGGGCAACCACATCTACGTGAACGGGCGGCTGCTGGCCGAGCCCTACCTGCCGCGCTACGACCCGCTGGGGCCGCCCATTCCCGACGCGAGCAGGCAGCACCCCTACCGGGTGCCTGCGGGCGAGTTCTACCTACTTGGCGACAACCGGGCTATCTCCTGCGACAGCCGCTACTGGGGGCCGATCAAGGGCTCCAGCATCATCGGCAAGGTGATCCTGGTGTGGTGGCACGACAGCCACCCCGTCTTCCGGCCATTTTGACCGCCCGATCGCTCAGTCCTCGCCCGAGAACCGCTCCCAGGCCGCCTGCTTGGATACGCCGAGGGCCGCTCCGATGCGGGTCCAGCTGACGCCGCGGGAGCGCAGCACATCGACGTAGTCGTGCATGGCCGCCTCGAGCTGCGGGGCGGCCGCCTGGGCCCGGGCCAGGCTGGCGAGCAGCTCATCGTCCGGCAGCTCATGCCGCGGGTGGATCTGTGGCGTCGTTTCCATCGACAGGATCTCGGTGCACAGGTCGACGCACTCGTTGCAGATGTAGACGCCGGGGCCCGCTATGAGCTTGGCCACCGAGTCCTTGTCCTTGGTGCAGAACGAGCAGCAGAGCGTCCCTGGCCGGCCGGCAACTGCCGCGATACCACGGGAATCAGCCATAGCGTCAGGGTAGCCTTGACGACTGGTACTCGTCAAGGTCACCCTGACGCGGCAATCAGCCCGGCAGCGATGGCGGCAGCCCGAATCGCGCCAGCGTGCTGCGCTCGAACCGGGTCATCGCGGCGACTCGGTCGCCGGACAGGGCGATGACGATGAGTCCGGTCCCGGGACGGACGCCGGCCGGACCCCGGAAGTAGGCGCCGAACGCCGGCTGTCCGTTGGCCCGCGTCGGCACTAGGTCGAACCGGCGGCCTGCGGCGAAGAGCGTCGCCGCGCAGAAATTGGCCACGACGTCACGGCCGACGTATTCGAGCGGCATCGGCGGCATCGACATGAAGGCGTCGTCGGTCAGCATATCCACGAGCGCATCAATGTCGGCCGATTCGTAGGCGGTGACGAACCTCGCCACGATGGCGTCCTCGGATGGCGAGCCGGGCGCGGGGGGCTGTTCGCCGGCGGCCGGGATCCGCCGGCGCTGCAGGCCGGCCCGCGCCCGTTTGAGCGCGCTGTTGACCGATTCGACGGTCGAGTCGAGCATGTCCGCCACCTCGCTAGCGTGGAAGCCGAGGACGTCGCGCAGGATCAGCACCGCGAGCTGGCGCGGCGGCAGGGTCTGCAGGGCGGTCACGAAGGCCAGGGAGATCGATTCGGCCTGCTCGTAGCGGGCCTCGGGGCCGGGCGGCGCGCCGCCCGCGCCCTCCAGCAGCGCGTCCGGATACGGCTCCAGCCAGACAACCTCGCCCAGCCGGGTCGGCTCGGGCGGCTCGACTCCGGGGACGTTCCAGGCCGCGGCGGGTCGCCTGCTGGCCGCGCGCAGCGCGCTCAGGCACCGATTGGTGGCGATCCGGTAGAGCCAGGTGCGGAGCGAGGCGCGCCCCTCGAACCCGCCGAGGCCCTGCCAGGCCGACAGCAGCGTGTCCTGGAGTGCGTCCTCGGCATCGGCAATAGAACCGAGCATCCGATAGCAGTGCACCTGCAGCTCTCGCAGGTGCGGCTCGGTCAGCTCGCGGAACGCGCGGTCGTCGCCTGCCCGCGCCCTCGAGATCAGCTCGTCTGTCATCAGGGCCACCGTAGCGCTAGCTTCTCCTGGCATCTGTCCCTCCCCGGTCCTGTCCAGCGTGCATTAGGGGTGGACGCCGCCCGGTTCGCGAACTGGGCGGCCGGCGCGCGGCCAGTTCTCGAATTTCTGGGCGTCTGCATCGCTGGTAACAACAACCCCAGCGAGGGAGAACGAAATGGGAAAGATCGTCGTCAGCACCAACGCCACGCTCGACGGTGTCGTCCAGGACCCGGACGGGAAGGAGGGCTTCAGCCAGGGCGGCTGGTTCGGCCAGTTCGGCGGCAAGGACCTCGAGCAGTGGAGCAAGATCTCGCTCGACGAGGCGCTGGGCGCGCAGGCCCTGCTGCTCGGCAGGCGGAGCGACGAGTGGTTCGCCGCCCGCTGGGCATCGCGGTCCGGCGAGTGGGCGGACCGACTCAACGGCCTGCCCAAGTACGTCGTGTCGGCGACCCTCGAACAGGCCAAATGGGACAACTCGACGGTCCTGGCGGGCGACGTGGTGAGCGAGGTCTCGGCGCTGAAGGCAAGGCTGGACGGAGAGATCCTCGTCTACGCCAGCTATCAGCTCGTGCGCACGCTGATGGAGCACGACCTGGTCGACGAGCTGCGGCTGACCGTCTTCCCGGTCGCGCTCGGAGCCGGACAGCGCCTCTTCTCCGAGTCCGCCGGCAAGAAGCCGATGCGGCTCCTCGGCAGCGTGAACGTCGGCGTCGGGCTGGTTTTGCTCACCTACGAGCTCGTCCGGAGCTAGCTTGCCAGGGGGCGGGCCTGGCCGCGTCCGCCGTCTTGGTGCTGCTGCCGGCGCGTCCTCGTTACCGTGGCGGGCCGGCCTCAACCCGGCGGCGGACCTCGGCCAGCCCGGCCTCGCCGCGCTCGATACTCCACCAGCTCTCGATCCACCACGTGGCGCCCGCTGCCTCCCAGGACGCGGGGTCCGGGGGCTCGCGTTGCACGAACTCGCCGCTGGTGTCGCCCTCGATGATCACGTCGTAGGGCTCCGCCCCGAGCCCCGTCTTCACGCGCAGCGCCTTGACCTCGCCGACGATGTCCGCGAGCTCGGCCGGCCAGGTCACGTCGCGGCCCGCCCCGTTGTCGATGACCGTCGGGATCAGACCGTCCCATCGTGCCGCCCGTTCGAGCGACGGCTGCCGCTGCCGGTCGGCGACCCTCGCGCCGATGACCCAGACGGGCGGCCTCGGCCGCTGCACTGGCGGGTCGGGGACGTTTTCCTCGGTGGGTTTGGCCGAGAAATGCGTCCCGTGGAAGGTGAAGGGCTGGCCGCGCATCAGCCCGTCGTAGACGGCGAGGCACTCGTCGAGCTTCTCCGCTCTGACCCGGCGCCCCTCGTCGTCCTCGAACGCTGTCCAGTTGTCTGACACGGCCCCGAGGCCCACGCCCATCACCGCCCGCCCGCCGCTGAGCCGGTCAACCGTCAGCACCGCGGACGCCAGATCCCACGGACGCCACCGCGACGCCGGGGTGAGCAGCGTACCGAGCCTGATCCGGTCGGTGACCATCGCGGCGGCGCCGAGAGTCACCCAGGCGTGCAGACCCCAGACCGCCTCCCAGGTAAACACGCCGTCCCACCCGCGCTGCTCGCCGAGGGCCGCGAGCTGCGCGAACTCGCGGGCGTCGGCGTAGGGGACTACGAATCCGAATCGCATAACCCGACCGTAATGCCCCCGGCTGACATTCGCGGCGCGACATCGCCGCCGCGGGCGCAACCGCCAGGATTGGGCCGGTTGCGTCTCGCCGGGTCGCCCTCCGCCGCGGAGCGCCTCACGCCACGGGGTCATATTCAGCCCGGGGTACCGCTGGGCGGTGCCTGCGAGGGTGGCCTCGGTCCAGTACGGGTGACCGGGCGGCGGGAAGCCGAACAGCGCGAGCTGCCGCGGCGACGCCCGCTGCGCGAACCGGTACCACCCGGGTTCATGGCTGCGGCCGGCCCAGGCCACCCGCTGGTCCCACTCGTCGCGGGCCGGCCGGTAGGCGAGGTGGATCGTGTAGCGGGCCCCACGGGGCAGGGTCAGGGCGGTGCCGCGGTGGAAGGTTCCCGGCGCCCAGGCGACCACCGTGCCCGCCGGGCCCGCCGCTCTGACCTCGGCGGGGTAAATGGCTGCTCGGCGGCAGCCTCCCCCGCGGTTCCCTTCGCCGCAACCGCTTATTTGAGGCGGAGGCTGTCGGGGATCGCGTTGACGGCGTCGTCGAAGCGTTTGATCAGCGCGCCGCGACCGCCGCGACCGCCGCCGCGGACCCAGGCGCGCCCGGCGATGCTCCAGGCGGCGATGGCAAGCTCGGCCAGGATGTGGAGCCGGAGGTCGTCGGGGTCGAGGCCGAGCTTGGCCGCGAGGCAGTCGGCCACCTGACCTTTGACCGTGGCTCGGTAGTGCTGGACGTAGGCGAGGAGGGCGGGTTCGCTCGCGATGAGGCGCCGGGTGGCGAGGAACTGCTCGTCCCAGCTGGCGTCGAGTCCGGTTGCGGCCGCGGCCAGCGTGTCGTGCAGTCCGGCGAGGACGGTTCCGGTGAAGGGTCGCTCGGCCAGTGCGGACAGGTAGGCGGTCCACAGCTCGACCTCGGCCTCGATCGCCACGGCTTCCTTGGCCGCGAAGAAGCGGAAGAACGTGCTCTTGGACACCTCGGCCTCGTCGGCGAGTTCGTCGATCGTCGTCGCGTCGAAGCCCTTCTCCGCGAATAGCCGGAGCGCGGCGTCGGCCAGCGCGCGGCGGGTCCGCAGCTTCTTCCGTTCGCGCAGCGGGAGCGATCTGTCCCCGGTGACCTGGCTCATGCCCACCAGTGTACCGCGCTCACGGAACTCAGCCCAGTTAGCTACTATGTATGTTTTGAAACTTGACATGAAATGAAACTGAGTGCCAACATAGGCTGAGTGCCGCCAAATGAGGACGGCGGCCTAGCGGAGGAGTGACCGATGGGTTCCAGGCTCGACCTGAGCACGATGCTCACCATTCATGCCGCCCTGCGCCGTGACCTCGAGCAGGTCGCTCGGATCGCGGGCGGCCGCGACGGCCGCGACGGCACGCGTCTGCGCGCGGCGCTGGGATGGCGGCAGTTCAAGACGTTCCTGGTCGTCCACCACCAGGTCGAAGACGAGGCGCTGTGGCCGGCGTTGCGCGCCACCGTGGCGGGCCACCCCGACCAGCTGGCGCTGGTGGACGCGCTGGAGCAGGAGCATGCGGTCATCGACCCGCTGCTGCGGGCGATCGACAACGCCGCCGCGGATCCCGACGCCGGCTCCCCGTCCTTGGGCGACGTCATCGACGAGCTCGTCGCGCAGCTCGGCGGGCATCTGGCCCACGAAGAGTCCGACGGACTAGATCTGATCGACGCCAGCCTGAGCCTCGAGGACTGGCAGCGCTTCGGCCGAGTGCACGGCGAGCGGCTAATCGGCGACGCCTCGACCTACATGCCCTGGCTACTCAACGGGGCGGACCCGCAGGCCGTGACGGCGTTCCTCGGCAACGTCCCCCCGCCGCTGGCGACCGCGTACCGCAGCCGCTGGGCGTCCGATTACGCAGCCCTGAGGCTCTGGGACGCCGGCGACGGTTTCGTGCCCGGCGGCGTCAGCGGCGACTAAGGAGATACGGTCATGTCGCTTTCCGACGACACAATCGGCGCATCCGAGGCCGGCCCCACTTCCGCCGTCGGCCGCAAGCTCGGCCTCGCCGTGCTGGTGATCGCGACGGCCCAGCTCATGCTGGTGCTCGATGACACTATCGTCAACGTCGCCCTGCCCAGCATCCAGCGGTCACTCCGGGTGCCGCCCTCCCACCTCAACTGGGTCGCGAGCTTTTACGCCCTGACCTTCGGCGGACTGCTGCTGGCGGGCGGGCGAGCGGGAGACCTCTTCGGCCGCCTGCGCATGTTCCACGCCGGGCTGATCGTCTTCGCGGCGGCCTCAATGGCAGGCGGCCTCGCTCCCGACAGCACCGTCCTCCTCGTCGCCCGGGTAGTGCAGGGCTGCGGTGCGGCGATCGCCGCGCCCGCGGCCCTCTCCCTCGTGACCACCACCTTCCCGGCCGGCCAGGAAAGGACCAAGGCGCTCGGCGTCTACGGCGGGATGGCCGGGCCTGGGTCGGTGCTCGGCCTGCTCTTGGGCGGAACGCTGGTCGAGTACGTCAGCTGGCGCTGGGTGCTATTTATCAATGTCCCGATCGCGGTCGCCGTCCTGCTCGGCAGCCGGATCCTGGTCTCCGGCGACCGCGAGCCGGGCTCGCTCGACCTGGTCGGCGCGCTCACCGCTACCGTGGGCATCGGGTCGATCGTCTACGGGCTCACCAGCGGGGCCGCGAACGGCTGGAGCGACCCCGTGACCCTCGCGTGCTTTGTCGCCGGCGCGGTCGCGCTGGCCGGATTCGTCACAAGGGAGCGCACCTACCGCGCTCCGCTGGTGCCGATCGCCGTCCTGCGAGACCGCAGCCGGGCGGGGGCCTATACCGTCATGCTGCTACTCGGGGCGGGCATGCTCGCCATGTTCTACCTGCTCACGCTGTACATGCAGATCGTGCGGGGTTACCCGGCGCTGCGCACCGGACTTGCCTACCTGCCCGTCATCGCCGGCACCGGAGTCGCCGTCGGCGTCGCCCCGCGCCTGGTCATCAAGCTGCCCGCGCGGGCGGTCATCGCCGTCGGCCTGGTCCTGTACGCGGGTGCCATGGTCTGGTGCGCGGCGCACCTGACCCCGTCCTCGGACTACTTCGCCGTGATCCTTCCCGCCCTGCTCGTCGCGGGCGCCGGCAGCGGGCTGGTGTTCGTGGCCGCCACCGCGGTCGCGATGCACGGGGTCGCCCCCCGCGACAGCGGCGCCGCGGCCGGCCTGCTCAACATGGGGCTGCAGGTGGGGGCGTCGCTCGGGCTGAGCGCACTCGCGTCGATCGCCGCGATCGTCACCAGGAATCACCGCACCGGGCACACCCTGGCGGCGGCGCTGACCGACGGGTACGCGTCCGGCCTGCTGGTCGCCGCGCTGTTCTTCTCGGTGGGCGCCGTCGTTGCCCTGGCCGCCGTGCGCACCCGGATCACCGCCGATGAGATCGCGGGCGAATGATCTCCGCCCTTGCGCACTGCCGGGGCAACGGGCGCGCCACCGCATGACAGGAGTTGACCTTCGCGATGTTAACGTTTATCGTTATTATCGTTATTCGATAAACACTCGCCCGCCGTCGAGCGGGCGGCGGGCGGATGAGGCACTGCGAGATGACGCGACCCGAGCGTGCGAACCTGACCGAGCCGCTGGAATCGGTGACGGCCTTCTTCGGCCTGCTGCTGCTCGCCCTGGTGCTGGCGGGGGCCGGCCTGGTCCTGTTCCAGCCGCGCTCGGGTCCCCTGTGGTCCGTGTGCGTGAGCCAGCCAGGGGTCTCGATGAGCGACAGCCGCTGGCAGCCCGTCGACGCCACGGCCCGGCCCGGCGCCACGCTCATGGTCGACGGCCACCTGCAGGGGTGCCTGACCCATCCGGGGATCGGCCAGTGGTTTCTCTATTACCTGATGCTGATCCCCAGCGCGGTCGTGTGGGCGGGAGTGATCGTGCTGCTGTGGCTGATGATGCGGACAGCGCGCCGCGAGGGCCCCTTCACGCCCAGGGTAGCGGCGGCGATGCGGCGGCTCGGCTGGTTCATCCTCGGCGGCAGCGTCGTGGCCGGCGTGCTGCACGCCGTCGCCCTCGGACAGCTGATCGTCAGCATAGTGAACTCTCCGAGCCCGTACGCCGGGCCGATCTGGGACGCGGTGCGGGGCGTTGCGCCCATCCCGCTGCTGGCGGGCGCGGCGCTGCTGACCCTGGCGCGCATCATCCGGCTGGGCTCCGCCATGGACGACGAGATAAGGGCCACTGTGTGAGGGCCAGCCGCAAAGCGGCCCCGGCCGAGGAGTCGGACGGGGCCGCTGAGATCCACGTCCGGCTCGACGCCCTGCTCCAAGAGCGTGGCATGACGCTCACCGAGCTGTCTGAACGGGTCGGCGTGACCATCGTCAACCTGTCCATCCTCAAGAACGGGCACGCCCGGGCGATCCGTTTCAGCACCCTGGCGCGGCTATGCGAGGCGCTGCAGTGCCAGCCCGGAGACCTGCTGCACCATCGGACCGCCCCGCCCGCGAGCTGACGCTTAGGCCCGGACCGGGAGGGTGATCGCCGAGCGGCGCTCGGGGTCGTGGTAGACGGACTGGTCGGCGGGCAGCAGGCGGACGGCGTTGGCGCGCGGCTCGCCGGTGCCCGGGTTCCGCGCGTAGCGGGGGAAGGAACCGCTGGAGACCTGGACCCGGATCCGGTGGCCGGCCTTGAACCGGTAGGCGGTGGGCCAGAGGCGGACGGTCGCGGCCGTGATTTCGTCGGCGGCCGACAGGCTGGTGAGGCCGTCGCACACGTTCCAGGACTTGCCGCTCGGGTCGACGTCGCACAGCCGGACGAACGCGTCAGCGTGCGGGAGGCTGGAGCGGAACCAGATCTGGGCGCTGACCTCGCCGACCACCTCGACGTCCGACTCAAGCGGCGGGCTGGTGTAGGTGAGCACGTCCGGCCGGGCTTCGAGCGCGGCGTTGTCGACCCGGCCGGCGCCGGACCGGACCATCCGCACGCCGCCGATCGCCGGGGTCGGGCGGGCCGGGTCGTAACGGTACCCGTCGGGCGCCGAGTCGGCCGCCGGCTCGGCGCTCAGCGTGCCTTCCGGCCCCAGGTAGAACGGCTGGGGCAGGTAGCCGTCGGGCGGCCAGGACTCGAAGTCCCGCCAGGCTTCCTCGCCCATCACGTACAGCCGCACCGGTCCGCGCGGCGGCGGCTCGGTGCCCCGGGCGCAGGCGAGCCCGAACTCCAGGGCCTCCCGCATCATCGTTCCGTCCATCGACAGGTGGGTCCACGGGCCGACCGTCAGCCGGGCCGTCTTGCCCGCCTGCTGCAAGACCGCGAAGTCGCGGAGCTGGCCGGGCAGGAAGATGTCGTACCAGCCGCCGACCGAGCTGACCGGGACCGACGTCTGCGCCACCCGATCCCGGTGGTCGATTGCCGCCCAGTAGGGGTCGGCGGCGTCGTGATGGAGGATGTCCTGGATATACCCCGAGCGGCGGCCGATGGCGGTGATGTCGGCCTCGGCCAGCGGGAGCATCGACATCGCGCGCCGCGTCTTGCCGTCCTCCAGAAGTCCTCGCAGCATGCCGAGGCGGCGTTCCTGCCCGGCGATCATCACTCCCCAGCCGAACGGAGTCTCCAGCGAGTACGCGTCCGCCCGCAGGAAGTCCAGGGTGAGCGCCGAATCGGTTACCTGCGGGATCATCGCCTTGACTTCCGGCGGCAGCCGGTCCGCCACCGCCCACTGCACGTACCCCAGGTAGCTGGGACCGACGAGCACGATCGAGCCGCCGAACCACGGCTGCTTCACCACCCAGTCGAGCGTCGCCAGGCCGTCCTCGCGCTCGTTGCGCATCGGCTCGAACGCGCCGCCCGAGCCGAACGTCCCCCGGGCGCTCTGCAGGATCACCTGGAAGCCCCGCTCGGCCAGCGGCCGAACCATACCCGCGGCGATCAGCGCGCCCCGGCCGTAGGGGCTGCGCATCAGCGCGACCGGGAGCGCGTCGCCGCCCGTTCGCGGCGCCCAGCGGTCCGCCAGCAGGACCGTCCCGTCCGGCATCGGCACCGGCAGATCACGCTCGATGACCAGATCCCTGGTGGTCGGCGGGTCCAGGCCGAGCTGGCGCTGGATCAGCTGGCTGATCAGGTTCATGCCGACGGGTCCGCGGGGGTGGCCAGCGCGAGCGTCTGCTCCGCGCACAGTTCCGCCAGCGCCTGCGGGGCGCTGCGGCTGAGACCGGGGAAGTTGAGGAAGCCGTGGGGCATGCCGACGTAGGTGGTCAGCCGCACGGGCACCCCGGCCGCGCGCAGGGCGGCCGCGTAGCGCACGCCCTCGGGGCGCAGCGGATCGTGCTCGGCCACCTGGATCAGCGCGGGCGGGAGCTTGCCGTGGTCGTCGGCCAGCAGCGGCGACGCCATCGGGTTGGCCGGGTCGCCGTCGGCCCCGAGGTACATCCGGCGGTAGGCGGTCATCTCGTCCTGGGAGAGGAACGGCAGGGCGGCGGCCGGCTCGGCTGGCCCATTGTGCGCGGTCATGTCGGTGGCCGGGTAGATGAGGGCCTGGTGGCTGATCACGGGTCCGCCTCGGTCGCGGGCGAGCAGGCAGACCACGGCCGACAGGTTGCCGCCGGCGCTCTCCCCCATCACGCCGAGCGGTCCTTCCGCGCCGAGCTCCCCCGCGTTCGCCGCCGCCCAGGTCACCGCCGCGTAGCAGTCCTCGACGGCGGCCGGGAACTTGTGCACCGGGGCCAATCGGTAGTCCACCGCCACCACGACGGCGCCGACGGTCGCGGCGACCTGGCTGCAGAGCCAGTCCCCCATCCGCAGCCCGCCGCCGAAGACGAACCCGCCGCCGTGGAAGTAGACCAGCAGCGGACGGGGGCCTGACGGGGCAGTCGGCGCGGCGTACACCCGCACCGGGAGATCGCCGCCGGGCCCCGGGACGGACCGGTCGGTGAGCACGATCCCGGGCGCGGCCTTGCCGAGGATCAAGCCGATCAGCCCGCCCTCGGGGATCTTCCTGCTCTGCAGGGCGATCACATCGGCCTCGCTGCGCGTCGCGACCGACGACTGGCGGCGCGTCACCGCGCCCCACGCGCGCAACCGCAGATCCATTCGTGCCATCGGACGCTCCTTTGCGAGATCCCAGGCGAGGGGGAGACCGTGACTCACATCTATTGAGAATGTTATTCTCGCAAGAAGTGTCACGGAAGGTTTTCCCGCCGCGAGGGCAGACAAATCTGCCGTCGCGGTTACCCGGCCGGAGGTTTGCCCGTGGAGTTTGAGTTCGACGAGGATCAGTTGCTGCTGCGGCAGGCGGTCCGCGAGACCCTGGCCAAGACCCGCACGCTGGCAGAGAACGAGCTCTGGGCGACGTACACCGAGCTCGGCTGGCTGGAGGCCCCGCCGGTCGAGCTGGCGATCGTGCTCGACGAGCTCGGGTACGTCGCCGACCCCACTCCGTTCCTCGCCACCGCCACCTGGTTCGCGCCGCTGGCCGGGCGGCTGCCCGCGGGCTCCGGCACCGCCGTGTTCGACGGCGCGGGGCGGTTCGTCCTCGACGCCGACCGGGCCGACGAGGTGGCCCTGCTCACCGGCGACGGCGTGGTGGTGGTGAGCGGCGCCGAGGTGACGGCCGAGCGACTCGACACGTTCGACCTCCGGCTGCATGTCGGACACGTGACCTCGCCCCGCCCCGAGACTGCCGGCCTGGTACCTGGTGTCCCCGACCTGGCCCTGATGGGGCTGGCGGCCACCGCCGTCGGCGCCTGCCGCCGCATCCTCGACCTGGTGGTGGCGCACGTGAAGCAGCGCCACCAGTTCGGGGTCCCGATCGGTTCGTTCCAGGCGGTCAAGCACAAGGCGGCCGACATGTACGTGGCGATCGAGCGGGCGCGGGTCCTCGCCTACTACTCGGCGCTGACGATCGCCGAGGACGACCCGCGCCGGCATCGGGCCGCCCTGATGGCCAAGGCCGCGGCGGGCGAGTGCCAGGAGGTCGTGTACAGGAACGGCTCCCAGCTCTTCGGCGCCATGGGCTTCACCTGGGAGAACGATCTGCACATCTACCTCAAGCGGGCCGTCGCGGCCAACCTGCTGCTCGGTTCTGCCACCGTGCACCGTAAGGCGCTGCTAGCGATGGGGGTGGCCGCGTTATGAGGCTCGGCACTAGCCCCCAGGTCGAGAAGTTCCGGGCCGAGTTCGCCGCGTTCCTGGACGAGCATCTGCCGACCGCCGAGGAGGCCACCGAGCGGACGCGGTCCAGCTCGCACATCCCCGAGTGGTCGCGCCGGTGGCAGCGGACGCTGTTCGACGCGGGCTGGCTGCTGCCCGGGCAGGCCCCCGAGTACGGCGGCCGCAACGCCACCCTCGAGCAGGTGCTTGCCCATCAGGAGGAGCTGTCGAGGCGGCGGATCTACCAGAGCTTCAACCCGCAGGGAATCGGCATCGTCGCGGCGTCGCTGCTGACCTTCGGCACCCCAGAGCAGAAGCAGAAGTGGGCCATCCCGCTGCTGCGGGCCGAGATGACCGCCTCGCTGGGGATGAGCGAGCCCGGCGCCGGGTCCGACCTGGCCGGCCTGCGCACCCGGGCGGTGCTCGACGGCGACCATTTCGTGGTAAACGGGCAGAAGCTGTGGACCTCGGGCGCGCACGACTCGGACGTGCTGCTGACCTTCGTGCGCACCGACCCGGATGCGCCTAAGCACCGGGGCATCAGCGTGCTGCTCATCCCCACCGGCAGCGAGGGAGTGACCTGCCGTCCGTTCCCGTCCATGACCGGCGCCGACGACGTGGACTTCAACGAGGTGTTCTTCACCGACGTCCGGGTGCCGAGGGAGAACCTCATCGGCCAGCTGAACAAGGGCTGGGCCGTCGCCAACGGCTCGCTCGGCCACGAGCGGACGATGCTCTGGATCAGCTACGCGGAGCGGCTTGACGACCTGATCAGGGACGCGCCTTCGGACCAGGAGTGGTACGCGTCGCTCCAGCTTGACCTGCAGGCGCTGCGGCTGCTTGGCTACGAGCAGCTCAGCGGCGGGCGCAACCCGGCCGAGGTCTCGCTGCTCAAGCTGCTCGGCTCGGAGGCGCTGCAGCGGGCCAACTGGCACGCGCTCGAGGAGTCCGGCCAGCAGGGGCTCGTCCACCCGGCCAGGACCGCCCCACCCAACCACATGGGCCACGACGTGTTCGGCACCAGCTGGTTCGAGCGATACGCGCGGTCCGCCCCCGGCACGATCGCCGGCGGGACCTCCGAGGTGCACAGGAACATCATCGCCGAGCGCATCCTCGGCCTCCCCCGATAGACAGGGCAAGCCCTACCCGATAGGAAGCGCTCATGGACGAAGACCACATCCTCTACGAGGTGACCGACAAGGTCGCGGTGATCACGCTGAACCGCCCGCAGCGTGCCAACGCCCAGACGATGGGGATGCTCGACGACCTCGACGCGGCGTGGACGCGGGCCGCGTCCGACGACGAGGTCAAGGTGATCGTGCTGCGGGCCAACGGCAAGCACTTCTCCTCCGGGCACGACCTCAACAGCGGCACGGCGCCGCCGGAGAAGATCACCGTGGAGTGGATCTACCAGCTCGAGGCCCGCCGGTACCTGGAGTACTCGCTGCGCTGGCGGAACGTGCCCAAGCCGTCGATCGCCGCCGTGCAGGGCAAGTGCATCGCGGGCGGGCTGCTGTTGGCGTGGCCGTGCGACCTGATCGTGGCGGCCGAGAACGCGGAGTTCTCCGACCCGGTCGTGTTCCTCGGCATCGGCGGCGTCGAGTACCACGGGCACACCTGGGAGCTCGGCCCCCGCAAGGCCAAGGAGATCCTGTTCACTGGCCGGGCCGTGACCGCGCGGGAGGCCGAGCAGACCGGCATGGTCAACCGCGTCGTGGCGCCCGACCGGCTGCGGGACGAGACGATGGACCTCGCCCGGCAGATCGCCCAGATGGACGCGTTCGCGCTGAGGCAGGCCAAGCGGGCCGTCAACCAGACCCTCGACATCCAGGGGTTCTACGCCGCCATCCAGTCGGTCTTCGACATCCACCAGACCGGCCACGGCAACGCCATCTCCCACACCGGCTATCCGATCATCGCCCGCGCGGGCCAGCTCAAGGAGCACATCAAGTCGCAATGAACACCACCTCCTCCTACAGGGTCGGCTTCATCGGGCTCGGCAGTCAGGGCGGGCCGATGGCGCGGCGGATCATCGCCGCGGGCTGGCCGGTGACGCTGTGGGCGCGGCGGCCCGGCACGCTGGAGGCGTTCGCCGACACCGACGCGAAGACGGCGGGCTCGCCCGCTGAGCTCGCCGCCGCCAGCGACCTGGTCTGCGTCTGCGTGCGCGACGACGCGGACGTGGAGGCGGTCGTGGCCGGCCCCTCCGGCGTGCTCGACGGCCTGGCCGCGGGCGGCGTGATCGCGGTGCACAGCACCGTGCACCCCGACACCTGCCGGCGCCTGGCGCTGCGGGCGCAGGCGGGCGGCGTCCGGCTGATCGACGCGCCGGTCAGCGGCGGCGCCCCGGCCGCGGAGGCCGCGGCTGCTGGTCATGGTCGGCGGCGACGAGGAGACGGTGGAGTTCTGCCGACCGGTCTTCGCCAGCTACGCCGACCCGATCGTGCATCTCGGACCGCTCGGCGCGGGCCAGGTCACCAAGCTGCTCAACAACGCCGCGTTCACCGCCCACCTCGGGGTCGCCGCGAGCCTGCTCTCCCTCGGGCGCTCGCTCGGCGTCGACCCGGTCCGGCTGGCGGGCGTGATCTCGGACGGCAGCGGGAACAGCTACGCGCTGGAGCGGGTCGCCTCGGCCGGCGGCACGCTCGACCGCATCGGCGGGCACGCCGGGCCGCTGCTGCGCAAGGACGTGCAACTGATCGCGGACCTGGCCGCCTCGGCGGCCGCCGCCGACACCAACGCCAACGCCGACCACGTAACCTCGGAGGATCGCGGTGACGCGGACCACGGGGACGGAGCGCACGGGAACACGCTCCTCGCCGCCGCCGACGCCGCGCTGGCGCTGATGAACGTCAGCCGCTGAGCACGCCCAGAGAGAGCACCGTCATGGACAGCATCGTCATCGTCGGCGGCGGCGCGGCCGGGCTGGCCGCGGTCGAGACCCTGCGGCAGGAGGGGTACGCCGGGCCGCTCACGATGGTCTGCGACGAGCCCGAACTCCCCTATGACCGCCCGCCGCTGTCCAAGCAGGTGCTGACCGGGGCCTGGGACCCCGAGCGGACCCGGTTCCGCGAGGCCGGCCACTACGCCGACCTCGGCATCCGCCTGGTGCGGGGCCGGGCGGACGCGCTCGACGCCAACGGCAGAACCGTCTACCTGACCGACGGCTACCCGCTCCGCTTCGACGGACTGGTCATCGCGACCGGCGTGCGGCCGCGCCGCCTGCCGGCCGGGCACGATCTCAGCGGCGTGCACGTGCTGCGGGACCAGCCGGACGTCGCGGCCCTGCGCGCCGCCTTCGCCGTCGGCGGGCGAGTCGCCATCGTGGGCGGCGGCTTCCTGGGCATGGAGGTGGCGGCGGCCGCGCGCGGCCTCGGCCTCGACGTCACCGTCATCGAGCCCCTCGCGCAGCCGATGATCCGCCAGGTCGGACCGATGATCGGCGCCGAGGTCGCCCGGCTGCACCGTGCGCACGGCGTCGACCTGCGCACCGGCATCGGGGCCGCCTCGCTGATCGGCGACGGCGGGATGACGAGCGACGGCGACGCGGCTGGGACGAGGGTGACCGGCGTCGAGCTGACCGATGGCAGCACGGTCCCGGCCGACTGCGTCCTGGTTGCCATCGGCTCCGTCCCGGCGACAGACTGGCTGGGCACCTCGGGACTTGCGCTCGGCGACGGCGTGGAGTGCGACCAGTACTGCCGGGCCGCGCCCGGCATCTACGCCGCGGGCGACGTCGCGTCCTGGGTTAACCCGCGCTACCAGCGGCGGATGCGGATCGAGCACCGGATGAACGCCACCGAGCAGGGCGCCGCGGCCGCGCTGAACCTGCTCAAGGGGGACGTGCAGCCGTTCGCGCCGCTGCCGTACTTCTGGAGCGACCAGTACGACGTCAAGATCCAGGTGCACGGGTACCCGCCCGACGGCGCCGAGGCCGCCCTCGAGGAGGGCAGCCCGGCGGACGGGAAGTTCGTCGCCCTGTACCGCAAGGACGGGCAGCCCGCCGCGGCGCTCGGCTGGAACTCCCCGGCGCGGCTGATCCGGTACCGCAAGCTGCTGCTGGGGTAACCGGGCAGCGCGGCGGCGGCGGTTTCGTCGCCCCATTCGTCGCTTCCCGCACCCGCTACCCTGTAAGTGTGCGCGTACTCAGCACATGGGGGCGTTGGGGAAGGCAGGACTGGGAGTGACAGAGACGGCCACGCCGCGGCGGAGGCTTACAGCGCAGGCCCGCAAGAGCTCGATCCTGGCGGCGGCGAGGCGCGCGTTCACCGAGACCGGCGACATGAACGGCACCACGATCAAGCTTATCGCCGAGCGCAGCGGCATCAGCGAAGGGGTGATCTACCGGCACTTTGAGAGCAAGGACCAGCTGTTCTTCGAGGCCGTGGTGGAGCCGCTGAGGAAGGCGGTGGACGACCTGGTGACCGCGTCCGAGCTGATCGACAAGGACGAGCCGCTGACGCCGGAGCGACAGCTGGAAGGCATGACCGGGCTGTACAAGCAGCTGGTGGCGACGCTGGTGGACGTGCTGCCGCTGTTGGGGCTGGTGATGTTCGGGGACCCGGTCGTGGCGAAGAAGTTCTACCGGGAGAACTTCTCGGTGGCGATGGACCGGCTGGCCGAGGCGTGGCGCGAGGTCGAGAACCGGTACGGGTTCCCGTTCGAGTCGCCCGACATCGCGGCCCGCGCGGTGATGGGCATCGCGCTGCAGCTCGCGCTCGAGAGCCGGCTCGGCAAGAAGTTCGACCGGGAGCGTGCGGTCAGGCTGATGAGCGAGGGCACCGTGAAGGGATTCTTCCCGACGATCGAGCCGACGCGGCGGAAGCGGTAACGGTGTAACTCGATCCGGGTCGCCTGCTGCTGCGCGCGCAGGCAGAGCTCGGCGGCGGCGAACGCGTGGCGCTGGGTCATCGCGTTCTCGGTGCCGTTGAGGCAGTCGAGGATCAGCTGGCCGAAGAACGGGTAGCCGACCCGGCCGCGGGTCGGGATGTGGTGCTCGCCCTGGTGGTCTACCAGGTACACGTGGTCGCCGTCCGGTTCGCGGGCGATGTCGGTGTACTTGCGGAGCTCTAGGTACCCCGCGCTGCCGAGGATGAAGGTGCGCCCGTCGCCCCAGGTGCCGAGGCCGTCGGGGGTGAACCAGTCGACCCGGCAGTAGCCGTTGACGCCGTTGCCGAGCACGACGTTCACGTCGCCGAAGTCCTCGATGCCGGGGTACTCGGAATGCGCGTAGTTGGCGACCCGGGCCGACGTGATCGTCGCGTCGTCGCTGCCGCCGTAGAACAGCACCTGCTCGAGTTGATGGCTGCCGAGGTCGCAGAGGATGCCGCCGTAGGCGTTCCTGTCGAAGAACCAGTCGGGCCTGCTGGGCGCGTTCATCCGGTGCGGGCCCAGGCCGAGTACCTGGATGACCCGCCCGATAGCGCCGTCGGCGATGAGCTGGCCGGCGTAGACCGCGCTCTCCACGTGCAGCCGCTCGCTGTAGTAGACCGCGTACTTCTTGCCGGTTGCCGCCGTCTTGGCCCGCGCCTGCGCGAGCTGGTCCAGGGTGGTCATCGGGGGCTTGTCGGTGAAGTAGTGCTTGCCGTGGCCGAGGACTCGCAGGCCGAGGTCGGCCCGGTCGACGGGGATCGCGGCGGCGGCCACGAGCTGCACGGACGCGTCGTCGAGGGCTTGCCGCTCGGACGTCGCCGCCTCGACGCCGGGGTAACGCTCCACGAACGCGGCGACCTTGGCCGGGTCGGGGTCGTAGACCCAGCGGAGCTGGCCGCCGGCCTCGAGCAGGCCGTTGCACATGCCGTAGATGTGCCCGTGGTCGAGACCGACGGCGGCGAACGTGAAGTCGCCCGGCTGGCACACCGGCTTGGCATCCGCGGCCGTCGGCGCGTAGGTGGCGCCGTCCGACCGGCTCACGTGGTGATCTCGTTGGTCTCGAACTGCCCGACCGACACCGTCTTGTCATGGAACCGGGGCGCCGCCGCCAGCAGCCCCTCCCTGGTGCGGAAGGGATCGTCGGCCGACAGCGGCAGCGGCACCGCCTGGGCGGTGATCGCCGCCTGGTAGATCGCGGTGATGATCTCGATGGTCTTGCGGCCCTCGCGGCCGTCGACGAGCACGCGCCGCGTCCCGTCAGGTGTTTCCAGCGCGGTCAGCACGTCGTCGATCTGGCCGGTGTGCCCCTCGTACGTCAGCGCGGGAAGGCCCTCGTAGAAGTGGTTCAGATCCCGCTCGGTGGCCGCGTCGTGGTCGCGCTGGGGGAACCCGTTGGGCTGCTGCGCCTGCGCGGACACCGTCCACGGCATCGCGATCTTGGCCCGCTCGGTCTGGAACACGATCTGCTGCTCCTGTCCGTGGTGCACGACCGAGGCGGTGAGCTGGCCGAGCGCCCCGTCGGGGAAGCGCATGATCGTCAGCGACAGGTCCTCAACCTCGGAGTTGCCGTGGTTGACGTTGCCGATCATGGCCTGGATTGCCGTCGGCATCCCGATCATCCACTGCAGCGCGTCGATGTGGTGGACGGCGTGGTTCAGCGTGCAGCCGCCGCCCTCGCTCTGCCAGGTACCGCGCCACCACAGGTCGTAGTAGCTGACGCCGCGCCACCAGTGCGAGTCGACCTGGGCGTGCAGCACCCGGCCGGCCAGCCCGGAGTCGAGCACCTGCTTCAGCCGCATCATCGGGGTGGTGAACCGGTTCTGGGCGACCACCGACAGCATCGCGCCGCCGCGGTCGGCGGCGGCGAGGATCGCGTCGCAGTCCGCCAGCGACGGCGCCATCGGCTTCTCCAGCAGCGTGGCGACACCGGCCTCGAGCAGCCGCGCGGCGATCTCCGGGTGGGTGCCGGGCGGGGTGCAGACGGAGGCCAGGTCGACGTTGCGTCCGTCATTGAGCACCGCGTCGACGCCGTCGTAGGCGACCGCGTCGGCCAGGCCGTACTCGGCGATCCGCTGCCGCGCCCGCTCCACGTCGGTGTCGGCGACGGCCACGATGCGGCAGCGGCCGGGGAACGCGAGGTAGCCGTCGAGGTGGAAGGAGGAGATCGCGCCTGCTCCGATGACGGCTACGTCGATCATTTACTCTCCGCTTGGCGCAGGGACCTCCAACACGAGCGCGCTGGCCACGCCGCCGCCCGCGCACATGGCGGCGACCGCGGCCGCCGCCGCGACGGCGGAGTTCGTGGATCAGCGTCAGCACCATCCTAGCCCCGGTCATCGCGACCGGGTGGCCGAGGCTGCACCCGCCGCCGAGCACGTTCACGATCTCGTCGTCGATGCCATGGCTTGTCGCTCCGGCCATAGCTGAGTGTGTGTTTACTTTGCTAAGGTGACGGCATGGGATCGATGGATGGCCGCGTCGCGATCGTCACCGGCGCCAGCCGCGGCATCGGGCAGCGCATCGCCGAGCGGTTCGCGGCCGAGGGGGCCGCGGTCGCGCTGGTGGCGCGCACGGTCTCCCCCGGGACGTCGCGGCTGCCTGGCTCGCTCGACGAGGTGGTGGATGCCATCAGGACGGCCGGCGGCAAGGCGGAGGCGATCGCGGCCGACCTGACCGTCCCGGCCGACGTCGAGACCGTCATCGCGCGCGCGGAGGCCGCCCTCGGCCCGGTGGACACGCTGGTGAACAACGCCGGCGTTAACTTCTACGGTCCCGCCCTTGCGGTCCGCGCCACCCACTACGCGGTGATGTTCGAGATGATGATGCGCACGCCGTTCCGGCTGTGCCAGCTGGCGGTACCCGGCATGGTGGAGCGCGGTCAGGGCTGGATCGTGAACATCACCTCCAAGCAGGCCCGGCACCCGATCGGGCCGCCGTATCCTGAGTGGGCGAGCGACGGGTGCGTTCCCTATGGGATGTGCAAGGCAGCGCTCGACCGGCTCTCGACCGGGCTGGCGGCCGAACTGCACGGCACCGGGGTCAGCGTCAACGCGCTCGGCACGTCCGGGCTGGTGCTGACGCCGGGGGTGGCGGTGGCGTCCGACTACACGGCGTCGAACGCGGTGGTCGAGCCGGACGATGCGATGGCGGACGCGGCCGTCATGTTGTGCGTCACTCCGCCGGGGGCGGTGACCGGACGGATCGTCTACAGCATGGAGCTGCTCGGGCGGCCGCTGCCGGACGGGCCGTGGGCGCTCTCCGATACGTTCTGAGTGTTTTGCTCCGCGTTCGGCGACTCTTTTAGAAAATCCTTTTAAATTCGGATCATTTCGAACGGAAGGTGGCGCCTCATGAAAGGTCAACGTGGACCCTGATCGCTGCGAGGGCCATGCCCGCTGCCGGGCTTCTAGGGCGTGGTAGCTTGCCGGGGTGGGCGGCAATCGTGCGCTGGCGGAGCGCTTTATCGCGAGCTTGGAGGCCAGGGACTGGGATGCCTGGGCAGCCCTGTTGCATCCGGCCGTGGTCTATGAGATCCCGCAGTCACGGGAGCGTATCCGGGGGCGTGATCGCTACCTGCGGTTCAATCAGGAGTATCCCGGTGACTGGCATCTGCGGCCGAAAGTGACGATTGCTGACGAGCGTCACGGGGTGGTGTGGTTCGAGTGGCTTCTCGATGGCCGTACTGATGACGCGGTGGCGTTTTTCGATTTCGCTGACGGGCTGATCACCCGGGTGACGGACTTCTGGCCCGAGCCGTACGAACCTCCGCCCGGCCGCGAGCATCTGGTCGAGCGCTGGTTACAGACCCCGATCTGCGCTCTGGTCTAACCCGCGAGCAGGCGCTCGGCAAGGCCCTGCGGCCTGGCCAAGCTGAGCTACCCGGTCGGGCGGGGGTCCGGGAGCTCAGCCCCTCTCTGGGTCGATGCCGTCGTAGGCCAGGACCCGGAAATGGCGGTGGCCCTTCACGCCGGACAGGATGACCGCGCGATAGGAGACGTCGTTTCGGTAGCTGACCTCCTTCAGCACGTGCCCGGGGTTGGCGATCACCGCGACGTAGTACTTGCCGTTCGGCAGGCTCGTGATGTCGAACGCCTGGCCCGCCTTGTTCTGCGAGTAGGTGTCACCCCAGCCGACCGGCATCAGCTCGCGGACCCACAGCGCGGTCGGCGAGCCGCACTGGCCCTGCAGGCCGATGTAGTTCGGCTGCCAGAGCGCACCGTGCGCCAGCATGTCGACAGGGTCGGTGGGGGCGATGCAGAAGCCGACCTTCTGGCTGCGGACGATGAGCTTCTTGTTCCAACCAAGGAGCTCATAGGCGGCGAACTGCTCGAAGTGCCAGTGGTTGTGGCCCTTGGCGCTATCGAAGCCCATGGTCCCCGCGCGTACCCGCCCGACGACCTTCCCGTCCTTGTAGAAGTACTGGTAGGCCGGCATGACCGGATTGGTCCCATGGCGGAAGGCCTCGACGTCGAGCGGGCCGTTTCCGCGCACCCAGACGGTTGCGGAGAAGTTCAGGTAGTCGCGCTTGCCGTGGGTTGAGATGTTCATCCCCCACGCGGGCAGCGGTATCAGGTCCGGTTCCACCGACGCCAGCGGATTCTTCATCTCAGGCACCGCTGGCAGTGCGGGCAGCGGGCCGGCCGGTTCGCCGCCGGGACCGACCGGGAGAACAGCCGGTACACCGGGACCTCCGCATCCGTGCGAGGTATGCCGGCCGCAGACGCGGACGCCGTCAAGGCGACCGTCGGCTGCGGCGAGGGGACCGCCGCGGACGGTGACGCGGACGCTGACGCTGACGCGGTGACGGTCGCGGTCGGCGAAGTCGTAGGCGGAGGCGGAGGCAACTTGATGGCGGTCACCTTCACCTTCAGGCTGGACGTGGCGTCCTTGGCCGACACGTGGAACATGTGCCTGATCGTCTCGGGAATGGTCTCCGTGACCATGTACGTCTGGCCGGCCAGCAGGTTCAGCGGGTTGCCGAACGTCGTCGGGTCGAACGCCCAGTTCTTGGGCAGGCCCCAGATCGCGCCGAGCGGGAATGGGTCGAAGGCGCCGCAGCCCTGCGGGTACAGGTCGTTGTCCGGGCTGTCCGCCGTTGCGCGTGCCACGTTGTAACTGCCCAGGCACGCGGTCTCCTTCTGGAGGGCGACGGTCTTGCCCGCGCTGTCGCGCACGGTCAGGGTGACCATGTCCTTGATCCCGTTCCACCCGTCGAGCAGCCCCTTGGGCAGCCTCCGCGTGCTCTGCTTCCCGTCGGGCGAGGTCAGGACCTGGGTGACGGTGATCGGCTGGTCGTAAGCGATACGGCCCACGTCGATCACAAGCGGTGCCCCCAGCGCGGCCAGCCAGATGCCGGGATCGAGGAAGACCTGGACGTTCTTGCTGCCCGGCTTGGTCGGGAAGCCCTCGACGGTTATGCCGCTCTGCGTCCTGATCAGGGCCAGGTGCGGCATCCCCCCTGGAGCCGTCACGTCAGGAACGCTCACGGTGCCCGGGCGGGCCGCGCTCGCGAGCGCCGGGACGGCCAGGGCCGCCGCGCCAGCCGCTAGGCCCACGGCTGCCAGAATGGCCGCGACGTTCCCCGGCGTCGCGCGTCTCTTGAGTGCCATCTAATGCGGTCCTTTCGCTTCGGTACAGGAAGAAGCCGTCGCATCCAATTAGTCAGACGGCGCGAATACGTCCGCCGTTGCACCTGACCCAAGGCGTTACCAAAAGGCCGCCGGCAACTGCCCCGAGCGCGCGATCACCGTGTCCTTATCATGACCCCAGGGTCTCGACCGACTGGCACGCGGCGGCAGCCTGATCGAGCCATTCTCTGAGGGCGACCGTGGCCTCGACGTCGCTGCGATTGTAGGCCAGCAGCCACTCGCGGGCTGCGGTGTCGCCTGCGCCGACGGCGCGGTCGTAGTAGTTCATCGACTCGGCGCCCCCCGGGTTCTCGACATCCCACGAGTACCCCGACAACGGGGCCACGTACTTAAGCCCGGTGGAAGACCCGGTCACCAGCTGGCTGTTGAAGACCTTGAACAGGTCCACCCATTCGTCGGATTCAACGAAGGAGGCGACCTCATTCTGCAGGCCGACGGCTTCGGCGATCCGGCGAAGCTGGGTATTCTCGGCGGCGGAGTTATAGCAGTAGGCGCGGAAGGCCATGCCACCCAACGCCGCGGTCGTCCGCAGCCGCGACAGCCAGGACCAGAAGTCCGCGAATACTCGGGCCTCGGCCTCTCTTGTCATCGGCTCCCAGGTACAGAACGCTCGGTACCCATCCGGGCCTGGGTAGCCGTTCGCGCGTCCGGTCACGAGGGTGCCCCACAGATACACCCCCTCCTCGGTGTTCTCCATGTCGATGTCGACCTCAATCTCGCCGCGCGGGACGCTGACTTGCTCAACGCCCCGGCGACGGTAGGCGGGAGACGCGCCGAGCGCCGCCCGCGCCCGGTCTATCTGCTCGGGAAGGTCCCCCATGGGCTGGTCGCTGTACGCGGCCGTACGTGGTGACAGCGCCCGCGCATCGCCGAGCGAGACGATGCCGGCCGCGCGCAGCCGCGCCGTCTGTGCGCGCTTACGGCCGAGCACCGCCGCCACCGGTGTTTCGTCAGGTAGCTCACCGATTGCCGCCATGACCGGGCGGAGATCAACCCCGTCCGCGAGCAGGACGGCCGTTCGGTGATCGAGCGCTGCCAGGTCGGCCCGGCTGGCGACGCCGTGGTCACGATGGATCCGCCAGGCCCGCCAGCCCATCCGCGGCAGGAGGCTGACGTCGCCCGAGCCGGACGTGAGCCGTGGGCCGCACCACGACCACCAAGGGCACTGCGCGCACTCACCGATCCGTACCGGGACAGCCAGCAGCGCGGCGGTCGGGTCGGACTGGCGCCGGGCGGCGGCGGCCAGGATATCGAGCCGGAAGCCGAACTCGGCGTCGTAGACCGCCATGGTTGAGCGGCGCTTCTGCTCGCCGTGCCCGGACGGCGGTGGGGAAAGCCAGCTCCGCGCGTCCAAGTCATACCAGGTGATGACGCCGTCGACGCCGACGATGCCGCCCGCGCGCTCACCGGGAGGTGCGAGCCGGGCGGCCTCGAGCATCCGCTGGTAGTGGGCCAGCTGAAGCAGGTCCTCGCTGCGCTTGCGGGCCGACCCGGGAGCCGGCTCGGCGGTCTCCCAGGCAGGCCGGTCAAGCGACGAGCAGAGCGCGGGCAGGCCGCCGGGAGCGGGGTCGAGACATCGATGATGCTTGATGTCCACGGGCCGGTAGCCGGACCCGTCCGCCGCGGCCACGAGGAGGTCCGGTTCGCCGACCCGGCGACCGGCCGGATCGGCGGGCAGGCGCCCACCCACGATCAGGTGCGCGCCGGACTTCATCGCGTCGAGAGTGGCCTCCGCCCGATCGCCCCGGTCTCCGGCGGAGATCACCCGAGCGCTGGGGTGCAGCGCAAGAATCTGGGCGACGATCTCCCGCTCGAAATGCAGCCCGCGGGTGAATAGCCGCGTCAGAACCGGCGACTCAGGCAGCGGGTCGCACGGCTTGAGGAAGTCCCATTGGACGCGGGCTGGGCATTGCTTAGCTACATAAGCGCCTTGCAGAGGCACCTCTGAGATGTCGTAGCGAGCGGCCACCGGCTCATAGTAACTCTTATCGCTTCTGGAATGCCAGGAGTGCCGTAGAGTAATTGAATGAATACGCTGAGTTATACATTTCCGATGCGTACCCGGCTACGGTAAACACGGATCGTCCTTATGGCCACAAGAAGGTGCATTTATGAAGACGCGGGCCCGCTACCCGTTCATTTTTGGTCCGATTATCCAGAGAAGATACCAGGTTACAATGCGACTATGGAAGTAAGGGAGGACCGGCAAAGCAATCCGGTCGCGGACGAGGTCGGCGCCCTCGTCGCGGTCACCCGGCCGGTCATCGTAGGCGTGCTGCAGTCTATTTCCCGGGAGGTGGCAGGCACCTTCGGCGAGCGCGGCCAGCTGCCACTGCGGATGATCGGGCGGCTCCGCAAGCGGGGAGACGGCGACTGTGGGATCGCGTTCGAATACGCGATTCACGATGCCGTCATCTCGGCCGAGCCGATCGTCGTCGAGCGCGTCGCCGATGCACTCAACAAGTGCCGAATCTTCCGCGGCAGCCCGGCATCGATCCTGTTCGCGATAGAGAAGGCAGGCGCCCAGCAGCTTATATCCACCGAACTCGGCCTCATCACGGAGAACTCCCGACTCCTCACCGGCCAGCCGGGCCAGCCGATCAAGCTCAAGAAGTACCTGAGCACGATCGCCGCGGCATTCAGGCGCCCGGCGACGCGGCCGAACCTACCGCAGAGCATTCGCGGCCTCTGGAAGGCGGACCTTTTTCTTGGTTCAACCCAGACCGACCAATGGGTGGGCACGACCGTCAAGATAAATCCCGCTCAGCTTGAGCCCGCCCGCGGCCTACGCGTCGCGATCATACCGAGCCTGGCCGGGCGATCGGATCTCATAAGACTCGACGAGCAGAAGAACCTCGTCATCTGCCCGATGCCACATGACGGCAGTTTCATGCAGATATTCTATGAGGGATGGCGGATAGTCCAAGCTCTATGGATGGCGGATCGTTCAGGCCCTCTGCGCCGTCAGTTTCGAGATGCCCGATAGTGCCGATATCCCGAACCCGCTTCATCGCGAAGTCGCCCGAATCTTCGTAGAGCGCCGCGACTTCCCGATACCCGATGTCGTCGAGGCGATCCAGAAGTTCGCGCAGCCCGAACTGCTGACCACCAGGACGCGAGTGGTGTCCAACGCGCCTTTCGAGGCCACGGCGGCGCCCGCGACCACGATCATCATCACGCCGATTCCTCGCACCTCGACTACGCCGATCGACTTGAGCGAAGCACTGGCGACGACCAACCACTCGCAATCGGCAGCCGACGACGGTCGCTGAGCGACCTACGCCTGGGTGTGGGTGATCATCCAGCGGATGCCGTAGCGATCGAGGATGACGCCCCAGTAGGCGCCCCACGGCATGTCGGCCATCGGGGATCCTTCCGAGCCGCCCTCGGACAGGGCGGCGTACAGCCGGTCGGCGTCTCCTCTGCTATTTACGTCGAGGCAGAGGGTGGTGTTGTTGCCGATACGGGTCTCCTGCCCCATCGACCGGAGCATGTCCGTCGCCATCAGGACATGGCCGGCAATGATCGGAAGCTCGGCGTGCAGCACGAGGTTCCGCTCCTCGGCGGGCAGTTCGCCGGGCCCGGCGGCGGGCATGTCAGAGAAGCGGCTGAGCATAGTGACCTCGGTGCCGAAGGTCTTGGCGTAGAAGGCGAACGCCTCCTCGGTCTGGCCTTGGAAGTTCAGGTAGGTGCTGACTCGTTCCATGGATGGCTCCTACATCGAAGACGCCCCCGGGCGCACTTATCGTCGTCTGCCAGTGCAGACGCCCCGTACGCAGGATATTCATCGCCACCCGAGTCGATCGTCGGCCCCGGACCGATCGTGTTCACGCTGCGCCGGGATGGAAAGAAAGAGAACGTCCGTCAGCCACGATCACCTCGGAGGAGCGCCACATGAAGCTCAGCGCGCGCAACCAGATCCCCGCCACCGTTACCGCTATCAAGGCCGGCGAAGCGATCGCCAACGTCGAACTCGACGCCAACGGGGTCCGCATGGTGGCCTCGATCACGGTGGAGGCGGTCAAGCAACTCGGGCTGACCGAGGGCAGCAACGCCATCGCCGTGATCAAGGCGTCGGACGTGATACTCGCGACCGGCGACTAGGTGCTTGGTCCGGGTGCCCGGGGCCTCCTCGGGCAGCGCGCTGGAGTTCAGGGGCGCACCTGGAGGTAGCGGGCAGCCAGGCGCCGGCGAGTACCCGTCGGCGGCCGAGGCCGGCAGCGTAGTGCGGGTGCATCGGCGGATAATGGAGGAGATCGCGGCCGGGAACGCCGAGGAGGCCCGGCGCGTCGCGACGTCCCACCTGGCCGCCAGCCAGGCGCTGCTGCTCGACCAGTTCGAGGACGGTGTCGTGAGCGCCGCCAACGCGCCAGCGGCAGGCCGTCAAGTCCCCCAGCTACTCCAGGATCTGACATCTGAGATGCCCCGTCGTCATCATCTGCTGCAAGAGCTCGGCTTCGCGGTCCGGCCGGACGGCGAGGACCTGCACGGCACCGCGTCGGTCACCCCCTACATGCACGTGCCGGGCACCGCTTGCCTGCGCACCTCGATCCTGGCCTCGTGGGCGGACATGCTCGGCGGGCTGCTGGCGATGCGCGCCTTCCCCGAGCGGGTATCGGTCACGTTGGAGCTGGACGTGCACCTCTACCGCCCGGCGCCGGCCTCGGGAACCGTGACGGCAGTCGGCAGGAAGGTCAAGGCGGGCCGTTCTGTGTTCGTGGGCGAGGTGGAATTCGCCGACTCCGGCGGCGAGACGTTCGGGTTCAGCGCCGCGTCGTTCATGGCGGCGCCGGATACCACGCTGCGGCCGCCCCGGCTCAGCAGCCTCGACCTCCCGGCGAGGGAGGTGCGGTTGAGCATGCCGCTGGCCGACCGGGCGGACTGCAAGCGGCAAGCGCCGGGAATGGCCGTGCTGCACAAGTCCGAGGACGGGCTGAACGCGGCCAAGACGATGCACGGGGGGCTCATCGCGCTCGCCATTGAGGAGTCGGTGCTCTCCCTCGCCCCCGGCACCACGCTCTCCTCGCTCGCCGTCCGCTACCTGCAGCCGGTGCGGGTCGGCCCGGCCGTCGCGACGGCGAGCGTGCGGGCGGGACTCGGCCGGGTCGAGCTGCGCGACTCCGGCAGCGGAGACCGGCTGGCGGTGACGGGAACCACGCGGACGTTCTAGACGATGACCGTGCGGACGCCCTCGGCGCGGCCGAGCTAGTCGGCGCGGCCGGGCTGATCCGACTGGCCGGGCTCGTCCGCCCGGCTCGCGTTCCGACGGAGCGCTTGGGCGACGAACTCTCCCTTGGCCTCGGTGTAGGCCTCCCGGTCGCCGGGGTGCTCCGCCGCCAGCCTGCGCTTCAGGTCCCCGTAGCGGCTAGCCAGGTCGTCGTCCTGGCGCAGGGCGTCGCGGAACGCGATCTGCTCCGCCCAGCGGGGATGTCCGACCGGGATCACGTGCAGGTGGGCGTAGCGGTGCTGGCCGGACGGGTCAGGCTTGACGAAGAACCGACGCCAGGGGCGGATGTCGAGGTTCGGCGGGACGTAGTGCCACCCGTCGGCGTAGAGCGCGTCGCCTGCCTGGTCGACCACGGCGTCGAGGTCGCGGACCAGCGCCATCAGGTCGATGATGGGCTTGGCGGCAAGACCGGGCACCGAGGTGGAGCCGACGTGCTCGACTCCGTTGGCCAGCCACGGGGCTAGCAGCTCCGTCAGCCGGGCTCTCTCGGTCTCGGCTTGCTCGATGAGCCGGGGATCGTGCGGGTGCAGATCCGGCTTCTCATAGGCCCAGGGCGGGACGTCATCGCTCACCGGTGCACGTTAGTCGGCGCAGGCCCGGTTGGCGAGGATCGGGTCGGCGCAAACGAGCTGCCGACGGCGCATAACCGATTGCGGAAGCCGCACAGTCCGGCGACGATGACAGGGTGAAGTCCCGCATAGTGCAGCTTGCCCGTCCCCGGCAGGGGCACTTTGACCTGGGTACCGGCTTTCACGGGGATGTCTGGCTGGACCTTGACGCGTTGTTCCTCCGGCCTGCCCTGCTGCGACTGGACGTTCGCTGGCTGGCGGGCCGGCTGCGAGCCCATCGGGTCGATGCGGTGTGCGGACCGATGGAGGGGGGCGCGTTCCTGGCCTATGCGCTCGCCGACGTGCTGGACGTGGCGTTCCTGCCCGCCTACCGCGCCCCTGCCCCGGCGGCAGGGACGGGAGCGGCGACGGCGTATCGCCTGGCCTTGGCGGGAGACGCGGCGGGCGGAATCGCCGGGTGGCGGGTAGCCATCGCCGATGACGCGATCAACGCGGGGACGGCCGTCCGGGCGTGCGCCCAGCAGCTGCGCGATCAGGGGGCGGTTCCCGTCGCCATCGCGACCCTGCTGTCGCTCGGTCCGGCCAGCGAGGCCACGCCGGCCGCGCTGTCGGTGCCCCTCCACTGGATTGAGACGGTGCAGAGCCAGGCGTGGCCGGCCGACGAGTGCCCGCTGTGCGCCAGCGGCACCGCGCTGACTGACCCGTCTTCGGCGGCTTGAAGCCCGCCCTGGGTCGATTGGGCGGAGAATGAAGACATGACGTTGCGCACGGCGTTCACGGAGATGTTCGGCCTCCGGCATCCGATCGCGCTGGCGCCGATGGGGGGATCGGCGGGCGGCGCGCTGGCGGCGGCGGTCTCCAACGGCGGCGGGCTCGGCCTCCTCGGCGGCGGCAACGGGGATCGAGACTGGCTGGCGCGCGAGCTTCCCCTGGTTGCCGAGGGAACCAGCGAACCGTGGGGGGCCGGCTTCCAGAGCTGGGCGATCGACCCGGACGTGGTCGAGCACGCGCTGCGGTACCAGCCGCGGGCGGTCATGCTGTCGTTCGGCGACCCGCGCCCGTTCGCGGAGTTGGTCCGTAGCTCTGACGCCGCGCTGATCATCCAGGTCACCGACCTGGCGGAGGCACGGCAGGCGGTCGACGTGGGCGCGCACGTGATCGTCGCGCAGGGTACCGAGGCCGGCGGGCACGGCGCCAAGCGCGGGTGGTCCACGCTGGCGTTCGTGCCCGCCGTGGTGGACCTGGTCGCGCTGGTGCCGGTGCTGGCCGCCGGGGGGATCGCGGACGGGCGGGGGGTGGCGGCGGCGCTCACCCTCGGCGCGGCCGGCGCGCTGGTCGGCACCCGTTTCCTGGCGACGGCGGAGGCGCTGTCCGACCCCGACGCGAAGAAGGCCATCGTCGACGGCAACGGCGAGGACACCGAGCGCAGCAACGTGCTCGACATCGCCCGCGGCTCCCGCTGGCCCCTGGAGTACACCGCCCGTACGCTCGGCCACCCGTTCCTCGACCGGTGGCGGGACGCGGAGGCGGAACTCGCGGCCGACCCGGACGACGCCAGGCGCGCCTACCGGGACGGCATCGCGCGCGGCGACCTGCCGGCCGAGCCGATCTGGGCCAGCCAGGCAATCGGCCTCATCCACGACCTGCCGGCGGCCGCTGACCTGGTCGGCCTCCTCGCCGCCGACGCCGAGGAGGCCCTGGCCCGGGTCGGGCGGCGCTGACCATCGCGACCGGGCGAAGCCGGCCGGTTAACCTCAAGGCATGGTCGAACGGCAGACGGTGGTGATCAGGCGACGGTCGGCGCGGGCGATCCTGATCGATGACGACGGTTACCTGGTGCTGATCAAGCGGACCAAGCCGGGGCGGGCGCCGTACTGGACGACGGCCGGCGGCGGCGTTGAGGATGGCGACGCGTCGATCGCGGCCGCCATGCACAGGGAACTAGCCGAGGAGCTCGGCGCCAAGGCGGTGGGGGCATCGCAGGTGTTCCTTGACAGCTGGTCAACCGAGGCCGGGCTGAGCGTCCAGCATTTCTTCGTCACCCGGCTGACAAGCATGGACCTGGCCACCAGGAACGGGCCGGAGTTCAATGACCCGTCGCGCGGCGCGTACGACCCCGACCGGATCGACCTGCGGGGCGAAGACCTGCGGGCGATCGACCTTCAGCCCTCCGCGCTGAAGGAATTCATCCTGGCCAATCGCGAGGCCCTGCTGGCCGAGATCGGCCGGGTGACCTGACCGATCACCGGATCGTGATCTATTGGATCTCGTTCATGGACCCGGGCCGACACCCGCTCGCGCTCATAATGGGCGGGTGGGACCGACATGGCGGTTATACCGGAAACGGCGCCGGCGGCTGCCTCGCGAGCACCGCGCTGGCGGCGCTACATGACGCCTTGGGTCTCCCCCGCCGATCAGCCCGCCTGGGCGCGGCCGGCGCTGCTCGCCGTCGCCGTCCTCGCAGCGGTCGGCTACGGCTGGGGAATGGCCGGCGCCAGCGTCGAGCCGTTCTACGGCGCGGCGGCCCGCAGCATGTCGGAAAGCTGGCACGACTTCATCTTCGGTGCGTTCGATCCGGCCGGGACGGTCACCGTCGACAAGCTGCCAGGGGCGCTGTGGATGCAGGCCCTGTCGCTGCGAGTTTTCGGCTTCCACATCTGGGCCCTGGTCCTGCCGCAGGTGGTCGAGGGCGTGCTCACCGTCCTCGTCCTGTACCGGGCCGTCCGCCGGCTGGCCGGCCCCGCGGCCGGCCTGACGGCTGCCGCCGCGCTCGCGGTCACGCCCGTCACCGTGCTGCTCAGCCGCGGCAACGTGTCCGACTCGCTGCTGATCCTGCTGCTCGTGCTGTCGGCCGACGCCACGTCGGCCGCGCTGCTGAGCGGGTCGCTACGGCAGCTGCTGATTGCCGGGGTATGGGTTGGCCTGGCCTTCCAGACCAAGATGATCCAGGCCTGGCTGGCGCTGCCCGCGCTGGCCGCCGCCTATCTGCTGGCCGCGCCCGCGGCGCGGCTGCGCACCCGCTGCGCCCACGTCGCGCTGGCCGGGCTGGTCACCGTCGTTATCTCGCTGTCCTGGATGACGGCCGTCTCGCTGGTCCCGGCGCAGGACCGACCGTACGTGGATGGCAGCGCCAACGACTCGGTGTACACGCAGGTGTTCGACTACAACGGCCTGGGCCGGCTGAGCGGGAACTGGGCGACCATCGCCGGGCCGCCGTCGCCGATTATCGTCGCGGCGGCGGAGAGCGGGCGGTTGCTCAACGCCGGGACCAAGAGCATCAAGCCGGGCTGGCACCGGCTGCTCGCCGGCCCGTTTGCGGCCGACGGCGGCTGGCTGCTGCCTGCCGCCCTGGTCGGCGCGCTTGGCGTGCTCATCTCCCGCCGCCGTGAGGGGAGGCGCGACCCGCTGCGGGCCGCCGTGGTGCTGTGGGGCGGCTGGTGGCTGATCCTGGCGGTGTTCTTCAGCGCCGGCACCTACCTGAACTCGTACTACGTCGCGGCGCTGGTCCCGGCGGTCGCGGCGCTGTGCGGGGCCGGCCTCGCCGCGTGCGGGCCCCGGCCCTGGCCGAGGCGGGTGCGGCTGATCGTCGCGGCCACGGTGCTCGGCTGCGCAGGCTACGGCGCCTACCTGATGTCAGGGACGGCATCCGGACCGGTCGAGCTCACCGTGGTGGCGCTGGTGGTGGCGGCGGCCGCCGTCGCCCAGCTGCTGCTGCGCGCGTCGGGCCGGGCCGGGCATCTGACCGCACTCGCGTTCGCCAGCGCCGCCGTGCTCCTGCTGCCCGTGGCGGCGTCGGTGACCTCCGTGGTCCAGGGACTGGGGCCGTTTGACACCCCGTTCGAGTCGTCCAAGACCGCTCACAATAACCAGCTGCTGGCCGCCGACGCGCCCAACCTCACCAAGAGCGTCCAGCGGCTGGAACTCCAGACGCCGCCCGGTGACGCCCTGTTCGGCGCCGACACGTCCGGGCTGGCGGAGAACTTCATTCTGTACAGCGGCCAGGAGGTGCTGCCGATCGGCGGCTTCCTCGGCAACGTGCCCGCCCCGACGCTGGCCGTGCTGGAGGCCGACATCAGCGACGGCTACGTGCGGTTTTTCGTGCTGCCAGTGTCACCGTCGGGCTCGGACCCGCGAGTGCGCTGGATCGAGTCGCACTGCGTCACGCCGCCCCAGCCGCCGAACAGCCGCCCGGTCCCGTACGCGAACTTCGTCTGCGGATTCGGCGCCATCCAGTCGGCCGCGCCCGCGCCGGCCAGCCAGCCGGCCGCCCCCGTACCGGTGAGCGAGCCGGCTGACATAACCACCGAAGATAGCTGAGGCCTGATCATGTCCGCCGGCGGCTGAGCAGCCAGAAGCAGAACCAGGCCAGGGCGAGCGCAAGGACCAGGAAGATCCCGGTCTCGACCAGCTGGATGGGCCAGTAGCGGCTGGCGGGCTGGTAGTCGACGACCTCCCGGATACCCAGTTTGTCCATGCACTGCCCTGGGTCGCCATTGAACTTCGCCGCCGGATAATCAGGAAGGCAGGAGGCAGGCGCCGCCGTGATGGTCTGCCCGGCCGCGTTGACGGCGTGGCTGGAGACAACCCAGGCGGCGGGCTGACCGGGGACGGCGGAGGCGGTGAGGCTGCCGTAGCTCACCTGCGCGGCATCGATCGTGATGATCGTCTGGACGGGCGGGATGATGTTCCCGCGGACCCACAGCGGCATGGGAATCTGGACCAGCGCGAAGATGGCCAGGGTGACGGCCATGGCGGGGACGGTGCGGCGGATGAGGGCACCGGTCGCGGTGCCGAGGGCAAAGGCGAACGCCGCGTAGCCGAGCGGGGTGATGCCGTGGCTGGCGAAGGTGAGCCAGGTGAACCGGTTCCCGCTGAACACCGACGCGCCGCCGCCGAGCGCGATGGCCTGGCTGATGGGATCCGCCCACCAGGCGTGCATGAGGCTGAGCGCCTCGGTCACGGCCATGGCGGCCAGGCCGGTCAGCGCGAGCTTGACCGTCAGCCACCGGGTCCTGGTCACGCTCTGGTTCCAGGCCAGCCGATAGGTCCCGGCCTCGAATTCGCGGGCGATCAGGGGGGCGCCCCAGAAGATGCCGAGGAGCGCGGGCGTGGCCAGGATGAGCACCAGACCGAGTGGGTAAATGACATGGTCCAGGGCGCCGGTTTGCAGCTGGTTGAGGAAGGCGCTGGCCGCGTTCGCGCAGCCGTCGCCGTGGCACCCGGCCAGCCTGCTGGCGGCGAACTGGTTAGCCAGGTTCGGCCCGGTGAGCCCGAGCAGGATGGCGACCGCGACCAGGGCGGTGGCGGCGGTGAGGGCTTGCACGCGGAACTGGCGCCAGGTCAGCCAGATCATTTCTGTACCTCCAGGTGGCGGTGGCCGTTGCGGTCGCGGCGGCGGCGTCCGGTCGCCTGGCTCATGTAGGCGAGGACCAAGTCCTCCAGACCAACCTCGGACACGGTCCAGGCGGGGTCGAGGATCGCGCCCGCGGTGCGGACGAGCAGCGTGGTCTGCACGTCGGTGTGGCTGGCGGAGATGACCTGCAGGTTGTCCGGGTCCCGCCGGGGGCCGACCAGCACGTGGTGGGCGGCCAGCAGCTCGTCCACCGGCCCGGCGATGCGCACCTGGGAGCCGACCAGCACGACCAGGTAGTCGCAGACCCGTTCCAGGTCCGCCACCAGGTGCGAGGAAAGGACGACGGACAGTTCCTGCTCGGCGACGGCCTCCATCAGGTCCTGCAGGAACTCCCGCCGGGCGAGCGGGTCGAGGCTGGCCACCGGCTCGTCCAGGATCAGCAGCTCGGGACGCTTGGCGACCGCCAGGGTCAGCGCGAGCTGGGCGCGCTGACCGCCCGACAAGGTACCGGCCTTCTGGCGGAGATCAAGGTCAAGCTGGTCGACCCGGCCGCGTGCCAGCTCCTCGTCCCAGCCCGGGTTGAGGCGGGCGCCGAGCCGCAGGTGATCGGCGACCGACAGGCCGGAGTAAATCGGCGAGTCCTGGGCGAGGAAGCCGACCCGGGCCAGCTGCGCGGGCGAGGCCGCCGGGGTGCCCCCGAGCACCGTGATCGTGCCGGTGGTCGGCGCGAGCAGCCCGACCGCCATGTTCAGCAGGGTGCTCTTACCCGCGCCGTTGGGACCGACCAGGCCCACGACGTGCCCGGCCGGGATGGACAGGGTGCAGTCCGTCAGCGCCCACTTCCGGCGGTACCGCTTGCCAAGTCCGCTGGTCTCTATGACGGCGTTCACGCTGTGATCCCCGTTCGCGCCGAGAAATCCCTCACGCTATGTCCTCCTCGTTAGCGGACCGAAAGGTGCTGGCGAACAGCGCCTCGATCGACTCGTCGTCCAGGCCGGCCCGTCGTGCCTTGCCTACCCAGCGCTGCAGTTCGCGGCGGAGGGGCCCGTGCGCGGCCAGCGGCCCGCCGTCCAGCGTCCCGGTCACGAAGGTGCCGATCCCCGGGCGGGCCGCCACCAGCCCCTCGTACTCGAGCTCGCGATAGGCCTTGAGCACTGTGTTGGGGTTGATGGCGAGCCCGGCGACCACGTCCTTGACCTTCGGCAGCTGGTCACCCTCGTGCAGCAGGCCCAGCCGCAGCGCCTGCCGCACCTGATGGATCAGCTGCCGGTAGGGCGCGACCCCGGAGCGGGCGTCCAAGTGGAACTCGATCACGCGACCTCACTTTAACTAGATACCTAGCACTATAGCTCCATACCTAGCTAGCGAGTCAATGGTAATCTGGGTGAACGCGATCGCGCCCGGGCACATCACCACGCCGATGGTTCCTCACCTGCGGGCTGTCCCCGAGCCGGAGGCCTGAGCAGCGTTGCGGATCCGCTTCGACCCGTCTAGATTAAGTGAGTAAATACTCTGTAAGGTTGAGGAGCCCACGCGAATGGCCGACGTCGATTCGCACATCATCGAGCCGGCCGACCTGTGGACGTCGCCGAGCCCGCGCGAGGTGATGGAGCCGTCGCTGGCCGGGGTCTCGGACGAAATCGCCGGAGGGCCGCTGGCGGGGGTGCGGGTGGTGGAGGTGGCCTCGCACGTCTTCGTGCCGCTGGCCGGGTCGGTGCTGGCCGAGTGGGGCGCGGACGTCATCAAGGTTGAGGAGCCGGTGTCGGGCGATCCCTACCGGAGCCTGTCGACCTACGGGCTGCACAACGTGTACCGGGGCGTGGACCCGTTCTTCCAGTCGGCCAACCGGGGGAAGCGGTCGGTGGCGGTCAACCTCAAGCACCCGCGCGGGCGGGCCCTGCTCGGCACCCTAGTGGCGTCGGCCGATGTCTTCATGACCAACGTCCGCCTGGACGCCCGCCGTTCGCTGCGCATCGACGTGGCCGACATCCAGCTCGACAACCCGTCGGTCATCTACGTGCGGGGCACCGCGTTCGGCCCGAGAGGGCCCGACGCCGCCCGCGGCGGCTACGACTCGGGCGCGTACTGGGCCAGGACCGGAATGCAGCACCTGTTCACGCCGGCCGGCGCCGACTTCCCGACCCGCCTGCGACCGGCCTTCGGCGACGCGGCCGGCAGCCTGGCCGTGGCCGGCGCCGTCGGCACCGCGTTGTACCGGCGGGCGGTCAGCGGCTCCGCGTCGGTGATCGACGTGGCGCTGCTCGCCGCGGGGATATGGCAGATCCAGCCCGACGTGGTCAACGCCGGGCTGGGCGAGGGCTCGCAGGAGGCCGCGGCACCGGATCGGCACGACTTCTGGAACCCGCTCTGGCTGACCTACCGCACCGCCGACGGCCGGTTCGTGGCGTTCATGATGCTCGCACCCGACCCGCACTGGCCCGACCTGTGCCGACGGCTCGGGGTTGCCGAGCTGGCGGCCGATTCCCGGTTCGCGGACTCGGCTGCGCGGCAGGCCAATTCACGGGCGTGCGTGGAGATCCTGGACGCGATCTTCGCGTCGTACGACTTCAGCTACTGGCAGCAGGCACTGGCGGGCTTCGCTGGCGAGTGGGCGCCGGTCCAGACCCCCTCCGAAGTGCACCATGACCCGCAGGTACGCGCCAACGGCTACGTCGCCCCGACCGACCTCGGCAACGGCGTGTCGCTGCCGCTGGTCACCTCGCCGGTTCAGTTCGACCAGCGGCCCGGACGGCCGAGCCGGGCGCCCGAGCACGGCGAGCACACCGAGGCGGTGCTGCTCGAACTTGGCCTTACGTGGGATGAGATCGGCGACCTGAAGGAGCAGGGGGCCCTCATCTAAGGGGCCGGGCTGCTGCCAGGGGCGCAGGGCGATGTCGGTTGCCTGGCGCAGTTGGCGGCGGAGGTCGTCGGGGCCGGCGGCCGAGTCGCGGTCGTCGAGCAGGACCTGAAGCGCCCCGCTGACCGCCCCGATGAACGCGCCCACGAGCGCGGCCGCGCTGACCTCGTCCAGTTCGGCCGGGAATGCCCGCTGCAGGTGCCCGGCGATCTCGCGCTGGGCGTCGAGCTGAATCTGCAGGGCTCGCCCCCGCACCGCGGGCACGGTCTTGAACAGCCGTATCCGTGCGGCCGCGATTCGGTCGACCATGTCATCTGGCTGTCCGTCGGCCGCGCCGACCTCGCGCAGCGCGCGCAGCAGCACGTCGGCCGGGCGGTCGGTGGGCTGGCGGTTGGCGATCGCCGTCACCGCCGCCGCCACTCGGGCGTCGCTCTCGGGGAACAGCAGCTCGTCCTTGCTGGCGAAGTAGCTGAAGAAGGTGCGGGTGCCGATCTCGGCCGCCTCGGCGATATCGGCGACGGTGGTGCCGTCGTAGCCGTTGCGCTCGAACAGGTCGAGCGCCGCGTCGATCAGCGCCTTGCGGGTTCGGTCCCGCTTGCGCTCGCGCAGGGTGCTGCCGGAGCCGGTGCTGGACGCCATGGTGCGCAGTGTAGCGCATCGGCTGCCCATTGGCATTCATTGCAATTTTGCATTGAGTGCGGATAGATTGTGGCTATGAAACAACGCACAGTGCTGATTTCCGGGGCGGGTGTGGCCGGTCCGACATTGGCTTACTGGCTCGCCCGCTCCGGGTTTCTGCCGACGGTGGTCGAGCGCGCCGAGGGGCAGCGCTCGAGCGGTAACCCGGTCGACGTCCGGGGAGAGGCGATGGCGGTGGCCGAGCGGATGGGCGTCCTGCCTCGGCTCCGCGCGGCCGCGACCAGAGTGTCCGGCCTGGCCTTCGTCAACGCGACCGGGCGCAGGCTCGGTCGCATCGCGGTGGGCAAAGCCGACGGCACCGAGCTCGAGGTGCCGCGGCCGAGCTGGCCGCGATCATGTACGACGCCGCCCGTGAGCAGGCCGAGTTCGTGTTCGGCGACTCCATCGCGGCGCTGGACCAGGACAGGTCGGGCGTAGACGTGACCTTCGCCAAGGGCGCCCCGCGCCGGTTCGATCTTGTCGTCGGGGCGGACGGGCTGCACTCGGCGGTGCGCCGCACGCTGTTCGGTCCCACCTCCGGGTACGTGCGCCATCTCGGCATGTACGTCGCCACGCTGCCGCTGGGCTACTCGGCGGCGGACCCCGGCACGGTGCTCATGTACAACCAGCCGGGCCGGTCGGCGTCGGTGCATCCGGTGAACGGCAACGCGATGGCGGCGTTCATCTGGCGCAGCCCGGTCATTCCCAGCCTTGACAACCGCGACACCGCCGCCTGCAAACGGATCGTGCTCGACGCGTATCGCGGCGGCGGGTGGGAACTGCCGCGACTGCTCGACAGACTGAGCGCGGCGGACGACCTGTACTTCGACTCCGTCAGCCGGGTCCAGCTGCCGGCCTGGTCCCAGGGGCGGATCGCCCTGCTCGGCGACGCCGCGTCCTGCATGTCGCTCTTCGGCGGCGGTTCCAGCCTCGCCATCACAGGGGCGGCTACGCTCGGGCGGGCACTTGACGCTGCCCCCGGCGACCCCGCGACCGCATTCCGGGCTTACGAGACCGAGCACCGCGTCCGGGTCAGGCCAGCCCAGCGCGGCCGCCTTATCGCCGGCGCGCTCCTGGTGCCCGCGACCCGGGCCGGCATCACCGCCCGCGACCTCGCCGTCCGACTGCTCGCCCGCCCCGGCTCGGCGACCTGAAAGACCAAGGGGGCCATCGTCGAGGCGCGTTCCCCGTCAGCCGCGCCTATGCTGCTTCGTCGTGACTACGGAAATGATCTTCGAGGCGTTCGGTGCGGAGTCGCAGCGCCTGTCCGAGGTGCTGGCGGACATCGATGACGGCGCCTTCGCCCGTGCCAGCCCATGCCCGCCGTGGACCGTGGCCGAGTTGGCTTATCACGTGCGGATGACCATCGGGCGACTGCCCGGCATGCTCGACGCACCCGAACCGACTGGCGTCAGCCTGGTCGCCGCGGCAGCCTACTACCGGCCCGATCAGCGGTTCTCCGCTGCCACCAATGCCGACAGGATCGAGTCGGCGCGGCGAGCGGCGGCGGCGCTACCCGATGCTGCGGCGCGGGCCCACGATTTCGCCACCGCCCGGGAGCAAGCCTGGGCGCTGCTGCAGGCGACACCGCCGGGGCGCGTGGTGACGACCCGTCACGGTGACCCGATGCTGCTGTCGGAGTTCCTGCGCACGCGTGTACTCGAACTGGCGGTGCACGGCTTGGACCTGGCCGTCGCCCTCGACCGCGAGCCGTGGATAACCGCGCCAGCCGCGGAAGTCACCGCGGAGCTGCTACTGCCTGCGGCCGCGGCCGTCAGCCTGCGGGCGGAGACCGGCTGGGGCCAGGTAACGCTGATCGCCAAGCTCACCGGCCGCGGTGAGGCGACGTCGGCCGACAAGCAGCTCATCGAATCCCTCGGCGGCCACCGACTGGCCCTCGGTTAGATGGGCGAGCAGCGGCTGCCGGGCGGGTTCGTGACGTCCGTCGTGCGGGCCGGCAACACGCCTGCTTGGGACGATCCTGTGGTGGCAGGACCGGTGCGGGCGGGGCATCGACGCCAAGGCCGCCGCCGGCGACCCCACGATGATCCGGCTGCGTGACGGCGGGGGGGTCCGGTCCGTCCGCGACGCGTTCGACTGGGTAAGCGACCATCGGGCAGAGCTGGCCGCTCACGTCAGCTGAGAACGAGTAGCTCGCTCACCGGGCGGCCGCCGACGATTCTCGGGCTATCAGGGAGTTCGGGACGGAGACAGGCCTTGGGCAACGGGAAACAGTCGTGAGACGCGGCGAGGCACCCGTGGTCTGCCCGGACACCGACCCGGTGCGGGTAGCTGAATTCGAAGGCTTCGTGCGCGGCAGCGAGCCGCGGCTGCGCCGCGCGCTGGTGGCCGCCTACGGCTTCGAGGACGGGAGAGACGCCACCGCCGAAGCACTCCCCTACGCCTGGGAGCACTGGGAACGTACGGGAGATGCCGAACGCAACCGGCTATCTTCTCCGGGTCGCGCAAAGCCGACGCAGGCGGCGGCGGCGTGGTGCACCAAATGCAGATGGAGCTGAAAGGCGCCGGCGGCGCGACGATGCTCACAGTGGCGTTCAGCGACTTCGGGCGGCCGGAGGTCATCACTGCCCCGGCGAACTCGATCCCCGTCTCCTCTTAATGGGGCGTCACCCGCGCCGGTCGATTGCGGAGCGGCCCGCCTGGTCGGCGAGTTGCCTGACTTCGGCCGCGATGGCGGGCCAGAGCGGGGCGGGAAGGTCGTGACCGACCCCGGGCAGGATTACCAGGCGGGCGCCGGGGATGGCCTTGGCGGTGGCGCGGGCGGCGGAGAGGCGCAGGATCTGGTCCTGGTCGCCGTGCAGGACGAGGACGGGCTTACGCAGCTCGCGTAGCCTCGGGCCGTGCCACGGGGCGCCGACCTGCCTGCTCTGGGCCCTGGTGTCCCGCGGGCCGGCGTCGACTTCGCGTTCGATCCACTCCCACGCGGCCTCTTGGTCGAAGGGATAGGCGGGCGAGGCGAGTTCTCTGGCGAGCATGAGCGAGAGCTCGATGTCGCCCGCCCTGCCCTCGGGGAACTTGACTCGGGCGAGCCTGGCCAGCGTGCCGAAGCGAACGTACCGTCCCGCCTTGACGCCTACGTCGTCGCTGGGCAGGGCCATGGCCGAGACGACGCTGAGGACCCGGTCGGGATGGCGAAGGGCGATGCGCTGGGCGATGATGCCGCCAAGCGACGCGCCGAAGACGTGCGCGCGCTCCCAGCCGAGCGCGTCGAGCACGGCGACCGCGTCGTCGGTCATGTCCTCGGAGGAGTAGGCGCCTCGCCTGCGGGCCAGCGCAGCGAACGGATTGGCGCTGCCGGTGTCTGGCATCCGGGTCGACTGTCCGGCGTCCCGCTGGTCGTAGCGGGCGACCGCGAACCCCTGATCGGCGAACGCACGGGCCAGCCCGGCGGGCCACCAGAATCTGGAGACGGCCAAACCCATGACCAGCAGCAGCGGGTCGCCGGCCGAGCCGGCCAGCCGATCATAGGCGATCTGCACGGTGCCGTTGGCTGCGTACTCGGTCGGCGTCCACGTGTCCGCCCACTGGCCGGCCCCGGCTGCCTCGGTCATCGTCGCTCCCCGCTCGTCGCCGCCGTCTGAAACTGCGATCAATGTTCGCTATACCTGCAGACTAACTTACTGAGTACAGTGTTCGCAATGACGAAGGAGCCAAAGCGCGACGACCGGGGCCAGAGCATCTGGACGCGCCCGGAGCGCGCCGCCCGCGGGCCCGCACCCGAGCACAGTCGCGCGGAGATCGCGGCGGCTGGCGTCACGCTCGCCGACGCCAGCGGACTCGGCGCGGTGACCATGCGCTCCGCCGCGGCGGCGATCGGCACCGCCCCTGCCTCGCTGTACCGCTACGTGGCCAGCCGGGAGGAGCTTGTGCAGCTCATGGCCGACCAGGTCTACGGTGAGATCTCCCTTTCCGAGCCCAGGTCTGGTCACCCGGTGCCCGATCTACTCAAGCTCGCCCGGCAGAGCCGTGTCGTGTATCTCCGGCACGCGTGGCTGCTCGACGTCCCCGCCACCGGGAACCTGCCCGGGCCGAACGCGGTCGCCTTCATCGAGCACGCGCTCGCCGCCCTGGCCGAGGCGGACCTGACCGGGCCCGCCAGACTGGAAACGGTCGGCCTGTTCTCCGGCGTGGTGCGCCTGTTCGCACAGACGGAGATCGGGCAGCAGCGGACCGGGCAGGACACCGCCCGGTGGCAGGAATCGTTGGGCCGGTATCTGCTGGAGATCACGGCGGCCGGCCAGCACCCGTACCTGGCGGCCGCGCTGGCGGAGCAGCCCGTCCCCGGCGAGCCCGCCGCTGCTGAGCCCGCCGCCGATGAGCCGATGTTCGACCGCGCCATGACCCGAGTCCTGACCGGTCTTCTCCATCCCGCCCAGGCACGGCGGGATATATTGCGATCGTGAGTACGCGAGTCGCGCCGATCTTCACTGTCAGTGACGTGGCCGCCGCCCTTGCCTATTACCGCGGGCTCGGTTTCGGCGTCCGCCAGTATCGCGGCGGCGGATACGGCTTCGTTACCTACGATGGCGTCGAGATTCATCTCGGTGTGGCGCCCAACGTGGACACGAAAGCACACTGCCGATCGACGGCCTACCTCTTCGTTGAGGACGCTGACGCGCTGGCCCGGGCGTGGCTTGCGGCCGGAGCCGACGTGCGGCTTCCGCAGGACACCGAATGGGGTAAGCACGAGGGCGCGCTCGTCGATCCTGACGGCAATGTGATCCGGTTCGGGTCACCGATGAGCGTGGACTGAGGCGCGGCGCCGGCCGCTGAAATTCGTGCTGGATGCCGCTATTGGGCACGTGTCCGGGAAGAGCACACTAAGAGCACGGCCAGCGCGGAACATTGCGGCTGGGCCGGATCGACTGCGTCAACGCTCGCGCTGCTGACTATCTGGAGGGCATCATGGCAAGTTCGGTAAAGGTCGGGGACAAGGCACCCGACTTCACCCTTCCGGCGCAGTCGGGTGAGCCGGTACGGCTGCAGGACCGGCTGGGTGAACGGGTCGTGGTCCTGTACTTCTATCCGAAGGACAACACCTCCGGCTGCACCGCCGAGGCCTGTGCCTTCCGTGACAGCCACGAGGTCTTCAGCGCGGCAGGGGCCGAGGTGATCGGGATCAGCTCCGATTCGGCCGAGAAGCACACGGCCTTCGCCGAGAAGTACAAGCTGCCGTTCACGTTGCTCAGCGACCGGGGCGGCAAGGTTCGCAAACTCTACGGGGTGCCGACGGTGCTCGGCTTGATCCCTGGCCGGGTCACCTACGTGATCGATCGCGAGGGCACCGTCAGGCAGATTTTCAACTCGATGACCAACATCAGCGGGCACGTCAACGACGCGCTGGAGATGGTTAAGCAGTTGCAGGGCTAACGCTGGCAGCCGGGTCCCGGAACGTGCGCCGGTAGGCCTGGGGCGTGGTGTGCAGCATGCGCCCGAAGTGCTTGCGCAGGTTGTCGGCGGTGCCGAAGCCGGTCTTGCCCGCAATCGCGTCCACCGGCAGGTCGGTCGTCTCCAGGAGTCGCTGCGCGAGCCTCACCCGCTCCCGCAGGATCCAGGTCAGGGGGGTGGTGCCGGTGCTGGCCGGGAACCGCCGGGCGAACGTGCGCGGGCTCATGGCCGCCCGCGCGGCGAGGTCGGCGACCGTCACCTCCTGATCGAGGTGCGCCTGCAGCCAGCTGATCGTGTCGGCGAACAGGTCACCACCACTGTCGGCTTCAGGCACCGGAGTCTCGATGTACTGGGCCTGCCCGCCGGGCCGGTGCAGCGGTATCACCAGGTCCCTGGCGATCCGGGTTGCGACCTGGGTGCCGTAGTCCCGCTGGACCACGTGCAGGCACAGGTCGAGGCTGGCGGCGCTCCCGGCGGAGGTCAGCAGCTCGCCCTCGTCCACGTAGAGCACGCCGGGGTCGACCGTCACCCGGGGATAACGTTGCGCCAGGTCGGCGCACTCGGACCAGTGGGTGGTCGCGGTGTGCCCGTCAAGCAACCCGGCGGCGGCTAGCACCGCCGCGCCGGTGCACAGCGACATCAGACGCTGCCCGCGCGACCTGGCCAGGCGCAGCGCGTCAAGCACCTCGGCCGACACCTGCTCCGGGAACAGCGTCGGCAGCACAACGACTGTGTGCGCCTGGTCGAGCGCGTCCAGGCCTCTCAGGACCTCCATCCGGAACCCGGCCTCGGTCATGACCGAGGCCGCGGGACCGCAGATGAGCACCTGGTACAGCGGCTCGCCGGACGCCGTGGTGACGTCGGTGCCGAAGACGTCGTTGGCCGTCGCGAGCTCGAACAGCGCCACGCCGTCGTACACCACGATCGCGACGACGGGCGGCTTTCGACCGGTTCCCGAGCGCTCTGTCACGTTGGCAGTATTGTCGTGCACCCTGACAATTATGCCACTTCCGGTTTCGCCTGGCCAGGCCCAGGCTGGAGGTATGTACAGCGCAGACACCGATCCCGGCCGGGCCGCCCGGCACACGCTCGTCCTCGGCGATCCCTTCGTCATACGGCCGGTACGGCTCACCGACCGACTGCTGGCGCGCGCGCTGGGTGCGTCGCTGGACCAGCAACTAGCACAGGGCCGCTCGCCCGAGTCGACCCGGCTGTTGGCCGCGCGCGCGCAGCACATCGTCTCGCTCCCTCGCCGCATGTCCCTGGCCGAGAGCTGGGACCACGTGCTCCGGGTGGCCGGCCGCGCGCCCACCCGCCGTACCCCGGCGATCCCGCTGAACGTCGCCGCGATCCTCGCCGCCGAGCCCGCCATCAGGGAGTTGATGGAGCGCCTGACCGTCCCGCTGCCGGTCACCGCCCAGGGCGTGGCCGCCGCGACCGTCATGCTGACCAACGCCACCTCGCCGGTCTACGACCGACCGGGTCCCGACACCCTGGCCAAGCAGCTGCACGCCGCGATCGCCAAGCTCGACCCCGCTCAACCGCTGATGCGCGCTGCGTAACTGCCGGCGCCAGGATTATGCATCAGTCCGCGAAGACCTCGGCGGCGGTGGCAGCGACCAGGGCCCGGTCGAACCAGCGGTCAAGCTGGGCGAGATCGATGGCGGCATTGATTTGCCCGCGCTGGTTCTTCGTCGGCTTCAGCTGGCGGGCGTCGAGGACCTTGAGAATGGCCTCGGCCTTAGCCCGAATGGCGCCCTCTGCGATGCCCTGCTCGCGACCCTGCTCGCGACCCTGCTCGAGCCCTCTCGAGCCCCTTCTCGATGCCGACCTTGACAAAGCTCTCGACGAAGTCGTTCTTCCACTCGGTAGTGGCCATCAGGTCCTCCAGGATCTGGCGGGCAGCGACGGGCGCTGCCTCAAGGATAAGCGTGATGAGGCGTTCGCGGTCAGCCGCTGATGTGCCGGACTCGTGGACAGCGTTCAGGATCCGGCGCGCGACCGGCTCGGTTCCAACGTCCATGACGCCTAGGCAGGCGTCGAAAATGACCAGCCAGGGGCTTGCGTCTTGCGGGTCGGGAGCATGCAGCGGATCGATGACGATCGGCAACAGGTCGAAGCCGGGGTGACCGGTGGGTATGCCCTTACGGCACTTCTCGCCTTCGAGGGGGTCTGGACAGATGACCACGAGGACAGCTCGGGGGCACTTGGCCGCGCGGCGGACGTTGGTGACGTAGGCCGGCCACGAGTACTGCTTATCAGCGTCGTCGCGGCCCTGTGGCTCGACGATGACCGCGAGGACGGCCTCGCCTGTCGCCGGCTCGTGGAGGGTAATGACGGAGTCGGCCGTGAATTGCGCGGGGACGACGTAGTTCAGGTCGGTCGGGCCGAGCCGGGCCTCTACCCCTGCGGGCAACGGGAGGCCGATGGTCGCCCGTATGAGCTCAACCGCGAGCGGCGGGTGCTGCCGGATCAACTCGAGCGGCGCCTCGTGGGTGACTGTGAGAGAGGGCATGACGTCACAGTAAGCGGTCGGGCAGTTCAATGCACGACAAAACGCCGTACCAAGTAGCATTCGAAACTTAACTTAAATTTTGGCAACTACTTGCCAATTAGTACCCGCATTGGCTGAAGTGATTGGATAGGGGCATGACGAGTCAGGGGACGGAAGTGCGGGTGCTTACGGCTAGCCGGGAGATCGCGGCCGGGGCAGGGACGATCTTTGAGCTGATCGCGGATCCGGCCCGGCAGCCGAGCTGGGACGGGAACGACAACCTGGCCGTGGCGGCCGCGGGGCAGCGGGTGCGGGGCGTGGGCGAGGTGTTCGCGATGACCCTTACCAAGACCAGTGGCGTCAGGGACAACCGGGTCGTCGAGTTCGAGGAGGGGCGGCTGATCGCGTGGATGCCGGGCGACTCCGGGCAGGAGCCTGCCGGGCACCTGTGGCGGTGGCAGCTGGAGCCGCTCGACGAGTCGCGGACGCTGGTCACCCAGACTTACGACTGGACCGGGCTGCCGCCGGACGCGCCGGAGGGAAGGCTGCGGCGCGCCCAGTCGACCACGACCGACATGCTCCAGGCCTCGCTCGACCGACTAGCCGCCCTAGCCGAGTCCCGCTGACCCCCGCTGCTCGCCCCGATGAAATTACCGTGGGACTTTTGGCCCTGTTTTCCGGGTGTTTTGTCACATGATAAGCCTTGGAATGCCTGAATGTGGTCACATGTGCCCGGTTGGGATGGTATCTGTTACGGGTGGGGAAGCATGCGGCACCAGCGGGACCAGAGGGGCGGGAGACCCGGCGGCGGCTCCAGGCCCAGCGGAGGCGCCGGCGTTATCCTGGCGGCCTTTGGCGCTACCTCACGGGGGGCCTTGCGATCGCCGCTGCCAGCGGATTCATGGAATCGACGGACGTGCCGGGTTACCTCCACCCGATCCAGGCCGTGTTCTTCGCGATGCTCCCGCTGGCGGTCATCGACGCGTTCATGACCGTCGCCGCGAACTCCCTCTGCCAAGGGCGGGCGCGGCGGCTCAGGCCGCTCCGGCCCCGGGTCGCGTACCTGTTCCTGGCGCTGGGGTGGGTGCTGATCGGCGGGGCTTGCGCGCTGCTGGCGTGGGCGGCCGGAGCCTGGACGACGGGACCCGGCGTCGGCGCCGACTGGATGGCAACTGGGCTGGCATGGGCCACGGTGATCAGCTGCTGCGTCGCTGTCATGACGATCGGCCGCGCGCTCCCGTCGGGGACCGGCAGCTGGGCTGCCCGGCCGGTCCGCCGCGGCGCGGCGCAGCTGGAGAACTTATCCGGCCCGGCCGGATCAGTCCCCGGCGCGCCGCCCGGGGGTGAAGGTGATCGGGACCGTGAGCGGTGCGCGGTTGAAGGTGGAGTGGAAGTCGATGTCGGCGCCCGGCTGAAGCTTGACGTCGTGCAGCCGGCGGGCGATCTCGTCGATCGCGATGCGGAGGTTCATCCGGGCGAGGTTGGAGCCCACGCAGCGGTGCGGCCCGGCGCCGAAGGCGATGTGCCGGTTCCGCTCGCGGGCCGGATCGAAGGTATCGGGGTCGTCGAACTCGGCCTCGTCGCGGTTGGCCGACGCCCAGTACAGCAGGACCCGCTCACCCTCCTTGACCAGGTGGCCGTCGATCTCGGTGTCGCGGCGGGCGGTGCGGCCGATGCAGATGAAGCTTCCGTCGAGCCGCAGCAGTTCCTCGACCGTCTCCGGGATCAACTCCGGTCGCTGTCTGATCTGCTCGAGGATCTCCGGGTGCTCGCAGAAGCGCATCATCGCCGCGCCGAGCACGCCCGCCGTTGTTTCCAGGCCGCCCAGAATGAGCAGGTGGATCGTGCCGATCGCCTCCTGCAGGGTGATCGGCCTGCCCTCGATCTGGGCGTCGAGCACGGCGTCGACCACGTCGCCGCGCCGCTCCGCCCCGGCCTGCTCATCGGCGCGGCCCTTGGCGATGAACTGGCCGATCCAGCCGGCCAGCTTCATCAGCCCGTCCCGCGACTCCGGCAGGTGCGTCAGCGACGCCATCGTGGCCCACTGGTTGACCTGCTCCAGGTCTTCCGCGGGCGCGTGCAGCGCCTGCTCGAAGAACGCCAGGCCGGGCAGCGGCCGGGCGAACTCGGTCATGAAGTCGCACTCGCCGCGCTCGATGAAGTTGTCGATCAGCCGGTTCACGAGGGCGCGGGTGGGCGCCTCCCAGGGGGTGACCTTGACCGGGGTGAAGTGCGCGTTGACGAGCCGCTTGAACGTCCGCTGGAGCGGCGGGTCGACCGCTACCGGCAGGATCTTCATAGGCGTGGAGGGGGGGTGGTAGGGCACCGTGATGCCGAGCTCGGAACTGAACGTCTGCCAGTCCTGTGCGACCCGAAGCACGTCCTCGTACTTGGTGAGCACCCAGAACCCGCCCTCGTAGACGTCGCTGCGGGCGACCGGGCATAGCGAGCGGGCGCGGGCCAGCGTCGGGTGCAGGTTGCGGGCCAGCTCCGGCGAGAGGTGGTCGAAGTGCCTGGTCACCCACTTGTCGGTGATCGGTCCGGAAGCGGAGTTCGTCTCCATCAAAGCTCCTTCAGCTGGCGGCCAGCGGTGCCATGACCGGAACCTTAGCAAATGCTCGCTCAGCTCGGACTGCCACCAGAGCTTCACCTACTCACTAGGGGATGAAGACGAGTTTGCCGGTGGTGGTGCCCGCGGCCAGGCGGCGGAGGCCGTCGGGGACGTCGGCCAGGGTCAGCCGCTCGCTGACCAGGGTTCGGATCGCCCCCGCGTCGGCCAGTCTGGTCAGCTCGGCGTGCACCGTCCGGACCGCGTCCGGGTCGAGGCGCACGTACAGGCCCCAGTGCAGGCCGAGGATCGAGTAGTTCTTGACCAGGGCGTGGTTCAGTGCGGCAGACGGGATGTCGCCGCTGGCGAAGCCGACAATGACGATCCGGCCTTCGAACGCGATGCACTTGGTCGACCGGCGGAAGGCGTCGCCGCCCACCGAGTCGTAGACCACGTCGGCGCCGCGCCCGCCGGTGACCTCCTTGACGACCGCCACGAAGTCCTCACGGTGTCGGTCCACGACCACGTCGCAGCCGAGTTCCCTGGCCACCGCCGCCTTCTCTGGGCCGCCGACCACGCCGATCACGCGCGCGCCGGCCGCCTTGCCGAGCTGGACCGCGCCGCTGCCGACGCCGCCCGCGGCCGCGTGCACCAGCAGCGTCTCCCCGGCCTGAAGATGGGCGCGCCGGTGCAGCCCGAACCAGCCGGTCTGGTACGTCATGTGGAACGGCGCCGCCTCGGCGTCGTCGAGCGCGGCAGGGGCGGGCATGACCGTCGCCGCGGGCATCAGCGCGTACTCGGCGTACCCGCCCGACGGCAGTGCAGCGTGGCCGATGACCCGGTCTCCGGGGGCGAAGCCGGTCACGTCCGGGCCGGCCTGTACCACTTCCCCGCATAGTTCCGCCCCGGGGGTGAACGGCAGCGGCGGGCGCACCTGGTAGGTGCCCTGGCACATCAGCACGTCGGGGAAGTTCGCGACCGCGGCGAGGACCCGGACCAGGAGCTGGCCCGGGCCGGGGTCCGGGGTGGGGACCTCGGCCAGCTCGAGGACGTCGACCGGGTCACCGTTCCGGGTGATGTGCCAGGCTTTCACGCCTTCTCCTCCTCCTTCTCTTCGATCCGGCGCTGCAGCCGGTTCATGCCTCGCAGCCATTTGTCGGTGTCGGTCGCGCGGAGCGCGTAGTAGTCCCGCACCTCCGGGTGCGGCAAGACCAGGAACCGGCCCTCGGCCATCGCGTCGCAGAGCGCGTCGGCCACCGCCTCGGGCTCGATCGCCGCATCCATCAGCACGGTCTCGCCCGCGTGCCCGGAATCGGCCAGCATCTGGGTGCGCACCCCCTGCGGGCAGATGCAGTGCACGGTCAGCCCTCGGTGGGAGTAGGTCGCGGCGAGCCATTCCGCGTACCCCTCGGCGGCGTGCTTGGTCACCGAGTACGGCGCCGCGCCGAGCATCGTCAGCAGGCCGGCCGCCGACGCGGTGACCACGAATGTGCCCCGCCCGCGCTCCAGCCAGCCCGGCAGCAGCTCCCGGGCGGCCCGGACGTGCGCCAGCGTGTTGACCTCCCAGACGCGCTGCCACACGTCGTCATCGGGCGCCTCGGCACTGGTACCGCCGCCGGTGCCGGCGTTCGAGCAGTAGACGTCGATCTCACCTAGGTGGCCGCGGGCGGCGGCGATGAGCTCGGCGATGCCCTGCGCGGTCCCGGCGTCGCCGGCCACGGCGAAGCCCTTGATCTCGGCCGCGACCGTGGCGGCGGCCGCGGGGTCCAGGTCATTCACGACCACCCGGGCGCCCTCGGCCGCCAGCCTGCGCGCGATCGCCCGCCCGATCCCGCCGCCTCCGCCGGTCACGACGACGCCGGCTCCGTCCAAGATCTCCATGACCGAACCTTAAACCCCGCCGTCAAGCCCCGTCATCGGCGCGGGCGGCGGCGAGCCGGGCGAGTTCCCTGACCGACCGGCGGATGATGTCGCGCTGCGCATCGAGCCGGTGCGCCTCGCGGTCGGGGATCTCGACGTGCGCCGAGATCTCGGTACCGCTGCCTGACGGCCGCAGACGCCAGTCAAAGCAGAGGTCGGAGACCAGGCAGGAGATCTTCACGGCGCCGTTCTCGCGGCTGGTCGTGAGGGCCTGCGGCATCGGGAAGTCCGGGTATCCCTCCGGGTACATGGTGTAGTCGCCGCTGTCGCTGTCGGTCTCCACCGAGCCGGTGCCCGCCCACCACAGCGGGAACTGGGCCGGATCGTAGAGCAGCTTCCATACCTCTTCAGGAGGCGCGGCGCTGACCGCGCTCTCGTCGAACGTCTGCATCGGTTACTCCTGGCTTCCTCGGTGGCGCAGCGCCGACAGCTCGGCGCTGACGATGGCGAGTTCACGGGCAGGCTCGACCAGCGAGGTCACGGGCGGGCGGCCCAGATCAATGAGCGCGGCCACGTAGCCGGCCCCGGTCTGGGCGCCGTCTAGCGTTCCCGCGATCCGCTGCCACCCGGTCACCGACTCCGCCAGCCGTCTGTCGGCCAGCGCGGCATCCCCGCGGGCGGACGCGATGAGGGCCTGCACCCGGCTCAGCTGCGGGACCAGGGCAACGGGGAAATCGCCCGGAGTCACCGGCTCGAGCGCGACCTCCCGCAGCTCCCCCTCCGCCAGTTCCCACTGCCCGGACCGCGCCAGGGCCTCGGCCCGCCGAAGGCGGGTGGCGGCCCTGCTCACCGGCGCGTGCAGGTCGAGCGCGCGGGCGAGCGAGGCCGCGGCGGCGGCGGGATCACCGCCGGCCAGAGCGAGCAGGCCCCGTTCCTGCTCGACCAGACCGTCAAGGTCGGCCAGACCGGCCCGGTCGCTGAATCCGGCCGCCGCATCGCAGGCCTGGCGCGCCTCGGCCAGCCGGCCCAGCCGGCGCAAGATGGCCGATCGGGCCGTCTGCGCGTAGACGCTCAGGCGCAGCAGGCCGTTCGGCGTGACCAGCGGGAGGCACCGGTCGGCGAAGTCGAGCGCCCGGCCGAACTCGCCCGCGCACGCGGCCGCGCAGGCCGCGTTGCTGAGGCAGCTGTAGGCCATGTCCGGGCGCCCGGCCCGGCCCGCGGCGGCGCTCGCGGCGATCAGCGGGCCGAAGCTGTCGGTGAACCGCCCCGCCCTGATCAGCGCGTGCCCGCGGGCCACCCCGATGTCGTGCGCCAGCAGGTCGCCCGGCCGGTCGCCGCCGATGATCCGGTCGGCCTGCGCGAGCAGCTGGTCGACCTCGGCCGGATCGCCCGCGACCGCCTCGGCCCAGGCCAGGCCCGCCAGCGCCTCGGCCCGCGCGGGGAGATCGGACGCTGGATCTCGATCAAGCACGTCCAGCGCATTCTGGTAGGAACGGCGCGACTCCCGGGGGTGGCAGATACCGCCGCGCAGCCACCGGCCCCGCCTCAGCCACGCGCTGACCAGGGCGCCGGCATCGAGCGGCGATATCTGCTCGAGCGCCCGGTTGAAGGCTCGATCGGAGAGCTCAAGCCGACCGCGGAAGGCCTCCACCTCGGCCAGCTCGACCTGCAGGTCCGGGTCGTGCGGCTCGATCGCCACGGCCTCGGTCAGGAAGGCGGCGGCCTCGGCCATCGCGGCCACCCCGCGTGCGTCCTGCGCGGCCAGGACCAGATGGCTGACGGCCTGGTCATCCTGGCCCGCGAGGATGAGATGGCGCGCGATCTCGGCCGCGCGCGGGCCGCGGCGTGCGCCGCGCGGATGCTGCGGGTGGGAGTCTGGCTGCTGGCCGCGCTTGCGCAGCAGCTGGGCCAGCTCGCTGTGCAGGCGCGTTCTGATCGGGTCGGGGATCTCCTGGTAGACCGCATCGCGCAGCAGGGCGTGCCGGAATCCCATGGCCCCGCCGTCGGCTCTGAGCAAGCCTGACCCGAGAGCCTCGGCGGCGGCCAGGGCGGGACTGCGAAGCGGGAGCGAGGCGATCTCGCGGCGATCGAGATCGCGGCCGGCCGCCGCCAGGAGCTCGATGAACACGCGCGCCTGGCCCGATAGGCGGCTGATGGCCAGCCTCGCCGCGCCGCTGAGGCCGGCTGACGAGGTTCGCGTCGTCCCTGGCGGCGGCGCGGGCGGTCTCGACCGCGAGCAGCGGGCTCCCGGCCGCCATCGTCGCGATCTGTGCGACGGTGGCGGCCGGGAGGTCGGCTGAGGCCTGGACCAGAGCCCGGGCAGCCTCGTCTGCGAGCGGTCGCAGGTCGGTCTCGGCGACGAGCGCACCGCGCGAGCGCAGTGCTCCGAGCACGCCGTCGAGATCCAGGCGGGACGGGAGCTTGCGCCGGGTGAGGACCAGAAGCACCGGCAGGCGGCTGAGGCGCCGTCCGGTGTAGGCGATGAGCTCGAGGCTGGCCAGGTCCGACTGGTGGAGGTCCTCGAAGGCCAGCAGCAACGGCGCCTGGCCTGACGCCCAGGCCAGGAATTGCACCACGGCCTCGCACAGCTGGACTCGCTCGAGCTGCGGATCCGCGCTCGTTCGCGTCGCCGGACCGGTCCCTGTCGTTCGCTGAACTAGCGCCGGGACGATCCTGGCCAGGTCGGCGGTCCACGCCATCGACGTCGGCGGGCGGCCGGTCAGGCTCACGACGTCGCTGAGGGCGTCGGTCCAGATGGCGAACGGCGCATCGCGGCCGGGCCCGGCGGCCGTGGTGCAGGCGATCAAGGTGCCGCCTGGCGCCTCCCGCTCCGCCGCCGCCTGCAGTTCCTCGACCAGCCTGGTCTTGCCAATGCCGCCCTCGCCTTCGAGCAGCACGGCTCCGCCGGCGCCGCTGCGCGCGGCCCGCCAGGCCTTCACCAGCTCATCAAAGATCTGCTGCCGACCGACCAGGCCCGCGACCGGCTCGACTGCGCGCTCGACTGGCCCTGCGCGGTGAGCATCCCGGCCGACGCCGGCTGGCCGGCCGGCGTCGGCCGTGCGGGCGACCGGGCGAGGCAGCCGGCTGACCAGCGCCGTCGTCGCCGCGGAAACGCCGATCCCGAGTTCGGTGTCCAGCCGCTCCCGCAGCGTGGCCAGCGCCGCCACCGCCGCAGGCGCGTCACCCGCCTGCAGCAGAGTCCGGATCAGGTCAGCTCCGGCGGACTCGTCGAGCGGGCACAGCGCCTCCCGGCGCCGGGCCCAGCCGACCGCGGCCGCCCACTCGCCCGCCGCCGTGGCCTGTGCCATGAGATCCCTGAGGGCGGCGGCGACATCGCGGTCGAGTTCCTCGCGAGCCTCGACAACCCAGTCATCGTCAAGTTCCTGCAGGAGATCCCCACGGCACAGCTCGAGCGCGGATCTGGGCTGACCTTGCTCGATGAGCCGCCGGACCTCTCGCAGGTCGATCCAGACGCCCTCGGCGAGGGTGACGGTGTCACGGTCGGTGGCCAGGCACGAGCCGAAGTCGGGTCCGAGCGCCGAGCGCAGCGCCCAGATCGCGCTGCGGAGACTGGCCCTGGCGCTGGCCTCGAGGACGTCCGGCCAGAACTGGCCCGCCAGCCGCGATCGGGGATGCCGGCCGGGGTGAACCGCGAGCCAGCCAAGCAGGGCCCTGACCCGTCGGCCGGCCGGGAGCTCTGCCGTCGTGCCGGCCAGCCGTATCTCTAGCTCGCCGATCACCCGGATCTCAAGCATGGCATTCGTCATTGTAGCGACGATTTTGCGGAGCGTACACGGGCGCTCTCGAGGGCCGCATCCACGCCGACGTGGGCTTTGACGGTCGGTTGACGGAGGCCGGGCATCGTCGTGTCCGGAACTTCGAATCCGACGCCAATCAGGGAGGCACCCCATGACCGCAAACGAGACCACCGCGACCAGCCAGTCGTTCGACGCCGAGGCGTTCCGCCGCGGGATCGAGGAGCGTGACGCCGAGACGCTGCTCGCCCTCTACGCCGACGACGCCGAGCTGCACGTCGTGGACCGCAACGACCAGCCCAGTCGCCCGAAGATCATCAGCGGCCGCGCCGCGATCGGCGAGTACTTCGACGACGTATGCGGCCGGGACATGACCCACACGATCGAGCGTCTCGTCGTCAGCGGCGACAACGCGGCCTTCGTCCAGTCGTGCCGTTACCCCGGCGGCGCGCGGGTGCTGTGCATCGCCGTGCTCGACCTGAGCGACGGCCTCATCATCCGCCAGTCCGGCGTCCAGGCATGGGACGAGTAGCCGCCTCGGCCGCTACCCGTCCACCACCAATCAGGCACCCAGAGACCGGGCGCCCGGAAACCCCGGGCGCCCAGAGACAAGGAGAAGGATCATGGCACCAGCAGAGCACAGGGACTTCGCCAAGGCCGACGAAGTCCGCACGTTCCCCAACGGCCAGCTGGAGCTGCTGCGCATCGGCGGCAGCGACATCGGACGGCTGGTCCTCCAGCCCGGCTGGCGGTGGTCCGAGCACGTCAAGCCGCTCGCGGGCACCGCGCTGTGCGAGGCACCGCACTTCCAGTACCACGTCAGCGGAACCCTGCGGATCGAAATGGCCGACGGCACCGCCTTCGACGCCGTTCCCGGCCAGGTGACGGCGCTGCCGTCGGGCCACGACGCGTGGGTGGTCGGCGATGAGCCGGTCGTGGTAGTGGACTGGTGGGGCGCCAGCAACTACGCCCAAGGCTGACGAAGACCCCCGCCAGGCAGCCTTGGCTCCTGTTCAGCACGCCGAGGGACGAGACATCGGCACCCGGGGCAGCGGCACGTCGAGCAGGTTCTGGTTCCAGACCAGGACCTGCGCCCCGTCCACCGAGTAGGTCTGCTCCGGCGGGCCGTAGGCCCGGATCGCGGCCGCCGTCCACAAGCTGGCGTCGTCGAGCGGACAACCCTGCAGGTGGGTCGCGACAAAGAAGGTGGCGTCGTGCTGCGCGGGGTCGTACCAGGACGTCGTCGACTCCCACGGGCTGAGGATGAGGTGGCGCCCGGCACGCTTCACGGGAGCGAGCGTGACCTGATTATCGCCGTCCACCGTGATGAGCGCGGCGGCGTAGTAATCGGTCAGCCCGAAGCGGAGCTGGTGATCCTGCAGCCAGGTCGCCAGCGCTGTCTGGCCTGGTGCCCGGCTGACCTGCACCGCGTAGACCGCCAGGAACCCCAGGTAGAGCGCCAGGCCGGCCGCGGCCACCGCGAGCAGGCGGCCGGGGATGGGGCTCCTGAATAGCATCCTGCCTGCCAGGACCGCGCCGGCCGGCAGCACCGGCATCACGTCGTGCGCTCCGCCGCTGGCGGTAACGCCCTCGCCGAGCAGCGTGTACGCAAGCAGCGAGGTGATCATCATCGCGGTGACGACCTGGGGCATGAGGTCATTGCCTGGGAATCGCCGTACCGCGTAGCAGGTGCCCGCCACCGCCAGCGCGACCCCGATCAGGTGGGCCGCCACCGTGAGCAGGGGCAGGTTCCCCTTGAGGGGGAGTCCGGAGAAGTCGGCCCCGTAGAGCAGCAGCGTGCTTTCCGCGGTCACCCAGACATGGCTGGAAAGCTGGTAGACGGGGGCGAAAGTCTCCTGCAACGGGTACGCGGTGAACCCGCCCATGGCGCGGATCGTCACCAGGACGAGCTGGGCGACGAGCTCGGCGGCGATCGCCGCGGCCGCGAGCGACAGCTCGTACCACTGGTCTCGCAACGCGCCGCCCCGGCGGTAGATCCGCACCGCGCACACCACCAGGAGCGGAAGCTCGGCCTCGAGCAGGACGATCGAATCTGACACCCGCGCCCAGGCCAGCAGGGCCGCGACCACCACCGGCACCCACCAGCGGGGCCGGGCGCGATCCACGATCAGCCAGGCCGCCAGCACGAAGATCTGGGTGGCCAGGTGGTCCGGGTTGGACAGCATGAGCGTGCTGTTCCCGCCCGCCACCGGCGCGCACACGATGCCGCCGGCGATAAGCGCCCGGACCAGCCCCTCCCGCCCGGTCGCCCGCCCCTTGGCCAGCAACGCCACCAGCAGCACGACCAGGGTGAGGTTGAGCGCCTCGGCGATGTTCAGCACGTCGGGCGAGATTCCGCCGTGCAGCCACTCGAGAACCGCGAGCTCGGGTATCTCGATCGCGTAGAACGCGATATCGGCCACGGTCCAGCCGCGCATCAGCGGGTTCCCGTTGAGCACGTCCCACGCTTGCTGTTCGAGCACCGCACCGTCCGCCCCGAACCCGTGGCGCTGGGCTATGTGCAGGTACACGAAGAAGAGCACAATCCCGGCGGCCGCGAACCCGGCCGGCCATATCCACCGCAGCGGCGGCGAGGATACGGGCGTTGCACCCGCGCCCCGCGCCGACGTTGCGGTGGCGGCTGACGTCAGATCAGGGATGGTCAACGTGACTCCCTCAGGGTTTCCGATTCAGGCCGAACGGCAGCGAGCATTCCGGCGCAAGGCCAAGCACAACGGGCCATACGCGAATAAGAACGCCGGAGGACAATGAAAGGTTTACAGGCCACTGTGAATAGATGTTCTCCCATACCAAAATTGAATTTTTTCTGAAGATTTAACTCGATATTCAAAATTAGTTCTGAAGATTTAATGGCCGAAATCTTGCGCAAATTCTTCAGAAATATCTAATTCTTGAAGATTCATTCATTGGCCCGGGCTTGCCTTCTTCGCGGCGCGCATGGGCTGATCCGCCGACGCCGCGGGGACGGCTCTGTCCGGGGTCCCCGCCCGGGGCGCTGGGACCGCCGTGGAGTCGGGTGCCGACGACGGCTGCGGCAGCCACCGGGAGAGATGGGCGGAGGCAACCCAGGCGACCACCACGGCCACGATCACCACCGAGACCAGGTCGGTGGCGTCGCTTTGCAGGAACACGACGGTGAGCAGCACCGCTGTCAGCGGCAGACCGCCCAGCATGACGACCAGCATCGCGCCGATACCGATGCCGACGCCATCGACGAGGGGCAGGCCGGGGAGGTGGGAGAGGGCGATCCCTCCGGCCGCGCCGATGAACATGCCGGGGAAGGTCGGGCCGCCGCGGAAGCCGCTCAGCGACAGGCCGTAAGCCAGGCCCTTGCACACGATGACCAGCAGCAGGGCGCCCACCGACCAGGTGGCGGCGTGCTGGATCAGCGGGGCCAGCTCGTCCTGGCCGGAGAACAGGACCTGGTTGGTGCCCTTGCCGGTTACCACGGCGAAGATGGCGGCGAGGCCACCGACGGCCACCCCGAGGAGCGGAGTCAGCAGCACCTTGCGGTGCTCGATGAGGGGCTGCAGCTGCAGGGCCAGGCGACGGATGGCGGTGCCGACGACGGCCGCCGCCAGGCCGATCCCGATCGCCCACAAGAACTCGCCGCCGGTCGGGGTGGTGGCGGCCGGGAGATGGGGGACGGCGAGGGAGAAGGTACCGAAGCCGGTTAGCTGGTCCAGGCCGACGAAGATGAGCGCGCCGATCCCGGCCGCCAGCAGCCCGGGAGCCAGTACCACGCTGAGCATGCCGCCGCCGATACCCGCCGCCTCCAGCAGCAAGAACGCCCCCACCAACGGATTAACCAGCAGCGTGGACAGGGCCGCGAAGCTCCCGGCGGCGCCGATTACCAGCACGGCCTGGGTGGGCGCGTCCTTTTTGACCAGGTGCACGATCAGCGCGCCGACGCCCCCGCCGATGGCGATCAGCGGTGCCTCCGGCCCCAGTACCGCGCCGAAGATCAGGGTGGCGAGCGAAGCGCAGACAATGGCGGGGAGGTCACGCGCCGCCACCCCACCGCCCGTCTTGAACCCCTCGGCCGGATGGTGGCCGCCGGTCCCCGGCAGGTAGTGCAGGGTGAGGGCGACCAGCAGCCCGCCCACAGCCACCAGCGGCACCGGCCACCAGTCGGGTGCCCCGTGGAAGCCCAGCTCGCCGGGGAGGGTGGTGAAGAAGTACTTCTGCGCGAGGGCGACCAGCTTCAGGTAGTAGTAAGCGATGACCGCCACTGGAACCCCAACGATGGCCCCGAATACCAGCAGTACGAGATAGCTGCGGCTCTTAAGCATGTCCAGGGGGTTCGGCGACGTCGGCGCCTGCTCAGCAGGCGGCGACGACGCCTGCGCAGCGGGATCGCTAGTCATGACTCGCGTACCGTCCCTCAAGGTGTGGTTCAAGGACTCACGGCACGCTCGACACTCTGATCTCAGGAGATGCTGGACGTCACTGCGGCCCGCCGTGGGTCATTTCTGCCCTTGGCAACAGCGGAAGAAACGGTCAGCCGCCCCCACCCGCCCCCGAATGTTACTGCACGTCTGCGCTAACTAACATTGAGTCATGATTCGATGGAGTCCCCTGCAGTGGCCGGTCATCCGGCAGGTGCGTTCTGGAGACGTGCTCGGGCGCGGGCCGGCGGTGACCTCCGAGCGCACCCGCACGCTGGCGCCGCGCACCGCCACCGCTGATCGCGTCGTGCAGAGCGTCTGCCCGTACTGCGCGGTCGGCTGCGGTCAGCGGATCTACGTCAAAAGGGTGGAGGGCGGGGAGGTTGGCAGGGAGAAGGTCGTGCAGATCGAGGGCGACCCGGATTCCCCGATCTCGCGTGGCCGGTTGTGCCCCAAGGGGTCGGCCAGCGAGCAGCTGGTGAACTCCCCCGGCCGCCAGGTCAAGGTCCTCTACCGCGCACCGCATGCCACCGACTGGCAGCCACTCGACCCCGCTGCCGCGATCGACATGGTGGCCGACCGGTTCATCGAATCGCGTCGCCGCACCTGGCAGCAGCACGACGGCAAGGGGCGCCTGCTGCGGCGCACGCTGGGCATCGCCGCGCTGGGCGGCGCGACCCTCGACAACGAAGAGAACTACCTGATCAAAAAGCTCTTCACCGCCGCCGGGGCGATCCAGATCGAGAACCAGGCGCGCATTTGACACTCCGCCACGGTTCCCGGTCTGGGAGCCTCGTTCGGGCGCGGCGGCGCCACCCAGAGCCTGCAGGACATGGCCAACGCCGACTGCATCGTCATCCAGGGCTCCAACATGGCCGAGTGCCACCCGGTTGGCTTCCAGTGGGTGGAGGAGGCCAGGGCCCGCGGCGCCAAGGTCATCCACGTCGACCCGCGGTTCACCCGCACCTCGGCGGTCGCGGATAAGCACATCTTCATCCGGGCGGGCTCAGACGTGGTACTGCTCGGCGCATTGATCAACTACGTGCTGGCCAACGACCTGTGGTTCAAGGAGTACGTCGTCGCCTACACCAACGCCGCCACGCTGGTGGACGATGACTTTCGCGATACCGACGAACTCGGCGGCCTGTTCTCCGGCGTCGACCCGGCAACCGGCCACTACGACCCGTCCACCTGGACTTACGCGGAGGAGGGGGGCAAGCATTCCGGAAACGGCTGTGAGCATGGCGCCAGTGCCTCGGCCCGCGCGGCCGGTGACGAGATCGGCAGCGGCGGCGCGGTACTGGCGCACATCGGCGTGCTGCAGGGACGACACCCTGCGCGACCCGCGCACGGTCTTCCAGATCCTCAAGCGGCATTTCGCCCGATACACCCCCGAGATGGTCCGCGAGGCCTGCGGAATCAGCGCGGACGACTTCGGCTACCTCGCCCAGGCGATCACCGAGAACTCGGGCCGCGAGCGCACCACCTGCTTTGCCTACGCTCTCGGCTGGACGCAGCACACCATCGGCGCGCAGTTCATCCGCGCCGCCGGGATCCTGCAGCTGCTGCTGGGCAACGTGGGCCGCCCGGGCGGCGGCATCATGGCCCTGCGCGGGCACGCCAGCATCCAGGGCTCGACCGACATCCCCACGCTGTTCAACCTCCTTCCCGGATACCTGCCGATGCCGAGCGCAGGTATTCACGACACCTTGGCCGACTACCTGAAGGTGGCCGGGTCGAAGAACCAGAAGGGGTTCTATGCCGAATCCGACACACTACCTGGTCAGCATGCTCAAGGCATGGTGGGGCGACGCCGCCCGGGCCGACAACGACTGGGCCTACGACTACCTGCCCCGGCTGACGGGCGCCCACGGCACCTACCAGACCGTGACCGCCATGCTCGACGACAAGGTGGAGGGCTACTTCCTGCTCGGCCAGAACCCGGCCGTCGGGTCGGCCAACGGCCGCCAGCAGCGACTCGGCCTGTCGCACCTGAAGTGGCTGGTGGTGCGCGACCTCAACCTGATCGAGTCGGCCACCTGGTGGAAAGACAGCCCGGAGGTCGCCTCGGGCGAGTTGCGGACTGAAGACATCGCGACCGAGGTGTTCTTCCTGCCCGCGTCGAGCCACGCGGAGAAGGCGGGGTCGTTCACCCAGACGCAGCGGCTGCTGCAGTGGCGCCATAAGGCGCTTGACGCGCCCGGCGAGTGCCAGAGCGACCTGGACTTCTTCTACAAGCTGGGCCAGCGGATCCGGGCGAAGCTGGCCGACTCGACCGACCCGATGGATCGGCCGCTGCTGGACCTGACCTGGGATTACCCGGCTGGCGAGGCCAACCGGGGCAATCCAGGCGAGGCCGATCCAGAGGCGGTGCTGGCGGAGATCAACGGCCGCTACCTGACCGGCCCGCAAGCCGGCGACCCGCTTTCCGCGTACACCGAGCTGCGCGCGGACGGATCCACGGCGGCCGGGTGCTGGATCTACACCGGGGTGTACGCGGGCGGGGTGAATCACGCGGCCGACCGGGTGCCGCACGGCGGTTCATGGACCGAGCCAGTCGGAGTGGGGCTGGGCCTGGCCGGCCAACCGGCGGATCCTCTACAACCGGGCCTCAGCCGACCCGGCGGGCAAACCGTGGAGCGAACGGAAGAGGTATGTCTGGTGGGACGAGGCGAAAGGCCGCTGGGTCGGTGACGACGTGCCCGACTTCGTGCTCGACCGCGCTCCGGGCAGCCGCCCGGACCCGGCTGTCGGCGGCCCGGCCGCGCTCGCGGGCGACGACGCGTTCATCATGCAGTCCGACGGCAAGGGATGGCTGTTCGCCCCCAGAGGCCTGGTCGATGGCCCGCTCCCGACGCACTACGAGCCGCAGGAGTCCCCGGTCGCCAACCCGCTCTACCCGCAGCAGCAGAGTCCCGCCCGGGTCACGTTCCCGCGGCCGGACAACCTCAGCGCGCCAAGTGCGGGCGCGCCTGGCTCGGAGGTGTACCCGTACGTGTTCACCACGTACCGGCTGACCGAGCACCACACCGCGGGCGGAATGAGCCGCTGGCTGCCGTACCTGTCTGAGCTGCAGCCGGAGATGTTTTGCGAGGTTTCGCCGGAACTCGCGACCGAACGCGGCCTCGAGCCCTACGGCTGGGCCACCATCATCTCGCCGCGCTCGGCGATCGAGGCGCGGGTGCTGGTCACCGAGCGGATGACGCCGCTGGTCATCTCCGGCCGGACGGTGCACCAGATCGGGCTGCCGTATCACTGGGGCGTCGGTACAGGACGCCGTCATCAGCGGTGACGGGGCCAACGACCTGCTCGGGGTGACGCTCGATCCAAACGTGCAGATCCAGGAGTCCAAGGTCGGATCCTGCGATATCCGCGCGGGCCGCCGGCCGCAGGGCGAGCAACGGCTCCGCCTTGTCGCCGATTACCAGGTGCGCTCCGGGGCCACCACCGCCACCGACAACGCCCGGATTACCGATCCCGCCCACGAGATCGTCGATCCGCCGCCGAGGAAGGGGAGATAATGCCCCAGTTCGCCGGACCGACCGACCCCGCCACCGACGCGCGATGGACGGACGCCAAGCCGCGCAAGGGCTTCTTCACCGATACCTCGATCTGCATCGGCTGCAAGGCGTGCGAGGTGGCCTGCAAGGAGTGGAACCACAACCCCCGCGACGGCGACCTGGAACTGCTCGGATCGTCCTACGACAACACCGGCGCGCTCGGCGCGAGCACCTGGCGGCACGTCGCCTTCGTTGAACAGGGACGCGAACGCATCGAAGAGGCGCGCGCGACCGGCCGCGCCCTGGTCGATCTGGGCATGCCGGGCATGCGCCCACCGGAGCCGGCCGACCGGGCGCACGCCAACCCGGGGCTAGCCGTTCCGGCCCAGGCCGACCCGGCGCCGGCCGAGACGATTCACCCGGACACGCCTGAGTTCCGGTGGCTTCTGTCGTCCGACGTGTGCAAGCACTGCACGCACGCCGGCTGCTTGGACGTGTGCCCGACCGGGGCGCTGTTCCGGACCGAGTTCGGCACCGTCGTGGTGCAGGACGACGTCTGCAACGGGTGCGGTACCTGCGTCGCGGGCTGCCCGTTCGGCGTCGTCGAGCGCCGCACCGACGGCACCGCCGCCCCGAAGACCAAGCGCGGCGAGCGCAAGGCCGAACAGCCCGAGGTCCCCAACGTCGGCGTCGCCCAGAAGTGCACCCTCTGCTACGACCGGCTGATCGACGACCAGACCCCGGCCTGCGCGAAGACCTGCCCGACCACGTCGATCAAGTTCGGCGACCGGGCGGACATGGTCGCCCGGGCCAAGGAGCGGGTCGCCGAACTGCACGCCCAGGGACGGACCGAGGCGCGCCTGTACGGCGCCAACGAACTGGACGGCGTCGGGGGCACCGGATCGGTCTTCCTGCTGCTGGACGAGCCCGAGGTGTACGGGCTGCCGCCGGATCCGCGAGTGCCCACGGCCGACCTGCCGCGAATGTTCAAGCGGGCCGGGCTGGCCGCGGCCGGGATGGCCGCCGCGGCGGCGCTCTCGTTCATCGGAGGACGTCGGTGACCACCTCGGAATACGACAGCGTACGCCCGCCGGAGCAGCCGGGTCGCCGCCCGGTCGGACGGCAGCCGCCGTCGGCGGCGGACGCCCCGGCAGCGCGCGACGGCGCGCGCGAGGCGCCGATGGTGCCCGAGGTGGAGTTCACGTCCTACTACGGCCGTCCGGTGGTCAAGCCGGTGCCGTGGGGTCCCGGCATCGCCGCCTACCTCTTCCTCGGCGGCGTCGCGGGCGGCTCGGCCGTGCTCGGCGCCGGCGCGCAGCTCACCGGGCGGGTCGCGCTGCGCCGCAACTGCCGGCTGGCCGCGCTGACCGCGGTCAGCCTCGGTGCCGTCGCCCTGGTGGAGGACCTCGGACGGCCGGAACGGTTCGTGAACATGCTGCGCGTGATCAAGCTGACCTCCCCGATGAGCCTCGGCTCGTGGATCCTCAGCGCCTTCAGCGGCGGCGCCGCCGTGGCGGCCGCGGCCGAGGTCGACCGGATGACCGGCGAACGGCTGCCGCTCGGCCCGCTCCGGCCCGCTGCTGCGCGTCGTCGAGGGTCCGGCCGGACTGGAAGCCGCGGCCTTCGGACCCCTGCTCGCGGTGTACACGGCTGTCCTGCTGGCCGACACCGCCACGCCGACCTGGAACCACGCGCACGATGAACTTCCCTTCGTGTTCGTCAGCTCGGCCAGCCTGGCCTCGGCCGGCCTGGCCATGGTCACAACGCCAGTGGCGGAGACGGCCCCGGCCCGCAGTCTGGCCGTGCTCGGCGTCATCGGCGATCTGGTCGCGACCCAGGTGATGCGCAGGCGGATGGACCCGGTGGTGGCGGAGACGCTGCGCGACGGCCGACCGGGCGCGCTGCTGCGGCTGAGCGAGGCGCTCGCCGTGGCGGGCGGCGTCGGGACGCTGCTGGGCGGCCGCCGCCGCGGCGTCGCCGCCGCAGCCGGGCTGGCACTGGCGGCCGCGTCGGTGCTGACCCGGTTCGGGGTGTTCGAGGCGGGCATCCGTTCCGCCAAAGATCCGCGCTACACGATCGAACCGCAGAAACGGCGGCTGGCCGCCCGCCGCGCGGCCGGCCTCACCGATGATTCGATCACCACGGCAGGCTGAGCGCGCCCGCCCCGCCGCTTCCCGAGGCCGACCGTCTTCCGCGGTCGATCGGCGCGCTCAAAACGGGGTGGAGTACCTGTGGGTCGACGGGGTGGCCGCCCGGGAGGCGGGGGGCGGACCTGCCGGGGGTGACCGCCGGACGAGTGCTGCGCGGCTGACGTGGTCCAGTTGACGTGAGAGAGTCGGCCGGGTCCGTTCGATATGAATGGTTGTGCTCTTGATTTTTACCTGCCGTCTGCCTTGGAGGCATAGCGTCGGGTGATGCTTAATCGCCGCAAGTTCCTCCAGATCGCGGCCGTTTCATCCGGCCTTGCCATCACCGGCGCCGACCTGCTCAGCCAGGCCGTCGCCAACGCCTCGACCACGGTTCGCGCCGACGGCTCGCGGGGCATCAAGCACATCGTCGTCCTGATGATGGAGAACCGCTCGTTCGACCACTTCCTCGGCTGGCTGCCCGGCGCTGACGGCCGGCACGACCGGCGGTACGTGTCCGCGGTCGACGGCAACACCTACCCGAACTACCCGCTCGCCCCGGACTTCCAGGGCTGCGGCTACAGCGACCCGGACCACAGCTGGGAGGGCTGGCTCGTCCAGCACAACAGCGGCAAGATGGACGGCTTCCTGCAGCGGCCGACGACCCCGCCCGACAACCCGGGGGTCACCCTCGCGGCGGCGAACACGTTCCCGATCGGCTACTACACCAACCTCCATCACGACGGGCGCCGCAAGGCGCTGCCCGACCTGCCCGTCATCGGGGCGCTGGCCGAGCAGTACACGACGCTGGACCGCTATTTCTGCGCGTTCGCCGGGGAGACGTTCCCCAACCGGTTCTACCAGCACGCGGGCCAGACCGACCGGGACCACAACTCCGAGGTGGCGTCCACCCTGCCGACCATCTGGGACCAGCTGTCGCCGATCCCCAACTCCGACGGCATCCCCACCGGGGGCTACTACTACCGCGACTCGCCGTTCCTGGCGCTGTGGGCCAGCCCCGGGATCGAGCCCGGTGCGACGTTCAAGTACCAGGCATTCTTCCACCCGTTCAGCGACGCCGACGCGTCCACGGCCGCGCTTTCGGCCGGCACGTCGTTCGTGGCGGCCTGCCAGAATCACACGCTGCCGAACGTGTGCTATATCGATCCCGCCTTCGACAACGAGGCAACCGGGACCTCGGGCGACGACCACCCGCTGGGCGACATCAGGCTCGGGGAGCGGTTCATCGCCGACGCCTACCACGCGCTGGCCGACAACGGCTACCTCGACGACACCGTCTTCATCGTGACGTTCGACGAGTGGGGCGGCTTCTACGACCACGTGCCCCCGCCGCAGGTCATCGACGACACCAACCCCGCTAACGTCATGCACGCGGGCGACAGCACCACCCCGACCGACGGCCAGCTCATCCCGAACTACAAGCAGCTCGGGTTCCGGGTCCCCGCGATCGTGGTGTCGAACCTGGTGCGACCGGGGCGGGTGGTGCACGACGGCCCGTTCGAGCACGACTCCAGCCTCGCGCTGATCGAGTCCACGTTCGGTCTGAACCCGCTCACGGCCCGCGACAAGCACGCTCGGAATCTCGCCGAGTTTCTGCTTCCCTCGCCGGTGCCTGAGCGGTTGGCGGTCCGGCCGTCGTCGATCCCGACCAGCGCGGACGTCATCGGCCCGGCGATCAGCCCGCCGTCGGAGTCGCTGCTGCAGGTGCTTACCGGCACCGCGGCGTTCGACCCGGCCGACATCTGCTCGGCCGACAGCGTGCAGTCGGTGTCGCCTGACCCGGTGAACCACCCGCCGTTCCCGCAGACGTTCGGCGCGATCCCCGGGCTGAGGGGCACCTCGGGGATGGCCGACTTGTCGAAGAACTTCGACGGGGTCGACGGCTGATAAGGCTGATGCGACGCGCTGCTCGCCCGGGACCGGGGTACCGCCCGCGGCCCGGGCGAGCAGCTCGTAGCTGTGTAGCCGGGGCGCATGGGCGAAGGTGCTCGTCGTCACCATGAGCTCGTCGGCGCCGGTGCTGTCGACCAGCTGGGCGAGCCGGCCGATCACCTCGGCCGGCTCGCCGACCACGTCCGACCTTGTTGTTTCTTCCATAACCGTCTGCTCGGCTTGTGAATAGGCGGTGTTCGCGGCTTCCTCCGGGCTCGGCAGCGTGCCGGGACGCCCGGCCCGCTGGCGCAGCGCGGACAGCCGGGTCGATCCGTGCAGCCAGCGCGCCGCCGTCGCGTCGTTGGCGGTGAGGACCGACACGCTGATGAGACTGTACGGCTCGTTGCGGGTCGGGGAAGGCGTGAAGGTCTTCCGGTAGAGCGCAAGAGCGGGCCTGGTGTTGGCGGCGCTGGCGGCGCCCAGGTGATGGGCGAAGGCGAACGGCAGGCCGAGCAGGCCCGCCAGCTCGGCGCTGTAGCCGGTGGACCCGAGCAGCCACATGGCGGGCTCGTTGCCCTCGGCTGGGATGGCCCGGATCCTTGGTTGGTCGGCGGCCGCGTGGACGGCGGTGCCGTGGGCGGCGAAGTAGGCTCGCAGCTCCGCGAGCTGGCGGGCGAAGTCCGCCGTCGGCAGCCCGTCCGCGCTGCGCCGCAGTGCGCGCGCCGTTTCCCGGTCGGTCCCGGGCGCGCGCCCGATCCCGAGGTCGATCCGTCCCGGGTGCAGCGCCTCCAGGGTGCCGAACTGCTCCGCCACGGTGAGCGGCGGATGGTTCGGAAGCATCACCCCGCCCGAGCCGACCCTGATGGCCGATGTGGCGGAGGCGATCTGACCGACGAGGACCGCCGGGGCCGCGCTGGCGATGCCAGGCAGGCTGTGGTGCTCAGCCACCCAGTACCGCGTGAAGCCAAGTCGCTCGGCGTGCCGGGCCAGATCGACGCTCCGGCGAAGCGCCTCGCCGATCGATTCCCCCGCGGGCACCGGGCACAGGTCGAGTACCGACAGCGGAACGCAGAGGCGAGGGGCCACAACCGGAAGACTGTCAGCACGGGGCCTGCGGCGGCAACCCGGACCCGGCCACGGGAAGCTGCTCAGGCGTGCGCCGGATCGGCCACCTGGCGCCAGTCACCGTCGACCGTCAGGCCACGCCCGCCGTCCGGGACCTTGCCACGCCACGGCGATGAATCTGATTTTCCGTCCGGGTCGCGCCGTACATTGGCGTGGTGGCCGATCACAAGCCCCCGCGCGTTGGCGCCGACGAGGCCGGGACGCTGCACGCCCTCTTGCAGTATCAACGTGAATCACTGGTACGGAAGGTCACCGATCTTGACGAAGCATCGGCGCGGCTGTCGCCGGTCGCCAGCGGAACGACGCTGCTGTGGCTGATCAGGCATATGGCCGACGGCGAGATCACCTGGGTCCTGCGTCGCTTCGCCGGGGAGGACGTTGCCATCGCCGCTGACGGGCCTTCGCCGGACGACACGCTGGCCAACGCCGTCCGCGTCTATCGGCAGACCTGGCGGCGGGTTGACGCGATCGCGTTCACCGGGCGCTTCGGCCTCGACGAGCTCTGCCGGCGGCCGGACGTCGATCCGCCGCCGAGCCTTCGCTGGGTGCTGATGCACCTGCTGGAAGAGACGGCCCGCCATGCTGGCCACGCGGACATACTGCGCGAGCTTATCGACGGCCGTACCGGCCGCTGACTGGTTGCTTGATCTTTCCCTTGGGTCAGGCCGCATGCTCTGGGTGCCGGGCAGAACCGCCCGGTTCAGGAGGAGACCGATGGAGCTGATGACGATCGGTGCGTTCGCTGAACGTACCCGGCTGTCGGCCAAGGCACTGCGCCTCTACGACCGGCTCGGGCTGGTGCGACCGGCGCGTACAGACCCGGCCAGTGGCTACCGCTTCTACGGCGAGGACCAGGTAGAAGGCGCGCGGCTGGTTGCGCTGCTGCGGCGGCTTGGCATGCCGCTGCCGGTCATCGCGGACGTCATGGCGAAGCCGCCGGGCGAGGCAGCGCAGGCGATCGGCGGCTACTGGGCGGAGATCGAGTCTGCGACCGCCGAGCGACGGGTCCTGGTCTCCTACATCCAGGCAAGGCTCAAGGGAGGCGACATGGCTAGATACGACATTCAGACCCGCACGATCCCCGGACGCAAGCTGGTGGCTGTCACCCGGCACGTGCACGCGAACGAGGCCGGCCCCTTCTTCAGCGATGCGTTCGCCCGTCTGCGGGCGGCTGGTCCCGGCGTCGAGGGCATCGCCGGCTGCCCGTTCGTCGTCTACTACGGAGAGGTTAGCGACGACAGCGACGGGCCGGTGGAACTGTGCCGCCCGGTTGCGGCCGACCCCGCAGATCCCGACCTCCAGGCGCGGACCGAACCCTCCCACGAGGAGGCGTTCATCCGGGTCGCGCTGAAGGACATGGGCTGGCCGACGCTGGCGCCGGCCGCCGACGCGCTTGAGGCATGGATCAGGGAACGTCGGCGGGAACCGGCCGGCGCGCTGCGCCAGGTTCTGATCGCCGACCAGCGGACGGCCGAGCCCGACACCCCGGTCTGCGACCTCAGCGTCCCGCTCCGGTGAATTCGCGGGCTCAGCTCTAGGCGGCCCTGGGCGCCGCGGCGTCGCCAGCGTCGACGCTTCTTGCTGTTATCCGTTCAGAGTTACCTGTCAGCTACGCCGTTGACATCGCCTATCGGTGTCGGTGGCGTAGGTGACAGGTCAGGGTGCGGGTCCATGGCGTAGGTGACAGGTCACGGTGGGGGGCCGGAGCGAGGGGTTCTCCGGGCGGTGGGTGGCGAGCCTATGATCCTGTGTCAGGCATCGGTGGCGAAGGGGCTTTGATGAGCGCGAGCGAAGAGACTTCTGGCGACGGCGGCATTTCATCGCTGTTCTCGGTGAGCGGCAAGGTGGCCGTGGTTACGGGAGGGTCGAGAGGGATCGGCGCGATGATCGCGTCGGGGCTGGTGCGGGCCGGGTGTCGGGTGTACATCACCGCCCGCAAGCAAGCCGAGTGCGATGCCAAGGCGGCCGAGCTTTCGGCGTTCGGCGAGTGCATCTCGGTGCCCGCTAACCTGGCCGGCCCGGACGGCGTCGATCAGCTGATGCAGGCGGTCGGCGCCCGCGAGGACCGGCTGCACATCCTGGTGAACAACGCCGGGGCGGCCTGGGGCGCGCCGCTCGAGGAGTACCCGCTGGAGGCGTTCGACAAGCTGTGGAATATCAACATCAAGGCGCTGTTCGAGCTCACCGTCCGGTGCCTCCCGCTGCTGCGGGCGGCGGCCAGCACCGCCGACCCCGGCCGCGTCATCAACGTCGGGTCGATCGACGGGCTGACGATACCCGCGACAGAGAACTACGCCTACAGCACGACCAAGGCGGGCGTGCACATGCTCACCCGGCACCTCGCGAGCCAGCTTGCGGGAGACCCGATCACGGTGAACGCGATCGCCCCGGGCCCGTTCGACAGCAAGATGATGGCGTTCGTGCTCGACGACCCGGTTACCCGGGCCCAGGTCGCGCAGCGTATCCCGCTTGGCCGCATCGGCGAGCCTGACGACGTGGCCGGGGCGGTGATCTACCTGTCCTCGCGCGCGGGCCGGTACGTCACCGGGACCGTGATTCCGGTTGACGGCGGCGCGACCTTTGCGCGCAGGTAGCGGGGGGTCCGGTATCTCCTTAGCGTGAGCGGATCGCCGCGACGACGCCGCCGTCGACCGGGACGTCAATGCCGTTGACGAAGCTGGCCTGGTCGGACAGGAGGAACGCGGTCACGGCCGCTACCTCCTGGGGCTGGCCCCGGCGGCCGAGTGGCGTCATCCGCACGAGCCCTTCCATCGAATCGTGCGCGGCCGCCTCCTGGCGGCCCTGGGGCGTGTCGATGATGCCGGGCGAGATCGAGCAGATGCGCGCGCCGCGGCGGCCGAACCAGACCGCCTCCCGCTGCACGAACCGCTGGACTCCGCGCTTGGCCCAGGTGTAGGCCAGGCCGGGGTTCTCGAGGGTCTCGCCCAGCGCGTCGCGGAGCCGGTCGAGGAGCAGCGGGTCGAGCGGCTCGTCGAGGGCGGCGTCGGCGGCCGGGTCGGCCACGCCGGCGAGCAGCGGCGCCATCGAGGCGTAGCACACCACCGCCGTCCCGTCAGTCACCAGCGGCCGCAGCGACTCGACGAGCAGGGCGGTGCCGACGAGATCGACGGTCATCACCCGCCGCCAGTCGGCCATCGTCGGCGAGATGCCGGCCGCGTGCGCGACCGCGCGCAGCGTGCCGATCTCCGCGACCCGGGCGGCGAGCGCCTCCAGCGCCGCCGCGTCGCTGACATCGGCCGTGAACGGCTCGACCAGCGCCCGCCGGTCCGTCAGTTCCTTCGCCGTCGCGGCGGCCGCCTCGGCGTCGAGGTCGACGAGGAGGAGGGCGTCGACCAAGTGGCTGAGCTCGACGGCGCAGGCCCGGCCCATCCCGCGACCGGCCCCGGTCGCGATTCCCACAGTCGCCATCGGCTACGAGTCCGTCCGTGACAGGCCCCGGGTGTTGTCGGCCGAGTCCATCCGGCCGTCGGACTTGGCCACCAGGGCGCCGGAGAAGGCCCGTTCCGCGAGCAGGTTGAGCTCGAACGACTGGCGGGCCATCCAGAAGCGCAGGAAGCCAGTCAGCGAGTAGCGGAGGAAGATCGCGCCGCCGACCAGGCTCAGCGTCACCCCGCCGAGGGCGATCGTGATCGCGGTGCTGGCGGTGAGCGAATCGCTAGTGCGCTGCGAGATCAGGTACGCCGCCGCGCAGAGCACGATGCCGGCCGCCATCAGCGCGCCGCCGGCCCGCTGCCACAGGCGCGGGTGGCCGGCCGCGGGGTCGGCGATCTTGAGGTCGGCCAGCTCGCGGGCGAACCGGTCCGCGCGGGATTCGGCAGAGGTCATCGGGAACTCCCCAGATAGAGGTCGGACAATTCGGCCCGCAGCGCCGCGTCCGGTGGGCCCTGCAGAGCCACCCGGCCGCGGACAAGCACGGCGGCATGATCGGCGATGGACAAGGCGGCGGTCGCGAACTGCTCCACCAGCAGCACGGCCACGCCCTGGCGGGCGATCTCGGCCACGTGCTCGTAGAGGCGGCTGACGACGACGGGGGCGAGTCCCATCGACAGCTCGTCGAGCAGCAGCACGGCCGGATCGGTGGCCAGCCCGCGGGCCAGCGCGAGCATCTGCTGCTCGCCGCCCGACAGGGTGCCTGCCGCCCGCGAGGCGTTCTTGCCGAGCACAGGGAAGCGCGCGTAGGTGAGCTCCTCGATCTGCGCCCGCGACCGTCCGGTGTAGGTCATCATCAGTAGGTTGTCGCGGATCGAGAGGTTCGGGAACACGCCCCGGCCCTCGGGGATCAGGCACACCCCGGCCTGGGCGAGGTCGCGGGGGGCGGCCCCGGTCAGGTCGGAGCCGGCCAGCAGCAGCCGGCCGGACTGGACCGGGTGCACGCCGGCCGCGATCCGCAGCGTGGTCGTCTTGCCCGCCCCGTTGGGCCCGAGCAGGGCGACCACCTGCCCGGCGGCGACGCTCAGGTCCACCCCGTGCAGCACGGTGACGCTGTCGTAGGCGGCGCGCACCCCGCGCAGCTCCAGCAGCGGACTGGTGTGGCTGGTCACGCGTCCCCCAAGTACGCCGCGAGGACGGTCTGGTCGCGCCTGATCACGTCGGGCGGTCCGGACGAGATGATCTTGCCTAGGTCGAGCACGTACACCTGGTCGCATACGCCCATGACTAGGCTCATGTCGTGCTCGACCAGGACCACGGTCGTGCCGTCGTCGGCCAGCGCGCGCAGTAGCGCCGCGAACCGCCGGGTCTCCTCGGCGTCCTGGCCGGCCGCGGGCTCGTCCAGCAGCAGGAACCGGGGCCGGACGGCGAGGGCGCGGCCCACTTCGACCAGGCGGCCGGTCCCGGTGGAGAGCTCGTCGGCCGGGCGGTCGGCGATCTCGGCCAGGTCCAGCCGGGCCAGCAGCTGTGTGACGGCGCGCTCGGCCCGGCCGCGCTCGGGGCCGAGCTCGGCCGCGACCAGGAGGTTCTCCCGCACGCTGAGCCGGCCGAAGAGCTCCAGGCGCTGGAACGTCCTGGCCATGCCGCAGCGGGCCCGCCGGGCGGGCCCCAGCCGGGTGACGTCCCGGCCGTCGAGGCGGATCCGCCCCGCGACCGGCTTGCGGAGGCCGCAGATGACGTCGAACAGGGTGGACTTGCCCGCGCCGTTGGGGCCGATGAGCCCGGTGACGTGGCCCGGTTCGGCGGCGAGGGCGACCCCGTCCAGGGCCCGCTTGCCGCCGAACGTGACGGTTACCTCGCTAACCTCGAGCGACGGCATGGTCGAGCACCTCCTCGTCTTCGGCCCGCCAAGGGCGGCTCAGGCCCCACCACTCGACCGGCACTACGTTCTCGGCCGTCCCGGATGCGGGGCCGGCGGTGGAGGGGCGGACGGCGTCGGGCTGGGAGACGCGCGCCCGATGGGCACCGCCCGCGCGACGCGCTGCGTGGGAGGATCCGGGCCGAACGGTCGCCGCAGTGCCGTCGTCCGCGCGCACGGCCGCGTAACCGCGGAGCGCGACCGCCACGACGGCCACGCCCCAGAACAGGACCCAGCCGTTGACCACGCCGGCCAGGCGCAGCACCCACAGGAGGGCCGCGATGCCCACCGCCGCCGCCACCAGGACCTTGTACCGGGCCACCTGGGCCCAGTCGCGCCGCATGAGGGGGACGATGCCGTCCGGTGACCGGCCGAAGGCCATCCCGGCCAGGCCGGGGAAGAGCGAGACCGGGTTGGAGGCCCAGGCCGCCACCGCGACGAGCGCGTTGATCGGCCCGATCAGCACCGCCCCGGCGAAGAAGCCGCTGCCCACGCTGGCGACCCCGCCCACCACCGCGATGAGGAAGATCGGCAGCCCGGCCTCGAACGTGAACTGGGTCGAGGTGATCGACTGCTGCTGCATCGCGTAGAGCGCGCCGCCGAGTCCGGCGATCCCGGCCGCCAGCGCGAACACCGCGACCTTGGCCAGCAGCTGGTTGCCGCCAAGCATCGCGTAGGCGGTCTCGCTGTCGCGCAGCGCGATCAGCCTGCGGCCGAACCGGCCGCGCCGCAGCAGGGCGACGCCGAGCGAGGCCAGCCCGAGGAAGACCGCGGCCAGGATCATCAGGTCGCGCTCGCTGGTGAGCCGGACGCCGAAGACGGACGGCCCGACCGCGTTGATCGAGCCGTCGGAGAACAGCGTCAGGTGCAGCCCGGCGATGTTGATTGCGGGAATGGAGAAGACCCAGTCGTCGAGGATCACCGCGAACGCGGCGGTGCCGAGCGCCAGGTAGATCCCCGACAGCCGCAGGGCGGGCACCGCGACGATCGCGCCCGCTGCAGCCGCGGCGACGACCGCGACGATCAGCGCCCACCACTGGCCGTCGGGCGCCAGGTGCGACCAGACCAGCGCGCCGATCGCGGCCATCGACAGCTGGCAGAGCGAGATCTGGCCCGCGTAGCCGGACAGCGGCACGTAGGAGAGCGCGATCAGCCCGAAGGAGAAGATGGCGCCGTAGGTGATCAGGTCGGCCTGGCCGAGCACGGTGGCGAGCACCACCCCGGACGCGATGATCGCGGCCGCGAACGCGGCGGTTCCGCGCAGCGTGGGCACCGGGACCGGGCGCAGCTTCAGGCTCTTGCCGCGCAGCCGGCCGTGCGGGAACACCAGCAGCGCCAGGAACAGCAGCAGGGCCGGCGCGGCGACCTGGAGGCCGTCGAGCGCGGTGGACTGCGGCAGGTAGCCGGTGAGATAGCTCTGCAGCACCCCGACCACGACCGCGCCCACGAACACCATCGGCAGGTTCCGCAGCCGGCCGAAGACGGCCGCGGTGTAGGCGCTCACGATCAGCAGCGAGAGCTGGGTGGCGTCCAGCGTGAGCTCCGGCGCGATGAGGATGCCGCCGATGGCCGCCAGCTGGGTGGAGAGGATCCAGGCGGACCGGTTGGCCCGGTTCGGGTCGGCGCCGGTCAGCCCGGCCAGCGCCCGGTCGTCGACGGTCGCCCGCATCTGGGTGCCGACCCGGGTTTGGTAGAGCAGCAGCCGCAGCCCGAGGGCCACCGCCACCGCGACGATCATCGTGATGATCTGCTGCCAGGTGAGCGAGGCGGAGCCGATGTGCAGCGACGCCGAACCGGGGAAGAACGGTGGCAGGTTCCGCGACACGTTCGGGTTCCAGATCCACTGCGCCAGCGCGATGAACCCGCTCAGCATCGCGACCGTGACGACCAGCCGCTCCGCCTCCCCCAGGCCCTGCACCGGCCTGATCACGACCCGCTCGACCAGCAGGCCGAAGACCGGGGCGGCGACCAGCAGCACCACGGCGAGGGCGACCGGGACCGGCCACCCCCAGCCGATGGTGAGCTGCCAGTAGGTGAACGCCGCCAGCATGCCCGCCGCGCCGTGCGCGAAGTTGAACACTCCGGTGGTGGTGTACGTCAGCACCAGCCCGCTGCCGATCACCGCGTAGATCGCGGCGGTCGACAGGCCGATGATGCCGTAGGCGAGGAACTGCGACATGGCGCGGCTGCTCTCGTTACTTAACGTCGACCATGCTCTTGCCGACGCTGCCGAGCGTGGCCGGCTGCGGGAACCCGGTCGGCAGCTTGACCAGGGTCGCGCCGCAGCGGTAGGCGCCGCTGTTCGCGCCGAACGGGGCCGGCACCCAGCCGCTGGCGGTCGCCTGCTCCACGTCGAAGCACGACGGCGGCGGGTCGGTGTTGGACAGGTCGACGGGGGCGGTGAGGCCGCCGCCGTTCCAGTCGGTCTCCTTGAGGGCCGCGTCGTACACGCACAACCGGGTCAGGTCGCTGCCGCAGGCCTCGGCCGACTTGGCGAAGATCAGCCAGGCCGACCAGGCCTGCACGTCCTGCAGGGTCACCGACTGCCCCGGCGCGTACTGCGAGAACAGCTTCACCAGCTGCTCGGTGGCCGGGTTGTCGGCCGCCTTCTCAAGCGGGTACACGCCCGGCAGGGACGCGTAGTTGGTCTGCTCGGACGCCGCCTTGCCAAGCAGCGAGATGAAGTTGGTGCCGTAGGAGTTGGTGTTGGCGTCGATCCACTCCGGCTTGTAGCCGATGTTGTCCATCGCCTGCTCGAGCGCGGCCAGCTGCTCCGGCTCGCCGTAGAAGGTGAAGCCCTTCACCCCCTTGTTCTTCAGCGTCTCCGCGTACCGCGTCCAGTCGGTCACCCCGCTGATCGGGAAGGTGCCGTTGTAGATAACTTTCCCGCCGACGGCCTTGGCGGTGTCGACCAGGATCTGGGAGTCGACCTGGGTGATGACCGAGGCGCCGGACAGGATGCCGACGGCGTCCTTCGAGCTCGGGTACTTCTGGTTGATCAGCCAGCTGTAGTACCCGCCGAACGGCGAGTAGGTGTGGCCGTAGTCAATCGGGTAGATCTGCAGGCTCGACCCGTTGTTCTGCATCATCACGACCTGCGCGTCGAAGTCGGGCAGCAGGCACTTGAGCCGGGTGGTGACCGCCAGCCCGTCCAGCGCGGCCGACCCGCCCGCCAGCGCGAAGTCGCTCTGGCAGGCCCTAGCCATCGCGCCGACCACATCGAGCATCTGGGTGTCGTGGATGTCGGCCACCAGCTTGCGGCCGTCGATGCCGCCCGCCGCGTTGCACCAGTCGGTGAAGACCTTGGCGGTGGTCTCAAGCTGGGGGTCCTTGGTAAAGCCGACGTCGGTGAGGACCCCCGCCTCGATCTGGGTCGAGGTGACGCCCTGGTCGGTGGCACCGGTCGCGCTGCCGCCGTGGCAGGCGTCCGTCACGGTGCCGAAGACCGGTCCCGACGCCGCCGCCGGGGACGCGGCAGGCGTCGAAGAAGAAGAGGACGAGGACGCCGGGGGCGAGCTCGACGCGGGTGTGCTTGTCGTCCCGGCGCGGCTGCAGCCGGCCGCGAGCAAGGCCGTCACCGCGATGGCGGCGGCCGCTCTGATGGCAATTCTCACGGGGTTCCTCCTCGGTGATGTTCCCCGGCTAACTAGCTGGGACGAAAGCAACCGTTCACTCTCTCTCGGGCAAGGCCCGGCCGCCAGCCAAGGCTCGACGCCCCGCTGGCGCGGTCACGGAGATCCGTGAAGGTCGTCACACCGCGATTGTGGCACGCATTCTTTCAAATGAGAATGCTGTTACCAAGATGTGTAAATCAAGATTTCGCTACAGAGCGGCGTCGGCTCTCAACGCCCGTCGATGTCACCGTCGAAGGCGGCGCCTTGGGCTACTTCCCGGTCCAGGCCGGCGAGCGGCGCTCGGCGAACGCCCGGGCGCCCTTCAGCGCGTCGGCGCTGCGGAAGATCGCGGCGGTCTCTTCGGCGTCGGCCCAGCGGCGCTCGCGGATCAGCCTCTTGGTCAGGGCGACGGCGAGCGGGCCGTTGGCGGCGAGCTTCTCGGCCAGCTTGACCGCCTCCGCCCGCACCTCGCCCGCCGGGACGACCTTGTTCACCAGGCCGAGCTGCTCGGCCCGGGCGGCGGTGATCGGGTCGCCGGTGAGGCCCATCTCCAGCGCCACCGGGAGCGGAATCCTGGTCGCCACGGTGGTGCCGCCGCCCGCCGCGAACAGCCCGCGCTTGACCTCGGGCATCGCCAGCCACGCGCCTTCCGCCGCGACGATCAGGTCGCACGCCAGCGTGATCTCGAACCCGCCGCCGAGCGCGGGGCCGTTCAGGGCGGCGATGAGCGGCTTGCCGATGCCGTTGACGTAGAAGTCGGTGAGCCCGCCGAAGGCGGAGCCGCCGGCGAACGCATTCAGGTCCATCCCGGCGCAGAAGACCGGCCCGTTCCCTGTGACCACCACCGCCCGCACGTCCGGCTCGCCGTCGGCCGCCGCCATGGCCTGCAGGAGCGCGTCCTTCAGCTCGGGGTTGAGCGCGTCCGGCGGCTCCGGACGGTTGACGACCACTCACAGAGTATGGAAATCTGATACTCGCCTAGGAGAATATAATTCTCGCAGGGGGACGTCGGCGATGGTGAACATGGATGAGGTTACGACCGCGGGTGGCGACGAGCCGTCCTGGAAGCAGCGGGCGGTCGAGCGGTCGACCCGGGCGGCGAAGCTCCGCGCCGAGCAGCGGGTTCAACGGTTCCTCGACGCCGCGCAGTCCATCATCACCGAGAAGGGCACCACCGACTTCACCGTGCAGGAGGTCGTGGACGTCTCCCGCCAGTCGCTGCGCAGCTTCTACCAGCACTTCGACGGCAAGCACGAGCTGCTGCTGGCCCTGTTCGAGGACGCGCTGCGCCGGGCGACCGTCCAGATCGCGGCCGCCGCCGACGCCCAGGCCGATCCCGTCAACGCGCTGCGCACCGCCGTCCAGCTGCTATTCGAGCTCTCCCGGCCCGACCCCGACGCGCACCGGGCGCTGTTCACCGAGTTTGCGCCGCGGCTGCTGCTCACCCACCCGGCTGAGGTCAGGCGGGCCCACGCGCCGCTGCTGGACCTGCTGACGGTGCTCGTCGCCCGTGCGGCCGAGGCCGGGCGGCTCCGGTTGGCGGCCGAGCCCCGGCGGGTTGCCGCCCTCGCGATGGCGACGGTCATGTTCACCGCGCAGACCAGCGGCGCGCCCGACCCGGGGAGCCCCGCCGCCGACGCCAACGGCAACGTCCCGCCGGTGTCGGCCGACGAGATCTGGGATTTCGTGGCGCACGGCATCACCGGCTGAGCGCCACCCCCGCCCAGGCAATCGCCCGAGTCGACCGTGTCCTTGAATCGGCGCGGCTAGCGGTGCCGGAACCCCTGGGTTGCCGCATACTTGTAGCCGTGGAAGAGGACTGGGGGGAAGACGCGACGCGCCGGGCGAAGGCCGCGCTCATCAGCACCCTAGTGCCCAACGCGAAACGCGTCACCGACTACATGTACGGCGGCCAGAACAACTTCGAGGCTGACCGCAAGGCCGCCCGGTCCCTGGCCGCAGCGGCGCCGGTCGTGGCCGCGATCGCGCCCGCCGTCCGCGCGTTCCAGCAGCGTGCGCTGCGCTTTCTGGTCGTTGAGGCGGGAATCAGGCAGTTCCTCGACATCGGCACCGACCTCCCCCTGGTGGGTAGCACCCACGAAGTCGCGCAGTCGCTGGTTCCCGAATGCCGCATCGCCTACGTGGACAACGACCCGATGGTGCTATCGCACGCCCGGGCGCTGCTGAAGTCCGCGCCGGGCGGGGTCGTCGGATATGTCGACGCGGACGTCCGCGAGCCGAGCGCGATCGTGGCCGCCGCCAAGGGCACGCTGGACTTCAGCCAGCCGGTGGCGGTCCTGCTGCTGTTCACGCTGGCCTACGTTCAGGACGGCCAGGAGGCCTCCTCGGTGGTGTCGTCGCTGGCGGCGGCCCTGCCGTCCGGAAGCTACGTGGCGATCTACCACCTGGCCAACGATCTGGACCCGGCGATGGACGAGGCGGCCAGGATGTGGAACAAGATCATGCCCACTCAGTCCATCACGCTCCGCTCCTACACCGAGGTCGGCGACCTGGTGGCGGGCCTCATCCCGGTGCCGCCCGGCCTCGTCCCCGTCACCGAGTGGCGCCCCGAGCCCGATCCCCGCTTCGACCCTCCTGTCTCGGTCCCGGTCTACGGGGTAATCGCCCGCAAGCCCTAGCATCGCTGGCTTGCGCCGGCTGGGGGCTGGATGTCGAGGAGGCCACGGACGGTGCAGGTCGCGGGGGTGCCGCTGTGGTCTCCATCGCCTGGGTACCCCTCCATTAGGCTCTCGCTATGCGAACCGCGGTTATCCGGATCAATGTCGACCCAGCAGGCAGCCTGTCCGATTCGGACATCGACCGGGGCATGCCCGAGGTACTGGCGGCGCTGCCCGAACTCGGGCTGCGGCTGGTCAGCGACGATCTGGTCTCGCTGCCGCCCAAGCGGCGGGAGCTGCAGTTCCTGGCCGAGGGCGACGACCCCTCCCCCATGCAGCGGACGGCGAGCGAGTTGTGCAGGCGGGCCTTCGGCACCGACCCGGCCGTGGGCGCGACCACGTACCTCAGCCGCGGCAGCGACGACGACGCGAACGGGGTGCTGGCCGCCTTCGGGCTGGCCGGCCAGGTGTCCCGCGAGAGCGGCGGCGAGGGCTGGGACGTGGTGACGGTGCAGCTGGCCGAGGCCGACCTGCGGCGGGTGCCGGAGAGCAGGATCCAGACCGCGCTGGAGGCCTCGCTCAACTGCGAGGTCCGCATAGTCGTGAGCTGACTGCATAAACGCCGCCTAGTCGAAGCAGCCAGCGGGACGCCGATCTGCACCACTTTTGGATAGTTTTTCCATCAGGCGATCTCGCGCAGGGCGCCGCCGACATCCTCGGATCGACCCAATGTTTGTTCTCGGGCAACGTAACGCCGGCGAGGACTGGGCAACAAGGGCTAGCGGGCGGGCGGTTGCATCCGAGATCGGCCTTGAGGGGCAAGATTGATTACATGTACGTATAGGATCATTGCTCTTAGTGGCCAGTGGGATGAAGGGCAGCGTGTGAAAGAAACCGCTTCCCAAGCGGGAGTAGTCGGTGCAGCCGTCTCCGGAGGCGCGCCGCCGGGCCTGTTCGCAGACGACGCCGCGACCGGCGATGCGCGGTCGGCCCGGCTGCTGGCCGGGCTGGCGCGCCGCATCGCCTCGAGCCTGGATCTGCAGGTGACCTTGCAGATCGTGGTCCAGTCGGTCGTCGACCACCTGGGTTTCGGGGCCGCGGTGGTGAACATGGCCAAGCCGGGCGACATCTGCGAGGTCGTCGCCGTAGCGGGGTCGCAGGACGCTACTGAGGCCCTGCTCGGCACGCACGCGCCGATGGATGACTGGCGCACGCTCCTGGCCAGCTGCGAGCCATGGGGCGAGCTGCGCTTCCTCGATCACCGCAGCGACCAGAGGCCGGCCGAGCGCATCCCCGGCTGGACACCGCCGACCGCAGCAGTCGACGATCCGGATGCCTGGCATCCGGACGACTCGCTGTTCGCTCCGCTATACGCGCCCGACTGCACGCTCATCGGCGTGCTGAGCGTCGACCTGCCGCCCGGCGGCCGGTACCCCGACGCCGCGTGCTGCCGGCTGCTCGAGCAGTTCGCGGTCCACGCGGCGCTGGCGATCGAGAACGCGCGCGTGCACACCTTCGTCGCGGAGTCCGAAAGGCTGTTTCGCGCCATGTTCGACCGGTCGCCCATCGCAATCGCGCTGCTGACCGAGGACCAGCGCATCACCAGGGTCAACGACGCGTTCGAAAAGCTGCTCGGCCGGGCGTCGGCCGAGCTCGTCGGGAGCGTGGCGGCCGAGCTCAGGCGGCCCGATCCGGCCCCCGCCCGGCGGCGCACGGATGATGGCGCCACCCCCTGCGACCAGTACGAGATTCACTTCGCCCGGCCGGACGGCAGCGAAGTGTGGGGCCGGGTCAGCTCCACGCTGCTGGCCGCCGACAGCGGGTCGGAAGCGGCTGTGATGCTCACCCAGATTGAGGACATCACGATCCTGCGGACCATGCAGGCGCGCTTCGCCTACGCGGCCACCCATGACCGGCTCACCGGCCTGGCCAACCGGTCGCTGGTGCTCGACCGGCTGGCAGCGGCACTGACGGAATCGCAGCGGGGGCGGGAACGGGTCGCCGTGTTCTACTGCGACCTGGATCACCTCAAGGAAATCAACGACACGCGGGGGCACGCCACTGGCGACGAGCTCCTGGCTGAGGTAGCCCGGCGTCTCGAGCTGACGGCACGGGAACAGGACACAGTCGGCAGGCTCGGGGGCGACGAGTTCGTCGTGATCGCCTACCCGGTGCCTTCCGCGGCCGAAGCGGCCGGCCTGGCCGCGCGGCTCCTGGAGGCCGTCCAACAGCCCCTCAAGCTGGGCGACGAGCAGGTATCCCCGACCGTGTCGATCGGGGCCGCGCTGTCCGCGCCCGGCCTTACCGCCGACCAACTCCTCGCGCGCGCGGATCGCGCGATGTACGAGGCCAAGGCGGCCGGCGGCGACCGCTGGCGGCTGGCAGCCGGCAGCTGACCGAGAGGCGGGCACGCCTGATCAACGTCTAACCGGCAGTTGCCACTGGCAGCGTCCGTCCCAGCCGGGCGAGCGGAGACAGGGCCATCAGCAGCGGGGACAGCATCAGCCCGGCCGCCGTCGCCAGCAGGCTGGCGCGCAACCCGCACTGCTGCCCGAGGATGCCGCCGAGCAGCGAGCCAAGCGGCGTCAACCCCATGCCTGCGAATGTGATCGTCGCCGACACGCGGCCCTGTATGCCGTCCGGAGTTGCCGCCTGCCGGACGGCCATGACCGTGACGTCGACCAGCTGGCCGAAGGTCCCGAACACGAAGTTCACCGCCACCAGGACAGGGATCGTCACCGCGGCGGAACCGTGCAGCGCTGGCACGCACAGCAGCACTCCGTCGCCGAGCGACGTCGCCGACACGAGCACTAGGCCGTAACCGAATCGGCCGGGGAGGCGGGCGGCGAGCAGCGAGCCAAGCAGCGCTCCCGGTCCCGTCGCCGCGAGCGCCAGCCCGACGGCGGTGCCCGGCAGATGCAGGTCCCGCGTCAGGAAGAGCAGGTAGACAGTCATCGTCGCCGCGAAAAAGAACTGGAAGGCAGCCGAGGCCAGGCCGACGGCCCGCAGGAGTGCGCTGCCGGCCACGAAACGGAGACCCTCGTGAATCTGCCGCCAGACCCGGCGCGGGTGCTGCGGGCGCGCCGGGACCGACTCGCGGCGGATCCGGCCGATCAACAGGAATGACAGCGCGAAGAACGGCACGCCGGCCGCGACCGCGATCGGCGTCGGCAGCGCGGTCACCAGCACCCCGCCGAGTCCCAGGGCGCCGATCTGAGCCGCCGACCGGCTGCCCTCGAGCGCGCTATTGCCTTGGACGAGCTGATCGCGTTCCACCAGCCGCACCAGAGACGCCTGATAGGCCACGTCGAAGAACACGGACATGGACCCCACGACAAAGGCGACCACGAGCAAGGCCGGCAGGCCGAGCCCGCGCAGGAGCGCGACCACGGCGACTCCGCTCAGCGCCAGGGCCCGTCCGATGTCCGCCAGCACCATCACCGTGCGCGTCCGCCAGCGGTCCACCCCAGCGCCGACGAACAGCGGCAGCAGCAGTAGCGGCGCCTGCGCCGCCGCGCGCAGGACGCCGAGCTGGCCGGGGTCGGCGTTGAGGGTCAGCACGGCGATCAGCGGCAGCGTGATCAGGGAGACTTGCTCGCCGAACTGGGAGGCGGTCTGGCCTATCCAGAGCCTGCGGAAGTCGGCGACCCGCCATAGACCGCGCGCGGGTCGGGAATCTGCTGCAGCGGAGGCGGATGCGGATGCGGATGGCACAGGAACCCCTGGGGTTGCCGAAGGAACGAGGTCCCGCCACCGGGCACGCGATGGGCGCCGACGGATCAAGGCGGGGAAAGGCTCGCTATGCCGCGCATTGAGGGCAGCACGCGATGACAGGCCGTTCGCGGTCTAGGTCAACGCGTGCTCGGACGACCGGGCATCTCTCAGCTCCTCGTGGGTTACCGTCTCACCAGGACGCTATACCTCGGATGGCCGACCCGAAAGGCAATAAAGAGCGGGCGATATCGGCTTGACCTCGCCCCTGGGGCAAGCCCCAGCCTGAGCATGCCGGACAGCCTGCCCGGCATTAGGAGGACGCACGTGGCACTGATGAGCAGCGGTGAGTTCGCCCACGCCTCCGGGCTGACCCGGAAGGCGCTGCGCCTGTACGACGAGCTCGGTCTGCTCGCCCCTGCCCGGGTCGATCCGCAGTCGGGGTACCGCTTCTACGCGTCCGCGCAGCTCGAGCAGGCCAGGCTGGTGGCCTGGCTCCGCCGTCTGGGCATGCCGCTGGCGGAGATCCGCGCGGTGAGCGCGCTGTCGCCGGACCTGGCGGCGCGGGAACTGGCCGCGTACTGGGTTCGAGTCGAAGCGGAGACCGCCGCCAGGCGAGAGCTCGCGTCCTTCCTCATCGGCTACCTGTCCGGAAAGGACACCGCCATGACAGACGCCACCGAGGAAGCACTCACCGTCCGCTACGCCGTGCGGTCCGACATAGGCCTGAAGCGCGCCGACAACGAGGACGCCGCCTACGCGGGCAGCCGCCTGCTCGCCGTCGCCGACGGGCTGGGCGGGCACGCGGCCGGGGAAGTTGCCAGCGCCGCGGTGATCGACGGCGCTGCGGCCGCTTGACACCCAGGTGCCGTCCGGTGAGCTGCTCAACGCGCTCGAACACGCGGTGCAGCGGGCCGAGGGGACGCTGCGCGACATGGTCGCCGCCGACCCGTCCCTGCGCGGTATGGGAACAACGGTCACGGCGCTGCTGCGATCGGGTTCAAGGATCGGCCTCGCCCACGTCGGCGACACCCGGGCCTACCTGGTCAGGGACGGTGAGGTCTTCCAGATCACCCGCGACCACACCGTGGCGCAATCGCTGCTCGACGAGGGCAAGATCACCGACGGAGAGGTCTCATCGCACCCGCAGCGGTTCCTCCTCCTGCAAGCGCTCGACGGGGAGCACGACTTCCGCCCCGACCTCCAGTTCCACGACGCGCAGGCGGGCGACAGGTACCTGCTGTCATCGGACGGCCTGCACGCGACCGTCCCCGCCGACGCCATCGCCCGCGTCCTGCTCGCGGTGGCCGACCCCGATCACGCGGCGGAGGACCTGATCAAGCTCGCCCTGGACGGCGGCGCACCTGACAACGTCACCTGCATCGTCGCCGACATCATCCCCGCTGGCTGATCATGACTCGGAGGTGGCCGTCGGAGCCGACGCCATTGCTAATGGGAGCCGGTCGCATCCCCCGCCCACCCGCTAATTTTGGCGCGGGCCCTTCTTGCTGTTATCTGGAGGCGGGTGGGCGTTTCGCGTTAGGAGGCCTGGTGCGGTGCCAGGTCTTGCCGTTCCAGAGCCCGGTGAATGGGCCGGACAGGATCCATGCTCGAGGTTTGACTGACTGGACACTCTCCTACATACTGGGGGCATGCCTCGGCCGAGAAGTGATGACAAGCGGGCCGCGATCATGGCCGCGGCCACGCGCGTGGTCGCCGCTCAGGGGCTGGGCGCCCCAACGGCGACGATCGCCAAGGAGGCAGGCGTCTCCAACGGGTCCTTGTTCACGTACTTCGACACCAAGGCGGAGCTGCTCAACCAGCTCTACCTGGAGCTGAAGGCCGACATGGGTTCGACGGCGCTGGGCGGGCTGCCCGCGGACGGCGACGTGCGCGGGCAGCTGCTGCACATGTGGTCGCGCTGGGTGCGCTGGGCGACGTCGTACCCGGACAAGCGGCGCGCGCTGGCGCAGCTCGAGGTCTCCGATGAGATCACGGCGGCCACTCACCAGGCGGCGAGCAACGGGATGACGGGGATCGCGATGATCCTGGAGCGAAGCCGGGAGAACGGGCCGATGCGGGACGCGCCGCTGGCGTTCGTGGTCGGACTGGCCAATGCCCTCGCCGAGACCACGATCGACTTCATCGTCCGTGACCCGGACAACGCGGACGCGCTCGGCCAGAGCGGGTTCGACGCTCTCTGGCGGATGATCGCCTGACTCGCTGGGCGTGGCGTGAGTCGATGTCCACACCCATAAATGACTGACTAGTCAGACAATTAAGGAGCCAAGGCCAATGGCACCCAACGACAGCGGACCCTCGACCGGCAAGGCGTACATCGTCACTGGGCCGACGTCCGGCATTGGGCGGCAAACCGCCCTCGATCTGGCCCGTTACGGGACGATCGTGCTGGTCGGCCGCGACCTCAGCCGGCTGGACGACGTGCGGCAGACCATCGAGCGCGGCGGCGGGCGGGCGGTGTCGGTCGTCTGCGACCTGTCGGACCTGGCGAGCGTGCGACGGGCGGCCGCGGAGATCACCGAGCTCAGGCTGCCGATCATCGGGCTGCTCAACAACGCGGGCATCATGCAGACGCGCCCGACCACCAACGCCCTCGGCTGGGACATGACCTTCGCGACCAATCACCTGGGGCCGTTCGCGCTGACCGAGGCGCTCGCGCCGCAACTGCCGGACGGCGCGAGGGTTGTCTTCGTCGTCTCCGCCGTCGAGGATCCTGAGCGGAAATTCGCGGTGATGGCCGGCTTCCGTGGCGGCCGCTACATCTCGGCCGAGGCGAGCGCGCGGGGCGAGTGGGCGCCGGGCGGTTCCAAGGTTGGTGGCATGGACGCGTATGCCACGTCCAAGCAGTGCAACCTCGCGACCGTGTTCGCGTTCGCGCGCGAGATGCCGCGGCTGCGTTTCAACGCGGTCGAGCCCGGCCTCAACCCGGGCACCGGTCTGGGCGGAGACAGCAATGTATTCGTCCGCCTGCTGGCGAAATACCTGCTGGCGCCGCTAGCGCCGTTCTTCAAGTACGGCGGCAGCCCGAAGACCGCCGCCCGGGTCATCACCCGGGTGTTCACCGACGGCGGGGACCGCACCGGGGTCTACTACGACGAAAAGGGACGGCCGATGGACGGATCCGCACTTGTGCGCGAGCCGGAATTCGACGACCGTGTGGTCGCCGAGACGCGGGCGCTGCTGGCGCAGGTTCCTGCCTGAATTAACGGTCGTTCGGGGCCGGGGAGCTGCGAGCGCCGAGCTCATCTTTTCCCACGGTGTTACGGATGCTGGCGCAGGGCGGCGAGGACCGCGGCCAGCCGGTCATCGAGCGGGCCGTCCAACTCCAGCACCGGGACATCCCCGCAGACGTCAAGCGCGTCAGCGTAGACGAGTTCTAGCAGGGCTTCGTTCATTGCCGACCGAAGCTCGGGCATCTCCGCCGTCGGGAGCAGCCTTTCGGTCTCCGGCGTGAGCACCGTGATGACTAGAAGGTCGAGAGTCGCCAGGGCCGACCGGACCGACGGGGTATCCGCCTCGCCGGAGGCGTCCGCACCGGTCGCGGCCAGGTAGGCGAGGTAGTCCAGCGGGGTCCGGTCGAAGACGACTCCTGGCAGCTGCGGCGGCGAGGTCAGGTTCCGCAGCGAACGGGCCAGCAGCGCGCGGAAATCATCGAACGATGGCGGGAACCCGAATTCGTAGCCCTCTTCCTCCAGCAGGTAGTACGGCTCGTCCGCCGTCACGTGGCCCGGCAGGCGTGCGCACAGGGCCTCGGCCAGCGTCGTCTTCCCGGTCCCGTGGGTTCCGGAGATCCCGATTCTCATGCCCGCTAGACGCCGGTGGTGCCGTCGATGCGTTCCCTGACCAGGTCGGCGTGGCCGTTGTGGCGGGCGTACTCCTCGATCAGGTGGACGTAGATCCAGCGCAGGCTGACGTCCTGCTCCGCGAAGCGGCCGGTGTCGGCCAGTGTACGGGCGGCGCAGAGCTCGCGGGAGCGGGCAATCTCGGCCCGCCAGGTGTCGAGGGCGCCGCCCAAGGTAGCGCCCTCGGCCAAGCTTTCCAGCGTGGTGCGCTCGTCGGCGTTCAGGGGCGGCAGGGGGCGCTCGATGGTGCTCATCAGTCGATTATTCGACAGTTCTGGCGGTTCGCTTGACGGTGCCGATGATGGGGGCGCTCTCGACCGACTGCAGCCCGGGGAGGTCGGCCAGCCTAGTCGTCAGGTAGGCGTACAGCTCGCGGGTATCGCGGAAGATCGCGCTCACGGCGAGATTGGTGGCGCCGGTGGTCGCGCCCGCGAACGGGATCTCGGGGTGCGCGGCAATCGTCCGCCCGGCCTCCTCGAGGGAGGCCGGCGCTATCTTGAGCCAGAGCATGACGTTGGCGTTGATGCCGAGCACGGACTCGTCCACGTCGATGTCGAAGTACAGCAGGCCGGCTCTTCGCAGTTCCTCGATCCGGCGGCGTACGGTCGACTCATGCCAGTGCGTCGCGGCCGCCAGGTCCGCGACCGGCGTTCGGCCGTCGCGGGTCAGCTCGGCCAGCAGCGGGTCGTCTTCGTCCCGGAGCAGGGTCTCGCCGGACGGGGTCCAGGCCCGCTCCACGCCTCGGGCCGGATCCTCCTCGGGCCACTCCGCCGGCGGCTCGGGCGCGGCCTCGCTCAGCGCCGCCAGCTGATCGGCCGACAGGGCGCTGGCGTGGCCGACGTACGCGACCGGGCTGAACACGTGCAGGATGGACTGCGCGGTGATGCCGGTGACGTGGCGGCTGCCGGGCAGGCCGCGCAGAAACAGCGCGTTCCGCTGCTCGGGGCTGCGCGCCTGCAGCGTGCAGACGATCTCGGTGCCGCCGGAGTAGAGCCGCACCCACCGGGTATCCGGACGCTGCGCGAGGCTGTCGGCAATGCGCTGCGCGCTGCCGGGAGCGACCTGGAGGCGGACCATCCAGTCCACCCATCCGGCCCGCGGCCCGTGCACGAGCCCGGTGACCCGCAAGTCGGCGGTTTCCACCAGCCTGCGGTACCGGCGCGCGACGGTCTGGTCGGAGACGCCGAGCGCCGCCGCGAGCACGCGGAACGATGCCCTCGGCGCCACGATCAGCGCGTGGAGAAGCTGGCGGTCAACGTCGTCCAGCTGACTGGTTTTCACGGATACAAGCTTAATCATGTCGAGTTCCGGCATGGTGAGGGCTGAATCTGGGTCAGCCACGCCGTATAGAGCAGGATGTACGGTGAATGGACTAGGGAAGGACTAACCGGTGGATAAGAAGTGGTGGACCCTGATCGCGGTCTGCGCGGGGATCTTCATGCTGCTGCTGGACGTGACGATCGTCATCGTGGCGCAGCCGTCGATCCAGTCGGGGCTGCACGCGAGCTTCAGCGACGTGCAGTGGACGCTTGACGCCTACGCCCTGACCCTCGCCTCGCTGCTGCTGACCTCAGGCTCGCTGGCCGATCGGTACGGCCGCAAGCTGCTGTTCACGATCGGCCTGGCGGTCTTCACGATCGGGTCGCTGCTGTGCGGCGTGGCGGTGAACCCGCTGATGCTGATCTTGTCGCGCAGCGGTCAGGGGATCGGCGGCGCGATCATGATGGCGACGTCGCTGGCGCTGCTTGGGCACAGCTTCCGCGGCCGGGAGCGCGGGGTCGCGTTCGGCATCTGGGGGGCGGTCGTGGGCATCTCGTCCGCGCTCGGCCCGGTGCTCGGCGGGGTGATCACGACCGAGTGGGACTGGCGGGGGATCTTCCTCGTCAACATACCGGTCGGCTTGTTCGCGCTGATCGTCACGATCTGGCGGGTCGAGGAGTCTCGGTCGCCGAACGCCACCCCGCCTGACTGGGCCGGGTTCGTGCTGTTGACGCTCGGGCTCGTATCGTTCGTGTACGGGCTGATCAGGGCCGGGGAGACCACCTGGTCGAACACCGGGGTGATCGCCTGCCTGGCGGCCGGCGTCGTCCTGCTGGCCGCCTTCGGCGTGACCGAGAGCCGGGTCTCTCACCCGATGTTCGACCTGTCGCTGCTGCGCGTCCCGACGTTCGCGGGCGGCTCCATCGCGGCGTTCGCGATGAACGGGTCGCTGTACGCGGTGCTGCTGTACTTCGTGATCTACCTGCAGGACGTGCTCGGCTACTCGGCGCTCGGCACCGGGCTGCGGGTCGCCATCCTCTCGCTCGCCCAGCTCGTGACCTCGGTGATAGCGGGGCGGGTGAGCGAGCGGGTGCCGACTCGGTGGCTGATCGGGCCTGGCCTGCTGCTGGTGGGGATCGGGCTGCTGGTGATGACGGGGCTTTCCGGTACCTCAAACTGGACGCATCTGATTCCCGGGTTCATCGTCGGGGGGCTCGGGGCAGGGCTCGTCAACCCGCCGCTGGCGTCTACCGCGATTGGCGTGGTGCCGCCGGCTAAGGCCGGAATGGCGTCGGGTGTGAACTCCACGTTCCGGCAGATCGGGATCGCGGCCGGGATCGCCGCGCTGGGCTCGATCTTCGTGTCGGCGATCCAGAGCCACCTGACCTCGGCGCTGCCGGCGTCGCTGGCCGGGTCGGCCGGGGCGATGGTGAACGCGGTGCGGCAGGGGTCGGTGGCGCAGGCGATCGGGTCGCTGCCTGGGGCCGACCGGGCGGCGGCGGGGCTGGCGCTGCGATCCAGCTTTGCCTCGGCGCTGAACGAGCTGCTCTTCGTCACGGCGGGCGTCGCTCTGGTCGGCGCGGTGTGCGCCATGGTGCTGATCCGTCGCAAGGACTTCTACCACGCCAACGCCGCCGCGCCCGCGGCGGCCGACCGCACCGCTGCGCAGGAGACGGTCTGAGAATCAGCTGAGCGGTCGGGGCCGCGCCCCCGTGACCGCTGCGCTGGCGGTGAGGGTGGCCGACTGACCGGCGGGTGTCTCCGTCCTTAGGACTCAAGGGGCGGTGCCAGGCAAGGCCTCCTCAGCCCGTTGTATGCGGCGTCCGCTGATCCGAGCCGGAATGATCTTCACCCATACGTCGCGGGCGCCGCCTGCCCACGGCTCAAGACGAGTGCCGCCCTCCAGGCGCCTGACCTCGTGCTCGTCGGTGACCTCGTGCGCGTGTCCCTGCACGAGGACGCTCCAGCCTTCGCGGCTCGCGTCGTCGAGGTGATCGGTTTGGAAGCTGGCCGGACCGTGGGCGTGCGCTGCCAGCAGCGCGTCCGGCGCGGTGCGGAAGACGACTGCCTTTCCCGCGACGGCGAAGTTGACCGGCAGCATCACCACCCCCCCGGCGGAGGCGAACCCGACGCGACCGACCCCGCCGGGTTCTAGCAGGCCAAGGCACTCCATCGGGCTGAGCGTTTGCAGGTCCCCCCGGTCAGCAGGTCCCGCGGCAAAGGATTTCTGACCTGGGTCATTCAGCGCGTCCCGGCCGTCCGCCGGGCCCGTCGTCTTGGTTGCCATCTGACCTCACCTCCGCCATCGGTAACATGCCTTAGTTCAGCATCTCCCTTCGGCTCCGGTCACCGCTGCGGGCGAAGGTCCCGCTCGGCCGGGTCCGCCGAGATGACGAAGGTCCCGGTCGGATCATTGGATCAGAGGGCGGGCCTGTACGGCGATCAAGGGGCTGTCCCTCCCGACTAGGGCGACGACCCTCCTCTGTTATCCGTCGGATCGAGGGGCCTTACCGTGGCGGTGGTAGGCGTGCAGCGGCTGGCGCTGCTGGTCGTCCGCAAGCTGGATGCAAATCGTGTCGCAATCCCGGGAATGACGGGTCCGCGCGGCCGGCCAGTGACCCTTGATCATGGCGACGACGCGGTCGTTGCCGTGCATCACATCCATCGTCACCGACGTCACGCCCCGCACCTGGGCGCCGGTGATCAAGGCCCGCACCAGCGTCGACCCCACCCCCTGGCGCTGCCAGGGGTCGGCCACCACCACGCCGATATCGGTCGTCCGGGCCGCGCACGGCGCGGACCGGTCGGCGGCCATGCCATGCCCGATGATCACGCCATCCCGGATCGCGAGCAGGGCATCGGTGGTGCCGTCGCCGCCGCCCAGGAGGCTGAGAAGGGCCGGGCTGGGTGTGATCGGTGAGAAGAATCTGAGGTAGCGGGCCTGCAGGGACAGTCCCCTGAAGAAGTCGCCCAGCGCAGGCAGGTCCGATGTGCGCGCCGGGCGGATCGAGGCGACGGTGACGCGGCTTACCTGGGTCCGGCTCATGAACCCAGCATTCCCCCGACTTGCTGAGTCTGTCAACTAGATCTAGCATGCGATCATGGAAAGGCCCTGGTTTCTGGATTACGACACCGCGAACTGCGCGATCGGCGCGGCGGTGGGGATCATCGGGGAGCGACAGACGTTCCTGGTCCTGCGCGAGGCCTTCAACGGCGTGCGCCGGTTCGATGACATGCAGCGCCGCACCGCGATGCCCCGGCAGGTACTCAGCGACCGGCTGGCCCGCCTGGTGGATGAGGGCCTGCTGCGCAAGGTCCCCTACCGGGACAGCGGTCAGCGCCGCCGGGACGAGTACCGGCTCACGGACAAGGGCCTGGACCTGTACCCGGTGCTGGTGGCGCTGATGGCCTGGGGTGACGCGTACGCGGTCGGTCCGGAAGGCCCGCTGGCCCTGCTCCGCCACCGCGACTGCGGTGAGCCGGTGGAGCTGCAGTTGTCCTGCCGGGCCGGGCACGTCCTGGGGTCAGCCCGCGAGGTCACCCCCGTGCCCGGGCCCGGCGCCCGCAAGATCGCCTGATCTCCAGGCGTCAGTCCGCGCCTGCGGGGGAGCCGACCGCGGCCGCGGTACGGACGAGGAGGTCGGGCACGACCCCGAGCTGGCGGAGCAGCCGGAGCTCGTCGCCGAAGAACCATGCCTCGACGACCAGGCCCTCCTGGAGCCGCCAGATGCCGGCCTCGAGTATCTCGATGGGCCTGCCCGTCGCCGGGATGCCGAAGAGCTGTCCGGTGTGCGTGCCGCGCATCGTCCACACGGCCCACACCCGGTCATCCTTGGCGATCAGGTCCTCGATCGTGTCGACCCGGTCGGAACAGGTCCGCGCGTCGTAGCCGGCGCCGTCCTTCATGCCGGTGATGTCGGCCAGCGACGCGAACCCCCAGCGGTGGCGGACCATTGCCGGGTGCATGTAGTTCTTCCGCTGGCTGAACGGGGCCGACCGCAGCCGCAGCACGGTCTCGATGTTCGCCTGCTCCTCGGCCGTGTACGACCGCGGGTCGGCGCCGGCCGGGAGCAGGGCGGAGACGAGGCTACGCATGGACCAGCTCGACCTCAAGGCTGATCGTTACCGCGTCGGACACCACCGCGCCGCCGGTGTCGAGCAGCGCGCCGAACGCGACGCCGAAGTCCTTGCGGTTGATCGTCGTCGTCGCCGAGAAGCCGGCCCTGGTCGCGCCGCGGTGGGCGATCACGCCCCCGAAGGTGGCGTTGAGCGTGACCGGGCGGCTGACGCCCTTGATCGTCAGCACGCCGGGGATCTTCCAGTTGCCGTCGGCGCCGTCCTCGGCCGGGCCGCCGCTGAACGTGATGACCGGGTACCTCGCCGCGTCGAGGAAGTCGGCCGAGCGGATCAGCTCGTCCCGCTTCGGGTGCCCGGAGGCCACGCTCGACACGTCGATCGAGACCGCCACCGTGGCGGCCAGCGGGTCTCCCTCCGGCACCTTCACCTCGCCGCTGACGGCGGCGAACCGGCCGGTCACCCGGGCAACGGTCATGTGGCGGACGGCGAACTCGACCAGGGTGTGCGCCGCGTCGATGGTCCAGATGCCAGGCTCAAGGGGTGCGGTAGTCATGACTGAATGTCCTCTCGTGGAAGGGTGGGAGGGCGGGCGGTGGGAATGGTTAGTTGCTTGACGCGTGCGAGGCGGCGATGCCGCGCGCGGCGGCGACCGGGCTGGAGAACCTCGGCATCACCGAGTCGATGAACCGGCGCAGCGATGCGGCGGCCAGCGCCGGGTTGAGCTGGCCGTAGATGAAGACCAGGGTCAGGTGGTCGACCCCGGCGGCCTGGTACTCGGCGATCGATTTGGCCACGGTCTCCGGGCCGCCGACGATCATCGCCTGGTTCAGAAATCCTTCCCGGTCGACCGCGGAGACGCCGACGATGCTGTTCTTGAACCCCGCGCCTTCTGCACTGCCGCCGAAGGACTTGGACGACTGCCTGGCCAGGTAGTTGAGCGGCTCGTCGACGTCCGCCAGGGCCTGCTCGTCGGACTCGCCGACGTAGATCATCTTCTGCACCATCGACCACTCGCGGCAGAAGGCGAGCGTGGCCTCGTCGTGCCCGGCCGCGTCCAGCGTCGCGTGGTAGAGCGCGATCTTCCGCGCAGTTTCCTGCGCCGCCTCGCGGGCGGTCATCAGCGCCCAGCCGCGGTTCGCGGTGCTCGCGATCCCCTCGTCCGACAGCGACGCCCGCGCGAACCGCGGATGCGGTCGGGTGAACGAGCCCGGCATGATCCGCCTGGTCAGCACGCCGGCCGAGTGCGGTGTCGAGTACGGCAGCTCCGGGTCGTCCTCCTCCTTGGCCAGCGCCGCCAGGGCGATGTCGATGACCTCCTCCATCAGGGCGCCGCGCTGCGCGGGGTCGCGGCCGAGGCCCTTGTACTCCTGCGGCGACCCGCCGGTGCCGACGCCGATCACGCACCGGCCGCGGGTGAGCAGGTCGAGGGTGTTGACCGCCTCGGCGAAGTTCATCGGGTTCCACAGCGCGGGCACGGCGACCGACAGCACCACGTGCGCGGTCTGGAGCTGCGGCGCCAGGTACGCGCCGAAGGTGAACGGGTTGCCGTAGGTGTTGTAGCCGGTGAAGTGGTGCTCGGTCAGGCACACGCCGGCGAAGCCGGACTGGTCCGCGAGCACGGCCTGCGCGGTGATGGCGTCGATGACGTCCAGGTCGTGCGCGGGGCCGGGCGACTGAGCGTTTAGGTAAATCGAGAATCGCATAAACGTTTCCCTCGGTATAGGACGAGCGCTGAATAAATCCGCGCCTCACCAGGCCAGCCTGTTGGCATCTCAAATTCAACAGCAGCGATTCGCATACGGGCAACAGGAAAGCGTGTGCAGTTCTGCACAATTGATTTCGCCGTGCACTTCTGCACACACGCTTGCCGGCCAAGAAGTCCCCGTCTCATGCTGGCCACAGCAACGCAATATCAGACGGACGGAGGACGATATGACCGCGTGGGAAAGTTCGGTGTTCGTCGACTGCATGTCGATGTCACCCCCCGTCAACCTGGCCGGCTATGGCGTCGCCCCCGATCACTTCCGCTCCCTGGCGGCGTCGCTCCCGACCGGCGTGGCCGTGATCACCACGGCGGCCGCGGACGGTGAGCCGCTGGGCTTGACCTGCGGAACCGTCTGCTCGCTGTCGTGCCAGCCGCCCCTGCTGCTCGCCTGCGTGGGGCTCGGCTCACGGACGCTGACCGGCCTGCGGGCGCGCAAGGCGTTCGTGGTCAACGTCCTGGCGGCCGACGCCGAGGGCCTAGCGTCGCGTTTCGCGGGTCAGGCGGCCCACAAGTTCGCCGGAGTCGACTGGGCACCGGGCAAGCACGGCCTGCCGGTGCTGCGCGAAGGCACCGTCGCGCACGCGGAATGCGAGCTCTACCAGGTGGTCGACGCCGGCGATCACGCCATCGTGATGGGCCTTATCCTCGACGGCGCGCATCGGCTTGACGTCAGTCCGCTGATGTATTTCAGGCGCACTTATTCCGGTTTCCCCGTCGGTTAACCCGATGAGCCGGATTTCCTTTTCAGCCGCTCTATATCGAGGATCACCACGGTCTTCAGCTCGAGCCGGACGATGGACCTGGCGGCGAGCTCGGAGAGGGCCTTGTTGACGCTTTCCCGCGACGCGCCGATATGCTGCGCGAGCTGCTCCTGGGTGAGGTCGTGATGCACCCGCACCCCGTCGGCCACCGGGTCGCCGAACCGCTCTGCCATGTCGAGCAGGGTCCGCGCTACCCGCCGCGGCACGTCGCCGAACAGCAGGTTCTCGAGCGTGTCGTTAACCCGGCGTAGCCGCCGGGCGAGCAGCCGCAGGAAGTGCCATGCCGCCTCGGGCTCCGCCGCCAGCCACTCCTTCATGGCCGACGCGGTGAACTCCGCGATCGCCACGTCCGTGATCGCGGTCGCGGTGGCCTTTCTCGGTGCGGGATCGAAGAGCGTCAGCTCGCCGAACAGGTCGCCGGGGCCGAGCAGCGTGAGCAGGTTGTCCCTGCCCGGGTCGGCTGGCCGGGTCATCCGCACCTTCCCGTGCAGGATCACGTACATCGACGCGCCCGGCTCGCCCTGGCGGAAGATCACGTCGCCGTGCGGGATGTCGCGGCGCTCCGCGACCGCGCACAGCCGTTCCGCCGCGTCGGCGGGCAGTCCCTGGAACAGCACTGTTCCGGCGAGAACCTCGTCCATGAGAACTCCAGACCGAGACCTGTTTCTCCCGGGCATCATGCACCCCAGCGGGCAGGCTTGGCCAGGCACGAGCAGACGAAATCGCCTGCGCTGAGAGAGTAAGCCGCTTCCGTTCGGGATCACTCCTTCGATCTTGACCTTCTGTTTCTTAGTCACCCAGGTACGCCTCGAGGACCCTCGGGTCGGTCTGCACCTGCGCCGGGGGGCCGACCACGATGGGGGCGCCCTGGTTCAGCACGATGATCGGGTCGCAGACGCGCATCACGAAGTTCATGTCGTGCTCCACGATCAGGAAGGTCACGCCGCGCTGATGCCGGTCGCGGATGTGCCGCTCCATCGTCTCGATCATCACCGGGTTGACGCCCGCCGTCGGCTCGTCGAGCATGACCAGCCGGGGGTCGCCGATCAGGGCGGCGGCGAATTCGAGGAGCTTGCGCTGGCCGTAGGACAAGGCGGTCGCCTTCTTCGCCGCGTGCTCGGCCAGGCTGAACTCGCCGAGCATTTCCATGGCCTGCTCGCGGTCCTGGTCGGTGACGCGGCGGCCGAACAGGGCACGCAGGTCACGGCGCGCCGCCACCACCAGGTTCTCCAGGACGGTCAGCTCGGGGAACACCCGCGCCTGCTGGAACGTCCTGGTCAGGCCGGCCAGGTACATCCGGCGCGGGTCCGGCCGCGGGTGCCGCGTGCCGTCCAAGTGGACCTCGCCCGACGTCGCGGCCAGGTATCCGGTGATGATGTTGAACGCCGTGGTCTTGCCGGACCCGTTGGGGCCGATCAGGCCGGTGATGGTGTGCGGCGCCACCGCGATCGAGCACTCGTTGACGGCCCGCACTCCGCCGAAGGTGCGGTGCAGGCGGCGCACGTCGAGCAGTGGCGGGTTCGGTGCCTGCGGGCCGGCCGGGGTTTCGCTCATCGGGTCGCTCCTGCGGGTGCGGGCTGGTGCGGGTCGGGTGCGGTCACGGATGCGACGGATGCCCTGGCCCGGCGGCCTTTGATCCAATCGCCCAGCGACGGGACGACGCCGCGCGGTAGCAGCAGGATCACGACCAGGAAAATCGCCGCGTAGGAGACCAGGTACAGGTCGCTCGCGCCGAGGCTGAACGCGAAGTACTGCTGCGCGGGAACCACGATGAGCGCGCCGATCGTCGGTCCCCACAGGGTTCCTTTGCCGCCGAGGAACGCGGTCAGCGCGGTGCCGACCATGACGAGCGGGTCGATCGCGTATTGCGGCTCGATGAACGTCAGGTAGTAGGCCCAGACGCCGCCCGCCATCGCGGTGATCGCGACGGAGACCGCGAAGGCGCCGATCTTCAGCGGCTGGGTCGGTACGCCGAGGCCGCGGGCCTTCTCCTCGTCCTCGCGCAGCGCCGTGAGCGAGAGCCCGAGCCGCGACCGGCGCACCGCCTCGAAGATCACGACGCACAGCGCCAGCAGGATCAGCATCGACCAGTAGAACGGCCGCTCGAACCAGGACGCGGGGAACGGCGGCGCGGCGACCGCGAGACCCTGAGAGCCGCCGGTGAGGCCGGTCAGGTTGAACGCCAGCGTCTGCACCATGAACAGCAGCGTGATGGTGACGATCGCGAACGTCACGTGCCTGGTGCGCAGCATCACCCAGCCGATGGGCAGCGCCGCCACGCCGACGGCGAGCCCGATCGGGATCGTCAGCAGGAGGGGGCCGTAGCCGCCCAGTGACGCCGTGTTCGGCCCGGTCCACAGCGCGAGCGAGTAGGCGCCGATGCCGAAGAACGCCGCGTGGGCCAGCGAGATGTAGCCGGTGTAGCCCGCCAGCAGGTTCCACGACGAGGCCAGCACCGCGTACATGAGGCCGAGCACGGCCAGGTTCAGCAGCCAAGACGTCTGCATCATGAACGGCACGCAGGCCAGCAGCGCGAGCGGGATGACCACCCGGACCAGCCACGAGTCCGCGCGCGGTGCGAGCCGTTTCACAGCGCACCTCGTTCCACCGCGCCGAAGATGCCCTGCGGCCGTACCAGCAGCACCACCATGAGCACGACGAGGAAGGTGAACGGCGCCCAGACCGGGCTGACCGTGGCGACCACCGCCTCGGCCACGCCTAGGGAGAGCGAGCCGACGACCGCGCCGACGACGCTGCCGAGGCCGCCGAGCACGATGATGGACAGCAGCCGGGACACCAGGTCGTAGGAGCTGTTCGCGTTGAACGCGTAGATGAGCCCGAACACCGCGCCCGACGCCCCGGCCAGGGAGACGCCCAGGCCCATCCCGAGCGCGCCGATCCGTTCGGTGTCCACTCCGAGGAGCCGCGCGGACGTCGGGTTCTGCACCGTCGCCCGGACGGCCCGGCCGAACCCGGTCTTGTTCAGCACCAGCCACAGGGCGCCGAGCAGCGCCACCGCGAGCGCGAAGGCGAGCACCCGCACCACGGAAAGCGTGTAGCCGCCGACGGTCCAGGAGGAGTTCGCGTACGAGGTGGTGATGGAGCGGTACTCGCTCGTGTACACGAGATCAAGGATGCCCTCGATGCCGACCGCGAGCGCGAACATGATCAGCAGGGTCTGCTCGAAGCCCGCCTCCGTCCTGTTCCGCTTCACCGGGCGGATGAAGGCGAGCTGGATTCCCACGCCGACCGCGAACATGACCGGCATGACGATGATCAGCGTCAGGAACGGGTCGATGCCCAGGTCCTGATGCACCGTGTAGGACAGGTAGGCCGACAGGATCACGAGCATGCCCTGCGCCACGTTCACCACCCGCATGACGCCGAACACCAGCGTCTGGCCGGTCGACATCAGCGCGTACACCCCGCCGGTGAGGATGCCGAGGATGAGTGCTTGCAGGAAGGTGTGCACCGGCTACTCTCCCCAGCCCGGCTTGGCCATCTCCGGCGCGTGCGCGGCGTCCGCCGACGGATAGACCGGGACCAGCTCGTGATTGACCCACTGCAGGAGCAGGCCCGAGGTGCCGTTGGTGGCGCCGTCGGCGTCCCAGGACAGGCTGCCCTCGATCGTGTCGAATGTCCCCGCGTGCAGGGTTGAGATGATGGTGGCGTTGTCGACCTTGCCGGTCTTCTGCGCGACCTCCTGCAGGAGCTGGCCGCACGCGTAGGCCTCGGCCGACGTCGGGTCGATCTGGCCGGTCGTCCCGCCGTAGGCGGCGAGGTACGCCTTGATGAAGTCCGCGTTGCCCGGACGGCTCGCCATCGGCGACCAGTCGTCGGCGGTGAAGATGCCGTCGACGTTGGTCGGGCCGACCTGGGCGGGGAAGTTAACCGGGTCGGAGGCGTCGTTGGGCATGAACAGGATCTTCGGGCTGAACTTCTGCTGCACGAAGTCCCTGATGGTCTCATAGCCGTCCTCGCCCTGGGTGCCGTCGACCACCAGGTCGGGTTTGACGGCGACGACTCGGGCGACGACCGGGCCGAGGTCGGCCTGTTCGGCCGGGTAGGTCTGGTCGAGCACGGTCTTGATGCCGGCCGCCTGGAGCCTTTGCCTGACCACTTCCACCACCGGGGAGGCGAACGGGTTGTCCACGCTGGAGTAGGCGGCGGTCTTCGGCCGCTGGCCGGGCGGGAGGGACAAGATGTAGTCGGCGAAGGAGACGCCAAGGTCGAGCACCGGGGCCGGCTGGGCGAGGAACAGGTTGTGCAGGTGGAGCGCGAACACGGTGGGCGCTCCCCCGGCGGGCTCGATGAAGGCGTAGCCGTAGCGCGCCGCGACGCGCGCCGCCGGGACGGTCAGCAGCGAGGAGACCGGGCCGAAGACCAGGTCGACGTGGTCCTCGTTGATCAGGGACTCGTAGTTGGTGACCACCTGGGTGGCGCTCGTGGTGTCGTCGACGATCTTGAGCTTGACCTGGCGGCCGAGGATGCCGCCGGACTGGTTGACCTGGCTTGCCCAGAGCTCGTAGCCCTTCTCGGCCGCCTTGCCGGTGTCGCCGAAGTCGCCGGTCAGCGAGAGGGAGATGCCGATGACGAGTGGCGCCTTGGTGCCCGCCTGGGTGCTGGCGCCGCCGACGGTGCCGGTCCCGCCGGTCCCGCCGGTGCCGCCGGTGCCGCCGGCGGTGGCCGGTGCGGAGCAGGCGGTCGCGCCCGCCACGAGCGCCGCGGCCGCGATTAGCGCGGGCACGGTTCTCTTCGACGCAATGCGTCTGCGCATGCTGTGCCTCCAGTACATAACGAAGAATGGCAGCTAATGCCTTGTTACGCTCACCCACAATTTCGGTCCAGGCAAGGCGGTGTTAAAAATTTCACAGCGGCGAGCCGACGGCGTTGGCGTGTTGAAAATTCCACACCCGCGCGCCCGCCGACGGCACCGACGGGATCTTGACTCCCCCGTGCAGCCTGGCCTAACATCAGCGCAATCGTTTGCTGCGACGCCAGCAGGAGGAGCCGCCATGACAGCGACGGAAACCGCCGAGCATAACCCGCCGGCACTGCTATTGCTGAGCGATGTCGTGGCCGGATATGGCGCCGGGGATATCCTGAAAGGCGTATCACTGAAAGTCGTCCAGGGTCAGGTGACCTGTCTAATAGGACCGAATGGCGCGGGAAAATCAACCGTGCTCAAATGCGTGAGCGGCCTGCTGCGGCCGCGCGCAGGCTCCGTCTCGTTCGGCGGGAAGGACATCACCAGCGCGTCGCCCCGCGCCAAGCTCGGTCTCGGCTTGGTGCACGTCCCGCAGGATCGCAGCCTCTTCCCGCACATGACCGTGTGGGACAACCTCCTCATGGGCGGGTACAGCATCCGCGACCAGGGCGCGATCAGGCGCCGGATCGAGGAGGCGGCTGACCTGTTCCCCATCCTCGGGCAGCGCAGGCACGCGCACGCCGGCTCGCTGTCCGGCGGCGAGCAGAAACAGGTCGAGATCGCCCGCACGCTGCTGCTCGACCCGCGGCTGATCATGCTCGACGAACCGTCAATCGGACTCGACCCCAAGTCGCGCAGGCTCGTCTTCGACGCCATCGGGACGCTCGCCGCGTCGGGCCGCACGGTGCTCCTGGTCGAGCAGAACGCCCGCTCGGGCCTGGCCGCCTCGCACGTCGGCGCGGTGCTCGAGTCCGGGGTGGTCCGGCTGGTACGGCCGGCCGGCGCGCTCCTCACCGACCCTGAGGTCGCGCGGCTGTACCTGGGGGCGCAGGCCCAGGCAATGGACGCGAAGTAACACTGGGTGTCCGGAGCTCCCGGACCTTAACTCAGTCGATCCGGCTCCGGCCTGGACCGTGAAATACTTAACGCTATGTCACCACCATTGCGCTGCCTGGTTACCGGCGCCTCCGGCTACATCGGCGGGCGGCTCGTCCCCGAGCTGCTGAGCGCCGGGTACGCGGTGCGGTGCATGGCACGCGATCCCGGGAAGCTCGGCGACCGTCCGTGGTCGGGCGAGGTCGAGATCGCGGCCGCCGACGCGATGGATGACAGCGCCGTGCGGCGCGCGATGGAGGGCGTGGACGTCGCGTACTACCTCATCCACGCCCTCGGCACGGGCGCATCCTTCGAGCAGCGCGACCGAACGGCGGCGCAGACCTTCGCCGCGGCCGCTCAGACCGCAGGAGTGCGGCGCATCATCTATCTGGGCGGCATCGCCTCCGAGCGGGCCGATCGGCTGTCTCCGCACCTTCGCTCCCGCGCCGAGGTCGGCGACATCCTGCTCGCGAGCGGCGTGCCGACGGCGGCGCTGCAGGCAGCGGTGATCATCGGCAGCGGATCAGCGTCGTTCGAGATGCTCCGCTACCTCACCGAGCGGCTGCCCGCCATGATCACTCCTCGGTGGGTCGACACTCGCATCCAGCCCATCGCCGTCCATGACGTGCTGCGTTACCTGGCCGGCAGCGCCGCGCTGCCGGCCGACGTCAGCCGCCGCTTCGACATCGGCGGCCCGGACGTGCTGACCTACGCGGAGATGATGCGCCGGTACGCCGAGGTCGCCGGGCTCACGCCGCGGATCATCGTGCCAGTGCCCTTGCTGACGCCGCGGCTTTCGTCGCTGTGGGTCGGGCTGGTCACGCCGGTGCCCTCCGGCCTGGCCATGCCGCTGGTCGAATCCCTGCGGAACGAGGTCGTCTGCTCCGAGCGCGACATCGCCGAGTACGTACCGGACCCGCCCGGGGGGCTGCTGTCCGTTGACCAGGCGATCGCGCTGGCACTGCGGCACACCCGCGAGGGGGCCGTCTCCACCCGCTGGTCGTCGGCCGCCACCCCCGGCGCGCCCAGCGACCCGCTGCCGACCGACCCGTCGTGGGCCGGCGGATCCCTGTATGTCGACGAGCGCAACACGGTTGTGCACGCCTCGCCAGCGGCGCTGTGGCGGGTGATCGAGGGCATCGGCGGTGAGACCGGGTGGTACTCCTTCCCTGCCGCCTGGGCCGTCCGCGGGCTGCTCGACCGGCTGGCGGGCGGAGTCGGGCTGCGCCGCGGCCGCCGCGACCCCCGCCGTCTGCTCGTCGGCGACGCCCTAGATTTCTGGCGGGTCGAGGCCATCGAGCCGGGAAGGCTCCTGCGGCTGCGCGCGGAGATGAAACTGCCCGGCCTGGCCTGGCTGGAGATGTCGGTGGGCCAGGACAACGGGCTGGTCACCTACCGCCAGCGGGCGATCTTCCAGCCGCGCGGACTCGCGGGGCATACCTACTGGCGGTCCATTTCGCCGTTCCACGGCGTTGTCTTCGGCGGCATGCTCAAGAACATCACCGCCGCCGCCGAGCGGGCCCACAGCACGAGCGGCGCGTCGGTCACTCAGGAACCATGGAGCTAAGCCGTGTTTCCGGCGCCGGGCTGGTGGCGGGAGGGAAGGTAATGTCGACCGACAGGCCGCCGCCGGGACGTGCGTGGGCAGCGATCGCGGCACCGTGGGCGACGGCGATGGCGCGGACGATCGATAGGCCGAGGCCGTGGCCGCCGCTGTCGGGAGTGCCGCGGGGATGCAGCCGCTGGAAGGGCTGGAAGAGTCGGCCGACCTCGGCCGGCGGGATGACTGGCCCGCTGCTTGAGATAGAGAGAGCGGCGCGGCCGTCTGGGGCAGCGGTGGTGACCGTGAGGTACCCGTCAGGGACGTTGTGGCGGACGGCGTTGTCGATCAGGTTGGCCACCAGCCGCTCGGTCAGCAACGGGTCACCGTCGAGGACCGCAGGCTGGATCGCGGCCTGAACGCGCAGTCCCCGGCGGCTGGCTTGGGGGCGGCGGGCGAGCAGGACCTCGCCGGCGATGGCGGCCAGGTCGACGGGCTCGCGCCGGTCAAGGCCGCCTTCGCTGGCGGCCAGGGCGAGCAGCGCCTCGATGAGGTTCTCCTGCTCCGCGTTGGACGCGAGTACCTCCAAGGCGGTGTTCCGCCACGTCTCGGCCGTGGCGGCTGGGTCGTCAAGCGCGACCTGCAGCATGGCGCGCTCGCGGGTGAGGGGGGTGCGGATCTCGTGTGAGGCGTTGGCGACGAAGTGGCGCTGCGCCTCGAAGGCGGCCTCAAGCCGGTCGAACAGGTCATCGAGGGTATCGCCGAGGGCCTTGAGTTCGTCATCGGGTCCAGCTAGTGCCAGGCGCTGGTGCAGGTTGCTGGCCGAGATCCGGCGGGCGGCGGCGGTGATGGTCGCCAGCGGGCGTAGCACCCGGCCGGCCACAAGCCACCCGAGGGCGAGGGCAAGGGCGGTGATGATCGCCAGCGCGGCGGGAGCCTGGATCAGCACCTGCCTCAGGTCGCTCGCGGCTATCTCCTTCGCCAGCACCGTCGCCAGCTGGGTAGAGCGTCGTTGGGAGCAGGCATCCACGACGGGAGCGTTCGCCAGCTGCCGCAGGCGGGCGCAGAAGTCGGGAGGATCGATCGCCTGCTCTACCAGCAGGTAGGTGACCGCGAGCAGGATCGAGCCGCAGCCGAGGAACAACCCGCCGTACAGGGCCGTCAGCCGAAGTCGGGCGGTCCGGCGGGGCAACCAGAGCCGGCGGCGGGCCGCGTCCGGGCGGTGGAACGGCGGCATCAAGATCCTCCGATGCGGTAGCCGCCGTCGCGGACAGTCTCGATGACCGGCGGATCCCCGAGTTTGCTCCGCAGCCTGCCGACGGTGGTCTTCACGGTGGTGGTACCGGGGTCGGCGGCCTCGTCCCACACCCGCTGCAACAGTTCCCAGGCGGGGACTGGTCGTCCGTCGGCCTTAAGCAGGCATTCCAACACAGCGAATTCCTTGGGAGTCAGCGGCAGTCGACGCCCGCCGCGGGTCGCGATCCGGCGGGCCGGGTCCACGCTGAGGTCCAGATAGCCCAGCCCCGACGGCGGCGGTGCGCCGGGCCGTCGGGCCAGCGCCTGGATACGGGCGACCAGCTCGGTAAAGTCAAACGGCTTGGGCAGATAGTCGTCGGCGCCCAGACCGAGGCCTTCAACCCGGTCGCGAACCGAGCGGGCGGCGGTGAGCATGAGGATCCGGCTCTGCGAGCGCTCCCCGGCCAGGTGCCGACAGATCTCGTCACCGTGGACGCCGGGCAGATCCCGGTCCAGCACCACCACTTCGTACCGGCCGGCGGCAAGCCGGTCGAGGGCGTCGCTCCCGTCGAGAGCCACATCGACGGTCATGCCCCGGCGGCGCAGCCCGGCCGCCACCGCCTGGGCCAGCCGGTCGTCGTCTTCTGCAATTAGGACTCGCATGCGCCGTCACCCGTTCCCAGCATGTCAGGTTCCGGCCGCGCAGTCGGCCACCGGTGACAGTCAGGTGACAGATGTGACTCTGATGTCACCGGTGGCCTCCTACACCTGAACAAGCCAGGAGACCTGCGAGCCCGACTTGGAGGCTGTAGCAAGCCATGAGTGAACGTCCCCCGGTACTGCCGATCGATGATCTGATCTCGCGCCGGAGCCTGCTCCGGGGCGGAGTGGCCGTCGCCGCCCTGACGGCGCTGCCGTCCTGCGCCGGGACTGCATCCCCTGCATCGCCTGGGCCGACAAGCCCGGCATCGAAGGTCGCTCTGAACGTCCGCGTCAGTCGCGACCGGTACCGGGAGCATGTCGGGCCCTCGCTTGCGGCGAACCCGCTGCGCCCTCGCCAGCTCCTTGTCGCCTGCCAGGGCTCGCCGTTCACTCCCGAGTTCATCGTCACCTATCTCTCGCTTGACGGAGGCGCGAGCTGGCGCAGCGGCGGCAGGCCGGCCCAGCCAGCGGCCGGCCTGGCTGGCGACGACGTGACCGTCGCCTTCGACCAGGACGGCCGCGGCTATGTCTGCGCTGCGCGTTCCGGTCATGGATCCAACCTCACCTTTGCGGACCCTGACGCTAACCGCGCCGTGTACATGTGGCGGACCGACGATGGCGGGCGTAGCTTCTCGGCACCGGTGACCCTGGTCGAGGGCATCTACAGTGACCACCCCTGGGTGGCGGCCGGCCACGGGCCGACCCCGTCCCAGCGCAACATCTACGCCGCCTGGGGCGCCGGCGCCTCGCACACGGCTCTCGACTTCACCCGCTCCGCCAATGGCGGACGGAGCTTCGAAACGCCGCGCCGGATACTGGGGGAGGCTGGAGCCCCCTCTCTCGTGAGCGCGGGCCCCCAGCTGGCGGCCGGACCGCACGGCCTGGTGTGCGCGGTCTGCGACTGGACAACCCAGCAGGACTCGTCCGGGAACATGTTCGGCAACGTCGTCGCCGTCTGCTCAACTGATGCGGGAGACAGCTTTGCCGCGCCAGTTCACCTGGGGGCCGAAGCGGCGGCCATCGCGCTGCCCGGCGGCGTCAGGCCCAACAGCGGCCCGACCGTCGCTATCTCTCCCCTGGGCGATGCCCTCTACGTCGCGTTTCCCACCTACAAGCCCGGATCTCGCCACTCGGACATTTGGGTTACCGCATCCCGCGACGGCGGCCGGACCTGGTCCAAGACGGTGACCGCGACTCCCGACGACGGCGTGATCTACTTCCAGCCGAATCTCGCGGCCGACGCGGCGGGCCGCGTCGCGGTCTCCGCCTTTGCCCTGGCGAACGGCCGTATAGACGAAGTCCTGTTGGTCTCAAGAGCCGGAGAGCTCCGCTTCGGGCCGCCAGTGCGGGTGACCACTGGTTCCTTTAATCCTCTCGACTCGACGACTGCCTCCCGCGGGAAGTACGGCATCTGGTGGCTCGGCGACTGGCAGGGCATCGCCAGCAGCGCCGGGGCCTTCCACCTTGTGTGGAACGACACCCGGACCGGGAAGCTGGATCTCTTCGCGGCCACGGCGGAATGACCGTCAGATGGTGAACCTCAGGTTGCGCGCGGCGCGGTCGCCCAGCTCGGCGTTCCCGCTCCAGGTCACGACGCCGGCGTCGATCTGCCGTTGCGGGTCGATCCGGCCCGCGGCCAGCTGGACGAACGTCACCGTGTCCGTCGTCAGTTCCACGTCCGGGTGCTCGACGTGATCCACCGCCCTAGCCCGGCCGTCGACCACGACCGGCAGGTGGCGCCTTACAGGACCGGTGAGGTGGAACACGATGCTGGCGCCGTCCGGCAATCCGATCTTCTTGCCGACGATGTAGCCGATCGAGCTCTCCACCTGGCCCAGCGCGATCTCCGCGCGCGGCCCGGTGTCGTCGGTGGGCCAGCCGAGCGGAGTGCTGATGTCGCGCTCGTGCACCCAGAAATCGAAGATCCGGATCTCCAGGAAGCCCCCGTAGCTGCGCGGCCCGACCGGCGTCCAGGACTGCCTCGCCAGGTCGGCCTCGGTCAGCCCGGCCAGGTCGGCCCGGCGGCACGCGAAGATCTCGCCGATCCGGGCCGCGAAAGCCGCGTCGTCCAGGGCGGCCATCTCGTCGTGGTACGGGCCGACCCGGTCCAGCGGCGGCAGGTCGGCGGCGGACTCGGGCAGCCAGCCGGTCATCACCCGTTCCATCATCCCGAGATGGGCGATCACGGCCCGCATGTCCCAGTCCGGGCAGAGCGACCGGGCGTGCCAGCGGGCGGCGTCCATCCGGCCGGCCAACGCCTCGATCGCGTCGTAGCACTGCTCAAGGGAGGTCCGGATGGTGGCCAGTCCGGTCACGGCGACTCCTTCTGAATGGTGATCCAGTCGGCTCGGCCGGCATGGGCTAGCGCTATCACGACTCACCCGAAATCTAGCACTTCAAAAGCAATTCAAATTCGTCCTATCGAACGGACCCTGGTTCCACCGTCTCGGCCAGATTGCCCCTCGCATCGCGGCGAGCGGCGCGGTGACATTCCGGCTCGCCGCAAGTTTCCCATGTGATCGGGCGCGCGCGACCGCCTCGGCGCTGCACCGCGAGCCCGGCGAACATCAGCACCGGCACGTCGACGCTGCTGTTCCCGCCCGGCGCCAGGACCGCCGACCGACCCGTCATTGACCGCTGGTGTCAGCTCTTGAAGATGTCAGTGGCTGTGTCGGCCGCGAGGGCGTTGTCGAACCACTCGTCGAGCTGCGCGATGTCGGTGCAGGAGGAGACCTGGTCGCGCTGCCGGGGGGTCACGTCGATCCCGCGCGCGTCGATGATCTTGAGGACGGCCTCGGCCTTGGCCTTGGCGGCTCCCTGTTCCACGCCCTGCTGGACGAAGCCTTCGATGAAGTCGCTCTTCCATTCCATGGTTGTCATCATCGTCTCCAGTCTCCGGCGGGCTGCGTCCGACGCTAGGTTTAGCATAATCGTGGACAGTCGTTTCCGGTCGGCAACGCTGGCGCCGCTCTCGCGGACAGCCGTGAGGAAGGCGTGGGCACCCTGGTCCTGTTCCAGGTTGATCGCGCCCATGAAGGCAGCGAAAATCGCGAGGTAGAGGCTGGCGCTCTCGACGCCGGGGGAATTGAGCGGGTCGATGACCGCGGGGGTTAGGTCGAACCCGGGGTGACCTGTGGAGATGAGGCGGCGGCATTTGTCTGCCTCATCGGGGTCCGGGCATATCACCAGCAGGAGCGCACGCTGGCATCTGAGATGCCTGCGGGCGACGGTGACGTAGACCGGCCAGGAGAACTCCTTGGTCGGGTCGTCTCGGCCTTGAGGCTCGATGATAATGACCATCGTGGGCTCGCCGGTGGTCGTGTCGGTGACTATCACGACGGCGTCGGCCAGGAACTTGATCGGCACCACCTCGCTCAGATCGGTAGGACCGAGCGAGACCGCGATCTCGGCGGGCAGGTCGACGTCGGACATCGCCCGCAGCAGTTCGACCGCAAGGCCGGGATGCTGGCGGATCAGCTCTATGGGAGCTTCATGGGTAACGGAGGGCATGACCTCACGCTACGGCGCCCTACTGACTTTTTCGGGCATGAGTCGCGAGACGGATAGCATTCGAAACAAAATAGTAATTTGGCAACTGATTGCGGTTTATGACTTCTGACGGATGTTCAACAGCGAGACAGCTCACCATGTGCCAAAACGGTGCGCCCCATCCGCGCAAGCTGCTGATCGTGTGCCGCCGGGGGCGTTATACGACCGATACTCCCCACGCTAAGGGGTGGTGCGGGGGCTGGGGGCCGGATGGTGTGGCCTTCGGTGCTGGTGGTACACGCTTTGCGAGAGCGGAGTGGGCAGGGCTCTCGCGCGGCAGCCGATGACCGAGTTGCGCGACATCATCGGCGTGCTGCACGACGCGGAGCAGGCCGGGGGTACGCTCGCGCACGGGCCGGATGAGCGTGGCGACTTCGTACTCACCGCCTCGTTCCCCTAGGAGGGCTGACGCTGTGCCGAACCGCATGCTGGGCGTCCTTCTCGCGGACGATGACCCGCTGGTCCGGGCCGGGCTTAGGACCATCCTGTCGGCGGCCGACGACCTGCGCGTGGTCGGGGAGGCGGGAGACGGAGCGGCGGCGATTGCCGGCGTCGCCGCGTACCGGCCCGATGTGGTGCTGATGGACGTTCGCATGCCCGGCCTCAACGGCATAGACGCGACCGCGCGCATCGCGGCGCTGCGCGATCCGCCCAAGGTCATCGTCTTGACGACCTTCCAGCTGGACGAGTACGTCTTCGGGGCGCTGCGGGCCGGGGCCAGCGGCTTCCTGCTGAAGGACACTCCGCCGGTCGACATCATCCGGGCGATACGACTGATCGCCGCGGGCGAGGCCATGCTGTCGCCGTCTGTCACCCGCACCCTCATCGAGCGATTCGGCGCCCACCCCACCGCCTCCCGGTGGGCGGCCGCCGAGCTGGCGTTGCGCGAGCTCACCGCGCGCGAGCGCGAGGTCGCGGCCGAGGTGGCGCAGGGCCGTTCCAACGCCGAGATCGCCACCCGCCTCTACATGAGCGAGGCCACCGTCAAGGGCCACGTGTCCCGGGTCATGGCCAAGCTCGGCGGGTCGAACCGGGTGCAGGTCGCGATCATCGTCCGCGACGCCGACCTCGGCTAGTCGAGCCAGTCCGCGTCGGCGGATATGGCAATGCGGCCGCCGGTCGAGTACGGGGGTAGCGCGGACTGGCAGCACGCTTGAGGGCGTGGAACAACCTCGCGATGTGCCAGCGGACCGCCGAGGGCCAGCGACTTCGCTGATCGAAACGTCGCCCGGGTGGACAGGCGAGCGGGCGGGCGAAGGGGACGACGCGACCGTTCGAGATCATGAATTGATGCCTTTGACTGTGAGGAGAGCTGTGCCGTCCTTGACGTCAGCGTTAAAGTTAGTTCCCGTTGACGTAAACGGTAGATAGTTCCCCCTGGAGGCCGGCTACGAGCGGCGTGGGCCGCGAGCTGGCGAGCGCCGAGGCGGGCATGGATCCGGAGGCGATTGGCTGATGGCCGGCAAGCGGGCGGCGACGCAGGCTGCGCCGGTGCTGTGGCGGATCGGGGAGGTGGCCAAGCAGACCGGGGTCACCACCCGGACGCTGCGGTACTGGGAGGAGCTCGGGCTGCTGCAGCCGGCCAGCCGGACCGACGGGGGCGAGCGGCTGTACGGGGCAGGCGATGTGCGCCGGGTGACTCGCATTCGCGACTGGCAGGAACTGCTTGGGTTCTCGCTGGATGAGGTCAAGACGGTGCTGAGCACGGGGGACGTTGACGTGCTGGACCGCGTGCACTCGGAGCTCAAGGACGGCGAGATGTCCTTGGCGCGTCGGCGGGAGCTGCTGGATGAGGCCATCGCGGCCAACGATCAGCTGGTCGGCCGGCTGGACGACACCCTGTCTCGCATCGGCGCGCTGCGGGACGAGCGGGCCGCGATCGCGATCCGGCTGAGGGAAAGTCGTGACCGGCTCGACTTGGACGTCAGCTCCTGATCGGCGCGTGCTGTTGATTCGCCGACCGTTGACTGAGAATCGGCTGGGAACGTCATCTGTTGTTTAGCTCGCGGCCACCCGGAGGTTTCCTTCGGCGGAGACGGTGGCGGGGGCGTCGGCGTCGGACCACGTCCCGACAGGGAGTGAAACCATGCGCATGAAACCATTCGGCGAGCCGGGACCGTCGTGGTAAGCGCCGCCGTGGTGCTCGGCGGGACGGCGCTCGCGTCGTCGGCGGCGACCGCCCAGCCCAGCCAGCCCAGCCAGCCCAGCTGGCACCACACCCAGCGCATCCAGCATGTGCTGCTGATCTCGGTCGACGGCATGCACCAGTCCGACCTGGAGTGGTACGTCGCTAACCATCCGCATTCGGAGCTCGCGCGGCTGGCCACCGGCGGCGCCGAGTACACCAACGCGCAGACCTCCGACCCGTCGGACTCCGATCCGGGCGGCACCGGCGCTGATGACCGGCGGCGACCCGAAGGTCACCGGCATCTACTACGACGACGAGTACAGCCACGGCGTCTTCCCGCCGGGGACGACGAACTGCTCCGGGCCGGTCCCGGGCGGCAACGTGATCTACGACTCGCCGGACGACAAGCTCGCGGCCGTGCCGGACCTGCTGCACAACGGGAGCGGCAACACCTTCCCGTCGTTCGATGAGGGCGGCTCGATCTACCCGGGCGGCGTTGACACCAACCCGGGCTTGATCATGAACCTGAGTCCGCACCCGCAGTCGGGTCTGAACCCGGCGACGTACCCGGTCGACCCGAAGACCTGCAAGCCGATCCAGCCGTGGGACTACCTGGGGGTCAACACGATCTTCCAGGTGATCCACAACGCCGGCCTGCGGACGGCGTGGTCTGACAAGCACGCGATCTACACGTCGTTCAACGGCCCGGGCTCGAACGGCATGAGCATCGACGACTTCTTCGCGCCCGAGATCGACTCGCAGGCGGTCGAGCCGAACGGCGTGCCGTACCCGGACGACGGCGCGTGGACGGACGACAACGCCGCGACCAAGCAGTACGACTCCTACAAGGTCCAGGCGGTCATCAACTGGATCAACGGCTACGACCACAGCGGCACCGGGCCGAAGGTCGGCACGCCGGCGATCTACGGGATGAACTTCCAGGCCGTCTCGACCGCCGAGAAGCTGAAGAGCTCCCCGGCGGTGCTGATCGGCCCGAACGCGCAGGGCAACTACACCGAGGGACCGTCGCTGCCCGGCGGCTACGTGACCGTGAACGGCCGGCAGGTGCCGGGCCCGCTGCTGCAGAGCGCGCTCGACTACGTCAACAACGCCCTGGAGCGGATGGCCGACACGATCCAGGCCGACGGCGAGGCCGGCTCGACGGCGATCATCCTGACCGCCAAGCACGGCCAGTCGCCGCTGAACAAGAACCAGCTGCAGCGGATCGACGACGGCCCGATCATCGCCGGCGTCAACGCCGCCTGGGCCGCACTGCATCCGGGCAACCCGACGCTGGTCGTCCAGGAGGCCGACGACGACGGCCTGCTGTGGTGGCTGTCAGACCGCTCGCAGGCGGCGGCTGACTTCGTCAAGAACTACCTGTGGACGCATACCGCCCCGGCGGTGAACTACGCGGGCCAGACGATCACCGTCCAGCACTCCGGTCTGCAGCGAGATCTTCGCCGGCCACGCAGGCCGGCGCACGTCTTCGGCGTATCCCGTCTCCGACCCGCATCACCCGGACGTGTTCGGCATCTCGCAGGTCGGCACGATCTACACGACCGGCTCTAAGATCGCCGAGCACGGCGGCGACAACGCCGGTGACCGGGACGTTCCGCTCATCGTCTACGCGCCCGGCGTCGTCCGGCCCGGCCGGTCATTCCGGTGGGTGGAAACGACCCAGGTCGCGCCGACGATCTTGAAGCTGCTCGGCCTGAACCCGCGGGATCTGCAGGCGGTGCGGCTCGAGCACACCGCTGTGCTTCCCGCTGTTCGGCGGTAGCGGCCGACTAGCAGCAGCGCTGGCTGGCGACCGAGCCCGGCCTCAGCGGCTTCGCTGAGGCCGGGCCAGCGCCGCTTGATCCCTAATACCGCGCGGAGACCCGTTAGGATCAGAGGTACCCTTCTCGCTCGCGGAAGAAGATGCCTCATGCCCGCCGCGCCTCCAGCAGCCCCCGAGCCGGAGCCCAATGATCGGATCGGCGTCCGTTTTCCCAACACGGCCCGCGTCTGGAACTACCACCTGCGGGGCAAGGACAACTTCGCGGTCGACCGCCAGGCGGCCGAGGCGGTCGAGGCGATGTCGATGAAGATAGGCGTGCCGCTCGCCGCCGACACTGCTATTGAAGGCCGCCATCTGCTGCAGCGGATGGTGGACTACCTGCTCAGCCAGGGCATCCGCCAGTTCCTCGACCTTGGCTCGGGGCTGCCGAGCATGGCTAATACCCACCAGATCGCGCACCGGGCAGCGCCCGAGGCGCGCGTGGTCTACATCGACATTGATCCCATGGTCTCCACCCATGCCTCCGCTCTCATGGCCGGCTCCAACGCCGTCACGCTTCGGGCGGATCTGCGCGAACCAGAGCAAGTGCTCGGCGACCCTCAGGTACGTGACCTACTCGACTTCGGACAGCCAATCGGGATCATGTTCGCCTGCGTCCTGCACTGCCTGTGGGATAAAGAAGATCCATGGGCTGTTGTGCGGCAGTTCCGGGACGCGGTGCCGCCGGGTAGTTACCTGGCCTTGAGCCACATGACCAACGAAACCCACAAGGAAGGGGCGCAAGCGCTCTTCCAGATGACCCAGGACCTGCACTGGAACACCCCGCTCATATCCCGCAGCCGGGCTGACATCATGCGCTTCTTCGACGGGTTCACACTGGTCGAGCCCGGCCTCGTGCCTCCCGCGCAGTGGAGACCTGACCTCGACAATCCGCTCAGCGCCCCGCCCCGAGAGGGCGACGGCGAAGATGCGACCGTGCTCAGGCTGGTCGTCCCGGAGCGGCCCAAGGACGATGTAGGGGCCGCGTGGCATCTGTGCGGTATGGGCATGAAGCCCTAGCGGCCATGCCGTTCCGCTACGGGGCGGGGACTTCGATGACGGCGGCTGAGCCCATGCCGCCGCCTGCGCACATGGAGGCGACGCCGATTCCGCCGCCCCGACGGCGCAGCTCGTGCACCAGCGTGACCAGCATCCGGGCGCCGGTGGCGGCGACCGGGTGCCCGAGGGAGCAGCCGCTGCCGCTCACGTTGACCCTCTCCGGGTCGAGTTCGAGCAGCCGGATGGTGGCCACGCACATGGCGGCGAACGCCTCGTTGATCTCGAACAGGTCGACCTGGTCGATGCTTACGCCCGCGCGCTTGAGCGCCTTCGGGATCGCCTCGACGGGCGCGAGCCCGGTGCAGGCCGGGTCGACGCCGACCGACGCCCAGGAGCGGACGTACGCCAGCGCGGGCAGGCCGAGCCGGTCGCTCGCCACGACCAGGGCGGCGGCGCCGTCATTGGACCCGCAAGCGTTCCCGGCGGTGATGCTGAAGCCCTCGATCTCGGGGTGCAGTACCTTCAGCTTGGCCAGCTTCTCCATGCTGGTGTCGCGGCGCGGGTGCTCGTCGACCGCGAACAGTCCGTGCGGGGTCTCGATGGGGACGATCTCCTCCTTGAACCGGCCCTGGTCGATCGCCTGGATCGCGCGCTGATGGCTACGCAGGGCCCAGGCGTCCATGTCTTCCCTGCTGACCCCGGCCTTAAGGGCGGCGTTCCAGCCGACGGTGATCGACATGTCGCGGTTGGGCGCGTCGGGGCGGTCAGGGTGGGTGGGCGACATCCAGTCCAGCCACTCTTCGCCGACCCGGATCTTGCTCCTCGGAGAGGTTGACGCGGAGTTCACGCCGCCCGCGATCATCAGTTCGTCCATGCCGGCCCGGATGCTGGCGGCCGCGTTCTGCACCGCGGCCAGGCCGGCGGCGCAGTGCCTGTTCATGGCCAGCCCCGGGACGGTGGTGAGGCCGGCGGTGATCGCCGCATGCCTGGCAATGACGCCGCCGCCGTAGAGGCCTTCGCCCAGGATCACGTCATCGATCTGGTCCGGGTCGAGGCCCTCCTTGGCGGCTGTGACCACGTGGTCGGCCAGGTCGAAGGCGGTGGTATCGCGGAGCGTGCCCCGGCCGGCGGTGCCTATCGGGGTGCGCAGCGCGGATACCAGTACAGCTTCGGGCATGGGTGGCCTCCCACTCGGCTACTAGCTTGGAGAATGATATTCTCCCGTGCAAGAACGATACTCGCAACACTAGGGAGATCCTGCATGCAGATCAGTGGGTGCTCGGCAATCGTCACCGGCGGAACCGGCGGGATGGGCGAAGCGACCGTGCGCCGCCTGCACGCGGCGGGTGCTCGGGTGGTCGTCGCGGACGTCGCGGATGAGAAGGGCAAGGCCCTCGAGCAGGAGCTCGGCGTCCGTTACGTGCACGTCGACGCCGGGTCCGAGGCAGACGTGCTCGCCGCCATCGCCGAGGCCGAGGCTATGGCGCCACTGCGGATCTCCGTCGACGTGCACGGCGGACCGGCGGCGGGGGGACGGCTGCTCGGCAAGGACGGGAGTCCGATGGGGCTGGAGGGGTTCCGGACGACGCTCGAGTCTTACCTGGTTAGCTTCTTTAACGTGATGCGGCTGGCGGCGGCGGCTATCGCGCGGTCGGAGCCGTCCGAGGACGGCGGGCGCGGGGTCATCATCAACACAGCGTCGATTGCCGCGTATGAGGGGCAGATCGGGCAGCTTCCTTACGCGGCGGCTAAGGGCGGCATCGTGTCGATGACGCTGGTGGCGGCTCGGGACCTCTCCCCCGTCGGGATCCGCGTGGTGACGATCGCGCCGGGGACGATCCTTACGCCGGCGTACGGGAAGGCCGGCGATCAGCTTGAGGCTTACTGGGGGCCGCAGGTGCCGCATCCGAAGCGGATGGGGCGGCCTGGGGAGTACGCGGCGCTGGTGCAGGCGATCGCGGAGAATGACTATCTCAATGGGGAGGTCATTCGGCTTGACGGGGCCCTCCGGTTTGCGCCGAAGTAACGATCAGTCCTCGGCGATAGGGAAACTCACGGTCCGTTCGACGGCCACGGAAGGAGACGACGCCACGTTCGCGGCCACCGACACCGGCTGAGCGGCGCCGCCCAGCGACAGGGATGTCGTGATTACCCGGCCCGCGGGGCAGGCGGTCCGGAAGTGATTCGCGCTTTTGCGGATCCCCTTAACGTGCATGGTCGCAGTGCCCAGAACTGGGTCATATCTGGGGCGGGTAACCCGGTTGGCCTTCGAGGCTGGGGTCGTCGGGGTCGATTGCACGCATGATGCGCCGGCCGATCTCGCCCAGCTGCCGGGACTGGACCTTGGTGAGCGGGTCGAACACCAGGCGGCGGACCTCCTCGACGTGGCCGGGCGCCGCTTCGGCTACCTTTGCCCCGCCCATGTCGGTGAGGATCGCCAGGGTGTAGCGGCCGTCGGCCGGGTCGGGGGTACGGCGCAGCCAGCCGCGCTGCTCGAGCCGGGCGACTACCTGGGACAGGCGCGGCAGCGAGCCCTCGGTCAGCGTCGCCAGCACGCTCATCCGCATGGTGTGGCCGGGCACCTGGGACAGCTCGGCCAGCACCTGGTACTCGAAGTGGCTGATCCCGGCGTCGCGGCGCAACTGCGCATCGAGCGCAGACGGCAGTCTGATCAGGGTGCTGGCCAGGGCCTGCCAGGCCCGCGCTTCCTCGACGTTGAGCCAGCGGGCCTCCTGCGGGGCGTCCATGTCATCAGGATAACTTAAAACTTGAAGTGATTCAGCCATCTGATGACTTGCATCTTGAAGTCAATTACAGATAGGTTCAGTTAAAGCTTGAACCGAAGGACGTCGGTCCGGCCACGATCGGCACGGGAGGCGGCGCCCGCAACAGTCCATCCACGATCTCTGAATGACCCGATGCGGAAAGGACTTCCAGATGAGGCACGTGAATCAGCAGGGAACCACGAGGCGGACGATGCTCCGCGCCGGGACGGCGGCCGGGACGGCCGCGGCTCTCGGCGCCGCCGGGCTTTTCGCGGCCGGAACGGCGAGAGCCACGACGGCGGGCAGCGCAACCCGGGGACTGCCATACCCGTCCGATGTCACGGACACCTCGCACTGCAGTCCCGAGGCGGCCGAGATCTTCCGGGGCTTCTTCACGGCCAAGAGCGAGCACGACGTCGCCACGCTCATGTCTTTCTTCTCGACCGCGAACACCACCTACATAGACGCCTGCCTGGGTATCAGCCTGCCGAGCTGGGAGGCGGTGGACACCACGTTCGCATCGGCTTTCGCGAGCGCGCCGGCCTCCGCGATCTCCTATCCGCTGCGCATCGTCGGCGACACGCGAAGCGCCGTGATCGAGTTGGTGGACACCCCCGAGTTCTTTGTGCCTCAGGAACTCCGGGCCCTTTCCTCAGTCACATTCGACAGCCAGGGGGGCAGAAGGAGGTCGAGCGAAAAAGCTTCGACCCCGGACCTCTTCCCGCCACATACATCGAGCACGGTCGTCCACGAATGAACCCATCGGAAGGAAACAATCATGACCGCTACCGTTAATCTGAGTTTCGCAGCCCTGAACATCGACTGCGCCGATTCCGCCGCCCTAGCGGACTTCTGGGGGAAGGTCCTCGGCCGCCCCGTCAGCCCGGGCGCGGTCGCCGGGGACACGGCGGTCGATGCCACCGATTCGGCGAGCGGCCCCCGCCTGATCTTCCACCCGGTCCCCGAGCCCGGGACGATCAAAAACAGGCTCCGTCCTATCCTGCTGACCGACCACCACGACGAGGAGACCAAGCGGCTGACCGGCCTGGGCGCCAGACGGCTCAACGAGACCAAGCTCCCGGCGGTCCGCTTGACCGCGTTCGCCGACCCGGAGGGCAACGACTTCGACCTGGTCACCTGGCAGCCCGAGTAGCCGGTAGCGAGACGTGAAGGCAGGCTCCGGCCCGGTTGACCCTCCGGAGCCCGCCCTGCCCGCGCAGCCGGGGTCATCCGGAAAGATGGCCGTTGCGCTACAACCCTTGCCTGTGTCGCTTCTTTCCCGGCTCGAAACCTCGACACGGACAAAGCCGATGGCTGATGCGCGGGGGCGAGGCATCCCGGGAAGTATTGCGACGCTTGAGCCTCTTACGCTTGGCGGGGTCCGGCAATGGGTGCTCGGACGAGGCCGGAGTGCCGATAGTCCTCTGCTGCTGAAGTTGCACGGCGGACCCGGCCAGGCCGAGATGGCGACGGTCGGCATGAACGGGCTCCTGGAAGCCGACTTCGTTGTCATCGAGTGGGACCAGCGCGGCTCGGGCAAGTCGGCAGCCAGCATCCAGCCAGCCGCCGCGATGAACATGGGTCAGCTCGTCGCTGACACCATCGAGCTGACGGAGCACCTGACACAGCGGTTCGGCAAACGGCGGCTGATCATCGTCGGCCATTCCTGGGGGAGCATTCTTGGACTCATGGCAGTCCAGAAGCGTTCAGATCTGTACAGTGCGTTCGTCAGCACGGGTCTGATTGCGAACTTCGCCGAAGGCCAGCGGGTCGCCTACCGCTTCCTGCTCGCAGAGTCACAGCGGTAGGGCAACAGGAAGGCGCTCGCTGAAATCACCGGCCTCGGTGCCCCGCCGTACGCTGCCCCCAAGCCCACGGGGCCTACGTCCTGTCCTGGGCAGCGGCCGGGTGGCGCTGAGCACGTAGCACGGGCAGCCCGTGACGGACCAGCCCGGCGAGCGCGAGCAGCCAGCCGGTGAACGCGACCCACGTCCACGCCTGGCCGAAGTCGGTGATCCCGGTGATCCCGGTGACCTGGCCGGTGGTGAAGCTGCTGGCGGCGTACATGCCGAGCGGAAAGACAGTGGCCCAGCGGCGTACGTCGTAGCCGAGCCTTCGGGGCCTGAGAGTCTCGGCGATGCCCAGCGGGAGGAGCCACGCCATGGCCAGACACCAGAGCACCAGCGTGCTGGTGGTGAGGGCCTGGTGCTGCCCGCTGAGCTGTCCCAGCGCGGTCGAGGCTTGGGTGACATGGCCGGCGGCGAGGGCGGAGATGGCGAGCGCGCCGCCGGCGACCCACTGGTCGCCGTGCCCGGTGACCAGGTCGCGCAGGTCGAAACGGGCGGCGGTGAAGACGTAGAAGGCGAGCCCGAGAACCAGCGCGGCGACGGCGGCGCCGCCCAGCCAGCCGGCGCGGTAGCTGACCGCCAGGGTGGCGCCCAGCACCGCGAGGCCTTGGGTGGCGACGACGAGGACGAAGGAGACCCCAGCCGTCGGGGTCTTCCAGTGGCGAAGGACCGGCGCCGCAAGGAAGGCCCAGCTGAGTCCCGACACCGCCAGCAGCGCCGCGGCAGCGGCCTGGTAATTCTCTACGGCCAGGCGGGTGCCGAGCACGGCGGTGCCGGCCACGCCCGTGAACGCGGCGGGGGCGCTGGCCTCGCGCGCGAAACGGTCACGCTGGTACGCCAGCCGCACGCCCAGCATGACGGCCAAGAGCAGCCAGACGCCTGCGGCGAACCATAGCGTGACGGCAGAGAGAGCCGGCTGGTGATCGGAGCGGAGATCGATGGAGACCATGCCGGAGGCCATGACGATCGCCCCTGATGCGGGCGGGATCGCATCCAGCACCTGCCGGATGCGGGACGGTCCCCCCACGCTATCCGGGATCCCGTTCACCGCATCCGCGCGCGGTGATTCGCCGTTCATGCGCGTGACCGCCGAGGGGCCCGATCTCCTGGCGGACGACCGTCCGGCTCATGTCGATCACGTTGACATGGATTCTTCTCAGCTCGGCGGCGTGCGCTCGGCGGTATCAGCCGCCCCGCGCAGCAAATCCGCGACTTGACGGGCGTCAGCTGGCGTCAACGCTATGCGGGCGTCGGCCGCGTCGTGCCGGGTGATAGCCAGCACAACCTTGTCCAGGCGGTTGTGCACGTCGACCGTGCCGCGGCCCGTTTCCTCCTGATGCTTGGTCATCTCGGTTCTCCTTCCCGCTGCATCATGATCCGCCGGCGGCCCCGGAAGCACGTCACACTCGGCCGGCCCCGCGCGGACACGCCGCGGGCGTCAGATCTCATCGCGGTAGCCGTAGAACTCGTGGTCCTCGTTGTAGCCGCCCTGGCCGGCGCCGCGCTCGGCGAAGTCACGGACGAACTCGATCTCCCTGATCCACTTGACCTGCTTGAAGCCGAGCTGGTTCTCCACGCGCAGGCGCAGCGGCGCGCCGTGCAGCACGGGCAGTGGTTCGCCGTTCATCCCATAGGCGAGCAGGCTCTGGTTGTGGCGGAGGTCCTTGATCGAGTGCGAGTCGTAGTACTGGCCCCCCTCGCCGCCCTCGCCGTAGGAGTAGAACATCACCCACTGCGCATCCGGGGACGGTTTGACCAGCTCGATCAGCGCGGCGAAGGGCAGTCCCGACCACTTGCCGATCGCCGACCAGCCCTGGATGCAGTTGTGCATCGTGATCTGGTCGCGGCGGCTCATCTCGCGCAGGTCCTGCAGCGACAGCTCCACCGGGTTCTCGACCAGTCCGTGGACCCGGACGCGGTAGTCGCGGAACCCCTGGTCCTTCAGGCGCGTCCATTCCTCGCTGGTGGGCACCAGCCCGTTGGGCCAGAAGAACGGGCTGATGTCCCGCTCGCGGTACTCGGCCCGGGGCCCGTAGTGGTCGAACAGCAGGTCCATCACCCGTCCGACGGTCATATTGGAGATCCGCTGCAGGACGCGGGTGTGCGTCCAGGAGAATTGCACCGCCCAGACGTTCAAGCCGATCGTGACCAGGATCGCCAGCAGCGGTCAGCATGACGCCGTTGAGGTTGTACTCGTTCCGGTCCAAGGTGATCGCGTTGAGGTTCTTGGAGAACCCGGTGGAGGCGACCATGGTCATGTGGATGAGGTAGAAGACGAGGAATATGACCATCGCCGTGAAGTGCATCGAGCGGGCGACCTGGCGGTTGCCGAAGATCCGCTGATACCACTTGAACCGGTTGTCCAGGGCGGGGGACATGGCCAGGCCGGTGAGGATCGCCAGCGGCGCGGCGACGAACACGACCGCGAAGTAGCTGAGCTGCTGTATCGCGTCGAAGCGGAAGTAGCCGCCCGGCTCGGAGGGCAGGTTGAGCGCCGAGTACTGGACGATGCACGAGCCTGCCGCGGGCAGGATCGACCACTGGGTCGGGACGAGCTTGAGGTACTGCTGGGTGGTGAACGTCAGGACGATGAACACGATCCCGTTGACGACGAACAGGATGTCGAAGATGAAGTGCCAGTGGCGCGCGACGCCGATCGTGTGCCGCCCGCCGGGAAGGCCGAACAGCGGGCTCAGCGTGATCGCGTCGTCCTTGGCCGTCCACACCCGGTTCTTGGGGACCGGGCCGCGGAACCGCAGCCATTCCGAGTCGGGCGAGCAGTGCATCTTGAGGTACAGCCGGGGGTGATCGGCCAGGATCTGCCAGCCGGCCCGGATGATCCCCACCATGAGGACAAAGTTCAGCAGGTGCGTGACTATGATCCAGACCGGTACCCCCGGCGCGAAGCTCGGCGTCGCCTGCACGCACGGATGGGTCTTGATGAACGACTGAGCGGCGCTGGTCGTGATGAACCACTTGAACACCGCCACGTAAGCCACGCCGAGCACGAAGATCCCCGGCAGCAGCAGCCACACCGAGATGAAGCGCGAGCCCAGCCGGAAGTGGATCTGGCTGAGCCGCATCCGCGGGTGAGTGCCTTCCTCGCTCAGCAGCGCCTCACGGGCGAACGACCTTTCCGCGGAGTCGCCGTTGTCGCCGCTGGGGTCAGTCAAGGAAACTCACCTTCCCTTCTTCCTCAGCGTTCGCCGGGCGCTCCCTCAATGCGGGCGATGCCCCTGGCCAGAGCTCTCGAAGCCGCAACTGAACGTCTTGCCCCGCACAAACAGCGGAATCGTAACCACCGGGCTGCGCGGCGCCATCACCCCTCAGGAGTGAGTTTCACGGCGACGGCCAGACGTAGGTTTGGAGCAAATGAACCAAGACGGCGCCGATCATCGGGCTAGCGTCGAGGTCAACGGTACGCGGAACGAGCTGTCGCAGACCCGCACCAGCCTCGCCGATGACCGTACGCTCCCGGCGAGTGAGCGATCGCTGCTCGCCTGGTACCGGACTGCGTTCGGGTCTTACGCGTTGTCCGTTGGCTTTGGAGGCGTATTTCCTTCATTAAGGAAGGCCAACCCCACACTGGGATGCGCTTGATACGTCTCCTGCGTCGCGTCAGCGTGGCGGCGAGATGGTCCGCCTTACCGCCGCCGGAGTCGCGATTGCAGTGCTCGGGGCGACAACCGCGCTGATCATAGCGATCGACCGGTTCGCCTAGCGGAAGAGGGGGAAGGTCGGGTCACGATGACAGACATCGATCCCCGGGCGGACATCGAGCTCCGTTCCGCCGACGAGAACGTGACGGTGCGGGTACCGCTGGCGGGGGCGGTGACCGGGGAGTGGCTTGGGCGGTATCAGCAGCTTGCGCTCGCCGCGAAGGTGCCCGCGCAAGCCCAAGGACGGCATGACCAGGCCTGGATTGAGGTAACCGTGCCGGTCTCCACCGACCAGGGGGAGGTGGCCGCGACGATGGACGCTGCGCGCGCCCTGATCGCCGAGGCCGACACTGCCGCCGAGCGACCGGCCGCAACTGCGAAGGTGGAGGCCAGTGTCCGAGACTGGTGGGCGGGCAGGCGCGAAAGCGCTCCCCGCGGTCGCGTAGCCGGGCCCGGGATCGCTGCGCCGGCGGACGCGGAGAAACGCTGGCCGATGGGCTGCACGCTGGTGGTGGCGATGGCCGTGCCGCTGCTGCTGCCCGCCAGGTTCAGCCTTGGCCCGTCATGGTCAGTCCCGGTGGCGGAGGTACTGCTGCTGGCAGCCATCATCGCCATTGACGGCGGTCGCATCGACCGCCGGTCGGCGGCCGGCCGGGCTTTGTCCCTGGGGCTGGTGGCGCTGCTGGTCGCCGATGCGGCTGGGGTCACCGGGCGGCTGGTCGTCGACCTCGTCGAGGGCGGCCCGGAGACGAACTCGGCGACGGACCTGCTCAAGACCGGCTTCCTGGTCTGGTTCTACACGATCGTCGCGTTCGCCTTCGTCTACTGGGTGCTGGACGGAGGCGGCCCTGAATCGCGGTTCCTGACTCCGCCGCGGTTCCCCGACCTCGCCTTCCCCGCCCAGCTCAACCCGGGGATAGCCCCGCCAGGCTGGCGCCCTGAATTCTTCGACTACCTCTACCTCGGCTTCACCGACGCCACCGCGTTCAGCCCGACCGACGTGATGCCGCTAGCCCGCTGGGCCAAACTGGCCATGACCGTGCAGTCGGTCGCCTCCCTGCTGATCCTGGGACTGGTCATCGCCCGAGCCGTCAATATCTTCAAGTAGCCGTGCGCCGGCGACCTTCTCCAGGAACTGCGCCTCGTCGATGACCGCGCCATGCACCGCATGACATGACCTCAGTCTGGTATTGCCCGCGGAATGCCGTCAGCGGTTGCGGGTGGCTGGCGTGCCAGGCATCACGGGCTCTACTCGCGGAGCAGGTGCCCGTACTTCGGTGGCGATGCTTGCGCCGAGCCGGTCTGCGATATGCTCCCCGACCCGGATGCCGTTGGCGATCGTCGTCAGTGCCGGGTTGACGGCGCCGATGCTCGGGAAGAAGCTGGTGTCGGCAATGTAGAGGTTGTCGACCTCGTGCGCTTTGCAGTTGACGTCCAGCACCGATGCCGCCGGATCGGTCCCGAAGCGGCAGGTGCCGGCCTGGTGGGCGACGCCTGCGATCGGGATGTTCATGCTCATGTAGAAGCTCTTGTGCAGGACGTGGTGCCTGGCCAGCCCGATGTGGTTGAGGATCTTCCTGAATTCGGCGTAGAGGTCGGCTGCCTCGGAGTCGTTGCTCGGGGTGTAGCTGAGTCGGATGTTCCCGTCCGCGGCGACTGTGACCCGGTTGCCGGGCCGGGGGAGATCCTCGGTGGTCAGCCAGAAGTCGACCGCGTGCCGGGCCGCTTCTTCCAGGCCCCAGTGCGGAACGAGTTTGGTCAGGTGCGGTTCCTCGCCCTTCATCGCCCCGGCGTTGGACTTGCCGAGCATCTGGATGTTCCCGAGTGGCCACTGCCGGTCGCCGCCGGGCAGGTAGAAGTCGTTAATTCCCAGCGTCTTCTGGAAGACCGTGTCGTTGACCTGCTCGCCGAACCCCGACACTGCCTTGCTGTTGTGGAACATGTAGTTCCGGCCAACCTGGTCAGATCCGTTCGCGAGGCCCGCCGGGTGGGTGTCTGATGCGGACCGGAGCAGGATCTTGGCCGTGTTCGCGGCGCCGGCGGCCAGAACGACGATGTCGCCGCGGTAGACCTCCTCCTTGCCGTCTCCGCCACGGTCCACGACGACGCCCGTCACCGTGCGGCCGGATGGATCGGTCTCCAGGCGGGTGACTTCCGCGTTGAGCAGCAGCGTGATGTTCGGCATGTCCAGGATCGGCCGGACGGCGATCACCTCGGCGTCTGCCTTGGCATGGACCATGCACGGGTAGCCGTCGCACCATGCGCACCTGACGCAGGTGCTGGCGGGCCGGTGCGCCTCATCGAGCAGGATCCCGCATGGCGCGTGGAACGGGTGGTAGCCGACCGCGGCGAGGGAATCGGAGATGTCCTGGACCCGCGGCTCGTGGGAGACCGGCGGCCACGGATACGGCCGCGAGCAGGGCCCCTCGGTGGGGTCCTCGCCGTGGCTGCCGTGTACCTGGTAGAGCCACTCTGCCTTGGTGTACCACGGCTCGAAGTCGGCGTAGCTGAGCGGCCAGGCCGGGGCGATCCCGTCCACGTGCTTGAGTTCGCCGAAGTCCTGCGGGCGCAGCCGGTACAGGGCCGCCCCGTACATCTTGGTGGCGCCGCCGACGAAGTAGTGCACCTGCGGCTGGAACGGCGTGCCGCCCTCGTCGTACCAGGTGTCGGATCGAGATGTACCGCCCGTCGACGAAGACCGGGCCCGGATCCCAGTTTCCCAGTTCCCTGGTGAGGAAGTCGCCGCGCTCCAGGAGCAGTATCCGCTTGCCGGTCCGGGCAATGGTGTGCGCGAGGGTCCCGCCGCCCGCGCCGGTGCCGATCACTATGACGTCGAAGTCGTCGGACACGACATCCTCCCTGTGAGGTTGCAGTTCGTGCTGCTAGCGCTGGCGAATCGCGCAGCGGGTCGCTGGCGGACGGGTTCGGTCCTCCCGGGTGCCGGTTCCGATCCCATGGTCAGGTACGCGGCCGGGAGGCCGCGGGCGATTCGGCGGCGCTGCGCGGCTGCGGCGGTTGCGGCCCGGCGGCCCTGCCGGCGCCGTCACCTGGCTGGTAGAGGTCCTGCAGCACGCCGACGCCGCGGGTGGTGAAAGCACGCTCGCGGCGGAGGTCGCGGGAGAAGGCGAGCGCCCAGGTCAAGACCGCGCCGACGCGGTTGCGGTAGCCGGTGAGGAACGCGATGTGGATGAACAGCCAGACCACCCAGCCCGGGAACCCGCTCAGCCGCAGCGGCCCGGCCGAGACGACGGCGCGGCCGCGGGACACGTAGGCGGCCGAGCCGAGGTCGCGGTACTTGAAAGGCCCGGCCTGGCCCCGGCCCTGGCCGTGTCCCTGATTCTCGCCCTCCAGTTCGCGCCTGACCCGGTGGCCCGCGTACAGGCCCGACTGCATGGCCACTTCGGCAACGCCGGGGAGCTTGCGCAGGCTCATCATGTCGCCGATCACCGATATCTCCGGGTGCCCGGCGATGGTGAGATCGTCTTGCACGACGATCCGGCCCGCCCGGTCGCGCTCGGCGCCGGTCGCGGCGGCCAGCGCCTCGGCAATCGGCGGGGCCTCGACGCCCGCGGTCCAGAGCACGGTGCCGGCGCCGTAGCGGGTTTCGTTGCCGTCGTGGTCGCGCGCCACCAGGCCGCTGTCGTCCACGCTGGTCACGATCGAGCCCATGTGCATCTCCACGCCTAGCGACTGCAGTGAACCGGCCGCCTTGCGCGACAGCTTGCGGCCGAAGACGGCCAGCGGCGCTGAGCCGCCGTCGAAGAGCAGGACTTTGGCGTCCTCTGGCTTGATGTGCCGGTATTCGGCGCGGAGCGTTTTGGTGGCGAGCTCGCGGATCTGGCCGGCGAGCTCCACGCCGGTGGGCCCGGCGCCGACCAGAGCAAAGGTCAGCCAGCGGCTGCGCGCGACCGGGTCGGTGGCGGTTTCGGCCAGTTCGAACGCGCCGAAGACTCGCCGCCTGATCGTGAGGGCATCGGAGATCGTTTTCATGCCGGGCGCGACCCGAGCGAATTCGTCGTGCCCGAAGTAAGACTGCCGGACCCCGGCGGCGACGATGAGGTGGTCGTAGGGGACGGCGATCTGCTCGCCGAGCGGCAGCCCGGCAGACGACGCGCTGCGCGTCGGCGTCCACGCCGACAGCCTCGGCCGTGATGCAGTCCAGGTTGCGGTGCTTCCTGAACACGCGGCGCAGCGGCGCGGTGATCTGGCCCTCCGACAGGATGCCAGTCGCGCACTGGTACAGCAGCGGCTGGAACACGTGCTGGGCGGTGCGGTCGATCAACGTAACCGAGAACTGGCCGTCGCGCAGCGCCCTGGCTGCGAACAGGCCCCCGAAACCGCCGCCGATGATGACCACCCGCGCGCGCGTGTCGTGATCACTCATGTCGGGGCCCCCGTCCGCCGATAATCGGCTCGCCCACGCTGGGTCGGGCTTGGGAATGCCGTAGCTGTGCAGCGGAACCATGTCGCCGAGCATCGGGTCGGCGACCCACCACGCGTCCTGGATGGTGTGTCGGCGAAACGGCCAGCGTTGGCTGGACTAGCCGAACGGCTTCTGCACTATGACGGGCGCATCGTTCTATCCCATCTGACACCAATTGATGCAGCCCTACGTCACCCGCAGTGGGTGATAACACTCGCCGAGGATCTGCCCGAACCAGCACCCGGGCAGTCAGCGTCCAAGGTGATGTGCTGGGTGGCGGCAGCGCGCGGCGCCGCCCTCGCCGACGAGGCGGCGGCCATGAGCGTGCGCGGCGTCCGGTGCTGGTCCTCCGGCGGTGGTCAGTCATCGCCTGCGCCCCGGCCGGCCGACGCGAGGGCTGGGCGGCCGCGGGCCGGGCGATGGACGACCGCGAATGAGAGGATCGCCAGGGCCCCGGCCACAAATGCCGTCCCGCCGAAGATCGCCGGCAGGCTGGCGCCCGCCTTCTGCAGCGGGCCGACGCCGAAAGCCGCGATGCCATACCCGAGCTGGTAGAAAGCGATGACGCCGCCGGCCATGGCGGCCGAGATCGCGGTCAGGTCCTTTACCCCGAAGCTGATGGTCAGCGGCAGGAGCGCCGAGCACCCCAGGCCCGCGAGTCCGAACAGGGCGATCCCGGCACCTGCATCATGCCGTGGCAGGACGCCGAGCAGCGCGAACGCGACCACCAGGACGAGCGGGAGAGCGCGGTAGGTAACACGTTCCGGCAGCCACCGGCCGATGGCCGCGAAAAGGACCCGCCCCACGGTCACCGTCGCCCAGAACACCGCGAGCGCCACCGAGGCCTGCGTGGCCGAGGCCCCCAGGTGGCTGGTCATGTCAAGCTGGGACCAGTTGCCATTCATTGTCTCGCATATTCCGTACAGGACCGCGAACGCCGCGTAGACCCAGAACCGGGCTGGCAGCCCGGCGGACCGGCGCGCATCACGGCGGGTCGTGGCTCCTGCCTGCAGCGGCAGCCGCACGCTGGCGAGCAGCAGCGCCACCAGCAGCACAGCCGACACGATGGGAAGTCCCCACCAGAAGCCCAGCCCGACGAACACGGCCACCAGCACCGGCGCCAGCACGGTCCCGAGCCCGAGCAGAGCGTTCAGGACGAGCACCGCCTTGTCCACGCCGGCTGGGTGAAAGACGGAGGTATACGTATTCAGGACTGGGACGGTCAGGCCGAATCCTGCGCCCAGGAACGCGGTCCCGACCAGGAGCAGCGGATAGGCGACCGACTGATCGGTCTTCACGAGAGTGCTGCCCAGCAGCAGGCCCATCGATACGGCGCTGAAGGTGAGGCCGATGAGGTAGACCCGTTTCGTCGTGATCCGCCTGGCCAGCGCGGAGCCCAGCAGCGAAGTGGCGATGGCCGTCACGACTTGCGGCAGGAACATAATCCCGTACTGGGTGCTTGAAAGCCCGTACTGGCTCTTGCTGGTCAGAATCGTGCTAGCCGCAGGGAAAGTGACCAGCACGATGCCCTGCACCAGCCCAGCCACGTTGACCGCAGTCCGCTCAGCCTTCGACGCCACACGCCCCCCGGCATCTCGCTCACCCGAAACGTAACGTTGGCGCGCGCGTCGCGCGCGGCTTGACCTCAGCCTTCCCAGCCTGACCGTAACCAGGCATCACCCGCCCGAGCAGATTGCGGCCCAGCGTGTTAGCTGGTGGGCTGTGCTGCCGGGGGTGGTCCGTGGCTGCGGAGGATTGTTTTGCCGTCGGGGCTGGTGGCGCGGGTGGATCCGTCGGGCAGGAGCTCGAATTTCCAGCCGAGGCGGTGGACGCAGATGTCGTGATGGTAGTTACACAAGAGGGCGCAGTCCCTGACGCTGGTGGGTCCGCCGTCCTTCTTGTGGGCGACGTGGTGGACGTCGCTGACGGCGGGGCGGCGGTCGCAGCCGCCGGCCCAGGCGCAGTGCTTGTCGCGCAGGATGACGGCCCGCCGGATCGGCTCAGGGATGCTGTCGGAGTAGCCGATGTCGAGGGGGACGCTCTTGGTGTTCAGCGGGGCGCCCAGCAGGCTGCGCCGCAGCGCTGAGGCGAGGGCGCCGGGGCCGGACACGAACTGGATGGCCAGGCGGGCGAGGGCGTACTGGAGGGCCTCCCAGGCCTCGGGGGCCAGCGGCTGCGGCCGGTCTCGCGGGTCATCGGAGGCGGAGCCGTGCGCGTAGGCGTCGCCGATCAGGGTGATCATCTGGCCGATGACCGCCCAGTCGGGGCTGCCGGTGACGACCGGGACGATGAGGGCGTCGCACGCGACCGCCTCGGCGTCCTTCCCGGTCAGGTAGCCGTGCTGGCCGGCCCGGGCGCGGAGCCATGTGTCCTCGACGACCGACGCCCCGTCCATGCCCAGGAGGTCGGCTAGGGGGATGGTGACGTCGACCCGGGTGTCGGCGCCGGCCCGGTCGGGGACCATCTTGGCGCGGATGAGGAGCTCGCAACCCTCCTGGAGGGCGTCGTGGTACCGCTGGCCGGCCGTGCGGAAGTCCTCGGGGCCACGGCTCTTGCCGAGGGCCTCGATGACGGCGGTGACGGCGGCGGCGCACTCGGGGGTGAGGTCGCCCCGGATCCGCCCGGCCCCGTCCATCGTGGTCTCGAGCAGGAGGTACCGGTCGCCAAACCCGCGGCCGCGGGGGTCCTCCTCCGGGTCGGGTTCCTGGGCGCGCCAGGCCTCGTAGGCGGCCTGGGCGATGAGCTTGAGATCATCGAGGTCCGCGCCCGCCGTCGCCGCCTCGACGAGGATCTGGTCGGCCTCGGTCTGGAGTTCGTCGTGGTCGATGCGGCCGGTCCACCCGGCGATCTCCCGCGCCCACGAGATCGTGAGCGCCCCGGTGGTGGTGGCGGCGTCGAGGTGGGGGTGGCGGGCCAGCAGGCGCATCTGGCGGACGGCGGCCTTGGCGTCCTTCCGGCCGAGGTGGTTCTTGGCGGCGAGCCACGTGGCGCTGTTGGCATACCCGTCGGCGTCGTGATCGTCGTCGGCGTCGAACCGCCGCAGGATCCCGTTCTGTGCGGCGCCGAGCAGCGAGGTGATCGCCCCGAGGGCCTCCAGGGCCTCGCCCCGGGCGGAAGCCTCGAGGTCGGCGGCGGACGGGGAGTTGAGGTAGACGGCGGCCGTCCGGGCGGCCCTCAGCGCGTCCGCGACGCTCGCGAAGCCCCCGGCCGGGGCGGCCAGGGCGCATCCCGACCCGTCTGGCGTGCACATCATGGACCACCCCCTCTCCGCTGGTTCCGCGCGGCGGCTGGTGTGCTGGGCGGCCACCGCGGATGCGTCTGGTGCGTCTAGCTCACGCGGGCTGCCTGCCTCTCCCTAAAGAATACCGGTTCGATTGACGATAATCAAATTGATCATAGAACGATCTTTTGTTTGATTCCGGTCGGCTACGCCATCGACAGGATGCGGGACTGGGGAGAGGCGCTCACGGTCCGTTCGAGAAAATTGGTTTGATCTGCCTGGGCATCCTGGTGCCCGGCCGGAATCCGGGCATGGCATCAGGATGAGGCCGAGGCGGTATTACTGCGGTTGCAGGTCTTCGTTAGGGAGCCAGGTGACTACGGGGGTGTGGCCTGGGTCGTAGATGAACTGGGCGGTGAACCGAGCCGGGTGTTGCTTGCGTATTACCGGATAGGAAGCGGCGGGACGAGTGGCATGCGGCACCTCGCGGCCTGACGCTCAGGGCACATCGGCTCTGGGAGTCGCGATGGGAAAGCGCATTGACTTGGCCGAGGTCGGATGCACGGCGGAAGCTCGCGCGTTGTTGGGCCGACTCCATGAGAGCGAGGTCATCAGCCTAGGGGTACTGTCGGGGGCCGATCTGTGCACGCTCGGCGCGACTGGACATCCGGTGTGCTGGGAGGCGCTGAGGGGCGCGTAGGGGCGGCTGGATGAGAAGGCACGGGAGCAACTGGCCGAGAGCAGCGCGCTGGGCATGCTCCGTCGGGATCTGGTCAAGGAGCAGCCGGCTGGCAGGGGCGTTGAGGCGCTGTTCGTTCCGGGCTCTTACAAACTGAGCGCCGAGCTGGGCGTCCTGCTCGGCGCGCGGCGGTGGCTTCTTCAGACGGAGCGAAGGCGGCAGGCTGGTCTCGTATCAGGTGGCCATTCATGCCGACGGGGAGAAGGGCCACGTTGACGGGCCGCTGGGCAGGGCTGGCCAGTTCGTGGGCGGCTTCATGACGTGTCGGCGGCCTCGCAGGTCGGCTGGAAATGGGCTAGAATTCTGTACATGACGACAGTTCCCCTGGCCGAGGCACGGCAGAACTTCTCGGCCCTCGTCGATGAGGCGACAGCCACTCACCAGAGGGTTCTCGTGACCCGCAACGGGGTCCCCGTGATCTGGATGATCGCCGACGAGGACTTCGAGTCGATCATGGAGACGCTGGACGTACTCGCCGACGCAACGGCGATGCGCGACGTCGCAAAGTCCCAGGCGGATGCCCTGGAAGGCCGGTACCTGACGGCCGCGGAGATGGACAAGATCCTCGCCGCGCGTAGGGAAGGGATAGACCTAGGGGACGACACGGACGTCGTGGCCGATATGCATGCACGCGGGCTGCCGGACGCGGTGTGCATGGCCACGCTGGACGCGCTCATCGCGGTCCGCCGGCAGCCGCAGTGAGCTACCGGGTCGTCCTGCGCCCTGCAGCGGCCCGCGCCCTGCAGCGAATGCCGGAGAAGATCGCCTCCGCCTGCTGGGGGTTTATCCACGGCCCACTCGCGGAGAATCCCTACCGCGTCGGCAAGCCGCTCCTCGAGCCACTGGCACCCCAGTACTCGGCACGCCGCGGTGAGTACCGCGTCCTGTACCTGATCGAGGACGAGCAGGTCACGATCGTCATCACGTCTGTCACCCACCGGGCCGACGCCTACCGCACGCGCTAGCGCTGCTCGTCGCGGCCCTTTAGGTCGCCACGGGACCAGAGGCATGTGGTGGGTGATGCGGAGGACGGGGTCCGTTCGGAATGATCCTGAATTTGATCTTCATGCCAGGGCGGGGACGATGTGTTCCCGCACGCAGTCGAGGATCTGGGTGGTTGGTCCCTGGTAGTGAGCGGTGACGCTGACGGTCGCGCGGTGGGCGGGGAGCATGATCCCGAACTGCCCGTAGATGCCGTCCATGCGCCAGGCGCCATCGCGGGCGCACCGCCATACGTGCAGGCCGTAGGTGCGGTTGTCGGGCTCGGCGCGGCCCGTGTCGGTCGTGTCTGCGATCATTCGGGCGATGTAGGCGGCTGGAATCAGGCGCTGGCCGGCGCGGGTGCCCTCGTGCAGGAGCAGTTGCGCGATCCGGGTGATTTCCGAGGTGCGCAACTGGAGGCCGACCGCCCCGAACGGGAAGCCGAGGGGACCGTCGTCGGCGACGACGACCTGGATGGCATCGATGCCCAGCCGACGAGCCTCCGCGACCTCCCAGAAGCTTAGTCCGCGAGGATTGCGTATGCGCCCAGTCGCGCTCGCTCCTGCGCCGCGAACGCCACCACAGGCGCAGCAGCTAGCCGGGGGCGTCGCGGGATGGCGTCAGGAGCATCAGTGCCCTGTCCACGGTGGCCGTGAGCGGGATCCGGCGGTCCACCCCGGTCATCCACAGCAGCTTTCGGGTCGGCGGCCGCGAGCAGACGGCGTTCAGGCTGCCGCCGCGCAGGCCGGCCCGGCGGGCGACTGCGACCAGGACCCCGAGCCCGGTCGAATCGATGAAGCTAACCCGGTTCAGATCGACGATCAGCGGCTGCCCGCTGTCTGCCAGCCCGAGCAACTGCTCTCGCAGACCGCCTACCGTGGATACGTCGATATCTCCGGTGACCTCCGCGATCACGACGCCGCGCTCGCGGCGAACCGTCACTGACAGCTCATCACCCATGCACACCCTCCTGCCGCGCACCGCCGTGCACGGCCTAACCGACTGCCCGCACAGCACGATCGAAGCCCGGGACCCGGACCGGACTTCCGGCACGTACTGCCCGCCAGCGTGCCGATCATGCCGGGGCCGGGCACGAAGAGCGCGTTGATTCGCGTGCTGACGCTCTCCACCGACTCTTTCTCGACCGCTGCTAGTAGTTCGGAGAAGACGCGAACCGCCTCTTTGTGTTTTCACCGAGTTGAGACGAATGATAATTCGTGCCACTGTTGGCCCTCTCGGCTCGTAGCGGTCCGTCGAGGGCAACTGGGCAGCCGCGGCCGTTCGCAAGGTGATGAGCGGCGGAGCGTTACGCGTGGTGGCATTCGCATTAAAGGGTATTCATTTCTCAACGTGCTAATACCTTCCGTGATGTTGCCATGTGTTAACCATCGGGCGCGACAGTCAAGCTCATGGCTGAAAATACTGAAAGTCCCGAGACCACCCGTAAGGGCCTGTCCCGACGGCACGTGCTGACCGCCAGCGGTGCCAGCCTGCTTGCGACGGCCGCCACGGCTGCCGCCGCCGTTCCCGCCAGCGCCGCCACCACGCGCACGAGCGCGGGCCCAGCCGCTGACGGCACCCCCGAGCAGATCCACCTGACCTGGGGAGACGATCCGACAAGGTCCATCGTCGTCTCCTGGGCCTCGCCCGCCCAGGCGACCCGGCCGCGCGTCCGGATCGGCGAGCGGGTCATCCCGGCGCAGGAGCGCTCGTACACCGACGGCCTCAACGGCGTCACCACCTACGCCTACCACGCGCGGGTCGATGGGCTGCGCCCAGGCAAGACTTACGCCTACAGCGTCACCGCCGACAACGACGCCAACGCGGCCGACCCGTTCAGCGCGACGTTCACCACCGCGCAGGAAGGCCGGGCGAAGTTCCGGTTCACCAGCTTCGGCGACCTCGCCACGCCCAACACCGCATGGGTGCTTTCCTACGGCCAGTCGGCGTACGCGGTCGGCGCCATCGAGTCGTTCCAGCCGCTGTTCCACCTGCTCAACGGCGACCTTTGCTACGCCGACCTCAACCCGATGAGCCAGCCCGCGGTCTGGCAGGACTTCGGCAACAACAACCAGTCGTCGGCCGCCAACCGGCCCTGGATGCCCTGCCCTGGCAACCACGAGATCGAATTCAACAACGGCCCGCAGGGCTTCACCTCCTACCTGACCCGGTACACACTGCCGCACAACGGCCAGCCGCGGTTCGAGGGCCGCTGGTACTCCTTCCAAGTGGGCTCGGTGCTGTTCGTGTCGCTGAGCGGCGACGACGTGGTCTATCAGGACGCCGGCCCGCTGGTGTCAGGCCCGGCCGCGCTGGTGCCCGCCGCCGCCACCGGCAATGAGCCGATCGAGCCCGGAACCTCGTTCTACATCCACGGCTACTCCGACGGCGAGCAGACCCGCTGGCTTGAGGAGACCCTCCGGGCGGGGCGGCGGAACCCGTCGGTCGACTGGATCATCGTCCAAATGCACCAGTGCCCCTGCTCGTCGTCCAAGACCGGGAACGGCTCCGACGCGGCACTTCGCGCCACCTGGCAGCCGCTTTTCGACCAGTACCAGGTCGACCTGGTGCTGTCCGGTCACGACCACGACTACGAGCGGTCCTTCCCGGTCCGCGGCACCGACCACAACGTCGGCACCCTGACGGCGACCGGCGCCACGGTGGACACCTGGCGGCCGCACGCGGTGACGACGGTCGACAGCGGCACCTTCGATACCAGCAAGGGCACCGTCTACCTCATCCTCGGTTGCGGCGGTACCAGCGCCAACCTCGACATCTACGGGGTCGACGCGGCTGACGACGATATTCAGGCACGGGTCTTCGTCCAGCCCAACCGGCCTGTCCCGTCGGCCACCCCCGGCGTGTACGCGCGGGTCGGCGCGCAGGCGACCGAGGACGCGCTCTGGTCCGCCAAGCGCGACACGGCAACCGGCTACGGCATCGCCGTGTTCGACGTGGACCCGGGCAGCCACTCGGGCGACCAGACGTCCATCACCATCACCCAGTACCACGCGCTCGGCGCCAACCCGGTCAACCCGAACACCGGCGCCAAAGGCGCGCCTACCGACGACTACACCGTCTTCGAGTCCTTCACCCTGGTCCGTCCGCGCTCAGATAACGGCTGGGACAAATAGCTAGATCTCCGCAGCCCACCTGCCTGGCCGACCCCTGGACAAGGAAAATATCTCCCCGGGGGGCGGCCAGCAGGCGGCACGAGGCGGCATGTTGCCGTTGAGCACCTCGCGAATCGGCCGACTTCAGTCGGTCATGGCGGGCCGACTTGGGTAAACTATCCGCCGCCGTCGCACTGGCGCCGGGAGGACTGCCAGGGGACCTGAGACCTCCGGCAGCGAACGGGAGGATCGTTGTGAACGAGCAGCGACCATCGGGCCCGCTCGGGGCCGACGTGGCGGTCACGCACATCCTGGTGGTCACCGATCAGGTGCGGTCGCGCGATTTCTGGGTGGGCGTACTAGGCGCGGAACTGTTCCGCGAGTACGGCGGAACGAGCGTGGTGCTGCGCTTCGCCGGTACCTGGCTTCTGCTCGTCACCGGGGGCGGCCCGACCGCCGACAAGCCCGGCGTGGTCTTCGAGCCGCCCACAGACGCCGATCGGGTAAGTCACGCGATGACCTTGCGCGTGGCTGACTGCCAGGCGGCCTACGAGGCACTGCTCTCCAGGGGCGCCACGTTCCTCACTCCCCCGCATGATTGGGGCGCCGAGGTCCGCTGCTTCCTGCGGGACCCAGATGGGCACCTTGTGGAGATCAGTCAGTCGAAAGTCAGCCTCTAGGACGCCCCGGGACGAGAGACACCCGGGCAGTAACGGGGAACCCGGGGTCCGTTCGGGATGACCATGAATTTGACCTTCCCTTCGGCGGGCTCGTCAGGTGATGATGTTGTGAACCGGCATGACGTCCGGCGCTCCCGGGTCGATCCCGATCCTGGTCAGGATGGGGATGAGCACCTTCCCGTATTCCTCGAAGGCCTGCTGGGACTCCCACACCTCATAGACCATGAGGTCACCGTCGGGCCCGAAGCAGGAGTGGTGGCTCCGCCCGGCCGGACGATCAGCGCCAGCGGCCGCGAGCTCCTTGCCGTCGCCCGGCAGTGCCCCCGCCCTCATCGGAACACCGCAGACCAGAATCCTCGAGCTGCTAGCTGGGTGTCTGCCGGCAGAGGAGGAATAGCGGGATTGACCGGTCGGTTCTGGCCGCGTACTGGGCGAGATGGGGGAACTCCGCGACGAGCTTGGACCAGAGGTCCGCACGGGCGGGGCCGGCCGTTTCCTCGGCGGTCACACGGAATCGCTGGGTGCCTAGCTCAACTGTGATCGCCGGGTGGGCCTTGAGGTTGTGGTACCAGGCCGGATGCGTCGGCGATCCCCCATTCGAGGCGACGATCGCGATACAGTCGTCGCCCTGAGCTGAGTAGGCCAGGGGCGTGACGCGCTCGACCCCGGACTTGGCGCCGATGTGGTGGATGAGGACCAGCGGGGTGCCTGCCAGCACCCCTCCGGCCCGGCCGCCGTTGGCGCGGAACTCCTCGACGGTCCTGCGATCGAAGTCAGTCATCGCCGACCCCGTAGACGAGGCTCAGCCGACCGTCCGGCAGTTGCTCGACTTTGCGGAGTTCGAGCCCGTGGCGGATCGCCGATGAGTTGAACAGCGCCTTCCCTTCGCCTGCGATCAGGGGATAGACGATCAGTCGGATCTCGTCCACCAGTCCGGCGTCGATCGCGGCGGCCGTGATCGCGCCGCCGCCCATGAGGTAGATGTCTTTGCCCTGGTCCAGCTTGAGCGCGCCCAGTTCGTCCAGGCTGCTCAGGAAGCGGGTGTGCGGCCACGCGGCTGAGGTCAGGGTGCTCGACACGACGTAATGCGGGGTTCGGCTAGCGAAACGGGCCCATTTGACCTCGGCCGACGTCGGCACGGCGCCGGTCTGCGGGTGAACCTTTTCCGTCTCGGCCTGGATCGGGGTCCAGTACTGCTCGTATCCGGGATACATCCGGCCGCCGAGCACGCACGCGTCCACCTGGGACGCCAGGCCGTAGTCATCCGACCAGTCCTCCACCCAGTCCGCGTATCCCTGCGACCCCTCGAACTTGCCGTCGACCGAGATTTTCATGCCGGTGATGAGTTTGCGCATCGTCGTTGTCTCCTACTCCTGTGCATTGCCTTGACGCAACTATCGGTTGCACATCAGAGTATCTGGCGCGATGCACTCACGCAACCTTTGGTTGCACAAGCGACCCGGCGCCGATGGTCAGCCACCGAGGGACGGCACCCAGGAGATCACGAGGCGGGTGTGCCGCTTGTCCAGGATGTGGCCGGTGGGCAGGTACGGGTCTTTGGTTCCGGCCGGCAGGGCTGTCAGGTGCGGGGATGGGCGTCCTGCTTCGTCCCAGGCGGAGATGTGCTCGGCCATCGTTCTGGCGACGTCGGCGGCGTCGGGGCCGTGAGCAATTACTCCGAACTCGTGCACGTCTTCCGGGCCGTCGAGGGGGCGGGGCTTGGCGCTGTAGGCGAGGTTGGGGCCGTCGGCTAGGGCGGGGGCGCCGTGCGCCCATGAGAGGGCTACGGCGCCGTCGTCGATGGCTTGCTGGCTCGCTGTCATGAGACACGAGCCCGGCATCGTGGTCGCGAGCCATAGGTCTAGGTCGGCGAAGGACACCATGGGGCCGATGGTGACGCCGGACCAGGCCTCGGCGCGGGGTTGGCTGAGGACCCCCGTCAGTTCTCCCGTGTCGGTGTCGTCGTCTTCGTCCTGCCAGAGGCCGACCATGTCGTCGGGGAGCAGCGGGACGTAGGCCCGGCGGAACGCGCCGGCTCCCTGCATCGGCACGAAACCGCACATGAGCTGGTCGACGCTGACCAGGGCGCCGCTCTGGTGTTCCAGGGCCCAGGAGCGGGTGACGCCGTGAGTGCGCAGCGGGACGACCAGGCGGCCCTCGGGCGCGAGCTGAGAGGACCAGGCCGGCGGGATATCCCAGGCACCGACGGTCACGATGATCGCGTCGAACGTCCGGGCGGGCGTCAGCGGATACTCGGCGTCGGCGCAGATCACCTCGATGTCGCGGTAACCCGCCGCGGTCAGGCAGCGGGTGGCTCGGTCGGTGACCTCGGTGTCGATGTCGACGGTGACGACGTAGCCGTTGTCGCCGACGACTTCTCGGAGGACGGCCGCGTTGTAGCCGCCGCTGCCGATTTCCAGGACGCGCATGCCGGGCTGGACGGCGGCCTGGCGGATCATCAGCGCCTGGAGCCAGGGGGCCGATAGCGAACTCAGGGCCACTCCCCGCTCGTTGCGTTTGGTGACGATTGCGCTCTGCTCGGCGTAGACGTCCTGTAGGTCGGCATTGCCTTCGGCGAACAGGTGGCGGGGGACCGTCAGGAGGGCGCGGCGGATGTTGGCGTCTAGGACCAGGCCGAGCCTTTCGTGCTGGGTGGCGATGCGGTCGACCATGGCTGCGCGGAGCTCGTCTGCTTGGGCGTCGTCAGTTGTGCTTGGCGTCTGGGGCACGCGCCCTCCTTCGTGGCCGGCTCGAGTGTGGATCGCTGAACGTAGGGTAAGCGCCCGGCTGCGATACGGCGGCGTGGTCTGTGGGGCTGGGCCTAACTGATTCCCGCAAATTCCACCGCGTTGTTACCTGGGCGTCGGCGCGCGGTCGGTCCTGGATTCCGGCGCGCTGACAGACTCATCGCACTGGTCACGGCCATTCTTGGTCAGATGCACGCGGCGAGGAGTTCGGATGGGCGAGTGGCAGGATGACAAGTCCCGCAGGCAGGCAACCAGGCGCGGGGTTCTGAAAGCGGGGCTCGCGAGCGCCGCCGCGGTGGGCGCCGGCGCGTGGGCGATGCCGGGCAAGGATCACGGGGGTGTGCGGCAGCCGGGGTCGCTGCCCTTCCCTAAACTGCCCGCAGGCACCGACACGATCCCGCAGATCGAGCACATTGTGGTGCTCATGATGGAGAACCACTCCTACGACAACCGGATGGGCATGCTTTTCCGGCCCGGGGCGGATGGCTTCCGCATCGGCAGGGACGGCTTGCCGACCGCCAGCAACCCATATCCCGACTGGTCCATCCAGCACGCGTTCCGGATGCCCACCACGTGCCAGCTTCCGTCGCAGCCCAGCCAGGAGTGGACGGCCAGTCATAACGCCTACGACAACGGGCGGATGGACGGCTTCGTCAGGACCCCGATCGACCCGCTCACCACCGAAATCGTCGGCGGCGTAGCCATGGGCTACTGGCAGCGGGAAGACCAGCCGTTCTACTACTCGGTGTACCGGCACTTCCCGATCGCGGACCGCTATTTCTGCTCCGTCCTCGGCCAGACCTTCCCGAACCGGCGGTATCTGCTGGCGGCTACCTCGCTCGGGATGATAGACGACACCACTCCGGCGCTCACCGACTACCCGGCCAACGGCACGATCTTCGATGTACTGGACGCCCACGGCATCTCCTGGAAGGACTACTTCAGCACCACGCCTTCGACCGAACTGTTCCCCGAGCTCTATCTGAGGAACGCCGGGACGAAGGTAGTTTCCATCGCCGACTTCTTCACCGACGCAGCCGCGGGGACGTTGCCCGGCTACTGCATCGTGGAGCCCGACTACGGCAACCAGTCCGAGGAGAACCCGCAGAACATCGCGGTGGGCGAGGAGTTCACGGCGAGCGTGATCAACGCGGTGATCAACGGACCGGACTGGGACAGGACGGCGCTGCTGCTGACCTACGACGAGCACGGCGGCTACTACGACCACGTGCCGCCGCCGTCCGCCATCCCGCCGGACAGCATCGGGCCCATCCTGTTGCCCGGGGAGAACGGCTTCGACGGGTTTGCCAGGTACGGGTTCCGAGTGCCGTTCGCGGTCATCTCGCCCTGGGCACGGCGGCAGTTCGTCTCCCACCGGGTCTATGACCACACCAGCATCCTGAAGCTGGTCGAGACCAAGTGGAATCTGCCCGCGCTGACCTACCGGGACGCGAACGCCGCGCCCATGCTGGACATGTTCGACCTTCGTCGTCCGTCATTCGCTACGCCGCCGGAGCTCGCTCAGCCGCTGGCGGTGACCGATCCTTCGGCGCTGACCTGCAGCATCGCTGGACCAGGAGTTATCCCGCCGCCCGGCTCGGTAACCGCCGCATAAGGCCAGTCATTGACTCGGGGACCAGCCGGCGGGTATCCAGTCCCCCTTCGGGTCCGTGGTCTGGCCCACTTCGATCAGGTAGCCGTCGGGATCGCGGATGTAGCAGCGGGTCTCGTACGAGTGCTGTTTGGGCGGCGTCAGGAACTGAGCCCCCCGCGCGGTCCAGGCGGCGTACGCGGCCGCGATGTCCTTGACCCGGAGGTTGAGGAAGCTGCTGGTCCGGTCGGGATCGCGCGGTGTCTCGAGGGTGACCGTCGGCTTGTCGTCGGTCGGGCCTCCCCCGGTGTTGATGACGATGAAGCTGTTGGATAGCTCGACCACGGTCGGTACGGGGCCGAAGACCACCGTGCCGCCGAGTACCTCGGTGTAGAAGCGGGCCGAGCGCTCGAACATCGTCCGAGGTTATGAAGTGGTTCACCACAAATCCGTCTGGGAGCGGCGGCAGCTCGGCCATCGGGACCTCCAGTCGTTCGGTCTCGCACCCCGCCTACGACGGGCCTGCGGCAGATGCTACTCCCCGCATCCCGGCGCATACTCGGCGACATCGCCGGCGTCGGCGGACACGGGACCGCGCCCGAACGCGTGGTTCAGGCCGGGCTGGGATACTGGCCGCCGAAGAAGCTCAGCGCGCTGCTCGACTAGCGCGGGGGCGGGGTCGGCGCGGCCGGCGGGGTCGGCGCGGCCGCCTGGGTCGGCCCGGCGCGAGCGGCGACGTGGGGCGAGCGGTACGCCAGGGCGACGACGCCGACCGACATGATGATCAGTCCCACTACCTCGGCGGCGATGGCGGCGGGACTGCTGGCGAGCTGCTCGTTCAGCCAAACCAGGCCGATGCCGATCGCCACCAGGGGGTCGGTGACGGTCCGGATGGCCAGGACCGGGGCGATGAGGGAGCTCTCCTGGAAGGCGTTCTGATTGAGCAGGAAGCCGAGCGGCTCGGCGACGATGAACGCGTAGAGCGGCCACTGCAGCGACGGCGGGTTGAAGCCCAGGCCGATGGTTTGCGTCAGCTCCTTGAGCAGGAACGCCGTGACCCCGAAGATCACGCCGCAGGCGAACGCGGTGGCCAGCGGCAGGAACCGCTGCGGGCTGACGCGCCACGCGACCAGGCACAACACGATGGTTACGGCCACGCCGACGCCCAGCGGCACCAGGATCGACGGCCCGACGCTGACCGGCGGGGAGGTCGGCCTGGCCACCGCCAGGAACAGCACCAGGCCGCCGGTGCAGCACAGGACCCCGGCGACGGTCATCCGGTCGGGCCGCCGGCGGGCCAAGGCATAGGAGATCACGACCGCGAACAGCAGGTCCAGGACGAGGATCGGCTGCACCAGCGCCAGCGCTCCGAAGTGCAGGGCGAAGGCCTGCAGCACGGAAGCGAATATATCGACCGTGATCCCGATCAGCCAGAGCCGGTTGGCCACCAGATCGGCGAAGAGCTTGAAGTCCAGCGGCGGCCGCTTGGCCACCTTGTGGGTGGCGCGCTGCTCGATGACATCGGACGCGCCGAACGTGATGGCACCAGCCATCGCGAACACTACGGCGAACAGCTCATTCACAATGGACTCGATGCCTCCGGTCAGGGCCGGCAAGTTGCTGCACGTAGAGAGGTGGTCTACCCACTCTTGCGGGGCCTCCACCAGGTCGGGACAGAAGGGATCACGATGCAGGGGCACGATTGCGATGTCGTCGTCGTCGGGGGCGGCCCGGCCGGGGCGGCGGCCGCTGCGCGGCTGGCCGGCCGGGGGTTCCGGACCGTGCTGGTCGACCGGGCCAGCTTCCCGCGCGACAAGGTGTGCGGCGACTTCGTCGGGCCGATGGCGCTGGCCGAGCTGGCCGACCTGGGCGTGGCCCAGCTAGAGGCGTTCGGCGCGACAGCCGCCATGGCAACCCTGGCGCTGCACGTCGACGCCGACCGGCCCGCCCTACTCGACATCCCGAAGGTCGACGGGATTCCCGGCTACGGCCGGGTCATCCCCCGTCTGCAGCTGGACGCCTGGATCGTCGACGCGGCCCGGCAGGCCGGAGGGACCATCCTGGACGGGCGGAAGGCGGAAGCGGTGCTGCGGGCGCCGGACTCGGTCACCGTCCGGGGGGACGGCGCGGCCGGCCCGTGGCAGCTGCGCGCCCGGCTGCTGCTGGGAGCCGACGGCAGCAACTCGATGGTGGCGCGTACGCTGCGCGGCGGCGCGCCCCCCGGCCGGGACCGGATAACGGCGGTGCGGGCCTACTTCGATGACGTCGAAGGCCCGGACGGCCAGGGCGACGTCTGGTTTCGCAGCGATACCTTCCCCGGCTATCACTGGCTGTTCCCGGCGGCGGGCGGGTCGGCCAACCTGGGCGTCGGCATGCTGGTGTCCACCTATCCGCAGTCCGCGCGCAATCTGCGCGACATGCTGCAACAGCTGATAGCCGAGGACGCCTCGGTGCGGCGCCGGCTGCGGGGTGCGCGGATGCGCGGCAAGGTCCTCGGGCACCCGCTGACGACCTACGATCCGCAGCTGCCGCTGATCGGCGACCGGGTGATGCTGCTGGGCGACGCGGCCGGGCTGATCAACCCGCTGAACGGCGAGGGGATCCAGTACGCGCTGCACAGCGCGCGGTGGGCGGCCGACATCGCGGCTGACCGTCTCGCTTCAGATCGGCTGGACGCGGCCTCGCTCAAGGACTACCAGCAGCGCGTGCAGCAGACCCTGCGCACCGACATGGCGTTGTCCCGCCTCATCGTCCAGCTCTTCCGCAACCGCAAACTGAACCAGGTCTGGCTGGGCGCCCTGCGGTCGATCACGGATCGGGCGACGACCGACCCGGACTACGCCCACCATGTCGGCTGCGTCCTCACCGGCCTGACCCCAGAGGTCAGCGCGGTCGGCACCGGCACCGCCGCCCGGATCTTCGGACAGGCCATGGTCTCCCCGCTGGCGGGCGCGTCATGGCACCGCCTCGGCCGCGGGCGGCCGGACCGCCTCGCTCCGGCGACGCCGGACGAGTTCAGGAGCTGGGCCGCGGGGACCGGGCAGGCGCTGGCTGAGTTCGCTGCTCAGCTAACCCGCGCAGCGATCACCCGCAGCCGGCCGACATCTGCGCTGACCCCGGGGCCAGGGACAGGCGGGCGGTGACGCGGAGGGCAGGGTCCGTTCGGAATGATCATGAATTTGACTTTTCCCTCATTCCGCCCAAGCGGTTGCCCCGGTCACTGCGCGTGGGCAGTGGCCGGCAAAAATGGACACATGGCACGCGCGAGGATGTTGACGAGTCCGCCGCGTCCCCGGTCTGAGAGCGAGCGACGCGAGCCGATAAGGCCCGGCCCGCTGTCTGGCCGGTACGCGCCGACGGCGGCGATGGTGGTCCTGTTCCTGGTTCCCTATCTGGGTTTGTCGGGCGCCCTGCAGCCGCTCACGCCGATCATCGCGAGCCAGCTGCATACGAGCGAGCAGACGATCGCCATCGGCTACGGTCTGGCCAACGCCGGCTATGCGCTCGGCACGGTGCTGGCGGTGCAGCTCGCCCAGCATTGGCCGCAACGGCGGCTGATGGTGGTCTACGCCACCTTGCTGGTGATCGGGTCGGTGCTCGCGGCCTCCGCGAACGGGGCGGCGATGTTCATCGTCGGGCATGTGCTGCAGGGGCTGTGCACCAGCCTGCTGCTCATCGCCGCGACGCCGCCGCTGATCCTGGGCTACCCGGTGAAGAAGCTCCGCTCGACGGCGGTGATCTTTAACCTGTGCATCTTCGGCGCGGTGGCGGCGGGCCCGCTCATCGGCGGGGCCCAGGCCTCGTTCCACGCCTGGCGGCCGCTGTTCTGGATCGTGGCCGGGGTCGCCTTCCTGGGGCTGGTGATGTCGCTGCTGACGTTCTCGGACGCGCCCCCGGCCGACCTCAGCGCCCCGCGGGACCCGATCGCCATCGGGCTGGCGGCGACCGGCTCGGTGGCGGCCTTCTTCGGCGCGGCGGAGCTACTCACGCACCGGTTCCTCGACCCGGTCGCGGTGGTTCCGCTGCTCGTCGGGGTGGCGCTGATCGCGGCCTTGATCGTGTACGAATACCGGGCCCGTCATCCCCTCCTCATCCTGCGCAACCTGGTCTCCACGATCCCGATGACCGGGGTGGTGATCGCGATCTGCGCGGCGGCGGCCGCGACCTCGGCGATCGCGCTCACGTCGACCGTGCAGGCGCCCCATTACACGCCACTGCATCTGGGACTGCTGTACATCCCGGAGCTGGCGGCGGCCGTTCTCACCGCTTTCGTGTTCGGCGCGGTGTTCAGCACGCGCTTCATCCACTACTACGCCCTGACCGGGATGGTGATCCTGGCCGCCGGAATCCTGGTCCTGCGGGCCGTTATTCCGCCGGGCTCGGCGCTCACCCTGGCCGGCTCCGCGCTGGTCGGCATCGGCATCGGCGCCTCGGTCGTGCCGGCCCTGTTCCTGGCCGGGTATTCGCTGCGCTCGGCCTCCATCCAGCGCGTGTTCGCCATCCTGGAGCTGCTGCGGGCCATCGCCGCGTTCTTGATCGCGCCGATCTTGCTGCACTTCGCGGTCACGGCGACGGGCCTGCCGAGCGCGGGCTACAACACCGCCCTGTGGATCTGCTTCGGGCTGTCGGCGGGCGGGGCGGTCGTCGGCGTGCTGCTGTACGTGCTCGGCCGGGTGCGGCCGACGGCCCCGGCGCTGCAGACGTGGATGGGCGGCATGGAGCCAGCCTGGGAGTCGCCGCCGCTGCTGGCCGCGCTCCGGCCCGGCGCGCGGCTGCCGACGCTGGCCGCGGCGGCCGCGGCGGCCGCCTTGTCCGGCGGCGGGCGGCTGGTCACGGCGTCGGCGGGGCTTCCCGGCCTCCCGCGCCGGCATACGGCCCCCGAACGGGAGGCGGTTGGGCCGGTGGTGTTCGCCTACGACGGCTCCCGGCTGGCGCAGCGGGCGATCGCCGAGGCCGGCCGTCAGCTGCCCGCCGGGCGCGACGCGCTGGTGCTCACCGTCTGGCGGACGTTCAACGTCGGCTTCATCCCGGAACCCGGGGCTCATTTCGACGCGGCGTGCGCCAACTCGGTCGGGGAGGCGGCCGAGCAGACCGCCGCGCACGGAGCCGCGCTGGCCGAGGAGGCCGGGTTCTCTGCGGAGGCGCTGGCGGTGCAGGGGACGCCGACCGCCAAGGCGGTCACCGACGCGGCCGACGATCACGACGCCAGCCTCATCGTCCTCGGCGCTCATCGCAAGGCCGGGCTCGGCGGCCGGGTGGCGGGCAGCGTCGCCGCCGAGGTCGCCTCCCGCTCGCAGCGGGCGGTCATGATCGTGCATGACGAGAAGGGAGCCGGGGACGAGGCCGCGTTATCGGTAGGCTCGGTCAGCGCGGCCCAGGCGAGCGCGGGTAGCGACAGCGGAACTCGCAAGTCGTTACTATCGCTGTGCAGCCAGCCCTTTCAGAGAGGCGCCGCGTTGGCCAGCCCACCTCAGACATCAGCCGCCCGGATGCCGACCACGAGTCCGGCGTACCCGCCGCTCGAGAGTTCGCCCTACGCGGTGCACAGCAGCGGGCGCCGCGAGCGCTGGTGGTTCTCCGACGGGATGTGGCTGAATCAAGGCCAGACCGGCGATGTCGTCGGCTTCGCGTGGACGCACTGGCTGGCCGATCGCGGACTGGAGGTCACCGGCACAGAGCTCGGGGCGGAGTTCGCGACGCAACTGCAGCGCGAGGCGCAGGCGCTTGGGGGCGGACAGGTCGGCCCTCAGTACGGCGGCCGGACAGATGCGGCGGCGGCGATCCTGCTGGCGCGTGGGCTAGTCGAGGAGTGCTATTCGTTCACCAGCGTGGATGCAGTCGTCGACGCTGTCCTCGAACGCGGTCCGGTGATCGCGTCCATGCGCTGGCGGCAAGCGATGTTCACGCCAGTGGACGTCGATGGATGGTCAGTATGCCGGGTTGACCCAGACGAAGGCATCGCCGGCGGCCACTGCGTCCTGCTCAACGGCGTCGCGCTCAACCTGGTCATCGGCGGGGTGACCGGATTCGTCCGGCTGAAGAACACCTGGGGACGCGAGTGGGCCGACGAAGGGCACGCGCTCATCAGCATCGGCGATCTCAGTGCCGTTATCGACCCTGAGCAATGCCTCCTGCCGATTCCGAATGCCACCGTGCTGCGCCCCGGGATCCGTCAGGACGCCGCTACCGACGGCGCCGCCGCGCGGCGCGACCTCGTGGAGGATGTCCCGGTTGAGGACCGGCGCTACCAGCCGCGCCAGGTTCGCTTCGAGCAGTCCTCCATCTCCGGCGACCTGGCGACGCGGCGGGACACCGTGGGCGCGGCGGCCTACGCGGAAGCGATCGCGCGCGGAATCCAGCACCCCGACACGAAGGCGCCGCTGACCATCGGCATCAAGGCGCCGTGGGGGGCCGGCAAGACCTCGCTGATGCGGATGATCCGCGATCGGCTGGAGTGGCCCGATCTGGACGGTACCTCGGAGAAACTGCGCCAGATCCACCTGACGACCGTGGCCGCCAAGCGCGTCTCGGCGACCGCCAGGGAGTCCGCGGTGACTGGATCGGAAGCGCTGGGCACCGTGACCAACCGGGCGGTGCTGCGGAAGTTGAAGCACGCCGGCGAGGATCCGGCGCCCGGGGAGCTCAAGGCCGATCTGGGGAAGGCCGGCGCCGACGCTCCGCAGGACCATGACCGATGGCGGCCCACCGTCTGGTTTAACCCGTGGATGTACCAGACCGGCGAGCAGGTATGGGCGGGCCTCGCGAACGAGATCATCGGTCAGGTTACCGAGCGGATGACCCGCGGCGAGCGGGAGCACTTCTGGCTCTACCTCAACCGCGCCCGCGTCGATGAGCAGGCGGTCCGGCGGAAGATCTACGGGCTGGTGCTGAGCCGCGCGGTGCCGTACGCGCTCTTCGGCCTCATCATCGCGGCCGGAGGGATCGCGCTGCTCGTCAGCGGGACCGGCTGGCTGGGCGGGTCGGTGGCGCTCCTGGGACCGGCGGTGATGGTGGCAGGCGGCGGCCTGGCGGGGTGGCGGGCGCTCGGCTCGCATGTCGGTGCCAGCCTCACCCCCCTGGTCAAACCCGCGACCGACGCCAGGCAGTTCGCGTCCGGTCAGCTGGCCGGCAGCTACTCGGAGCTCGTCGTGAGCCCCGACTACCGGGCTCAGGCCGGTTATCTGTACCTCGTGCACACCGACATCCGACGCGTCCTCGACCTCGTCGCGACGCCCGACCGCCCGCTGGTCATCTTCGTGGACGACCTCGATCGCTGCTCGCCGGGAACGGTGGTGCAGGTGATCGAGGGAAAGGGGGCTACCGAACTGCATCTTCGTGATCGCGATGGAACCGGAGATGGTGCGCGCACATCGAGGCCGCTTACGCCAGTCTCGTCCACCCTCGTGTCACCGCCAGGCCACGCGGGCAGGGCCGGCTGGCGCTCTGGAGAGACGAGCTGCTGGCGCTGCGCGATGGCCGGATGACGTGTCATGAGCCTTCCCGCGGTGATCGCCGCGACCGGCGACCGAGACGCCCCGGGCACTCAAGCCGCGCGGCCAGCGCCCAGGCACGCGCGGCGACGGCGCGGGCGGGGCGCACGGCGCGGCGCTGCGGGCGGCGCTCGCGGGCGTCCGGCCGGAGCGGGGCGCCGGGAGGGCGCCGAGTGATCGAGCGGCGGCTCACCGCCAGCGACGGAGGTGCGGGGGAGAGAGGAGGGCTCGGAAGGAACCGGCGGCCACTGCGGGTGATGCTCTCGCGCACGCCGATGCCAGCGCTTGGTCAGCTCGGCGAACCGGCCTGGTGATCTCGATGCCGTTGACCTGGGCGTTGTCCTTGACGGTGACGAACTGGATGGTGATGGCGCCGGCGCTGCTGGCGGTGGCGGTGAAGGACTCGGCGACCGCCTTGAACTCGCCGCCGGCGGTGGCGAAGATGTCGAAGTTGGTCAGCACCTGCGTGCCGTTGATGAGGACGTTGAAGGTCCGCGACCCGGCGGTGGTCCAGTACTGCGCGGCGAAGTCGAGCCGACGGTGTAGCTCGCGCCGGCGGTCACGCCGCGGCATGTGGAGGTAGAAGTTGCCGTACCGGTTGTGCTGGTAGACCGACTGCGGCGCCGGGTTGGTCACGCCGGTGGTGGTGATCGCGTTGGTGGTGGCCGCGGTCGCGCCGCCGGTGAAGTCCTCATCGGCCACGAACGGCGCGGCCGCCGGGCCGCCGGCCGAGATGTCCACGCCGCCGGTGCCGGTACCGGGGCTCACGGTCCAGGTGAAGGTGGCGGTGCCGTGCGCGCCGGTGGTGTCGGTGGCGGTGACCGTGACCGTCGAGGTGCCCGCCGTGGTCGGGGTGCCGGAGATCAGCCCGGTGGCGGAGTTGATCGACAGCCCGGCGGGCAGGCCGGTGGCGGTGTAGGTGAGGGTCTGGCCGGACGCGGAGTCGCTGGCGCGGATCTGCAGGCTGGCGGCGGTGCCGACGGTGGCGGTCTGGTTGCCGGGGCTGGTGACGGTGACGGTGTTGGCGGTGCCGCCGCTGCTGGGGTAGATCTCGATGCCGTTGACCTGGGCGTTGTCCTTGACGGTGACGAACTGGATGGTGATGGCCCCGGCGCTGCTGGCGGTGGCGGTGAACGGCTCGGCCACCGCCTTGAACTCCCCGCCGGCGGTGGCGAAGATGTCGAAGTTGGTCAGTACCTGGGTCCCGTTGATGAGGACGTTGAAGGTCCGCGACCCGGCGGTGGTCCAGTACTCCTCGGCGAAGTCGCAGCCGCACGGTGTAGCTGGCGCCGGCGGTCAGGCCGGGGATGGTGTAGGTGAAGTTGCCGTAGCGGTTGTGCTGGTAGACCGACTGCGGCGCGGGGTTGGTCACGCCGGTGGTGGTGATCGCGTTGGTGGTGGTCGCGGTCGCGCCGCCGGCGAAGTCCTCGTCGGCCGCGAACGGCGCGGCCGCCGGGCCGCCGGCCGAGATATCCACGCCGCCGGTGCCGGAAATGGAACCCACGGTAGCTGAACGAAGTCGACCCGCTGGCGCCGGTGGTGTCGGTGACGGTGACTGTGACGCTGGACGTGCCGCGTGGTTGGCGTGCCGCTGATCAGGCCGTTGACGAGTTGATGGAAGCCGGCGGGCAGGCCGGTCGCGCCGTAGGTGAGGGTTTGGCCGGACGCGGAGTCGGTCGCGCCGATCTGCAGGCTGGCGGCGGTGCCGACGGTGGAGGTCTGGTTGGCCGGAGTGGTGACGGTGACGATGTGGGCGTTGGTGCCAGGCGAGACGGTCCAGACGAAGCTCTGGGTGGCGTAGGCGCCGTTGCCGTCCTTCGCGGTGACGGTCACCGTGCTGGTGCCGTTGGTGGCGGGGGTGCCGGAGATGACGCCGGCGGAGGAGATCGACAGGCCGGCGGGCAGGCCGGTGGCGGAGTAGGTCAGCGTCTGGCCGCTGGTGGAGTCCGTTCCGCTGAGGGTGACCGAGGAGGCGGCACTGCCGGCCAGGCTGGCCTGCGGGCCGGGGTTGGCCAGGGTGACCGGGGCGCCGAGCTGGCTGGAGGCGACGGCCAGGGTGCCGGTCAGCGGCAGGCTGGCGCTGGAGTCGCCGACGGAGACCGTGTAGTTGCCGGCGGCTGGTGGCCCAGGCGTTGGAGCTGCTGTTCCAGTACTGCAGGTTCTGCTGGGTGAGGGGGAAGGTGACGGTGGTCGATGCCCCGGCGGCCAGGTTCACCCGCTGGAAGCCCTCCAGCTGAAGCGGCGGCTGGCCGGAGGCGGACGGGTCGGTGACGTACAGCTGGGCGACGTCCGCGCCGGAGCGGGAGCCGGTGTTGGTCACGGTGGCGGTCACGGTGGCCGCGCCGCCCGCGGTCAGCGGGCCGACGTGCAGGTTGCTGAACGAGAAGGTCGTGTACGACAGGCCGTACCCGAACGGGAACAGCGGCGTCAGGCCCTGGCTGTCATACCAGCGGTAGCCGACGTCGATGCCCTCGGAGTACTGCACGGTGCCGCCGGTGCCGGGCCACTGCGCGGTGGTGCTGGCGGACCTGCGACAGCGCGGTCAGGAAGGTGACGGTCAGGTGCCGGAAGGGTCGTACTGGACAGGACGTTGCCGATCGCGGTTCCTCCTCCTGGCCCGGGTACCAGGCCTCGAGCACGCCCTTCACCAAGGAGAGCCAGGGCATGGTGACCGCGGAGCCGGTGTTGAGGACCACGATGGTGTTCGGGTTGGCCGCGGCCACCGAGGTGATCAGGTTGTCCTGGGTGCGTGCCGAGGTCGATGCTGGTCAGGTCCGAGCCCTCGGACTCGCCGAGGTTGGCGAAGACGACCGCGACGCTGGCCGCGGCGGCCGCCGACGCCGCCGAGCTGTCGGAGGAGCCGTCGTTGTAGGTGACGGTCGTGCCGCTGGGCGCGGCCGCCTGGATGCCCTGCAGCGGGGTGACGGTGCCGCTGGAGTTCACCCGGCGCTGCCGCCGCCGTCGGTCTGCGGGCTGGTGGAGGCATCCGCACCGAAGACCGAGACCGACTTGGCGACGGAGGTGAGCGGCAGGACGCTGCCGGAGTTCTTCAGCAGCACGGTGCCTTCCTCGGCCAGCTGCGTCGCGTCCGCCTGGTCGGTGGAGTTCGTCGCGACCGCTGACGGCGATCCGCTCGGCGCCTTGTCGAACAGGCCGAAGGCGAACATCTGGGTCAGGATGTCGCGAGACGGCTGAGTTGATCGTGGCCTGGCTCACTTGCCCGGAGGTGACGGCGCTCTGCAGGGTCGAGCCGTAGAAGCCGTCGTTGCCGGGCATGTCCATGTCCAGGCCGGCGTTCGCGGAGGCGGCGGTCGAGTGCGTCGCGCCCCAGTCGGAGGTCACGAAGCCGGTGTAGCCGAACTGCTGGCGCAGCACCGTGGTCAGCGTGTACGGGTTCTGGCAAGCGGCGGTGCCGTTGATCCAGCTGTAAGAGCACATCACCGACGAGGCTGCGCTTTCTGGACCGCGGCCTGGAACGCGAGCAGGTAGATCTCCTGCTCGGCCTGGGTGCTGACGACCGCGTTGTCGGTCGAGGTGTTGCGGTTGGTCTCCTGGTTGTACACCGCGTAGTGCTTGACCTGGGCCATGGTGCCTGCCGACTGCACGCCGCGGATGTCGGCCGCACCCAGCTGCCCGGCTAGGTACGGGTCCTCGCCGATCGACTCGAAGGCCCGGCCCCAGCGCGGATCGCGCACGATGTTGATCGTCGGGCCGAGGTCGACCGTGCTGCCCTTGGCAGCCTGCTCGGCGCCGATGACGTGGCCGTACTCCTGCTCGGCGGCGGTGTCCCAGGTGGCCGCGACATCGACCGGCGCGGGCAGCTGGGTGACGTTGCTCATCCCGTCGCCGACGCCGGCCGGGCCGTCCTCCAGGTTCATGGCGGGGATGCACAGCGAGCTGATCGCCGGGATGTTCCCGACGTAGCTCGAACCAGACGCGCCCGTCATCAGGGCGATCTCCTGGCTGATCGACATCTGGGCCATCAGCTCGCTGACGCGCGTGGAGATCGGCGCGGTTGAGTTGACCCACGGGCAAGCGGTCGCCGCGACCGCGTGCGGCGCGACGGCGGAGGCCGCTACCAGCGGCGCGGCCACCATGGCAAGGACCACGACCGCGATCCGCGTTCGCCTCAGGCGCCATTGGAAAAAGGGTACGCGCACGGGCTACTCCTCACTGAGAGACATGAACCCGTGCAACAGCGGGCGCCATGCACTCCTCGCGCCGACCGTGAAAAGCGGACGGCGATACGGGAAGTGCCAGTTGTGTTTAGTGCCGACAACCCGAGGATGGGTTTGTACTCGGCATGCAATAACACCGAAACCGAGGCGTCAATGGCCAGTGGCCGATGTTAACGGTTCATTAACCGCTCACGGTCTCCGGGTGATGCGCCGGCAGGGAGCGGGTCCTAGGCCGCCTGGCCGGGGAAGGCGCGCAGGACCGCGGCGGTGCGGCTGGAGACCTGCAGCCTGCCGTAGATGTTCTCCAGGTGCGTGCGCACGGTGCCCTCGGACACCCCCAGGCGCCGCGCGATCTGGGCATTGGTATGCCCGTCGGCCACCAGCCGGAGCAGGTCGGTCTGCCGCGGGGTGAGCGGGGAACTCTGGGCGCGGCGGCGTTCGGCGTCCAGGTAGGCCTGGTGCAGGTGAGGGCGGATCAGGGTGAGCAGGGCCCGGTCGCGCTCGGAGAAGTCAGGGCCGCAGAAGCGGAAAAAGTACAGCCTGACGGTCCGGCCGGAGCCGCGACTGGGGCCGGGCGGCTCGGGCAGGCAGAGCTGGAGCTCGTGCTCGATTCCCTGCGGCCGGTACACATCGGCGTACATGCCGCTCGAGTGCCACTGCCGGACGGAGTGGAAATCCGCGATCTTCAGCACGCTACGGAGGTCGCCGGTCCGGTCCGGGTAGCTGCAGGGCCCGCTGTCCCAGTAGTGCCGCCAGTGCGCACGGTCCAGGTCCGGGTCCGGCTCGCCGTCGTCCGGGATGCCCTGGTTGAACCAGTAACCCTGCCGCCCGCTGTCAAACCCCTGGAACAGCACGCAGTCGCAGCGGATCTGGCCCATCAGGTCGCTGAGCAGGGACACCGGCAGGCCCTGGGCCGGAAGGTCTTCGCGCACGGCGGTGACGATCTCCGCCAGCCGGCAGAGGTCGGATTCGCTGGCTGCGACGAGGCTGGTCATGCCTCTCACGGTACGCCAGGCCCCCTGACCTGGGCATCCGTAGATCGTCGGATGGTGACGGGACCACCCGGTCGCCCACACTGGCAGTTGACCGATCGCGCTAGAAACGAAGGAGACCGTCATGAACCGCATCCAGCGCGCCCGCCGTGCCGCTGCCGCCGTCACCGGGCTGGCGCTGAGCTGGCTGGTCCTGGCCACCGTCGCGCCCGCCGCGTTCGCCCGGGTGGTCCCGGCACAGGGCGGGCCTGGCGAGGTCGCTGCGCCCGCCGCAGTCCCCGCCGCGACCCGCCTCGTCGTGGTGGGCGGCACGCCCGGCTGGCAGATCGCCCTGATCGCCGTCGGAGCCGCGCTGCTCGCGGCCGGCCTGGCCGTGCTGGCCGACCGGGCCTGGACCGCGCACCGCAGGACCGCCCTGCCGGCCACCTGAGGGAGCATTGGGCCAGGCCGGGCCCGGTGGCGCGTCCCGCGGTCGCCGGGCGCGCCACCCGGGCGCAAATCTGCGTAATTTCGTAGGTAATTTACAGAATTAAATACAGTTATTGCATCATGTCGTCGGTAAATGTATGTTCCGGTTGACCGAAGATCAGCGCTGCTCAGGGGGACGCAGGCGGCTGATATCACCCGCCGTCACCGAGGAAGCCCGATGATGTCCCTCGCAGTCCGAGCAATCCGTCGAACGTCGCGCCGTCGCCTCGGCGGCCTGCTCGCCGTGTGCAGCGCGGTGGCAGTCCTGCTGTGCGTCCCCCTACTTGCGGCCGCGCCCGGCGCGGTCGCGTCGGCTCAGCCCGCGTCCTATCAGGCGCCGGGCACCCCGAGCCCGAGCGTGGCCGGGGCGACCACGCCCTTCACCACCTACGAGGCACCGGAGGCCGCCCTCGGCGGCGGAGCCAGCGTGGTGTCGCTGACCTCGGCGCCCACCGGCGAGTACGACTCCCCGCAGGGCGAGGCCGACGGCCATGCGTACGTGCAGTTGACCGGCCCCGGCCAGTCCATCCAGTGGACCAACAACACCGGCCAGCCGATCAACTTCATCAATGTGCGGGCGTCCATTCCCGACTCGTCCACCGGCGGCGGCAGCACGGCCACCCTGGACCTGTACGTGAACGGCACGTTCCGGCAGGCGCTGAGCATGAACTCCATTCAGAGCTGGCAGTACGAGGGCAACAACAACTACAACGGGAGCGATCAGAACCCGGCCGACGGCGACCCGCGCGACTTCTGGGACGAGTTCCACGCGTTCATCACCGGCGCCGCGATTCCCCCGGGGGCGACGTTCAGCCTGCAGAAAGACTCGACCAACACGGCCTCGTTCTACTGGATCAACTCGATTGACCTGTGGAACGCGCCCGCGCCGGCCGCCCAGCCCGCCAACTCGATCTCGATCACGAGCTGCGGGGCGGTGGCCGACAACACGCCGACCAACGGCGCGGCGGCGCCCGGCGCGACCGACAGCACCGTCGACATCCAGAACTGCATCACCCAGGCGGCCTCGGCGGGCAAGATCCTCTGGATCCCGCAGGGCACCTTCTACCTGATCGGCACGTCCGGCCTGGTGGCGCAGAACGTGACCATCGAAGGGGCAGGCTACTGGTACAGCGAGGTCTACCGCGACGTGCCGCTGCCCAACAACACGCCGCTGGGGGCGGCGTTCCAGTGCTATTCGTGTCAGCTGGAGAACTTCCACATCGACTCGGACGCGATGAGCCGCGCGGAAGTCGACGGCGGGGGCGGGGCCGAGGACACCACGGGTAACAACTGGCTCATCGAGGGCATGTGGGTGCAGCACGTGGAGTCCAGCCTGTGGGCCTCCGGCAGCGGCGGGACGGCGGAGAACAACCTGTTCACGGTGATCTTCGCCGACGGCTGCAACCTGAACAACGTCTCGCTCACCGGCACGTCGGGCAGCAACCTGACCGCGACCAACAACTTCATCCGCGGCACCGGCGACGACGGCATGGCGATCAACTCGGTCGCCTACAACGGCAGCCAGACCTACACCGCGATGTCCGACATCACGATGTCCCATAACACCGTGATCGCCCCGTGGGGGGGTAAGGGCATCGGGATCTACGGCGGCAGCGGCCACCTCGTCGAGGACAACTTCATCTCCGATACCGCGCGCTACATCGGCCTTGGCGTGGGCCGGTTCGGGGTGAACGGCAGCGACATGCTCGGCGCCACGGTGACCGGGAATGTGATCGTCAGGTCGGGCGGGAACGCCTACTTCCAGGGGCAGCCGGCCCTGCAGATCGGCAACGGCGGAGACGGGCAGAACGTCGGCACCGTCACCGACGCGACCGTGACCGGCAATACGATCATCAACTCGGTGTACGACTCGATCGGCTTCTCCACCTCCACCAGCACCGACCTGGCCGACAACACGATCACCAGCCCGTGGCGCAACGGGATCGTGATCTCGCCGCCGTACTACCCGGCTCCCACCGGCAACGCCGCCATCACCGGCAACTCGGTGACCGGGGTGGGGTCCGGGTTCTCCGCCTTCAGCAACGACTCCAGCGGCTTCACGGCGACGCTGAGCAACAACAGCTGGCAGACCGGCAGCAGCGAAGGCCCCTACGGCGGGACGCCGTGCCGCGGTGCCGGGCGTCGTGCAGGCCGAGAACTACGACACCGGCGGCCAGGGGGTGGCCTACAACGCCACCTCGACCAACGGCACCGGCAACAGCTACCGCTCCGACGGTATCGACCTGGAGGCCACGTCAGACTCGGGCGGCGGCTACGACCTGGGCTGGACATCGGGCGGGCAGTGGTTCCGCTACACCGTCAACGCGGCCTCGGCCGGGACCTACACCGTCAGCTTCCGCGTCGCGGCCCCCTCCGCCGTCACCGACGCCCTGCACCTGTCCAGCGCGTCCGGCGCGAACCTGAGCGGGAACGTCAGCATCCCCGCAACCGGCGGCTGGCAGAACTGGACCACCGTCGCCGCCACCGTGCAGTTGGCGGCCGGCCAGCAGACCCTCGCCGTCGACCAGGACAACGGCGGCTGGAACCTCAACTACATGTCCTTCGCCGGCAGCGGCGGCACCAGCTCGCCGCTGACGGCGTCGCCGGCCAGCCTGTCGTTCGGCAGCACCACGGTCGGGTCGACCAGCGCGGCCCAGACGGTGACGGTATCGAACCCGGGCAGTACTGCGGCGACGGCCACGTCGGTCGGCGTGAGCGGGCCGTTCAGCCAGACCAACACCTGCGGCAGCTCGATCGCCGCGGGCGGCTCGTGCACCGTCAGCGTGGAGTTTGCGCCGACGGCGGCGGGCGCGGCCAGCGGGACGCTGTCGGTGGCGTCCAGTGCGCCGGGCAGCCCGCTGACCGTGGGGCTGTCGGGTACCGGGGTGTCTGCGAACACCAACCTGGCGCTGAACCAGCCGGTGACGGCGAGCGGGTACACGCAGACCTACGTTCCCGCGAACGCGGTGGACGGGAACACCAGCAGCTACTGGGAGAGCACGGACAACGCGTTCCCGCAGTGGTTCCAGGTGGACCTCGGGTCGTCGGTGAGCGTGGGCAGGATCGTGATGGACCTGCCGCCGTCGACCGCCTGGGGGACCCGCACCCAGACGATCACCATCCAGGGCAGCACCGACGGCTCCACCTACACCACGCTGGCTGCTTCGGCGGGCTATACGTTCAATCCCTCCACCGGTAACACAGTGACCGTTACCTTTGCCGCCGCCCAGGTCCGCTACGTCAAGCTGACCTTCACCGCCAACACCGGCTGGCCCGCCGGGCAGCTTTCCGAGCTGCAGGTCTACTCCAGCTGAGATCCAAAAGCCAAAGATCAAACTCATGATCATCCCGAACGGACCCTGCCCTCCGCGCCACCGCAAGCATGTCTCTGGGCCCGGGGCGACCTGAGGGGCCGTCACGACCCCCGGCCGGTCGCTGATGCGGAGGGGGCTACCGTGATGGCGTGGCGATGCACGAACCTGACGAGGGCGATGTCGTAGAGCAGGGCGGCGCGCCGCTGCGGCTGCCGGGGTGGGCCCGGCGCCCCCGGTGGCTTCCGGCCCCCGGCCGGGGGCCGTCGCGCGGCGCGGCCGTCCTCGGCGTGGCCGGGCTGATCGTCGGGCTGGCGGCCGGGTACGCGCTCGGCTACCGGCATCCGGGACAGGCCGCCCGGCCGGCGTCAGCGACGCCGTCGCGGTCGGCAGCGGCCGACGCCGTTCCCTCGGCCGTACCGGGTTTCGCCGCTCCGGTGTACCCGCCCCCGGCTCCCGGGGGGCCGGCCTACGCCTCCAGCCTCGGCACCGCGGAACTGTCGGGGCTGGCCCAGACCGGCGGGGCCTGCTCGGCGCAGCACGGCCGGGAGCTCCAGGTCGGCGTGGAGGTGATCAACCTGTCGGACACGGCGGTCACCCTCGGGCAGGCCAGGCCCGTCCTGCCGCTCGGCGGTCTGCGCCTGGTCTCGCAGCAGTGGGCGCCCTGCGGCGCCCTCTCGCCGTCCTGGCAGGCACCGGACGGCGGCATGATCGTCTTCATCAAGTCATCGGCCGGCGTGGTGGAGGTGGGCAGCGCCACCCCGGGAGACGCCGCGGTCCTGCCCCCGAACGGCACCGCCTGGCTCAGCGCCACCTTCCGGGTGCTGGTGGCCTGCCCGAGCCCGCTGCCGGTGCAGTTCAACGTCCGCTACCAGGACAACGGGCGGACGCACACCGCCCAGCTGGCGGGATTCCCCGACCTACAGCAGGTCGCCTACAGCGGATGCAAGGGCAGCTCCTAGCCTCGGGCTTTCGCGAGGGCTCCTCGTTGGCGAGGCATAGCGACACCACAGCCCCGGCGAAGGCGCGGGCTGTGGTGTCGGGTGGCGAGCTGGGTCAGCCGCGGATCGCGGTGGTTTCGCGGGTGAACTGGCGATGGCCGATCAGCTTGAATGCCAAACGAGCGGGGGCCGGCACGACCTGCAGGAACCTCTGCCGTTCCGCGTCATCGGTTTCCTCGGTGATGTGGCCGAGCATGACCAGCCGCCGCGTGACCGGAATCGCGCTCATGCCGTGCTTGCCGAGCGCGTCCCATTCCCCTTGCGTCAGCGTGACCGAGACGATCGGGAGCAGTTTCTGCTCCTCCTCGGCCAGGTGATCGATCAGTGTCGGCATCGTGGCCTCGATGAGGGCCGCCATCCGCTCGCCGGCGGCGGCGTCCGCGCTCGCTGTCCACGCCGGCAGCTCGGCGCCGATGGCCGCAACGGCGTCGTTGACCTGCGCGTGCTGCGCGTCCATGCGGTCCATCAGCTCCGGGTCGAGCGCTGCTCGCTCGCGCAGCAAGGGAAAGAGCAGCTCGTCCTCGCCGGTGTGGTGCGTGTGGAGGAAGTGCAACATCTCCCGGGCGTGCGCGCCGATGACCTCGGATCGCGCCCGATCGTTCGCCGCGGAGCGGAACAGTCGGGGGAGCTGACCGAACTCGCGCCGGATGACGCGGTGGATCAGGACCATCTCGTGGGTATCGACGCCGGGTCCGGAGGTGCTCATCGTGACTCCCCGATCGTCGCGGCGTTCTGGATGGCTTCGTGCGCCGTGGTTGCTGGCCGCCCGATGAGCTTCACCAGGTCGTCGCTAGCGGTGAACAACTCTCCGCGAGCCAGGCCGGCATCGGCGTCGGCGACGGCGGCGGCCATCTCTGGGGGCAGCCCTGCCGCGGTCAGGGCGCCGGTGTAGTCAGCGACGGACATGTCCTGGTAGGCGATGTGGGTGCCGAGGACGTCGCTGATCGTGGCGGCGAGTTCGGTCAGGGTGAACGGCGTTCCGCCCAGCTCGTAGGTCGCTCCGAGGTGCCCGTCCTGCGTCAGCACCGCGGCGGCGGCGGCCGCGTAGTCGCGTCGGCTGGCCGCGCTGACCAGACCGTCGTGCGCGCTGCCCAGCAGTGCGTGGTACCGGGTGATCATCGGGAGCTGGTCGGTGTAGTTCTCCAAGTACCATCCGTTGCGCAGGATGACGAACGCCGAACCGCTGTCACGCAGGTAGTCCTCGGTGCGGCGATGTTGCTCAGCCAGCGTCATTTGCGCGGTCGAGGCGTTGACGATGCTGGTGTACACGATCTGGGACACGCCCGCCCGGGCGGCCGCGTCGATGGCGTTGCGGGCGTTGTCGAATCGCTCCCCGACTGTCGTCGTCGAGACCAGCAGGATCGCGTCGGCGCCCGCGAATGCGTCGTCGAGGGTGATCGGGTCGGCGAAGTCCGCACGCCGCACCGTGAGCCCGTTCTGCGCGAGGTCGGTGAGTTTGTCAACGTCGCGGCCGGTGGCCACGATCTGCGCAGGCGACGTTCCGACGGCGAGGAGTTGATCGACGACGAGCCGGCCGAGGTGACCTGATGCTCCGGTGATGACAGTGGACATGGTGTTTCCCTTCGAGAGGGTGCGGTGTGCGTCGGCGCCCCGCGGTGGGTGCGCGGCAAGGGTGCTCCCGACATCGGTGAGGTGGTAGCGCGGGTCTGCGAGCGGTACCCGCCTATCGACGAAAATCGTCAGGAACTTTTACTAAAAGTAGTCAATAGATCTGACTATGTCAAGGCGGGTCGAAGCGTGCTGGCGCCGACTGGCCCCGGCCGACCGGGCGAACGGGAATCGGGTGCGGACGGCTCGGCGCGGCCGGGTTTACCGCGCGTAGGGGTCGGTGATCTCGCGGAGCTGATCCAGGATCTGGTGCAACAACGTGAAGTTGCGGGTGCCCAGGTAGGCCTTCCACTCCGAGAAAATCTCGTCGCGCGTCGCCGCGGCCACCTCGACCGCCCGCCGGCCACGTTGCTCGATCACGATCAACCGGGCACGGCCATCCGCGGGGTCGGGTACCCGGCGGACATAGCCCAGGCGTTCCAGTTGATCGACCAGCACGCCGGCGCTCTGCTTGCTCATTTGCGCCTGGTCAGCGAGGTCCGTGAGGCGCGAACCGTCCGGGTCGATGCGTTGAAACACCCGGCACTGGGCGAGGGTCCAGTCGTCGAATCCGGCATCCTGGAGGGCACGGAAAATCCGGTCCTCGGCGTACCGGTACGGGATGAACAACGACACCCCTAGATCAACCCGCTGCTCGTCGCCCATGCCGCCCTCGGCTCCCATCACCCACCTGATCCCACAAGGTTCACACCCTACGCCAACGCCGCCGAGCCAGATCGCCGCCGACCCGACCGCAGCGGCGCGTGCGCTGCACTGCGTTCCGCAGGCGCCATCTGTCCGTCAGCGACCTCGCACCTGTTGCCGTTGCCATCGGCGCTGCCGTACAACTACAGTAGTAAAGGTTCTTGACTAATATGAGCGGCGGCTCGGATATGAACATCGGCTCCGCCATCCCCTTACTTCCTGCACTTGGACCGGAAGCCGGTGGACGCCACAGCTCGCCCCGACCAAAAGCCTGCAAGTCGCTTTCAGGCGGCTGGATATTCTATGCATATGGACTGGAGCCTGTTCGGCTGTGCTCGCAGCGGCCACGTGACGTACGAGCCGAGCGAGCCGGAATTGCGGGAGCGGCTGGTCGTTCCTACCGCGGCGGGGCCGGCCTGGCGGTGCCTGCGCTGCGGCGCGTACGCGACCGAAGGGCCGCACGGCAGCGGTCCGGCGGCGGAGGCCCCGCTGGTCCGTCGGGGTAAGGAACTGCGCAGCGAACTGCTTCTCCGGGTCTTCTCCGTTGAGCGCTTCCTTCGGTTCCTGGTCTTGGGCGCCGCCGCCTACGGCGTGTGGCGGTTCCGGTACGACAAGGCCGGTGTCCAGCGCGCGTTCAACGATGCCCTGCCGGCCATCCGTGACTTGTACCGGGGCCTCGGGTTCGATATCACGCACTCCAAGCTGCTGGGGTTCATCCAGCATTCGTTCACGCTCAGTCCGCGCGCGCTGCTGCTTCTAGCCGTCGGCCTGGCCGTGTACGCGATCATCGAGTTGATTGAAGCCGTCGGGCTGTGGCTGGGCCAGCGCTGGGGCGAGTATTTCGCTATGGTCGCGACTTCGGTTTTCGTTCCGTATGAAATTTACGACCTCACGGTGAAGATTACGTGGCTGCGGGTCGCGGCGTTCGCGGTAAACCTGCTGCTCGTTATCTACCTGGTCTGGACGAAGCGGCTTTTCGGCGTACGCGGCGGCAAGCAGGCATACGATGCTCGACTGCGCGCCGAGTCAGTCATTGAAGTGGAGCAGGCCGCGGTGCTGGCCGCGCAGCCCGGCAACGGCTAGGGTCGGCCAGCAACCGTCTAGACGCCCACATTATTCGGCAGCTCGGCTTGTCAGCGTCGGCGGCGGCTGGTAACAGTCAGTTACGTGACAGCGCGCAAATACCGCCGTTCTGTACTCTTGCAGACTCTGCGAGGCAGGATGATGAAGCCGAGCAGAACGGGTTGATCTGCGCTCCCAAGATGCGGGGTAACCAGTGCTCTCTGCGCTCATCGCCGTCGCGGGCAGCCTCCTGGGAGTGTTATCCAGCTCCTGGCCGGCTCCGAGATCGGCAGTGCCGCACGGCGGCCCAGCCGGCTGCTCCAGCCATCCCGGCTGCTGACCTGGCCCCGCCTATCGCTGACGATGGCAACCCTGACACGCACTGAGCCGCCGTCAAGCATGACTGGTTTCCGGCTCAGCTATGACTGCCTGCGGGCGCAGATGTGGCATTCTGTACACCAAACAAGGCTCTCTTGTTGTTTCAACGGATGAGGCGTAGCATCCGAATTCGGGGAGCGTGCTCGTTTATCCGTGTGTAAACGAGATTGCGTTTTTCCCCGCTGCTCTGGACCTCGGTGGCGCTCTGCGCGCAGCCAAGCCGAGGTGGTGGCCTATGGCAGTGCCTGTCCTTAGTCGGGGGTCGCTCCCGTCAGCGACCAGCGAGTTCTGTTTTCGTCTGCGGGATTGGCCGTCGTCCTGCGGGCAACGTGGGCGGGCGCCACCGGGGGCACATTGGCTCTTGGCATGGTCGCGCGCCCGAATACGTACGGCGGTCAGAGGGTTCGGATGCACGCGATGCCGAACCGGGCGAGCTGATCATCGAGGATGCCGCGGCATCGGGTATGCGTCCGGGACTAGTCACAAGGAGGGCATTATGACCACGGATCAGGGTCCGTATCCAGCTGAGTATCCTGTTCAGTTCGCCGTCGAGTACCCGGACCGGCTGCTCAATCGGCTAACCTCGTTCTTCCGTATTTTCGTGATCATCCCGATCTCGATCGTGCTGGGCACGGTCTCGGGCGGAACCTGGCAGTCGGCGGGCAGCCACTCGACCATGGCCTACGGGACCGCCGGGGCTGGCGGGCTGCTGTTCTTCGGCCCGCTGCTGATGATCTTGTTCAGGCGCAAGTACCCCCGGTGGTGGTTTGACTGGAACCTGGAACTGCAGCGTTTCATCAACCGGATATGGACCTACCTGGCCCTGATGAACGACAGTTATCCGTCCACCGACGACCACCAATGGGTCCAGCTTGATTATGCCTATCCGGACGCTGCCGCGGACCTCAACCGGTGGCTGCCCCTGGTCAAATGGCTGCTGGCCCTCCCGCACTATATCGTGCTGTTCTTCCTGGACATCGCCGTGTTCTTCGCGGTGATCGTGACCTGGTTCGCGATCTTGTTCACCGGCCGTTATCCCCGTGGCATTTTCAGCTTCGTCGAAGGCGTGTTCCGCTGGCACAACCGGGTCGCCGCCTACGCGTTTGTCCTAATCACCGATCAGTACCCGCCGTTCAGGCTGGCGCCCTGACCCGGCGCCGCTGGGCGATAGGGTATTCACCGATCGCGTCGTGACTGCCGTCTGCGGATCGTCACAGCCATGTCCGGTTCTCAGGACCCCTCCGGGTGCCGGGCCAGGTGAGAGTCGGGGATTTGGGGCCGCACGCGTCTATGGTTCCGCTGGGAGAGAGAGCAATTCCGGAGCGAGAAAGATCATCCGGCCGGATCAGCCGGAAAAGCGAACTCCCGGTAAATCGCTAAACCCAGTACGTCCCGGTAAAAGCGACGGCTCCGGTCCAGGCCGGCGGGCCGAAGCGGAACCCGGCTACTCGCTCTCGCGGGCCATGAGCGTCGGATCGTCGCAGGTAACGGTCACGATGGTCACGACGGTCACGGGGCATCGCCTGCCCGGTGCATGCCTCGTTCAAAGCGCGCACCAGCCCGCTCGCGGCTAACCTCTGCCCTGCGTGGACTGGCAAAGCACGCGAGGGACTTAAGACGCCGTTAGGAGTGGCGCGGACCGCTGCACAACGCAGATCATAATCGTGACTTCATAGTCGTCCTTGACGCCGATCTTGGGGTGGGCGTCGTCTGGGGCGCCGAGGGAGCGCAGGAATGCGATGTGCTCCTCCAGTTCGCCCAGGGTCGCGCCCTCGGCAAAGGCCCTCTGGAATTGGCGTGCATTTCTGTCCTCGGGTCGCATGGTCAGCACCTCCACGGCATCGAACGCGTCCGCGAACGCGGCCCACCTAACCCCGAGTGCTGACACCCGAGCGCGTCGCGGATCAATAATGATGGCATCGTGCACAATGCGCAGGCGCATCGGTAGGGGCGAAAGGCATGATCCGGCAGGCCGAAAGGCCCGATAGTGCAGATATCGGCGGGAGCGTCACGCGGCGCTTGGGGCTCGTGGACTGCCCGCAGGGCATGATGTGCAGGCCCGCGAACCTGGCGCCGGCGCGCCATAACTAGATGGTCTGCACGCAGACAACCGAACGATCTACACAACCGGCGCATGCACATATTCGGCAGGCGCCGGGCGTAGCCCCTGCCCCGTTACCCTCCGTGCCAAGGAGGTGGACTGCCGGGACTACCGTCGGCCGGTTCAACAGGTCAGGTGCAAGACGGCGTTCGTGCGGCTCCGGCCTTGGTCAGCGCGCCGATCGCCTCCGCCGTCGGCAGGAGGACAAGATCGACCTTGCGGCGGCGGGCCTCGTCCCTGACATCCTGCATCACCGGCAGCGCGCCATCCGCGCCGGTGCCGACGACCAGCCGGCGGCATCGCCACGGGATGTCCTCCGCGACCGAAAGCGGGGTGTGCCCGTACGCGTCGCGGAACTTTCGCGACGCGGCCTTCTTGCGCTTTCGGATCTTCCCGCGGTCGATGACGAGGTCGTGATCGTAGGTGACGCCGTCGACCCGTATGGAACCGAAGGAGTAGCCGGTGAATCGCATGATGACGCTCCTTACCTGCACCGGGATCGTGTGGCCGGCGCGCCGGCGGCCGTTCAGGTCCGTCCCCGGCAAAGTGCCCCGGTGCGATCAGAGGGTCGCGAGCCCCCATTCAGCGAGCACGGAACCTGGCCAGGTCCGCGTCGGCCGGTACCTGAGCCAAGCATGCCCGCAGGCGGCATGCTGCTAATCAACCCCGTCCCGTCATGGCCGGCCCGCGTGCACGGCGGGACGCCGGCCGAACACAGCCAGCCACGGCACACACCTCACCCGCATCCAGACTGATGACCACCCGCCATGAACGACGCTCGTCCTTGCCGCCGTTCAATATCCGCCTTCGATCTGGGCGGCGCCCTGGTGCTCAAGGTGGCCACCCGGTGTCGCGCCGAAGCGGATGATCTGTGTGCCTCCCAACGCCGTGGACGGGCCCTGACGCCCGGACGCCGAGTTCAGGGCGCGGACCTCAGGGAGCCGGTGGCCTCAGATGCCCATCGAAGAAGGCGACAATCCGGGCTCTCGCGTCGCCCGTCGCCTGCTCGTCGAAGCCCATCCCGATCAGCGGGCCACTGAGCAGGCTGACGACCGTGAACACCCGGGGCAGCGCCGCATCCTTGCCCGCCGCACCCGCCAGCGTGGCTAGCTTGCCTGGATGGTTGTTCATGAAGGAGTGACCGACGCCCGGGTAGACCTTCACGTCATTGTCGATGCCGTGGCCGTCCAGGATTCGCTTCAGCCGGGACGGCGCGTCCCCCACCGACCGGTCACGGGCACCGTAGCTGGCCACCACCGGGCAGGCGTTCCCGAGCAGGTCCTCGGCGTCTGCGGGCAGCGCCCCGTAGTTGACGCTCGAGGCTTCGAACTCATGCCCGGCCGCCAGGACAACGGCGAATCCGCCGCCCATGCAAAAACCGATCACTCCGATGTGCCCGGTGCAGCCGGGCTGGCCCGCGAGCCAGGACCGGGTGGCGTCGACGTCATCGAAGGCAGGGCCCTGGCCCCGGGCGGCGTCCTTGATGGTGGAGACGACACAGCGGAGCTTGCCGCTCCAGGAGTAGAGATCCGGTGCCACGGCGAGGTACCCCGCGCCTGCCAGCCATTCGGCCTGCGCGCGCAGGTCCGGCGTCATGCCGACCGCGTCATGAATGACCACGACGCCCGGCCATGGCCCAGGGCCCTCAGGTGTCGCCAGGTAGCCGCGCAATGGCCGCGGGGCTGGGATCTGGACGTCGCCCATGGTCGCCCTCCTGGTTCGCTGTCAGGCGGGACGCCGAACCAGCCAGGGGTTTCGCCGGCCCGCCGGCGGCAGGGATCCTGCGTGGATCAAGTATCACCTGGGCCCGGCTGCCATGTGAGCGCGCGTCCGGACTGTGCCGAGCCTCCCCGGAACACGCCTCCCGCGCCGTAAAGACCAGATGTCCGATCCGAGTTCGGTGAGATCACTTCAATGTATGGGCTGCAACCGCTCCATGGCGGCTAGATGATCTAGTTCAAGGGGTCAGTGATCGTAGGCGATCAGTGAGCGTAGGACGGTTTGTCCGGTGGCGTCGTTGTGCCAGATCGCGGCGGTCAGCGCGAGGATGCGTTGCATGACGCGGGCTATGACGCCTCCGGGTGTGCGCCCTGGGTGCGGTTCGAGGTCAAGCTGTCCCTTGAAGGTCTCGTTGATCGATTCGATGACCTGTCGCAGCGGCTTGAACAGGGCTGCGCCAGGCCGTTCCCGTTCACCTTTACGGGCAGGCCGCAGCAACTGGACTCCATGCTCGGACAGTTCGCCTTCGAAACCACGGCCGAAGTAGTTCTCGTCGCCGATGAGAGCCTGTCGGGGGCGCTCTCGCAGAAGCTCGCATTCGGCTTCCAGGAGGTCGAGGAGGGTCTCGCGTTCGTCGGCCTTGGCCCCGGTCGGGGCGAAGGCGATGGGCAGGCCCTGAAGGGCGCAGACCAGGTGCAGGCGCAGGCCCCACAAGAAGCGGCCGTGGCTGGCGCAGTAGCCGTATTCGGCCCAGCCTGCCAGGTCGCAGCGTTTGACGGTCTCGCGGGAGCGGCCGCATTCCACCGGGGTGGAGTCCACGACCCATACGTCGTCGCTCCACACCGAGGTGGTGGCGGCCAGGATCCGGCTGACGCTTCGCATCAGGCCGGCGGGCCTTGCGCAGCCGCTTGTTGCAGCCGGGCTGCTGGGGCGGGTAGCGGAAGAGGTGGCGCAGGTGGGCACGGGCATGGCGGAGCCGTTTGGCCTCGGAGGCGTAGCCGAGCATGGCCTGCATCGTGGCGAGGGTGACCAGTTCGGCATCGCCCAGGCGGGGCGTAATGCCGACCGGCGGGCGCCACGGCGCCGGGCCGGGATATTCCTTCACCATGCCGTCGGCCCTCGCCTACAGTGCTGTCGCGAGGGTGTCCACGTCGTTCGTCACAAAACGATCTTGGGCCCCCTCGTTCTCGTCTTCGCAGGCACCCCTTGGACCACACCACCAGGAGGAACCAGTGTCGTACCCGCAACTGCCCGCCCCCGAGGAGAAGCTCGCCGACGCGAAGAAGCTGCTGAGCCTCCCGCGTATCGTCGTGGTCTGCGGCTCCACCCGCTTCATGACCGAGATGAACGAGGCCGATCTGCGGGAGACCAAAGCCGGAAAGATCGTCGTCAAACCGGGCTGTGACATGAAGTCGCCGCACGAGCTATGGTCCGATCCTGTCGAGGCCGAGGCGCTGAAGGCTCGACTCGACGATCTGCACCGGGCGAAGATCCGGCTCGCTGATGAGGTGCTCGTAGTCGGCGACTACATCGGAGACAGCACCCGAGCCGAAATCGCCTACGCCCGGTCGCTGGGCAAGCCCGTGCGGTTCACGCACCCCGAAGTCGACCCTGACGCCTGACCGCCCGCTGCCACCTCGACAACCAGGGCCGGCCCTCTAGGGTAGGCTCGGGGAAGGTTGATCGTGACCGCCGTCTCGCCAATCTCGGAGTACGCAATGGCGAGACTCAGTGCAGGTTGCAACCGCAGCCATGTCACTCCCCGCGCGGCTCGCCGGTCCCCAGTTCCGCGGCGATCTGCGCAGCCCAGGCGTCGATGGCTGGCCAGTCGCGAAAGTCCCCGGCGGGCAGGGCGGCCCGCGCGGCAGGCATGTGCTGCACGAACCGCTCGCCGAGACCGGCCGGTGGCGCGTCCGGGTCGTAGGCGCCGAAGAAGACGTGCTCACCCCGTGGGTGCAGCAGCTTCGTGAGCTCGTCGAACTCCTTCGGCCGGGTGGTCTCGAGAACGTTCCTGCCGTCCTTATCCACCAGGTCGGTGCCGAGCGGGCCGCTGCTGAACAGCCACACCGGCCGCGCCGCGAGCTCCTTGCGGTGCCGCCGGGCGAACGTCATGGCCGGCTTCAGCCAGTGGAACATGTACGCGGCGCCGCCGAGGACGACCGCGTCGTAGGGCTCGATGTCCTTGACATCCTCAACGGGCCGGGCCTCGGCTGGCAGGCCCGCCGCGGCCAGGGCCGCCGCGACCCGTTCGGCGATCCCGGCCGTGGCGCCGTGCCGGGTGGCGTAGGCGACGAGGACTTTCATGACATCTCCTCTGGTGAAGGGTGGGCATCGGCGCGTCGTCCGCCGGGCGGCCATGACAGGATGCGCGCGCAGGTCTGCCTGTCCGCGACGCCTCGATGGTGGCCGGCGGAGTCCCGGGCCGCCACGGTGAGGACTTCCGTGGCCCAGTCATGAATGGCCCGCCAGTCCCGCAGGTCCCGACGTGGTCGCTTGCCGCGCCTGGGCGGGTCCGCGCCGCCGAAGACGGTGACCGCCGCCGGGGCTAGCCACTTGTGCCTGGCTAGGGCCTGGTCAAGCTGGGCATGGGAACGCCGCCAGGCGTCCTCGGCGTCATTACGCGGCCCCATGCCGAACACGGCCACCGGCACGGCGGCAAGCTCCCGCCGATGGCGCTTGAGGAACCGGTGAGCGTCGCGGTGCCAGCGCCCGGAGTACAACGGCGCTCCCACGACGATCAGGTCGTATCCCGCCGCTGATTCCCGGATTGTCCGGGCCGGCAGGGCCGTGACCTGCACGCCGACTTCACGCAGGGCCACGGCGATCGCCTCGGCCACCTGCTGGGTCGAGCCATTCCTTGTGGCATAGGCCATCAGCACGTTCACCGCACCTCACCTCCTCAGCTCACGTTCGGCTGGCAGCAGCATGCCGTCACAGAGTCCTTAGTCCTTAGTCCTGGCCCTGGCAACGCCAGCTGCCAGGGCCATAACCAGAGAATCTGCTTGCTTGTGGCCGGACCAATCCTTCAACTAGTGCACCTGTCCGCAAGTTCGTCGGGGTTAGCCGGCGGCTTGCGGGCTCCTCGCGGTGTGGCGAGCGACTCCCCGTGCGGTGGTTGCCGTTGGGGGCGGGCCGGTGCCGGCCAGGGGACCGTGGGCGGGCGGCCGTGAGGGGGCCGTCGCCTGGGGTCACGTCGTGCCGGGTGCACACCTGGCAGGTGCGTCCCGGCTCGGCGGTGCGTTATCCCCGAGCTCTCCTGTGGCGGGGGGATGGTGCCTCCGCCGCCGTTGCGGGCGGCGATGTTGGCGGCCGCGATCAGGTCGCGGTGCCCCGCGTGCCCGCAGTGCGGGCAGCGGAAGTCCCGCCCGGCGGGCCTGGGCGCCCGCCGGGAGCAGTGCGGGCAGGTGGAAGAGGTGCCCCGCTCGTCGACGAGGTTGACGGTGATCCCGGCGGCCTCGGCCTTGTCCTTCAGGGCGCGGATGAGGTGGCCGATGCGCCAGTCCCGAGTCCGCTGGTTATGCCGTCGGCCCGCCTGCAGGTTCAGGACGCCGCGCGGGTCGCCGACCGCCAGCGTCCCCACCCGGCGGTCCACCGCCCAGCTGACCACGGTCTTGGCGGCCTCGTGCTGGGCCTGCCGGACCCGCCGCCGGTGCCGGGCCTCGGCGTGCCGCTGCCGGCCCTTGTGCCGGCGCCAGCGGCGCGACCCCTGCTGCCCCGGCTTGGGGGCGCGGCGGGCGGCGGCCCGGGTGCGGCCCTTGCGGTCGCGCAGGTGCTGCCGGCACTCGGCCCGGATAGCGCGGCCGGAGACCAGCAACTGCGCCCCGCCGCGATCTGCGACGGCGTAGGGGTGGATGATGCCCAGGTCCACGCCCGCCACCCGGGCAGGGTCGGGCCCGGTCCCTTCCGGGTAGGCGGCCACGGGGACCTCGGCGGTCACGTCCAGGTACAGGCGCCCGGCGTCGAACCCGAGGGTCACCGACCGGACCCGCCCGGGTAGGGGATGTCCCGGTCGAGGCGGACCAGCAGCGGCGGGCGCCCCCGGGCGGCCGGGAGGCGCAGCACCCGCCCGTCCAGGGCGAACGTGCCCGCATGCCAGCGGACCGGGACCAGGCCGCGCCTGCGCCGGGGGAACCGCGCCGAGGCGTCTCCCGCCCTGCGCCTTGCGGCGGTGGCGAACCAGGCGTCGGAGTAGCGCCGCAGCACCGACCGGGCGCCGGCGCTGTCGAGCTCGCCGAAGGTGCCCGGCCCCGACACGGCCAGTTCCCGGCACAATTCCTGGTAGCCCGCCAGCGGGGCGTCATGGCGGCGGCGCCGCCACCGGTTCAGTTCCAGCACCGCGCACCACACGTCGCCCGCCGACCGCAGCAGCCCGAACAGCCGGTTCCGCTGCGCGCGGGTCACCCGCAGCCCGCACCGGGCGGTGCGGTACGCCACCGGCGGCGCGTCCCGCTCACGTTTTCGAGGCACGAGGCCATGAAACCACCCCCCACCGACAAAACCGGGCCGCGAAACCGAAATGCGCCTGCGGCCTCTACCTCCGCGACACTACGGCCTAGCTCGACCCGGCACCCCCGTGAATTGACGGGCGCGACCACTAGCCTCACGCGCCGAATCGGCAGGGCTTGGGCGCGCGGCTCCGCGGTGTCGCTTTACCTGCGAGGCTGGGTGGAGTTCCGCACGATGGCTGCGATGGCGTCAGCATCGTCGAGTTCCCCGGCGGCGACGCTGATCACCAGGTCGTAGGCCTGGTCGTTGGTCAGGGTCAGCCGCCGGCCGTTAAGGCCGTAGAACGCGATGGCCGCGGCGAGCGCGAGCCGCTTGTTGCCGTCGACGAGCGCGTGGTTGGGGGCGATGGAGTGCAGCAGCGCCGCCGCCTTGGCGTCTAGGTCGGGGTAGGCGTCCTTGCCGAACGCGGTCGCTGAGGGCGCGCTAGCGCGGCCTCCAGCAGCCCGTAGTCGCGCACCGCGTAGCCGACTCCCAGCGTCCGCTCCGCGACGTGAAGCAGGTCGGAGAGCGTCGGGTAGATCACTGGCCGAGCCGCGCCAGCGCCTCGGCGTAGCGGGGCAGTTCCTCGTCGAGTACCTGGTCGAGCAGTTCGGCGCGGCTGTGGTTCTCCACGTACTCGCGGATCGCCTGCCGGGCCATTTCCTGCATGGTCAGCACCTGCCAGCGATCCCCCTGGGAGGAGCGCGTGAGCCGCCGCTATGCGCGGCAACCTGGTTGCCCAGGAGGCTGGCTCGCGTCGGCCCAACCGGGTGTTCTGCGTCCCCTCGCTCCCGCAGCTCAACGGCCTGGTAACGCTTTGGATCTGCCGGTGAGTGGCCGCCGCGAAGGCAAGTCCTGCTCTAGCGCTGCGGGCCGCCTTCGATCAGGCGCAGCCGGGACCTCACCGTCGGCTGTCAGCCTGGCGGAGCATCGCGTCGAGTTCGGGGTCGGCCCCGATCTCCCGGACCTCCTGCGCGCAGCGGCAGGCCATGGCGATCCTGGCGGCCCACTGCAGCGCCTCCTCGCGTGAGGGCACGTCGACGAGCGTGAACCCGCCGATGGCCTCCGGGTACGGGCCGTCGGTGACCAACCCGTCAGCGGCCACGATGCTCGCCGGCTGGTTTTCCAGCCCGCCGGCGGACACGTACACGCCGGCGTTGATGGCCTCCTGGACCGCCGCGTGCGCGGCCCTGGCCACGGCGGGCGCGTCCTCGTCGGGAATGGCGTCCATCGCACGGGCGCCGAACGAGATCAGGTACTGCGTCATCCACGACTCCGTTGTCCCGGCGGCCTGCTCTGGCCGTGTCTTGACTCACAGACGAACGACTCGCCCGGATCCCATCGCCTTGCGAGAAGAAATTTCTCACGGTTCCCCGCCGTTCGGCCCCGCGAGCGTCATGTGGCCCGTGCTCGCAGATCATCGCTGCCGCCGACTACGCGCAGTCCAACCGCACTCATCTGACGCCGCGGTAGTGGCGTCAGTCCGGCTATGCCGCCGCGCAGAACCGGGGCATCTGCTCACAGGCGCCGTGCTGTAGCAGACCGAGCGTCAGCCGGACATATTCGGTGATCTGTATGGCCGGGTATGCGGTCCGGATGGCGTGCTGCCCAATCCGAGCGCCCCGGGGCTGTACCGGGCGCGCGAGCCTGCGGCGGCCGGACTGGGCGCTGTGTACGTGGCGCCGATGGGCGGCTCGCATCCGCTCGCCAAACGCGTCGGCGCGTGGCCCTCGGTCGTGGCGGTCGCGGTCGTCACCGTGCTGCCGCTGCAGTGGTGACCCGCGCGGGAGACCGCTAGCCGAAGGTGCCGCGAGAGGCACTGCCGATCTGCGGTGGCGCTCGTGCAGGTCACACCCAACGGTGGGTTCGGGGCGGACGGCAAGCGGAGCAGGCGCAAGGTCACCGGCCGCACCAAGCGGGAAATCAGGGACAAGCTCAAGGGGCTGCACGCCGAACACGACCGCGGCCTGCGTACCTCACCTACGGACGGAGCGGGCCTAGCGGTCTGGGTCAGGATCCGGCGAACGGTGGTGCGTGTTCTCGGTCTCGCTCGAGCCGCCCTGGTGGGCTCATAACTGGGCGGTGATGGCGGCGAGCACGTCCAGCCGGGCGGCCCGGCGGGCGGGCCAGCTGGCGGAGACCAGCCCGAGCAGGGCGGCTAGCAGCAGGAAGATCGCCAGGTTGGACAGCGGGACGACCGTGTCGGCGATGCCCTGCTGTTTCAGCGAAGACACCAGCGCGACGCCCATCCCGGTGCCGACGATGATCCCGATGATGGCGCCGAAGATCGCCAGGATGACCGCTTCGGACCGGATCATCGTGCGGACCTGGCGGCGTTTCATGCCGACCGCCCGCAGTAGGCCGATCTCGCGGGTGCGCTCGAACACCGAGAGCATGAGGGTATTGACGATGCCGATGAGCGCGATGAGCACTGCCAGGGCGAGCAGGGCGTAGACCAGCCCGAGCAGCTCGTTGACGGCCGCGGCCTGGGTTTGCTCGAACTGAGCCCTGGTCTGGATCTGGGCGTTCGGGTAGGCGGCCAGGGCGCTGGTGACGGCGTTGTTCACGGCGGCGCTGCCGTTGGTTGCCACGAGGAGCGCGGCTGGCGGCTGGCTGCTGAAGTGGGCGGTGAAGAAGCCGACGCTGACCAGGTAGCCGCCGATCAGGGCGTTGGCCTGGTAGATACCGCCGATGTGCAGGGTGGAGTGACCAGTCCGGGCGAACGTCACCGGGATCGGGTCGCCCACGGTCAGGTGCTTCGATGCGGCGGTGGTGGAGTCGATGAGCAGCTCCCCCGGGCCAGGGCGGCGGAGGTGCCCGCGGTCATGCGCAGGATCAGCGTGTCGGCCAGGTGCGCCACCGATACCGCCTTGAGCGTGGCGAGCGAGTTCTGGACCTCGAATTGCCCGCTGTAGACGGTGGTGGTCGCGGTGACGCCCGGCACGGCCGATGCCTCCGCCGGCACCGAATCGCTGAGTTCCCCGGTCCCGCTGGCCGTCACGACGAGGTCGGCGCTGATCGCCTGGTCCACGCTGCTGGTGGCCGACTTCGACAGCGAGGCGCCGAACACCGACATCGCGGCGGCCAGGGCCAGGCCGATCATGAGCGCCGAGGCGGTCTGGGCGGTGCGCCGGGGGCTGCGCATCGAGTTCTCCCGCCCGAGCTTGCCTGGCTCCCCGAGCAACCGGGCCAGCGGACGCCCGATAACGCTGGACAGCGGGCGGGCGATCGCCGGGGAGAGCATGGTGACACCGACGAAGATGCCGACCGCGCCCACTCCCACCAGCGCGATGGCCGACTCGGCCAGCCCGATCGCCAGCAGGACCGCTCCGGCCAGGACCACCGCCGCGCCCCCGATGATCCGGCGCCGCAGCGAGACGTCGCCGTCGGCCCGACGATCGCTGAGCGCGGCGATCGGGGGGATGCGCACGGCGTTGCGGGCCGGCCGGATCGCGGCGATCACGGTCACGCCCACCCCCACGGCCAGGCCCACCAGCACAGTACGCAGCTCGAACACCAGCGATCCGGTGGGCAGCGTGATCCCGAACCCGCGCAGCAGCGCCTCCAGCCCCAGCGCGGCCAGCACGCCTAGGCCCAGGCCGATTGCCGAGGAGACCAGCCCGGTGATGGCCGCCTCGGCCAGCACGGAGCGGAACACCTGGCGGCGGCTGGCGCCGACGATCCGCAGCAGGGCCAGTTCCCTGGTCCGCTGCCCGACGGTGATCGAGAAGGTGTTGAAGATGGTGAACCCGCCGACGAACAGCGAGATGAACGCGAAGACCAGCAACGCGGTGGAGAAGAACGACAGGTCCTGGCTGATCGCGGCGGTGTTCTCGTTGATCAGGGTCTTCTGGTTGACCACCTGGACCCCGGCCGGGAGGACCATGGCGATGGCCCGCTGCACCGCGGGCTTGCTGGCCCCCGGGGCCGCCACCACGGCGATGTCATCGAACTGGCCCGGCTCCTGTAGCACGGCCTGCGCGGTGGGCAGCGTGAACGCGGCCAGGCTCGCCCCGGCCAGGTTGCCCGCCGACCCGAACTCGGCGATGCCGCTGATGGTGAACGTCCGCGGCGCTCCGGCGAATAGGATGCGGACCTGCTGCCCCACGCGGAAGTCGTACTTGCTGGCGGTCCCGGCATCCATCACCACGTCATCGGAGGTCACCGGCGGGCCGCCCGCAGTAATGTGCAGGCTGGACAGCTGCCGGTCGGTGTCGAAGTTCACACCGAGGGCCGGCGCGCCGCCCGTGGCGATCGGCTTGCCGTCGCGGGCCACGAACTGGGCGTAGCCCTCGACCTCCCCCTCGGCGGCGGCGACGCCGGGCACCCGGCGGATGGTGGCCTGCAGCGAGGCGGGCAGCTGGTTGCGGACCGCGTTCGCGCCGTTACTGCCCAGCTGCGCGTCGCTGCGGACCGCGAAATCGACATGCTGGTACACACTGCTGAACAGCACCGAGAACGTGTTGTTCAATGTGTCGGTCAAGACGAACGTCCCGGATATGAACGTGACGCCAAGGACGACCGCCAACGCGGTCAGGGCCAGCCGGAGCTTGTGGGACAGCATGCCCTTCAGGGTCACTTTCCACATGTCAGGTCTCCAGCGTCCGCATCCGGTCCAGGATCGAGTCGGCGGTCGGCTTTTCCAGGTCGCTGACCACCTTCCCGTCGGCCAGGAAGACGACCCGGTCCGTGTACGCGGCGCTGCGCGGGTCGTGCGTCACCATCACGATTGACTGACCCAGCTCGGTCACCGACCGGCGCAGAAACGCCAGCAGGTCCGCAGAGGATCTGGAGTCCAGGTTGCCGGTGGGCTCGTCGGCGAAGACGAGATCCGGCTTGTTCATCAGCGCCCGGGCGCACGCTACCCGCTGCTGCTGGCCGCCGGACAGCTCATCGGGATGGTGCGTCAGCCGGTCGGCGATACCCAGCTGTCCCGCCAGGTAATCGAGCCACTCCCGATCGACCTTGGCCCCCGCCAGCGCGGCGGGCAAGGTGATGTTCTCGGCGGCGGTCAGCGTCGGGATCAAGTTGAAGTTCTGGAACACGAACCCGATCCGGTCCCGGCGCAACTGAGTCAGCCCGGTGTCATCCAGGCTCCCGATGTCCAGGTCGCCCACGAACGACTGTCCTGAGGTCGGCCGGTCCAGGCCCGCCATGCACTGCATCAGCGTCGACTTCCCAGAACCGGACACGCCCATGACGGCCGTGAACCGGGCACGCTCGAACGCCACGCTGACTCCGGCCAGGGCGTGCACTGCGGCCTGCCCCGTCCCGTATGTCTTGCGCAGGTCGACCGAATGCCCAGCCGGGACGACCTGCTGGCCGTCGGCCAGTGCGTCCGGTTCTGGCGTAGTAGATTTGAGCGCCATTTTTCCCGTAGCCCTGATTTGAGTACTTGAAGCATGGCCGGGCACACGCAAAATCAGCCCGCAGGCTTGATTTCGTGTCACGGGTGACTATGTGTCGTGGAATACGTCTCACGGATAAATCCGCTACGTCAGCGCTACCAGGGTCCCGAGCATCGCTCCCGGGACTCTACTCAAACTGCGCAAGCAGAGACCAACACGCTACGGGAATACCATCGTGTCACAACTCACGCTGCCTCAGGTCATATAGCAGTTCAATAGAAGCTGACTTATTTTCTCAGTTTCCAGGGGACACACCGGCGACGATGCAGCGGGCCTTGTCCCAAATGTCATTTAGCTAAATTTGATCGGCGAAGTCCGCGTCCGGCGCCCTCCCTGCCAGCTCCGCCACCTCTGAGCCCCGCCTCCAGCCGCGAGGTCACGGCGAGCGGCCTGCCCGTGGTTCCTTGTCCGGCACTGCGGCGAGGGGGACCGTCGGCGCGAACGGTATGGCATCGATAAAGTCCGATAGCACGGCGCCCCGGTGCAGGCCGTTCTGGTTGTGCCGGTCGGCGAGGGAGTGCGCCACGAGCACGCGTTCCTGGTCGGTGGTGGCCTCGGTGAGCGGCCTGTCCCAGGGGCCGTGCGCGCCGAGGCGCCGGAGCATGGCAATCGGCAGCCAGACCCCGTCCAGCTCGACGCCGTACTCCACCACCAGCCGTTGCCTGACGTGGGCCGCACCAGGAGCCCGTTCCCCGTCCTGGCTCATCGCCGCCTCCGTTCGGATCGCCGGGATCACGCCGGATGCCGTCCGCGCACACAAGCCTGCCTCATGGTCGGCTCCTTCGCCTCGAAGTCCCTCCTTGCAGCACAGCACACCGTGAGCCGGGCGGGTAGGGCCGATCGGCCCGCCCCGCGGCAGCGGACGTCGGAGCCGGGATCGGGCCGGGCATAGACGACCGCAGCCGACTCGCTGATGGCGGGTTCCTGCGGTTGGCGTCACACCAGATCACCGCGCCGACGTTGGTGCGTTCGGCCGGCGTCGCGACCAGCTGAGAGGCGGATCTGGCACGCGATGGCCGCTACCGAGGCGGGCACCAGCCGCCGGGCTGCAGTTTCATAACCTGACGAAGCGATGCCGCTAGTAGAGGGAGCCAAAAGGGGAGCCAACACTGGCAGCCGTCCAACGACGTGAGGCGATCTCGGCAGTCGGTTATCCCAGCGAAATCCCACATCAGGCCATGACCGGCGACATCCCGATACCCGCGGATGCGCCTTTTAAGCGGACGGTCGGCGGTTCGAATCCGCTCACCGGCTCCACATCGATAACGGCGAAATATCCCTCCTGACCTGCGTGGATATCGCTGTTCTGCATGTCTGTGATCATGCCGCTGCACGCTCGGCGGCGTCGTCTCGTGGCCACTCGTGGCCGTTCGATGCTGCACGCAGGCTGCACGCATGCCCCCGATGCGAATCACCGGCGCACTCCTGCTTGTTATCAACGCTCACTGCGTGCACGCTCGGATGACTGAGCTGGATGGATGGGCTATAGAGGCTATGGAGGCACATTTGCTCCACGCGCTACCCGAGAACATCCCCGCGAAGAAGTTCGGAAGGGTCCACACCTCGCTGCGGACCGGCTGGCCAGGGTTGTGGACGGGATGCAGGCCGGCGGTCTCATCGACGCCTTCGGCTGGCTCAGTGACGCCAGATGGAAGACCAAGGAGCGGATCGAGAAGCTTACCGATCACCTCGCCGCACCCGCGTACTCCAGCTTGGAGACGGGCGAGCTCAACCAGTTCATCGCGAACATCGAGCCCATCTCCGCAGCGCTCGACGCGGCCGGCTCCCGGTAAGCCCCGCACGGAACCTCAGGGGCCGCGGTGCGGTGATCGTTCCTTTCCAAGGAGATATCGAGCAGTTTTCCGAGCTATATCGGGTGCCGGCAGTGATCGTCATAAACAAGGACTTCGATGACTTCTCGCCGCGCTCTGATCCGTGGGTCATCTTCCACTTCGGCGAGGAGAACTACGGAAGTTCGGCAGGACTGGCCGAGCTGGATAAGACACTCAAGGCCATCGCCGCCTCGGTAGTGGGCCTGGAGGGCGGCCGGCAGAGCCTATATCGAATAGCCCGGGAAATCACTAGCGACCGCCCCGACCTTGGGCTCGGGTTTTCCCTGCAACCGAACCTCTTCGGTTTCAGCATTGACCTCATCAAGGCCGGTAGCTACTTGCGCGGCCACCTTCAGGATCACCGCCGCCATGTGGGCCGCGAGTTCACGCCGCCAGACTGAGCCATGCCATGGCATTCAAGCGTTAGACGAAAAATTCGGCGATATGTGCTCCCGGCCGCCCCGAGGCGCCGAGTCGGGGATGCGGAGCAGAATCCGCAGCGTGGATGTGCCCGTGGGCGGCCCCGATGTCCTGCGCCAGGTTCGCCGGGCTACTGCCCGAGGGCGCCACCGGCCGGCAGCGACCACGTTCCGCTACGGGTTTCCTGCCTTGCCGTCATGCCCGTCGCGGCGTCGAGGCCGGTCAGCGCGAGCACTTCCTCTTTCGTGAACCCGGGGGGGTCTGGTCAGCTGCCAGCCGCCCGTTCGTGCGGCGGAACTGCGCCAGATCGGTTACCAGGATGTCGACGCAGGCCCTCCCGGTGAGCGCGTAGCCGCAGCGTTGCACGACCTTCGGCCGGTCGCGGCTGTCGCGGTGCTCCGTCATCACCAGGACGGTGCGGCCGGACGCGACCAGGTCCGTGGCGCCGCCGAGGCCGCCGCCGACCATGCCGCCGGTCGGCCAGGTGGCGAAACTGCCCTCGGCGTCCACCGGGCAGGCGCCGAGGACGACGGCGTCCACCCGGCCGCCCGCGCCGTCTCGAAGGCGGTCGCGCTGTCGAGGCAGGAGACGCCCGGGCTCGGGGTGACGGGGTGCCCGCTCGCGTGGAAGACGTCCGGGTGCGGACGAGGACGGCTAGCTCGCAATGCAGGGGAGTTAAGGTCCTGCGGGGTTTGTCACGGATTTCGGCCGGCGTGTCGGGGGCCGGTAGTGTCCCGGGTCGATGTGGCTGGTGATGCGGGTTATCCGCTTGCTTGCGCGGGGTTTTCCGTCGGGGTGCTTGTTCCAGCGGCTGAGCGGGGACTTGACCTTGCGGGCGCAGACGCGGGGCCGGCGCGGCCCGCAGAGGCTGCCCAGGACGGCGCGGCCGATATCGCCGGCCAGGTCGCCGGCGCCGGGATCGGTGATGTTCGCGGCGGCGGTGACGAGGTTGCGGGCGGTCTCGACGGCGAGCTGCCAGCTGGCCCGGTCAGGGTCCAGACCCGGCACGGTCTGGACCGCGTCGGTGACCGCGATGCGAAGCGCCTGGTAGACGGCCAGGAGCGCCCACGTCTCCTGCCGGATGCCGGCCGGGTCGCCCGAGCGCAGCACCCGGCCGGTCAGGAGGGTATGGCGCAGGGCGAGGTAGGTGATCTCGTGCTGCCAGCGCTCGTGATATAGCGCCATCAGCGCCTGCGCGGGATGGGCGCGGCAATCCAGGAGGGTGGTGGCGAGCCGGCACACGTCGCCGTAGACAGTGCCGTCGTGGCAGGTCACGGTCACGCGGGCGGTGATGATCCGGACTTGCACGCCGCCGATGACCGACAGGAACGACCCGTCGGGCAGGTGCCGCAGCACCGGAGGGCGGCGGTTGGCGTTGAGCCGGACCAGGAACTGCGCCTTCGTCGCGGCGACCGCGGCCAGGAACTTCCCCCCGTCGAAGCCGCGGTCCATCAGCAGCAGCATCGTGGCGTCCAGCAGGTGCAGCAGCTTTCCCGCCCACGCGGTCTCGCCCTCGGCCTGGCTGCCGAAGACGGCGCCGATCAGCGCACGCGTGCCGGTCTCGGCCAGGGCCATCAGCGACAGCGCCGGATAGCCGGTCTCCCCGTTCGACGCGTTCTGCTTGCCGAGCCACGCCCGGTTCGCCCCGGTATCAGGCACCCTGATCGACTTGCAGCCGTCGAACGACACCGTCCGGAAGCCGCCGAACATGATCCCCGGAGTGGACGCCCGGCCAAGCGGCCCGGCCAGCACCTCGAACAGGCGCTTGACCGGCGCGGTCCCGAGCCGGCGCCGCAGGTCCCGCAGTGCCTTCGCCGAGGGGTCCGCCAGTCCGAGCGCGCGCAGCCCGGCGGTCAGCTTGCCCCAGACGCCCAGGCAGGAAGACCGAGGGAACAGGCACATCGCGAGCAGGAAGTACAGGCCGCACCGCGACGGCAGCAGCCGGACCCGCCTCTCCAGGCCGCCTTCCTCCTCCAGCACGGCATCGGCCAGCTCGAACGGGACAACCCGCGTGAGCTCGCCCAGGTGACCAGGGGCAAACACCCCGGCGGCAACGGTAATCACGGTCGTGAACGTCGTCACGGCAGAACGCATGGCAGACTGAACGGGCAACGGAGGTCTCCGGCACACGCGGGGGTTTTGGTCGACACCCGTCTTACCGGGCCTCCGTTGCCATGTCCGCTCAACCCGCAAATATCAGCGAACCGCTTGACCACGCGCCGGAACGCTTAACTTCCCTGCATTGCGGCTAGCCCGGCATGGCGAGGCCGAGATTGACGTGGGCGCCCTCGGGCGGGAGCGACGCGGCCAGTTCCGCCGTCGGCCGGCGCGTCCGGGCGGGCTTGCCGCTGCAGGCGCGGGGAACGTCGTGGCCGCGGCGCGCGAGGCCGTGCTCGGGCGGCGCGCCGGCCGCGGTCTCGCGGACGGCACGCGCGAGGAAGATGCCGGACAGCCCGATCCGCTCCGCGGGGATCTCGCCCGGTTCGACGACCTCGCCGACCTCCACCACGGCGACCTGCGCCGCCTTGGCGAGGCTGGGCCCGAAGTGCAAGCCGGCGCCGCGGAACTCCGCGCTGCCGAGGCGGCCGGCGCGGTGCCCGGCGATGAACGCGCAGCCGGCCGGCGGCGCCGTCTCCAGCAGGCGGGGGCCTGCCGTCGAAGTGCCGCACGTGCTTGCCGCCGGCGATCAGGGTGCCCGGGCCCGTCGGGGTGCGCACGGCCGCGAGGCCGACGCCAGCGGCCCGCAGGCGCTCGGCCAGCGTGCCCTGCGGGACCATCTCGAAGGTCACCACGCCTTTCCGCGTCAATTCCTCCGCCGGGGGCGAACCGCCGCCTCTCGCCGTGAACGAGACGATCAGGTGCCGGACGCGCCCGGCCTCGACCAGAGCCTGGGCGCCGGGCGGAATCGCGCTGCCGACAAGGCACAGATTCCTCGTGCCGCGCTCGTCCAGCGCGGCGAGCAGGCTGAACGGCGCGCCGGCACTGGGGCCGAAGCCGGAAACGGCGATCGACGCTCCGTCGGGCAAGTCGCTGATTGCGTCGGCAGGCGAGGTACGCAGCTTGTCCATATGCCCAGCCTGCGTCCGCACGATCGCAGTGACTAGACCGGTCCGCGCCAACAATGACCGCGCGACGCCTGTGTCATGACTCCGTCGGCCGCGTGCCCCGTGATATCGGGGACGTGGCCGCCCGGCACGGCCCGTCCGGTGGGCATTGTGCGCAGGCATCGCAGCGACGCACGATGGGACGGAAGAGCTTAGGGCCGTCAGCTCTACGCGATTTGGCGTGCTGAATTGGGAGGCAGACGGTGACGTGGAGCAGACGCGCGGCGCGGCTGGCGTGCGCGGCCGTGGCGGGCCTGGCACTGGCGGCGGGCGGCCTTGCCGGGGGCGGCAGTTCGGCCCACGCCCGGGTAGCGGTGTCGCCGCTGGGCTCGGTGCGGGCGGGCATCATCTCCACCATCGAAGGCGGTACTGGCGGCCCGGGCCCCGCGACTTCGGTCGCGATCAGCCCCTGCGGTATGCGCTCGGCGGGTGGCTGGCTGTACGTCGGGGACGGCGGCTCGATGGTGCGCCGGGTGAGCACGGCTACGGGTGCGCTCACCACCGTGGCCGGGGATAACGCGGCGGGCCCCCTGAACCATAGCGGTACCGCCGCAGGCAGCGCGCTCTCGGGGGCGTGCAGCACGGTGCCCGACGGGGCGGGGAACCTGGTGATGACGGACGGCTCGCAGGTGATGGTAGCAGCCGCGAGGACGGGCACGTTCTACGGCCGGCGCATGACCGCCGGGCACATTTACCCGGTGGCGGGTACCACTACCGCCAGCCGTAACGGCTGGACTGCTGATGGCGATGGCGGTCCGGCCACCAGGGCCACCCTGTTCGGAGCTGCGGACGTGGCCTTCGATCAGGCCGGGAACCTGCTGATCGCCGATTCCGGGCAGCCGGCCGATTGCAACTACGGTATCCCGTGCTCGCCGCCGCCGCTGGGTTCGCTCGTGCGGGTAGTGGCCGCCAGGACGGGCGCCTTCTACGGCCAGAAGATGACCGCGGGCGACATTTACACGGTGGCGGGCGTCCAGGCGTTCGGGCCCGCCGGCGGAGGCGGGCCCGCCACCCAGGCCTGGCTCGGCACGGGGATCGGGTCGGTCCGGCCGGACCGGGCCGGGAACCTTGTCCTTGCCGACGGTGGCGATAGTGAACCCTACGGCGTGTATGCCGTGCTCGCGCCGTCGGTGCAGGTGATCGCCGCCGTTACCGGCAGCTTCTACGGCATGAGCATGACGGCCGGGCACATCTACCAGGTGGCCGGCAACGGGCATGCGGGCGACGGCGGCGACGGCGGCCCGGCCACGGCGGCGTCGCTGGCGGCTGCCGGGAGCGCCGTCCCTGACGGCGCGGGCAACCTGGTGATCGGCGATGACGCGCTGATACGGGTGGTGGCGGCGAGGACGGGCACGTTCTACGGCCGGCAGATGACCGCCGGGTACATATACGGCCTCGCCGGGACAGGACGGGCCGGGTACTCCGGCGACGGCGGGTCGGCCAGCCGCGCCGAGGTGGCATCAGGGACGGTCGCGGTGGACGGGGCCGGGAACGTGCTGCTTGCCGGCGGCTCCCGGATGCGCGTGGTGGCGGCGAGGACGGGCACGTTCTACGGCAGAAAGATGACCGCGGGCGACATCTACACCGTGGTCGGCAACGGAAGGTCGTTCTCCGGTGACGGCGGGCCGCCGCTGCGGGCCGAGCTGAGCGATCCCGCCGGGGTCAGCCTGGACGGGTCGGGTGACATCGCCTTCACCGCCGTGGCCACCGGCGTGAACACGTCGGTGGGCCTGATCGCGGCCCGGTCGGGCACGTTCTTCGGCAGGCGGCTGACCGCCGGCCGGGTGTACGTGATCGGCGGCGACCTCATCGGCCGCTTCAGGGGAGTCGGCGGCTCGGCCCGCTACGCAGAGTTCTGCATCTCGGGCGCCGCCCCCGTCGCGTTCGACCGCAGCGGCAACCTCGCGGTGGCCGACGGGTGCACCAGCCGGGTGCGGCTGATCGCGGTCAGGTCTGGCCGCTTCTACGGCCGGGCCATGATTGCCGGCGACGTCTATACCATCGCCGGCACCGGAGAGCCCGGATTCGGAGGGGACGACGGGCCCGCGGTCAAGGCAGTGCTTAATGACCCAGACGGAGTCGCGGTAGATCACCACGGCAACGTGCTCATCGCCGACTTCGACAACCACCGGGTGCGGGTCCTCGCAGCCGTCACGGGCACCTTCTACGGCCGGAAGATGATCGCCGGCCGCATCTACACGATCGCGGGCGACGGCAGGCCCCCGTCCGGCTGCGGCAGCGGCGCGGCTCTTAGGGCCGGCCTGACCCCCCAGGCAGTGGCGACAGACGCGGCCGGAAACGTGATCATTACCGACGACAGCAACGCTTGCGTGCGACTGGTGGCGGTCAGGACCGCCAGGATGTACGGCCACCGGATGACCGTCGGCCACATCTACATCATCGCCGGCGGCGGGTCCGGGCCTTTCCGCAGCGGCGCCCCGGCCAGCAAGGCCTTGTTCGGCATCTTGGGCGGCGTGACCACCGACCGGCACGGCAACGTGGTCTTCACCGACTGGGCAAGCGGGCTCGTGTGGGTGCTTGCGGTCAGAGCCGGCACTTACTACGGCCAGGCCATGACCGCGGGCCACGTCTATGCCGTGGCTGGCGGCGGTACCGCCGTGGGCGACGGCGGCCCCGCCGCCAGGGCCCTGCTCAGCCTCCCGTTCGCGGTGGCCGTGTCACCCGCGGGCAGCCTGCTGGTGAGCGACGGCGGCAACAACCGGCTGCGGGCGATAACACCGTAGGCCTGCCCGCAATCCTGCCCGAGGGCTGTTTTCGGGCTCTGCCAGCACGAGCGGGCAGCCGGACCGCCTCAAGCGCCCGCTCTTGCCGTGACCAGGGCGCCCAGCCCGGCGATGTCGGGCCGTGCACAGAACGGATCGCTCTGTGCACGAATGTCTATGCTGGTCGAATCGTCGCTGGACGGCACTGCGCGCGCGAAGCGGTTGGAGCAAGATCGACGGTTTCAGCCCGGCCCGGGTTCGGTCGACGGTGGGGGAAGCAGCTGGTCGATGAGGATTTCCTTTAGCCATTGCTCGTACCGCTCGGGCGGCCAGGCTCGGTCGCTGACGAGGAGCCGGTATAGCTCGGGGGACGTGACTGCGTGAATGATGTCGTCAGCGTCGCGCTCGCCGATTTGCGGCCGCAGGGCGCCGGCGCGGGCGAGGGAACGTGCGATCTGGGCGTGGCCGTGTTGCCTCTGTCGCTGCAGCTCGGCGAGCAGTGCGGCGGCATCGGGGTCGGAGCCGGCCGCGCTCGCGAGGATCCGGTGCAGAGGCTCGGCCCTCGACATGATGCCGCGGATCGTGTGGGCCAGCCCCGACAGCTGGTTCCTGGGGTCTCGGTCGGCGAGAAGCGCACGGACCTGGAGCCGGTCCTCCAGGGCGACGGCCTCGTGGTCGCCGGCTATTGAGACGTCGAGCAGTGTCTTAAGGATCCCGAGCTTCGACGAGAACAGCCGGTAGACCGTGGGGGCCGGGACATCCGACAGGTCGCTGATGGCCTCGATCGTCGTTCTGGAGTAGCCGCGCTCGAGGAAAAGGGCCCGCGCGGCTTCGACGACCGCCTTGCGGGCCAGGCGGGTCCGCGCCTGGCGGCCCTCGCCGTCGTCCGAGCGGCGGCGCTTGACATCGGTGGCCATAGTCGTGAGACTACTACTACCGAATTGAGAGTAATACTCTCAAATTGAGAATATTACGCGGCGGAGGCACACAGATGGCGGGCGCCCGGAACCCAACCAGCCTCGCGGTGGTGCAGTCCAGCGCCGCGGCCGCGGATCTCCCGGCGGTCCCTGCCGCAGGATCCGCAGCGGCGGACTCACGGAGGCGATTATGCGCAAGCCAGCAGCGGCGGTCGTCAGCGTGACGTGGGGCGCGGCGCTCGGTGGAACCTTCGCCGGCTTGCTTCCGTATCTTCTGAACGAATGGCACTTCCACCGGCCCGTGCCTTACTGGGCGGTCGCGCAGGCGGTGGGAGGACTGCTCATCTGCGCAGGCCTCGTCCCGGTCGTTCATTCGTTTATCGAGTTCATCAAGGCCGACGGAACCCCCGTGCCGGCGGCTTCGCCGCCACGCCTCGTGGTGAGCGGGTTTTACACCTACGTCCGCAACCCCATATATGTCGGTTTCCTGGCCATCCTGATAGGCGAGGCGCTCCTGTTCGGCTCGCCGGGCCTCCTGGAGTACACCGCGGCGGCCTGGTGCGTCGGCGCAGCAGCCGTCCGTTTCTATGAGGAACCCACCCTGGCCCGCAAATTCGGCGCCGAGTACAAGAATTACCGGCGCGCCGTGCGTGCCTGGATTCCCCGGCTCCATCCATGGACGCCCGCTGAGAGGGCCGGGCCTGCGGCGCGCAAAGAGGTCGAAGGCCGCCCCAGAGATCGCCGGAATTAGAATTGACGCACCATGTCGCATTGGAGAACATGCGCGGCCGCTTCAACCCTGCGCTCGGCATCGGCTCGGCCGGCTTCGGCAACGACATACAGTGCGCCGTCCCTGCGGAGCACCCGTGAGCAGGGTGACACCGATCAGTGCCGAACGGATGATCTGCGCGGTTCAAACGCCGCAGCCCGCGAGTTTTACCACCGCCCGTAATCGGCAGGCGCCGCCCGGGCGCATGGGCATGACAACGTTCGGTAGTCAGAAACGGACAGACGGCACTCATCGGCACAAGCCAGTCGGCGCGAGGGGCAAGGCGTAGCAGAACGGTACAGGGCGCTGCCGCGCGGGTACTGTCGTCCGCGTCAATGCTCAGCCGACGGCGGCGAGCGCGCTGTCAACCCAGGTCCGCAGGGCGGCCAGGGGGACGGCACCGGTCTGCCGGGCGGTCACGTGCCCGCGACGCAGTACCAGCAGGGTGGGGATGGCCTGGACCCCGAACCGTTGCGAGGTCTGCGGCGAGGTGTCGACATTCACCTTGACCAGCTTGACCTTGCCTGCCAGGTCGCGGGCGAGCTGCTCCAGCGCGGGGCTGACCGTGCGGCAAGGCCCGCACCAGGGTGCCCACAAGTCGACGATGACCGGGATCTTGGCGGCCTCGGCGACCTCGCCGAAGGTGGAGTCGTCGGCGTCAGCGATCCACGGCAGCGCCTGATGGCACTTGCCGCACCGGGGCGTCCCGCCCGCTGCGGCCGGGACCCGGTTCGCCTGCCCGCAGTGCCCGCACCGGACAACCCCAGCTGTCATGGCCTCATTATCCCCGCCTCAGTGCGCCACGCCAGCCGTGGCCGGTGACGGACATCGCATCCATGACCAGGCCCGGAAGCGACTGCACCGCTGTCGCACCCCGGCGGCCAGCCCCCGCACGACAAGAACCCTCGGCTGGCTGGTGAATCGCCGCAGGGGCCACGCCGGACCTACCGCTCAGCGGCAGCGCACCCGGTGACGGGACGTAAGCAGACGACGCGCCCGAGCCGCCGTTCTGCGCTGCGATGTCGTCCCAGGTGTCGGTCGAAGTGGCGATGCATGACCCGGCGATTCTGGCGCGGAGCGCGGCGAACGTCCGGGCGCTGATCTGCTGTCTTCAGCGACGCGCAGAACCTGGCGGTTCGCTGCTGCGTCTGGAACGTTAAGGCAAGAAAGCAGCACCCTCACAAGGGCGGTCCGGTGTCCCGACACGATGAGCTCGGCGAGTTCACCGACTTCTTCGCGGGCTACCAGGGCAAGATGGTCCGGCTGGCGGAGCTGCTGACCGGTGACCGCGGCCGGGCCGAGGATCTTGCCCAGGACGGGTTCGCCAAGGCCTATGCCGCCTGGGACCGGATCCGCGGCGGTGACCCGGCGGCTTACGTGCGGCGCTGCATCATCAATGCGAACACCGACTGGTGGCGCCGGCGTGTCCGGTTCGAGCAGCCCTCGCCGCAGGTTCCCGAGGTCTTCGCTCAAGTCGATCTGGCCGCCGCGTCCGCCGCCCGCGACCTGGTGCTCCGAGCGCTGGCCAAGCTCACCCGCCGGGAGCGGGCTGTGCTGGCGCTGCGCTTCTACCTGGACCTGCCGGAACTCCAGATCGCCCGGGAGCTGGGCATCGCACCCGGCACCGTCAAGAGCGCCACGTCCAGGGCGCTGGCCAAGCTGCGGGCCGACGCCGAACTCCGATCCGAGGTCGCGTCATGACCGCTCCCCAACCCGGCCGCGGGTGTCCCGTCAACCTGAACTACGCCGACCCGCAGCCGCCGAGCCTCGACCTGGCGGCGGTCATGGCCCGCGGCAGGCGGATCCGCCGTCGCCGCAGACTCACCCAGCTCGGCGCGGTGCTGGCCGCCTGCGTGGCTGCCGGAAGCGTGATCGCGGGCGCGCGCGGCTTCGCGGTCAGCGTGTTCCCCGGCCGGCCCGGCCCCGCAGCTGCCCCCAGCGCGGCGCCGATCGACGCCCAGGTGGCCGAAGATCCCCCCGCGAACGGCAAGCTGACGCTGATCAGCAGATCGCCCCGGCGCTGGACCACGGTGGCCTGGGCCACCCGGTCCGGCGAGGTGTGCTGGGCGACGTTCCGCACCCCCGTCCAGGGCGCCGCCGAGGACGTCGAATGCCCGGCGTGGCCTCGGTCTGAGCTGCCGGGCAGCGGAGGCGCCGCCTTCAGCGCGCTGGTCCCGGACGTTGCCCTGGCGTCCGCTGCGCCCGGTAACGCGTGGCCGGTCCTCGGCCTGACCAGCCCGCAGGCGGTCCGGGTGGTCCTCGCGGCATTCGGCCAGGACGTAAGCGCCGACGTCGTGCCGGTGCCCATCAGCGCCGGCCAGGCCGTCGGAGTCTTCGTTGCCTGGATCAGGGGCCCGGGCACCAGCTTCAGCAGCACAGACGTCACCAGCGAGGCAGCTTACGACAACAGCGGCCGCATCATCGCACTGAGGAGCCGCTCATGACGACGCGAAACAAGAACCGCATGACCCTTGGCGCGGCTGCCATCCTCCTGGCCGCCGCTGGATTCTGGGCGGGGAAGTCGCTCACCACCGCGACCCTCACACCGACCGTGCAGACCGGCACGGTCGCCCTCGTCGGCATCAACGGCGACGAGTTCGCGATCCGGCTGGACGGCCAGCGCCAGCTGACCAGCTACGGCCTGGCCAGCGACACCACCTGGCGCGACGCGTACGGCATCTGGCAGGACGGCACCCGGCCAGCCTGCATGGCCCCGCTCTCCCGCGGCCAGCGCATCAGCCTCGGCGTCGTCAACGCGGCGCCCGTCGCCGATGCCCCAGGAACCCCGGTGGTCGTGTGGATCGAGTGCCCTTCCCGGCCCATCCCCCGCTATCCGATCGTCACCCCACCGACCCCATCGGGCTAGTCCGCCAGCAGACGCGTCAAGTCGCCGTCGACAGCCCTGGGGGTCTCACGTTTGGGCGGCCTGGCGGGCCCTATCCGCCAGGGCGATCGCGAACGGCAACCCCGGGCTCGCAAGGATCCGGGCCTCCCGGAGGTCCTCCTCCGGAAGCGACAGTGTGATGTTCTGATTGCTCACGTCAATCAACCCCAGACCACTCAGCTCAGCACGTAAATAAGTGGTAGCACGTGATCACGTGAAGGCGAACTCCGAGAATGTGGCCCTCGCCACCTCCCGGGCATCGCTCCGCCCGTCTGCTAGTGTCCCGGACTTGAGTTGCGTTTTCACCACGTGAGTCGTGTTTTGTTTCAGGTCCCGGTCAGGTAGTGACGGTGCCGCCGGTCCGCGGTCGCATGGGTGATACGAGGCTGGAGCCGCTGGTGCTGTCTGAGGCCGAGCGGCGGACGCTGGAGAACTGGGCCAGGCGGCGGAAGACCGCGCAGGGGCTGGCGCTGCGGGCGCGGATCGTGCTGGCCTGCGCGGACGGCGGCCCCAACATTGCCGTGGCCGCGCGGCTGGGCGTCAGCCGGACCACCGTCACCAAGTGGCGTACCCGGTTCCTGGCCCGCCGGCTGGACGGGCTGGGCGACGAGCCCCGCCCGGGGGTGCCGCGGACCATCAGCGACGCCCAGGTGGAGGAGGTGGTGATCCGCACCCTGGAAGAGGTGCCCGAGGGCGCCACGCACTGGTCCAAGCGGGAGCTGGCCCGGCAGGTCGGGATCTCGCCGACCAGCGTCCACCGCATCTGGCGGGCGTTCGGGCTGCAGCCGCACCGGACCGAGGACTTCAAGATCTCCCCCGACCCGCTGCTGATCGACAAGATCCGCAACGTCGTCGGGCTGTACCTGGCGCCGCCGGCGAACGCGGCGGTCTTCGCCGTCGACGAGAAGCCGCAGATCCAGGCGCTGGCGCGGACCGCGCCGGTGCTGCCGATGATCCCCGGCAGCCCCGAGCGGCGCAGCCACGACTACGTCCGGCACGGCACCATCGACCTGTTCGCCGCGCTGAACACCGCCACCGGCACGGTGATCGGCAAGCTGTCCGCCCGGCACCGGGCCGTCGACTTCCGCGACTTCCTCGACGAGATCGACCGCCAGGTCGACCCCGGCCTGGACATCCACGTCATCTGCGACAACCTCTCCGCCCACAAGGCGCCGGCAGTGCAGAAGTGGCTGCTGGCCCATCCCCGCGTCTGGCTCCACTTCACGCCCACCTACTCGTCCCGGATCAGCCAGGTGGAGCGGTGGTTCGCCGAACTGCAGCGCCGCTGCCTGGACCGCGGCGTCTTCTGCTCCCTCGACGACCTCGCCACCGCGCTCGAGGACTGGATAGAGTTCTGGAACGCCAATGCCCGGCCCTTCACGTGGACCAAGACCGCCGACCAGATCATCGACCGCATCTGCCGGTACTGCTCACGCATCTCAGGACCGGGACACTAGGCGCCCTTGTCCCTCCAGCGGATGGGGCGTAGCGTCTGGCCCAGGAAGGTGTTCTCGTTTAGCTGCTTGTAAACGAGGTTGAGATTCCTCCGGCTGCCGTGAACCTCGGTGGCGTTTCGCGCAACCAGGCCGAGGTGGCATATGACGGCCCATGTCCCTCATCAGTTCTCGCTTGCCTTTGGCGACCGGCGGGTTCTGTTCTTTGCCTGCGGCGCGGGTTGAAGGACCCAACCGCAGCCGAGGCGGCACTGGAGCCCGAGCCACCCGGGGCACGCCGGGTCGGATGGGGTTTCATCTCGCTGTACACGCTGGCGTACATGAGCACCTCCCTCCTGTTTCTCGCACCGGTGCTGGTCACCTTGGCGTTGAAGGTGGACTCACTGGTTGGGATCGAGCGTGCACCGGGCAGCCTAGCCCTTGTCGCCGGGATCGGCGCCCTGGTGGCCATGGTCGGTAATCCGTTCTTCGGCCGGATGAGCGATCGCACCGCGTCGCGGCTGGGCATGCGGCGGCCATGGATGGTCGCCGGCCTGGTAGGCGGTTCCCTCGGCATCCTGATCATCGCGCTGGCCCCCAGCATCCCGGTCGTCCTTGTCGGGTGGTGTACCGCCCAGCTGTTCTTCAACGCGGTGCTCGCCACGATGGTGGCGGTGCTGCCAAACCAGGTCCCGTCCGTCCAGCGCGGCCTGGTCTCCGGTGTCCTGGGTGTCTGCACGCCCATCGGGTCGGTGTGCGGCACGTTCCTGGTCAAGCTGTTCGCCGGCAGCCTGCTCACCATGTTCTTGGCGCCGTGCGTGATCGGCGGGCTTTTCGTCCTGCTTTTCGCGGTCACCCTGAACGATCGCCGGCTCACCAAGTCGGATAAGCCGAAATGGTCGCTGCGGGAATTCGCCAGCACATTTTATGTCAACCCCCGGAAGGACCCGGACTTTTCCTGGGCTTTCGCCAGCCGCTTCATGTTCGTCTTGGCTTACGCCTTCCTGGCGACCTACCAGGCTTACTACCTGCTGGACAAGATCGGCAGCGCAAAGGCCGAAGTGCCGCAGCAGATATTCCTGGGCGCGCTCACCCAGGCCGGCGTCGTCGTCGCCGCTTCCGTCATCGGCGGGAAGCTCTCTGACCGGACCGGCCGGCGGAAGATCTTCGTTCTGACCGCGTCGATCGTGTACGGCGTGGCGTTGTTCGTGGTCGCCATCGCCAGCAACTTCAGCGGTTTCCTCGTCGGTATGGCCATCAGCGGACTCGGCTTCGGCGTGTACGCGGCTGTCGACCTGGCGCTCGTGGTGGACGTGCTGCGCGACAAACGCAATGCGGCCAAGGATCTCGGTGTGTTCAATATCGCCGGCGCTCTTCCCTTTTCCATCGCGCCGGCGATCGCGCCGGCCATCCTGGTGATCGGCGGCGGCAGGTACGGGGTGCTGTACATGGTCGCCGGACTCTGCGCCATCATCGGAGCGTTTGCCATCCTGCCCGTGAAGCGTGTCCGGTGAGACTTCGGGGCTGGTCGCCTGCTGTGGCCCGGGGCCCGTCGGCCTGCGCATACAGCCGCCGGGCCCCCTCATGTGGGGCCCGGCCGTGCTGCCGACGGTTAGACGGCGACGTCTTGGTAGACGGGCGGCGTGCTAGCCGCGGTCATGTCAGCGGTGATCGGGGAGGGCTTGAAGCCTTTGACGACCAGCCACACGCCCAGCGAGAACTCCCAGGCAGCAACCGGGATCACTGGGAGCGCGGCGAGCCCGGCCACGGAGGAGTGCTGCCCGAGCAGCGTCGCGAATACGGCGACGATGAGCAGGGGGCCTCCGATGAGTCCCATCACGGGAATGACGCGGGGCACGAGCCGGGACCGGTACATCAAGGAGCCCAGCAGCAGTGCGTTGATGCCCGGCATGAGGGTCTGTGAGAGCAGGAACGTCCAGTTGTAGATCGCGACGTGCGACGCGGCGGTGGTGACGAGCGCGGCCGGAGTTGCTCCGGCCGCTCCGCCTAGGTCCTGCCGCAGGGTCACCAGCGACAGCAGGCTGACGACGCCGGTGAAGATCATGCCGGCTTCCAGGACGCGGGCGGTGACAAAGCCAAGTGCGATGCCTTCGTTCTGCCGCTTGACGATCGGGTACAGCGTGACGGCGGTGCCGATGCCAGCCAGGGCGACGATCACCTCGAGGAAGCCGCCCACGAGCACGGCAGTGTGGCCGCCGGAGGCCAGAATCCAGTCCCGGTGGTTCTTCACGGGACCGTAGAGGGCGAGGGTGGGGATCGAGATGAAGGTGATCAGATAGAAGGCGCCCGCGACGAGCGCGGTCTTCCGCAGGGAGGTCATCGGGATTCTTTTCGTCGGCGTTTTCGCTGCTGGGGCTTGGGCGGTGATGGCCATATCGATCTCCTTCAGTGGTTTGATGAGTTGTGGGGGCTCGTTGATGGGCACTCGGGCTGGTCAGGCTGAACCTGGGTGACCGAGACCAGCGGCAGGCCTAGGTCCCGCACTTTTTGGAGCAAGCCATGCAGCGCAGCCTGGTCGGCTACGGGGCCATGGATGATGCTGGTGCCGTCGCTGTCGTGGGTGACGGTCAGCCCGTCGAACCAAGCGGTCCAGCGAGAATCGAGGTGCCCCTTGAGGCGGATCTCGTACCGGCCGGGGTTGTCATGGTGACCAGTCGACATGTCGCTCACGTGCTCCTTCTGCTCTCGCTTGCCTTGACGGATCTCCGCCGAGGTTGCGAACCTTCGCAGGTCTGATCGAAAGCTAGGAGTCGATGTGGTGAGCTGGCATCACCACACGTGGGGATTCACGCGGTGATTTGCGCCAGGGGGCACGCGGTCAGGCGAACGCGACACCCTCGGTCGGGGCTGGGTTCCGGAACGACGGTCAGGGTTGCCGGTTGGCCGTTCGCAGCAAGCCGAGTTCCGCGGCCCGGCGGACCGCGGCCCGGCGGCTGGTCACGGCGAGCTTGGCGTAGATGTTCTTGGTGTGAGTTCGCACGGTGTTGAGCGACACCATGAGCTCGCGGGCGATGGCCGGGCCGTCCAACTCGGTTCCCAGCAGCCGGAGCACATCGAGCTCGCGTTCGCTCAGCGGGTCGATCAGGTCCTGTCCGATCGGCCTGTCCTGCCCGGTCTCGCTCAAGGCGGCCAAGAGCGGCGGGCGTAGGGCCGGGTAGTCCCCTGTTTCGCGGCCGCTCTGAGCAGGGAAGTCATGGGCGGGCCCTCATCTGTGAAGACCCGGACGTAACCCTCCGGCTCAGCCAGCGTCACCGCCCGTTCCAGGCAGGCCAGCGCGGCCGGGATGTCCCCGAGTGTCTGGTGCGCGAGCGCCTGGAGCACCAGGATCTCGATGACGTGTCCCGTCCTGCCGCCCTCGTCCGCCGCCAGCAGAAGGCGCTCCAGGAGCCGGGTCGCCTCGTGAGCGGAGTGCTCGGCCCGCTCACCCCGGAATCGCGCCAAGAGTATCCTGGCCAGGGTGATGTGCTCGAACTCGCGTAGGTAACTGAGGTCGTCGTCCACGGACAGGCCCTGCTCACGCGCCCAGCCGAGCGCTTCACCGAGCCGGTCCTGAGCGATCCAGACCCGTGCCTTCAAGGCCGGGACCGGCCGCACATTCGGGAACATGTCCCCCATATACAGGCGCTCCGCCTCGTTGAGCAGCTCGAGTGCGCCGCCTAGATCCCCTTGCGCCTGGCGTATCCGGGACATCGCGACCCGCCAGCGATACCGGTTCTGCGGCAGCCCGATGGCCTCACCCAGCTCCTGGCTGCGCAGCAACTGCTTCGAAGCGGCGGCCAGATCGTTGCGCTCGCGGTGGACCTCGCTCATCCCCACATGCATGTCTGCCGTTCCCCGCAGGACCGGCCCGCTCTGCTCGGACGCACGCTGCAAGGCCTGCTCGTAGGTGCGCATTGCCGCACCGAGACGACCTTGCGCAAGCTGGATGTCCGCCGTCCCGATCGCGCAGCCGAAGATATCAGCAATGTGCCCGGCCTCCCGTAGTCCCGCCGCGCATTCTGCCCACGCCGAATGCGCGGCCTGGAGATCCCCGCTCCCCCAGAACGCGATCGCCATGAGTCCCGATGCCGAAGCACGCGTGCGGTGCTCCTCCTCGGGCGCAAGGTCAAGCGTCCGCCGGGCATGCCTGATTGCGCCGAGCGGCTCGCCCCGGGCCAGCGCCAGCGCGGCACGATACAGCTCGATCGTTCCCGGGAGGCGGCGATATTCCTCCTCGTTGACGACGACCATCTCTGCCGGTGAGGCTGGGGATCCCGCCCTAGTGTCTGTTGTTGCGTCCAGCCACCGTTCGGCGTCGCGCAGTCGGGCCTCGACTCCCTCGAACTGGCCGTCAGACAGCAATACCCAGGCAATAGCCACGCTGAGCACGGGCCTGACCTGGATCACGTCCTCGGGGATCATCTCGAGCCAGCCACGCACCGTGGCTTCCTGCCTGGTCTGGCTCATGACGGAAATGGCCAGCTCGACTAGATCCGCCGCTCGCTGGAAATCTTCGGCGGCAAGCGCGTGGCCGATGGCCACGGACTGCTCGCCGCTGCGCTGGAACCACGCGCTGGCCCGCCGGTGCAGGTCCGCCACCTGGTCAGGCTGCTCGTCAAGCAGGCGTGCGTGCAGGACGTCGGCAAACAGATGGTGGTAGCGATACCACTGGCGGCGGTCATCCAGCGGGACCAGGAACAGGTTCCCCCGGTCCAGCGCCTCCAGCATGGCCTTGCCGCCACCATGCCCGGTGACCGTATCGCACAGCGGACCGCTCAGCCGGCCCAGGATGCAGGTCTGCAGCAGGAAGGCCTGGACACCATCGGGCTGTCGCGCCAGCACCTCCTCGGCCAGGTAGTCGACGACGTAACGATCATCGCCCGCGAAGCCGGCGATGAAGCCGGCCACGTCGTCTCGCCCCTGCATCGACAGCGCCGCCAGTTGCAGCGCGGCGATCCAGCCCTCGGTGCGTCCCTCCAGCGCGGCCACTTCCCGGGCCGTCAACTGCAGGCCCATCATCTCGTTGAGGTACGCCGCCGCCTCATCGGGCGTGAACCGCAGCTCAGCCGCGCGCGTCTCGACCAGTTCGCCGCGCGCTCGCCATCGCGCCAGCGGCAACGCGGGATCGGCCCGGCTGGCGATCACCACGTGCAGCCCGGGAGGCAGATGGTCGAGCAGGAACGCCATCCCGTCCTGCACGTCGCCCGCGTCGATGACGTGGTAGTCGTCGAGCACTAGCACGATCTCGGCCGCGGTAGCGCCCAGATCGTTGAGCAGCGCGGTAAGCACCGTTTCGATCGGCGTCGGCGGGGACGCCTGCAGGAAGGCCAGCGCACTCTCGCCGACCGCGGATTCCACCGTCTGCAATGCGGCGATCACATAGGTCCAGAAGGATGCGGGATCGTTGTCGGCCCGATCGAGCGAGAGCCACGCGACAAGCCGCTCACCGGCCGGCCCGGCCGGTCCCGCAGCCAGCCACTCGGTGAGCAACGTGGTCTTGCCGAAGCCAGCGGGTGCGGAGACGAGCATCAGCTTCGACTCGGTCCCGCGGTCCAGCCGCTCGATCAGTCGCGGCCGCGTCACCAGACCACGCCGCGACCTCGGGACGTACAACTTTGTTTCGAGCAGGGGGGCCGGCACCAGAGAATCTCCACGGTGACCAGCTGCCTTCGGCGGGGTGACCACCTGAGCCGAAGCCGGGCCGGCCGGGGCGCTGGCCGGGCCGAGCGACGGGTCCTGGGCCAGGATGCGAGCTTGGAGTTCCCGCAAGGCCTGCCCGGGGTCGATGCCCAGCTCGTCGACCAGACGATCACGGATTTCTGTGTAGGCGCGCAAGGCCTCGGCCTGCCGTCCGCTCCGGTACAGGACGAGGATGAGCAGCTCCCACAGCCGCTCGCGGAGCGGGTGTTGCCGGCACCGCGCCTCCAGTTCGCCTGCCAGCTCACCGAAGCGCCCCAGGCCAAGGTCAGCTCCGGCCCGGGATTCGATAGCCACCAAAGTGAGCTCGTCCAGATAGGCCCGTTCGGCATCAAAAAAGCTTGCATAAGTGAACTCGGCCAGCGGCTCGCCGCGCCGCAGGCGGAGGGCCTCACCCAGAGCGGCCGACGCCGGCTCCAGCTCGCCGTCGGCGGCCAGCCGCTGTCCCTTCGCAACCAGCTGCTCGAAGCGGACGACGTCGACCTCGTCGGGTCCCGCGGTCAGGGCATAGCCGGCTTCGCTGGTGAGGATCGCCGTCGGCCCGAGGGTACGACGCAGCTGGCCGATCTGTGTCTGCAGGGCATTGGCCGGGTTCGCGGCCTGCCCGTCACCCCACAGCAGGTCGATCAGCCGGTCGGCGCTGACCGGCTGACCCCTTTGCAGCGCCAGCAGGGCCAGCAGGGCCCGCTGCTTGGCGCCGCGAACCGGCACCGGCACGCCACCATCCAGCGCTTCAAGCTCGCCGAACAGCCGGACCTCCATCACTCCACGGTACGGCCGTCGCCCAGGCAGCCACACCGCTCTGACCGATATGCCGGAAATGGTCCCCGCCACAGCGCCACGACAGTTCCGCCACAGGCCCCCAACGCAGGCTTACAGCCAAGACCAAGCACATCGAGGGAAGGATCGATAATGATCGAGATTTACGGCCTGACTAAACGGTACGGCGACAAGACCGCCGTCGACCAGCTGAGCTTCGTGGTGGAGCCGGGCGTGGTGACCGGGTTCCTCGGCCCGAACGGAGCCGGGAAATCCACCACGATGCGGATGATCGCCGGGCTGGACCGACCGACCAGCGGGACGGTGCGCGTCAACGGCAAGCACTACCCGAAGGCACCCGCCCCGATGGCCGAGCTCGGCATCTTGCTGGACGCCAGGTCCGTGCACCCGGGCCTGTCGGCCCGCAGCAACCTGCTGGCGCTGGCCCGGACGGCCGGAATCGGCCGCCGCCGGGTCGACGAGGTGATCGAGCTGGCCGGGCTGGGCGAGGTCGCGGGCAGCCGGGCCGGCGGGTTCTCCCTCGGCATGGGCCAGCGCCTAGGGGTGGCCGCGGCGCTGCTTGGCCAACCGCAGACGGTGGTCCTAGACGAGCCCGTCAACGGGCTGGACCCGGACGGCGTGCGCTGGATCCGGCTGCTGCTCAAGTCGCTGGCCGCCGAAGGCCGCACCGTTCTGGTGTCCTCGCACCTGATGAGCGAGATGGCCCAGACCGCGACCCAGCTGATCGTGCTGGGCCGCGGCAAGCTCATCGGTCAGGGTAGCGTCGAGGATTTCGTCGACCATGCCACCACGGCCGGGGTGCTGGTACGCACCCCGGAAACCGTACGGCTCGGCCAGCTGCTGGCCGCTCCCGGCATCACCGTGATTAACGACGGAACGGACCTGCTGCGTGTCTCCGGCACCACCGCCGAGCAGATCGGGGCTGCAGCCTGGCGGGCCCACCTGCCCGTCTACGAACTCACCCCCACCCGCGCTTCTCTGGAAGAGGCCTTCATGCAAGTCACCAAGGACAGCATCGAGTACCACGCCGGAGCGACGCGATGAGCGCCGCGATGGGGATAAGGCCCGTGTCGAGGAACATGGCGCCCGTCCCGGCGACAGTAGCGGGACCGGTTACCCAGGTCCGCGTCGTCTGCGCGGAGTGGGCCAAGCTGCGGGCGCTGCGCTCGACCTGGTGGTGCGGGCTGGCCGTGGTCGTGCTGATCGTCGGCCTGGGTGCCGCGATCGCGGGGTCCGGGACGGCTTACCACGTCTCGGCCAGCAATTCCGCCGCGAAGGGAGTGTCGGCCAGCCTGCTGGGCCTGTTGTTCGCCCAGCTAGTGATCGGCGTGGTCGGAGTGCTGGCGTTCAGCGGCGAGTACGGCACCGGGATGATCCGCGCCACGCTGGCGGTCGTGCCCTCTCGGCTGCCGGTGCTCTGGGCGAAGGTGATCGTACTGGTGGGCCTGGTGCTGCCGGTGACCCTACTTTGCGCGGTGGTCGAGTTCTTCACGGCGACCGCCATCGTGTCCTCCCGCGGTGGTTCGGTGATCTCGCTGAGCGATCCAGGGGTGCTGCGGACGGTGGCCGGCTCGTCGTTGTACCTGACCGTCGTCGTCGTCATCGGCCTGGCCCTGGGGGCCCTGCTCCGCAAGACCGCGGCGGGCCTGTCGGTGTTCGCCGCGGTGTTCTTCGTCATCCCGATCGTCGTGGGGGCCCTCCCCCAGAACATCACGGGGTTCGCGCCCTACCTGCCGTCCAACGCCGGCGGGGTCCTGTGGGGCAGTCCGCTGGGCACCGCGCATGCGCTGAGCCCGTGGACCGGATTCGCGGTCCTGTGTGGCTACGCGGTCGTACTGGCCGGCCTGGCCGCCTGGCGGCTGCGCCGCCGCGACGCCTGACTACCCGGAAAGGCGGCGAGGATACGAGTACGTCCCTCCGGCACCGGTCGACAACCCGGGAACGCGCCGCCGCGTTCCCGGGTCTTCGACATCGCCTGCACCCTGTTTGCCGCGCCGGCCTCGTTCGGGAGCTCTCCTTTCGCCCAGGCGTCGGCCGGAAATCGCGCCAGCGGCGTGAGGCGGATCTGGCGGTGGCGCAGCCGCCAAAGCCAGCCGGCCGTTCAGGCTCATGATTGGCCGGTAGTTTGGCGGCTGGTCAGTCGGCGCTCGGCGCGATCGCCGCGGCGACTAGCGCCGCCATCTCTGCGGGGTCGAGCTTGAGTGCCCCCCGGGAGACGGCGAACTCGGTGGTGATCCGGCCTGGCTCCTGGGACGCGCGCCAGGCGGGGAGTCCGATGTGGCGCTCCTCAATGAGTGCGAGCAGCCGCTCGTTGACCGCGTCGGCGTCGCCCGCGGCGTACGCGAGAAACTGGTTGGCGTGCGGCACGCCCGGCTGCACGGCGATGAATGACGGCAGCTCGGCGGCGAACGCACGGGCCCACGCGACCGTTTCCGCGACGATCGGGAGCTGGTCATTCAGGCCGACGAGGGCCGAGAGCGCCTCCGCGGTCAGGTGGTAGACGGTGCCGCCCTGACGGCGCCGCCACAGCCGCGCCTCCGCGATGAAGTCGGCCGGACCGAGCAGGGCAGCGCCCGCCATGCCGCCGAGCCCCTTATAGAACGAGACGTAGAGCGAGTCGGCAAGCGCTGCGATCTCCGGCAGCGGATGGTCGAACCACGGCTGCGATTCCCAGATGCGCGCACCGTCGAAGTGCAGCGCGACCTCGCGGGCGCGGCACGCTTGGGAAAGCTCCGCCAGGTCATCCCAGGTCGGCAGCAGGCAGCCGGCCTCGCGCAACGGCAGTTCGGCCAGCACGGCGCCGAGCCTGCCAGGTATCTTCTCGAGGTGTCGCGCGGCCGGGGCCTCGAAGCCGCGGGTCAGGAGGCTGATCTCCAGGCCGTGCAGCAAGCGCGGGCCGTCTTCCTCGTGCAGCAGCAGGTGGCTGAGGTCCGGCAGCGCCACCCGACGGATGCCCGCCCGGTCGGTGTGAACCCGGAGCGCCACCTGCTGCGCCATTATCCCGGTGGGGAAGAACGCCGCCGCCTCGACGCCGAACAGCTCGACGAGCTCCGACTCGAGCCGCCCAACCGGGCCGAACTCGCCGTAGACGTCCCACTCCTCGATGCCAAGCTCTGAGCAAGACCGCGCCAGGTCCGCGAAGGCCTGGGCGGGCGAACGGAAGACCTGCCCGGAGACGGCGTCGGGACAGGACCTTGAGGCGGTGCGGATGCGCGTGGCGAGATCGTCGGAAGGCATGACCGCCATGGTAGATGGCGCAAACCCTGCCTTTCGCCCGGCGTCCAGCGCTCTCTTGCGATGAGAATGGACATCGGCGGAAGTCGGTACTGGCGGACGCAGAACGAGATTGGGCGAGGAGGCGGCGAGCACGTGGCGGTGAGGGTTTCCAGGCGCATCGAAGCGCCGGCGGCGGTGATTTTCCGAGTCCTAGCCGACCCTGGGCGTCATTTGGAGCTTGACGGCTCGGGGATGCTTCGCGGGGCGGCGACGACCGCGCCGGTCTCCGGCGTCGGGGACGTCTTCATCATGAAGATGCACTTCTCGGAGCTGGGCGACTACGAGATGAACAATCACGTGGTGGAGTACGAGCCGGACCGACGTATCGGCTGGGAACCGGAGGCCGGGCGCGGCCATCCGGACGCTGCCGCGGACCAGGACGGAAGCCGCTGGGGTCATCGGTGGTCCTACGAGCTGGTCCCCGACGGGGCGGACGCGACGATTGTGACCGAGATCTACGACTGCTCCCGCGCGCCTGATGCCGCCCGTTCGGACATGAGCGACGGCAAGGTCTGGGCCGACGCCATGGCCAGGACGCTGGAACGGCTGGACACGGCCTGCACCAGGATGGCCAGCGGCTAAGCCCGGCCGTGTCTGTCCGGCGTGCTTGAGCGCGTTGGTCAGCGCCTCCTGCACGACCCGGTAGATGGCCTGCCTGACCATGCTCAGCCAGCCCGGCACCTACAAGATCGTGGGCGGCACCGGCACGTACGCCCACATCACCGGCCACGGTGCCTACCAGCTGAGCTTCCTGGCCGTCGGCGCTCGCGCCAACGGCAGGTGCTCGACGAACAGGCCCCCGACGGCCCAGCAGGAACTGCTCCGTCTGTCCGGACCGGTGCGCCTCTGAAGGCTCGTTGGCTGAGCCGACCCGTCGCCCTCGGGGCGGGCGTTCCCCTACGCTGGCGGTGAACCGGAAGGAGCGGTCGTGGCGGACACGATGAGCGCGGCGCGGGCGATGTGGACGATGTTCGAGCCAGTCCACGATGTGGTGTACTTCGCGCCCGAGGCGGTGGGCGCGTTCACCGAGGCCGGCCTGCGGGGCTACTGGCGCGGTTACTTTGCCGGGCGGGCCGCCCCGCTGGGCGGCGCGGGGGCGGCGGTGGTCGCCGCGTCGTTCTACAACTTCGCGCCGTCCTTCGTGGGCCGTGCGATCCCCGGCGTGTGGGACCTGATCACGCCGCAGGAGGCCATCGCGGTGCGCGAGGCGGGCGCGACGGCCTCGCTGCGGCGGCTGCTGCGCGGCCGGGAGGCCGAGGCGGCGAAGGCGGCCGACCTGCTGTGGCGCGCAGCGGAGGACCTGGACTTCGCCGGTCGGGTGCTCTCCGCGGCGAACTCCGAGCTGCCGGTCTCCGGCGACCCCCTGACCCGGCTGTGGCAGGCGACGACGGTGCTGCGCGAGCACCGCGGCGACGGTCACTTCGCCGCGCTGACGGCGGCCGGCGTCGACGGCTGCGAGGCGGTCGTGCTGCGGTGCGCGAAGGACGCGGACATCTCCCGCGATCTCATGCAGCCCGTCCGCGGCTGGACCGACGAGCAGTGGGGCGCCGCGGCCGCCCGGCTGACCGAGCGCGGCTGGATCGGCCAGGACGGGGCGCTGACCGCGGCTGGCCGCGCGGTGCATGACTCGGTGGAGGCGGCGACCGATCAGGCGGCGGGGTGGCCCTGGAACCGGATGGGCGCCGTCGGCCTGGCCGAGGTCGCCGACGTGCTCTTGCCGCTCGCCCGGGCGTGCGCCGCCGAACTCCCCGAGGTAATACCCGTCGGCCGCGTGCAGCCCACCCGGCCCTGACCACATTGGTGTGGCCCGGCACAATGGGGTGTTCGTTTCCCACTCAGGGACGGCCCTTTTGACGGAGAGCAGTTGTACCAGATGGATACGGCGGGCGGCACGGGACGGTTGCAGGGCAAGCAGGTGCTGGTCACGGGGGGCACGACCGGCATCGGCCTCGCCGTTGCGGAGAGGTTCCTGCGCGAGGGCGCGCGGGTGGTGGTGACCGGGCGGAATCAGGAGCTGGGCTTGCGCGCGGAGGCGACGCTGTGCGAGGCCGGCCAGAGCTGGTTCCTGGCGGCCGACGCCGGCGATCCCGCGGCCGTGGCGCGCTCGGTGGAGCTGGCTGTCGGGCACCTGGGGGCCCTTGACGTGCTGGTCAACAACGCCGGGGTCGGGGTTGAGGCGAGCCTGCTGCGAACGCCCTTGGCGGACTACGACCGTCTGATGGACGTGAACGTGCGGGGATACCTCCTCTACGCGCAGGCCGCCTATCCCCACCTGGCCCGCCGCCGCGGCAGCATGATCCACATGGCATCCGACGCCGGCATCTGGGGCGAGCAGGCTATCGGCCTTTACTCAGTCTCGAAGGCCGCCGTGGTGATGCTGGGGAAGATGCTGGCGCTGGAGGGAGGCCCCGACGGGGTGCGCTCGAACGTGCTCTGCCCGGGAGACACCTGGCCGGGGATGCGGCACATGGCCCCAGCCGGGGAGGAGGACCGCCCCGAGAGCGGCGACTGGCCGATCCCGCCGATCGGCCGGATCGGCGAGGCCCGCGACGTTGCCGCCGCGGCGGTCTTCTACGCAAGCGACGAGGCCGAATTCATCACCGGCACGACGCTGCTGGTCGACGGCGGCATGACCGCCGGCTACCACCAGCGCGACAACAGCCCGCTGGGGGAACCCGGGGCGTGACCCGCGGCACCGTGCACGTGGCTCCGATCAGGCGGTGGGGCCGCTGCCGAGCCAGCCGCGGCGTTTGAAGAGGAGGAGCAGGACCACGATCGCGACCACTTCTGAGCCGATGCCGAGGAAGAGGAAGTAGCCGCCGCCGACCTGGAGGTGGGCGATCGGCCAGGCGAAGTTCTGGCCGAAGAAGCCGGTCAGGAAGCCGAGGGGCAGGAAGATGGTGGCGATCATGGCCAGCTGCTTCATGATCACGTTCAGCCGGTTGGACACCATCGACAGGTGCGTGTCCATGGCGCCGCCGATCAGGTCCCGGTACGCGTCGACCATGTCGCTGATGCGGATGAGGTGGTCGTACAGGTTCCGGAAATAGGCGGAGCCGGAGTCGGCCATGCCGGGGATTTCCACCATGCCGGCGTTGAGGCTCGCGATCATGTCGCGTTGCGGGGTGATGACCTTGCGGATGGTCATGATCTGCCGCTTCATGCCGAACAGGGTGCCCAGCTGCTCCTCGGTCGGGTTCTTGAGTATGGCGCCCTCGAGCTCGTCGATCGAGTCGTCGAAGTCGGACAGAACCGGGAAGAACGAGTCAATCAGGGTGTCCATGATCAGGTAGAAGATGACGACCTGGGGCGCGGAGGCCGTCTTCGAGTGGTGGGTGGCGACTCGGTCGCACACCGAGTTCAGCGCCGGGCAGTCGCCCTGATGGAGGCTGATGATGAACTTGTCGGTGAGGAAGCAGTGCACCTCGGCCACATCCTCACCGTTGGCGGCCATCCCGAAGGTGATGATGTGGACGAAGTCGTCGTAGTCGTCGATCCGGGCCCGCTGGCCGAACCGCTCGACGGCCTCTACGGCCACCGGGTGGAAGTGAAAGGTGTTGACCAGCAGCCCGGTGACGTCATCGTCGGGGCCGGGGTCGTGGATGTCGAGGTTGAGCCAGAAGAATTCGCCGCCCGCCGCTGCGTTTTCGATCGCCTGGGGGGTTGCGTCGGCTGTCACGCCTTTTTGGGTGAGGGTTCCCTTCATGCCTGGGATGTTCTCACGCTCAGCCTGGTTCGGGGTTGGCGTAGAGGATCTCACGGGCCTGCTCGGCGGCGCGGGTAATGTTCTCGCCGACGAAATCGAGGAAGCGGGCGATGTTCTCCAGGCGGGCGGCGGCCGGCGAGCCGGGGCCGAGGACGCCGGCGCCCTGGCGTGCGATCTGGACGACCTGATCGTTGGATCGGGCGCTGGAGATCATCGCCTGGTACCAGACGTCGTTGTCGACGATGTAGCGCTCGCGACGGCGTTCGTCGCGTTCGCGGCGGATGAGGTCCTGGCCTTCGAGATAGGTGATCGCCTTGGAGACGGACGCCGGGCTGACCCGGAGGTGTTGGACGAGCTCGGCGGCGGTGACGCTGCCCGCGTCGGTGGTGTAGAGGCAGGCAAGCACCCGGGCCATCATCTTGGGCAGGCCCGATCCCATCAGGACGGTGGTGAACGTCTCCTCGTACTCGCGCACAGCCTCGGCGTCGCGCCCGTCGGCCTGCGGTGACGCGGCGGGCGGACGGGGCGAGGCAGGCGCGCGCCGGCGGGAGAGGCGTTCCGCGGTGCGCTGGGCCAGGTCGGCTCGGTAGGCGGCGGGACCGCCGTTGCGCATCACCTCACGAGTGATCGTCGAGGTCGGGCGGCCGGTGCGTCGGGCGATCTCGGCGTAGGCGAGGTCGTCGGCCAGGCCCAGCGCGATCTGCTGGCGTTCCTGCTGGGTGAGCCTGCCTCCGGGCATCGCATTCTCCTTCACGGTCCTCGCTCCCCCACTATAGCGTTCACTCTCAATCCATTGCAACGAAAAGTTCAAACCTTGTTGCATTAGTTTTGAGGTCATTGCAACAATTTCATCGAGTCTACCTGCAATTATTGGAATACAACGCAACAAACTTGTTGTCAGATTAACGAACGCAACGTAGCGTTTCCAGTGTCAGAAACAAACGACAAGAGTAGGAGAGCAAGATGCAGAAGTTCGACACCCCCGCCCCGGTCTCCGCCGTCCTTGACGTCCCGGCCGGGCGGGTCCGCCTCATCGCCGCCGACCGGTCCGACACCACCGTCGAGGTCCGGCCGGCCGACGCCGGCAGCGGCCGTGACGTCAAGGCGGCGCAGCAGACCACGGTCGGATACGGCGACGGCGTACTGCGGATTCAGGCCCCGGTGGGCAACCGGATCCTCGGCGGCTCCGGATCGATCGAGGTAACGGTCCAGCTGCCCGCGGGCTCCCGGGTCGAGGCGAAGGCGGCCGCGGTCGAGTTCCGCACCGTCGGACGGCTCGGTGACATCGCCCTCGACAGCCCGCGGGCCACGGTCAAGATCGACGAGGCCGCCACCGCCCGCCTGACCGTGCTCGACGGCGACGTCTCGGTCGGCCGCCTGGGCGGCGCGGCGGAGATTCGCACCGCGAGAGGGTACATCCAGATCGCCCAAGCCGCGGGCGGCACCCTCGTGCTGCAAACCGAAGACGGCGCGATCACGGTGGACGCCGCCGCCGGAGTTTCCGCCTCGCTGGACGCCGGGACCAGCCTCGGCCGGATCCGCAACGCGCTGCGGAACACCGAGGGCGCCGCCGACCTGACCATCCGCGCGACCACCGGCCGGGGCGACATCACCGCCCGCAGCCTCTGAGAAGCAAAGGCAAGAAAATGACCGTCAAGCAATTCGCCTGGACCGGCCTGGTACCAGTCGACGACACCGCGCTGGCCGTGACCGACACCGGCGGGCCCGGCCGGCCGGTGGTCTATCTCAACGGCTCCTACGCCAGCCAGTCACACTGGCGGCGCGTCATCACTGCGCTGGGCGACGGCTACCGGCACATCACCTACGACGAACGCGCCCGCGGCAGGTCTCGGCGTTCCGAGGACTACTCCTTCGAGGGCTGCGTCCGTGACGTCGACGCCGTACTCGAGGCCAGGGACGTCGGCCGGCCGATCCTCGCCGGCTGGTCGGCCGGCGCGGCGATCGCGATGCACTGGGCCGACCGCAACCCCGACCGCATCGCCGGCGTGGTGTCCGTGGACGGCGCCGTCCCCTACGGCATCACCGGTGAGGAAGCCCAGGAGCGGATCCGGCAGCTGTTCCGCCGGATGGGGCCGCTGCTGCCCGCCGTGCGACCGCTGGGCATGGCCGCCCGCATGTCAGCTGGCCAGCACGCGGAGTTCAACATCGAGATCAACGAGATCGCGGCGGCCCTGGGGCCGGTCCTGGACCGGCTAACCTGCCCGGTCAGGTACGTCCTGGCCACCGGCGCCAGCCTCGGGGCCGGCCAGGAAGAAATGGAGGAGATGCGGGCCTCGCTCGACCCGGTGCTCGCCAGCAACCCCAACCTGGCCATCAGCGCCAAGGTCGCAAGCAACCACTCCAAAATCCTGCGCAACGACTACCGTGCGATCGCCGACGCCATCCGCGACCTCGGCGCCACGCCGGACCCGGCGGACGGCCGCTGAACCGCGACCGCCCTCCGCTCCCCGAACACGGAGCGGAGGGCGGTTGCGTTCTGCACTCTTCGCTTTCTCTCGGATGGAGCGGATTCGATCAGATGCTGATGTCGGCCTCGAGGGTCAGCCGGTCGTGGGCTGCCAGGTTGTCACCGAGATCTCGGCGTCGCGCAGGTGCGCGAGGGCGCGGATCTCCCGCCCGTACCCGAGCGGGGTGAAGAAGATGGTGTCGAGCGGGAACCAGATGCCCACCCACACCAGCACCCACCCGGTGGTGTCGAGCACGATATTGCCGCTGCGGCCGACCAGCCGGTCCTCGAAAATCACCAGGAGGTACCCAATCACCACGATCGGAAGGCCGATCCACAGCGACCGCAGGCCGCCCCACCGGACCGCGCGCCGCTCTCGCGCGTTGTAGCTGATGCGCTGGTCGCAGTAACGGCGCAGCGCCAGCCGGAGCCGGTCGACCAGGGCATCATCGAGCTCCGTAGGCGGCAGCGCAAGCTGAAGCCGGACCGTCCCCGGAACGCGCTGCGAACGGAGCACGCTGATGCAGTACTCGACCCCGGTGAGGTAGTTGCGGTACTCGGAGAACAGGTCGGTCTGGGCGAGGGCGAACATCTCCTCGGGATGGTTGAGCCGCAGCTCGATGACCTGACTCCGCCTGCGACTCATCGCACTACTCTAAGTCGCCAACGGCGGCCTTAGGCGGGCGCCACCGGAGGGGAGACACTGGGCAGCCGGGCGGAGTCACGGACCGTTCGAGATGACTGATTTGGACTTTTGCCTTTAGGCCGGGTGGAACCGGATCGGGGCGATCGTGAACGGGCCGGTGGTCGCGGTTTCGCTGACGCTCGCGCCCGCCGTGGTGATGCAGGACGTCTCCGCGCCGATGTTGCCGTGGAAGCGCAGCGAGAGCGTGTAGCGGCCGACCGGGGTGCCGAGCGGTACCAGCAGGGCGCGGGTCTGATCGGCGGACCATACCGTGGTGAGTCCGGTGAGGCCGCCGACTGGGAAGCCGTACGGGTCGAGCGTCGTCCACTGCCACATTCGCCGCCACGGCAGCGGCTCGGGAGAGGCGATCAGCAGCGCCAGCACCGGGAGGTCGCCGCCGACGGTGAGCACCGACAGCTCGGTGTCGGGCGGCGGCGGCACCTTGGCCGAGCTGATCAGCCCGGGCTGGCCGAGGGCGGTGATGAGGCCGTCGAACGTCGCCGCGGTGGCGCCGGCGAACGCCTGCCAGGCCTGCTCGGTGACGGCGCGCTGGGCGGCCAGCGCCTGCTCGCCGTTGCCGGTCGCGGGCGGCGTCAGGGGCGCGGGCTGGTTCACGTCGAACAGCGGGTCGAATCGCCCGACCACGTCCGCCAGCTCCCGGCGCGCGACCATGTACGCCGCACGGGTCGTTTCCCTGGTGGTCTCCTGGGCCGCGGCGGAGAGCCAGGTCTGCGGGTCGGCGCTGGCCGGGACGGCGTACCGGCGGACCGGGACCGTCGCGGTGCCCGCGACCTGGGCGAGGACGTTCGCCACCTGATCGCGGAACGTCGCGTAGCGGGAGGTGGTGAACTGCACCCGCTGCAGCGTGGTGAGCGCGGCTTCCTCCGCCAGGTACGCCTGCAGCGCCGCCAGCGCGGCGGTCGCGTCGCTGGCCTGATAGATCGCCTCCAGGGAGTTTCCCCCGGTCAGCGGGGCGGCGCCCCGCTCGCGACCGCTGAGGCGCAGCGGCCCGGCGACCACGTCGGCGGTGTAGCGGGTCTGCGGTGCGAGCGGCTCGAACCACAGCGAGCGGGCGGTGGCGGCGTCGGCGAGCTCCTTGAGCTGGCCAGAGATGATCCCGCGGAGCCCGGGGTTCACCGCCAGGGCCGCCCGCACGGCGGTCGGCTGCAGGTCGAGGCCCGCGGCGGCCATGGCCGCGCGCAGGGCCGGCTGGGCGCTCGCGGACACCGAGGCGGTCTGGCCCGCGCCGGGCGGCGCGGCCAGCACCGACTGCGCGGCGGCGATCGAGCGGGCGGAGGCGCTGCCGTCGCCGACGCCGGTGCCGATCGCGAGGGCGGTGGCGATGGAGGCGGGAAGGCGGCCGACGAGCCGGCCGGGACCGGAGACCGGCGCGGGCGGAGTCGGGGCGATCGTGGCCGGCAGCGGGAGGTCGAGGACGTCGTTCACGGTGGCGCTCTGCGGATAGATCGACGGCACATGGGTGGCGATCGGCTCGAGCAGGGTGTAGCGCTGGTTGCGGTCGGCGCAGCGGACGTGCACGGCCGGCGGCAGCTCCGGGTTCTGGTAGTCCCAGGGCGCGGCCTGCGCGAGGTAGGTCGCGTAGAGGGCGTTGACGTACGTCTCGTTGAACTCGACGTTGAGGTCGTAGCCGTAGTAGGCGGCGGCGTCGCCGTCGGCCGGCCATGACCACTGGGTGTAGGTGGACAGATCGTTGAGCCGTCCGCCCTTGGGGAAGGCGGTCGTCGGGGCCGCCGCCGCCGTGGTGCCGCGCGCCTGCGCCGGGGGCGCGGGCGGAGGCCCGGCGGGCGCGGGCAGGGCGAGGTCGGGGAACGGGGGCTGGCGGTACGGGAGCGGGTCGGTGAAGCCGCCGCTGGCCTGCGGCGGGCCGATCGTCGCGGTGCCCGGGCCGCTGGCGCACTGCAGGTAGGCGAACTCGATGACCGGGTCGCCGTCGGCGACCGGCTGGTAGCTGCTGACGTTGCCGTTGCCGTCCACCTTGCCCGCCTCGACCTGCGTCACCACCTTGAGCGCGTACAGGCTCGGCGCCTCGGGCAGGATCGGCATGTCGATCTCGGGTGCGCTGTAGGACAGGCCAAGCACGTACGTCGGTCCCTCGGCGCCGACGGCGAGTTGGAGCTGCGTCACTACCGGGCCGGCCGGGTCGAACGTGAGCGTGTAGATCTGGTCTGCGCTCTGGGTGAAGTTCGTTGGCGTCAGCGGCGCGCCGTCGGCGCTGACCTGGGGCGCGGCGTCCGAGTTGGGATGATTGTTGTTGATGACGACCCCGGTCAGCGCGGTGAGGACGACCGCTGACGGGAAGGTGATCGTCACCTCGTCCGCCACGTCCTGGTCCGGGCCCGCCGCCTGGATCACCACCGCGGGCAGCTGGAAGCAGAGCCCGGTCGGCGCGCTTGGCGACGGCGCGGCCAGCGTCGCGGGCGCGACGCCGGGGCCGCAGCTGTACTGCAGGCCTTGGTCGGTGAAGGCGGTGCCGAGCGTCCGGGGCGGCCCGCCCCAGGCGACGGTGAAGTACTCGCCGCTGAGCACGGTGTAGGGCGCGACCTTGAGCACCGTGCCCGGCGTGGGAACCTGCTTGACCGGATCGGCCGCCACCCAGGCGCCGACCAGGGGCAGCGGCGCCTGGGTGGCCCAGCCGTTCATGGACTTGGGAGCGGCGGCGATGAGCTGCCATGAGTCCGACCCGGCGGCGTTGTCGTAGCGGTACAGGGCGACCTGCAGCAGGGTGTGGCGGATGGACCACTGGACGGCGGGCGGGGTCGGGCCCGGCAGGTCGTCGACGCCGAACACCGACGACGGAGGAAGGGCGATGATCTCGGCCGGCGGGCTCACCGAGCCGTTGAATCCGGCCTTGTCGGCGACCGGGTGGGCGAAGCTGAGGGCGAAGTGGCTGTCCTGCGGCACGACCGGCGCCCAGGCGAGCTGCGCGGGCCCGAGGTCGGGGACGATGCCCGAGGGGTCGCCGGAAACGCCGGGGTACATCCCGGCCCAGTAGCCACCCGGCTGCGCGTGGAGGATTCCCGGCGTTCCCGGCGTGGCCGGCGGCGGCGGGTCGTAGACCACGGTGTCGGTGGTGCTGATGGCGTTGACGGTGGCGCCGTCGCGGTGCGCGAGCAGCTCGTAGTGGTCGCTCGCGCCGTGGTCGATCAGGGTCGCGCTGATCGTGTTGACCGCGAGCGGCGCGGGCGGCGGCGGCCCGTTGCCGCCCCAGGACAGCGAGACCGTGCCGCCGACGTTCGGCAGCGGCCAGGGGAGGTCGAGTTCGACCGTGAGCGACCCGTACACCCACCATGGGTCGGGCGCCGTCGCCTCCAGCGTCGCGTCGGCGGTGATGCCCAGGCCGATGCCGAAGGCGGACAGGTGGACCTCGCCGTGCAGGTCGACCCCGGCCGCGAGCTGCAGCGGCGACCACTGGATGGCGGCCGTCGCGGCCAGGTAGGCGTTGATCGAGGCGCTCAGCGGCCCGAACGACCACGAGTTCTGGTAGCCGGTCCAGAAGCCGGTCACCAGCCCGGTGTTGCTCACGACGAAGTACAGGTCGGTTTCGAACAGGTCGAGGACGCGCGCTCTGACCCGCTGCTGATGCGGCGGCTTGCCGATGGCGAGGAACCACACCCCCGCGGCCGGGTCGACGTAGAACTCGGCTTCCGCCTGCACGTCGAGCACCACCGGAATCGAGTACTGGGCGTCGATGACCAGGTCGAAGGTGCCGGCATTGCCGTCGTAGGTGGCCATCGCCTCGAAGTTCGCCTCGTCGGCGGGGCCGCTGATCCGCTTGGACAGGATGTTCGCCTTGCCGATGAAGATGAAGACCGGCCCGGGCAGGATGAGCATGAACGCGATCGACGCCGACGCGGTGAAGCCGTCGTCCATGGTGCCGATGACCGCGCCCGCACCCAGCGCGAGCGCGCCGCTGACCGGGTTGAGCCACTTGAACACGTCGGTGGCCGAGTAGTCGGGCTCGCCGTTGCCGCCCTGCAGGTCGGGGGCACCGGTGATATCGGGGGTCCCGTTGACCGCGGTCGGGTACTTGTACCAGTCCCACCAGGTGGCGGTGCCGATGTCGGGCCGCAGGTTGGCTGCGAACATGCCCGACATCCCGTACAGCGAGACGTCGGCGAAGAGCGGGATGCCGACCGGCAGCTCGGCGTCGAGGGAGAGGAAGAAGCACGTCTGGGTGGGCGTCCCCGGCGGCGCCGGCTGGCCGTTGACGGGGATCGGGTTCGGTACCTGGGCGACGATGAACTGAGCGTCGATCTCCAGGTCACCCGCCGCCTCGATGATGAGGTCCACGCCGCCCGCGAACACCTGGGCCGGGAGGGGGAAGTTGGACGGCAGGCCGGCCGCGGTCAGGTCGGCCTGCGACTGGACGCTGGCGTGGTCGATCTCGCCGGTGAACGAGAGCACGCCCGGGATCTCGAAGTCGACCGAGATCCCGGCGAAGGAGACCGCGCCGCTGGTCAGGTTGACCTGCAGGCCGCGCACGGAACCGCCGAGGCTCACGCCCTCGACCAGGTTGACGTCAGCGTCGAAGCCGATCCACTTGTCGCCGCCGGTGGTGCCGAAGCCCAGTCGGTGCAGGGCGACGTGGAAGCCGTAGAAATCGATCGCGGCGTGGCCGGGCAGGTCGATCCAGCCGCCCTGCACTGACACGTTTCCGGCTGAGTCGATGGACAGGCCGCGCAACTCCACTTCCGGCCAGTCGATATCGGCCGTGGTCAGCGTCAGCGAGCCGGTCAGGGTGAGGCTCCACTTGCCGCCGGTCTCGGTGATCTCCAGGGTGGCGACGGTCAGGTCGAGCGCGGAGTCGCCCGGCAGCGGGAAATGCAGCGCGACGAGGCCGTCGGAGGTCATCGTGGACGGGTCGCTCTGCTGGGCGGCGAGCGTGACCGCGAGCGTGCCGTCGGCGCGGATCGCCACCTCGATGTCAATCGTCTGCTGGCTGCCCGAGCCGGTGAAATCGGGGATCGTCAGGGATCCGGCGATGTCGGTGTAGACGAACGCGCCCTTCGCCAGGGTGAGATCGAAGGACGTCAGGGCGACGGTGAAGTCACCGAACAGCGAGGCCGAGATCCCGTCGGCCGGGATGTCGTCGATATGCAGCCTGCCGCCGAGCCCGCCCGAGGTGGTCAGGTCGTCCACCGCGACCGTCGGGCCCGCGCTGCCTTGCGGGGAGAGGGACACCGAGATCCCGCTACCGCTGTCGCTGACGGTGAGCGGCGTCCCCCCGAGCGCGCCGTTCACCTGGTCGGTCAGCGTCTTGATGACGAGATCGCCGATGAACCCGATGGGGCTGAGCGTGCCGGTCATGATGACAGCTGCTGTCCGATCGTGCGGAACTGCGTCGCGACCTGGAACAGGACGGTGGCGGCGTCGGTGACCGAGCCGAGGTCTGACAGCAGCGTGCCGAGCTGGTTGAAGAACTGGCTGCCGGACTGCAGCTGGGACACTCCGCTGCTGCCCGGCACCAGGCTGCCCGCCGTGGAGAGCGCGTTCTGCAAGGTGGTGAGCACGGTGCCCATCGAGCCCGCGGCGGCCGGGATCGCCTGCAGCTTGACCGCGATGGCCTCGAGTGCCTGGGCGGCGTCATCGAGGCCGCTGTTGATGCCCCCGGTCAGCGCGGTGATCGCCGATCCGAGGTCGGCGATGCTTCCGAGCGCGGTGAACAGGCCCTGGACGGCGTCCAGGGTGGCGGTGGCCGTCGCCGTGTCCCCGCCGGTGTAGCCGGCCGGGAAGGAGGCAGGCGGCGTCGCGAGGGCGGCCAGGTCGGTCTCGAGGGTGCTCAGCGGATTCGCCATCGTGATCTTTCCTCCTGGTCAGGCGTTGATGAGGGGCGGGGCGGTGAAGGCGGTCGACGGCGCCGACTGGTTGCCGGCGATGTCCACGGCGACTACGGCGTAGCACGGTGCCTGCCCGGCCGGGACCGGGGACCAGGTCGGCGTGGCGTTCGGGTCGGCGGGCGCGGCCGGAGGGCCGAGCAGGCCGTCGACGAAGGCGGCGCGCAGCACCGGCTGGGTGCCGATCGTCCGGACGGCGCCGGCGTACCTGGCGACCACCGCGACTGCCACGCCGCGCCCGAACCCGAGCCGCAGCCCGGTGACGCGCGACGTCACCGTGGCCCCGGACGTGTCGGCCACCAGCTGGGCGGTGCCGCCGGCGGCGCCGGGAATCCAGTAGTTGAACGCGCCGGGCTGGCTCTCGGGGGTGCCCGGGTCGAAGTCGGCCAGCCGGTACACCCCGAGGATCTCATCGGGCGCAGCCCCCGGCGGCAGCGGCACCTCGCCCATGTCGCTGCCCTCGTAGTCCCGCGCGTACGCGCGGGGGTCGTTGACCAGGCCGATCAGGCGCGGGTCGCCGACTCCGGCGGTCAGCGCCAGCGGATCCCAGACGCCGGCGGTGACCTGCGGCAGTGCCAGCGTCGACGGATCCGACGGGTACTGCTGGTTGGCGCCGAACCAGCGCAGGTCGGTGAGCCCGCTCGGGTCGGGCGCCCGGTAGACGAGGTAGCCGGCGATGTCGGGGCTGCCGTCCAGCGCCCAGGCGACGATGTAGGCGCCGGTCACGGGCTGGGGTACCACCTTGTAGAGCACCGGTGCCCGCGACGGGTTGACGGTGGCGGTGTAGATCGGCCCGGCGCTCGACGTCGGCGCGCTGCCCGCGCCCGCGCCGTTGACGGTGGTCAGGATGTACAGGTTGCGGCCGAAGCCGCTGCCGTTCACCGTGTCGGTCAGCGGCGGCAGGGGCGGCGGCGGGGTTGGCGGCGGCGTCGGCACCGGCACCGAGTCGATCAGCGCGAACGCGGCGGCGTTACCAGGCACGTCGGCCAGCGCGCGCAGCTCGTCGTCGAGCAGGCCGCCGTAGAAGTGCTCGATGAGCGCCCGCTGCCCGGCGGCGTCGGTGAGGACGCTCGCCTGGGTGAGCTGGCGCGCGGCCGGGAGGCGGTCGTTGTAGGCAGCCAGCCAGGTCGGCAGCGCGTCGATCCAGTTCTGCAGGTCGGCCCGCCCGGCGATCACCGGGTTGTCGTCCAGCAGCCCGGCGGCGGCGGTGCGCCGCCGCTTGAGGTCGGCCAGGAAGAGCGAGTGCGCGGGTGCGCGCTTGAGCCGGTAGCCGGACACCGCCGGGAGCCCGGCCGACAGGTCGAACGGCATCGTGTAGGAGGCGTTGCCGTTGAAGTCGGCCGGGTCGTAGTACCGGTGATGGACGATGTGGGTGGGCGTCGGCTCGATCACCGCGGCGGGCGGCGGCGGGGCGAGCTGCTGCGCGGCGGCGAACACGACGTCGTTGGAGGAAGGCTCGTCGCTGCCGGCGCCGGTGTTGGGGTCGATGATCTGCTCGTCGGGTACGAACGGGGTCGCCCGGGAGACGGCCACGCTCGCCCGGCCGAGGGCGGCGCTGTCCCCGACCGGCACCGAGATCGGGACGGGCAGCGTGAGCGGCACCGTTACTCCGCTGACGAGATACGCGGGCTGGCCGACGAACGCGGCCTGGTTGACCACCACGCTCGAGCCCGGTCCGCCCGGCAGGGTGGCCGCCACCCCGCCCGGCTGGACGTCGGCGGCCGGGTCGACCGGTCCCGGGCGGACCGAGAATCGCTCGGTGATCGCCGTGCCGTCGGGCAGGACGCCGGTGAGGGTGAGCGACGCGCTCGGGTCGTTGGGCCCGAGCGCGGTAAGCGGCGGGCTCGTGATCGCGTAGCTAACGCCCCGGGCCGTGTCCTGTACGAGGCTGGCGAGGGTGAAAGCCTGGACGGTCGGGGTCGGGACGGCGAAGTCGGCGGTGGCGAGCACCTCGGCCGGGTCGTCGGACGGGGTCGCGGTCAGCCGCGCGGTGCGCGCGTCGGGGTAGGCCAGCAGGCTGCTTCCCGACCAGGCGGCGACGGCGCTGAGCGTGCCGCCGACCCAGTCCGTCGGGTTGGCCGGGTCATCGGGTCCGCCCCCGCCGGCCGGGCTGTTGTCGAACGTCGTCTGCGCCGCGCCGACGGTGCGCAGCCGCAGCGTCGGCGGCGCGGCGATGCGCTCTACGCCGCGCGGGTCGCTCCAGTCGCTGTAGGGGCCGCGCTGGCCGAACAACCGGAAGCCGGCCGTGCGGTGCTGGTAGCCGGCCTGCGGGTCGGGCAGGCCGGCGTCGACGAAGCGCAGTATCGTCGGCGCGGGCAGCAGCGGCGAGTCGGCCGGGGTCGGCTGCGGGGTGGCCGCGATCAGGCGCGCAAGCGGCACCGGGACGGACAGGTCACCGTCGCCCCGCTGCGCCACATAGCCCACCGTGCGCTCCGGCGGCGGCAGCGACTCGGGATCCTCGACCGGGTCGCCCGTCTGGTCGGCGGCGTCGATTGGCGGCGAGATCCACTGCACGTCGAAGTAGGAGCGGGTGACGATCGACGGGCCCGCCGGATCCACCTCGGCCGTGCGCCTGCGGAAGAGCGTGAGCGGTTTCGCGGGGGCGGGCGGCGCGGTCATCGCCGACGGCGCGTGCACGATGGCGTAGCGCACGCCCACCCGGGCGCCGGGGACGGGCGAGCTGACCAGGCTGCCGATGACCACGACGCTGCCGGGGCCGCCCGTCACGATGACGAGGAGCTCGTCGATCGGCTGGCTGGCCGGCGCGGGCGATGGCAGCGGGCACCACTGGAGTGCGCCCGAGCCGACCGTGACGGTGAGGCTCGCCACCTCGACGCCACCGGAGCGCGCTATCACCCGGCAGTCCCCCGCCACGCTCAGCGCGACCTCGGCCGCCGGGGTCAGCAGGCCGATGACGCAGACCAGGTCTTCGCCGCCTGGCAGCGGGAAGGGGAAGGCCGGCGGGTTGACCTGGGCGGCGAGCAGCGCGGGGGGACGCGCGGTGACGACGAGCGGGGTGACGGCGGCGCTCAGCGCCGCAGTGACCGCCGCGGGCGTGCCGGGAAGGACCGTCGGCGGCACCGAAGAAGACCCGTCGCTCTCCCACGCGTACAGGTGGCTCACGGCCGGGTCGGCGCCGATGCGCAGGCCGTCGAAGAGCACACGGCCCGCGGCCAGCGCGCCCGCGGGCGCGCGGCCGGGGGTCCGCACCACCGGCGGGACGATGGCCGCCCAGACCCCGACCAGGCAGTAGTCGTAGGCCATGCCCGGGCTCGCGTCGGCGTCGACGAAGTAGAGGCCGAGTACCCGGGCCACATAGGGGCTGATCGCCGCGAGCTGCAGCTGAGAGACCAGCGGGAGCGACAGTTGCGGGGCGGCCGCGTCGGCCGAGGGCTGCAGGCCGACCGCGTAGTTGGGCTCGGCGGGCCAGTCCTGCACCAGCCGCACGCACTCCCCCCGCAGCGCGGTGAAGTGCTGGCGCATCGTCGCGGTGCTCATCCCCGCGAGCAGGGCGAGGCCGTTCAGCCGCTGCTGGCACTCGAGCACGTCGCGGGCGAGCAGCATCGAGTCGGGGTGGGTGGCCGGGTCGAGCGCTCCGGTGTAGCGGGCGGGCCAGTTGTCCACCGTCACCGGGAGCGTGAACGGCTCGCCCCACACCTGCCAGCCGCGCCCGTCGGGCGGGCCCCACACCGGTTCGCCGGTCCCCCAGCCGGTGCCGCCGACCGTGCCGTTACCGCCGCCCGAGCCGCCGGTGCCGCCCGAGCCCCCGTTGCCACCGCCGCCGCCCGAGCCCTTGCCGCAGCAACAGCAGCAGATGACCGATACCGACACCGGGGCCGGCCCCGATCGCCGGTCGCAGCGGCAGCAGTCGCAGCACGAGCACTTGCACTCCGCGCGCTCCGCTTGCTCCGTCCGCTGCTCGGCCGACTCCTGCCCGGCCTTGACCGCATCGGCGACGCAGGCAAGCAGGCGACCGCACTCGCACTCACGGCACGGCTGCGACTGCCCGCCCGACTCGGTGCTGCCGACCGTGACCAGGCCGCCGAGGCCATTCGGGCCGCCCGGCTGCTTCGAACCCTGCCCGCGGGTCGCCACGCTGACGGCCTCCGGCGGCTCGATCGGCCCTTTGTCGCCGACCGCCTCCCGCCGCGCCAGCCAGAATGCCCCCGGCGGGAATCCGAACTCGGGCGCGAAGGACCACCGAAGATGGGTGCCGACCTGCATCGGCTGCCCGTCAAAGGTCTGCTCCGTGCCATCGGCGATCGCGGCCTGCAGGCCAAGCACTGAAAATGGCAACTCGACCGTCTCTTCCCTGCCGCTCGGGGGCTGCGCTAAGAACTGGGGTGGGCGCTACGAACCGGGGGTGATTGCGCTACGAATCGGAATTCTCTAACCGATGCGTCAACGCCTCGTTCCCGCATCGTCACCGCCGCGCGGCCGACCGCGAGGCCGATAGCGCAATCACCCGGCGCTACCGCGCAGAAAACACGCCGGACGGTCCCGCCAGTCGGTTCCGCGCGCCTGAAAGCGCTGATCATCGGCTCGGTGACGCCCTGGTGACGATGACGAGACGCGTGCGCGGGCCGCTCTTGGATAAGTGGCTTGATTCGCTTCTACGCTTCACGGACACTGTGAGTTAAACGGAGTGGCTCCGCGCGCTGGGGGTGGTTCGGAGTGGCCGACATCGCCGTTTGCGCCGAGCCTATTCGGCTGAAACTGCTTGGCGGCTTCACCTTGCAGCGGGGACACGAGGAGATCGCACTCGCGCCGAGCGCGCAGCGCATCGTCGCTCTGCTGGCACTGCGAGATCGTCCGCTCAGCCGCGCCTACCTGGCCGGGGTGCTCTGGCCGGACTGCTCGGCCGAGCGCTCGCTGGCCGACCTCCGCACCGCGCTGTGGCGGGTCAACCAGGCCGGCCCACCGCTGGTCACGATCAGCGGGGCGCAGCTGCGACTGCACGCGGAAATCGGCGTCGACGTCCGCGCGCTGATGGCGTTCGGCCGGGCCGCGGGTGACCGTCATGCGACGCTCGCGATCGCGGAACTGGCAGGGATCTCATGGCCCGAGCTTGCGCTCGACCTGCTGCCTGATTGGGACGACGACTGGCTGCTGAACGACCGCGAGCGCGTACGACAACTGCGCCTGCACGCCCTTGAAAGCATGACGGAGCAGCTCAGCCTGCGCGGTCACCACGTCGCGGCGATCGAGGCCGCGCTCGCCGCGGTCACCGTCGAGCCGTTTCGCGAGACCGCGCACGCCGCCCTGATCAGAGCGCACCTGGCCGAGGGCAACCGGTCGGAGGCACTGCGGCAGTTTGACCGCTGCCAGAATCTGCTGGCGGTCGGGCTCGCCATCGAGCCCTCGGAGACGGTCAGGCGGCTGATCGCCAATCCGGCCGTTGCCTCGGGCGCCTAATTCTGCGTGCTCTGCCGCGCGGCCGGGACGCAGATCGTGACTGAGGCGGGACGGACCTTGATGCGCAGTTTCCTGGTGGCCGGGCGAGCGCCGCCGTCGAGCTCGTAGCGGACCTTGCGGTCGAACCTGATCCTGATCTTCTTTCCCTGGGTGACCTTGACGAAGGGAGACTGGTCCGGATGCCCGACGGCGAGCCGACCGAACGTCCGGGCCCACTGGACCGGATTCCTGGCCGTCACCACCCCCAGCTCGAGGCGCCCGTCATCCGGTTGCGCCTGCGGGAAGGCCTCGACCCCGCCCAGTATCTTGCCGACGTTCGCGGCCAGCACGCACGACACTTTGCCGGCGAAGAAGGGCTTGCCGTCTACCTTCACGGTGGCCCTCGCCCGGCGCGCGGCCAGGTTCCTGATTCCGGTGACGACGTAGGCGGCGGGCCCCAGCCGGTCCTTGGCGCCGCCGTCGGCCTCGGAGATCATCCGCGCGTCGAAGCCGGAGCCCGCCATCACCATGAAGCGCTCGCCGTTCACCCATCCGGTGTCCAGCCTGTGTCGGTCCCCGTGCAACCCGACCTGCACCGCCTGGGCGAGGTCGTGCGGCACCTCCAGGTTCGCCGCCAGCAGGTTCGCGGTACCGGCGGGGAGGATCGCCACCGCCGTGCCGGTCCCCGCCACCGCGTCGATGCAGCGCTGGACGGAGCCGTCGCCACCCCAGACGAACAGCACGTCAACCCCCTGGGCGGCGGCCCGGCGGGCGTACTTGGGTGCGCGGCGGCTCTTCTTCACCTCGTACCACAGCGGGTCGGTGACGCCTTCCCGAGCCAGGATCTCCCGCAGCTCGGGCAGGCCGCCGCCGAAGCTCTTGCCCGCGTGCGCCACCACAGCGACGTCGGCCATGTGATCAGACCTTCCGCCAGCGGGCCTCGCACAGCCCGTAGACGCCGAAGACGACGAGGCCGAGCGCGGCCAGCAGCATCAGGAACTCGCCGAACGGCTGGTTCCGCAGGGTCAGCAGCGCCTTGTCGATGCCACCGGACTCGGACGCCTTATGCGTGACCGCGGCGGCGATTACCCCCACGCCCGCCAGGGCGAAGACCACACCTCGGGCGATCGTCCCGGTCATGCCGAGCACCTTAACGACGCGGCGCATCCGGGGGCTCATCTGCCCCGTCTGCAGGTACTTCATGAACTTCTTGCGGATGCCCTCCACGATCAGGACGATGCCGGCGATGACGACGGCCGCCCCGATGATGCCGACGAGCACCCGGCCGTCGGTGTGCCGCATGGCCGTGGCGGTGATGTCCTGCTGCCGCTTGGATTGGCTCCGGGCCGTGCCGTGAATCACGGTGAACGTCAGATAGGAGAAGGCTGCGTAGATGATCGCCCGGCCCAGCGACTTGAGCCGGGGGCCGGCTCCAGGCCGCTCGCCGGTTACGCCGAACGCGGCCTCGCTCAAGCGCCACAAGGCGTAGGCGGCGAAGCCGATGCCGAGCAGCCAGAGCGAGACCAGCCCGTAGGATTTGCCTGCCAGCAGCTGCAGGGCGCCCAGCTGATCGGCCTCGCGCTTGGTCTGTCCCAGCGCGACCAGCACCGCGACCCAGCCGATGAGGATGTAGATGACGCCGCGGGCCGTCAGGCCAGCGCGGGCCAGGAAGTGTGCCGCCGGGCTGTCGGCCGCCCGTCTTGCCGTGCGCTCCGCGCTCGGCGCCGATGTTGAGTGCATACCCGTCACTACCTCTGGGCGAAGCCGGCAAACATTAATGGGCGGCGGAATGGCGGCAGCCGAGAATGGTCGTAGTCCCTGCCATTTAAATATGTGTGAACCCGTCGGCAATGGGCAGTTGGGCGCCCATGTCTACCGCCGCCGCCGCTACCCGGCGCACTCTCGCGCCGCTCGCCGTCGTCACCACGGCGGCATTCCTATTCGTGCTCCTGCTTATTCTCGTGCGGCTGCAGTGGGCCCCGCTCGAGTCGGCCGATCACCGCGCGGCGGCCGGGCTGAACAGCCTCGTGGCCGGCCACGCCGCCGTCGTCAGCGTGGTCAAGGCCGTCACCTGGCTGGGCAGCAGCGGCGTGCTGTGGACGGTGACCGGGTTGGCCGCGGTCGCGCTGGCGATCCGGCGCCGGTGGCGGCTTGCCGTCTATCTGCTGGTCGCCGGCGCGGGTGCGCTGACGCTTGATCCGGTCCTGAAGTCACTCGTCGGCAGGCTGCGGCCAGTGGTCGCGCATCCGGTCGCGTACGGCACCGGTGACAGCTTCCCCAGCGGGCATGCCCTGGGGTCGATCGTCTGCTACGGCGCCCTGTTCCTGGTCTTCCTGCCCGCTACCAGCGGGATATGGCGCCGCGTGTTCACCGTCGCGATCGTCACGCTGATCGTCGCGATCGGCGCCAGCCGGCTTCTGCTCGGCGTGCATTACCTATCTGACGTGCTCGGCGCCTGGGCGCTCGGCATCACCTGGCTGGGCGTCACCGCCTTCGCCTTCGAACTGTCCCGCCGGGCGGCCGGGGAGCCGGCCGCCGAGCCGATAACCGAGGGGCTTGAACCCGAGGCCCGCACCGATCTACGTCCAGCAGAACCGGAGATGACCATGAAGCATGACCGCGCTCGCAGATACGGCCGCATCGCGGCCGGCGTCCTGGTGGTGTGGGTGCTGATCGTCGGCGCCCTCACCGGCATCGGCAAGCTGATCATGATTACCCACAACGGGAACGGCGACCTGCTGGGCGACCGCACGATCCCGCGCTGGTTCGCGGCGCACCGCACGCCGGCCCTGAACCGCTGGAGCCTGGACGTCAGCAACCTCGGGGCTACCCAGGACATCCTCATCGTCAGCGTGGTGGCCTGCGTCGTGTTCCTGGCCGTCACCCGACGCTGGCGGCCGGTGGTCTTCATCGCCGTGGTGATGTTCGGCGAGCTGGCCGCCTTCCTGACGGTCGCCGCCATCGTCAAGCGGCCGCGGCCGGCCGTCCCCCACCTCGACTCGAACCTGCCCACCTCGGCGTTCCCGTCCGGGCACATGGCCGCCACCACGTGCCTGTACGTCGCCATCGCGATCTTGGTCATCGGCCACGCGCGGGGGTGGTGGCGTTACCTGTTCCTGATCCCCGCGATCGTCATGCCGGTCGCGATCGCCACCGCCCGCATGTACCGGGGCGAGCATCACCCCACCGACATCCTCGCCAGCGTGCTGTTCGCCGCCCTGTGGCTGACCGCGACCACGATGCTCATCAAGCCGAACCTGGACGCCTTCCGCCGCAGGCCGCTGCGCCTGCACCGTCGCACGGCGGCCGATAAGACCGAGGAGACCGTGCAGCCCATCGGCTAGGGCGGGCACCACCGACGATGACCGAGGACCCGAGCAAAGTATCCGAGCGAACTGCGGAGGACGGGCTGACATGGCCAGCGTGAGTACCTGGGAGCGGATCGAACGTCAGAAGCTGCGGCCGCGGGAGCGGCACGCGCGCCGGCACCGGCCGGGCGAGCGGCCCGATCCCTCCCGTCGGGTTGGCACCGACCGGCTGCCGCAGATCAAGCACATCGTCGTCCTGATGATGGAGAACCACTCGTTCGACAACTACCTCGGCACCCTCGGCTGGGGGGAGGGCTTTCCGCTCGGCGACGACGGCGCACCGGATGCCGAGAATCCTGATTCGTCCGGCACCATGATCCGGGCGTATCACGCGAGTTCCACCGCACAGGACGACGGCGCGCCCTGCCAGAGCTGGAGCGCCAGCCACACCCAGTGGGCGGGCGGCAAGATGAACGGCTTCGTGACCTCGACGCAGCAGGCTGCGCCCGAGGGCAACAAGGCCGCCGCCATGGCCTACTGGACCGAGGCGGATCTGCCGTTCTACCACGCCCTCGCCCGGACGTTCCCGCTGGCGGATCACTGGTTCAGCTCGTGCCTGGGGCCGACGTTTCCGAACCGCCGGTTCCTGCTCGCCGGGACCGCCAACGGCCTGATGGACGACCTGCCCTTCAACCTGCTCGACCGGCCGCGGTCAGGCACGATCATGGACGTTCTGACCCGGCACGGGATCTCCTGGGTCAATTACCGGTCGGCCAGCAGCGACCAGTCCGCGCTCCGCCGCTACGTGCAGTACCGCCGCCGCCGGACCCGACACCATCTGACCTCCCTCGGCCAGCCGTTCCGCAAGACCAGCGATGTGTTCAAGCGGGATCTCCAGTTCACGTCCGCGATCTACCCGCTGGGGATGGTCAGGTACATGGCCCACGTCCGCAGCCTCGAGCAGTTCTTCGCCGATGCCGACTCCGGCCGGCTTCCGTCGTTCTGCATCGTCGATCCGGACTTCCGCACCTTCTCGGAGGAAAACCCGCAAGACATCCGCAAGGGCGAGAGCTTCGCGGCCGAGGTGATCAACCGGGTCATGCACGGCCGGGGCTGGGCGGACACGCTGCTCATCTGGACCTACGACGAGAACGGGGGCTATTACGATCATGTCGCCCCGCCCCCGGCGGTAGCGCCGGACGGGGTCCGCGGCCGCAGCCTCGTCGCGCACCAGTCCCTGCTCCGCAGCGTGCTGAAGGTGCTGTTCCCCGGCTTTGTCCGGCATGCCGAGCAGCTGGTGGCGGGCCCGGGCGCTTACGATACCTACGGCTTCCGGGTGCCGGCGGTGATCGTGTCACCCTATGCGCGGCCCGATTGCGTCCTGTCGGAGGTATTCGACCACACCTCGGTGCTAAAGCTGGTCGAGGAGAAGTGGAACCTCCCCGCGCTGACGCGGCGGGACGCGGCCGCGAACTCGCCGCTCGGCGCGCTGGACCTGACGGCTCCGCCGGCCTTCCTAACCCCGCCCGAACTGTCCGCGCCCGCGCTGGCGTGGGGCACCTGGTGAGTCGCCCGATCTCCGACAAGCCGATGAACCGAGCCGCGGTCGTGCTGAACCCCACCAAGCTGGAGGACGTCGAGTCATTCCGCAAGTCCGTCCGCCAGCTCATGGACGAGCACGGTTGGGACGAGCCGCTCTGGCTGGAGACGACCCCCCAGGATCCCGGCCACGGCCAGGCCAAATCGGCGCTGTCGGCCGGCGTCGATCTTGTGCTCGCCTGCGGCGGCGACGGGACGGTCACCGCGTGCGCGGAAGGCGTCGCCGGCACCGGGGTGCCGCTGGCGATCATCCCGATGGGAACCGGCAACCTGCTTGCCCGCAATATCGGCCTGCCGATGGACGTGGACGAGGCGCTCGCGGTCGCGCTAGGTGACGCGCAGCAGCCAATTGACGCGGGCCGGGTGAACGGGACGCTCTTCGTCGTGATGGCCGGCATTGGACTAGACGCCCGGATGCTGAGCGGCACCAGCGAACCGCTCAAGAAGCAGCTGGGCTGGCTCGCCTACGCAATCGCGGCCGTTCGTCACCTGGCCGACAAGCCCATCCGGGTAACCGTCAGCGCCGACGGCGGCCGACGCCGCCGGATGCGGGCGAACGCGCTGATCGTCGGCAACGTGGGCTGGCTGCGCGGCGGCCTCCCGCTGCTGCCGGACGCCCGGCCCGACGACGGCCTGCTGGACGCCGTGGTCCTGCTGGCGGGCGGCCTGACCGGGTGGCTGGCGGTGACGGCCGACATCCTGCTGCGGCGCCCGGCCCGCGGCCGGATCTACCGCGTGCAGTTCACCCAGCTGGAAGTGACGCTGGACCAAGAGCAACCATGGGAGCTGGACGGCGAGGTCGTGGGCGCGACTCGCAAGCTCACGATCGTGGCCCAGCCGGGCGGCCTGCTGTTGCGCATGCCGCCGGAGTCGCTCTGAGTCGCACGATGTGCGGGACGGGCTAGGCCGGATCGCTGACGGTGATGACCACGCCGACGTCGCCGTAAGGGAACCATCACGCCGTACTTGGCGCGGATCCCGCGCTGAATCGCGTCGAAGTCCGCGCCGGAGGTCACCACCGTCGCGGTCCCCTCCACCGGCTTCGATCCGGCCTTGACCCGGCCGCGGGCGTCGGCCGCCTGCTAGCCGGGGATTGGTGGCGCCCATCGCGGCCGCCTGATGAGGCAGAACGGGTGACCCGCGGGGTCGGCGTACACGTCATCGCCGTCGAGTTTCTGTGCGCCGAGGGCCAGGACAAGCGGGCCGGCCTCGGCTGGGTCCTCGACCATGATGTCGAGGTGGAGCTGCTGCGGGACTGCGGGGTCGGGCCAGGTGGGCCTGCGCTGGCCGGGGGCGAGCTGAAATGCCAGGCCGGACGTTTCGTCGTTAGCGGCGACCACGACCCAGTCATCACTTTGGTAGGTGACGGGCTGCCCGAGCAGCTCGGAGTAGAAGCGTGCGAGCGCCGCGGGGTCGGGACAGTCCAGGACGACATGGTGCAGACGTCCGATCATGATTGTCTAATCTCCCCGCCGCTGGAGTTCCCAGGCCGCGTCGAGCGCGTCCTCGATCGCGGCGCGGTCGCCGTGGGCGAGGTCGGCGACAACCATCATGTGCCGGGCGTACTGGGCCGGGACGCTGAAGGTCCCGGGGAACTCGCGCAGGATCGTGTCGCGGTAGTCGAAGTCGGCCCGGATCACCAGATGGGTGTCGTCGTGCTGGCGGGCGACGAGCCGGCCGTGATACCGCCACTGCGCCAGGCCGCCGGCCGACGTGTGGCGCACCCCCGGCAGGGCGGCGGCCACCTCGGCAACCTCGTCGATCGTCACGCGTAGGTTCGGACCACCCGCAGGGCGGCCGCGCCGTGCGGGCCGGAGGCCTGCAACCCCGAGTCCGCCGGGTCAAGGCGCTGGGCGGCCACCCGGCAGAACGCGGACGCCGTTCCGCTGATCTGCGACTCGGCCTCCTCCGGTCCGAACGTCCAAGTGCTCACCCCGTCCGGCGCGGTCAGCGAGCAGCGCACCGCGGCCGGCTCCTGGCCGGCCCGCGACAGCGCGTACGGGAGCGTGCGATGCGCCAGCCAGGCGATGTGCCGGAGCCGGCTGGTGTCGGGGAAGTCGATGCCGAGCGGCTCGGTGACGTCGAGGCCGTGCGCCCAGTACTCGGCCAGCCGCGTCGTCGTCAGCGTGGCCGGTTTCATCGTCCCGGCCACCCACTGCAGCGGCCGCTCCGGGTCGGCGTCGCGGAGCGCTTCAACGGCGGCGTCGCGCGCCTCCCGCCAGCGGGCGAAGACCAGGTCGGGCGTGGTCCGTTCGGCGGCCACGAGCCGGGCCGCCCAATCGTCGACCGTGCCCGCCGCGGCGACGTCCCCCCGCTGGTAGGCGCCGGCCGCGCTGGCCGCGACAGCCTCGTCGGACTGGGCCAGGTGCAGGACCACGTCGGCGACCGACCAGCCGTCGGCCCCCGACTCCGCCTGCCACTGGGTCTGGGTCAGCAGGCCGAGGATGCCCTGCAGTCGCAGCGCCTCCGCGACGAAATCGTCCATGACCGTCAAGGCGGGTCCTCCTCCTTGGGCGTGAATATCACCGCCCTGCCAACATAGCGCTCGTCGGCGGGAACTTCTTGATGACCCTTGACGGACGCGGGACCGGATCATACGATCACCGAAAATGTGCCGAGAATCTCATTCCCCGTTCGCGAGAACAACGCAGGCGGACGGAAGGAACGGGAAGCTCGGCGGATCCGCTGCACGCGGACGCCTTAGCAGGCCAGGGTCGGCCGACAAGGAGCATGGGTGAACGCTAGCGAGACGCGGTACACGGACAGCTGGCTGAAGTTCGTTGGCTGGACGGTGGGGCGCGCCCTGCTGCGCTCGGCGGCGGCCGGCTCCGGGCTGTGCGGGTCGGTTCTCACGCCTGCTGCGGCGGTATGCGCCGTGGATGAGGGTTTCCCCCCGCTCACGTGGTGGCGCACGGGGGCCCGCACCGGGGTAGCAGCGGCCGAGGCATTCGCCAACAACGGCACGCCACCGCCGCCGAATCCCGGAGCGGCGCACGCGCGGGAACGACCGTCGGCCAACGGGGTCGGCTAGCGGTCGGGCGGCGGCTCAGCAGTCGAACACCGACCAGCAGATGTCGTTCCGCAACCGCTGGTCGTCGAGTACGAGCTCGCGGATCGCCGCGGGGAGCTGGTCACGCTGCCATTGGCACTCGAGTCGCCCGGCGGCTTCGCTCTCGCCGGCCGGCACGGCCGCACGGGCGGCCTTGATCGCGTAGGCGGCCGCCCCTAGCTCGTGCGCGGCGCCCGGCACGGACCTCGAGCACGGATAACGGCTCAGCCGCGCGCGATCCTGGTGTCATCCGGGCCCATCCAGGTGCGGCCGTCGAGCAGTTCGCGAGCCGCGTCGAGATGCCCGGCGTGGATCGCGGTCTCGGTGATGACGTGCAGGATGACCTCGCGCACGTCCTGCAGCCGCCAGTCCTCGAAGTACTCCGGCCACCGGGCGGGCGGTGCGTCCAGGCTCAGCCCGGCCAGAACCTCGTCGGAGGCAGCGATCTCCCGCCGGTACAGGTCGAACACGTCCTCGGCGGACTCGTCGGGCGACGGCTGCCAGCCGGTGTCATCATTGAGGCTGAGCGGCTCGCCCGCCGCGACGGCGCGGAACCAGAACCGCTCGTCGTCGACGGCCAGGTGCCGCACCAGGGCCAGGCACGACCAGCCCGACGGCAGCACCGGCCGCCGCAGGTCCTCCTCCGACAGTCCCTGCAGGACCCCGAGCACGTGACCGCGCTGGGCGACCAGCCATTCAAGGAGCGCCTCGCGCTCCCGGTCCGGTGTCGGCTGCGTCATCTGCTCTCCCCACGCTCGGTCCGGCGGCCATCGGGCCGAGGATCATCCTGGCAGAGATCGTCCTCGCATGCGGCGCTACCCAGCGGGTTTACAGGCGCGGAAGCGCAGGTCGTATGCGGCCCTCTCGATGGCGATGTCGGTGAACCCGGCGGCGCCGAGACGGTCGGGCAGGGTCTGCGGGTCGAGCGGCACGAACACGTCGTCGATGTGGTGCTGCCTGGTTCCCTCGTTGTCGTAGGCATCGGAGGCGATCAGCGCCCCGCCCGGCTGCAGAACCCGGAACAGCTCAGCGAAGACCTGGTCCTGGACGGCGGCCGACGGCACGTGGTGGAGGACGGCGAAGCACGCCACGGCGGAGAATCGGCCGTCGGGGAATCCGAGGCGGGAGGCGTCGCCGTTGATCACCTCGACGTTGGTACCGGCCAGTCGATCGGCCAGCGCGGCCGCCAGCGACGGGTCGAATTCCACGGCGGTCAGCCGGGCCGTTCGCCGTCGCAGCAGATCGGTCGTCAGGCCGGGGCCCGGGCCCACCTCCAGCAGGTCGTCGCCCAGGTCGGCCACCGATTCGACCCACGGCAGCAGGTCACGTTCGAGCAGGGCCGCCCAGCGCGGGCTCGCGAGCAATTGCAGGTGGGCCTCGTTCATCCGGGATCGGCCCGCTAGCCCAGGTTGGCGATGATCTGCGGCAGGGCGGCGGTGGGCTGGATGCCCGCCGGGGCGGCGCAGACAACCCGGACGGCGTTGACGGCGCGGTTGGCGGTCAAGCCCGGTGACGCGTCACCCATCCGCTCGATCGGAACCGCGAAGCGGAGGTCGACGTCGAGTGGAGCGTCACCGTCGACGACGACCTGCCAGCCGGTGGCGCGCAGGTCCCAGTCCTGGTCCAGCACATCGCTGCAGTACCAGGTGGCCGCGAACCGAAGCAGCGGGCGGCCGTTGCGCACGCCGGTGACGATCATCTTCTGCGCCGCGACGGTGCCCTTCTCCAGCGTGCCCGCCGCGATGCTGATCGTCTCCCGCGCGGCGGCCAGCTCGCCAGTGGACTCCACCGAGTCGAGCGGCAGGCCGAGCGCGTCGGCCAGGTGCCGGAGCGTCGGCCCGTAGGAGACCGCGCCGTAGCCGAACCGGCGCACGTCGAACTCGGCCAGCGGCACGCCGAAGCCCATGATGTTGAACAGCAGGTCCGGTGAGTTCCGCTTGGACAGGTCGGCGAACTCGTTGATCGTCAGCAGGTCCAGCCGCCGCTGGATCGACGCGAGGACGATCGGCAGCGCCTCGGAGATGAACCCGGGGCTGGAACCGGTCGAGTGGATGGAGCTGCCGCCCGCCTCGCACGCCGTCTCGACCTGGGCGCGGACCGCCGGGTCGATGCTGTCCGGATGGTGGAACTCGCCGCGGGTGGTAACGATGTTGGCGCCCGACGCCAGCAGCGCGCACACCTCGTCGAAGTTGCAGGCGGCGGGCATGTAGAGCACGCAGTCGGCTTTGAGGGCCAGGATCTGGTCGACGTTGTTGGTCGCGGTCACCCCGGTGGCGGGCAGACCGCACAGGTCGCCCGCGTCCTTGCCCGCCTTGGCGGCCGACGTGACGTACACCCCGGCGAGCTCCAACTCGGGGTGCTCGATAACTCCGCGCAGCGCGCGGGCCCCGATGTTCCCCGTCGCCCACTGGACAACGCGCAGCTTGGTCATGACGTCTCCCCTTCGGTTAGCTCGGAAGCGATCGCCACCGTAGGCGGCACGATGAGCAAGGTCAACGGGGGCGGACGCGTGAGCGGAACGCGCTCGGGCGCGAATTACTGGTGGCGGAGGGCGAAGATTGCTGCCTGTACGCGGTCCTGGAGGCCTAGTTTGGCGAGGATGCCGCGGACGTGGGTCTTGACCGTCTGCTCGCCGATCGCCAGGTCCTTGGCGATTTGACGGTTGCTGTGACCCTGGGCGATCAGCCGGAGCACGTCGCGTTCGCGTGGTGAGAGCGGCCGCAGCGGGTCCGGCGGCGGCGGCCGGCGCATTGCCTGGGTGAGCCGGGTCAGCAGCTCCGGGCTGAGGCGGGCGGTGCCGGCGGCGGCGTCGCGGACGGCGGCGATGACGTCGTCGGCCGGGGCGGTCTTGAGAAGGTAGGAGGTCGCGCCGGCCTGCATGGCGCGGAGCAGGTGCTGGTCTTCCGCGGCGGAGGTGAGCACGACCACCGCGGGCTTGTGCGGGATGTCGCGCGCGGTGTCATGAAAGGCTGCTAGCACGGCGTGCCCGTCGAGTCCGGGCATGTACAGGTCGAGCAGCAGCACATCGGGGCGGGTGGCGACGACGACGTCCACCGTCTGACGGCCGTCTCCCGCTTCGCCCGCCACCTCGATGTCCGGCTCCTGGCTGAGCAGGTAGCACAGTCCGTCCCTGACGACGCGGTGGTCGTCCGCGATTACCACCCGGATCGTCATGGCACCGGCACCCGGATGGTGAGCGCCGCGCCGCGCCCGGGGGCGCTGTCGATGTCCACGGTGCCGCCGAGTTCGGCGACCCGGTCCTCGATATGGGCCAGCCCGGAGCCGGCCTTCGGGGCGGCCGGGTCGAAGCCGCTGCCGCCGTCGCGGATCGCGAGCTCGACCTGCCCGTCCTGACGGGTCAGGGACACCGCGAGGCGGCGGGCCCCGCCGTGCCTGACCGCGTTGGCGCAGGCCTCCTGGGTGATGCGCAGCAGCGCGTGCTCGACCGCGGCGGGCACGGCGATGTCGTCCACGCTGGCGTCGACCGCGACGCCGAGCCGGTCCTGGTACGCGGCGCAGATCTCCAGCAGGGCCGAGGTGAGCCCGGCTCCGTCCAGACTGGCCGGGCGCAGCTCGGCCAGCAGCGCCTGCATGTCACGCAGCGCATCTTCGCTGATGCGCTCGATCGCGCGGGCCTGCTGGTTGCCGGGATCGGCCCGGCGCATCCCGGCGGCGATCATCCGCAGGCCGAACAGGTGCTGGGAGATCGCGTCGTGGACCTCCCGCGCGAGCCTGGCCCGCTCGGCGGCGCGGGCGTCGCTGGTGGCCCGCTGCCGTTCGGCGGCCAGCGCCGAGCCGAGCTGGCGGGTCATGGCGGTGAAGTTCGCCTCCAGCCGGCCGACCTCATCCCGGCCGGACGACGGCAGCGCGACGGTGTAGTCGCCGTCGGCTACCGCGAGGGTGGCCTGTTCCAGCCGGTGCACCCGGCGGACGAGGCCGTGCGAGGCCAGCAGCCCGAACAGCACTCCGACCGGCACGATGGCGAGGAGCAGGGCGGACGGGCCCGACAGGAGCGCGCGGGCCTCGCCCAGCTGCACTAGCTCGTTCCAGGCGGTGATCGGGTTGATGAACCCGGTCGACCACGGCGCCTGGACGTAGATGACCGTTCCCAGCTTGCTGTCCGCTGCCCGGCCGGGGCCTTCCCGGCCCGCCGTCCAGGCCAGATCCCAGAGCACAGTGCCGTGCGGCGTGTCCAGATTGCCGTGCTTGATGGTGGAGCCGTAGGAGAGCGACCACGCCACTGCGGCGGGGAGTTCGCTGGCCGCCGCCCCTCCTGGCGGGTACTCCGATGGCGCCGACGACGCGACGATCCTGCCGTCGGCGGCGATCGCCACCACCGCGGTGACCGCCTGGCCGGCCTGCGCCGGGCCGGCGATCGCGGGAACGACCAGCGTGCCGTCCACGGTGACCTGGACCAGGCCCGGCCGGGGCGGCTGGCCGCGCTGGCCGAGCATGGTCCCGGCCGGCACGCCGCCTGGATAGCGCCCGGCGTAGGTCTTCGCGGTGGCGTTCACCTGCTCCTGCAGCTGGGTGCCGTTCACCAGCGAGGGCACCTGGAAGCCGAGCGCGAGCACCTCCACCAGCACCACGACGGCGAGGGTGACGAGAATGTAGGACGCGATCAGCCGACTCGACAGCCCCCACACCCTGCGTCGCACCCGGTCAAGCACACCAGCACGTTACCTCCGCCAACCCGGCGGCGTATCCCTCCAGCGAGGGACCCGCCCTCCACCCGGCGCGTGATGCGCGCCGCAGCGCCGCCCGGGACGCTGGCTGCCATGAGCATGGCTATCGAGACCCATGAACTATCCAAACGCTACCGGCGGGCCAGCGCCCTCACCGAGTGCACGGTCACCGTGCCCGAGGGGCGGGTCTGCGCGCTGATCGGGCCGAACGGCGCGGGCAAGACCACGCTGCTGCGGATCCTGGCCGGGCTGGTGCGCCCGTCCGGCGGCACGGCCTCGGTCCTGGACGGCGAGCCTCGGCAGGACCCGGCGTTCCTGGCCGACATCGGCTTCCTGGCCCAGGAGATCCCGTTGTACCGGAGCTTCACCGCCGAGGATCACCTCAGGATGGGGGCGCATTTGAACCCGCGCTGGGACGCCGCGCTGGGCCGAACCCGGCTGGCGGAGCTGAGGATTCCGCTCGACCAGCGGGTGGGCACGCTGTCGGGCGGCCAGCGGGCCCAGGTGGCGCTGGTGCTGACGCTGGCCAAGCAGCCGCGGCTGCTGCTGCTTGACGAGCCGTTCGCGGCGCTTGACCCGCTGGCGCGGCGGAACTTCGTCGGCGCGCTGACCTCGGCCGTGACCGACGCGGCGGGTCGCCTCACCGTCGTGCTCTCCTCGCACCTGGTCACCGACCTAGAGCGGGTATGCGACCACCTCATCCTGCTGGCCGGGTCCCGAGTCCAGCTCGCGGGCGACATCGACACCCTGCTGGCCGACTACCGGGTTGCGCTCAGGGTCCAGAACGTGGCCCTCGAAGAGCTGGTGCTTTCGTACATGGGCGCCGACGAGAAGTCGGCCGGCCACCCCCTCACGACGATCGGAGAAGAATCATGACCTGGCTTGTCTGGCGCCAGTACCGCGCCCAGGCCGCGATCGCGTCCGCGCTGCTGGCCGCGCTCGCAGCGGTGGTGCTGGTGGACGGCTTCAACATCGCGGCGCGCTGGCACTCCGTTCTTGTCGGCTGCGCCGGGAACGGCGGGTGCCTGCAACAGGCGCCGACCCTGGTCAACGGCGTGATGAGCGACTTGCCGTACTTCACGCTCATCGTGCCGGTCGTGCTCGGCATGCTGTGGGGCGCGCCCCTGGTGGCGTCCGAACTCGAGGCCCGCACCAGCGATTTCGCTTGGACGCAGAGCGTCACCCGGACGCGCTGGCTGGCCGTCAAGGCAGGCTGGCTGCTGCTGGCCGCCGTCGCCTGGGGCGGCGCGGTCTCCGCGCTTTTCACCTGGTGGTCCGGGCCCATCAACGCGGAGTCCGCCACCGCGTTCACGCCCGGCCAGTTCGACACCCAGGGCATCGTCCCCATCGGCTACGCGGTGTTCGCGATGTCGCTCGGCATCGCCGTCGGCACCGTGGCGCGCCGGACCCTCCCCGCGATAGCGGTCGTGCTCGGCGGGTTCATCGCGCTGCGCCTGGTGATTGCCAACCTGCTCCGGCCGCACTACATGGCGGCGGTCACCATCTACTTCAAGGTGACGAGCACGTTCACGCCGCCGGGGCAGGCCTGGGTGCTCTCCCAGGGCGGCGTCAGCCCGACCGGGCAGGTCGTGGGGAGGGGCTGGGGCGACCTGGAGCCGGTGCTTCCTGCCGCCTGCCAGCGGCTGCTGCCCGGCAGTCCGACGGCAAAGAGTAGCGCCTCGGAGAACTCCGTGTTCTCCTGCATGCAAGCTCACGGCTGGCGCGGGTTCGTCACCTATCAGCCTGCCGGCCGGTACTGGCCGTTCCAGGGAATCGAGACGGGGATCTACGTCCTGCTGGCGGCGGCGCTGATCGCGGTCACGTTCTTCGTCGTCCGCAGGAGGGACGCGTAGCTCAGACCTGGCGGATGACCGCCACTACCTTGCCGATGATGGCGGCGTCGTCACCGAGGATCGGCTGGAAGTTCCGGTTCTGCGGCATCAGCCAGACGTGATCGCCGCTTCGCTTGAGCGTCTTCACCGTGGCCTCGCCATCGATCATGGCCGCGACGATGTCGCCGCTGTCCGCGGTGTCCTGCGCGTGGATGACCACCCAGTCGCCGTCGGCGATGCCCGCGTTGATCATCGAGTCGCCCGCCACCCTGAGCATGAACACGGGACCTTCCCCCACCAGCTTCCTGGGGAGCGGGAAGACCTCCTCGATTTGCTGCTCGGCCAGCAGCGGGCGGCCGGCCTCGATCCGGCCGACCAGGGGAACGTAGACGGCCTCGGGCGAGGCGGGGCCAGAACCCTGAGCGGGCTTCTGGGCTGGACGGATCGCCGGGCGGCCGGGCAGCTGGACCTCCACCGTGCGCGGGCGGCGGAGGTCGCGGCGCAGATAGCCTTTCCGCTGCAGCGTGGAGAGCTGGTGGGAGACGCTCGAGGTGCTGGTCAGGCCGACCGCGTGGGCGATCTCCCGCATCGACGGCGGATAGCCGCGCTGCTGCACCGAATCCCTGATGACGTGCAGAATCTTGCGCTGCCGCCAGGTGAGGACGTGCCTGGGATCCGGCTGGCCGGGTGTCTCACCGACAGGGGCACCGTCCACCGCCACGGCATTTCCTCTCTTGGGCGAGACGAATCGAATGCGCCGTATGCTGCTCTGCCTGTATAGGCGGAATTGCAGGGATTTAATACCCAGGGGTGAACCGGTTAAATCCTGGTGATCGGCCGGGTCAGCCGATCGGGCAGCCAGGCCGGGCCCTGGCCTCGCCTGAATTGCGGTTGACCATGAGGCAGGATTCATTGATCGCCGCGAAATCCCTGGCCGGGATGCGCTTGAGCAGGGATACCAGGTCATTGGGCCACTGCGGGAAGGCGGCGCCGCCGAAGTACCAGTTGCTGCCGTTGTCGGCCAGTATGAGGCCGTAGTGCTGCATTTCGACCAGGACCGCCTTGGCGTCCGCGCAGTACGATTGCGAATTGCGACAGAAACCGGCCACGTTGAAGCCTGCCTTGAGGCGGAAGCGAGCGCCCATCGGCGGCAGGCTGGCAATGCTGCCTGAGCCCGCCTCGTGCCTGGCCGGCCAGACGTAGGCGGCCGCGGTGGCCTGGGCGGTGAACCTGATCGCGTGCGTGATCGGCTTGCCGGTGCGCACCGCCGTCTGGATCTGCGCGAAGTTCAGCAGCCCGGGAAGGATCGGCAGGCCCGCCGCATCGGCCGAGGTCCAGCCGGCCGGGCGCAGCGCGTCGGAGCGCAGGTTCCACACGGCGCCCGAGCCGGCCGTGGAGCCCTTGGCCGAGTACCGCGCCTGCCACAGCTCGTACAGCATGCAGGTGCTCTTGTTGACGATCAGCGCATGCCGGTCGGTATTGGCCGGGGCGTTCTTGCCGCCCTCGACCAGCGTGTCGGGCCCCAGCGGATACTTCACCCGGTTGCTCTCCCCGGCGTACCTGAACTTGACCGGCATGGTCTTATGCGCGCTGGTGACGATCGTGTATGGGATGCCGTAGGGGTAGCCGCCCTGGTCCGGGCCGAAGTCCGGATGCAGGAAGGTGGTCGACGAGTGCATGCTGCGCAGCCAGGCGGCGCTGTGCGGATCCACCGGAAGCTTGGAGATGTCGGTGTTCCAGATGTTGTTGGCCGGGAACATCGGGCAGTTCGGTGCGCCGGTGACGGCGGTGCCCTCGCTAACCACCGCCCCCGCGCTCATGCTGGCGACGGTGCCGGCGACGGCGAGCACGGCCACCGAGGCGACGACGCCGAGGAAACGGCGGCTGGCGTGAGGCAGAGAGGGTCGCACGCGGGTAATCCTGGCACAGGGCGGCCGACGGCGGGGAAGTCTTCCGGTGACTTACGTGCTCGACCCGGCTGCCTTCGCGTCGCGTGCCTTCTTGGCGGCGGCTTGCTTGCGCTTAGCTATCCGCTCGGCTCGGGCGGTAAGCGCGGCAACGCTGAACCCTACGAAACCACCGACCAGAATAGATCGTATGAAACCGACGATGCCATAAATGTGAACGTATCCCGACAGGATCGCCCATTCCAGATTTCCGCTCGGGGCGGAGTAGCCTGACTGGAAGCAGAGTTCGTGGGTGTACCCGAGACTTGTAAAGTCGCATCGGTACTCGGGATGGTAGAGATAGTCGAGCACGCTGGTCCCGCTCGTGAGGCCGGTTAGCGCGCTGGCAAGGAGAGTTCCGACGAGGATGGCGAAAAACCCAGCCGCCGTCACCTTGATGTCGCGGAACGCCAGGAATACGAGAGTTGCCACGGCGAGCGCCAACGGCAGGGTCACCCAGAGGATCTGCCAGACCGAGAAGTACGGCTGGAGGAGGTGCTGGATATAGCCGAGGCCGCCATAAGCCAATACCGCAAGTGCTATCCCCAGCCACTTCCACGCCTTTTTTATCAGGTCGAACTCGTCCTCGGCATCTTCCTCGCTCGTCGGCCCTCGCCTCGACGTAGCATTCGGCTCGCTCACAGTTCCCCCCGGCAGCCCCGTAGATGTCCCGAATCGTCTCGTACGGCGGGCTGCCAGGCAAGTAAAGCGACATCAATCTGGCAATGAGTCGAGTGCTAATGGATGTCGTGCGCGATCAGGCGACGCTTGGACTCGGTCCTGGCTGCGTAGTCATCGGGCGTCGCCGACCAGGTCGCGCGGCATCCACTCGCACCGCACTCACATCCGAACGGGTACGCGGGCATCGTGCTAAGCCCGGCGTCCTGCATCCATAGCCTGCCCTGCCGGTCGGCTGCCTTGTTCTCGTAGCGGCGCTGGCGGCTCAATTCGCCGCCCGGGGTCAGGCGGGGCGTGGTCCCCAGGGCGGAGGCGAGCGCCGATCCGATGGCTTGCGCGATCGCGGGCCAGTCCGGGGCAGGCGGCACCTCGATGACTGGCCTGCGGGCGACGACCGCGCTTGCTCTGATGCGGCTGGTGAGAATCGCGTCCCGTTGCGAGATAAGCCGGGCCCGGGATCGGCCGGCCGCCACGCAGCCCGCGAGCGTTTCCTCGTTGGCCAGGCGCGCCTCCCGCGCCATGCGGGTGCGCGCCGGATCGGGCAGCAGCCAGACGGACCATCCCGGGGGCAGCCGAGCAGCGAACTCGGGCATGAGCTGCGGGCCTTCGACCAACGCGGGGACCTCGCCCAGGTCACGTTGCGCGAGGTCATCGAGCACGAGTTCCAGCCGGAGCCGACTGTGGGACGCGAAGGCATCCGCGGCGGACTCGGCGCCCCTGGCCAGTTGCTCATCAAGCGAGTCCCCGGTCGGCATCCGGGCCCGGTGATCGTAAGTCCACATGTCGACCTGGTGCAGCGGCAGGTCATTCGCCCGGGACAGGTGCCAAGACAGGGTCGTCTTTCCCGCGCCCTGCCCGCCGCCGATCCACATCATCGGCGGCCACTTTCCGCTGGCGTCGGCGCTAATGCGGCATTTCCGCGAAACCCTGGGCGACGGCGCACGGCGCGCACAGCGACACGTCCGCATCGCCGAGGCGGCGGCTGACGACGGCACGGCCGTCGCACACGCCTCGGTCGGCGGGGTGCGCCGAGCCGCAGGGGCAATGACAGGGTTTCCAGTCGCCGGTCACCGCGGCGCGGGCCGCCTCGACCGCGGCACGGACGGCCGGATCGAGCTTGGCCGCCGCCTCCGTGGTCGCCTCCGCGACTCGCCGCCGCCACTCGTCAAGCGCGTCTCCGGCGGCCTGCCAGGCCGCAGCCAGCTGCTGTGCGGGGTTGTCCGGGTTACCGTCCATAGGTCATTTTCTCACTTATCGGCTGCTCAGGCTAGGGCGGGGGCACTCCGAGGTGCCGGTCGGCCGCTTCGAGCTCGGCCTAGGCGCGCTTGGCCTGGGTCGCGCGCATGAAGAGGATCAGGATAACGAACGCGACGGAGATGATCGCCGGGGTTATCGTGCCGGCCCAGTTGAAGCCCGCCGGGGGCGGCAGCGAGATCGATATGCCATGGTTGGCGTATATCTGCCTGATGAGCTCGCGCTGCTGGAGGGTGGGGCCGCGGCTGAAGGCGTTCGCCACCGCGACCAAGGCGAAGAGGCTGGCGGCGACGGTCGCGCCGGCGACGGCGCGGGGCGAGGCAGGGTGGCGATCGGCCTGCTTCGCGACGGCGGTGTCTGCAGGGTCGCGTTCGACCGGCAGGTCGGCGAGCAGCGCCGTCAGCTCTTTCCCGGTGCGGGCGGCGAAGGCCTGCTCGGTGCGCTGCCCGAACTCCTCGGCCGTCAGCCGGCCGACCTGGAAGGCCCGGCTCAACTCGGACACCGCCAGGTCGCGCTCGGCGTCCGACACCCGCAGGTCACCCGGCGGGAAGCCTCTCGGGTCTGGATCCATGCGTCATGCTCCTTCCGCGCGAAGGCGGGCCCCTCTACCTGACGATAATGCGCCTCGGGCGGTGACGCATCCGTCTGCGGGGTGACGGAGCCGACATTGGGCACGGCGCTTGCGAAGCCGGCGACCTAGTCGCGAGCTACCGGTCGGTTGAGTTGTTGAGGTGGGCGAGGACGGCCAGCACCCGGCGGTGCCCGATGTCGGTGGGCGGCAGGCCGAGCTTCAGGAACACGTTGCCGATGTGCTTGCTGACGGCCCGTTCGGTGATGACCAGGGTGGCGGCGATGGTGGTGTTGTCGTGGCCCTCGGCCATCAGCGTGAGTACCTCGCGCTCGCGCGGGGTCAGCGAGTCGAGCGGGGTGCTGCGGCGGCGGGTGAGGAGCTCGGTCACCACCTCGGGGTCGAGCGCGGTGCCGCCGGCCGCGACCCGGCCGAGTGCGTCGAGGAACTCCTCGACCCGGCCGATGCGGTCCTTGAGCAGGTAGCCGATCCCGCTGGCGCCGCCGCCGAGCAACTCGGCGGCGTAGGCCTCCTCCACGTACTGGGACAGCACAAGCACCGGCAGTCCGGGGATCTGCCTGCGGGCCGCGAGCGCCGCTCGCAGCCCCTCGTCCCGGAAGCCGGGCGGCATTCTGACGTCGAGGACGGCGATATCGGGACGGTGCTTGAGCAACGCCGGGAGGATCTCGGGCTCGGCCACAGCTACCGCCACCACCTCGTGCCCGGCCGAGGTGAGCAGCAGCGCCAGGCCCTCCCGGAGCAGGGCGTTGTCCTCCGCGATCACCACGCGCACGGCAGCTCCGCTTCGATCACGGTCGGGCCGCCGGCCGGGCTGGCGACCCCGAAGGTTCCGTCGAGCGCGGCGACCCGACGGCGCATCCCTGGCAGCCCGGTGCCGCCCGCATCGGCGCCGTCTGGGGTGGCGGCGCCGCCCTTGCCCTCGTCGCGGATGACCACCCGCAGGCCGGCCCGGGTGCGGGTGAGGCTGACGGAGGCCTGCGTGGATCCGCTGTGCCTGGCCGCGTTGGTGAGCGCTTCGGCCACGACGAAGTACGCGGCCGACTCCACCGCCACCGGGGCGCGAGGACCGTCCTCCAGTTCGTCCGTCTGGACGTTCACGTCAAGGCCGCTGCTGGCGGCGAGCGCGCGAACCGCGCCGGCCAGGCCCCGGTCGGTGAGGATGGGCGGATGGATGCCGCGCACCACGTGCCGCAGCTCGGCCAGCGCCTCCTCGGCGTGCTCCTGGGCCTCGTCGAGCAGGCGCCGCCCGGCCTGCGGATCGCGTTCGTACGCGCGCTTCGCCAGCCCGATCCGCATGGACAGCGAGACCAGCCGCGCTTGCGCGCCGTCGTGCAGGTCTCGTTCGATGCGGCGCAGTTCGGCGCTGTGGGCGGCGATCGCGCCCGCCCGGGTCTGGGTCAGCTGCTCGACCCGCTTGGCCAGCAGCGCCTTCGGTGACGGCCGCAGGAGCGCGGTTGACCAGGCGGCGTCCAGGTCCGCGAGCCGGCTGATAAGCGGCAGGACCACCGCCCGGCGGCGCAGCAGCCCGCACCACGCCCCGTCGGCCAGCAGTCCGACCAGCCACAGCGGCGGCGCCAGCAGCCCGAGCAGGCCATAGGCGTAGTTGGCCAGCATCCAGCGTCCGTCGACGAACGCGCCAGGATCGCGCACCGCGGTGCGCAAGCGCTCGCGCAGCGATCCGGTGATCGGCTGGTAGGCCTCGGGGATCTCCCGGCCCGTCCACGCGCCGACCATGGACCGCTTCGCGCCCGCGATCCTGCGGATCAGCAGCACGGCCTCGGGCAGCAGCCAGATGCCGATCACCGCGACCGTGCCGATCGCCGTGATCAGCAAGACGGTGATGAAAGCGAAGGTGAACGCGGTCAGTCCGACGGCCAGGGCGAGCGGCACGGTGGCCTGCCTCGCACGCCTTACCGTCTCCCGCATGCCATCAGGTTAAGCGCGCTGCGGGCGCTTGCGCGGGAGACCGCGCTCCCCGGTGATGGTGTAGCCCGCTACACCCCCGGTTCGGGAGAGCGGTCCCTCGTGGCGGCGATCGGCTGGCGGCAGCGTTGATCTCGGGTGCGAAAGACGCTCCCGAGGTCGTAACGCGGAGGTTCTTCTCATGTCTGGATTGGCTCGCTGGTGCTTCCAGCATCGCCGGTGGGTGGCGGCCGCCTGGCTGCTCGCTATGGTCGCCGTGGTCGGGCTGGGCAAGGCGGCGGGTACCGATTTCGGCTCCAGCTTCAGTCTGCCCAACACCGATTCGCAGGCCGCGGTCAGCCTGCTGACGCACAACTTTCCGGCCGCGTCGGGTGAGAGCGACCAGATCGTCATCCAGGCGACCCACGGCTTGACGGTCAGATCAGCCCCGGTCCGAGCCGAGGTCACGGCGGCGCTGGCCAAGGTTGCCGCCGTGTCCGGGGTGGAGGCCGTCGCCAGCCCCTACGCCAAGGCGGACTCGTCCCAGATCAGCCGGGACGGCACGATCGCCTTCGCCGTCGTGTCCTGGGATAAGCAGTCGACGGCGGTAACCACGGCCGACGCGGGCAACCTGATCAAGGCGGCGGAATCGGCCGATGGCCCGGCCGTGCACATCTCGCTCAGCGGCCAGTCGATCACCAACTCCGAACGACCGAGCCCTGGGTTCACGGTGGGGGTCGGCGTGATCGCGGCGCTCGCCGTCCTGCTGGTCGTCTTCGGCGGGGCGGTGCTGGCCGCGCTGCTACCGCTGCTTGGCGCGATCGTGGCGCTGGTCGTGGGCACCTCGGCCATCGGGCTGCTCAGCCACGCGATGAGCATCTCCAGCGTGTCCACCGAGCTCGCCGTCCTGATCGGCCTTGGCGTCGGCGTGGACTACGGACTGTTCATCGTCAGCCGCTATCGCAGCGCGGCCAAGCAGGGCACGTCCTACGCCGATGCGGCGTCGCTGGCGGTGGCGACGTCCGGCCGAACGGTGCTGCTGGCCGGCCTGACCGTCTGCATCGCGCTGCTCGGACAGTTCCTGCTCGGCGTCAGCTTCCTCTACGGCGTGTCGGTCGCGGCGGCCGTCGCGGTGGCGCTCACCATGGCCACCGCGCTCACGCTGCTGCCGGCCATGCTCGGCTTCCTCGGACCGCGGGTGCTGTCGAGGCGGGAGCGGGCCGCCCGCGCGACCGGACGGCACGCGAGCACGAACGCGCGCGGCTTCTGGCTTCGCTTGGCCCGCTTGGTGGAGGCGCGCAAGGTGCTAGTCGCGATTGGTTCGCTCGCGGCGGTGGTCGCGATCGCGCTGCCGATCTTCGGCCTCCGCCTTGGCACCTCCGACGCGAGCACCGACCCGGCCGGCTCGACCACCCACCAGGCGTACACCGCCCTGGCGGAGGGGTTCGGTCGCGGCTTCAACGGCCCGCTGGAGCTGGTCGCGCGGGCAGATTCGGCACCCGACATCACCGCCTTCGCCCATCTCCTGAGCACCGTGGCGCACACGTCCGGGGTGGCATCGGTGTCGCCCGCAGTGACTTCGCCGAACGGGAAGGTGCTGCTCGCCACCGTCTACCCGACCACCAGCCCGCAGGCCCAGCAGACCGTCAGCCTCGTGAACGACCTGCGCGATCACGTCATCCCCGGGGCCGCCGACGGCACCAGCCTGGCCGTCCACGTGGGCGGGGTGACGGCGACCAACATCGACTTCGCCCACGTGCTCACGGACAAGCTGCCGATCTTCATCGCCATCGTCGTGCTGCTCGCGTTCCTGCTGCTGATGGCCGTCTTCCGCAGCCTGCTGATCCCGCTGGTGGCCTCGGTCATGAACCTGCTGTCGGTCGGGGCGGCGCTCGGCGCGATGAACGCGGTCTTCGGCTGGGGCAGGGGCGGCTCGCTGCTGCACCTGTCGGGTACCGGGCCGATCGACGCCTTCCTGCCGGTGCTGATCTTCTCGGTCCTCTTCGGCCTGTCGATGGACTACGAGGTGTACCTGATCAGTCGCATCCAGGAGGAATGGCAGCACCATATCGGCGGCGCCGGGACCACGGCCGCCAGGCGCAACCAGCTGGCGATCATCACCGGCCAGGCCAAGAGCGGCCCGGTCATCGCGGCCGCGGCCAGCATCATGGTCCTGGTCTTCGGCTCGTTCATGTTCGGCGGCGCCAGGGAACTGGCCGAGTTCGGCTTCGGGCTCGCCTTCTCCGTGCTCGTCGACGCGGTGCTCATCCGCAGCCTGCTGGTGCCGTCCCTCATGCACCTCATCGGCCCGGCCAACTGGGCGCTCCCCCGCTGGCTAAACCGGACCCTGCCGCGACTGGCAGTCGAGGCGGCCGAGCCGACCGTTGACGGGCCCGGGCACACCGCGCCGAATCACCTCATCCGCGGCTAGGAGACGGCTGTGAACAGGAGCAAAAGCCCGCTCATCGATAAACTGGCTGGTCAACGAGAAGGAAGACGTGTTGCCTAAGCCCCACTCGCAGTCAGGTACCCCGAAGCGCCGGGCGGCGTGCACCGCGTTTTCCGTAGCCGGAATCGCGCTCCTGCTCGCCGCCTGCTCGGTGACCCCCGACCCGCCGCCGCCCGCCACCGCGACGCCGAAGGCCGCCGCGACATCGACGGCGACATCCGCGGCGAGGGCGGCGCCGAGGGCCCCGAACGTGCCGCACGGTCCGTACGTGGCGCTCGGCGACTCCTACACCGCCGGCCTCGGCATTCCCGAACAGACGGGCGCGACCGCCGCCTGCGGGCAGTCCAGCGGCAGCTACCCGCACCTGGTCGCGAGCCGCCTGCGGCTGGACCTGACCGACATGAGCTGCAGCGGCGCGACGATCGCCGATATGACCGCCGCGCAGAGGTCCGGTGACGGCACCAATCCGTCGCAGCTGAGCGCCCTGTCCGCCAGCACCGCGCTGGTCACGCTCGGCATCGGCGGCAACGACATCGGCTGGTTCTCGGTTATGACCCGGTGCACGGAACTTGACCTGATCCCGGCCCTGATCCCCGGCCGCAGTTCATCGGGTCTGACGCCGTGCGAGGACTACTACACCGCCGGCGGCACCGACCAGATCCAGCAGCGGATCGCGGCCCTGACAGGGCCGCTGGCGGACACCCTGACGCAGATCAGGCAGCGCGCGCCGCACGCCCGGATCTACGTCGTCGGCTACCCGGACCTGCTGCCCGCCGGGGGCGGCGGGTGCGCGGACACCCTGGGCGTCACCGAGGGCGACATCGCCTTTCTCAACCGCCTGGAACTGCGGCTCAACGACGCGCTGAAGCAGGCCGCCGGGGCGGCGGGCGACGGCTACATCGACACCTACACCCCGTCGGAAGGCCACGACGCGTGCTCTGCGCCGGCCAGCCGGTGGCTCGAACCGCTGCTGCCGTCCGCCCCGGCCGCCCCGTTGCACCCGAACGCGGTCGGAGAGCGGGGGATGGCGGACGCGATAGTGCAGGCCATCAAGAATTAATTCCCGTTCACGGGCAGCAGGATGGCGGAGGGGCGGGCCGGGTCGTGGTGGACGGACTGCCGCGCCTGGTGCAGGGTCGTCGCGGTCGCCAGGGGTTCGCCTGATCCGAGGTTGCGGGCGTAGCGCGGATGGGCGCCGCTCGAGACCTGGAGCCTTATCCGGTGGCCGGCCGCGAACCGATGAGCGGTCGGCCACAGGTCGACGGTGATGCGGCGCGGGTCCTCAGCGGCGTCGGTCAGGCGAAGGATGCCGTCGGTGATGTTGACCGACTTGGCCTTCTGGTCGACGTCGCACAGGCGGACGAAGAAGTCGGTGTGCGGCCGACTGGAGCCGACGAACAGGTCCGCGGCGACGGGGCCGATGATCTCGAGCGGATCCGTCAGCGGCGGGGTCGTGTAGGTGAGGACGTCGGGGCGCCGCTCGAGCGCGCGGTTGTCGCGCGGGCCGAAGCTGATCGTGCTGGTACCGCCGACGGCGGGGGTCGGATCGGCCGGATCGTAGGTGTAGCGATCAGGGTCGGACGCGGGCGGCTCCGGGGTGGCGAGCGCGCCGTCGGGCTGCAGGTGCCAGCGCTGGACGTTGGCCTGCGGGGGCCACGTTGGCAGCTCGCGCCAGCCGGCGCCGCCCATGATCTCCGCCCGGATCGGCGGCTCTTTGCCGGGGGGCGGCGGCTGCCCGCCGCGCAGGTGCGTCTCGAACCAGTCCAGGGCGTCGGCGAATTCGTACCGGAAGAGGTCCTGGCTGGTGTGGTGCCACGCGCCAACTCGCAGCCGGACGGTCTGCCCGCCGTCGCGCAGCTGCTGGTAGTCCTTGAGCATGGACGGCAGGAACATGTCGTACCAGCCGGCGATCATGGTCACCGGGACGCCCAGATCGGGCAGGATCGGCCGGAAGTCGGTCGGCGTCCAGTACGGGTCGCCCGGCTGGTCGTGGGTGACCCAGTCGCGGTAGAAGCCGATCGGGTGACCGACGGCGGCGGTGTCGGCGTTGATCAGCGGAAGATGGTTGAACTCGGGGCGGAGTTGCCGTCGCATCCGCAGCGCGGCGCGGACGAAGGAGAGCGGCTGCTCCTGGTTCTCGATGGTGATGGCCCAGCCGAGTCGATCCAGCGAGAACGCGCCGCCGGGATATGTGTATGCGCGGCGCTCGGCGGCCCAGATGCCGAGCGCCATGGCCTTCAGCTGGGGCGGCCTGGTGGAGGCGAGTGCGAGCTGGGTGAAACCGAGGTAGCTGCCGCCGAAGGTGCCGACGTCACCGTTGCACCATGGCTGCTTGACGATCCAGTCGGCCGCCGACCGGCCGTCGGCTGCCTCCAGGTCGAAGTCGATGTGCCCTTCCGAGGCGAAGGTGCCGCGGGTGGACTGCAGGACCGCGTGGTACCCGCGCTCGGCGAACAGCCGGGCGACGGTGCCGTATACGCCGCGGCGGCCGTACGGGGAGCGCAGCAGGATGACCGGGAGCGGGCGGCCAGGCTGGGCCAGGTAGACGTCGGTGAGGAGGCGCGCGCCGTCGGGGGCCGGGATAGCCACGTCCTTTTCGACCGCGATGTCGCCGGTTTTCGCAGGGCCGATCTTCAGCATGGCCGCGAAGGCGCGGCTGGCGACCTTCACAAGCTAAATCCTAGACCGCCTCGAGAAGCGCGACGCGGACACCCGCTGGAGGGGCGGCCGGAACGGGTAGATCAGCATTGTGTGATATCCGAGCCGGTACACGTAGGCGAGGAAGAGGTGCAGTTCGTTCAGCGCCTCGGTTTCAAGGCGCAGGGCCAGTCTCGGCAGATCGTCATCGGCGTACTTGGTTACGGACTGGGTGGACGCGCTCATTTGAAGGGCGGCCCGCAGCCGTCCAGTGTCCGCGTCCAAGTTGATCAGTCGGACAATGCTGATCTTGTGCGTGATGGAATCCAGCCAGCGATCCAGGCTGGGCCGCGCTCGCCATTCGCCGGGCCGGCTCGCCACCTGGTTGTAGTAATACTGCGCCGCGTCCGATATCCACTGCGGGTTGGGCGACGCCGCCCGGAGCCTGGTATCGCACCAGACCTCCATGTCGTCGCCCATCCGGTCGTAGAGCTGGCTGAACGGAAGCGACAGGAGGGCAGTGAGGTTCCTGGGGAGCATGTTACGATCGCGCTGGGGGGGCAATTTGCGGAGCCAAATCCCGCTCGGCACGATGATCGCGACATAAGCAGGAACGTGGTTACTGCTTATGACGATAAGCAAGCCAACGCCGGTGGACACGACGGCCGTCGCCACCACGATGAAAAAGGCCCAGTACCGGGTGCGCGGCCCGAATGGACGTCCGATTCCCCGGCAGCGCAGTCTCAGGAATCCGTACGCCAGTATGAGCGACAGAACAAACGTCCCGGCAACACTCACCACCCAGCTAGGCATGCCAAGCCCCCTTGCCTTGTGTTAGCAATGTATCTAGGCTTTATTCCACTTCACGTCAATATGGGGCATTATCTCTGCGGCGAATTACAGAAATGTAGTATAACTTTTTGGTAACGATCAGCCGCGAGGGGTTGTCCGGTCCGGAGGCCGGCGAGACTTTAGTTAGAGCTATACATTTAGCTGAGACTAAATACGCGGGGGAACCACACCGTCCGGACGCGACAGGTCTGGTCGTCACCACGTGGAGGCACTCATGGGCTTCAAGGCAGGCGTTTCTTCAGATCAGCGGGCCAAGGAAACCCAGATCGACGAGGAGATGGTCACCCTCGTCACCCAGCTCACGAACGAGATCAGCTGGTGTCTGCGCCAGCGCGGCCTTACTCGGGCCGATCTCGCGGCGCGGATGGGCGTCTCCCCCGGGCGGGTCAGCCAGATCCTCGGCGGCGGCGAGAACCTCACGCTGCGGACGCTGGCCGCACTGTCCACGGCCCTGGACGCGCACTTCGAGATTGAACTTCGTGCGCTCAAAACCGACGACACGTACACCAGCGGCGGTACGTCCTCGGCCGACGCGGCTTCCTAGCACCCTCCAGTTCGCGGCGGCATAAGATCGCGGACTATGGAGCAGCGAGTTCTCGGCAAGACCGGCAAGCCCGTCTCGATCGTCGGCCTCGGCACCTGGCAACTCGGCGCTGACTGGGGTTCGGTGACGGAGACCGACGCGCTCGACGTGCTGAAGGCCGCCGTCGACTGCGGGGTCACCTTCCTCGACACGGCCGACGTCTACGGCGACGGGCGCAGCGAGCGGATCATCGGGCGGTTCCTGGCCGACAACCCCGGGCACGACGTGGTGGTCGCCACCAAGATGGGGCGGCGGGTAGCGCAGGAACCGGAGAACTACACGCTGGAGAACTTCCGCGCGTGGACCGACCGGTCCCGGACCAACCTCGGCGTTGACCGGCTGGACCTGGTGCAGCTGCACTGCCCGCCCACGCCGGTCTACAGCTCGGACGCGGTCTACGACGCGCTGGACACGCTGGTGGCCGAGGAGCGGATCGCCGCCTACGGGGTCAGCGTGGAGACGTCCGAACAGGCGCTGACCGCGATCGCGCGGCCGGGGGTGGCCACGGTGCAGATCATCTTCAACGCGTTCCGGCGCAAGCCGCTGGACCAGGTGCTGCCGGCGGCGTCGGCGGCCGGGGTGGGCATCATCGCGCGCGTCCCGCTGGCCTCCGGGCTGCTGGCCGCGCGGTACACGGTTGACACCGTCTTCGCCCCTGAGGACCACCGCAACTACAACCGGCACGGCGAGGCGTTCGACGTCGGCGAGACCTTCTCCGGGGTGGACTACGCCACCGGCGTGCAGGCGGCCACCGAGTTCGCCGCCATCGGCCGGGAGGAAGGCGCCTTCACCACCGACGTTACCTGGACGCCGACCACGGCCCAGGTGGCGTTGCGCTGGGCCCTCCAGCAGCCGGGCGTCACCACCGTCATCCCCGGCGCCCGCAGCACCGCGCAGGCCAGGCAGAACGTGGCGGCGGAGAGCCTACCGCCGCTCAGCGAGCACGCGCTGGGCGAGATCGAGGAACTGTACGACAAGTACTTCCGGGCCGAGGTCCACTCTCGCTGGTAGGAGGATCGCGAAGCTGTCGACGACGCCAGCGACATCGCCTTCCGGCGCGCCTGTTCGAGCAGCAGGGTCCGGTCACCGAGGTGCGGGTGACCGGCAAGCTCCGCGACCGCGCCTACGCCGAGGTCAACGAGGCATTCGGGGGCTAACGAGGGCTCGGTCAGGGCCTGTTCGAGTTTGGTCAGGAGGGTGCTGAGTGCCGCCCGCTCGGCCGGGTCGAGGGGGCTGATCAGGTCCGCTTCGTGCTCGAGGAGGCGGCGGACGGTGGCCTCGATGAGGGCGTGCCCGGCGTCGGTCAGCCTGACCGAGACGGCGCGGCGGGACGCGGCCGACGGCGCCCTTTCCACCAGGCCCGCCTGCTCGGCGCGGGCGATGCGCTGGGAGACCGCGCCCGCCGTGATCAGGGTGCGGCGGGTGATCTCGCGGGTGGTGAGCTCGTAGGGCGGGCCTGCGCGCCGTATCACGCTGAGCAGGTCGAGGGTGGAGGGGTCGACGCCGAGCGCGGCGAGGGTGCGCCGCCGGTCGTCGGCGAGGACCTTCGCGATCCGCCACAACGGCGTGATGACCTCGATGGAATCGGTCCGCAGGCCGGGCAGCTCCCGCCGCCAGGCCGCCGCGATATCGGCCGCCGGCCACCTCGTCGGCGGTCCGAGCGGGTACTCGTCGACGCCGGAATCGTTGGACACCGAGCGCCTCCCCTCGCTATGTTTAGAGCTAAACATATCTTCGGAAGGAGCCGCTGTGAACCGAATCGTGCTCGTTACCGGGGGCGGGAACGGGCTCGGCAAGGCCGTGGCCGCCCGGTTCCTTGCCTCCGGTGACACCGTGTTCATAACCGGGCGGAACGCCGGCCGGGTAGCGGACGCGGCAGCCGAGATCGGCGCGAAGCCCGTCCCGGCCGACGCGACGGATCCGCCACAGGTGGCGTGGCTGGCGGGCGAGCTCGGCGACGGCCTCGACGTGCTGGTCAACATGGCCGGCGGCAACACCGACTTCACGGCCGCCGACGCCCGGCCCGGCGGCCCGGTGGCGGAGCTGGAGCGGGTGGCGGCGGCCTGGCGCGCCAACCTTGACGCCAACCTGCTCAGCGCGGTGCTCACCACCACCGCGGTGCTGCGCAAGCTGCGGGCGGGCGGCTCGATCATCAACGTGGGCTCCATCGGCGCCGAGCACGCGTCGACCTCCTACGGCGCGGCCAAGGCGGCGCTGGCGGCGTGGACGGCCGGCCTCTCCGCCGAGGTCGGCGCCAGGGGGCTGACCGCCAACGTCATCTCGCCCGGCTACGTCGCCGAGACCGACTTCTTCCGCGGCAGGCTCACCGACGAGCGGAAGGAGACTCTGATCAAGGCCACCCATAACGGGCGGGCCGGCCAGCCGGGCGACATCGCCGAAACGGCATACTTCCTAGCGTCCGACGGCGCGCGTCACATCACCGGACAGACCCTGCATGTCAACGGCGGCGCCCACACCACCAGGTGACGAACCAGGAGACGCGCGGCCATGGCCACCATCCACAACACGACGCTGACCCCGAGCAAGCTGGAGCTGCTGACCGCCTGGCTGCCGGCCCAGCCCTGGTACCTCGATCACGGGCGCGCGCCCGAGCTGACCAAGGCGGGCGGGTTCCGACTGGACGATCCGCAGGGCGAGGTCGGGATCGAGTTCATGGTGGTAACCGACGGAGCCGGCGACCAGACCGTCGCCTACCTGGTGCCGATGACCTACCGCGGATCCGCGCTGGCCGACGCCGACGGCGGGCTGGTGGGGACGACCGAGCACGGAGTGCTCGGGCCCCGGTGGATCTACGACGGGACCTGCGATCCGGTCCTCGCCGGTCAACTCGTCGCGCTCATCCAGGGCCAGGTCCAGGCTCAGGCGCAGAGCGTCAGCGGGACTCCCGACCCGACCGTGACCTGCGTGCCGGTGACCAGGGGGGTGCTGGTGGCAGTTGACTCGGGGGTGGTGGGAAACGGTCCGTCCGGCACCGAGTTGCAGGTCGGCACGGCGAGCGGCGACGACTCGCAGGGCGGGCGGCTCGTCATCACCGTCAACCGGGTTCTCGAGCCCAGTGACGCCGACCGCGAGGACGGCCCCGGTGCCGGGGCGGGCCGGGTATGTCTGTTCGCCGGCTGGCGGCTGGCCGACGGAACGCGTGTTCGCGGCAGCCTTGCCACCGCTCGGTTCGAATAACGGAGAGCCGTCGGAGAGAGGCGGAGCCAGGGTCCGTTCGAAATGATGGACGTTGATCTTCTGCCTTTTCGCTCAGCGGGTGGCAAAGACCTGGGGGAAGGCGCCGGCGGCGGCGACGGCCCGGGACAGGGCCTTCGCGATGCGGACGACTTCTTCGGTTTGTTCGTCGCCCAGGTGCTGCCAGGGGGCTGCCGCCATCCGGTCGGTGTCGGCCTCGACCTGGGCCCGCAGCGCCTGGCCGGCTTCGGTCAGCGCGCGGTCGGCGTCGAGCAGGCCGCGGGCCGTGAGGCCGGCCTCGGCGGCCTCCCACTCCTGCTCGCTCCAGCCCCGGCTGGCCTTGGCGAACTCGGTCAGGAATCCGTTGCCGGTCTTGGTGTGCGTGACGATCGCCTCGATGCCGCTCAGGCCCGCACAGGCCAGCGCGCAGATGTGACCATCGCCGCGGTGCTCGCGCAGCAGCGTCAGCGCGTGCCACATCACCAGGTGCGGGGCATTGGGCCAGCTCAGGTCGGCGTTGCCTGCGTATAGGGGGCGACCCTCGGGGGTGCAGGCGCCGGCCGCGTCGCGGACCAGCCCGGCCAGGGTCTTCATGTCGGCCGAGGCGATGACGTCCTCGCCCAGCAGCCGGGTCAGCGCGGCGTCGACGGCGGCGTAGCGGGCGTCGAGGATGGCCGCCGGGGTGGCTAGTTCCCACGCGTCGGGGATGGATCGGGCCACCAGCGCGGGGTTGAAGTTGTAGAAGGTCGCGGCGACCACGCCCGCGCTGACTGCGCCCATCGGGGCCGCGCGGCCGGCGAAGTAGCACATCCGGTCGCCCCGGAGGCCGACGCCGGTGAGGTAGTGCTCGGTCTCGGGGGCGAAGTAGATCAGCGAGTGGAGCGAGTTGGTGGCGTTGTGCGCCCTTCGGGCGGGGGATGAGGCCATGTCAGAACCATAGCCTGGTGCAACGGCGGGGCAAACGAGACAATCGAGGCGGCCCGTAAGTCACAGTGCTAGCTGAGGAGCCCCGGCGTGAGCAGTGCGGAATCGTCCATTCACGAGGTCGTCAATCCGGCCACAGAAGAGGTGGGCGCGCGGGTTGAGCTGGCCGGGGCCGGCCAGACCGACGCCGCGATCGCGCGTGCGGCCAAGGCGTACGAGAGCTGGCGCGCGGTCGCGCCGGCCGATCGCGGTCGGCTGCTGCGGGCGTTCGCGGCCGCGGTCGACGCCGACCGCGACAAGCTGGCGGCGCTCGAGGTCGCGAACGCCGGGCACACCATCGGCAACGCCCGCTGGGAGGCGGGCAACGTCCGTATGGCTCGGCACCGCCGACCTCGCGATGACCGCGCCCGAGATCGCCGCGCTGTGCCGGCAGGGCTTCGGGCTGACGGCCTCCGAGGCCGAGGCCGAACGGCTGCAGTTGGCCACCGGCGGCTGGACGGCGGCGGTGGTGCTGGCGGCCAGCCAGGCCAAATCCACCGTCCAGCCGCTGCTGGCCGACAGTGCGCGCGGCGCCTCAGGCGCTCAGGTGCTGGCCGGACTGGTCGACCAGATTCTGCGCGGGATACCCGAGCCTGCGCGGTCGGCCGTCATCCAGGTGGCTCATCTTCCGCTGCTGCGCGACCGGATCGCGGCGCGGGCAACCGGCATCGACAACCTGCTCGCGGTCGTCAGCCACGCGGGACTGCCGCTGACGGAGAGCAGCGACGGCTGGTTCGAGTTCATCGGCCCGGTCCAGCACGCTGCTGTCGGCGCGCGCACCCGTCGCGACCGCCGTGCTGACCGCGGCGGCGGCGGCCTACGCCGAGGAGGGCCGCACCGCCGGGCGCGCTGATTCAGCTCGAGAACCAGCTCAGGCAGCGCGCCCTCGATGTCTGACTCGGCGTGTTCCGCCGGGTGCCGCTGGTGTGACGCCGGCCTGCGAGCGTGATCCCTGAAAGGCACAGCGCCTGAAAACGAGAGGAACCATGCGGAAACTCACAATCCGAGTCGGCGGGGCCGTCGCGGCGGCCAGCGCAGCCCTGATGCTCGCCGGCGGCACCGGCTGGCCGGCCCGGCGGCGAAGATGACGACGGGACCGGAGGCAATCAGCGGAGCGGCGTACGGCAAGGCGGCGATCGCGAACGTCACCCCCACCCCGCTCACGTTCGCCGGCGTGGTGGCGACCACCGATCACGGCTTCACGCTCGGCCCCGGCGGCGGCAATACTCACACGCTGTCGACGCCAGTCGGCAAGCTCACCGTGACCGGGATCGGGATCGGGATCGGGATCGGGATCGGGATCGGCAAGCAGACCACGAGCCAGACGATGAACGCCGCGACCTGCCACTTCACCTACACCGCGCGGCAGCAGTTCAAGTTCGTCGCGGGCAAGAGCACCGGTAAGTTCGCGGGCGCCAACGAGCCGGGCGCCTACCAGGTCTTCTTCGGCGCCTACGAGCCCCGTTAGACCTCGGGCAAGCACAAGGGCGAGTGCAACGGCAACGCCCAGCCGCTGGCCAAGGGCGCGGTCGCGACCTTCCTCGCGGCGGGCGTGCTGACCGTCGGCTGACGGAGCGCGCCACACGCTCTCGGGCCGCTCGGCCCGAGAGCCGTGTCGCGCCGGAATTCAATTGAGCCAATGCGAGCTCCAACGGAGGCCCCTGGTCGCCTTACCGGGGTCGATAGTCTTTTCTGATGGCCTAGAAATTTCATTGCATATCTTAAAATTTCCCCTTTCGCAGCAGGTTTCTGAGTACTACTTTTAAAGCGTCCGTACGGTGAGAGTGCTCGGGGGAGTACACATGGACGTGAATGGTGCATCGCGGGGGGGCTGGCGGTAATGGGGATCGTGGTGATCATCGCCTTGGTCGCCGCCGGCCTGTGGTGGTTCGACGTGCAGCGCCACCCGATCCGTCGCTGTCCGTCGTGCAACGGCAGCAAGAAGAACTCGGGCAGCAGCAGTTCGCGCTGGGGCGTCTGCGGCAAGTGCGACGGCAAGGGGGAGATACGCCGCTTCGGCGCACCAGGAGAATAAGATCTTCCGCATGCCCGAGTATCCGGATATCGAGCCCTATGCGACCGGTCTCCTGGACACGGGTGACGGGAACCTCGTCTACTGGGAGACCTGCGGCAACCCGGCCGGCCTGCCGGCGCTGATCGTGCACGGCGGCCCGGGGTCGGGATGCTCGGCGCGAAGCCGGCGGGCGCTCGACCCTGAGAAGTTCCGGATCATCCTCTTCGACCAGCGCAACTGCGGCCGCAGCGCGCCGCACGCGAGCGACCCGGCGGCGGACATGAGCCTGAACACGACCGGGCATCTGCTCAAGGACATGGAGCAGTTGCGCGAGCACCTCGGCGTGCAGACGTGGCTGCTGCGCGGCGTGTCGTGGGGTGTGACGCTATCGCTGGCGTACGCAGAGCGGCATCCGGAGCGGGTCAGCGGGATGCTCATGCTCAGCGTGACGTCGACCCGGTGGCTGGAGCTCGACTGGCTGTACCGGGGCGTCGGCCGGTTCTTCCCCGAGGCCTGGGCTCGGTTCCGCGACTTTGCGGGCCTGACCGATTCCTATGGGCGGCCGACCGACAGCGAGCCGCCGATCGCGGCCCTCCTCGAGGCGTACTCGCGGATGATGGAGGACCCCGATATCCGGGTTCGATCGCGGGCGGCGGCGGAGTGGACGGCCTGGGAGGACGCGGTCATCTCGCAGGAAAACAACGGGAGCCCGGGCGCCTACGGCGACCGGGCCGACAACGCGAAGCTGGCGTTCGTGCGCATCTGCTCGCACTACTTCGCGCACGGCGCCTTCCTCGAGGACGGCGTGCTGATCCGCGAGGCCGGCCAGCTGGCCGGCATCCCCGGCGCGCTGATCCACGGCCGCAACGACCTCGGCGGCGGCGCCTACACCCCATGGGAGCTCGCCCGCGAATGGCCCGGGGCGGAGCTCATCATCGTCGGGGATTCCGGACACACCGGCAGCGCCACCATGACCGACGCGACGCACGCCGCGGCCGATCGCCTCTACCAGCGGATCGCCAACCAGGCCTAGCGTCGGGCGCGGTACGTTCGATGCCATGACTACCCAGACGGAGAAGGCGGCCAGGTTCCTCGATCTGCACCGCCCAGGGAACCCGCTGCTGCTGCCGAACCCGTGGGACCAGGGATCCGCGAGGCTGCTGGCCTCGCTCGGCTTCCAGGCGCTGGCCACCACCAGCTCCGGGTTCGCGGTGACTCTGGGCCGCTCGGACGGCTCGGTCAGCCGCGACGAAGCCCTAGCGCACGCCGCCGCGATCGTCGCCGCCACCGACCTCCCGGTCTCGGCCGACTTGGAGAACTGCTTCGCCGACGTTCCCGACGGCGTCGCGCACACCGTCGCCCTGGCGGTAGAAACGGGGTTGGCGGGCTGCTCGGTGGAGGACTTCAGCGGCCATGAGGGCGAGCCCATCTACGAGATCGGGCTGGCGGCCGAGCGCGTCGCAGCCGCGGCGGCGGCCGCGCACGCGGGATCCCCGCGCCTGGTGCTCACCGCGCGGGCCGAGAACTACCTGCACGGCCGCCCGGACCTGGCCGACACCATCGCCCGGCTGCAGGCGTACCAGGCGGCGGGGGCCGACGTGCTCTACGCCCCCGGCCTGACCAGCCTGGCGGACATCAGAGCGGTCGTCGCCGCAGTCGACCGGCCGGTGAACGTCCTCGCGATGCCCGGCGTCCCGCCGGTCAGCGAGCTCGCCGAGGCCGGCGTCAGCCGGATCTCGGTCGGCGGGGCGCTCGCGTTCGCCGCCCTCAGCGCGGTCGCCGACGCCGCGATCGAGCTGCGCGATCAGGGCACCTACGGCTACCTGGCGGGCAGCGCGGCCGGACGGCGCGCGGCCCAGAGCGCCACCGGCCGGGACATCTAGTGCGGGACGACGTGCGCGCCGCGCTCGCGATCACGCGCTCCTCGACGATGGCGGACCGGACGGTGGACATCACCACCACGGGCCGGCGCTCGGGTAAGCCGCGACGGATCGAAATCTGCTTCTACCGGTTCGAGGACTCCGTCTACCTGAGCGGGGTCCCGGCCCCGCATACCCGGGACTGGCTGGCCAACCTGGCGGCCGACCCGCGCTTCACCTTCCATCTGAAGCACGGCGTAGCCGCCGACCTGCCGGCGGTCGCCGAGCTGATCGTCGATCCGGCCGAGCGCCGTCGCGTGTTCGCCGACTTCGTCGACGAGTTCAACCACCGGCACGGTCCCGACAGCCAGTGGGGGGTCGCCGTCCTCGACCAGTGGGTCGAGGGCAGCCCGCTGGCGAAGGTGCGCTTTACCGACGAGTCACCAACGCCGCCATCCGCGCCCAACGGCGCTAACAGGCGGCTACGGCCTCACTGACCTAGCGTCCAGCGCCCGGGCGCGATGAGCTGAGCCGCCTCGGCTGGTCCCCAGGATCCTCGTTCATAGGGCTTGACCTCGGGCGGGTTGTCCAGCAGGGGCTGGGTGACCTTCCAGACCGAGGCGAGCCCGTCCGGCCGGGTGAACAGTGAGCGGTCGCCGAGCAGCACGTCGTGGATGAGCCGGACGTAGGCGGGCAGCGGATCGGCGTCCTTGAGACTGCCCAGCGGGATGCTCGCGTGCGCCAGGTCGAGGTTGATCCCAGGGCCCGGCCGCTTGGTCACCATCGACAGGTCGATCTCGCCGTCGCCCGCGAGCGAGAAGCAGAGCACGTTGGAGTCGGCCGGCAGCTGGCCGTGGAGCGGCCCCGGGGGGTCGCGCAGGATCAGGCTGACCCGCTGCGCGGTAATGGCCAGCTCCTTGCCGGTGCGCAGGTAGAAAGGGACGCCGCGCCAGCGGTCGTTGTCGACCCAGAGCCGGGCGGCCACGAAGGTGTTCTGGGTGGAGTGCGGATCGACGCCGGGGACATCCCGGTAGTGGTCGTACTGCCCGAGGACGACCTCGGCCGGGTCGAGCACCCGGAAGCAGCTGATGACCTCTTCCCTGGCGGCCTGCAGGTCCATCGGGCCGAGGCTGGCGGGCGGCTCCATCGCGACCTCGGCCGCGACCTGGAACAGGTGGGTGACCATCATGTCGAGCACCGCGCCGGTGGCGTCGTAGAACACCGCCCGGTCGTTGATGTCGAGCGTCTCCGCCACATCGATCTGGACCGACTCGACGTACTCGCGGTCCCAGGACGAGGCGAACAGCCCGTTCGCGAACCGCAGCATGTGCAGGTCCTGGGTGGCTTCCTTGCCGAGGAAGTGGTCGATCCTGTACACCTGCTGCTCGTCGAGCACGGAGTGCACGACCTGGTCGAGCTCGCGGAAGTTCTCGCTCGAGGTGCCGAACGGCTTCTCGTAGACCACGCGGGCACCCTTGGCCAGCCCGTGCTGGCCCAGCGCCTTCGTCAGCTCGCCGAACGCGACGGGCGGAACGGCCAGGTAGTGAATGAGCTGCGGGTCGCCGCCGAGCGCGGTACGGGCCTTGCCGATCATCTCGAGCAGGCTGCCGGGGTCATCGGTATTGAACCCGCCGCCGGCGAAGAACACCTTCTGGGAGAAGGCGTCCCACTCCTTGGGATCCGGGGCGGTGTCGAATTCGACCAGAGATTCGTGGACGTGGGCGCGGAAATCCTCGTGCGCCACGTCGCCGCGGCCGTTTCCCACCAGGCGCCACTGCTTCGGCAGCAGCCCCTCGGTGGCCAGACGGTAGAACGCGGGGAGAACCAGTCGCTTGGCCAGATCTCCGGTCGCTCCGAAAAGGACAAAGACCGTCGGACCGGGATCGCCCGTTGGCCCGGCCTGCTGCGTGCTCGTCGCCATAGGGACCACGCTACGTCCCCCGCTCGTAATCCTCCCGTCAACCCCCTCAATCGGGCCGCTGGAAAGGATTATTTGCGCGGTGTATACACCGCGTATATAGTCGCGGATGTGAGCGTTCCCCTGACCCTGCTCGGGCTGCTTGAACGACAGCCCAGCCATGGGTATGACCTCAAGCGCGATTACGACGAGTTCTTCGGGCGGGGCAAGCAGCTGCCGTTCGGACAGGTCTACGCGACCCTTGGCCGGCTGGCCAGGGACGGACGGGTCGAGCCGGGCGAAGCCGAGCCGGGCGACGGGCCCGACCGCAAACGCTACGCGATCACCGACCTCGGCCGGGCCGAGGTAGACGCGTGGCTGGCCGATCCGGTGGAACCGGAGCCGCACCTGCAAACGGTGCTGTTCTCGAAGGTGACGCTCGCGCTGATGCTGGGCAAGCCCGCCGCGGCGTACCTGGACCGGCAGCGGGCGGCGCACCTGGTCCGGATGCGCGATCTGACCGAACTCAAGCGGACCGGTCCCCTGGTCGACGTGCTGCTGGCCGACCACGCCCTGTTCCACCTGGAAGCAGATCTTCGCTGGATTGACCTCACGTCGGCGCGGCTGACTGAACTAGCAGAGGCGGTACGCAAGCCATGAACACTCCCGTTGTCGTCGGCGGTTGCCTGATCGAGGCCCGCGACGTGCAGAAATCATTCGGCCAGACGCCGGCGTTGCGCGGTGCGTCGGTGGCCGTCGACCGGGGCGAGATCCTGGCGATCATGGGGCCGAGCGGGTCGGGCAAGTCAACCCTGCTGCACTGCCTGGCCGGGATCTTCGCGCCCGACCGCGGCGAGGTGTGGTTCGACGGCAGTCGACTTGACGCCCTCGACGAGGCGGCGCGGACCAAACTGCGGCGGACCGCGTTCGGCTTCGTGTTCCAGTTCGGGCAGCTGGTGCCCGAGCTCACCGCGGCCGACAATGTGGCGATGCCGCTGCTGCTCAACCGGGTACGCCGGCGGACGGCGTACCAGACGGCGGACACCTGGCTGGAAAAGCTCAGCATCGCCGACAAGGGCGGGCGCCGAACCGGCGAGCTGTCCGGCGGCGAGGCGCAGCGGGTCGCAATAGCGCGGGCGCTCGCGCTCGGCCCGAAGGTGATCTTCGCCGACGAGCCGACCGGGTCGCTTGACTCGCTGACCGGCGAGAAGGTGATGGACCTGCTGGTCGGGCTGGCCCGCGAGCAGGGGACGACGGTCATCATCGTCACCCACGACGCGCGGGTTGCGGCGTACGCGGACCGCGTGGTGATGGTGCGCGACGGGCTGGTCTCGCTCGACCTCGGCCCGGCCGAGGCCTCGGCGGCACGGCACGCGGCGAAGGCGACCAACTGATGCTCCGGCTCGGCCTCCAGCTCACCCTGCGCAGCGGGCGCGAGGCGCTCGTCCGGCTGGCGGTGACGACGGTCGCGGTCGCGGTCGGGGTCGCGCTGCTGCTCGGCGTGCTGGCCGAGTTCCATGCCTTCCAGTCGGAGTCGAACCAGCCGTGCTGGGCGTGCACCAGCGGCAGCTCGGTGCCGTCGACGCTGCCCGCCAGCGGCGAGCTATGGAACAACAGCGTGGACTTCTATCAGGGGCAGACGCTCACCCGGCTGGATGTCGCCGCCCTGGGCACGGACGCGCCGGTGCTCCCCGGCATCTCGAGGCTGCCGGCCGCGGGACAGTACTACGCCTCCCCCGCGCTGGCAGCGCTACTGCGCACGGTGCCCGCCGACGAGCTCGGTGACCGGTTCCCTGGCACCATGATCGGGACGATCGGCCAGGCGGGGCTGACTGGCCCCGGGCAGCTGGCCATCTACATTGGGTACACGCCGACGGCTCTGAACGCGATCGGCGGTACCGAGTGGGTCACGTCGATCGCGACCGCGCCGGCGCCGGAGGCGTTCACCCCGTTCTTCAGGTACGCGTTCGGCGTCGGCGTGCTCGCGGTCCTCTTCCCGATGCTGGTGCTGATCAGCACCGCGACCCGGCTGGCGGCGAGCCGCCGCGAGGAGCGGTTCGCCGCGCTCCGGCTGGTCGGCGGCACGCCCGCCGACATCAGGATGATCGCCGCGGTGGAATCGGTGGTGAGCGCATTCTTCGGCGCGGTCCTGGGGATCGCGATCTGGCTGCTTGTGCAGCCCTTCGTCGCCGGCGGCGCGCTGATCGGCACGCAGTACTTCTCGTCCACGGTGACGCCCGCCGCCTGGGAGTACGCCGCGATCATCGTCGGCGTGCCAGCGATCGCCCTCGTCGCGGCGCTGATCTCGCTGCGCCGGGTGCAGATCTCGCCGCTTGGCGTGAGCCGGCGGGCGACGCCCAAGCGGCCGACCTTCTGGCGGCTGACCCTGCTGGCGCTCGGGGTTGGCCTGTACTTCTACGGGCTGTCGGTTACCTCGCACAAGAGCATCGGGGCTGCCACCTACCCCGGGCTGCTCCTCACGATGGTCGGGCTGGTGATCGCCGGGCCGTGGTTCACGTGGGCGACGGCGCGGTTGGTCGGGTCGGTCTCAGGGGGCGCGGCGGCGCTACTCGCGAGCCGGCGGCTGGCCGACAACCCAAAGGCCGCCTTCCGGTCGGTGACCGGGCTGGTGCTGGCGGTCTTCCTCGGCACGATGGTCGGCACGCTGGTGCCCGCGGTGAACGCGACCGAGGCGTCGCCTACTAACACATCGCTCAGCAACGTCCTACTCGACCAGGTCGGAATGTCCGGACCGGCTGGCGCGAAGCTGCTCGGCGGGCTCAGCGCGATCGGCGGCGCCACCGTCTACCCGTTCTACGCCACGGCAGCGGATAGCGGCGGGTCGGGGCAGAACGCCCCGTTCGCCAATGTGAGCTGCGCGGTGATGCGCGACCTGGCGGTGCTCGGCCAGTGCGCCCCCGGTGTCGCGGCGGTCCAGGTCACCGACGCGAGCCTGTTCGACGACAACCCGCTGTTCAACACCAAGGCATTCGTCAGCGCGTCCGACCCGGCGTACCACGGCCCGCTGACCGGCCTGCCGCTGCAGGCAGTGCTGGTCAGGGTGAACAGCCCGGCGACACTCGAGCGGGTCCGCACCTACCTGGCCGTGAACGCGCCGCCGCAGGTCCCCCCCGGCCCGGGGCAGTCGCCCACGCCGCCGCGGACGTTCGGCGAGACGCTGCAGATCCGCACCCAGCGCGCCGACACGCTGGAGAACCTCGTCTACGCAGCGGTCGCGCTCACCCTGATCGTGGCCGGCTGCAGCCTCGCGGTCGCGGTCGGCGGCGGCCTGGTCGAGCGCAAGCGCCCGTTCACCCTGCTCCGGGTGGGCGGCACCGGAGTGGGCGTGCTCTCGAGCGTGGTGCTGCTCGAGGCGGCGGTCCCGCTCGTCGCCGCCACGCTGCTCGCGGCTGGTATCGCGTACGGGACGTCGGTCCTGGCGTTCGTCAGGCTCGCGCCCGCCGGCACCGCGATTCCGCAGCTCGGACACATCTACTTCGATCTGATGGGTGGTGGGCTTGTCCTCGCCTTCGGCGTGATCGCGGTGACGCTGCCGCTGCTGCGCCGGATGACCCTGCCGGAAAACGTCCGGTTCGAGTAAGGGCTTCGAGTAACCCCAGGAACTTGCGGGTGAGGTCGGCGACCTGGTCAGGCTGCTGGTCCAGCGCGAAGTGCCCGGCATCGAGGATGTGGACCTCGGCGTCGGGCACGTCCCTGCGGTACGCGTCGGCCTCGGCGACCAGGAAGGACAGATCGTAGCGGCCCCACGCCACCAGCAGCGGCGGCTGCTGCTCGCGCAGCCATTGCTGCCAGGCCGGATAGCTGGCGACGTTGGTGCGGTAGTCGTAGAACAGGTCGGTCTGGATGTCCTGCTGGCCCGGCTGCGCAAGGAAGGCCAGCTCGTCGGTCCACAGGTCCGGGTCGTACTCCTGCGGGACCGGGCTGCTGCCGACGTGGCGCAGCCTGGTCGCGGCGGGCGAGAAGAAGTTCTCGCGCAGCTCCGCCTCATGGGCGGCGCGGTCGGCCCAGAACGCCCGGCGGGTGTCCCACAGTGGGCCGAGACCGTCCTCGTGCGCGACCGCGTTCTGCACGATCATCGCCCGCACCCGGGCGGGGTGCGCGGTCGCCAGCCGGAAGCCGACCGGACCGCCGTAGTCCTGCATGAAAAGGGTGTAGCGGCCGAGGCCGAGCTGGTCGGTGAAGCGCCCGATGACCTCGGCCAGGTGATCGAAGGTATAGCGGAAGCCAGCCGGGTCGGGGGTATCGCTGTGCCCGAAACCGGGGTAGTCGGGGGCGATCAGGTGGAAGGCGTCGGCCAGCCGTGTCAGCAGCGGCTCCCACATCCGCGAGGAGGACGGGAAGCCGTGCAGCAGCAGGACGGTGGGCGCGCCGGGCGGGCCCGCCTCACGGTAGAAGACCGACACTCCGTCTACGTCGGCTCGCTGGTAGACCGTGTGGCTCATGATCGCCACCCTTGCACAGCTGCTTTTTAGGCGTTCCACCAGGGCCGGAACAGAAAAAATCAAAATCTTAGTCAGTTCGAACGGACCGTTGCTTCGCCCGAACCCGCCGGCTTGCCCAGGATTCAAGTGGGCCGGCGCGGCGGGCGGGCTAGCCGAGAGCCTGGATGATCTTGATGAGCTCGTCGCGGTCGTAGCCCTGGTGCTTGGCGAAGTCCACCAGGTCGCGGGCGCGGTCGAGGACGGCGCTGCGGTGCGCCGACCCGACGATGGTGACGCCGCGGCCGCGGCGGAATTCGACCAGGCCCTCGTCGCGCAGCAGCCGTAGCGCCCGCAGCACCGTGTTGCTGTTCACGCCGAGGACGGCGGCCAAGTCCCGGCCGGCGGCAGCCGCTCGCCCGGGCCGATCTCGCCGTCGGCGATGGCCCGCCGGATCTCCGCGCAGACCTGCTCATAGAGCGGCAGCGGCTCCTGATGGTCGATCTTGACTTCCAACATGGTGATACTCATACTATCACCATGAGCCTTCTGGGCACAGGGCATACACCCCAGGCGGGGACCACGGCGGAGGCGGAGGCGCTGATCGCGGAGGCGCGTGCCCACGCCTGGCGCCGCCGCCGGAGGATCGCCGTCGCCGTGGTCGGTGCGGTCGCGGTGGCCGTCGGCACGCTGGTGGCGACCGGCGCTTTCGCCGGGGGCGGGCCGACGGCGACCGCCGGCAGCAGCGCGGGCGACGCGGTCAAAAACCCGCCCGCCCCGCCCGCGTACTTCATGGACGCCACCAGCATGGGCAGCGGCTACACCACGCCGGTGATCCGCGTATCCGCCACCGGCAAGCTGGTGGCATCGACTGCCATAGGGGACCTGGGCGGCTACGACCCGCCCTACGGCCTGGCGGCCACCGGCCCGGGTAGCTTCGTGGTCGGACTGATGAGCCCTAGCGACTGTTCCACCCAGTTCTTCCGCTTCCACATCAACGACCGGGGACGGCCCGGGGCCCTGACGCGGGTGGGCCCGACCCTGCCGGGAGACTTGACCGCGATGGCCGCCGCCGCGGGCGGCGGGCTCGTCGCCTACGCGATCAACGGCTCCGGCTGCGCCGAAGCAGGCCACGGGAGCTACCTTGGGGTGTTCGACCCGGGCAACGGCCAGACGCGGCAGTGGACGAACGCGCCCAAGTACGTGACGCAGCTGTCGATGTCGGCCAACGGCCGCCTGCTCGCGTTCACCCAGACCCTGACCAAGCACGCGCCCGGCACCGGCGGCAACGACTTCCAGATCACCGGCTATCAGGTCAGGGTGCTGGCGACCGACGCGGCGCCTGGCCCGGTTGACGGTCGCAGCCGGGTCGCGGCCTCCATCTCCCCGCAGGACTCGCTTTTCGCCACGCCGACAGTTCTCCTCTCCCCCACGGGGACGTCGTTCTACCTGTGCGCGGAACCGTTCACCTTCCCCAAGCGGGGGGCCAGGAAGATCACGGACACCGCCAAGATCGTCGCCTACCGGACCGCCACCGGGCGGGCGACCGGGGTGCTCGCCGCCTGGGCCGCAAGCTACGCGCTCACCACCAACGGCGGCTATGCCCCGCTGACCCTGAGCTGCTCCACGATGGCGCTCGACCCCTCGGGTCGGTTCCTGCTGGTGCCGTACCTGGAGATCGCCGCCAACCCGGCCGACCCGTCCTCGAGCGGATCGCTGACCGCGGCCCGGATCAACGTCGCCACCGGGGCCAGGTCCGGCTGGACCATCCCGTACGGCCAGGGGCAGGGCCAGGACACGATGAGCGTCGCCTGGTAACGCCGTTTGAATTTGATTTCCTACAGCGGCGTGACGTGCGGCGGAGTCGGGCCTTAGGTGTCAGGCGCTGGGCCTCAGGTGGAAGGCGGCGGTCATGGTGGTGGCTGACGATGCGGAGCGGAGCCTGGGCAGGCCGAGTAGTTGCTCGGTGGTGGCCAGCAGCGAGTAGTGGTCGAAGAAGGTCCGGGAGGCGGTGCCGGCCGGAGTGCTCGGGCTGATCACGATCGTCGGCACCAGGCAGCTCATGTCGGTGACGCCCGGGTCGTCGCAGTCCTCGACCGGGAAGCCGCCGGAGCCCTCATCCCACGTGATGAACACGGCGGTGGTCCCGGCCTGGTACTCATGGCTGTTCAGAATCGCTGGCAGGTTCCTGGCCAGCCACGCGTCACCTTGGGCGATGGTGCCGTCGTGCATGTCATCGATCAGGTTCGGGGTGATGAACGAGAACGCGGGCAGGGCGTTGCGAGCCAGATCGGCGCTGAGTTGGGTGTACGGGACGTCACGGCTGGCGCAGTCGGAGAGCGATGTGTAGTAGGGCGCGGGGTTGTGCCGCACCGTGTACCTGCCGGAGTCCGACTTGTCGCAGTTGGACGGCATGGATTCCTGGTAGGCCTTCCAGCTCTCGCCCTGCCCGAAGATGCTCTTGGCCGAGGTGTCGCAGATCAGCGAGGGGCTGCAGTCCAGGAAGGACAGGATCGGCAGGTCAGCCTGAGCGAGGCCGGAGGTGGCAGCGAGGTAGTTGGGCAGGCTGGGGTGCGTGGTGGCGTGATAGTTGGCAGCCAGCCCGCAGCTTGCGGCAACAGAATTGATGTACGGCGCCTGAGACTTGATGCCGATGATGTTGCCGAGGCTGTGGTTCTCCATCCAGATCCAGATGACGTGCTTGTAAGCGTGCGGCGCGGTCGCTGTCCCACAGGGTCGTGACGCGGCTGCTGCCGGGGACGCGGCCGTCACCCCGCTCGCCGTTCCGATCGCCGCGAGCGCGATGGCCGCCGATACAAGGAGTCCGTTGCGCACAAGCACCTCCACCGAATGCTGTCTCCGCTCCAGCACAAGCGTGCGTTCTGCACGCCGCCCCGACCACCAACTCCAGGAGAACACCTGGCATCAGCTGGTCACACGGGTGGTAGGTCTGCTGGTCGCGGTTCGCTGAGGAAGGCAGGGCGAGACGGGGCGGACCGGGAGCGCCGCGGCCGGCCGGGCGTCGTACCATCCCGTCATGAAGACGTCTGGAATAACGGCGGCGCTGCCGGCGCAGGACCTGGGCGGGACCTGGTATTCACCGCGGGGACGTCGAAGCGCAGCCTGGCCCCGTGCTACGGCGCGCGCTCGGGTACCGCGCTGCGCAGCGCCGCCTCGACTATCGACGAGCGCCCAGTCGGCGAACTGCACCGCAGGGGAGTCCTCGCTCGCCCGCTGCGCTGCTGCCAGCGCCTCCTCATAGCGGCCCAGGCTGTTGTACAGCACCGCCTCCGTCCATCCGATGAAGCTGAGCGCTCGGCCCTCACCCCGGCGCTCCGCGTCGTCGGTCGCGGTCTGGAGCAGGTGAGCGGCTGGCGCTTCCCGGCCGCGAAAGGCAGCAAGGGCCACGGCGCCGTACGGCGCGATGCTGCTCCCGGTCGCCTCGATTACCGACTCGGCCTGCGCCACCAGCGAGGCGGCCGGGGTGAACTCCCCCGCGTACAGGTGCGCTGTCGCGCGCATGTTAAAAGCGATGGGGAGCATGGTAAGCGCACCAGCGTCACGGGCGAGCGTGACCTGGCGGTCAGACAGCAGGTCAAAGCTGGCGTCGTCCCACACGACCAGCGCGGCGCGGCAGGCCAGCCAGAGCCAGCGCAGCCCCTCCTCCCTGGAGACATCCGTCCCGCGGAAGGCGCCCACTGCCCGGCGGAGCTCCGGCACCCCCGCCGGGGAACCCTCGCAGATCACAAGGGACAGGCCATCCAGCAGCAGATCGGGCCCGCGCGGCGGCCCCGGCGGCGGCGCCGCCGTCCGCGCCGCCTCGGCGACCTCGCGCAGCCCGCCGCCAACAGCCAGGCGGCCGGCGAATGTCGCGGCAGCCAGCGCGGCCAGGTAGGTCTCCCGCGCCAGCCGCGGGTCGAGCGGCTCGATGGCTCCCCGATTGGCTCCCCAGTCGAGAGGTGCCCGCCATGGATCCGGTAGGCGCGATTAGATCGAACAACGGGCACTGGTAGCCGACGTGGCGTCGGCAAGAAGGACAGGCGTGAGCGGAGTCGGGCGACTGCGTGACCCGCACCCGTAGCCGCCGCTATGCGCGGCACTTAATACGTCAGCTACCCTCCGCTGACGCGCGCAGAATAGTGGTTCCGTGTGAGCTGGGGTCAGCTAGCGTGCCGGTGAATCGTAGCGAGGACGGCTGCGGAGGAGGGCGGTGAGGTCATCGCCGGGCTGGACGTCGCGGGGAGCGCACCCGCGGGTGAGGACCCGGCCGCCGGCGGTGCCGCCCGCCGTCGCCCGGGCAGCGGACACGTGCAGCCAGGATCCCTCGCACAGGCCGAGCACGGGAACGTCGTTTTCTTCAAGGAACTCCCCCAGTCGCCGGTCGCGTGCCTTGCGCAGCGGGCCGGCGGCAGGATAGTGCGGGTTGATCTGAAAGGGAATCAGTCCCAGCGCGGACAGCGAGGCCGGCTGCACAATCGGCATGTCGTTGGTGGTGCGGATGGTCGGGCAGGCCAGATTCGCCCCTGCGCTGACTCCCAGGTAGGGCATCCCGGCGCGGGACCGGCTGCCTATCGCGGCCAGCAGCCCGCTGCGCCGCACCGCCTGCAGCAGGCGGAAGGCGTTGCCCCCGCCGACGAACACCGCGTCGGCCTGGTCCAGGGCCGCTAGCGGGCTTGCGGCCCGGTGAGCGCTGGATACCTGCACGCCCAGTCTGCCGAGGATCTCCCGCGTCGCCTCGGCATAGCCGTCGGGGTCGCTGGCCGCGTACGGAATGAACAGCACCCGGCGGGTGCCGGCGAAGAAGGCGGCGAGCGCGTCCATCGCGTGCTCCAGCGCGCCGCGCCCCGGGCTGAAGGAGTTAGACAGCAACATGACCTCAGGCAATCCTGTCCTCCTTCGCGTGACGCGGGACAGCCCTGCGGTGACGGCCGCCTGAGACTGCCACGGGCAGGCTAAGGCGTGCCGCTACCGTACGCGACCGGTTTATCCGGCCGTCGGCCGATCGCCTCTGCAAAGGGCATACCGCATCGCGCATACCGAGATCATCTGCGCTAGAGCACATGCTGGGCCAGCGCGGCGCCCAACCGCGAATAATCGGCGCTAAGCGCGTGCCCCTGCGCGGTGTTCATATCGTCGGCGGTGGCTAGAGTGCGGCCATGGAGCCTGTGCTTGCCGATGCTGAGGCCGTGGCCGCCTTCGCCAGGGATGGCGTCGTATGCGTCCGGCAGGTCCTCAGCCCTCGGGAGGTCGCGGCCGCGGCCGCCGCGATTGACGTCGTCCTGGCCAGGCGCGGCCCGCTGGCCCAGGTCGCCAGCGGCGCCGACGACCCGGGCTCGTTTGCTGAGGACTTCTGCCGGTGGCGGGAGATACCGCAGATCGAGCAGCTGGCCCGGCACTCGCGGGTGCCCGCGGTCGCCGCGGCGCTGATGGCCACCCCGCAGCTGCGCTTCTACCACGATCACGTCCTGGTGAAGGAGCCCGGGACCGCCCAGCGCACCCCGTGGCACCAGGACCAGCCGTACTACAACGTGGACGGGCACGGCGTCAGCGCCTGGATCGCCGTCGACCCGGTACCCGAAGGCGGCAGCCTGGAACTGGCGGCCGGCACCCACCGCGGCCCGTGGCTGATGCCGCGGACGTTCCTGACCCGGCAGGCGCGCTGGTTTCCCGAGGGGAGCCTGGCCGAGCTGCCCGACATCGACGCCGGCCCCGGCGCGTTCGATATCCGCCGGTTCGCCCTGCAGCCGGGCGACGCGGTCTTCTTCGACTTCCTGGCCGTGCACGGCGCGCCCGGCTTCCCCTACCCGTCCCGCCGGCGCATCCTGTCGCTGCGGTACCTGGCCGCCGACGCCCGGCACGCGCCCCGCCCCTGGCGCACCTCGCCGCCCTTCGACGGGCTGCAGGCCGAACTGCCCGCCGGGAGCGCGATGGACCACCCGCTGTTCCCCGTGGTCTGGTTACGCAGGGATGCTGACGAGTCCGCCCGCTATGAGTAGTCGGCGCGCAGGTCCGGAATGCCGTCCTTGTGCCCTTATGGGAGGATGCAGCCATGGGCGGAAGCAGCGGCTCGGAGACCGACATCGACGAGATACTGATAGCCCGCCTTCTCGACGAACAGGCCCCAGGCCTCGTCGGCCTTCGTGCGGTGAAGGTGCGAGATGGGTGGGACAACGCCGTGTGGCGGCTCGGCGACTCTCAGGCGATCCGGATCACTCGGCGCGCGGTCGCGGTCGAGTGTCGTTCCGTGGTTCGAGGGCGACCAGCGCCTGGAGCTGAGCTTACGCTCAGGCCTCGCTGGCAGCACTAGGCCGTTGCGGCTTGGCGGCTCGAGTGGCGAAATAGCCAGGCATGTACCGGGCCGTAGCGTCCGCGTGGTGCGGGGCTTCGTCCAGCTGGGTCAGCGTGAAACCCGCCGCGAGCTGGCCGCCGATCTGCTCGGTGAGTGTGTGGCTGTACTCGATCGGCCCGGTCCCGTACGAGCGCTGCCGCTCGGCGTCTGGAAGATCGAGGGTGCTGAACGGGAGCTGGTGGCGCACGGTAAGCTCGCCCCGCTCGTCCAGCGCCGTGATGTCGAAGATGAAGATGTCAGGGTTCATGAACCCGGCCATCAAGATTCCACCCGGGCGCAGCACGCGAAACGACTCACGCCAGACCGGTGCCAGATCGGGGCAGAACACATTGGACACCGGGTTGAATACGACATCGAAGCTCGCATCGGGGAACACGGTCAGGTCGCGCATGTCGCCGAGAACGGTACGGACGGCCAGTCCCTCGCGGGCCGCGACCTCCTTGTCGCGGCCCAGTTGCCGCGGCGAGTTGTCCAGTACCGTCACGGCCGCGCCCGCCGCCGAGAGTACCGGCCCCTGCTGCCCCCCGCCGGAAGCCAGGCACAGCACCTCGACGCCGGCCAGTTCAGCCGGAAACCAGCCACGCGGCACTGGCTGGTAGCCGATCAGGACGACCGACCAGTCGCCGGCCCGCGCCTGGGCGATTACCTCTGGCCCGACCGGCTGGGTCCATTCGTTACCGTTCTCCACCTCGCGGTCCCATGCGGCGCGGTTATACGCCACGGCATCAAAGCTGTCCGTCACGACGGCAAAGCTTAGCGGCCGACAGTACGTCGTCGCAGACAGCGGGCATCCCGGTTTCGTCCGCGGCACGCTGGGTCAGGACCACGACGGTCAGGTCCTGCGAAGGCACATTCGACCAGGCAGTACCGAGTCCGCCTTCCCACGTGTAGCGGCCGTCATCGAGCACCGACAGCCCAAAGCCCCAGCCGCGGTCGTCGAGGAAGCTGAAGCCGGGCCAGACCTTCGCCCGCTGCTCTGCCGTCAGCTGATCGCGGGTCATCTCGGCGGCCGTGGCCGGCTTCAGCACCGGGCTGCCCCCGCGCATCAGCATCCGGCCGAACGCGACCACGTCCGCAGCCGATGACACCAGTCCGCCGCTGCCGTCGGGGAACAACGGCGGGCGCGACCACTGTCCGTCCGCCGGGTCGCTGACGACGAGCAGGCCGTCACGGCTCTCATACGCAGTAGCGAGCCGCGAGGTATCCGCCGCGTGAAATGCGGTGTCCGTCATGCCGAGCGGGCCGAGCACGCGCTCGCGCAGCACGACATCAAACGGGGCACCCGCGGCGCGAGCCGCCAGGACACCCAGCACCTGCGAACCGGACTGGTACAGCCACCGCTCGCCCGGCTGGGCCAGCAGCGGCAACTCACCGAGCCGCGCAATCCACGTATCCGGGTCGGGCGTGGCACCGGGCTGCGGAGGCCCGAAGGTTGACAGCTGCCGCTCCAGCGCCGCGGTGACTATCGGCCACGGCTCTGGTGCCATGAACATGGCACCCTGCATCCCGAATCCCCAGGTGAACGTGAGCAGGTCGCGGACGGTGATCGGACGCTCAGCCCGGACCGTCTGGTCGAGAGGCCCGTCGGGACTGCGGAGCACCCGGCGGTCGGCCAGTTCGGGCAGCAACTCGTCGACGGGCCCGTTCAGCTCCAACAGCCCGTCATCCACCAGCGACAGCACGGCCGCCGCCGTCATCGGCTTGGTGGTTGACGAAATCCGGAACAACGTGTCCCTCCGCATCGGCGCGCCGTCGAGCGCCATGACCCCTGCCGTCGCTACGTGCACGCTCTCACCGCAGGCCACAGCCGCGACAACCCCAGGCACCTGGCCCTGCTCCACGGCGCGCTCGACCACCTCGTCAATCCGGCCGAACGCAGCTCCGCTCCCATCGAGGTTGCTCACGCCGCCAGGCTATAGCCCGATCGGCGCGGTCCTCGAGGCACCTAAGGCTGCGCCGGTAGGCTTTCTGGTGTGACCGCGACGCGCGTGATCCTGGTGTCGGACACCCACCTGTCTGCGTCTGCGCCGCAGGCGCAGGCCAACTGGGACGCTGTGCTCGGCTACGTCGGCGCCTGCGCTCCTGACCTGGTCATCCACCTTGGCGATCTGAGCCTGGACGGGGCGCGCCACGCTGCGGACTTGCGTTACGGCCGTGCCCAGCTCGATCGGCTGCCGTCGCGGTGGCATGCGGTTCCCGGCAACCATGACATTGGGGACAACCCGTGGCCGGGCGCTCCCGCCGGCAGCGCCGTGGACGCCGCCCGCCATCAGCGGTGGCTGGACGCCGTCGGCGCCGACCACTGGCTGGTACAGGCCGGCGGCTGGATCATCCTGGGGGTCAACGCGCAGCTGCTAGGTTCCGGCCTGGAGGCCGAGGCCGCGCAGTGGTCGTGGCTCGGCGAGCAGGCCGACCGGCACTGCGGCGGCCAGCCGGTCGCGCTCGTCACGCACAAGCCCGTCACCGCGGCCGACCCGGAGCTGGCGGCCGCACCGCCCTACCGCTTCTGGCCGCCTCACGCCCGCGGCCGGCTCGCCCGGCTGTTCGGCGGCACGCCGCCCGCGCTGGTGATCAGCGGCCATGTCCACCAGTACCGCCTGCTGCGCCTCGACGGCACCGATCACCTGTGGGCGCCGACAACATGGGCGGTGCTTCCCGATCACGTGCAGCCGGTACTCGGAGCCAAGCGATGCGGGGTCACATCACTGTCACTCGCCGACGGAACGGTGCAAGAACAGCGGCTAATCGAGCCCTCCGGCCTTGAACAGCTCACCGTGACCATCGACCTGCCCGACCCTTACCACAGCTGAATTTGACCTACAGCGGGGTGACGTACGCGCCGGAGATGCCACCGTCGACCAGGAACGTGCTGGCGGTGATGAAGGAGGCGTCGTCGCTGGCCAGGAAGGCGACGGCGGCGGCGATCTCGGACGGCTCGGCGAAGCGGCCGATGGGGACGTGGACCAGGCGGCGGGCGGCGCGCTCGGGGTCGGCGGCGAACAGTTCGGTCAGCAGGGGGGTGTTGACCGGGCCGGGGCACAGGGCGTTGACCCGGATGCCCTCGCGGGCGAACTGGACGCCGAGCTCGCGGGAGAGGGCGAGGACGCCGCCCTTGGACGCGGTGTAGGAGATCTGCGAGGTGGCGGAGCCCATGACCGCGACGAACGACGCGGTGTTGATGATCGAGCCCTTGCCCTGCCGCTGCATGTAGGGGATGGCCTCCTTGCAGCAGAGGTAGACCGAGGTGAGGTTGACCTCCTGCACCCGCCGCCACGCGTCGAGGCCGGTGGTCAGGATCGAGTCGTCGTCGGCGGGCGAGATGCCGGCGTTGTTGAAGGCGACGTCGACCGATCCGTACGTCTTGTGGGCAGCGGCGAAGGCGCGCGCCACGTCGTCCACGTCGCTCACGTCGGCCTTGACGAAGAGCCCGCCGACCTGGTCGGCCGCCTTGGCCGCCGGCGTCAGGATCGAGGTCGACGACGACGACGTTGGCGCCCTCGGACGCGAACCGGAGCGCGGTGGCGAGCCCGATCCCGCTGCCGGCGCCGGTCACGACCGCCGTCCGCCCGTCAAGCCTTCCGGCCATGCACATACTCCTCGTGTGCTTGATGTTGTTTTGCTGTTGCGTTTCAGATTCGCTCGAAGTACCGGCGCAGTTCCCAGTCGGTCACGGCGGCCGCGTACGCGGCGATCTCCACCCGGGCCATATTCGCATAGTGGTCAACCACGTCCTGACCGAAGGCCTCGACCGCCAGCGGCGACGTGATCCACAGGGCCAACGCCTCGTTGAGCGACGCAGGAACCCGGGCCAGGTTGGGCACCGCGTACGCGTTCCCGGTCACCGGCGGCGCCAGCTCGAGCGACTTGTCGACCCCGTTGAGCGCGGCGGCGACCAGGCCCGCCAGCGCCAGGTAGGGGTTCACGTCGCCGCCCGGCACCCGGCACTCGATCCGCAGCGACGGGCCGTGCCCGACCAGGCGGAGCGAGCAGGTCCGGTTGTCCGGGCCCCAGGCGACGGTGGTGGGCGCGAACGAGCCGTCGGCGTAGCGCTTGTAGGAGTTGATGGTCGGCGCGAACAGCAGCGTCAGCTCGCGCAGCCCGGCCAGCATGCCCGCGATCATCGACTCGCCGGCCGGCGAGAGGCCGTACGCGCCGTTCCCCGCCATGATCGGCGCGCCGTCGGCGGTCGCGCGGAACGACAAGTGGATGTGGCATGAGTTGCCCTCGGCCGCGTTCGGCTTGGCCATGAACGTGATCGCGTACCCGTGCTTGGCGGCGATCTCCTTCGCGCCCGTCTTGTAGATCGAGTGCTGGTCGGCGGTGGTGAGCGCGTCGTCGTATTTGAACGCGATCTCGTGCTGCCCGAGGTTGCACTCGCCCTTGGCGGACTCCACGTACAGGCCCGCGGCCGCCATCGAGTTCCTGATGTCCCGCAGCAGCGGCTCGATCCGCCCGGTGCCGAGCACCGAGTAGTCGGCGTTGTAGCGGTTGGCGGGGGTCAGGCCCCGGTAGCCCTGGTCCCAGGCCTGCTCGTAGCTGCCTTCGTACACGACGAACTCGAGCTCGGTGCCGGACAGCGCCGTCCAGCCTCGCTCGGCTGCCTTGGCCAGCTGGGCTTTGAGTATCTGCCGGGGCGACACCCGGACCGGGCCGCCTTCGATCGCGGCGACGTCGGCCAGCACCAGCGCGGTGCCCGGCTGCCAGTCGATCAGCCGGAGCGTGGACAGGTCGGGCACCAGCACGAAGTCGCCGTACCCGCGCTCCCACGAGGTGATCTCGTACCCGTCCACGGTGTTCATCTCGGTGTCGACCGCGAGCAGGTAGGCGCACGCCTCGGTCGCGTGCGCCACCACCTCGTCGAGGAAGTACTTGGCGTGGAAGCGCTTGCCCTGCAGTCGTCCCTGCATGTCGGTGATGGCGACGACGACGGTGTCGATTTCACGCATGCGGACGGCTTCGCGCAGCGCTTCCACGTTCAAGACTCCCTCACTCCTTCGCGGCTGGCTGCACGGGTGGTCCTAGGCAAGTGACTCCAGCTCGGCCTCGATCGCGGCCATTTCCGCGGCCGTCCCCTGCACCCGGGGGCCGGTGAACCACTTGCGCGCCGACACCAGCCAGTAGATGCCGGCGAAGCCGATCACGGCCACCACCGCGAACACCGTGTAGTTGAAGTTGTCCCAGTTGATCGGGTTGACGGTGGGCAGCATGAACAGCACGGTGATGAACACCACCCAGACGCAGGCGATGATCCCGATCGGCCTCGACCACGGGCCGAGGTGCCACGGTCCGCGCTGGAAGCTCGACCCGAGCCGCAACCGCAGGAACGTCGGCAGCACATAGGCAACGTAGAGGCCGATGACCGCGATCGAGGTGACCGCCGCGTAGGCGGTGTAGTTCCACAGGTACGGCAGGCCGAGGATGAACGCGCCGGCGGCCGCCAGCCAGATCGCGTTGGTCGGCGTCCGCGTCTTTGGGTTGATGTGATGCCAGATGCTGCTGCCGGGCACCGCGCCGTCGCGGGAGAACGCGTAGATCATCCGCGAGTTCGCGGTCACCGAGGACATGCCGCAGAACAGCTGAGCGACGATGACGATCAGCAGCAGCAGCTTGGCGCCGGTGCCGCCGATCGCGTCGATGAAGATCTGCGCGGGCGGCACCGTCGCGCCGACCTCGCCGGTGTAGTTCTGGATCGCGAACGTGATGCCGATCAGCAGCAGCCAGCCCGCGAACAGCGAGACCACGATCGAGGTGACGATGCCGCGCGGGCCGGCCGTGGCCGCGTCCTTCGTCTCTTCGGTCATGTGGGCCGACGCGTCGTACCCGGTGAAGGTGTACTGGGCCAGCAGCAGGCCGAGCATCAGGACGTAGATCTTCGACCCCCAGCCGCTGCCGTTGGCGAAGTGCGTGAACACGTAGGAAGCGCTCTGGTGGTGGCTGGGCGCGAACGCGAGCACCCCGACGATGATCAGCACGCCGAGGATGTGCCACCAGACGCTGACGTTGTTGAGCAGCGCGACCAGGCTGACGCCGAACTGGTTGAGCACCCCGTGCAGGACCAGGATCGCGGCGAACAGCACGATCGTGTGCCAGTGCTGCGTAGTGCTGAAGTTCCACTCCAGGTCGAGCAGCGCGTTGAGGAAGAACGCGGCGCCGAAGTCGATGCCAGCCGTGACCGCGACCTGGCCGAGGAAGTTGAACCAGCCGGTGAACCAGGACCAGGCGGCCGGGTTGCGCGGCGCGAGCTTGGCCGACCAGTAGTACAGGCCGCCCGCGGTCGGGAAGCTCGAGCACACCTCGGCCATCGCGAGCCCGACGAACAGCGTCATCACGCCGACGAAGGGCCAGCCCCAGGTGATGATGACCGGTCCGCCGTCGGTCATGCCGGTCCCGTACAGGGTCAGGCAGCCGGACAGGATCGAGATAATCGTGAAGGAAACGGCGAAGTTGGAGAAGCCGGACATATGCCGGCGTAGTTCTTGAGCGTAGCCCAGTTCATGCAGCCGCTGTTGATCTGCGCTGATCACCGCGCGCTCCGTGGCCTCGTCCGACACGAGCCCTCCCAGCGTCGAAGGAGTACTTGAAGAGGCGGCAGCCTGTTCAGTTATCCCAAATTGACTCACCCTGCGCAGAAGGTGTCAAGATCACCACATAACGGTTGTTATTTCAATTGATCCTTCATGACCTCCATTTGCCGGCGGGCAGGCTGCTCGGACATGCTGGCATCCATGACTAACGCGCCTATCTCCCGCAATCTGGCTGAGCTGCAGACCCCCGCGCCCCTGGTGGACGCCGCCATCCTGGCCGCCAACCTCTCCCGCATGGCGCAAGCCTGGCCCGGCGAGCGCCTGCGACCGCACGTCAAGGCGCACAAGTGCACCGAGCTTGCCCGCCACCAGCGCGGCGTCGGCCACCCCGGGTTCACCTGCGCCACCATCAGGGAGGCGGAGGGAATGGCGGCGGCCGGCCTGGGCCAGGATCTGCTGCTGGCCAACGAGGTGCTCGACGCGTCCCGGCTGGGCGCCCTGGTGGCGGCGGGAGCGCGGGTGACGGCGGCGGTGGACTCGGCCGTTACCGTGCACGCGGCCAAGCGGGGCGGGCTGCGCGAGGTGCTGATCGACGTCAACGTCGGCCTGCCGCGCTGCGGCTGCTCGCCCGATGAGGCCGGCTCGCTGGCCGAGCTGGCCCGCGGCGTCGGCCTGGAGGTGCGCGGGGTGATGGGCTACGAGGGGCACACGATGATGGTGGCCGAGCGGGCCGAGCGGGCCCGCCAGGTGGCGGACAGCATGGCCCTGCTCGAGCAGGCGCACGCCGCGGTGGGCGGCCCCATCCGATCGGCGGGCGGGACCGGGAGCTGGGACCTCAACGTCTCGGCGACCGAGCTGCAGGCCGGCTCGTACGCACTGATGGACACCGAGTACGCGAAGATCGGCCTCCCCTTCGGGCAGGCGCTGACCATCCTCGCCACCGTCATCTCCGTCAACCAGGGCGGCTGGGCGGTGGCCGACTGCGGGCTGAAGGCCCTCGGGATGGACCATGGCAACCCGTCGCTGGCCGATGGCTCGGTCGTGTGGTTCTGCTCCGACGAGCACGTCGTCTTCTCGCCCCCCGAGGGAGGCTCGCTCCCCCAGGTGGGCGACCAGGTCCGGGTCGTGCCGGCCCACGTCGACCCGACGATGGCCTACCACGAGCGCCTCTACCTGGTGGAAGACGACCGCGTAGTGGAGGCATGGCCGATCGACCTGCAGGGCTGGTAAGCCGCCTCCGGCTTCTTGCTGTTATCCGACGCGAGGCGCCCGTCGTTGCGGCCCGGTGGGCACTTCCAGGCGATCCCGTTTTCAGTGCGGTCGACGTAGGGGGTGAAGTTCACCTCGTTGCTGTCGGCTACGCCAGCGACAGATTCTTCGACCTGTCGGCTACGCCATCGACCGCGCCTATCGGTGTCTCTGGCGTAGGCGACAGGTCGCGTTTGGCGTCTCTGGCGTAGGCGACAGGTCGCGTTGGTGTCTCTGGCGTAGGCGACAGGTCGCGTTCGGTGTCTCTGGCGTAGGCGACAGGTCGCGTTTGGTGTCCACGGCGGGGGTGACCCGGGCCGGGCGGGGCGCGGGGGCGGGGTTACCGGCGCATCCTCGGAGAATACGGTTCTCACCGGATCCAGGGCGAGCGGGGTACTAGAGTCGCCGGGGTCCGTTCGATAATATTGCTCTTGAATTTGAGAACGGCCTTTCCGAAGGAGGGCGAGCACCCATGGCATGGGATTTCGAGACCGAGCCGGAGTACCAGGCCAAGCTGGACTGGGCGGACGAGTTCGTCCGCGAGAACGTCGAGCCGCTCGACTTGATCTGGCCGGGCCTGGTGTTCACGCCGCCCAGCGCGACGGTCAGGAAGGTCATCGACCCGCTCAAGCAGGCGGTCCGCGAGCAGGGGCTGTGGGCCACCCACCTGGGGCCCGAGCTCGGCGGCCAGGGGCACGGGGCGGTCAGGCTCTGCCTGCTGAACGAGATACTGGGCCGGTCGAGCTGGGCACCGGTGATCTTCGGCTGCCAGGCCCCTGACACCGGCAACGCCGAGATCATCGCGCACTACGGCTCGCCCGCGCAGAAGGAGAAGTACCTGCGGCCGCTGCTCGACGGCGAGGTGTTCTCGTGCTTCTCGATGACCGAGCCGGAGGGCGGCGCCGACCCCACGCAGTTCAGGACCCGGGCGGTGCGAGACGGCGACGAGTGGGTGCTGAACGGCTGGAAGTTCTTCTCCTCGAACGCGAAGACGGCCGCGTTCGTGATCGTGATGGCGGTCACCGACCCGGACGTGTCGCCGCACCGGGGCATGTCGATGTTCATCGTCGAGTCGGGGCTGCCCGGCATCGAGATCGTGCGCAACCTCGGCCTGGGGTCCGAGCGGCTGGGCGAGGGCGACCACGCGCTCATCCACTACCGCGACGTCCGAATCCCGGCCGACGCGCTGCTCGGGGAGGAGAACGCGGCGTTCGCGATCGCGCAGACCCGGCTCGGCGGCGGCCGCATCCACCACGCCATGCGCACCATCGGCCAGGCCCAGAAGGCGCTCGACATGCTGTGCGAGCGGGCGCTGTCCCGCTACACCCAGGGCAGCAAGCTGTCGGAGAAGCAGTTCGTGCAAGGCTACATCGCCGACTCCTACGCCCAGCTCAAGCAGTTCCGGCTATTCGTGCTGTACACCGCGTGGGAGATCGACAAGTACAACGACTACAAGAAGGTGCGCAAGGACATCGCCGCGATCAAGGTGCTGATGCCCTCGGTGCTGCACGACATCGCGCAGCGGGCGCTGCAGGTGCACGGGGCGCTAGGCGTGAGCAACGAGATGCCGTTCACCCGGATGATGAACGGCGCGGCGGTGATGGGCCTGGCCGACGGGCCGACCGAGGTGCACAAGATGACCGTCGCGCGTCAGGTACTGCGTGATTACGAGCCGGTCGACGATCTGTGGCCGTCGGGGCACCTGCCGAAGCGGCTGGCCGCCGCTCGCGAGAAGTACGCCGCCTACCTGGATGACGACGGTGTCGAGTGACTGCGATTGACCAGAGCCGGCTTGCCGCCTGGCTCGACCGGCAGGGGCTGGCCGTCGGCGCGCCGCTCGAGCACCGCTACGTCTCCGGCGGCAGCCAGAACGAGATCTACGAGATCCGGCGGGGCGACCTGCACTGCGCGCTGCGGATACCGCCGGTTTCCGCGCCCGCCGAGCGCGACGCCGGAATCGTCAGGGAGTGGCGGATCATCGAGGCGCTCGCGGGCACCGACGTCCCGCACACCCCGGCGGTGGCGGTCTGCACCGACCCGGCGGTGCTCGGGCGGACCTTCTACCTGATGGGGTTCGTGGACGGGTGGTCGCCGATGTCGACGCGGCGGCAGTGGCCGGCCCCGTTCGATCGTGATCTGACGGCCAGGCGCGGGCTCGCGTTCCAGCTCATCGAGGGCATCGCGCTGCTGTCGCGGGTCGAGTGGCGTTCGCGGGGGCTGTCGGATCTCGGCCGGCCGGACGGGTTCCACGAGCGCCAGGTGGACCGGTGGACGGCCTTCCTGAACCGGATCAAGGGCCGTGAGCTGCCCGGCTTCGACGAGGCGGCGGCGTGGCTGCGGGCGCACCGGCCACTCGACTTCATCCCCGGGATCATGCACGGCGACTACCAGTTCGCCAACGTCATGTTCAGGCACGGCGGGCCGGCCCGGCTGGCCGCGCTGCTCGACTGGGAGATGGGCACCGTGGGCGACCCCAAGCTCGACCTGGCCTGGGTGGTGCAGTCGTGGCCGGAGGACACCAGCGGCGGCGACGGCTCGGTCGGCGGCTACGTCGACCTGTCCGGCATGCCGTCGCGGGCCGAGTTGCTGTCGCACTACGCGTCGGTTTCCGGCCGGCAGGTCGACGACATCGACTACTACTGCGTGCTCGCCCGCTGGAAGCTGGCGGTGGTGCTCGAGCAGACCTACCAGCGGTCCGGTGACAGCGCCAAGGCGGCCGCGTTCGGCCCGATCGTGCTCGACCTGATGGCGTCGGCGGCCGAACTGGCCGAGACGACGGGGTACCGGCACGCCGGGTGATGCGGATAATGGGTCCATGTCCGACGACGTGGTAACCCCCGAGGATTTCCAGGCGATCCTCGCGCAGCTGCGCAACTGGGTCCGCACCAAGGTCGTGCCGCGCGAGCGGGAGATCGCCGACGCCGACGCCATCCCCGACGACCTGCGCAAGCAGGCGGCCGACATGGGTCTGTTCGGCTACGCCATCCCGCAGGAGTGGGGCGGGCTGGGGCTCGACCTGAGGCAGGACGTCGAGCTGGCGATGGAACTCGGCTACACGTCGCTGGCGGTCCGCTCGATGTTCGGCACCAACAACGGGATCGCCGGGCAGGTGCTGGTGAACTTCGGCACCGACGAGCAGAAGGCGGCCTGGCTCGGGCGGATCGCCTCCGGCGCGGTGGTCGCCTCGTTCGCGCTGACCGAGCCGGGGCCGGCTCCGACCCGGCCGGGCTGCAGACCCGGGCCGTCCGCGACGGCGACGACTGGGTCATCGACGGACAGAAGCGGTTCATCACCAATGCGCCGTCAGCCGACCTGTTCATGACGTTCGCGCGCACCCGGCCCGCCGACTCGTCCGGGACGGGCATCGCGGTGTTCCTGGTGCACGCGGACACGGCCGGCGTCGAGGTCGGCCCGAAGGACAGGAAGATGGGCCAGGAGGGCGCCTGGACCTCGGACGTGACGTTCTCTTCGGTCCGGGTGCCCGTGTCGGCGCTCGTGGGCGGCGATGTCGACGCCGGCTACCGGGCCGCGATGACCTCGCTCGCCCGCGGCCGGGTGCACATGGCGGCGCTGGCGGTCGGCACCGCCCAAAGAGCGCTCGACGAATCGGTCGCGTACGCCGCCTCGGCCACCCAGGGCGGCACCGTGATCGGCGACTTCCAGCTTGTCCAGGCGATGATCGCCGACCAGCAGACCGGCGTCCTCGCGGGCCGCGCCCTGGTCAGGGAGACCGCCGCGCGCTACGTCAGCGGCGAGGACCGGCGCATCGGCCCGTCCGCCGCCAAGCTGTTCTGCACCGAGATGGCCGGTCGGGTGGCGGACCTGGCGGTGCAGATCCACGGCGGCACCGGGTACATGCGCGACGTGCCGGTCGAGCGGATCTACCGCGACGTCCGGCTACTGCGGCTGTACGAGGGCACCAGCGAGATCCAGCGGCTGATAATCGGCGGCGGGCTTATCCGCGCGGCGCGGCGGCGGTGATCCGTACGCACTGCGGGTACACAGGTGCTGTCGCGGTATTGCCGTCAGTCGCCTGCAGGGGAGGACCATGAGCTATACCAGGCAGATGCTGGATGCCTACCAGCGCGCGTGGACCGTCGACGTCGGCGTGCTGGCCGCCGCGATCGACGCGCTCAGCGACTGCGCCCAGGCGTGCAATGCCGACAACGCCGCTGACCTGGGCGAGCAGGACGTGACCGAGATGGTCAGGTGCATCCGGCTGTGCCTGGACTGCGTAGATGTCTGCACTGCCACCGCGGGGGTCATGGGCCGCCAGACGGAGTACGATCCCGGCTTCACCCGGCCGCTCCTGGAGGCCTGCGTGGCCATTTGCAGGAGTTGCGGCGATGAGTGCGAGCGGCATGCCCATATGCCGCACTGCCGGGTCTGCGCCGAGGCCTGCCGAGGCTGCGAGCGGGCCTGCCGGGAGCTCCTGGATGCCCTGAAATAGCAGACCAGCCGTTCCGGCGTCTTACGTCGCCGACATTGCAGGCATGCCGGACGCGTGCAGGCCAGGAAGCAGCCATGGGAACCAGATGGCCAGCACGCCGACCGCCACCAGCACGACCCCGACGGCGTGGCCAAATGGCTTGCCATAGCGCCAGAGCTTCTCGGCGAAGATGACCGCCGCCAGCCCCGCCATGACCGCCACGTTCATCACCCCGACCGCGATCAGCACGATCATCAGGCCCCAGCAGCATCCGGCGCATGACGCCCCGTGATGCAGGCCTACCCGAACATCGCGGCCGCGCCCCTTGAAGCCGGCGTAGTGCATCAGCGCGCCTATCGGTGAACGGCAACGCCGCAGGCACCAGTCCTTCCAGGGGGTGAGCTGGTACAGGCCCGCGGCGATGCAGATCGCCACGCCCAGCCACTTTGCCGCCGTGGGGGATGCGGTGAGCAGGCGCCCGGTTCCGACCAGGGCCGCGAAGGCAACCGCCCCGACCGCCGCCCAGGTCAGCAGGTACCCGCTGAGGAACATGCCCAGCCGCGCGACGCGGCCGAAGCCGGCTGAAGCGCCGCTAATCAACCGGGTCCACAGCACCGCGACCGGCGCCACCGAGGGCAGCATCATCGCGGCCATCATCACCACCCACAGCCCGAGGAACGGCAGCAGCGCGAGGCCCATAGTCCCGGGCCCGTTGCCCATGTCCCGGGCGAGCATCACGGTGACCACCCACGCCGCCGCCGCCAGCACCGCGACCACGATCCACGGCCCGGGGAGCTGGCGGGGAAGGGCCTGCCCGGGCTGAGCGGCCGGGGCCGGACCGGAGCGGTCAGCCATGGCCGAGCCCCTGGTCAGCCTTCGTACCGGAAATCGGTGACGAAGCTGTTGGTCCCGGAGAAATCGGCACTCCAGTGCCCGTGATAGCTCACGTCCTTCGCCGTGGCTTGCCGCATAGGCTGAGCGACCGCGCTGAGTGGAGCGTTCGTGATCACGCCCGGGTGCTGGCCGTCCATCCCGACGAGCTGGTCGCTGCTCATCGACAGGGCATCCGCGACCTCGGCGTGCAGCGACCCGCCTGCCTTCTCGAACGTGATCGACGCCGGCTGCACCCCGGCGACCTCGCCGATCAGCGGAGCCAGTCCGGCCAGGTGGCCGCCGGCGCCCCCGGAAAAGACCCCGCCGAGCGCCTCGGACTGCTCGGCGGAGGCGCGGTCGTCCAGATACAGCGCCACCTTCCAGCCGCCGTCGGTCATCCGCTTCGGCGAGTGCACCGCCATCACGGCGTTCAGGCCGGACAGGTCCACACCGTCCTTGTCGCCGCTGGTGACGTGCCACGCCAGCAAGACGTCGCAGCTGTCGCGGGTGGCGGCCCCCAGCCATACGCAGTTGCAGCTGACGTCGCAGTTGCACACCTCGAAATAGTCCCCCTCAACAAAGAAGGTCACATCGCCCTCCCCGCCCCCTGGTTCCGGCCCGCTAGACGAAAGGTCGCCTACACCCGCCCTATAGCACCGCCACCGCAGATACGCAAGCCCGTCTGCCCAAAAAGATCCGCGCGGAGTTTCAGGTGACCGGTTCGTCGATACGGCAGGCCCGGCGGTTACTTGAGCGGGGCGTCCAGGCGCGGGTACACGCGCCTGGCGTTCAGCTCGAAGATCTGAGCGCGGTCCTGGTCGGCGAGCGGCGCCTTGGCGATGTAGCGCTTCGTGTCATCCCAGGGGAAGTCGCCGTCGGGGTTGTTGCCGCGGACCGCGCCCAGCATCTCCGACGCGAACAGGATGTTGGCCGGCTTGATCACGGTGGTCAGCAGGTCGATGCCGGGCTGGTGGTAGACGCAGGTGTCGAAGAAGACGTTGTTCATCAGGTGGCTCTCGATCGGCGGGCGCTTCTCCCGCGTCGCGATGCCCTGGAACCGGCCCCAGTGGTAGGGCACCGCGCCGCCGCCGTGCGGTATCACGAACCGCAGCGTCGGGAACCGGCCGAAGAGGTCGCCCATCAGCAGCTGCATGAAGACCGTGGTGTCCGCGTTCAGGTAGTGCGCACCGAGCGTGTGCACGGCCGGGTTGCACGAGGTGGACACGTGGATCATGGCCGGGACGTCGAGCTCCACCATCTTCTCGTACAGCGGGAACCAGTACTCGTCGGTCAGCGGCGGCGAGGTCCACCACGCGCCCGACGGGTCCGGGTTGAGGTTGCAGCCGACGAAGCCGAGCTCGCTGACACAGCGGTCGAGCTCATCGACGCAGGCGCGCAGCGGCTCGTTGGCCACCTGCGGAAGCTGGCAGACGCCGGCGAAGTTGCCGGGGAACAGGGTGGTCACCCGGTAGATGAGGTCGTTGCAGACCTGCGCCCAGGCCACCGCGGTGGCCGGGTCGGCGATGTGGTGGCCCATGTGCGAGGCCCGGGGGGAGAAGATCGTCAGGTCGGTGCCGCGCTCCCGCGCGATCCGCAGCTGGTTGCCCTCGATCGTCTGCCTGATCTCATCGTCGCTGATCTCCGGCCCGGCCGGCGCCGGCAGCGTCGGGTCCGCAAGCCGGGCCAGCTGGGCGTCCCGGTACTCCTGCAGGGCGGGCGGCGCGGTCGTGTAGTGGCCGTGGCAGTCGATGATCATCTGATGCTCCCGCGATTGAGGAAAATCAAGATCTGTTTTATCGAACGGACCCTGGTTCTACCTATGTCGCCGGGCACAATCACGCCGTGACGGTGAGCACGTAGACGTCGCCGTTGAACGGGACGCCGCCTTCACCCGCGCTCGCACTGCGGGTGACAGTGACCATCCGCTGGCTGTAGTGCCAGCCCTTGGCCCTGGCGGCCGCGGCGACGGCGGCCACGAAGGTGGCCGCGCCGCCGGAGTAGCCGTCCGGGTGCATGGCGTGGATGCTGCCGGGGCCGCCGTCAACGCAGTGGTAGGCCTTGCCCGGGTGCAGCGCTGCGTACGCCTCGTCGTCACCGTTGGTGCTGGCGGGCACGAGGGTGCCGTTTCTGTCTAGGCACAGGGTCTCGTAGCTGACGGCGATGAACCAGGCGCCGTACTTGCTGCCGGTCAACGGCTGGTTCCAGATCCGCGCGTGGTCCTCGTCGCCGGTCAGCGACAACCCGTTGCCCTTCACGCAGCCGCCGAGCCGCCAGGCCACGTGCTGCGGCACGTAGCCGGCCCCGGTCACGTTCGCCCGCTCGGAGGAGATGCACTTGAGATGGATGCCGGACAGGGTCACGGTGGTCGCGGTCGAGACCGTGTCCCAGTTGCCCATGGCCTGCTGGATGGCGGCCAGCGGTACGGTCGAGCGGGCGCTGATGACCACGTTGAGCGGCTCCGCGAACGGCGGGATCTGCGCCAGCGGCGTGCTCGCCTTGGCGGTGTCCCAGCTGAAGGGCGGGCAGTAGTCCGGGCCGGCGCAGGTGGGGGTGACGGCGGGCTTGGCCGCCGTCGTTCCGTTGCTTTCCGTGCAGCCGCCCACGGTGAGGGCGATCGCGGCGGCGGTCACCACCGCTGCCGTCATCGATGCGAACCTCGGCCGTGGTGATGTCGGTGCCCGTCTCATCCGGCCAGTATGGGGGGAGCTAGGTGAGGGTTGCTACGTAGTCTCGGAGCAGGACCGCGAGTTCCTCGGCGTTGGCCTTCCGAATCATGTCCTCCATGGCGATGGCGTCCGCCCCGACCACGATCCGCGCAGGCGGCTGGCCGGCGTCGATGCACTCGGCGATCGCGCGCGCCACCTCGTCGGGATCGCCGGCCGACTCCAGTTCCGCGGCGCTGCCGTCCCGCAGCTTCGCGAAGGCCGGGGCGTAGCGGGAGTCGTCGGCCACCCGGACGAAGGGAAGCTGCTCCGACATGCCGGTCACGAACAGCCCGGGGGCGATCACCGTGACGAAGATGCCCGATCCGTGCAGTTCTGCCCCGAGCACCATGCTCAGGCTGGCCAGGGCCGCCTTCGACGCGGAGTACCAGCCGCCGAACGGCGCCATGGCGATGTCGTTGACCGAGGTCACGTTGACGATCCGGCCGCCGCCCTGATCGCGCATGACCGGGATCGCCGCCCGGATCAGCCGCATCGGACCGAACACGTTCACCTCGAACGTCTGGTGCGCCTCAGCGTCGCCGGCCTCCTCAAGCGGGGCCAGCCGCGCCGTCCCGGCGTTGTTGACCAGGACGTCCAGCCGGCCGGCCGCGCCTACCACCGCCTGCACGGCTGCGTCGCAGGCCTGCGGGTCGGCCAGGTCCAGGGGCACGTGGGTGACTTCGCCTGCGAGCGGAACGGCGGCCGGCCTGCGGGAGGCGTAGAACACCCGATCGCCCGCGCTGGCCAGGCGGCGCACGGTCGCCAGGCCGATTCCGCTGCTGCCTCCGGTGATGAGCACGACTGTCATGAGGCGACGGTACCGGGGACTGCGGGTGATCACGAAGGATTTTTTTTGCGCGAAGGATTAGAGCACTTATACGATACTTTTCCTTCGCCAGGATAAAATCCTTCGTGATCATCGCGGATTACGGGTTAGGCGGGAGCTCGCCCGATCCGCGCGCGATGAGCTCTGTTGGCACCGTGACGGTCTGGATCGGCCTGCCCGGATCGGCTAGCCGGGCGCGGAGCAGGTCGATGGTCGTTCGCCCGATCTCCGCTTCGCCCTGCGCCACCACCGTGAGGCCGGGGCGGAGCAGATCCGCCAGGGGGAAGTCGTCGAACCGACCAGCGCGGTCGTTCCGAAATCGGGTGGCGCCGCCTGGCGGTGAGCGCCGTTCCTGACCCGGTAGGTCGGCGCGCGATAATCGGGGAACCGGATGCCCGTGAACGAAGGGACGTATCGTGCCCCACCCACTGGACCCGCTGACCGCCGATGAGATCCGCCGGGCCGCCGCGATCGTCCGCCGCGAGCGCGGGGTCGGCGAGGGCTGGCGATTCGCCTCGATCGAGCTGAAGGAACCGTCCAAAGCGGATCTGCCAGCGCTCGAGTCGGGCCGCTTGACCGGGCGGGAGGCGCTGGTGGTGTGCTGGGATCGCGCCGACGGGCGGGCTTACCGCGGCACGGTGTCGCTGACCGGGGACGCGGTCACCGCCTGGGAGCACCTGCCCGGCCAGCAGCCGAACATGACGGTCGACGAGTGGCACGAGTGCGACGGGATGCTCCGCGTCCAGCCCGCCGTGATCGAGGCGCTGGAAAGGCGCGGGATCACCGACATGTCGCGGGTGCTGGCCGACATGTGGGCCTACGGCGCGGCGTTCGTGCCCGAGCGCTACGCAGGGCGGCGGATCGGCTGGTGCGACCTGTGGTACCGGGGCAGCGAGCTGGGCAACCCGTACGCCCATCACCTCACCGGCCTGCACCCCGTCGTCGACCTGAACACGATGGAACTGCTCGAGGTCGAGGACAACTACCAGGGCGCCACCGACCCGGAGGTGATGGGCGAGTACCTGCCCGACCTGCTGCCGATGCGGCTCCGCGAGGTGGCGCCGCTGCAGATCAGCCAGCCCCAGGGGGTCGGCTTCACGCTGGACGGCACCCTTCTCAGCTGGCAGAACTGGCAGCTGCGGCTGGGCTTCAACCACCGCGAGAGCCTGGTGCTGCACCAGGTCGCCTTCCACGACGGCGCACGGCTCCGATCGGTGGCGCACCGGCTCTCATTCGCCGAGATGGTGGTGCCGTACCGGGACGCGAGCCCGGACCACTACCGGCGGACCGCGTTCGACATCGGCGAGTGGGGCCTCGGCTTCATGACCACCTCGCTCGCCCTCGGCTGCGACTGCCTGGGCGAGATCACCTACCTCGACGCGGTCGTCCACGACTCCCGAGGCGAGCCCGTGACGATACCGAACGCCATCTGCATCCACGAGGAGGACAGCGGCGTCCTGTGGAAGCACGTGGACGAGCTGGCCGGCGCCGAGGTCCGCCGGGCACGGCGGCTGGTGCTCTCCTTCCACGCGACCGTGGCCAACTATGAGTACCTGGTGTACTGGCGCTTCTACCAGGACGGCGGCATCGAGTGCGAGGTCCGCGCGACCGGGATCATGGTCACCTCGCACATCGCCGCGCCGGGCAGCAGGCCGTCTAACGGGACGGTCGTCGACCGTGGCATCTACGCGCCGTTCCACCAGCACTTCATCGTGGCCCGACTCGATCTCGACATCGACGGGGCCGACAACACGGTCTACGCTTCGGAGTCCCGCCCGGCCCTGCCCGGCAGCGACGACCCGTACGCGCTGGGCCTCACGGTCGCGAACACCCCGTTGCGCACCGAGGCGGAGGGGAGGCAGGACTACGACTGGGCCACCCAGCGCAGCTGGAAGGTAGTCAACGATAACGTGACGAACGGGCTCGGCACCTCGGTCGGCTACAAGCTCGTCCCCTCAGCGGCGTTCCCGTCCCTGCTCGATCCCGCCTCCCCCGCCTTCAAGCGGGCCCAGGTGATCGGCCACACGCTCTGGGTGACCCCGTACCGTGCCGACGAGCGCTGGCCCTGCGGCGACTTCCCCGTTCAGGCCGCCCGCGACAGCGGCCTGCCGGTCTGGACCGAGGCCGACCGGCCGATCGAGAACACCGACGTGGTGCTGTGGTACGTGTTCGGCATCCACCACATCACCCGGCCGGAGGACTGGCCGGTGATGCCCGCCGACATCGTCTCGTTCTGGCTGAAGCCGTTCGGCTTCTTCGACCGCAACCCCTCCCTTGACGTACCGCCGAGCCACCAGCACTAGGCCGGGCCGTCGGGGCTGCCGGTCAGGTCGATCGCGTCCAGATGGGCGCGGCGGCCGTCGCGGTCGAAGATGACGATGATCTCGACCTGCCCCTCGGCCGCGCTGATCGCGTGCGGGGACATCGTCGAGAACTGCGCGGCCTGCCCGGCCTCGACCAGAATGACCCGCTCCCCCAGGTGCAGCCGGGCAGTGCCAGACAGCACCGTGAACCACTCGTGGCCGGGGTGAACGCCGAGCTCATGGGTCGGCCGGCGAGCCGTGATGCGCATCTTGGCCACGGCCAGGCCGTGCGGCTCGTCCTCGCGCGTCAGCATCCAGCTCACAGCGCCGTGCCCTCGGTCGTGACGCGGCCTGATGACCACGTCGGCGTCATCGACCGGCTCGACGAGCTGGTCGAGGCTGGAGCCGAGCGCGCGGGCGATCGGCACCAGCTGGTCAATGGAGATGCGCCGGTGGCCGGTCTCGATGCGGCTGAGCGTCGAGGCACTCATGTGGCATCGGGCCGCCAGCGCGTCAAGCGACCAGCCGCGCGCGACCCGCAGCCCCCGAATGCGGGCGCGGATTACGGGGTCGAGACCCTCATCTTGCGTCATTGGCAAGATCTTATGCTGTTACGGCAAAGTACGTCTACCGTGGAGGCATGGCAGATACCCAGGCTCACCACGACCAGCACGCCCACGACCAGCACGCGCACCGGCATCCGGGCGCCGCGGAAGACGACTACACCGACCTGCTCGACCTGGACGCCGAGGTGCTGTGCGACTACTGGTCGGCCGCGCTGGACTGGGTCCAGAGCACGGCGGCGGGCGCCGCCCGCAGCCGACTGCTCGACCTGGGCGCGGGCACCGGCACCGGAGCGATCGGCCTGGCCAGGCGGTTCCCCGACGCCGAGGTCATCGCGCTCGACGTCTCGTCCACAGCGCTCGCGAAGATCGGCGCCAAGGCGAGCCGCGACGGGCTCGCCGCGCGCATCCACCCGTTGCAGGCCGACCTTGACGCCGGCTGGCCGGACCTCGGACCACTGGACCTGACCTGGGCGTCCGCGTCGCTGCACCACATGGCCGACCCAGCCCGAGTGCTGCGCGACGCGCTCCACGCCACCCGTCCGGGCGGGCTGATCGCGGTGTCGGAGTTCTCCGCGCCGCTGCTCTTCCTCCCCGACGACCTGGGCTTCGGCCGGGCCGGCTTCGAGAGCCGGCTAGCCGACGTGCTCGGCCGCGCGCATGCGGAAGAGATGCCGACCCTCGGCTCCGAATGGGCGCCACGACTAGCCGAGGCCGGCTGGACGCTGGTAGCCGAGCGGGACTTCCGCATCGACCAAGGGCCGCCTTCACACCCGAGCGCCACCCGCTACGCGCGCGCCTGGTTCGCGCGGCTGTCGGAGGGACTGGGCGACCGGCTCGAGCCCGACGATCGCGCCACCCTCGCGGGACTGCTCGACCCCGGCAGCCCCCGCTCGCTGCTGAGCCGCACCGACCTGCACATCCGCGGCGGCCGAACCATCACCATCGCCCGCCGCGACTAGAGATCGGGCGGCCGCTCAGATGAAGTAGTGACCCTGCTCGATGTCCTCGATGAGGCCGGGGTGGGTGGGCTTCCAGCCCATCAACTCCTGGGTGATGACGCTGGAGGCGGGCATGTCGGTGCTGAGCAGGGGCACGAGCATGCCCTCGAACTCGGCGGCGGGCAGAGACTTGGCCGGCAGGTTCAGATGCCGGCCGATGGCCTCGGCGATCTCGCGGACGGGTACGCCTTCATCGCCGACGGCATTGAGCACCGTGCCCGCGGGGGCCTGCTCGACGGCCAGCCGGTAGAGGGTGGCGGCGTCCTGCACGTGGACGGCGGGCCAGCGGCTGGCGCCGTCGCCGATGTAGCCGGAGACGCCCTTGGCCCGGGCCAGGGCGATGAGCTGGGGGACGAAGCCGTGACGTTCTCCCTCACCGTGCACCGAGCGGGGCAGCATGACCAGGCAGACTCGGATGCCCCGGGCCGCGGCGGCGAGCGCGGCCTGCAGGTTGCTGATGCGGGCGGCGATGGGTCCGACGGCGATGAGTTCGTCGTGTTCGGTCGCGGGCCGTCCGGGCCTGACGAGCGTTCCGCCGGAGATCACCAGGGGCTTGCCCGAGCCGGCCAGGCTGGAGGCAAACGCCTCGATGGCCCCGGCATCGGTCCGCGTCGCCGCCTCGGTCACGCTGGGCACGACGAAGGCCAGGTGGATCACGCCGTCGCTGTCGAGGGCGCCGGCTCGCAGGGTGCCGGTGTCGTTCAGGTCGCCGCGCAGCACCTCGGCGCCCATGTCGGCGACTGCCTGGGCGGAGGCGTCCGAGCGGGCCAGCCCGAGGACCTGATGGCCGGCGCCGACGAGTTCGGGGACGACGGCCGAGCCGATCCAGCCGGAAGCGCCGGTGACGAAGATGCGCATAAAGGGTCTCCTTGGTCGTGCTGGCGGTGATGAAGATGCGCGGCGCGCGGGCGGGCCACGTCCGGAGACGTGATGCGATCCAGTCGCATCGGTTCGCCACGATTATGCGACAAAGTCGCATCACTTGGCAAGTGATGCGATCCGGTCGCGTCGTTTAGGATGGAGCGGTGAGCAGATGGGCACCGGATGCGCGTGAGCGCCTGGAGACCGCCGCACTGGACCTGTTCGCAGAGAACGGGTACGAGGAGACGACCGTCGCGCAGATCGCGGACCGGGCCGGCCTGAACCGCGCCACGTTCTTCCGGCACTTCGCCGACAAGCGGGAGGTCCTGTTCGGCGGCGAAGACAGGCTGGCCGGGCTGTTCGCCGACGGCATCCGGGCTGCCTCTCCGGATGCGACGGTCACCGAGTGCCTGCAGGCGGCGTTCGCGGCGGCCGAGGTCGCGATGACCCCGAAGCAGCGGGCTAAGGCCGCCCAGCGCGTGCTGGCGGTCGCGGCGAACAGCGAGTTGCAGGAGCGGGGACTGCTCAAGCACGCCCGGATTGCCCGGTCGATCAACGCCGCCCTGCGCGAACGGGGCACAGACGAGCTGACCGCCCGGCTGGGGGCGGAGGTGGGGATGCTCGCCTTCACGATCGCCGTTGAGCGCTGGATGAAGGCGGCCAATGACGAACCGTTCCCCCTCCATGCCGCAGCGGCGCTGAGCGACCTGCAGGCGCGCGCAGCCGAGCTTGGCTCCCGGTCCCGCCTTCCAGCCTGATCGGGTTCTCAGCCCTCTTCTACTGGGGATCGTGCGTGAACCAGGCGGCGGCCATGTCCCAACGTTAGGCTCGGGCCGACGATGAAGCGATGGAGGATGCCGCGATGCCACGTGTGGATGTAGAGATTCCCGCTCCCGACGGAATCGCCCAAGGGTCGCTGCACGTGCCCGCCGGGGACGGGCCGTGGCCCGGCGTGCTGGTCTTCCCCGACGCGGGCGGCCTGCGGGAGACGTTCAGGGAGATGGGCGACCGGATCGCGGGGCTCGGGTACGTCGCACTGATCCCTGATATCTACTACCGCGAGGGTGACTGGGCGCCGTTCGACATGAAGACCGCGTTCAGCGACGAGAAGGAGCGCGCCCGGCTCTTCGGCGTCATGGGCAGGCTCACCAACGAGCGGATCATCGCCGACTCCGACGCGTACGCCGACTTCCTGCTCGCCCGGCCGGAGGTGAGCGGAACGGCGATCGGCACCACGGGCTACTGCCTGGGCGGGCGCATGTCGATGCTCGCGGCGGGCGGCCTCGGGGACAAGATCGCCGCCGCCGCTTCGTTCCACGGCGGCCGGATCGCCGTCGCCGACGACCCGACGTCACCGCACCTGGCGGCCGACCGCATCGCCGCCACGGTCTACGTGGCGGGCGCCATCGAGGACGCCTCGTTCACCACCGAACAGGCCGGACTGCTCGACTCGGCGCTCACCGCCGCCGGAGTCGACCACACGGTCGAGTTCTACCCGGCCCATCATGGATTCGTCGTCGCCGACCACGACACCTACGACGAGCAGGCCACCGAACGCCATTGGGCCGCCCTCCGCGACCTCTACTCCGCCCACCTGTAGGTCGCCCAGCGGAAGGAAGCACCATGACGAAATTCGGCGTGCAGCTGCCCAACTTCTCCGGATTTGCCTCGGCCGATTTGTTCGGGCACGTGGCCGGCCTGGCCACGGCGGCGGAAGAAGCCGGGTTCGACTCAGTGTGGGTCATGGACCACTTCTTCCAACTGCCGTCGCTTGGCGGGCCTGACCAGCCCATGCTGGAGGCGTACACCCTGCTCGGAGGGCTGGCCGCCCGCACCCGGCGGGTCCAGCTTGGCACCCTCGTCACCGGCGTGACCTACCGCAACCCCGCCGTCCTGGCCAAGGTCGTCACCACGCTGGACGTAATCTCGCAGGGCCGGGCCGTCCTCGGCATCGGGGGCGCCTGGTACGCCGTCGAGCACCAGGGTCTCGGCGTCGACTACCCGGCCGACCGGGTGCGCCTGGACATGCTCGAAGAGGCGGTCCAGGTCTGCCGGGCCATGTTCACCGGCGACGACGTGAGCTTCTCGGGCACTCACTACCGGGTCGAGCACGCCCGCAACCTGCCCCGCCCGGTGCAGGCAGGCGGACCGAAGATCATGATCGGCGGGGGCGGCGAGAAGCGGACGCTGCGACTGGTCGCCCGCTACGCGGACATGTGCAACGTGACGGGCGACGCCGCCACGCTGGCGCGCAAGATCAGCGTGCTCCACCAGCACTGCGCCGATCTCGGCCGTGACCCGGCCGAGATCGCCGTGACCTGGATGACCCCGCTCATCTTGACCACGTCAGCCCAGAACACGGCCGAGATGCGCGAGATGCTGGCCGCGTCCGTCCCGGCCGCGGAAACCGCCGGGTTCACCGTCGGCCAGCCCCACGAGATTCCCGCCCTGATCGCGGGTCACATCGAGGCGGGCGCCGACGAGGTGATCTTCAGCCTTCCGTTCGCCGACATCGCCGGCATCACCGCGGTGGCCGCGGCACTCGGGCTGAGCGGCGCGTCATGACCGACAGCGCGGATAGCGCCCTGGAGATCCACGAGATCACCTTCGACGCACGCGACCCGCACGCGCTGGCCGCGTTCTGGGCTGCGCTTTTGGATCGCGAGATCCGGCCTGGTGACATGCCGCAAGACGACTCGGTGCTGGTCGTGCCCGCTCCGGGCCAGCCCGGGCTGCTGTTCCTGCGCGTACCGGAGGGGAAGACGGCAAAGAACCGGATCCATTTTGACCTGTGGCCCACCTCGACCAGGCGGGACGAGCAGATCGAGCGGGCGACCGCTCTCGGCGCCGCGCTGCTTGATGACCGGCGCCGGGCGGACGGGACCGGGTGGGTCGTGTTCGCCGACCCGGAGGGCAACGAGTTCTGCATCGGGCGCGGTGCCGCCGAGCGGGCGGCCACGCCCGGCTGAGCAGGCACTCACCCAACCTCACGGAGCAAGCCGAGCATGACCAGGGCGGCGAGACCGCCAGTGGCGACGGTGATGGCGAGGCCGCCGATCAGCGCGACCTGAGCCGTCGGCTGGGATCCGGCCGTCCCGGTCAGGCTGAAGATCAGGGAGCCGCAGGCGATCCCGACCGCGATCGCCGCCTGAGCACGCAGTGCCGTCACCGCCACCGCTCGTCCGCCGCGGTTCCGGGCGACGGCTCGGATGCGGCCACGCCGTCTGAGGAACTCGGCCCACCGGCCGACTAGGCACGGGCGCCGAAGCCGGACAGCACCGCTTCGAGCAGCGGGAGCGCGTGACCCGGCCGCCTGGCGCGGATCACCAGGTCCCAGCCGGGCTCGAACTTCTTCCAGCCGCCCGCGTAGGCGGCGTGCCGAGCCTTACCCCGCATCGTCGGCTTGGTGCGCGCGCCGCGGACAATCGAGCCCCATCGGTAGAAATCGCGGTAGGCCTGCCAGTAGCCCGTTTCCAGCTGTTGGGCTGTCATGCGGGCCGGCTGGTAGACGACGTGCCTGGTGTCATACAGATCCCAGTCGGAGTGCAGCAGACGGCCGGCTTTCGCCATTCGCTGGTAGAGGCGGGTACTTGGGTAGGGCGTCAGGATGTGGAACGTCGCGGTCTCGATGCCCTGCTCAATCGCCCAGCCGACGGTGCGGTCGAAGACACTCGGATCATCGGAGTCCATCCCGAAGACAAAGCTTCCGTTGACCATGACCCCGAGATCGTGCAGGCGGCGGATCGCGGCGCCGTAGTCGCGGTCAATGTTCTGCCACTTGCGCTGCTCGGCCAGGTTGGCGGAGTTGACCGTCTCGAAGCCGACGAAGAGGCTGCGCAGCCCGGCCGCGACTGCCTTCTCCAGCAGGCCCGGCTGGAGCACGGCCTTCACCGTGCCCGCCGCCTGCCACAGCCGGCCCATGCCCCGCATCCCGTCGAACAGCGCCGTTGCGAAGCGCGCGTTGCCAAACAAATGGTCATCAAGGAAGTACAGATGCCGGCCGGGGAGTCGCTCTATATCGGCCAGTGCGGCGTCGACCGTCTGGGTGTAGAACGACTTGCCGCCCGCGAAGAACGCCTCCTTGTAGCAGAAGTCGCAGACATGCGGGCATCCGCGCGAGACCACGATCGAGTTGGGCACCAGGTAGAGGCGGCGCTTGATGAGATCGCGGCGGATCGGCGGCAGCGCCGCGAGCGTGCGCTCAGCCGAGTCGTAGCGCGGCGCCGGCCGCCCCGCGCGGAAGTCGGCCAGGAAGGCCGGCCAGATGTCCTCACCGGGCCCGCAGAAGATCGTGTCGGCGTGCGCGGCGGCCTCGTCGGGAAGGGAGGTGACGTGCAGACCGCCCAGGCAGACGTGCGCGCCGCGGGCGCGGTAAAGGTCGGCCAGTTCGTAGGCCCGGCGCGCCGAGGTTATGTAGACCTGGATGACGACGAGCTCGGGCTCATCCGAGGTGTCGATCCGCTCCACATGCTCATCGCTGATCGTCACCTCGTCATCCGGGTCAAGGCATCCGGCCAGAGTCGCCAGGCCCAGGGGCGGGAAGAGCGAGTACTTAATCGGCCGGAACAGTGGTGACGTCGCCTCGGTGAGGGCAGGCAGGATCATTCTCACGCGCATGCCTATTCGACGGCTGGGTGCGGCTCATGGGTGGCGCGGGTGACGGGCGGGTGCTGTGGGGATTTTGTGAAGACGCGTTGGCGATTTTGTAGCCACCCGTACCGTGTGCACTGTGGAAAGCCAGCACATTCTCGTGGTCGAGGATGAGACGACGATCGCTGATGCCGTGGCGGCGCGGCTGCGGGCCGAGCGCTTCACGGTGGAGATTGCCGCCGACGGGCCGACCGCGGTGGAGCGCTTCAACGCCCGCCGTCCCGACCTCATCGTTCTCGACCTCATGCTTCCCGGCTTCGACGGTCTTGAGGTATGCCGCCGGGTTCAGGCGGTTTACCCGGTCCCGGTGCTCATGCTGACGGCGCGAAACGACGAGAGCGACCTTCTTGTCGGGCTCGGCATCGGCGCCGACGACTACCTCACCAAGCCGTTCAGCCTGCGGGAACTGGTGGCCAGGATCCGGGTGCTGCTGCGGCGCGTGGACCAGGACCTGGCGGTCGCGCGCGCCCAGGCCGAACCGGCCGGCCAGCGGATCGACCTCGGTCCGCTGCGCCTTGACTACGCGGCGCGGCGTGTGCACCTGGCGGGCGCCGAGGTGCACCTCACTCCAACCGAGTTCGATCTGCTGAAGGCGATGGCGGGTCGGCCCGGCACCGTCTTCACCCGGGGCGAGCTGCTCGGGCTGGTCTGGGGATGGCCGGACGCCGCGCAGACCACCCGCGCGGTGGACAGCCAGGTAAAGGCACTGCGGCGCAAGCTCGGCAGCGGGCTGATCCGCACCGTGCACGGCGTCGGCTACGCGGTCGAGCCACCGCGATGACCATTGCCATCAAGCTCAAGCTGGCCGCCCTGGTCGCTGCCAGCTGCTGCATGACCGCCCTCATCGTGAAGAAGGGCCTCGATGCGGGCTTCCCCGCCCGGTACACCCTGCCGTTCGCCGTCGTCGTCCCGCTGGCGGTGAGCCTGCTGCTCGCCCACCGGATGACCGCGCCGCTGCGCGAGATGACGACGGCTGCCCGGGCGATGGCCCGCGGCGACTACGGCCGCAGCGTCCGCGTGACCTCCCATGATGAGGTCGGGGAACTCGCGCGGGCATTTACCCAGATGGCCGCCGAGCTCGCCGAAGCCGACCGGCGGCGGCGCGAGTTCGTCGCCAACGTGTCACACGAGCTGCGGACTCCGATCAGCGCGCTGCACGCTCTGCTCGAGAACGTCATCGACGGCATCACGCCGGCTCGTCCGGAGGCAATGCTGACCGCGCTGGAACAGACCACGCGCCTGGACCGGCTGATTGCGCAGCTCCTCGACCTGTCACGGCTCGACGCCAGCGCCGATGCCCTCGATCGCTCCGTCTTCGACGCCGCGCCGTTTCTCACCGCCGCCGTCACGCAGGCCCAGATCGCGCATCCGGCGGTCCGGTTCACGACCGACGCCGCCGACGCGTTGCGCATCTGCGGCGATCGCGACCGCCTGCACCAGGTCGTGGCGAACCTGCTGGATAACGCCGCGACCCACAGCCCGGCCGACGGCACCGTCACGATCGCCGCCCATGCCATCGCCGCCCGCAGCGCCGTCCTGCTTGAGGTATCCGATGAGGGGCCGGGCATACCGGCGGACCAGCGCAGGCACGTGTTCGAGCGCTTCTACCGAGGCGGCCTGCCCGGCGCCGACGGCGGCACCGGCCTCGGCCTGGCGATCGCCCGCTGGGCGGTCGAGCTGCACGGCGGGGATATCGGCATCGCCGACGCAGCCCGCGGCTGCCGCGTCCAGGTCGTGATCCCGTTTCAAGAACCATGAGATCAGTACCAGATGTTCACGACATATCGCTCACGGATGATCGACGTCTTGGGGTTCGCCGTCAATATGAGCGTGTGGGCGGAGATGCTCTTCACCCGCAGCCAGGCGATCACGCAGCCGGGCCCGCACACCAGATTGGCAACATCGGCGGTGTGAATGGTGCTGTTGCCGGACTGAGATCCGTCGCTGTTGGTTCCGATCCAGCTCATTCCCGAGTCGTTGCCGTTGGCGTTGATCAACGCGCTGAAGACCTCGCTGGGTGTCTGCACCCCGCCATTCGTCGAGGGCGAGTCGACGTCGATCCTGACCGGGTCGTTGGTCGCAGGCAGCTTGAATACGAAGCTACGGCCCGGCGAGAGCACGAAGGTGAGGCGCTGATGGTCTGGTCCGGTGACAATCATGTTGGGGCTGCTTGTGGAGGCGAATGCCGCTCCGCCGCCGGCCGCCAGTGCGAGCAGTGCCGCGCCGGCCGCGCCGGCCTGCAGAATACGTCTTCTCATCATCCCGCTCCAATCTTTGCCCGCCTGTTCAAAAGAACAGAGCCGTGACCATGGGGCGAGATACATAGGGGCAAGACTTGGTAGCTTGAGGGTCGTGACGGACGAGAACCCCCCTGCGGGCATCGACGTGACCCGGCCGAGCATCGCCCGGGTCTACGACTACTGGCTTGGCGGAAAGGACAATTTCGCGTCCGACAGGGATATGGGTGGGCGCATGGCCGAGGTGAACCCGGCGCTGCCGCAGTTGGTCCGGCACAACCGGGAGTTCATCTGCGCCGCCGCCGCCCGTGCGGCCGCTGCGGGCGTGAGCCAGTTCCTCGACCTAGGGTCGGGGCTGCCCGCGCACCCGGCGGTGCACGAGGCGGTGCGCGAGGTGATCCCGGACGCTCGGGTGTGTTACGTGGACATCGACCCCGCGGCCGCGATTCACGGCAAGGCGCTGCTGGCCCGAGGCGAGGGGCTGGCCGCTGTGCGGGCGGACCTGACCGAGCCGGAGGCCGTGCTGGCGGATCCGCAGGTGCGGGCCGTAATCGATCTGGACGAGCCAGTGGCCGTTATCTTGGCCGCGGTGCTTCATTTCCTGCCCGCCGACGCGGCGGCCGCGGTGTGCGCCAAGTACATGAGCCAGACGGCCCTGGGCTCGTGGCTGATCGTGTCTTCCGGGCATTACGAGGACAGGGAGCTCGCCGACCGGCTGCAGCGGACCGCCACCCACACCCGGTTCTGGAACCACGACGCCGCGGATCTGGCGTCGATGCTGGCCGAGCTCGAGCCGGTCGGGCCGGGGGTGTGCGAGGTGCGCCGATGGATAGCGGGGACGGGCGGCGAGCCGACCGGAAAGCCCGTGTACGCGCTGGCCGCCGTCGGCGTCAAGTCCCTGTGACCGCGCCTTTTACTTGGCCTTCAGCGCGAATGGCCAGCGGAGCCCGACGGCCACATGCGAGATGATGCCCGCTCCCAGGAAACTGAGCGCGGCGGTGGTTATCCAGTCCTGCGGGGTGGCCCTTATCCAGGCGGCTCCGTCTGCGTAGGCGGCTAGAACACGGTCGAGCGCGACCGCCACCAGCGCCGTGAGCAGGAGGGTGAGCAGGCGCCCGGGGGCGGGCGGCAGCCGTGCGGCGGGCCAGCCTTCGAAGAGCATGCCGACGACGAGGACGGCAGCGATAACGCATCCGCAGGCGGCGCCGATGGCGGCCGGCTGCCAGTGGGCGATGTCGCGCAGAAGCAGGTACGTAAGCCCGCCCTGTCCCGCCAGATCCGCCGGCTCGAGGCGGAGCTTGGCGTCGAGCTACTCGAGCGCAACAGCAGACAGGTGGCCCTTACGCTGGCGGGCAAGCGACTGGCAGAAGACGGCTCGCGGCTGCTCGCCGAGAGCGAAGCCGCGGTCGCGCGGGCCCGCCAGGCCCAAGACAGCGAGCACATCTTGACTGCCGGGTTCATGCTCGGCATGGACATCGCGCCGGTGGTGCAGAGATTCACCCGCAGCCATCCGGAGGTCGACATCCACTTGCAGCGCTTGCGGTGGTGGAATCACGCCGCGGCGCTGCGCGACGGGCGCGTCGATGCGGGATTTGTCCGCCTCCCGGTGTCGGCCGAAGGCCTGGAGACACGGCCGCTCTACGCCGAGCGGGTCTGCGTCGCCCTCCCCGCCGGGCACCAGCTGGCCGCGGCGACCTCGGTCGATATCGCCGCCCTGGCCGACGAACCCGTCCTCCTCTACGCCGACGCCCAGCCCGAATGGAACGCCTTCTGGACATTCGATCCACGCCCGGACGGCCGCCATCCGCAGCCCGGGCCCTACGTCAGCGACATGGAAGAGATCGTCGCCTACGTCCGCGCGGGTCGCGGGGTGGCCTACCTGCCGGTCCCCATCACCGCTGCCATCGCTCCGCCCGGGGTGGCGTTCGTCCCCGTCGACGGCATCCCGGCCGGCCAGGTCGTGCTGGCCTGGGACGCCAACCGGCCTCCCCGGCTCATCTCGGACCTGATCAGCGCCGCGCGGGTGCTCAGCCCCTAAGCGGCGGGCGCAGCCACAGGACCCCGCCGCAGCGGGCCGTCTCGCGGTCGGCGGCGGCGGCGGCGAGGGCGGCGACGAGGCGGGCCAGGTACGCCTTGGTACGCGGAAATGCGAGGTCGGAGGTGTAGACGAGGCCGGGCAGGGGTCCGCCCGCGGCCTCGCGGGCGCGGCGCAGCGACTCGAAGTCGGGCACGTTGTTGGTCACCAGGACGCGGTCCTCGCGCACCGCGGAATCGAAGATCTCCAGGTCGGACTGCGCGCGCAGGACGGGGTCGGCGCCGACGGCCCGGCAGTCGATGCCGACCAGCGCCAACTCGTCGGCGATCCTCGCCGAGAACATCTCGTCCAATAGCAGTGCGTCCGGCTTGCCGTCGGGCGCGATGCTCACCGGCCGAGCAGTTCCTGCTGGCGCTCCCAGCTGGCGCGGGCCTGCGCGGCCTCAGCCCGGGCGCGGTCGAGGAAGGCGTCGACCTCCTCGGGGAAGTCGCCCCAGTAGGCCAGCGCGGCGCGCAGGAAGGGCAGCGGCGTCCCCGACGTATCGGCGACGACCGCGAGGATCTCGTCGCCCGCCAGCTCCGGCTCGGCCTCCCGGACGGACCTGACCGCGCCGATGACCTCCCATACGTCGGGACCGCCGACCAGCCGTGCGCGACGGCCGGCCCGTCCTTGAACGCGATCAGCGGGTGCTCGTGCATCCGCAGCGCCTCATCGACCAGGCGGTTGCTGGCGCTGGACAGCGACAGCTCGCGGTGCGCCTTGACGAACGCGTTGAGCCGGTCAAGCACACCCTGCTCGAACCGGACGGACGATGGACTGGGGAGAGCTACCATGGATTACATCGTAGGCGGTGGTAGGAACGAGGGCAAGTCGCGGCTGACCCGATGGGTGAAACCGGGGTCCGTTCGATAGCAGGGGTGTTGATCTTCGGGGGTTTTTTCTGTGCCGCGCGACGATTGAGGAGCTGGCCGGCCGGGGGAAGATGGCCACATGACACGTGTGGCGATCATCGGGGGCGGCATTGGCGGGCTGACGGCGGCGATCGCACTGTCGCGGGCGGGGGTCGAGGTCCGCGTGTACGAGGCGGCGGCCGAGCTCAGGGAGATCGGGGCCGGCGTCGCGCTGCACCCCAACGCCATGCGGGTGCTGCGCGCGATCGGGGTCGAGGACGGCGTGCGGAAGGTCGCGGGGCGGTCGGAGTGGGCGGTCACCAGAAACGGGATGACCGGCCGGCTGATCAGCAAGACGAGCCGGAGCCAGCAGGGAGCGCTGCAGGGGATCGAGGGGGCGACCGCGCACCGGGCGGATCTGCTCGACGTGCTGGCCGCCGCGGTGCCGCCCGGCGTGGTGTCGCTTGGCCAGCGCTGCGTGTCGGTTGAGACGTCGGGGAAGACGGCCGTCGCGCGGTTCTCCGACGGCAGCACGGCGGAGGCCGACGTGATCGTCGGCGCCGACGGCATCCACTCAGCGGTGCGGACGGCGCTGTTCGGGCCGGACGCGCCCCGGTTCACCGGCAAGATCTGCTACCGGTCGGTCATCCCGGCCGCCGCCGTCCGCGGCACCCCGCTCGCCGCCGACAACGGCCAGTGGCTGGGGCCGCACGGCACGATCGTGCTGTACCCGCTGCGCGGCGAGGAGCTGATCAACGTCGTCTGCCACTACGACGATGAGACCTACCGGCACGAGTCCTGGGTCGCGCGGTGCCCGGGGGACGAGGTGCTCGAGAGGTACGCCGGATGGCACGAGTCGCTGCTGCGTTTGTTCGCTGCCGGGGACACCTGGTACAAGTGGGCGCTGTACGACCGCGACCCGATCCCGGCGTGGACGTCGGGGCGGGTAACGCTGCTGGGCGACGCGGCGCACCCGATGCTTCCCTACCTGGGGCAGGGCGCCTGCCAGGCGATCGAGGACGGGGCGGTGCTGGCGACGGCGCTGTCCGCGCCGGGCGCGTCCGCCGATCCGGCGGCGGCGCTCGGCCGGTACGAGCGGACCCGGCGGCCGCGGGCGTCGCGGGTGGTGCTCACCGCCCGCGCGCGGGGCGTCTCCAACCACCTGACCTCGCCGTTGGCCGCGTTCCGGCGGGACCTCGGGATCGCCGTGCGGAGGCGGTTCAACCGGCGCGACACCGACGGGCGCGGCGCCGCCTGGCTGGCCGAATACGACGCGACCGCGCCCGACGTGCTGGTGCAGTGAGCGGGCGCAGGCCGACCCGGTAAGGTCACGGGCTATGGGGAGTGAGTCTTTGGGCGGCGAGTCTGCCGACGGCGATCGGGAGCATCTCGACTGGGACGCGTTCGGCGTCGCGTCCCGGGACATGGCGCAGGAGATCGCCGACTCCGGTTTCCGGCCGGACATCATCCTGGCGATCGCCCGCGGCGGCATGTTCGTCGCGGGCGCGCTCGGCTACGCCCTGTCGGTGAAGAACCTGTACCTGATGAACGTCGAGTTCTACAACGGCGTCGGCACCACGCTGGAGATGCCGGTGATGCTGCCGCCGGTGCCAAGCGCGGTCGACTTCTCGGCCAAGCAGGTGCTGATCGCCGACGACGTGGCCGACACCGGCCGGACCCTGGAGCTGGTGCACGAGTTCGTCTCCGGGCACGTGGCCGAGGTGCGCTCGGCCGTGATCTACGAGAAGCCGCAGTCCCTGATCAAGTGCGACTACGTGTGGAAGCGGACCAACGCGTGGATCAACTTCCCGTGGTCAAGCCAGCAGCCCGTGGTCGGCGCGGGCGGGCTCGACGCCTGACGCGGCTCGCCGGGATTAATTAATCAGTCTGATCTGATAAGTTTTTACTGATCATATCGACGTCCCTGCTCGTGACCCCGGAGGCGCATTCCCATGCCCGACTCCCGTCCCGTCCTGCTGCTGATGGATTTCCAGCATGGCATCGTCGAGCGGGTCGCCGACTCGGCCGCCGTTCCGGCCGCCGGTCGAGCCGTCAAGGCCGCCCGGGCGGCGGGCATCCCGGTGATGTTCGTCCGGGTGGCGTTCCGCCCCGGCTACCCGGAGGCCGCCGCGAGCAACCCCACCTTCGGCCGGATCGGCCAGCTGGGCGACGCGATGACGCAGGATCACCCGGCCACCCAGGTGCACGCCTCGCTGGAACCGCTCCCGGACGAGCCGGTCATCATCAAGCGGCGGGTGAGCGCCTTCAGCGGCAGCGACCTGGACGTGCTGCTGCGCGGCGCCGACGCCGACACCCTCATCCTCGCGGGCATCTCCACCAGCGGGGTGGTGCTCTCCACCCTCCGTCAGGCGGCCGACCTCGACTACCGGATCACCGTGCTCGCCGACGCCTGCGCGGACACCGACCCCGAGGTGCACCGGGTGCTGACGGAGAAGGTCTTCCCCCGCCAGGCCCTGGTCACCACCGTCGACGAGTGGATCGCCACGCTGTAGGGACGCCGACCAGGGCGGTCAGCCGCCTCCGGCCGGATCGTAGGCGTAGATCCAGGCGTTGGCCGCCAGCGGGTCGGTGGTGGCGAAGGCCTCGTCGCGGGCGCGCTGGTCGGGGCCGTCGGGCAGGTGGTTGACGTAGCCGCGGGCGTGGCTAACCTCCTGGAGGCGGGTGGTGCGGGGGATGCGGGCCGCCTCGTAGCGGCGGAGCGCCGCGCTCGGATCGGCTGTGTCGGCTGGGTCATCGGCCAGGCAGCGGGCGAGCGCGGCGGCGTCCTCGATGGCCTGGGCGGCGCCCTGCCCGTAGAACGGGAACATCGGGTGCGCGGCGTCGCCCAGCAGGGTGACCGGGCCGTGCGACCACTGGCGGAGCGGCTGCCGGTCGAGCAGGGCCCAGCGGCCCGGGACGCCGGCCGCCTCGATGAGGGCGGTGAGCCTCGGGTCCCAGCCTTCGAACTCGGCCAGGAACTCGCCCACCGTGGCAGTCGCCGTCCACGACTCGGTCGTGTAGCCGCCCGCCGGGGCGAACGCGACCAGGTTGACCAGCTCGCCCGCGCGGACCGGGTAGTGGACCAGGTGATGATCGGGGCCGAGCCAGAGCACCTGGGCCGGTCGACGCGCGAACGCGGGCGCATCCCGCGCCGGGACCAGGGCGCGGAACGCGCAGCTGCCCGAGTAGGTCGGCGGCGCCGGCTCGGTCAGCGCGGCCCGGATCAGCGAGTGGATGCCGTCCGCCCCGATCACCACGTCCGCCTCCACCACCTCGCCGTCGGCGAACGTGAGGACGGCGGGCCCGCTTCCGGCGGCGCCGACCGCCACCTCGGTGCAGCGCTTGCCCAGACGCACGGCGCCAGCAGGGACGGCGCCGCTGATCGCGTCGAGCAGGTCGGCGCGGTGCGCGGTGTAAGTATGCTCGCCGTAGAGCCGCTCGCATCTGGTGGCCAGATCCTCGGCCGACAGCACGGTGCCGTCCTGCCAGCGGCGGAACTCCCACCCGGTCTCCAGCCGGACCGCCGTCTTCAGCAGCGGGTCGAGCACCCCGAGGCGGCGCAGCAGCCGGGCCATGTTCGGGGCGACGACCAGGCCGGCGCCGATCTCCCGCAGCTCGCCGGTCTGCTCGTAGACCGTGGCCGACAGCCCGGCCTGGTGGAGGAACGCGGCGGCCGCCAGCCCGCCGATACCGCCCCCCACGATCGCGATCTTCAGAGTCACCCAGCCATAATGCCCGTTATAGGTCGGTTAGGTAGGAGTGGTCGGGCGGCTTGCGGCGCTGGCGCGGGAGTTCGGGGGCCAGGGCGCGGCCCAGTGACAGCAGCGCCTCCGCCTTGGTCGCGTCGACCGGGACGGAGAGCAGGTAGCCCTGGCCGTACTGGCAGCCCATGCCCGCGAGCAGTTCCCGCTCGGTCTCGGTCTCGATCCCCTCCGCGATGACCTCGACCTCAAGCGTCGCCGCGAGCCGGATGATCCCCTCCACCAGCGCGTACTGCCGCCACGAGGCGGCGATCCCGGTCACGAACGACTTGTCGATCTTGAGCACGTTGATCGGCAGCTCCAGCAGGTAGCTGAGCGAGGAGTAGCCGGTGCCGAAGTCGTCGATCGCCAGCCGCACGCCGATGTCCTTGAGCTCGTCGAGCTCGGCGCCGATCCGGTCGTTGTCGCCCAGCAGGACGGACTCGGTCAGCTCAAGCAGCAGCGCGGACGGCGGCAGGCCGGACTCGAGCAGCGCCTGCCGGACCCCCTCGCAGAATCCCGGATCGCGGAACTGGCGGGCGGAGACGTTGACCGAGACGTGCGGGCCGCCGTCGAGCGGCGCCTCCATCCGGCGGCGCCACTGGACCATGTCGGACAGGGCCTGCCTGAGCACCCAGTCGCCCAGCGGGACAATGTGACCGGTCTCCTCCGCCAGGGTGATGAACTCGCCGGGCAGCATCATGCCCCACTGCGGATGGGGCCACCGGACGAGGGCCTCGAAGCCGTCGATCTGGCCGCTGTCGAGCGTCACGATCGGCTGGTAGGCGAGGGTGAACTCCCCGTTCTTGAGCGCGTCCTCGAGCGCGGCCTGCACCTCGCGCCGCCGGAGCATCCCGGCCGACAGCACCGGCTGGTAGCTCCGCCACCGCCGCTTGCCCGCCGCCTTCGCCGCGTACAGGGCCAGGTCCGCGTGGCGCAGCAGCTCGTCCGCGTCGGTGGTGTCGACCGAGGTGGCGACGCCGACGGTGGCGGTCGCGATCACCTCGGCGTCGCTGAGCGTGAACGGCCCGGTGAACGCGGCCACGATCCGCTCCGCGAACGCCTCCACCGCCTCGGCGTCCGGCGCGTCGTCGATGAGCAGGGCGAACTCGTCGCCCCCGAGCCGGGCGGCGGTGTCAGACGGGCGCACCGACGCCGCCAGCCGTCCGGCCACCGCCGCCAGCAGCTCGTCGCCGGTGCCGTGGCCCATCGTGTCGTTGACGATCTTGAAGTCGTCCAGGTCGACGAAGAGCACGCCGACGGTCCGCTCGGTGCGGCGCGCGTGGTCGAGCGCGTCCGCCACCCGCTCGGCGAACAGCACCCGGTTCGGCAGGCCGGTCAGCGCGTCGTGGTAGGCCTGGTGCTTCAGCTCCTGCTCAAGCTGGTGCTGCTCGGTGACGTCGCGCAGGGTGAGCACCATGCCGCCCACGGTCCGGTCGCCGCGCAGGTCGCTGGACCTGACCTCGAGCACCGCGTCGCGGCCGTCGAGGCGTTCGATCCGCAGCAGGAAGCCATGGGTGCCCGCGGTGATCCCGGCCAGGATCAGATCCATCACCCGGGCGACGTCAGCGCGCGTTGCGGGGTCCACCAGGTCTTCGAGCGTGCTCCCCTCGACCTCGACGTCGCCGAAGATGGCGGCGGCGGAGGGGGTCGCGTAGGCGACCACGCCGTCGTCGCCGATGATCAGGATCGCGTCCGAGGTGTTGCGCACCAGCGTGCGGAACAGGGCCTGGCCGCGCTGCCTGATGACCTCCTGGGTAAGCGTGACCCGCTCGACCGCCAGCGCCGCCTGGCCGGCCAGGATCTCCAGCGCCGGGGACAGCTCCGAGAGCACCTGCTTCTGGCCGTAGACGGCGAGCACCCCGATGTGCGGGTCCCCGGTCGGCCGGTCCTTGAGCATCAGCGGGCAGAGCAGGGCGCCTTCCGCCACGCCGACCCTGATGCCGGCCGCCCGGACGTCGCCGAAGTCCTGCACCGGGATGAACCGGGGGCGATCCAGGGCGGGCAGCAGCTCCTCGGTCAGCTCACGGAGCCGGTTGCCCGCGAGCTCGTCGGCGACGGCCGCGGGCGTGGTCGCGAGAACGGGGGTGATCGAGCGCAGCCGGCCATCGCGGCGCACCGCCAGCAGGGCCGTCACCCGGTCCTTGGACTCGGGTGTCGGCTGGCTGACCAGGACGGTGGCCGCGTGCTGGATGGCCGCCGCGATTTCCTCGGCCGTGGTCGCCGAGGCCAGCGCGGCGCCGGCCAGCCGCAGCGTCCGTTCGCGGACCATGGCCCGCCGCTGAAACGAGGCCACGTCCCATAGTCGGGAGAGCACGAGGAGGTACAGTACCCCGCACACGACCGCGACGACGGCATCCCCGACATCCCCGTAGAGGAACGAGCGGACGAACAGGTAAATCGGCGGGACGACCGACGCCGCCAGGACGGTGGAGTAGAGCACGACGCGCCCCGATGACAGTACGTGGTCCCCGCGGTGTGCCCCTCGCATGGTCTGCATCCCCCCTCCCGCGGTCTTCGCAGTTCAAGAGCTGTAAATGCACTCTATTCTGAACGTAAGCGGGTGACTACGGGGAGCACACGCTTCGACCTACCGGTCGAAGCAACGGTCCGTTCCATCGACTCCCGTTTTTGCTTGCGGCCTTGCTCTTGCCTTTGTTATGTGACCACAAGAGAGCGGTCCAACCCTGCCAATAGCGGGCATTACGGCCCACAGGGGCGAGCGCTAGCATGTGACCGCACATGAATCCGCATGAGACAGGTGGCAAATGGCGAAGAACCTGCAAGAGCTGCTTGACGAGGCGGGGAACACGGTAGAGCTGCTGCGGAATTCGCAGCTTGGCGCCTACATCTACCCCGTCGTCCCGTCCGAGTTCACGAACTTCCGACGCGAGGTGATCGCGTGGCGGGAGACGGCGGTGCTCTACGACCAGTCGCACCACATGCACAACATCTTTATCTCCGGTCCCGACGCGCTGAAGCTGATCACCGACACCGGCATTAACTCGACCGCGAAGTTCCCGGTGGACACGGCCAAGCAGTTCGTGCCGGTTTCGCCGGAAGGGGGGGTCATTGGCGATGGCATCCTCTTCCGCGAGTCCGACGAGGAGTTCACCTTCGTCGGCCGCGCCCCCGTCGCCAACTGGCTGCTGTTCAAGGGCTCCAAGGGCTACAACGTTGACATGACGCTCGACCCCAGGTCGCCGTCGCGGCCGTACGGCAAGGCGGTGACGCGCAAGCTCTGGCGGTTCCAGATCCAGGGGCCGAACGCGTGGGCGGTGATCGAGAAGCTCAACGGCGAGCCGATGGAGCAGGTCCGGTTCTTCCGCATGGGCTGGATGAACATCGGCGGCGAGAAGGTTCGCACGCTTCGGCACGGCATGGCGGGCGCGCCCGGGCTGGAGATCTGGGGGCCGTACGAGTTCTACGACAAGGTCCGGGACACGATCCTCGCCGCCGGGGTCGAGTTCGGGCTGGAGCCGTGCGGCGCGCGCGCGTACTCCTGCAACACGCTGGAATCGGGCTGGATCCCGTCGCCCCTGCCCGCCATCTACACCTCCCCCGAGCTGCGCTCCTACCGGGAGTGGCTGGGCGCGGACTCCTATGAGGCGACCAACGCGATCGCCGGGTCGTTCGTGTCGCCCGACATCGAGGACTACTACACGAACCCGTGGGAGCTCGGCTACGGCGGGTTCGTGAAGTTCGACCACGACTTCATCGGCCGGGACGCGCTGGCCGCGATCGACGGCGCGACCCAGCGGCGGAAGGTGACCCTCGCCTGGAACGCCGAAGACCTCGGTCAGCTGCTGACCTCGCCGGTCGGCCCGGGGCCGCGCTACCAGTTCTTCGACCTGCCGAACGCGAACTACGGCTCGTCCAACTTCGACTCGGTGGTGGACGCGTCGGGAAAGATCGTCGGCGTCTCGATGTTCACCGGCTACTCGGCCAACGAGCGGTCCGGGCTGTCGCTCGCCACCGTCGACCCCGACGTGCCGATCGGCGCCGAGGTGAAGGTCATCTGGGGCGAGCCGGACGGCGGGTCGAGGAAGACCACGGTGCAGCCGCACGAGCAGTTCGCGGTTCGCGCGGTCGTCTCGCCCACTCCGTACTCGGCCGTGGTGCGCGAGAGCTACCACGAGGGCTGGCGGTCGTCGATGGGGTAGGCCCGGAGGGGGTTCGGAGCGCAGGGGTTGGGAGCGCAGCGCTTCGCGCATCAGCCCCATCCGCAACACCTAGACCTGAAATACGCGGCTGGCTAGGAAGTCGGCGGGTTCTAGGCGGATTAGGTCGTCCTTGGTTAGGGGCGTGAGGGTGGCGACTAGGCGGTTGGCTTGGCGGAGGCGGGCGCGTTCTAGGGCGTTGCGGACAGAGCGAGCGTTGGCGAAGCGCGGCTGAGTCATGCGACGGGATAGGTAGTCGCGGAAGATGGGCTCGGCCTCGGCGGAGAGGCGGTAGCGCTGGGTCTCTAGCATGACGGCGCCGATCGCGGCTAGCTCGTCCAGGGAGTAGTCGGGGAATTCCAGGTGGTGCGCTATCCGCGAGGACATGCCTGGGTTCGAGGCGAAGAACGTTTCCATTCTGTCGGCGTAGCCGGCCAGGATGACGACCAGGTCGTCGCGCTGGTTTTCCATGTACTGGAGGAGGATCTCGATGGCCTCGCTGCCGTAGTCGCGCTCGTTCTCCGCTCGGTACAGGTAGTAGGCCTCGTCGATGAACAAGACGCCGCCCATCGCCCGCTTGAGCGCCTCCTTGGTCTTGGGGGCAGTGTGACCGACGTACTGGCCGACCAGGTTGTCGCGGGTGACCGAGATGACCTTGTTCGTGCGCAGGTAGCCGAGGCGGTGCAGCAGCTCGGCCATCCGCAGTGCCACCGTGGTCTTGCCGGAGCCGGGGTTGCCGGTGAAGCACATGTGCAGGGACGGCGGCTGGGCCGACAGACCGAATCGGGCGCGCGCCCGGTCGATGAGAAGCAGCGCGGCGATCTCGCGGACCCGGGTCTTGACTGGGGCCAGGCCAACCAGGTCGCTATCGAGGGCGTCCAGCACGCGGTCGACGCCGGCTAGGGCCCGTTCCTCCGCCAGATCGACGGTGGCGTCGTCGGCCAGCAGCTCATCGGCGGCCTGTGCCATCCCGGACCCGTTGTCGGTCTCCTCGCTCCCGGGCCCGGCCGACTGGGCGCCGGCCGGGGGGCGGAGCGCGAAACCGGTCACGCCGCCTTCACGACGCGGGCCGGTTCACCAGGAACGACATGGCGGTCGTCTGGCGGCCATGCGTCGCGTCGTAGGCGGTGACGCGGATGTAGCGGTCGGGGTAGGTCCTGCGGCACTCGTTGACCTCGAGCAGCGCGGCGGCCGGGTCGGTCAGATCGAACATCGGCAGGCCCCACATGTCCCAGTAGTTGTTCCGTGGGCGCGGGTCGTCGGTTGACTCGACGGAGACCGCCCAGCCGTTGCCGAGGGCATAGCCGATCTGGGCTGAGATCTCCTCGTCGGTCAGGTCGGGCAGGTAGGAGAACGTGCCCTGAGTGACACGCGGCGCAGTTGTCATGACGGGGTCACCACCAGGTCGGGAGTGTCGGTTGACTCGTAGTTGAAGGTCACGTCGCCCCAGGTGGCGAGGGCTGCGTCGAGCTCGCGGCTACGGCGGGCGGCGGCCTTGAGGATGTCCGGGCCTTGGACGTCGATGTCGCGGCCCTCGTTGCGGGCCTTGACCATCGCCTCAAGCGCCACCCTGTTCGCCGTCGCCCCGGCCGCGATGCCCATGGGGTGGCCGATCGTGCCGCCGCCGAACTGGAGGATCACGTCCTCGCCGAACAGGGACAGGAGCTGGTGCATCTGGCCGGCGTGGATGCCGCCGGAGGCGACAGGGAAAACCGAGGGCATCGACGCCCAGTCCTGCTCGAAGTACAGGCCCAGGCTCGGGTTGGCCTCCGCCTTGTCGCAGCGGAGCGTCTCGTAGTAGCCCTGCACGGACGCCGGGTCACCCTCAAGCTTGCCGACGGCCGTGCCGGCGTGGATGTGGTCGACGCCTGCCAGTCGCATCCACTTGGCGATGACGCGGAAGGAGACGCCGTGGTTCTTCTGCCTGGTGTAGGTGGAGTGGCCCGCCCGGTGCAGGTGAAGAAGGACGCCGTTCCTCCGCGCCCACTTCGCCATCGACTGGATCGCGGTGTAGCCGACGGTCAGGTCGATCATCACAATGACGGCACCGATCTGCTTGGCCAGGTCGGCCCGCTCGTACATGTCCTCCATGGTCGCGGCGGTGACGTTGAGATAGTGGCCCTTGACCTCGCCGGTCTCTGTTTCCGCCTTGTTCACCGCCTCCACGCAGTGCAGGAAACGGTCGCGCCAGCGCATGAACGGCTGGCTGTTGATGTTTTCGTCGTCCTTGGTGAAGTCGAGGCCGCCCCGTAGCGCCTCGTAGACGACGCGGCCGTAGTTCCTTGCGGACAAGCCGAGCTTGGGCTTGACGGTCGCGCCGAGCAGCGGGCGGCCGTACTTGTTCAGGTACTCGCGCTCCATCACGATGCCGTGCGCCGGGCCCTGGAAGGTCTTCGCGTAGTGCGGCGGGATACGCATGTCCTCCAGGCGCAGGGCCTTGAGGGCCTTGAAGCCGAAGACGTTGCCGATGATGGAGCTGGACAGGTTGGCGATCGAGCCTTCCTCGAACAGGTCGAGGTCATAGGCGATGTAGGCGATGAACTGCTCGGGGTTGCCTGGCACCGGATCGACGCGGTAGCACTTGCCCTGGTAATGGTCGTGAGCGGTGAGCCGGTCGGTCCACACCACCGTCCAGGTAGCGGTAGACGACTCCCCCGCGACCGCTGCGCCTGCCTCCTCGGGCGGGACGCCGGGCTGCGGCGTTACCCGGAAGGCGGCGAGGATGTCCGTCGGCTTCGGCTCGTAATCGGGCTGCCAGTAGCCCATCTCGGCGTACTGCAGCACCCCGGCGCTCCAGCGTTCTGACATCGCGTGGGTCTCCCATCGGGTCGTGCGGCTAGCGGCGATTCGAGCCGCTGGCCTGCTCTTCCATGATGGGCGTCAATACAACAACAATCAATCAAGCTTTTTGGCCGATACTTGATCATTTGATTTAGTGTTGACCGTCCGCCAGCCCTCGCGGGTGACCAGGTGGCGGACGAGGATGGCGGCCGCGGCGGGCGGCTGCGGGCGCGTCACCAGCCGCCAGGGGCGGCGCAGGGGCGTGCCCGGCAGGGCGACCTCGGCCAGCTCGCCCGCGGCGAGCTCGCGTCGCACGGCCTCGCGTGAGATCAGGGTCGCGCCTAGCCCGGCGACCGCGCAGGCCACCACGGCGCCGTTCGAGCCGAGGGTGAGCCTCGGCGGGTCGGCCTCAAGGCCCGCAAGCAGCGCCTCGCCGTGCGCCCGGGTCGCCGAGCCCGCCTCCCGCTGTAGCCACCGGGTGACGGTCGGGTCGAAGCGCTGCGCGACGGCGGGCGCGGCCACCACGACAAGGAGGTTGGTCCTGGTGGCGTTGATGACGGCGTCGGGGATGTGCGCGGGCGGCCTGCCGCCGACCACGACGTCCGCCTCGTGGGCGGCGAACATCGTCCAGCACCGTTCGCTGCTGCCGACCTCAAGGCGCAGGTCGACGGCGGGGTGCGCGGCGATGAAGGACGCGAGCTGGCCGGGCAGCAGATGCTCGCCGGCCGACGTCACCGCCGCGACGCGCACCGTGCCGCGCTCCGGGTCCTGGCCGTTTCTGGCGGCGGCGAGGGCCTCCGCGTGCAGGCCGAGGATCTGCCGCGCATACTCCGCGTAAGCCTGCCCGGGCGCGGTCAGCCGCAGGCCCCGGCCGTCGCGCTCCACCAGGGGGACGCGAACCTCGCGGGCGAGCGCGGAGAGGGCGGCCGACACCGCGGACTCGGTCACGGTCAGGCGGCGCGCCGCCGCACGGACCGAACCCGAGTCGGCCACCGCCACCAGGGCACGGAGCCGGGCCACCGTAGACATGCGTCGCCTCCGTCGCCACTTGGCTAAACCTTTCGCTTAAGTATCCCTCGGTGGACGAGCGGCTAGCGGTGAGGGCGAAGGCACGGGTCCGTTCGCCATGACGAATTTGATCTTTTGATTTGCCGCGCTTCAGCTGGCTGCCTCGATGAGGTGATGGAGCAGGAGAAGCTGGGTGACGGCCAGGGGCTCGCTGCGCTTGCCTTCGCCCAGATCGCCGAGGACAGCGGGGAGGTCGGTGGCACCGCCTAGGGCAGCCCACATGGCCTTCTCCAGCATCCGGCTGTTCTCGCTCGGGGCGTAGCCGTGGACGTGCAGCGCGTCGACCGGGCGGCCGTCCTCATCGCGGGTCAGCTTGAGGTGCATCGACTCGCCGCAGCCCGCTAGCACCGTGGTGAGGTCCGGGTGGCGGATCGTGGGCCGGAGCAGCAGCTCGGCGGACAGGGGCACCGATTGCGGGTCGTGGCGCTGCGCGACCGGGGCGAAGCTGACGACGATATCGGCGCGGCAGCGCTGCGGGCGGATGAACTCCTCGGACTCGGGCTCGCGGCGGTCGAGCTCGGCTAGCACCTGCTCTTCGGTGTAGCCCCGGTGCCTGCTATCGCGCTTGATCTTCCAGTCGCGGCGGATCTCTTCCGGCGGGTTGAGGAAGACGGTGACGTCGAAACAGGCGGCGGCGAGCTTCGTGTGCAGCGGGAGCAGGCCCTCGACAATGACGAACTCACGGGGCTCCACGTACTGCGGGCGGGTCAGGGTACCGGCATGGTGGTCGTAGACGGGCTTGAGGATCGGGTGGCCGGTGGCGAGCAACTGCAGGTGCTGCTCCATGATGTCCACGTGGTTGCAGTCGGGGTGCAGGGCGGTGAACGGGAGGTTCCGCCGCTCGGCCCGGTCGTAGCGGTGGTAGTCATCCACGCAGACCGCCGTGCAGCGCTCTTCGCCGAGCGCTCTGACCAGGCCTTGGGTGATCGTCGTCTTGCCGGCCGCGCTGTCGCCGGCGATGGCCAGCATGACCGGGCGGCGGTACGGCGCGTGCGTCGCCGTCGCCGCCTGGGCTGCCGTCCGGTGCATGCGCAAGAGCTTGTCGGGCAATGCGCGCTCCTTCCCGTTTGCCGCTCCTCGCGTGCGAAGCGGCACCGTTACCGGAGCCAGTCACCTTACGGACCGCCATCGACGGACGAATCCCCCCAGTGGGGGGTAGCGGGGGGGAGCGCACCGGAGCGAGGGATCGCCGCCCGGGCAGCACGCTAGTCCCGAGCAGCCCAAACACTTATCGTGGTCAATCATGGAGAGCCGACCCGTGCGCGTCGTCCTCGTCGACGACCACGAGCTTGTCATCGAGGGGCTCAAGTCCATGCTGGCGCGGTTCAGCGGGCGGGTCCGGGTGGTCGGGCAGGCGGGCACCGCCGAGGAGGCCGTGCCGGTCGTGGTCGCGCTCTCCCCCGACGTGGTGCTCTGCGACGTGCGGCTGCGCGGGTCGAGCGGGCTCGACCTCTGCCGACGACTTGTCGAGGGCGACCCAGCGCGCCGGGTCGTGCTGCTCTCGGTCTACGATGACGAGCAGTACCTGTACCAGGCGCTGCGCGCGGGCGCGGCCGGCTATCTGCTCAAGCGGGTGTCGGGCGAGGAGCTCGTCCGGGCGCTCGAGCAGGTGCATGCCGGGGAGACCGTGGTCGACCCGGTGCTTGCTGCCCGGGTCGCGTCATCGGCTGCCCGACTGGACAGCGGAGAGTTCTGGCCCGGAGCGCGGCTCGGGCTTTCGCAGCGGGAAAGCGAGGTGCTCGGGCTGATCGTCGCCGGGCTGTCCAACCGGGCCATCGCATCGCGGCTTGTCATCGGCGAGGAGACCGTGAAGAGCCACACCGGAGCGATCTACCGCAAGCTCGGCGTCGGCGACCGGGCCGCCGCGGTGGCCGCGGCGCTGCGCGAGGGGGTGTTCAAGTGAGTTCCCCGTCGGACGCGCCCGAGCGCGGACCCGAGCCCGGGCGCCGCCTGGGGCTGCCCGACCCGGAGCGGGAGAACGCGCTGCTCGTCGGCATCATCGAGGCCATCTCAAGCGGGCCGTCGCTTGGGCCGCTCGCCAACGGCGTGGCCCGGCTCATCGTCGAGGCGACCGACACCGACGTGTGCTTCGTGCACGTGCTTGACGACCACGGCGGCGCGTTGACGCTCACCGGGGCGACGCCTCCGTTCGACTCCCAGGTGGGGAAGATCCACCTGCCAATCGGCGAGGGGGTGAGCGGGTGGGTGGCCAGCCACCATGCGCCCGCCGTGATCACGCACGGCAAGGAGGGCGACCCTCGGTACCGGTACTTCCCCGAGCTTGACGGGCATGCGTACACGTCGATGGTGTCGGTGCCGATGGAGAGCGGCCTCACCGGCCTTGTCGGGGTGCTGAACGTGCACACGCGTGCGCGGCGGGACTTCACCGACCGGGACGTGCGGCTGCTGACGTCGATCGGGTCGCTAGTCGCCGGGGCGGTGCACCAGGCCCGCCTGCACCGGCGGCTCGCGGCGCGCGAGGAGGCCGCAGGGCGGTTCGCCGAGCGGGTGATCGCGGCGCAGGAGGCCGAGCGGCGGCGGCTGGCCGGCGATATCCACGACGGGATCACGCAGCGCCTGGTGAGCCTCGCCTACCACCTGGACGCGGCGGCGGACGCGGTCGGCCGTGTTGGCGCGGGCGGGTCTGCTGACGCTGGCGGGTCTGCGGACGCGGTCGCGGTCGCGGCGGCCGAGGTGGCCCGGGCGAGGGAGCTGACCGATCTGACGATCGAGGAGGCGCACGCGGCGATCGCCGGCCTGCGCCCGCCGGTACTCGACGACCTCGGCCTGGCCGACGGTCTTGCCAGCCTCGCGCGGTCGATCGCGCAACTGCCGGTCCAGGTCACGGCGGCCGAGCCGATCCCCCGGCTGCCCGAGCACGTGGAGATCGCGCTCTATCGGATCGCCCAGGAGGCGCTGCAGAACCTCGTCAAGCACGCTGCCGCGAGCTCGGCCGAGGTCGAGTTGCGGTGCGACGAGTCGCGGGTGCTGCTGCGGGTTCGCGACGACGGTCGTGGGTTCGACGCCGATGCGCGGGCGGACGAGCCCGACTCAACGTCGTACGGGCTGCAGTCCATGGCCGAGCGGGCGGAGCTGATCGGCGGGCGGCTCACCGTCACGTCCCGGCCCGGGCTGGGCACCACCGTGACAGCGACCGTGCCGCTCGTCCGCCAGTAATTTTCCGGCTTGCCTTTCAACCCGCATGAGCGGGAAATGACCAGCCCACGAACCGGTGCTAGATCAAAGACTGATAAACGAGCTGGCGGAGCTGCGGGCGCAGGGGGAGCGCGTTGGACGGGATCAGCTGGGTGAAGAACGAGACCGTGAGCCCCTCCGCCTGGTCGATCCAGAAGGCGGTGGAGGCGGCCCCGCCCCAGGACAGCTCGCCCGCCGAGCAGTCGACCTTGACCGCCGCCGGGTCGGTGACGACCGCGAAACCGAGGCCGAAGCCGGAGCCGTGCATCGGCGACTCGGCGTACAGCGCGCGGCCGAAGGTCGCGATGTCGAGCCCGCCCGGCAGATGATTACGGCCCATGTAGCGCACGGTGCGCGGGCTGAGCAGCCGCACGCCGTCCAGCTCGCCCGCCGGGGAGTCAGGCCGGCCGAGCAGCAGCTGCAGGAACCGGTGGTAGTCGGCCGCGGTGGAGACCAGTCCGCCGCCGCCGCTCAGCATCCGCGGCTTCACCCTGGCGTTGTCCCACGGCGGGCCCATCTTGACCATCGCGCGGCCGGGGCCGAGGCCGTACAGCGCGGCCAGCCGCGACGCCCCGTCGTCTTCGACCCAGAAGGCGGTGTCGGTCATGCCCAGCGGGCCGAGGATGCGCTGGGCGAAGAACTCGTCCAGCGACTGCCCGGAGGCGACCTCGACGACCCGGCCGAGTACGTCGGTGGAGACGCCGTAGTTCCACTCCGCGCCGGGCTCGAACAGTAGCGGCAGCGAGGCCCAGCCGTCGCACGCCGCCGCCAGGTCCATGCCCTTGGGCGCGCCGGGGTCGAAGCCGGCCGCCCGGTAGAGGGCGTCGACCGTGTGCACCCGGTGGAACCCGTAGGTGAGGCCGGAGGTGTGGGTGAGCAGGTGCCAGATCCGCATCGGCTCGGCGGCCGGAACCGTGAGCGGGTTCTGGTCCGAACCGCCGGTGTAGACGCGCAGGTCGGCGAAGGACGGGATGAACTTGCTGACCGGGTCGGTCAGCTGGAGCGCGCCCTCCTCGTAGAGCATCATCGCGGCGACCGAGGTGATCGGCTTGGTCATCGAGAAGATGCGCCAGAGCGTGTCGGATTCGACCGGCAGACCTTCCTCGCGGTCGCGCTGCCCGTAGCTTGACACGTGCGCGAGCTTGCCGTGCCTGCTCACCGTGACCAGGTAGCCTGCCAGATGCCCGTCGTCGACGTAGCGGGCGAAGTTGTCGTCGATCCGCCGCAGCCGGCCGGAGTCGAGTCCTACCTCGGCCGGATCGACCTCCGCCTTGAGTCCGCTCACTGACGCCGCCTTCCATTCGTGCTCTGCTCTATTTTGTACGGATAAGAGTCGCCCCGGTCCGTTCGAGATCAAGATCTTGATTTTCCCGAACGGACCGAGGTGACTGCTTGGGGGGCACATCCGACTCAGACGCCGGGGGTCGCGTCCTGGGGGTCGAGCGACTCCAGCGATCCCTGCACTGGGGCCGACTTGGCGTTGGCCTCGGCCTCCGCGTGGCTCCACTTGCGCAGCTCGACCTGCGGGATCAGCCAGGTGGCGAGGAACGCGAGCGCGGCGATCGGCGCCGCCACCAGGAACACGGCCTGGATCGACTCGGCATAGCCGGCCACGAAGCCGTGCCGTACCGCCGACGGCAGCAGGTCGAGCATCGCCGGGGTGACGTCGGCGCTGCTGAACCCCTTCGGCAGGGCAACCCCGTGCAGGTGGCCGGCCAGATTCCCGACCAGCACGTTGGAGAAGATCGCGCCGAAGATCGCGGTGCCGAACGAGCCGCCGATGGACCGGAAGAACGTGGAGCCGGAGGTCGCGACGCCCAGCTCGCTGTGCGGCACGCCGTTCTGCACGATGATGACGAGCACCTGCATGACGCTGCCGAGGCCGAGGCCGAGGATGAGCATGTAGAGCGCGTCCAGGTAGGTCGGCGTGGTCACGCCCATCAGGTGCAGCAGGAACAGGCCGAGGGTCATCAGCGCGGTGCCGGCGATCGGGAAGTACCGGTACTTGCCGGTCCGCGAGATGACCTGCCCGGAGGTGATCGACATCACCAGCAGGCCGCCCATCAGCGGGAGCAGGTACAAGCCGGAGATGGTGGGCGAGATGCCCCGGACGACCTGGAAGAAGGCCGGCAGGTAGGCGATCGCGCCGAACATGCCGAAGCCGACGATGAAGCCGACGATGCTGGTGGCCGAGAAGACCCGGGTCTTGAACAGGTGCAGCGGCAGCACCGGCTCGGGCGCCTTGCGCTCGACGAAGACGAACGCGACGATCAGCGCCGCGCCCGCGGCGGCGAGGATGTAGATCGGGGCGGACGCCCACGGGTAGGTGGTGCCGCCCAGGCTGGTCAGCAGGATCAGCGCGGTCGCGGCGAGCGAGAGCACGATCGTGCCGAGGTAGTCGATCTGGTGGTGGATCCTGCGCAGCTTGCCCGGCACCTGGCTGGCCACCACGAACAGCGCGATCGCGCCGATCGGGATGTTGATGTAGAAGATCCAGCGCCAGGTCAGGTTGTCCACGAACACGCCGCCGAGCAGCGGGCCGATCACGCTGGCGACCCCGAAGACGGCGCCGAAGAGGCCGGAGTACTTGCCCCGCTCGCGGGGCGAGACGATGTCGCCGACGATGGCCTGCGCGCCGACCATCAGGCCGCCGGAGCCGAGGCCCTGCACCGCGCGGAACGCGATCAGCATGATCATCGAGTTGGACAGGCCGGCCAGCACCGAGCCGACCAGGAAGATGACGATCGAGGCCTGGAAGAAGATCTTGCGGCCGTACTGGTCGCCGAGCTTGCCCCAGAGCGGGGTGGACACCGTGCTCGCGAGCAGGTAGGCGGTGATGACCCAGGCGATGTGGGAACCGCCGTTGAGGTCGCCGACGATCGTCGGCAGCGCGGTGGACACGATCGTCTGGTCGAGGGCGGCGAGGAACATGCCGCACATGAGCGCGCCGATGATCAGCAGGATGCGGCGGTGGTCGAGGTTGGGCAAGGTGCCGTTCGCGGCCGCTGGGGTGTCCGATGCCGAGGCCATCAGGGGTTTTCCTTTCTCTCCGCCACGTTGGTGGGTGTGACGGTTTCCATGCTGCTGTCCGTGACATGACGCAAGTCGCACTGCTCGGGCAGCCCGCCCGCGAGCGCGCCGAACGCGAGGTCGACCAGGTGGTCAAGCGGCACCGTGCCGCCGGAGGAGGCCCAGAACGACATGCTCGACCGGAACACGCCGGTTGCCATCGCGGCCATCAGCCCGGGATAGGGGTCCCGCTCGAGGCTGGTGCCGAGCCGCTGCGCGATCGCCTCGGCCAGGGACCGTTCGACCGCCGCCATCTGGGCGCCGTGGGCGGCGGCCAGGTGCGCGTCGGTGCGGGCGGCCCGCATCCGGCCGAGCCACTCAACCGGGTCGCCGCCCAGCTCCGCGAACTCGTTCACGATCCTCCCGGCCTGGGTCGCCATCAGCGCGCGGAGCACGGTCACCACCGGCTCGCCCGGCGACTGGTGCACGATGGCCTCGCGGGTGGCCGCGGCCAGCTCCGGGTCGGCGCCGAAGAGCGCCGCCTCCTTCGAGGGGAAGTAGTTGAAGAAGGTGCGCGCTGAGACGTTGGCCGCCTCCGCGATCTCCTCCACGGTGACGTTCGAGTAGCCGCGGTCGGCGATCAGGCGGAGCGCGACCCGGCGGAGTTCGCGCCGGGTCGCCAGCTTCTTGCGCTCGCGGAGGGAGGCGGGCGCCTCGGTGGCTACGGTCATCATGCGCTCACTAAATGTTTGCGGCGTCTACAAGTTTGCGTGCAGTTAAATATTACAGTGTCTGCAACAGTAGGTCGACGAGGGGTTCCGGCCGGGATCTACGATGTTTGATGTGCCTACCTCGCCTACCTCACCTGTCTCCCCCGCCGAGGCGGCGGAGATCGCCGCCCGGCACTACGGCGTCAGGGCGGCGGCGGAGCGGCTGGCGTCCGAGTTCGACGACACGTTCCGGCTGGCCGGCGCGGACGGGTCGGCCTGGCTGCTGAAGATCAGCGCGGCGGCGGTTTCGCCCGACCGTGGTCGCCGCGGGGCGGATGAGGTCGGTTTTCAGACCGCGCTGCTGCTGTACCTGGCGGCGGTCGCGCCGCAATTGCCGGTGCAGCGGGTCGTCGCCACGCTCGACGGGCGGCCCGAGGTCACCCTCTCGCCCGACTGGGCTGGGGGCGGCGCTGGTCGGCTGGTGCGGATGACCTCGTGGCTGGACGGGCGGCTGCTCGGCGCGGGGGCCGCCCGCCCCGAGCTCCGCCGGGACATCGGCGGCACGCTGGGCCGGCTGAACGTCGCCCTGCGCGGGTTCGCGCACCCCCGCGCGGGCCGGACCCACCGCTGGGACCTGCAGAACTTCGGGGCGCTGCGCCCGCTGCTGGCCGAGCTGCCGGAGACCGGCCGGGACGGGCTGGCGGAGTGCCTCGACCGGTTCGACGCCGTGGTCGCGCCGCGCCTGGCCGGTGTGCCCACCCAGGTCATCCACACCGACTTCCACGGGGAGAACCTGCTCACCGACGGCGGGCGGGTCACCGGCATCCTCGACTTCGGCGACGCGCTGGCCGGCCCGGTGGCGATGGACGTCGGCGTGGCCGCCTGCTACCAGCTGGGCGGTGACGACGTGCTGGCGCCCGCGGTCGACGTGGTGGCCGGCTACCACACGGCCGACCCGCTGTCGGGCGACGACCTGGGCCTGGTGGCGGAGTTCATGGTGGCCCGGGTGGCGGCGCGGATCATCCTCAGCCAGGCGCACGCGGCCCGCGATCCGGCCAACCGGGCTTACCTGCTGCGACGCACGCCGCAGGCGATTGCGCATTTCGCGGCGCTGCGCGCGATCGGCCCGGACGAGATTGGCGGCCGCCTGAGCGCGGCCTGCCGGCTGGAGGTGGCTCAGTGACCGACCCGGTGCCGCTGATGGTGAACGGGTTCGACGGCGCGGGCGCGGCCGGGCTGCCGACGCCGACCCGGGAGCTCATCGCGCGCCGGGACGCCGCCCTCGGCGGCGCCTACCGGCTGTTCTACGCCCAGCCGGTCGAGTTCGTGCGCGGCGCGGGCGTGTACCTGTACGACCCGGACGGGGTCGCCTACCTCGACGCCTATAACAACGTGCCGTCGGTCGGGCACTCGCACCCGCGGATCACCGAGGCGGTATCCCGGCAGCTGGCGACGCTCAACACCCACACCAGGTACCTGACCGACGGGGTGGTCGGGTACGCCGAGCGGCTGCTCGCCACCCACTCGATCGGCCCGGCTCACGCGATGTTCACCTGCACCGGGAGCGAGGCGAACGACCTGGCGCTGCGCATCGCCCGGTTCCACACCGGCGGCACCGGGGTGATCGTGACCGCCAACGCCTACCACGGGGTGACCGCGGCGGTGGCGGAGGTCTCCCCCAGCCTGGGCGCCAACGTCCCGCTGGGCGCTGGTGTTCGCGCGGTGCCTGCGCCGGTTCCCGGCTCCGGGGTCGACTTCGCGGCTGGCGTGGCGGCCGCGATCGCGGATCTGGAGCGGCACGGGGTGCGGCTGGCGGCGTTCCTGGCCGACTCGATCTTCTCCTCCGACGGCGTGCTGCCCGACCCGGCCGGGTTCCTCGCCCCGGTGGCCGACCTGGTGCGCGCGGCGGGCGGGCTCTACATCGCCGACGAGGTGCAGTCGGGGTTCGGCCGCACCGGGTCGCACCTGTGGGGCTACCAGCGGCACGACGGGCTGGTGCCCGACATCGTGACGATGGGCAAGCCGATGGGCAACGGGCTGCCGATCGCCGGGCTGGTCGCCCGCCGGCCGGTGCTGGCGGACTTCGGGCAGCGGGCGCGGTACTTCAACACCTTCGGCGGCAACCCGGTCTGCGTCGCCGCCGCGTCGGCCGTGCTCGACGTGCTGGCCGACGAGGACCTGCCGGGCAACTCGGCCGCCACCGGCGGCTACCTCAAGTCCGCGCTGAACAGCCTGGCAGGCTCAAGCCCGGTGCTCGCGGACGTGCGCGGGGTCGGGCTCTACCTCGGCGTGGACGTGGTCTCGCCCGAGACCGGCTCGCCCTCGGCCGAGCTCGCCGCGGCGATCGTCAACGGCATGCGCGAGCGCCGGGTGCTGATCAGCGCCACCGGCCCGCGCGGCCACGTGCTCAAGATCCGGCCGCCCCTGCCGTTCGCCCGCTCCCACGCCGACCAGTTCGTCACCGTGCTGGCCGAGGTGATCGCGACCCGGTAAGTCGCTACCGGCCGGGCGGGGACGAGTACCAGGCGAACTGGGACCGCCAGGCGGTGTAGCCGTCGGAGTCCGGCCAGTTTCCCGCGAACAGATGGCTGACGACGCGGATCGCGGGAGCGGCGGACGGGTAGCCGCGGGCCGTGAACACGGGGATGAGCCAGAGGGCGTTGTCGCGGACGTAGAGGATGTCCTGGGAGTTGGCGGCCCAGGTCGGCGCGGCCACGCCGGCGCCCGCGCGGGCAATGGGGCGGGGGTTGCCGCCGGTGCCCGCCCAGACCCAGAGCTTGAGCGTCCGGTACCACGCGTTGAGGTTCGGCCGGGTAAGCCCGGCCGTCGTTTCCGTCGCGCCGTGCACGAACGCGAGGACTGGTTCTCCCCAGCTCGAGGCGGGCGCGGCGGGGTCGAGGTTCACCGGGGCGGGGGTGGCGTCCATCGCGGGCCCGCACTGGCCGGAGACGGAGCAGCCGATGATCGTCTTGGCGTTCCACACGTACCGGTCGCCGCCGGTCACCAGCGTGACGCCGCCGTCGCCCGGCACCGCGAACGAGGGCTGGGCGAGCGTTCTGCCCAGGATCACGGCCGGCCCGTCGAGCGGGTAGGAGACGAGCGACAGCCCGTTGGCGGCCGCCGACGCCGAGTCCCTGGGATCGGACCAGGCCAGCAGCCCTTCGCTGGTGGCCCACCAGCCGTCGATGATGAGCGCGTCCGTCCGCGAGGAGGCGAAGTCGTTGACCATGATCCCCTCGCTGGGCACGAAGAGGTACATGGCGCTGCCGGCGAAGCGCTTCCTCGCGTTCATGGTGACGGTCGCGACCGCGAGCTCACGCCCGTTGGGCGACCAGGCCGGGGCGCCGTCGAACAGGCCGGGCACCTCCAGCATCGGGTACGTTGGCTTCCCCGGCCGCACCGCGAAGACCTTCCCGCCGAGGCCGGAGGTCACGGCGAGCTCGTCGGTGGTGGGCGACCAGGCGAAGCCGGCCACCTGCGGCGCCACCGGGCGGGCGCCCTGCCCGTCCGGCCCCGCCAGCCAGAGCGCGCCGCTGGTGACCGCGCCGTCGGCCGACGGCGTTCCGACCAGGAAGGCGAGCCACCGGCCGTCCGGTGACCAGGCGGGCGAGCCGGCCGACGAGCCGGCCGCGCCTGGTGCCTTCCCGGTCGAGACCGCGTGCAGCGTGGCGGGCCGGCCCGCGGCGCTGCCGTCGAGTAGGTAGAGCCGGCCGGCCGACACGTACGCCAGGCGGCCGTGCCCGCCGAACGCCTTCGCCCCAACTTGCGCCCGGGCGGCCGCAGGCGCGGCCGGAACCGACACGCTGGCGTCGGCCGACGTGGTCGCCACCGGCGAGCCCTGCGCGCAGCCCGCGACCCCGCCGATCATCGCGAGCGCCGCGAGCGCCGCCAATGAGGCGACAAGTCTGCTGATCATGCTCCTTGGACGCCGCCGCTCGCGCATTGGTTGCTCCGCTGCGAAAAGAGGCCGCATTGCCTCCGGTTACGCTTAAGGTGCTACCGCTTGAAAGGGCGCGCTGTCATGACCAACGCGGACTCGACGGACATGGTTCCGGTGACGATCGTCGGCGTCGCGGCGTCACCGCCCGACCAGCCGGACCGGCAGGAGCGGTTCTCCATCGTGCTCGCGCCGGCGGCCGACGGTGACGGCAGGCGGCTGCTCATCGGCGTCGGGGACGCGGAGGCGACCGCGCTCGCGTTCAGCCTGCAGGGACTCGAGTTCCCCCGGCCGATGACCTACCAGTTCATGGCGTCGCTGGTCGCGGCGGCCGGGTCGGCGGTGCGGACGGTGCGCGTCACCCGGGTGGCCGACGGCATCTTCTACGCGCAGGTGACGCTGCGGGGCGGGGCCGTGGTCGACGCGCGCCCGAGCGACGCGATCAACCTGGCGGCGATCACCGGCGCGCCCGTCCTGGTGGCGTCGGACCTGCTCGACCTGCCGGTCGACCCGGAACTGCGGGTGCCCTAGCCCGCGTCGGCCGGCTTCAGGTTGTACACCCGGGCGGCGTTGCCCGCCAGCACCCGGGCGGCGGTTTCGTCGTCGGGCATCAGCCTGGCCACCGCGCGGGCGTTGGCGGCGATGCCGGGGATGCCCGGCCAGTCCGTGCCGAAGATCATCCGCCTGGTCAGCCGGGGCCAGTTCTGGCGCGCGTAGTAGTCGCGCAGCCGGGACGGCGGCAGGCCCGAGAGTTCGATCCAGACGCGGTCGCTGGACAGGGCGAGAAAGGCGGCCGCGTCGTACCACCAGCCCCGGCCGCCGTGCGCGAGCACCAGGTTCAGCGCGCGGAAGTCGCGCAGCACGTCGTCCAGCGCGACCGGGTCGCCGAACTTGTTGGCCGCGCCGGGGAAGGTCGAGGTGCCGCAGTGCACCACGACCGGGACGCCGGCCGCCTGGCAGGCCTCGTAGGCGGGGTAGAGCATCCGGTCGTTGGCGGCGACGCCGGCGTGGACCGGGTGGATCTTGAGCGCGATGGCGCCGAGGCCGAGCTGGCGGCGGACTTCATCGTCGACCGGGTAGTGCAGGTGGGGGTTGACGTTCGCGATGATCTTGACGCGGTCGGGCGCATGGGCGGCGATCGGGAGCATGTCCTCGATGGCCTGGATGCCGGTCACCTTGGGGGAGTACTCGCACATGAGCAGCGCGGTGTCGACCCCCTCGGCCGCCAGGTACGCGTCGAACTCCGACGGCACCACCGTGCCGTCGGTGTCGTAGAGCCGGTCCATATCGGCCGAGCCCGCGAACCCCTGCAGCCAGGTCTCCCTCGGCAGCTTGAGCGTGGGCAGCCGGGCGGCGTGCAGGTGGACGTCGATGAGCGGCATTCCGTCGAGCATGACGCGGTGGCTACCTCACTGAGTTGGGCACGGCGACCCCGGAGTGGTGGTCAGCACGCCCGCGGCCATCGAGCGCAGATCCACCCGGCGGATCTTACCGGTCGCGGTGGTCGGGAACCCGTCGGTGAAGACGACGGCGCGGGGGCGCTTGAACGACGGCAGCCCTTCCCGGCAGTACTCGATCAGCTCTGCCTCGGTCACCGCCGCCCCGGCCGCCAGCAGCACGTAGGCGACCGGCTTCTCCAGGCCGTCGGCGTCGGGCGCGGCGACCACCACCGCCTGCGCCACCGCCGGGTGCGACAGCAGCCGGGCCTCCACCTCCATCGGGGAGACCCAGATCCCGGACGCCTTGATCATGTCGCCGGTCCGGCCGAGGCACTCGTAGTACCCGCCCGAGTCCCTGACGTAGGTGTCGCCGGTGCGCAGCCACTCGCCCTGGAAGACCAGCCTGGACGCGTCGTACCTGGCCCAGTAGCCGGTGGCCGAGGACTGGCCGCGGACGTAGAGGGTGCCGGGCGTGCCCGCCTGCGTAATCTCCCGGCCGCTCTCCTCGTCAAGCAGCTTGAGGTCGTAGCCGGGCACCGCGACGCCGGTGGTGCCCGGGCGCACGGCGCCGGGCGCGTTGGACAGGAAGATGTGCAGCATCTCGGTCATCCCGATGCCGTCGATGATGTCGATGCCGAACTGCGCCGTCCACCGCGCGTAGAGCGACGCCGGGAGCGCCTCCCCGGCCGAGGCGGCCAGCCGGACTCCGCCCAGCGCGTCGGCCGGCAGCCCCGCCCTGAGCATGTTGGCGAAGAACGTCGGGCCGCCGAAGAAGAGCGTCGCGCCGTGCTTGACCGCCGTCTCCGCGATCAGGTCGGGCCGGGACGGCGACGGCAGCAGCACGCAGGCCGCGCCGACCGAGAGCGGGAACAGGACCGAGTTGCCGAGGCCGTAGGCGAAGAACGCCTTGGCGGCGGACAGGCAGCGGTCCGACGGCGTGATGCCGAGCACCTGCGTCCCGTAGGTCTCGCAGACCACCTGGACGGACCCGTGCCGGTGCATCGCGCCCTTCGGCGTCCCGGTGGTACCCGAGGTGTAGAGCCAAAAGGCCGGGGAGTCGGCCGTGGTGTCGTAGACCGACTCGTCGGGCGGGAAGGCGGCCAGGTCGTCGAGTTGGTGAACTGGCCGGGGACTGGCAGCAAGCGGGACGTCTGCCAGTACGCCGGCCAGTTCGGGCGCCGCCGCTGCGGCCGACTCCGCCACGGCGGCGAACTCACCGGTGATCGCGAGGTACCGGGCCCGGGAGTCGCGAAGCAGCTCCGCGACCCCGTCGGCCCGCAGCATCGTCGAGACCGGCACTGGAATGGCGCCTACCCGCATGGCGGCCAGATAAACGACGACGAAGGCGGGCGAGTCCGACATCACCATCAGGATCCGCTGCTCCGGCTGGACGCCGACGGCGCGCAGGCCGGCCGCGCTTCGGCAGACCCGGTCGTGCAGCTGGGCGTAGCTGAACTCGCCGGCCGGGCCGGTCAGCGCGATCCGCTGCCCGTCCCCGGCGGCCAGCCGCCGGTCGAGCAGGTACTCGCACGCGTTGAACAGTTGCGCCATCGCAGTGGTCCCTCGGGGTTTTCGGTTCCGCCAGCCTCGTCGTGGATCCAGCCTGGGCTAGATCAGGTGCACGTAGTCGTAGTCGAACGGCTGGCCGTTGATCCCGTTGCGGGGCGGCGCGATCCACGCCGCGATCTTCCCGCGCTGGTACACCGGCTGCATCAGCGATCGCACGAATGTCTTGTCTGTGTCGGTTGGGAGCCATTGTCCCTTGCGCGACTCCCACTCGCCAGCCGAAAGCCGCTCGCCGGTCGGCGACGCCTCGATCGGCGCGAACGCGCCGACCCGCCGGTTGAAGGCGATGTGCGGCAGGTGCAGCCGCTGCGGCAGGCCCGCCTCGTCCAGGATGCGGTTCCACCGCTTGACCCCGCCCGCGCAGTCGGAGATGTACTCGCGCCGCAGGTCGGTGTTGAGCCCCACCAGCGCGGCCACCTCGGTCTGCGCGATCTCCCCGTCGGTCAGCGCGTCCACCATGATCGAGTCGCTGGTCAGCAGGTGGTCGTCCTTGCGCCGCTCCTCCAGCCAGCGGCCCTTCAGGCCGGCCGTGTAGTAGTTGGCGACGTTGGTCGAGGTCTCCCCGCCGAACAGGTCGAGCGAGACGCTGTAGTGGAAGTTGATGTACTTCTGGATGACCGGGAGCGGGATCGCCCCGTAAGCGGCCACGTCGTCGATGTCGTTCTCCACCATCACCTGCGCGGTCCGCTCCACCACCCGGTCGACCCCGGTGGTGCCGACCATCATGTGGTGGGCCTCTTCCTTGAGCATGAACTCGCAGGTCCGGCTCAGCGGGTCGAAGGCGCTCTCCTTCAGCGTGCCGAGCTGGTACTTGCCGTCCCGGTCGGTGAAGTAGGTGAACATGTAAAACGACAGCCAGTCGGGCGTCTCCTCGTTGAACGCGCCGAGGATGCGAGGCGAGTCTGCGCTGCCCGAGTTGCGGTGCAGCAGCTCCTCCGCCTCTTCGCGACCCTCACGGCCGAAGTAGGCGTGCAGCAGGTAGACCATCGCCCACAGGTGACGGCCCTCTTCGACGTTGACCTGGAACAGGTTGCGCAGGTCGTACAGGGACGGCGCGGTCGCGCCGAGGTTGCGCTGCTGCTCGACCGAGGCCGGCTCGGTGTCGCCCTGGATCACGATCAGCCGCTGCAGCTCGGCCCGGTACTCCCCCGGGACCTTCTGCCAGGCGGGCTCGCCCTTGTGGGCGCCGAACGCGATCCGCCGGTCGCCCTCCCGCTCGGCCAGGAAGATGCCCCACCGGTAGTCCCGCATCGGCACGTGGCCGAACTGCGCCCACCCCTCGCGGCCGACGTTGACGGCGGTGCGCAGGTACACGTCCTGGGTCGGCAGCGTCGGCCCCATCGACTCCCACCAGGACAGGAAGTTGGGCTGCCAGGACTCAAGCGCCCGCTGCAGCCGCCGGTCCTCGTTCAGGCTGACGTTGTTGGGAATCTTCTCGGCGTAATCAGGCGTGGTCATCGCGGAACCTCAGACTCGCTTCCGGTCGAAATCGGCCCGCTTGCCGGTGCCGTAGGCGCGCAGCGCGCCGTCCGGCCCCGAGGCGTTCGGGCGGTAGAAGATCCAGTTCTGCCAGGCGGTCAGCCGGCCGAAGATCTTGGTCTCGATCGTCTCCGGGCCCGCGAACCGGTAGTTCGCCTCCAGGCCCGTCAACGCGTCGGGCGAGAAGGCCGACCGCTCCTCGACCGCGATCCGCACCTCCTCCTCCCAGTCGATGTCGTCGGGGGCGAAGGTGACCAGGCCCAGCTGCTCCGCCTCCTCGGCCTGCAGCGGCTTCCCGGCCGCCTTCTCCACTGCGGCCAGGGCGTCGGAGTCGCCCAGGAACCTGGTCTGCAGCCGGGTCAGCCCGTTGCCCATCGGCAGCGGGCCGAGATTCGCCGGGCCGACCGTGATCGCGGCCGGGTCGGCGTCAGCGTCCCTCTCCTCGAAGACGCCGAACAGCATGTAGGACCGGTCGGCGGCGAGGGCCAGCTCGAGCAGCGACCCGGCGAAGCAGGAGCCGGGCTCGATCAGCGCGATCAGCGACCGCGAGGTGACGTCGAGGCGCTTGAGCGTCCGCTTCGCGTACAGCACGATCTCGCGCGCCAGCCAGTCGCTGTCGTAGTGCGCGAGCAGCAGTTCGTCGTGGGCCACAACGCCCTCTGCGGAGCCGACCGTGCGGAACACCCAGGTGCCGATCTCGGTCTCGTTGGCGCGCAGGTCGAGGATGAGATCATCGAGCTCGCGGGCCACCGCCAGAGACCAGAAGGCGGCGCCCTGGGCGTAGACGTCGGCCATCGAGGCGGGGGCGTCGGCGGACGGTCCGGTCACGGTGATCTCCGCCACCGCGCGGCCGGGGTCTATCGTCGCCGACACGTGCGGGTAGCTGATTTCGGTGGCCGTGCGGGTCTTTTCCAGCGTGGTCAGCTCGATCGCCGGCCCGCCGGGGAGGCGATCGCTCGCGGCCGCCAGCGCCGCCGCCCGTTCCTGCACGACTTCCGCCCAGCGGACTCGGGGCACCGCCTCGTCGACCAGGCGCCACGCGACCGCCTTCTTCCCGCCCAGGCCCTCCGCCTTGGTCGAGAAGTAGTCGGCCTGGTCGCGGCGGACGTGGCGCTTGTCCACCACCCGGGTGAGGCCGCCGGTGCCCGGCAGCACGCCGAGCAGCGGAAGCTCAGGCAGCGAGACGGCCGACGAGCGGTCGTCCACCAGGAGGATCTGGTCGCAGGCGAGCGCGAGCTCGTAGCCGCCGCCGGAGGCGGTGCCGTTCAGCGCCGCCAGGTAGGTCTGGCCGGAGTTCCCGGTCGCGTCCTCGATGCCGTTGCGGGTCTCGTTGGTGAACTTGCAGAAGTTCACCTTCCACGGGTGGGAGGAGGCGGCCAGCATCCGGATGTTGGCCCCGGCGCAGAAGATCTTCTCCTTGCCGCTGGTGACCACCACGGTCTTGACCCCGGGGTGCTCGAAGCGCAGGCGCTGGACCGCGTCGTAGAGCTCGATGTCCACGCCCAGGTCGTAGGAGTTCAGCTTCAGCTCGTACCCGGGGACCAGCCCGCCCTGCTCGTCGACGTCCATGGTGAGGGTGGCGACCGGGCCATCGACGGCCAATTTCCAGTGCCGGTACCGAGCCGGACAAGTCCTGAATTCGACGTGCGACATACTGCCATGCTCTACGAAAGTCTGCATCTACGTCAAGAGTTCGTAGAGCATTGCTGCGGCGCAAGTCGCGCTTCACGCGCCACATCGGGCGACAAACCAGATCAGGCGAGACTATTCAGCCGCCGCCACTCGCGATGCGCATCCGGCAGCCACCGCTGGTGCCGGTCGGCGAACAGCTCCGCCGCCTGGATCCCGGTCCACTGCGGCGGCAGCAGCTCACGCGGCAGCGACGGGTCGAGGGCCGGGAACCGCCGCCAGGCGTGCACCAGCTCGAACTGGCGGAGCAGCACGTCGGCTGGTGCCTTGAGAGCGCGGAACTCGGCCACGAACTGCTCGTACTCCGCCTCGATCTCCGGCAGGTCCCAGGCCGCCGCGACCATCCCGCTGGTATCGGAGAGCCCGGTGCGGCGGGCCACGAACACGTGCGCGTCGGCCGCCACGCCCGCCTCGGTCAGCACTCGGATCGCCTCGCGCTCGCGGTTCGCGTGCGGGCTGATCCACAGGCCGGGCCCCAGCGAGCCGAACCCGGCCCAGGCGAGCCGGGTCCGCACCACGTGCCTGGCGCGCCGGTCGGCCTCGGGGATCCGCACCTGCGCGAGCACCCACTGGCCGTCCCAGGTCGCCGCCGGGCCGAAGGAGTAGATCCGCTTGGCCCCGTCGCTGAGCAGCTTCCTCGCGGCCGGGGTGAGCAGCCAGCGGGTCCGCCGGCCGGCCTTCTCCGCCTGCAGCCAGCCGGCGTTGGACGTGCGCATCAGCGCCTGCCTGGTCGCCTTCTCGGCCACCCCGAGCCGCTCGAACGCCGCCAGCACCGCGCTGGTCCACGCCCCGCCCTCGGTCGGCAGCACGAACTCCCCGAGCAGGGTGAAGAGCAGGCCGCGGGCCGACCCCGCGCCGACCTCGTGGCGGCGCGAAAGCACCGGCGCGGCGGATTCCACTTAACTGCTCCGGTTCCGCATGATCGACGTAGCATACCGCCGATGGGGGGCGAAGCCCCCATGCCCACACGCCAACCCCCGGATCCCGCCGCGCATGCTACGGCGGGACCGCCAGGATGGGGGCGCGAGCCCCCATGCCCACACGCCAACCCCCGGGTCCCGCCGCGTTTTCTGCGGCGGGACCCCCGGGGGGATTGGGGGGCGGGCAGCCCCCCAAGTCGGGGGGTCTCCGGGGGGTCGTCCCCCGGGAATGTTAGTGCGTGAGCGTGCCGAACGTTACCGTGTCGCCTGCCCAGGAGAAATTCTGCCATTGGACGTCGCTGCCGGTGGTCGTCGCGGCGACCATGTCGTCCCCGCCCTCGTAGATGCCCACGTGGTAGACGTAGCTGTTCGGATTGCTGTCCACGTGGAAGAACACCAGGTCACCGCCCCAGGCTCGCTTCTTGCTGATGGGCCGGAACTCGAGGAACTGGTCCTCGGCGGTGCGCTGGATGGTCTTGCCGAGGTGACGGTAGACGTACTGGGTGAGGCCCGAGCAGTCGAACCCGGACGGGCTGGTCCCTCCGTAGAGATAGGGGACGCCCTCGTAGGCCTTGACCACGGTGGCCACCTCCTGGTTGAAGGAGCGGTGCCTGCCTTGGTAGTGCGGGTTGTGCGCCTTCTTCTTGGGCTTGTGGGCCCGGTGGCTCTTGGACTTCTTGAGTGGCTTCCGCAGTGGCCCGTGACTGTCGGGAGATGCCGCTTTCTGCTGGCCGGTGTCGCCGGACTGGGTTGCCGCCTGGGCACCGCCCGCGACGCCTGCCATCGGAACGCTGAGTGCGACGGTGGCGAGCGCCGCCTTCGCCAGCCAGTTGCGCCGCACCCTAGGCGCCTCCACGCCTGGCCACGACCCTCGAATAGGTATCTGTCCCCCGTTTAAGCATGACGCTCTTCATCTCTTTTGCCCTTTCCTTCCTTTTTACAGTGCGTATTCAGTTGTTTGCATGCGGCAATGTAAGTGCCCGCTGCGCATACTTCCCTATCATTGGGGTACGGCGCACGTCTCGTAAGCGGCGATGTTTAGGTCCGGTATGTCGCGCAGATCACGGTCAGGTAAATGCCCGTTTCATCAGGCCGAATGCAATTCCACGAATGACAAAACCCCAGGTCAAGGCCATGGCCAACGTTGTCACCGAACGGTCACAGACACGCCCGCAACCATCGGCTCCTGTGTGTCCTATATCACAGCAGCCTTCAGGCAACCCGGGCGTTGCCTAGATCACATAAGGCCTCATTCCGGTCCGTTATCGTCTTGTGATTGGCGTTGACAGATATCTTTGCGGGACAGTTGTTACCAGTGTTACTAACGACGGGGCGGACGAGCCCGGGCGTCGGGGACGCGGCGCCGGGCGCTACCGACTAGACTGCCCGTCTTGTGAGTGGTACTGAGAGCATCCTGGTCACCGGCGGCGCCGGATTCGTGGGCGCGACGCTGGTGCGGCGACTGGTCGAGAGCGGCTACCGCGTCCGCGTCTACGACAACCTGTCCACCGGCGACGAGGCGCACCTCGCGGGCGTGGACGCCGAGCTCGTCAAGGGCGACATCCGCGACGCCGACGCGCTCGACGACGCGCTGCGCGGCATGGACGCGGTCATCCACCTGGCCGCCGCCGGATCGGTGGTCGGCTCGATCGCCGACCCGGTCGGCAACTTCGAGTCGAACGTGCTCGGCACCTTCCGGGTGCTCGACGCCGCCCGTCGCGCCGGGGTGGAGCGCACCGTGCAGGCCTCCACCGGCGGCGCCCTCATCGGGGACGCCACTCCCCCGGTCAACGAGCAGTCGCTGCCCAAGCCGCTCTCTCCCTACGGGGCGTCCAAGCTGGCGGGCGAGGCGTACGCGCACGCGTTCGCGAAGACGTACGGGCTGCGGACGGTCGCGGTCCGCTTCGGCAACGTGTACGGGCCCTGGTGCGCCCGCAAGCGCGGCGTGCTCAACGTGTACTTCGAGTCCCTGCACGGCGGGGTGCCGCTGGTCATCTACGGCGACGGCACCGCCTCACGCGACTACGTGCACGTCTCCGACATCGCCCAGGCGCTGCAGCTGGCGCTGGAGAAGGACGTGCCCGGCGGCACCGTGGTGCACGCCGCCTCGGGGGTGGAGACGCCGCTGACGGTGCTGGCGGACCTGTGCCGCCAGGCGGCCGGGCGGCCCGATCACCCGATCGAGTACCGGCCCGCCCGGCCGGGCGAGGTCGGGCGGAACTTCGCCTCCTACGACCTGGCCCACGAGCTGCTCGGCTACTCCCCCACGGTGCGGCGCGAGGACGGCATCCCGCTGCTGTGGCAGTGGTTCACGGACGAGGTCTTCAAGGACTGATCCTTTTCTTATGCGCCGCCTCGGAGCGCGTCCGACGGTTATCGGTCACCATTCACGGTAGATAGAGCTACCGGCATAATGATTGCCGCGTAAGCGACTTTTTCTACGGCGGAATGGCGGATGGGTGACATGCGGCGTTTGCTGGTTACGGTGGCCTCGTGCCTGCTGGTTGTGCTGGCGCTTGCGGGGTGCTCGGCCCTGTCGTCCGCGCTCTCGACGTCGTCGGTCAAGGCCCACTCGGCCAAGGCCCACTCGACCAAGAAGGCGCACTCCGCGAAGAAGGCGCAGTCGGGCGCGCCCGCGCGGACCGTGGCCACCCAGGTGGACGGCGGCTCGGGGACCCTGCGCGTCCTGGTCGAGCCCGCCGCCGGGGTCGGGACGATCTACAAGCTGATCACCGGGGCCAAGTCGTCGGTCGACCTGACGATGTACGAGCTGATCGACCCGACCGCCGAGAACGACCTGGCCGCCGACGCCAAGCGCGGGGTCGACGTGCGGGTGATCCTTGACAGCCACCTTGAGAAGTCGCGCAACACCGCCACCTACGACTTCCTTTCGGCCCACCGCGTCCACGTGACCTGGGCGGACTCGGGCACGACGTACCACCAGAAGACGCTCACGGTGGACGGCGAGACGTCGGCCGTCATGACGCTGAACATGGTGACCAAGGACTACTCCGGTACCCGCGACTTCGCGATCATCGACACCAGCCGCGCGGACGTCGCCGCGATCATCGCCACCTTCAACGCCGACTTCGCCCACCGGGCGATCACCCCGCCCGACGGCGCCGACCTGGTCTGGTCGCCGACCAACTCCGAGGCGTCGATTCTCGCCGTCATCGACGGCGCCAAGCGCACCCTCAGCGTGGAGAACGAGGAGATGCACAACACCGCCGTCACCGACGCGCTGGCCGCGGCGGCGCGGCGCGGCGTCGACGTGCGGGTCGTGATGACAGCCGATAGCGAGTGGGACTCCGCGTTCAACCAGCTGGCCCAGGCGGGCGTGCACATCCGGCTCTACGCCAACAGCGACAAGGTGCTCTACATCCACGCGAAGGCGGTCGTGGCCGACGCCGGCCGGTCCGACCAGCAGATGTTCGTTGGCTCGGAGAACTTCTCGACCGCTTCCCTGCGCTACAACCGGGAGCTCGGCGTCCGCACCGCCAACAAGGCCGTGATCGCGGTCATCAACGCCACCCTCGCCGCCGACTACGCCGGGGCCAAGACCTACTCTGCGAGCTTATGCTGGTGGGGAATTGTCGGCGTCGCGTTCTGTGCCTGTTTTGTTGGGAAGGGTTCTGACATGAGGCAAATCCGGATGGTTCCCGCGCTCGCGGGGGCGGCGCTGGCGCTGGCACTGGCGGCCTGCACGAGCACCACCACCGTGGTGAAGTACGCCGGGAGCAGCCCCACGTCATCGGCCGGCCCGGCCGCCTCCTCGCCCGCGCCGGCCAGGCCCAGCCCGTCGCCGACCGGGCCGGCCGTGACGATCACGCCGGGCGGCGGGGTCAAGGCGGCCGACCCCGCCGCCGGGATCACGGTCAGCGCGGCCGGCGGCACGCTCAAGAACGTCACCGTGTCCACCTCGGGCGAACCGGTGAGCGGGACGTACTCGGCCGGGCGGACCTCCTGGCACAGCGCCTGGACGCTGAACGTGTCGCAGATCTACACCGTGACCGCCATCGCCACCGCCGCCAACGGCGTCACGACGACCAGGACGTCCACGTTCCACACGCTCACCCCGGCCAACACGTTCACCACCGAGATCTTCGAGGGGCAGGGCGAGACCTACGGGGTCGGCATGCCGATCATCCTGACCTTCAGCCACCCGATCAAGAACAAGGCCGCCGTCGAGCAGTCGATCCAGCTGACCACGTCCAAGCGGGTGGTCGGCGCGTGGTACTGGGACGGGGACTCCGCCCTCGACTTCCGGCCGCGCGACTTCTGGCCTGCCAACACCACGGTCTCGTTCACCGGGCGCTTCAACGGGGTGCTGGGCGCGCCCGGGGTGTACGGGTACCACACGCTGACCCAGTCGTTCGTCATCGGCCAGTCGGTCATCGCGGTCGCCTCCACCCAGACTCATCGCACGCAGATCTACATCGGCGGCAAGCTCAAGTACAACTGGCCGATCTCCACCGGCCGGGACACCCTGCCGACCCCCGACGGCAGCTACCTGGCCATCGAGAAGAGCAACCCGGTGCGGATGATCGGCGGCGCCAAGGGAACCGCGGGCTACTACAACGAGCTGGTCAACTGGGCGGTGCGGTTCACCTTCAGCGGCGACTACTACCACTCGGCCCCGTGGTCGGTGGTCGACCAGGGCACCACCAACGTCAGCCACGGCTGCGTGAACCTGCCGCCGCCCGCCGCCGTGATCTACTACAAGCTCGCGGTGCCGGGCGACCCGATCACGATCACCGGCTCGCCGCGCCCCGGCACCTGGGACAACGGCTGGACCGAGTGGTTCCTGTCCTGGAACCAGCTGCTCGGCGGTTCGGCGCTGCACGAGGCCGTGGTGGCCGGCCCGCAGGGGAGCACGTTCGTGCGGCCGTCGACCCTGCGCCCGAACACCGCCAAGGCCCCGCTCGGCACCGCGCTGGCGGGCAACAACCTCGGCTAGGCGCGGCGACCCCGACTACGCGCTGGCGGTGGCGGCGCGGGCACGGGCGGCCGACAGATAGGCGGCGTAGGACCAGGACAGGTTGCCGACGCTCTTCTCGTAGCCGGACACCGCGTCGAACTGCTCGCTGAGCTCGAAATGATCGCTGTGGAAGATGATCGCGCCGAGCATGGCGTCGCCCGCCGCCCGCAGGGCGGCGGCCGCGTCCAGGGGAGCGGTCGCCGACGTCACCCCGACCTGGGCGAGGAACGGGGCGGAGAGAGAGTCGGCCGGGACCGTTCGGGATGAAATGATTTTGACTGCGACCCGGTAGTACAGCTCGGCGAAGTTGGCGGTGGTGAGCGCCCACGGATGGTCGCCCACCTGCGCGTCGGTGTCGCCGTCGTAGACGTCCCCCGGGTAGCGGCCGAGCAGCGGGCCGAGGCCGTGGGCGGCGTCGGCGCCGTTGACCGGGTAGAAGTACTTCGACGACGAGTCGGCCCACTGGGCCCGCAGCAGCGCCGCGGTGGCGAGCAGCCGGGGGTCGGTGACCGACTCGGCGCCGTAGATCGCCGCCTGGATGATGTCGATGTTGGGGTCGTAGGGGGCGCGGTAGTCGGTCGGGACCGGCAGCATCGACTGGTAGCACTGGCCGTTCCAGTGCCCGTCGAGCGCGCTCGCGAGCCAGGTCAGCGCGGCCGGGAGCCAGCTCGGGACGCCGATGCCGACGACGTTGGCGGCGACCGCCTGGAAGCAGCGGAGCTGGGCCGAGCGGGCGAAGAAGGAGTAGCCGTACTCCTCTTCCCACAGGTTGAACGTCTGCCCCTGGTAGGCGGTCGACAGGAACGCGAGGTTGGCGTTGATGAGGCCGACCGCGATCGCCTGCGTCGGGGCGTCCAGCTGCTTGTACATCGTCAGCAGGGCGACCGTCTGCAGCGCCGGGCCGTCGGTCTGGTCGGTCCATGGGCGAGGGCGGCCGTCGATGTAGAAGCTCGCCCGGTCGAAGTCGCCGCCGGCCGACGCCTGGCAGGTCGCGGAGAACGTCACGTAGTCGATCAGCGGCTGGTTGCTCGGGAGCACGCCCGACCCGTACGCGTGGGCCAGCTCGAGCGCCACGATCGCCGCGTCCCGGGTCCAGTGGTAGACGTAATCCTGGGTGATGTGGGTCGCCGTGTTCTCCCAGGACGGGGAGGCGAGCACGCAGCCGGGGGCGGAGACGACGCCCAGGTTGACCGGGTCGTCGAAGACCAGGCCGTCGGACGCGACGTTCCTGAACATCAGCCAGAACAGGTACGGCGCGAGGGTGGTCGGGTCCGTCCGCGGGACCGCCGCGCGCACCTTGGCGTACCTCATATGAACAAACCCCCGTCCGCGTCCGCCTCAGGCTATCGGCCTGGCGACGGTCGCGGACAGGGGGCTCGCAGGTTGTAACCCGGGGTTAACCGGGCCGCCGCCCCATATGGGTTGTCACCCGATCTTGTAGGAGTAGGGCAGCGCCGCCACCTGGCTGGTGGTGGTGTCGCCGTCCGGGGCCAGGCCGGTCGCGATGTCATCGAGGTAGAGCGTGCCGCTGACCACGGTGCCCGCCTTCCCCGACGGCTTGATCACCACGTTGACGGTGACCGACGCGCCAGGGGCGACCTCGACGTTGTTGTTGACCACCTTGGTGAACGCGCCCGCGCCGTTGGCGAGCTGCTGCAGGTCGCCGGTCTGGACCGTCATCGCCTGGTCGAAGGCAAGGCTGGTCACGGTGACCGTGTCGGTCGCCTTGGCCGACTTGGCGGCCTTCGCGAACGGACCGCACTCGGTCGGCCCCGGCTGCCACAGCCCGGGGGTCAGGTCGCCGCCGGGAGCGGTGTAGCTGGTCGACGCCGACTTGCCGCACAGCGAGCTCCTGCGCAGGCCCGCCGACGCGACGTCGGGGTCGCCGGAATAGGGCGACAGGTCGGTCATCGCCGCGATGGTCGAGGTCTGCCTGACTGCAACCGAGCGGGAGTGCGTGGGCACCCAGTACTCGGGCGGACCTGAGGTGCCCAGCGGCAGCGTCGACGTGTTCGACCGGCCAGTGAGGGCCGCGCTGATCGGCGCCAGCGTCAGAGTGGTGCTGGTGGTCAGCCGGGGGTCGAGGAAGTAGTCCTCGGGCGCGGTCCCGTGGTTGGTGATCGTCACCGGGATCGTGTCCGCCACGCCGGGGGGCAGCGTCGTCGCGGCGCTGTCGGGCATCGTCGCGGCCGCCAGCGCCCCGGCCGTGGTGAACGAGATCTTGCCGCTGAACGGGTCCGCCACCTCGGTGCCCGGCCCGGGCGACACGAAGTCGACGATTAGCGTCCAGGTGCCCTTGTCCGGGCCGAGCACGGTCGCGTCGAGGTTCGAGTAGGTGCTGGGCGTCGTCGTCGAGGTCGAGGAGATGTCGTAGTTCTGGGCCGAGCCGATGACGTTCCCGTCCGGGCTGACCAGGTACGCGCCCGCGATCACGCCGCCGGTGTCGCCGACCGTGCCGAGCGGGTCGTTGGCGAGCGCGACGGCCGCATTGATCGCCTTGGTGCCGGCCGGGACGTTGAACGAGTAGTAGTTGTCCTGGCCGACGTTCCCCGGGCGGCCGTTGCCGCCGGTGAGCACCCCGCTGAACCCGCCGCCGGCGCCGACGTTGACGTTGACCAGGGAGCGCACCACCACCGGGATGGAGGTCGGGCCGCCCTGGTTGGAGCCGATCGCGAGCGACGCCGCGTAGTCGCCGGCCGCGGCGGGCGCGGTGGCGGTGTAGGTGACGGTCTTGGACGCGCCGGGGGCGATCGAGACCGACGACGGCGAGACCGTGCCGAACGCGGCGAACCGCTCGGTCACCGCCTGCCAGCTCACGGTGCCAACGTAGCCGCCGTCAGCGCCGGTCACGTCGTTGACGATCGCCGTCCAGGTGCCCGCGGTCGGGGTCCGCACGTCTACGTTGCCGTAGTTGCCGAGGCCCTGCGGGTCCGAGTTCGCGGCGTAGCGGCCCTTCGGGTCGATCAGCGTCAGCGACACCGGCGCGAACAAGTTGCCGGAGTCCACCGCGCCCGGGTAGGCGATCGAGACGTCCAGCCGCGACTGGCCGGCCGGGACCTTGACGTGGAATTCCGCGTAGTTGTTGGGGAAGTCGGAGAAGTCGGTGAGCTGGTTGCTACGGGAGTCGTCCAGGATGACCGTGCCGGACTGCTTGTTCTGGTCCGGGCCCAGCGTCCGGCCGTGCAGGCTGACCGTCTGCGTCTTCGAGCCGGCGTTGGTGAGCTTGACCGCCCAGCTCCTCTTGCTGCCGGGCAGGCCCTGGAAGTTGAGCTGGGTGGTCGACTCGAGCAGGGTCGACCCGACCCGCTTGGTGCGGTTGATCGACTCGGCCAGCTGGACCGCCTTGTAGCTGTTGAGCAGCCCCGCCCCCTGCTCCTGGGCCGGGATGTTCAGGTCGGTCGCGGTGGACACGATGATCTGCTTGACCAGCGCGGGCGACGGGGTGCTGCCGCCGTGGGTCTTGCGGTAGGCCTGGATCACCAGCGCCGCCGCGCCCGCCACGAACGGTGACGACTCGCTGGTGCCGCCGGAGATCTCGATCGGGGCCGCCCGGCCGAGCAGGTTCGTGCAGTCGAGGAACTTGCTGGTGTTGGCGTCGCACGAGGCCCAGCTGAGGTCGCCGGGGGCGACCAGGTCGAGGGTCCCGCCCTCCTCGGAGTACCCGCTCGAGCTGAGCCCGCTGATGTTGTCGTTCAGCCAGCCGGTGGAGAAGTACCGCGCGAGCCCGATGTTCGACTGCTCGTACATCTGGAACTGGGTGGTGGCGCCGGCCGAGATCACGGACGGGTCGGTCGCGGGCGAGCCCAGCGTCGACATGGTGCCCGAGTCGCCGGTCGAGGCGGTGACCACGACGCCGGCCTTGGTGGCGGCGTTGTCGAAGACCTTGATCAGGTCCTCGGTCGTGTCGGGGAACGAGTTGTTGCCGAACGACTCGTTGATAACGTTCACGTGATCGTGCTCGACCGCGTAGTTGATCGCCTCGGCGATCATCGAGTTGGTGGTGATGAAGGTGTGGCTCTGCTCGGCCGAGAAGATGTCCAGGCCGACCAGCGAGGCACCGGGGGCCACGCCCTCGATCTTGACGTCACAGCCGTTCGGGTAGCCCTGCTGTCCGAAGCCATTCAGGTTGTAGACGTGCAGGCCCTGGCCCGCGATCGTGTTCGCGTCGAGGAACGCCTCGCCGCCGGTGGTCTGCGCGCCCGCGCCGTTGCCGGTGAAGTCCTGGTAGTCGACGAAGACCGACTTGCCGTTGCGGCCGATGAAGTTGACGTTCCTGGGGTCGAGGCCGTCGGCGATGAACGCCACCTTCACGCCCGCCCCGGTGAAGCCGAGCGATCGCGCGGTGGCCGCCTTGGCGCTGCCGGAGGCGGTGTTGGTCAGTGCCAGGCCCTCGGGGGCGAGGTAGCTCTGCCCCTTGGGCGCGCAGGCGCCGGCGACGTTGTGGATCGGCAGCGACCTCGTGCGAGCGGGAGCGTCGGTGGTGGCGTGGCCGGCCGGCGCCGCCATCAGGCCCAGCGCCGAGGCCGGGACGGAGACCGCGGCGTCAGGGATCACCGCGGCGACCGCCGGGTTGGCCGCCAGCCGCTGCTGCTCGGCCGCCGATACCGTCGCCGCGACGGAGTTGACCAGGGTGAAGCGCTTGATGCTGGTCGCGTGGACCTCGCCCAGCTCGGTCAGCAGCGCCGACTGGCTGCCGGACACGGCCGCCGACCTGGCGCTGGCGGCCTCGGTGCCCACGGCGGCAGTGCCGTACTGGTTTTTCAGCACCACGATGACGGGCCGGTCGACGTTGGCCGAGAGCTGCGCGGCCAGCGTCGGCGACAGCCACCCGAAGGCCGGCTGGTTCGTCGCGCCCGCGCCCCCCGCGGAAGCCGCGATCACGGCCGCGGGCACACCGCCGAGTACGGCGGCTGCGGCGACGGACACGGCCAGGAGCTTACGTTTTGACATGTACCCCTCGTCCCGAAGACAGCGGCTCTGCTCGGCCGCAGCCCTGCGACGCTACCGGAATTTAAAGAACCGGTTTAGCCGAACACGGGTCACAAGTTCGTAACCGATCTTTCTGACGAGATCGCCGCTTTTCCGCATGGACCGAACAATTAAGAAACTCTTCTGGTGATCGATCCGCGCCGTGCCACGATGCCGTTACGCGGCGACGTTCGGTGATGACGATGGCGGTTGCCGTCGCGACTTCGGTCGGCCGCCCACCGACCCTGGTGTACATGAGCTCGCTATCCCCAGGGAAGACTCTCAAGATCAAAAATAGGAAACCCGTCAGCTCGAACGGACCGGCGCGACTCTGGTCCTGAAGGGTCAGCCAATGACCGCGGACAACATGGACGACTTCCGTGCGCTTGACCCGTTCTTCCGCGTCATCGAGGAGGGGCTGGCGGGACTGGTCGACGGCGGCCATTTCTTCGATTTGCTGGCTGACGATGTGGTCTTCGAGTTCCTCATCACCGTTCCCGGCTACCCGCCGCGGATCCAGGGACGCGACAACCTGATCGAGCTCTACCGCGGCTATCAGTCGGCGTTCTTCCTCGACCGCTGCTTCGACCTGCGGGTGCACCGCGCCGACGACTCCACCGTCACGCTGGAGTACGCGTCAGAGGGGCGCGTGGTGGCGACCGGTCGGCCGTACGGCAACCGGTACATCTCGGTGGTCACGATCGGCGATCGAAAGATCGTCGGCTGGCGGGACTACCTCGACCCGCTGCGCGTCCTGGCCGCCCTCGAGCAAACCGCCTTACCTGCATCGGGCGAGCGCCGGCCGTGCTGGGCCCGCCCGTGCCCGCTCCCTGGCCACGGCCTAACCCACCCGGTTCTCTCGGCCCCGCACCACCCGCAACACCTACACCACCCGTGCCACCCCTGCGCTTCAGCTCTCTATCAGTTTTGACCACTGATCCACCTTCTTATCAGTTCTGACCACAAAAATCGGACAAATCGGGCGGGAAAGCGGTCAAAACCGATAGATAGATGAAAAATTGGTCAGAACCGATAGGAAGGTGCACCGCCTTGTGGGGTTAGAGCGACGGTTGCGCCGAGTGGGGTCAGCAGGCGGTGGTAGCCGGATCGGCCGGGCAGGCGCGCGGCGTCGCTGGCCACCCCCGGCCGGGTCCCTCCGGGTCGGTCAGGCCGGGTCCATGCCGAAGCGGGACATGAGGGCTCGCTCCTGGTCGGGGGTCGGGGGCTCGGGGCGGTTCCAGAGCTCGTGCAGGCCGGCGAAGTAGGCGTCCATCGCGGGGGCGTGGATCACCAGCAGTCGGGCGGCCTCGGGGCTGGTGTTGCCGAAGGTATGTGCGGTACCGCGAGGGACGAGGACGAAGCCCTCGCGGCCGACCGTGAGCTCCTCGCCCTCGACGATGATCGAGACGACTCCGTCGAGTACGAAGTACGCCTCCGAGCAGTTCGTGTGCCGGTGCGGCGGCGGACGGCGGCCGCCCGGAGGCAGGGTGCGCTCCATCAGCGACAGGTCGCCGCCGTCGAGCTCGGCGGTGGCCTTGAAGAACATCTGGCTGCCACGGGCGGTGTAGTGCGCGTGACCTTCGCCGGGACCAAGGATCACCGGGTCGCCTCCTCGTCGACGGGCCCGCCCGATCTTCGCGGTCACCGCGTGATGGCGACGGCCGTCGGGTAGGCGCCGACCGTGATCGGGGCGAAGACATGGCGGGTCTTGAGGTTGATCAGCACCACGGTATAGCCGTAAGGCTCGAGGACGACGGCGGTCTGGCCGGTGATCGTGATCACGGTCGGGTAGGTATAAGGGCCGACGTTCAGCGGGCGGGCGGCCTTCCCGGTGCGGAGGCTGACCGGGGTGACGGTGCTGTCGATGGTGTTGACGACGTAGCCGGTGGCGCCGCTGACGGCGATCGCGGCCGGGGAGTAGCCGACCGGGATCGCCCGGTTGGCGCCGAGCCTGGTCAGCTGGTCGGAGTCGCCGTCGACGGCGAAGGCGCCGTCGGCGGTCGCGGCGACGGCGTCGGGGGCGTCGCCCGCGGGCAGGGGGCGGCCCGGGCGGCCGGTCGCGGTGTCGATCGGGGTGACCGAGTCCGCGCCGAAGCTGGCGATGTAGAGGGTGCGGGCACCGGGGCCGAAGGCGTACGCGACTGGGAACGCGCCGACCGGAATCGGGCGTCCGGGCCGCCCGGTGGCGGTGGCGATCGGGGTCACGGTGGCGCTCAGCCAGTTCAGCACGTACGCCGTCCGCCCGTTGGGCGCCAGCGCGATCGCGCGCGGGTCGCGGCCGACCGGGATCGGACGGCCGGGCCGGTTGGTCGCGGTGGCGATCGGGGTGACCGTGGCCGAACCGTCGTTGGCGACGTAGAGGGTCTTGCCGTCCGGGGTGATCGCCAGCGCGCGCGGCGCGGCGCCGACGTGGATGGCCTTGCCCGCGCGGCCGGTGCTGGCGTCGATCGGGGTGACGGTGTCCGACAGGCTGTCGGCGGCGTAGACGGTCTTGCCGTCCGGGCTGGCGACGATCGCCTGGGGGCCGGGCCCGACCGAGATCGCAGGACCGGCTTTGCGGGTAGTCAGGTTCACCGGGCTGACCGAGGCCGAGCCGTAGTCGGCGACCCAGCCGATCGGCTGGCGGGCCTTGGCCGCCGCCGCCAGGAACCGCACGGTCGCGATGGGCCGGGCTCCCCCGCTGCCGCGACGCCCCGGGTTCGCGATCAGGCCGGCCGATGGCGCGGAGGCAACGGTCCGTTCGGTACCAAGGGTTTTGTTGGTTTTGAATATGTCGTTGAATGCGGGGGCGTACAGGTCGTTGGCGGTGAGGGTGCGCAGGCCGAGCGCCGCCTCGACCGTGCGGAGCAGGCTGTAGTGGGTGTACCTGGCCGGGTCGGAGTAGCCGGGTCGCACTCCCTGCGAGGCGAGCACGAGGGTGGGGACGCGCTGGGCGGGGCGCTGGCCGTCGCTGGCGTCCTCGTCGAACGTGATGATCGCGAGCGAGCGCTGCGTGCGCCAGGCCGGAGACTTCATGATCTGCGTGAGCTCGGTCTTGAGGAAGGCGTCGCCCGCCGCGATGCCGCAGCCCTCCATGTCGGTGCAGTCGTTGGGAGCGACCCAGGCGAAGCTCGGCGTGCTGGCGGCGGTCTTCAGGTCCGGTCCGAGTTCTTCCAGCGGCACGACGTGCGCGGCGCAGTAGGCCGGGCGGTCGCGGACGTCCTTGAAGTAGAGCATCGGCTGGTCGTCGTTCCAGTAGTAGCCGTGCACGGTGTCGTCGCACGGCCCGTCGGCCGACTGCGCGTACACCTTCCAGGTCTCGTGCGCGGCGTCGATTTCGTCCCCGATGTTGCGCGCGTCGATCGTGTACTGCGGGTTCTCCTCCTCCGGGTCGTCGAGCGGCACGCCGAAGGCGGAGCCGCCCGCGAAGGCGAGGTAGTTGGCGTCGCTCGGGTGCTCCTCGGCGTAGAAGTCCGTCAGCGTGGCGCCGTCCTTCCTGAGGCTGTTCAGGTACGGTGCCTGCTTTGCGTTCCCGATGACGGCGCCGTAGTCCTGGTTCTCGAAGTAGAAGAGGAACACGTGCTGATAGCGGGGCACGCTCGGGGTCGGCGGGGTGAGCGGCGCGGGCGGCTTCGCGGGCACGCCGAGCGTCAGGCTCAGGCCCGCCGCGGCCGCGTAGTCGTAGCCGACCAGGGGCGCGTTCGGGCCGTTGACGTTCGTCAGCGTCGTGGCCAGCGTGAGCGTGACCTCGGCGCTGACGGCGCCCGCGGGGAGCGTCCCGGTCGCGGTGCGACGCTGCAGCAGCGGATGCTGCCCCCGGCCGACGCGGGCCGATGGCGCGGGTGGCGACGACCGCGCCGCTCGCGTTGCGGTAGCGGACGGTGAGGGTCGCGGCGCTCGTCTTGGTGCCGCCGAGCCAGGCCGACAGCGTGTACCGGTCGGGCCGGGCCGACCGGCCCCGCGTGACCGGCACGCTCTGGACCAGCGTGGCGGTGCCGCCCGGGCCGCCGACGAAGAGGTTGCCGGGGTCCTTGGGCGGCCGGGCCGCCGTGGGGAACCCCTGAGCGCCGTAACGCACCACGGTCGGCAGGCCGGACCCGATCCGCCAGCCCGGGATCGTGACCGCGTCCCAGCCCTGGGCCGATGTGTCGCCGGCCGCGGCGTCGGCGTTGCGGAGCAGGTTGGTGCCCGGCGGCACCATGACGTTCGCCTGGGCCGGGTCGGCCGACGCCGCGGCCGGCTGGCCGACCGCGAGCGCTCCGGCGAGCAGCGCGAGCGACGCCGCCAGCAATAGCCCGAGTCGCCGCAGTCGGCTGACGCGCCCGAGGGTGGACGCGGGTCGCGCACTGGGATTGGACATGCCGCACCTCGCTTCTGGCCGACCCGTCATTGTTGACCGGCCATTCAGCCGAGACTCTAGGCAGACCGAACGGACGGCATCCACCGTGGGTACTGGAACTCTCGCTGATGGTTACGTGAACACCACGAATGCGGACGGATGATTTCCGTTCCCGCGCGGGCGGCAATAGGGTGGCGCGGTGGCCGAATCTCTCGCTAGTGACCGCGATCACACGTTTAGCGCACGGCTCTGGGACTCGATCGGCGATATCTACGAGGCGATCCTGGCGCATCCGTTTATCACCGGACTGACGGACGGGACGCTGCCGGCCGAGTCGTTCGCATTCTATGTTGTCCAGGATGCGCTTTACCTCCAGGACTACGCCCGGGCGCTGGCGGCCGTCGGAAGCCGCGCGCCGACATCGGAGGCCATGCAGATGTTCGCGCGGCACGCGGCTGATGCCGTGGCGGCCGAACTCGAACTGCATGCCACGCTCCTGACCGAACTGGGGATTTCCCCTGAAGTGGTTAAGCGGGCCGAGCAGGCGCCGACCAACCGCGGCTATACCTCCTACCTGCTCGCCACGGCGCACGCCGGAAGCTATGCCGAAGGCGTCGCCGCGGTCCTCCCCTGTTACTGGATCTATTGGGAGGTGGGCAGGGAACTGCTGCGCCTCGGTTCACCGGATCCCCGGTACCAGCGGTGGATCTCCGCCTATGCGGCGCCGGAGTACGGCGCCGTCGTCGGATCCGTCATCGCGGAAGTCGATCGCATCGCGCCGCTGGTTTCCAGTGCCGAGCGCGACCAGATGAGACGCCACTTCGTGACGACAAGCAGGTACGAGTGGATGTTCTGGGAGGCCGGTTTCCGCCGGGAAAGCTGGCCCGTCTGAGTTCCGCATGATGGGCCAGCCGCAGGAAACCCAGCGCAGGTCTATACCATTGACCAGGATTGTCCTAACAAGCGCCCCCCGTCTCAACGCTTACCCGCGATAGCAGGCCGTGATCCGGCCGTGATGGACCGCATACGGCAATGCGATGGGCACTACACGGGCGGGCCCGATCGCGACGGAGGCGATGACGAGCAAGCGATCAGTCATGATTTTGTGTGATATCTCACCCGGATTGCCCGGCCGTCGGATATGATTAGCCTCGGCTAAGCGCTTGCACAAAGGCTCGGCGGTCGGGACGGGGATCCGACCAATTGCCAGGCCGTGCGGGACGGGTGGGTCCGGCGCTCCTAACAGGACAGCCAATCGTTTATGATGGCTGTCGAAACAAGGAAGGCGGAATCCAAGTGGCCCAGAAGATCACGACACTCTTCATAGACGACATTGACGGCGGGGCAGCAGAGGGAACCGTACGGTTCGCGCTCGACGGCACTGAATACGAGATCGACCTGAACGCGGAGCACTCGGAAGAGCTCCGCTCGGCCCTCGGAAAGTACGTCACCCACGCCCGCAAGGTAGGCGGCGCCGCCCGTCGTGGCGGTCGCGTCGCAGGTAGAGCCGTCCGGGGGGCCGGCTCGACGCTGAACACGACCGAGATCAGGAACTGGGCGCGCGAGAACGGGTACGACATTAAGGACCGCGGTCGCGTGCCCGCCGACCTGGTTGCGAAGTACCAGGCAGCCACCGGCAAGTAGCGCGTGCGCGTAGATAGAGCCAATTTCTACGCATGCGCTTACCGAGCCTCAGTCGGCTCGCTATTAAGAGGAAACGCCCCCGGCAACATCGCCGGGGGCGTTTTTATGATTCACACGTTCGGGATCGCATCAGACGGTTCGCCGTCGGTCCCGGCAGTGCTGTCCGCCTCGGTGTCCACCGAATCGGCGTCCACGGAATCGGTCTCCGCCGTGTCACTGCCGGCCTCGGTCGCCGGTCCGTTCTGCACCCAGCCGCCGTCGCCGAACGGGGCGGGCGACCACGGCGACACCGGGACATACGGACGGCCGGGCGCCGTCAGGAGCCACGCGCACGAGATAAGCAGGGATATGACGAAGACGCAGTAGACCCAGAAGACCGGCGTTACTCCGGAGGTAATCGTCAGCCCTTCCTGCGACGCCCGCGCCTGCGTCAGCCCGAAAGCGCCGTAGGGCGACTGACTGATCTGAATGAGAGCCGAGATCGCCTGCGCCACCAGCGGGATGATCGCGCCCGCCAGCAGCAGCGCGCCCTGCCGGGCGGGCCGCCAGAGGGCGGCCAGCACCGCCACCGCCACAACCGCCACCATCACGGCCACGTTGCCCGCGATCACCAGGCCGGGGTTGCTGAACGCGTTGCCCTCTTGGATCGTCTGCACGGTGCCAGCCGTGGTCGACGTGACCGTGTAGCTGTCCCAGGCGGGGGCGAAGGCCGCCGCGGTGCCGATGCCGGCCAGCACCAGCAGCGCGAGCGGGCCGACATGGCTGCGGGCGGGCCGGGCGGGCCAGCCCCGCTCGGCCGGCGCGGAACCAGCCGCGCCCGCGGGCCCGGTCCGCGTCGGCTCGGCGTCACGGCACGATGCCACCAGGGCGATCACCGCGCCCGCGGTGCAGCCCAGCCAGCCGAGCAGGCTCAGAATCAGGCCGGTGCCGAGCGATGCGCCGCCCGAGACCACCTCGCCGACGTCGGTGACGAACATCCCCAGCGTGACGGCGCTCAGCCCGAGGGCGAACAGCGCTCCGAGCCTGGCCGCCCTCGGCCGGGACACGCTCAGCGCGATCGGCCCGGCCGCGATCGCCCAGGCGATCACGTAACACAGGTGCGGCACGACCTGATCGCCCTGGGAGAGCAGGCTCTGCCCGCCCGCGTAGGAGGGGAACAACCCGACCAGCCCAAGCACCACGCCAAGGACGAGCAGACCCTCACCGACGAGCAGCGCGGTCCCGCCCCGGCGACCCGCCGCGACGGCGCCGCCGTCTCCGGCGGAGCCGTTGGCCGCGCCGGGCGCGGCCGCGGCGGTGGCGCGCCTGGACTTCAGCATCGTCGCCAGCCCCGCTCGCTGCGATCGGACGGGGGCGATGGTGCCCGGCACCTCGACGGTGGCGAACCGCGTCCAGGCCTGTTCCCAGCCGTCGCGGGTCTCCGGCCACCGGTCGACGGGCGCCTCGTACGGGGCGCCCACGACCCAGATACCGTAAAACCGCTTTCCCCGTCCGATTTCGTACTTCTCGCCGCGGTGCGAGATGATCGCCTTCTCCGGCACGGTTCCAGCCTCCAAGGTCCAGCGTGACTTCACTTATCACGGTGACGATACGCGGCCGATCTGGAAGCTTGCTGAAAGCCTGCTCAACAGTGTGTGAGGCTGTGCAATGCGTGAACGGGGCCGTCGCCGCCGCCGATCCCGGCCAGGCCGTGCGCGACCGCGTCGCCTGCGACCCGGGCCGCCAGGCGCGCCGCGTCGGGCAGCGAGAGACCCTCGGCCAGGCCGGCCGCCAGGGCCGCCGAATGGGTACAGCCGGCCCCGTGGGTGGCCGCGACGTCGTGCCTCTGGACCGGGATCGAGAGGTGGCGACGCCCGTCGAACAGGTGGTCGGCGGGCTCGGCCCCGTGCCCGCCGGTGACCAGCGCGGCCGGGGCGCCCATGGCGACCAGGCGCTCGGCCAGCGCCGCCCGGTCCTCGGTGGCCAGGCCGGTCAGCGCCTGTGCCTCCGGGAGGTTGGGCGTGACCACCGTGGCGAGGGGGAACAGCCGCACGGTCAGCGTCGCCACCGCGTCGGGCTGCAGCAGCCGCGCGCCCGAGCTGGCCATCATGACGGGGTCGACGACGAGAGGAAGGCCCCGTCCGGTCAGCTCGTCGGCGACCGCATCGATGATGACGGAGGAGAAGAGCATGCCGGTCTTGGCCGCCCCGGCGCCGATGTCGTCGAGTACCGCCCTGATCTGCTCCCTGACGAACGCGGAGGGCAGCTGCTCGATGGCCGTCACGCCCAGGGTGTTCTGCGCGGTCAGCGCCACGATGGCGGACATCCCGTGCGCGCCGCAGCGGGCGAAGGCCTTCAGGTCGGCCTGAATCCCGGCGCCGCCGCCCGAGTCGGAGGAGGCGATCGTCAGCACCCGCGCGATGGGATTGCCGACGCTCGTCACTCCGTCTCCCGATCGGGGCTGGAGGCGACCGCGTGCCGGCGGCGCGGGATACGGCCCGCCTCGCGGGCTGCCCGGCCCGCCTCGACCGCCAGCGCCATCGCGACCGCCATCCGCTCCGGGTCGGCGGCCTTGGTGATCGCGGAGGCCACGAGCACGCCGGCGCAGCCGAGCTCCATCGCCAGCGCCGCGTCGCTGGCGGTGCCGATGCCGGCGTCGAGGATGACCGGGACGGCCGCCCCCTCGACGATCATCTCGATGTTGTGGGTGTTCCTGATGCCAAGCCCGGAACCGATCGGCGCGCCGAGCGGCATCACGGCGGCGCAGCCGGCCTCTTCCAGGCGGCGCGCGAGGATCGGGTCGTCGTTGGTGTAGGGCAGCACCGTGAACCCGTCGGCGACGAGCAGCTGGGCTGCCTCAAGCAGCTCGACCGGATCGGGCAGCAGCGTGATGTCGTCGGCCACCACCTCGAGCTTGACCCAGTCCGTGTCCAGCGCCTCGCGGGCCAGCCGGGCGACCAGGAGGGCCTCGGCGGCGGTGTGGCAGCCGGCCGTGTTCGGCAGGACCGCCACCCCCGCCTGCAGGATCGTCCCGATCAGGGAGCCCTCCCCCGCCCCGCCCACGCGTCGCATGGCGACCGTGGTCAGCTCGGTGCCTGAGGCCTTGAGCACCTTGCCCAGGACGTCAAGGGACTGCGCGCCGCCGGTGCCGACGATCAGCCGCGACGTCAGCGTGCGCCCGGCGATCTGCCAGCCGCCGGGTTCGTTCTGGATGATCATGGCTTCAGCCTCCCTGGACCGCGGTCACGACCTCGACCTCGTCGCGTTCGGCGAGCGGGGTGGACGGCCACGCCCGGCGAGGCACGACCTCGCCGTTGACGGCCGCGGCGACCCCCTTCGGTGACTCGGTCAGCTGGCCGACGACATCGGCCAGGGTGACGCCGGAGGGGAGGTCGTGTGGGGTTCCGTTGACGGTGACGGTCATGCGAGCCTGCCGGGGTAGAAGGGGGTCCACGCCTGGTGCGGCTGGCCGCCGCCCAGCAGCGCGACGACCGCGTCGGCGGTCACCGCCGACAGCAGGATGCCGTTGCGGAAGTGGCCGGCCGCGATGATCAGGCCTGGGGGGCCGGCCGTGCCTGAAGCGGTTGCGGGGCCTAGGATCGGGCCGTTGTCGCTGGTGCCGGGCCTGCGGCCCGCGCTCGCCTCGGCCAAGATGAGCTCGCTGATCGCCGGGACCGCGGTCATGGCGTCGCGGAGCAGGTCGTGGACGGCCCCGGCGGTGATGTCGCGATCGTCGCGCTCCTCCTGGGTGGCGCCGACCACCAGCTCGCCGTCCGCGCGCGGGACCAGGTAGACGTCGCGGCCCTGGACGATCGCGCGGACGGTGTGGGCGAGGATGTGCGGGAGGTTGCCCGGGTGCCGGAGGCGGAGGATCTGCCCCTTGACCGGGCGGATCGCCTTGCGGATCTGGTCCGGGATCCCGGCGATGTGGGCGGTGCTCCAGCCGGCCGCGACGACGACGTGTTCGGCCGGCAGCTCAACCGTTTCGGCCGGGCCGGCGTTCAGGCCGCCGTCGCCGTCGGGGCGGAATCGGACGTGGTCGGGTCCGACCTCTGTGACCCAGCCGACGACGGTTCGGACGCCCGCACGGGCGGCCGCCGCGCGCAGCGCCAGCAGGTAGCGGCGGTTGTCGACCGACAGGTCGCCGGTGGCGAGGACGCCGCCCCGGGTGGAGGGGGCGAGGAACGGCTCCAGCCGGCGGCAGGCCCGCGCGTCGAGCCGCTCGGCCTTGAGGCCAATCGAGTGGCGGAACTCGGTCAGCCGGTCGAGCGCGGCGAGGTCGCCGCTGTCGTAGGCGACCGCGAGGGTGCCCTCGGTCCGCAGCCCGGTCTGCTGCCCGGACGCCCCCTCCAGTTCGGCGTTGAACGCCGGGAAGCGGTCGATCGCGTGCAGGTTCAGCGCCAGCAGGTCCTGCTCGCCGAAGACGGACTCCGACACCGGACCGAGCATGCCCGCCGCGACCAGGCTGGCCTTATCATCGGTGTCCGGGTCGATGAGGGTCACCGCCCGGCCGGCGGCGGCCGCTCGCCAGGCGATCGCGGTGCCGATCACGCCGCCACCCACGACAATGACCTCAGCGTCCATGGTCTGCCTGCTCTCTCCCTTCGCCGGCATTACCCGGATCAGGTTCGACGGTCGGAGGCGTTCGCCTCCCTCTCAGCCCCGCGTAGGGCTCCCGTGGTGTTCACCTCAGTGTAACCCGACGCCCAGGGATCGCCTCCGGTGCGGCATCATGTCGGGGTGACTGACTTGCGTTCCCGGCTGGCCGACGCCCGACTCTATCTGTGCACCGACGGGCGGCGCGCCCAGGGCGACCTGCCCGAGTTCCTCGATGCGGTCCTCGGCGGCGGGGTGGACGTCGTGCAGCTGCGGGAGAAGGGCCTGGAGGCGGGCGAGGAGCTCGCTCTGCTGGGCGTGTTCGCCGACGCGTGCCGTCGGCACGGCGCCCTGCTGGCGGTCAACGACCGGGCCGACGTGGCCCTGGCGGCCGGGGCGGACGTCCTCCACCTGGGGCAGGACGACCTGCCGGTGCCGGTGGCGCGGCGGATCCTCGGGCCCGGGCCGATCATCGGGCGGTCCAGCCATAGCCCGGAGCAGGCGTCGGCGGCGGCGATCGAGGACGGCGTCGACTACTTCTGCGCGGGCCCGGTCTGGGCGACGCCGACCAAGCCGGGACGGCAGGGCACGGGCCTGTCCCTGCTGACGCAGACGGCGCTGCTGGGCGCGGGCCGGCCGTGGTTCGCGATCGGCGGCATCGGCCTGGCCCAGCTGGACGAGGTGCTCGCGACGGGGGCGACCCGGGTCGTGGTGGTGCGCGCGATCACCGAGGCGGACGACCCGGGAGCGGCCGCGGCGGCCTTCGCGAAGCGGCTGCGCGGCGCCTAGCGGCGCTTGGCTGCGGCGGTGCGCCCGGCTCGTCGGCATCCTCTGCGACTGCCCCAAAACCCGCACCCGTTTTTATTATCGGGCCTCGGCTTCGTGCGGTTGCCCGGCCTTTTCTTCTTCAGCTCCGCGCGCCCAGGATGCGGCGAATATCGCCGGTCTCGGCGTCGCTGTGCCGGTCGAGGATCGCGCCCAGGTCGGTCAGGTCCTTCTCGCTGGTGTAGTCCGCGAGCTCGTGCTCGAGCACGCGGTGCTCGGCGCGGTCGGCGAAGATCTCGCGGAGCTGGCTGCGGATCGCGATCCACGGGGGGCTCAAAAGGTTGATTGCACTCGACATGATGCTTCTTTCCTATGCGTAGCGGGTGCGTGCTAACCCTTACGCACACCAGTGAACCCGCCACCGAACCATGCGTCCAATGAGTAGATCATCTGATTTTCATGATCTACAGTCATAGAACGTGGACGTTGACGTGTTGCGCTGGTTTCAGCAGGTAGCCGACGGTATGACCGTGACCGAGGTCTCAGAGCTCGACGGGGTCACGCAGTCTGGCGTCTCCCGGGCGTTGGCCCGGCTGGAGTCCGAGGTGGGCACCCCGCTGCTGCGCCGGTCGGGCCGGACGCTGCGGCCGACCAGGGCCGGGGAGGTGTTCAAGCCGCACGTCGACTCGATGCTGCGCCGCTTCGACGACGGGATCGCGGCGGTCGGCCAGTTCGTGTCGCCGGAGACCGGCATGGTCGCGCTCGCGTTCCAGCAGTCGCTCGGCACCTGGCTGGTACCCGACCTGGTGCGCAGCTTCCGAGCCCGGCATCCGGACGTCCAGTTCCGGCTGACGCAGGTCAGGGACGAGCTGCACGGCCTACCACTCGACGGCGGCATCGCCGACCTCGAGATCGGAACCCGCCGGTTTCGCACCAGCCCGGAGGTCATGCGTCCGGGCGACCTCGCGGTGCGGACGGAGCAGATCGGCACCGAGCCGCTGCGGCTCGCCCTCCCCCGGGATCATCGGCTCAGCGGACGGCAGCGCATCCATCTGAAGGCCGTGGCCAAGGAATCGTTCATCGGGTTGCGGTCGACCTCTGCGCTGCAGAAATTGGTAGACGACCTGTGCAAGCAGGCGGGGTTCCGTCCGGCGGTCGTCTTCGAGGGCGACGACCTGACGAACCTGCGCGGCCTGGTCGCGGCCGGGCTGGGCGTTGCCGTCGTCCCGGCGCCTCGGGCGGCCTCGCCGGAGGCGGCGGCGGACGGGCCGGTGCGCTACCTGGAGATCGCCGATCCTGGGGCGCAGCGGGAGATCTACCTGACCTGGTCGGCGGAGCGGCCGCTGCTGCCCGCGGCCGAACTGTTCCGCGAGCACGTCGTCAGCCGGGTGACGGTAGGGAAGGTTCCGGCTCTTCCGTAATAGTTGCGACCGATCGAGTTTTCAAGGGCCGGGTTAGCTCCAGTGAACTGGGCGAGTGAGGGTTACCCCGCCCTTTGTCACGATCTTGGGAGGAAGCTGCGCGTTGTGGATCCTGCCATGGCCGATTGTGATGAAGGCATCGGCGGCGCGCATCAATGCCTTGGAATGTCGCCGTGGAGGAAACGCCACGACGATCCGTTTATCCTGACGCAGCTGCTTGACAGTGGCAACCACTGGACGCAGATCAGTGTCACCGGAAACCAGTGATACCATCGGCCGTACCCCTCCTTCAGGCCGAAGTAGAGGTTGAAGCCGTCCACGTAGGCGACCACCCGGTTCATCGTGTTTCTGCCTTTGACTGGGGGAAATGATGTGGTAGTGTGAGTTCACCGCCCCGGGGTGAGCAGCCCCGGATAGACGACCCCGCAAATATGCGGGGTCGTTTCTTTTGTGGTAACGTGAGTAAATCCACCCCGGGGTGAGTAGCCCCGGTCAGACGGCCCTGCGTGCACGCGGGGCCGTTCCTTTTGTTGCGGGGATATGGCAACAGGTTGCCACTATTCATGTTGACTGCATAATGCGGGTGTGGGGCGCGGGGATTGGCCGCATACTCTCAAGTTTATGCGAGAGTAGTGACATTCCGGGCGGTGCGGCGACATCCGCAGAGAAGAACTAATTGGCAATTGTTTGCCACCGGTATTGGCTCAGGCGGGCGGCGGGGGCGGAGGGCAGGGTCCGTTCGAGATGACGGGTTTGATGCCTTGGGCCTGGAGAATCTGCGCGCTGATGAGGCCGAGGGAGCGGAGCTCCTCGGGGGTGAGCGCGTCGAGGAGGAGCCTGCGGACGGCGGCCACGTGGCCGGGGGCGATCTCGACCACCTTCTGCCAGCCGGATTCCGTGAGGACGGCGTTGATGAAGCGGCCGTCGCCCGGGCAGGGCTCCCGGCGGACCCAGCCCTTGGCCTCCAGGCGGCTGACGACGTGGCTCAACCTCGACGCCGAGCCGCTCGCCAGCGCCGCGAGCTCGCTCATGCGCAGCGTGCGGCCGGGGGCCTCGGACAGTTGGGACAGCACCATGTAGTCGAAGTTGCTGATGCCGGCGTCCCGCTGAAGCTGGGCGTCGAGAAGCGCGGGGAAGCGGAAGAGCAGCGAGACGAACGGCCGCCAGGCCGCCTGCTGTTGGTCGCTGAGCCACTCCATGGTGGTTATTCTACGCGGTCTTGTTGACGCTTCAAATTATGTTGGTACAGTTGAAGCATCAATTACCTTCAGGTTGTGAGGCAGGGGTCATGAGCCGCTCGATTTTCGATCCGCTGGTGCCCGCCGGGGCGTACGACGCGTTCTTGACCGACGGCGCGGCGCGCTCGGCCGGGCAGCGTGCCTGGCAGCCGTCGGACGGGACCCTGCCCGCGCTGTACATCGGGCACGGGGCGCCGCCGCTGCTCGACGACGCCGAGTGGATGTCGCAGCTGTCCGCCTGGGCGCTGTCGATGCCCAAGCCCCGGGCGGTGCTGATCGTGTCGGCCCACTGGGAGGCGGCGCCGCTGATGCTGTCGGCTCCCGCGGCGGGGACGCCGCTGGTGTACGACTTCGGCGGGTTCGCTTCGCGGTACTACACGCTGACTTACCCGACGCCGGACGCCACCGCGTTCGCGGCCGAGGTCGCGTCGCTGATGCCCGATACCTCGCCGCTGCACCAGCACCCGAGCCGCGGGCTCGACCACGGCGCGTGGGTGCCGCTGAAGATCATGTATCCGCTGGCCGACGTGCCGGTGCTGCAGCTGTCGCTGCCGACGGCGGACCCGGCGGCGCTGCTGTCGCTCGGCTCCCGGCTGCGGCCGCTGCGCGAGTCCGGCGTGCTGGTGATCGGGTCCGGGTTCCTGACCCACGGGCTGCCGTTCGTCACCCGGGAGATGATCACTGAAGGGTTCGTGCCCGGGTGGTCGTCGGAGTTCGACCTGTGGGCGGCCGAGGCGCTCGGCCGCGGGGACGTCGAGGCGCTGGCGCGGTTCCGGCAGGCGCCGGGGATGCCGTACGCGCATCCGTCGGCGGACCACTTCCTGCCGCTGTTCGTGACGCTGGGGGCGGCGGCCGACCCCGGCCAGCCCGTGCAGACGGTGATCGACGGGTACTGGATGGGGTTCGCCAAGCGGTCGTTCCAGGTCGCCTGACCTAGTCGGCGGCGAGGAAGGCCTTCACTCGGTCTACGTAGGGCGCCTTGTCATAGCTCGCCTGGTAGGCGGTGGCCATCCGGACCGGGTCGCCGAAGAAGTAGTACTCGTAGAGCGCCTGGCGGCCCGCGAACGCGGACGCGCAGGCGTCCCAGACGAGGCGGAAGAGGCGCACCCGGTCTTTCCCGCTTAGCGTGGCGGCTTGCAGGTAGGCGTCGATGTCGGCTGCCGCGGGGCCGGTTACGTCCGCCTCGGTCGGGGTGGCCATCAGGCCGGACGCGCCGAGCTTGCGCAGGATTTCCGGGAACCGCTGGTAGAGCCGCGGGTAGAGGTTGCGGGCGGCGTTGAGCGGCGGCCAGGCGGGGGTCATGACCTGGTAGTCGTTTGCTTTGGCGTCGGCTTCGGCGGCGCGGTTGAGCGCGCGGAGCGTCTCCAGGGTGGTGATGATCTCCGCCAGGTCGGCCTGGACGTGCGGGAACCCGCCGATGCCGATCGCCTCGGTCAGCAGGGTGGTGAGGCCGAGGATGAACTCGGTCTTGGCCGTGGTGCGGGCGACGACCTGGTGGGTCATGTGGTTAAGGGCGTCCGTTTTGCTGTAGAAGCCGTTGCAGATCTCGGGGTCGCCCAGCGTGAAGCAGCGCTCGTAGGGCACGTGCACGTCGTCGAAGACCACCACCGCGTCGGGCTCGTCGAAGCGGGAGCCGAGCGGGTGGTCGAAGTGCGAGCGGCCGTAGTCGAACGGCTCCCGGGCGATGAAGCGCAGGCCGGGCGCGTCGGTCGGGATCGCGAAGGCGAACGAGTACTGCTTGTCCTCCGGAGTGCCGCGCAGCACGGTGGAGGGGAACACCAGCAGTTCGTCGGCGAACGGGCCGATGGTGGCGAGCATCCGCGCGCCACGCACCACGATGCCGTTGTCGTCCTCGGTCGCGATGTGCGCCATCAGCGCGCCGCCGGCCTGCTGGCTGGCGGCCTGGGCCCGGTTGGCCTGCGGGGGGATGAGGGTGTGGGTGCAGAGCAGGTCCTCCTCGCGGACCTTCTCGTAGTAGGCGACGATGTTGCGGGCGAAGGCGGCGTCGGTCTGCGCGAACCAATCCTGGGCGGACGCCAGCGCCATCAGCGCGCTGTTCAGGTAGTCGCCGGTACGGCCGAGCAGGCCGAAGGACGCGTCCGCCCAGACCTTGTACGCCTGTGCGCGTTTCGCCAGGTCCTCGGCCGTGCGCGGGATCAGGAAGCTGGTGGCCACCGGCTCGCCGGTGGTCGGCGACGGATAGGTCAGGATATTTCGGTACTCGCCGATCTGCTGGAGGTCGAACAGGGCGGCGTAGGTTTTTACGACGTTGGCGAAGGCGGGGTGGTCCGCTACTCCGCCGTGCAGCGTCTCCCCCTGGATCTCCACGTGCGTCCGGGTCCTGGACAGCCGGTCCAGGAACTCCGCGCCGGTCCGTGCGGGCATGTGCACCCCTCTCGCCGAATTCCCAAGGAAGGTAACACTTGCCAGCGGCGGCCCGGTGGTGGTTGCCTGTGACCGTGAAGAACCGGTGAGCCGGCCCCGGGGGGCGGCGGAATGGGTCACCTACCTGCTGGAGCCCAAGAATTGGATCATCGCCACCACGCTGGCGGTGGGCTGGCACGCGGACGGCGCTCGAGGACTGGCGTGGGGGGCGGTGGCGGCGGTGTTCGCCGGGGTGCTGCCGACGCTGTTCATCAACCGCGGCATCAGGGCCGGCCGGTGGTCCGACAGGAACGTCGGCGCGAAGCGGCCGCGGCTGATCGTGCTCGCGTTCATCATCGCGTCGGTGGCGGTGGGGCTGGTCTTGATGGTGGCGCTCGGTGCACCGACCGAATTGTCGGGGTACTTCGGCTGCCTGCTCGGCAGCATCGCGGTGCTGGCGGCGGTCACGACGCTGTGGAAGATCTCCATCCACTGCGCGGTCGCGTCCGGCTCGGTGACCATCCTGGCGCTGCTCTTCGGCCCCTGGCTGGTCCCTGCTTACCTGCTGGTCGCGCTCACCGCCTGGTCGCGGGTCGCGGTCAAGGACCACAGCAACGCTCAGGTGATCGCGGGCTCAGTGCTCGGCGCGGTCGCCGCCGTCGTCACTTACGCGCTCATCCCGCACGGGTGACGGCTCTGCCCTAGAGGGGCCAGACGCGGGCGGTCTCGTCGGTGGAGGCGGTGGCCAGCTGGCGGTCGGCCGGGCTGAACGCCAGCGCGCTGACGGCGCCGGCGTGGCCCTCGAGGGTGCGGACCGCCTTGCCGGTGGACGAGTCCCAGAGGCGCACCGTGGTGTCCGAGCTCGCGGTGGCGATGAGCCTGCCGTCGGGGCTGAACGCCACCACGAAGGCCGAATCGGTGTGGCCCTCGAGGGTGCGGATCGGGGTGCCGGTGACGGCGTCCCAGATCCGGGCGGTGGCGTCCTCGCTGGCGGCGGCGACCACGCGCTCGGTCGGGCTGAACGCGACCGACCATACGGTGTCGGAGTGGCCGTTGAGTATGCGCAGGCAGTTCCCGGTTCCGACCTCCCACAGCCGCGCGGTGGAGTCGAAACTGGCGGTGGCGATGAGTTTGCCGTCGGGGCTGAACGCGACGGCCGACACGATGCCGGTGTGACCGGTGAGCACGCGCAGGCATTCGCCTGAGCCGGTGTTCCATATCCGGATGGTGCCGTCGCCGCTGGCGGTCGCGAGCACCTTGCCGTCCGGGCTGAACGCCGCGCCGTAGACGATGTCGCTGTGCCCCTCGAGGACGTGCAGGCCTGCCCCGGTGCTGGTGTTCCACAGCCGGACGGTCTCGTCGTAGCTGGTGGTGGCGAGAATGCGGCCGTCCGGGCTGAACGCGACGCCGAAGACGGCGACCGTGTGCCCGGTCAGCTCGTGCGTGCAGGCGCCGGTCTTCGCGTCCCACAGCCGGGGCGACAGGTCCGCGCTCACGGTCGCGATCTTCGTCCCGTCGGGGCTGAACGGCGCGGCGAAGACCGCGTCGGCGTGGCCGCTCAGCGTGTGCAGCAGCTCGCCGGTGGCGGCGCTCCAGACCCGGGCCGTCTTGTCCTCACTGGCGGTGCTGAGCCTGGCACCGTCCGGGCTGAACGCCACCGAGTTGACCGCGCCGGTGTGGCCGGCGAGCACGCGAACGCCCGCCGCTTCGATAACACTCATGTAACCGCCTCTGCGATCCTGACGGGTGCCGGTGCGTCGGGGGAAGGTGGGGCACCCGCAGTCAGGCATCTGTCGTTGATGCGCGCCTTATTCTTCACGGTCTGCCGGTTCATGTGGTCTGTTTTCCCGTGTTCGTGGCTCTTGTTGCACCAATTCGTGACATACCGCGCGACCCGCGCCACCGCTACGCTTGCCTGGAGCTTTGCCTGGAGCTTTGCCTGGAGCTTTGCCTGGAGGTGCGGATGCGGCTTGAGGCGGTCGGCAAGCGGTACGGCGTGCGGCAGCCGTGGGTGGTCCGCGACGTGTCACTCGACGTCGGCAGCGGGCGGCTGATCCGGGAACCCCCGCTTCTTGCTGTTATCTCATGAGAAACCGTTAGGGACGGGTGGTAGGGCTTTCGGCCAGGTGAGCGTCAGCGGGAGTGGGAGACGCGTGCGGCTAGCCGAACGTTAGCGAGTTGGAGGACGGGTGTGCGAGGCGTGACCCCAGGGATGAGAGAAGCGGGGACCGCGAGTGGTGCGCCACCGCCCGTTCGGCCACCGATCGGGTTCAATCGAGGGCCGACAGGGCGGGAAGCACCACCGCGGCCCCGCGACGCGTTGCTTGGATACGCCTAGGACGCTGAGCGCTGGCGTTCTTCCAGGGCCTTGCGGTATTCCGCCACCACCATGTCGGTGAGTTCATCGGCGGAGGTCTCGGAGCTGCGCTTGTCGAGGGTGATCTTGCCGCCCTGGATCAGGTTCACCCGGTCGCACACCTCGAGCACCTGGCCGTAGTTGTGCGCGATGATGATGATCGAGACGTTGCCCTGCGTCTTCAGCCGGGTGATGAGGTCGAGGATGATCGAGCCCTCCTTGACCCCCATGGCGGCGAGCGGCTCGTCCAGGAGCAGGATCTTGGGGCTGGAGAACACCGAGCGCGCCACCGCGATCGCCTGCCGCTGACCGCCGGACAGCTGAGCGACGGACGCGTTGATGTTCGGGACCTGGACGCCGATCTCGGCCAGGTGCTCCTGCGCTTCCCTGCGCATGGCCCTGCTGTCGAGCAACGGCCAGCGGACCTTCTCCCTGTTCAGGTACATGTTCTGGAACACCGTCAACTGCGGGATCAGGGCCAGGTCCTGGTACACGGCGTCGATGCCGAGCGATCGCGCGTGATCCACCGACTTAAAGCGGACCTCGTTGCCTTCCAGCAGAATCGTGCCCGAGCTGGGCGGCTGGAAGCCGCACAGGATCTTCAGCAGCGTGGACTTGCCCGCGCCGTTGTCCCCGATGAGCCCGAGTACCTCGCCCTTGGCGAGCCGCAGGCTGATGTCGGTGAGCGCGGTCACCGCGCCGTAGTTCTTGGAGATGTGCTCGGCGCGCAGGATGTCGCCGTCGAGTTCCGGTGCCGCGGTCATGTTATTGCGCTCCCCTCGCCCGCAGCCGCGCGAGCTGAACGTTGGCGATCATGGCGACGAGGATGGCACCGCCGAAGATGATGGGCAGCGGGTTGGCGCTGACGCCGAGGATGGTGAACCCGTCGGTGAGCATGCCGATGACGATCGCGCCGAGGAAGGCGCCGATGACCGTACCGGTTCCGCCCAGCATCGCGGTACCGCCGATGACGGCCGCCGTTACCGCGTAGAACATCGGCAGGTAACCGCCGGCCGTCGGGTCGATGGACTGGGTGACGAAAGCGTTCTGGAGTCCGACCAGCGCACCGAGCAGGCCGGTGAGCATGAAGTTGCCGTACTTGATCCGGTTGACGTTGATGCCGGCCTCGCGCGCGCCGAGCTGGTTACCGCCGACGGACACCGTATGCAGTCCCCAGCGGGTCCGGGTCAGCACAATGTGCATGATGATCGTGAGCACCACGGCCCAGATGAACGGCGCCCAGTTACCGCCGAGCCAGTGCTGGGCACCGGCCAAGTCGGTGGGAACGGACACCGGTTCGCCGTGCGACGTGCTTTGCACGATGCCCAGAATGACGAAGCCAGTGCCCAGCGTGGTGATAAACGACGGCAGCCCGATGGTCACCGTCAGGAAGCCATTGATCCAGCCGATCACCACCCCCATGAGCGAGGGAGATCACGATGGCGAGCAGGCCGGGGACGTGATCGTAGCTGTTCAGGTAGTACATCAGGTACGGCGCGAGCGCGAACGTGAACCCGACCGAGAGGTCGATCTCGCCGCAGATGAGCAGGAAAACCTCGCCTAGCGCGATGATGATGTAGGGAGCCGAGTCCTGCGTGAACAGGATCGGCAGGTTCGTGCCGGTGACGAAGGACGAACTGTTCACCGCGAAATAAATGAAGAGGGCGACCGCGACGACGAAGACGGTCGATTCCCGCTGCCGCAGGAATGCGCGGCCCACGCGTCTCAGGGTTTCGCCGGTCTGACCGCCGGGCGGTTGCCGCAGTAGAAATCCGGTGTCGGCCGGGCCCCCCTGCTGGGCTGTGTTACTCACGAACATTCACCTTCGTTCTCGGTCGGCCGCGCCTGCCCAGCTGACCCGCGTTCATGCCGCAAGGCCGGGGCGAAAGAAGTGGTTCGCCCCGGCCGTGAATGGCGCGGTAGGTCAGGTGCTGGTCGAGGCCATCGGGGAGTTGATCGCGCCCGCGGGCCGTGAGATGTACTTCTCCGCGGTCGTGCTGCCCTGGTACCGGCTGTCCGCCACGTACGGCCCCACGTTGGCCTTGGTGACCACCGACAGGCCGGTGTCGGTGTCCGGCGGCGCGAGGACACCGCCCGAGAGGTTGTACAGGTACAGGTAGAGCACCGGCAGGAACCCCTGCAGGTACGGGTCCTGGTAGATGGTGAAGTTCAGGGTGCCGTCCTGGATGTTGGGAATCGTGGTCCCAGTGGTGTCGAAGCCGCCCGCCGGGATGGTCATCCCCAGCGACTTGAGCTGCGCGCCAAGGAACTCGGTGTCACCGGAGTCGACCGCGAACGCGCCCTTCAGGGTGGACTTGTGCGCGTTCAGGTAAGCCTTCATGGCCGCGGGCTCCACCGACTCGGTGGCGCCGGTCGCGATCTCGGTCACGGTGTAGCTGCTGCCGAGCACCGACACCGCGCCGTCGTACCGCGGCTGGGTGTTCCCGGTCCCGACCACCGGCGTGAAGATGACGATGTCGCCGCCGCCCGGAACCGCCAGCTTGATCTGCTCTCCCATCGACTGGCCGGACGAGTAGAGCGACTGGCCGACGTAGCAGAGCCGGTTGGTGCCGATCACCGGCTTCCCGCTGACGTACGCGCCGTCGGCGTTGTACGTCACGACCGGGATGCCCTTGCTCATGGCGTTCGAGACCCCGGCGGTGAACGCTGTCTCGCTGATGGCGGCCAGTGCGATCCCGGACGCGCCCGCGGCGACGTAGGTGTTAAAAGCGGAAGTCATCTGGGAGATGACCGAGTTGTTGGAGCCGCCCCAGACGGGCGCGGGCAGTCCGAGCAGCGAGGCCGCGTCGGCCATCGCGTACTGGGTGGGGGTGAAGAACGCGTTGGTGGTGACGTGGTTGACGAAGTAGAACTTCCAGGCCGGGACCTTGGGGAAGGCGCCGGCGCCGCTTGCCCCGGCCGCCGCGCTGCTCGACGAGCTGCAGGCGGTGAGCAGGGCGGACGCGGCGGCGGTGGCGCTGACCAGCCCGGCGCCGGCGATCAGCCGCCGCCGGGTGGGAGTGTCTCGTAGATTGAGCGTCTCTATTGCCTCATCGACCTTGGGGTCGACTTTTCTGGCCATGAGGACCTCCAGCGATGGCGGCTCAATGGCGGATGTGAACGTTCACATCTGCCCTTTTACGCAACCTAGAGCGCAGAAGCCGCGCCGTCAACAGACCCGAACGGATTTCGGGTGTCCGGAGTCTATTCGGGGACCAGGATCGCGCGGCCGCGGACGCGGCCGGCGTCGAGATCGGCGAGCGCGTCGGGGGCCGCCTGGAGCGGGTAGGCCTTGGTGTGCAGGGTGACCCGGCCCGCATGGGCGAGGGCCATCAGCTCAGCCAGCTCGTTGTAGGTGCCGACGATGTTGCCGATGATGTTCCGCTCGGTGGAGATGATGTCCAGGGTCGGGATGTGCAGCGTGCCGCCGTAGCCGATCACGAAGTACGAGCCGGCCGCGGCGGTCATGTTCCAGCCGTCCATCTCCGCGCCCTGCTCGGCCACGAAGTCGAGCACGACGTTGGCGCCCTTGCCGTTGGTCAGGTCCTTCACCGCGTCGACGTGGCGGCCGTCGGCGACCACGGTCTGGTCCGCGCCGAGCTCGGTCGCCAGCTTCAGCGCCTCGGGGTTGCGGTCGACCACGATGATCCGGGTCGCGGTCAGCGCGGCCAGGCACTGGACGCCGATGTGGCCCAGGCCCCCCGCGCCGATGACCGCGCAGGTGGTGCCCGGGTAGAGCAGCGGTATCGCCTTGCGGACGGCGTGGTAGGCGGTGATCCCGGCGTCGGCCAGCGCGGCGACGTCCTGCGGGCGGGTGGCCGGGTCGAGCTTGACGCAGGCGCGGGCGCTGGTGAGCAGGTACTCGGCCATGCCGCCGTCGGTCGACAGCCCCGGGAAGGTGGAGTTCTCGCAGTGCATGTCGTCGCCCGCCCGGCAGGCGTGGCACAGCCCGCAGGTCGGGGTCGGGTGCAGGATGACGGTGTCGCCGACGGCCACGTTGGTGACCGCGGACCCGACCTCGAGGACCCAGCCGGCGTTCTCGTGCCCGAGGATGTACGGCAGCGGGGTGCCCATCGCGGCGTCCCACTGACCCTCGATGATGTGCAGGTCGGTCCGGCACACCCCGGCCCCGCCGATCTTCACGATCACGTCGAGCGGCCCGGCGATCTTCGGCTCGGGAACGTCGTCGACGACCGGCGCGGAGTGGAACTTGTGGAGTCGTACGGCCTTCACTGAACCTCCCGAACGCGTTGGGGCTCTGGGTAGCGGGCGCGGAGCATGCCCGAGCAGATGGAGGTGTTGGCGTCCATGCCCGCCTGGGTCACCCTCGCCTTCCGCAGATGAAGGGGCACACTCGCCTCGGGGATGCGCTCACCCGTGGCCGGGTCAAGCAGAAGGTAGCTGTCGTCGGCGGCGGGTAGGCCGAGTTCTCTGCGACGCTGCCCGAGCCGATCGAGTTCAGGCGATGCCGGGACCGCGCCCAAGGTCAGGTTCGCCAGATCGGCCGGGGTGGCGCCGGCGTCTACCAGGGGGCGGCAGACCTGCTCGGTGCCGGCCATGACGGCCTTGCGCAGGAACTGGGCGCGCAGCTGGCCCAGCTCGGATAGCGCCTCACCGGCGAAGGAAGCGACGAACCCCGCCTGCGCGGCTACGCCACCGTTGATCTCGTTCGACGCGAAGTGGTCCTCAAGCAGCACCACGGCCGACGTGACGCCGGGCAACGCGACGACCGCGTCATGGGCATCGGCCGCCATCAGATAGGAGAAATTGGGCGCGCAGAAGTAGGTGGGCAGGCGCAGCCGGACCTGCGCCTGCCCCTCCGGCGAGACGGTGCAGGACGCGACGAACCCCAGGGTGGTGATGGGCTCGTCGAGCTCCGGATCGCGCACCGTCGACAGGGCCGCCAGCACCGCGGCGGCCAGCCCGTCGACCGCGACCGCGGCGGCGCCGGCGGGCGCGTCGGTGGCGCTGCTCATACCTCGGTGACGAGCTTCGCGTCGTCCTGCGCGGCGGGCTCCCCGGCCTGTGCGGGCACCAGGAACTCGGCCGGGACCTGGATGTCGTAGAGCTTGGCCGCGTTCAGGCCGAGGATCTTCTTCTTGCCCGCGGTGCCGAGGCGCGGGTAGTCGGAGAACTCGTCGCTCGGGTAGTCCCAGTCGAGGAACCCCTCGACCTGCCACTTCGGCTCCCAGATGCCGTAGTCGCTGCCGAACGTCATCTTGTCCTCGCCCACCCAGAACAGCAGCTCGCCCATCACCTTGGCGAAGAACTTCGGCCGCGCGTGCATCAGCCCGCCGATCACCACCGACAGTCCCGCGTAGACGTTCGGCTCCTGCGTCGCCATGAAGCAGAAGTCCTCGATGCGGGGAAGGCCCACGTGCTCGACGATGAAGTTCAGGCCGGGGAAGTCGGTCGCGGCGTGGTCGACGTCGGAGACGTCGAAGGCGTCCTTGTCCAGCGGCCAGATTGTCGGGCCCTTGTGCACGTGCACGTTCTTGATGCCGAGTTCCTGCGCCTTCTCCAGGAAGCGGTAGCAGCCCGGGTCGGACAGCTTGTAGCCGCGCGAGCCGTTGTTCCACTCGGCGGTGTAGAGCTTCACGCCCTTGGAGCCGTACCGCTCGACGTTGCGGCGCAGCTCGTCGAGGCCGTTGTCGCCGTCACGGGGGTCGAAGCGGGTGTTCGCGATGAACATCCCCGGGTGCTTCTCGCCCAGGGCCGCGTTCCGCTCGGTGGTGTTGAAGCCCTCGGTGTACCACTCCTTCAGGTACGTGGGCTGGAAGACCGCGACGTCTACGTGGCCGTCCTCGAAGACGTCCTTCATCAGGTCGTCCTCGGTGTAGGCCATGAACTTCTCGATCGGCCAGTGCGTCTCGGCCGGCCCGAGGCTCTGATACGCGTGGAAGCACTCGATCCAGCCCTTGGCGTACTGCTCGGCGCCCGGCACCCAGTTCGAGGGCGCGGCGTTCCAGTAGTGCATGTGGGAGTCAACGATGAAGTACTTCTCGCCGTCCTTGGTGTACAAGTCGCCCTCCTTAGACGCGGATGCTCATGCATCCGAGCAGACGACGGGAAGATTGCGTCGCGGATCTCAAGTTGAGACAGTGGTAGGGAACCCTCCGACTGGCACGCAGGCAGGAGGCGCTATGGGACGTGCATCAACGAGGCTGCACGGCGAGACCGCGGGGAGCGCGGGGAGCATCGGCGGCGGTGAACGGGACTCGGTGGCCGAGGCCAGGGTCCGGTTCCTCGCGGCCGAGCCGGTGAGCCCGACGGCGGTCAGGGAGCCGATCCTGGCCTCCTGGTCGCGGTCGCGGGACTGGAACGTAGCCGCCGACCGCCCTGAGGTGAGGTACCTGGGCGAGCCCGACCTGGACTCGACGCTGGCGCGGGCGGCCGAGCCGGTCCTGCGCCACTTGCACGAGCAGCTCGACGGCCAGCCGATCAGCGTCGTGCTGACCGACGCGAGCGGGCTCGTGCTGCGGCGGCTGACCGGCGACCGGGACCTAGAACGGCAGCTGGACGCGATCGAGCTGGCGCCGGGCTTCTGCTACGCCGAGGACCTGGTCGGGACCAACGGCATCGGGACGGCGCTGGAGTCGGGCGGGCCCGCGCACGTGTTCGGGCACGAGCACTACGCGGAGCACCTCGAGCGAATGGCCTGCGCCGCGGTCCCGGTCCGTGACCCGATATCGGGCAAGACCGCGGGCGTGCTCGACCTGACCTGCTGGCGCAGGCACGCCGACCCGCTGATGATCTCGCTCGTCCGGGCCACCGCCGAGCAGCTCGGCCAGGCCCTGGCCGACCGCGGCGGCGGCCGCGGCGTGCGGCTGCTGCGAGAGTACACGCGGGCCTGCAGGCACGCCGGCGGCATCGTGCTGGCGCTCGGCGACGATGTGGTCATGCTCAACGACCACGCCAGGCAGGCTCTGTCGCCCGCCGACCAGGCTGAGCTGATCTCCCGCGCGACTGAGGCGCTGGCGGCCGGATTGGGCGGGCGGCGCGGCGCGGCCGGGCGGCTGACGGTTGACCTGCCAAGCGGCGCCGTGGCGCGGATGTTCTGCCACCCGCTGTCGCTGGCCGACGGCGTCGTCCAGGTCAAGCTGCTCGCGCCCGCGGCCTCGGCGGGCGAAGCGATCGCGGGCCGCGAGGCGGCGCTGCCCGGCCTGGTCGGGACGTCCGCCGCCTGGCGGCGGGCCTGCCGGGCGGCGGAGGCGGGCTACCAGCGCGGCGAGTGGCTCACGCTCGAGGGCGAGCCCGGCGTGGGCAAGCTCGCCCTGATCCGCGCGGTGCACCAGCGCCGCCACCCGACCGCGCCGTTCCATGTCATCGACGTCGCGGCCACGGACGACGAGCGCGGCCGGGACTGGCTGGCCCAGGCCAGGTCGGAGCTGCCCGGCGGGACCGGAACGCTCGTCTTCCGGCACGTGCACGCGCTGTCGGGCCCCGAGCTGCGCGCGCTCGCGGGCGCGCTGGCCGAGGCGAGGGCTGCGTCGGCGGCGCAGCCGGACGGCGGGCAGCCGGGGCTGCAGGTGGTGGTCACGCTCGACCGGGCCGCCGCCGCGGCCGACCTGACCGGGCTGCTGCGGCTTTTCCCCGCCACGGTGGAGGTGCCGCCGCTGCGGCACCACGGCGAGGACCTGCGCGAGCTGGTGCCGTTCTTCCTGGCCAGGCTCGGCCGGCAGGCCCGGGTGAGCTGCTCGCCGGCCGCCATGCAGCTGCTGCTGCGGCATACCTGGCCGGGGAACGCGGCCCAGCTGTGGCAGGTGCTCAGGCAGGTGGCGCAGCGCCGCCGGACCGGTCAGATCCTCCCCGCCGACCTACCGCCCGAGTGCTGGACGGTGAGCCGCCGGCTGCTGTCACCGCTCGAGTCGATCGAGCGCGACGCGATCGTGGCGGCCCTGCTCGACCACGGCGGGAGCAAGATCGCTGCCGCACGCGCGCTCGGCATGTCCCGCGCGACGATCTACCGGCGCATCCACGACTACGCGATCGTCACCCCGTAGGGATTAGCATGTCCGGGGCCCGCCCGGGTAGTCGGGAAACAGGGCGGCTGCGGCGAAGTTAAGGGTCCGTTCGAGCTAATCGAATTTGATCTTAACTCGGCGCGCCGGGTCTTCCCCTGTTCACGTTTGCAGTGCAGCATTGCACCAGATCACTTCGGGAGGAACAGACATGGCCGATCCGCGGGTCCTGGGAATTGTGCTGGCCGGCGGAGCCGGCACCCGGCTCGCGCCGTTGACGGACGACCGGGCCAAGCCCGCGGTGCCGTTCGGTGGCGTGTACCGGCTGGTGGACTTCGCACTGTCGAACCTGGCCAACAGCGGTATCAGGAAGATCTGCGTGCTCACCCAGTACAAGAGCCACAGCCTTGACCGGCACATCTCGACCACCTGGCGGATGAGCGACCTGCTCGGCAACTACGTGACCCCGGTGCCGGCCCAGCAGCGGCTGGGGCCGCACTGGTACACCGGGTCGGCCGACGCGATCTTCCAGTCGATGAACCTGATCAACGACGAGCACCCGGACCTGGTGGTGGTGTTCGGTGCGGACCACGTCTACCGGATGGACCCCCGGCAGATGATCGCCCAGCACCTCGAGTACGGCGCGGGGGCGACGCTGGCCGCGATCCCGGTGTCGCGGCAGGACGCCAAGTCGTTCGGCATCCTCGACGTGGCGGCCGACGGGCGGACGATCGAGAGTTTCCTCGAGAAGCCGGCCGACCCGCCGCTGATGCCAGGCTCCCGCGATGAGTCGTATGCCTCGATGGGCATCTACGTCTTCGGCCGCAAGGAGCTCGTCGACGCGCTGGAGCGGGACGCGGCCGATGAGGAGAGCCGCCACGACATCGGCGGGAACATCGTCCCGATGATGGTGACCGACGGCACTGCGCAGGCCTACGACTTCCTCACCAACTCGGTGCCAGGCTCGACCGCGCGGGACGAGGGCTACTGGCGGGACGTCGGCACGATCGACGCCTACTTCGACGCGCACATGGACCTGCGCACGGTCGAGCCGATGTTCAACCTCTACAACGACCAGTGGCCGATCCTCACCCACATGGACCCGCTTCCGCCGGCCAAGTTCGTGCACGACAGCGGCGACCGGGTCGGGCGGGCGATCGACTCGCTGGTCTCCAACGGCGTGATCGTCTCCGGCGGCCTGGTGCGGGGCTCGGTGCTGTCGCCCGGCGTCCGGGTGAACTCGTGGTCGACCGTGGACCGGGCCGTGCTGCTGCACAACGTCCAGGTCGGCAGGCACGCTGAGATCAGGGACGCGATCATCGACAAAAACGTCATCGTGCCCGAGGGCGCGAAGATCGGGGTGGACAAGGAGCACGACCTCGCCCGCGGCTTCGCGGTCTCCGCCAACGGCATCACCGTGGTCGGCAAGGGCCAGGTAGTACCCCTGTGAGGGTCTCGCTGCTCACCCGCGAGTACCCGCCTGACGTCTACGGCGGGGCCGGGGTGCACGTGGAGTACCTGGCCAGGGCGCTGTCGGCGTCCGGTCTGGTCGACCTCACGGTGCACTGCCAGGGCGCCGACCGGCCCGGCGCGGTCGCCCACCAGCCGTGGGACCGGCTCTCGGACACGGTGCTGCGGGTCTTCTCCGAGGACCTGTCCATGGCGGACGCGGTGTCCGACGCGGCCGTCGTGCACTCGCACACCTGGTACGCGAACCTGGCCGGGCACCTCGCGTCGCTCCGCTACGGGATACCGCACGTCGCGACCGTGCACTCGCTGGAGCCGCTGCGGCCGTGGAAGGCCGAGCAGCTCGGCGGCGGCTACGCGCTGTCGTCCTGGGCGGAGCAGGTCGCGCTCGGCTCGGCCGCCGCGGTGGTGGCGGTCTCCGACGGGATGCGCGGCGACGTCCTGACGGCGTACCCGGAAATACCGTCCGACCGGGTCCGGGTGATAAGGAACGGGATCGACACCGTCGAGTACGCGCCCGATGCCGACAAGTCGGTGCTGGCCGAGCACGGCATCGACCCGGCGCGGCCGTACGTCATCTTCGTCGGCCGGATCACCAGGCAGAAGGGCGTGCCGGTGCTGCTGCGGGCGGCGGCGGCGCTCGACCCGTCGGCCCAGCTGGTGCTCTGCGCGGGGGCGGCGGACACACCAGCCCTCGCCGAGGAGGTGTCCTCGCTGGTCGCGGGGCTGCAGGCGACCCGCTCGGGGGTCATCTGGATACCGGAGATGGTGCCCAAGCCTTCGATCATCCAGCTCCTCACGCACGCGCTCATCTTCGTCTGCCCCTCGGTCTACGAGCCGCTCGGCATCGTCAACCTGGAGGCGATGGCGTGCTCGACGGCGGTGGTGGCGTCGCGGGTGGGCGGCATCCCCGAGGTGGTCGACGACGGCGTGACCGGGCTGCTGGTGCCGCCGGACGACCCGGCCTCGCTCGCCCAGGCGATGAACGCGCTGCTGCGCGACCCGGGCCGGGCCCAGGCGATGGGGCGGGCCGGGCGGGAGCGGGCGGTGGCCGAGTTCAGCTGGGACACCGTGGCCGCGCAGACCGCCGCGCTCTACGCCGAGCTGGTGTCGTAAGCGCCGCCGTTCACTCGACGGTGACCAGGACCTCGGCCGGCTCGCATTCTGGGGCGGAGGCGAGCAGCCGGACCGTGCCCGGGCCGGTGGGGTGGAGGACGGCCTGAGCCCGTCCGTCGTAGGTGCGGCGCTCGGTCGCGTCGAATCGCTCCTCGGTGGAGGGATCGGCGCTGCCGAAGCCGAGCAGGACGGCCGGGCCCGAGACCTCGACAGCGACCGGGCGGTCGGCCTGGGTGCAGCAGGTCCCGGCGGCGTCGGTGAGGGTGACGGTGACGTACGCGAGGTCGCCGCCGCCTGCGGAGATGACCGGTCGGTCGGCCTCGGCGCGCAGCAGTACCGGGCCGACCGCGGATCGCAGGACGTGCCGGCCGGTCTCGGCGCCGCCGGCATAGGCGATGGCGAGCAGTTCGCCTGGTTGGTAGACCGTGTCGAACTCGACCCGGAATCGGTGATTCTCGCCGGCGGGCTGCCGTCCCAGAGAGTGGCCGTTGAGGAGGAGTTCCACCTCGTCGGCGTCGCTGTAGACCTCGACGGTGACCTGCGCGCCTTCCGATCCCGGCCAGGTCCAGCTCGAAATGGAGTCGCTCCACGCCCACGGGGTCCCGGTGAAGGTCTCGCCGTGGTGCTCCGGCCGACGGACTGCCAGGTAGGGCCGGGCACGCAGGCCGAAGACGATCTGCCGGTAGTAAGACGCCGGCCTGCGGTGACCGGTGATGTCGATGTCGCCGCAGCCCGCCAGCAGGTACGGGTACGGCGCGGTGAACGTAGGACGCGAGCCGTCCGCCGTCGCGTACTGCGGACGGCCGATGCCGACCTCGCCCAGGTAGTCCCAGCCCGTCCAGGTGAAGTCCCCGATCACGCTCGGGTGCTGTTTGACGAGCCGCCAGTTGCCGTCGACGCGGGTGGGGAAGGTCTCGCTGCCGACGATGATCCGGTTGGGGAACAGGTCCCGGTCCAGGTCGTAGCGGGCTTCGGCGTAGTTGACGCCAGCCACGTCGAGGACGCCGAACGACTCCGCCGTCCGCTGCGTCACCAGCTCGGAGGAGCTGATCGCGTTCACCATGTCCGCCGGGTCGGCCATGAGGGCGTTGAGGCCGGCGTTCTCGCCCGGCTCCTCGCTCGGCTGCGAGCGCAGGGCGGCCAGGTCGTCGAGCGCGGCGAGCATGCCGTTGATCGCGTTGGTGACGTAGCGGGTGCCGTCCAGGCTGCGGACCTTCTCGGCCAGCTTGCGTCCCCAGGCCGCCCCGGCGGGCGATCCGGTCTCCGGGATCTCGTTGCCGATTGAGTAGAGGATGACGCTGGGGTGGTTGACGTCCTTGGCGACCATCGCCTCGATGTCGCGCTCCCACCATTGCGGGAAGTGCAGGCTGTAGTCGAAGTCGCTCTTGGCCGCGGTCCACATGTCGAACGCCTCGTCCATGACCAGCATCCCGAGGCGGTCGCAGGCGTCCAGCATCGCCTTGCTCATCGGGTGGTGGGACATTCGGATCGCGTTGAAGCCGGCGTCCCTGAGGATCTGGACGCGGCGTTCCTCGGCGCGGGCGAAGGTCGCCGCGCCGAGGACCCCGTTGTCGTGGTGGACGCAGGCGCCGCGCAGCTTCACCGTCTCGCCGTTGATCCGCAGGCCCCGTTCCGGGTCGAGCCGCAGCGAGCGGATGCCAAAGGTGACCGCCTCCGCGTCCGCCTCGCCGTTCTCTTCCGTCAAGGTCACGTGGGTCGTGTAGAGGGCGGGCGAATCGGGGCTCCACAGCCGCGGCCCGCGGACGTACAGGCGCTGCCGCGCGGTGGCCGGCTCCCCGGGCAGCACCGTGACCGGGGAGACGCCGGCGGCGACGACCGACCCGGTCGCGTCCCTGATCTCGGTGGCGATGCGAGGCGTTCTGATCTCGATCGAGTCGTTCTCCACCCTGGTCACGACCTCGACGACCGCCCGTTCGGCATCGATGTCGGGCGTGGTGACACGGACGCCGTCGGGGCCGATCCGCATCAGGCCGCCGGTCAGCAGCCAGGCGTCACGGTAGATTCCCGCGCCCGTGTACCAGCGGGAGTCCTTGTGTGCCCGCGCCTCGACGCGGATCTCGTTGTCGGCGCCGAAGCGCAGGAACCGGTCCGCGTCGATGCGGAAAAGCGAGTACCCGTAAGGACGCTGACCGGCATAGTCGCCGTTGAGGTAGACCATCGCGTCCCGGTAGACGCCCTCGAACTCGAGGAGGATCCGCCTGCCTCGGTGTTCTTCTGGCACGGAAAAGGTCTTGCGGTACTCGAAGCCGCCGCCGGGAAAGTAGGCGTTTGCGCCCCCGTCCATGCTGGCGCCGACCGATGCGGCGCGCTGCTGCCCGATCATCGCGTCGTGCGGCAGCGTCACCGGCTGGTAGGACGCCGCGGCGGCCCCCAGCGCCGAGAACGGACTGACCTTAGACCGCAACTCCCAGCCATCGTTGAAGGAAACGCGGATCATGAATCCTCCTTCTAGTAATGCGCATTATCAATGCGCATTACCTATCATAGGGCTATGACCCGTCCCGCGAAGCGCATCACCAGCACAGACGTCGCACGGGCGGCGGGCGTCTCGCAGACCACCGTGAGCTTCGTCCTCAACGACAAGCCCGGGCACTCGATCCCCGAGGCGACCCGGCTGCGCATCCTCAAGATCGCCAGGCAGCTGGACTACCGGCCACACGGCTCCGCGCGGGCCCTGGCCGCCGGTCGCAGCGACGTCGTGCTGCTGTCGGTCCCCGACCTGCCCATCGGCAGCGGCATCACCCGCTTCGTGGAGGAGTTGGCCGCCGCCCTGGCCGACCACGGCCTGACGTTGGTCACCCACCTGGCGGGAGCGCACGATCGGCCCCTGGCGGACGTGTGCGCGGCGGTGAACGCCTCGGTGGTGATCGGGTTCGCGTCCTTTGACGAAGGCACCGCCGCTGCCCTCTACCGGGCGGGGGCCGACGTCGTCCTCCCGACCCGCGTGAGCCAGACCGATGCGGCCCATCCGGTCGGCCGCCTGCAGGCCGAGCACCTGATCGGCCGCGGGCACCGGCGCATCGGCTACGCGATGCCCGCGCATCCCGGCCTTCGGGAGATGGCGGAAGCCAGGCTCGCGGGCGCCAGGGACGCCTGCGACGCGGCCGGCCTCGACCCGCCGGTCGTGGCCGACGTAAGCCTGGAGATCGCCGATGCGGCAGCGGCCGTCGGGCACTGGGCAGGCCGGTCCGTGACCGGCGTGTGCGCCTTCAACGACGAGACCGCGATCGCGGTTTTGGCGGGCATGCGCGAATGCGGTCTCACCGCGCCCGGCGACCTCGCCGTCATCGGAGTCGATGACATCGCGACCGCGCGGCTGGCCGCTCCGCCGCTCACCACGGTCGGCTTCGACCTGCGCCAGGCGGGTCGCGGGCGGGCGGAGATGATCGTGGCCAGCCTGGCCGGTCGCGAACCCCGCCCCGTCGCTACCCGCGAAGACTGGAAGGTCATCCGGCGCTCGTCCGCCTGAGCCCGCGCCAGGCGGCTGTCGGCCGACCCGGTAAGTCCGGCCAGTTAATCGTGCATAACTGGCCGTGACGGGGTAGTCGCCGGGCGACATTGGTGGTGCTGTCCCGGACCCCGGCAGCCCTGTGGTCAATTCAGCGAGGTGGAGTGAGGCAACCATGGCGGTAGGGGAAAAGCGTGGTTCCCGCCCGGCGGGCGCGGGTTTGGCAGCCGTTGTCGGCCTGCTAGCGCCCGCCGGGGTGGTGCCGGAGCGGGCGGCGGGCCTGGTGGCGCATCGCGGCCTCGCGTCCCTGCCCGGTCCGCAGCGCGAGGCGGTGCTCCTTGCCTGCTGCGGTTGCACCTGGCGGGAGATGGCGGATCTTGCGGGGGTTCCGGCCGCCACGGTGGCCGAACGGCTCCGAGAGGGCCTGCGGGGGCTGACCAGTCACCCGGAATAGCTGGACGTGAGGGGAAGGAGGCAACCGTGCTTGCGGCTGCGGATATCCGGGAGTGGCGGGGTCACGATGTGATCGACGCCAACGATCGCAAGATCGGCGCGCTGGAGACCGTGTACGTCGACACCGGCACCGACCAGCCCGCGTTCGCGACGGTCACGGTCGGGCTGCCGACCCGGCGCCGGCTCGCCTTCGTGCCCTTGAACCGGGCGACCGCCGGTCCCGGGTACGTCAGGGTCGGCTACGACAGGAAACAGGTCAAGGACTGTCCCTCGATCGGCGTCGACGGCGAGCTGCCGGCCGACGACGAAGAGGCCATCTTCCTGCACTACGGCCTGACCTACCAGGCGGGCGCGGGCGGCGAGCGACGACTCGCCCGCCGCTGAGCGCCGCCGCGAAACGGAGGATTGATGATTGTACTGTTCCTGCTGCTGGTGATCGCGGCGATCATCCTGGGCATCGTCGGCGTGGTCGCCAAGGGCCTGCTGTTCCTGCTGATGATCGGAATCGTGGTGTTCCTTGGCGCGCTTACCCTGGCCGCCCTGCGCATGCGGCGGCGACCCGGGAGACACCCGGCCAGGTAACCGGGCTAGCGGATGCGGACGGCCAGCAGGCAGGCGTCGTCGCCGGTGTCGGAGGCGGCGCTGGCCAGAATCTGGGCGACGTGAGTGTCGATGTCCGCGTCCGGGTCGTCGGGGACCGCGGCCGCCGCGAACTCGGCCAGCGCGTCGCTGATGGACTCGGCCCGCCGCTCGATCAGCCCGTCGGTGTAGAACAGCAGCGTGTCGCCGGTCATCAGCTGGAGCGTGACCTGGTCGTACTCGGCGTCGAGCTCCATGCCGAGTAGCATGCCCTCGGGCATCGGCTGGACCGCGGCCAGGTGGCCGCGGACCAGCACGGGCGGCAGGTGCCCGGCCCGCGACCAGCGCAGCAGCTGGGTCTTGGGGTCGTAGCGGCCGCAGATCACGGTTCCGGTGACGCCCTCGGTGAACGCGCAGGCCGCGTAGTTCAGCCTGCTCAGCAGCTCATGCGGATCCGCCCCGGTCGCGGCCAGCCCACGCAGCGTGTTGCGGGCGGCGACCATCCCGGTCACCGCGTCGATCCCGTGGCCGGCGATGTCCCCCACCACGAACAGCAGCTCGCCGTCGGGCAGCTGGAGCGCGTCGTACCAGTCGCCCGCGACCAGGTAGCCCGCCTTGGCCGGCCGGCAGCGGACCGCGATATCGACCCCGCAGGTCTCCATCAGGTGCACGTCGGCGGGCATCATCGCGCGCTGCAGCCGGAGCGCGAGTTCCTGCTGCTCGGCCGCCCGCTGCTCGCTGTCGGCGAGCAGGTCGCGGGCGGCGGCCAGCGCCACCCGGGTGCGCACGTGGTCGAACGTCTCGCCCAGGCGCCCTTCGTCGCCGGCCCGCCCGCGCCAGGTGAAGATCACCTGGCCGTCGTGGCGGGCGGCCCGCAGGTCCATCACCGGCACCGCATCGGCCGCGCCGGTGAGCGGGGCGACCAGGCCGGGCGCGTACTGCGGTACGCCGTCGGCCAGCACCCGCGCCGCCCGCGCGGCCAGGCCGTCCCCCGACCCGCAGTCCGGGTACGCCTCGAGCAGGGTTCGGCCGGCCAGATCGCGGGCCGACCGGCCGGCCGGATCGATATAGCCGGGGCTGAAGTGAACGATCGAGAAATCGCCCGACCCAGCCGGCGCGACCACGAGCACGGAATCGGCCAGCTGATCGAGCAGCCCGAGGTGGTCCTCGCTGGCCACCGTCATTTCACCCCGCCACTTCTCGTAACTGGACGTGACATTTTCAGAAAGGTACCACCGGGCGCGGTGAATTCTGGTGGCTAACTCCGAGATATATCTGAAAGAGACCTGGGCGATGAGGAGGTACGTTCATCCGCAATTGCATTTCCCGGAAATGCAATTGCGGATGATCTGGCGACGGGCGGGTGGTCGGCGGCGATGGCCGCGAAGTCCTGGATGAGCCGGCTGCTCCGGGTGGCCTCCCAGGCCAGGCAGACCTGGTTGTGCGGAATGTCGGTGACGTGGCTGTAGGCGACGCCGGGCCGGGTGTAGAAGACCGCGGTGGACATCGGCAGCAAGACGATGCCGCGGCCCGCGGCTACGTGCTCGAGTTTCTCCTCCACGGTGTGGAAGATCGGCGCGCGGGCGCGGGCCGGGTTCCGCATTTCAGTGGCGATGTCACGCCATTCGGGCACCGCGGCGGGATCCTGGAGGAGGTGCTCATCGGCGAGGTCGGCGATGGCGATGGTGTCTTTCCCGGCCAGCCGGTGCCCGGCCGGCAGGGCCGCCACTCGTGGTTCGGTCAGCAGTGACCGGACCTGCAGGCCGCTCTGGTCGACGGGCAGGCGGATGTAGCTGACGTCGGCCCGGCCGTCGTGCAGCACGTCGGTCTGGTCGTCCCAGTTGGTGCGCAGCACGTTCACGGTCATCTGCGGGTGGAGGCTCGTCAGGGCGCAGACGGCATCGGTCACGATGAGGCCGGGCATGAACCCGATCGTGAACGAGCCCGGGCCGCGGGCGGCGCGGGTGACCCGCCGGCGAAGCGCGTCCGCGCCGGCCAGCAGCGGCCCGGCGTCGGCCAGCAGCTGACGGCCGGCCGGGGTCAGCTCGGTCCCCCGCTTGTCCCGCACGAACAGCTGGGCTTTCAGCTCGTCTTCCAGCGCCCGGATCTGCCTGGACAGCACCGGCTGGGCGATGTGCAGTGCCTCAGCGGCCCGGCCGAAGTGCAACTGCTCCGCCACGGCGACAAAATAGCGCAGCTTGCGGAGGTCGACGTCCGCCACGGAGTCCTCCCCTCCCGATGCCTCCACGGTATGACAGGCGCGCAAACAGGTCTTGGACGGGTGGCACGTCTGTCACGCACCGTGGAAGACGGAAGCACAGACAGTGACACCTGGCGCAAAGGAGAGGAAGTCATGACAGCACGAACGATTCCCGGCCGAGCCCGCCTTCGGATACTGCTGGCGCTGCCCGCCGCGGCGGCGGCCGCGGCGGCGCTGGCCGCCTGCAGCTCGTCCGCGACCCTCGCGCCCTCTCCTCCGCTGCGAGTACCAGCACCCGGCGCCGGGAGTACCAGCGCCCCGGCCACAGCGGCCGGGGTCACCGTGAAGACCGCGAAGATCGCCGGCGCGACGGTCCTGACCAGTAGCAGGGGTTTCACGCTGTACTCATTCGCCCCCGACACGCCCACCACGTCGAAGTGCAACGGGGCCTGCGCGCAGAACTGGCCGCCGGAGCGGGGGCCGGTAACCGCGGTCGGCGTCACTGGCACGTTCGGCACGATCAAGCGGTCCGACGGCTCGGCCCAGGCGACCTTCGACGGGCACCCGCTGTACACCTTCGTCGGCGACACCGCTCCCGGGCAGGCCAACGGCAACGGGCTCAATGCGGCCGGCGGGGTGTGGCACGAAATCACCACCTCGGGCGCAGGCTAGATCAAAGTCCAAGGCCCAAACCGTCTTATCGAACGGACCTTTTGCTCCAGCCCCAGGCTTAACGGTTTCCTAACGCCCGCGCCACGGAGCTGGCCGTTTACAACGGAAACGGACGGGTAGCCCGTTTTATCGTGGCTGGAGCCTGCGGAATCCCGGCGGGACATGATCACTGCGCAGGCGTCGGTGTATCGTCGATGCCGACAGCGATCCGTTGCCCGAGCGCATCGCGCTCAACAATCTCGCGCGCGCACCCGCGGATGGGGAGATCCGCAGCTCTTATGACACCGCTGAACCTGCCCCGGCCGTCATCGCCCACGCCAGCTGAATCGATCCGGTGATGGAGCCGGACCCCACCGTGCCCGCGCGTGTCCCGCCACGACCCCGACTGCCGCTGCCCACGCCCGCCGATCCGGCCGTCTCGCACACCTACCGTACGGACCTGGCCAAGGTCCGCGCCCTGGTGCTGCAGGAGGCGAGGGCGGCCGGCCTCACCGAGGCCAGGGCGAACGACCTGGTGCTGGCGGTCAGCGAGGTGGCCGCCAACACGCTGCGGCATACCCACTCGGCCGGGACGCTGACGATCTGGCGCGCGGCGGGCGAGGTCGTCTGCGAGGTCCAGGACGAGGGCACGATCACCGATCCGCTGGCGGGTCAGCGCAGGCCCGGGCCAGATGCCACCGGCGGGCACGGCCTGTGGCTTGTCCACCAGGTGTGCGACCTGGTCGAGCTGCGCTCGGACGAGGCCGGGACCACCATTCGCATGCACATGGCGATCCAGCTTCTGGACCAGACGCCCGGCCAGCGGCCGACGGCCGGCGGCTGAGTTCGAATCCGTGCCCCTGGGTAACGCTGACCGTAGCCTTGGTGTGGTAAAACACGGATGTGGACCTGCTCACCACGTCTGTCGCGACGGTCGAATCCGACGGCGATCCTTACACCCTGGTGGTGCTCGCCGGCGAAGCCGACGTGACCAACACCGGCGCGCTGCGCGAGCTGCTCGACGCCGAGGTCGCCAAGGAGCCGCGCACGCTGGTCATCGATCTGGCCGAGCTGCGTTTCATGGACTCCTCGGCGCTGCACGTGATCTTGCGCGCCAACCGGACGATGGACCGCCAAGGCGGCGTGCTGGCGCTGGCGGGCCCGCGCGACCCGGTCGCGAAGATGCTCAGGCTCACCGCCGCCGACCAGCTGCTGCCGGTCTACGCCAGCGTGGCCGAGGCCACCGCCGAATAACTTTCTTTGCGGGCTGGCGTTTAGCCCGGCGCTGCCCTGGAAAGAAACCACACCGTGGTGCCTACGACGCAGGCACGTCCACGCCATCTTCGGCGTGCGTGCTCGCGCGGCCACATTCTCTTCGCTCTTCGCTGAGGGTTGCAACGCCGACGGCTCGCCGTGATGGCTCCCCGCAGCTGAGGAGAGCACCCCATGAAGATTGCACTGGTAGCCCAGCATTCCACCCCTGTCCCGAGCGACAGCGCGAAGCAGGCAGGCGACGACGCAAGGCTGGTCGAGATGAGCCGGAGCCTGGCCGACAACGGCCATCAGGTAACCGTGTACGCTCGGCGCGCCAGCGCGTCGCTGCCGGAGCGGGCCACGCTCGCCCCCGGCGTCTCGGTCGAGTACGTCGGCCCGGCCGACTCCGCCGCCGACGCCGGCCGCAGCGACGACGCCCACCTGCTGGCTCAGGTGGCGGCCTTCAGCCAGCCGCTGCATGACCGCTGGAGCAAGGACCGCCCCGATGTGGTGCACGCGCTACGCTGGACCAGCGGGCTCGCGGCCCTGTCGGCCACCCGTGACTTGCAGGTCCCGGTGGTGCAGACGTTCGACTCGCTCGGCGTGGCGGAGCGGCGGCACCGGCTGATCCCGGCCTCCGTCGGCACCGAGCGGATCAGGCTCGAGCCCGCGATCGGCCGCACCGTCAGTGCGGTGATGGCGGGAAGCTCGGACGAGGAGTCCGACCTGACGCGGCTCGGCGTGCCCCGGCGTTCGATTCGGGTCGTCCCGTGCGGGGTGGACATCGACGAGTTCTCACCGGAAGGTCCCTCCTACGAGCGCAACGCCAGGCACCGCCTGGTGACCGTGGCCGACCTCGCCACCGAGCAGGAGGCACTCGGCACGCTCCTGCGCGCGGTGTCCAAGGTGCCGGGGGCCGAGCTTGTGGTAGCCGGCGGCCCGCCGCGCGAGGAACTCCGCAGCGACCTGTCCTACCGCCGGCTGGCCAAGATCGCGGACTCCCTCGACCTGCACGGCCGGGTGTTCTTCGAAGGCGAGGTCGGCCGGGCCGCCCTGCCGCCGCTGCTGCGCTCGGCCGACCTGCTCGTCAGCGTTAGCGAGTACGACCCGTCGGCGATCACCTCGATCCAGGCGATGGCGTGCGGGACCCCGGTCGTCGCCTCCGCCGTCGGCTGCCAGGTCGACGCCGTGGTCGACGGCACCACGGGCATCCTCGTCCCGCCCGGCCGCCCGGCGCTCCTCGCGCAGCGGATCCGGCAACTCCTCGCCCACCCGATGCTGCTCGAGGCGTTCAGCGTGGCCGCCACCGACCGGGCGCGGTCCCGCTACTCCTGGGACCGGATCGCGCACGAGACGCTGGCCGTGTACGACAGCGCCCGCGAAGCCGCGTAGTCGCGGGCAAAGTCAAATTCGATCATCTCGAACGGACCGTGGCTTCTCCTGGCCCGCCGCCCCTCCCGCCTATTAGGGCGGCGGGCCGCTTCTTGCTCCTACCCGGTGATCCCCGCGGCCTCGCAGTCCGCCGCGTAGGCGGTACCGCACTGATAGCCGGCGAGTATGTTCCGCAGAGCGGGGAGGATGGCGAACTGTCCCGTTAGCGGGAGCGCCTTAGGCTTGATCCTGCGCTTCAGGTCGCTGATGATGGCCGCGCTGATGTAGTCGCTGGGTGTCAGCGCCGCGTTGGTACCTCGTTATAGCCCTGCGCGAGCAGCGCCGCGTTGCTGTCGTTCTGGCCTCCCGTCATGACGATGACCTTCGGTCTATGCAATTCACATGGTCGCGGCCCTCACGGCGAGCACGAACGTGCCGATCGCCGCGAAACCGTGCGCGACCGGGACGAGAACCTCGGGGTTGGGCCTGCTGGAGGCGGGCACCGATCACCGAAATGCCGGGGCGCGGCTCGCGTTCGTAGTACCAGGCCTTGCGGCCGGGCCCATGTTGGAATACGTGCGGTCCTGGTCATCCAGCAGGTTCAGCAGGACGATCGCTGTCTGGTCCTTGCCGCGGATCTCAAAGAACCCCGCTATCGGATCGCGCCAGCCGCGCAGCATATCGCGGTCGGCCGCGCTCAGGTCCGACCTGCTGGCCAGGAACTGATCCAGGACGGTCTTCCCGTTCGGCAAGCGGTGCTGGAGCGCGAACCGGTCGACGAGGCCGGCCGCATCACCCTCGTCGAGCACTTCGCCGGGGCGCACGGATTTCGGCATGAACCGCGTCAGGTGCCGTTCGAGCAGCGGACCGCACGCGAAGTCGACGAGGGCACGCTTCAGTTCCGCGCTGCGCTCGATAAGGGACTCGAGCGACGGCTCGGCGTCACTGTGGGTCATGGCTGTCATATCAGCTCGCTCGTTCTTCCTCTGCCAGGGTTACGGACCCTACGCCCGTCTCCGCGCTGGGCTGGGGCGGGATCCAAACTTTAGGTTCTCCGCCGACAGGAAGACGACGGACGTGCCCTCTGGCGGCAGTGAAGGTGAAGGTCTGCCACGCGCGGTATGGTTCGGCGTCCGGCATCTGCGCTTTGATGTGCTCAAGGGCCGACTGTTCCCAGGAGTAGGCGGAGCGCTGCCCCTGCCACCGTTGCGACTGCCACCGTTGCGACTGCCGCTCAGCTCCATGGATCAGAAGCGTAGGGGAATGCGGCGGTTAGCCGCTGCCCCGCGACGCGACAGAGCAAGATCAGAGCTTGTTGGTCAGGATCTCCACGACGAGCCCGGCGGCAGCGATCAAGGTTGGCTGGACCCGGTGCGCGTCGGTCAGCAAATGTGGCCGCATAAGGATGTACGGCAACCCTGGTTCGGGCTCCTGGCTTGGGATATTGTCGTTTATCGAAGGCATGCCCCGAGTCAGAAAAGAGATTGGGGAGGAAAGCCATGGCACAGCTACTTCAGGGGTGGGCAAATCACATCAGCTTTTGCGCCGACCACACCTATGTGGCGTGTCCTGATGCCGTACACGAGTTCTTCGACTGCTGGGGTGAGCCCTCTCGCACTGGCCCTGACCGGGTACTGATCTGCTCAGGAGAGGGGAACTACCCGGTGGCGAACGGCTACCGCTGCTCCCTCGAGTACGAGGGCAAAATATATCCGGACACTGCGTGCATCGGGATATACGCGCTCAACGGTGTCTGCCATCAGTCGGCAAACTGCTTCCTGATTACCGCGGGAGTAACTCTTACGTTCGAGGTTCGCGGTTACTGGTTCACCCTGCTGGTGTACGGGACGTACGGAAACTTCTATACGTTCTGGGCCAAACTCTTGCAGAGCTTGCTGGCGGCGGGGGCGGAGGTCCCGGCGACTGGGGAGATAGCCGTGGCCGTCAATCCGCACCTTCCCAATCGGATCCGCAGGCTGTACGAGGCGTCGGCGAGTGAGGTGCCAGCTCCATCCCGCAACGAGATGCTCATCCGGGAGGCGGCCTTGGTGACCAGGTTCTACGCGCCTGACATCGACCCCGCCCGGTTCAGGGACCTGCACGCGGCGCTGCTTGCGGCCAAAGACGCAGCGATCGCGCGCGGGTTGACACGGGCGGAGCTCGCCGCGAGGCTGAATGCGGTCGCGGCTGAGTATCAGGGGATTCTCGCTGAGCGTCTGGGAGCAGCCGCATACGAGAGGCTCATGGGGGTTCCGGCGGGCGAGAGGGTCGACATCATTGAACCTGCGCTGGAGGCCGTCGCCGGCGTTGAGAGGCCTTAGTCAGCGCCGGAGGGCAATGCCCAGGACTATGGCGGCGTCCAGGCCCTCAACCCGTTCCCTTCTCTCTGAGCTGCCGGGAGTGCCACCCGCCGACGACATGGATCCACTCGCCCGCCTGCCGCTCGGCCGCGGCCTCCCGCACTCGGGCGAGCGCCTCGGCCAGGCTGCGCACGTCCTCCCAGAGCAGCGTGCGCTCCCAGTCCCGCCCGGCCCGCATCGCGTGGATGTGGGAGTCGTTCCGCCCGGGGAGCACCACCCGGCCGTCCTTGACGGCGATCGACTCCCCACGCGGCCGGCGGTGAACGTCACCACCTTGGCGTTGCGCAGGACCAGGTCGGCTACCGGGACGTCACTTACTGCCGTGCTTCTCCTGGTCGTCGAAGTTGTTCTTGCGGCCTTCGCGCACGTAGTCGACAGTCGAGCGGACGTGTTCGCCGCCGTGCACGGCGTGTCTGCTGGCGACGTGCCCGAACATCTGGATGCCGAAGCCGCCGTCGAGGTCCTCCATGACGCGGCGCTTCCAGGGGCGGCGGACGATCTGCGTCGTCAGCCGCCGGATCGTACGCGGCTGGGTCATGATGTGGTCGGCGATCGTGAACCCGCGGTCGATCAGCTCCGAGCGCGGCACGACCTCGTTGACCAGGCCGTACTCCAGCGCCTTGCGGGCATCGATCGCCTCCCCGGTGAGCAGCGCGTAGGCGGCGCGCTTGGTGCCAAGCAGTTCCTGGAAGGCATTGTGGATCCCGTCGGCGGGGACCGAGCCGATGTCGTAGTGCAGGTCGAAAAGCACGGCGTCTTCCGCCGCGATGGTAATGTCGCACATGGTTAGGATCTCGGTGTGGAAGCCCGGGCCGTTCACCAGCCCGATCGTCGGGATCTCCAGGTCGTTGACCAGCGCGCTGACGTTGATCCGGCCGTCCTTGTAGGCGTACTCGTAGGCCCAGTCGTCCAGGTTCTCCTGCTCGATCGCGAACCCTTCCGGGTCCGATCGCATCATGAACTCATCCCCGGTACCGGTGAGGATAAGGATCTCGTTCTCGGGGTCGGCGCCGACGACCTTGAGCATCTGCCCGAGTGCCCGGTGGTTCTGCACGCTGAGCTGGATCGGCCCGCCGACGGTGTGCGCCTGGACGAGCAGCACGCCGTCGTCGCGGCGGCTCATCGTGAAGAAGTCCTTGAAGAACTCGCTGTACTCCTCGAACTTGGGCGTCGGGAGGAATTCCTGCAATGACATGACGGTGGCCGCCTTTCTGGCTTCCTGGCTTAGTGTGTGCGGTCACGTTGCCGCTTAGACCGGGGCGTATTCGCCTTCCGCGGCCTCCGGGGCCCGCACCTGCGGGGGCGGGCCTTCCCGGCGGAGCAGCTCCCAGGCGGTGTCGACGATGTCCTGGGTGCCGAGCCGGTACTTCCTGAACAGGTGCGAGGCCGTGCGGGATCCCTCGGCGAAGGTGTCACGCAGCCCGATGCGCCGCAACGGAACGGCAAGGCCGGCCTCGGCCATTGTCTCCGCCACGGCGGACCCGAGCCCGCCGATCACGCTGTGGTTCTCGGCGGTAATCACCGCCGAGAGTCCGCGCACAGCCCGGATGATCGAGTCCGCGTCCAGGGGCTTGATCACGGGCACGTTTATCACGGACGCACTGACGCCGCCGGCTGCGAGCGAGTCGGCCGCGCTGATGGCGGACGGCAGCATCATGCCGCTGGCGATGAGCGCCAGGTCGGCGCCCTCGATGAGCGTCTGCGCCTTGGTCAGCGAGAACCCGTGGCCAGCTTCGAAGATGACGGGGATCTCGCCCCGCTTGAGCCGCAAGTAGACGGGTCCCGGGATATCCGCGATGGACGGGAGCGCCGCGCGGATCTGCGTGGCGTCCGCCAGGTCCACGACGGTCATGTTGGGGACGGCGCGCATGAGGGCGACGTCGTCAATCGCCTGATGGCTGGGACCGCCGGGGCTGGACACGCCGGGCATGAAGCCCACGATGCGGACCGGCAAGTTCGGGTAGGCCACGGAGTTGATGATCTGGTCGAGCGGCCGCCGGGTCGCGAACACGCCGAAGGTGTGGACGAACGGGAGGAACCCGCGCCGCGCCAGGGCCCCCGCCATGCTGATCATGTTGGCCTCGGCCATGCCGCCGTGGATGAAGCGATCGGGGAGCTGCTCTTGGAACAGGTCAATCTCCGTCTGGCGGGTCAGGTCCCCGGTCAGGCACAGGATCTCCTGGCGCTTGTGGGCAAGTTCGACGAGCGCTCGCCCGTACGGCTTCACGACGGTCGGGTAGGGCTGCTTAAGCAAGCCGCGCCTCCAACTCCTTGATGGCCGCCTCGGCAAGCGGAGCGGGGAGCTTGATGAAGTGGCCGTCGGCCCCCTCGGGCAGGACCGACAGACCGTGCCTGGTAGACGTCCGCCCGATGATCACGGCAGGCCGCGGGTCGGCGATGGCGGCGCTCAGCGCCTCGTCGATAGCGGCGGTGTCATGCCCGTCCACGTCGAAGGCAGCCCAGCCGAAGCTCTCCCACTTAGCGGCGATGGGCTCCAGGGTGGTGATCGACGAGACCGGCCCGTCGACCTGCGAGTCGTTGGCGTCGAGGAGGACGGTGAGCGAGCCGAGCCGGTTGTGCGCGGCGAACAGCGCCGCCTCCCAGATCTGCCCCTCCTCCAGCTCGCCGTCGCTGACGACCGCGAACACCCTCGCGTCGGGGCGCCCCTGCAGCCGGTCGGCCAGGGCCAGCCCGGCCGCCCCGGACAGGCCCATGCCGAGCGAGCCTCCGGTGAGGTCGACGGCTGGTGACCGCTCCGTGCCGATCGCCTCCAGCGTGGAGTCGTCGAAGCCGTAGGTCGCCAGCGCCGCCACGTCGAGCAGGCCCGCCTCCGGTGCCGCCGCGAAGGCGGCGATGATGTAGTGCCCGGGCGAGACCACCAGGCTGTCGCGACCGGGGTCGTAGTGCCGCGAGTACAAGGTGGCGAACAGCTCGGCCGACGAAAGCGCCTGGCCGAGGTACCCGAATCCATGCGGCGCGACCATCCGCACCGCCCGCAGGCGGATCACGTCCGCGTACCGCGCCGTGGTCAGCGCGTCGAAGGCAGTCATGCGCGGGCAGCTCCTCGGCATTGTGGCTTAGCCACTATTAGTGGCTAAGCCACAATAGATCCGGCCGTGGCGGTCAGTCAATCGGGCGCCGCATCCTCCGGGACAGGTGCCGTCTAGTCAGTGACTGTCGGCGAGGTGCCGGGCCATGACCTCATGGTGACGCAGCACAGCCCTCACGCCCATGGCCGTGTCGCCGGAGCGAACCGCAGCGAGGATCGGCTCATGAAGCGCGTTGAGCGCCTCCGCCTCGGACTTCTGCAGCCAGGCGGGCACCGTCCCCATTTCTATCCACGCTTGGTATTCGTAGTTGATGAGAGTCGCGTGCACGCTTTCGAAGATGGACGACAAATAGGGGTTCTGCGAAGCCCGGACGAGGGTCGCGTGGAACCGCGTGTCCGCGCTCACCCAGGCGGCGACGTTCCCGGCGTTGCCGCGGAGTTGCCGCAGCGCTGACTCGCCGGCGGCTATCTCTTCAGGTGTCGCGCGCTCGATCGCGCGCTCGATTCCCTTGGTTTCCAACCACAGGCGCAACTCGCTGAGGTGCAGCACGGACTCCTGGTCGAGGTCGAGCATGAGACCAACGGTCGTCGCCAATTTCGCTTCGGGCCGTCGGGTGACGTAAGCGCCGGAGCCGCGCCGGGATTCGACCAGGCCTCGCACCACGAGGATCCTGATCGCTTGACTTACAGTCGGGCGACTCGCACAGAGGATCCTGACGAGGTCGCGCTCCGATGGAAGACGAGCACCCTCGGCCAAATCCTTGGCGGTGATGAGTTGCTGTATCTGTGCGGCCAGGTCTTCCGGCGCACGCGGCCCGGCCTTGCTCCGCTCGGACGACTCCCGTTCGACTCTGTTCCACAGACGTTCGTCGGTCACGGGTTTTGAACGGGTCACGCCTTCTCCTGCATCGTTGGCCATCTCAGGATAGCGAGGCACTGAGATTGCAGGCCGGCCATCGCTAGCCCCCCATGACCGTGGCCGGGTCGATGCCTGCGGCTGAAAGAACCAACCGCGCAGCATTGCGTCCGGGCCATCCGGAGACCGACCCGCCAGGGTGCGCGGTGGAGCCGGTCAGGAATAGCCCCTCCAGGGAGGACGCATGGCTCGGCCAGCCCGGAATGTACTCGCCGCTGGGCAGTAGGAATTCTCCCCCGTGACAAGAGCCGGCGATGTTGTGCGGGTTGCGACGCGGGAGGCTGGCGGGCGTCTCGGCGACGACGGCCAGCACATCGGCCTCGTCGAGACCGCTGACGTGCCGCCCGGCGAGAGCCAGAAGCCGTTCCGCGTAGCGGCTTCCGAAGCTGTCCCACGACTCGCCGCTGGCGAGGTTCTGCGGTGCACACGTGAGGATCTTGAAGGTGCCACCCGGCGCGCGGTCGGGGTCGACCGCAGTGGAGGAGACCAGCAGCATCCAGGGATCGTCCATCTCGGGTTCCCCGGTGGAGCAACCCGCGACTTGACGGCGGATGCCGTCCGGGCTGCCGAGACCGCCGGAGGTAGAGGTGATCCACTGACCGCCGACTTGGTACCGGATGTCTTGTCGGAGCGCCGCATGGACGGCGAACAGGGAAATTCCCGGTCGCCACGCAGCCGCGGCCGCCGCCAGGCCCTCGGGCGCCTCGGTGCCGAGCATCTCCGGCAGGGAGGTCAGGTGCGCGGACGACACGACTGCGATCCGGGCGTGGATGCGTTGGCCGTCACGCGTCTCGACACCGTGAGCGCGCCCCTGGCTGACGAGCATGCGCGCGACGGGCGAGTCGACCATGACCTGCCCACCGTGATCTGCGATCAGCGCGGCTAGAGCGGCGGGCAGAGCACCAGATCCTCCGACCGGCGTCGCCCAGCCGAACTCGAGCCGCCCGCTGGTGATGCTGACGGGGAGGGCACCGGTGCCACCGCGCGTCGGTGGCTGGAAGGTGGCGAAGCCCATCCACAGCAACAACCGGCGCGTGACCTCGTGCTCGAACGCCTTGTGGATCACGTCCCAGGCGCTCTCCCGGCGGAGCGCGTCATACGCGACGGCGCCTTCGTCGTCGCCGATGGGCAGCCCCGCGTTCCACCTTCGGTGGGCGGACTTCAGGAGCGAGTTCCACTCCCCGACCATCTCGGCGAAGCGCGTGGCATCTTGGCGCGAGAACCTGGCGATCTCCGCCGCCGTGGCCTCGGTTGACCGGTGCAGAACGAAGGAGTCACCGCCTTCGAGAGGGAGCACCGCGGCAGGCTCGGTATAGACGTAGCGCAGGCCGTAGTGCGAGATCAGGCCGAGTTCATCGTCGCGGAGGACAGGATTGGACTGGATCACCGCGTGGGCGCTCGAGCACGAGTCGTGTTGCCACCCCGCCAAGGTGAGTTCTTCGGTGACCGTGTTGCCGCCGATGATCGATCTGGCCTCGAGTACGGCGACTTCTAGGCCGGCCTTCGCCAGGTAGCCGGCTGTGATGAGGGCATTGTGGCCCGCGCCGATGACGACGACATCCACACTCAGGTCGAATTCAGACATGTAATCGTCTCCAGAATCAGGAGGAGAGGCCGACCATCGTCGGAAGTGCGAGGGCCTACGCAGAAGGATGAGGAGGGCGATCTCATAGTGGCCTAGCCAGTAATGGCAGTGAAGCACCAACGAGACTGCGTTGTCAACGCCGGCGGGACCCGGCAGAGACGCGCTTACACGGCGGCTCGCCGCCAGCAGCAACTGGGCACGACCCGGGTGCCGCGTACGTGAGGTCCGTCGCAGCGCTTCTTGGGCGAGGCACGTCCGGCATCTGGGGGAAGGGGAATCGCGCGGGAAATTTCGGGCCGGGACCTCACGGAACGGTGGCGGCCGTCGTCTGCGGGGCGTGCCCCAGGAGGGGCGCTACACGCACTGCACCGACGAGGAGACGATCATGTCGACTGAGGAGAACAAGGCGATCGTGGGCCGATGGTTCACGGAATTCTGGGGCAAGGAGTTCAACCCGGCGGTCATCGACGAGCTGGCCGCCCCGGACATCCGGTTCGAGTACTCGCTGCACGAGCCGCTGCGCGGCCGGGACGCGGTCCGCGCGTTCGCGCAGAAGTTCCGCGCCGCGTTCCCGGACCTGAACTTCTGGGGAACCGCTGACCTGATCGCCGAGGGCGACTACGTGGTCGGCCAGTGGGAAGGCGGCGGCGCCCAGACCGGCGACGCGTTCGACGACATGCCGTACGGGCCGGTGCCGGCCGGCACCGGCAAGACGCTGCGGTTCACCGGCACCACCGTGCTGAAGGTCGAGAACGGCCTCATCACCCAGGAGATCGGCCTGGACGACGGCGTTTCCGCGCTCAGCCAACTCGGCCTCATCACCAGGGCCTGACGCCGGCACCACCCCCGGGGGGCGCGGCTGTGATCTCCGTGCCCCCCGGGCACAGCCCCGCATGCGCCCGGGCCGGTCCGGGCTGTTCAGCGAAGCTTTGCCGTACCGACCATAAGGTACGTTTCCGGAAGGAGAGGGAAAATGACGTTGTTGCCGCGGCTGCCGACGGGCCTCGCCTGCGACACGGCCGAGCCCGGGCCAGCCGGCGCCGAATTGAGCCGGATGACAGAACTAGCGCTAAGCCGGGGCGCCCGAAGCCTCGCCATCGGCCGCGGGCGCTCAGCCGCCGCTGCCGAGGCGGTCACTGCCTTCGCCCGCCGCTGGGAGGCTAGCGGCGCGACAGTGCTGACTATCGTTACCTGGCCGGAGGAAGCCGCATCGTGGCTGCGGCAGGCCATCCGATTCGCCGCGGCGGACCCGGATCTATGGATCATGGCCGGAACCCCGCGCGGGTGGGCGCAGATGACCCGCCGGCTGCTGTGGTCGACCCCCTGGCAGCCCGGCCGTACCCTCGCCTTCGCTGCCCTCGGCACACGGCGCGCGATCGAGCTCGTCGGCGCTCACAACCTGCAAGGCCTTGCGGGTGCCACCGCCGACGGCGGTACCTGGACGGTCTGCAACGGCAGCATCCAGGTCGCCCCGCGAGACAGCAGGACTACGACATGACCGCCAGCGCCTTGTTCGACATCTCCCTCGGCGACCGGCCGCGGCGTGAGTTGGTGCCCGGGGCGGCGCACGTGCCGTCCTGGCTGACGAGCGGGCAGCAGCAGTGGATAGTCGGGCAGTTCCGTGAGTGGGCGCGCGGCCCGGTGCCGGTCCGCGCCGCTAAGGTCCGCGGGCACGAGATGTCGGTACGGACGGTGTGCCTGGGCTGGCACTGGCAGCCGTACGAGTACACGCGCGAAGCCACCGACGTCAATGGCAGGCGGGTCCTGCCGTTTCCCGGGTGGATGATGCGCCTGGGCCGGCTGGCCCTCGCGGCTGCCGCCGGCGACCCGCGCGCGGGCGATGGGTACACCCCGGACGCGGCGCTAGTTAACTACTACGACCGCGACGCCCGGCTGGGCATGCACCAGGACAAGGACGAGCGGGACGACGCGCCCGTCGTGTCGCTGTCGGTCGGCGACGCCTGCACGTTCCGGTTCGGCAACACCCGTGACCGGGGTCGGCCCTACCAGGACGTGCTGCTCGCGTCCGGCGACCTGTTCGTCTTCGGCGGCCCCGCGCGGCTCGCCTTCCACGGGGTCACCAAGATCCACCCCGGAACCGCCCCGGCGGGCTGCGGCCTGAGCGAGGGCAGGATCAACATCACCATGCGGGTTACCGGCCTGGAATGAAAGGCCGCACCGCCACGCGGGCGCAGCACAGAGCAGACCAGTCTGATGTCACACGCCACCGTCGCTAGGTGCTGCTGCCAGCAGCGAGCGGCCCGCCGGAACCAGATCCGCGATCCGCCGGCCAAGGCCATTGCCAGATCCCGCAGATGATCGGAGGAGCCCATATGAACCAGCCCCTAAGCCTGTTCGACGACCTAGCTTCCGCCAACGGCGATGCCCAGCAGAGCCCCGGCGACTGGGCGGCGGTCCGCGCCCGCTTGGACAGCGAAGGCATCGCCCTGACGCCGCCGCTACTGAGCGAGGCAGAGTGCCGGGAAGCCCGCGGCTGGTTCGACGACCCCGGACGGTTCCGGAGCACGGTGGTAATGCACCGGCACGGGTTCGGCCGCGGCACGTACCGCTACTTCGCCGACCCCCTTCCCGGCCTGGTACGCGAGCTGCGCGAGTGGCTCTACCCGCCGCTGGCCAGCATCGCCAACGAGTGGGCGGACAGGCTCGGCGAGCGCCGGTTCCCCGTTTCCCGCGGCGAGCTGGCCGCCGAGTGCGCCGCGGCCGGACAGGCTAGGCCCACCCCGCTGCTCCTGCACTACGGCCCCGGCGATCACGCCAACCTGCATCAGGACCTCTACGGCGACATTGTCTTCCCGCTGCAGGTCGCGATCATGCTGAGCAAGCCGGGCGAGGAGTTCGACGGCGGGGAGAGCGTCTTCGTCGAGCAGCAGCCGCGGTCGCAGTCCCGCGCCATCATCGCCCGCCCCGCCCAAGGGCAGGGGATCGTCTTCCCCGTACGGCACCGCCCCGTACCCGGCAGCCACGGGTACCGGCGGCACGCGATGCGCCACGGGACCGGCGACGTCACCCGCGGAAACCGCACGGTGCTCGGCATCATCTTCCATAACGCCCGCTGACCCGGCCGTGCCAGCGCATCTGCCCAGCGAGGCAGCATGCTACGGGAAGCTCAAGGTCCGCGGCCGCCCGGGAGTGAGGATTTCGAGGAATCGGCTGTCGCCTGGCTGCGGTCATTCTTCGTATTGGGTGGGGTGGGTGGTGTAGGTGCGGCCGGAGGGGGTGGTCCAGGTCATGACGCCGGGCTGGGTCTGGCAGAGGTTCCAGCCGGGGGCGTGCTTGGCGTGGTGGTGGCGCTGGCAGGCGGGGCTGAGGTTGCACTGGCAGCTGAGGCCGGCGGGGTGGGGGGTGGTGTGGTCGATCTCGCTGGTGATGGCCTGGGCGCCGCAGCCGGGGGCGCAGCAGCGGGCGGTGCGTGCGCGGATGAGGTGCTTGAGCTTGCGGCTGGGGGTGTAGCGGTCCTCGCGGTGGGCGTGGTCGCAGGTGCCCTGGGCGATCGGCTCGGGGGCGGCGTTCAGCTCGGTCAGGAGCGCGGCGAGCCGCGCGATGCGGGCGGCGGCGCCGGGGCCGTCGCGGCCGGCGGGCCCGTCGCGGCCGGCGGGGCCGGGCGGGGGCCAGGGGTGGGGCCCGCGGGCGCAGGCGTGGGCGGTGGCCTGGCCGTGCGGCCCGGTTAGGGTGTAGCACCAGCGGGTGCGGGGGTGGCGGGCGGCGGCCTCGATGAGGTCGCGGGCGGTGCCGGCGTCGGTCAGGCCCCAGGATCCGACGTCGGCGGGCGCGCCCGACCAGCCCAGCAGGGTCCCGGCCGGGATGGTGATGTTGATCAGGGCGGGCAGCGGGGTCTTGCGGCCGGTCCGGTCGAACGGGGACCCGGGCGGCGGGCCGCCGGCGAACCCGGCCGGTCGGCCCTCGTCCTCCTCCTCGTCTTCCTCTTCCGCCGTCGCCTGTTCATCGTCGTCGTCTGCGCCGTCAGGGTCGCCGCCGTCGCCGGGGGCGTCGTGTTCGTCAAGGTCGCCGCCGTCGCCGGGCTCGCCGTCGTCGTCCGGTTCTGACTCGAGTTCGGGTTGGGGTTCGGGTGGCGGCGGGGCGAGGCGGTCCCAGGGGCTGCGCTGGTGGATCCGGTCCATCAGGATGATGGCCCGGATCTGGGCCAGGGTGCCGGGCAGGCCCGCGTTGCGGAGCCGGACCGCGTCGGCGTCGATCGACGCCTTCCCCGCCAGCGCCTCGGCCGGGTCCAGCTCCCGCCCGGCCAAAGACGCCGCCCCCGAGTCCTCCCGGCGCAACTCCACTCGCCGGTCATGCTTCGCCTCGTCCTTGCGCCTGGCCACGCCCTCGGGGTCCAGCCGGGCCTCCAGCCGGGCGGCCTTCTGCCCCAGGTCCGCGACGCGCAGCTCCGGCGCGGCGCCGGCGAGGACCTTGTCGGCCTCGGCGGCCAGCTCATCGGAAAGGTGGAGGGTCGCGTTGCTGATGAGACGGGCGCGGTCCCGGTCGATCGTCCCGGCGGCCATCCCCGCGAGGGTGGCCGGGAGCCGGCCGGCGATGTTGGCCGCCATCTCCAGCAGCAGGCCGGCGCTATGGGCGCTGGCGGTCAGCTCGAAGCCGAGCTCCTCCGCCGGGTACTCCGCGTCCCGGGACCGCACCCGGTCGCCCCGCGCCTTGGACGCCGCCAGCTGCTCCGCCCGGCGGCGGGCGAACTCCGCGACCGCCATCAGCTCCAGGTACTGGGCGTGCGCCTGCAGCCGCCGCGCGGCCGAGGCCGCGCCCAGCAGTTGCCGCTCGTCCAGCTCCTCCAGCGCCCCGACCGCCTGCCCGAGCAGCGCGGACAGCCCAGGCCCGGGCGGCGGCGGCTCCGCGCTCCCGTCGCCGGCGAAGGCGAAGGCGAAGGCGAAGGCGAAGGCGAAGGCGAAGGCGAAGGCGAAGGCGAAGGCGAAGGCGAAGGCGAAAAGGCGAAGGCGAAGGCGAAGGCGAAGGCGTCCCAGGGCGGGACGCGGTCGGGTTCGTCGCCTGGGGGCTGGGGCACGGGACCACCTCCGTCCGGGGGAGCTTCGTCTACATGCCTCCATTATAGCATCTCTGTTCGTATGATCACAAACTCATTCCCGGTGTTCAGTGATTTATTGTTCGAATGAACTCGTGTCACTGGGACACCACCCACAACGTCGGGCCTCCGGGTTACCGGAATGCGTGAGCGCGCAAGGTGCGCTGCATGGCCAGGCACTCGCGGCCCACTGCGCCTTAAAGCACCCGGAACAATGCACCCATTCCAAAGCGCCACGCGTGGATAAATGGATGCCAATGAGCGGAGCCGGTTCCTACGATCATTTGTCTACCCCGGCCGGGGGCCATGACGTGGCGCGGAGGGGGCGAAGCAGCGGTCCGTTCGGGATTAACTGATTGGTTTGTCGTCCGGAAACCTGGCCGCGCCCGCGGACCGCACCCCGAGCGGACCTTGCGCATCCACCAGCGGAAGGGATGCGTCTAGCCTATCCGTACGTATGTTCGATAGATTACGTTCGTGGGGCAGTTCTCTACTTGCGTGAATAGAGAGGCCCCAATACTCCACCGCCCGATGTGACCGTTTCCGGAATAGTGGCATTTCGGACAATTGACATGTGGCGGCGAAGAAGTTGGGTGCCTGAGCGGGCGTACAGTGCAGTATTTCCCGCTTCGTTATCAGGACGTGATTACTTTTTTCGCCCGACGAACGGGCCGGAACTTTATCGTTTGGGCTGGATATTCGTCATTACCCTCGGCGGCCGGTTATCGCTGACTGGGCGTCCGGGGGACCTGTCAGGCCAGCGGCCGTATTCGGCCGCACGATCGTGGGTGAGGCGATTAGATGCACGTTCCCAAGTCAGGTCGCAGGCTGAAAAGACACGGTAGGAGCCTATTCATCGCCACGGCCGTAGCCGGGGCGACGGCGCTGGTCGCCGGGCAGGCTGCTTCCGCCGTCACGGTGGCGCCGGCCAGCGCCAGGGCCGCAACGCCGGCGCTGTACGGGCAGATGACGCCGGCCTTGGCCGCGGCGCTGTCACAGCACGTGAACCAGCACGTCATCGTGATCATGAAGGGCCAGCTGGCGCAGAAACGGGTGGGCACCGCGGCCGCCGCGACCCGCGCGGGCGCGATCCACAACGCGCAGCGGCCGTTCATGACCGAGCTGGCGCAGGTGCACGCCACCCACGTCAAGGCCTATACCCTCGTCAACGCCTTCGCCGCTACGGTGTCGGCGGGCGAGCGGGAGCGGCTGGCCGCGAACTCCTCGGTCGCCGAGGTCATCCCGGACGCGACCATCCAAGGCGGGAGCGACCTGCCCGCCACGGCGGCCGGCAAGTCCGCCAAGGCCTCCTCGGCCGCGCCGACGCTGAATAACATCCCCGGCGCGTGCGGCCCAAACGGCCAGGTGCAGCTCGCGCCGGAAGGCCTCGCGCTGACCGGGACGGCCTCCGACAACCCGGCCCAGCCGACCGCGCAGAAGCTCGGCATCACCGGCTCCGGTGTGAAGGTCGCCTGGATCGCCGACGGCGTTGACCCGAACAACGTCAACTTCATCCGCGCCAACGGCAAGTCGGTCTTCAACCCGTCGACGGGCGGCGACTACCAGGACTTCACCGGGGCGGGCCCCGGCGCGCAGACCTCGGGCGACGAGGCGTTCCTGGACGCCAACCAGATCGCGGGCCAGGGCATTCAGGTCTACAACCTGAACGGCTTCTCCGCCCAGGCGACCCCGTCCGCGTGCAACATCCGCATCCTGGGCGTCGCGCCCGGCGCCAGCCTGGTCGGCCTGGACGTGTTCTCTGAGAGCACCACCAACACGCTCGACACCACCGAGTCCAACTTCCTGCAGGCGATCAACTATGCGGTCGAGACCGACCACGTGAACGTGATCAACGAGTCGTTCGGCAGCAACCCGTTCCCGGACATCACCGCGCTCGACGCGACCACGCAGTTCGACAACGCCGTGGTCGCGGCCGGCGTGACCGTGGTCTCGTCAACCGGAGACGGGGGCTCGACCAACACGATCGGCTCGCCCGCGACCGATCCGAACGTGATCGGGGTCGGCGCCTCGACCCAGTTCCAGGCCTACGCGCAGACCAACTACGCGCTGGCCCGCGACTTCGCCAAGACGGGCTGGCTGAGCGACAACAACAGCTCGCTGAGCTCCAGCGGCACCGACCAGACCGGCGGCACGGTCGACCTGGTCGCGCCGGGCGACATCAGCTTCGCCTCCTGCGACGCCAGCCCGCTCTTCTACGGCTGCGTCAACTTCAAGGGCCAGTCCTCGAACATCGAGGAGAGCGGCGGCACCAGCGAGTCCTCGCCGTTCGTGGCCGGCGCGGCCGCGCTGGTCATCCAGGCCTACGAGAAGACCCACGGCGGCACGGCGCCGACTCCGGCCCTGGTCAAGCAGATCCTGACCAGCACCGCCACCGACCTGGGGGCGCCGGCCGAGGAGCAGGGCTCCGGCCTGCTTAACAGCTACAAGGCGGTCGAACTGGCCGAGTCCATCCACACCAGCGCCGGCTCGCCGCCTGCGGTCGGCAACACCCTGCAGCTGTCAGGCACCCAGTTCAACGGCGGCGGAGAGGCCGGCACCACGCACAGCTGGCAGGAGACGATCACCAACACCGGCTCCGACATCCAGGCCGTGTCGCTGGGCGGTCGCGCCTTCGGCCCGGACGAGCACGTGCAGACCGGATCGGTGACGCTGAACGACAAGACAAGCCCGCAGGTGCCCAACTACCAGGGGATCACCAACAACTACGCGGTGTTCCACTTCCACGTCTCGCCCGGGCAGCAGCGGCTGGTCGGCTCGCTCGCGTGGCCGGGCAACCCGACGTACTGCCTCCAGGACGGGTGCCAGATCGGGTTGAACTCCCGGGTGCGCATGATCCTGGTCGACCCGCTCGGCAGGCTCGCGGCGCACTCGCTGCCGCAGGGACCTGGCAACTACGGCAGCGTCGACGTGGTGGACCCGTTCCCGGGCCAGTGGACGGGCGTCATCTTCGGTGACGTCGCCTCCGACGGCGGCACCAACGGTGCCGTCCCGTGGCGGGTCGCCACCGAGCGCGCCGTCGGGTTCGGCTCGGTGTCCCCGTCGCACGCGGTGCTGGCGCCGGGCCAGAGCCGCACCTTCACGATCAGCGCGACCACGCCGTCCTCGCCGGGCGACGCGGACGGGTCGATCGTCGTGCGGTCCCTCTTCCACGGGACCACTTCGATCCCGGTTACGCTGCGGAGCCTCGTCAACGTCGGCGCCGGCGGTCAGTTCAGCGGCGTGCTGAACGGCGGCAACGGGCGTCCCCCGGGCGAGGGCCAGGTGGACTACTACGAGTTCAACGTCCCGGCCGGGAAGACGGACATCACCGCGAACGTGACGCTGGCCAACGACGCCAGCGACCCGGTTGGCGCCTACCTGGTCAGCCCCGACGGCGACATCCTCGGCTACGGCCAGAACAACCTGGACGGAACCAGCGGTCTTTCGCTGACCGCGGACGCCCTCGACCCCGCGCCGGGCACCTGGACGCTGGTGGTGGAGCTCGCGGAACCGGTGGAAGGGAACGAGGTATCCGACCCGTACACCGGGGACATCGTGTTCAACCAGACCCACGCCTCGGCCGCCGGGCTGCCCGACAGCGCCGCAACCAAGCTGGCGGCCGGAACGCCGGTGACCGTTCCCGTGACGATCAAGAACAACGGTGACGCGCCCGAGGACTTCTTCATCGACCCCAGGCTCAACACCAACGCCACCGTCGCGCTGGCGCCCTTCGGAGGGAGTTCGGACACGGTGACGCTGCCGATGACCGACGGCTTCCCCCTCTGGGTGGTGCCGACCCAGACGTCGAGCGTGTCGGTGACGCAGACCGCGTCGCTGCCCGCCATGTTCGACTACCAGCCGGTCGCCGGAGATCCGGACATCGCCAGCGAGCCGAGCGGCAGCGGTCCGCTCTGCTCGACCTCCGAGTCGTCCAGCTACGCCCCGGCCGGCGGCAGGGTGACGGCCGGAGTCTGGGACGGCGGCCCGACCGAGTGCGGACCGTACGGGGCGGCAGCCCCGGCGGGCACGGCCACCATCTCGATGGACGCGGTCACCAAGGCGTTCGATACCTCGGTGACCTCGCCCACGGGCGACCTGTGGCAGGTGTCGGTCAACCCGGCGGTGGCGTTCGCGCCGATCACCATCAACCCGGGCCAGTCGGCCACCGTCAACGTGACCATCACGCCCAGCGCGGCGGCCGGCTCGGTGGTCAGCGGCAAGCTGTACGTGGACGACATCGCTGAGGGCGTCCCGCCGTACGGCCAGCTCGCTGGCAGCGAACTGTTCGCAATCCCCTACGAGTACACGGTCGGGTAGCCGGCGTCTGACCGGTAACCGGGTCCGGTGCGCCGCCATCTCACTGGCGGCCGCACCGGACCCGGTGCTTTTTTTGCTGCTTCCAGGCCGACATAAGTCGGCGATTTGGTGTGTCTGTGCCGGTATGGGCGCGAGTTTCGAGCCACTTCTTGCTGTTATCCTATTTCGACAGGATCCGACAGCAGAGGGTGACCGTGGGTAGACCCAGTAGCAGGGAGCCAGGACCGGTAAGCTCACGGGCGACGCGGCGAGGTCGCGTCATTGCATGGCGGATACGAGGACGTGGACAGAATGGCAACAGGAACAGTGAAGTGGTTCAACGCGGACAAGGGCTTCGGTTTCATCGCCCCCGATGACGGGACGGCGGACGTGTTCGTGCACTTCTCCGCGATCGCCAGCTCCGGTTACCGGTCGCTGGACGAGAACCAGAAGGTCGAGTTCGACACGACCCAGGGGCAGAAGGGCCCGCAGGCGGAGAACGTCCGTCCGCTCTAATGCTTCGGCTGCCGGCCTGCGCTCCCGGTCAAGATCCGGGGCGCAGGCCGGTATTCGCTGAGCGACCTGTCGACGACTGAACCCGGCGTCGGCGATTTGGTGTGTTTGTGGTGATATCACCGGGGTACGTGAGGCTGGCGATGAATCGGCGAAGCTATGCGGACGTCGCTGCCATGCGAGACCAGCGCGGGGCTGGCCGGGGGCGGCGCGCGGGGGCGGGCACCGGGCACCGGCCACCCCCCAGGCGGTCAGGGCGTTCGGCGCTTCCGCATCGCTGATTCTCCGCGAGAGAGCCGGCGCGAGATGTGCGCGGGGTTAGACGATCCTGACCACGACCAGGCAGGCGTCGTCTCCGGTATCCGATATCGCGCTGCCCAGAATGCGGTCCGCGTGCGAGCGGGCGTCCGGGCCGGCCGGGGCCGCCGCCAGCGTGAAGTCGCGCAGCGCGTCGCTGATCGAGCCCGAGCGGCGCTCGATCAGCCCGTCGGTGAACAGCAGGAGGGTGTCGCCGACCCGGAGCTGGGTGGTGGCCTCCTCGTACTGGGCGTCCGGGTCGAGGCCGAGCAGCACCCCGTCGGGGAGCGGCAGCGCCCTGGCGGCGCCGTCGCGCACCAGGACGGGCGGCAGGTGCCCGGCCCTGGCCCAGCGAAGCACCCGGGTCTGCGGCTCGTAGCGGCCGCAGACGACCGTGCCTGCGATGCCCTCGGTCAGATGGCAGGCCGCGTAGTTGAGGTGCCCGAGCAGCTCGGCCGGGCCTTCCTCGGTCGCGGCCAGCCCCCGCAGCGCGTTCCGCGCGGCCACCATCCCGGTCACCGCGTCGATGCCGTGCCCGGTGATGTCGCCCACCACGATCAGAAGGTCGTCGCTGGGCAGGGTCAGCACGTCGTACCAGTCGCCGCCCACCAGGTGCCCGGGCTCGACCGGGCGGTAGCGCACCGCGATGTCCACCCGGGCGGCCGCCACCGGCGGCTCGTCCTGCGCCATGATCGCGCGCTGCAGGCGGACCGCGAGCTGGTGCTCCTCGGCCGCCCGCTGCTCGCTGTCGGCCAGCTGGTCGCGGGTGGCGGCCAGCGCGACCTGGGTGTGGTACTGGGCAGAGACGTCCTGAAAGGCGCCGCGCAGCGCCACCAGGGCGTCGTCCACGGCGACCGGCTCGGCGAAGATCCTGATCTGCCTGATCGCCGTGTCGCCCGGCCTGACGATGCGGAACACCGCCACGGCGGGCTCCCGGCGGAGCAGCAGGGACTCCTGGAACCGGCGGACCGGCGCGCGGTCGGCCGCGATCACGAAGCTGTGCAGCTGGGCGATGGGGATGGGCGCCGCCTGGGCGGGGTCGAGTCCGAAGAGCGCGAACGCGGAATCGGTCCAGCGGATGACGCCGGCCGCGAGCTGCTCCTCCCAGCCGCCGATGCTGCCAAGGCGCTGCGCGTGACCGAGCAGCTCGGCCAGCTGCTCGCCCTCGCCCGGCGTCCGCCAGGTGAAGAGCACCCCAGCGAAGAACGGTATGACGGTCAAGTCCGCGATCACCGCGTGCCTGCCGTCGCCGCCGTTAGCGGCGGCGTCCGGGCCCGCGACCGCGGCGGCGTCCCGGCCGGCGTTCGCGGCTGCGTCCACGTCCCAGGCCAGCGGGGCGCTGACGGTCCCGGCCACGTGCTCGGCGTGCCCGGTGGCGAGCACCCGCGCGGCCCGCGCGTAGAGGCCATCGCCCGACGTCGAGGCCGGATAGGCCTCGAGCAGGGTCAGCGAGGCAAGTTCGGCGGCCGGCCGGCCGAGCGGGTCTTCGTACCCGGGGCTCAGGTACACGATGGCGAAGTCGGTGATCTCGCCCCCAGGGCCGCGCAGCGGGCGGGCGAGCAGCGCCGAATCCGCGATCTGGTCGAGCACGGCGAAGACCGCCGGGGACGGCGTCGCCGACCCGATGGGGCCGTAGGCGAGGCGCGCGCCGAGCACGTCGGCGAACCCGGCGACCACCGCCGCCAGCAGACCGCGGGTGTCTGCGTCGAACTTCCGCCTAGACGCGCGCCACCAGGCCTCGGCCACGCCGAGCAGGGTGCCGGCCCGGTCCCGCAGCGGGAGCACGGCGCGGGCCGCGCGCCGTCCCCAGGGGGCCGCGACGGCCACCGGGTCGGACGGCGGCGGCCCCGACTCCCACCACAGCTCGGCGCCGGCGGCGACCACCCGCTGCTCGGGGCAGTCGAACTGCGGCGGCAGCCGCCGCCAGCGGCTCGAGTCGGTGCCGCCGAGGCCGTCCTGGCCGAGCAGCTCGAGCGCGCCATCGGCGTCGAGCAGCCAGACCGCGACCGCCGCCACCTCGAACCTCGGCCCGAGCTGCCCGGCCAGCGCGCCCACCAGCTCGACTCCGTCCCTGGCGCGCGCGGCCGCCGCCAGGGCGAACGGGTCGTCGGCGGCCTCAAGGCGCTGCCCAGGCTCGAGCCACTCCCCGGCCCCGAGCGGTTCTCCCTCAGCCGGCTGGTGGGGAGCATCAAGCAGTACGGCATCGGGCGCCGCGGAATCAGACCGGCCGGACGGCGGCTCCTCCCGCAGCACGGCCACGGCCATCTCGGTCAGCGGGATGCCCGCCACGGCGGCCATGTCCGCCAGCTGGCGGACGGCCGCCACCGCCGACAGACCCTGCCGCTCCATCAGCACGCCCCTGGCCATCGCCGCGACCTCGGCCGCCTGCGCGTCGGCGCGGGCCAGGACGAGCTCGCGCCGCTGGCGCTCGATGACCGCCGCGAGCCTCGGTACACTGTGCAGGGGGTCGGGGTTCTCGCGGGGAGTCCGGCCGCTTCCGGGCAGCGGACCGTCGCCGGGCGATACCGCATCACCGCTGCCTGCCACCGTCACCGCCCCCACGTCAAGACGCCGAGATGCGGAAACCGTACCATCTGCGATCGGGTAAAACGGCAGGCCCGCCGAGGCGGACGGCCGGGTGGCGATACCCGCGAATTTGCCTTCATAGCGGGGAGTTGCAAGCGGCGGCAGCGGATTATATGGGCAATTTGACAGCAACCGCGCGCTGCTAGGCGGCTATCGTATAACGGTCAGTCGTTTACGATTTCTCCGCTGCGGGCGAGGAATGGGAGCACCCATGACAGACGTTGACCAGCGGCCCCGACTCGACAGGTCGGCCCTCGAGCAGCTTCTGGCCGGGCTGACTGCGGTCCGCGGCGGCGACTTCAGCCGGCGACTCGCGCCGACGGGCGATCCGCTCGTCGATGAGATCGCCTCTGTCTTCAACGGCATGGCAGACCAACTCGACCAGTTCACCTCGGAGGTAACGCGGGTCGCGCGCGAGGTGGGCACCGAGGGCAAGCTCGGCGGGCAGGCCCATGTGCCCGGCGTCTCCGGCACCTGGAAGGACCTCACCGAGTCGGTTAACGCGATGGCGGGCAACCTCACCACCCAGGTGAGGAACATCGCCCAGGTGGCGACCGCGGTGGCCAAGGGCGACCTCACCCAGAAGATCGGCGTCGAGGCCCAGGGCGAGGTGCTCGAGCTCAAAACCACCCTCAACACGATGGTCGACCAGCTCTCCGCGTTCGCCGACGAGGTCACCCGGGTGGCCCGCGAGGTGGGCACCCAGGGCGACCTGGGCGGCCAGGCGGTGGTGCACGGGGTCTCGGGCACCTGGAAGGACCTCACCGACAACGTCAACTCGATGGCGAACAACCTGACCAACCAGGTGCGGAACATCGCCCAGGTCACCACGGCGGTCGCGCTTGGCGACCTGTCGCGCAAGATCGACGTGGACGCGCGGGGCGAGATCCTCGAGCTCAAGACCACCATCAACACGATGGTCGACCAGCTGTCGTCGTTCGCGGCCGAGGTCACCCGGGTGGCGCGCGAGGTCGGCCGGGAGGGAAAGCTCGGCGGGCAGGCCGAGGTCGAGGGCGTGTCCGGCACCTGGAAGCGGCTGACGGAGAACGTGAACGAGCTGGCCGGGAACCTGACCCGCCAGGTGCGCGCGATCTCCCAGGTGACCAGCGCGGTCGCGGCGGGCGACCTGACCAGGACGATCTCGGTCGAGGCGGAGGGCGAGGTCGCGGAGCTCAAGGACAACATCAACGCGATGGTCCGGTCGCTGCGCGAGACCGTGCAGGCCTCCCGCGACCAGGACTGGCTGAAGACCAACCTGGCCAGCATCGGCTCGATGATGCAGGGCCACCGGGACCTCGAGGTCGTCACCGAGCTGATCATGGACGAGCTGGCCCCGCTGATCGGGGCCCAGCACGGGACCTTCTTCCTGGCCGAGGAGTTCGGCGGGGAAATCAGGCTGCGGCTGATCGCCGGGTACGGGCTGCGGGCCGACAAGGACGCGCCGATCCAGTACCGGCTCGGCCAATCGCTCATCGGCCAGGTCGCCAAGTCCAAGCGGCCGATCGTGGTCGACGACATCCCTCAGGGCTACATCAAGATCTCCTCCGGGCTGGGCGAGGCGCCCCCGGCGAACCTGGCGGTGATGCCCATCACGTTCGAGGACCAGGTGCTCGGCGTGGTCGAGCTCGCGTCATTCACCAAGTTCACGCCGATCCAGATCGACTTCCTTGAGCAGCTGGCCGAGTCGCTCGGGGTCAGCGTCAACGCGATTCTCGCCAACTCGAGGACCGACACCCTGCTCGACCAGTCGCAGCGGCTGGCCACCGAGCTGCAGGCGCGGTCGTCGGAGCTGCAGGCCCGGTCGGAGGAGCTGCAGCGGTCCAACGCCGACCTGGAGGACAAGGCCGAGCTGCTCGCCGCGCAGAAGCAGGACATTGAGGCGAAGAACTCGGAGATCGAGCGGGCCAGGACAGAGATCGAGGAGCGCGCACGGCAGCTCGCGCTCGCCTCGCAGTACAAGTCGCAGTTCCTCGCCAACATGTCGCACGAGCTGCGCACGCCGCTGAACAGCCTGCTGATCCTGGCCCGCCTGCTCGCGCAGAACCCGGGCAGGAACCTCACCGCCAAGCAGGTCGAGTACGCGAACGTCATCCACTCGGCCGGATCGGACCTGCTCCAGCTCATCAACGACATCCTGGACCTGTCGAAGGTCGAGGCCGGGCGGATGGACCTGCACGCCGAGCGGTTCACGCTGACCGCCCTGATCGAGGACCTGCAGGCCACATTCCAGCCGCTGACCACCGAGAAGGGCCTCGACTTCGAGGTCGCGGTCGAGCCGTCGGCCCTCTCGGAGCTCGACACCGACCGACAGCGGCTCCGCCAAGTGGTCGGGAACCTGCTCTCCAACGCGGTTAAGTTCACCGAGCGTGGCCGGGTCACGCTGCAGGTCAGCGCGACGCCGGCCGACCGGCGGCCGGCCGGGCGAGCCCGAGCTGGTGTTCTCCGTGATCGACACCGGGATCGGCATCGCGCCGGAGAACCTGGCCGTGATCTTCGGCGCGTTCCAGCAGGGCGACGGGACGCTGAGCCGCCGGTACGGCGGGACTGGCCTCGGGCTGTCGATCGCCAGCCAGGTCAGCGCGCTGCTCGGCGGCCAGATCACCGCCACCAGCGACCTGGGCCGCGGCAGCACGTTCACGCTGCGGGTGCCGGCCACCCTGCCGGTCCTGCCGCCCTTCGACGACGCGCCCGCGGACGCCTTCGCCGCCCTCGCCGAGAGCTCGCCGCGGCCGGACGGCCTGGTCGGATATCGCCGGCCGACGACGCGGCCGGCCGACTATGCCGATGGGCCCGCCGACCCGGGGAACGACGAGATCAGCCAGCCACTGCGCGACGCGATGGCGGAAATCACCCGCGCGGCGACGTCCATCATCGCGTCCGGCGCGGTCGGACGCGACGACGCTGTTCCGGTCGCGTCCGTCGCGCGCGCGGCCGTCACCGGCAACGCCGCCACCGTGACGGCGATCCCGGGCTCGGGTGCCGAGGCCGCCTGGGGCGTCGCGGACCAGGACAGGAACGTGCTCGTGTTCGAGGGCACCAGCGGCGGCCTGCTCACGCTGCTGGCCTACAGCGCGATCTCCGACCTGGCCGGCGTCAGTACCGCCGTCCGCGTGTCCACCGCCCTCGGCGCCAGCCAGGGGGTCGCCCTGCTGGCGGCCGAGCCGTTCCGGTGCGTGGTCGTCGACCTGGCCAGGCCGACCGCCCTCGACTTCCTCGAGCAGGTGCAGGAGAAGCCGGAACTGCGGGTGGTCCCGGTGCTCGCGTACCAGTCCGCGCAGCCCGACAGCGCCAGCGCGGATCGCTTCGCCGCGCTCCGGTCGGCGTATCCGACGCTGGAGCTGCTGCCCTCGCTGGACGAGCTCCGCGAGCGGATCACGCTGCACCTGTCGGCCGCCCGGCCGGGCCAGGTGCCAGCGTTCGTGGGCGGCTCGGCCGCCGCGACCGCGGCGGCCGAGGGCGGGAAACGAGCAGACGAGACCGCCGCCGACGAGCACCCCGCCCTGCGCGGCAAGCACGTGCTCGTCATCGACGACGACGCCCGCAACGTCTTCGCGATCACCAGCTCGCTCGAGCTCCACGGCGTCGAGGTGTCGCACGCCAGCGACGGGCGGCAGGGCATCGAGGTGCTGCGCGCCAATCCGGAGACCAACCTGATCCTGACCGACATCATGATGCCGGGGATGGATGGCTACGCGACGATGACCGCCATCCGGCAGATGCCGGAGTTCAGGTCCCTGCCGATCATCGCGGTCACCGCGCGGGCGATGCCGAGCGACCGGGAGAAGAGCCTGGCGGCCGGCGCCAACGACTACGTCACCAAGCCGGTCGACACCGACGAGCTGATGGCCTGCATGGAACGCTGGCTGGCGGAGTAAAAAACCCGCCGGAGCCCTGGGGGGGTTGTGGTAAGGCTCCGGCGGGTTGTCCTAGGTGCGCTACCAGCGGTACCAGCGGCGGCCCTCGCCGACGCGAACCGCGAACCCGACCAGCCAGGCGATCAGCACGATGGCGGCGATCCACCACAGGGCGTGCAGGACGAAGCCAAGGCCGCCAAGCAGGATCGCGAGGATCAGGACTAGGAGAATCAGAGCCATGATGGGCGCTCCTCGATTGTGGTCATGTGCCCAATCCGGCTACCCGCACGGCCGACGTTAAACATCGTTGTCGCCCGAGCCTATTCACGTCGTTTTGCAATTGATCTTGATCTCCGTCACCCGGCGCCTGCCCATATCCTGAACCTGGCTCAATAGACCACGATGGGCAGGGATGGCGGGAAACATGCCGCAGGGCGGACGGCTTGATGGGGCGCTGGCGGACCTGGCGGGACGGCGGGACGCGCTGCGCCAGGCGGTCGGCCTGCCCGGAGCCGATCCTCAGTCGCTGGTCGACGCCGCCCTGACCGAGCTCGACGGCGCCATCGACGCGCTCGCGGTGGCGCTGACGGCCGCCCCGGCGGACCGGGGCGACGTGCCGTCGGACGGCCTGCCCGGCACGGCCGAACGGCGGCTGCTGCACGCCGCCTTCCAGCGCACCCCGGCCGCCTTGTTCCTGCTCGAGCAGGACAGCACGATCCGGCGGGCGAACGACCGGGCGGCCGCGCTGCTCGGGTTCCCGGCCGGGTACGCTACCGGCAAGCCGCTCACCTCCTTCGTCGACCTGCCGTTCCGCGCCGCGCTGGCGACGCAGCTGGCCGCCGTGGCCAGGACCGGCGCGGACCGCAAGGCCAACTGCCGGGTGCTGACCTCGACCGGGCCGCTCGACGCCACCCTCACGGCCGCCGCGGTCGAGCTGCCGGGCGACCCGCCGCTGTTCATGGTCACGGTCGCGCCGGCCGGGACCGGCCCCGCCGCCGCGACGGGAAACGGTGCGGCGACCGACCCGGCCGCCCTGCCCGCCCTCGAGGACGCGACCGACCCCGCCATCACCGCGATGACCAAGCGGCTCGACATGGTGACCTCGGTGACCAGGCTGCTGCTTGACAACAGCACCTTCAGCGAGGCCGTCACCCTCCAGCGGTGCGCGCGGCTACTGGCCAGCGAGCTCGCGGACTGGGTCATCATCGACATCGACCGCGGCGGGCAGCTTCGCCGCCAGTTCGCGGCGGGCTCGCGCGACGGCCAGGCCGACAAGGTCGTGCGCGCCGTGCGGTCGGTGGATCCCGACCCGGAATCGGCCCCCTGGCAGGTGCACTCGACCGGCAAGTCGGTGCTGCTCGCGCACCCCGACGACCCCTCGGTGCTCGGCACCGGGCCCGGCGGCGCCCCGCTGCTGATGACGCTGGGCGCGACGTCGCTGATCTGCGTCCCGATCTCCGACGGGACCACCGGCTACGGCGCCCTGACGCTGGCGCGGCAGGCGGCCAAGGGCCCGTTCTCGGTCGCCGACCTCGGCCTGGCCGAGGATCTCGGCCAGCACCTGGCCAACGCGATCCGGGTCGACCGGATGTTCCGCCGCAAGTCCGAGGCGGCCGAGTCGCTGCAGGCAAGCCTGATGCCCGCCAGCCTGCCGACGACAGTGCCGTGGCTGGAGTTCGCCGCGGCCTATATCGGCGCCATGCAGTGGCAGGAGACCAGCGGGGACTTCTACGACGTGTTCCCGGTCACCGACGGCTGGGCCATCGCGATCGGCGACGTCTGCGGCAAGGGCCAGGACGCGGCCGCGATGACCGCCGCCGCTCGGCACTCGATCCGGGCCCTCTCACACGTGCACGACGCGCCCGCGGACGTGCTCACTGCGGCCAACCAGGTGCTGCTGGCAGGGGACTACGGCGAGCGCTTCGTGACCGCGTCGCTCGCCTTCCTGCGCCAGCGCGGCCGCCGGGTGCAGGTCCGGCTGGGCGGTTGCGGCCATCCCGGCCCGGCCGTGGTCCGGGCCGACGGGCGGGTGGAGATCCTGGAGGCGGACGGGATGCCGCTGGGGCTGTTCGACGGCTCGGAGGCGAGCCACACGGACGTGGAGCTGCGGGCGGGCGACCTGCTTTTCTTCTACACCGACGGGGTGACCGAGGCGCGCAGCGCCGACCTCGCCTTCCTCGAGGACCGGCTGGCCGACGAGCTGGCCTCGGTCGCGGGCGGCTCGGCGGCCGAGGCCGTGCACGCCGTCCAGGAGCTGGTGACCTCGTTCTCCGACGGCGAGCTGCGGGACGACGTGACGATGCTGGCGGTCAGGGTAGGGCCCTGACCGCGAGCATCAAAGGTCGCGGGTTACGGCTGCTCGTAGAGGTCCTCGATCACCTCGGTGTCGCCTGCCGCCGGGCGCGGGCTGCCATACGGTTCGCCGTTGAGCCGGGTCCCGTCGATCAGATCCTCCTGCTCGAGCAGCGTCGGCTCGGGCGGAAGGCCCGCCTCTTCGCGCGCCGTGCCCGGGTTAAGCCCGACGTAGGGCGGCACCGGCCGCTGCTCGACCCGCCCGCTCGGGTAGGTCCGCCGCACCGTCATCCGACGGCCGAGCCAGCCGTAGGTGCGCCTGGGAAGCACCATTCCGACCGCGCCGACGAGCATGAGCACCCAGCCGACCGTGTGCAGGTTCACGAACCCGGGGCTACCCTTGACGGCGAACGCCAGGATCGCGCCCACGGCGATGAACGCCAGGCCTGCTCCAGTTTTCATGGGGGTTGTCCTTCCAGATCGGTCGTTGCTTGTGTCAGGCGGCCACGTCGAGCAGGCGGCTCCGCAGGTGGGCCAGCGCGCGGGAGAGCAGCCGGGACACGTGCATCTGGGAGATGCCAAGGGTGGCCCCGATCTCGGCCTGGGTCAGGTTCCCGTAGAAGCGCATGGTGAGGATCTTCTGCTCGCGCTCCGGTAGCTCGTCCCAGTGGGTGGCCACCGCCTCCATGTCGATCGCGCGCTCGACGTCGGCGTCCTCGTCGCCGAGCATGTCCGCCAGCTGCCCGGGGTCGTCCCCGTCCGACAGCGGGGCGTCGAGTGAGTAGGAGGTGAAGACCATGTCCGCCTGCTGGGCCTCCATCAGGTCGTCGGCGGTGACCCCGAGGCGCTCCGCCAGCTCCTCGTTGGTCGGCTGGCGGCCGAGCGTGTGGGTGAGGTCCTCGGTCGCCTTGCGCATCTCGAGCAGCAGCTCCTGGGCGGCGCGGCGCACGTGCACCTGCCACCGCTTGTCGCGGAAGTGCCGCTTGATCTCGCCGCTCACGCACGGCGCCGCGTACGCGGTGAGGCTGTTGCCGAACGCCGGGTCGAAGTTGTTGATCGCCTTGAGCAGGCCGACGTAGCCGACCTGCATCAGGTCCTCGACCGGCTCGGGGCTGCCGCGGTACTGCCTAACGCAGGAGCGGACCAGCTTCTCGTGCCGCTCCACGATCAGCTCGCACAGCGCCGCGCGCTCGTCGCTGTCGCGCGGCAGCGCACGCAGGCGGATCAGCAGTTCGTCGTCGGACAGGTCCCTTAGCTCCGCTCTGAAGCCCAGTGCGGGGGCGTAATTCGTTGCCTTCGTCATCGCGGTCTCCGGATCTGCGGGGGAGGAATGCCGGGCGTTGGCTGTTGTGCCCGCACCAGAGCTTCTAAACTTTGTCTTAAGTGATCTAGGTCACATGACGACCGGGAGTCGCGCCGCGCCCCGACTGGGGGGGTGCCCGGGGCGCGGCGCGGCGCGGCGCGCCCGACCTCGCCGCTGACATGGCCGACCGCACCACGAGCGGCTACCCGGCCGGATGGGCCGTAAACAGCCCGATTCCCGTTCACCGGAAGAGCCTCAGGGAAAAAGCAGAAAGACGAACCAGCCATACCGAACGGACGCGTGGTCTCACCAGACAGGGGGACGAGGATGGGCACCGCAAGCGACGACGAGCAGGTTCTGCGCGGGGTGATGGACCGGTGGAAGGCGGCGGTCGACGCGCACGAGCCGGAGAAGGTCGCCGACTGCTTCACCGAGGACGCGATCTTCCAGGGGATGCACCCCTACTCGGTCGGGCGGCTGGGGGTGAGGGCGTACTACGCATCCCAGCCGATGGGCATGCACGCGGCCTACAAGATCCTCGAGACCAGGCGGCTGGCCGACGGTCTGGTGCTCGGCTATCTGTGGGTCGAGTTCTCGTTCCCCGACCAGGCGACCCTGGGCGTCCATCTCGGCGTCCTCGCGACCCGGACGGCGAGCGGCTGGCAGCTCGCCCACTACCAGGTGTCGTACCTGCCGTAAGGCGGGGCGGCGGCAGGCCGGGCGGCCGAGCGGCAGGCAACGCAAGTTCTTGCCGTTCGACGCGAATAAGCCGGTTTTGGGCGGGAAGCGAACTGGCTGGCGGTGAGGACGCCGCCGGAGCCGTCAGCCTTCCGTGAGGACCCCAGATGACCGACTACACCGCCGAGTGGCGGGCTGCGGGTGCCTGCCTCTCCGCCGACCCGGAGCTGTTCTTTCCCATCGCCGAGGGCTCGTTCGCCGACCGTCAGATCATCCGCGCGCTGCGGGTCTGCGCGGGCTGCGCGGTCCGGCAGCAGTGCCTCGACTTCGCGCTGGCGACCGGCGAGGCGCACGGCATCTGGGGCGGAACCACGCCCGACGAGCGGATCCGTGCCCGGCGCAAGAGCGCTCGTCGCCGCCGGGAACTCCAGTCCTGCCAGCAGACGCCGGACGCCCGCGCCTCCTGACCGGGTACGCGTCACTGCATAATTCGCGCGTGATGTTCGGGAGACCGGGTAGCCGTGCCTCATGACTACCGAGGTACGCGAAACAGAGCAGAAGTACGAGGCGGAAGTCGGCGTCAGCCTGCCGTCGCTGACGGACCTGCCCCAGGTCGCTACGGTGTCCGAGCCGGAGTTGGAAACGCTCACGGCTGAGTACTACGACACCGATGACCTGCGGCTGCTCAAGGCGGGGATCACGCTGCGGCGCCGCCAGGGCGGCTCGGACGAGGGCTGGCATCTGAAGCTGCCCGATTCCGACCAGCGAATCGCCGGGCGGACGGCGGGGGCGTCGCGCCGCCGCGAGATTCGGCTGACCCTCGAGCAAGGCGACCGCGACCGGATTGACCGGCGCAGGAAGAGCGGCGGCGATCCGGTCCCAGCGGAGCTGGCGCGCCTGGTCCGGGCGCATGCGCGGGACGCCTCGCTGCGGCCGGTGGCGCGGATCGAGACCCGCCGCCGCCGGACGATCCTGCGTGACGCGGCCGGGACGTCGCTGGCCGAGATCGCGGTGGACGAGGTAGCGGCGCAGAGCCTGGGCGCGGCCACTAGTCTGTCCCGCTGGAACGAGGTCGAGGTCGAGCTGACCGGCGGCCGCCCGCGGCTGCTGCGGGCGGCCGCCCAGCGCCTGCGCCGCAGCGGGCTACGGCCGACCGGACGCGTCGCCAAGCTTGAGCGCGCGCTGGCGGCGGACGCCCTGCCCGCGGCCACGTCGGCGCTTCCTGGCGGCCGGGCCGGCGCGGCCGAGGCCGGTCACCGAGCGCAGGCCGGTGACGTCATCTCGGCCTACGTCAGCGCGCAGGCTGCCCGGCTCAAGGCCCTCGACGGCGCCGTTCGCCGCGACGAGCCGGACGCCGTCCACCAGATGCGGGTAACCACCCGGCGGCTGCGCGCCGCCCTGCAGGCGTTCCCGCTGGTCCTGCCGAAGCCGGCCACGAGGCGCCTGCGAGATGAGCTGCGATGGCTCGGCCAGGTCCTCGGCGACGCCCGCGATGCCGAGGTTCTCGAGCAGCACTTCCAGACCGCCCTGGCCGACCTGCCGGTGGAGCTCGTGGTCGGCCCGGCCAAGGCCAGGGTCACGGCGCACTTCGCGCCGGAGCAGGCCGCAGCGCGGAAGGCGGCGCTTGAGGCACTGGACTCGGGGCGCTACTTCCGGCTCCTGGACGATCTGGACGGGCTGCTCGACAACCCGCCGCAGACGGCGGCGGCGACCGCGCCGGCCGACGAGATCCTGCCGCAGGCCGTCGCGCGGGCGTACCGCCGGACGAAGCGGCGGATGCGCCGGGCGAGGCTGGCGCCAGCGGGGGCCGGTCGCGAGGTCGCGCTGCACGAGGCCAGGAAGGCGGCCAAGCGCGCCCGGTACGCGGCCGACGCCACCGAGCCGGTGTTCGGCAAGCAGGCCCAGCGGTTCGCCCAGCGGATGAAGGCGGTCCAGTCGATCCTGGGCGACCACCAGGACGCGGTAATCGCCCGCGGGGTGGCCCGCGACATAGGCATGCAGGCGCACCTGGCGGGCGAGAACGCCTTCAGCTTCGGCCTGCTGAACGAGCGCGCGCACCGCGACGCACTGGAATATCAGCGGCAGGCCCGGTCAGTATGGAAGCGGGCGGCCCGTCGCAAGGTGCGCCGGTGGTTCAGCCGCTAGGCGGGGGGACGGCCGCCGGGGGCGTAGGTCGCGATGACCCGGGCGGCGACGTCGGTGACCTTGATGTGGCGGCGCTGCGATTCGCGGCGCAGGTACTTAAGCGCCTCATCGGCGTCGCAGCCGAGCGCGTGCATCAAGATGCCCTTGGCCTGGTCGGTGACCGCGCGGGCGGCCACCGAGTCCTTGAGCTGCGTCGCCACCCGCTGTGCCTCTCCGTAGGCGAGGCTGTTGGCGAAGACCGTGGAGCCGAACCTGGCGAGCATCTCCGCCATCGGGACCCCGTCGGCGTCGAGGCTGCCCGGCCTGACCCCGAAAAGCGCCAGCACCAGGGTCATCGGCGGGAACTGAGTCACCAGGTGCACCGACGAGCGCAGGCCACGGCGGAGGGCCTCCTGCGCCCAGCGCGGCCAGCGCTCCTCGGCCAGGGTGTCGGCGCTGCTCACCGGCGTTCCCTCGCGCGCAGCGAGCAGCAGCGGCCCCACGCCCATGCGCAGCTGCAGGTCGACCAGTTCGGCCGGGTCGGGATGGCTGGCCGCCACCGCCGCCACCTCGCCCCCGCGCCAGATGGTCACGTGCGCCGCCGCGCAACCCGGCACCTGCCTGACCGTCATCTCGGCCAGCTTGCTGAGCGACCTAGCCTCGCCGTTGGAGAGGCTGACCAGGTCCGTCGCCCCATGCCCGAGATCCCCGACTGTCACGTCAACATACTAAGAGCGGCAGGAGACCTTGGGATTGATGCCGGCATAGTTAAGCGGGCCGGCCAGGATTGTGACCGCAATCGTGCCCGCGCCGCCGCAGTTCGGAGTGTTTTTGTAGTAGCCGCGCTGACCGCCGGCGATCGCCCCGATGATCAGCCAGATGACGAGGATGATAGAGCCGAGTCGCATGATTGTTCCTTATCCAGGTGTCGCGCGGTGTGCCGCGCGTGGGGGTGCTCCCGTCAACTACCCGGGCGGGGAACTCGAAACTAGGTAGTAGCATCCTTCAGGTTGTGCATAGGCAGCGGGATCGGGATAATGCTGCCTGCGGTTGCGCCATTTCGCGGCGGCCGCTGTCTTGGGTCCGGAGACGCGGCCCGCCCTAGCCTGGAAGCGGCGGTGATTTTTCGTGCCCGATGATCGTTTTCCCGTGACCTGGTCCGGCCGGACCGCCGTGGTCGTGGTGCCGGGCGAGCTCGACCTGACCATTGCCGACGGACTGCGCGAGGCGCTGCTCGGGGTGCTCAACGCGGGCGCACTCGGACTGGTGGTCGACATGACCCCGACGACATTCTGCGACTCGGCGGGCATCTCCGCCATCACCAGGGCGGTGCGGCGAGCGGCCGCCAACGATGCGGCCATCCGGCTCGCCGTTACCTCCCCGCCGGTGCTGCGGGTGCTTAACCTGGTCGGCATCGACCGGCTGATCGACATCTACCCGGACGCGAGCGCCGCGCTCGCCTCGCTGCCGGAGGAAGCCAGGAACGTCAGCTGACGGCGATCGAGGCGAGCACTATTACCCCGTCAGGGCCGGCCTGGACGCAGGCGTAGTCGCAGAGCCGGTGGAGCAGCCTGCGGCGCAGCGTCTCGGTCTCATCCTGGCGGCCGGGCCCCCGATGGGAGAGGCTGTCGCCCCGCGCCTCGCAGAAGACGCGGCGGCCCGTCGTCCATAGCCGGATCCTGGCGGTGCACGGCCCCCCGGCGACCGTACAGGCGGCCGCCTCGCTGACCGCTAGCACGAAGTCCGACAGCCGCACCGATCTCATCCCGGCCCGCGCGCCGAACTCCACCGCGCAGCGGCGGACGGACGGGATGTCGCCCTGCCGGAAGGTCCGTTCCACCAGCGAGTGAGCACCGCCCAGGGGCAGCTGCTGCCCGTCGCTTGCCCGCCAGTCGCGCAGCCGGATGTTGGTCATGGCCTCAGTCATCCTCCTCGAATGGGGACGCGGACTGCGGCGGCTCGCCGCTGACGCTCGTCACGATGCTGGCGGCCAGATCGCGAAGCCGCACGTTATTGTTCTGGGAGACGCTCCGCAGCAGCGCCAGCGCCCGGTCCTGGGGGCAGTGCTCGTTCGCCATGATCACGCCGAGCGCCTGGTCGATGACCGCGCGGGAGCCGATCGAGGACCTGAGCTGGTCGTTCAGGTCGGCGCAGGAGGCCATCCGCAGCGCCAGGGTGAGCGCGCCGGAGGCGTCCTTGGCGAACCGGTCCGCCCGCTTGGTCTCGCCCGGCCCGAATGCGCCGGGCCGCCTGGCGTACAGGATCAGCGCCCCGACCGGCTCGCCGTCGACGATCAGCGGCAGCGCGTAGCAAGAGCGGATGCCGAGCTCGGCCGCCCGACGGCAGAAGCGCGGCCAGCGGTCACCGACGGCGGTGTCGTCGATGCGCACCGGCCGGGCGCGGCGCACCGCGTGCAGGCAGGGGCCGTCGCCCGCCTGGTACTGCGCCTCGTCGGCGGCCGACGCGAGCGGGTCGCTGCAGGCGGCGGCGGACAGCGGCCTGCCGCGCTGCCGCAGGGACATGCCGCAGGACATCGCGCCGTCCACGGTCTGGGCGGAGAGGGCGGCAAGCTCGTGCAGGAACTGTTCCACGCTGTCGGTTCGCAACAGGGCGTTCTGCAACCCCAGGAGGTCTTCTTGAACTTCACTGGACATGCCATCCCCCTACCCCTGCTGATCAGACGAAACGTCTGGTTAGGCGGACTGGGGTCCGTTATCAGGTGTTGGGCGGGGCCTTGCTGACGGCCGCCAGCGGCGAGTCGCCGTCGTCCGAGACCGCGAGGTCGCCCATCGAGACCATCCCGACGATCTGGCCCGCTCCGTCGATGACGGGGAGCCTGCGGACGGCGTTCTCCTTGATCAGGAGCTCGGCCTGGGCGACGTCGGCCTCGGCCGCCACCCCGACCAGCTTGGGGCTGCAGAGCGGGCCGACCGGCGCATCCGGGCCGACGCCGGCCGCGAGCCCCCGGATTACCAGGTCCCGGTCGGTCACCACCCCGGCCAGCGACTCGCCGTTGACCACGAGGACGGCGCCGACCTGGGCGTCGCGCATGATCCGGGCGGTGTCGGCGATGGTCTGGTCGAAGTAGACCCCGACCGGGTCGGGCGTCATGATGTCTTGCACCTTGCTGTTCATGGTGTCCCTCCTGTTCGGTCCGTCCCCCTCACCGCTACCTGCTGTGACGCCCGCTAAACGCGGGATGGGTGTGGCACAGTGGGGTCCTGAGCGCCCGGAGGGGAGGGAAACACACTTAGTAGCGGAGGCGACGGCGACGGCGACGGCCGCCGTTGAGGTAGCCGCGGGACCTCGGGTGGGAGATCGCGCTGATCAGCAGCGCGGCGACGATGAGCGAGACGATGAACGTGATGATCGCGTGGCCCGCGCCGAGGACGGCGGCGGTGACCAGGCCGCCGACGATCGCGCCGACGATGCCGACCAGGATCGTCAGGATGATGCCGACGCGGTTTCTGCCGGGGACCAGCAGATGCGCGAGCCCGCCGACCACGAGCCCGATGAGAAGCCAGATAACAATGGCGGACAGTGTAATTGTCATGTCGGCTCGCTACCCCTGACAAACCCGCTTATTCCGGCGACGGTAATGAAACCGACGAGGCAACTGACGCCGGCCAGTGGCATCTCCGGCGAAGAGGCGCCTGGGTCCGTTCGGGGGAAAATGCGGCGGCCTGCCCGGTGGGACCGGGCAGGCCGTCGCGATGGGATGCGGCGCAGGCCGCTGGTTAATTCTTTTTCTTTTTCAGCTGGCTGGCTAGTTTCAGCTGGCCGGCTTGAGGTGCAGCACCACGACCTCGTCGCTGCCGGTACCCGGGCCGTTGTTGGTGCCCGAGGGTTGGCCGCTGTCGTACGGGTTGGCCTGGGTCGGCCAGCCCACGTAGTTGTGCGAGTTGTACTCGAACCAGTCGGCGGCGGTGGTGGTCGGGATGATCGGCAGGTTCGCCGCGATGTACTTCAGGATCGGGGCCAGCGCGGTGGTCTGCGTGGTCACGTCCGGTGCGGCGCTCAGGGCGGCCAGGTCGGCCTGGATGGCCGGGTCCTTCAGGTGCTCGTAGTCGCCGGTCGCGCCGGTGCTGCTGACCAGGGTGTCGTCCAGCCAGTTGTCGACCATGTTGTAGGGGGTGATGCCGCCGCTGCCCCAGTGCAGGGTCAGCTGGAAGTCGCCGTCGGCGACGTCCGCGTTCCAGGCGTTAACGGTCAGGCCAGAGAACTTGGCGTTGATGCCGGCCGCCTGGAGCTGCTGGGCGACCAGCGCGTCGTCCTGCGCGTAGTCGGTGTAGGAGGCGGGGTCGACGATCGTCAGCGCCACTTCCTTGCCGTTGAGGGCGTAGAACCCGGCGCTGTCCTTCTTGTAGCCGGCCGAGGTGAGGGCCGCGTCGGCCATGGCGACGCTACCGGTCGGCGGGACGGTGAGGTCCGCGACCGGGCCCGACCACGCCTGGTAGGTCGGCAGGGTGATGCCCGAGGTGTTGGTCAGCGGGGACTCGAGGCCGGACTCGCCCTCGGACCCGATCACCTGGCGGTTGATGGCGAGGTCGATCGCCTTGCGCACCGCGAGCTGGTTGGTCGGCCACGTGTTCAGGTTCGGCCACAGGGCGTTGGAGCTGCCCGCCGCCTCCCAGAAGTGGTGGTCGGCCGGGTTGGTGTCGACGAAGTCCTTCTGCAGACCGGGGATGTAGTTACCGGTCCAGTCGATCTGCCCGGAGAACAGGGCGCTCAGGGCGCCGGTGTTCGAGGTGTACACGGGGAAGTACACCTTGGGCACGTTGACCGCGGACTCGTTCCAGTAGTTCGGGTTCTTGACCAGCGTGAACCCTTGCGACGAGAAGGTGCCCAGCGTGTACGGGCCGGTCCCGACCGGGGTGGCGTCGGTGAACGTGGCCGGGGTGCTGACCGAGCCCCAGACCGACTGGGGCAGGATCGCAACGCCGGCGATGTTCTCCAGGTTGGTGTACTGGGCGGTCGGGAACGTCAGGGTCACGGTGTCGCCGGTGGCGGTGGCCGAGGTGATGTTCAGGCCGGCCAGGTTAATGGCGGTGTTCTTCTTGATGTAGTTGTAGGTGAAGGCCACGTCGGCGGGGGTCATCGGCGTGCCGTTGTTCCACTTCACGCCCTGGCGGATCGTGAACGTGATCGACTTGCCGCCGGGGCCCCACGCGTAGTGGGTCGCCAGCCACGGGTACTGCTGGGTGGGGTTGGCAAGGTCGAATTGGTATAGCGGCTCGTAGATGAGGCCGGTGGCGCCCATGCCCTGCGGGGCGGCGGTGGACACGAAGGGGTTGAAGTCCTGCGTGATGCTGTTCTCCGGCGAGCTCTCCATGACCAGCGCCGGGGCGTTGGCGCTGGGCGAGCCGGTCGTGCCGGTGCTGGCGGTGGCGGACGTGGAGGCACCGGTGGAGGTGCTCGAGGGGGTCGAGCTGCTCGATGAGCAGGCCGCAAGACCAGCCGCTAGGAGACCGGCGGCCGTGACCGCCAGCGCTCTCTTGGTGATTAGCTTACTAGTCAACTTTGACTGTCCTCTCGGGTGTTTTTGAGGCGGGTTAATTTCTCGGGGTGAATTCATTTCTGGGGGATTGCCTAGGTGGTGCACCGAGCCGTCAGCTTGCGCCGGCGGCTACGTCTAGTCGCCAGCAGGCCGCCGCCCGGGTGGGCGTCAGCAGCTGGAGGGCCGGGTCGTCCGTCCGGCACTTGTCGATGGCGAGCGGGCAGCGGGGGCTGAACGGACAGCCGACCGCGGCCGGCCCGCCGGTGGAGGCGGCGGTGGTCCGCGCGGCGACGCTGCCCGCGAGGGCCGTGCTGGTCTTGAGCACGCTGCCAAGGTTGTCGGGGTCGGGCGCGGACGCGATCAGCAGCTGCGTGTACGGGTGGGCGGGCTGCTGGGTGACGTCCTCGGCCGGGCCGCGCTCGACGATCCGGCCGCCGTACATCACCAGCACCTCGTCGGCGAAGTAGCGGGCCGAGGCGATGTCGTGGGTGATGTAAAGGAGCGCCAGGTGCAGCCGTGAGCGCAGGTCGTCCAGGAGGTTCAGCATCTCCAGGCGAATGGAGACGTCGAGCATGGACACCGGCTCGTCGGCCAGCAGCACGGTCGGCTGTGCGGCCAGCGCCCGGGCGAAGGCGACCCGCTGTCGCTGCCCGCCCGACAGCTCGTACGGGTACTTGGTCACGAACTGCCCGGCCGGAACCAGCCGGACCTGCTCGAGCAGCGCGGTGACGGCCCCGGCGACGTCCTTTACCTCGGGCTGGTGCAGCCGGACCGGGCGGGACAGGTGATAGCCGACCGTATGGGTCGGGTTGAGCGAGGAGAACGGGTCCTGGAAGACCAGCTGCACTTGGCTCTTGTAGCGGCGGAAGGCGCGGTTCGACCGGACGTCGATAACGTTGCCGTCCAGCGCGATCGTCCCCGCGGTCGGCCGCTCCTGGCCCGCCAGCAGCCGGGCGACGGTCGACTTGCCGGAACCGCTCTCCCCCACCAGCGCGACGACCGCGCCCTTGTAGAGGCCGAAGGAGACGTCCCGCACGGCGTGCAGGGTCACGCCCCGGCCGATCTTGTAGTCCCGGCCGAGACCGGTGGCGGCCATCGCCAGCGGACCACGCTCGGCCGCGACCGACCGCAGGTCGCCGCCGACCACCGGCAGGGTCGCGGCGCTGGTCATGCCGGCCTGCGCCGCGGTCGTGTCCGCCGCCGCCGCCGACACGGCGGTCGCGTCTTCTGCCGCCTCATGGAGGTGGGTCGGGTCGGCGTCGTGGGTGACCGGCTCGCTCATGAGAGCACTCCTTCCTGGCTGACGCTGACGACCGGGCACGCGGTCAGGTGGTCGGGGGCGGGCGCGCCCTTCACCCGGGCGAGCGACATGTCCACCTCGGAGCAGGACGGGAGGGCATAGTTGCAGCGCGGAATGAACGGGCAGCCGGGACCGGGATCGCGCAGGTCGGGCGGTGATCCGGGGATGCCGACCAGGTCCCGGCGGGGGCCGTGCAGCGATGGGAAGGAGTTGAGCAGGCCCCTGGTGTACGGGTGGGCCGGGTCGCGCATGATCTCCTGCGCGGTGCCGGTCTCGACCAGCCGGCCCGCGTACATCACCGCGATCCGGTCGGCCAGCTCGAGCAGCAGCGACAGGTCGTGGGTGATGAACAGGATCGCGAACCCGAGCGTCTCCTTGAGCTCGACGATCTGGGCCAGGATGTCCCGCTGCACCACCACGTCGAGCGCGGTGGTCGGCTCGTCCATGATGACGACCTCGGGGTCGGCCGCCAGCGCCATCGCGATCATCACCCGCTGGCGCATGCCGCCCGACAGCTCGTGCGGGTAGCTGCGCAGTCGCGCCCGGGGGATGCCGACCAGGTCAAGCAGCGTGGCCGCCTTCTCCCTGGCATCGGCCTTGGGCATCTTCAGGTGCGCGCGAATCGCGTCCAGGATCTGGTCCTCGACCCGGAGCACCGGGTTGAGCGCGTTCATCGCGCTCTGGAAGACGATCGCGATCTCCCGCCAGCGGAGCGCGTGCAGCTCTCGCTTGCTCTGCGTGAGGATGTCGACCGGGTCGCCGCCCTGGGTGATGCGGCGGCCGTAGTAGTTCACGCTGCCGCCGGTGACCACCGCTGGCGGCCGCAGCAGCCGGGTGGCGCCGTAGGCGAGGGTCGACTTGCCCGACCCGCTCTCCCCGCACAGCCCCACTACCTCGCCAGCGTGCAGCGTGAGGTTCACCTGCTCGACCGCGCGGACGTCGCCGCCCTCGGCCCGGTAGGCGACCGACAGGTCTGATAGCTCAAGGATCGGTTTCATCGAAGCTCACCTCCAGCGGGGGTGTTGTCGAGCAGCGAACTGCGCGAGAAGGAGTGCAGGAACGCGGTGACCCTGCCGGGGCTCGCGGCGAGGTGCGGAAGCACCGGGGTCGGGTCGGTGGCCCAGACCCGCTTGCCCGCGATCCTGGTCGACCCGCGGGAGGCGCGCAGCCGGGGGCTGCCGAGCTCGTCGAAGCCGGTGTTGAGCAGCACCAGGGCGGTGCCGATGAGGGCGACCGCGAGGCCCGGCGGCAGGAACCACCACCAGGCGCCGAGCTGCAGCGCCTGCTGGCTCTGGGCCCAGTAGAGCATGGTGCCGAGCGACCAGCTGTTCAGGTCGGCGAGGCCGATGAAGGCGAGCGCGACCGAGGTGGCGATCGCGTAGAGCACGGTGTTGACGAAGCTCGCCGCGATGAGGCTGACCTCGTTCGGGATGATCTCGAAGAAGATGATCCGCCAGGACTTCTCGCCCGACTCGCGGGACGAGGCGATGAAGTCGCGGTTCCTGATCATCAGCGTCTGCGCCCTGATCACCCGGGCGCCCCACTGCCAGCCGAGCGCCGACAGCACGATGATCGTCGGCAGCTGGCCCCTGCCCGGCAGGTAGCCGAAGAACAGGATCAGCAGCGGCAGCGCCGGGATGACCAGGAACACGTTGGTCAGCAGCACAGCAGCTCGTCCCAGATGCCGCCGAGGAAGGCCGACGTCACCCCGACGATCACCGAGAGCGCGGTCGCGATGACGCCGACCAGCAGAGCGAGCTCAAGCGTCAGCCGGATGCCGGACAGCAGCTGGGAAAGGACGTCCTGGCCGCTCTGGGTGGTGCCGAGCAGGTAGTGCGCCGACGGCGGCTGGAGCGAGAGGCTGGGCGACGGGTTCTCGTACCCCGGGGGGTACGACGCCACCAGCGGCCCGATGATCCCGGCGAGGACGAACACACCGAACAGGACCGTGCCGATCTTGGCCGTCATCGGCAGCTGCCGCCACAGATTGCGAATGGCTCTCATCGAGCGGACCCCCTTGCCCGCACTCGTGGGTCGAACAGGACGATGACCAGGTCGACGATCAGGTTGGCGAGCAGCACCGCGAACGTGATGAGGAGGAAGATCGCCTGCATCAGCGGGTAGTCGTTGGACGTGACCGCGTTGAACAGCAGCAGCCCGATGCCCGGGTAGGAGAAGACGATCTCCATGATGATCGCGCCCGAGACCACGAAGCCGAGCGCCAGGCCGAAGCCCTGCAGCTGCGGGAGGAGCGCGTTGCGGGCCGCGTAGGTGAAGATCACCCGGCGGTTGGACAGGCCCTTGGCCTGCGCCGCGATCACGTAGTCCTCGCCGATCGTGGTGATCATCACGTTCCGCATCTGCAGCATCCAGCCTGCCACGGAGGTGAGGACGATCGTGAGCGCCGGGAGCAGCGAGTGCTGGATGGCGTTGAAGATGAAGCCCCAGTGCCAGCCGGCCGTGTAAAACTCGGCGTTGTACCCCTGCGCGAGCGGGAACCAGTGCACCTTCACCGCGAAGATGTCGAGCAGCACCAGCGCCAGGAAGAAGTAAGGGACGGCCTGAAGGAACATCAGGCCGGGGAGCGACCGGTCCAGCCAGCCGCCGTGCCGCCAGCCGGCCATGATGCCGAGCAGGGTGCCGAGCAGGAAGGCGATCACCGTCGCGGTGCCGACCAGCGTCAGCGTCCACGGGACCGTCGCCGCCAGCAGGGCGGAGACGCTGGCCGGGTAGTTCGTCACGTCGGTGCCGAAGTTGAAGTGGGCGACGTCGTACAGATAGTTCGTGTACTGGGTCCAGAGCGAGCCCGGGTGGCCTACGCCAAGCATCGCCTCGAGCGCCTTGTAGGCGGCGGGTTGCAGATCGGGGAACTTGTCCATGATGTTTTGCACCGCATTGCCCGGCATCGCGCGCGGGATGAAGAAGTTGACCGTCAACGCCACCCACGCCGCGACCACATAGAAGCCCAGGCGGCGCAGCAGGAACGACATACCAATTCACCTACCTTCTCTAGTCATGGGGACGGTCGGCACCAGATGGCGCGCCACCGTGCCGGGCGGACAGCCGCAGCTTGACCGGATCACGAGCTCTGTCGGGAGCAGCTCAACCGAGGGCCGCAGCGTGGGGGTGGCGATCCGCTCGATCAGCTGCTCGCAGGCGCGCTCGCCGATGCCTCGTATCGGCTGGCGAACCGTGGTCAGCGGCGGGTCGCACAGGGTCGCGGGATAGATGTCATCGAAGCCGACCAGGGCGATATCGTCTGGCACCCGGATCCCGCGCGCCGTCAGTGTACGCAGAACCCCGATGGCCATCTGGTCGTTCGAGCAAACGATCGCGTCGGGTAGCTGACCAGCTACGCCGCCGAATTCGGCTAGCATCTGCTCCGCCGCGGCCTCGCCGCTGCGAACGCTGAACCGGCCGCTGTGCGCACCGACCAGCTTCGCGTCCGGCTGGCCGTCGATGACGGCCTGCATGGCCAGCCGTCGGGTCTTCGCGTCGGGCGCGGACTCCGGTCCGTCCACGTGATACAGCCGACGCCGGCGGTGGTCGGTGACCAGGTGGCTCACCAGCGCATGCGCGCCCGACCAGTTGTCGGCCGCCACCACGTCCACCCCGCGCATCCCGGCGTCGCCCGCCACCACCACGACCGGCAGTCGCCTGGCCAGCCGGGCGAGCGCGGTCGCGGGCACCACGCCCTCGCCGATCAGCAGCCCGTCCACCTTGCCCGAGAGCGCCTGCAGCCGGGGCAGCACCGGCTCGTCCTCGTGCGCGCCGCTCGGGTTCTCGTCCTCGCGCAGGTACGTGATGAGCAGCGACCAGTGCCGCTCGCGGATGAGCGCCTCGACGCCGCGCATGACCTCGTCGTAGAAGAGCAGGCTCATCGACTCGATGTCGTACTGGTTCGGGTTGAGCCCGGTGTGCTCCACGCAGACCAGGCCGATGACGTCCTTGCGGCTCCGGGCGAGCGACTGCGCGGCGCCGTCGGGGACGTAGCCGAGATCCTTAATCGCCGCGCGCACCCGGTCTCTGGTGGACTCGCGCACCGGCTCCTGCCCGTGAAGCACCCGAGAGACGGTAGCGATGGACACTCCCGCCTGGCGCGCCACGTCATAGAGCGTAACCACGTTGCCACCTGTCCGAAATGTAAGCGTTTACAACCAATGATGTAAGCGCTTACGCTAGACCCCGCTATGGGTCGCGTCAAGGAGGAAAACATGACCAATGTCACGAAACTTGGCTTCCCGGCCGGGTTTACCTGGGGCGCGGCCACCGCCGCGTACCAGATCGAGGGCGCCACCGACGTCGACGGGCGAGGCCCTTCCGTCTGGGACACCTTCAGTCACACGCCGGGCAAGGTCCGCGGCGGCGACACCGGTGACATCGCCTGTGACTCCTACCGCCGGTACCCCGAGGACGCCGATCTGCTGCGCTCGCTCGGGTTGTTGGACTATCGCTTCTCGATCTCGTGGCCGCGCGTGATCCCGGACGGCGCCGGGCACGTTAACCAGGCCGGACTGGATTATTACAAGCGGCTGCTCGACGCGCTGGGCGAGCGCGGGATCGCACCGGCCGCCACGCTTTTCCACTGGGACCTGCCGCAGGCCCTGCAGGACAAGGGCGGCTGGTCGTCGCGCGACACCGCGCTGCGGCTGGCGGACTACGCCGCGGTCGTGGGCGAGGCGCTCGGCGACCGGGTCAAGCGCTGGATCACGCTGAACGAGCCGCTGGTGGTCGCCCATAACGGGCACCGCATCGGCGTGCACGCGCCGGGGTTGCGCGATGACGCGGCGGCCGCCGCGACCACGCATCACCTGCTGCTTGGGCACGGCCTGGCCGCGGCCGCGCTGCGCGGCAGCGTGCCAGAAGCCGAAGTGGGCATCACGCTGAACCTGACGCCGGTCCGGGTCACCAACGACGACAACGGCTCGGCCGAGGCCCTGGAGCGGGCCCGCCTGAGCGTTGACGCCAGCCAGAACGGCTTGTTCCTTGACCCGATCCTGTTCGGCCGGTACCCCGAGCACGCGCCCGCGTCGATGCTGCCCCCGGCCGAGCTGATCCTCGACGGCGACCTGGAGACGATCGCCGCGCCGCTCGACTTCCTCGGCGTGAACTACTACCAGCCGGTGCACCTGCGGGCGGGCGACCCGGCGAACCTGCGCCACGGCGAGCAGGCGCCCCGCGAGGGGATCGAAGGCAACGTCGTGGAGTTCCACCCCGACGGCCTCGAGCAGACCAACATGGGCTGGCTGATCGACCCCGAGGGGCTCTACGAGCTGCTCCTGCGAGTCTCCAAGGACGCCCCGGGGCTGCCGCTTTACATTACCGAGAACGGCTGCGCGGCCGAGGACTACGTCAATCCGGACGGGCAGGTCAACGACCTCGAGCGAGTGAAGTTCCTGCACCTGCACCTCGATGCCTGCGCCCGCGCCATCAAGGACGGCGCCAACCTGGCGGGCTACTACGTGTGGTCGCTGCTCGACAACTTCGAGTGGGCCTACGGCTACCAGAAGCGGTTCGGGATCGTGTTCGTGGACTTCGCCACCCAGCAGCGGATCCCGAAGGCCAGCGCGAACTTCATGGCCCGGGTAGTCCGAGACAACGCGATCCCGGCGCTGCCAGAGGCGTGGCCGGTGTAACTGCCTCGCTCAGCCGCCCTGTCAGCGCCAGCGACAGGAGCCGGCCCCTGTCACCTACGCCAGCGACCGCGCCTATTGGTGTCGCTGGCGTAGGCGACAGGCGGCGTTTTGGGTCGGCGGCGTAGGCGACAGGTCTCGTGGTTGGTTGTGGACGGGCGCGTAAGCACTTCTTGCTGTTATCTGCGACGGTTTTCGTGTCCCTGGAAACGAGGAAGCGGGGCGCGAGAGGTGAAGCTCCTCCGCGCCCCGCGACCTACAGCTACATCTCATCTATCTATCTATGCGAGCTCGGCGAGCGCCTTCTGGTAGTCGGCGATGTCACGCGCCTGGGGGATCGGGTTGACGACCTTCCAGCGCACGACCCCTTCCTTGTCGATGATGAAGGTGCCGCGGATGGCGAGGCCGCGGCCGGAGTCGAACACGCCGTAGGCCTTGGCGACCCCGCCGTGCGGCCAGAAGTCGGCCAGCAGCGAGAACTGGAAGTTCTCCTGCTGGGCCCAGGTCTTGTGCGCGAAGAAGGAGTCCACCGAGACCGTGAGCAGCTCCACGTCGTCGCCGCTGACCTCGGGGAAGTCCTCCCGCATGGCGCAGAGCTCGCCGCTGCAGACCGGGCTGAACGCCAGCGGGTAGAACACCAGCACCACGTTCTTAGCGCCGCGGAAGCTGGACAGCTTCACCGGCGTGCCGTGCTGGTCGGGGAGTTCGAAGTCCGGGGCCACGTCCCCGATCTCAACTGCCATGCATGAATCCCTTCAATGGATGTGGTGCACGCGAGAGAGATCCCCGCGCCTACGTCTGCCAGCCTAAGTCTGCCATCGAAGGGAAAGACGATGCCCACGGTCCGTTCGATACCGTGGTTCGTCGATTTTGACTGTTGCGAGCCCTTGACTGTGGAAGCTCAGCCGGGGGCGACCCGCTACCTGCGCGCCTTGGGCGCCACCAGGCGCGAGCCTGACCAATCCCTCGCGGCGGACACGCTTGATGTCTGGGCGAGGCCGGCGGTCGGGGCCGCCTCGCCGATGTCGCTTGGCTCGACATGGCCGGGTCTGCCCGCCTTTGGGGTAAGCAGCCAGATATAACCCCCATCGGCCAGCGGAGTCAGGGCATCGACCAGCGCGTCAACGAGGTCGCCGTCTTCCTCCCGAAACCACATGAGGACCACATCGACTACATCCTCGTAGTCCTCATCGACGAGCTCTACGCCCTCGACTGCCGTGATCGCCTGGCGCAGCTGCTCGTCGGTATCGGTGTCATAGCCGAGTTCCTGTACTACCTGGCCCGGTTTAATCCCGAGCCGCTCGGCCTGGCCGCGTTCATCTTGCGCCTGGCGCGCGGTCGCGCTCACTGACGTTCCTCCCCAATCCTTCCTCGCTTCCGCCGGTCACCTGTAGAGCGCCGTCGGCCGCGTCAGTACTTCTTGTTGGGACAGTTCACACTGGGTCGGCCCCTTGCGCAAGTGGCAATCGGCCTAGCGCTGGAAACCGCTGCAAATTGTTGACCTCTTGTCGTCCGTCGAACGCCCCCGTGGACTAGCTCTTGATACGTACCGTAACCGGTTACGTCTACTTCCGCGACACCAGGCCGCTGCTAGCGGCCACGGAGGCGCAGATCACCGTCCCGGCGCGGCTTGTCGCCGGGTACGACCGGTTACCGTTTGGTAGAGATGAAAATCAGGCCGAGACGTACGACGATTGGTCTGTACAAGCGAGTCGAACTATCCGCGGCCAACAGCCGCCGAACTGCGGAAGGCGAGGCTACCCCGTGGCTTCCGGACGCCAGCGTTACTCCATCATCAGCGACGGTCTGCCCACGCAGCTGCCGGACATCGATCCCGATGAGACGCGGGAGTGGGTCGACTCGTTCGACTCGGTCACCCGCACTCGAGGTCGCGGCCGCGCCCGCTACCTCATGCTGCGCCTGCTTGAGCGGGCGCGCGAGCAGCAGGTCGGGGTGCCCGGCCTGCGTTCCACCGACTACATCAACACGATCCCGCCGGAGCGGGAGCCGTGGTTCCCTGGCGACGAGTACGTCGAGCGGCGCATCCGGGCCTACATCCGCTGGAACGCCGCGATCATGGTGTCGCGCGCCAACCACCCGGGCGGGGCGGGCGTGGGCGGTCACATCGCGACCTACGCGTCGGCGGCCTCGCTCTACGAGGTGGGCTTCAACCACTTCTTCCGCGGCAAGGACCACGGCGAGTCGGGCGACCAGGTCTTCTTCCAGGGGCACGCCGCGCCCGGGATTTACGCGCGGGCCTTCCTCGAGGGGCGGCTGTCGGAGACCCAGCTCGACGGGTTCAGGCAGGAGCTCTCGCACCGGGGCGGCGGGCTGCCCTCGTACCCGCACCCCCGGCTGATGCCGGACTTCTGGGAGTTCCCGACCGTTTCCATGGGCCTCGGCCCGCTTGACGCGATCTACCAGGCGCGGTTCAACCGCTACCTGCTCGCGCGCGAGCTGCACGACACGTCGCGCTCGCACGTATGGGCGTTCCTGGGCGACGGTGAGATGGACGAGCCGGAGGCGCTCGGTGCGATCGGGCTGGCCGCGCGCGAGGAGCTCGACAACCTCACCTTCGTGATCAACTGCAACCTGCAGCGGCTCGACGGCCCGGTGCGCGGCAACGGCAAGATCATCCAGGAGCTGGAGGCGTACTTCCGCGGCGCGGGCTGGAACGTGATCAAGGTCATCTGGGGCCGCGACTGGGACCCGCTGCTGGCCAAGGACACCGACGGGGTGCTCGTGAACAAGATGAACACCACCCCGGACGGGCAGTTCCAGACCTACAGCGTCGAGCCCGGCGACTACACCCGCGAGCACTTCTTCGGCTCCGACCCGCGGCTGCGGGCGATGGTCGAGCACCTGTCCGACGACGAGCTGCGCAACCTGTCGCGCGGCGGGCACGACTACCGGAAGGTGTACGCGGCGTTCAAGGCCGCCCGCGAGCACGTCGGCCAGCCGACCGTGATCCTGACCCACACGATCAAGGGCTGGACGCTGGGCAAGGACTTCGAGGCGCGCAACGCGACGCACCAGATGAAGAAGCTCTCGCACGCCGAGCTCAAGGAGTTCCGCGACCGGCTCTACCTGCCGATCCCCGACTCGGCGCTCGAGGGCGAGCTGCCCCCGTACTACCACCCGGGCGAGGATTCCTCCGAGATCCAGTACATGAAGGAGCGGCGGGCCGCGCTCGGCGGCTCGCTGCCGCGCCGGGTGGTCCGCGCCAAGCCGCTCCCGCAGCCGCCGGACGCGCTGTTCGACGACTTCCGGCGTGGGTCGGGCAAGCAGTCGGTGGCCACCACGATGGCGTTCGTGCGGATACTGAAGGACCTGATGAAGGACCCGGTCATCGGCGACCGGTTCGTGCCGATCATCCCGGACGAGGCGCGCACGTTCGGCATGGACTCGCTGTTCCCGACCGCGAAGATCTACTCGCCGTTCGGCCAGACCTACGAGGCGGTGGACCGCAACCTGATCCTGGCCTACAAGGAGTCGGAGCGCGGGCAGATCCTGCACGAGGGCATCTCCGAGGCGGGCGCGATGGGCTCGGTGATCGCGGCAGGCACCTCGTACGCCACCCACGGCACGCACATGATCCCGGTCTACGTGTTCTACTCGATGTTCGGCTGGCAGCGCACGGGCGACCAGATGTGGGCGCTGGGCGACCAGCTCGGGCGGGGTTTCCTGCTCGGGGCGACCGCGGGCCGCACCACCCTGACCGGCGAGGGGCTGCAGCACAACGACGGGCACTCTCAGCTGCTGGCATCAGTGTCCGAGGCGTGCATCTCCTACGACCCGGCCTACGCGTACGAGGTCGCGGTGATCACCAAGGACGCGCTGCGGCGGATGTACGACTCCACCCCCGAGCACCCGGACGGTGAGAACATCTTCTACTACCTCACCGTCTACAACGAGCCGTACGTCCAGCCGGCCGCGCCCGAGGTGCCAGATCTGGACGCGGGGATCCTGCGCGGCATGTACAAGTACGCGCCGGCCCTGGCGCCGCCCGCCGACGCCCCCCGCGCGCAGGTCCTCGCCTCCGGGGTGGCGATGCCGTGGGCGCTGGCGGCCCAGCGGCTGCTGGCCGAGGACTGGGGGGTGGCGGCCGACGTCTGGTCGGTCACCTCGTGGACCGAGCTGCGGCGGGACGCGCTGGCGTGCGAGTCGCACAACTTCCTGCACCCGGGCGAGCCGACGCGCGAGCCCTACGTGACGACGGCGCTGGCGGGCTCGCAGGGGCCCGTGGTCGCCGTGTCCGACTGGATGCGGGCGGTGCCGGACCAGATCTCCCGCTGGGTGCCGTCGTCGTCGCCGTACACGTCGCTCGGCACCGACGGGTTCGGCATCTCCGACACCCGGCCCGCCGCCCGCCGGTTCTTCCACGTGGACGCGGAGTCGATCACGGTCGCGGTGCTCTCCCAGCTGGCTCGTGCTGGCGCCGTGCCCGCGTCGCTGCCGGCCCAGGCGATCGCCAAGTACAAGCTGGACCTGCCGGTGTCGGAGGCGCTGGGCTAGGCGAGGCACCCGCGGGCGGCCGTCCACGGCGCCCCGCCCGGCATTTGCTGAAATGCCGGGCGGGGCGCCGTCGCTTGCGCGCCCTGGTTCCGACTCGTGGCACCCTTGGGAGGGTGCAGGGCTGGGAGGCCGGGTGAACGGAAAGCGGCAGGCCGCGCGGGGCGGGAGCGGCGACGCGCGGGTGCATCAGGAGACGGTTGCGCGGATCGACCGGGCCATGGGGGCGCTCGGCACCGCCGCGATCGCGGCGATGGACGAGCGGCTGCCGTGGTTCAGGAAGATGTCGGCCGAGAACCGGTCGTGGCTCGGCCTGGTCGCGCAGGCCGGCATCGCGGCGTTCGCCGACTGGATCAAGCATCCGGAACGGACCAGGCCCGCCGCCACCGAGGTATTCGGCACCGCCCCCCGTGAGCTCGCCCGGGCGGTGTCGCTGCAGCATGCGGTGGAGATGGTCCGGGTGATCATCGACGTGGTCGAGGGTCAGGTGGACACCCTGGCGGCGCCGGGCGCCGAGGCGGAGCTGCACGAGGCGGTGCTGATCTACGCGCGGGAGATCGCGTTCAGCGCCGCCCAGGTGTACGCGCGGACGGCGGAGGCCCGCGGCGCGTGGGACGCCCGCCTGGAGGCCCTGGTGGTGGACTCGCTGGTGCGCGGCGAGGGGGCCGACTCGCTCAACTCCTGGGCGTCGGCCCTGAACTGGTCGTCCTCGCCGGTGACGGTCATCGTCGGCACGGTCGACGGCGACGACGCCGAACCGGTCATCGACGAGCTGCGCGCGGCGGCCAGGCGGGCGCGCTTCGACCTCATCGCCGGCGTGCAGGGCGGGCGGCTGATCGTGGTGCTCGGCGGCACCAGCGACCCGATGGCCGCCGCCGAGAAGCTGTCCGGCCTGTTCGGCGCCGGGCCGCTGATCGTGGGCCCGACCGTGCGGGACCTGCAGTCGGCGTCGGCCTCGGCCCGGGCCGCCCTGGCCGCCCAGCGGGCGGCGCCCGCCTGGCCGGAGGCGCCGCGCCCGGTCGGCTCGGACGAGCTGCTGCCCGAGCGCGCGCTCGACGGCGACGCGGACGCCATCCGGATCCTGGTCGCGCAGGTCTACGAGCCGCTGCTGGCGGGCGGCCCGGCGCTGCTTGACACGCTCACCGCCTACCTCGAGCAGGGGTCGTCGCTGGAGGGGAGCGCGCGGATGCTCTTCGTCCACCCGAACACGGTCAGATACCGGCTCAAGCGCGTCACCGAGCTCACCGGCTACACCGTGTCGGATGGCCGCGACGGCTTCACCGTCTGGACCGCGATCATCCTCGGCCGACTGGCGTCCAGGCGGGGGTAATTCAAAATCCCTTATCCCGAACGGACCCTGGCTCCGCCTAGTCCGTTTGGCTCTGCCCGGTCAGGTGACGGGCGATGAACTCGCGCCAGCGGGCGATCGCCTGCGGCTTGGTTTCGGCGTGCGGCCCGCTGAAGCCGATGAGCTCCTTGTCGGGTGACCCCAGGATCTCGAAGAGGGCCAGCTGTCCGTCGAGGGGAAAGAGCTCGTCGTGCCACTGGACGTGCAGCAGGGTCGGGGCGGTGATGAGACTCCCGTCGCGGGCGGCGTGCTCCGGCCGGGCCAGGCCGTCGGCCAGCGTCGGACCCTGCCGGAGGCCGAACTTGCCCAGCGCCGCGCAGCGGAGGCGGCCGCCGAGGGCGGCCGCCACCGGGAGGCCGAATCGCGTCCCCATCGACATCCCCAGATAGCCCACCCGCTCGGTGTCCGCGATGCCCTCGGCGTCGAGGGCGTCCACGGCGGCCAGCCAGTCGCTCGTCATCCGGTCGAGGACGGCGTCCGTCCCTTCGGCCACGATGCGGCGCTGGTACTCGGCCGCGGGCATCGGGGCGGCGACCCGCTCGCCGTGGTACGGGCCGTCGATCGCCAGCGAGGCGAGGCCGGCGGTGGAGGCGAACCACCGGGCCAGGCCGACGTTCCGCTCGTTCCGCTTGTGGCCGCTGCCGCCGTGACCGAGCAGGACCAGCGGCGGTTTCCGTTTCTGCTTGCTGTTGCTGTTGCTGTTGCGAGGCGGGGGCGGACGGTTGCCAGAGCACGGCCGGGACGGTGCCTGCGGCCCGGCTGAGCCGGAACTCCCGCTCGACGACGCCATCGCGGGCCACCCCGGGCCCGATCCACTCCATCGTGTCGTTCATGGTGCCTCCAGCCGTTTAGTCCGGTTAGCGCTGAGGGTCCGCGAGCGTCGCGATCGTGGCGGCTTCGCGGTGGCCGAAGAGGCCGGACAGGCCCCCGGTGTGCCAGAACACGACCGGGGCGTCCCGGCCGAGGTCGCCGTCGCCCGCGGCGGCGATGAGGCCCGCCATCGCCCGGCCGGTATAGGTGGGGTCGAGCACGATGCCCTCGGTCCGCGCGGTCAGCCGGATCGCGGCGGCGGTGGCCTCGGTGAGGCGCCCGTAGCCGGCGCCGACCTGATCGGTGCGGAGGCGCAGCGTCTGCGGGTCGAGCGGCTCGGCCGTGATCGCGGAAGCGAGGGCGGCGACGGCCTCGCCCGGTGCGCCGACGGCACCGGTGTGCACGCCGAGCACACGCTCGGGTCCGAGCTCGGCGACGAGTCCCGCCATCGTGCCGCCCGAGCCGACCGCGACGACCGAGGTCGCCTTACCGGCCAGGCGACCTTGGTCGCCCAGCAGGTCGCCCGGCCGGTCGCGGAGCTGGTCGCGGAGCTCACGGGCGGCGTCGGAGTAGGCCAGGGCGCCGTCGCGGTTGCTGCCGCCGAACGGGATGACGGCGGGGCGCGCGCCGGCCGACGCCAGCTCCGCCGCCACCTCGTCGGCGACGGCGGCGAGGCGGGTGTCGTCGGCGTCGCCGGCCCACCGGATACGCGCGCCGAAGATCTCGTCGAGCAGCAGGTTCCCTGCGGGCGCGCGGCCGCTGGGGTCGCCGGCCAGCACCAGAGTGACCGGCAGACCCAGCCGAGCGCCGGCCGCGGCGGTCAGCCGGGCATGGTTCGACTGGGCCGCCCCGGTGGTCACGAGGCAGTCCGCGCCGTCGCGCAGCGCGGCGGCCAGGGTGCGTTCCAGCTTGCGGACCTTGTTGCCGCCGCCGCCGAGGCCGGTGAGGTCGTCCCGCTTGATCCACAGCCGGTCTTCCCGCAGCCCGACGGCGGCGGCCAGGCGGGGCGCGGGCTCAAGCGGGGTCGGGAAGGTGCCAAGCGAGATGCGCTCGGCGCTGTTGCCGGTCATGGTCAACTTATAGCGGGCGCGCTCGCTTGCCGGGCAGGCCCTGCGCAGGTACGGGCCGGACTGAGGCGCGCCGGAACGCCCCGGGTGACCGTGCGGTGACTAGATGGTTAACGATATTTAGAGGTATCCTACAAACTTGCGAACGTTAACTTCGTATCGTTCGATACCGGTGTGGCGGGTCTCTACAGGGCAAGGTTAACGATGTGCTCATCTTCACTGCGCCAGGGCAGGGCGCGCAGACACCCGGATTCCTGTCCCCCTGGCTCGAGATACCCGGTCTGGCCGAGCAGTTCGGCGCCTGGTCGGAGCTGGCCGGCCGGGACCTGATCAGGCTAGGCACGACCGGCAGCGCGGAGGAGATCACCGATACCGCCGTCGCCCAGCCGCTCCTAGTCGCGGCTGCCATCGCGGTCGCCGGGCTGCTGGGCGAGCCGGACGCCGCCGCCGGGCACAGCGTCGGGGAGCTCGCCGCGGGCGCGATCGCCGGCGTGCTGTCGGCGGCCGACGCCATCAGGCTGACCCGGGTCCGCGGCGAGTCGATGGCGGCGGCGTGCGACGCCGAGCCGACCGGCATGACCGCGGTGCTGGGCGGGGCCGAGGCGGCCGTGCTCGCAGCGATCGCCGAGGCCGGGCTCACGCCCGCCAACATCAACGCGGCCGGGCAGATCGTGGCCGGCGGCACCCTGGAGCAGCTGGCCGAGTTCGCCGCCAACCCGCCCGCGGGGGCCCGGCTGCGGCCGTTGCGGGTCGCGGGCGCGTTCCATACCAAGCACATGGCGACGGCGGTCGACGCGCTGGTGGCGGCGGCGGCAGGCACCGCCGTCAGCGACCCGGTGATCACGCTGCTATCCAACCGCGACGGCGCGGTCGTCACCTCCGGCCCGGCCTGGGTGGAGCGGATCGTGCACCAGGTCGCCAACCCGGTCCGCTGGGATCTGTGCATGGCCACCATGTCTGACATCAACGTGACCGCGATGATCGAGCTGCTGCCCGGCGGCACGCTGACCGGCATGGCCAAGCGGGCGCTGCCCGGCGTCGAGCTGCTCGCGATCAAGACCCCAGACCAGCTCGACGCGGCCAGGGCGCTCATCGCCGCCCACGCGACGGCGACCAACGGATACGCGGCGAACTCGGTCGGGTCGCCCGCGGAGTGGCAGATCGTGGTGTCACCGAGCGCCGGAACCGCCCGTTTGATCTCGGACGAGACGGGCAGCGGCAGAACGCCGGCCGGCGCGACGATGGTCTACGTGGGCGATGCCCTCGCCTACGTCGCCGCCCGCGGCGGCGAAAAGCCGGTGATCGCACCGAACGACGCGGTCGTGGTGGAGTGGCTGGTCGAAGACGGCGACCCGGTCAGCGAGGGCCAGCCGATGGTTCGCCTGCAGCCCACCCAGCGAAGGGAGTCGTGAGCATGACCGGAGCGAAGATCCTCGGTTTCGGCGGTTACCAGCCGGACCGGGTGGTCAGCAACGACGACCTCGCCAAGCTCGTCGACACCAACGACGAGTGGATCAGGACGCGAGTCGGCATCCAGGAGCGGCGGTTTGCGCGCGACGACGAGACCGTGGCCGACATGGCCGAGGCGGCGGGCGCGAAGGCGCTGGCGGCCAGCGGCCTCGAGCCGTCTGATATCGACCTGGTGACGGTCGCGACGTGCAGCCCGGAGTCGCTGATGCCGACCATCTCGGCCACCGTCGCCTACCGACTCGGCATCGTCGCGCCCGGCGCCTACGACCTGAACGCCGCCTGCGCCGGCTTCTGCTACGCGGTCGGCGCCGCGGCCGACTCGGTGCGGGCCGGCAGCGTTCGGAACGCGCTGGTGATCGGCGCGGAGAAGATGACGTCGTGGATGGACTGGTCCGACCGGTCGACGTGCATCATCTTCGCCGACGGGGCGGGCGCGGCCGTGGTCGGGCCGACCGCGGAGGGCGAGCCGTCGGGAATCGGGCCCATCGTGTGGGGCAGCGCGGGCGACCAGGCGCACAAGATCGTCATCGAGGGGCGGACGGGGAAGCTCACCCAGGACGGCCAGGCCGTGTTCCGCTGGGCCACCACGGCGCTGGCCCCGGTGGCGCTTGAGGCGTGCAGGCGGGCGGGTGTGACGCCTGCGGAAATCTCGGCCTTCATCCCGCACCAGGCGAACCTTCGGATTATCGAGGCCATCGCCAAGAAGCTGGGCATTCCCAGGGATCGCGTCGCCGACGACATCATCACCGCGGGCAACACCTCGTCCGCGTCGATCCCGCTCGCACTCTCGAGAATGGCGGAGCAGGGACGGCTCCAGCCGGGGAAGCCGGCCCTGCTGCTGGCCTTCGGCGCCGGGCTGTCCTACGCATCGCAGGTGGTCACGGTACCCTAGCCGCGCCATCGCAACACCGCATTACACAGCCAACTCAAGCAAATCAAAGGAGCAACAAGTGACTGACCAGGAAATTCTGGCCGGACTGGCGGAGATCATCGAAGAGATCGCGGGCACCCCCGCCGACGAGGTGACCCCCGAGGCCAACTTCGTCGACGACCTCGACATCGACTCGCTGTCCATGGTCGAGATCGCCGTCGCCGCGCAGGACAAGTTCGGCGTCGAGATCCCGGACGAGCAGCTCAAGGACCTGAAGACCGTCCAGGACGTCGTCAACTTCGTTTCCAAGAGCTCCTGAGCTCCGCGCAGCTCGCGCTAGTCGTCGTTAGTCGTTCGTAGTTGTGGAGGTTGCAGTGGGCAGCAACGGTCAGGTCAGCGTCGTCGTCACTGGGCTCGGCGCGACCACGCCGCTCGGTGGTGATGTCGCGTCGACCTGGTCGGCGATGCTCGCGGGAACCAGCGGCGTGCGCACCATCACCGAGCCCTGGATCGAGACGGTGCCGGTGAAGTTCGCCGCCACCGCCGCAGTCGACCCGGTGGCCGTCGTCGGCCGGGTGCAGGCGCGCAAGATGGACCGGTGCGAGCAGTTCGCGCTGGTCGCGGCCCGCGAGGCCTGGGCCGACGCCGGGTCGCCCGAGGTCGAGCCTTACCGGCTCGGCGTCGCGGTCACCAGCGGCATCGGCGGCATCGGCTCCACCCTCACCGCCTACGACGCGCTGCGGGACAAGGGCTGGGAGCGCATCTCGCCCTACACCGTCCCGATGCTGATGCCGAACGGCGCGGCCGGCTGGATCAGCATCGAGTTCGGCGCCAAGGCCGGGGCGCACGCGCTGGTGAGCGCGTGCGCGTCCGGTGCCGAGTCGATCGGCTACGGCATTGACATGATCCGCTCCGGGCGGGCCGACGTGGTGATCGCGGGCGGCGCCGAGGCGGCGATCATGGCACTCAACGTCGGGGCGTTCGCGGTCATGCGGGCCATGTCTACCAGGAACGACGATCCCGAGCGGGCCTCGCGGCCGTTCGACAAGGGACGCGACGGGTTCGTGCTCGGCGAGGGCGCGGGCGTGATCATCCTCGAGTCCGAGGAGCACGCGCTCGCCCGCGGCGCGCGCATCTACGCAGTGGCGGCCGGGGCCGGCTACTCCTCCGACGCGCATCACATCTCGCTCGGCGCCCCTGACGGCGAGGGCGTGACGTTCGCGATCAACGCGGCGATGAAGGACGCGGGCATCTCCCCCGCCCAGGTGGTGCACATCAACGCGCACGCCACCTCCACGCCCGGCGGCGACCCGCTGGAGGCGCGGGCCATCGAGACCGCGCTCGGGTCGGACGCGTCCAGGGTGGTGGTATCGGCCACCAAGTCGATGACCGGCCACCTGCTGGGCGGAGCGGGCGCGGTCGAAACGGTGGCGGCCATCCTCGCGCTGCGGGACCGGGTCGCGCCGCCGACCATCAACCTCGAAGACCCCGACGACGACCTCGCCATCGACGTCGCCACCAAGCCGCGCCCGCTCGCGGCGCGGACTGCCGACGCGCCGATGGCGGTGCTCAACGACGCGTTCGGCTTCGGCGGGCACAACGTGGCGCTCGCGTTCACCGAGTACGTTTCTCCTTCTTCGAAGGCTGCGGAGGCCTGATCGCGATGACTGCTGTGTCTGACCCGCCGGCTGCCCAGGCCCATCTGCCGCGCGACCCGATCGCCCGGCTGACGGCGCTGTTCGACGCCAACACCATGTCGGTGCTGACCACGGTCCCGCACGAGGGGTCAGGGGCGGTCGCCGCGGCCGGCCTGATCGACGGCTCGGGCGCGGTCGCGTTCGCCTCCGACCCGCGGGTGCAGGGCGGCGCGATGGGCACCGACGGGTGCGCGGTGCTGGTGGCCGCCTACGACGAGGCGATCGCCAGGGGCGTGCCGATCATCGGCCTGTGGCACTCGGGCGGCGCGCGGCTGGCCGAGGGGGTGGCCTCGCTGCACGGCGTCGGCGCCGTCTTCGCGGCGATGACGGCCGCGTCGGGCGTGGTGCCGCAGATCTCGGTGGTGCTCGGCCCGGCGGCAGGCGGCGCGGCCTACGGCCCGGCGCTGACCGACATCGTGATCCTCTCCGGCGCGGGCCGCGTCTTCGTGACCGGACCGGACGTGGTCCGCTCGGTGACCGGCGAGGACGTCGACATGGCCCGGCTGGGCGGACCGGAGGTTCACAGCCGCAGGTCCGGCGTGGTCCACCTGGTCGCGTCGGACGACTCCGAGGCGCTCGGCTACGCCCGGTCCCTGGTCGCCCTGCTGTCCGAGCAGGGCAAGTTCTCGGTCGAGTCGGTCGCCGGGCGGGACCTGACCGGGGTGCTGCCGGACTCCGCGCGCCGCGCCTACGACGTCCACGCGGTCACGTCGACGCTGCTCGACGACAAGGGGATCGAGCTGCACCCCAAGTGGGCGCCGAACATCGTGACCATCCTCGGCCGCCTCGGCGGCCGGACCGTCGGCGTCATCGCCAACAACCCGATGCGCCTTGGCGGCTGCCTGGACTCGGCGTCGGCCGAGAAAGCCGCCCGTTTCGTGCGGTTCTGCGACGCGTTCGGCGTTCCGCTGGTGGTCCTGGTTGACGTGCCGGGCTACCTTCCCGGCGTCGGCCAGGAATGGGACGGCGTGGTCCGCCGCGGGGCGAAGCTGCTGCACGCGTTCGCCGAGGCCAGCGTCGGCCGGGTCACCCTGGTCACCCGCAAGGCCTACGGCGGCGCCTACATCGCGATGAACTCCCGTTCCCTCGGGGCGACCAAGGTGTTCGCCTGGCCGGGAGCCGAGGTCGCCGTCATGGGCTCGGTCGCCGCCGTCCGCATCCTGCACAAGCGGAAGCTGGCCGCGGTCCCCGCCGACCAGCTGCACGAGGCGGAGGCCGAGCTCGCGGCCGAGCACGAGGCCACCGTCGGCGGCCTCGCCCGGGCGATCGAGATCGGCGTGATCGACGAGGTCATCTCCCCCGCCGACACGGCCGCCGCCATCGTCAGCGCGCTCGCCGCCGCCCCGAACCGCCGCGGCCAGCACAAGAACATCCCGCTCTAGGCACTCCGCATACGGCCGGCGCGGCGCTTCGGCGCCCGCGCCGGCCTTTTGCTTGGATGGCGCTTTTTGCTTGGGTGGCGCGCGGCGCGCTTCTTGCTGTTATCCGGCTTTGGTGGGTGGAACGCGACAGCGCCCGGCCTCTGGGAGGTCGGGCGCTGGCGGTGGTTGGCGGGGTGCTGGGTTACTTGGCTTTGGGGGGCTTGGGGATGCCGTCGCCGCCGGCCGCTGAGGGGCCGGTGGGGGGGTCGTCGGAGGCGGGCGCTGCCTCGGGAGCGACCGTGGTCTCGGACGAGGAGGCGGCGGAGCGCGACTCGGCGATCAGCTCCTCCAGGCGAGGGCCCTGCAGGCGCCGGAACGTGCGGTGAGCGCGGGCGCGGTCGAGGATCGCGACCTCAAGCTGCGAGGCGGTCAGCTCGGCTGGTGTTCCGTTGCCCGCCGTCGAGGCGGGGGCCGAGGCGGCGGCGCCCGAGCCGGGCGGCGTCGCGGCGGGAGCGGTCAGCGCGGCGAGGGCCGCGCCCAGGGCCTGTGGCAGCGTCATGTTGTCGGAGAACGCCTCCTTCAACGCCGCCGATACCTGGTCGGCCTGGCCGCCGAAGGCGACGAAGCCGGGCTCGTCGGAGACCGAGCCGTCCCAGGAGATGCGGTAGATCTGGTCGTCGTCCGGCTTGGCGCCCACCTCGGCGACTACGATCTCCACCTCGTACGGCTTCATCGACTCGGTGAAGCTGGTGCCGAGCTGCTGGGCGTACCAGTTCGCGAGGCCGCGCGCGGTAACGTCGCCGCGGTCGAACGAGTAGCCGGTGAGGTCGGCGTAGGTGACGCCGGCCTTCCGCAGCACCTCGTACTCGTTGTACCGGCCGACGGCGGCGAATGCGATCCGGTCGTAGATCTCGCTGATCTTGTGCAGCACGGTCGAGGCGTTCGGGGTCGCCAGCAGGATGCCGCCCGCGTACTGCAGCACCACCGAGCTACGGCTGCGCGCCACGCCCTTGCGCGCGTAGTCGGACTTGTCGCGCATCTGCTGTTCTGGCGACACGTAAAACGGCATAGACACCGCGGGCGCTTCCTTTACTGTCGAGGGTGAGCAGGGGCCAATCGGGGGGCGGCGGCCTTCAGACGGCGACGGCGCCGTCAGCTGGCCGTCCTGAGCGGTGCGTTCGGGCCGTCGGGCGACTGCATCCGGCTGGCCACGACCTGCTCCGCGACCTCAGCGGACTCGGAGTCGGGGAGCCGCCTGAAGCCGTCGTCGGTGATCGTGGCGATGACCGGGAAGATCTGCCTGGTAAGGTCGGGGCCGCCAGTGGCGGAGTCGTCGTCGGCCGCGTCGTAGAGCGCCTGCACGCAGGACAGCACCGCGTCCGAGAGTGACATGTCGTCGGAGTACATCTTCTTCAGCGCGGACTTGGCGAAGATGGAGCCGGAGCCGATCGAGTGGAACCGGTGCTCCTCGTAGGGGCCGCCCGCCACGTCGTAGCTGAAGATCCGGCCGATCCCGGTCTCCTCGTCGTAGCCGGCGAAGATCGGGACGACGGCCAGGCCCTGCATGGCCGGGGCGAGGTTGTCCCTGACCATCTTGGCGAGCCGGTGCGCCTTGCCCTCGAGGGAGAGCGAACGGCCCTCCATTTTCTCGTAGTGCTCCAGCTCGACCTGGAAGAGCCGGACGAACTCGAGCCCGACCGACGCCACCCCCGCGATCGCCATCGCCGAGAACTCATCGCTGCGGAACACCTTCTCGACGTCACGCTTTGAGATCAGGTTTCCCGCGGTGGCCCGCCGGTCGCCCGCGATCACCACGCCGCGCTCGCAGGCGGCGGCCACGATCGTGGTGGCGTGCGGGAGGTTCTTGATCACCTCGTTGACGCCGTCCCCACCGGGCAGGCCGCGGCCGCGGAAGCCGACTGGCAGCAGGTCAGGCGCGTACCCGGCGAGGAACTCCGTGAACGACGGAACCCGCGCCGCCGTGAACGCCGCCGGCTGTCCTACCGATCCGTCGAAGAACCCTCCCACGGGGCCGCCTCTCTGCCGAGTCCGTTGTTCTTGTGCAGACACTACCGTCCGTTCCGAACGCTGTTAAAGCAGGATTGTTCTGCCTACCGCGAACCCGCCAGCAGCCGTGCTGGCGGGGCCGGATCCTCCTACTGGCCGCCCTTTTGGACGTAGGAGCGGACGAACTCCTCGGCGTTCTCCTCGAGCACCTCGTCGATCTCGTCGAGGATCGCGTCCACGTCGTCGGAGAGCTTCTCGTGCCGCTCCTTGACCTCTTCGGTGGACGCCGCCTGGTCCTCTTCGGTCTCGTCGGTGCGGCGCGTGGTCTGCCGCTGGCCACCCTTGTCGTTCGTCGCCATCTGCGGTACCTCCTTCGGAGGGGCGCCTGCCCCTCGACAGTTCTAACGTTATCCTCGCCCGCCGTAAGCCCGCCCAACCCTGCGCGGCATACATTGGAACGAAGTTGCTACTGGATCCGCGCTGGGCCGGTAGCCCAACATCCTCGCCTTTCATCGGGCTGGCTTGCGCGGGGCGGGCAGCCGAGCTCAGCGGGGGGACGGGGCCGGGGGCCAGGGGGGATGGGGGGGCGGGAGCCCCCCATGACGGAGAAGAGCGGGCGGGAGCCCCCATGCGCGGAAATCCGTCCCCCCGGGGATAACTGCTGGGTGAGGGCGGCGACCAGGTCGGCGGCCGTCTTGCAGCGGTCGAGCAGGCCGCCGACGTGCGCCTTGGTGCCGCGCAGGGGCTCTAGCGTGGGGACCCGCTGGAGCGAGTCGCGGCCGGGGACGTCGAAGATCACCGAGTCCCAGGAGGCGGCCGCCACCGAGTCCGCATACTGCCGCAGGCAGCGGCCGCGGAAGTACGCCCTGGTGTCCTCGGGCGGATTGTCGATCGCCCAGTCGATCGCCTGCTCGTCGGTCATCCGCATCATCCGGCCGCGCACCGCGAGCCGGTTGTAGAGACCGCGCTCCTGCCGCACGTCGGCGTACTGCAGGTCGAAAAGCTGCAGCTTAGGCGCGTCCCAGCCGAGGCCGTCGCGGCGACGGTACCCCTCAAGCAGCTCGAGCTTGGCGACCCAGTCCAGCTCGCGGGAGAGCTGCATGGGGTCGTCCGCCAGCCGGCTGAGGACCGACTCCCAGCGGTCGAGGACGTCCGCCGTCATCGGGTCGACGTCGGCGCCGTACCGGTCCTCGGTGAACTTCCGCGCCAGCTCCAGGTACTCGGTCTGCAGCTGGACGGCGGTCATCTTGCGGCCGTCGCGCAGCGTCACCAGCTGCTTGAGCGACGGGTCGTGGGAGACCGCGCGCAGGTCGGCGACGGGCGTCTCCAGGGAGAGGTCGGAGCTGAAGAACTTGTCCTCGATCATCGCCAGCACCAGCGCGGTGGTGCCCATCTTCAGATAGGTCGCCACCTCGCTGAGGTTCGCGTCGCCGATGATGACGTGCAGCCGCCGGTACTTCTCGGGATCGGCGTGCGGCTCGTCGCGGGTGTTGATGATCGGCCGCTTGAGCGTCGTCTCGAGGCCGACCTCGACCTCGAAGAAGTCGGCCCGCTGGCTGAGCTGGAACCCGGTCCCCCGGCCGTCGGCCCCGATGCCGACCCGGCCCGCGCCGCAGAACACCTGGCGGGTGACGAAAAACGGGGTCAGGTGCTTGACGATGTCGGCGAACGGGGTCGAGCGGCGCATGAGGTAGTTCTCATGCGTTCCGTAGGAGACGCCCTTGTTGTCGGTGTTGTTCTTGTACAGGTGGATCGGGTGGCTGCCGGGCACGGTGGCCGCTTGGGCCGCCGCCGCGGCCATGATCCGTTCGCCCGCCTTGTCCCAGATCACCACCGAGAGCGGGTTGGTGCACTCGGGGGCGGAGTACTCCGGGTGCGCGTGGTCGACGTAGAGCCGCGCCCCGTTGGTCAAGATGACGTTGGCGAGCCCCAGATCCTCGTCGGTGAGCTGGGTGGAATCGGCCGACTCGCGCGCTAGGTCGAACCCTCTGGCATCCCTGAGCGGGTTCTCTTCCTCGAAGTCCCACCGCGCGCGGCGCGCCCGCGCGGCAGTGGCCGCCTGGTAGGCGTTGACGATCTGCGATGAGGTCACCATCGCGTTGGCGCCCGGCTGGCCCGGTACGGAGATGCCGTACTCGGTCTCGGCGCTCATGACCCGCAGCACGCTCATAGTTGTTCAGCGTAGTGCCGGCAGACACCATTGGCTGCCGGCGCACTTCTGCCAGTAACGGATGACCACAGTGCGATCAAAGGTACTGACCGGTGTTCGCGACCGTGTCGATGGACCGTCCCGCCTCGGTGCCCTGCTTGCCAGAGACCAGGGTGCGGATGTAGACGATGCGCTCGCCCTTCTTGCCGGAGATGCGCGCCCAGTCGTCGGGGTTGGTGGTGTTGGGCAGGTCCTCGTTCTCGCTGAACTCGTCCACGCAGGCGGCGAGGAGGTGAGCGACGCGGATGCCCTTCTGACCGGTGTCGAGGAACTGCTTGATCGCCATCTGCTTGGCGCGGGCCACGATGTTCTCGATCATGGCGCCGGAGTTGAAGTCCTTGAAGTACAGGACCTCCTTGTCGCCGTTGGCGTAGGTGACCTCGAGGAAGCGGTTCTCCTCGGTTTCTGTGTACATCCGCTCGACGGTCCGCTGGATCATCGCGTCCACCGTCTCCTGCTCGGACCCCCCGTGCTCCTTCACGTCGTCGGGGTGGAGCGGCAGGTTGGTGAGCACGTACTTGGAGAAGATGTCCTTGGCCGCCTCGGCGTCCGGCCGCTCGATCTTGATCTTGACGTCCAGGCGGCCGGGCCGCAGGATCGCCGGGTCGATCATGTCCTCGCGGTTGGAGGCGCCGATGACGATGACGTTCTCCAGACCCTCAACGCCGTCGATCTCCGACAGCAGCTGCGGGACGATGGTGTTCTCCACGTCGGAGGAGACACCGGACCCTCGGGTGCGGAAGATCGAGTCCATCTCGTCGAAGAACACGATCACCGGCATGCCCTCGGAGGCCTTCTCGCGGGCCCGCTGGAAGACCAGGCGGATGTGCCGCTCGGTCTCGCCGACGTACTTGTTCAGCAGCTCCGGGCCCTTGATGTTGAGGAAGAAGGACTTCCCCTCGGCGGGCTTCTTCGCCCCGGTGACGCCGGCCGCAGCGTCGGCTTCGGCCTTGCGGGCGACCTGCTTGGCCAGGGAGTTGGCGACCGCCTTGGCGATGAGCGTCTTGCCGCAGCCAGGAGGGCCGTATAGCAGGACGCCCTTGGGCGGGCGGAGCTGGTGCTCCTTGTAGAGGTCGGCGTGCAGGTAGGGCAGCTCGATCGCGTCCCTGATCTGCTCGATCTGCGCGGTCAGACCGCCGATGTCGGTGTAGGCGATGTCGGGGACCTCTTCGAGGATGAGCTCCTCGACCTCGGCCTTCGGAATGCGCTCGTAGACGTAGCCGGACCTGGGCTCGAGCAGCAGGGAGTCCCCGCTGCGGAGCACCGAGTCGAGCAGCGGCGCGGCCAGCCTGACCACCCGCTCCTCATCGGCGTGCGAGATCACCAGGGCGCGCTCGCCGTCGGCCAGCAGTTCCTTGAGCATGACGATCTCGCCGACGGTCTCGTAACCCTGGGCGATGACGACGTTCAGCGCCTCGTTGAGCACGACCTCCTGGCCGGGCCTGAGCTCGTCCAGGTCGATGTTGGGGCTGACGTTGACCCGCATCTTGCGGCCGCCGGTGAAGACGTCGGCCGTGTTGTCTTCGCAGACGGCAAGGAAGATGCCGAAGCCGGACGGCGGCTGTGCCAGCCGGTCGACCTCCTCCTTGAGCGCCACGATCTGGTCTCGTGCCTCGCGCAACGTTGAGGCCAGCCGCTCGTTCTGAGTGGTGACCGACGTGAGCGAGGACTCTGTCTCGCGCAGCCGCTCTTCGAGCAAGCGGACCTGGCGTGGTGAATCGGCGAGCCTACGGCGCAGAACAGCGATCTCTTCATCGAGGAAGGAGATCTGCGCGGTAAGGCTGCTCACCTCATCCTCGTGCCGCGAAACCCGTCCGCCTTCGTCCCTAGCTACCACGGCCCTCACCTCCTCCCGGGGAGTACGAACTAACTCGACCTTACCTATCTGGCGGTCTTTCCTAACATCCCAGCGAGTACTCGATTGGTCACTCATCCCGCTTCCGGGCAAGAAACCGCAGGCCAGGCGCCTGCGATAAACACAGAGTTATATTTCTGTCACGTATTGTGTTTGTTCATCCCGCCGAGGGCTCGGCGTCACCCTCGGGCTGCGATCCCTTGGCCGGCCGGCGACGTCGCGGCGGCGGCGTCACCCCGTCCGCGAGCCGCCGTGCGGTCACCAGAAACCCGGTGTGGCCGATCATCCGGTGGTCCGGCCGGACCGCCAGCCCCTCGACGTGCCAGCCGCGGTAGAGCGTCTCCCAGGCGGCCGGCTCGTAGAACGACCCGTGCCCGCGCAACTCCTCCACGATCCGCGACAACTGGGTCGTGGTCGCCACGTAACAGCAGATCAGCCCGCCGGGGATGAGGGCGCGGGCCGCGTCGGCGACGTTCTCCCAGGGGGCGAGCATGTCCAGGATCACCCGGTCGAAGGTGCCGGAGCCGCCCGGGCCGGATTCGTCCGGGCCGGATTCGTCCGGGCCGGAGGCGAGGCCGGCATCGGCCGCGCCGTCGGAATCAGCCGGACCGGCGTCCTCCCCGCCGACCGGGCCGGAGTCCTTCCTGAGGGAGTAGGCCCGGTCCGTTCGAACACTCGGGTCGAGGGCAGCCCTCGCCGACAGCGGGCCGGAGACCAGCCGCCACCACCCGGGGACCTCTCCGAAATATTTTCTTACGTTTGCCCTGGCGATCTCGGCGAAGTCGGAACGGGCCTCGAACGAGACGACCTCCCCGTCCGGGCCGACCGCCCGCAGCAGCCAGCAGGACAGCGCGCCGGAGCCCGCCCCCGCCTCGAGGACCCGGGCGCCGGGGAAGACGTCGGCGTAGACCAGGATCTGGGCCGCGTCCTTGGGGTAGACGATGGCGGCGCCGCGCTTCATGGCCAGCGTGAAGTCGGCCAGCAGCGGGCGCAGGGCCACGTACTGGGTGCCGCTGGTGGCGGTCACCACGCTGCCCTCGGGCGCGCCGATCAGGTCATCGTGACTGAGCGCCCCCCGGTGCGTGTGGAACGCCGCCCCCGGCTGCAGGACGATCTGGTGCATGCGGCCCTTGGGGTCGGTGAGCTGCACCTGGTCTCCGGCCTCGAACGGGCCGCGCTGAGCTGCCTTGCACTGTGTCACCCGGTTAGGGTAGCGACCGTCAGACCCCGGCGAAGACCTGGTCGAGGTCGCGGGTGGCCAGCACCCCGTAGACCTCGCCGCTCTCCTCGGTCAGCAGGTACTCGGAGGCAGGCGCCCGGCGCAGCGCGTCGAGCAGGGCCATCCCGCCGATGTCGGCGTTGAGCACCAGGCTCGGGTCGATCGTCCTGGCCAGTGCGCTGACGTCGATCCAGGGGCGGCGCTGGGGCGGGGTGGCCATCACCGCGCTCTCGTTGACGATCGCGATCGGCTTGTTGTCGTGATCGGCCACGACGATCGCGCGGGCGCCCGCCTCGTCGGCCCGTCTGATCGCCTCGGCCAGCGGCGTGCTGGCCGGCACCGAGATCGCCCGGCGGGCCAGCCGGCGGGCCTGCAGCGCGGGCAGCCGCTCGCGGAACCTGGTCGCCTTGATCGACTGGGTCGCGCCGGTCCACATGAACCCGGCGATGACGATGACCCAGATCGTGGACACCATGTCGCCGCCGGCCAGGCCGCCGGAGAAGAACGGGATCGCGAGCAGCGCGAGCGCGAGGACCCGCCCGGTCCAGGCGGCGGCGATGGTCGCGAAATAGGGCTTCTTGGTGACCCCCCAGAGCACCGCCCGCAGCATCCGGCCGCCGTCGAGCGGCAGGCCGGGCAGGAGGTTGAAGAGCCCCACGATGATGTTGGCGAACATCAGCTGCCTGATCAGCGCGCCGGTCACGCCGGCGTTCGCCACCTGGGACAGACCCCAGCCGATGCCTCCGAGCACCAGCGAGAGGGCCGGGCCGGCGGCGGCGATCGCGAACTCGCGGCCGGGGGTGGGGGCCTCCCGGTCGATCTCGGAGATGCCGCCGAGCGGATAGAGCAGGATGCGCCGGACCGGGAGACCGTAGCCGCGCGCCACCACCGAGTGGCTCAGCTCATGCACGAGCACGGAGAGGTAGAGCAGGACCACGAAGGCGGCGGCGACCAGGTACCTGGTCGTAGTCCCCTGCAGGCTGTTCGACAGGTCATTGGCGTAGATGACGATGAAGACGCCGGCGATGATGAACCAGTACGGCGAGACCTGCACGGGTATGCCGAACGGTCGCGCCACGACGAAGCCGCCCTGACGTTGACCGCGCCGATCCGACTGCTCCTCCTGGCCACTTGCCACATCCCCGATGCTACGTGCATTCGGCGGCAAATTGGTGATGCGCGCGCGCGGCGAGCGGGCAGGCAGAGCCGCCCCGGGCCGAACTTGGCTGCGGAATGTCGGTGGGCTGGCCTACGGTGGCCTCTGTGGACGTGGAGAACGTAGTGGATGTCGCGATAGTGACCATCGATCCCGGCGCCGAATTCGGCGTCGCGGGCGACCCGCCGTCGGCGCTGTCGCCGTCGCGGGCGGGCGACTTCATGACCTGCCCGCTGCTGTACCGGTTCCGGGTGATCGACCGGATCCCCGAGCCCCCGACCACCGCGACCGCCCGCGGCACGCTGGTGCACGCCGTCCTCGAGCGGCTCTTCGACCTGCCCGCAGCGTCGCGGACCCCCGCCGCGGCGGAGGAAATGCTGGTGCCCGAGTGGACCCGGCTGTGCGCGGACGACGAACTGCTGGCGGCGCTGATAACCGACGAGGAGGAGCGGGCGCGGTTCGTCGCCGACGCCGCCTCGGCCCTGCGCGGCTACTTCAGGCTGGAGGACCCCCGGCGGCTCGAGCCGGCCGAGCGGGAGTGGTACGTGGAGACGACGCTGCCGTCCGGGCTGCAGGCTGCGCGGGTACATCGACCGGGTCGACGCGACGCCGGCCGGCGACCTGCGGATCGTGGACTACAAGACCGGCCGGGTACCGCTCGAGGCGTACGAGGCGAGCGCGCTGTTCCAGATGAAGTTCTACGCGCTGGTGATCTGGCGGCTGCGCGGGGTGATACCGAAGCTGCTGCAGCTCATGTACCTGTCGGGCGACGGCGAGGTGCTGCGCTACTCCCCCGACGAGGCCGACCTGCTCGCCACCGAGCGGAAGCTCAACGCGCTGTGGGCGGCGATCTCGCGTGCCCGGGAGACGGGCGACTTCCGGCCCCGGCCGGGCAAGCTGTGCGACTGGTGCCGGCACAAGGCGCTCTGCCCGGCGTTCGGCGGCACGCTGCCGCCGATGCCGGTCCGCGCGGCGGCCCGCATCGGCCGCCGTAGACCGATCCAGCAGTGGCTGTCGCCGCGGCGGCCGGTTACCGCAGAGGCGTAGCCGCATCCCGGCACGACCGATTACCTCGTGGCGCGCCTATCTCTTGGCTGTTATCTAAATGTCATTTGACAGCACGAGATTAGTCTCATGATACTAATCTCATGAATCTGACGCGGCTGATGGCGCTCGGGACGCTCGCGCGGTACGGGCCGCAGCACGGGCACCAGATCCGGCGGCTCGCCGACGCTCACCAACGTCGGCGAGTGGGGCGGGGTGTCGGTCGGGGCGCTGTACCGGGAACTGCGCGCGATGGAGCGCGAGGGCCTGGTCGAGGCGGTGCGCACCGAGAAGGTGCGGCGACCGGCCCGAGCGGACCGTGTACGCAGATCACCGGCGAGGGGCGGCTCGAGCTGCACGACGCTGCGGGAGCAGGCGATCAAGCCCGCCGGCGTTCGCGGCCCGATCCCCTCGGCGTGGCGCTGCTGTTCGCGGCCGACGGGATGGACCGCGGCGGAGCTGCGCGGACACCCTGCGGGCGCGGCGGGAGCAGGCTGGCGATCAGCGCGGTCGGAGATCGCGGCCGAACGGGAGCGGCTGATCGCCAAGGGGTACCTCGGCGTGCTTCGCAGGCGCGCGGTCATGCGGCGCGGCGATCGATGCACACGAGGCGGAGATCGCGCTGGCACGACGAGCTCGACGCGGCAGCTCGGCGGCGGCGCCCGAGCCGCGCGCCGCCCTGGTCGCCGAACGGGGCGAGCCGAAGGGCGGCCGGGCGATGAGCCGGCCGGCCGCCGCGTCGTCCGCACCGAAGCGCGGACGAAGCGCCTGAAACTTAGCTCGCGATAGTACTTGAATTTCATCGAGATATTACTCGATACTCGGGAGCCCGTCACCCGAACCCACGAGGGGAAGCAACGATCATGCCGATCATCGAGGCCAGGGGCCTCGCTCGGACATTCACGAGCAGGAAGCGGACCGTGCACGCGGTGCGCGGGGTGGATCTCACCGTCGAGGCGGGGGAGATCGTCGGCTTCCTCGGGCCGAACGGTGCGGGCAAGACCACCACCCTGCGGATGCTCACCACGCTGCTGCGAGCCCACCGCCGGCACCGCCACCGTCGGCGGGCGCCGACCTGCGCCGCAACCCCCTGGAGGTGCGCCGGCGGATCGGCTACGTGCCGCAGGCGATCGGGCAGACGATGGGCGGCACCGACCCCGAGTGCCTGGTCTCCGAGGAACTGCTCGACCAGGCCGCGCTGTACCGGATCCCGCAAGGCGGACGCGGCGGCGGCGGGCCGCGCGCTGATCCGCCAGCTCGACCTCGGCGGGCTCGACCAGCGGCTGGTGAAGACGCTGTCCGGCGGGCAGCGGCGGCGGCTTGAGATCGCGCTCGGCCTGGTCCACGAGCCTCCGCTGGTCTTCCTGGACGAGCCGACCACCGGGCTTGACCCGCAGAGCCGGTCGAACCTGTGGGAGCACATCAGGGGGCTGCGCTCCGACCTCGGCACCACCGTCTTCCTCACCACGCACTACCTGGACGAGGCGGACGCGCTGTGCGACCGGGTGTTCATCATCGACAACGGCGTGACCGTCGCCTCCGGCACCCCGGACGAGCTCAAGCGCCAGGTGTCGGGCGACGTGGTGACGCTGGCGGTCAACGGCGCCGCCGACAAGGCGCGCGACGCTGCTGGCCCGGCAGCCGATCGTCGGCGACGTCGCCGTGTCCGACGACGGGGCGCTGCGGCTGAACGTGGTCAACGGCGCGGAGGCGCTGCCGTCGCTGCTGCGCGTGCTCGACGACGCGGGCATCACGCTGCACTCGATCAGCCTGTCCCGGCCGACGCTGGACGACGTGTTCCTGACGATGACCGGGCGCTCGCTGCGGGACGACTCGCCCAGCGCCGCCGCGCGGCACGCCGAGCCGGAGCCGCGCCCGCCGCACCGCAGCCAGCGGGCAAGGAGTAACCCGATGTCGTTCATCCACGACACGCTGGTCGTCTTCCGGCGGCAAATGCGGCTGAGCCTGCGCAACCCCGCGTGGGTGATCATCGTCGCTGGTGCAGCCGATGCTGTACCTGGTGCTGTTCGGCCCGCTGCTGACCAAGCTGCCCGCCGGGACGCTGGCGGGCGGCGCCAGGCGCCGGCCGGGACGGCCGAGGCGTACCGGTTCTTCGTGCCCGGGCTGCTGATCCAGCTCGGCGCTGTTCGGCTCGATGTTCGTCGGGTTCGCGATCATCTCCGACTGGCGGGCGGGGTGATCGAGCGGTTCCGGGTCACGCCGGTCTCGCGGCTGGCCGTGATGACCGGCCGGGTGCTGCGCGACACGTGGTGCTCGTGGTGCAGGCGGTCGTCCTGGTCCTCGTCGGCATCGCGTTCGGGCTGCGCGCGCCGGTCACCGCGGTGCTGATCAGCCTCGGCTTCATCGTCCTGGTGGCGGTCGGCCTCGCCTCGGTGTCGTACGCGACCGCGCTCACGGTCAAGAGCGAGGACGCGTTCGCGCCGATGCTCAACTCGGTCATCGTCCCGCTGGTGCTGCTGTCGGGGATCATGCTGCCGATGACGCTGGCGCCGGGCTGGCTGCAGGGCGTCGCCCGGGTCAGCCCGTTCCGCTACATCATCGACGCGATGCGGGAGGCGTTCGCGGGCCACTACTGCCAACACGATCATGCTCGAGGGCGTGCTGGTGGCCCTGGGGGTGGCGGTGGTGTGCCTGCTGCTCGGCTCGCGCGTCTTCGTCCGCGAGAACGCCTAGCCGAGGGGCCGGCGCCGGTCGGCAGCCGGAGTCACGCAGGGTCCGTTCGATCGGACGGTGTTGATCTTTGGCGTTTCCGTAGGCGAGGGCAAGGACGAGCAGGATGAGGGCGGGGACGGCGACGGCGGCGACGGCGGGCCAGGACGGCGGTCGTCGCCTGTCGCGTCGCCGCGTGCGCCTCGGCCCGCTTGCGCTCCTTCTCGGCCCGGTTGTCAAGGCGGGCCGCTATCGCCGCGCTGACCGGGAGCGACGCCAGCCGCAGGGCCTCGTCGGGGAGCCGGGAGGACGGCTGCGCGTAGCCGGCCGGCGCGGCCGCGACCAGGCCGCGCAGCCGCCGGGGCACGCCGGCGCGGTGTCGGCCGCGTCCCCGACGGCGATCTTGCGCCTGGCCCGGGTCGAGACGTACAGCGCCCAGCAGTGCACCACCCGGGAAGTGGCGGTCGCGCCGCCCGCCGCGGCGCTCGGCGTAGCGGACGCGGACCCACTCGCCGGTGTCGACCGAGTCGATCACCGGCCAGGGCAGGTGGTGGACCCGGAACGGGTTCACCACCGTCAGCCCGTCGCCGCCGGCGATCACCTTCGGCCGCAGCCGCGAGCGTGTAGACCAGGCCGGTGACCAGCAGCAGGACGGCGGCGAGGAGCGAGCCGAAGCGGCGCCGACGGGCAGCCCCTGGGACCGCGTAGTCGACGACGTTGGCCAAGCACGAACGCCACCCACACCCACCAGAGGATGACCGGCGGGTGCAGGCGGAGGGTTTCGCGTTCTGTCACTTGATCACGTTATGCGGACCCGCGGGTCGAGCGCCGCGTAGAGCAGGTCGACGACGATGTTCGCGATCACCACGAAGATCGCGGCGAGGATCACGAAGCCGATGATCACCGGCAGGTTGTCCTGGTCGACGGCCTCGACCGAGACCTGGCCGATGCCGCCGAGCCCGAACACGGTCTCCACGACCACGACGCCGCCGAGCAGCTGGCCGATGTCCACGCCGAGCTGGGACACCACCGGGGTGAGGGCCGCCCGCACGCGCGTGCCGGAAGATCACCCGCCGCTCCGTCAGGCCCTTGGAGCGGGCGGTGCGGATGTAGTCCTCGCCCAGCGTCGTCGAGCAGCTGGCCGCGGGAGAGCCGGGTGTAGACGGCGGCCTGGATCGGTGGCCAGCGTGATCCACGGGCAGGATCATGTGCCCGAAGAACGGGGCGAAGCCCGACGTGATGCCCGCGTAGCCGGTGTTGAACCAAGTGGAAGCCGTGCGAGTACAGCGGCTGGAACACGTAGCCGATCAGCAGCTCGCCGATCACGAAGGCCGGCATCGACAGGCCGATGAGCACCCCGACCGACGGAGACCCGGTCGAACACCGACCTGGCCCGGGTGGCGCTGATGATGCCGACCGCGAGCCCGACGATCAGCCAGAGGATCATGCCCCCGATGACCAGCGAGACGGTGGGCGGCAGGTCCTGCCTGAGCATCGTGTCGACGGACTCCTCGGTGAAGTAGGAGAACCCGAGGTTGCCGTGCACCAGGTTGGTCGAGGAAGTGCCAGTACTGGGTCATGATCGGCTGGTTGAGCCCGAGGTTGTTGATGACCTCCTGGATCACCTGCGGGGTGGCGGCGCGGCCGGCGAGCTGGCGGGCGACGGTGTCGACCGGGCCGGGCGAAGAAGAGGAAGAACGCGACCGTGGCGACCAGCCACATCACGACGATCCCGGTCAGGATGCGCCGGACGAGGTAACCGACGATTGCCATCGTCTCTGCCCGTCCTTCCCGGGCTCGGCGTCAGCCGGCTCGCCGGCGCGAGGCCGCCCAGCGCTTCCTTGCTGCCCTTGCTGCCGCTGCGCCTGGTCAGCCGCCGCCGCATCCGCCTGGCGGCGATCAGCGCTCGGTCCGCGGGTCCATCGCGTCCCTGATGCCGTCGCCGAGCAGGTTGAACGCCAGCGTGGTGATCAGCAGCGCCAGCGCCGGGAAGACCAGGTACCACCAGGCGACCTGGTAGAAGTTCTGCGCGTCGGCCAGGATGTTGCCCCAGCTCGGCGTGGGCGGCTGGATGCCGAGGCCGAGGAAGGACAGCGTCGCCTCGAAGACGACCGCCGTCGGGATGTACAGCGTGGCGAGCGACCAGCACCGGGGCGAGCAGGTTCGGCAGGATGTCGAAGAACATGATCCGCAACGGCCCCGCGCCCAGCGACTGGCCGCCTCGATGTACTCCTTCTCCTTGATGCGACAGCGTCTGGCCGCGGACGATGCGGGCGATGCCGGCCCAGGAGAAGAACGTGATCACGACCGATGATGATCGTCAGGCTCGGGCCCGAACACCGCCGCCAGCGCCAGCGCCAGGACGATGTAGGGGAAGGCGAGCACCGCGTCGATGAACCGGGCGAGCACCGTGTCGATCCAGCCCGCCGAAGTAGCCGGCGATCAGCCCGACGGTCACCCCGAGACGGTGGCGATCAGCGTGGTGACCACGCCGACGAACAGCGAGATCCGCGCTCCGTAGAGGATCCGGACGAACAGGTCGCGGCCGATGGCGTCGGTGCCGAGGCAGAAGCCGTTGGCGCCGGGCCCGACGGGCTTGCCGCCGGCGCTCGTCGCCCGGTGTTCGGGAAGGCCATGTCCGCCGGGTGGCCGGTGAGCGCGGCGAAGGCCGGGGCGCAGCGATGCGCCAGCACGATCATGATCACGATGATCACCACGGGCGATCATCGCGACCTTGTCGCGGCGCAGCCGCCGCCAGGTCAGCTGCCACTGGCTGCGGCCCTCGATCGGCTCGCGCCCGGCTGCGGCTCCTCGACGGCCAGTTGCGCCTGGAACTGGAGCTCGGACTGATGCTCATGCGCTGCTCCCTCAGCGGCGATCGCGGCCGTGCGCGCCGAGGCGAGGGCCTCGCCCGCCTCGACCGGGAAGTGGCAGGCGGTCACGTGCGTCCCCGCCGGGATGCCGGGCACGCCCGTCGGTCGCCGGCTGCGCCATGCGGCAGCTCTCATGGGCAGCGGGGCTCGACGCGTCCGCAGAGCTCCTGCGCCTTCGGGCAGCGCGGGTGGAACCGGCAGCCGCGCGGGCGGGTCGATCGGCGACGGCACGTCGCCGGTGAGGATGATCCGCTGCCGGGCGGCGGCGGCGTCCGGGTCGGCGGCCGGCGCGGCCGACAGCAGCGCGGCGGTGTACGGGTGCCGCGGCGTGGCTGTAGACCGCGTCCTCCGGCGCCGGCCTCGCCGATCCGGCCCAGGTACATGACCGCCACCGTGTCGCTCACGTGCCGCACGACCTCGAGGTCGTGGGCGATGAACAGGTAGGACAGGCCGAAGTCGGCCTGCAGGTCGGCGAGCAGGTTGAGCACCTGCGCCTGGATCGACACGTCGAGCGCGGAGACCGGCTCGTCGCAGATGATCAGCTTGGGCCGCAGCGCCAGCGCCCGGCCACGCCGATCCGCTGCCGCTGGCCGCCGGAGAACTCCGCCGGGAACCGGTTGAAGTGCTCGGGGTTGAGCCCGACGCGCTCCATCAGCTCCTGCACCTGCGCTTGCGCTCGGCGCCGGTCGCGGTCTTGTGGATGGCGAACGGGTCGCCGATGATCGAGCCGACCCGGCGGCGCGGGTTCAGCGAGCCGTACGGGTCCTGGAAGATCATCTGGATCTCGCGGCGGAACGGCCGCATCGCGCCGCGCGACAGGTTGCGTGATGTCCGTGGCCCTCGAAGATCACCTTGCCCGAGGTCACCGGGATCAGCCCGGCGACGCAGCGGGCCAGCGTGGACTTGCCGCTGCCGGTCTCGCCGACCAGCCCGAGCGTCTTGCCGCGCTCGACGACCAGCGACACGCCGTCGACCGCGTGCACCTGCCCCACCGTGCGCCGGATCAGCCCGCCGGCCTTGACCGGGAAGTACTTGACCAGGTTCTCGACCCGGACCAGGACGTCGTCGTCGGCGTCGTTCGCAGTTGCCATCAGGCCGACGCTCCCCTCGTGTCCGCGGCCGCGCCACGCTCGCGTCGGCGCCGCCTCGGGCGCCGCGATGCCTCGGCGACCGCTGCCGCCTTGGCGGCGCCGGCTCCTCGCCGAGCGCCGCCGTCTCCGCGCGGAGCTCCTCGGCCTCCGCCGACAGGCCGGCCGCGGCGGCCGGCAGCCAGCAGGCGGAGCGGTGCGCGCCCGCCGTCGCCGACCGGCGTGCAGCACCGGGCTCGTCGGTCAGGCACTTGGTCCATGACGTAGGCGCACCGCGGGTGGAACTCGCAGCCCGCGGGCAGGTTGATCAGGCTGGGCGGCTGGCCGGTGATCGGCTTGAGCCGCTCGCCGGCCGCCGAGCTGCGCGGGATCGACTCCAGCAGGCCCTTGGTGTACGGGTGGTGCGGCTGCGTAGAAGATGTCCCGCTTGGTCGCCTTCTCGGCCGCCCGGCCCGCGTACATGACCATCACGTCGTCGGCGATGTCGGCGACCACCCCGAGGTCGTGGGTGATCATGATCAGCGCCGTGCCCAGACTCCTGCTGCAGCCGCAGCAGCAGGTCGAGGATCTGCGCCTGGACGGTCGCGTCGAGCGCGGTGGTGGGCTCGTCGGCGATGATCAGCTTGGGCTCGAGGGCGAGCGCCATCGCGATCATCGCGCGCTGCCGCATGCCGCCGGAGAACTGGTGCGGGTAGTCGTTGACCCGCTCTCCGGCTTGCGGGATGCCCACCCGGCGCAGCAGCTCGACCGCCCGCTCGTGCGCCTCGCTTCTTGCGAGACCGACTTGTCGTGGGCCCGGATCATCTCGCGCGATCTGCCAGCCCGACCTGGTACAGCGGGTGCAGGCTGGTCAGCGGGTCCTGGAAGATCACCGAGATCTCGCGCGCCGCGGACCTTGCGCAGCTCGTCGCGGCGAGGCTCGAGCAGGTCGGCGCCCGTCGAACATCGCGCTGCCCGAGATCTGGGCGCCCGGGGTCAGCCCGAGCAGCGTCTGGGTCAGCACGGTCTTGCCGCTGCCCGACTCGCCGACGATCCGAGCGTCCGCCCGGGCTCGACGCCGAACGACACGCCGCGGACCGCCCGGACGACGCCGTCGGCGGTCGGGAAGCTGACGTGCAGGTCCTTTACCTCGAGCAGGCTCACTGGTTCTCCTCCGTCTGGCCATCGCGCGGATCGGCGCGATCGACAGGCCTAGCGTCGCACGGATGGCGGAGCATGCCTTCCGGACCGCGCATGGATTCGCGCCTGACACGTACCGCGGTCCGGCTAACGAGCCAGCCGCGCTCAGCTGCCGCTCGCGAGCCAGACGTTGGCGATGTCCGGGTCGCCGATGTTCGGCGAGAACATGGCCGTCTGGTAGGTCGAGCCGTTCGGCTGCACCGCCGGACCCGCTGCTGGCGATCGTCGGGAACATCTGGCTCACGAGCGGGCACGATGGCCGCGTCCTTCATGATGTCGCTCGTCCGCCTGGTGCCAGTCGGCCGCCGCCGCGGCTCAGCGTGGACGCGCCCTCGGCCTGGGTGATCAGCGTGTTCACGGCCGGGCTGTCGTAGCAGCCGTAGTTGATGGTGTTGAGCACGCAGTCGGGCTCTGGAAGAGCGGCTGGATGATGGTGCGGCCGTTGTTGCCGAACCAGTCAGGGATCCAGCCGGCTGGCCCATGTCCCACGTGCCGGCCTTGTTGTTCTCCGGCGCGTTGCCGAGGTCGACGAAGAACGACGAGCCGGGCTCGGCCTTGCCGTTCAGCTTGATGCCGCAGAGCGCAGGCGACGCCTGGATGGCCTCGAAGATCCGGGTGTTGACGCTGTCGTTCGGGTACAGGTAGGTGAGCGTCAGGCCGTTCGGGTAGCCGCGCCTTGGCCAGCGTCGGACTTGCACTTGGTCGACGTTGCCCGGCGCCGTTGTCGTCCGGGTACGGGTTGTAGTTCACGTAGCCGACGTTGCCCGGCGGGATGACCGTGTTGATGATCGTTGCCGACGAGCGGGCCGCCCGATCGCTTCTGACGACCGCGATCTTGTCGATGCCGTACTCGATGGCCTGGCGCACGGCCAGCTTGCTCATCGCCCCGCCAGCGTTCGGGCTGCGCAGGTTGAAGACGACGTACGGGTAGGTGTTCGACCACGGCCAGATGTTGAAGTTCGGGCCTTGGACGGCGGCCAGGCCGGGGACCGCGACGGGTTGACCGCGTGTCGCTGGTCAGGTCCTGCGTGCCCGCCTGGATGTCGGCGAGCTGGGTCTGCGGCCGAGGCGACGCCGAGGGTCGTCACACGATCTTGGTCACGTACTCGTGCCGGAGCGGTGTCGGTGGACTGCTTCCAGGCCGGGTTGCTGGACCAACATGATCGACTTGCCCGGCGACGTACGAGCTGATCTGGTACGGGCCGTCGGAGATCGTGTGCTGCGTCCAGCTGCAGCGCTGTCCGGCACGTAGTTGTCGTACTCGACCGGGCGGGCCGAGGTGAACGGCATCGCCATCATGTAGATGAAGTCGCTGGCCGGCGCCATCAGCGTGGAACACGATCGTCGACGAGTTCGGCGTCGTGATGCCCGCGATGCTGTGCGTGTTCTGGAAGTTCGCGATGTTCGCGGCCGTCGGCGCGTGCGCCTTGCGTTCGCGAAGTAGGCGGTCTCCGCGTTGAAGTACGCCTGCGAGGCCCGGCGATCGTGCTGGTGAAGTAGACCGGGTTGCCGACCGGGCTGACCGGGTTGCAGAACGCCTTGAACTCGCGCAGGAAGTCCTGCGGAGGTGACCTGGCGGGCGGCGTGGTGTTCCAGTCGACGCCCGGCTTGATGTGGAAGGTGTAATCGTGCCGCCGCCGGTGATCCCGCCGTTGGCGACGGTCGGGACCTGCGGTCGCGGCGTCCGGCGACCGGCGTGGTGTCCGTCGTCCAGCCGGCGTCGAGGTGCGTCGCGGTCAGGCACCGTCGGGTAGCTCACGCAGCTGCCGGGTGTACCCGCGCTCGAGCACGTAGTCGGCGGTGTAGTAGGCGCGGACACCGTGTCGATATGGTCCGGGCCGCTGGCGGCGACGATGTTCAGCGTCCCGCCGGACTGTGGTTTCTCGCTGCTGGTCGCCGACGTGGGCGCGGTCGACGAGCCGTTGGAGCTCGTCGAACTCGAGCACGCGGCGAGGCCGCCGGCCGCGATGGCCAGGACGGCCAGCGTGGCGACGCGCTTTGAAACTCTTGGCATAGGACTTTTTCCTTGGTTACGCATCATAGGTCAGGCGACGATCAGTCGTCCGACCGTTCAGTCGTCCGACCCTCAAGCGATGACTGTCTACCTATCGAGAGATTCTGCGGTAGTCCAAGGAGCATTCCACACCAAAAAGCGGGTCGTAGCCCGATTTGTGACTAGAAAAGTTCTTGTTTGCCGCATTTGGTAACAAAAATGTTACATTCGGGACAAACGCCGCAAACTGTGCCATGTCAGGCGCTCGGCCCGGCTCAGGCGGGAGACCCGGACGCGCGACGGCGGGCACAGCGGCCACGGCCGGACGGCGGCTACGTACGGCCGGACGGCGGGCACCCCGCGGGTCGCCGTCGCCGAAGCGCCGGTAAGGGGTACTTCAGACGGCACAGACCCGCCCTAGGATTCGGGGTGATCCTCCGGTGCCGGGGCCGCCACGGCCACGACCTCCTCGGCTTGCTCGACTGCGACCTCTTCGGCCGCGACCTCTTCGGCCGTGACCTCTTCGGCCGTGACGCCGACGTCGACCGCCGCCGCGATGTCGGCACGCACCTGCGGGAAGTGGCAGGCGACGAAGTGGTCGTCTTCCTTGAGCCCGAGCAGCGGCACGACGTCACGGCACTGCTGCTTGTCCGTCTCGCTGAGAATCTCGCGGTACTTCGGGCAGCGCGTGTGGAACACGCACCCGGTGGGCGGGTTGATCGGGCTCGGTAGGTCACCGACGAGCAGGATACGCTCGCGGCGCGACTCCTTATCCGGATCGGGCACCGGCACGGCCGACATGAGCGCATGCGTGTAGGGGTGCATCGGTGTCGAGTAGAGAACGTCACGGTCGGTGAGTTCCATGATCTTGCCGAGGTACATCACGGCAACGCGGTCGGAGATGTGGCGCACCACCGACAGGTCGTGCGCCACGAAGATGTAGGTGAGGTTGTAGTCGTTTTGCAGGTCTTCGAGCAGGTTGACGACCTGGGCCTGCACCGACACGTCGAGCGCTGACACCGGCTCGTCGCAGATGATCAGTTTCGGCTTGAGCGCGATGGCGCGGGCGATGCCGATCCGCTGCCGCTGGCCGCCGGAGAACTCGTGCGGATAGCGGTTGTAGTGCTCGGGGTTGAGGCCGACGCGTTCCATGAGGGCCTGCACCTCGGCCTTGATGCCGTTCTCGGTCTTGGCCTTCTGGATGCGGAACGGTGCGCCGACGATCGTGCCGATCGTGTGCCGCGGGTTCAGCGACGAGTAGGGGTCCTGGAAGATCATCTGGATATCGGTGCGCAGCGTGCGCATGCGCCTGCGGGAGTACCCGGCGATGTCCTGGCCCTCGAACATGACCGAGCCGGCCGTGGGCTCGAGCAGCTTCGCCAGGACGCGGCCCGTCGTCGTCTTGCCGCACCCCGATTCGCCGACGAGGCCCAGCGTCTCACCGGGGGCGACCGAGAACGAGACCCCGTCGACGGCCCGCACCGCGCCGATCTGCCGCTGGATCACGATGCCCTGGCGGATCGGGAAGTACTTCTTCAGGTCGTTGACCGCGAGCAGGGCGTCGGGACGGGCCGCAGCGGGGTGCACACCGTCCGCTTCGGCTTCCGTTCGCGCAGTCTTGCTCATTCGTCAGGTTCTCCTAGCTAGAGGGTAGGCGCGATCTCGTTGGTGAAGATCTGGCTGCGCTCGTGCTTGTCGATGTGGCAGCGCGCGCGATGGCCGGTGGTGTCGACGTCCTCGAGGTCTGGGTGCACCGTCGTGCACGCCTCCCCGACCCGATCGCGGAAGCGGCAGCGCGGGTGGAACACACAGCCGCGCGGCACCTGGATCAGCGACGGCGGCGTGCCCGGGATCGGGGTGAGCCGCGCCTGCCTGGTGCGGTCCATGCGCGGCATCGAGCCGAGCAGGCCCCAGGTGTAGGGCATCTGCGGGTTGTAGAAGACGTCGCGCACCGAGCCCTGCTCGACGCACTGCCCGCCGTACATGACGACGACGGTCTCGCACGTCTCGGCCACGACGCCCAGGTCGTGGGTGATGAGGATGATCGCCGAGTTGAACTCGCGCTGTAGGTCCTTCATCAGCTCGAGGATCTGCGCCTGGACCGTCACGTCGAGCGCGGTCGTGGGCTCGTCGGCGATGAGCAGCTTCGGGTCGCACACGAGTGCCATCGCGATCATCGCGCGCTGGCGCATACCGCCAGAGAACTGGTGCGGGTAGTCGTCGAAACGCTTGTCGGGGTTGGGGATGCCGACCCGTTCCAGCATCTCGACCGCGCGCCGACGCGCGACGGCCTTGGTCACCTTGTTGTGCTCCCGGTACGCCTCGACGATCTGCCAGCCGACTGTGTAGAACGGGTGCAGCGACGACAGCGGATCCTGGAAGATCATCGCCATCTCGTTGCCGCGCAAGGCCCGCATGTTTTCTTCGCGCATGCGGACGAGTTCCTTGCCTTCGAACCAGATCTCGCCGGAGACCTGCGCTGACGAGCCCTTGTGCAGGCCGAGGATGGCCTGGCTCGTCACCGACTTGCCCGAGCCCGACTCGCCGACGATGCCAAGGATCTGGCCGCGAGCGAGGTCGAACGACAGGCCGTCGACCGACTTGACCAGACCGTCCGCAGTGGGGAAGTGCACACGCAGATCGCGCACGGACAGGAACGCCGACGGAGCCTCGGTTTCGAGGTGCACGTCGATGGCCGGTTGCGGTTGCATAATAGTTCTCCTCGTCGGTTGGTCGTCAGCTCAGGCGCACGCGCGGGTCGACGAACGCGTAGAGGATGTCGACGATCAGGTTGGCGATGACGAGGGCGAATGCGGCAACCAGCGTGACGCCCATGATCACCGGCAGGTCGTGCTGCCGGATCGACGTCACCGACAGCCAGCCGAGACCACGCAGGTTGAAGACCGTCTCGGTGATGACGGTGGTGCCGATCAACTGGCCGAGGTCGATGCCGAAGATAGTGACGATCGGCGTCAGCGCGGCCCGCAGACCGTGATTCACGACGACGCGGCGCCGCGACAGGCCCTTCGCCCGAGCGGTGCGGATGAAGTCCTCACTCATCGTCTCGAGCATGCTCGCGCGGGTCAGCCGGGCGTAGAGGGCCGCGAAGAGGAACGCGAGCGCGATCCAGGGCAGGATCATGCTCTCGAGCCACTGCAGCGGATTGCTTGTGAGGCTCGCGTACGCGGGGTTGTTCAACCATTTCAGCTGGTACTCGAAGACCAGCAGCAGCACCGGGCCGGTGAAGAAGATCGGCAGCGACACGCCGCCGAGCGCCAACGTCATGCCGACGCGGTCGATGATCGATCCGGGGCGCAGGCCTGACAGGGTGCCGATGAGCACGCCACCGAGCAGCCACAGCGTCGCGGCGCCGACAGCCAGGCTGAGGCTCACCGGCAATGCCTGCCAGATCAGCGTGCCGACCGCCGTGTTCTGCTGGAACGAGTAACCGAGGCACGGCGGGGCGCAGTACACGGGCGGATCGACGCCGTCGCTCAGCGACTGGCCGAAGAGGATGCCGTGCAGCCAGTGCCAGTACTGCTGGTACCACGGCAGGTCGAAGCCGAACTTATGCTCGAGCAACTTGAGCTGCAACGAGCCCGGCGGGAACGGGATCTTGCCGACGTAGTAGTAGACCGGCGAGCTGTGCGACAGGAACGGCGCGAGCTGGAAGATCAGGAACGTGACGAAGCTCACGACGATCAGCACCAGGAAGGCGCCGAGACTTCTGCGGATGATGAACCGAATCATAAGCTGGTGGGCGTTCGTGGTGGGCCCGGGTCACCGGGCCCACCACGAAGCGCCTTACCTTCCTTTCGTCGCAGGACGTCTGCTAATCAGCTGACGCCCACGTTGACGAAGTCATAGATGCCGAACGCGAGAGCGTTATCGCAGGTCACGTTGGTCAGCCGCGGGTTGCGGTAGTACAGGTCCTTGCCGTACAGGATCGGCAGGTACGTCGCACTCGCCGCAATCGCGCTGTTCAGGCTCTCCCAGTCGGCCTCGGTGGCCTTGCCCGCCGGGGCCTTGTCGAGAACCGCGTTCACCGTCGGGTCGTTCAGGCTCGCGTAGTTCGAGTTACCCGTCGGCAGGATCGCGTTTCCGTTGGTGATCGACTGGAAGAAGCCGACGCCCGTCGGGAAGTCAGCACCCCAGCCGGCCAGGGCAATGCCGATCCCTTGGTTCTTGATGTTCTGCGGCGAGCCGATCCAGGTGCTGTAGTACGACGAGCTGTCCTGGGGAGCAGCGGTCACCTGAATGCCGACCTTGGCCAGCGCCGCTTGCTCGACTGCGTACGCGGCGGCGGCATGCGTGCCCGGAGTTGCGTAGGCGAGCTTGGTGCTGAAGCCGTTCGGCTTGCCACACGCGACGAGCTGCTGCTTGGCCTTGACGTCGTCCCCCGTGTTGGCGGCGCCCGACGGGTACGGGTTGAAGCTGGCGGTGTAGCCCGAGATGCCGGGAGGCGCCATGCCGCCGGCCGGAACACCGGCAACCGCACCACCGTAAGCCCGGATGAAGCCGGCCTTATCCCACGCGTAGAACACCGCTTCGCGGCAGTGCAGGTTCGTGATCACGGACGGCATCACCGCGGCGTAGCGGTCGAACGGCGTGACCGGGTCGTCAGCGTTGGCCTTGAGCGTCGGGTTGGTCAGGATCTGGGCCTGGAACTCGGCCTGCACGGTGTCCGAAGCGTTGGCGTCGGCGGTGCCCGCCTGGAGCTTCTTGTCGATGTCGACCGGGTCCGTGTCAACCGTGAGGTCGACCTCGTTCACCAGCGGGTGCCGGATCGTGTCGGTGGCCTGCGACCAGTACGGGTTGCGCACGAAGATGATGCTCTTGTTCGGCGTATACGACTTGATCATGAACGGGCCGGTCGACAGCGGGTGCTTGGTGTAAGTCGCGCCCACGAAGCCCGGGCCACCCTCGACCTTGTACGGCACCGGTGCCGACGCAGCCATCGCCATCAGATAGTCGAAGTCGGCGTTCGGGCCCGTCAGGTTGAAGGTGATGGTGGTCGCGGTCGTAGTGATCCCGACGTTATTGTCACCGTCCTTGTACGGACCCGCGTAGTTCTTCGGGGCCTTGATGCCCGAAATGAAGTACGACGACGGGCCACCGTTGATAACGTCGGTCGCCCACAGGCGCTCAATGCCGTACTTGATGTCCTTCGGCGTGAGCGCCGTGCCGTTGCTCCACTTAAGGCCCGGCTTCAGCGTGTAGGTCCACTTGGTGAAGTCGGCGTTGTGGGTGCCCATGTCGGTGGCCAGGTCGGGTGCGAGAACGAACTTTTGACCGTTGAGCACCTTGTAACCGATGAGCGAACGGGTGAACAGGCGCTGCATGTTCCAGCACCAGCCGTAGTACGTGCGCTGCGGGTCCCACGAGTCACAGTCCGAAGCCGTGAGCAGGTTGAGCGTGCCGCCGGTCTTCGTCGATGCGTTCACGATCTGGTCGTACGCGGCGTTGTACGCAGCGGTGGTGGTGTTGCCGGCGCCCCCACTGCTGCTGGCGCCGCTGCTTGGTGTCGAGCTGCCGTTGGTTGGTGTCGAGCCACCGCTGTTCGACGACGCGCTGCTGCTACAGCCACTGATCACCATGGCTGCGGCGGCGGCGATGCCGATAGCGGTGGACACCATCCGGTGCCGATTCATCAGCTGCACTCCACTCTTCTCTCCTGTTGTTTGGTTCTGGCCGAGCTGAACGGCCCGGCCATCCCGGCGGGCTGCCGGACTGCTCCCGGGGCGTGCGCCACGGCGAGCTTCGTGGACGAGTCGGAGCAGATCGCCCGGCTCATCGGGTGGACTTGGGATCGAGGGCGTCGCGCAATCCGTCGCCGAAGAGGTTGAACGCCATGACCGCGATGAAGATCGTGACGCCCGGAGCGATGAGGTAGGTCGGGTCGATCTCGAAGTAGTTGCCGGCGTCGCTGAGCATCTGACCCCATGACGCGGTCGGGTACGTCACGCCGACGCCCAGGAACGACAGCCCGGCCTCACCGAGGATGTAATTGGGAATCGTCAGGGTGGTGTACACGAGGATCGGGCCGACGATGTTGGGCATGATCTCGCGCGTCATGATGCGGAAGTTCGACGCACCGAGACTTCGCGCGGCGTCGACGAACTCCTTCTCGCGCAGCGAGAGCACCTGGCCACGCACGATGCGGCCGATGTAGGGGAAGCCGAAGAATCCGAGCACGAAGATGATCACGGCGAAGCGCAGCGAGACACCGGACAGCCCGGCGAACGACGGCACGATCGAGAACACGCTCAGCAGCGCGATCGAGAACAGCAGCGTCGGGAACGCCAGCAGCATGTCCATCGTCCGGGCGATCAGCGAGTCGCGCCAGCCGCGGGAATAGCCCGCGACGAGGCCCAGCGAGACGCCGAGCACCAGCGACAGCAGCGTCGCCAGCGACGCGATGATCAGCGAGGTCCTGGCGCCGTAGAGGAGCCCCGCGAAGACGTCCTGACCGAGCACCGGCGTGATACCGAGCCAGTGATCACCGCTAGCTCCGCCGAACGGGCCGATGGGCATCGTCGTCGAGGGGTCGAGCAGGTTCGGGTTCTGAGTCTTCCAGTCGTGGCCGTACAGCGCGCTCAGCTGCCCGGCGAACACCGCCACGAGGGCGAGCAGGAGGCAGATGACGCCGCCCGCCATCGAGACCTTGTCCTTCCTCAGGCGCCGCCATGCGATCTGCCACAGGGAGCGGCCCTCGATCGCCTTGACGTCGCCGAGAGGCTCGGCCGGGGCGGGTGACCCGCTGACGACGACCTCAAGTTCTCCGCCAGACAACGACACGTAAGCAAGCCTCCTTCATGGGCAGCGGGTGCATCTGTGGCGCACGGCTACGACATGCCTGCGTGAGCCCCGGGGATTGCCCGCAGCATCCGCGTTTGCATCACCATAGACATGAGTCGTGCCAGGTAAAGATATCGTCGCGAAGTGTTGCATTTTCGTGATCCGGCCGAAACGGGAAGGAAACGGCAGATTCTTCCTCGTCGCCCGCACTGCACCTGGATCCACCTCGGCGCTGAGCACTGCGGCGCGATCACCGCCTCCGAACACGGTCACGCCCATCGGATCGATCAACGCCGACCCACCCGGGTAGTCGAGTTCGCGGTCGCGACCGACCCGGCGAACATCTCGGTGAGGACGATCAGTCGCGCGCCATCCGCTGCCGCGCTCGCGACCAGCGCCCGCGAACACCACCCGGTCCTTGCGCAGCCGCCGCCAGGCGATCTGGCCCACGATGGGCACGCCCGCGCTGGCGACTCCGGCTTCTAGCGACGGCCCACTCTGACCCGCTGACGGATCGCGCGAAACTGCCACGTAATCTCCGCCTAACTTTTTGCTGACTGACCGCAACTGCCTGCGTTTTGCCTGAGTTCGGCCCTGCACTCCGGCATACATGCAGCCCGGACTGTGTGCAGGCTCAGATCTTCCTGTGCTTGAGATGAAGGTTCCGCATTCCGGGCTTCAATGCCACCCTCAGGTTCTCATCGTGGCTCGATCGTGACATAACGTAGATGTAGCCGTCATCTATGTTACATCAGTGAAATTTATGACAACCTGCGCAACATGGGGCGTGAGCTGGCCAGTGTGGCTGTTGTAGACGGGTAGGGCAGGAGTCACAGGAGTGAGAGGGCAGGCGGGTCCGACTGGTGAGGTGGTCGGGGCGCGGGCCTGTCGCCCGGCCGGGGCATGAGGAGCTGCGCGGCCTGGAGCAGGGACTGCGGAGCAGCTCGGCGCGGCCGGCCGCCGGGCAGCTGCGATGCCCGGCGGGAGGGTCAGATGCCGCGCTTGCGGAGGATGTCCTCGATGTCCTTCAGGTCATCGTCATCGCCGGGCGGCGCGGCCTTGCGGGAGGCCTTCGCGGGCGCCTCGGCCTTGCGGGTGGCGGGGACCGGCGTCCGGTTCGCGGGCAGGCCTCGGGCGGCGGTCGGCGGAGCCCCGGCGAGCGCGTCACGGCGGCCGTCGGCCGCCGCCACCTCGCCGTCGTCGTCCTGCCTGCCCCGAGCGGCCTTGCGCTTCTCCTTGGCGGCCCTGCGCGCCTGGCGGCCGCCGGCCGCGAGGAAGAGCGCGATCGCGAGCCCGGTGACGCCGATGCCGACCCACTTGGTGGTGGAGAAGGCGAACCCGGTGCCGAACTGTCCGATCGCCGCGCCGATCTTCCAGAGCATCTCGGTCGCCCCGGTCAGGTAGGCGGCGATCGGGAGCAGCGACACCGCCACGACGCGGAGCGCCGGGCGGGTCCCGGAGCGACGCCAGACGACGTAACTCAGTAGTAGGCCGAGGACGGTGAGTCCCGCCGTAAGCGGGAGCCACTCGATGCTGCCGTAGCTCATGACACGCCTCCCTGCTCCCTCCATCGTGACATATCTCAACTAGTGCGCGGTACGTCAACGACGGCCGGCGCCCCGCGCTTCCCCCTGTTATCGGGGAACGGAGGCGAAGGCGCGGAGGCCCTCCAGGGTGACGTCGCGCAGCGAGCTGACGACAAGGCGGCCGGGGGCGGGCGGGATGGCGACGAACGAGGGCACCGCGACCACCAGGCAGCCGGCCGCGGTGGCGGAGGCGACGCCGTTGGCCGAGTCCTCCAGGGCCACGCAGCGGCCGGGCTCGACGTCGAGCAGCTTCGCCGCCAGCTGGTAGGGGGCGGGGTCGGGCTTGGTGGCAGGCACGTCCTCGCCGCACACCGTCAACGGGAACTCGAACCCGGTGCCAGCCAGCACGGCCTCGGCGAACGGTCGCAGCGAGGAGGTGACGAGGGCATGGGGCAGACCGGCCGCCGCCACCTCGTGCAGCAGCTCGCGCACGCCCGGCAGCACCGTCACCCGGCCCGCCTCGGCCCGTTTGAGCATCCCCTCCAGCAGCCACCGCTCGACCTCCGCGGGCGGCGCGGGCCTGGTCGCCCGCGCGAGCAGGTACTCGATCGACCGCGCCATGGAGCCGCCAAGTAGCGCCGCCTGGTCCTGCTTGGTCCACGGCGCGCCCAGCCGCGCCATGACCTCGATCTCCGTCTCGAACCAGAGCGGCTCGGTGTCGACCAGCAGCCCGTCCATGTCGATCAGCACCGCCGCGAGCCCATTAGTCCCATCTGTCACGTTCACACGCTGAAGTATCTCGCAGCCGGGTGATGGACGACGATGGCGTCGGTGGACTGCTCGGGGTGGAGCTGCATCTCCTCAGAGAGCTCGACGCCGATCCGCTCGGGCTGCAGCAGCCGGGCGATCTTCGCCCGGTCGGCCAGATCGGGGCAGGCGGGGTAGCCGATCGAGTACCTGGCGCCCTGGTACTTGACGGAGAAGAACCCGTCGAGGTCGGCCGGGTCGGCGGCGGAGATGCCCAGCTCCTGCCGGACCCGCAGGTGCCAGTACTCGGCCAGGGCCTCGGTCAGCTGGACCGAGACCCCGTGCAGTTCGAGGTACTCGCGGTAGGCGTTCCTTGCGAACAGCTCGGCGGTCGCCTCGGACACCGCCGGACCCATCGTGGCCAGCTGGAAGGCGATGACGTCGGTCTCACCGGACGACCGGGGCCGGAAGTAGTCCGACAGGCAGAGCCGGTCGTCCCGCTGCTGTCGGGGGAACGTGAACCGTTCCCGCTCCTCCCCCGTCTCCGAGAGCACGATCAGGTCGTTGCCCTCGCTGACGCAGCGGAAGTACCCGTAGACCACGGCGGCCTGCAGCAGCCCGTCGGTCTGCGCCCGCTCTAGCCACATCCGGAGCCTCGGCCGTCCCTCGGTCTCCACCAGGTCCTCGTAGGACGGGCCGCCCTCCTTCCTCGACGGCTTGAGACCCCACTGGCCCATGAAGGTGGCGCGCTCGTCCAGGTACGCGCCGTACTCCGCGAGCTGCAGGCCCTTGACCACCTTGGTCCCCCAGAACGGCGGTTCCGGCACCGGGTTGTCGACGGCGACGGTCTCCGACCGGAGCCGCGCCTGGGCCGGGATCGGCTCGGCGGACGGGGTCTGGGCGGTCGCGCGGGGGTCGGGGCGCGACTTGACTCGGCGTTCGCGCAGCGCGGGCAGGGCGGCGCCGGGGACGCCGTGCTTGACCGCCATGGCCGCCTCCATCAGGCGCAGTCCCTCGAAGGCGTCGCGGGCGTAGCGGACCTCGCCCTCGAACAGCGCGGCCAGATCCTGCTCGACGTAGGCGCGGGTGAGGGCGGCGCCGCCCAGTAGCACGGGCCAGCGCTTGGCCAGGCCGCGCGCGTTCAGCTCGGCCAGGTTGTCGCGCATCACCACGGTCGACTTGACCAGCAGGCCGGACATGCCGATGACGTCGGCGTTGCTCTCCTCGGCGGCGGTGATGATCGCTGACACCGGCTGCTTGATGCCGATGTTCACGACCTCGTAGCCGTTGTTGGACAAGATGATGTCGACCAGGTTCTTGCCGATGTCGTGCACGTCGCCGCGGACGGTGGCGAGCACGATCTTGCCGCGCCCGCCGTCGGCCAGCTTCTCCATGTGCGGTTCCAGGTACGCGACCGACGCCTTCATCACCTCGGCCGACTGGAGCACGAACGGAAGCTGCATCTGGCCGGACCCGAACAGCTCGCCGACCGTCTTCATCCCCTCGAGCAGGATGTCGTTGACGATCGCGAGGGCGGGCGTGTCCTCCAGGGCCAGGTCGAGGTCGGCCTCGAGGCCGTTCCGCTCGCCGTCGATGATCCGCCGCTTGAGCCGCTCCACCAGCGGCAGCGAGGCGAATTCGGCCGCCCGCTCGGCCTTGGCCGAGGTCGCGTCCACGCCTTCGAAGAGCTCGAGCATCCGCGACAGGGGGTCGTAGTCCGGGCGCCGCCGGTCGTAGACCAGGTCGAGCGCGACCTCGCGCTGCTCGTCCGGTATCCGCGCGAGCGGGAGGATCTTGGACGGGTGGACGATGGCGGAGTCCAGCCCGACCTGAACGCACTCGTGCAGGAAGACCGAGTTCAGCACCTGGCGGGCGGCGGGCTTGAGGCCGAATGAGACATTGGACAGGCCGAGGGTCGTCTGGACGCTCGGGTGACGCTTCTTGAGCTCGGCGATCGCCTCGATCGTCTCGATCCCGTCCCGCCTGGTCTCCTCCTGGCCGGTGGCGATCGGGAACGTGAGGCAGTCGAGGATGATGTCCTGCTCGCGCATCCCCCAGTTCACGGTCAAGTCGCGGATCAGCCGCTCGGCGACCTCGATCTTCCACGGGGCGGTGCGGGCCTGGCCGCGCTCGTCGATGGTCAGCGCGACCACCGCCGCGCCGTGCTCGCGGATCACCGGCATCAGCTTGGCCATCCGGGAGTCGGGGCCGTCGCCGTCCTCGTAGTTCACCGAGTTGACGACCGAGCGGCCGCCGATGAGCTCGAGGCCCGCCTCGATCACGGCGGGCTCGGTCGAGTCGAGCACCAGCGGCAGCGTCGCGGCGGTGGCGAGCCGCCCGGCGATCTCGCGCATGTCGGCGACGCCGTCCCGGCCGACGTAGTCGATGCAGACGTCGAGCAGGTGGGCGCCGTCGCGGGTCTGCGACTTGGCGATCGAGACGCAGTCCTCGTAGTTGTCCGCGATCATCGCCTCGCGGAATGCCTTGGACCCGTTGGCGTTGGTCCGCTCGCCGATCGCGAGGAACGCGGTGTCCTGCCGGAACGGCACGTGGCTGTAGAGCGACGCGACGCCGGGCTCGGAGCGCGGGGAGCGCGGCGCCAGGGCCCTCGGCAGCGGCCCGCCGTCGGGGCTGGCGAGGCGGTCCACCAGCGCGGCGATGTGGTCCGGGGTGGTGCCGCAGCAGCCGCCGACCAGTGAGAGGCCGAACTCGCTGGTGAACCGGTCGTGGGCGTCCGCCAGCTCGGCGGGCGAGAGCGGGTAGTAGGCGCCGTCGGCGGTGAGCTCGGGCAGGCCCGCGTTGGGCTGGCAGCAGATCGGGATGGGCGAGTTGGCGGCGAGGTAGCGCAGGTGCTCGCTCATCTCGCCCGGCCCGGTCGCGCAGTTCAGGCCGATCATGTCGATGCCGAGCGGCTCGAGGGCGGTCAGGGCGGCGCCGATCTCGGTGCCGAGCAGCATGGTGCCGGTGGTCTCGATCGTCAGCGACGCGATGACAAGCGCGTTGGGCGCCAGCGCGGCGACGGCCCGCTTGGCGCCGATGATCGCCGCCTTCGCCTGCAGCAGGTCCGGGCAGGTCTCGATGATCAGCGCGTCGGCGCCGCCGCGGAGCAGGCCGGCCGCGTTCTCGAAGTACGAGTCGCGGAGCTCGCGGAACGTGATGTGGCCGAGCGTTGGCAGCTTGGTGCCGGGGCCCATGGAGCCGATCACCCAGCGCAGCCGCCCGTCGGCGGCGGTGAACTCGTCGGTCGCCTGGCGGGCCAGCCGCGCGCCCGCCTCCGCGAGCTCGCCGATCCGCTCGGTTATGCCATACTCGCCAAGGTTGGCGAGGTTCGTGCCGAACGTGTTGGTCGTCACGCAGTCGGCCCCGGTCGCCAGGTAGGCCCGGTGGATGCCGACGATGACGTCCGGTCGGGTGGCGTTGAGCACCTCGTTGCAGCCCTCGTGGCCCTCGAAATCGGCCAGAGTCGCGTCGCTAGCCTGCAGCATCGTGCCCATCGCGCCGTCGGAGATGACGACCCGCGACGCGAGGGTGGACCGGAGGGCCGCGGCCCGTTCTGTTGCCTCTTCAACCACAAGACTGCTCATAGGTATCCAGACTCCAGGCCATTTATGATGAGGTCACAATAATAGACGAGTAAAACTGTGCGTGCCACAGGTAGCACGCCACTGCTCCGTGGCGACGTAGGCTGTAGTCGCGGGCGTGGGCCCGCGGCTCTTGCGGAGGTGAAGTCATCAAGTTCAGCGACGTCGAAGGACCGCTCGTCAACCCGGTGGCGATCGCCGCGTTCGAAGGGTGGAACGACGCGGCCGAAGCGGCCAGCGGAATGGTCAACCACCTCGGCATCGCGTGGCAGTCCACTCCCATCGCCGCGATCGACCCCGACGACTTCTATGACTTCCAGGTCAACCGGCCGGTGATCGACGTGGTGGCGGGGAAGACCGAGCGGCTGGTCTGGCCGACCACGCGGCTTTCGCTGGCCCGTGGTTCCGCGACCGGCCTGTCTCGCGACATCGTGCTGGTGCACGGCGTCGAGCCGAACATGCGCTGGCGCGGGTTCACCGACGAGCTCATCGGGGGGCTCACCGAGCTCGGGGTGGAGCAGCTCATCCTGGTCGGGGCGCTGCTGGCCGACTCACCGCACACCCGGCCGGTCCCGGTCCAGGTCAGCAGCTCGGACCCGCAGCTGCTGCGGGGAGTGGGCTCGGAGCCCAACGACTACAAGGGGTCCTCGGGGATCGTCGGGGTGCTGCAGTACACCTGCGCGGCGGCCGACATCCCCACCGTCTCCCTGTGGGCGTCGGCGCCGCACTACGTCGCCCAGGCGCCGTCGCCGAAGGTGACGCTGGCGCTGCTGCGATCGGTCGAGGACGTGCTCGACGTGTCGCTTCCGCAGGGGGACCTGCCGGAGGAGGCCAGGGCCTGGGAACGCGGCGTCGACGAGCTCGCACAGCAGGACTCCGACGTGGCCGAGTACGTGCGCACGCTCGAGGAGGCCAAGGACGCCACCGACCTGCCGGAGGCGTCCGGCGACGCGATCGCCCGCGAGTTCGAGCGCTACCTACGCCGCCGCGGCGACACCGGGGACGGCGACGAGTTCTAAGGCGCCTTAGCCGCGACCCAGCGGGCGATACCGAGCAAATCGGTGAGCGCCGCCACCCGGGTGTCGGCGCCGATCGACCCCGCCCCGGCGTCGCCCTTGTCCGCGTAGCGGAGCTCGCCCCGGCGGAAGGCGACCCCCAGGTTGGCCTGCCCGGCCAGCAGGCGGTCCCACGCCTGGGCCGATCCGGTGAGCGACCAGTCGCTGTCCGCCCCGGCCTCGCCCATGCCCGCCGTGACCGTACCCGCGGCCAGGTCGAGCCGCCACCAGGCGTCCGCGTCGGCCCAGGCGGGCGCGTTCACGAACAGCAGGACCGATTCCCGCGCGCGCTGCCCGTGCTCCCGGGCGAACTCCTGGCCCGCCCGCGCCAGCCCCGCCCTGACCCGCTCGTCGACGGCTGCCGCCCAGGCCGGCAGCTCGGGCGCAGCCGGCGCCGCCGCTGGTGCCGGGTCGTCCTTCCTGGCCCGCAGGTCGGCCGGCCTGGCCCCAGTCCCCCACTGCTCGCCGACCTGGATATAGCCGAGCACGTCGGCCAGCTCGTTGAGTCGGCCGAGCACCGGCGCCGGTATCTTCCCGGCCGGCATCGCCCAGCCCCGGCCGACCGAGTCGGCGCTGACCCCGCCGGTGTTCCAGATCTTGTAGTCTCCGGGGCCGAACCGCTGAGGCCCGGGGCCGAAGCAGCGCGCCACGATGCCGGGGGCCGGCGCCGCGCCGATGAACTCGAAGATCCGCGCGATCTCACCGTCCGGGTCGGTGACCAGGTCCTCGTACCTGACCGCGAGGCAGCGGTCGGTGAACCGCTCCTCCGCCGCGACGATGGACGTCGTGTAGTCGAGCCAGTAGCGGGCGAGCGCGGCCACGTTGTTGTCCGGCGGGCTGCCGATGTACGGCTCGAACCCGTAGCTGGTCAGGCCCCACGGTGACGCCTCGATCCCGGAGGCGATGACGTCCATGGGGTGCCGGTAGAGGCAGATGAACCGGGCCTCCGGCCAGATCTTGAGCAGCAGTCCCGCGTGCTGCGCCGCCCCCAGGCTCTTGTCGCAGTACCGCCGCTTCCCCCGGCGCTCCAGGTAGGACGTCATCATCGGGTCGAGGCTGCGCCGCAGCCCCGCCGCCACCGGTGCGGTGATCGCGTCGTCGGCCGAGTTGCCGTTGGCGGACTGCCCGGACGGCGCGGCGTCCTCGATCACCGTCCACGCAGTGGCCAGCTGCCTGGCCAGCCACGGCAGCCGAGTCTCGGGCGGGCAGGCCAGGTCCTGGTGGGCGTCGAGCAGGAACCGCAGCAGGGTGGAGCCCGAACGGCCCGCGCAGAGTACGAAGACCGGGTCGTCGCCCGCGCGGCTCGTCCCGCCCGCCGACTCCGGCCAGGGCCCACGTCCCCCGATCGGCCCTGCCTCGCCGTCGCCGCGCATGCCGCCTCCGCCCGTGTCCTGCTCCAGCCAGCCGGCCAGACGGCTAGCTGGAGCTGTTGCCCGAGGAGCCGCTGAGGGGATTGGCCGACCCCTTGGTGCCGCCGGTGGCGGGCGCGGTGGTACTGCTCTCGCCGGTACCCGCGCCGTGCGAGAAATTGCAGCCCGCCAGCAGGCCCCCCGCACCGAACGCTAGCACCACCTCGCCGCCGACCCGCAGAAACCTGCGTCGCCGCAGCGCGCGGTCCCGATCCTCGTCATTCCGGTCAGCCAGGTCGTCCATACGATCGAAAGTACCGCAATCGGGCCAGGCCGAGTAGCTAACCGACCGGGACGGGCACGCGGACGAAGCCGTCCGCGTGCCCGCGGTTCAGCCCGGCTACGCCCCGTACTTGAGTATCAGGCCCTCGGTGCCGCCCGGGTTGCCGCCGACCGGGACGGGCACGCTGGCGATGCCGCTGGCCCACAGCGAGGTGGTGCCGGGGATCGGCTCGATCGAGTAGATCTGGGCCGAGAAGGCATTGGCGGGCCTCGGCATCGTCACCTCCGACCAGTGGCCGCCGCTGCTGTCGTGGATGAGGTAGTCGTGGTGTCCCGGGTCTACCTCATCCCAGAGCCAGATGCCGCCCTGGCCGTCGGGGGAGATCGTGAACGCCTGCGATTCCTTGTAGGGGAACGTCACCCTGGACCACTTCGCGCCGTTCCACCGGTACAGGAGCATGCCGTCGTTGGGAACGATCGAGCCCTCCGGCCCGGTCACGTAGCCGAGCGCCCAGGCGTCACCCGCGCTGTCGGCCACGATCGACAACGGCTCGGCGGCGGTCTTGGCGGGCACCGGGACCTTCGGCAGCGCGCTGGTGGTCCACTTGGTCCCGTTCCAGTGGCTGACCTCCATCGCCCAGGCACCCCTGGCCGCGTCGGTCTTGCTGCCGGTCACCCAGATGTCGGTCGGGGACGCGGCGCTCGCGCTGACCACGTTGATCTCCGGCGAGGGAGCCTTCGCCCAGGTCTTGCCGTTGTAGCGGACCGTGTAGGGCTTGCCGGTGGTGGTGATCCAGCCGAAGGCCCAGACGGCCGACGCGCTGGGCGCGACCGACGTCTCGATGAGCGCGTGGCTCGCGAGCAGCGTCGGCGCCGACCACGACGTGCCGGTCCAGCGGGCGACGGCGGGCTGAAGGTAGGTCTTGTACGAATAGAGCGCCCAGGGCTCCGACTTTGCGCCCGGGGCGATCCCGAGCAGCCCGATGCCGTAGGCACCGACCGCGTGCGCTGGCAGGGCGTTGACCACCTGCCACTGCCTGCCGTTCCAGTGCCGCAGGGTGTAGCCGCCGTGGCCGGTGTGGCACGGCCGGGTGCAGTTCTCCACCGCCCACGCGTTGTCGGCGCTGGCGGCGGCGATCGCGCCCACCCCGGAGTCCTCCGGGTAGACCGCGGTCATCCGCCAGCCGGGCGACGGGGCGGCCTGGGCCGCGCCCGCCCCGCTCGCCACGGTAGCGGCGGCGATGGCGGCGGCGGCGATGGCGGCCAGCCACCGGAAATTCCTGGCCATGTGATCTCCTCGCTGTTTTTCGGACGCCTGTATCCGAGTCGGGGGTTTTTCGTCCCCTAAGGAGATGCACGCGACGCTCAAAGGTTGCCCCGCGGGCGCCGGTTTTAGAACGGGGGCCAGGGGACGGCCGGCCAGTCCTGCGGTGGATAGGGGTGCACCCGGCTGGCCAGCAGAACCTCGACCCGGGACAGCGTGGCCGCGATCTCGGTCCCGGTTAGGTGCGGGCCGAGCTCCTCGGCCAGCCAGCCGCCCGCCAGCCCGTCGGCCAGGCGGCGCAGCACCTCGACCGAGCGGGCGGGCAGCGACTTCCCCCGCCACTGCCACAGCACCGTGCGCAACTTGTACTCCTCGGCGAAGCAGATCCCGTGGTCGCACCCGTACAGGTGGCCGTCGTTGACCGGGAGCAGGTGGCCGATCTTCCGGTCGGCGTTGTTGATCACGGCGTCGAAGACCGCCATGTCTCGCAGCGCGGCGTGGTCGAGCCGACGGGAGAGCGCGATCAGGTCCGCCTCCGGGTCGACGTCGATCCAGAGCTGGCACATGCCGGGGCCGAACGGGCCGTCCCGCAGCACCGTCGGCGGCACGAAGTTCCACCCGGCGGCGCTGGAGACCAGGTAGGCGGCGACCTCGCGGCCCGCCAGGGTCCCGGTGGGAAAGTCCCACAGTGGCCGCTCGCCCGCGACCGGCTTATAGACGCAGGTCGCCTCGACCCCCGCTTCTCTGATCGTGCACAGCAGGGTCGCGTTGGACGCCTCCACGATCCGGCCCTGCACGGTCAGCGTGCCCCGCTCAAGCAGTTCGAGCGCCTCGCGCTCGCCCTCGGGGAGATCGGTGTCGCCCGCCTCCCCGGCCGTCGCGTTGTCAGGCACGGCTGGCCCGGTGGCCATTCTGCCGTGGGCAGACGTGCCCGGAGGCGTCGAGCGGCAGGCCGCACAGCGGGCAGGGCGGGCGGCCGGCCGCGACCAGGCTGAGCGCCCGGTGCGCGAACGCCCGGGCCGCGCTGGGCGTGATCCGCACCCGGAGCACGCCGGGGCCGTCGGCCGGGATGTCGTCCGACAGCGGCTCGATCGGCGCCTCGCTGTCCTCCTGCGCCTCGATGACCACCCGGTCGCCGTCGCTATCCCACGCCAGGGCGATCGCGCCGACCCGGAAGTCCTCCGTCAGCGGCAGGTCGAGCGGGCCGTCATCGCGTAGCGCGGGCGGAGCGATCTCCGGGATGTCCTCGGCCGCCCCGGTTCGCCTCAGTACCTCGTCGAGGAGCTCGTCGAGGCGTTCCGCCAACAGGCTGACCTGGAACTTCTCAAGGGCGACGCTGGTCACCCGGCCCGTCGAGGTGGCCTGCAGGTAGAACGTCCGGTCACCCGGCTGCCCTACCGAACCGGCCACGAACCTGTCCGGCGGGTCATAGTAAAAGACCGGCATGAGTCCTATCCTTCCGCACTACCAGCACTACTACCCGCGCCGCCGCCGATCACGGCATCGCTGTTGTCGCCGGCGACAGCCCGTGGCAGCAGATCGGCCACCCCGCCGCCGGTGTCGTTCAGCCGAAGCACGAAGGGGCGCAGCGGGGTGTAGTTGATCACCGTCAGCGAGCACGGGTCGGCCACGATGCGCTGGCACTGGTCCAGGTGGAGTCCCAGGGCGTCGGTCACGATCGCCTTGATCACGTCTCCGTGGGAGCAGACCAGGTAGGTCGCGTCCTTGCCGAGCCGCTCGTTCCAGTCCCTGATCGCGCTGACCGCCCGGTGCTGCATGTCGAGCATCGACTCGCCGTCGGGGCCGGGGAACCTGACCGCGCTCGGGTGCGCCTGGACGACCGGCCACAGCGGGTCCTTCGCCAGCTCCGCGAGCGACTTGCCGGTCCAGTCGCCGTACCGGCACTCCCCCACCCGGTCGTCGACCACCGGCTCGGCGTGCCCGGTGGCGGCATGGCCGTTTCCGGCCGCGATGAGCTCCGCCACGGTCTGCCGGCAGCGCTCGAGCGGGCTGGTCACCACCGCGTCGAGCTTCACCGGGGCGATCCGCGCGCCCAGCGTCCGCGCCTGCGCCCGGCCCCGGTCGTCGAGGCCGACCCCCGGCGTCCAGCCCGTCAGCAGCTGCCCCGTGGTAGCGGTCAGGCCATGCCGGACAAGCAGAACTGTCGTCACGTATCCCGACTTTAGAACATGTTCGGGGCCGGGCTAACACAGCGAATATTCAGAGTTGCCGAAACTTACTAGGTCGCCGGGGGTGACGCTGACCTTGCCGCGGACCCGCCAGCCGTTGACCCGGGTGCCGTTGGTTGATTCCAGGTCGGTGAGCAGCCAGCCTTCCGCCGTCCGCTCGAGGGTGGCGTGCCGTCTGGACACCGTCATGTCGGCGATCGCCAGATCGCAGCCGGCGTCCCGGCCGATGCTGAACTGCTCGCCGCTGCCGCGCGGGAACTGCAGCGGGAGCGGCCGCCTGACGTCGGCCGACGCCGCCAGGCCCATCGTCGTGAGGCGGGCGGCGGGCGCGGCGGCGGGCGTCACCGTGCGCGGGCCGCTGTCGAGGTCGCGGCGGGCGGGCCCGGCCGAGCCGGATAGCCGGGACCAGGCGCCGCGGACCCAGCCGGTCAGCTGGCGGCGGCCCGCGCTGAGGGCGGAAACGGGGTGCGGCCGGCTGGGCAGGTCCTCCACCAGCGGTGACAGCTCGCCGTGGCGCCTGGCCTCGAGCACCGCGTTCATCCGGTGCAGGAACGTGTCATGGGACAGCCGGCCGGCCACGAACTCGTCCTTGAGACGGCTCGCCACCTCGTCCCGATCGGCGTCGGAGGCGCGCAGGCCGCCTGGCGTCGGTCCCACCTCGGCCGGCGTCGGGCCCTCGGCCGCAGAACCTCCCATGAAAGCGAGTATCGGGATCAACCGGCCGCCGCGCAAGGCGAACCACGGTAACCGTGGGCGCCGGAGTTGTCGGGGCCTATACCCCGACGGCGTGCACGCCCCCGTCGACGTGCACGATCTCCCCGGTGGTGGCGGGGAACCAGTCGGACAGCAGCGCCACGCAGGCCCGCGCGGCGGCGTCCGGGTTGGCGATGTCCCAGCCGAGGGGCGCGCGCTGGGCCCAGACGTCCTCGAACTTCTCGAAGCCGGGTATCGACTTGGCCGCCATCGTCTTGAGCGGCCCGGCCGCGACCAGGTTGACCCGGACCCGCTGCGGTCCCAGGTCGCGGGCAAGATAACGGGCGCAGGACTCGAGCCCGGCCTTCGCCACGCCCATCCAGTCGTAGCCCGGCCAGGCGACGGACGCGTCGAAGTCCAGGCCGACGACCGAGCCGCCGTCCCGCATCAGCGGCAGCGCCGCCATCGCCAGCGACTTGAGCGAGAAGGTGGACACCTGCACCGCCTTGGCGACGTCCTCCCACGGGGTGGCGAGGAAGTTGCCGCCGAGCGCGGACTGCGGCGCGTTCCCGATCGAGTGGACAACGCCGTCGAGGCCGTCGACGTGCTCGCGGACCCGGTCGGCGAGCGACTCGAGCTGGCCGACGTCGGTGACGTCAAGCTCGATCACCGGGGCCTCGGCCGGCAGCCGCTTGGCGATCCGCGCCACCAGCGTGGGCCGCGGGAACGCGGTGAGCACCACCGTCGCGCCCTGCTCCTGCGCCACCCGTGCCACGTGGAAGGCGATCGAGGCGTCGGTGAGCACCCCGGTCACAAGGATCCGCTTGCCGTCGAGAATGCCCATCAAAAACCAGCTTTCATGGTGAGGTACCGGAACATTTGCGTCGTCAATGGCCCATGCCGAGGCCGCCGTCGACCGGGATGACAGCGCCGGTGATGTAGGCGGCGTCCGGGCCCGCGAGGAAGGCGACCGCGCCCGCGACCTCGTCGGCGGCGGCGTAGCGGCCGAGCGGGACGGCCCCGATGATGGCGGCCTTGCGCTCGTCGGACAGCACCGCGGTCATGTCGCTGTCCACGAACCCGGGCGCGATGACGTTGGCGGTGATGTTGCGGGAGCCGAGCTCGCGGGCGAGCGAGCGCGCCAGCCCGACCAGGCCCGCCTTGGACGCCGCGTAGTTGGCCTGGCCGCCGGAGCCGTAGAGCCCGACGACCGAGGAGATGAAGATCATCCGGCCGCGCCGCATCTTCATCATCGGCCGCACGGCGCGCTTGGCGACCCGGTAAGAGCCGGTCAGGTTGGTGTCGAGCACCTCGGCGAACGACTCCTCGCTCATCAGCGCGAGCAGCTGGTCCTTGGTGATGCCGGCGTTGGCGACGAGCACCTCGACCGGCCCCTGCTCCTTCTCCACCGCCGTGAAGGCCGCGTCCACCGACGCCGCGTCGCGCACGTCGCAGCCGACCACAGACAGCCCCTCCACCGGGTCGCCGGACCGCGAGGTGACGGTGACGCTGTCCCCGTCGGCCGCCAGCCGCCGCGCGATCGCCAGCCCGATTCCCCGGTTCCCGCCCGTCACTAGCACCGAACGTGCCACGTCTACCCCACATCCGAGATCGATCAAGTTGCCAGCCGAGGGTACCGCCATCGCGCCGGCCGCACGCTGCTAACCCTGCCCGGCCGGCGCCGGGCCCGCAGCTGCCGCCGCGCGCTGCGCTGTCCGGCCTGACCTTTAGCGCGCCGCAAGAACTTCGGCGCAGCGATCTTGGTGCCGTCATCCAGTACCGCGAAGTGAGTCAGGCCGAGGTCGATCCCGCACTCGCGGTCAGTGCCGGGCAGCGGCCCGCGGCCGGCCTCGACCACGAACGACGCGAAGAACCGGCCCGCCGCGTCGCGGACCACCGTGACCGACGACGGGGCGGCGGGCAGGTCGCGGGACCAGCGCACCTCAACCTCGCCGATCTTCGGCAGGCGCAGCCGCCCGTTGCCCAGCACCCGGAACCGGGAGTTCGCGGTGAACCTGACCGACTGCCTGCGGTCTTTCCTGGACCGGAAACGGGGCGGCGCGACCTTCGGGCCCTTCCGCTTCCCCGTGACCGACGCGAAGAAGCTCCGGTAGGCCACGTTCAGGTCCGTGAGGGCCTGCTGGAGCACCACCGACGACACCTCCCCGAGCCATGCCCTCTCCGGCGTTTCCTTGGAGGCGGTCAGCGCGGCCGACAGCATCGCATCGCTGATGTACGGCTCCCCGGCCGCGTGCGCGGCCCGCCGCGCCGCCAGCGCGTCGTTGAACACCACCCGCGCGCACCCGAACGCCCGGGCCAGCGCCTCGCGCTGGGGGGCGTCGGGGTAAAGGCGGTAGTTGTAGCGAAGCTGCACGTGAATACCATATTCATGGCCACTGACATCGACATCGGCACTGGCCGGCACCGTGTCTCCGCGTTGCACGCCCACTGGGTCTTCGCCACCGAGTACCGGCACGCCGTCGCCGGCCGCCACCTCGTAAGGCCGGAAGAGATCACGCGGGACGTGCGCGCCGACTTCGAGACCGAACTGGCCGAGTTCAACATCGAGCCCAATCACGCCCGCCTCCTGGTGAATTTCCCGCCCAGGTCACCCTGTCCAAGCTCGTCAACTCCCTGACGAGCGTCTCCTCACGGCGGATGCGGCAGGACCCCCTACCCGCGCCGCCACCACCGGAGGGCGGACCGGCCGCGGTCCGGCTCGTACTTCGCCGGGTCGGCCGGCCGAGCCCCCATCGCCGTGCTCCGCCAGTACATCGAGCAGCAGAACCAGCCCGGTTAGGGCACGCTCGAGCCTGGCGGCCCTCCCGCGTCCGCCTTCACCGCCGACCTGAAGGCCCGCGCACCAGCGGACGGCTTGTTAGCTATCCGCCAGATACGACCGAGCGTGACAATGCGCTAGGGCATGCGGCGCAGGGTGAGGTTGGCGCGGGGCGCCCGATGATAGGTTTTCGTGTTGTGGATGATCACAATGGACGGATCGACGCCGAGTTCACGGCGCTGCCGCTGCGGAATCTGGCCGATGCCGCGCTCGACGCGGCCAGAAACCTCGGCGCCGACCACGCCGACTTCCGGGTAGAGCGGACACGAGGCCAGCGGATCGCGCTGTCCGACGGCCGCCTCCAATCGCTCTCCGACGGCGACGACAGCGGCCTCGCGGTCCGCGTCATCGTGGACGGAACCTGGGGATTCGCCTCCGCGGTGGACCTCACCGCCGAGGCCGCCAGGGATGCCGCGCGGAACGCGGTCGAGGTCGCCATGGTCGCCGCCGCGATGAACACCGAGCGGATCGAGCTCGCGCCCGAGCCCGGCTACGGCGACGTCAGCTGGGTGTCGGCCTACGACGTGGACCCGTTCGCGGTGTCGCCCAAGGAGAAGACGGACCTCCTCGCGGCCTGGTCGGCCGGGCTGCTCGCGCATTCCGCGGTCAGCCACGCGGACGTGAGCCTGTACCAGGTCAAGGAGTGCAAGTTCTACACCGACGGCGCCACCACGGCGACCCAGCAGCGGGTCAGGCTGCACCCGGAGATCACCGCGACCGCCGTCACCGAGTCCGGGTTCGACGACATGCGCACGCTGGCGCCGCCGGCCGGCCGCGGCTGGGAGTACCTGACCGGGACCGGCTGGAACTTCCAGGCCGAGCTGGCCGAGCTGCCGGAACTGCTGGCGGAGAAGCTCAAGGCCCCTTCGGTCGAGGCCGGCCGCTACGACCTGGTGATCGACCCGTCCAACCTGTGGCTCACCATTCACGAGTCGATCGGGCACGCCACCGAGCTGGACCGGGCGCTCGGCTACGAGGCGGCCTACGCGGGCACCTCGTTCGCCACCCTCGACAAGCTGAACGCCCTGCAGTACGGCTCGCGGGCGATGCACGTCACCGGCGACCGCACCCAGCAGCACGGCCTCGCCACCGTCGGCTATGACGACGAGGGCGTGGAGGGCCAGTCCTGGGACCTGATCGCGGGCGGGGTGCTCGTCGGCTACCAGCTCGACCGGCGGATGGCGCAGCTCAAGGGGTTCGGCCGGTCCAACGGGTGCGCGTTCGCGGACTCGCCGGGCCACATGCCGCTGCAGCGGATGGCCAACGTCTCCCTGCAGCCGGCCGCGGACGGCCCGTCGGCCGACGAGCTGATCGGCGCGGTCGAGAACGGCGTGTACATCCTGGGCGACAAGTCGTGGTCGATCGACATGCAGCGCTACAACTTCCAGTTCACCGGCCAGCGGTTCTACCGGATCAGGAACGGCAGGCTCGACGGCCAGCTCAAGGACGTCGCCTACCAGGCGACGACGACCGACTTCTGGAACTCGATGGAGGCAGTCGGCGGCCCCCAGACGTACGTGCTGGGCGGGGCGTTCAACTGCGGGAAGGGTCAGCCCGGCCAGGTCGCGCCGGTGAGCCACGGCGCGCCCGCCGCGCTCTTCCGCTCGGTGCGGGTGCTCAACACTGCGGAGGAAGGGAATTAAGGCATGATTCCGAACGGACCCTTGATGACACCGCAGGACACGGTTGAGCGGGCACTGTCGGCGGCCAAGGCCGGGGGTGAGTGCGTGGTCATCGCCGATGAGTCCTCCACCGCGAACCTGCGCTGGGCGGGCAACACCCTCACCACCAACGGGGTCGCGGCGTCGCGCTCGCTCACGGTGATCGCGATCGACCGGCGGGCCGACGGCACCGCCGGGGTCGGCACCGTCTCCCGTTCCGGCATCACCCCCGACCAGGTGGAAGACCTGGTGCGGGAGGCGGAGAAGGCGGCCGAAGAGGCGTCGCCGGCCGAAGACGCGGCAGAGCTCATTTCAGGCGAAGACACGGTCCGTTCGATATCGGATGATGTTTGGTCTTTGCCTTCGCGCGCCACCGATTTCGGAGTCTTCCGCGGGTTCGCGGCCGAGCTGGGCGAGACGCTGCGGGCGGCCGAGGGCGCGGGCCGCAAGCTCTACGGTTTTGCCGAGCACGACGTGACCTCGACCTTCGTCGGCAACTCGGCCGGGCTGCGGGTGCGCTACGACCAGCCCGGCGGGCGCCTGGAGCTGAACGCGAAGTCGGGCGACATGACCCGGTCGGCCTGGGCCGGCGCCTCGACCAGGGACTTCACCGACGTGGACGTGGTCGCGCTCGAAGCCGGGCTGGCCGAGCGGCTGTCCTGGCAGGAGCGGAAGATCGAGCTGCCGGCCGGCCGGTACGAGACCCTGCTGCCGCCGACCGCGGTCTCCGACATGCTGATCTACATGTACTGGTCGGCCGGGGCGCGGGACGCGGCCGAGGGGCGGACGGTCTTCTCCAAGCCCGGCGGCGGCACCCGGATCGGCGAGCGGCTGTCGCCGCTGCCGGTCGACCTGTTCAGCGACCCGGGCTACCCGGGCCTGGAGTGCGCGCCGTTCGTGGTGGCGCACTCCTCCGGCCGCGATTCCTCGGTGTTCGACAACGGGCTTCCGGCCGGGCGGGCCGCCTGGATCTCCGCCGGCACGCTGTCGGCGCTGCACTCGAGCCGGTTCTCGGCCGCGGCGGCGGGGGTGCCGGTCACCCCGTCGGTGGACAACCTGATCATGACCGCGCCGGGCGCGTCCGCGTCGCTGGCGGAGATGATCGCCTCGACCAGGCGCGGGCTGCTGCTCACCTGCCTGTGGTACATCAGGCAGGTCGACCCGCAGACGCTGCTGCTGACCGGGCTCACCCGGGACGGCGTCTACCTGGTGGAGGCGGGCGAGGTGGTGGGCGCGGTGAACAACTTCAGGTTCAACGAGTCGCCGGTCGGGATGCTCGGCCGGGTGGTCGAGGCGGGGGCCACCTCGCGAACGCTGCCGCGCGAGTGGGGCGACTACTTCAACCGCGCCGCCATGCCGTCGCTGCGGGTGGACGGGTTCAACATGTCGTCGGTAAGCCAGGCCAGCTAACCCCGCGAGCCAAAGCGCGCGCCGCTGCTAGCGGACCGAGGAGGGACGGGGCGCAGCGACCGACCGACGAGGGAGCAGGCAGCGGCTTAGAGCGCGCGGCGGAAAGCACAGCTAGGGTGGTACCGGCGCCGCGTTCGGCGGCGTAGCTTGGAGGCATGAGGATGGTTCACGGCGCACGCGGGCAGCAGGTGCACCTGGTTACCCAGGCGCGTCGGCCGATGTCCGAGGACATCAGGTACAGGCAGCACCGGTACCTGCTGATGATGGGCATCAGGACCCTCTGCTTCGCCATCGCGATCGTGCTGTTCGTCGCCCACATGCGGTGGCTGATCCTGGTCCCGGCCGTCGGCGCCATCATCATCCCGTACATCGCCGTCATTTTCGCTAACGGCGGACGTGAGCCGGACAACACCCGCGGATTTCTCGAGCACCGCCCGAAGCGCCCGGCGCTGGGCAAGCCGTCCGATTCCGGCCCCGACGATAAGCGCTAAGTTATCGTCCAAATACTTTGAGTGGATGTTCGCGTTGCCATGCCGTTGCGGCGCGGCGTCAGTCGTGTGACGGTGATTTATTCCTGGGATTCGGTTCAAATTAGGTCTTGACACATAGGGGGGGCTCTTCCTGTACCATTCATATCGGTGCCCTGGTCCCCCGTCGGGGTGCCACTGCCGTCGTTCCGGGCCCCCGTCGGAACGGCGATGAATGCGACGCTGGGTGGTTTGCCCCCGTAGCCACCCAGCGTCGCTCTTTTTTTGCCCAAAACCAGCGCACTGCGCGCATTGCAAGCGATCGCGGAAATCTTAACGATAGCCTAACGGGCCTTAACATTTCCTGAAGGTTTGCCGCCCATCACTCGGTCTTCTGGAACTCCGCGATCGCGACGCCGAGCAGCGCGGCCCCCATCACCGCCACCATCCCGAGCGACAGCCCGACCGGGACCTGCCAGCCGGCCCAGGTCACGTTGGGGGCCAGGAACGACGCGGCGGCGGGCGACACCGACAGGTGGCTGAAGACCGCGTGCCGCATCGGGGACACGATGTAGGTCAGCGGGTCAAACCGGGTCAGCACGGTCAGCCAGGTGGGGAGGCCGTTCAGCGGGTAGAGCGCGCCGGACAGGAAGAACAGCGGCATCACCAGCATCTGGGTAAGGGCCATGAACGCTTGCATCTGCTTTATCCGCGCGGCCATCATCACGCCGAACGCCGTCAGCGTGAACGAGAGCAGCAGTAGCTCTCCGATTACGGTGAGAAACAGAATGGGATCGTAAGGTACGCCCGCCGCGCCCGCCAGGGCCAGAATGATGATGCCCTGGAAGGTGGCCACGGTAGCGCCGCCGAGGCATTTGCCGATCACGATGGCCGACCGGCTGACCGGGGCCACCAGCATCTCCCGGAGAAAGCCGAACTCCCGGTCCCAGACAATCGAGGCGGCCGAGAAAATGGCGGTGAACAGCACCGACATGGCGAGCACGCCCGGATAGACGAACGTCTTGAAGCTGATGCCGGGGGGCAGCCCGTGGCCCGCGAGCGAGGACAGGCCGGTGCCGAGCACGAACAGGAACAGCACCGGCTGCACCAGGCTGGTGACCGCCCGCAGCCGGTCGCTCTTGAACCTGATCAGCTCGCGGTACCAGACGATCCGGACCGCGCGCAGATCCTGGCGCAGTCCGCGCTCGGGCACCGAGACGCGGATGGCGGCGGTGACCGGGTCGACGTCGGTCGTGCTGAGTTGAGCGGTCATCGGTGCCTACCTGCCTCTCCGCATCGCCATGATCATGGCGCGGTTCTTGTCGCCCGCCGTCGCCTCTGAGTCCCTGATCGTCCGTCCGGTGTAGGACATGAAGACGTCGTCCAGGGTCGGTCGGGCCACGCTGACGCTCCTGATCGGCTGCGTCAGCTCGGCGAAGAGCCGTGGCACGAAGTGCTCGCCTGACGCCACGCTGAAGGTCACCAGGCCCTCGCGGACGGCCGCGTCCAGGTCGAACCGCTCCTTGAGCTCTCGGATGCTCGCCTGGTCGTCGGCGGTGGAGATCTGCACCCGGTCCTTGCCCACGCTGGCCTTCAGGTTCTCGGGCGTGTCGATGGCGACGATTTTGCCGTTGTCGATGATGGCAATGCGGTCGCAGTGCTCCGCCTCGTCCATGTAATGGGTGGTGAGGAAGATCGTAATATCCTCGCGCTGCTTCAGGTCATTGACGTATTCCCAGATCGAGGACCTGGTCTGCGGGTCAAGGCCCACGGTCGGCTCGTCGAGGAAAAGCACCCGGGGGGCATGCAGCAGGCCGCGGGCGATCTCCAGGCGGCGCTTCATCCCGCCGGAGTAGGTGGCGACCACCGAGTCGCGGCGGTCCCACAGGTTCACCATCTCCAGGACCTGCCTGAGTCTGGGCGCGAGCTGCTGCCTGCTGACGCCGTAGAGGTCGGCGTGGAAGCGGAGGTTCTGCTCGCCGGTCAGGTAGCTGTCGAGGGTGGTGTCCTGGAAAACCAGGCCGATGTTCCTGCGCACGTCGTCCCGCTTTTTCACGACGTCGTGGCCCGCCACCCGCGCGGACCCCGAGCTGGGGTTCGCGAGGGTGCACAGGATCTTGATCGTGGTGGACTTGCCCGCGCCGTTCGGGCCGAGGAAACCGAAGGTTTCCCCGGCCGTCACGGCGAAGTTGATGCCGCGCACCGCCTCGATCTCGCCGTACCGCTTGACCAGGTCGGTGACCTGGACGACGGGCTCGGTCACGCGCCGCCCTCCGGCGCGTCGGTAGCGGTCGGCGTCGTCGGCTCGGCTGCCGCCTCGGTCGCGGCCGTCCCGGTGGGATCGTCCTCGGCCAGGATCCGGTACATCGAGCGGCGGGTCTGCGCCAGCACCGCGCGGGCCTGGGTGAGCTGCTCGGGCGAACCCGCCCGGCGCACCTCCATCACCGCGATCATGACCTGGCGGATCAGGTCGCCGAGCTCGATCGCCTCGTCGTCGGTCATCCCGGCAACGGCGTCCCACGAGCCGCGCAGCTCGTCGGCATGCTCGGCCGCATAGGCCTGGCCCGCCTCGGTCAGCGCGTACATCCGGCGGCGGCCCTCGCCCTCGGGGGCGATCAGGCCCTCGTCTTCCAGTTGCTGCAGGGCGGGGTAGACCGACCCCGCGCTCGGCCGCCACACGCCGCTGGTGCGCCCGGCGATCTCCTGGATGAGCTGGTAGCCGTTCCACTGCCCGCCCTCGTCGAGCAGGTCGAGGATGGCCGCGCGGACATCGCCCTTGCGCGCCCGCGGGCCGCGGCCGAACCCGTGCCGGTCGAACATCGCCTGCCGGTCGAACATCGCCGCCAGGCGGTCGCCGCCAGGCCCCATGGGCCCGAATCCGGGGCCCATCGGCCCGCCGGACCGTGACCCGTGGCGGCCGCCGAAGCCGTGCTCGCCACGCTCGCCGCGGTCTCCGCGCTCACCGCGCTCACCGCGCTCGCCGCCCCGGCGACCCGGGCCGCGTCCCGGCCCCGGTCCCCACTCGGGGCGACCCGGCCGCTGCGGTCCCCAGTCTCCGTCTCGCATTCCGCGCCTGTGTTCCTCACGCATGGCGCGTCACCTTCTCTCTATCTTCTTTGAACTTGCGTTGGTAGCTCAACGATATATCGCTGTTGTTCGTTACGCAACTGTGGAACGAAGTTGCATAAGTCGGCCCTATGCTGTCGAAGCGGCCGATTCCGGGCCGGATGCTGGGGGAAGGACCTGACGGATTGGACGACACGCGGTACCGCGGATCTCAGCCGCGGCCCGCTGCCCCGCCGGGCGACCCCGCCGAGGCCTCCCCGGGCACCGCGCGCACCGTCGTCGCCCGGACCGGACGCCTGCTCCTCCCGGTCATCCCCGCCCTTCTCGGGCTGATCACCGGCGGCTATCGCCTCGGCCGGGTGCCGCTGTGGCGGGACGAGGCGGCCACCAAGGCCATCGCCGGCAGGCGGGTGGTGCAGATCCTGGCGACCATGCCCCACGACGACGTCGTGCACGGCGCCTACTACCTGATCGTGCACTACGTCATCAGGCTGCTCGGCAGCTCGAACCACGCGCTCCGCCTCCCGTCGGTGCTGGCGATGGCGGTGGCCTGCGCGTTCACCGCGCTGCTGGCCCAGCGGCTGACGTTGACGGCCGGCCCCATCCCGGCCGCCTGCACCGGGTTGACGGCCGGGGTGATCTTCGCGCTGCTGCCCGCCACCATCGACTACGCGCAGGAGGCGCGGTCCTACGCGCTGGTCACGATGATGGCGACGATCGCGACCTACCTGCTGCTGCGCGCCCTCGATGACGGCCGGCCGGGCTGGTGGGCCGGGTACGGCGCGGCGGTCTTCCTGGCCGCCCTGTTCAACCTCTTCGGCCTGCTCATCCTGGCCGCCCACGGGCTGACCCTGCTGGCCCTGGCCCGGCCTGCCGCCCCCGCGCACTGGGTTCGCCGACGGCTGGGCACCCCGCTGGGCTGGGTCGCGGCCAGCGCGGTGGCGGTGGCGCTGCTCATCCCGGTGGTGATCATGGCCTACGGGCAGCGCGACGCGCTCCGGTGGATCTCCTCGGCGCCGTCGGCGGCCGCCGAGGTCGGCACGACTGCGCGCCTGTGGGCGGGGTCGGCCGACCTGATCTGGCCGGTCTTCGGGCTGGCCGCCCTCGGCGTGGTCGCCTCGCTGGTCGCCGGCCGGCGGGAGGCCAGCCCCGCCACCGTGGCGCTGCCGTGGCTGGCGGCGCCCGCCGCCATCATGATCGCCCTGTCGACCATGCACCCGATTTACAACCAGCGGTACGTCGAGTTCTGCCTGCCCGCGCTCGCGATCTGCGTCGCCGCCGGGATCGCCTGGCTCTGGCGGCTCGCCGCCGCCGCGCTCGGCCGGTCCGCCCGGGGCCTGGGCTCCCGCACCTGGCTGGCGGTGCTGCCCGCGTTCGCGGCTGCGGTGGCGCTGGCGGTCGCGCTGGTGCCGGCCGACGCGACCGTCCGGGCGTCCAGCTACCAGCCCGACAACCTCGAGCGCGAGACCGGGATCATCGCGGCCAACGCCAGGCCGGGCAACATCGTCTTCTTCATCCCGGTCAACGACCGGATCGTCAGCATGCCGTTCCCGGCCCCGTGGCGGAAGCTGCGCGACATCGCGCTGGAGACGTCGCCGGTCAAATCCGACACCCTCTACGGCACCGACGTCAGCCCGGCCGAACTGCTGCGACGGTTCACGCACGTCAAGCGCGTCTGGGTCATCTCATCTTCGGAGGTCCCGGAGTCCGCGTTCCTCGCCTCGGCCGCGCCGACCGCGCTCGACCGAGCGGAGTTCCGCCTGGTCGGGGCGATGCGCTGGACGCAGCGGTGGCGCGACGGCGACACCGAGCTAACGCTCTACGCCGCCCGCTGACCCCTTCTCCGCGGTCGCTGACGGCGGGGCTAGCGGACGGGGAGATCGTAGACGCGGCGCACGCTTGAGCCGACGCGGCTGATGTCGGTGCCGTAGACGTGCATGGAGATTGCCACGGAGTCGCCGATGTTGGTGACCCGGTGAATGTCCCCCGGCGGGGCGAACCCGCTGACGGTGCCGACCGGGTTGGCGTTCCGCCCCACGACCTCGAGGTGGTCGCCACGGGGGGCGTAGACCTCCTCGTACTCGATCCCCTGCAGCACCGCCGTGCAGCACCAGGTCAGGTGGTCGTGGATCGGCGTCTGCTGGCCCGGCAGCCAGACCATGACCACGATGGAGAACGAGCCGTCCGGCTCGGCGTGCACCAGGTTCGTCTGATAGCCGCTCGGATCGCCCGCCAGTCTGGCCGCGGGCAGCAGGCCAGGCCCGGGCACGCGGCCCCCGAAGGCATCGATGACGCGGTCGGCGGTCTCCTGCCACGAGCCGCCCGAGCGCACGGCGCGACGAATCGCGGCGGTCAGCAGCTCCGGACAAGTGCCGGCGACCTTGGGCAGCTCGGCAACTGAACGAGACATCACACCTCCTAGGTCACTCCTCACCACGGTAACAACGGGTCTTCCATCGGCACAAATGCGACTTCGCTATAGATTCATAGCCCCCGTCTATGAATCTATCCTCGGCATTCGCTGCTACATACCCTGCCCGTGACCCCGGGGCCGACACCCGCAGCCGCACGCCCAAGGCTGCCACCTCGTGTTCATCATGTCAATAATTACGATCTTTTTACTAGGAAATATTCAAGGTGGCCTCAGGCGACTCGGCGCGCGGGGTGCGGAGGCGGCGCGGGTGCTGGGCGCGGCTCCGCCGCTTCTTGCTGTTATCTACAGGGAGCGGTGCCCGAGGGCTCCGGAGGCGGTGGCTCAGAATTATTGTGCGACGTTTCGATACGTTTTCCGAACACTGCGTCGCATCCCCGGGGATCTGGACGCGCTGCTCAGCGCCGTGGCGCGCGGGGAGCAGGGGGCTTTCGACCTGGTTTACGAGCAGCTCCACGAACCGGTCTACCGTCAGGTCGCGGCCGTGCTGCGCGACCCGCCCCAGTCCGAGGAGGTCACCCAGGAGGTCTTCCTCGAACTCTGGTCGACGGCCGTGCACTACGACCCGGGCAAGGGCAGCGCCGCCGGGTGGGCCATGATGATCGCGCGCCGCCGCGCCATTGACCGGGTCCGCAGCTCCGTCGCCTCCTCCGTCCGCGACCAGCAGGCCGCTCCGCCCGCCGAGCTGCGGGACCAGACCCACGAGGCCGCGGCCGAGGTCCTCGACCGCGAGCGGCTGGCCCGCTCGCTCAGCAAGCTGACCGGCCCGCAGCGGGAGGTGATCACCCTCGCCTACTTCGGCGGCCACACCCACCGCCAGGTCGCCGCCATCGTGGGCGCGCCGCTCGGCACCGTCAAAGAACGGATACGGGAGGCGCTGATCAAGCTCCGTTACGCCATGACCAGCGACGATTAGCGCACCGCGAACGGCCGCCTGGCCGTGCTCAGCCTCGGATCGCGCTGACGATGCTGATCACGGCGAGCACCGCCATGATCGCCGCCGCGACGCGGGTGATCACGTTGATCGGCACGACCTTGAGCAGGCTGCGGCCGCCGGCGATCGCCAGCGCCGCCACCGCCCACAGCCCGAGGACCGCGCCGATCCCGACGCTGAGCGGGTCGTGGTACTTGGCCGCCAGGTTCGCGGTCAGCAGCTGGGTCAGGTCCCCGAACTCGGCCACCAGGATCACCAGGAAGCTGGTGCTCGCGACTCGCGCGAACGTCGGGGTCTTGCCCTCGGCGATGGCGAGGTTCTCGTCCTCCTCGCCGTGCCGTCCGCGCAGCAGCAGCACCGCGCCGACCAGGAACAGCGCACCTACGATGGCCTGCAGGATCCGGTGCGGCAGCAGGGTCAGCAGGCTGCCGAGCGCCACCGCGAGCGAAACGTGCACCAAGAACGCGGCCGCCGCCCCGGCCCATACGTGCAGCGGCCGGTAGCGGGTGCCAAGCACCAGGCTGGCGAGGGCGGTCTTGTCGGGTAGCTCGGCGAGGAAGATCAAGCCGAAGACGAGGGCGATGACGGCGAGGTCCACGAGGTGTCTGTGTCCTTCGGGAGGGCCGCACCGGGGGCTCCGGGGGGAGGCTCCGGCACGACAGCGATTAGCTGCGGCCGAAGGTCTCGCCCAGCGCCTCAGACGGGCGCCCTGGGTGCCGGGCCCACCCCTGACGGAGCTAGCCAGTATGTCGACATCCCAGCTGCGGGGCTACTCCCCTTCGCTGGCAGCAAGTATACCAGCGAAGATCCCAGGCACCCCAACGGGTGGCGGCGGGGGCCACGGTCCCGCTTACCTCGGCTCCTCAGGCGCGCAGCGCCCTGGCCCAGGCGCTCTTGCGCAGCAGCCGGAGGCCGTTGAGTCCGACGATGACGGTCGAGCCCTCGTGCCCGAGCACGCCCAGCGGCAGCGGCAGGTGCCCGGCGAGGTCCCAGACCACCAGGGCGGCGATGATCGTGGCGGCGATGGCGAGGTTGGCCGTGACCACTCGGCGGGCGCTGCGGGAGAGCGTGATGATCGCGGGGACGGTCGCCAGGTCGTCGCGCATAATCACGGCGTCGGCGGTGTCCAGGGCCAGATCAGAGCCCGCGCGGCCCATCGCGACGCCGGTGCGGGCGGCGGCGAGTGCGGGGGCGTCGTTGACGCCATCGCCCACCAGTAGCACGCGCTGGCCGACCGCCTGGAGGGCGCGCACGGCCTCGACCTTGTCCTGCGGTAGCAGCCCGGCCCGGGTGTCGGTGATCCCGGCCTGCGCCGCCAGCCGGCTGGCGGCGCGCTGGTTGTCGCCGGTCAGCAGCAGCGGCGCGCTGCCGGTGACCGCGGTGATCCGGGTGACGGCGTCGCTGGCGGCAGGCCGTATCCGGTCGGCGATGCCGAGCAGCGCGGCGGCGGCGCCGTCGACGCGGACCACGGCGGCGGTCTGCCCGCCGTCTTCCAGGGCGGCCGCCAGCGCCGTGATCGCGGGATCGGCGCCGGGTTCGAGCAGCCGGGCGGGGCTGCCGATCTCCACCAGGTGCCCGCCAACGCGGGCGCGGACGCCGCGGCCGGGCTGGGCGGCGAACGCCTCCGCGGGGGCGAGGGCCAGACCCGCCTCGCGGGCGGCGGCGACCACCGCCCGGCCGAGCGGGTGCTCGGACGGTACCTCGGCCGCCGCGGCCAGCGCGAGGATCTCGCGCTCGCCCCGGCCCGCGCCGGGCAGCAGCCTGATCTCGGCCAGCCGGGGGGTGCCCTCGGTCAGGGTGCCGGTCTTGTCGAAGGCGACGAGGGTGGTGGCACCGAGCTGCTCCATCACCACGGCCGATTTGACGAGGACGCCGTGCCGCCCGGCGTTGGCCATCGAGGCGAGCAGCGGCGGCATGGTGGCCAGCACCACGGCGCACGGCGAGGCGACGATCATGAACGTCATCGCGCGTAGCAGGGTCGGCTGGAACGCACCGCCTGCCAGCAGCGGCACCGCGAACAGCAGAACGGTGGCGGTGACCATGCCGATCGAGTAGCGCTGCTCGACCTGCTCGATGAACAGCTGGCCTTCGGCCTTGGTGGCGGCGGCCTCCTCGACCATGGCCACGATCCGGGCGACGACGGAATCCCTGGGCTCCCGGTCCACCCGCACGCGCAGCGCCCCGGTCCCGTTGGCGGTCCCCGCGAACACCTCGTCCCCGGCCGCCTTGGGCACCGGCAGCGGCTCGCCGGTAATCGTGGCCTGGTCCACGTCGCTGGCGCCGGAGACCACCGTGCCGTCGGCGGCGATGCGCTCGCCCGGGCGGACCAGGATCACGTCGCCGATCAGCAGGCCCGCGGCGTCCACGGTCTGCTCGACGCCTTCGTCGTCGATCCGCACAGCCTGCTCGGGGGCCAGGTCGAGGAGCCCGCGGACGGCCTGGGCGGTGCGGTGCGTCGCCACCGCCTCAAGCGCCCCCGAGGTGGCGAAGATGACGATCAGCAGGCCGCCGTCAAGGACCTGCCCGACGGCGGCGGCGCCGATCGCGGCCACCACCATGAGCAGGTCCACGTCCAGGGTCTTGGCGCGCAGCGCCGCCAGCCCGGCCAGGCCGGGTTCCCACCCGCCGGCCGCGTAGCTGGCGAGGAAGAGCGCCCACCCCACGGCGGCCGGCGCAGCGGCGAAGTGAGCGATCAGGCCGACCGCGAACAGCGCGGTGGCGAGCGCCGCCCAGCGCACCTCGGGGAGCGACCACGCACCCGCGCGGCGGGCCCGGGCGGGGTCCGCCGCCACGACGCCGCGGGCGGTGCCCGCGCCAGCCGGGATTAGCTCGGTGGTCATCGCGTGCCTCCCTCGATCGCTAGCCAACGCCCCATGATACGGGATGAAATGAAGAACTGTTCATATGAGCATTGCTGGTATCCTGGCGGCATGGGTCATGAGGGAAGGGAACGGGCCGGTCGCAAGGCGCCGCCCGCCGTGCTCGACGCCGCCACGGCGGCCTCGGTGGCCGAGACCCTGCAGGCCCTGGCCACCCCGAGCAGGCTGCTGATCCTCGCCCGGCTGCGCCGCGAGCCGTGCTCGGTCAGCCGGCTGTCGGCCGACATCGGGATGGAGCAGTCCGCCGTCTCCCATCAGCTGCGCCTGCTGCGGCACCTCGGCCTGGTGACAGGCACCCGGCACGGCAAGAGCACCGTCTACGCGCTCTACGACGATCACGTCGCGATGCTGCTGGACGAGGCGGTCTACCACAGCGAGCATCTGCGCCTCGGCATCCGCGACGAGTTCGCCCTTCCCGAGACGGCCGCACCCGCCGGCGAGGACCTAGCCAGCCGGCCTGGCTAGGGTGGCAGGTAACAGACAGGAGCGAACATGACATCCACGCCTGAGCCAGAGCGCCTGAGCGGCCGCCACCGCGACACGCTGGCGCAGATCTTCGCGCACCCGGTGAGCCACAACATCGAGTGGCACGCGGTGGTGTCGCTGCTCGAGGCCGTCGGCACCGTTACCACGCACCATGACCACAAGGTTGAGGTGACGGTCGGCGACGGGCAGGCCTTCATCGACCCGCCGTCCGGCAAGGACATCGACCCCCAGACCGTCGTTGACCTGCGACGCATGCTCACGGAGGCCGGCTACCAGCCGAGCTGACCCCGGGACGAGGGCCAGCGCAGACGAGGGCTAAGGAAGACGAGGGCTAGAGAAGCGGCTCGCCCGCGGGTTCGGGGCCTTCAGGTGCGTTCGGTACGTTCGCGTCCAGCAGGGTGGTGGCGCCCGCCGCGCGGGTCTGAGCGTCCTCGGTACGCTCGCGCAGCCGCTCGATCGACTCGGCGTCGCCGTACGGGACGGCGGCCTCCACCCGGTCGCTCGCCTGCACCTCGGGCAGGTCCATCACGGCGTCGACCAGGCTCGCCCGGTAGCCGGGGTGCGCGTACGGGTCCGCGTGCATCGACGTGCGGACGGTGCCCTCGGGGCCGTCGGCGGTGGTCACATTCGCCGCGGCGACGGTGCGGTCGCTCTCGTCCTTGATCTCTACATGGCGCGGGGGCTGGGGATTGGTCTCCACGGGGCGCGGGGTCTCTGGATTCGTCACGGGTCTTCTCCTAGGTTCGTCGTCCTGGTAAGACCACCGGCGCGGTGACCGCGCCTGCTCCGACTGCCTGCCCGCGATCGGCCGGCCAAACCCGCTCGGGCCCGGTTAGTCGGTGAGGGTGGTGTAGGCGATGACGCCCCGGCGCATCGCGTCGATCGCGGCGCGGGCGGTGGCGGCGACGTCGCGGTCGCGCGGGGCGGGCTCGCGGCGTCGTGGCGCCTGGCCGTCGGCCAGGTCCTCGCTCACCGGGGGCGGCGGGGCAGCGGAGTCCTGAGCAGCGGCCGGGCGTGCCTTCGTACGGGACGACTTGCCGTTGGCGTCGTAGCCCGCGGCCGCCGCGATCTGGTCGAGCAGGTCGATGAGCTGCTTGACCGAGCGGACGAAGTCGCCCGGGGTGAGGCCTGGCACCGAGTCGAGCACGTCCTCGAGCTTGGCGCCGCGCACCCAGCGGTAGGCCGCCCAGACGAACCCGGAGTCGGGCTCGCGCAGGAACGACAGCCCGTTCCGCCGCTCCAGGTGGTCGAGCTCCGCCCAGGTCCGGCTCATCGCGGTGAGCACGTCGCGGACCGGTCCGCCGGGCAGCCGGGCGGGCTCGGCGTCGTCCGGCTGCTTGCGCGACTCGAACGACAGGACCGACACGCAGGCGGCGAGCTCGGCCGGGTTGAGTCCGTCCCAGACCTTACGGCGGATGCACTCGGCGGCCACCAGGTCGAGCTCTGAGTACAGCCGCGACAGCCGCTGGCCGTCGGCCGTGACGGTGTCGCCGTCGAGGTAGCCGAGCTCGTCGAGGACCGCGCAGACCCGGTCGAAAGTCCGCGCGATCACGTGCGAGCGGCTGTTGATCTGCCGCTCTAGGTCGTCGACCTCCTTCTGCTGCCGGAAGTAGCGCTCGCCCGCCCGGGCGTGCTGCTCGCGGTCGGGGCAGCCGTGACAGGGGTGGCGGCGGATGAGGCGGCGCAGCTCGGCGATGTCGCCGTCGCCGAGCGGCCCGCCGGAGAAGTCGGGCCCGCCACCGTCGTCGGAGTCGTGGTCGGACGAGGCGGAGGACAGGGTCCGTTCGGGATAATCCTCGTCGGCACCAGCCGACGACCGGCGGCGGCGGGACGGCGGATCCAGATCGCGGCCCGCGATCTTGGAGCGCATCGAGGAGACGAGATCGCGGCGGTGCTTGGGCGAGCGCTCGCTGAACGAGTTGGGGATCCGCAGGTGCTCCACCGGCTCGGCCGGGACCGGGAAGTCGACCGCGCCGAGCTGCTTGAGCTGGCCGTGCTCGGTGAGCACGAGCGGGCCGTCGGCCCGGTTGGGCGAGAAGCCGCCCTCGGCCGGCGGCGGGTTGAGCACCACCGCGAAGCCCGCCCGGCGGCCGGACGGGACCCGGATGATGTCGCCCCGGCGGAGGGTGGCGAGGACCCGGCGGGCCTGCGCACGCTGGGCCGCACCACGGCTTCTGGACGCGCCGCGCTCCTCGTCGGTGAGCCGACGCCGCAGCGCCGCGTACTCCATGAAGTCGCCCCGGTCGCAGCTGACCTGGCGGGCGAGGTCGTCGGCGGCCTCCTTGACCCGGCGCAGCCTGCGGGCCAGCCCGACCACGCCCCGGTCGGCCTGGAACTGGGCGAAGCTCGACTCCAGGAGGGCGGCGGCGCGCTGGCGGCCCGCCCGGCCGGTCAGGTTGACGGCCATGTTGTAGGAGGGGCGGAAGCTCGAGTTCAGCGGGTAGGTACGGGTGCTCGCGAGCCCGGCGACCGCGCCCGGGTCGAGGCCCGGCTGCCAGAGCACCACCGCATGCCCCTCGACGTCGATGCCCCTTCTGCCCGCGCGCCCGGTGAGCTGGGTGTACTCCCCCGGGGTGAGCGCGACGTGGGCCTCGCCGTTCCACTTGTCGAGCTTCTCGAGCACGACCGTGCGGGCGGGCATGTTGATGCCGAGGGCGAGGGTCTCGGTGGCGAAGACCGCGCGGACCAGCCCCTGGGTGAAGAGCTCCTCCACCACCTCCTTGAACACCGGCAGCATGCCCGCGTGGTGGGCGGCGATGCCCCGGCGCAGGGCGAGTACCCAGTCGTGGTAGCCGAGGACGGTGAGGTCCTCGTCGGGGATGTCGCTGGTCCGCCGGGACGCGACCGCCTCGATCTGCTCCGCCTCGGCCGGCGTGGTCAGCCGCAGGCCCGCCTGCAGGCACTGCTGGACGGCGGCGTCGCAGCCGGCCCGGCTGAAGATGAACGTGATGGCGGGGAGCAGCCCGGCCGCGTCGAGCCGGTCGATGATCTCCGGCCGGTACGGCGGCTGGTTGCGCTTGGGCCGGTGGCCGCCCCGGCCGGGGCGGCTGGCGGGCTGGCGGATCTCCTCGCGCCGGGCCAGGCGCACCAGGTCGGGGTTGACCTGGCGGTGGTTGTCGTCGGTGAACAGGTCGTAGAGGCGGCGGCCGGCCAGCATGTGCTGCCACAGCGGCACCGGCCGGTGCTCGTCGACGATGACCTCGGTGCCGCCCCGGACCTGGGCGAGCCAGTCGCCGAACTCCTCGGCGTTGGAGACCGTGGCCGACAGCGCGACCACCCGGACCGACTCGGGGAGGTGGATGATCACCTCTTCCCAGACCGCGCCGCGTGACCGGTCGGCCAGGTAGTGCACCTCGTCGAGGACGACGTAGCCGAGGTCCTTGAGCGTCGCCGAGCCCGCATAGAGCATGTTCCGCAGCACCTCGGTGGTCATCACCACGACGGGGGCGCTGCCGTTGACGGCGTTATCGCCGGTGAGCAGGCCCACCGTGTCGCTGTCGTAGCGCTTCACCAGGTCGTTGTACTTCTGGTTGGAGAGCGCCTTGATCGGCGTGGTGTAGAAGCACTTGCGGCCCTGCTCGAGGGCCAGGTGCACCGCGTACTCGCCCACGACGGTCTTGCCCGATCCCGTCGGCGCGGCCACCAGGACGCCGTCCCCGCTGGTAAGCGCGGTGCAGGCAGCAACCTGGAACGGGTCGAAGTCGAAGCCGTAGAGCTCGCGGAACGAGGCGAACTCAGGGGCGGCCTGCCGCTCGCGGAATCTTGCGTAGCTCTCGGCCGGGCCCACCGGAGTGCTCATGGCTCCAGCGTAGGGGACTTCCGCCCCACCTGATACGGGTGAGGCGCCGCGTTACTTAGTTGAGCGAACTATCGATGTCGACCGGCTCGGGCGACTCGACCGGCGCCAGCTCGTCGTCGGCCAGGCCGGCGTACGGGTCGGGGTTGAGCCTGGCCCGGCGCTTGTCGTTGAAGTAGACGAAGACCTCGGCGATCTCGACCAGCGCGACCGCGATCCCGCCGAGGATGACCATCGTGGTCGGGTCGGGACTCGGGTTCACGAGGCCGGAGATCAGGAAGACGGCGAAGATCAGCATCCGGCGCCACTTGCGGAACCGCTCGTGGGTGAGGATGCCCGCCACGTTGAGCATGACGATCACCAGCGGCAGTTCGAACACGATACCGAAGCCGACGATCATTCCGGTGAAGTAGCCGAGATAGGTGTCGAAGCTCGGCAGGTTCGCCACGCCGCCAGGGGTCAGGCCGAGCAGATAGTGCAGCCCGCGGCTCATCACCAGGTAGGCGAGCACCGCGCCGGCGACGAACAGCGGGACGGCGGTGCCGGTGAACAGGTAGGCCCACTTCTTCTCGCGCGAGTACAGCCCGGGCGCGATGAACGCCCACAGCTGGTACAGCCAGACCGGGCAGGTGGCGACCAGCGCGATGTAGAACGCGAGCTTGAGGCGGAGCGAGAGCGGGTCGAAGATGCCGGTGACGGTGAGCTGGTCGCCGACCTTCGTGCACCCGGTCATGCCGTGGATCGAGGCGTCGCAGAACGGCCGCATGATCCAGTGGATCGTCGGGTTGGAGAAGCAGAGCGCGATGATCATCCCGATGATGATGGCAATGGCTGCCTTGACCACCCGGTTGCGCAGCTCGCGCAGGTGGTCCATCAGGGGCATCCGCCCCTCCGGGTTGGCCTGCTGCTTGGAGCGTAGATAACGCTCGCCGACGATGCGGGCACCCCTGATGGCGGAAGGCTTCGATGCCATGATCGTTTACGACCGTCTTCCCGGAGGGGGATTCTGTCTGGGCTGAAGCGGCGGTCGGCTACTGGGCCTGCGCGCTGTCGGTCGCCTTGTTGGTGGCGACGGACTGCTGCAGGTTCGCGAGCTGCGCGCTGAGTGCGTCAATCTGCGCCTGGTGGTCGACCGGACCGGCCGTCGGCTGGATCTGGGCCGGGGTGGGCTTTGACGCGCTGTAGCTCGTCTCCGTGTCGTCGTCGTCATCGTTGTGCAGACCCTGCACTTCGGTCTTGAGGATGCGCATCGACTTGCCGAGCGAGCGAGCTGCAACCGGCAGCTTGCGCGACCCGAACAGCACGATGATCACGACCGCGACGATCAGGATCTTCCACGGGCTGTCGAACAGGTCAGCAAACATTATTCGCGTCCTTAAAGTCACAGGGATGAGTCCCGTGCACGGGGCTCGCCTTGCCGTTGAGTCTACACTCTGCCTTCGTTGCGGCCAGGCTAGCGGATTGGCCTAGACGGGCGGTTAACGGAATCTTGCCAGCCGGTTCCGCCTCACGGCCAGACCTGAAGGGCTCATGTCGCCCGAATAGTAGCAAAGCAGTACATTTCGTCGACACGCCTGGTCGGTCGTGGTGTTGGCGTGACGCAGGTCAACCAAGCCTCCTGGCCATCGGTGCCTGACGAGTCAGGTTTCCTGGCCGGCGGCCCAGAGCATGATCGTGATCGTGAATCGGTGGTATCCGCGAACCTTGGTCAACTGACTTAGCGTAGCCTCTCTCTCACCGATAGCGATCAATCGTCTGCCCAGCCCGGCCGGACGCTTAAGCTTGGGGGAAGCTAGCTGGAAATCTATAAAATCCTCTGCTTTCCCGATTAATCATCTGTACGGTGCCTTGCATGGCCACCCACGCCCTGCAGGTCCCGTCCGCAACGAGGCGACCGGAGCTTGGCATCGACTACGAGCGCTTGTATGAGTACCGGTTCCGCGATGTCGACCAGGCCGGCAAGCTGGCGGTATGGCGCGAAATCGCGCAATACGTGCATGCGCGGATGGGCGCGCCCGAGCGCATGCTCGACCCCGCGGCCGGCCGCGGTGAGTTCATCCGCTCCGTCCCGGCCGGCGAACGCTGGGCTATCGACATGGTGAAGCAGGCCGACCTCGAGGCCGACGGCGTGAAGATGATCATCTCCGACATCATGGACGCGGACCTGCCCGAGGACTACTTCGACGGCGTGTGGGTCTCCAACTTCCTCGAGCACCTGGCCGACCAGAACGCGGTCGCGAACCTGCTCCGCAAGCTGCACGACTCGATGACGGTGGGCGGCCGGATCGCGATCCTCGGCCCGAACTTCAAGTACTGCCCGCGGGAGTACTTCGACTGCGCCGATCACACGGTGATCCTCACCCACGTCGCGGTGGAGGAGCACCTGTACGCGGCCGGATTCGAGCTCGAGTCGGTCGCGCCGAGGTTCCTGCCGTTCTCCTTCCGCGGCCTGCTGCCGCCGTCGGCCCGGCTGACCAGGACCTATCTCCGCACGCCGGCCATGTGGCCGCTGCTTGGCAAGCAGTTCTTCCTGATCGCGCGCAAGGTCCCTGTCACCAGGGGCGTCAGCGACCCCGCCTCCGCCTAGCAGAGCCGGCCGAGCAGGTTCTGGCCGCGCGGCGGGAGATCAGCGCCGGGGGTGGTCCCGGCCTAGGGCCCGTCGAGCTCGCTCGGCAGTGGTTGGATGAGGTTCTGCAGCAGGTTGTGGTCGTAGACCAGGATCACGGTGTTACCGAAGTAGTAGACCTTCGAGGGCTTGCCGTACCAGTTGATGGCCCCGGCCATCCACTGGTAGCCGGCTCCCAGCTGCTGCACGTGGGTGATGATGAAGTTCGCGTAGGAGACGTCCTGATCGAACCAGGACGCCTTCGACTCCCACAGGTAGCCGTAGGAGCCGCCGTCGACCAGCGGCGCGATGCGGACCTGGCCGCCGCTGTCCAGCATGGTGATGTTCGCGTCCCAGTAGCCGCCGATGCCGCTGGTCAGGTTGTGGGCGACCAGCCAGTCGGCCAGGTCCTGGTTCACCGCCGGGCTCGACGGCTGGGCGGCGTTATAGCCGAGGTCGGCCAGATAGCCGGCCCCGGCCGCGATCAGCACGCACGCCACCGCCATCCGGGCGGCCTGGGCTGCCCCGCCTGCCCGGGCGGCGAACCAGCCGGGTCGCGGTTGCGCGGACGCCGCCTTGCCGCCGGCCGACTCTCCGTCGGCTGGCTCTGCGTCGGCTGCCTCTGCGTCGGCCGAGTCACAGTCGGCCAGCTCACCGTCAGCCGGCTCGGCATCAGCCGACTCGACGTCGGCTGGCTGGTCCTCGGCCGGCCGACGGCCGGCCAGCCAGGGGCCGAGGCCCCGGCCTGCCAGCACCGCCCCGAACGGGAGCATGATCGCGATCTCGTGCGCGCCGGAGACCGGCACCATCAGCGGGCTGACCGAGCCCGCCGCGAACACGACGAAGACGGCGACGACGAACGTCCGGGTCACCCGGTTCGCCCTCGGCCAGCTCCAGATCGCGATGAGCAGGCCGAGCAGCGCGACCGCGAGCCCGACCAGGTGCAAGTACGCGAATGCGGTCAGCGGCTGGGGCAGGCGCCAAAAGTTCGCGCCGAACAGGTACATAAGGTTCTGTCCGAACGCGCGCACCTGCGCGGGGACCGTCGACCACTGGGAGATCTGCGACTTGGCCGGGATCGCGTGCAGGTAGTAGCCGCCCGCGTTGTTGATCGCCCGAATCGCCAGCTGGGTCAGCCCGAACGAGGCGACCGCCGCCACGACCAGCGCGAAGTCGTATCCGTGCAGCGCCGCCTCGCGCCGCCAGGGCAGCGGGGGGGCCATGGGCCGACCGCGTCGCCTGCGGATTCGGTCGGCCAGCCGCCGGACCGGGAACGCGGCCAGCGGCGCGGCGCAGGCCAGCGCGAGCGGGAGCGCGCAGCTGAACTCGGCCACCGGATCGTCGAGCTGCGCCCAGATCAGCAGCAGGCAGACGAGCAGCGCGGTCGCCAGAACCGACAGCAGGTGCCGGGGTCGCAACCGGTCCACGACCAGCAGTGCGGCCAGCACCGGCACCCCGATGGCGGTGTGGTCGGGCCCGAGCAGCAGCACGTGCGCGCCCGGATACCTACCGGGTGCGACCATGACCCCGGCGGCGATCAGCCCGCGAATCAAGGCTTCACGGCCACCGCGCCGCCGGTCACGGCGCGCGCCCGCAGCCACCAGCGCGGCGAACAGCACCAGGAGCGCGTACTCGGCAGCCGCGGCCACGTGGACCACGTCGGCCCGCAGCCCGTAGACGACGCTGATGAGGCCGTCGAGCGGCACCTCGAAGGTGTAGAACGACACGTCGGCCAAGAACCAGCCCCGCAGCAGCAGGTTGCCGTGCAGCATGTCCCAGCCCTCGACGACCATACCGGCCGCGTCGGAGTTGGCCGCCTGGGTCCTGGACTGAAGCAGGTAGGCCCAGAAGAGCCCGATGGTCAGCGCGGCGATCGCGACGACCGTCACCAGCTGTCGTGCGGCGGTCGGCCAACGGGTCCGCCTACGGGCCGGCCGCGACTGCTGCTCGCCCACGGGGGCGGTACTAACCGCCAGCTGTCCCTGCCCGTTGTCACGCACTCTTAGAAAATAGCGGCCGCCCAACGGCGAACTCCCCAGATCGAGACCCAGCGTGACTCCCGCCAGGTTTGGTCACCCTGTGTTATGACGACTCCATTCCGCCCTGAACACGGGTCTAACCCGCTGGCGGCCTGCTTCCCAGCCGACTGAGAAGATTCTTCCGCCCCACCATGATCTCGTATCCCTGGTAGCGGTACTGCCGGTAGGGCCGGCCGTCACCGTTGCGGGAACGGCGGGACCTCTCCGGTCGTCCTGACCCGACCGTCAAAACCCGGCGGCAAGTTGAGCAGGCTCGGCACCGGCTGGATGAGGTTCTGCAGTATGTTGCGGTCGTAGACCAGGATGCTGTACTGATCGAACCGGTAGATCCGGGCGGGCTTGGCGTACCAGGCCAGGGCCTGCTTCAGCGTGATGTCGCTGTCGCCTTCCTGCTGCGTGGTCGTGACGATGAAGTTCGCGTAGGAGATGTCCGGGTTGAACCAGGCCTCCTTGGCCACCCAGAGGTAGCCGTACCTGCCGCCGCTGTTGACCGGGGCGAGGTGGACCTTGCCCCCGGTGATCAGCGTGGTGATGTTCGCGTTCCAGTAGCCGGACAGGCCGCTGGTGAGGTTGTGCGCGACCAGCCAGTCGGCCAGCGGGGCGTCCTTCGGCTGCCCGGCCGGCTGCGCGGCGGCGTAGCCAAGGCAGCACAGCAGTCCGAGCCCGACGGCGGCGAGCGCGCACCCCACGGCGACCCGGGCCGCCTGACCGGCGCGGGCGAACCGCCCGGACCGCGCGCGGGCGGCCAGCCACGGGCCGACCACCCGCCCGCCGAGCACCGCGCCGAGCGGGAGGACGACGGCGATCTCGTGGGTGCCGCCGACCGGGATCATCAGCGGGCTGGCCGCGCCCGCCGCCAGCATGACAAGGACGCCGACCACGAGCGCGCGGGTCACCCGATCCGACCAGCGCCAGCGGGCGATGGCGATAAGCAGGCCGAGCGCCGCGAGGGCGGCGCAGACCATATGCAGGTAGGCGAAGGCCGCCTGCGGCTGCGGCTGGCCCCAGAAGTCGGCGCCGAACAGGATCAGCAGGTTCTCCCCCAGCGCGTGCAGCTGGGCCGGGACCGTCGACCAGTGCGAGACCTGCGACTGGGCCGGGATCGCGCGCAGGTAGAAGCCGCCCGCGTCCCTGATCGCCTTGATCAGCAGCTCGGTCACGGCGAAGGAGGCGGCCGCCAGCACGGCCAGCGCCGCGTTGTAGGCGGGGGACTGCGCGTCGTCGCGGGGCGGCCGCGGCGGGGTGGCCAGGCCGCGGCGTCGGCGGACCTGGCCGGCCAGCCAGCGGACCCCGGCCGCGATCAGGAAGGCGACCACCGACGCGCCGCAGACCAGGGCGAGCGGTATCGCGCAGCTGAGCGTGGCCACCAGGTCATCCAGTTGCGCCCAGACCAGCAGCACGAACGTCAGCAGCAGGGTGGTGGCGGCCGGCAGCCACCGGCGGGGCACCAGCCGGTCCACCACCAGCAAGGTGATCAGCACCGGGACGCCGACCGCGGTGTGGTCGGGCCCGCCCAGCAGGATGGCCCCGCCCTTCCAGATGCCGGGCGCGACCAGGATCCCGGCCGCGATCAGCCCGCGGACCCAGGGCTCGCGGCGGCCGTGCCGCCGATCGCGGCGGGCTCCCGCCGCCACCAGCGCGGCGAAGAGCACCAGGAGCGCGTACTCGAGGGCGGCGGCCACGTGGACCACGTCGGTCCGCAGCCCGTATACCGCCGCGACGAGGCCGTCGACCGGTATCTCGAAGGTGTAGAACGAGACGTCGGCCATGACCCAGCCACGCAGCAGCAGGTTGCCGTGCTGCACCATGTCCCAGCCCTGCAGCACCATGTCGGCCGAGTCAGAGGTGGCGCCCTGCGTCCTTGCCTGCAGCTGATAGCACCAGAAGAGCCCGAACAACGCCGCCGCGATCGCAGTCACGGTAAGTAGCCGCCACACGACCACCCGCCACCGGACGGCCGGCGCCGGTTCCCCGCTCTCCTGGACGGTTTCCTCGAGTCGTCCCTGCCGGCTCACATGCACCCTTAGAAAATAGCGACCGCCACCTAGCAAAACTGTCGGTAACACGTTGTAACTCATTAAGATCCGACCGCGAAGAGTTCCCGATCGGACCGCGGCCGACGGCTAGGTGTAGAGCGCGAGAGCGGCGGCGGCGGCGTCGCGAACCTCCTCCGCCAGCGCCGCCGGGGCGATCACGCGGCCCTCCTCGCCGAGGCGGAGCGCCAGTCGGCGGAACAAGCTGGTATCCGAGGTGCGGAGCACCACCCGCAGCCGCCCGTCCCCCAGCTCGGTCACCGAATCGCACAAGTAGTACTCCGCTACCCAGCGCGCGCCCGCCGCAAGCTCGAGCTCGACCCGCACGTCCGCCTCCGACGGCCGGAACAGCCCCCCGACCCCGTCGAACGGCTCCTCTTCCGCATGCACCTCGGCCGGCAGGTCGAGTACCTCGACGTCCAGCACCCGGTCCAGCCGGAAGTTCCGCACCCCCTCCGCCAGCCGGCACCACCCGCGCAGGTAGGTGCGCCCCTGATCCAAATCCACCACCAGCTTGATCGGATCCACGTCACGCTCGGTCGCCTCATCGCGGCCCGGCACGTAGTAGCGCAGGTGGACCCGTTTGCCGGCCGCCAGGGCAGCGTCGACGGCGGCGGGAACCCCGGGACCGTTCGGACGATCGATTTGGATTGTGACCTGAGAGCTCGGTGCCGCCGACGCGCCCGCCGCATCCTCGATCTTGGCCACCAGCCGGGTGACGGCTTCGCTGTCGCCGCCAGCCTCGGCCAGCATCCGCAGCGCGACCAGGAGCGCGCTCGCCTCGTCGGCCGCCAGCCGCAGCGGGCGCGCGATCGACTCGGCCTGGCCGATCGTGACCAGGCCGTCCTCGTAGGAGAGGTCGATCGGGCAGTAGCGGCTCGGGTGACTTCAGCTCCACGCACCAGGCCAGGTTGAGGTCGTCGATCAGCTCCCGCTCGGTCATGCCGAAGATGGCCGCGGTCTCCGACAGCCCGACCGCCTGCCGGCTGACCACATAGGGGACGAGCGCGAGGAGGCGGCGGAGTCGCTCGGCCGAGGTCACCATCCGCGGTCCGCCCGATTGGCTCTGCGCGGTCACGCGAGCGCCCCCTTCAGCCGCCTGATGACCGACTCGCGCAGGTCCGGCGGGTCGAGTACCACGAGGTCGGGGCCGAACGAGGCGAGGTACTCGGGGTACCAGCCTGAGTCGGGGAAGCTGAGCGTGACTCGGTCCCAGCCGGTCGCCGCCCCCGTCTCGGGGGTGATCTCGCGCGCCCAGCGGCGCAGCACGACCCCGGCCCCCGGGCGGAGTCGCAGCACCGCCGTGCGGTCGCGGGGCGGCGTGCGGTCCCAGTCCTTGACCAGGTCGCGGACGTCCGTCCCGTCCGGCACCTTGACGCTGCCGGGCGGCCCGGCCATCTTAACCGGCCCGGTGATGCGGCTCATGCGGAAGACCCGCGGCGCGTTCCGCACTCGGTCGTGCCCCGCCACGTACCAGCGGCCCCGCCGGTTGACCACGCCCCACGGCTCGAGCTCACGCTTGCTGGCGTCGGAGCGGCCGGGCGCCTGGTGGCTGAAGGTGACCGGGCGGCGGTCGCGGACCGCCTCCCAGAGCGGCCCGAAAGCAGGCTCCTGGGTGGTCAGCCGCGGCTCGATGGACCGGTTCAGCCGGGCTCCGTCGTCCTCGCCGTCGACCTCACGGCTGGCCGCCTTCAGCTTGAGCAGCGCGCCCGCGGCGGCGCCCGCCAGCTCGGCCGACTGCCAGACCCGGGCCGCGATGCCAAGCACGGCCGCCTCGTCGGGCGCCAGGTGGATCTCGGGCAGCTCGTAGTCCTGGCGGCGGATCCGGTAGCCGATCTCGTCGTCGAACGCGCTGCTCTTGCCGGTCTCCAGGGGGATGCCGAGCTCGCGCAGCTCGTCCTTGTCACGCTCGAACATCCGCTTGAACGACTCGCCCGCATCCGGGTAGCCGCTGACCGAGGCGCGGATCTGCTCGGCGGTCAGGTACCTGCGCGAGGACAGCAGGAGAACCACGATGGACAGGAGGCGTTCGGTCCTGCGCTTCGACATCGCCTATGTCACTCCTTGCTGTGCTTTCCCCTGGAGCCGGGACTACTCTGCCACCGTGATCCGATGGCGAAGCGGGACTGTCACGGCGGTGCGGCGAGAATGGGCCGGAGCTGCCGAATTCATGGTAACCGTGGACGGCGATTCGATTCGCGCGCTCGCGTATCCGGCCCTCGTCGGATCGCCCCGGATCGGCGACCGGGTGCTGCTCAACGTGGGCGCGCTCGAGGCGGGGCTCGGCACGGGCGGGTACGCGCTGGTGGTGGCGATCCCGGATAGGCTGCCGCCCGACGGCGATACGCCCGGACATATCGTGAAATCTCGGTATACGCCGGAGCAGGTGATGGTGGCCAGCGCCGATGAGCAGGGTTCTCCGCACCATGAATTGCTCCGGTCGGCGGATTCTCTGGATCAAATGCCGGTCGTCGTGGCCGATCTCCACTCGGCGCTGCCCGCGGTCCTGGCGGGAATCCAAGGCTCATATCGAACGGACCGCGGCTCCGGCCTCCGGGTCGCCTATGTCATGACGGACGGCGGCGCGCTCCCGGCGTGGTTCTCCCGGACCGTCGCCGGGCTCCGGGAGGCGGGCTGGCTGGCGGCGACGATCACCACCGGCCAGGCCTACGGCGGTGACCTGGAGGCGGTCACCGTGCACTCCGGCCTGCTGACGGCCCGGCACGTAGTCGACGCCGACATCGCGATCGTCGCCCAGGGCCCCGGCAACCTGGGCACCGGGACGAGGTGGGGCTTCTCCGGGGTGGCGGCGGGCGAGGCAGTGAACGCCGCCGCCACGTTGAACGGCCGCCCGGTGGCGTCGCTGCGGTTGTCATTCGCCGACCCCAGAGAACGGCACCAGGGCGTCTCCCACCACAGCCTGACCGCCTACGGACGGGTCGCCCTGGCCCCGGCCGACGTGGTGCTGCCCGCGCTGCCGGAGCCGCAGGCGACCCGGATCGCGGCGGACGCTGCTCCCCTGGCGGCCCGGCACCGGCTGGTAACGGTCCCGCTCGACGACCTGGCGGAAGCCCTGCGCTCCTGCCCGGTCGCGCTATCGACCATGGGCAGGAGCGTTCATCAGGACCTCGAGTACTTCCTGGCGGCCGCGGCCGCGGGAAGGCACGCGGTTTCTCTGCTTGGCTAGGAAGCCGAGAGGATGTCGATCGCGAACACCAGCGTGTCGGTGCCCTTGATGCCGGCCGAGGAGGACCCGGTCTTGCCGTAACCGTCCGCCGGCGGGATCACGAGCAGGACCCGGCTGCCGACGGTCTGGCCGACTAGGCCGGTGTCCCAGCCCTTGATGACCTGGCCCGCGCCGATCGCGGTGGCCCAGGGCATGCTGCGCGACCAGGAGGAGTCGAAGACCTTGCCGGTCCGCCAGTTCACCCCGGTGTACTGGACGACGATGTAGTTGCCCTTCTTCACGACCGGGCCGGTGCCCTTGATCAGGGTCTTGACCTGGAGGGTGGTCGGCGCGGCAGTCTTCGGGATGGTGATCGTCGGGCCCTTGCCCGCGGCGCCGGCCGTGACCGTCGGCAGCGCGCCACCGCCGTTGGAGGTCTGGGCGCCTGCCACGCCCGCGCTGTTGTCGAACGACTTGACCAAGTCGATGACGAAGACCACGGTGTCCTTGGGCCCGACGCCGATCTGCGAGTTGCCGGCGGTGCCGAACGCCTGTGCGGGCGGGATCACCGCGAGCACCCGGCTGCCGACCTTCTGCCCCTCAAGCGCGGTCTCCAGACCCGGCAGCAGCGACCCGGTGAACAGCGTCGGAACGCCGTCGGAGTAGGTCGAGCCGATCAGCTTGTGGGTCGCGCCCGACCAGTCGTACAGCACGAAGTTGCCGAGCAGGCTCTGGGAGCTGGTCAGCTTGGCGCCGGTGCCCTTAATCAGCGTCTTGGTGTAGAGGGCGCCGCTGCCGGCGGTGGCCGGGATCGTCACCGTCGGGGCCTTGCCGAACGCCCCGCTCGCGCTGACCGACGTGTAGGTGTCCGCAGCCGGGCTGGTGGAGGAGCTCGCGGACGAACTCGCCGAGGAGCTCCCGGCGGCGGAGGAGCTCGCCGGAGCGGACGACGAGGACGTCGAGGAGGATGCGCAGCCCGCCGTTACAGCGGCTGCTAGCAGGGAGGTGATGGCAAGCGCGGCTGCGCGTCGGCGTCGCATGGAAACCTCTCGGGTATGACGGGTTATGTCGGTGTGTGCCCAGGCCCGGCACCCAAATTTCTAGGGTTCTGGTGAAGCCTCATCAACCTACCCGGACAGAACGGGCGGCCGACGCGCCTAGGCTACTGCCAGCAACCGACCGGGTGGGCCCCGGTCAGCAATGCACGATCAGGTTGTCCGGCCCGGGCGGCGCGGTCAGGCTGTCCGGATGCACGCCCAGCTCGGCGTTGATCTGATCCTGGGTCTTATTGTTCAGCGCTGCGTACAGCGGCTTCCACTGGGTGAGCAGGTTCCCCTGGAAGGTGCGGACGTTGTAGTCGAAGGTCGGGTCCAATTGCCCGGGCAGGAAGAAGTAGTTCCCGTAGTCCAGGGTGTCCCGCTTGTTGCTCGGGTAGTGCAGATCGAGCCAGTTCAGCGCCTGGCCGCGGACGGCGAAGCTGGTGAAGTAGCCGGCCTGGTTGGACAGCAGCACGAAGTTGGCCACGTTCTGGGCGGGGTCGTACCACTCGAGCTTGTTCTCCCACTCGTACGGCTGCATGCAGGACGGGCTGACCGCCCGGATGGTGATCGCGCCGCCGGTGTCGACCGTGATCACCGACGCGTCCCAGTAGCCGCCGAGACCGTAGCTGAGGTTGTTGGCCTCCAGGAACTGCTCCAGCCCGGTGAGCGGGTTGGCCGCGGCGGGGGTGTCCGCCTGCCGGAACAGGCCGAAGCTGTACCAGCCGAACAGCGCGACCAGCGGGATCACGATCAGCCGCAGCTGCAGCGGCCTGCTCATCCGCGGCAGCCGGACCCGGACCAGGGGACCGAACGCGAGGATCCGGTCGCCCAGCATCCTGGCCGCCAGCACCGCGCCGAACGGCAGCACCGGCGCGATCTCGCGCACGTTGAGCGCCGAGTGGTCGGCCAGCGTGGACGGGATGTAGGCGACCAGGTTGAGCACGATCCCGGCCAGCAGCAGCTGGCTGACGAAGTCGGCGTCGCGGCGGAAGAACCGGCGGGCGATCGCGCAGCAGCCCCAGAGGGCGAGGAGCACGCAGAGCAGGCGGGTAATGGCGATCGCCTGATCGAACCCGGACAGGGGCGGCGCGAGGACGAACTGCCCGGGCGATTTGTAATTGATCGCGTTGCCGGGGACGAAGTACGCGCCGAACATCTCCAGCAGGCCGTGCACCACGACCCGGGCCTGCATGAACCATCGGCCGGCCCCGGCGTCGAGCTGGTACGGAACGGCCTGCTGGTTGTAGCCGCCGGCGTTCTTGAGTAGTGACCCGCCCCACCAGACGACGACATAGCCGATTCCGGCGGCGGCGGCCAGCGACAGCTCGAGCCAGCGGGCGGCCAGCCCCTGGCGGAGCCCGCGCAGCCCGCCGCCCTTCCGCGCGCCGGCCACGCAGCCGGTGATCACCCGCGCGAGGCAGACGACGAGCATCGGGTAGATCGCGACGACCAGCACCAGCGGGTCGGCCATCAGCGCCCAGCCGAGCAGGATGGCGATGATCAGCGGGATGTACCAGCGCTGCCGCAGGGTCGGGACGATCCCGGCCCGGGTGGTCAGCCCGAACCGGTCGAGGACCAGCCAGGTGAGCATCACCGCGGCCGAGGTGCCGATGTGGCCGACCGAGAAGACGAGGACGAAGACGCCGATGCCGGGCTGCGGCGCGAGCATGATGGCGAGGACCAGGGCCATCCGCGTGATCGCCTGCGCGCCCCGGGCCCTGCCCTTGGCCAGCAGCATGGCGACCGCGATGACGACCGTGTAGGTGACCGCCGCCGCGATGTGGGCCGTGTTCAGGTGCAGCCCGAACATCCAGACCAGAAGCGTGATCTCTGGCAGCTCGGTGGTGATGAACGGCACGTCGGAGGTGTTCCAACCCGTCAAGTACACGTTGCCGTGCAGCATGTCGTTGGCCATCAGCAGGATGTTGGCCTCGTCGGAGTTCTCCATGTAGGTCTTCGACAGGTGCAGGTAGGCGTCGAAGAGCACCACTATGACCAGCAGGAAGACGGATGCTCCCGCCCACCACCGGGCCCGGTTCGCACCCGGGCGCGCAGAAGTTACGGACGCCGTGTCATCCTTGACACCGCCCGCCAGCTGGTCCGCTCCCGGCGCCGGACTCGGCATTACAGCCGGCCGCCGTTGCTGAGCGTCAGCGTCATCATCTTCGGCATATAGCTTTTACACTCTTACTCGATCAGTCCCGCACGGGACGCAACCCGGGCCTAACGTGTCACAGAGTAGCCTGAACCGGTGCTCTGGTAGGCTGCGGCGCAGTCTTTGGTGTCCGTCCTACTACCTCAGGGCGGCCGTTTTACCCCACAGGACGGACGAACACGGTGCAGGTCACTTCAACAACGGATCCCGCCGCTTCGGATCGTTCCGCGGGCGCGGGTCCTCTGCTGGCGCGACTGAACAACCCTATAACGGTCGGTTTGATCGGGTTTATCGGATGGCTAATTTACGTCATCCTGCGCTGGCAGGTGTGGGCCAAGGGCCACATCTCGATGTTCATCATGTCCGGGTCGAACAACAGGTACAGCCACCCGGCCCAGATGTTCCCGAAGATCAGCCACGTGTCGAGCACCGGGTACGACGGGCAGTTCTACTACCGGTTCGCGTTCAACCCGTTCAACTGGAACCGCACCGCTTACGGCATCACCGTCGACCACAACTACCGGTACACCCGGATCGGGTACTCGCTGGTCGCTTACATCATCTCGCTCGGCGGCCACGGGCGGCTGCTGCCCACCGTGCTGGTCGTGGTCAACCTCGTCTGCGTCGGCGCCATGGCCTACCTGGGCGCGAAGTTCGCCCGCGAGTCCGGGCGGCACGCGCTGTGGGGCCTGCTGTTCGTCGCCTACTTCGGCCTGACGATCAGCGTCGGCCGGGACACCTCGGAGCCCCTGGCGGACGCCCTCATGCTCAGCGGGCTCCTCGCCTACCGGCACTCCCGCTACGTGCTGGCGGCGCTGCTGGTGGCGTACGCCGTCTTCACCAACGAGCCGATCCTGGTGCTGGCGGTCGCGATCGCGCTTGTGCGGCTGTACCAGTTCTGGCTGAAGCGGGCCAAGCCGGGCCTGGCCGACCTGATCTGGGTACTCCCCGGCGCCGTGTACGTGCTGCTTCAGATCGCCGAGAAGCTCGTGGTGAAGGGCAAGGCCAGCGGCGCGGCCGACGCCACCGCCAACCTCACGCTGCCGTTCAAGGCCCTGGTCCCCGGCGTCTACCGGGACATCAAGTACAGCATCGACAGCTGGACGCACCCGAACTTCTTTGACGGCTACGACTACAACCTGATCATCTTCATCGCGCTGCTGGTGATCATCGTGGCGGCCTTCGCCGTTATCCGGTCGTCCGCCGCGCCGCTGCACGAGAAGGCCGCCTTCGTCGGCTTCGTGCTGGTGGAGATGGTGCTCGCGTCCGGCCAGTTCTGGGACGCCACGTTCGGCGACGGCCGGACCTTCATCGACGTGTTCCTGCTGGCCGTCATCCTGCTGCTCGCCACTCCGGCCAGCGCCGTCACTCCGGCCGGGGCGGCCGCCAACGCCGCCCGCTCCGCGCACGCGTCGCTCATGGACCGGGTCTTCGCGGCCGACCGGACTCTGTCGAACAAGCGCCTCGCCTGGGTGTCCGCGCCCACGATCGTGGTTCTGATCTTCCTCCTGCGCCGTCACATCCTGCACCAGTAGCGGCGCCGCCCCGAGCCTGTCAGCTACGCCATCGACAGGATCCTCGACCTGTCACCTACGCCATCGACCGCGCCTATCAGTGTCGCTGGCGTAGCCGACAGGGCCCGTTTGGTGTCGCTGGCGTAGCCGACAGGGTAGGCGACAGCTCGTGGGAGGGCCGCCGGACCGATTGGGTGGGCGGCGGCGAATGAGGGGGTTGGGGGCGTGGCGCCCACGGGGAAGGTGAAGCGGAGGCCGCGAGTGGTGCGCCACCGCGCGTTCGGCCCCGATCGGGTTCAATCGGGGGACGACAGCGCGGGAAGCACTACCGCGGCACCCCGCGACCCCAGCACCGCTCTGGTCAGGAGGTCAGGCCGCTTACATGCCGGCGATCAGCTTCTCGACGCGCTCGTCGACCGAGCGGAAGGGGTCCTTGCACAGCACCGTGCGCTGGGCCTGGTCGTTGAGCTTGAGGTGGACCCAGTCGACGGTGAAGTCGCGGCGCTTCTCCTGGGCGCGGCGGATGAACTCGCCCCGCAGCTTGGCCCTGGTTGTCTGCGGTGGGATCGACTTGGCCTCGAAGATCTTCAGGTCGCTGGTCACCCGATCGACCGCGCCGTTCCGCTGCAGCAGGTAGTACAGGCCGCGGCCGCGGTGCACGTCGTGGTAGGCGAGGTCGAGCTGGGCGATGCGCGGCGCCGACAGCGGCAGGTCGTGCTTGGCCCGGTAGCGCTCGATGAGCTGGTACTTGGTCACCCAGTCGATCTCGCGGGCGATCTTGTCCAGGTTGCCGTCCTCGATCGCGGTGAGCGCCCGCTCCCACATCTCGATGACGCGCAGGGTGATCGGGTCGATCCCGTTCTTCTCGGTGAAGTCCTTGGCGCGGGACAGGTACTCCCACTGGATCTCCAGGGCCGACATCTCGCGGCCGTTGGCCAGCCGGACCTTGCTGCGCCCGGTCATGTCGTGGCTGACCTCGCGGATCGCGCGGATCGGGTTGTCCAGGGTCATGTCGCGGAGCACGACGCCGGCCTCGACCATGCGCAGCACCAGGTCGGTCGAGCCGACCTTGAGCAGCATCGTCGTCTCGGACATGTTGGAGTCTCCGACGATGACGTGCAGGCGGCGGAAGCGCTCGGCGTCCGCGTGCGGCTCGTCGCGGGTGTTGATGATCGGCCGCGACCTGGTGGTGGCGCTGGAGACGCCCTCCCAGATGTGCTCGGCGCGCTGGCTGACGCAGTAGACCGCGCCGCGCGGGGTCTGCAGCACCTTGCCTGCGCCGCAGATGATCTGCCTGGTGACCAGGAACGGGATCAGGATGTCGGCTAGCCTGCCGAACTCCCCGTGCCTGCCGACCAGGTAGTTCTCGTGGCAGCCGTAGGAGTTGCCGGCCGAGTCGGTGTTGTTCTTGAACAGATAGATGTCGCCCGCGATGCCCTCCTCGCGCAGGCGGCGGTCGGCGTCGACCAGCAGCCCCTCGAGGATCCGTTCGCCGGCCTTGTCGTGCGCGACCAGGTCTACAACGTTGTCGCACTCGGGGGTGGCGTACTCGGGGTGGCTGCCCACGTCCAGGTACAGGCGCGCGCCGTTGCGCAGGAAGACATTGCTGCTTCGGCCCCAGGAGACCACGCGGCGGAAGAGGTAGCGGGCCACCTCGTCCGGTGACAGCCGCCGCTGTCCCCGGAAGGTGCACGTAACGCCGTACTCGTTCTCGAGCCCGAATATTCGCCTGTCCACGTCCCTAGGCTACGTTCACTTGACCCCTGCGGTCACTATCCCGCGCCGAAGCCGGAAGACGACGGTAATACCAGGCGGCACCGGACCGGGCTGGTAGACGTAGAACGGCTCGCCGTCGCGGAGCTCGGCGGGGCTGCAGATGAACTGCTGCGTTACCATGAACGCCCAGCTAGGGTCGGCAACGCAGGCCGTCACGCCGGTCCGCTCGGCCTGCACCAGGAGGCCGGTGACGGCCGGCCAGGCGCCGTTGCCGAACCTGAGCACCAAGGGCCGGCCGCCGGCCTTCTCGGCCAGAAAGGCCGTGCCGGCGCCCAGCGTGGGATCGGTCACCCGGCCGCTCGAGCCCGGCGCCGCCAGCGGGTCGATGTGGAGCAGGTCGAACCGGGTGAGCGGGGCGACGGCGAACGCCGCTGCGGCGGCGACGGCAGCGGCGGCGGCGGCGACGGCTGCCATCCGGCCGGGCAGCAGCTCGACCGCGGCCAGGGCGATCACCAGCACCGCCAGCAGCGGCGCCGACCAGTAGAAGTAGCCGACGTAGTAGAAGTCGGTCAGAGAGCCGATCCCGACTGCGGCGTACGCGATGAAAAGCGCGGTCGAGAGGGCGTCGACCGCCAGCAGCGCCCCGCAGAACCGCCGCAGCGGGCCGCTGCGGAGCCGCCACGTGAGCAGGGCGGCGACGACTACCAGGACGACCGGCACCGCCCAGGCGTTCGCGTGCGGCCACCAGAACCACAGCACATAGGCCACCAGCTGCGCCGCGGTGTGCCCGCCGGACTTAGCCGATGAGGAGTAGGCGAGGTACTTGCCGAAGTTGCCCGGCCAGTGCAGGGCCAGCTCGATGACGATCGGCAGCGCGAAGACCGCGCTGATGGCCGCCACCGGAATCCAGACACGGGGGGCCGGGGGTGAAAACAGGGTCCGTTCGATACCGGATGCTTTGGCTTTGGTCTTTTCTCGCCAGCGCGGCCACAGCACCGCCGCCACCGCCGCGACGGCCAGCACCGGCACGAAGAGCAGGAAGGTGGCGTAGCCGTGGATCAGGAACCAGCCGGTGAGCGCGGCCAGCCAGCAGTCCTGGATGCGCCCGGCCGCCACCGAGGCGATCGCCACCACGAAGGCGAAGTAGGCCGGCACGAACACGTACGGCATCCAGTCCGAGCTGAGCATCGGCGGGTACAGCGCGGCGAACAGGGCGACCACGGCGAGGGTGGCGGCGGCGCCGCGGAGCGACCTGGTCCAGCCGTAGCCGACCGCCACCACCGACGCGGCCAACAGCGCGTTCAGCGTGTACAGCCCGATCAGCTGCCCGTTCCACGGCGTCGGCACCAGGTGCAGCGCGTCGTAGAAGACCGACTCGCCCCAGGCCTGCACGTACAGGAACGCGGGTCCTGGCTCGTTGAAGTGCTCCCGCGAGTAGTGCCCGACCAGCAGCGTGAACCGCCGGGCCTGCTCGATCAGGATCGAGTTGGCCCCCATGTCGGCGTCCTCGTACTCCGGGGTGCTGAACAGGAACGCGTTCCTGACCAGGAGCACGACCAGCACCAGCGCGAACGGCGCGGCCCAGGCGATGGCGGTGCCCGGAAGCGGGGGCCGCCGCGGCCGCGGCAGGCTCGGCCGCGGTGGCCGGCCAGCGGTCCGCTGAGGGGAATCGGTGTTATTTTGATCACGGTTAGTGATCGACATGCCCCCACCCTAACGCGCTGCGATGGCTAGTACTGGGCTTACTTGGGCCAGCCCGCGGTGAGCCGGCCGTCGTAAACGGTGGCGAGAACCTGGCCGGCCGGATGCGACTGGTCGTCCCACAGGTAGTACTTCGCGCCTTCCTTGACCTGCTGCGGTGTGCAGATGAACTGGTCGGTCACCATGAACTCCCACCATGAGCCGTCGATGCACGCGTGCGCCCCGGTCCGGTAGGCCTGCACGAGGATGCCGTTCATGTCCCGCCACGCGTTGTGGTCCAGCTTGAACACGAGCGTCTTCCCCGGCGACCTGGCTTCCGCCACGGCGACGGCGTGCGGGATGGCCGGGTCGGTGTCGGGCGCGAATGACGCGATGTAGGGGTTGGTGAACGACGTTGGCGTCCTCGTGAGCGGCCGCGTCGCCAACACCGCGACGGCGGCCACGGCGACGGCGATCGACGCGGCGGTGATGGCCAGCGCGGTCTGGCGGCTCAGCGCCGCGTGGCGGGGCGCCCGGGCGACCGCCTCCACCAGCCCGACCGCGATCACCAGGACGGTGATCAACGGGGCGGACCAGTAGAAGTAGCCGATGTAGTAGCCCTTGTAGCTCAGGTCGTCGACCCCGGTGAACGAGTAGAAGGCGAAGGCGGCGGTGGAGACGAGGTTCATGGCCAGCAGCGCCAGCCCGAACCGGCGCACCGCCGGCGCGGCGAACCGCCACATGAGGCCGGCCGCGGCCGCGTAGAGCAGCACCGGCACCAGGGCCAAGACCGCGGTCGAGGGCGCGTTCTGGGTGGGCCACCAGAACCAGAGGACGTAGTGGACCACCTTGGCGAGTGGGTGGCCGCCGGTCTGCGACGACCCGTAGCTGAAGTACTTGCCGAAGTCGCCCGGCCAGTGCAGGGCGAGGTTGATCAGGATCGGCAGCAGGAAGACGAGGCTGATCACCGCGACCGACAGCCAGACGCCGCGCTTCCTGGCGAAGAACCCGCTGATGGAGGCGCGGAGCGTCCGCCGGACCGGCCACAGCAGGGCGACCAGGACCGCGCCGATGAACACCGGCACGAAGAACAGGTAGGCGGCGTGGCCGTGGACCAGGAACCAGCCCGAGAGCGCCAGGATCCAGGCGTCCTGCGCGCGCCCGGCCGCCACCGACGCGGCCGCGATCACGAGGATCGTGTAGGTCGGGACGTAGAGGAACGACATCCAGTCGGAGCTGAGGATGGCCGGGTGGAGCACCGCGGCGGCGGCGAAGACGGCCAGTGCGGCCGCCGCGCCGCGCACCGACCTGGTCCAGCCGTAGACGATGCCGACCGCGAGCGCCACCCAGGCGCTGTTCAGCGCGTACACCGCCAGAATCTGGGCGTTCCAGGCGGTCGGGGTCCAGTGCAGCAGGTCGTAGAAGAGTTCCTCGCCCCAGCCCTGAACGTAGAAGTAGGCGGGGCCTGGATGGCTGAACCTGAGCCTGGAGTAATCGCCGATCAGCAGCGTGAAGTGCCTGGCCTCCTCGATCCTGAGCGAGTTGGAGGCCATGTCGCCCTGTTCGTACAGGGGGGTGCCGAACAGGAACCAGTTCCGCGCGACGAGCACCGCCGCCAGCGCGGCGAAGGGGATGGTCCACACCCACCACGGCCGCCTGGCGGGGCTCGCGTCCTCCGGACGGGAGTCCGCGTCACCAGGGCGGCCCGTGGCGGGCTGCTGAGGCTCCCGCTGGGGCTGCTGCCGTGAACCACCGATAATCACGTGGTCACGATAGTGGCGGACAAGCTCCTATGCGACGCTAATGGCGACGCCTGAGACCGATTTGTGCTAAAGCGTCCCATTTTCGACGGCCTGGGTGATCCACGGGATCACTTCGTCCAGCATCGTCTCGAGCGAGGTCGTCGCCTCGAAACCCAGCACCCGCTTGGCCTTGTCCGTCGCCGGGACGCGGCGCTGCACGTCGTACTCGAACGGGTCGTCGCTGACGACCCGGAGCGGTACGTCCGCGCCCTTGATCTTGCGCCAGATCACCTCGGCCAGCTTGAGCACCGTGGTCGACTCGGCGGTGGAGAGGTTGAAGTCCTCGTTGGTGGCGTCGGGGTGGTCCATCGCGGTGATGATGCCGCGGGCGAGGTCGCCGCCGTAGGTGTAGTGCCTGATCTGCTCGCCGGTGCCGAGGATGTGCAGCGGGTCCTGGCCCTTGAGCACCTTCTGAACCAAGTCGGGCACCACGTGGCTCATCGCCAGCTTGACGTTGCCGGAGAGGATCTCCTCGTCGCCCAGCGCCCGGCTCTCGCCGATGCCCACGCAGTTGAACGGACGCGCGATCGTGAACGGGAGGCGGTGCTGGTCCCAGGCGGCCTTCGCGAAGTACTCGACCGCGAGCTTCTGGAACCCGTAGGACGACAGCGGCGGCGCGATCTCGCGCTCCGAGCCCTCGGCCGACGGCCATTCGGTCGCGCTCTCGTAGACCATCGAAGACGACATATAGGTCATCTTCTTCAGCCGGCCGTTCTTGTGCGCGTCAATGGCGGCGTCGCAGGAGGCGGCCATGATCCGCTCGTTGGCCGCAAGCAGGTCGTAGGCGTAGGTGTGGAAGTACGAGATGCCGCCGATCATCGCCGCGCCGGCGATGAAGTGGTCGCAATCGGACAGCAGCCGCGTCATCAGCTCCACGTCGCGGGCGTCGCCCTCGACGAAATGGTAGTTCGGGTGGTTGTCATAGGACTTGACCACCTTCCCGTACTTGGAATAGTTGTCGATGCCCACCACGACATCGCCGCGCCCAAGCAGCTCTTCGACGATGTAGCCGCCGATGAAGCCAGCGGAACCGCTGACCAGAACCTTCTGCATCTTTACTGACCTGTTTCCTTCCGTACACGCTGCCCGTAGGCCCTGATCTGCTCCGCGGTCAGCCTCGGCCCGAAAGCGAACCGATACCACCGCAGGTAACCGGGTATCCACTTGGCCAATTTGAAGTTCGACACGCCCGCCTGCCGGTCAAGCCAGATCGTGGGGATCTCCGCGACCGGCATCCGCATCCGGCGCGCCTTGGCGGCGAGCTCGATGCCGATCTCGAACCCGTCCCTCGAGTCGATGCCGACCGTGCGGACGAACTCTGTCGAGTATGCCTTAAATGAGTTGGTTGCGTCTCTGGTCCCGACTTGCGCGAGCAGCCGCAGCGACCGGCCCGCGGCCTTCGACATCAGTCCCTTGAGTCCCGGTCCGCCGACCTGCTGGCCGCCAGGCATGTAGCGCGACGCGGCGGCCACCGCGACGCCGCGGTCGACCAGCCGGGCCAGGTCGTCGATCTGCCTGGGGTCGTCGCAGCCGTCGGCCATCGTCACGACGGCGACCGGCGCGGCGGCGGCGCTGATGCCGAACCTGATCGCGTTGGCCGGGCCCCGGCCGTAGGTGTTGACGAGGCACCGCAGCCTCGGCTCCTTGAGCGAGTACTCGTCGACGACGGGGACCGTGGTGTCGTCGGGGGCGTCGACCACCACGAGGACCTCGCACGGCAGTCGCACCGCCTCGAAGATCCGGTCGAGCACCGGGGTGATGTGATCGCCCTCGTTGTACGCCGGGATCACCACGGAAACCCGTGGCAGGTCACCGGTCATACCCGCACGCCCGACCCGAGCATGTTCCAGATGTCGGCCACCGGCTTGTCGGTCACCAGGTTCCGGTACTGCGGATGCGGGGTGGCGATGACCAGCAGGTCGGACCGGGCGATGACCTCCTCCTGCGGGAGCAGCCGGGGGTCGACGGTGACGTAGGGGTCGGTGGTCAGCACCGCGTCCGCCTTGAACTCGAGTATCCGCTTGAGCTTGTAGGACAGGCTCGACCTGATGTCGTCGGACTCGCCCTTGAACGCCATCCCGAGGATGCCGACGGTCATCGTCGACAGGTCGTGCTTCTGCTCGAGCCGGTGCACCAGGTAGAGCGGAAGTCCCTCGTTGATGGTCATCGCGGTGTGGCCGAGCGCGAAGTTGTTGTGGTTGAACGCGGCCAGCTGCATCGTGTCCTTGAACAGGCACGGCCCGGCGGCGAAGCCGGCCCCCGGCATGTCGGCCGCCCGCGGGTAGTCCTGGGACAGCCCCTTGCGGATCCGCTCGAAGTCGAGGCCCCGGTCGTTGGCCATCATGTAGAACTGGTTGGCCGCCGCGAACTTGATGTAGCGCCACACGTTGGTGAACAGCTTCGCGAGCTCGGCCTCCTCCGGCGTCAGCTCGACGATGCTGTCGGTCAGCAGGGAGAACAGCTTGACCGCCCGGTCCATCCCCTGCGGCGAGCGCGCGGAGACGATCTGCGGGAGCTCGAAGAGCTCGGTCATCGCCTTGCCCTCGGCGATCCGCTCCGGGCAGAACGCCACCTCGATCTCTACCCCGAGGCCGACGATCATCTTCTCCACCAGCGCGGTGACGCCGGGGAAGACGGTGGAGCGGAGCACCAGCAGCTGGCCGTCGCGCAGGTAGTCGGAGCAGCCGCCGAGTGCCTTCGGTATGGCCGTCTGGTTCGGGTTGAGGTGCTCGTCGACCGGGGTGCCGATCACCACCACCACGTGCTCGGCAGTGCCGACGATGGCCGGGTCGGTCGAGGCGCTCAGCCGTCCGGAGGCGACCGCGCGCTCAAGCAGCGGGGCGGCACCGGGCTCGTCGAACGGCAGTTGGGCCGCGTTCACCCGGTCGACGGCCGACTGGCTGAGGTCGTAGATGGCTACCCGTGCACCGCGGTCCGCGAACGCGATCGCCAGCGGCAGGCCAACGTGCCCGCCACCGCCGATGACTACGACGTCCCGTTCGAACTCGCCGCTGGGAGGCGGTGTCGCCATGCTTGTCCCTCCGGTATGCCTGCTAAGCACGTCACGGTTGCCGAAGGACTCACCTTATCGGCATTGTCCACGCACGTTCTTCCGATTGATCATTTGCCGCCGTCGGCAACCAATTGCTAATTTCTTCTTCAGACTGCCGTTTCGCTCGTGTATCTTCTGCGTTACGCCAGCTAGAAAGTCTCGCCGGGTATGTGGCGTTTCGTGTGCCGGAAAGCCGTGGGCCGCCGCACGATACATGGACCGTACGGCGGCTCATTGTATTTGCGGTTCGGCGCCCGGCAGACCGCCGAACCGCAAACGCGGCGCTGAGCTAGATGAATTCACGCTACCAGTCGGTGGCGATGTACTTGGTCTCGGTGTACTCGAGGAGCCCCTCGTGGGCGCCCTCGCGGCCGAGGCCCGACTGCTTGACCCCGCCGAACGGCGCGGCCGGGTCCGACACCAGCCCCCGGTTGAGGCCGATCATGCCCGCTTCCAGGGCCTCCGACACCCGCAGCCCGCGCCTCAGGTCCTGGGTGTAGACGTAGGAGACCAGCCCGAACTCGGTCGCGTTGGCCCAGCGGATCGCGTCCGCCTCGTCGGTGAACCGCACCACCGGCGCGACCGGGCCGAAGATCTCGGTGTCGAGGATCGCCGCGTCGGACGGCACGCCGTCCAGCAGCGTCGGGGTGTAGAAGTAGCCGCGCCGGTCCGGCGCCCCGCCGCCGGTGATCACGTTGGCGCCGCCGCCGGTCGCCCCGTCCACCAGACCGACCACCTTGGACCTGGTCGCCTCGTTGACCAGCGGCCCGATCTCGGTCGCCTCGTCCAGCCCCGGCCCGACCACCATCGCCTTCATCCGGTTGGCGAACGCGGCGTTGAACTCATCGGCCACCGCCTCGTGCACGTAGAAGCGGTTGGCGGCCGTGCACGCCTCGCCGCCGTTGCGGAGCTTGGCGATCAGCGCGCCCTCGACCGCGGCGTCGATGTCGGCGTCGTCGAAGACGATGAAAGGCGCGTTACCGCCGAGCTCCATCGAGCAGGACATCACGGACTTCGCCGCCTGGCCGAGCAGCAGGCGGCCCACCTCGGTCGACCCGGTGAACGACAGCTTGCGCACCCGCGAGTCGTCCAGCATCGCGGCCACCACCGGACCGGGGCTCGACGTGGTGACGACGTTGACCACCCCGTCGGGCACGCCCGCCTCGCTGAGCAGCTCGGCCAGCGCGAGCGCGGTCAGCGGGGTGTCCTCGGCCGGCTTGAGCACCACCGAGCACCCGGCCGCCAGGGCCGGTCCGATCTTGCGGGTGGCCATCGCCGCCGGGAAGTTCCACGGGGTGATCAGCAGGCTCACCCCGATCGGCTGGTGCAGGGTGAGGATCTTGTTGGCGCCGGACGGCGCGCGCATGAGAGTGCCCTCGATGCGCACCGCCTCCTCGGCGTACCAGCGGAAGAACTCGGCCGCGTAGGCCGCCTCGCCGCGCGCGTCCCGCAGCGACTTGCCGTTCTCGGCCGACATCAGCCGGGCGAACTGCTCGGCCCGGGCGGTCATCAGCTCGAACGCCCTGCGCAGGATCTCCGCCCGCTGCCTGGGCGGGGTGGCCGCCCAGGCGGGCAGCGCGGCCTGGGCCGCGCCGACCGCGTCCAGCGCGTCGGCCACGGTGCCGTCGGCGACCTCGGCGATGGGCTCCTCGGTGGCGGGGTCGAGGACCGGGAACGTCGCGCTCCCCTTGTTCCATTCGCCCCCGATGAGCAGACCGGTCGGAACGTCGATGCCGGTGAGTTCGGCGATACTCATGTGCTACTCCATGCCTTCAGCGTCTGGGTGATCCGCGCCATCGAGCCTACGCTGATCTCCCGCGCCTCTCTGACGCCGCCGAGTCCGCGCCGCCGCCGGCGGGGGTGAGTTCCGCCACCCCACCCCGCAGGGCCTACAACAACTCGGGTCCGTTGGAATCCGCGCCCGGCGTCACGCCCCATAAGTGCTCAGGCAACACGCTGCGGGAGTACTTCCCCAATGGCGGCGACAACGAACTGACTCGCGAGACGCCTTGGTAAACGTCCGGCTCCCGCCGCGAATACCCACGGCGGGAGCGGCGGAACCACGCGTCCGTTCGGGCTAATCGATTCTGTTCTGATTTTGACGTTCCGGGAAGGTAACACCGGTCAGGGTCTCCGAGACGGTCCAGAGACGGCGGGCGACGTCCTCATCGCGGGCGGCGGCAGAGCGGGCCACCAGCTTCGGCGCGCCCCTGAGGCCGAGGAAGCCGGGGCCCGCGAAGCTGTCGCCGGGGATGTCGGCGACCGCCGCGTACAGCATGGGCAGCGCGCCGCCGGCGGCGTCCTGGGCGAGCAGCCGGTTGCCGAGCTGCTCCATCGCGACCTTCATCAGTCGGCTGCCGCTGTGCGACTGGAGATTGGTGGCGGCGTAGCCGGGGTGCGCGGCGGTCGCCTTGACCGGCGACCCCGCCTGCCTGAGGCGCCGCTGGAGCTCGCTCGTGAACAGCAGGTTGGCCAGCTTGGACTGGCCGTAGGCGCGCCAGGCCCGGTAGCGCTTGCGCTCCCAGTTGAGGTCGTCGAAGTCGATCGCGCCGCCGCGGTGGGCGTCGGACGACACCGTGACGACGCGGCCGGTGACCTGCGGCAGCAAGAGATTCGTGAGGGCGAAGTGGCCGAGGTGGTTGGTGCCGAACTGCAGCTCGAAGCCATCGGGGGTGCGGGTCAGCGGCGGGATCATCACCCCCGCGTTGTTGATCAGCAGGTCTATCGGGCCCTGCCAGGCGGCCGCGAACTCGCGCACCGAGTCGAGGCGGGCCAGGTCGAGCGGGCGGACCTCGGTCGCTCCTGACATGGCCGCTGCCGCCGCCTCGCCCTTGCCCGGGTCGCGCACGGCGAGCACGACCCTCGCGCCGGCGCTCGCGAGCGCGGTGGCGCCGGCGCGGCCGATGCCGCTGTTGGCGCCGGTGACGATCACCGTCTGGCCGGACAGGTCGGGCAGGTCGGACGTGGTGAAGGCGGGCATGGCCGGGGGCCGTCCTCAGCCAGTCGCGTTGAGCCAGCGGACGGGGGCGCCGTCCCCGGCCCGGCGGAACGGCTCAAGCTCGTTGTCCCAGGCGGCGCCCAGCAGCCGCTCGATCTCCTTCTCCAGCACCGAGGTGCCGTTGGCGCCGAGCGCGAGGACGGCCCTGAGTTTGTCTTCGGGAACCAGGATGTCGCCGTTAGCGCTGGTAGTGGCGGAGAAGATGCCAAGGTTGGGCGTGTAGCTGTACCGGACGGCGTCGCAGCCGGGCGACGACTCCTCGGTTACCTCGAAGCGGAGCCGGTTCCAGCCGGCGAGCGCGGACGTGATCGCTCCGCCCATACCGGGCCGTCCCTTCCACGTCAGCTCAGCACGAAGAGACCCTGGGGCAGCTGGCTGGCTGACCCAGGGCATGCTGACGGTCGACCCGACCGTCCCCGCCACCGCCCACTCAATGTGCGGGCACAGCGCCGGGGGCGCCGAATGGACCTGCAGAACGCCATAAACCGACACCGGTGCCTCCCTGAGACGAGGTTCGCCTTCCCCTGCGACCTCAACCTCATCGAGCGGCTTCCGCACTCACTAGCTGCGCACGGGTTGCCCGGTATCTGCTTCATATTCTGCCGTAGGCCCACTATCGACACCAGTGGTATTGCGAAGAATCCCGCGTCTACGCGCAAGCAGGACCAACGCGGCCAGCCCGGTGACCGCCACGCCGGTCCACATCACGTAATCGCCGGCCCGGTCGTAGAACGTCCGGTCGGCCGCCGCCGGGAGGTCCAGGCGGACCGTGACCACGCCGCTGCCGTCCTGGCCGAACCAGGCGAGCTCCCTGCCCCTGGCGTCGAACGCGACCGTGTCCCCGGTCAGCGCGGCCTGGACGACGGGGCGGCCGGTCTCCGCCGCGCGCAGCGCAGCCAGCGATCCGTGCTGGTCAGGACCCCAGGTTCCCTGGAACGTAGAGGTGGACGACTGGTAGACGATCAGCTGGGCACCCTGGTCGGTCTCCACCCGCGACATGTCGGGGAACGCGGACTCGAAGCAGATGAGCACGCCGATGTTGAGCGGCTTCCCGTCTGGCGTGGTGGTCACGGTGAGCGTGTGCGCGCCGGTGCCGGGGATCATGTTGCTTGACGCGGCCTTGCTGATGCTGGTGAGCCAGCCGAGCTGCCTGCGGAACGGTATGTACTCGCCGAACGGCACCAGGCGCGTCTTCACGTACCTGCCCTGGACGCCGGACGGGCTGACCAGCACGGCTACCTTCTCCTGGCCGCCAGCGGCGTCGCTGTCGCTACCGCCACTCGGGCTGGAGCTCGGGCCCGGGATGGTCGAGTCCTGGCTGGCGAGGATGTCCGCGTGGTCCTCGGCCGAGAGCCGCTCGATCTGCCGCAGCAGCGAGGGGTCGAGCGTCAGGTCGTAGGCGACGCTCGACTCGCCCCAGACGATCAGGTTGGGGTGTTCGGCGGCGAGCGCCCGGTTCGCGCTGAACTCGGCGGTCAGCGCCTCGGAGGCGTCGACCCGCTGCACCGGGTTCTGCACCACGCCCGGCTGGACCAGGGCGATCGTCAGCGGCCGGACGGCCGGGAACGGCGCGGTGAGGGCGAACGCGAGCGGGCCCGATCCGGCGGCGGCCACGAACGCGGCCGCCCCGAGCGCTCCGAGCGCGATTCGGCGGCGGCGGCCGATGGCGGCTGGGCCGACCGTGGCGAACGGGCCGGCTGAACGAGCTGAGCTGGCTGGGCTTGCCGTGACCGATGTCCCCAGTGGGCCGACTGGTCCGGGTGACCCAGCTGGGATAGCCGGGCTCGCCGTGGGGGACGGACCGGCCGCGGCAGGCGCGGCGGACGTGGCGGTTGTCGCGGCTGTGCCCGCAGTCGGGGGCGCGCCCGTGAGGAGCAGCGGGTTGAGCGCGCCGACGACGAGCAGCAGCCCCACGTTGGCCAGCAACAGCGCGACGCTCACCAGCCACGTTCCGCCGATCGCGGCGAGCGCGAGGACGGCCGGGTGCTGCCACTGGGACGCCCCGTAGAGCCCCCAGGGGCCGCCGAGCCCCTGGTACGACCTGATCCACTCGGGGATCAGCCAGCAGCTCGGCACCACGATCAGCGCGGCCAGCGCGCCCGGACCCGACGCGGGCGGCTTCAGCAGGCGGTTGACCGCAATGCCGAATGGCGCCCACATGCCGCCGAAGACCGCGCCGATCAGCACCACGCCCGGGCCGATCTGCGGCGTCATCCACTGCAGGATCGCGATCAGGTACCCGGCGCCGAACCACCAGCCCCGGGCGACGGCCTCTTTGGTCGTGGCGGCGCGGGTGAACAGCACCATGCCCGGCACCAGCGCAAACCAGGCGAGATAGGACAGGCTGGGCCCAGGAAACACCAGCACGGCGGGAAGCCCGCCCGCCAAGAACGCAAGCCACCGGACCGGGTACCGGAAGGGCCGGGCGAGCACGCTGCGCAACCTCACGTGTCCATTGTCCGCCGAATGCAGGCGTCTGGTCACGCCGGGCCTGACCCCCGCGTCAGGCTAGCGGTGCGGAGTGAACCAGGTCGAGCAGTTTCCCGACCGGCCGTCGTGAACCACGTGCACGCTCACCTTGACCCGGAAACCAGGCGTGGCGCCGCTGATGTAGTAGCCGATGGACGCGTTGCCGCGCCTGCCCGCAGTGCCGGTCTTCTTGTGGTTGGTGGTCTTGTAATGAGCGACGGTAGTCACGGCGGCATAGCCGGCCGTGTGCACCCGCACGTAGGTCGTGGTGTAGTCGGCCGGGTGGTTGTTGCTCATCGACGCCTGGCAGGGAAGCGGCGCGCTGGCGGGCGCGGCGGCGGCCGCCGAGGCCGTCACTACACCGCCGGCCGTCAGCAGCGCGGCCACGGCGAGCGGCGCGGCGACAAGAGACCTCCTACGAACCATGACAATCCCTTCGACAAAGACGCGATTGGCAGTGATGGTCATCACATGATCACACTGAGTGAGATGATGGCGTCGCCTGTGCGATCCGCGCACCCGCCGACGGGGCTATCTTGCTGTTATCCGCACGATAGCCCCGTCGGCGGCGGCTTACGAGCGCGCGGCCGCCTCTTCAAGGGCGCGCCTGACCAGTACGCGGGCGAGGTGCTCGCGGTAGGCCTTGGTCGCGTGGATGTCGGAACCCGCGGACGTGCCCTCGGCGGCCAGCGCCGCCGCGTCAGCGACCGACGCGCCGGATGCGAGCGCCGACTCCACGGCGGACGCGCGCAGCGGGGTCAGGCCCATGTTGATCAGGGCCACCGACGATCCCTGCACCGCCACGCCGACGATCGCCCAGTCGATCTTCCGCTTGGTGAACTTCTGGAACGACCACGCGGACGGCCTGGCCGGCTTCGGGATCTGAATCTCGGTGAGCAGCTCGCCGGGCTCGATCGCGGTCTCGAAGATCCCCTTGAAGAACTCCGCGGCGGGCACCGACCGAGTACCCGACGCGCCCTTGATCACGAACGACGCGTCCAGCGCGAGCAGCGTGGCCGGCAGGTCGGAGGCCGCGTCGCCGTGCGCGACGGAGCCGCCGATCGTTCCCCGGTGCCTGATCTGCGGGTCGCCGACCTCGCCCGCAGTATGGGCGAGGAGCGGGATGTCGGACGCCAGCAGCGCCGACGTCGCCACATCGTGGTGCCTGGTCAGCGCGCCGACCGCGACGTAGGCGCCCTCGTCGCGGATATACGACAGCTCGGTGATCCGGCCGAGGTCGATGAGCACCTCGGGGAAGGCCAGCCGCAGCTTCATCATCGGCAGCAGCGAGTGCCCGCCCGCTAGGTACTTGGCGTCCTCGCCGTGCTCGGCCGCCAGCCCGAGCGCCTCGTCGACCGACGACGCGCGGACATAGGTAAACGCCGGTGGGATCACTGGGCCGCCTCCTGCGCGTTGCCAGCGGCGGCGGCGGTCAGCGCCGCCTGGACGATGTTGTGGTAGCCGGTGCACCGGCAGATGTTGCCCTCAAGGCCCTCCCGGACCTCTGCCTCGGTCGGCGACGGGTTCTCCTTCAGCAGCGACACGATCGCCATCACCATGCCCGGCGTGCAGTAGCCGCACTGCAGGCCGTGCTCGGTGTGGAACGCCCGCTGCACCGGGTGCATCTCGCCGCTGTCGGACGCCAGCCCCTCCAGGGTCGTCACCGACCGGCCGTCCGCCTGGGCGGCCAGCACCGTGCACGACTTGACCGACTCGCCGTCAAGCAGCACCGTGCAGGCGCCGCAGGAGGTGGTGTCGCAGCCGATGTTGGTCGCGGTGAGGTCCGCCGTGTCGCGCAGGAAGTGCACGAGCAGCGTGCGGTCCTCGACGTCGGCGGTGACGTCCTTGCCGTTGACGGTCAGTTCGACCTTCACTGGGCGCTCACTTTCCTGGCTCCGCCCTTCTGGATAGCGGTCCAAACTCGTTCTGGCGTCATCGGCATGTCGATGTGCCGGACGCCGAGGTGCGACACGGCGTCGATCACCGCGTTGTGCACGGCCGGAGTGGCACCGATCGTGCCGGCCTCGCCGATGCCCTTCACGCCCATCGGGTTCACTGGGGTCGGCGTCTCGCTTCTCAGCAGCTCGAAGCTGGGCAGCTCGGCCGCGGTGATCGCGGCGTAGTCGGCGAGGGTTGAGGTCAGCGGGTTGCCGTCGACGTCGTAGAGGATCTCCTCGCACAGCGCCTGGGCCGCGCCCTGGGCGATGCCGCCGTGCCGCTGGCCGTCGAGCAGGATCGGATTGAGCACCGGTCCCGCGTCGTCCGCGGTGACGTGCCGCAGCAGCGTGACCTTGCCGGTCTCGGTGTCCACCTCGACCAGTGACAGATGCGTGCCGAACGGGAAGGTCGGGCGGTCGGCGGTGAACCGCACGTTGGCCACGATCAGTCCCTGGTCGGCCGCCGAGGCAACCTGCGACCAGGTCAGCGACTTGTCCGGGTCGCCCTTGATGTGCCATAGGCCGGACTCAGAGTCGAGCTCAACGTCGGCCTCGTCGGCCTCGAAGAGCTCGGCCGCCTTCTTGCCCGCCTCGTCCTTGATCTCGATCGCCGCCTTCTGCACGGCCGAGCCGCCAAGCTGCAGCGAGCGCGAGGCGTAGGTGCCGATGCCGTCCGGTATCAGGTCGGTGTCACCGTGGATGACCTCGATCTTGTCCATCGGGATGCCGAGCTCGGCGGTCACGATCATCGCGAACGCGGTGTTGTGACCCTGGCCGTGCGCGGAGCTGCCGGTGTAGACGGTGGCGGTGCCATCGTCGTGGACCTCGACCTTCGCGGTCTCGCCCGCCCCGGCGTCGGCCGCGGTGATCTCCACGTAGCAGGCGAGGCCGATGCCGAGCTGCCTGGTGTCGCCCGCCTCGCGGCGGCGCTGCTGCTCGGCCCGGAGCCCCGCGTAGTCGGCGGCCTCGAGCACCTTGTCCAGCGCGGCCTCGTAGTCGCCGGTGTCGTAGGGAGCGCCGGTCTTGGTGACGAACGGGAACTGCTCGGGCTGGATGAAGTTGAGCCTGCGCACCACGGCCGGGTCAACCCCGGCCTCGGCCGCGAACCAGTCCACCGCCCGCTCGATCGTCGCGGCGGCCTCGGGGCGGCCGGCGCCCCGGTACGCGGCGATAGGAGTCGCGTTGGTGACCACGACCTTGTAGCCGGCCTGGACGGCGGGGATGTCGTAGACGCCCGGCGCCATCAGGTTGGTCAGCATCGGCAGGAAGCCGGACATCCGCGCGTATCCGCCGGTGTCCTGGACGACGTCGAGGCGGTAGGCCTTGATGTGGCCGTCCTTGTCGCCGCCGATCTTGATGTGGTGCTGCTGCGCGCGGCCCTGGGTCATCGCCAGCATGTTCTCGCTGCGGGTCTCCACCCAGCGCACCGGACGGCCGACGTGCTTGGCCGCCCACGCGATGATGATCGACTCGCGATCGACGCCGATCTTGGCGCCGAACCCGCCGCCCACGTCGGGGGCGACCACCCGGATCGCCTCCGGCGGCAGGCCGATGGCGGTCAGGATCAGCCGCGCGATCTGGGCGTTCTGAGTCGACGTCCAGACCGTCAGCTTCCCGTTGCTGAACGCCGCCGCGGTCGACCTGCCCTCCATCGGCAGGCAGGCGACCCGCTGGTTGGTGACGTCGCCCTCGACGATGACCTCGCAGCCCTCGAAGATCGAGTCGTCGCTGACCTCGCCGCGCCCCTGGGTGACCACGTTGGTGCCGGCCTCGGGGTAGAGCAGGCTGTCGGCCGCGAGGGCCGCTTCGATGGAGGCCACCGCGGGCAGCTGCTCGTAGTCGACGCTGACCAGCTCGGCGGCGTCCTCGCCGCCGTAGGTGCTGTCGGTGAGGACCAGCGCGACCGGCTCCCCGACGAACCGCACCCGGTCGACCGCGAGCAGCGGCTCGGACCACGGCGGCCCCATAGGCACCGGGCCCTCGGGCGGCGGCGCGTCGTCGGCGGGCGGCTCGACCGGCGGCGGCGCGGGCAGATCGGTCATATCCGCCACGGTCAGCACGGCGATCACTCCCGGCTGGTCAAGCGCGGCCGAGGCGTCGATGCCGGTGATCAGCGCGTGCGCCACCGGCGAGCGCACGAACGTGGCCCGCACCGCCCCGGCGAGCTCGGGTTCGCGCACGTCATCGACATAAACGCCACCCGAGGTCAGCAGCCGAGGATCCTCCGTACGGATTACCCGCGTGCCCAGAATGCTCATAAAACCTCCGCTGATAAGCACTTGCCCGCGAACTTACACCCTCCGCGTCAGGCGCTTCTAGCCTGCATGGCGCAACGTTACGCTGTTTTCCTTGTGGTCAAACCAGCAGGTAGAGGCGTGGTCGGTAGTCTCAATGTGACTTCCAGCCGATAATTCAACAGCGCAAAGATAAACCCGAATATATCGAACGGACCGCTGTTTCACCCACCAACGCTTCTTGCTGTTATCCGCGCTTGGCCTGGGTCCTGGCCGCGCTTCATCGCCTTGCGGGTGCGCCCCCGGGGGCGGCGGATTAGCATGACGTCAAAATGACGAACCAGGACAAACAGTCACCCGGCCGACCGGCAGCGGCTCGCGGGCCGGCGTCGGCCGGCGGGCTCGCGTCGGCCGGCTGGCCGTGCGGAATGCAGATGCCTTGTTGTTCGCGGCCGACATGTACGGCCTGCAACTCGACCAGCTCGCCGCGCTGACCGGCGGCGAGCGGTCCGCGCGGTCGGCGGCGGCCCGGTGGCGCGAACTCGGCTACGCGGAGACCGCCAGGCTGAGCCCGGGCGCGGCCTGGCTGTGGGTGACCAGGGCGGGCCTGGCCGCCTGCGGGCTCGGCTACCGGCCCGGCCGCCCCGCGCTGGCCCGGCTTGCGCACATCAGGGCGGTTACCGCCGCCCGCATCGCGCTCGAGGCGACCGCGGGCTACCGCGCCGCCAGCGCGTTCTGGCGGTGCGAGCGGCGGATCAGGTCCAGGCACGGGGTCGGCGTTCGCCAGCACCTGCCCGACGCGGAGGTGCACTGGCCGGACGGGGCGCACGGCCAGGACGGGACGCCGATCGGCTGGGCGGGCGAATGCTGGGCGGTCGAGGCCGAGCTCACGCCGAAGACCGTCGCCCGCACCACCGCGATCATGCGCGAGATCCTCTTCCGCACCGGCGACTACGGCTGCCCGGCGGCCGACGTCTCGGTCCCCGGCCGGCCGCCCAGGCACGCGCGCGCGCTCTACCTGTGCTCCCCTGCCGCGCTGCCCACCGTGCTGCGGGCCCGCGCCGCCCTCGGCTCGCTCGCCGCCCGCATCGAGGTCCGCGACCTCCCGCCCGGCGGGCTCCTCTAATCTAAGCCTTCCCGCCGCGCGTAGCGCGTCGGGCCAGCCTTGCGCGCAGCTTCCCACCTCGGTGCTGCGGGTGGCGCTTCCAAACGTCGCGTGGCGGATTCTCGTGTCGCGGCGCGCTTCTCGTCGGCGCGCTTCTCGTCGGCGCGCTCTCGGCCCGCATCGCGCACAACGCTTCTTGCTGTTATCTCGTTACTTGGGTCGAGACTTCCTATCAGATCTGACCACTTTTCGCCTTCCTATCACTTCTGACCACTTTTCCGTCCGATTTGTCGGATTTTTATGGTCAGAACTGATAGGAAGCTGCGTGCGGCTAGCGCGCTTGGCGCCCTCTTTGCTGTTATCTGGCACTTTCGGCGCGAGGATCGCGAGGCTGACGACGTAATTGGACCGTAAGAGGCCATTTCGGCGGTTTGGCGGCCGGAGGTGGTGTAGTTGGCGCGTGAGCAGGCAGCACGGGCCGCAGACGCGGCACCCGGTGCGGCGTGCCGTTGGGCGCGCGGCTGTCTGTGCTGCTGCGGCTGGCTCTGGTAGCCGCCGCCGCGGTCGCCATCGCGCCGGTCACCCTGGCCGCCGCCGGGGCGGTCGGCTATGCGTGGTGGCGGGGGTGGACGCCGCGGCGGCTGTACGGGGCCGCGCTGTGGTGCCTGCCGATGGCCGCCGCGTGGCTGATCGCGGTCGCCGTCTGGCCGGAGCGAGCCACCTCGCCGGTCCTGGCGTCCGGGTTCCACCCGCCGCCGCCGGGGGTCGGGCCGGGCGCGCTGTGGTTCCGCGTGGTCGCCGCGCCGTACCGCGCATGGACGGGAATGTGGCAGCTCATCGGGCATGGGCAGGCGGGCGCGGCGGTGGTCGCGGTCGCGCCGCTGGCGGCGCCGCTCGGCATCGCGGTCGGCGGGCTGGCCTGGACGTACCGGCTCTTCCGGATGCGCTCCGGGGCCGGCGGTCTCACCCCGGCCGCGCCCGCGGCGTTCGACCAACGGCAGTGGCGGCACCAGGTCAGGTCCGCGCGAGCGCTGATCGCGGCGCCCGGCTCCTTGCCCCTGCTGTCGGCGAGCGGGCAGGTGGCGGTGGGCGCGACGATCCGCTCGGTCCGGCACCGGGCCGGGCGCGCGGCGATGATCCCGTATGAGCGGCTCCGTTCCCATCAGGTAGTCATCGGGTCAACCGGGACCGGCAAGACCACCTTGCTACTGCGGCTCTGGGCCGGGTTCATGGCCGCCGGGCTGCGCAGGCACGCGGCCGGGACCGGGCGGCCTCCGCTCCTGGTCGTGCTCGACTGCAAGGGCGGCGCGTCCTCCCGCAAGGTCGCCGACCGGACCCGCCGGGTGCTGCGTGACGCCGGCGCGCGCTCGACCGCCATCTGGCCGGACGAGACGCCGCTTTCGCTCTGGACGCTGTCGCCCGACCGGCTGGTGACCACGCTGCTCGACCTGATCGAGCACGGCACCGGCGGCGCCGCGTACTACAGCGACGTAATGGAGGCGCTCGTCTCGCTCGCGGTCTGCGCGCCGTGCGGACCGCCGGCGAACTCGGCCGACTTCCTCGGCCGGCTCGATGCGGACTGGCTGGCCATGGTGTACGGGGCAACCGGCGACGTCGCGGGGGTGGCGACGGCCAGGTCCTCGGCCAAGGCCTTCAATGACGTGAAGCTGCGGTTCGCGGCGCTGTGGCGGCGACTGGGGGGCGGCCTCGACGGGTGCGCCACCTACGCGGACGCGGATGCGTGGTACTGCGTGCTCGAGGGCACCGCGGAGGTCGCGGTGGCGGAAGCGCAGGCGCGGGCGCTGACCGACCTGCTCGCGTTCTACGCGCTCGACGGCGAGCGCGAGATCCTGCTCTGCGTTGACGAATTCTCCGCCGTGAGCAGGCGGCTGCCGATCTGGCAGCTGTACGAGCGGGCTCGGTCGCTCGGGCTCGCGGTCCAGGTGTCCGCGCAGTCCTGGGAGGGGCTGGCCGGTACCGAGGACGAGCGGAACCGGGTCTCCGCCACCGCCGAGGGCGGAATCTGGCTGCTGCGCACGCCGCGGCCGGACGCCGTGGTGGCGCTGGCGGGAACACAGTCCGCGGTGGACACCACCCGGCGGTTTGATGGCGCGGGCGCATGGTCGGATGACGGTCTGTCGCGGACGATGCTGGCGCCGGTGCTCGACGGAGACATCGTCCGGCGGCTGGACGTGGGGCAGGTCGCCTACGTGTACCGCGGCGGCGTGACGTTCCTGCAGATCAAGCGCCTGACCGGGAAGCAGGCGGCGATCGGTCGGGGCGCCGCCTGGACCACTCCCGCCGGTGCGGCCGGTGGCGCCCAGGGAGCGGCGGGATGGATGGCCGGCGTCGGCGCTTCCCCGGCCGACGCGGCCGGGGAAGCACGGGGGTGGCTGGCCGGGGTCGGGGCTTCTCCAGCCAGTGCGGGCAAGGGGGCGGGATGGGTGGCAAGCTTCGGAGAGCCGAGCGAACCGCCGACGACGCCGCTGCCCGTCGCGGCGGCACTGCCCGACGTGAGCGAGGTGCTCGACGATGCATTCGGGGCGGGCCATGACTGAGACGTCCCCCGGGCGGGCGCGGTGGCGCCGAGATGCCCGCGGCGAAGGCGCGGTGCGCGACAATCCGTTCACGCTGCTCGGGCTGCCCACCCGCCCGGGCCTGTCGGATGACGACGTCCGGGCCGCCTGGCGGCGGATCGCGGCGGCAACCCACCCGGACCGGGAGGACGGCGGCGACCCGGCTAGATTCGGCGCGGTGGCCGCCGCCTACGCCATGCTCCGGACGGGGTTCGGCCGCGGCGAGGCGCTGGCCGACCTCGGCCTGAGCGGGACGGCCGCGCCGGGCGGGCGGCACGCGCACCCCCGTCGGCCGCGGGCCGATGCACCGGCCCGCGCCGGGCGGCACCGCGCGCCGCGACCCCCTTCGACCGGTGGTCCGGCCGTCGCAGAGCGGCAGGCGCCGACGCAGTGGCCGCAGCCGTCAGCGGATACCGGGCCAGCGGGTGCGCCAGGGCCGCCGAGGCAGCCGGATGAACCCCGGCCCGCGGGTGGGCCGCTGAGGTGGCGGCCGGTAAAACGGCCGGGCGGGCTGACGGTGCGGATGGTCGGCGCCGTCGCGGTCGTGGTGCTGGCGGTCGTGATCCTGGGGTGGTCGCCCGGGGTCGCCGGGGTGCTCGCGGGGGTGCTCACCTGGCTGGGCGTCACCGCCGGGCGTGCCTTCCAGCGTCGTCGTTCGGGGTGATCGTGTGGTGCAAGGAGCGCTGGGGCCGTTCGCGAGCGGGCTAGGCGCTGGTCGCCGTCAGGCCGGGGGGCCTAGTTCCGGGCCGGTGGCGATCGGGCGGGCGGGGTCGGTGATCCAGTCCGACCAGGAGCCGACGTAGAGGGCGGCGGGCTGGCCGGCCAGGGTGAGGGCGAGGGTCTCGTGGGCGGCGGTGACGCCGGAGCCGCAGTACACGCCTACCTCGGACTCGCCCGTCACGCCGAGAGCACGGAACTTGGCGGCCAGGTCGGCGGCGGGGCGGAAGGTGCCGTCGGCGTTGACGTTCTCGGCGGTCGGCGCGCTGACCGCACCGGGGATGTGCCCCGCCACTGGGTCGACGTGCTCGGCCTCGCCCCGGTAGCGCTCACCCGCGCGCGCGTCGAGCAGCAGCCCGGTCCTGGTCAGCGCGGCGGCCCCGGCGGCGTCGAGCAGCGGAAGGTGGCCGGGGGACGCGGTGAAGTCGCCCAGCGGGGTGCCCGGGGCAGGCGCGATTTCCGGAGTTCCCGGCAGCTCGATCGAACCCGGCGAGCCGGGCGACCCCGACGGGCCAGGTTGGACGGTGTGCCCGGACGCAGTCCACGCGTGGAAGCCGCCGTCGAGTACGCGGACCGACGGGTGGCCGAAGTAGCGCAGCAGCCACCAGGCGCGGGCGGCGGCGGTGGAGTCGGCCTCGTCGTAGACGACTACCAGGCGGTCGTTGCTCACCCCGGCCCGGCGCATGGCGGCCGTGAAGTCGTCTGCGGACGGCATCGGATGGCGTCCGCCGACGCCCGGCAGGCTGGCCAGGTCACGGTCCAGGTCCACGAAGACCGCACCGGGAATGTGTCCCGCGTGGTACAACTCGCGACCGGGCGGCCCGCCCAGCCGCCAGCGGACGTCGAGCAGCGTCGGCGGCACCTCGGCCGCGAGCAGGCCGGCCAGTTCGTCGGCGGTGATCAGGGTGGCGGCGCTCTCATCGGTCACCTGGCCAGTATGCCCGCAACCAGGTGTCCGCTCCTGGGCTGCAGGCCGTGCTAAAACCGCGTCTTTCTAGGCGCCGCAGGAACCAGCGGGCCGCGATGCCCGTCCAAGTCGGTGATTGACGACGCCAACAGGTGTCGAGCCGGATAATCACCGACTCCATGAGGAGTAGCGATGATCGCCAGTGCGCGGCCGCGCCGACGGCTGGCCAGACTCGCGGGCACAATCGCAGCGGGGGTCATCGCGGCGGGGGCGGTCGGCCTCGGCGCGACCGCCTGCCAGACGGCAGGCACGGCCGCGGCGGCGGCCACGGTCGGAGCAGCCGGAGCAGCCGGAGCAGCCGGAGCAGCCGGAGCGAAGGCTGCGACGACGGCCGCGACAACGCCGGCCCAGGTGCCGTGGTCGAAGGTCGGCCGCGGCTGGGAACTCGTCCAGTACACGACCGGCCCAACCGGGAAGCCGGCGCCGGTCACGCTGTACCTGATCGACCCGGCCGGCCGCCGCTACGCGCTCTACACCTGGGGCGCCCATGACCGCGCCCCGTACATGATCGGCTGGTCCGGCGACAAGGCCAGGGCACTGTTCATCATCGGCGCGAACCAGTACGAGCAGCTCACCCTGGCGACCGGCAGAATGAGCGGCGGCGCGCTCCCCCGGGGGGCAGAGCCGATCGGGTACGCGGGGCCCGGCGGTCGGAACATCCTCGGCGTCGTCGGAGGCAACTCGTCGACGTTGGCGCGCTACAGCCTGGCCGGCCGGCTGCTCAAGAAGCTGACCCGCGGTGTTGACGAGACCAACGCCGTTTACTCGGCGAGCGGGGCGGAGCTCGCAGTCACCTGGAACAAGGGGCTGGAACTGGTCAGCAACGGCGGCGGCGTACTCCGGTCGTTGCCGGTGCCCGGCACCGACCCGGTGCAGGGGTGCGACTCGGCCCGCTGGTGGAACGCGAACACGCTGCTGGCGACCTGCCTGGCCAGGAAGGCCTTCGGCACCAGGCTGTGGCTAGTGCCGACCGACGGCAAGCGCCCGGTTCCGCTTACCCCGCAGCGCGGCACCGGCCGGACCATGAACACCGCCAACGATAACGCCGACCTCGGGGCGTGGCGGCTTCGGTCGGGCCTGTACCTGCAGTCATCGGGCGGCGTCCCGTGCACGTCCGCGCGGATCTACCGGCAGGCCGCCAACCAGTCCATCACCCGCGTGGCGCCACCGCACACGAACCCCGACGCCGATCAGATCGTGACCGCGCTCGGCCCGCGACTGCTGATCGACACGACGAGCGGGTGCCTGGCGGAGATGGATCCGACGGTCACGACGTCGCTCCTGTGGTACAACCCGGCCACCCACGCCGAGCAGTGGGTGCTCCGCGCCCCGGCCGACGCCGCCGGCGTGATCGGCGTGGCGGCCTACGACAGCACGGAGAACGCGCCCGGCTTCTAGGATCGGCGACCTAACCGGTCGCCGATCGTGAGCATCGGGATCAGCTGCTCGGCCGCGGTCAGCGAGCCGTGCATGCCGAACAGCGAGGACTGCAGCGGCTCGGCCTTGGACGCGATGACGGCCGCGGTGCCCGAGCAGGCGGCCACCACGTCGCCGATCCGCGCCGCCATCGCCTCGTCGACCACGCCCGGGCGGGCCGAACCAGCCGTCCTTGACCGCCTCCTCGCGGGACGCCACCCAGGCGCGCTCGCCCAGCACCTCCCGCCAGGTCGCGAGGACGTCGGCGGCGGCCCCGGGCGCGGCGTACACGTGCCGCGCGCGCGGCTCGCCGCCGAGCAGCGCCACCCCGTCGCGCAGCACGGCGGTCGGGCCGTCGGCGTCCACGTCGATCTTGTCGTCGTCGCCCGACGTTCACCATGCCGTGGTCGGCCGTGACGTACAGCGCGGTCCCCATCGGCAGCGCCGAGGCGAGCTGCTCCACCAGCCGGTTGACGTGCGAGAGCTGGAACACCCAGGCCTGCGAGGCCACCCCGTAGCGGTGCCCGGTCGAGTCCAGGTCGCCGTGGTAGGCCGCCACCAGCGCGTTGTCGGAATCGGCCAGCGCGTCGGCCGTCAGCGCGGCGAGGGTGCCGAGCGAGTCCGCGCCGCGGAACTGCGGGCCGCGCAGCGTGGCCATGGTCAGCCCGCTCTTCTCGTAGGCGGTGGGCGCGACGTAGGTCGCGGTCAGCCCGGCGCCAACCGCCCGCTCGAAGATCGTCGGCCGGGGCTGCCAGCCGACCGGGTCGATGTCCTTGGGCCAGTTGAGGCCGTTGAGCAGCCGGCCGGTGCCGGGCACCGCGACCTGGTAGCCGAGCATCCCGTGCTGCGGACGGCGGCAGGCCGGTGCCGAGCGAGGCCAGGCTGGTCACCGTGGTGGAGGGGAACCCGGACGTCAGCGGCCGGGAGTTGAACGCCAGCTCGGCCAGGAACGGCGCCGCGGCCTGGTGCGCGCGCAGCAGCTCGAGGCCGAGCCCGTCGATGATCAGCAGGCAGGCCCGTCCGGTTTCCGGCAGGCCGAGCACGTTCCGGGCGGCGTCGCCGGTCAGCGCGGCGAGGATCGAGGTGGAGAGGTCAGCCAGGCTTGACTCGCCGTAGGAGGGCAGGATCGGGCTGGTTCTGGGCTCCCGCGCCATCCGTCAGCTCCCGGCGCGCGCGATGGCGTCGTTGAGGGCGCTGGCGAACGTCAGCACCGACGCGATGGCGTCCTCGCCGTCGGCGGCCTCGCTGATCCGCAGCGTCAGGTCATCGGCGGTGATCGTGCCGAGGTAGCCGTGGTCGGCCTCGCAGGTCTCGTCGCCGCAGTGGGCCGGCTCGAGCTCCACGTGGGACAGGACGTTCCAGCCGATCGTCAAGATGACCTCGGACGGCATCGTCACGCCCGGCAGGTAGGCCGCCGGATCGGGCACCACCCGGGTCAGCGACACCGACGACACGCGGGAGAACTTGATCGCCTCGCTCGACGTCTCGGCCCGCGGCCGGTCCTGCGGCTCCTCGGGCGGATGCTCGTCGGTGTGCGAGAAGACCAGCCGGGTCTCGGTCAGCGCGAGCACGGTCATGTGCCTGCGCACCTCCATGCCCGGGTCGAATATCGCGTCGTGGTGCACGAAGAAGGCGGTGACCGGCTCCGACCCGAGGGCGAAGGTGACCGCGTCGGTCACCAGGCCCGGGTAGTAGCCGCTGCGTTCGATCGCGACCCGCAGGTCCTCGGTCATGACTCGGGTTTCCGTCATTACTCCATCCTGCACTGTCCGGCCGCGTGGTTCACCCGTTGGGCGATCTAAACCCGCATGGGCCTACTCGCGGGAACGGTCAACGGCGGCGATATCGCGCGATATCGGCTCAGCCCCGGGCACCTCGGTCCCGGGGGCGTCGGTGCCGGGCGCGTCGGTGCCGGGGCCGTCCGCGCCCGGTGCCCCGATGCCGAGCTCCCGGCGGAGCTCGTCCCAGTCGGAGTCGTTCCAGTTGGCGCCGCCGCCCCGGTACCTGAGCCTGCGGGGGAACTTGAGGCGCCGCTCCTCGCTTGGTTCCTCCAGCTCAAGCGCGGCCGCGCCGGGGGCGGGCTTGGGCTTGCGGGGCTTGCGGCCGCCGGCCGCGCCGCCCCTGCCCCGGTAGATGATCAGCCCGTTCACCGGGTCGGGAACGCCATCGAGGGCGGCCCGTACGGCCGGCAGCGCGCGGAACGCCTCCCATTGCGCGTCGTCGCGGAAGAGCACCTCGAAGATCACGCCGTACTCGGTGTCGTGCCACTCGTAGTACATCGCGCCGTGGGTGATGGCCGCCTCGGTGAGCTCGTCCTCGTAGGCGTACCGCCACCCGCTCGCCGGGAGCTTGTCGCCGGAGAAGACCTCGATCGACCACCACTCAGCCATGCCGTCGCCGCCTGTCCATGCCACGCCGCACCTCTGCTAAACACGATAGTACGTCTTTGCGGGCGACTTCGGAAAGGCGGTTATGACATAACGCGAGTAAACGCCGCCTTTCAGGCAAACATCGGTAAATATATTGAACGGAAGGTCGCGACTCTGTCACCCTCGCGACCCCGTTTGCAGTGCTCCGCGATCGTCGATACGTTCACGGCATGGCGGCAGACGGACGACGACACGTGCTCGCGATCGGCGGCGGCATGCTCATGCCCCGCGACGCGATTCCCCTTCATGTGCAGTACGCGACCGAGTTGAGCGGCAGCGGCAGGCCCCGGCTGTGCCTGCTCAACCAGGCCGTCGGCGACGACCCGAACACGTACTTGCGGTTCTATGACCGGCTGGCGGGCGCCCCGGTCGAAGTCAGGCACCTGTCGCTGTTCCCGATGCCGAACGTGTCCGACCCCGAGGACCTGCTGATGTCGCAGGACATCATCTTCGTCGGCGGCGGCAGCGTCGCCAACATGCTGGCCGTCTGGCGCGTGCACGGCATCGACGAGATCATGCGCAAGGCCTGGCACGCGGGGATCGTGCTGGCCGGGTCCTCGGCCGGCGGCATCTGCTGGTTCGCGGGGGGAACCACGGACTCGTTCGGCCCCCGGCTGCGCCCGTTCACCGACGGGCTGGGGATGCTGGCCGGGAGCTTCTGCCCGCACTACCACTCCGAGGCGGAGCGGCGGCCGCTATACCACCGCCTGGTCGCCGAGCGCGCGCTGCCGGGCGGACTGGCCTGCGACGACGGCGTGGCCGCCCACTTCGTCGACGACACCCTGGACGAGATGGTCTCCGACCATCCGGGCGGGGCCGGCTACCGGGTCGAGCCCGACGGGCGAGGCGGTGCGGTCGAGACGGAACTCCCGGTCCGTTTCCTCGGCGCCTAGGAAAAGCCGGAACGGACCGGGCAGAGCCACGGTCCGTTCGGGATAATCGGCTTTTAATCTTTTGATCTGCTGCCTTTACCTTCGGCCGGCCGTGGCCCGGTGCAGGGACCAGGCCAGCGCGGCGAAGACGAAGACGGGCAGCAGCCACCACGCGTTGACCTTGGCGGCGTGGGTCAGGATCGCGGTGAGCGCGAGGCCCGCCACCACGAGGGCGGCGACGTGCCAGTCGTCGCCGACGATGAAGTCGTACCAGAACGCGCCGAACGCCTTGAGCTGCTTCATGAGCTGACAACCTCCGAGTGCGGTGCGGACACGGTGACGGCCGACTTGCGCGAGTGCAGCCAGAAGATGCAGGCGGCGGCGAACACCGCGACCACGGGGATGACCACCAGCAGGGCGGCGTCGTTGCCGGGCCAGCGCACGCCCGCGCCCTCGGCCCCCCAGAAGGTGCCGAACGAGGTGAGCATGACCCCCACCACCAGCTTCATCCAGTTCTCGGGCACCTTGGTCAGCGGGGCCCTGACCGCAATGCCGACGATCGTGACTCCCGCGATGGCGGCGGCCGCGCCGATCACGGCGGCGCCGATGTTCTTCTGGTTGTCGCCGAAGGTGATCACGATGAAGACGACCTCGAGCCCCTCAAGCAGGACGCCCTTGAACGCGAGGGTGAAGGAGTACCAGTCGTTGACGCCGCGCCTGGACTCCTTTTGGGCCTGTTTCGCGGCGGTGACCTCCCGCAGGTAGGCGCTCGCCTCGTCGTGCAGCGCCTTGTAGCCGGTCGCGCGGAGCACCGCCTTGCGCAGCCACTGCAGGCCGAAGATGGCCAGCAGGGCGCCGACGACGACGCGCAGCGCGGTGAGCGGCAGCTCGTTGATCGCAGGTCCGACCGCCGCGGTGATCACCGCGAGCGCGACCAGGGCGGCGGCCATGCCCTGGAAGGTGGACCGCCACTCCCGGGTGATGCCGGTCGCCAGGACGATGGTGAGCGCCTCCACCGCCTCCACCACGCAGGCGATGAAGACGGTGAGGATCAGCGGGAGGGCATTCAATGAATCTCCTCGGCTTGGTCAGAGAGAATGAGGGGGTGACGAACGATCAGGCCTCGACAGACACCCCGGCGTCCGGCGATGCCGCCGGGACCGGCTGGCTGCTGCTCATCTACCGGGTGCCGCCGGAGCCTACCCGGCTGCGCTCCACGGTGTGGCGCAGGATCAAAGCGCTCGGCGCGATCTATCTGCAGAACTCGGTCGCCGCACTGCCGGCCAGCCCGGCCAACGAGCGGTCGCTGCGCAAGCTCCGGCGGGAGATCCTGGACATGTCCGGGACCGCCATCCTGCTGTCGGCGGCCGCGCTGGCGGGGGACGCGGAGGTGCGGCAGGCGTTCCTGGCGGCCCGGAACGACGAGTACGAGGAGATCGTCGACAAGTGCGAGGACTTCCTCCGGCAGGTCCAGAAGGAGTACGACGAGAACCACTTCACCTACGCCGAGCTCGAGGAGAACGAGGAAGACCTGGTGAAGCTGCGGAACTGGTTCGCCAAGATCGTCGAACGGGACGCCTTCGGCGCCAGCGGACGGCCGGCCACCGAGCGGGCGCTCGAATCCTGCGAGCAGTCGCTCGAGGCGTACGCCGCGCGGGTGTACGCCGAGGAGGCGGAGGGGCAGTGACACCTATCGATTGTAACAGCCGTTAGATTCAATTCATAACCGGCGTTATTCCCAGGTTGTGACAATCGGTTCATTTTCCGTCTAACTTCCGGACACTTGCGGGTTGCCTCGACTCCGCAGACTCGGAACCATGAACCGTACGCACCAGCGCACTCGGCTGCGCCTGCTCGCCGGCGTAACCGGTGCTGTCGCACTGTCCGTCCTTACCGTGGCCGGCTGCTCGTCGAGTTCGTCAAGCTCGTCGAGCGCCCCCGCGTCAGCCTCTTCCACCGCCCCCGCGTCCGCCGCGGCGACGACCTCCGCCTCGGCGTCGGCCTCGTCCGCCGCCGCGACGGTCCCGCTCGTCCTCTACTCCGCCCAGGGCTACGACTCGGCCATGAGCAAGGCGTTCACCAAGGCCACCGGCATCCCGGTCTCGCTCGACGACAACTCGACGGGCCCGCTGCTCACCCAGATCGAGGCCTCCAAGAACAACCCCAAGTGGGGGCTGCTGTGGGTGGACGGCGCGACCGCGTTCGCCGGCCTCGACTCCCAGGGCCTGCTGCTGAAGGGGTTCGAGCCGAGCGTGTCCTGGAACTCGCTCGGCCAGGCGACCCTCCCGGCCGATAAGAGCTTCACGCCTACCGGGTCCACGATCATGGGCATCGTCGCCTACAACAAGACCAAGGTGTCCAACCCGCCGTCGACCTGGCAGGCCCTGCTGTCGGCGACCTGGAAGGGCCAGGTCGGCATGAACGACCCGTCCCAGTCCGGTCCGACCTTCCCGCTCATCGCCGGCGTCATGAACTACCTCGGCGGCGTCTCGGCCGGTGAGAAGTACTTCTCCACGCTCAAGAGCAACGGCCTGGTCATCCATCCGACCAACGGCCCGACTTTGCAGGCGCTGACCAGCGGGCAGATCAACCTCGCGCTGGTGCAGTCCTCGGCCGCGATCGGCGCGACGTTCACCGACAAGAACATCGGCATCAAGTACCTCACCCCGGCCACCCTGCTGCCGTCCGCGCTCGGCATCGACGCCAAGGCGTCGCCCGCCGAGCAGGCCGAGGCCGAGAAGTTCATCGAGTACGTGCTGTCCCCGGCCGGGCAGAAGGTCATGCAGTCGGGCGACCCGACCGGCGACTCGCTGTACTACCCGGTGGTCAACGGCGTCAACCCGCTGCCCGCGCTTCCCTCGCTGGCCTCGGTCAAGACGCAGACGATCAACCCGTACACCTGGGGCCCGCAGGAGGCGGCCGTCAACACCTGGTTCGACTCCAACATCGTCCGTTGATAGTTGTTACCCCACCGCCTAAGGAGTCAGCCCGCGACCGTTACGGTCGCGGGCTGGCCCGCCTGTCCTGGCTGCGGCCTGGCCGCTTCGGCATGCCGCTGTTCTGGCTCATCCTGTGTGCGATCATCCTGGCCCCGTGCGCCTGCTTCCTGCTGCTGGCGGTGTCCCCCCGGCTGTTCGACCAGGGCTCGCAGTGGTTCACGCTGAGCTACCTGCAGCAGGCGCTCACCGGGTCCACCGCGGTCGCCGTGGTCAACTCGCTGTGGGTCTCCTGCACGGCCGCCTTCATCGGCCTGGCCTGCGGCTTCCCCATCGCCTGGCTGGCGGCGCGCACCACGCTGCCCGGCCGCCGCTGGGTCAGCGGCGGCATGTGGCTGGCCCTGCTGCTGCCCTCGTGGCTGCCCTCCATCGGCTGGGAGCGCCTCGTGCAGCAGGACGGCGTCATGTACCGGCTGGGCCTGGACTGGCCATGGGTCACCCACCTGATCATGGGGCCGTTCGGCGTCGTGCTGGTGCTCGGGCTGCGCTGCGTGCCGTTCTCCTACCTGGCGATCTCCGCGTCCCTGAACGGGCTCGGGCAGGAGTTCGAGGACGCCGCCCGGGTCCACGGCGCGTCCCGCTGGCAGGCGCTGCGGGTGATCGTGCCGATCCTCGCCCCGGCGATCATGTCGGCCCTGGCGATCGGCTTCGCCGAGTCGATTTCGGACTTTGGCGTGGCGGCTACCTTGGCCTACAACTCCAACTTCTCGCTGGCCACCTACGCGCTCTACGCGGCGATCGGCAACTTCCCGCCATCCTTCCCGCTCGCCGCCGGGATGGCCTGGCTGCTGGTCGCCGCCGTCTCGATCCCGCTCTTCCTGCAGGCGCGGGCGCTGCGGGGCCGGTCCTACGCGATCTTGTCCGGGCGGACGCGGCAGGCGGTGCGACGGCGGATGTCCCGGCTCGAGTCGGTGGCGGCCGGGTCCGGGCTTCTGCTCTTCTTCCTGATCATCTTGGGCATCCCGGGGTTCGGCGCGGTGTCGGGATCGCTGCTGGGCGACTTCGGCAGCTCCTTCACCCTGACGTGGGTCAACTACCAGGCGCTGTTCCAGCAGCCGGGGCTCATCGGGCCGCTGGAACGGTCCATGTTCTACGGCGCGATAGCCGCGACGGTCACCGTCTTGCTCGGCTTTATCGCCGCCCGGCTGCTGTCGGCGCCGCGGCGCACGAAGGCCACCGGGGCGATGGACTACCTGCTGCTGGCCTCGGTCGCGCTGCCGGGGGTGGTGTTCGGGGCGGGCTACATCTTCGCCTACAACCTGCCGATCATGTCCACCCTGCACATCGACCTTTACCAGACCGTGCAGCTGCTGGTCATCGCCTACATCGCCTCGTCCCTGCCGACCAACGCGCGGGTGCTGGTCGGCTCGGTCTCGCAGATCCAGGGGTCCCTGCGCGACGCCGCGCGGACGCACGGGGCGGGCGCCGTCGCGGCCTGGGCGCGGGGAGTGCTGCCGGTCGTCTCCCGGCCCCTCATGATGGCCTGGCTGTACACGTTCTGCGGCGTCTTCCTGGAGCTGCCGCTGTCGCAGCTGCTCTACGCCCCCGGCTCGCCGCCCGCCTCGATCGCCATCGAGGACAACCTGTCCAACTACCATTTCGGCGTCGGCATGGCGCAGGCCGTGCTCGCCGTGGCCATCGCCTTCGCCGTCGTCGCGGTCGTGCTCGGCGGCTACCGGCTGCTCGCCCCGGCCGGCTGGCGCCGGATCGGAGGAACCGTCCGTGGCTGGGATCGTGTTTAGCCGCGGGCGGTTTTTTGGTTTTGGCTTTTTTGGGATTGGAGGAACGGACCGTGGCTTCGCCCATCTCGATCGCTTCGCTCACTAAGACGTACCCCGGGGGCAGCGTGCCCGCGTTGAAGGCGGTCTCGCTCGACGTCGCCCCCGGCACCTTCCTCGTCCTGCTGGGGCCGTCGGGGTCGGGCAAGACGACGCTGCTGCGCTGCCTGGCCGGCATCGAGCGGATCGACAGCGGGTCGATCTCGCTGAGCTCGCGGACGGTGGCCGACGGCCGCTCGCACGTCCCGCCCGAGCAGCGCGACCTGTCGATGGTGTTCCAGGACTACGCGCTCTGGCCGCACCTGACCGCGCTCGACAACGTGGCCTTCGCGCTGCGACGACGGCGGCTGGGAAGGGCCGAGTGCCGCCTGCGGGCTGCTGTGATGCTTGAGCGAGTGGGCCTGGCCGACTTCGCGCGCCGCTACCCGAACGAGCTGTCGGGCGGGCAGCAGCAGCGGGTGGCGCTGGCCCGGGCGCTGATCGCGGACACCGGTCTGATCCTGTGCGACGAGCCGCTGTCCAACCTCGACGCCGACCTGCGCGAGCGGATGCGGGTGGAGATCTCCTCGCTGGTCCGGGAGGCGGGCGCCACCACCGTCTACATCACCCACGACCAGGCCGAGGCGTTCGCGCTGGCGGACCACATCGGGGTGCTCGAGGAAGGCGTGCTGGTGCAGGCGGGCACGCCCGAGGACGTCTACAACCACCCCGCCACCCCGTTCGTGGCCCGGTTCACCGGGCTGGCGGGCGAACTGCGGGTCCGCGTGGTGGCGGAGGGCGGCGACGGCACCCTGGAGATCGCCGCGGCCGACCCCGCCGCCGGGCGGCTGCCCGCGCTCCGCCCGGCCGGCACCGCCGAGGGCTCCGCCGCGGCGGGGCGCGCGCTCCGCCCGGGTGACGAGGCGCTGCTGGCGATCAGGCCGACTGGCGTCTTCCTGGCGCACGCCGAGGCGGACGAGCGGCATCTGACCGGGCGGGTCGCCGACGTGGCGTTCCGCGGCCGGGGGTACGAGTACGCCATCGACCTGCCCGGCCTCGGCCGGCTGACCGGCGTGTTCGCCCGGCACCGAGCCAGCCGCGGCGATGAGGTGGGCATCCGCCTCGACCCCGAGGGCTGCCATCTGTTCCCGGCCGACACCGCGCCCGCAGCGGAGGCCGCCGCGCCGAGCACCTCTGTTCTCACCGCCTAGGCCCGCCCTTTCGGTGGCGTAGACGACAGGAACCCGTGGCTGTCACCTACGCCATCGACCGCGCCTATGGGTGTCGCTGGCGTAGGCGACAGGCGGCGTAGGGGGTCGATGGCGTAGCCGACAGGTTCGGGGGATGGGCATCGGGTGATCCTGGGCGATGTCGTAGTAGCGGGCGTCTTACTGGTAGCAATGCCCTTGACGGCCACCCTGCTTCGTCGGTACGTTACTCAAGTAACTAACCAATGTTCCTTGAGGAGGCGGGGTCGGTTGCGGGAGATGGCTGGTCTCGATGAGGGCACGCCGCTGTTCGCGCAGATCGCGGAGCGGCTGGCCGAGGAGATAGCGGACGGCGGGCTGGCCGAGGGCGAGCGGGTGCCGTCGATGAACGAGCTGGCCGCGTTCTACCGGATCAACCCGGCCACCGCGGCCAAGGGCATCAACCTGCTGGCCGACGAAGGCCTGCTGGAAAAGCGACGCGGCATCGGGATGTTCGTGGCGTCCGGCGCCCGCAAGCGGCTGCTGGCGCAGCGCCGTGACCAGTTCGCCGACCGCTTCGTCGAGCCGCTGGTGACCGAGGCCGGCCGGCTCGGCATCGGCCCTGACGAGCTCGTCACCCTGGTCAGGGAGTCCACGCACGCGTCCCCCCTTAACACGCAAGGAGGTGTCACGGTATGACGCCGGCCATCTCCGTGACCGGCCTGACCCGCCGCTACCACGACCAGCTGGCCCTCGACCAGGTCAGCCTGGAGGTCGAGGCGGGGTCGATCACCGGATTGCTCGGCCGAAACGGCGCGGGCAAGACCACGCTGCTGCGCATTCTCGCGGGCCAGGAGTTCCCCTCATCGGGCAGCGTTCTCATCCACGGCGCGCCGCCGGCCGAGAACGAGGCGGTGCTGCGCCGCATGGTGTTCGTCCGCGAGGATCAGGTCTACCCCGACTTCAAGGTCCGCCACGCGCTCACGGCCGCGTCGTGGTTCTACCCGCGCTGGAGCGCCGAGCTGGCGAACGCCCTGCTGGCGGACTTCGAACTACCCCCGGGCAGGGCGATCAAGAAGCTGTCGCGGGGGATGCGCTCCGCCCTCGGGATCGTGATCGGCCTGGCCGCCCGGGCCGACGTGACCCTGTTTGACGAGCCCTACGCGGGCCTGGACGCGGTGGCGAGGCAGGTCTTCTACGACCGGCTGCTGGCCGAGTACGCCGAGCATCCCCGCACGATCCTGCTCTCCACCCACCTGATCGACGAGGCGGCCGGGCTGCTTGAGCGCGTGGTCGTGATCGATCGTGGCCGGGTGGTGCTGAGCGCGGGCGCCGACGACCTCCGGGGCGTCGCCACCGCCGTGAGCGGGCCGCTCCTGGCGGTGGACGAGTTCACCGCCAGGCGCGAGGTCTGGGACCGACGGCGGATCGCCTCGCAGGCTTCGGTCGTCGTGGTCGGCCCGCTTGACGAAGCCGACCGCGCGCGGGCCAGGTCGCTGCACCTGGATCTGTCGCCGCTGACATTGCAGCAACTCGTCGTGCACGCCGCCGGGCAGCCGGCCGACGCTCTGGAAGGGACAAGCGCATGAGAACGTGGCGCGACGTCGCCCGCTACCACCTGGTCCTGCCGTGGCTGGCCCTGGGGCTGCCGTGGGCGATCCTGGCGATCAGCTTCACCGTGAACCTGGTGATCTTCTCCTTCGTGCCGCAGGTCCCCAACGCCACGCCCAACTACACCGGCGGGGTGGCGAGCATCTACCTCTTCTTCCTGGTGATCGGGATCAACAGCATCGGCCGGTCGCTGCCGTTCGGGCTGGCCCTGGGCGTGAGCCGCCGCTCCTTCTACACCGGGACCGCGCTGCTCGGCGTTGCGGTGGCCTTCGTCGACGGACTCGCGCTGACCGTATTGCAGGCGATCGAGCGGGCCACCGACGGCTGGGGCGCGAACATGCATTTCTTCCAGGTCCCGTACATCCTGGACGGGCCCTGGTACCTCACCTGGCTGACGTCGTTCGTCGGGCTGGCCCTGCTGTGGGTCTGGGGCATGTGGTTCGGGATCGTCTACCGGCGCTGGAACCTGTTCGGCTCGGTGGCCTTCATCGCCGCCCAGGCCACCGTCCTGCTCGTGGCGGTGCTGCTGGTCGTCTGGGCGGACGCGTGGTCGGGAGTCGGCCACTTCTTCACCGGCCTGACCGCGGCCGGGCTGACCGGGCTGCTCGCGGGGCTGGCGGCGCTGCTCCTGGCGGGCGGCCACGCCACCATCCGCAGCGCCGCCGTCTGATGGAGGCCGACCTTGCTCCCGGTCCTGCTGATGCTCGCTTACCCCGGCCCGACCTACGCGCGGCCGGTTCGGGCGCCCGGACAGCGCGCGTCCGACGCCGACCGGGACATCGCGACGGATATCCTCTGCGCCGCGGTCGGCGACGGACGCCTGACGCTGAACGAACTGGACGAGCGGCTCGGGGCCGCCTTGTCCGCGCGGACCAGAGCCGAGCTGGCCGCGCTGATCGCCGACCTGCCCGGCCGCCGGTGCCCGCCGTCGCCCGCCGGTTCACGTCCTCGGCCGGGCGATCCGGCCGTCTCGCCCGGCGCGCTGACACTCAGCCGGTGGTCGCTCATCCAGTCGCTGGTCGACGCGCGGGCAGCGGCGCGCCTGCCCGTCGCTGGCTAGCTGCGGGCGTAGAGGCCGGCCGCGGGGACGTAGCGATCAGGGGTAGGCGGTCCGGCGAATCCGATCAATCGGAAGTGGTCGAGGAAATAGCCGAATAGCTGGCGATTCCAGGGGATCTGCGCGGCGGTGTTTGTAGTGAGCCAGAGGTACTGCGCCCGGTCGAGTGCCGTCTGCCACAGATCGACGAGCGGTTGCCGACCCGCCGGACTGGCGTAACGCATGAGTCCGCCGGTCATCGCGAGGAACGTGCCGAATGAGTCGACGATCTCCGGGCACCCAGGGACGTCGGAGTAGAACCGGTCGGCGGACACCGTGTCGGCGGCGTCGTTGGTGACCACGCAGGCGCCCGCCGGGATAAGCCGGTCCGCGGTCGCCGCGACCACGGTGCCGTACCGGTGGGACTCCGCCTGGAACTGCAGACACCCGGCCGCCGCGATCAGGAGGACCACCGCCGCTACCGCAGTCCGCATCCTGACGGGCCGCGGAGCGGTGAGCAGGCCGATGGGCAGCGCGAGCGCGAGCGCGAGCGTCAGGAACGGGCCGTCGAACGAGCCATAATGCGAGTAGTACAGCCTCGGCCACAGCAGCATGGCGGTCACGACCACCGCGCCTGCCAGCGAATACCCGTCAAGCGCGCGAGTGTGCCGATCCCCCGCAGACCGGACGACGGAGCGGTAGGCCGCCACGCAGCACCCGACGAGGGCCGCCGCAAGCGCCACCAGCAGCAGCTTCCGCAGCGACCCGACGGGATGCATTCCCAGTCCCGCCAGGTCGGCGACGCGCAAGGGCAGATGCCTGGCTCCGTGGACGTTCCTGACCAGCTGGCCGATCAGGACGCCGCGGGCCAGGGCGCCGGGCGCGAGGACGGCGAACGGCAGCAGGGGCAGGCCAAGGCCTAGGGCGGCGCCCCCCGCAAGGGCCGCCGCCGGCCGCGCCCGCCGCGCGGCCACCACCAGCAGCAGCGCGGCGATGACGAGCGGGACCAGCGCCCAGATCTTGACCGCCGCGGCGAACCCGAAGAGCAGGCCCCCGCAGAGCAGGCGCGCGTTGTCGGACAGGCGCGGCGCGCGCACCGCTCCGGGCCGCGGCGGGGAAGGCGTGCTGACGAGGCGGTCGCCGTCGAAGATCGCCGCTGCGCCGGCCAGGCAGAACAGGTTCAGCCAGGGTTCGAGGAGGAAGGTGTGCGCCGCGATGATCGCATCCGGGTACACGGCATACAGTCCGCACGCCACGGCGGCCGCGAGCGGGCCCCGGTGCCTGACCAGGACGCCAAGCAGGACGACGTTGGCGGTGTCGGCGCCGACGGTGAGCAGGCGCGCCGCCGCCAGGCCCCAGGCCGTCCCGGCCAGCTTGGCGAGCAGGGCGGCCGGCACCATCAGGAGCATGCTTCCCGGCGGCTGGACCATGGAGAAGTCGCGGTAAGGGATCACCCCGGAGACGAGGCGCAGCGCATTGCCGAAGAGGGCGCCGTCGTCGTATTCGGTCACGCCGAACAGGTAGCCGGGCCGTGCCAACTGGTACCCGCGGAGGAAGAGAGCGACCGCCGCGCAAACCGCGATGACCACCGACACCGCAGACGGACGTCCGATCACTCCTGAAGTCATCCAGGCAGCTAGCCGACTCTGCGTCGGGCCGTTGCGCCTATGGCGGGTGAGCTCTGTGCGCGTCACGGTGATCTCCCGCCGCCGGCCTGGCACCCCCTGCAAGGAATTCGGGACAGCGGGTGATGACATCGGATCGAGCAGAGCGTAGCGAAGATCCGACGCCCGGGCGGGCACTTTGTTGTGCAGTGGGTCACGGCTGGGCTCTGCGCAGCATCCGGGCGCTGCACGGTGCAATAACATCGGCAGCGTGACTGTCTCCCTTTCCAACAGCGAGTCGGCGGCCGGAACGGCCGAGGCCGACGTCCTTGTCATCGGGGTTGCGCAGACCCCAGACGGCCCGAGCGTCGCACCCGGCGCGGACGGCGTTGACGATGCGCTCGGCGGTACCCTCGCCGACGCGCTCGCCGCCCTCGGCGCGACCGGCGAACTCGAAGAACTCACCAAGATACCCGGCGGCGGCAAGCTGCCCGCCGCGCTGATCGTCGCGGTCGGGCTCGGCAGCCCGGTCGGCGACGACGCGACGTTCGACGTCGAGAACCTGCGCCGGGCCGCCGGAACGGCGCTGCGAGCGGTGGGCGCGAAGACACCGACCGTTCGAGATGACGGGGTTAAGTCTTTGGCCGTTGCCCTGCCCGCGCGGACCGCGGCCGAGGCGGAGGCCGTCACCACCGGAGCGCTGCTCGGCGCGTACACGTTCAGGAAGTACCGCGCTACCCCCGCTCTCTCCCTCGCGGTGACCGTGCTCACCAGCGATGAGAACGCGGCGGCGGTGCGCCGCGGCGAGGTGATCGCCAACGCGGTCAACCTGGTGCGCGACCTCGTCAACACCTCACCGCTCGATCTGCCCCCCGCCGCCCTCGCGGCCGAGGCGGAGCGGGTCGCGGGCGAGGCCGGCGTCGCGGTGGAGGTGCTCGACGAGGCCGCGCTGGCGGCCGGCGGATATGGCGGCCTGATCGGCGTGGGCATGGGGTCGAGCCGGCCGCCGCGGCTGGTCCGGCTCTCGTACACGCACCCGGAGGCGACCAAGACCGTCGCGTTCGTGGGCAAGGGGATCACTTTCGACTCCGGCGGCCTCTCGCTCAAGCCGCCGAAGTCCATGGAGACGATGAAGTGCGACATGAGCGGCGCCGCGGCCGTGCTCGCCGCCACCGTGGCCGCCGCCGAGCTATCGCTCCCGGTCAACATCGTGACCTATATGACCATCGCCGAGAACATGCCGGGAGGCGGGGCCCAGCGGCCGTCCGACGTCATCACGATCTACGGCGGCAAGACGGTCGAGGTGCTCAACACCGACGCCGAGGGCCGCCTGGTGATGGCCGACGGGCTGGTCCGGTCCGGCGAGGACAACCCGGACGTGGTCGTGGACGTTGCCACCCTGACCGGCGCGGCGACGGTGGCCCTGGGCAACCGCACGGCCGGCGTCATGGGGTCTTCCGACGCGGTGGCGGCATCGGTGGCCGAGCTGATGCGCTCGGTGGGCGAGCCCGCGTGGGCGATGCCGTTCCCCGAGGAGCTGCGCAAGAGCCTCGACTCCACCGTGGCCGACCTGGCCAACGTCTCGCCCGAGCGCGGCGGCGGCATGCTGACCGCCGGGCTGTTCCTGCGCGAGTTCGTGCCCGAGGGCGCCGCCTGGGCGCACCTGGACATCGCCGGGCCCGCCTACAACGAGAAGGCAGCCTTCGGCTACACCCCCAAGGGCGGTACCGGCGCGGCCGTCCGCGCGCTGATCGCGATCGCGGCGGCGACGGCGGACGGACGACTTAGCGGCGCATAATCGCGCCGCGATGACATGATTGAGACACTGGGTTTAAGCAAGAAGAGGGGATTTACTGTGGCAGAGGGCGGCCATTACGACATCGTCATCCTCGGCGGCGGCAGCGGCGGGTACGCCTGCGCGCTGCGCGCGGCCGAGCTTGGCAAGCGCGTGGCCCTGATCGAGCGGGACAAGGTCGGCGGGACCTGCCTGCACCGAGGCTGCATCCCCACCAAGGCGCTGCTGCACGCCGCCGAGGTGGCCGACTCCGCGCGGGAGTCGTCGAAGTTCGGGGTCCGGGCCACGTTCGAGGGCATCGAGATGCCCTCGGTCCTCTCCTACCAGCAGGGCGTCGTCGAGCGGCTCTGGAAGGGGCTGCAGTCGACCCTGGCGAGCAGGAAGATCGACACGATCCTGGGCGAGGGGCGGCTGACCTCGCCGAACTCGGTCACCGTGGGCGACGCGGTCTACACCGGGGACTACGTGGTGCTCGCCACCGGGTCGGTGCCGCGCTCGCTGCCGGGGCTGTCCATCGACGGCTCGCGGGTGATCTCATCCGACGAGGGGCTCTCGCTTGACCGGGTGCCCCGGTCCGCGATCATCCTCGGCGGCGGCGTGATCGGGGTGGAGTTCGCCTCGGTGTGGCGCTCGTTCGGGGCGGAGGTCACGATCGTCGAGATGGCGCCGCAACTGCTGCCGCTCGAGGACGAGGCGTCCGCCAAGGTGCTGCAGCGGGTGTTCAGGCGGCGCGGGATCGCGTTCGAGCTCGGCACGCCGTTCCAGTCGGTCTCCTACACCGACGACGGCGTCTCGGTGACGCTGGGGAACGGCAAGGTGCTGGCGGCGGAGATCCTGCTGGTGGCCGTCGGCCGCGGGCCGGTCTCGGCCGACCTCGGCTACGAGGCGGCGGGCGTGGCCATGAGCCGCGGGTACGTGGACGTCGACGGCTTGTGCAAGACGTCGGTGCCGAACATCTTCGCGGTCGGCGACCTCATCGCCACCCCGCAGCTGGCGCACGTCGGCTTCGCCGAGGGCATCCTCGTCGCGGAGCAGATCGGCGGGCTCGACGTGCGGCCGATCGACTACGACGGGGTGCCGCGCATCACCTACTCCGAGCCCGAGGTCGCGTCCGTGGGCATCACGTCCGCGCAGGCGGCCGAGCGCGGCATCAACGTGGTCGAGGTGAACTACCCGCTTGGCGGCAACGGCCGGTCGGTCATCCTGCAGACGCAGGGCCAGGCCAAGGTGATCGCCGAGGCGCCGTCGTCGCCCGGCGGTAAGCCGGGCCGGGTGCTCGGCGTCCACCTCGTCGGCAGCCGGGTCGGCGAGCTCATCGCCGAGGCGCAGCTCATCGTCAACTGGGACGCGGAGCCTGATGACGTCGCCGCGCTGATCCACCCGCACCCGACTCAGTCCGAGATCATCGGCGAGGCCCATCTGGCGCTCGCCGGCAAGCCACTGCACTTCCACGCCTAAGGAGTCATTACCGACATGTCGGTCTCCGTACTTATGCCGCAACTCGGCGAGAGCGTAACCGAGGGCACCGTAACCCGCTGGCTGAAGAAGGAAGGCGAGCAGGTAACGGCCGACGAGCCGCTGCTTGAGGTCTCCACCGACAAGGTGGACACCGAGATCCCCGCGCCCGCCTCCGGCATCCTGCGCGGCATCGTGGTCGACGAGGACGAGACGGTCGCGGTCGGCGCGCAGCTCGCGGTGATCGAGGACGCGGACGCCCCCGCCGCGTCCCCGGCCCCCGCCGCGGCGCCCGCTACGCCGGTAGCCGAGACGCCGCCCGCCCCGCCGGCGCCGTCCTACCAGCCGCCTGCCGCCGCCGCGCCGTCTTACCAGCCCCCGGCCGCCGCCTCCGCCCCGAGCTACGCCTCGCCGTCGTACGCGCCCCCGACGCCCGCGGCGGCCCCGGCCAACGGCGGGCAGTCGGCCGGCGCGAACTGGTCCTGGAACGAGCCGTCGACGCCGGCCGCGCCGTCTTACGCTCCCCCGGCGGCGGCTCCCGCCGGTCCGGCCGGATACACGCCGCCCACGCCGTCCTACCAGCCGCCGGCCGCCCCCGCCCCCACCCCGGCTTACGCGCCGCCTGCGGCGCCCGCGCCGTCGGCCGAGCCGGAGGCGGTCGAGGCCGAGGCGTACCCCGAGCCCACGCCGCTGCCGACCGGCGACTCGCCCTACGTCACGCCGCTGGTGCGCAAGCTCGCCGCCGAGCACTCGGTCCCGCTCGAGTCGATCTCCGGCACCGGGGTCGGCGGGCGGATCCGCAAGCAGGACGTCATCGACGCGGCCGCCAAGCGCCGCGCCGACGAGGCGGCCGCCGCCGCGGCCGCCACCCCGGCTGCGGCTTCCCCCACCGCTGCCCCGGCCGCTCCGGCGACCCCCGCCGCGCCGGAGGCGACGCCTGCCCCGGCCCGCCCGGCGCTGGTCGCCGACGCGCTGCGCGGCACCACCCAGCGGATGTCCCGGCCGCGCCAGGTCATCGCCAAGCGGATGGTCGAGTCGCTGCAGAACTCGGCCCAGCTCACCACCGTGGTCGAGGTCGACGTGACCAACATCGCGCGGCTCCGCGACCGGGCCAAGGCCGCCTTCCAGGCGCGGGAGGGCGTCAAGCTGACGTTCCTGCCGTTCTTCGCCCAGGCGACGGTCGAGGCGCTGAAGATCCACCCGAAGCTCAACTCGGTCATCAACGCGGAAACGCAGGAGGTCACCTACCACGCGGCCGAGCACCTCGGCATCGCGGTGGACACCGAGCGCGGCCTGATGGTGCCGGTCATCCACGGCGCGGGCGATCTCAACATCGGCGGGCTCGCCCGCAAGATCGCCGACCTGGCCTCCCGCACCAGGTCCGGCCACGTCGGCCCGGACGAGCTGGCCGGCGGCACGTTCACGCTGACCAACACCGGCAGCCGGGGCGCGCTGTTCGACACCCCGATCATCAACCTGCCGCAGGTCGGCATCCTCGGCGTCGGCAGCGTGGTCAAGCGCGCGGTGGTCGTCGAGGACCCGGCGCTGGGCGAGGTCATCGCGGTCCGCTCGATGGTCTACCTGGCGCTGACCTACGACCACCGGCTCGTCGACGGCGCGGACGCCGCCCGCTTCCTGGTCACGGTCAAGAACCGTCTCGAGGAGGGCGCGTTCGAGGCCGACCTGGGGCTGTAGGCGCGAACCGGCCGGCGTTCCGATTCCGATGAAGGTAGCGATCACCGGCTCGTCCGGGCTGATCGGCACCGCGCTGACGGCAAGCCTGCGGGCGGACGGCCACCAGGTCGTCCGCCTGGTCAGGCGGCCGCCGGGCGCCGCCGACGAGATCCGCTGGGACCCGCGTGCCGCCGACGCGGGCAACCCGGCTTTGGCCGGCGTGTCCGCCTGCGTGCACCTGGCCGGCGCCGGGGTCGGCGATCACCGCTGGACGGCTGCCTACAAGGCGGAGATCCGGTCCAGCCGGGTGCTCGCGACCCGGGCGCTGGCCGCCGCCCTGGTGGCTTTGTCTCCCCGGCCCGCGACCTTCATCGTCGCCTCCGCCATCGGGTGGTACGCCGACACCGGCGGCGCCCCGGTGACCGAGGAGGCGCCCGCCGGGAAGACGTTCCTCGCCCGGGTGGTGGCCGACTGGGAGGCCGCCGCCGCGCCCGCCCGCGACGCCGGGATCCGCGTCACCCACCTGCGCAGCGGCCTCGTCCTCGGTTCCGGCGGCGGCGTGCTCGGCCGACTGGCGCTCCCGGCCCGCCTCGGCGTCCTGCCCCGGTTCGGCGACGGCCGCCAGGTGATGAGCTGGATCTCGCTGACCGATGAGGTCCGCGCGATCCGCTTCCTCCTCGACGGTACCGGCGCCGACGCCTGCATCGGTCCGTATAACCTCACTGCGCCCAACCCGGTCACCAACGCGGAGCTGACCTCGGCGCTGCTCGCCGCCTTCCGGCGTCCTGACTTCTCCTGGCTCCGCGTCCCCGCACCCGTGCTTCGACTGGGCCTGGGCGAGATGTCATCCGAGCTGCTGACGAGCGCGCGGGTGCTGCCGAGGCGGCTGCTGGACGCCGGCTTCGAGTTCGACTATCCCACCGTGGGCGCCGCTCTCGCCGCCGAGCTGAAGCCGGCTTTGGAGTTACGCGCCGGGCTGCATGATGATGTCGAAGTCGGCGTGCCTGAAGGGGACCTGGCCGACGCTCCACTTCTCCGCCAGCGCCCGGTCGGTGACCTCTTCGAAGTCAACGACCAGGGACTTCTTCACCGCGAAGACGGTGTCGGATTCGATGTACTCGCTCCCGGCCACGAAGATGTGCGTGGTCAGCGGGCGGTGGCCGGGCGCGGCGACGATGAAGTGGATGTGCGCCGGGCGGAACGCGTGCCGGCCGGTCGCCTTGAGCAGCTCGCCGACCGGGCCGTCGGTCGGGATCGGGTAGTAGCTCGGCACGATCGTGCGGAACCAGAACTCGCCCTTGTCGTCGGCGGTGAAGAAGCCCCTGCCGTTGGTCCGAGGCTGCACGTCGGGCTGCTGGACATCGTAGAACCCCTGGTCGTTCGCCTGCCACACGTCAAGGGTGGCACCGGGAAGCGGGGCGCCGTCCACCGAGACGACCCGGCCGGTGACCACGCACGGGGTTCCGCTGCCCACCATGTCGATGGTGTCGCCGAGCTCGCGGACCGGGGAGGCCACCACGTGGAACGGCCCGAGCACGGTCGACTCGGTCGCGACGCCGAACTTCCTGTTGCTGATCGTCTCGGTCAGCATCGACAGGCCGAGCACGTCGGACAGGAGGATGAACTCCTGGCGGTCGTCGTCGCACTTCTGCCCGGTCCTGGTGAGGAAGTCGACCGCCTTCTCCCACTCCGGGATCGTCAGCTCGACCTCGCGGGCGAACGCGTGCAGGTGCTGCACGAGCGCGGTGAGAACCTCGCGCAGCCTCGGGTCGGTCTGCGCGCCGAAGCTCTCGATGACGGCCTCGGCCGCCGTCTCCTCGGTGAAATCGGTAGCCATGGCAACGAGGCTAAGGCCGTGCTGAGGTGCGGGTCTACCACCGGTGGCTGTGAGATTTTCCGCCCGAACGGCCGGTGGTTTCACCGCTGCGGGCCGCGCGCTCCGCACCGGCGCCGACCTCGACCCCCGCGAGCGGGATCTTCCAGATCGGCAGCCGCCGCCGGTCCTCGGCGGACCAGGCCGCCGGGCCTGATTCGCTCATCGCGGCCAGGGCGGAGATCCTGATCAGCCGGCGGGCCGCGTTGAACATGAGGAACGCAAGCGGCAGCTCGATGAGCACGGCCGAGGCGAGGCTGCCCCAGATGGCGCTGGTGCCTGAGTCGAGGATCACGTCGAACCAGGCGTCGCAGCACAGCAGCGTCGCGGTGATCAGCAGGAAGGCGATCGCGATCTGGCGGCCGCGCCAGAGCGCCCACCCGGTGGCGGCGAACCCTATGAACTCGAGGATGTCAAACCCGACCCAGGCGCCGCGCCAGTAGTGGGTGTGGAAGGAGCGGTGCAGGGTGAGCGCGAGCACGATGATCCACGCGAGGAGGGCGGCGCAGGCGATGATCGAGAACAGGACGCCGACTCGGCGGCGACGGGAGATGTAGAGGCCTAGCATCGGATCCGGGCAGTCGAAGGTCGCCAGCGTGTGAGCCAGCTGTCGCCGGTCGGCCGCGCTCATGTCGCGCAGATCTGACTCTTTGATCACAATTTGGATTCCTTCCCAGCTGGCGCGCGGGTATTACAAGCGTCGTAGTCTCGATGGTGTGGATGCTGAACTCGTGTACGCGCATGTCGGCTTCGGCGCGGAAGCCGTGGACTACCGCCAGGCCTGGGAGACGCAGCGGGCGGTGCACGGGCGGCGGGTGCTGGGCGAGATCCCCGACTGCTGCCTGCTGCTCGAGCACAGGCCGGTCTACACGGCGGGCAAGCGGACGGCGGTGTCCGACCGGCCGTTCGGCGATCCCGGGGCGCCCGTCATCGACGTCGACCGCGGCGGCAAGATCACCTGGCACGGCCCCGGGCAGCTCACCGCGTACCCGATCGTGAAGCTGCGCGAGCCGATGGACGTGGTGGTGTACGTGCGGGCGCTCGAAGAAGCGATGATCCGGGTCTGCGCGGAGTTCGGACTCGACGCCATCCGGGTCGAGGGGCGCTCCGGCGCGTGGCTCCCGGCGTCCGGCGGGCGGCCGGAGCGGAAGGTGGGAGCGATCGGCGCCCGGGTCGCGCGGGGCGTCACCATGCACGGACTGGCGCTCAACTGCAACTGCGACCTGTCGTGGTTCGACCGGATCGTGCCGTGCGGCATCAGGGACGCCGGGGTGACCTCGCTCACGGCCGAGACCGGCATCCCGGTCTCCGTCTCCGACGTGACCCCGCTGCTTGAACGGCACCTGACCACCGCCCTGGGCTATCGGACCTGGTCGCGGATCCACACCGTGACGCCGCTGGTCGCCTCGGCCGCCTGAGGCGAGGCGCGCGCTGCTGCGCTGCGCTGCGCGCTTCTTGCTGTTATCTCCGGATGCGGGTGCCGTTGCGGCGGGTCGGCGAGCTGTCAGCTACGCCATCGACATGGTCCGCGGTCTGTCACCTACGCCATCGACACCGTCTATCGGTGTCGGTGGCGTAGGCGACAGGTTCCGTTTCGGGTCGATGGCGTAGGCGACAGGCGCGGTGGCGGGAGGGGTCACGGGACGGCGGGGGCCGCGGCGGGGGGACGGGTCACGCGATTGCGGGGCGTGCGGTGGTGGGAGGGGTCACAGGGCGGCGGGGGCGCGCTTGGTGGCGGGCGAACGTAGGGTGGAGGTGTGGTGAGTACCCCGGAACTGGCCCCTGAGGGGCGGCGGATGCTGCGCCTTGAGGCGCGCAACGCGCAGACGCCGATCGAAAAGAAGCCCGCGTGGATCAAGACCCGGCTGCGCACCGGGCCCGAGTACTCCGCGCTGAAGGATCTGGTCAAGCGCGAGGGCCTGCACACCGTCTGCCAGGAGGCGGGCTGCCCGAACATCTACGAGTGCTGGGAAGACCGCGAGGCCACCTTCCTGATCGGCGGCGACCAGTGCACCCGGCGGTGCGACTTCTGCCAGATCGACACCGGCAAGCCGCTGGCGCTCGACACCGGCGAGCCGCGCCGGGTGGCCGAGTCGGTGGCCGCGATGGGGCTGCGGTACGCCACCGTCACCGGGGTCGCCCGTGACGACCTGCCCGACGGCGGGGCCTGGCTGTACGCGCAGACCGCGATCGAGATCCACCAGGCGGTCCCCGGCTGCGGGGTCGAGCTGCTGGTGCCCGACTTCAACGGGAACCCGGACCAGCTGGGCGAGGTGTTCGCCGCACAGCCGGAGGTGTTCGCGCACAACCTGGAGACGGTGCCGCGGATCTTCCGCCGGATCCGGCCCGGGTTCCGCTACGAACGGTCGCTCGACGTGCTCCGGCTGGCAAACCAGACCGGGCTGGTGACGAAGTCCAACCTGATCCTGGGCATGGGCGAGACCAGGGACGAGATCGGGCCGGCGATGGCCGACCTGCGCTCGGCCGGCTGCGACCTGCTGACGATCACCCAGTACCTGCGGCCGTCGGCCAAGCACCACCCGGTGGACCGCTGGGTGCGGCCGGAGGAGTTCGTCGAGCTGCGCGAGGAGGCCCTGGCGATCGGGTTCGCGGGCGTGCTGGCGGGCCCGCTAGTGCGCTCCTCCTACCGGGCCGGGCGGCTCTACGCCCAGGCGATGGAGCAGCGGGCCGCCGCAGCCTCCTTGCTGTTATCTCCGGGTGAGGGTCATGGGCGGGGCGGGCGGAGCCAGGGTCCGTTCGAGATGATGGATTTGCGGGTTTTGACTTTCCCTCGGTTACAGACCGGTGCGCCGGAAACCGTATGCTGCCTGATGTTGGCACACGTTATGAGGGAAGGCAGAACCGGTGGTTGACAACTACAGCTCTGAGGATGTTGCCAAGGCCGGGCGGCTGAAGCAGATCCGGATGGTCGCCAAGCTGGTCAACCAGCAGAACAAGCGGGCGCTGCCGATCACGTTCGGCGCCGCCGTCGGCATCATCGTCGTGTTCGTGCTGGTCGGGCTGTTCGTCGGGCCGCTGGGGCTCTTCCTGCCACTCGGCGTGCTGCTCGGCCTGATTGCCGCGATGATCCTGTTCGGCCGGTTCGCGCAGCAGGCGCAGTACTCGGCGATCGACGGGCAGCTCGGCGCGGCGGCGGCGGTGCTGCAGTCGATGCGGGGCGACTGGACGGTCACCCCGGCGGTCTCCGGCAACCGGTCGATGGACGTGGTGCACCGCGCGGTCGGCAAGAAGGGCGTCATCCTGGTCGGCGAGGGCGCGCCGACGCGGGTGGCCGGGCTGCTGGCGGCCGAGCGCAAGAAGACCGAGCGGGTCGCGCACGGCGTGCCGATCACCGAGTTCCAGGTCGGCAGCGGCGAGGGACAGATCCCGGTCAGCAAGCTGCAGAGCTCGATCATGAAGGTCCCCGGCACCCTCAAGGCGCCCGCCGTCAGCGACCTGAACTACCGGCTCAAGGCCCTCCAGCCGAGCATGCAGGTGCCCAAGGGGCCGATGCCGAAGGGCGCCCGGCAGCCGAAGATGCCCCGCCCGCGCTAGCGGCTAGAAGCGGACCACGATCGTGTTGGCGGCCCGGTCGTGCAGGCCGCGCAGGTCACGGTCGGTCAGGCAGGCGGGGACGACGAAAAGCAGCAGCACCGTGCGCACGGCCGCCCACCTGAAGCCGGGCGGGCGGCCGTCGAGGCCGATCGCGCGAATGCGGAATAGCCGCTTGCCCACGGTGAGGCCGCTGATCGCGGTGAGCAGGTAGACCTCGAGGACGAACAGGCCGAGGGTCCCGTACTGGGCGGCGAAGTAGTGATGGTCGGCGGCGCTGCCGAACAGGACGTGGCCGGTGAAGCTGGACACGATCAGCGCGCACAGCAGCCAGTCGACGAAGAGCGCGAGCAGCCGCCTGCCCATCGGCGCCACCGACATGGGGCCCTGCAGAGGCAAGCCGAACCTTTTGCCTGGGTAATCAGGCGTATCATCGGGCGCAGCGACACCGGGCGAAGCGGCTACCGCCGTCGCGTTCCGGGTTCGCGGACGCCGTGGTTCTTGGGACACAGATCTACGGTATCTGCTTGCCCGTCTCGCCTGCGCAGGGCGGTGGTCCGGCCGGGGGGTCGCGTAACACCGGCGAAACGTCGCGGATACTGCGATGAAATTGCGGACGGCTACCATCCGAAGCGCGTCCACGACGAAAAATCGAGATAAAGCTCCTAATGCGCGCCCTGTACAGGGAGGGTTGATGTTCAGTTCTGCCGAAGAAGTCCTCGCGTTCATCGCTGAGGAGAAGGTGGAGTTCATAGACGTCAGGTTCTGCGACCTGCCGGGTACCATCCAGCACTTCACCGTCCCCGTGTCGACGTTCGACGCGGACGTCTTCACCGAGGGGCGGATGTTCGACGGCTCGTCCATCCGCGGGTTCCAGGCCATCCACGAGTCCGACATGCTGCTGCTGCCGGACCCGGCGACGGCCGTGCTCGACCCGTTCCGCCAGCACAAGACCCTGAACCTCACCTTCTCGGTGTTCGACCCGCTGACCGGCGCGCCGTACTCGCGCGACCCGCGCAACGTCGCCGCCAAGGCCGAGGCGTACCTCAAGGGCACCGGGATCGCCGACACGTCGTACTTCGGCCCCGAGGCGGAGTTCTACATCTTCGACTCGGCGCGGTTCTCGACCGGGCCGAACGAGGGGTTCTACCATCTCGACTCGATCGAGGGCGCGTGGAACACCGGCGCCGACGAGAACGGCGCCAACCTGGCCTACAAGCCCGCCTACAAGGGCGGCTACTTCCCGGTGTCGCCGACCGACCACTTCACCGACCTGCGGTCGGAGATGGTCAACAACCTCATCAAGTGCGGCATCGAGACCGAGATGCAGCACCACGAGGTGGGCACGGCCGGCCAGGCCGAGATCGACGTCCGCTTCGGCTCGCTGCTGAACATGGCCGACAAGCTGATGCTGTTCAAGTACGTCATCAAGTCGACCGCCCGGGCGGCGGGCAAGACGGTGACGTTCATGCCCAAGCCGCTGTTCGGCGACAACGGCAACGGCATGCACTGCCACCAGTCGCTGTGGAAGGACGGCGAGCCGCTGTTCTACGACGAGACCGGCTACGGCGGCCTGTCCGACATCGGCCGCTGGTACGTCGGCGGGCTGCTCGCGCACGCGCCGTCGCTGCTGGCGTTCACCAACCCGACCGTGAACTCCTACCACCGCCTGGTGCCGGGCTTCGAGGCGCCGGTCAACCTGGTCTACTCGGCCCGTAACCGGTCGGCCTGCTGCCGCATCCCGCTCACGGGCTCGAACCCGAAGGCCAAGCGGATCGAGTTCCGGGTGCCGGACCCGTCCGCCAACCCCTACCTCGCGTTCGCGGCGATGCTGATGGCGGGCATCGACGGCATCAAGAACAAGATCGAGCCGCCCGCGCCGCTGGACAAGGACCTGTACGAGCTGCCGCCGGACGAGGCCGCCAACGTCCCGACCGTCCCCGGCTCGCTCGACGCGGTGCTCAACAACCTCGAGGCCGACCACGAGTTCCTCAGCGAGGGCGGCGTGTTCACCGAGGACCTGATCGAGACCTGGATCGACTACAAGCGGACGCGGGAGATCGACGCGGTGCGGCTGCGCCCGACCCCGCACGAGTTCGAGATGTACTTCGACTGCTAGCGGTCTTAGCGCTAGTGGCTTAGGTCGTAGTAAGGGAAGCCCGCAGGCAGGTTCTTGACCTTCCTGCGGGCTTCCGTGTTTGACGTCGCGGCATGGACCCGCCTGACGCTTCGAATAGGTTGGGAATCATGAGCGACCGCGCCGATGAGCGGTGGATGCGCCTCGCCATCGAACTCGCCTGGCAGTGCCCGCCGTCGCAGACGGCCTACTCCGTCGGCGCCGTCATCGTGGACGCGGGCGGCGACGAGATCTCCCGCGGGTACTCCCGCGAGGGCGACCCGCTGGCGCATGCGGAGGAGTCGGCCCTGAGCAAGCTCGCCGCCGGCGACCCGCGGCTGGCGGGCGCGACCATCTACAGCACGCTTGAGCCCTGCTCGCAGCGGAAGTCCAGGCCGTGCACCTGCACTCAGCTCATCATCACGGCGGGCCTGGGCCGCGTGGTTATCGCCTGGCGCGAGCCGGCCCTGTTCGTGGCCGACGCCCAGGGCTACGAGCTGCTGGTCGAGGCCGGGCTCGAGGTCGCGGAACTGCCCGCGCTAGCGGCGCTTGCCGCCGCCCCCAACGAGCATCTTGCGCACCAGAACCCGCCCAGTGCGACGTTAGCCACGTCCTGGTTGCGCGCCACCGGCTATAGTTACCGGTGAGTAAATAATGCGTGGTCACCGCGCTCCGGGGGGAACCGCGCGGCAGTTCAACGATTGGTGATCTGAGGGGCATTTCATGGAGACGACGACCTACACCGCGCTCTGCGAACGGGCAGGTCGCTGGTGGACGATTCATGTTCCCCAGATCGAGGGGCTGACCGCTCAGGTGCGGAGCCTCGACCAGGCGGAGGCGATGACGCGGAAGGTCATCGCACGGCACTTGGGCATCCCCGCCGAGGCGATCAAGGTCGACGTGCTCCCCGACGCCCCCGCCCCGGTGGCGCGCGCGCTGCAGGCCAGGCACGTCGCCCGGCAGGCGGCCGAGGCGGCCGGCCAGGCCACCCGCGAGGCGATCGACGCGCTGGCCAGCGACGGTTACCCGTTCCACGACGCGGCGACCATGCTGTCGCTGTCCCGGGCCGAGATCGATCGCTACGGGCCGGTATCCGGCGAGGTCGCCGCGGCCGGCTCGGGGCCGATGCCGACGACCGCCGGGTAAATCCCGTTTGGAACCCCGGCCGCCCGCGCTTAGGGTGGGTAGTGCCGTGAGCGATTCCGTGGTTATTGAGCGTATCGACGCCTTCTGCGACGCCGTGCCCAGAGAGCGCGCCAGAGCGGAGTCGATTGGCGCGCTAGTGCTATTCGTCCCCATGGCCACCGGATTCCCCTACTATGCCCGGCCCCGGGCCGGCCAGCGGCCGGCTGCGACCGCCGCCGACGTGCGCGCGGTGCGGGCCAGGCAGCGGGAGCTGCTGATCCCAGAATCGTTCGAATGGGTCGAGCGGACCGCACCCGACATGGCCTCCGCCGCAGCGGAAGCCGGCCTCGCCGTGCACGCGCACCCGCTGCTGGTCCTGGGCTCGCTCGCCCCGGCGCCGCCGCTGCCCGCGCGGATCGGCGTGCGGATCGTCAGCCCCGAGGACCCGGACCTGATCCTAGCGTGGGCGGTGCCTGGGGTCGCCTTCAACTACCCGGGGACGGCCATCGGCTCGGCTTCCGTCACCGAGCGGGACAAGATCGCCGCCGACCACGACGCGGCCACCATCGAGCTGCTCCGCGAGCGGCTCCGGTCGCGGCAGTCCGTGCTGGCCACCGCGTCCGGCCTCAACGGGCCGCTGGCGGCCGGGAGCTATCAGCTGGTGGACGGCACGGCCGAGATCACCGGAATCGGCGTGCTGCCGGCCAGCCGCCGCCGCGGTCTCGCCGCCGCCGTCACCCGCGCCCTGGCGGCCCACGCCCTGGCCAGCGGCGCGCGCACGGTGTTCCTGTCCGCGACGGACGCGACCGTGGCCCGGATCTACGCCCGGCTCGGCTTCCGTGAGATCGGCACCGCCATGATCGCCGAGCCGCCGTCAGACTGACCGGCTGTGCCTGACTCGGGCCAGGCTGGCGGGGGTGAGACCGGACAGAGCGGAGCATTCGCGGGTGAGGTGCGCCTGGTCCGCGTAGCCGCTCTGCGCCGCGATCGCGGCCAGGTCGGGCGGCTGGCGCGCGGCGTCGAGCAGCCGGACGAAGCGGTGAAAGCGGAGCACCCGCTGCAGCGTCTTGGGGCCGTAGCCGGCCGCCGCCTGGCTCCGCCGGCGAAACTGCCGCTCGCTCAGGCCAACCGCCGCGGCGACGGCCTCCGCCCGTGCGGCCGGGTCTCGCAGCAGGGCCGCGGCCCGGGTCATGGCCGGGTCGGGCGCGCCGTCGGCGACCAGCGCGCCGGTGATGTCGAGGAGCCGGACTGCCGCCTCTTCCGGGTCGAGCGCCGGCGACAGCCGTCTGTCGGCGGACGGCAGCAGATCGGCCAGCGGCACTCGCTGGTTCAGGATTTCGCTCAGCGGCGTCCGCAGCAGCTGGCCGCCCGCCGAGGGGCGGAACCTGATGCCGACGATGACCGAGCCCGCCTTGGTCATCGGTCGGGCGGGACCGGTGTCCGGCCCGGCCATGTGGGCGCCGACGCCCTGTTCCCAGATGAGATCGCTGCAGGCGTCGGGCAGCACCAGGCCGGACGCGCCGGCTGCGCCGCCCTGGTCACCGTGGTCGGGTTGGTCGCCTTGGTCGGCGGCTTCTGGGATGACGCTGACCCACAGGCACGCCACCGCGCCGCGCAGCGCGGCCGACGGCGCCCACTCCGCGTACCCGGGGGCGAGCCATGCCCCTGACGGCACGAAGTCCGTCGGCGAAGGCCTCATGTCACCAGGATGCCACGCGGGCGGAATTCCGCGCCGATGGCCGTTTCGTTCAAGACGGCCGCGCCGCCCGGTGGTGGGATGGTGGCATGAACAAGACTCCAGACTTCGACGCGGCCGCCGCTTTCCTGGCCGGGCACGCGCGGGTGATCGACCGGCGGATGTTCCAGCGGCTGTTCGCGGGCGGGGCGGCCGGACCGGTGCGGAACGCGGTGGTCGCCTACCGGAACTCCGACGGCGGCTTCGGGCACGGGCTCGAGCCGGACTGCCGGGCGGCGGCCAGCCAGCCGGCCGCCGTCGAGATGGCACTGCGGATGATGGACCTCGCCGACGAGTGGGACCCGCGTCTGGTCGGCGACGCGGTCGACTGGCTGGCCGCCATCGCCCCGGCCGAGGGCGGCGCCGCGTTCGTCGAGCCCTCGGTGGCGGAAGGGCCGCACGCTCCCTGGTGGGTGCCGGAAGACGGGCACCCGGCCTCGCTCATCCAGACCGGCCAGATCTGCGGGGTGCTGCACGCGCGCGGGTTCGCGCACCCGTGGCTCGACCGCGCGACCGAGGCGATGTGGACCCGCATCGACGCGCTCGCCTCGCCGGGCGCCTACGAGATGTTCGGCGTGCTCGCGTTCCTCCAGCACGTGCCGGACCGTGCGCGCGCCACGGCGGCGTTCGCGCGGGTGGGTCCGCTGCTGACGTCGTGCGGGCTGGTCGCACTCGACCCGGACGCCGAGGGGGAGGCGCACTCGCCGCTTGACTTCGCGCCGCTGCCTTCGTCGATCGCCCGGCCGCTGTTCTCCGCGGCGACGATCGAGGCGCACCTCGATCGGCTGGCCCTCTCGCAGCACGACGACGGCGGCTGGATGTTCAACTGGCCATCCTGGTCGGCCGCGGCCGAGGCCGACTGGCGCGGCTTCCTCACGGTCGACCGGCTGCGCATCCTGCGCGCCAACGGGCGCGCCTGACGCGCTTGGTGGTTCCGCGCCGTGATGGCGCCTTGACGCCTTGACGCCTTGACGCCGCGGGCGCGCGGTACGGGGCGGGATCCCGGGTGGGATCCCGCCCCGCGTCGCCAGCCGGCCCGATCCGGCGCTCCCGGCTACGGCCGAGGGCAGGCCCGGAACCCGACCGAGGTGCGGCCGGTGCTGCGCGCGCTGCCGCGGGCGAAGGTGACGGTGCCGGTGAGGGTGTAGAACTTCCCGGCGGTGAGGCCCGCGCCGTGCAGCACCGCGCCGACGGCGGAGTTGCCCAGCTTCAGCGACTTGCCCGCCACCCGCCAGCCGGAGGCCGGCCTGCCCGTGACGCCGACCGCCACGTCAACCGGCGGCAGGCAGGAGGCAGGCCCGGTGACGACGACCCGGCCGCCCCTGCCCGACCAGGTGCTGGTGACGTCAAGGCCGGGCAGCAGCAGCGGGGCGACGAGCAGCCGGTCGCCGTCGGCTGACTCGATCGACCAGGCCACCCAGCCCCGGCCGCTCGGCGCCGTGGTCAGCTGCGGCGTGCCCCCGGCCATGGTGCCCTTGACGGGTACCCGGACGATGGCGGCGTGCCGCGTGTTGGCCAGGTTCTCCACCGCAATCGCGTCGTCGCACTCGGGCGACGCGACGGCGAGCCTGCCGCTCGCGTCCGCCACCACGTCATAGCTGGAGGGGAAGCAGTTGCCGAGGTCGCCGGTCAGGGCCGGCGTCGACCAGCCCGCGTTGGTGAGCCGGGATACGACCGGGTGGTAGTCGGCGTTGTTTTCCGTCGCGATCAGCCGGACGCCGGTGGTGGTCGCCGCCATCCCGAACCCGGCCACGCTCCACGTTCTGGCGATGGACTTGAACGCCGTCCACCCGCCGCCCGACTGCCGGGCGAAGCCGATCGGCTGGGTGACCGCGCCGTCCTGGTCGACCGCGATCACCGCGCTGCCGCCGTTGAACGCGATGACGGCGCTGCCGGGAAAGTACGGCGCGGTGATGGTCTGGGGAGGGGTGCCGAGGCCGCGGGTGATCTGTATCTTGCCGGTGGCGCCCGAGGGGCTGGCGGCCGTCCAGATGCTGCCGTTGGGCGCGAGGGTGGCGTCGAGGAGGTTCCCGAAGCTCGGCCCGGCCGAGACATCCTTCTCGGCCGAGAGCTTCCCGCCGCCCTGCGACGTGGCGACGGCGATCTTGTCGCCCTCGGTGCCGTTCTCCGAGGTCACCGTGGAGTGCATCCACACCAGGGTCACCAGGTTGGACTTGCTGACGAGGACCCGGAGCCCGGCGGCGGTCGAGGAGAAGGTGGGGTCGGGCGCGGAGGCGATCGTCTGCACCCCGCCCGCGCAGCGGGTGGCGCCCCTCGGCAGCGTGCACAGGCTCACCTTGCGGCCCGAGCCGTTGTCGCCGATCCAGCCGACGTAGGCGGTGCCGTTGGGGCCGGTGGCCATGTCGTAGCCGGAGAACTCGGCGTTGTTGGCGAGCGTGATCGCGGAGCCGGTGAGGCCGGCCTTCGCGGCGGCGGTGGTGACGGCGGCCGGTCCGGCGGGCGCGCGCACGGCTGCCTGCGCGGCCTGGAGTGAGGCCAGGCCGGGCAACATCGCCACGCAGGCGGCCGCGGCCGCGGCTGCGGCCGCCCAGGCGAAGCGGCGCGACGTGGGGCGAGATGGATGGGGCATCGTGTGACTCCCAGGCGAGTTCGGTGGCTTGTGCTGCTTCCCGCAAAAAGTAAAGTTCTAGTGCGTAACGTCTGAGTAATGGGGGTCACGGGGGCCGGCACCGAGCCGGGACGGGTAACGGACGCATCGGACGCATCGGATGCAACAGATACAGCGGATTCATCGGATCTGCGGGTCGAGGTCATCGGCGTCGGCGCCGTGCGGCGCGGGGATGCGGTGGTCGCCGGCCTGGAGCTCGGCGGGCGCCGGGCCAGGGTGGTGCTCGCGGCGCTGGCGCTCACCGACGGCCCGGTTGCGGCCGATCGGCTGGCCGCGCTCATCTGGCTGAACGCGCCGCCGCCGACCTGGCCTGCCGCCCTGCGCGGAGTTGTCAGGTCGCTGCGCACGGCGCTGGACGCCGTCCAGGCGGGCGGACAGCGGCTGATCGCCACCACGCCATCCGGCTACTGCCTGGCCCCCGGTACCAGCGTCGACCTGGACCTGGCGGAGGCCGCGCTGGCGGAGGCGAGCACCCTGGCCGCGCAGGGCAGGCACGAGGCGGCGATCGCAGCCGCCGAGCCGGTCACCGGGATCTCGGGCGACCAGCTGCTGCCCGGCGAGGACGGCTCCTGGCTGGCGCCGCACCGCGCGCTGGCCGACGCGCTGGCGCTGCGGGCCCTGGAGCTGGTGGCCGAGTCGGCCGGCGCGCTGGGCGATCACCACCGGGCCGTGGCAGCCGGGCGTCGCGCGGTGAGCGTGAACCCGCTCAACGAGCGCTCGCACCGCGTTCTCTTCCGCGCCCTGCACGGCGCCGGGGACCGGGCCGGGGTGGTGCTGGCGTACGAGGCGTGCCGCGAGACCCTGGCTGAGCAGCTCGGCGTGGACCCGGCGCTTGAGACCATCGACGCTTATCTGGCCGCGATCGGCAGCGCCACGGCGGGCGGGCAGTGGCAAGCGGCGACGGCGGCAGGCAGCGGGCCGGGGCAGGCCGCGCGGGTACCGCAGCCATCGTCGGCCTTCTTCGGCCGGGCGGCGGAGATCGCCGCGCTCACCGCGGCGATCGCGGAGCCCGGCCTCGTGACGGTCGCGGGCCGCGGCGGGGTCGGCAAGACCCGCCTGGTCATACAGGTCGCCCGGGCGGCGGCGACGGCGGCCGCGCTGAGCGGCGGACGGCGCTGGGTGTCGCTTGGGGCGGTTGACCGAGATGAGCTCGTCGCGGCCGAGGCGGCCATGGCGCTCGGGCTTCCGGTCGGCACCGACGACGCCACCGGGCTGATAGCCGACCACCTCGCGCCGCTTGGCCGGGCCCTGCTGGTGCTTGACGGCTCCGAGGCCGTACTGGACGGGACCGCGTCGCTGGCCGCGAGCCTGCTCGCCGCCTGTCCGGCTCTGACGCTAGTGGTCACCAGTCGGGTACCGCTGAGCGTGGAAACCGAGCGGGTGATCGGCCTCGCCGCGTTCCCGCCGCCGGTCTACGGCAGCTGGCGGGAACTGGCCGCCAGCGACCCGGTCCTGCTGCTGGCCGACTGGGCGCGCCGGGGCGGCGGCGAGCTGGCGGTGGACGAGGCGACCACGCCGTTCGTGGTCGAGCTGTGCCGGCGCTGCGGCGGGCTTCCGTTGGCGATCGAGCTGGCCGGGGCGCAGCTGGCCGCCATGTCCGTGCCCGACCTGCTCGACCACCTGCCCGAGCTTGCCGTCGAGAGCGCCGACCGGGTGCGCGCCATCGCCGAGACCAGCTACGCGCTGCTGGACCCGGACGAGGCGACGGTCTTCCGCCGGCTGGCGGTGCTCGACGGGCCGGTCGCGCTGCCGTTCCTGCGCGACGTGGTGGCGGGCGGGGGAATCGCGCCGGTCCGGATCGTGCGGATCTTGCGCGAGCTGACCGCGCGCGGGTTGCTGTCGGTGGACCGCTCGGGCCCCCGCTGGCGCTACCACCAGGACGATGACCTGCACCGGATGGCCAGGGAGCTGCTCGACCAGTCGGGCGAGGCGGCGGCCGTCACCGTCCGGCTGGCGGAGGCCGTGTCGGCCGTCCTGCCCGCCGAGGCCAAGGCGTCGCCGGGCCCCTACCTCGACGCGATCGGCGAGATTATCGCCGCGGTCCGCTCGGTGCTAGGCGCTGCCGTCAACGGCGTCCTCGACGCCGGCCGCAGCCTTGACATCGCCTTCCGGCTGCACCGGTACTGGGCCGCGGCCAACGTGGCCGAGGGCCGGTTCTGGCTGTCGCGGCTGCTGGCCGGCGCCCCTCCCGGCCCCGGGACCGCCCACGTCACCTACGCGCTGGGCTACCTCGGCTACTGGGCCGGGGACACCGCCGCCGCGACGGCGGACCTGCGCTCAGCGGCGGATCAGATGAAGGGCCAGCCCGACGAGTACGCCGCCCGAGCGCTGATCTACCTGGGCGGACTGGCCGATGACACCGACCGGGGGGAGGAGGCGCTCGACTACGTCCGCCGTGCGATCGCCGCCGCCGCCCCCTTCAGCACCGACCTGCAGGTCGGCGCCGCCATCGGGATGGGCTGCGTGCTCGCCGAGCGGGCCAGCCCCGAGGCCGCCAGCTTCGCCGCCGAGGCAATCGCGCTCTGCCGCCGGGCCGGCTCACCCGAGCAGCTGGCCGCGACCCTGCCCACCGCCGCGATGGTGTGCTGGCAGGTCGGCGACCTGAACGCGGCCCGCAGTTACGTCGCCGAGGCAATGCCGCTGCTGGCCGGGCCGCGCCGGATCGCCCGGGTGGTCCTGCTGTCGGCGGCGGCCGGGATCGCGCTGGCCGACGGAGACCTCAGCGCCGCCGTCGAGTTGGGAACCACGGCCGACGCCGACGCCCGCGACCTCGGCATCGACCGCGAGGTACCGCTCATTCTGTGCGTACTCGCGCGGGCCCTGCTGGCCGGCGGGGACCTGACCGGAGCGGCGGCGAAGGCAGCGGAGGCAATCACGGCGGCCCGCTCGCTGACCTACACGTTCCCGATGGCGCTATGCCTGGAGACGGCGGCCCTGATCGTGCTGGGGCAGGCGGGAGGCGACGCCCCGGTCGAGGCGAGCGGCCGGCTGCTGGCCGCCGCGGCGACCAGCAGGGAACGCGGCCACCGGCCGGGCCCGGTAACGCTGTCGGCCGCCGTCGCGGATGCCCTCAGCGCCCTGCCGCAACCGCCGGGGACGGCCGCTGACCTGGCAGAAGCAGCCGACCTTGCCATCGCCCTGCTCGGGCACCGCATCGGCACGCGCTAGCCACGCCGACCGGTAGGCACCGCGCCTCCGCTGGCTGCTCGCGGTTCTGCTCGCGGCCGCCGCAGAGGCCTGCCGCATTGACGATCGCGACGGGCCGAAGCGGAATCTCGACTGGCCGCGCGCGCACCCTCTATGGTGTCGGTTATGAGGCGCGTACCCGCGGGCGGGCAGGCTGATCGGGTAGTGCGGCGTTTCGCTCGACGCGCGGTTTTCCTGGCCGTCCTCGCCGTGCTGGCCGGGTCCGTGTCCGGGGCCGCCGCGGCGACGGCGGCACCCGCCGCGCCGGCCGCGGCGCGGGCCGGCCCGCCTGGCTGGCGGATCACGCAGGTGCTGGCGGGCGTGACGGTCGGCGGGCTGTGGGCGGGCGGGAAGCGGGATGCCTGGATGGCCGGTGACGAGTGCGCCGACTTCGCGACGTGCGGCCAAACCGCCACCAGCAACGGCACCCTCGTCATCAGGCACTGGGACGGCCAGGCCTGGCGCGTGGTGATCCCGCCCAGGGCCTATATCAACAGCCCCCTCGACCAGGGCGTCCTCGCGGTGGCCGCTACTTCGGGCGCCAACGCCTGGGTGCTGGCCGGGCGCGGCACCGGGGGAGTCGATTACACCGACGCGCTGCACTGGACCGGCAGGCGGTGGGCCCCGCCCCTTCGACTCGGCGCCGCGATCCAGGCGGCGGTCGCCCCGTCGGCGACGCAGCTGTGGGCGTTCGGCGAACCGTCGTCGAACGCGCCTGGCTATTTCGCGCACTTTAACGGCAGGAACTGGACGCACGGGTCGTTCCCGTTCAACGGCACGGCCGCCGCGGCGCGCTCCGCCAGCGACGTATGGGTCGGCGGTAACGGCGCGCGGGGTCTCGGCATCGAGCACTGGGACGGTCACCGGTGGCGCGCCACCCCGCTGCCCAAGCTCGGGCTTACCGGAACTGACCTGTCCTTCGCCAACGTCCAGGGCTTGGCCGACATCGGGCCGGGTAAGGTCTGGGCCGACATTTCGACGCTGAACAACAGCGGGACGAACCCGCCGGGCACCATCCTCCTGCACTGGAACGGCAAGGCCTGGTCCCGGGTCAAGTTCCCGTACGTGGGGAGCGCGACCGCATCCGTCGGGTACGACGGCCATGGCGGAATCTGGCTGGTGACCTGGAACGGCGCCGGCGCCCACTCGAACCTGTGGTTCGACCACTATGCCGGCGGCCGCTGGACTCGGGTCAAGGTCCCGAGCAGCCATGGCGAGCAGCCCGAGGTGTTCAACCTGGCCTCGATCCCCGGCAGCCGCTCGTTGTGGGCCGCCGGCGGGGTCGATTTCGCCAACGACGGCGAGGCCATCCTCAAGTACGGCCCGTGAGCACGCCCTCCCGCGAGGGCGTTAGGGCGCGCGGTCAGAGCGCGCGGGTCAGGATGTCGGAGACGGGTGCGGACGGGTCCGGGCCGCGGGCGCGGCCGACCTTGGTCCAGCCCCAGTTCCTGAAGGCGGCTTGCGCGGCCGCCGCGCCGGGCGGGAGCTTAACCGTGGCGCGCTCTTCGGCCCGGCCGTCCAGCACGAGGTCAACGAGTTCGGCGGCGATGCCCTGACGCCGCCAGGAGCTGCGGACCAGCAGCTGGGTCAGCGCGAAGGTGCGTCCTGGATGCTCGTCGGTGATGTCGGCCGGCAGCGGGGACGTCACGTCCCGCCACCAGTCGGTGGACGGCCGGAGCGGCAGCCCGCAGCAGAAACCGACCAGGTAGCCGCCGTGGCTCGCCTCGACAAGCAGGAAGCCGGGCTGCCGACGCCACACCTCGAGCCGGCGCGCGAAGTCGGCGACGTCGCCGATCACCTCGTCATGGAGGGCGACCAGCCCCGTCTCCCTGGCTGCCGCCTGGCGGCCGTCCTGCGCCTCCAGCGTCACGCCGGGCGCGGACCACGACGGGATGCTCATCGCTCACTCACCGGTCGCCCACCGTGCGGCGTCGACGATCGTCCGGGCGCTCAGCCGGCCGGCGCTGACCGCGTGCGCCTCGGTGGTGGGACGGCAGCGCCGCCTGGCCGCGTCCCACTCGGTCATCACGACGCCGGCGTGGTCGGTGTCCGGCTCGGCTAGCCGGACCAGCCAGCCGCGGCTGGCGGCGGCCGCGGCGAAGTCACGCGACTGCCTGATGTCGACCCTGCTGTCGCGGGTGCCGTGCACGATATGGAACGGGACCGGCTTAACGTTCGCGGCCGCGGCGATGTCGGCGATCGGCCCGTTCCCGGCCGGGCTCATCACCGTCTCCCGGCGGAACCCGCCGGCCAGGCAGACGACCGCCGACGGACGCCAGCCGCCGACGGTCGCCGGGTTCAGCGCCAGCGACGCGGCCATCCGCCCGCCCCGCGACCACCCGGCGAGCACGAACTCACCGTCGCCGCCGGTCGTCAGATCGGCGGACCGCTCGCGGGCCAGCCCGCGGGCGAAATCCACCGACGCCAGCAGGTGCGCCCGCCCGCCGTCGGGCACCTCGGACTCCCAGTCCGGTACCACCACCGCGACGCCAAGCCCGGCCACCTCGGTCGCCAGCGGTTGGAGGACATCCCGCTCGTCCACGCCGACGCCGTGCCACAGCAGCGCCAACGGCGCAGGCCCGGCCCGCCGCGGCAGGTAGACATCCGCCAGCTTCCCCAGCCCGTAGTCGACGCCCCGCTCGATGAGAACGTCCCCCACGCCAGCACCATCCACCACCCAAGCAGGCTACAGCGATCCCCGATCGCCGAATCATGAGCCGGGCGACTCGGCTCGCGCCGCGACACAGGTGGCCTCCGTGATGGGTGGGGCTGATGGGTCATGCCATGAAGATCAACTATTTGAAATCCATAGCGTTTCCGGTGCTATAGTCCCGCAAACGCCATGGATTTAATTCGAACTTGGTTTCAAGCGACAAGCCGCCGGACGTTGGCGTGGGCGTCAGCCCAAAAAGAGATGGCTGAGCGGGTTTTTGTTTTGCCCGCCACGACCAGCGACGCCCAAGCAGACAGCAGAGATCGCGTCAGCCGTAGAACAGCCGGTCCATAACCTTCCGCGCCCGCCGGGCAGTGCGCCGGTAGTCCTCCTCCAGCGCCTGGGCCGGGGTGTCGTTCCAGGCAACCCCGGAGTTGGCGGAATGTCCCGGGGCGTAGGCCCCGCCCGCCGACGGCTTGTAGCCGAGCAGCCGGGCCACCGCCGTGAGCTCGTCGTGCTTGGCCGGGAAGGCGTCGCCCGGGCGGCCGCGGACCAGCATGATCGCGTTCCGCACACGGGAGCCGAAACGCCAGGCTGCGCTCAGCGCGGCCGCGTCGGGGGCCGAGACGAGGCCCGCGTCCACCGCCGCGTCGAGCGCCTGCAGGGTGCGGGTGGTGCGCAGCCCCTCCTCGGCGTGGCCGTACTGAAGCTGGAGCAGCTGAACCGTCCACTCCACATCGGACAGGCCGCCCGGTCCGAGCTTGAGGTGCAGCGCCCGGTCGGTGCCGCGCGGGATCCGCTCCGCCTCGATGCGCGCCTTGATCCGCCGGATTTCGCGCACGGCGGGGTCGCCGAGCCCGCCCGCCGGGTACCTGAACGGGTCGGCCAGCGCGATGAACTCCGCCCCGAGGTCCGCGCAGCCGACCGCGAACTCGGCCCGCAGCAACGCCTGGAACTCCCACGGCGCGGCCCGCCGCTGGTAGTACGCCCGGCAGGCGGCCAGGCTGCGCACCAGCGGTCCCTGCCTGCCCTCGGGGCGCAGGTCCGCGTCGACCAGCAGCGGCGGGTCGGGCGCGGGGAGCGCTAGCAGCCGCCGCAGCTCGGCGCCGACCGCCTGCGCCGCGTCGGAGGCCTGCCGCTCGCCGGCGGCGTCAAGGCCCGGCAGCGGGTCATATACGAAGATCACATCGGCGTCGCTGCCGAAGCCCGACTCGTGGCCGCCGTAGCGGCCCATCGCGATCACGGCGAACTTGATCGGCAGCGGGGCCCGCAGCTCCATCTCGATCTTCGCAGTGGCCACCGCGAGGACGGCCTCCAGCGTCGCGGTGGTGATCGCGGTCAGCGCCTCCGACGTCTCTGCCAGCCCGATGAGGCCGAGCACGTCCGCCGCCGCGACCCGGAACAGCTCGCGGCGGCGCAGCGAGCGGATGGCGACCGCCGCCAGCTCGGCGTCGGCCGCGCCCCGGCCGCGGTGGTCGGCGCGGCCGGGGCCGGCCGGGCCGTCGGCGGGCCCGGTCAGATCGGCCGCGTGCCGCCTGGCGGCGGCCATCATCTCGGCCCGCAGCGCGTCTGCCGTCTTCGGCACCAGCTCGGCGTCGTCGGCGAAGATCGCGACCGCTTCCGGCGCCCGCAGCAGCAACCCGGTCGCGTAGCGGCTGGAAGCGAGCACGCAGGCGATCCGCTCGGCCGCCTTGGTCTCATCCCGCAGCAGGCGCAGGAACCACGGCGTCTCGCCCAGCGCCTCGCTCACCTGACGGAACGCGAGCAGCCCGGCGTCCGGCTCGGCCGCGTCCGCGAACCAGCCCAGCAGCACCGGCAGCAGCGTCCGCTGAATCGCCGCGCGGCGGCGCAGCCCCGAGGTCAGCGCCTCGATGTGCCGCAGCGCGCCCCCCGGGTCGTGGTAGCCGAGGGCCTCCAGGCGCGCCCGGGCCGCCTCCGGGGTGAGCCGGGCCGCGCCCGACGGGAGCTTCGCCACCGCGTCGAGCAGCGGCCGGTAGAACAGCTTCTCGTGCAGCCGCCGGACCTGCTGGGCATGCCGCGTCCAGGCCTGGGTGAACGCCTCCTCCGGTGAAGCCGGCGCGGGCGGGGCCTGCGGGGCGGGCGGGCGGCCGCCGGGCGGCGGCCGGACGCCGGTCTGCCCGGGGCCGAGGGGAAGCGTGGCGTTCGGGGGAACCAAGGGTCCGTTCGGGAAAACCGGATTTGCTGAATTTGACTTTCGCAGCGCCCGGCCGAGGCGGCGGAGCACGGCCGGGTCGGTCGGCAGCGTGTGGGTGCGGCGCAGCTGGTAGATCTGGAGCAGGTGCTCGGTCTGGCGCAGGAACCGGTACGCCTGCGCGAGGTCATCGGCGTCGGCCCGGCCGACGTAGCCGCCGTCCGCCAGCGCGGTGAGCGCGGGCAGGGTGGCCGGGACGCGGAGCCGGTCGTCGGCCCGGCCGTGCACCAACTGCAGGAGCTGGACCGCGAACTCGATATCGCGCAGCCCGCCCGGGCCGAGCTTGAGCTCCCGGCCGGCCATGTTCTTGGGCAGCGTGGCCACCACCCGGCGGCGCATGGCCTGGACGTCCTCCACGAAGTTCTCGCGCTGCGCGGCCTGCCAGACCAGCGGGGCGACGGCCTTCGCGTAGCGGGCGCCGAGTTCCCTGTCGCCGGCCGCCGGGCGGGCCTTCAGCAGTGCCTGGAACTCCCAGGTTTTGGCCCACCGGTCGTAGTAGGCCAGGTGGCTGGCGAGGGTGCGGACGAGGGGACCCTGGCGGCCCTCGGGCCGCAGGTTCGGGTCGACCGGGAAGATGGCGCCCTCGGGGGTGACCCGTTCGCAGACCCGGATCGCGCCCGCCGCCAGCCTGGTGGCCGCGCCGAGGGCGGCCTCCTCGGAGGTCTGCTCGTCGGCGGGCTCGGCCACGAAGATCACGTCGACGTCGCTGGCGTAGTTCAGCTCGCGGGCACCGCACTTGCCCATCGCCACGATCGCCAGCCGCGCGGGCGCGGCCCCGCCCTCGGCGGCGTGCTCGGCCCGGGCGATGGCGAGGGCCGACTCGAGGACCGCGTCCGCCAGGTCGGCCAGCTCCGCCGCGGCCTGGTCGATCGTGACCACGCCGGTCAGGTCACGGGCGGCCAGGTGCAGGACGCCGCACCGGTAGGCGGCGGCGAGCAGGGCCGCGGGGTCGGTCTTGGCATCGCCCGCGGCCGCCACTGGAACCCGGTCGTCCGGGTCGGCCCCGACCGCGCGCAGCAGCTCGCCCCGGATCTGGTGCGGGTCCGGGCGGCGGTCGGCGTCGCGGCCCTGGAGAACCGCGCTGTCGGCCGGGTGGCGGGCCAGGTGATCGGCCAGGGCCTTGCTGACGCCGAGGACGGCAATCAGCCGGGAGCGGAACGCTGGGTCCTGGGTCAGGCCGCCGATGAGGCCCTTGTCCCGCTCTGCGACCTGCGCCAGGCCGGCCAGCGCGAGGTCGGGATCGGCCGCCTGGGCGAGCGCGGCGAGCAGCGGGTGCTCCCCGCCGGCGATGCCGAGGGCGGCGAGCTCGCGTTCCGCCCGCGGTACGTCGGCGAAGCCCATCCTTGCCAGCCAGCCGGACAGGGAGGTACGCGTGCCGGTCACGGTAATGAGCGTATACCGCTTCGTTGACCTGCCGGGAAATGCGGCTGTAACGTCCGAATTCTGGCTGGTTGCACGGACCGGGCAGGGACTGCTCGGGAGTGCACGGGATTGCCCGGCGAGAGCGCTGCGGCGGTGTGATAGGCATGATCCATGGTTGATCTCATCCCTCGCAACGTGCTTTTCGGCAACCCTGAGCGGATCCAGCCGCGCATCTCCCCCGATGGCGGGTCGCTGGCGTGGATCGCGCCCAAGGACGGCGTGCTGAACGTGTGGGTCGCGCCCATCCTCGCCCGAGCGGACGCAGACTCGGGGGTCGACGGCGCCGGGGTCGACTGGGAAGCGTCGCGGGTGGTCACGGCGGACACCGACCGCGGCATCCGCACGTTCAGCTGGGCCCGGGACGGCCGGCACCTGCTGTACGTGCAGGACGCGGGCGGTGATGAGAACTGGCGGCTGTACGACGTGGCAGTGGACACGCTCGAACGGCGCGACCTGACCCCGTTCGACAAGATCCACGTGATGATCATCGGGACGTCCAAGCGGCGGCCGACCGAGGTACTGGTCGGTATCAACGCCGACAACCCGCAGCTGCACGACGTGTACCGACTGGACCTGGTCAGCGGCGATCTGGTCAAGGAGATCGAGAACCCGGGCTACGCGGGCTGGCTGGCGGACGAGGACCTGGTGGTGCGGTGCGCGATCGCGCCGCTGCCGGACGGCTCGCTCGACGTGCTGGTGCGGGACTCCGGCGCGGATGCCGATTTTCGCACGCTGCTGACGATCCCGGCCGAGGACGCGACGTCGACCGACGTGGTCTCGTTCAGCGGCGACGGGCGGTCCCTGCTGATGACCAGCGCGGCCGACTCCGACACGGCCCGGCTCGTCAGGGTCGACCTGACGACGGGGGCCGAGACGGTACTGGCGTCAGACCCCGAGGCGGACATCGCCGGGGTGATGCTGCAGCCGGACACCCGCGACCCGCAGATCGTGATGATCCTGAAGGACCGGATGGAGTACCTGGTGCTCGACCCGTCGGTCGCCGAGGACCTGCGCGCCGTGCAGAAGCTGCACCCGGGCGACCCGAGCTTCTCCGGGCGCGACGACGCCGACGCCACCTGGCTGATCGCCTACAACGTCGACGCCGGGTCGGTCGCCTACTACATGTACGACAGGAAGAGCCGCACCGGCCGGCCGCTGTTCGTGGCCCGGCCGGAGCTGGCGGACTACACCCTGGCCGCGATGGAGCCGTTCTCCTACGCCGCCCGGGACGGGCTCGTCATCCACGGGTACCTGACGTTCCCGCCCGGCGTCGACCGCTCGTCGCTGCCGGCCGTGCTCAACGTGCACGGCGGGCCACAGGTGCGCGACGCCTGGGGGTACGACCCCGAGGCGCAGTGGTTCGCCAACCGCGGCTACCTGTGCGTGCAGGTCAACTACCGCGGCTCGACCGGCTACGGCAAGTCGTTCATCAACGCAGGCGACCGCGAGTGGGGCGGCAAGATGCACGACGACCTGATCGACGCGGTGTCTTACATCGTCGGCCAGGGATGGGCGGATCCGGACCTGGTGGCGATCTACGGCGGATCTTACGGCGGGTACGCGGCGCTGGTGGGGGCCGCGTTCACGCCCGATGTCTTCTGCTGCGCGGTGGACATCGTGGGGCCGTCGAACCTGAAGACGCTGCTTGAAACGATCCCGCCCTACTGGGCGCCGATGATCGCGCAGCTCTACCGGCGGGTCGGCAACCCCGAGACCGACGAGGAATTCCTGTGGTCGCGCTCGCCGCTGTCGCGGGCGCGCGACATCCGCATCCCGCTCCTGATCGCGCAGGGGGCCAACGACCCCCGGGTCAAGCAGGCCGAGTCCGAGCAGATCGTCGCCGCGCTGAAGGACGCCGGCATCGACTACGAGTACATGCTGTTTCCCGACGAGGGCCACGGCTTCGCCAAGCCGGAGAACCGGATCAAGTTCTACGCGGCGGCCGAGCGGTTCCTCGCCCGGTACCTGGGGGGCCGCTTCGAGGAGTGAGGCGCTTTTGGCGGGCAGCGTCGTGGGCCACAAGGCAGGTATGGCGGCCCGACACGCTTGGCCTTGTGGCCCACAGGTTCTTATCTAAGAACCTGTGGGGCGGAAAGACCATGATGACTAGGCGGCAATCTCGGCTGCCTGGTCCGCGCCTCTCGCTGCTCGCCGCCGATTCGTGGCAGCATGTCAAGATATGTCGAGGTATTCGCGTGGGCCGGCGGCGCTGGCGGCCGCCGCCTGCGCCGCACTCACGCTGACCGCTTCGCTGACCGGCTGCGACGCGATCGGGAAGCTCGGCGCGGCGGGGCACTACCCGGCGGCGAGGAACTTCACGATCGACGGACGGGTGACGACCGTGATCATCGAGGCGGGCAGCGGCTCGGTCGATGTCACCGCCGCCGACCGGTCCACCGTCGGCGTATCGCAGCAGGCGGCGTACTCGAGCACGCCGCCCGCCGCTCGGCGGGTGCTGAGCGGGAGCACGCTCACCCTCTCCTACACCTGCCCGAGGGAACTCACGTGCGGGATTTCCTACACCGTGCAGGTGCCGCGCGGGGTGGCGGTCCGGGTCTCGGGCGGCGCAGGCGAGATCACGCTGACCGCGCTGTCGGGCACGGTGACCGCGCAGACCGACGCCGGGCTGATCACGGCGGTCGATCTCCGCTCGGCCGCCGTGAGCCTGAAATCCGACGCGGGCGGGATCATCGCCACCTGCGCGGTCGCGCCGCGGTCGCTTGACGCGTCGACCCGCCTGGGGCCGATCACCCTGACGGTGCCGGGCACGGTGGCCTACAAGATCAGCAGCCATACGTTCGTGGGCACCTCCACCATCACCGTGCGCAGGTCCGCGACCTCGCCACACGAGATCACGACGAGCTCCGACGTCGGCTCCGTCTCGATCAGCCCCGCCTGACGCCTGCCGCCCGGTCCTGGGCGGGTGCGGGTCTGCGGTGGCGGGCAATTCAAAGTCACCGATATCCCGAACGGACCCTGTCTCCGCCTCCACCGTCCGGCCGACTCCACACGCGGCAACGCCCCTCCCAAAACGCGTTCCGCTTCTTGCTGTTATCGTTTCGGGTGCCGGTCGGTGTCGTGGGGCGACCCGGTGGGATGGGGTCGATGGCGTAGGCGACAGGGTCGGCGATCGGTCAGCTACGCCATTGACATCGCCTATCGGTGTCGATGGCGTAGGTGACAGGTGGGGCCTCGGGTCGGTGGCGTCGGCGACAGGACCGGGATGGGGTCGATGGCGTGGGTGACGGGTCAGCGGGCGTAGCCGGGGAGGTCGCCGCTGATCTCCCAGACCTGGGGCGGCTGGTGGTCGAAGAAGATGAGCGTCTGCGTGCCGCCCTGCGGCCCCGCCAGGATCTCGGCGGGCGGGCGCTGCACGCGGTTGATCGTCTCGTGGAAGAGGAACCAGAACAGCGAATGGGCCGTGATGTCCCAGAGGGCGACCGTGCCGATGCGGGTGTTCGCGTCGCTGCGGGACCAGGCGCCGTACTTACGGAACTCCAGCAGGTAGCGGCCGCTGTCCAGCCAGCCGATGTAGTGGACTGAGGAATTGTCGCTGCGGTCCCCCTCGGCCGTTACCCAGGGCAGGTTCCACAGCCGTTCGCCGGTGTCGGCGTCGACCACCCGGATGTGCTCCCCGTCGGAGACCGCCAGGACCTTGCCGCGCGTCGCCCAGGAGACGGCGCGTCGTTGACGGGAGCTGGTCACCGCGATCCCGGCGGTGGTTTTTAGAGGATGGGGAGGTAGCGGTCTAGCTCGTAGCGGCTGACCTGGCGGCGGTACTCCTGCCATTCCTCGCGCTTGTTGCGGAGGAAGAAGTCGAAGACGTGCTCGCCCAGGGTCTCGGCCACCAGGTCGCTGGATTCCATCACCCGGATGGCCTCGTTGAGGTCGGACGGCAGCGGCTTGATGCCCATCGCGCGGCGCTCGGAGCTGGTCAGGGCCCACACGTCGTCTTCGGCGCCGGGCGGGAGCTCGTAGTCCTTCTCGACGCCCTTGAGGCCGGCCGCCAGGATGACGGAGAAGGCAAGGTAGGGATTGGTGGCCGCGTCCACCGAGCGGAATTCCAGCCGGGTGGAGTTGCCCTTCTGCGGCTTGTACATCGGGACGCGGACCAGGGCGGAGCGATTGTTGTGGCCCCAGCAGACGTAGGCGGGAGCCTCGCCGCCGGCCCCGGCGGTGCGCTCGGCGCCGCCCCACAGGCGCTTGTAGGAGTTCACCCACTGGTTGCAGACGGCGGTGATCTCGGGGGCGTGCTTCAGCAGGCCCGCGATGAACGCGCGAGCGGTCTTCGACAGCTGGTATTCGGCGCCCGCCTCGTAGAAGGCGTTCTGGTCGCCCTCGAACAGCGAGAGGTGGGTGTGCATGCCCGAGCCGGGGTACTCGGTGAAGGGCTTGGGCATGAACGTCGCCCACACGCCCTGCTCAATCGCGACTTCCTTCATGACCAGGCGGAACGACATGATGTTGTCGGCGGTGGTCAGCGCGTCGGCGTAGCGCAGGTCGATCTCCTGCTGGCCGGGGGCGCTCTCGTGGTGGCTGTACTCGACCGAGATGCCCATCGACTCGAGCATCGTGATGCTGGTGCGGCGGAAGTCGTGCGCGATGCTGTGCGGGGTGTGGTCGTAGTAGCCGCCCGAGTCGACCGGGACCGGGCTGGAGCCGACCTCGGGCCGGTCGCGCAGCAGGAAGAACTCGATCTCCGGGTGGGTGTAGAAGGTGAAGCCCATCTCGCTGGCCTTCGACAGGTTCCGCTTCAGCACCCAGCGCGGGTCGGCGTAGCTCGGGGAGCCGTCGGGCAGCAGGATGTCGCAGAACATGCGGGCCACGCCCGGGTACTCACCCCGCCACGGCAGCAGCTGGAACGTCGACGGATCGGGCCGGGCGATCATGTCCGACTCGTGGACTCGCGCGAACCCCTCGATGGCGGATCCGTCGAAGCCGATGCCGTCCGCGAACGCGCCCTCGAGCTCGGCCGGGGCGACCGCGACGGATTTGAGCGCACCGAGCACGTCGGTGAACCAGAGCCGGACGAAGCGAATGTCCCGCTCTTCTAGCGTGCGCAGCACGAATTCTTCCTGCCTGTCCACGGCTATCACCTTAACGCTTCTCGCTGTTGGTTCACCCGCGCGGTGGCCGCCGGATGACACCCGGTGCCGGGGTCCGGTCACGGTAGCAGTAGTTGTGCCCGCTTTGCGTTTCCACTTGGTTACGTTCCGATGATCGTTCTAAGGTCTGGGCTCGCATCGTTCTAGCGTGGGGGCTTGCGAGGCTGCGAGACGGGCACCCGAGACGCCCGCCGGCCTTTAGACTCGGGGTCCTAACCGGGACATTTTTCGCGACTAGGAACAGGTGAGGCATGTCACTCACGGCAGTAAGCACAGCGGGTCCGGTCCTGGCCGAGAAGCTGGCGGAGTTCGATCGTGACGGCTACACGATCATCCCCGGTGCGCTGTCGGCCGACGAAGTCGGCTTCTACCGAGACGCCCTTGACCGCGTGTACGCCGAGCAAGAGGCGGACGGGCGGGTCCACCCGGGCGCGTCGATGCACCAGCTCAGCGCCGTCGCCAACTGCCCCGAGGCGCTCGGCCTGGTCGACCACCCGACGACATTCCCTTACGTGTGGTCAATCCTGGGCTGGAACGTCCACGCGTACCACTCGCACCTCGACGTTCACCCCCAGCTGCCGGCCAAGCGCCCCTTCCGGTTCGAGTGGCACCAGGACGGCGGGCGGCAGAACCGCGAGATCGAGACCGACCCCCGGCCGCGGCTGTCGGTGAAGTACGCGTTCTGGCTCTCTGACGTCTCCGAGACCGGCCGCGGCAACTTCAAGGTGGTGCCGGGCAGCCACCGGACCAACTGGATCTCCGGGCCGCCGCGGCGCGACGTCGAGTGGCCTGACCCCGACGGCGCGATCGAGGTGACCGCGAACGCGGGCGACGCCGTGCTGTTCGACCGGCGGCTGTGGCACGCCCGGTCGGACAACTACTCGACGTTCACGCGCAAGGCGATGTTCGTCGGCTACACCTACCGCTGGGTCGCGATGCGGGACGAGAACGACGGCATCTGGTCGTCCGACCTGGCCGCCTCGATCTCCCCGGTGCAGCGGCAGCTGCTGGGCGGGCTGCCCGACACCGACGGCGACCACGCGTGGGGCCACTACCCGGAGAGCACCCCGCTGTACGGCTGGCTGAAGGAGCGGGACCTGTTCGACCCGTCCAACCCGCCGCTCAAGGCGTAGCGCGCTTAGGGCAGGCGCCCGGCCGCGGCGGTCGCGCGGCGGGCGCCTGCTGGATTTTCCGCCCCCGGCCAGGCGGCCGGTGCGCGGATCAGCAGCATCGCCGCGTCATCGTGCGGCCGCGCGCCGACGTGCCTCAGCAGGTCGTCGCGGACCAGGTCGAGCAGGCTGGGACCGCTGTGGGCGAGCTGCCTGGCCGCCGCGCGCGGGGATTTCGGCGTCTTGGCAGGCTTCGGCAGCGCCTGCGAGGCGAGGGCGGCTACCCGCTCGTCGAGCGGGTAGAACTGCCGGTTCGCGTCGCGCGCCTCGGTGACGCCGTCGGTGTACAGCAGCAGCTGATCGTTCGGCTCGAAGGCGTAGGTCTGCTTGGCGCCTGAATCGTTGCCCAGCGTGATCAGGCCGAGCGGGGGCGCGGGGGCCCGCACCTCGAGCACGGTGACCTCGCCCGTCGCGGAGACCAGGATGGGCGGCGGGTGACCGCAGTTGAGTATCGTCAGCCTGCCCCGCTCCGGGTCGACCTGCGCCAGCAGGGCGGTGACGAACTCCTCGTGCTTGCCCCAGCGCCGGGTCAGCCCGGCGTCGAGCCGGTAGGCCACCTCGTCGAGGGTGTGCACGCTGTGCGCGAGCTCGCGGAACCGACCGATGATGTCGGCCGCGACCTCGACCGCCTCGAGCCCCTTGCCGCGCACGTCGCCGATGATCATGCGAATCCCGTGCTCGCTGGTGCCCACGACCTCGTAGAGGTCGCCGCCCACCCTCGCCTCGGCGGCGGCCGCGAGGTACACGACGCCGATCGTCAGCGGGCCGAGGGTGTCGGGGAGCTGCCTGAGCACGGCGCGCTGGGCGGCCTCGGCGACCGAGGTGACGTTGACGATCTGCAGCGCCTGCTGCGCCTGCTGGGTCGTCTTGTGCTCGGCCCCGACCTTGGTTCCAAGCAGGCTGAGCACGGTGGCCGCGACGACCGCGCCGATGGCCGCCAGCGCGAGCTGGTGCGCGCCGCTGGTGACGGTGACGCCGCCCTTCAGCAGCGCATCGACGATGACGCCGGCCGCCAGGGCGGCGGCGCCGTAGGCGAGCGGCCGCCAGATCGTGGTCGCGCCCACGCCGGCCAGGGCGGGCGGGACGGCCAGGAGAGGAGCCAGCTCAAGCGGCGCGGTCCAGGCCCCCGCCAGGCACACGGCGGCGGCGGCGACGGCGGCCGCGACGACCGCCACCTCGAGCCAGCGCGCTCGCCATGCCCGCCGTCGCGCTGCCGCGGTCGCGGTGGCGGTCATGTCCGCGGTGGCGGCCGCGTTCGGGGTCGCGTTCGGGGTGGCGGCCGCGTTCGGGGTCGCGGTTGCGCTCGCGGTCGCGGTTGCGGTCGCGGTGCCGCGGGCCGGCGTCTGCGCGGCCTGCGTCTGCGCCTGAGTCTGCGTTGCGGTCGGTTCCGTGGCCATAGTCACCTCATATCGCATGATCGACCGGAATGACCATACGTGGGCGGACCGGGTTCGCGACATGCTTTACCCGTGTTTCTCCAGTGGAGAGCGGTGTTTGGGGTGGCCTGGAGCGCGGGCGGTTGGGAGCTGGCGAGTGCGGTCGGCCGCTTCTTGCTGTTATCCAGCGGGGTTGAGGGGTGAGCCATTATTGTTTCATGAGCAAGGGGGCCATCACGCCGTTGCATCCGTTGAATGTTCACAGCCCGCAGGACATGGGGATAGGGGCCAGGAACGCGGCCGGACGCCGGGCGGCCGACCCGACCGTGTACGACATCGACGCGATCATCAATCCCGCCTCGACCGTGCGGGCGAGGCTCGCGGCATGGACGGGACGCTGTTCACGGTGGCGCTGGCCGGCCAGCGCAACCCATGCCGTTAACGCACGCGACAGCGCGTCTAGGGCCGCCGAGACTCCGGATCGCTCAGGACTTGCCTGACTCGTAGACCTCGGTGAATAGGTCGCCTTGGGCGGCCCCGGCGCCGGACTTGCCGCCACCCCGGCCGCGCAGGATGAATGCGATGAGGACGGCGATGGCGGCGCCGGCGATCGGACCCGCGATGTAGACCCAGTAGCTGGTGAAGTGGGCGCTGGCCAGGTCGGGACCGAAGGTGCGGGCCGGGTTCATCGAGGCGCCCGAGATTGGGCTGCCCCACAGGCCGGCCAGGGCGATGTAGCCGCCGATCCCCAAGGCGCCGATGACGCCGATGTTCTGGGCCCCTGAGGCGGTGCCCAGGATCACGCTGACCAGGCCCGTGGTCAAGATGAGCTCCATCCAGAACGCGGCCCCGGCGGAGTAGCCTTTGGCGGGATAGTTGGACCCGTAGCTGGCCGAGACGTTGATGATGGCGTGCAGGATCAGGGCTGCGATCGTGGCTCCGGCCAGTTGCGCCACGATGTAGCCGGGGACGCGTCGCCACGGGAAGTCGCGGCGCAGGGCGAAGGCGATGCTGACGGCCGGGTTCAGGTGCGCGCCGGAGATCCTGCCCATGAACAAGATGACGGCCATGACGGTCAGGGCGGGGGCCACGACGGCGGCGCCGTGGCTGATCACGCCGGGGAAGGCGTGGCTCATCATGCCCCCGCCGGCGGCCGCGAGCACCAGGAAGAAGGTGCCGAGCACTTCGGAGAACAGACGCCGCCACTCCTGCCGCGGGTCGTTGAAGTCGGTGATCCGGTCGGTCAGGTTCTTCTCGTAGCGGGCGAGCGGGCCAAGCGGGCTCGACGTGGGTACGGGCTGCTCTGCGGTCATTGTTGCCTCCCCCCAATCAGGACAGTCGGACCAGGCCGCTTACCGTCAGGTAGGCGCCCAGGAGCAGGGCGATGGTGACCATGAGCTGCTTGGTGTGGCTCAGCAGCCAGACCTGGCTGCGCTTGAGCCGCGCCTTGGTGGCCTCGGGCCGCAGTTCCAGGAACGCGAACGGGATGATGATCAGCAAGAAGGCGATGATGACGAAGACGAAGACGGCGATGACCCGGGTTGCGGTGGAGTAATTCCCGGCGACCAGGTTGTGCAGGGCGGTCAGGTAGCTCACGCCCGGGATGCCGATCACCGCGCCGACGAAGACGGCGAGCCCGAGCCGGGGCTCGGCCAGCAGTCGCTGCGCCAAGTTGTCCTTCTTCTCCGGCTGCCCGTCCCCGACCGGGGCCGGTGCCTTGCGCCGACCGTGCAGGCGGCCGGTGGCGACCAGCGCGCCGGCGGCGAGCAGGAGCAGGCCGAGGGCCAGGTCGACGCCCGCGCTGACCGAGCCCTGGTGGTTGATGGCCTCGAGGTGGAAGACGAGCACGTCAAGCAGTCCGATCGTCACGCCCACGGTGAGGCCGCCGACTAGCAGCCACAAGAACATCGCCCGCGGCCGCCGGTTCTCGATCAGGAGCAGATCCAGGGCGAGCAGTTTCGGGTTCAGCCCCGCGAGGAACGCCAGCCCGAAGAACTCGGCGTTCATACCCGGTCGGCCGGCATCCGTGCTCCTCCCATGACGACGGCGGGTGCCGACTGGTGGTACTGCCCAACATGCGCTCTATAGGCGGCAATGCCGTCCGCGACCAAGTACGGGCCGCGGACCTGCCGAAGCTCGGGCGAGACCTCGGAGTAGTCGAAGTCGGGATGGTCGCCGCAGTCGCAGCAGACGATCTCGAACGCGTCGGTATAGCCGCCTTCCGGCCGGCCCTCCACCATGCGGGCCGGCTGGCGGCGGAGAACCACCGTCCAGCCGTGCCCGGGCTGATCCTGGGGCGCCATCCGTCGATCCCACCTCGCGCGGCCCGCAGAAGCATCATCCCAACGGGGTGAAAGCCGATGACATGTTCACCTCACTGGGGTGATGCCGTTACCTTGCGTTCATGCTTTTCTTGGGTGAGCACCGGGGAGGCGCCCGCGGTGCATGACCGGCTGCCAGTCGCACACCGCGGCAGCCCAGGAGGAGTGTCCATGACGGCGACAACCGAGAGGGCTGCGGCTGCGAAGACCGGTGCGCGGGCAGTGCCCCGGCAGCGGACGCGGGCCGGGGCGGCGGACCATCTGAGCCGGGCGGACCGGGCGGCGCAGGGCAAGGATGCCAGGGCGGAAGCCCCGCTGGAGTCGCAGGCCGAGTTCCGGCCGGGCCGGGAACGGGACCCGGTCGGGCTGCTGCTCAGCCAGGCGGCGTCACGGGTACAGGAACTGGTGCCGGTCAGGCACGGGCGGATGCTGGTGTCGCCGTTCACCTACTATCGCGGCGCAGCGCTGCCGATGGCCGCGGACCTGGCGAACACGCCCGCGTCCGGGCTTCGGGTGCAGGTGTGCGGCGACGCCCACCTGTCGAATTTCGGCGCGTTCGCGTCGCCCGAGCGGAACCTGGTCTTCGACGTCAACGACTTCGACGAGACCCTGCCCGGCCCGTTCGAGTGGGATGTCAAGCGGCTGGCCGCCAGCCTGATCGTGGCCGGACGCGACAACGGGTTCCCGGCCAAGGTCAACCGCAAGGTCGCCCTGGCGGCGGGCGAGGGCTACCGCACCGCGATGCGGAACTTCGCGGACCAGACCTTCCTTGACGTGTGGTACGCGCACCTGGACGTCGAGCCGGCCCTCAGCCAATTGACGTCCGAGATCAAGGCCAAGCGGCTCAAGGCGTTCCAGAAGATGCTGGCCAAGGCCCACACCAAAGACAGCACCTCGGCGCTGGACAAGCTCACCACCGAGGTCGACGGGCAGCGCCGGATCATCAGCGACCCGCCGACGATCGTCCCGATCGAGGAAGTCTTTGCCCATGTGCAGGCCGACGCGATTTACGACGAGATCCGGGCTGTGCTGGCCAAGTACAAGCGCTCCCTGCAGTCCGACCGGCGACACCTGATCGGCGAGTTCACCCTCATGCACGTAGCCCGCAAGGTCGTCGGGGTGGGCAGCGTCGGCACCCGCGCCTGGATCGTGCTGATGGACGCCGCCGATGGAGTCGAACCGCTGGTGCTGCAAGCCAAGGAGGCCCAGCCGTCGGTCCTGGCGGAGTACGCCGGGCGCAGCCAGTACAGCAACGAAGGCGAGCGCGTCGTCGCCGGGCAGCATCTGATGCAGGCCCAGAGCGATATCTTCCTCGGCTGGACCCGCGTCACCGCCCCCGACGGGGTCGACCGCGATTTCTACGTCCGGCAACTACGGGACTGGAAATTCTCCGTCCCCATCGAGCTGATGCGCCCCGAGGGCATGATGGTGTACGCCCGGCTGTGCGGGTGGACCCTGGCCCGGGCCCACGCCCGCTCCGGCGACCGCGTCTCCATAGCCGCGTACCTGGGCGGCTCGGCCAAGTTCGACCAGGCCATCGCCGACTTCGCCGAGACCTACGCCGATCAGAACGAGCTCGACTACGCCGCGTTCCAGGCCGCCGTCAAGGACGGCAGAGCTCAGGCCACCACCGAAATCTAAGACGGGACCGGCTACCAAACGACCACCAACCGGATTACGCGGCGAGGGCCCTGCCGGGCAACAGCGGCGTGAGCGAGGAGCCACGATGAGCGCAGTGACCGAGCAACAGCTTGAGGACATGGAAGCCTTGTTCGTCCAGACCGCGGCGAGCATGACCAGGGATCAGGAAACCATCACGTTGCATGGCTTGTCGCCGTCGACGCTCTACTTCGCCGACCGTCCCCAGCGCGACGTCGGACACATGACGTCTCGTGACTTCGTCGCCAACTGGGGGGCGGGGGACAACAGCTTCTCGGACAACCCTCCGAACGCCGTCCTATCGTTCGCGGAGCCGGGCGACCGGACTCCTGAGGATGCGGTGGTGGTCATTCAAGATCCGCACCTGGACGGAGACGCGCTCACCTACAGCATCAAGCTCCTCGACGGTACCGTGCCGACCGCCGCCGGGCCGTGCGCGCTGTTCATCGACCCCTTCGGGCGTCCCTTGTCGCCAGTCTCCGCTGCCGGCATGCATCGGCGCGCGCGTCGTCGTCGGCTGCGCTGAGGCGAGCGGGAAAGCACAGCAGGGGTCCCGAGCGCCCGGCGGCGAGTGGGGAGGCACTGCGACCTAAGCTTGGGGTGTGCCTATGCTGCGGATCGCCCTTGCGCAAGTGAACGTCACGGTCGGGGACCTGACCGGGAACGCCGAGATCATCGTGGAGTGGACGCGGCGCGCGGCGGCGCACGGCGCGCGCGTCGTGGTATTTCCGGAAATGGCGCTGACCGGGTACCCGGTGGAGGACTTGGCGCTGCGGGCGTCGTTCGTGGAGGCGTCGATCGCCACGCTGCGGGACGTCGCCGAGCGGCTGAGCGTTGAGGGGCTTGGCGGGGTCGCCGTGGTCGTGGGTTATCTGGACCGCCGATCCGGCCTGGCGCCCCGGACCGGGCTGCCGGCCGGGGCGCCGCTCGACGCGGCGGCGGTGCTGCACGGCGGGCGGGTCGTGATCACCAGCGCCAAGCACCACCTGCCGAATTACGGCGTGTTCGACGAGTACCGGTACTTCGTGCCCGGGGACACGCTGCCCGTGTTCCGGGTGCCGGCGGCCGACGGCGAGGCGGTCGACGTCGCGGTCGCGATCTGCGAGGACCTGTGGCAGGACGGCGGGCCGGTGGCGGTGACATGCCAGGCCGGGGCCCCGTTGCTGGTGGTGCCGAACGCGTCGCCGTACGAGCGGGGCAAGGACGACGTGCGGCTCGAGCTCTGCCAGCGGCGGGCGCGGGAGGCAGGCGCCGCCCTCGCGTACTGCAACCTGGTCGGCGGGCAGGACGAGCTTGTCTTCGACGGCGACTCGATCCTGGTGTCGGCCTCCGGTGAACTGCTGGCGCGCGGACCGCAGTTCGAGGAGGCCCTGATCGTCGCGGACCTGGACCTGCCGGCCGCCGAAGGCGTTTCCGCGGAAACGTCCGGCGAGGCCGCCGACGCCGGCGACGGAACCGTGATCACGATCGAGCGGGTATCACTGCCGCTTATCCGGGAAACGTCCGCCGTGAGGGTTGAGGCGGGCGCGATGATGGAGGCCGGCCCCTTCTGGCCGCGGCTTGACGACCTGGCGGAGGTGTACGCGGCGCTGGTGCTCGGGACCGCGGACTACGTGCGGAAGAACGGGTTCCGGTCGGTCATCCTGGCGCTTTCCGGCGGGATCGACTCGGCGCTGACCGCGACGATCGCGGCCGATGCGATCGGGCCGGAGAACGTGCACGTGATCTTGATGCCGTCGCGGTGGTCGTCCGACCACTCCGTGACCGACGCCGAGGACCTGGTGAAGCGTCAGGGCCTGAACGCGCGGACGATCGCGATCCAGGAGATCGTCGACGCCTTCAAGGCCGGGCTCGGCGAGGGCTTCCCCGGCACCGGGCTGCCCGCAGAGAACCTCCAGTCCCGGGTGCGCGGCGTCATCAACATGGCGGTTTCCAACGCTGAGGGGCACCTCGTCCTCACCACCGGCAACAAGAGCGAGATCGCGACCGGCTACTCCACGCTCTACGGCGACTCCGCGGGCGGGTTCGGCCCGATCAAGGACGTGCTCAAGACCCTCGTCTGGGAGCTATCTCAGTGGCGCAATGATCAGGCGGAACGGACCGGGGCGACTCCCCCGATCCCGTCCAACTCGATCACCAAGCCGCCGTCGGCGGAACTGGCCCCCGGTCAACTGGACACCGACTCGCTGCCGGAATACGCGGTGCTGGACGCGCTCCTAGACGACTACGTGGGGAAAGACATGGGCTCCGCGGACCTGATCGCGGCCGGCCACGACCCGGCGCTCGTCGCGCGGGTGATCAGGCTGGTCGACCTGGCCGAGTACAAGCGCCGCCAGTACCCGCCGGGCCCGAAGATCACCCCCAAGAACTTCGGCCGCGACCGTCGGCTGCCGATCACCGACCGGTGGCGGGAGGCGTTCCCGGGCTGGCCGACTGACGTCGTCGGGGATAACGTCGAAGGATGAAGTCTTTCGCCGGGAAGATCGCGATCATCACCGGGGGCGGCTCGGGCATGGGGCGGGAGCTGGTCCGCCAGCTCACTGCCGAGGGCTGCTCGGTCGCCGCCTGCGACCTCCGCCGCGAGGGCCCGCTGTCCGAGACGCTCGAACTGGCGACGGCCGGGGCTGCGGGCGGCACCCATGTCAGCATCCACGTTTGCGACGTGTCCGATGAGGCGGCGGTGCTGCGGTTCCGCGACGAGGCGCTCATCGCGCACCAGACCGATCACGTCAACCTGGTCTTCGCCAACGCGGCGATCGGAGGCGGCGGCAGCTTCGTCAACGACCCCCGCGAGCAGTGGGAGCGGGTCTTCGCGGTCAACTGGTGGGGCGTGTACTACACCGCGCGGGCGTTCCTGCCGCTGCTCATCGCGAGCCCTGAGGGCGTGCTGGTCAACACGAGCAGCGTCAACGGGTTCTGGGCGACGCTCGGGCCCGCGTGGCCGCACACCGCCTACAGCACCGCGAAGTTCGCGGTCAAGGGGTTCACCGAGTCGCTGATCGAGGACCTGCGAACGAACGCGCCGCACGTCCGCGCCGTCCTGGTGATGCCGGGGTACATCGCCACCAACATCGTCGGCAACTCGATGCGAGCCTTCGGCGTCACCGACACCGCGGAGATCGAGAAGGCGAACGCCGGCTGGCGCGACGGCGCCCCGACGACGGCGGCCGAGGCGGCCACCGTCATCCTCGACGGGGTGCGGTCGGATGAGTGGCGCATCCTCGTCGGCGAGGACGCGAAACAGCTCGACGCGTTCGTACGCGCGAACCCGGAGTCCACCTACGATCATGGCGAACGCGCCAAGGACCGAGGTTAAGTTCGCGAGCGGGTGGACCGGCAGGCAGCTACCGCAGCTTCTCGACAGCGGTCGCCCGCCCGTCGGCGGCGGATTCGCCGGGCAGGTCCCGGGTAAATAGAGGCCATCGCCGAAGGTTCCGGTAAGGCGCTTCATTCCACTGGGCCGCCACCGACGACTGACGGGCGCGGCCACAACGGGGGTGTGGTGGCTCAAGACATCGGCATCGCCAACCTGCAGAAGATCGAGCACATCGTCGTCCTGATGCTCGAGAACCGCTCGTTTGATCACATGCTCGGATACCTGTCGCTCGAGGGCGGGCGCGGCGACGTCGACGGCCTGCGGGAAGAGTTCGCCAACGACCACGGCGGACGCAGCTACCCAGTCCACCATCTCCAGACCACGGCGATCCCCGATGACCCCGATCATTCCGCCAGTAGCGTCGACCTGCAGGTCGGCGGAGGGAAAATGAACGGCTTCGTCGCCAGCTACGCCGACACGCTGTCCCGACGCGGGATTGAGGACGGGGATCCCGGCCGCGTGATGGGCTACTACAACGCCGCCGACGTCCCCGTCTACGATCACCTCGCCCGACACTTCGCCATCTGCGACCGCTGGTTCAGCTCGGTTCCCGGCGCGACCTGGCCCAACCGCCTCTACGCGATCTCCGGCCGCGCCGCGCGCAGCCGCGATGATCTGCCGCACAACCTCCCGCCGTTCTACAACCAGCCGTCGTTCGCACGCCACCTCGACGCCCGCGGCGTGACCTGGCGCTGGTACTCCTTCGAGGTCGGCACCCTGCGCATGGCCGACGCCCACTACGCCCTCGGGCACCACAACAAGTTCGCGTTCTTCAGCCGGGAGAACCTCAACTGGAAGGCCGCGCTCGAGATCAGGATCGACGCCCACGCGGCGAGTTTCCTCGAGGACGCGGCCCGGGGCACGCTCCCGTCGGTGTCCTGGATCGATCCGAACTTCAGCAACTTCAACCCCATCGGCTTCCAGCCCAACGACGACCACGCGCCAGCGGACATCAAAGACGGCCAGGAGCTCGTCCTCGCGGTCTACCACGCGCTGGCCACCGGCCCGCAGTGGGAGAAGACGATGCTGGTCATCTTCTACGACGAGCACGGCGGCTTCTACGACCACGTCCCGCCGCCCGCCGCCGTCGACGACAACCAGCCGATGTTCGGGCGCTACGGCGTGCGGGTGCCGGCGCTGATCGTCTCACCATGGGTCGAGCCCGGCTCAGTCTCAACGACGGTCTTCGACCACACCTCGATCATCAAGACGATCCTGCGGCGCTTCGCCCCCGACGCGCTCGATCCTCCCAAGCGGCGCTGCGGTCTGCTTCCCCGGGCGGTAAGCGCCGGGCACCCGCGGTACCTGGGAACACGCGTGGCGCAGGCCCGTGATCTCGGAGAACTGCTCACATGCACCGCACCACGACCAGCCCCTGACCGGCTAACACTGATCAACGACGCCGCGGCGCGCGCGGCGGCCAGACCACAGGGCGCGATGACCCACCGCTACCCGCGCGTCCCGCAGCCGGCAACCGATCTCCAGATCAGGATCGCCGCGGCGTCCCATGAGCTGAGAAGACGAGGACACCCAGAAAATCAGCCGTAGCCGTTCCCTTGTCCTTACGCCGCTGCGGCGCTGCTGCTGTATCGTAGCCGCCCCGTCTTCGGCCAGATCCGGTTTTCAGTGCAGGTGGACCAGGACGAGGTCCTTGAGCAAGATCATCACCAGCCCGAGCGCCGCCGCAAAGGACGTGGCAAAGAAGAGCTGCCAGCTCCGCAGTTGCGCAGCCCGACCGGCCAGCCATCCGTGGAGTGTCAGCAGGAGCACCGCTACGACCAGCCCCACGTTGGCGGCCGTGAGGTCATCGGCCCCGGCCAGCCGGGCCAGCACCAAGGCGACCAGGGGCGCGAAGGACGCGGAGATCATCGGCCAAGTCGCCGCCAGGGCTTCCCTGATCGATGCCCGGCTGGGCAGCCGACCCCCTTCGACTTGCTCGCCCAGGACTTCCGCGTACTCCTCGGCGAGCCAGTACACCAGCAACGTCACGACGACCGAGACCACCAGCGCCGCGGTGGACACGTGGCCCCCAACGGTGTCGAGAATCGCTGCGGTGACGATGGCGCCGTAGATGCCGGCCGCGCGCCGCCGCCCAAGGTTCTTGGTGGTCGGTTCCCGCTGGATTTCGCCGTCCGCCGCGATGCCTGACATGTCTGTCCCCCCGGACTATGTTGCCTGGACTGAGCCGAGCTAATCCTGGCAGGGGCGAGTGCGCTGGCCAAAAGCCGGGCAGGCCGAGGGCGAGACCGTCAACCGAGGATCGGAGACTCGCGTGGAACTCGTGGAGTTGAAGGAGAAGACCACACTCGCTCGGGAGGCGGCAGCTGCGCGCCTGCACGCGATCGCTGACGAGCTTGCCTCCAACAACGATGTTGTGATCGAACGCGGTGACCTCCGGTTCGTCGCGCACGTCCCCGATCAGGTCCAGCTGAAGGTGGAGTTCGAGATCGAGGATGACGGCACCGAGCTTGAGATCGAGCTGACCTGGTAGCCGGTGGGTGGCCGGGTCGCGGATCGCGCCGGATCCATCCTCCGGGGCAACGGTGACGCGTAGTTCATCATGGTGTCCGCCGTTGCTCGGTCCCCGTGTCCGGTGAGCTGGCGAGAGGCGCCCGCGGCGTGGCCGCCTCTGCCGTAGCCTGCGGGGGCACCGTGGCCGTCGCGGCCGAGTGCCCCGGGACAGTCGCGGCGCCAGCCGCGCTCTCCCGCGGTTCAAGGAAAACGGCGATGTCCTCGTCCTGACGCTCAGGCGTGGCGTGGTCGGTGACCGGGACGGAAGAACGGCCGGCGCGCGGGGATGTCGAAGCCACCCATGTTGGCCGCGGCGAGGCCCATGATGATGGCGGCGATCAGCCCGGTATCGTCGCGCAGCACGTCGCAGGCCGCGGCCACGGCGATCACCGAGGCGAGCTGGGCCGTGGTGCCGAGTACCTCACCGAGCCGCAGCACGCGCAGCACCAGGACGAGCCCACCGCCGTGGGCCCCGAGACGACCAGGATCGCGCCGGTCATCAGCGCCGCCCGGTCCGGCATGCCCAGCAGCAGCAAGGCCATGCCCATGGCGATCGCCAGGGTGACCGGGACGCCGAGCGCGATCAGCCGCCAGACCACGCGGCGGGTGTGCCCGGTGAGCTTTCGCAGCTCGAGCCCGAGGCCCGCGTCGTACAAGATCACCGCCACCGCCAGCGACACCAGCGGCTGGAAGGCCGGACCGAGCAGCTTGTCCGGATTGACGTCGCTGGTCAGCGCGCCCGCGGCGAAGCCAACGGGCAGCAAGACGATAAGCGCCGGGATCCGCAAGCGGCTCGCAAGCACCGGGGATCCGACCGCGAGCAAAACGATCAGGCCTAGGCCGACGAGGATCTCATTCGTGGTCACAGGTAATTCCAGCAGCGCAGGCCAAGAAATGAATCACCCGGCCGGGATGATTCGCGCTCGGTCTCGCTCGCCGTAACGTCGCTCGCATGGACAAGCACCGTGGGGGCCTGATGCCTCCCGCGAAGTGATGTGCTGATGCCGTGACAGAAGGCGAACGGATCGGTCGGCAAGGCCGGTATGGGCTGCTGCTCGCTACCTTGATCGCGGTGTACCTGCTGTCCGCACTGGCCAGCGGCCGGCCGAGCCAGCCCGCGCAACTGGTTCTGGTTGTCGCCGTGACGCTCATCGCGCTGCGAAACACCGACTTCCCCCACCGCGCGGTGGCGCGGTGGGCCACGGTGGCCGGCTCGGTGCTCGCGATCGCCGCCGCGGCGTCGTCGGACAGCCCGGTCGTGCGCGGCGCGGCCAGCATCTGGACCAGCATCCTGCTGCTGGCGACGGTGGTGATCATCCTTGACGGCGTGCTGAAGCTAGACACCGTCACGGTGCAAAGCATCTACGCCGCGCTGAGCGCATATCTTCTCATCGGACTGATGTTCGCCGCCGTCTTCAGCGCTATCGACGGCCTGGGAGGCGGCGACTTCTTCGTCAACGGCGAGCCGGCCAACATCCGCACCTACCAGTACTTCAGCTTCACCACGCTGACCACCCTGGGCTACGGCGACTTCACCGCCGGAGGCAGCTTCGGCCGCGCGGTGGCGGTTCTCGAGGCGCTGACCGGGCAGATCTTCCTCGCCACGCTGGTCGCCCGGCTGGTCAGCGCGTACCGGGGGCCGGCCAGGCGCGACCCGCCGCCCGGTGATTCGGCCGACGGCGGTGCCGGGCCACCGGAGTTAGCCCGCGCCAGCCGACCATGACGTCGGCGGGCGATCCGCCGACGCGGCCTGCTGGAGGACAAGGGCGGCGACGACCTGCAGCAGGCCGAGGACGACCAGCCAGATCCCGGTCAGCACGGCCAGCACGGTGACGGACGACTCCGGGACCGCGACGACCACGATCCCGGCGATGAGGCTGACGAACCCGAACACGCCCCACCAGGCGGCGCCCTCGCGCGCGCCGCTGAACGCGGACATCAGCCCGGCTATCCCCTGGATGATCCAGGAGATACCCACCAGCAGGGCGATGATGGCCAGGGTCAGGTGCAGGTGGCGGATCAGCACCACGCCCAACGCGATGAAGAGCAGGCCGGAGATGCCCAGCCAGAGGCGATCCGGCGCCGCCCGGTCGAACGTCCGGATCAGGTGGAAGATCCCCGATACGATCGCCGCGATCCCGATCAGGAGGGCCAGCACGCGAAGCGACCCGTTCGGATGGGCGGTGACGATGACCCCGAAGACGATCGTGACCAGGCCGAGCATCAGCGTCGCCTGCCAGCCGTTGAGCATCAGCAGCACCGTCGGGGGCGGCTGGCCAGGATCGTCGTCGTCCACGTCCGCTCTTAGCGCACCGCGAGCAGGTAGTACTGCCCCGGCTGCATATCGACGTAGAGCCCGGGGTCCGCCAGCTCGGCGCCGTCCCTGGTGAAATCGCTGCCGCCGAGCGGGTCGAACAGGCGCCAGCGACGGCCGGGCAGGTCCGGCCACGGCAGCCGGATCTGGGCCTGAGCCGGCGTCTCCGAGAGGTTGACCACGATCACGTGCCTGCGGACGTCGCCTGCATCGTCGCCCGGTGCCCACGACCAGGCGATCAGGTTGCGGGCGGACTGGTTGTCGGGCCAGCCCCCGGCCTCCAGCAGCTGCCAGGCCCCGGTTCGCACCCGCCGTTCTGCGACTACGTCCAGCAGGTCCCGGTACCAGGCGGCCAGGTCCTGGTCCGGCGGCTCGTCCGGCCGTCGGGCGAGGAAGACCGGCGGGCGGACGCGACGCCCCTCGAACTGCCCCTCGTGCCACAGGGTCGCGCCCGGCAGCGTGGCGATCGTGACCGCCGCCGCCCGCTCGAGTACGGCGGGCAGCTTGTCGGCGATCCTCGGCTCGTCGTGGTTCTCAAGGAAGCGGACCAGCCGCGACTGGTAGTCCAGGTCGGCCCGCAGATGCCCGCGCAGGTCGGGCGGGTTCAGCTCGAGGATGCGGTCGTACAGCCGCTTGTCGTAGCAGAAGGCGAAGCCCTGCTGCTGCAGCGTCCACTCCATGTCCCAGTAGGCCTCGGCGATCAGCACGGTGTCCGGGTGCCCGGTGCGCAGCTGGGCGATGACGAACGGCCAGAACTCCTCGTCCGGCCAGTGCCCGGCCCGCTCGCCCCAGGTCTTGCCGAAGATGTCGTTGGTCATCAGCATGGCCATGTCGCAGCGGATCCCGTCGCACTGGGCGGCGATGTCCGACAGCGTCTGGGCGGTCGCGGCGCGGGTGGCCGGGGCGAACGCGTTCAGCTGCACGACGTCCGGCCAGGGCGGGAAGTAGGGGTCGCGGCCGTGCGCGAGCACGTGCCCGCCGACCTGCAGCCAGAGGCCAGGATCGGAGCTGACATCATCCTCGTCCCCCTGGATGAAGTACTCCGGGTGCTCGGTGACCCAGGGGTGGTCGGGCGCGACGTGGTTGGGCACGTAGTCCAGGATCAGGCGGGCGCCGCGCGCCGCCAGCGCCGCCCGCGCCGTCGCCAGCCCCGACGGGCCGCCGAAGCGCTCGTCGGCCACGTAGCGGTGCACGCAGTAGGGCGATCCGATGATGTCCTGCTCTTGCACGTCGGGCAGCGCTTCACGGAACGACTCGCGCAGCCCCTCGTTGGCCAAGGCCAGCTCGAGGCCGGCCGGGCTGCGCTCCCAGACGCCCATCAGCCAGACCGCGTCGACGCCGGACGGCGTGACCGCGTCCCAGGCGGGATCGCTGACGGTGCCCAGGGTCACCGGTTCACCCGCCGCTCGCGTCAGCTCCGCCAGCCAGACGGCGGTGTTCACCTCGTAGATTACGGGCTTGTCGGGCCATCCGGTCATCGCGCCGCCGCCTCCTGCTGGCTCGGCGCGGTTTCGCCGACGCGTGGAGCAGGGATCCAGCCGCGCGCTTGCAGCCCGCTGCCGCCCCGGAAGAGCAGCGGCAGCACCCCGACCATTCCCGACCAGCCGGTCTGGTGGCTGGCGCCGATCCCGGCGCCGTTGTCGCCGTGGTAGTACTCGTAGAACAGCACCAGATCGCGCCAGTTCGGGTCAGTCTGCAGCATCTGCACGCCGCCATGGACGGGGCGGTGGCCGTCGGCGTCCTTGCGGAAGGCGCCGATCAGCCGTTCGCTGATCTCTTCCGCCACCTGGTACAGGTTCTTCTGCTGACCGGAGCCCGTCGGGCATTCGACCGTGAACGCGTCGCCGTAGTACTCGTAGAGGTTCAGCAGGCCGCGGATGAGCATGACGTTGATCGGCATCCACACCGGTCCCCGCCAGTTGGAGTTGCCGCCGAACATGCCGGTGTCGGACTCGGCCGGGAGATAGCTGACGCTGTATTCCTGGCCGTCCAGGTCCAGGATGTACGGGTGCTCGGCGTGATACCTGGATATGGCGCGGATGCCGTGCGGCCCGAGGAATTCCTCCTCGTCAAGCATCTTGGCCAGGATGCGGCGCAGCCGCTCCTCGTTGAACATGGCCATTATTACGGGGCCGCTGGTCTCGCGCGCCTGCCTGCCCTGTTCAGGCATCGCGGCGGCCAGCGCGGGGTGCTGGGTCACGAACCCGGCGGCGCTCTCCGCCAGCTGCGGGAAATCCGCCCGCGCGGCGCTGCTGATGACGGTGGCGGCGACGAGGGGAATCAGTCCGACGATCGAGCGCACCTTCAGCGGGATGGAGCTGCCGTCAGGGCGTCGGAGCACGTCGTAGAAGAAACCGTCCTCCTCGTCCCACAGGCCGACCTGGTCCGGGCCGACATGATTGGTCGCGGCGGCGATCCAGGCCCAGTTCTCCAGCAGCGCCAGCGCCTGCTCATGGTAGACCGGGTTCTCGCGGCCGAGCTCCACCGCCATCTGGAACATGTTCTGGCTGTACAGCGCCATCCACGCGGTCCCGTCGGCCTGGTCGATCCGGCCGCCGCCCGGCAGCGGCGCGCTGCGGTCGAAGACCCCGATGTTGTCCAGCCCGAGGAACCCGCCCTGGAAGACGTTGCGGTCGTCGGCGTCCTTGCGGTTCAGCCACCAGCCGAAGTTCCGCATCAGCATCTGGAATTGATTTTCAAGGAAGACCCGGTCGCCCGTCCCGGTCTTGGTCTTGTCCATCAGGTACAGGAACCAGGTGGCCCAGGCGTGCACCGGCGGGTTGACGTCGCTGAAGTTCCACTCGTACGCGGGCAGCTGGCCGTTCGGGTGCAGGTAGCGGTGGTCAAGCAGCAGTTCGAGCTGCTGCTTGGCGAAGGGCATGTCGACCGGCGCGAGGGCCACCGTGTGGAAGGCGAGATCCCACGCCGCGAACCACGGGTACTCCCACTTGTCCGGCATGGAGATGATGTCTTGGGAAATCAGGTGCTGCCAGTCGTGGTTGCGCAGCCACGACCCTGGAAGCAGCGGGTCGGCGCCGTGCTCGGCCAGCCATTGCTCCATGTCGAGCCCGTAGTACTGCTTCGACCACAGCATGCCGGCCAGCGCCTGACGGCTGACCAGCCGCTCGTCGTCGCTGAGATCGCCTGTCAGCACGCCGGCGTAGAACTCGTCCGCCTCGCCGCGCCGGGCGTCCATCACCCCGTCCATGCCGTCGAAGGGGCGCTCGGCCCGGGTGTCGGTCAGTCGCACGCGGATCGTCTCGCTGCCTCCAGCCGGGACGACCAGTACATAGTGCATCGCCGCCTTGGTTCCGCTGCCGTCCGGGTTTACCGTGCCGTTTTCACCGTGCACGACGGCCCGTTCGATGCCGTCCTTGACGTAGGGCGAGTCGTTCGATGAGCCGAATACGCGCTCGTTGTTGGTCTCGTTTCCGGTCACGAGCACGGGCACCGGCTGGTCGGCGTAGAACCAGCGGACGCCGAGTTCGCTCTGCTGGGCGACGACGGCGCTCATCCCCTGCACGTCGGTGTCGACGTGCAGCGAAGGCTGCTCGTCGCCGCCCGCCCAGGACCACGTGTGCCGGAACCAGAGCGTGGGCAGCACATGCAGCCGCGCCTCCTCGGGGCCCCGGTTATGCACGGTGACCTGCATGAGGAGGTCTTCCGGAGCGTCCTTCGCGTATTCCACGAAGACGTCGAAGTAGCGGTTGTCGTTGAAGATCCCGGTGTCGATCAGCTCGTATTCGGGCTCGGTCTTACTGCGCGCCCCGTTGGTCGCGATCAGGTCGTCGTAGGGGAACTCGCGCTGCGGGTACTTGTAGAGCATCTTCAGGTAGGACGACGTCGGGGTCGCGTCCAGGTAGTAGTAGCACTCCTTGACGTCCTCGCCGTGGTTGCCCTGGGAGTTGGTCAGGCCGAAGAGCCGCTCCTTGAGCGTGGGGTCGGCCTCGTTCCACAGGGCCACCGACAGGCACAGCAGTTGCTTGTCATCGCAGATGCCCGCCAGCCCGTCCTCGCCCCACCGGTAGGCGCGGTAGCCCGCCTGGTCGTAGGGGAACGCCGCCCAGGTGTTGCTGGGGTCCTGGCCGGGGTCCTCCCGGACCGTCCCCCACTGACGCTCGCTCAGGTAGGGTCCCCAGCGACGCCAGCGAACCCCTGTTTCCGCCTGCTGAAGCCGACCGTGCTCCTCGTTGGTCATGCCGCCCGCCCATCCGCTTGGTGCTTTTCCCGAGCCGCGCCGGATCCTCGCCGACGCGCCGGCTCTAGCATCGCCGCAGGCCGCGATGTCACACATCACCCAGCCGGGGTGACGCACGCGACGATTCGGCCCGGCCCAGATGAACAGCAGATGACAGGCAGCCGTCGCGCCGGCGCGACGAGCTCGGCCGCTAGCCGGGGGCGTTAGCGGAGCCGCGGGCTTAGCGGGGGGCCAGGCCGAGGAGGAGCTCGTCGACCACGCGGGTGGCGAAGCCGGGGTCGGCCCGGGGGGTGTCGTGCTTGCCCCTGGCCATGACCGCGCCGGTGAGCGCGAGCATCGCGATCTCCACGTCGGCGTCGGGGCGGATCTCGCCCGCGGCGATGCCGTGGCGGAGCACCGACCTCATCAGCTCGCGCCGGGGCTCGACCACGCGCTCCATGTACAGGGCCACTAGCCGGGGGTAGCGCTCCCCCTCGGCGTGCAGCAGTGCGTACTGCTGCGCGTAGCGGGGGTCGGCGGCGTCGTCGGCGATGACCTCGAGCATCGCGATCAGGTCGGCCCGGACCGATTCGCCCCGCGGCTGCGGCATCGGCCGCTTGAGCGCGGCGAAGGCGGCGATCAGCAGGTCCTCCTTGCCGGGCCAGCGGCGGTACAGCGTGGCCTTGCCCACCCCGGCCCGCGCCGCGACGTCCTCGCAGCTCACGCCGTCGATACCGCGATCCGCGACCGCCTCCAGGGTGGCGTCGAGTATCGCCTGCTCGGCCTGCTCGCTGCGCGGCCGCCCGGGGCGGCGGGCGGCGGCGCATTCGACGGGGGCCTCGGCGTTCGGTGCGACCCGGGCATTCGGCGGCAGCCCGGGAGCGGGCGGGTTGCCGACGGCGGCAGGAGTCCGGGCCCCGGTCTGGCCGGGGATCCCGGCGGCCGCGTCAGTGGGCGTGCCCGCGGACGGGCTGGCGTCGTGTGTTCGCATGGCCGGGATTCACCTCTTCTCGATTTATCTGGTTTCCCGAATTCCTGGTCTTACCCGTCGAGAGGCTCGATGGAGCCGCCGGGCGAAGCAACGGTCCGTTCGGGATAAATGGATGTTGAATTTTCCTGAGACTGCGACAGCGGCCGCGACTGAGCCGTCAGGGCCAGCTCGCGCTCGGCCGCCGCGATCTCGCTGGCGACCAGCGCGTCGATTTCCTCGATGGTAGGCCGCGGCTTGCCCGGCATCCAGCGGGACACCGCGATCGCGCCCACGACCGCCAGGCCGGCCGCGATCGCGGTGGTGATCCGCATCGCGTCCACGAACGACGCGTCGGCCGGGGCGAGCAGGAACCGGCCGGCCGGGCCGAGGTGCTGCGCCAGGGCCTGGGTGGCGGTGATCGACGTGCCCGCGGCGTTCCTGGCCGACTCCGGGAGCCGCGACAGGGTCGGGGACAGGGAGGTGCGGTAGGCCTGCGCGAGGATCGAGCCGAGCACGGCCACGCTGAGCGCGACCGCGACCTGACGCGCGGTGTTGGACAGGGCCGACCCGGCGCCTGCGCGCTCGCGCGGCAGCGCCTCCATCACGCTCGCGGTCGCGGCCGGGATGGCCAGGCCGAGCCCGGCCCCCTGGACGAAGTAGAGCACCGCGACGATCCAGATCGGCGAGGAGGTGCCGATGAACGCGTAGCCCGCGATCGCCACCGCGTTCGCGAGCATGCCCGCGACGCCGACCGCGCGGACGCCGTAACGGCGGACCATCGCGGCGCTGCGCGGCGCCATCAGGAACTGCGCGAGCGCGAACGGCACCGCCAGCGCGCCGGCCTCGAGCGGGCTATAGCCGCGCACGTTCTGCAGGTAGAAGCTGGTGAAGAAGTAGACACCGCCCATGCCGAAGAAGAGCAGCGCGATCGATCCGACCGAGGCCGATAGCGTCCTGTTCTTGAACAGGCGCACGTCGAGGCTCGGGTGCTCGATCCGGCTTTCGTACCAGACGAACAGCGCGAGCACCGCCAGGCCGCCCAGCAGCGGGGCGAGCACGCCCGCGCTCAGCCACGACGCGCCGTCGCCGCCCTGCACGACGCCGTAGATCAGCAGCACCAGGCCGAGGACGGAGCCGAGCACGCCGAGGAAGTCGACCTTGCCCGGGGCCGGGTTGCGGGAGTCGGGCACCAGGAAGAACGCCGCGACCAGGCCGACGGCGGTCACCGGGACGTTGATCAGGAAGACCGAGCCCCACCAGAAATGGGTGAGCAGCAGGCCGCCGAGCACCGGGCCGATCGCCACGCCGATGCCGACGGCGGAGGTCCAGATGCCGATGGCCTTGGACCGCTCTCCCGGCTCGAAGACGTTGGCGATGATCGACAGGGTCTGCGGCATCACCGCCGCGCCGCCGAGGCCCATCGCCGCGCGGGCCGCGATCAGCTGGTCGGGCGAGTGCGAGTAGGCGGACAGCAGGGACCCGATGCCGAACAGGGCGAGCCCGACCATGAGCACGCGCTTGCGGCCGATGCGGTCGCCGACCACCCCGAAGGTGAACAGCAGGCCCGCGAAGACCAGCGTGTAGGAGTTGATCGCCCATTCGAGCTGCGACTGGCTGGCGCCGAGGCCGCCGACGGGGCTGGCGATGGTCTTGAGCGCGACGTTGAGAACGGTGTTGTCGATGACGATGGCGAGCAGCCCGACGACGAGCACGCCAAGGATGATCCACCGCCTGCGTTGAATCGCTGAGGTGTCCACAGGCCCCTCCAGGACTTCAGAAGCTTCCGTGCCGGCCGCTCGCGGGCGCCGCATGAAACGTCGCCCGGACCCTGCACTATCGATACGGAACAGGTCCGTATCGGAATCTATTCCTGGCTGGTTTGGGGGATTTTTACAGGGTTACGTCGGCCTGCCTGAGCTCGCCGGTCGCGCGGTTGACGAGCAGCGCGAGCGTGACGGTGGCGTGCTCGCCGACCAGTTCGACCGTGACCGAGGCGGTGCCGCTGCCGGCCTGGCAGGCGCCCACCGCGCACTTGCCCGCCCAGGTGGCGGCCAGCCGCAGGCGGCGGGCGATCAGGGCCGGGTCGGCCGACGCGGCCACCAGCACCGACGCGGGCCACTCGCTGCCCGGGTCGTTGAGCCACTCCACCACGGCGTCGAGGGTCCTGGCCAGGACCGAGTTGGGGGCGGGGGGGATGGCGAGGGTCAGCGACATGACGCGCGGCGGGCGCTCCGGGCTGAGCTGGATCTGCGCCTGCACGGTGCCGTTCTTCCCGGTCAGCCACCAGCGCCGGTGCGCCGGGGTGTCGGACTCGGCCGGCCGCGCCGGGTCGGCCGTGAATTCGCCGATGCGCTCGCGGATCAGGCCGATGGCGTGGCGGCGCTCGTTATAGGGGCTGTCGAGGGCGACGTTCTCGGTAAACAGCGCGTCCGCGGCGGCGTCGTCCCAGGCCGTGATCAGGCGGTTCACCGCGTCCTGGGCGGCCAGCGTCTGCGGCCAGGGCGCTCCCGCGAGCGGCGCGAGCGCCACGTTATAGGCGGGCGAGGCGGGCACCAGCGCGGCCAGCACCAGGCCGGTCAGCGGTGACATCGGGGCGTAGGTCCCGTTACCGAGGGCGATCACGCCGATGCCGGTCGCCGGGTGCCAGCGCATGTTGGTGCCGAACCCCGGGTACCCGCCGCTGTGCGAGACCACCCGCCCGAGGGCCGGGTCCTCGTCCACGAACAGGCCGAACCCGTAGTACTCGGGCGGGGCGGGCGGGCCGCCCGGCAGCGGCCCGGCCGCCCGCCATCCGGTGACGGCCTGCGGCAGCTGCATCTGCCGACGCGACGCCGGGCTGAGCGGGTGCGCGCCTTCGTTGCCGGCCAGCGGGCCGTCGGGCGGGAAGGCGGCCGCGAACCCGGCGACCCAGCGCGACAGATCGGAGACGGTCGAGAACAAGCCGCCCATCGGCGCGAACGCGCCGTAGGGGTCGAACGGCACCTCGCCCCAGCCGCTCAGCCCGTGCCGGTAGCCCACGGCCAGGTTCTCGGGCTGGAACTCATCGGCGCTGAACCCGGTCCGGCTGAGGCCGAGCGGCGCGAGCAGCCGGGTCCTGATGAACTCGTCGTAGGGCACGCAGGACGCCGCCGACAGGACCCGGCCGAGGATCGCGTAGCCGAGGTTGGAGTACTCGAACCGGGTCCCCGGCGCCCAGTTGAACGAGACCCCGGCCGCCAGCAGCTCATCGAACGCGGCGATCGGCAGCCCCTGCTGCCGGTCGCCCCACGGGTCGTCGGTCGGGAACCCGGCCGTCATCGTCAGCAGCTGCCTGATCGTCAGCGGCGCGGCGTCGGCCGACCCGTAGGTCCAGCCCGCCAGCTCGGGCACGTACCGCACCGCCGGGTCGTCGAGCGCCAGCGCGCCCGCGTCGCGCAGCAGCAGAATGCCCGACGCGGTGAACGACTTGGACATCGACGCGATGCGGAACACCGTGTCGGCGTCCGGCGGCCCCGCGCCGAGGACCCGGGCGCCGAACCCGGCGCTGTGCACGAGCTCGCCACCGACGACGATGCCGTAGGCGATCGCGGGCTGCCCGCCCCGGCTGAAGAAGTCACCGACGATCGCATCGGCCGCCGCGAAATCGACCGCCGCGAAATGGTCACGCCCGCCCGCGGCGTTTACTGGGGAGTCAGTTGGCACGTGACTATCCTCGCACGCCACTGGCATGCGATTATTGACCCGTCCGGGTACGCCGCAGGGGCGCCTCGAGACTTGGAGGATCAGACGATGTCGTCGCAAGCCATACCGTCGCGCACGCTGCCGACGCAGGAATCAGAGCCGCTGTACGGCGGCCGCCGTCCGGGTCGGGTCACGGTCAGGGACATCGCCGCCGCGAAGGCCCGCGGCGAGAAGTGGCCGATGCTCACCGCCTACGACGCCCTCACCGCGGGGATCTTCGACGAGGCGGGGATTCCGGTGCTGCTGGTCGGTGACTCGGCCGGCAACGTGGTGTTCGGCTACGAGACCACCATCCCGGTGACCGTCGATGACCTGATCCCGCTGACCGCAGCCGTCGTGCGCGGTACCAGGCGGGCGATGGTGGTCGCGGACCTGCCGTTCGGCTCGTACCAGGCCTCGCCGGCCGAGGCGCTGCACACCGCCGCCCGGTTCATGAAGGAGGCGGGCGCGCACGCGGTCAAGCTCGAGGGCGGCCAGCGCGTCGCCGCGCACGTGGAGGAACTGGTCGGGGCGGGCGTGCCGGTGATGGGCCACGTGGGCCTCACCCCGCAGTCGGTGCACGCGTTCGGCGGCTTCCGAGTCCAGGGCCGGGGTTCCGAGGCAGGCGACCGGCTGCTGCACGACGCCAAGGCGCTCGAGGCTTCCGGTGCGTTCGCCGTCGTCCTGGAGGGCATCCCGACCGAGCTCGGCGCCCGGATCACTGAGACCCTGGCCATTCCGACGATCGGCATCGGGGCCGGGCCGGACTGCGACGCGCAGGTCCTGGTCTGGCAGGACATGGCCGGCCTGTCGGCCCGCTCGCCCAAGTTCGCCAAGCGCTACGCCGACGTCGCCGCGACGCTGCGCGACGCCGCCACCGAGTTCGCGGCCGACGTCGCCGCCGGCGCGTTCCCGACCGAGCAGTACTCCTACCACTAGGCCGTCGCCGCTGCCGCCCCAGGACCACCCGGGGCGGCAGCGGCGGACAAGCCAAGTCACATTCAAAAGCATTAGTCGTCCGAACGGTCGCGGGTTTCACCCGGTCCGTCCGATGCGGCCGTCAGCCCGAGATCACCCACACGTTGTCGCCCTGGCGGCGGCTGGGGCTGCGGCAGGGTCGGCGTCAGCCCGTGAAGTAGTGGCGCGCTTCCAGGTCGGCGATCAGCCCGGGATGGACCGGCGCCCAGCCGAGGAGCCGCCGGGTGTCCGCGTTGGGCATCGTGATGTCCATCGTGATGAACGGGAAGCCCTTGAAGTGGTCGGCGGCCCGTTCGGCCGGGATGCTCGCCGCCGGAACGCCCAGCCGACGGCCGATGACCTCGGCGATCTCGCGGACTGGGATACCCTCCTCGTCGGCCGCGAACAGCTGCGCCCCGGCCGGTGCCTTCGCCAGCGCCAGCCGGTAGAGCGCGGCGACGTCCAGGGTGTGGCCGGCCGGCCAGCGGTTGGCGCCCTCGCCGACGTAACCGGACACGCCCGTGTCCCGGGCGATCTTGATCAGCAGGGGTATGAAGCCGTGCTTGTCCTGCTCGCTGTGGGTCACCGGCGGGATCGCGACCAGGATGGTGCGCACGCCCCGGGCGCCGAGGGCGTCGATCGCGCGCCCGACCGCGGAGCGGGGGTTGGCGCTGACGGCGGCGTCGCGCCGCTGGTCGCCGCTGGGCCGCACGCCGATCCCGATGAGGGCCTTGCCCGTGCCTGCCAGCGCGTCGCCCATTGCCTGCACGACGGCCAGGTCGGTGGTCACCGCGCCGGCGAAGTTCCCGGCGCCCATGGCCTCGTGGTCAAACGCGAGGTGGACGACCGCGTCCGCGGCGGCCACGGCCTCGCGCAGACCATCCGGATCGTAGAGGTCACCGCGGCGCACCTGCGCGCCCATGGCCCTGACGGCGGCGGCGGAGGCGTCGGACCGGGCCAGGCCGGTGACCTCGTGTCCGGCCTGGATCAGTTCGGGGACGACGGCCGAGCCGATGTGGCCACTGGCACCGGTGACGAAGACACGCATGAGCAGCTCTCCCTGGATGAGACGCCCGGCCGGGGAGCGGTCGAGGCGATGTTACTTGGTAACGTCACTCTAGCGCAATGACGTTACCAAGTCACATCGCCTATCCTGTTGCCATGGCGCGATGGGAACCAAACACACGGGAACGGCTGATCCGGGCCGCGCTCGACCTGTTCACCGAGCAGGGTTACGACGCCACCACCGTCAGCCAGATCGCCGAGCGAGCGGGCGGGCTGACCAAGATGACCTTCTTCCGGCACTTTCCCGACAAGCGCGAGGTGCTGTTCGCGGCCGGGCAGGAGATCCACAGCCGGCTGCTGGCCGACGCGATCACCGCGGCGCCAGGCCCGGCCACCCCGCTGCAGGCGGTCGCGGCCGGCCTCGACGCCCTCACCGGCACCTTCACCGACGACCGGCGTGAGTTCGCCGCGCGGCTGCGCGCCGTCATCGCCGCCAACGGCGAACTGCGGGAGCGCGCCGTCTTCAAGCGGGCCGGCCTCACCGAGGCGATGCGAGCGGCCCTGGAGAAGCGCGGCGTGCCGGATCCGGCCGCCAGCGTCGCCGCCGAACTCGGCATCGGCGCCTACTATCGCGCCTTCGACCAGTGGGCTGATCCGGCCAGCAGGCAGACGCTCACCGAACTCACGCACCGGGCGCTCGAGCAGGCCCGGGCCGCGACCGCCACCCTCGGCTAAGCCTGCGCCAGATCGCTTGTGGGCTCAGGTCTGATAGGACCTCGGCGCCTGTGCCCTCAGGCTCGCATCGTCACCGCGACGCCGCGTCTGCGACCGGACCTGATCTCGCGAGCAGCGCCGCCAGTGGGAGCACGAACGCCGCCAAGTCCGGTCGCAGCGGCACCGGAGCCTGCGAGTCGGTGAACACCGAGAGGTCGATCGCCGGGGCCACCAGCCTCGGCAGGGCGATGACGGAAGCGGCCGCGGCTACGGCCGAGGCGGCGATCGAGGGGATCACCTCAAGCGCCACCACTCGGACGCGCTGGCCCTCGGTCAGCCCCATGGTGGCCAGCCGCGCCGTCGTCACCGCCCGGTCGGCCGCGCCCAGCGCCAGCTCGAGCAGCATCACCGCGAGCGCCAGCAGGGCCGCGTAGGCGATGGCCAGGGTGAAGAGGAGAAACGTGCTCTGCTGGAGCGGCGATCCGGTCAGCTCCCGCAGCGCCTGCGACCTGGTGGTGATGGCGGGCGAATCGACCCCGGGCATGGTCGCCTGCACGGCCGCACTGAGCCTCCTCAGGTCGATCGACGGCCCGGTCAGCAGCATCAGGTTCACCGGCAGCGGCCCGCTGAGACCGAGAATTGCCGGCCGTGGCAGCACGATGAACGCCCCGCCTCCAGGCATCGCCGGGGTGGCTGGCAACTGGCCGGCCACCCGGAGCCGCAGCGCGGGCAGCCCGTCCTGCGCGACAATCGCGCTGCCGCCGAGCCGGCCCAGAGCGGCGGCCGCCTGCGGGGACGCCAGCACCGGGATTTCGCCCTGACCGCCCGGCTGGGTGAGCAGGGCGGGACGGACCGGGGGAAACCCTTCGGTCGAGGCGACCAGCGCCGCGTAGCCGACCGGGTCGACTGCGATCGCGGTCACCATCTGGCCGCCGGCGTCGATCGTCAAGGGGGCCAGCAGGGCCGACGCGGCCTGCGCTACCCCTGGCACCGCGGAGACGGGCCGCGTGGGCCGATCACACCCGCAGCATTTCGTACCAGAACGACCATGTTCAAGCAGTGGAAAAATGTAAATCATGAAAATTGGGTAGTGCCGCCGAGAGGCTTTAGCGCACCCGCGGCAGACTTTATGGCGAGCTTTATGGGCGCGAGTTGATACACCGTCTCTGGTGCGGGCGGCTAGTCGTAATGGCGCAGGCCGGCGGTGCCGATGTCGATCAGGGAGTCGGTTTCCTGCCCGCGGTTTCCCTGCCGCCACTGGTTCAGGCCGCCGAGGAGTTCCATCGCCGCCGCGGCGCGGCCGAAGGCGGGCAGGGCGGCCTCCTCGGCCTGCGTGAGCGGCTTCGGGCCGGACGCCGCGTAGAGCCGCCCGACCTTCTCCATCCGCGCAGGCAGGGCATCCGGGGAACCGTGCAGGAGGCTGGCCGCGATGACCGCGAGCTCCTGCAGCCTCGGCCAGCGGTTGGCGAGCGCGAAGTCGAGCACGGTCACCTGGCCGTCCGGGCCGAGCAGGAGGTTGCCCGCGGTCAGGTCGGCGTGGATGAGCGTCGTGGGCAGGGACGCGAAGTCGACCCGCGCCATCTCCTCGATGGTCCGGTCGACGAGCCGTCGCTGCTCCGCGTCAAGCAGGTCGCCGACCTGCCCCGCCAGCGGGACCAGGTTGGCGATGGCCCACGAGTCGAACACGGGCTCCGGCCGCGCGTCGGTGCGGTGGATGTGCGCCGCCTGCTCGACCACGGCCGCGAGCTCGGCCTCATCCGGCGGGCGGCCCAGGTCGTAGAAGGTCTGGCCGGGGGCGAAGTCCATCACCAGCAGCCGGTGCCCGTCGTAGGCATGCACGTGGCTGCCCGCGGCGTCGGCGTGCAGCCGTGGGTGACGGACCCCCGCCGCCGTGACCGCGGCGATAATGCCGGCCGTGCGCGCGGCGATCCCGGCGGGCCGGCCGGCCGCGAACACCTTGATCACAACCCGCTGCCGCCGTGCCCGCAGATCGATGTTGCAGTCCTGGTAGCCGGTGGCGAGCACCGACCAGTCGCCCACGTCGCCGAGCCGGTACTCGGCCGCAACGTGATCGACCAGTTCCGGCAGGCTGGTGCTGACTCGGCTGGCCGGCCCGGCAGAGGTGCCAAGCGGAGCGTCTCCGGTCACCGAGCCAGGGTACTCGACCGGCCTGCGCGCGCAACGGAACCGCCGCTAAGGGATGATCGGCGCGAACCCGCATGTTCTACCCCTACGGAACGCGGACCGGGACCGGTTTGCCAGTCACTTGGAGGACACCATGACGAGTACGCACGACTTCACGGCGACGACCGCCGACGGCGACAAGGTCGCGCTGAGCGACTACGCGGGCAAGCTGCTGCTCATCGTGAACGTGGCCAGCAAGTGCGGACTGACCCCGCAGTACGAGGGCCTGGAGGCGCTGTACCGGGGCGCCAGGGACCGCGGCCTGGAGATCCTGGGCTTCCCCTCCAACCAGTTCAAGGAGCAGGAGCCGGGGACCGACGCCGAGATCCAGGAGTTCTGCAAGACCACCTACGACGTGACCTTCCCGGTGCTGGCCAAGATCGACGTGAACGGCCCCGACGCCGCGCCGCTGTACCAGTACCTGCGGGCGGAGGCGCCCGGTGACTTCGGCCCGCAGTACGGCGGCTTCTACGACGCGATCTCCAAGATCCGGCCCGGCGCCGACGGCACCGACGAGGTCAAGTGGAACTTCACCAAGTTCCTGATCGGCCGCGACGGCACGGTGATCAAGCGGTACGAGCCGCCCGTGGCGCCGGCCGACATCAAGGCCGACCTGGAGAACTACCTGTAAGCCGATGCGCCTGCCACTCTCCATCCTTGACCTGGTGCCCATCGCGCGGGGCCAGACCGTCAGCGACGCCTTCACCGCCAGCGTGGCGGTCGCACGGCGCGCGGAAGAGCTCGGCTACACCCGGGTCTGGTACGCCGAGCACCACAACATGCCGTCCATCGCCTCGGCCGCGACCAGCGTGGTGATCGCGCACATCGGCGCGCACACTTCGACGATCCGGCTCGGAGCGGGCGGGATCATGCTGCCCAACCACTCGCCGCTGACGATCGCGGAGCAGTTCGGGGCGCTTGACGCGATGTACCCGCACCGCATCGACCTCGGGCTCGGCCGGGCGCCCGGCTCGGACCAGGCCACGTTCCTGGCGCTGCGCCGCGACCCCCGGTCGTCCGATGCCTTCCCCCAGGACGTCCTGGAACTCCAGGCCTACCTGGCGGGCGAGTCCCGGGTGGCCGGGGTGGACGCCATCCCCGGCAAGGGCTCGCGAGTGCCGCTGTACATGCTGGGCTCGTCGCTCTTCGGCGCCCAGCTGGCGGCGGCCCTCGGGCTGCCCTACGCGTTCGCGTCGCACTTCGCGCCGGACGCGCTGTTCGCCGCGATCGCGGCCTACCGCAGCGAGTTCAAGCCATCGGCCCAGCTGGACCGCCCCTACGTGATCGTCGGCGTCAACGTGACCGCCGCCGACACCGCGGCCGCGGCCCGGGAGCAGTTCCACGCCATCCGGCGGGCGCGCGCCATCAGCCTGTTCTCCCGCCACGTCGGGATTCCGGCCGAGGACATGACCGACCAGCAGGCGGACGAGCTGCTCGGCAGCGCGGCCGGGATGCACGTGGACCAGATGCTCCGCTACGCCGCCGTGGGCACGCCGGGCGAGGTGAGCGACTACCTCGACGGCTTCCGCAAGGAGACCGAGGCGGACGAGTTCATCACCGTCCACCAGGCGCCGTCCCTGGAGGGCCGACTGCGCTCCATTACCCTGCTGGCCGAGGCCATGCAGTAGCCGCGGGACCATGTCGGCTACGCCAGCGACCGCCTCTATTGAGGTCGCTGGCGTAGCCGACAGGTTCTGGGGCCTGTCGCTGGCGTAGCCGGCAGGTTCTGGGGCCTGTCGGCGGCGTAGCCGACAGGTTCTGGGGCCTCAGCCGGCCAGGGCCCGCAGCTGCGGCAGGACTTCCTTGCCGATCATGGCAATGGCTGCCATCGGGTCGTTCGACATCACCTGGATGGAGACGAGGTCCGCGCCGACGTCGGTGACCAGGGGGTGGTAGGCGGCTACCAGCCCGGCGGCGTCGGAGACGACGGCATAGCTGGCGAGGACCTCGGCGCGGTCCATCTCGTCGGCCTTGAACCTGAGCTCGGCCGGGTCGGTGGCCTCGAGGCGGCCGGGGGCGCGCAGCCCGCGCATCGAGGACAGCGCCTTCCAGGCCTGGTCCGGGCCGTCGGCCAGGACGGTCCAGCGGGTCGCCAGCACCCGGTGCTGCTTGCCGACCTCGGTCGCCGCCTTGCGATACGGCTCGATGACCTTGGCGACCGTGTCGGCCGGGTCCTTCACGCTGGTGATCAGGCCGTCGGCGTAGATGCCGGCGAACGCGGCCGACTTCGGCCCGCCCGCCGCCATCAGGATCGGCACGCTGCCCTTGGGCGGTGAGTACAGTTTCGCGGTCTCGGTCGTGTAGTACTGGCCGTGGAAGGTCACCTTCTCGCCCGCCAGCAGGCGGTGCATGATCTCCAGCGCTTCCTCCATCCGGGCCTGGCGCTCGCCGTAGCCGGGGAACGGGAAGCCCAGCGGGCGCTCGTTGAGGGCCTCGCCGGTGCCGACGCCGAGCCACAGCCGACCGTCGGAGAGCCGGTCAACGGTGGCCGACATCTGCGCGACGAGCGCCGGGTGATAGTGGAACAGCGGGGCGGTGACCGCGGTGCCGAGCAGCACGTGCTGGGTCTTGACCGCCACCGCGCCCAGCCAGGACCAGACGAACCCGGCCGCAGACGTATCGTCCACCCACGGGTGGAAGTGGTCGCTTCCGAGAACGGCGTCGAAGCCGGCCTCCTCCGCGGCGACCGCCTGCGCCACAAGGTCTTCGGGCTGGTACGACTCGTGGCTGCACAGCCAGGCGAACTTCATCAACGCCTCCATCGATCATTAGGTCCGGTTTGATCCTCTCACTGCGCGGCCGCGAGCCTGCCGGTGACACGGGTGAATTGCCCCCCCTCGGGGTTCGCGCTGGTGCGGAGGTCAGCCCTGGACGCGCGCCACGTACTTGCCGCTGCCGCTGCCCTCGGCGAGCAGCTGCTGCACCGCGGGGGTATCCCCGAGCGAGTCGACCTCGGTGATCGCGACGTCCAGGCGGCCGTCCGCGATCAGGTCGAGGACCCGGCGCAGGCCGGCCGAGGCGCGGTGCGGCGCGTTGGCCCACAGTCGGGTGATGCTGAAGCCGCCGATCGCGAGGTTGCCGCCGATCAGCCGGCCTGGCGGCAGCGGCCCCTGCTCACCGCCGCCCGCGTTCCCGAACAGCACGATCCGGCCGCCGGGGGCGGTGAGAGCGAGATCCATTTCGAGCAGGGCGGTGCCGTGCGGGTCGAGCACGATGTCCGCCCCGGCCCCCTTAGTGGCCGCGCGTACCGCCGCGATCACGTCCTCGCTGCGGGCCACCGCCACGTCGTAGCCGCCGTCGAGGGCCGCTGTGACCTTGTCCGGGCGGCCCACGGTGCCGATCCGCAGCCCGCCGCCGAGGGCCGGCACCAGCTGGGCGATGGCGCCGCCGACCCCGCCGCTGGCCGAGTGCACGAGCACGCTGTCGCCCGGCCGGAATCGGGCGGCGTCGGTGAGCAGCAGCATTCCGGTCGTCAGCATGAGCGGGGCGGCCGCCGCGACCGGCAGCTCGACCTGATCGGGCAGCGGCACCGCGAACTCGGCCCGCGTCCGCGCCACCTCGGCCAGACCGCCGCCGGGGGTGAACGCGACGACCGGCTGGCCGACGGTCAGGGCGGTGAAACCGGGGCCGATTTCCCTGACCGATCCGGCCACCTCGAGGCCGGGGGTGTAGGGCCAGGCGCTCGCGTAGCCGGCGTCGCCCCGACGGGCCATCACGTCCATGAAGTTGATCCCGGCGTAGGCCACGTCGATGGTTACCTCACCCGGCCCGGGCCGGGGCTCGTCGACCTGGCGGACCTCGGTTCGGTCCGTCCCCCGCGACGGCCCGGTCATCGTCAGCGCCTGCACGGCCGCTCCTCTATCGATGTTCGTCGTATAGCCAAAGCCCTCTCGGACCCTACCCGGATGACGGTCGACCACGCTGCCGGTCGAAGACACCGCCTACGGCGGTTGCGGACTTACCCGCCCCGGTTAGGCGGTGGGGCCGCTGACGGTGTCGAGGAGGCGCGCCAGGCGGTCGCGCAGGGTCCGCCTGCGCGCGCCGCCCGCGTCTCGTTCCCCGGCCGCCGCCGACACCAGATGCTGCCCCGCGTCGAAGGACAGCGACTCGGGGACCGCCAGCGCCTCGTGGGCGATGGCATCAAGCTCGGGGTCGCCGTCACCGGTGTCAAGCGCCAGGATGGTGGCACCGGTCTTGCGCGCGTCGTTGACCCGCTCGAGCAGCGGGACCGGGGCGCGGTCCTCGGTGACGACGAACAGGGTCTCGCCCCGGCGCGCTGCCTCCAGGCGGGCCAGGCCGATCGCCAGGTGCGGGGGCGCGTCCGGCGGCGGGGACCAGCGGACCAGCGTCGGCGTCAGCGCCGCGATGCCGGACAGGCGGCTCTCGTCGTCCAGGTGGGCGGTGAGGTGCCACGGCTCGAAGTCGGGGGTGCCCACGACCAGCAGCCCGCCGGGCGACTTGGGCGTCGTCCGCAGCGCGCGGCCGAAGATCCGGGCCTGCTCCAGCCACCCGGAGCCAGCGAGCACCGCACGGAGCGTAGCGACCTGGTCTGCGTCCACGTACTCAGCATGCACGGGGCGCCTCGGATTCGCACCCCTCTTGCGCCCGGAACGCCGAATTCGGCCTAGGAGTCGAGGGACAGCACCATCGTCGGGGGCTCGATGACGTGGTTTTCGCGGAGCGGGCGGACGGCGGTGCCGATCGCGAAGAACTCGGTGGTGTGCGCGCCCCAGGTGTGGCTGTGCTGCCGGAGCTGGACCCCGACGATGCCCTCGGCGTGGAGTTCCTCGGCCTCGGCCTGCATGCGGGACATCGCCAGCTCGCGGGCGTCGTACAGGGCCTGGGTGAACTGCTCGATCTCGACGTTCCGGCCGATGTTGCCGATCATCGCGCCCATCCGCTGGTGGGCGATGTGGTACACGCAGCTGCCCATGACCATGCCCAGGGGCGCGTAGCCGGCCCTGATCAGGGTCCAGAAGTCCTGGCCGGACAGGTCCGAGGTGAACGGCTGGCGCTTGTTGTTGCGCCAGTTGTCGACGCCGCCGCCGCCGGCGTTCGGCTCTGCCTTGACCGCGGTGCCGATCGCGATGAACTCGGCGATGTCCGAGCCGAACTCCTTCATCTCCACGTCGAGGCGGACGCCGACGATGCCGTCCGCGCCGAGCGCGTCCGCCTCCGCCTCCATCCGGGTCATCGCCAGCTCCCGGGCGTGGTACAGCGCCTGCGAGAGCACGTTGAGCTCCTGGTTCTTGCCCCAGCGGCCGATCTGCAGGCCGACGTGGTAAATCGAGGTGCCGAGTACCAGGCCAACCGGCCGGAAGCCGACCTCGCGGACCAGCAGGAACTCGTTCACAGAAAGGTCGGAGGTGAAGATCGACCCGGCCTTGCCCGGCTGCAGTTCGGAGAGCCGCTTGATCGCGTCCTGGGGGACGCCCGCCATGCTCATTCCGGTCTGTTGGTCCGTCATAGCGTGGTCTCTACCTTCTGTTCTGGCCGATGTCGACGCGCGCTGCCTGGCGGCGCTTGGGGTCAAGGGACATGATGGCGAGCGGCGGCGGGGTCGCCCGCTGCTTGTGGTTTCTCAGCCGCACGATCGCGGTGCCGATGTTGACCGTCTCGACGATGTGATCGTGGCCGCCCTCCTGGGCGGGGCACTCCCGCTCGCGGACCCGCATGGTCATCTCGGCGATGACCACGCCCTCGGCGCCGATCCGCTTGACGTCCGCCGACAGCTGCACCCGGGCATCGTGGCGGCCGTCGGCGACCAGCTCGGTCCAGCCGCTGACCTCGGCGTTGCCCGCGCTCCAGCGGGTCTGGCCGACCGTCCGCCAGTCGTCGTGCCTGGCCGCGACCGAGATCCCGAGCGCCAGCCCGGCCGGCATCCAGCCGCTGTGCACCAGCTTGGCGAAGTCCTGGCCGGACAGATCCGAGGTGAACGGGCGCTTCAACGGCGGCGCGCCGGGGGCGTGAATGGCGGTGCCGATCGCCTTGAACTCGAGCCCGCCGGCCGGGAAGCTGCCGATGGTGAGCCGCACGCCGACCACCCCGTGCCCGCCGAGCTCGGCGCACTCGGCCACCATCCGGCTGATCGCCGTCCGCCTGGCCTGGTAGAGCGTCTGCACCAGCGGCCCGAACGAGCCGTAGCCGCCCCTGCTCGACACCTGGGTCCTGGCGGCGGGCCCGTAGCCGAGCGGCGAGTAGCTGCCCCACGCGCCCGGGCAGCCGTAGCCGCCCGCGTAGCCGATGTTGTAGACCGCCGCGCCGAGAACCTGCCCGGTCGGCTCGAAGCCGACCGAGCGGACGGCCGCGAACTCGTCGGAGCTGAGCGACGACCCCCAGGTGCCGCTCGCCCTGATTTCGGCCATCCGGGCTTCCGCTACCGGAGGCAAGTCGTTGCTCACAATAGCTAGCCTAGCCCTGGCGGCTACTCTTGCGCGTCCCAGGCCTCGTTGCGTTCCTTAACTTTCTCGAGCGCGTGGGCTGCCTCCTCCCGCGTCGCGTACGGGCCGAGCAGATCCTTGCCCGGGCAGGGGGTATCGGCCGGCTCGACGGTGTTGTGCCGCGTGCAGAAGTACCACTGCTCTTCGTTGTTGTTCGCCATGCGCACTAGAATCGCAAAACATGGCCACTCTGCTCCACCCGGGTCGGCTCTCGCCCGCCCGGCATGTTCCCAATAGCATCACCCGCCCCGAGTACGTCGGTAAGAAACACCCGACGCTAGGCGAGGCGGACGTGAAGGACGCCGACACGATCGCGCGGATGCGGGTCGCCTGCCGCCTCGCGGCCCAGGCGCTCGAAGAGGTCGGCCGGAACGTGCGGCCCGGGGTCACCACCGACTACCTGGACCAGGTCGGGCACGAGTTCCTGGTCGCCCACGGGGCCTACCCGTCGACGCTCGGCTACCGGGGCTACCCGAAGTCGCTGTGCACCTCGCTGAACGAGGTCATCTGCCACGGCATACCCGACGACACCGTGATCAACGACGGCGACATCGTCAACGTCGACATAACCGCCTATATCGCCGGCGTGCACGGGGACACCAACGCCACCTTCCTGGCGGGCGATGTGGCAGAAGAGTCCCGGCTGCTGGTCGAGCGGACCCACGAGGCGATGATGCGCGGGATTCGCGCGGTCGCGCCCGGACGGTCGCTGAACGTCGTCGGGCGGGTCATCGAGTCCTACGCCAAGCGGTTCGGCTACGGCGTCATCCGCGACTTCACCGGGCACGGGATCGGGACGACGTTCCACTCCGGGCTGATCGTGCCGCACTACGACGATCCCGACGCGTCGGTGACGATCGAGACCGGCATGACGTTCACCATCGAGCCGATGCTGACGCTGGGCACCATCACCTACGACGTCTGGCCGGACGGCTGGACGGCGGTGACCAAGGACCGCAAGCGCACCGCGCAGTTCGAGCACACGATCCTGGTGACCGAGGACGGGTACGAGATCCTGACGCTGCCGTAACCATCGGCGGCGAAGCGGCGTGGGGCGTGGGGGCGGCGTGATCGATGCGATCGTGTTCGACATGGACGGGGTGCTGATCGACTCCGAGCCGGTCTGGGAGCGGGTGCGGCGCGGGTTCGTGGCCAACCGCGGCGGGCGCTGGGCGGCCGACGCGCAGGACCGGCTGATGGGCATGTCGACCGCCGAGTGGTCCGCCTACCTGGCGGCCGACTTCGGGATCACCGGCCTGTCCCCGCAGCAGGTGGCGGCGGAGGTGATCGCGGCGATGGCCGTCGAGTACTCCGGGCACCTGCCGCTGCTGCCGGGAGCGGTCGAGGCGGTGCGCTCGCTGGCGGGACGCTGGCCGCTCGGCGTGGCCAGCTCGTCGCCCCGATCGCTCATCCAGACGGTGCTGGCCACGGCCGGCCTCGAGTCCGCGTTCGCAGCGGTGGTGTCGAGCGAGGAGGTCCCGCTGGGCAAGCCCGCCCCCGACGTCTACCTGGCGGCGGCTGACCGCCTCTCGGTCCCCCCGCAGGCGTGCGCCGCGGTGGAGGACTCCTCCAACGGCCTGCGCGCGTCCGCCGCGGCCGGCTTCACCGTGATCGCGATCCCCCGCCCCGAGTACCCGCCGGCCGCAGACGCCCTGGCCGCCGCCCGTCTGATACTCCCCAGCCTCACCGTCCTCACCCCTGACACGATCGAGGCCCTCTCCTAGCAGCCGGACACCAAGATCGAATTAAATCCATGGCGTTTCCGGGACTATTACACCGGAAACGCCATGGATTTCGAGTGACTGCCGACCTTACGCGTCGCGCGTGCGGAACAAGAAGGCGCCGATCCCGACCAGGACCACCGCCCACAGCGCCGTCACGCCCAGCTGAGGCCACGCCGACCACAGATGCTGGTTGGCCGGCCCGATGGTGACCGAGACCACCTGGTTCGCGGCGTCGGGCAGGAACCGCATGATGTCGTTGTGCCAGTTGCTCGGCAGTGCGTTCTCGAGCAGCGGGATGATGAACATCAGGGCGATCACGATCGCGATCGTGCCCGCCGTGTGCCGCACGATCGAGCCGACGCCGAACGAGATCAGCGCCACGATCGTGACGAACAGCGCGGTGCCGATGATCGCGGCGAGCACGGTCGACGGGTGGATCGTGTCCCAGCTGGTGACGGTCAGCACGCGGTCGCCCGAAGGGCAGGCGAACGCCCCCGGGCCGACCTGGACCCGGTTCAGGCAGTGCACGATCGCGTTGGCCGGGACCCTGACGGTGTGGAACAGCGAGGCGCCCACCCCGCTGGAGGAGTACAGCGCCTGGCCGGCCAGGAACGCCACCAACGACGTGACGACCGAGATCACCAGGGCGACCGACGTGAACGCGATCCCCTTCGCGGCGTAGACCACGCCGCGCCGGGGCTGCGCGGTCAGCGAGGTGCGGATCATCCCGGTGGAGTACTCCGAGGTGATCACCATCGCCCCGATGACCGCGATGATCAGCTGGCCCAGCTCGAAGAACGCGCCCAGCGAGGTCTGGGTCGCGTCGAACCCGACCTTCTGGAACGGGTGGTCGGTGAAGTTCGCCGCCGTGCCCGCCGCGATCGCGATCCCGAGGCCGACGGAGACGACGAACAGCCCGCCGAGGGTCCAGTAGGTAGAGCGGACCGAGCGGAGCTTGGTGAACTCCGAGGAGATGGCCCCGCCCAGGCCCGCCCGTCCGGCGGCCGACGGCAGCGAGGACAGCCGCACGCCCGGCGTGGTGGCAACCATTTGCTCAGAACCTCCTTTCGATAATCGGTAGTCGCTAACCGGTGGTCGGTTTACGCGTCGCGCGTGCGGAACAGGTAGGCGCCGATCCCGACCAGGACCACCGCCCACAGCGCGGTGATGCCGAGCTGCGGCCAGGCCGACCACAGGTGGCCGGGGCCGTTGCCCGCGATCGTGGTCGACACGACCTGGTTGGCGGCGTCGGGCAGGAACCGGCTGATGTCCCAGCGCCACTGGTCCGGCAGCGTGTGCTCGAGGATCGGGACGATGAACAGCAGGGCGATCACGATCGCGATCGTGCCCGCCGTGTGCCGCACGATCGAGCCGACGCCGAACGAGATCAGCGCCACGATCGTGACGAACAGCGCGGTGCCGATGATCGCCGTCAGCACGGTGGACGCAGTGATGACATCGGTGCCGGAGAAGGTCACCACCAGGTGACCGCAGCCGGGACCGGGCCCGGGGCCCTGGCTGTCCGGGACCTTGCCGCCGCCGCCCCCCACGCAGTTCACCATCGCGTTGGCCGGGATCGTGACGGTGTGGAAGAGCGACGCCGCCACGCCCTTGCCCGACAGCATCGCCTGGCCGACGAAGAACGCCACGAACGACGTGACGACCGAGATCACCAGGGCGACCGACGTGAACGCGATTCCCTTCGCGGCGTAGACCACGCCGCGCCGCGGCTGGGCGGTCAGCGAGGTGCGGATCATCCCGGTGGAGTACTCCGAGGTGATCACCATCGCCCCGATGACCGCGATGATCAGCTGGCCGAGCTCGAAGAACGCGCCCAGCGAGGTCTGGGTCGCGTCGAACCCGGCCTTGTTCTGCGGGTTGTTGACCATGTTGGCCGCGGTGCCCGCGGCGATCGCGACGCTGAGGCCGACGGAGACGACGAACAGCGCGCCCAGGGTCCAGTAGGTGGAACGGACCGACCGGAGCTTGGTGAACTCCGAGGCGATCGCCCCGCGCAATCCTGCCTGCCCGACAGCCGGCGGCAGCGAGGAGAGCCGCACGTTGGGCGTGATAGTGGTAGCCATTGCCTCGACCAGCCCCTACGCGTCGCGCGTGCGGAACAGGTAGGCGCCGATCCCGCACAGGACCACCGCCCACAGCGCGGTCACCCCGAGCTGCGGCCAGGCCGACCACAGGTGGAACCCAGGGCCGCTGCCGGGAATCGTGACCGAGATCACCTGGTTGGCGGCGTCCGGCAGGAACCGCATGATGTCCCAGCGCCATTGGTCCGGCAGCGTGTGCTCGAGGATCGGGACGATGAACAGCAGCGCGATCACGATCGCGATCGTGCCCGCCGTGTGCCGCACGATCGAGCCGACGCCGAACGAGATCAGCGCCACGATCGTGACGAACAGCGCGGTGCCGATGATCGCCGTCAGCACGGTGGACGGGCTGATGACGTCGGTGCCGAAGAAGGTCGCCGTGCACCCGTTCGGACTGCAGTTGACGTTCGCGTTGGCCGGGATCGTGACCGTGTGGAACAGCGAGGCGGCTACGCCCTTGCCCGAGTAGATCGCCTGGCCGACGAAGAACGCCACGAACGACGTGATGAGCGAGATGACGAGCGTCACGCTGGTGAACGCGATCGCCTTGGCGGCGTAGACCACGCCGCGCCGGGGCTGGGCGGTCAGCGACGTGCGGATCATCCCGGTGGAGTACTCCGAGGTGATCACCATCGCCCCGATGACCGCGATGATCAGCTGACCGAGCTCGAAGAACGCCCCCAGCGAAGCCTGGGTCGCGTCGAACCCGGCCTTATTGCCGGGGTTGTTGACCATGTTGGCCGCGGTGCCCGCTGTGATCGCGACGCCAAGGCCGACGGAGACGACGAACAGCCCGCCCAGGGTCCAGTAGGTGGACCGGACCGACCGGAGCTTGGTGAACTCCGAGGCGATCGCCCCGCGCAATCCTGCCTGCCCGACAGCCGGCGGCAGCGAGGAAAGCCGCACGTTGGGCGCGATGGCAGTGGCCATGGCTCAGACCCCGCTTCCGATGGAGGTCGTGGCCACGGGGGTTTCCGCGCGGTACTCGACGCTGCTCGCGGTCAGCTCCATGAACGCCTCTTCGAGCGAGGCGCGCACCGTGGCCAGCTCGTGCAGCCTGATGGCCTGCTCGAATGCGATGTCGCCGACCTCCGCCGCGGTCATGCCGCGGACCTCGACGGCGTCCTCATCGCCAGTGGCGGCGACCGCGCCGCGGGCGGTGACGGCCTTGATCAGCTCGTCCGCCATCGGCGTGCGCACCCGCACGGACGCGCCGGAGGAGCGGGAGATGAACTCCGACATCGAGCAGTCGGCGATCAGCTTGCCCCGGCCGATCACGATCAGGTGGTCGGCGGTGTACTCCATCTCCGACATCAGGTGGCTGGAGACGAAGACCGTGCGGCCCTCGGACGCCAGGGCCTTCATCAGGTTCCTGATCCAGAGGATGCCCTCGGGGTCAAGGCCGTTGACCGGCTCGTCGAACATCAGCACCTTGGGATCGCCCAGCATAGTCCCGGCGATGCCGAGGCGCTGGCTCATGCCGAGCGAGAACCCCTTGGACCGCTTCCGCGCCACCTCGGACAGGCCGACCAGGTCAAGTACCTCGTTGACGCGGCGGCGGGGCAGGTTGTTGGTCTGCGCCAGGCAGAGCAGGTGGTTGTAGGCGGACCGGCCGCCGTGCACCGCCTTCGCGTCAAGCAGCGCGCCAACCTCGCGCATGGGGTACGCCAGGTCAGGGTAGACCTTCCCATCGACCGTGACCGTGCCCTCGTCGGCGTAGTCGAGGCCGAGGATGCACCGCATCGTAGTAGTCTTGCCGGCGCCATTCGGGCCCAGGAAGCCGGTGACCTTACCCGGCTCAATGCCGAAGGTCAGGTCGTCTACGGCGACCTTGGCGCCGTACCGCTTCGTGAGGCCCCGTACCTCGATCATGGCGAAATGGTCCTCTCTATGGGTTTGATGGTCCCAATTCTGGCCGACCGGCACGCGGCGGCGCGTCAGCCGGGGTGATGATTATGGGGTACTCCTCTGGGCTGAGATCGCCGCGCAGATGGTGCCGTGCCGGGGCTGAGAATTCGCTGAGGAACAGCGCGGAGCTAACGGTCCGTTCGGGATAAAAGATTTTGAATTATTCCGAACGGACCGGTGCGACTGCTGCATGCAGCGTGACCGAATACCCGTGGCCGGCGGTGAGCAGCCGATGCGGCGCGCGAGCGCCGTGCACCAGCACGCGGCCGGGGCGCAGCGGGCGGGCGGTCCCGGCGGCGCTCGGGCCGCTCGTCTCGACCGCCTCGCCCGCCAGCGCGGTGGCCTGGCCGCAGTCGCAGTCGGCGGCCGAACCGGGGGGCACGACGAGCAGCCACGCGCCGGGCGCGCCGGGCAGCGGGATGCGCAGCGGGCCCTCGGCGTCGAACCGGACCAGGTCCCACCAGCGCTGCGGGGCGGCGGCAAGGTCGGCCAGGTCGGCCGCCAGGCGGCCGTCGGTGCTGGGCGCGGGCGCGTCGGTCTGGGCGCGGGCGAGCGGCGCGGCGAGCAGCGCGATCTCAGGGGCGACCGAGAGGTCGGTGTTCAACGACGGTTCCTTCGTGTGTCGAGGTGGCTGAGACTCCGGGTTAAACGGGTCAGCGACAACACGAGGACAGGCGGCAGCACGACGGGGCCTGGCGGCTCATCCGGTGTGCTGGCATGCGCGACATCCCACCGCAATCACGGAGCGTTGTCAAATCGGACATCCGCGCCGAGTGGGCCGGTCATCGCGCCTGCGGCGCTTCTTGCTGTTATCTTATTTTTAGGCCCTCGGCGGCTAGCTGGTCGAGGGGGCGGGCGACCTGCCTGGGGTCCAGGGTGCCCTGCCGGTCGTGGACGGCCCAGGCGGCGGCGGCCAGCGCGCGGAGGCCGTCGATCGCGGCACCTTGGCCGACCAGGCCGAGGCTGCCGTTCTCGTTCCCGGGCGCCGTCGCGGTCCAGCCGGCGCAGGTCGCGCCGTCGTCGATGCGGGTCACCGGCGGGTAGGGCTGGAGCAGGGCGTCGAGGGTCTCGCCGATGTAGGTGGGCCGGCGGTGCGGGCGGGGCGAGCACGGCCCCGCGGGGGCCGTCGACGCCGGTGAGCACCAGGAAGCTGTCGGTGCCGGCGTTGTAGGCGGCCTCGATGTCGGTGTCGAGGCGGTCGCCGATGACAAGCGGCCGTTTGGCGCCGGTGCGGATCACCGACTCGCGGTGCAGTGGCGGCTCCGGCTTGCCCGCTATCTGCGGCTTCACCCCGGTGGCGTGCTCGATCACCTGCAGCAGGGAGCCGTTGCCAGGCGCGGTGCCGCGGGCGCTTGGAATCGTGGAGTCGGCGTTGGTGCCGACGAAGAGCGCGCCCGCCCGGACCGCCAGGCCGCCCTCGGCGAAGCTGCCGTAGCCGAGGCCGGGACTGTAGCCCTGGACGACTGCCTGCGGGTTCTGGGCCGCGTTGGAGACCGGGGTGAGGCCTCGCTCCCTGATCGCGAGGCGGAGCGCGAGGGCGCCAAGGACGAGAACCTTCGCCTTCGGGGGGAGTTTCTCGGCCAGCAGCCGCGCGGCCGCCTGGGCGGACGTGACGACGTCGGCGGCCGCGGCGGGGACGCCCATGCCGGTCAACATGGCGGCGACGGCGGCGGGGGTGCGCGAGGCGTTGTTGGTGACGTAGGCCAGGTGCGCGCCGTCGTCGCTGGCCTTCTGCAGCGCCTCGGGGGCGCCGGGAATCGGCTTGCCCCCGATGTAGACGACGCCGTCTAGATCGAGGAGGAGGACATCATAGGCGGCGGCGAGGGCGGCTGGCATGCAGCCAACCCTAGCCGAGCCGGTCACGGCCGGATGAGGGACGGCCGGGCTCGGTCAGGGCTGCTGGGGGCGCTTGCGGGCTCTGAGGGTGGCGCGGACCTGGTGGAGCGCGTCGGTGTAGGGCTTGCGGTCGGGGCGCATGGCGACGGCCAGTGCCAGGTACTCGGCGGCGGCCTCGTGGTCGCCGCGGCGGGCGAGGGCGAGGCCGAGTCCGAAGTTGGCGTAGTCGTCGGTCGGCGCCGCCTCGACGATCGCGCGGAAGTTGGCCGCGGCCTCCTCGTACTGGCCGGTGTCGAACTGGGCGCGGGCCAGCGCCTCGCGGATGCTGCGCGATTCTGGCTCGGCGTTGGCCGCCCGCTGCAGGACCTGGGCGGCGGCAGCGGGGCTGCCGTTGCCGAGCAGCTCCATCCCGGTGGTGTACCAGCCGTGCACCTCGGCCGGGTCCTCGTCGGCGGCGTCGCGGCCACCGCCGCCGCCGTGGCCTGACGATTCGCCCGATGTAGGCCGCTCGCGGCCGACGTGGCTCGCGAAGTTTTCCAGGTACGGGGAATCCCAGCTACCGCTTGGCGCTTCTGACATGGTGTGAAGACCCACTTTCCGCTTGGCGATGGTCCTGGTCTCGTCCTGACTCCGTTCCGTGGTGTCCGTTATGCCCCGGCCCGGGTCGGCGAACTCGCAAACGTCACATCACCACCGTACGACGTGATCGGCCCCGGGACGCTAGAGCAGTTGCGGGCGGCCTCGCCCTATAACATCGTCCGGCTGATCCTGCCCGCGCTGGAGCTGGACGCCCGGGCGGCGGGCCAGATCGCGGCCGCGCGGCTGAGCGAGTGGCTGGACGAGGGCGTGCTCGCGGCGGACGATGCGCCCGCCCTGTACGTCTACGAGCAGCGCGGACCCGGGTTCGTGCAGCGCGGCCTGATCGGGGCGGTCCGGGTCGGCACGACCGCGATCCACCCCCATGAGGACGTGATGCCGGGCCCGGTGGCCGGCCGCCGCGAGCTAATGGCGGCGGTGCGTGGCAACCTAGAGCCGATCCTGCTCGTCTATAACGGGGGGGCCGGGACAGAGGAGGACGGGGCCGAGGCGGGCGCGGGGGCACCGCCGGCCCGGGCCCCGCGGTCAGCGCGACGTCGCGGCTGGTGGACCTGACGGCGCAGGAGCGGACGCCGCTCGCCTGCACCGTCACCGGCGACGGGGTGACGCATCGAATCTGGGCGCTGACGGACCCGGCCGAGCAGGCGGCCGTCGCCGCCGACCTCGGCGCGCGGACCGCGCTCATCGCCGACGGCCACCATCGATACGCCGCCTACAGCGAACTTCGGGCGTCGATGCGGGCCACCGGCCACGGCGACGGCCCGTGGGATTACGGGCTCGCGTTCCTGGTCGACGCGGACGCCTATCCGCTGCGGCTCGGCCCGATCCACCGGGTGATCCCGCATCTCGAGCCGGCCGAGGCGGCCAGCCTGGCGGCGCAGGCGTTCACCGTGACCGAGTTGCCGAACACGGGGCTCGGGCTCGGGTTCCGGGCGGAGCAATTGGCGGACGCGCTCGGCCGCCTGGCGGACAGGGGCCGCCAGGGAACGGCGTTTCTGCTGGCGGGACGGGGCGGGCTGTGGCTGCTCAGCCATCCCGACTCCGATGAGCTGGCGGATGCGATGCCATCAGGCGCGTCTTCCCGCTGGCGGGCGCTGGATGCCTCGGTCATGCAGGAGCTGCTGCTCGCCCGGCTCTGGCTGATCAAGGACAACGACCGCGACGTGCTGATTTCGCACGACGCGGCCGAGGCGGTCCGGCTCGCGGTCGAGACCGGCGGCACCGCCGTCCTCTGCAACCCGATGGAGCTGGCGGCGGTGATGGAGCTGGCCGCGCACGGCGAACGGGTGCCGCGCAAATCCACGTCGTTCGGGCCGAAGCCACTGACGGGGCTGGTATTGCGGACCTTCGACGCCTGACGACGGCCGGAATCGCGGGGCCGTTCGGGGCGGAGCTTCTGGTTGTACTCGGCCGGTTTTACTCGGCGGAGTCGCCGTCGTCCGCAGCCGGCGGCTCGGCGTGGGCGGCGATCGCATCCACGACCGAGTCGTAGATGTTGAACACCCGGCTGAGGCCGGTGATGCGGAAGATACGCAGGATGCGGCCCTGGGTGCACACGAGGTCGATCCAGCCGTCGTGCGCGCGGACCCGCTTCAGGCCGCCGACGAGGACGCCGAGGCCGGTCGAATCGAGGAACTCGACCGCTTCCATATCGATGATCAGGTGGTAACTGCCGGACTCGACGAGGCTGATCAGCTTCTCCCGCAGCTTCGGCGCGGAGTACACGTCTATCTCCCCGCCGACCGCGACCACGGTGAACTCCGGCGAATCGGAATACACGTTGAGCGTGAGATCCATGCCTATTTCCTCTCCTGTTGTCTGGGACAATAGTCGGATGCGTGACGACATTGCTATGACGACAGGCAACTCGCAGGATTCTGGCAACCCGGACATTACCGATCTTGGCAACGATGTCTACCAGATCGACACGCGGATGGCCGGGTACCAGGGGATCACTGCAGGCTACCTCATCCGGTCAAGCAGGCCCTGCCTGGTGGAGACCGGAACGTCCACCTCCGCGCCGGTCGTGCAGGCCGCTCTCGCCTCGCTCGGGATCGGGGCGGACGACCTGGCCACCGTCGTCGTCACGCACATCCACCTCGACCACGCCGGCGGCGTGGGCGACATCGCCGCGAAGTTCGGCCGCGCGCAGGTTGTGGTGCACGAGAAGGGCGCCCGCCACCTGGCCGACCCAAGCAGGCTGATGGCCAGCGCGCGGATGGTGTACGGGGACGCGCTCGACGTTCTCTTCGGCTCGATGCTGCCGGTGGACGCCGACCGACTGCGCACGCTGGACGACGTGGGCGTGATCGACCTCGGGGATGGTCGGCAGCTGTCGAGTTACTATTCGCCCGGGCACGCGCGGCACCACGTCGGGCTGGTCGACTCCCTGAGCGGCGACCTGTACGTCGGGGACGCGGCCGGGGTGTACATCCCCGAGACCGGCGACCTGCGGCCGGCCACGCCGCCACCGGACTTCGACCTTTCTGTCGCGCTTGCGTCGATTGCGAAGTTCGCCGCGCTTGGACCGTCCCGGCTGCTCTTCAGCCACTACGGGCCGGTGACGTCGGTGGCGTCCACGCTCGAGCGGTCGGCCGAGGAGATCTCCGTGTGGGTCGACGCGACCCGGACGGCGCGGAACGCGGGGATGAACCTCGACCACGCGGTGGAGGCGGTCCGGCAGCGGACGATGTCGCGGTACCGGTCGCTCGCGCCGGACGCCGATCCGGCGGTGGCGGAGAAGTTCGAGCAGCTGTCGGGGGCGGCCGCGAATGTGGGCGGTATCTGGCACTGGCTGGACAAGCTCGAGGCGCCGGCGGCTTAGGTTTTGCGTGTTCGGGTGCTGCTTACGACGGAGGATGGGCCCGACCGGCTTGCTGGCTAAGCCGCCTGTCGGGACCCATCCGGGGGAGTGGCTAACTTCTCCGGAGCCTCGTCCTCGTCGTCCTCGTCGTCCTGGTCCTCTTCGTCGGCGCCGGGGAGATCCTCGTCGTCCTCGAGGCCTACCAGAACGTCGTCGTCGTCCTCGTCGAGGTCATCGTCTTCGTCTTCCTCGTCGAGATCTCCCTCGTCGTCCTCGTCGTCGAGGTCGGCTTCGTCGTCGAGGTCGGCTTCGGCTTCCTCGTCGTCCTCATCCTCTTCATCGTCGTCTCGGAGGGCGTCTTCTGACTTGGCGGTGGCGTCGAGGTCGTCGTCTTCGTCCTCGTCGTCTTCCAGGTCGGCGACGGTTACGCCGTCGAGCTCGTCTAGGCGGGCGAGAGCGTCGGTCTGCTCGTCCTCGTCCGCGACGACGGCGCGGGCGAACGCCTCCCTGGCGGCCTCGGTCCGGCCGGCCGCAAGCAGCGCGTCGCCGTAGGCGTAGAAGAGCCGGGCCGACCACGGGCGAAGCTTGCCGTCGGTCAGCTCGGGAACCTGCAGCGCCAGCACCGCCGCGTCGGCCAGGCCCTGGTCGCGGCGGATGCCGGACTCGACGATCCGCAGCTCGATCTGGGCCATCCGCGGTAGTCGCTTGGCCTCGGGGCTGTGCACGACCTCAAGGGCGCGGTCGAGACGGCCGAGGCCGCGCTCCGCGTCCGCCATCAGCGCGAGGTAGTCGTTGCGCCCGGTTAGCCTGCGGGCCGCCCGCAGTTCCGCCAGCGCCTCGGTCCAGCGCTCGGTCTTGTAGGCGGTGATGCCTGAGAGCTCGCGGACCACGCCGATCCGGGCGGCGTAGTGCCGTGCGGCCTGCGCGTACCGGTACGCCTGCTCCGGATCGGAGGCCAGCTCGGCCGCGACCAGGTACCGGCCGACCATGACGACCAGGTCGCTCGGAAGGCCGCCGAGCTCGCTCTTCACGTCCCGCGATATCTGGTCCTCGGTGATGCTGTCGGGAATCCTGGGCAGCTCGGAGGCGCTGCCGCGCCGGTCGTCGCGCCGCCGCTCCGGCCGTTCCCGGTCGCGATCGAAGTCGCCGCCCGTCCTTGGCCGCGAGCCGTAGCTCGACGGCCCGCCCGGACGGTCCGATCGGCTGCCTGCGCCGAACGAAGTCCTGCGGTCACCCGGCCGCCCGGCGCCGCGCGGTCGATCCGACCGCTCCGGCCGGCCCGTCTTGTCCTCGGGGAAGGCGCCGCCGATGCGGCTGGACATGGTCCGGCTGAAACCGGAGCCACCGGCCGGGCGGTCCTGTCCGCCGGAGCGGCCGTAGGCCGGACGGCTCGGGCGTGACGGACCGTCCTGTCCGCCCCGGTAGCCGGCCGAGCTGCGCTCGCCCGCCGGGCGCCCCTGCTCGCCGTCGCGGCCGCGGTACCCGCCGTCACGGCGGTCCGAGTCGTACCGCGGGCGATCGCCGCCGCTAAACGACCGGCGGCCGTCCCGGTCACCACCGCTGTCGCCGCCGGGCCTGCGGTCGTAGCCGCGGTCCGCGCTTGGCCCGCGGTCGTAGCCGCGATCCCCGCCGCCGAACTCGCGCCGGGGGCCGCCGCCCGCTGGGCGGTCACCGCCGCGGAACCCGCCATCCGAACGCGGCGGGCCGCCGAAGGTCCGTCCGGTCGGACGGTCACCGCCGCGGAATCCGCCGTCAGGTCGGCCGCCGCCGCCGTACGAACGGCCGGTCGGGCGGTCTCCACCGCGGAAGCCGCCGTCAGGCCGGCTGCCACCGGAACCGTAGGGCCGCCCGGTCGGGCGGTCACCGCCCCTGAAGCCGCCCTCGGAACGGCCGGCGCCGCCGCCGAACGAACGCCGGTCGCCGCCGGAACCGCCGTCGCGCCCCTGGTACCCGCCGTCACGCTGCCCGCCGTCACGCGGGCCGCTGCCGTAGGACGGGCGGGAGGGACGATCGCCGAAGCTTCCCTCGCGCCGAGGGCCCCCGTAGCCGCCGGCCCGGTCGCCGCTCGGGCGGTACCCGGACCCGGTCGGCCGGTTCCCCGAGCCGGAGGAGCGGTAGCCGGAGCCGGACGATCCCGACGAGGGGCCTCGGTCGCTTCCGTAGCGCCGCTCGCCATCTCCGCCGGACTCGTCACGCCGGAAGCTGCCAGACGGCCGCTCGGACGGCCCGCGGCTGTATCCGCCACGGTTTCCCGCGCCGCGATTGTCATCGCCACGGGAGTATCCGCCGCGGGCGCCGCCGCCATCACGGTCGTATCCGCCACCGGAGTCGCGGTCGCCGGCCGGACCCCTGTCGTCCCCGTCCCGGCTACGGGACGGTCCGCCGCCGTAGCCGCCGCCAGAGGCGCCGCGCGAGCCCGCGTAGCCGCCTCGAGAGTCGGAGCGCCCCGCTCCGTAACCGCCCCGGCCGCCGGTCCCGCGCGATCCGCCGGAGCCACCGCGACTCGAATAACCACCGCTCTGCCCGCCGGACCGGCCGTAGCCGCCCGAGCCGCCAGAGCCTCCTGGGCGTCCGGAACCGCCAGAGCCACGGCCCGCGCCACCGCTCGGGCGTCCCCGCCCACCACCGGCGCTGTCGCGCTGCGGCGCGTTGCCGTCTTCAGCCACTGAAACCGCCTCCTGAACGCATAATCCCTTCACACTACCCGCAACAAGCACCCCCGCCGACCCCGCTCGGAGCCGTCCACCCGGCCCCAAGCGCAAGGAAAAAATTTCGAAGATCATGTGCCCCAACAACATTCCGCCGACGATAAGACGGTACGAGTGATGGCAACGCGCCGACCACCCAGAGGTACGTAAGGGCGGGCGGCTCGGGGGAAATTTCCGCATAACGCAAGAAAGCCGATCTCAATTGAGATCGGCTTTCCTGGAAGAAATGTGCGGCGGTGTCCTACTCTCCCGCGAGGCCTCCCTCGCAGTACCATCGGCGCTGAGGGGCTTAACTTCCGGGTTCGGGATGGGACCGGGTGTTTCCCCCTCGCTATGGCCGCCGCAACTCTATGGAAATATCAGCCTTAGATAGTTCCCGGCCGTATTTCGGGAACCGCATAGTGGACGCGAACCCCCGATTTCTCGGGGTACATGCAGAGCTTATGGAGTGTGTCAAGCCCTCGGTCTGTTAGTACCGGTCAGCTGAGCGCCTCGCGGCGCTTGCACTTCCGGCCTATCAACCCAGTCGTCTGGCTGGGGACCTTACCCACTCGAGGTGGTGGGAGACCTTATCTTGAGGCGGGCTTCCCGCTTAGATGCTTTCAGCGGTTATCCCTTCCCGACGTAGCCAACCAGCCGTGCTCCTGGCGGAACAACTGGCACACCAGAGGTCAGTCCGTCCCGGTCCTCTCGTACTAGGGACAGCCCCTCTCAAGTCTCCTGCGCGCGCAGCGGATAGGGACCGAACTGTCTCACGACGTTCTAAACCCAGCTCGCGTACCGCTTTAATAGGCGAACAGCCTAACCCTTGGGACCTGCTCCAGCCCCAGGATGCGACGAGCCGACATCGAGGTGCCAAACCATGCCGTCGATATGGACTCTTGGGCAAGATCAGCCTGTTATCCCCGGGGTACCTTTTAGCCGTTGAGCGACGCCGCTTCCACAAGCCGACGCCGGATCACTAGTCCCAGCTTTCGCTCCTGCTCGACATGTCTGTCTCACAGTCAAGCACCCTTGTGCACTTGCACTCGGCACCCGGTTGCCGACCGGGCTGAGGGTACCTTTGGGCGCCTCCGTTACCTTTTGGGAGGCAACCGCCCCAGTTAAACTACCCGCCATGCACTGTCCCTGACCCGGATCACGGGCCCAGGTTAGACACCCAGAACGACCAGAGCGGTATTTCACCAGCGACTCCACGAGGACTAGCGTCCCCGCTTCCCAGTCTCCCGCCTATCCTACACAAGCCGTCCCGAGCACCAATGCAAAGCTGCAGTAAAGGTCCCGGGGTCTTTCCGTCCTGCTGCGCGTAACGAGCATCTTTACTCGTAGTGCAATTTCGCCGGGCCCGCGGTTGAGACAGCGGGGAAGTCGTTACGCCATTCGTGCAGGTCGGAACTTACCCGACAAGGAATTTCGCTACCTTAGGATGGTTATAGTTACCACCGCCGTTTACCGGCGCTTAAGTTCTGAGCTTCGCCCCGAAGAGCTGACCCGTCCCCTTAACGTTCCGGCACCGGGCAGGCGTCAGTCCGTATACATCGCCTTGCGGCTTGGCACGGACCTGTGTTTTTAGTAAACAGTCGCTTCCCCCTGGCCTCTGCGCCCCCACCTAGCTCAGACCGCATGGGTCATCACCGGGTGTGGGCCCCCTTATCCCGAAGTTACGGGGGCAATTTGCCTAGTTCCTTAACCGCGGTTCACCCGATCGCCTCGGCATTCTCTGCCTGACCACCTGCGTCGGTTTAGGGTACGGGCCGCACGCGTCCTCGCGGCGAGGATTTTCTCGGCAGCATGGGATCACTGACTTCCCCTTGCGGGTCGGCATCAGGTCTCAGGCACATGGACCGCGCATTTGACTACGGTCCGCCCTACGCCCTTACCCCGGGACAACCACCGCCCGGTACAGCTACCCTCCTGCGTCTCCCCATCCGCTCGCCTACTACCCAATCGGTCCGAGCCGCCTCACGCCCCTAAGGGCGATCCGCGGCTCTTAGCATCATGGTTTCAGCCGGGACGGCCGCGCGCGGGTACGGGAATATCAACCCGTTATCCATCGGCTACGCCTGTCGGCCTCGTCTTAGGCCCCGACTTACCCTGGGCGGATTAGCCTGCCCCAGGAACCCTTGGTCAATCGGCGGACGAGCTTCTCACTCGTCTTTCGCTACTCATGCCTGCATTCTCACTCACGCAGCCTCCACAGCTGGGTCACCCCGCTGCTTCGCTGGCTGCATGACGCTCTCCTACCCATCCGCACTTACGTGCGAATGCCGCGGCTTCGGCGGCGTGCTTGAGCCCCGTTACATTGTCGGCGCGGAATCACTTGACCAGTGAGCTATTACGCACTC